>CAVVXS010000007.1:0-1697500 GCA_963752225.1 uncultured Alphaproteobacteria bacterium | reverse complement strand
GGGTCTGCGGACCTGCCTCATGCGGTGGGTGGTGGCGAGGGGTCCGTGATGCATCCGCGTGGTTGTCTGACCCGTGCCGGTGGTGGTTCTGCGAAGGATCATGATCGGCCGAGCGTGGATGGGTTGCAGGGTTCAGGGGCGTGTAAGTGTGTGTGTGTTGTTGAGGATCTGCTCAGCGACCGGGACAAACCAAGGTTGTGGCGTGCTGCCATGAGAAGTTATGGCACGCGCTTCTGCGCGGGTTGGTTCTGTGTATGGGTGGATGGAGCAAGAGAAGGGCATTCGGTGGATGCCTTGGCACCAGGAGGCGATGAAGGACGTGGCACGCTGCGAAAATCCCGGAGGAGCCGCGAGCAGGCTTTGATCCCGGGGTGTCCGAATGGGGCAACCCACCCCTTTGGGGTATCGTTCACTGAATACATAGGTGGACGAGGCGAACCCGGGGAACTGAAACATCTCAGTACCCGGAGGAACAGACATCAACCGAGATTCCGCTAGTAGTGGCGAGCGAACGCGGAGCAGGCCAGTGGTCCAGCAAGTGGAAGCAGAACGGCATGGAAAGGCCGGCCTGAGCGGGTGATAGCCCCGTAAGCGTAAGTCTTGTTGGATCCTTGAGTAGGGCGGGGCACGTGAAACCCTGTCTGAACATGGGGGGACCACCCTCCAAGCCTAAATACTCCCTGGTGACCGATAGCGAACAAGTACCGTGAGGGAAAGGTGAAAAGCACCCCGATGAGGGGAGTGAAAGAGACCTGAAACCGAATGCCTACAAGCAGTCGGAGCCTCTTATGGGGTGACGGCGTACCTTTTGTATAATGGGTCAGCGAGTTTCTGTTGGCAGCGAGCTTAAGCCGTTAGGTGTAGGCGCAGCGAAAGCGAGTTTGAATAGGGCGACGAGTTGCCGGCAGAAGACCCGAAACCGAGTGATCTAGCCATGGCCAGGCTGAAGGTGGGGTAACACCCACTGGAGGGCCGAACCCACGCCTGTTGAAAAAGTCGGGGATGAGCTGTGGCTAGGGGTGAAAGGCCAATCAAACTCGGAGATAGCTGGTTCTCCGCGAAATCTATTGAGGTAGATCGTCGAGTGTTTACCCCGGGGGGTAGAGCACTGGATGGGCTAGGGGGCCCCAAAGGCTTACCAAACCCAACCAAACTCCGAATACCCGGAAGTATAGCTCGGCAGACAGACGGTGGGTGCTAAGGTCCATTGTCGAGAGGGAAACAGCCCAGACCACCAGCTAAGGTCCCCAAATCGTGGCTAAGTGGGAAAGGATGTGGGAATTCCAAAACAACCAGGAGGTTGGCTTAGAAGCAGCCATCCTTTAAAGAAAGCGTAATAGCTCACTGGTCTAATAGAAATCCTGCGCCGAAGATGTAACGGGGCTCAAGCCACGTACCGAAGCTGTGGGTGTAGAGTGATCTACGCGGTAGCGGAGCGTTCCGTAGGCCTGTGAAGGTGTGGGGGTGACCCCTGCTGGAGGTATCGGAAGTGCGAATGCTGACATGAGTAGCGACAAACAGGGTGAGAAACCCTGTCGCCGAAAGTCCAAGGGTTCCTGCGCAAGGTTAATCCGCGCAGGGTGAGCCGGCCCCTAAGGCGAGGGCGAGAGCCGTAGTCGATGGGAACCAGGTGAATAATCCTGGGCCTGCTAGAAGTGACGAATGCGATGTGTTGTCAGGGCTTATTGGATTGTCCTGGCTTTCGAAGTATTCCGGGAAACAGCTCTAGCGTATAGACCGTACCCTAAACCGACACAGGTGGACTGGTAGAGCATACCAAGGCGCTTGGGAGAACCATGCCGAAGGAACTAGGCAAATTGCTTGCGTAACTTCGGGATAAGCAAGACCCGCGTCCGGGCAACCGGGTTCGGGTGGCACAGAGCAGGGGGTAGCGACTGTTTAGTAAAAACACAGGGCTGTGCGAAGTCGAGAGACGACGTATACGGTCTGACGCCTGCCCGGTGCCGGAAGGTTAAGAGGAGGGGTGCAAGCTCTGAATTGAAGCCCCGGTAAACGGCGGCCGTAACTATAACGGTCCTAAGGTAGCGAAATTCCTTGTCGGGTAAGTTCCGACCTGCACGAATGGCGTAACGACTTCCCCACTGTCTCCGGCATGGGCTCAGCGAAATTGAATTCCCCGTGAAGATGCGGGGTACCCGCGGTCAGACGGAAAGACCCTATGAACCTTTACTGCAGCTTTACAGTGGCATGAGAGAGAAACTGTGTAGGATAGGCGGGAGGCTTTGAAGCGTGGGCGCTAGCTTGCGTGGAGCCATCCTTGAAATACCGCCCTGTTTGTTTCTGATGTCTAACCGCGTCCGGTCAGCCCGGACCGGGACCCTGTATGGTGGGCAGTTTGACTGGGGCGGTCGCCTCCCAAAGTGTAACGGAGGCGCGCGATGGTGGGCTCAGGCCGGTCGGACATCGGCTGCTGAGTGCAATGGCATAAGCCCGCCTGACTGCGAGAGCGACAGCTCGAGCAGAGACGAAAGTCGGCCATAGTGATCCGGTGGTCCCGCGTGGAAGGGCCATCGCTCAACGGATAAAAGGTACTCTAGGGATAACAGGCTGATCTCCCCCAAGAGTCCACATCGACGGGGAGGTTTGGCACCTCGATGTCGGCTCATCACATCCTGGGGCTGGAGCAGGTCCCAAGGGTTCGGCTGTTCGCCGATTAAAGTGGTACGTGAGCTGGGTTTAGAACGTCGTGAGACAGTTCGGTCCCTATCTGCCGTGGGTGAAGGAGACTTGAGAGGAGCTGTCCCTAGTACGAGAGGACCGGGATGGACGCACCTCTGGTGAACCGGTTGTCGCGCCAGCGGCACGGCCGGGTAGCTATGTGCGGAACGGATAACCGCTGAAAGCATCTAAGCGGGAAACCGACCTCAAAACCAGGTCTCCCCGAGGGCCGTGATAGACCATCACGTCGATAGGTCGGGTGTGGAAGCGCGGCAACGTGCGAAGCTAACCGATCCTAATCGCCCGAACGGCTCCATCTATCCCATGCACAGTACCAACCCGGCGCAAAACCCGGCACAGATCCCCAACACAACCCACACACACAAAGCAAGCACGTAACCACGCACCAGTTCCTCACCACATGTCGGGCCATTGGCTTGGACGACCTGGTGGCCATGGCGGAGTGACAACACCCGATCCCATCCCGAACTCGGACGTGAAAACCTCCAGCGCCCATGATACTGCCGCTCAAGCGGCGGGAAAGTCGGTCGCCGCCAGGTCTTCCAAACCAATCAAACCCGAATAAACAAACACACCAAACACCAACGCGGGGTGGAGCAGCCCGGTAGCTCGTCAGGCTCATAACCTGAAGGTCACAGGTTCAAATCCTGTCCCCGCAACCAAATCAACAACCAATGCAAACTCATCCGCCACTGGCGCCCACACGGGCGCCGTCGGCGTTTGGGGCATCGCAAAGCAAGAACCACAAACCAACGTGTCCCTGCTGCGCCGCTGATCTGACGGACGACGGCTTAGTCGCGCGCTCAGCATTCAACGACGTTCACCGCCAATCCGCCCTCGCTTGTCTCCTTGTACTTCGACAGCATGTCCCGGCCGGTGTCCCGCATCGTGCGGATCACCTGGTCGAGGCTCACGAAGTGCGCACCGTCGCCATGGAGAGCTAGCCGCGCCGCATTGATCGCTTTGACCGAAGCCAATGCATTCCTCTCGATGCACGGGACCTGCACGAGCCCACCAACCGGGTCGCAGGTGAGGCCAAGATTGTGTTCAAGCCCGATCTCGGCGGCGTTCTCGATCTTCGCGTTGCTGCCTCCGAGTGCCGCGGCGAAACCCGCGGCGGCCATCGCACAAGCCGATCCCACCTCACCCTGGCAACCCACCTCGGCGCCAGAGATGGAGGCGTTGAGCTTGATCAGGGTGCCGACCGCCGTGGCGGCCATGAAGAAGGTCTCGATTCCCGCCGCGTCGGCTCCGTCGATGAAGCGGTCGTAGTAGTGAAGCACGGCCGGGATGATACCTGCCGCGCCGTTGGTTGGCGCGGTCACGACCCGGCCGCCTGCGGCATTCTCCTCGTTCACCGCAAGGGCGAACAGGTTGAGCCAGTCGATGCCGTAAAGCGGGTCCTCGGTGTTGCGTCCCTCGGCGGCACGCAGCCGAGCGTGCAAGGCCGGGGCCCGCCGACGGACTCGCAGGCCCCCTGGCAACTCGCCGCCCGATCGCAGCCCACAGTCGACACACGATCTCATCGCGGCCCAGATCCGCGCGATGCCTTGCGAGATGTCCGCGTCGGACCTTCGGCTTCGCTCATTCGCACGCTGGAGATCCGCGATCGACAGCCCCGCCCGTGCGGCCCGATCCAACAGCTCGGCCGCGGTCGAAAAAGGGTATGGAACGGCGTCTCCCGTGACCGCCCCGGAGTCCTCGTCCGCGTCGGTGACGACGAACCCGCCACCCACCGAATAGTAGGTTTCTGTGACCGTCTCCCGGCCGGCGCGCGCGGTGAACGTCAGCGCGTTGGGGTGCCGCGGCAGCATCTCCCGGGTGAACCGGAGATCGGTCGCCGGGTCGAACGCGGCCGAGCGCCCGCCGGGGAGGGGCAGCCTTCGGCTGAGCGACACCGACGCGATGCGGTCCGCCACTCGATCCGGATCGACCTCGTCCGGTCGCTCGCCGAGCAGGCCGAGGATGACGGCCGTGTCGGTGCCGTGTCCCTTCCCCGTGAGCGCAAGCGAGCCGAAGAGCTCGACCTCGATGGCATCGATCGGCAGCGCCGCCGGCAGTTTAGCCAAGAAGCGACCCGCCGCGACCATCGGGCCGACCGTATGGGAACTGGATGGACCGATGCCGATCCTGAACAGGTCGAAAACACTGAACCACGGCTGAACTGTCTCGGCCACCATCACACCTCGTCGAAAACGAGAAACGCGTTGCCGAGCAAGTCCGGCGGCATCACGATCGACGTTCCGGTCTCCCGGCGCGGCGCGGCGCCGCCTGCCTCGATCTGGCGCCGGGCCGATTGAAGCGAGCCGACACGAAGATGAATGGAGATGCAGCAAGGTTGCGTCTCGTTCGCCAATGCAGAGGGGAGCGCCCCATACAGCACTTCGGCAGCGGTGCGGTCGCGGACGACAAACTGCCCGTTCCCCGTGCGGACGCTGAAGCCGTCGGGGTCCTCGTCGGCGGCGTCGCGTCCGTACAGCCGGGTCAGCCGCTCGCGCACTCTCGGATGGTCGTCTTTCTCGGCCAGAATGGTGACCTGTCCTATTCCGCGCGCCGTGTTCGGGTGGTCCATCCATCTCGGCACGTAGATCAGGTCAGGCCGATGCTGCTGACAGATGAAGTTCGAGAGCCGGGGGAGGTCGGGATCGGCAATGATCCGCAGCGTCGTTGCCGTGCGATCGTGTGACCCGTCGGGCAGGGTGATGTCGCGTCCAAACTCGATCCGTCCCTGGCTGGCGATGCCGCGGGCGGCGACCAGGGCCGCATCTCCCTCCGCATCCTCGCTATGAAGCGCGGTGAGCGAGATGCCCTCCCGCTCAGCGAGATGATCCCGCACGGTTCGGCCGAAGCGGAACGCGCCCGCAGGCTTGACGTCGATGAGCGACTCGTCGGTGACGCCCATCAGCTCGAGCAAGCATCCCTCGAACACGGCGACCGAGGTGCTCGTGCCCCACGGGTGCTGCGTTACGGGCGTCATGGTGAAGCCGGCTCTGACGCACCGCTCGCGCGCCGCCGGCAGATCCCGCACCAGGACCAGCGGGTGATCGATGGCGAGAAAGCCGCTGATGGCCGACCTCCCGAGTTCGAGGCGCCTTATAAGACATGGGCCGACTGATGGATGCCAGTCGAGACCGGTTGACCCCGCGCAATCATGACCGCGAGCCGCGTCGAAAGAAGTCCGCATGTGAATTGCCGTCAGCGCCCAGCCGTGTTCAAAGCCACGGCAGCCTGAATGAGCAACTTCAGCGCCGCCTCATCGATCTGCACTCCCGCACCGACGTCGACCGCGCGCCTCAGGTTGCCCTCAAGGCTGGAGTTGAACACGCCTGCCCGGTCCTCAAGCAAGGCACCCTTAGCAAAGGTCAGCTTTACCTTGGTCCGATAAACTTCGCCCGTGCAAAGTATTCCCGCGTGCGACCAGACCGGCACCCCGCCTGGATTCGATGGCTTGCGCCATTTCACCTCTTCGACGACCTCGGGGTCGGCCTCGTGAATAAGCGCACGGATGCGGGCGAGCATTTCGCCGCGCCAGTCGCCAAGCTCGGCAATCTTTCGATCGATCAGTCGAGGGGCAGCATCCGCACCCTCGGCGGCTGCAGCGCTCGCGGTCTCAGCTTCGTTCCGAGCCATACACGGTTCCTGCACGGTCCCTGGACCGTTCGCGAGCAGGTTTGCAGCAGCAGCTCATGTCCGCAATGGCTGCCCGATGGGCCAAAGACTACTTATCCGCCCGGGTTCTCAGCACCTGCTTTCCCGCACGGATTTCGACCGGGTAGTTGGCGACGATCCATGCCGCAAGCAGCGGGGTGCGCTGAGCAAAGGACCGTCCGTCGATGTGAGCCCACCACATGGGCGCATCCCACAAGATGAAGTGCGGCCGAGCCGCCTCGAGCTCGGCAATCACCGCCTGCTGCTGCTCCGGTCCGATGTAAACGCCGAACCAGAAGCGGGAGCAGGGCGGCACGCCCGCGAGCAAATGCACGAGCCCGGCGTTGTTTGCGGCAAAGGTGCAGCCGCCATCGGCCCGCACGATGCGGGCTGAGTGCACCATGTCGGGGCCGGCCAGGTCGCCGTCGGTCGGCAACCCGTTCCGCAACAGGCGTATGTTGGCGGCGAGCCCAGGGCCGGTCGTCCACTGGGCCGGCCACCGGTAGGAGATCAACAGCGCCGACAAGGTGGCGACCACGGCGGCAACTCCGGATAGGGTCACCGCCGACCGGGCCGGCTCTCCCTGCAGCCGGACCTTGAGCCCGACAGCCAGCAGCAGCAGCGAGGGCCACAAGGTCCAGCGCAGATGCTCGGCGTCCGGCCGGCCGGCCGCCTGGATCAGAACCAATGCCGACGTCATGGCCAACGGCAAGGCGATCAGCGCCGTTCCGGGCCGGCCCGAGCGCCATTCCGACCACGCCGGCGGCCCGGCGAAGGCGAGCGCCGTCAGATGCACGGCCGCGACCGCGAGCGCGTCGAAGGGGTCGAGCGGCGAATCCCAGATCGCGGCGTTGCGACGCCAATACTCGATGTCGTAGCCGGCCGCGATGATCGCCGGCCCCCAACCGAACGCAACCATGGCGCCGGTTGCCGCGAGCATGCCCGCCGCCGTCAGCGTCGCCGGCCAAACCGACCGTCGGACCAAGCAGGCGAGCAGGGTGAACCCGCCGCCGACCAAGACCAGCACCAGCCCGCGATTGTAGCTCCACAGCGGCGCGACGGCCGTTATGGCCCCGAGAGCAACGAACAGGCCGGGCCGTCGCCGCCCGCCATCCCGGGCAAGCAGCGCGACCACGACCAGCCCGGCCTCTAGGGCGAGTTCGCGGACGCCGGGCGTCCCGTGCTGCGCTTCCAGCGGCGAGCTCGCCGATCCGCCGAGCAACCCGAACGCCAACATGGCCGGGAACGTGGCGGCAACCGCGGCAGCTGAACCCAGCCCGGCGAGCACGGCCAGCAAAGCGACAAAGAGGCCGCCCGCTGCAAGCTCGAGTACGGCGTTGACGAGGCGCACGCATGCGAGCTGCCGGTCCGCCGGGCAGGTCATCGCCGCCAGCCATGGGGGCACGATGTCGAGGCCGCCATGGATCAAGACCGGTCGAGGCGCATCCGGCGCCGCCTGCCGCGCGGTCATCCAGATGGCATATTCGCCCTCTTGGAACGGATCATCGGCAATATGGTCGAGCGGGACCGCAAGAACGATGACGATCAGGACTGTGACCATCCAAAAAAAATGCAATATCTGCGAGCGCAGCCCGCCTCGAACGGTCGCTCTGTTTCGCCCAACCAAGCTTGACACTTCGAGACTCGCCACGGTTCGGCAACAGTCACTACTACCCCCGAGTAGCAGGTGACAAATGCGGCATTCACCCGGCGGGTCAGACTGTTGCGACGCATTGGTGATCGGCGCCGGCTTCTTCGGCGTAGAGATCGCGCTTGAGCTGCGCCGCCTGGGGCTTCGGCGAGTGGTCATCGTCGATCGAGAGGACGGGATCATGCGGCGCGCGTCGTTCGTCAATCAGGCGCGGGTGCACAACGGCTACCATTATCCTCGCCACCTGCGCACCGCCGCGCGCTCGTCCGCCAACTACGCGGCGTTTGCGGCCGATTACGCCTATGCGGTGGTCGACGGCCTGCAGAAGATCTATGCCATCGCCGCCGGATCGAGCGTCAGTCCGGGGCAGTTCGAGACGTTCTGCCGCGTCCTTGGCGTCCCCTGCCGCCCGGCGCCGCCTCGTCTGGCGGCACTGTTCGACGGCACGGCTGTTCAGGCGGCCTTTCTCGCCCGTGAAAGCGCGTTCGATGCAGCCCGCATGGCCGCGCGGCTCCGCCCGGCGCTGCACGAGGCGGGCGTGGAGGTCCGGCTCGGCACCCCCGCGACCGTGCTGGACTCAGGCGCCGACCACGTGGTGGTAGAGGCAGGGCCGCACCGATTGCGGGCTCACCACGTGATCAACTGCACCTATGCCGGCCTCGAGCGCGCCGGCGTCACGCTGCGCAGCCGCATCCGGCAGGAACTGGCCGAACTGGTGCTGATCGAGCCGCCGCCGGACCTGCGCGGGATCGGCGTCACGGTGATGGACGGGCCGTTCTTCTCGACCATGCCGTTCCCGGCCGCCGTCGGGCTGCATTCCCTGTCGCACGTCCGCTACACGCCGCATGCCGCGAGCGTGCATCCCGGCAGCCGGCTGCGGCCGGAGCGCTCCCACGCTGCGGCGATGCTGCGCGACAGCCAGCGCTACTTGCCGTGCCTGGCCCGCGCCACCGTCGCCGGCAGCTTGTTCGAGATCAAGGCGACGCTGGCGCGGAACGAGGCTGACGATGGCCGTCCCATCCTGATCGAGCGGTCGGCGGAAATGCCGCGGGTGCTGTCGGTGCTCGGCGCCAAGATCGACAATGTCTACGATGTCCGCGCCTACCTGCGCGGCCAGGATTGGCGGATGGCGGCGTGACCCCCTTGCTGCCCTCGATATCGCTGGTCGCCGTGGCGGGCCCGGCGGCGCCGCATCAGGCGGAACTGGAGCAATTCGCCGCCACCCTCGGCCGGACCGCCGTGGAGTTCGAGATGATCCTGGTTGCGAACGGCGCCGGCGGCCTCGCCGACGAGACGACGCTCGCGCTCAAGGCGCTGACCGCGGCCGTCCCGGATCTCACTGTGGTGTTCCTGGCCGAGCGCGTGCACGACGACGTGGCCCGCCTGGTCGGCATCGAGCACGCGGTCGGCGACGTCGTGCTGTTCTGCGACGTGCACCGGGACGAGCCTGCCGACCTGCTCGCGGTGCTGGAGCCGCTGCGGGACGGTTACGACGTGGTGTTCGCGGACCGCCCGGCGCCGGGCCCGCGCAGCCTGATCCGCCGGTTGCTGCAGGAGCAGTATTGCACGCTGTATGCCCGGATCACCGGCGCGTCGCTGTCGATGGCCCCCACCGGGCTGCGGGTGTTCAGCCGGGCGGCGGCGCTGCACGTGGCCGGCGGTCCGGCGGCCGAATTGCGGCTGCGGGCCCGCGACATCGGCCCTAGCTTCCCGGCCTTGGCGGTGCCGCTCCTGGCTTACCGCGACGGAGGCCGGGGCCAGGCACGCCGCGCGCTCACGGACGGCATCGGCCTGCTGCTGAGCGCGAGCGCCTTGCCGTTGCGCAGCGCCTCCTACGCCGCGCTGCTCGGCGGCGGCGGGTCGGCGCTCTACAGCCTCTACGTCTTTGCGGTGTTCCTGCTGCAGCCGCACGTGGCACCGGGCTGGACCACGCTGTCGCTGCAACTGTCCGGCACCCTGTTCGTCTTCAGCATCGTGCTGCTGTTCCTCAGCGAGCAGGTGATCCAGATCCAGGCCGCGACGCCGCCGCGCAGCCGCCGCTCGCTGGTGGTGCGGGAACTCCGGAGCCCGTTGTCCCGGCGGCGGCAGAGCCTGAACGTCGTGGACGCCGAGGGCGCCTTCCAACTCGGCAAGCCGGCGTGGCTCGACGTGCCGGCATGATCGGCACGGCGCTCATCGGCCATACCGGCTTCGTCGGCGGCACCCTGGCGCGGTCGGCGCCGTTCGACGCCTGCTTCCATTCCGGCAACATCGACGCTCTGCGCGGCCGTCATGCCGGGTTGCTGGTCTGTGCCGGGGTGCGTGCGGTGAAGTGGCACGCCAACCAAGACCCGGCATCGGACCGGGCCGGCATCGCCCGTCTGACGGACGTGCTCGCCACCGTGACCGCGGACGAGATGGTCCTGATCTCGACCGTGGACGTCTATCCGCATCCCGAGGCCGGCGGTGATGAGGACACGCCGCTCGATGGCATCGCCAACCACGCCTATGGGCGTCATCGGCTGGAACTCGAGGCCTGGTGCGCCAGCCGGTTCCCGCGCCTGGCTGTGGTGCGGCTGCCGGCGCTGTTCGGGCCGGGCCTGCGCAAGAACGCCCTGTATGACCTCCTGCACGGTCACATGCTGGGCAACATCAACCCGCGCGCGGAGTTCCAGTGGTATCCGCTCGACCGGCTTTGGGGCGACATTGGCGTCGTGCGCCGGGCCGGGCTCGGTTGCGTGAACCTGGTGCCGGAGCCGTTGCCGATGCAGGCCATCCTCGATACCGCATTCCCGGGCGTGGCGACCGGCGCCCCGGCCGAGCCGGCGCCGCGTTACGACGTGCGGACCCGGCACGCCGGGTTGTTCGGCGGACCCGCGCCATACATCATGGACCGCGCGGCGAGCCTGGCCGCCATCGGCCGCTTCGTCGCGCAAGCGCGCGCATGACCGGGCCGCTCGCCGTTTCCAACCTGGCCTGGCCCGCCGATGCGCTCGGCGACGGGTTGGCGCTGCTGACCCGGCTCGGCTGCACCGCAGTCGAGATCGCGCCCTATGCGGTCTTTGGCCGCTGGACCGGGATCGCCGACGATGCGCGGCGGCTGCGCGACCGCCTGGACGAAGCCGGCCTGGAGTGCTGCGCGCTGCAGGGCATCGCGTTCGCGGCCGACGACGTGTCGCTGTTCGGCTCCGCCGCGCAGCAAGCGCGGCTCGAGCAGCACCTGGACCATGTCGCCGCCTTGGCCGGGCTGCTCGGCGCCCGCGCCTGCGTGTTCGGGGCGCCGCGGCAGCGTGATCCCGGCGACCTCGACGCCGACGAGGCATGGCATCGCGCGCTCGGCGGCCTGCGTCGGATTGCCCCGGCCTTTGCCGCGGTCGGCTCGTCCCTGGCATTCGAAGCGGTGCCCGCATCGTACGGCAACCGCTTCGTGACCACCACCGCCGAGGCCCTACGCCTCGTCAGTGAGGCCGCCGTGCCCGGCATCGGCCTGCAGATCGACACCGGCACCCTGTTCGCGGGCGCCGAGGACCCGTCGGTGCTGGTCGGCGCCGGGCCGTTGGCGGTGCACCTGCACGTGAGCGAGCCGGACTTGGCGCCGGTCGGGCAGGGTGGCCTCGACCACCTGCCGATCGCCGCCGCGCTGGTCGATAGCGGCTACGAGGGGTCGATCTCGATCGAGATGCGGCCCGTGCCGGGCTGGCCGGACGCGTTGGAAGCTGCGGTCGCCTTCGTTCGCGACACCTACCTGTGAAGTCTGCCGTGACAGGGAGGGTCGCCGGGTGACGCGGGCGCTGCCGAGCTTCGACGCCGAGGTGCTCACGCCCCGGCGGCACGCCTACGCGCTGGTGATCCCGGTGCTGAACGAGGGCGAGCGGATCCGTGCCCAGCTTGCCCGGATCCGGGACGCGGCGCCGCCGGTGGATGTGGTGATCGCCGATGGCGGCAGCAGCGACGGCGCGCTGGCACCCGAGCTCCTGCGAGGAGCCGGCGTGCGCGCCATGCTGACCAAGACCGGACCGGGCCGGCTCGGGGCGCAACTCCGCATGGCCTACGCCTGGTGCCTCGACGAGGGCTATCAGGGCATCGTCACCATGGATGGCAACGGCAAGGACGGGGTCGAAGCGGTGGCCGCCATGGTGGACCGGCTCGACGCCGGGTTTGGCTACGTGCAGGGCTCGCGCTATCGGCCCGGCGGCGCCGCGGTGAACACGCCCTGGGACCGGACCGTCGCCAACCGTCTGCTGCATGCACCGTTGCTGAGCCTGGCCGGACGGCAGTGGCTGACCGACACCACCAACGGGTTCCGCGGCTACTCCGCCGACTATCTGTCCGACCCGCGCGTGGCGCCGTTCCGTCCCGTATTCGACCACTATGCGCTGCTGTTCTACCTGACCTGCCGCGCCGGTCAGCTGGGTTATCGAACCTGCGAGGTCCCGGTTCGGCGCGCTTACCCCGCCGCGGGACGAACGCCGACCAAGATTGCCGGGCTGCGCGGCCGCACGGCGATGCTGCGCGAGCTGTTCGGCGTGGTGCTCGGCCGCTACGCGCCCCACTGAGGCGGCCGGCGGCGCCGGGGTTTGCCGCCCCGTGCTTGCGGCGCCCCCGGCAGCCTCACATATTCGGTCCATGGATGCGGCCCAGGCACTCGACATCACCGTCAACGGCGACCCGCACCGCGTCAGCGAAGGCTTGAGCGTGGCCGGGCTGCTGGAGCACTTGCGGCTCGATCGGCGCAAGGTGGCGGTGGAGCGGAACGAGGAGATCGTGGTCCGCTCGACCTACGAACAGACACGTCTCGCGCCGGGAGACCGGCTGGAGATCGTGCATTTCATCGGCGGAGGCTGACCCAATGGACGGATACACGCAGGCTGAGGCCGATACCTGGACCGTGGCCGGGCGCAGCTTCCGCTCCCGGCTGATCGTCGGCACCGGCAAGTACAAAAGCCTCGAGGAGACGGCAGCGGCGATCGAGGCGTCGGGCGCCGAGATGGTGACGGTTGCGGTGCGCCGGGTGAACCTGTCGGATCCAGGCGCGCCGATGCTGCAGGATTTCGTGGACCCGAAGCGATTCACCTATCTGCCCAACACCGCCGGCTGCTTCACCGCCAACGAGGCGGTGCGCACGCTGCGCCTCGCGCGTGAGGCGGGCGGCTGGAACCTCGTCAAGCTCGAGGTATTGGGGCCGGCGCCGCATCTCTACCCCGACATGGCCGGCACCTTCGAAGCGGCCAAGGTTCTGATCGAGGACGGGTTCGAGGTGATGGTCTATTGCGCCGACGACCCGGTGGCGGCCAAGCGGCTCGAAGACATGGGTTGCGTCGCGATCATGCCGCTGGGCGCGCCGATCGGCTCCGGCCTGGGCATCCAGAACCCGGCCATGCTGTCGATGCTGATCGAGCAGACGAAGGTGCCGCTGGTGGTCGACGCCGGCGTCGGGACTGCCTCCGACGCGGCGATCGCGATGGAGCTGGGCTGCACGGCGGTGCTGCTGAACTCGGCGATCGCGCATGCCGGCGACCCGGTGCGCATGGCCCGCGCCATGAAGGCGGGGGTCGAGGCCGGGCGGCACGCGCATCTGGCGGGACGCATGCCGCGTCGGATGGGTGCCGACCCGTCGAGCCCGCTGACGGGGCTGATCCGCTAACAACGGCCTTCTCCCAATGGGCCCGCATGGCCCGGCCTGCCTCGAGCGGCGACGCCCCGCTCGTTCATTCGACGCACCTCCTCCCAGCCGCGTAGCAACGGTGACTTCGGTATAAGTATCTCCGAAGTCGCCGCAAACTGTTACTTAGACGTATCGGCCTTGGAATGCGTCTTATTCGGTGACATGAGCCATTATTGAGGCATTTGGGATCTGTTAATCATTGGATGACTTTGAGGTACTTGGCTTTAGGGGTTGATCTGTTCGGCCGGTAATTGCATCACGTCCGTATGAGCAACGGAACGAGGCCTCGGATGGTCCAAACAGCGACCCGCCTTCTCCCAGCAATCCTGCCCGCCGCTGCGCTCGTGCTGGTCGCGGCTGGCGCCGCCCGGGCGCAAATTCAACGGGGTCCAACCGGATCCGGATGGCAGCAGAGCGGCCAGGCCAGCTGGTATGGCGGCTGGCACAATGGGCGCCGTACCAGCAGCGGCAGCGTGTTCGACGACCGCAAGCTGACCGCCGCCCATGCGACATTGCCCCTCGGCAGCAAGGTGCGGGTGACGGTGCAGGAAACCGGGCGCAGCGTGGTCGTCACCATCAACGACCGCCAGCCCGACCACCGTGCCCGCATCATCGACCTCAGCCGCGGCGCCGCCGCGAAGATCGGCATGATCGACCGCGGCGTCGCCATGGTCACGCTCGACGCCAGGCACGTCGACGAGCCGGAAGAGGTCGCCGAAGCGCCGTAGCCGGGCCGGAGTGCCGGCAGCAGCGACTTTACCGCCGCCGGGCTTCGGCGACGTGGTCGGCCACATAGGCGCCGCGGCGGCCCAACGGGCGCGGCGGTCCATGCGTGCTGTCCTTGATGGTCTGCAGTTCGAGCTCGGCATTCAGTTCGGCGCCCAGCAGCACGGCATAGGCGGTGACGTAGAACCACATCATCACGCCCGCCACGGTGCCGAGCGGGCCGTACATCGCGTCGTACGTCGCAAACCGCCCGACATACCACGAGAACAACGCCGACGCCGCGACCCAGATCGTCGTCGCCACCATCGATCCCGGCGTCACCCAGCGCCAGCGCGGCGCCGCCCGGCTCGGCCCGTAGCGATACAACAGCGACAAAGCGACCAGCACCGACAAGATCAGCATCGCCGAGCTGAACGCGCGGATCATCGCCTGCATGTGCGACGCAAAGCCCAGCACGCTCAGCATCGGCGGTAGCCCGACCAGGAAGCCGAGCCCCAGGGCGGTCCCCATGATCACGCACAGCGTCATGGCAAACGCCGTCGCCTGGTATCGCAGGAAGCTGCGCTGCTCGCGTTCCTCGTAGGCGAGGTTCAGCGCGCCGATCAGCGACTTGGTGCCGCTGGCCGAGCACCACAGCGTCACCGCCGTGCTGACCAGCAGGCTCCAGCCGAGCGAACCCGGCGGTTTGGAGACCAGCATTGTCACCCGCTCGGAGATCAGCTTGAAGGCCGAGGGCGGCAGCAAGTCCTGCAGCGTGGCCAGCTGCGGCAGCACGCTCACGGGATCGAACAGCAAGCCGTAGACCGAGATCAGCATCGAGATGGCCGGGAACATCGCCAGCGTCGCGTAGAAGGCGCAGCCGGCGGCGACCAGCGCCACGCGATCGGTCAGCATCTCGATGGCGGTGCGGTGCAAGACGGCGCGCCATCCCGGCCAGGCGATCTCGGCGGGTGAGTCGGCGTTGCGGCCGAGCTGCTCGGCGTCCTCGTGCTGCAACAACCGCTCCGCCTCGTGCGGCGTGCTGGCGACCCGGCTGGCCTCGAGCATGGGCGCTCCCGCGGCCGGCGACTCCGCGTGCGGCGGCGGGCGGGCGCCGGTTTCGGCGACGGCGGGTGGCGTGGTTGCAGGCAGGTGACTGTCAGGGATCGTGGTGTTTCCTTAAAGTTTGTTTAGTTCTTACCGATATTATCGTCGTGCGGCAGGCATTATCGCCGACAAAAAGGCCCGTTCGGAATTTTTGCAAGTAGAGGCCAGTTTTTCTCTTGCACCCCCCCGAAGCGGGTCCTATTTCGCGTCCACGCAGCAACGCACGTGCCTCTGGCCCGAGGGGGTTACGCAACGACGTCAAGCGTTCTGGCACTTTGTCTTCCGCTGGTTCGTTCGACCGTTTCGTCAACCCCGCCCCGCCGCCACCCCCGCTGAAACCGGGACCGACGGGCAACCCGTCCTGCCGTCCGCACCATCGTGCCGGGCGCTTGGCGGGCCTGACCTTGGAGCACGCCTATCCAATGACCCCGAAGATTGCTCAATACCTCGCCGAGCGAGCGCCGGCGACCCCTTGCCTCGTGGTCGACGTCGACCGGGTGGAGCAGAACTACCGCGCGCTGACGCGGGCGCTCCCGGTCGCGCACATCTACTATGCGGTGAAGGCCAATCCGGCGGCGCCGATCCTGCGCCGCCTGGTCGGGCTCGGCAGCAGCTTCGACGCCGCAAGCTTCGAGGAGGTCGAGTGCTGCCTCGAGGCGGGCGCTGCACCGGCCCGGATCAGCTTCGGCAATACGATCAAGAAGGTCTCGGCGATCCAGCGCGCGCACGCCGCCGGGGTCGACATGTTCGCCTTCGACAGCCGCGAGGAGTTGCTGAAGCTCGCCGAGCACGCGCCCGGCGCCCGCGTCTACTGCCGGCTGCTGGTGGAGAATGACGGCGCCGAGTGGCCGCTGTCGCGCAAGTTCGGCACCACGGTCGAGACCGCGCGCGACCTGATGATCGAGGCGCGTGACCTGGGCCTGGACCCGTATGGCCTGTCGTTCCACGTCGGCAGCCAGCAGACCACGACCGGCAGCTACGAGCTGGCGATCGGCCGGGTCGGCATGCTGTTCACCGACCTGGCCAATGCCGGGGTGAACCTGCGCATGGTCAATCTCGGCGGCGGCTATCCGGTGCGCTATCGCGACGAGATCCCCGGGATCGACCGCTTTGCCGACGCCATCATGAACGCGATGACGGCGCATTTCGGCAACGACTTGCCGGAGATCCTGGTCGAGCCCGGCCGTTTCCTGGTGGCCGACGCCGGCGTCGTCAGCGCCGAGGTGGTGCTGGTGTGCCGCAAGGCGAAGGCCGACCCGGTGCGCTGGGTTTACCTCGACATCGGCCGCTTCGGCGGCCTGGCCGAGACCGAGGGCGAGTCGATCAAATACCGCATCGCGACCGAGCATGATGGCGGCGACACCGGGCCGGTGGCGATCGCCGGCCCGACCTGCGACGGCGCCGACATCATGTACGAGCGGTCCAACTATCGGCTGCCGCTCGCCCTGCGTTGCGGCGACCGGGTGCAGCTGGAAAGCACCGGTGCCTACGTGACCACCTATGCCAGCCAGCGCTTCAACGGCTTCGCGCCGCTGACCGAGCACTACGTCTAGGCACAAGCCCGACACGTCATCCCCGGGCTTGGCCCGGGGATCTCTCGCAACCCTGCGCATCACGTCCACGCGTCGGGCGATGGCTGATCAGGCCCGGCCATGAGGTGAGAGGCGTCGGGTGACGCATGTCCGGCGGCAGGCTAGCATCGCGGCAACAGCCGGAGCCGCCGATGGACGCCGACGAACTTGCCGCCCTGGTTCCCGACGGCGCGTTGCTCGCGCTGCCGCCCGACAACTCGCTCGCGCCCTGCGCCTTCGCCCACGCCTTGGTCCGTCGCGGCGTCCGCGGCTTGCGGCTGCTGGGCGTGCCGGTCAGCGGCTACACCACCGACCTGCTCATCGGCGCCGGCTGCGTCGCCTCGGTGCAAACCAGCGCCGTCACCCTGGGTGAGGCCGGCCTGGCACCCCGGTTCACCGCCGCCGTCGCCGCCGGCACGATCGAGGTCATCGACGCGACCTGCCCGGCGATCCACACCATGCTGCAAGCGGCCGAGAAGGGCGTGCCGTTCATGCCCCTGCGCGGCGTGCTCGGCAGCGACCTCGTTGCGCACCGGCCGGATTGGCAGGTGATCCGGAACCCGTTTGCGGCCGGTGACGACCCGATCCTGCTCCTGCCGGCGCTGTCCCCCGACGTCGCCGCCTTCCATGCGGTGATGGCCGACCGCGACGGCAACGTGTGGGTGGGCCGCCGGCGCGAGTTGGCGACGATCGCCCATGCCAGCCGCCGCGTGCTGGTGACGGTGGAGCGGATTACCGATACGAACCTGCTGGAAGACGAGCGGCTGGCACCGGGTGTGATTTCCGCGACCTACATCGACCAGGTCGCGGTGGCCGAGCGCGGCTGCTGTCCGATCGCTCTGCTCGACGAATACCCCGCCGACCCGGCCCAGCTGCGCGCCTATGCAAAGGCGGCCCGGACCGAGGCCGGGTTCGCGGACTACCTCGAACGCCACGTGCTGCATCGCCCCGCCGCCGCTGCGGCCGAATGATCGGCCCGGAGGAACGCCTGGCCACGGTCCTGGCGCGGCTGATCCTGGATCCGGCGGCGCCGCCTGCCCGCCACATCGCCGTCGGCGCCGCCAGCCCGGTTCCTGCCGCCGCGTGCTGGCTGGTGAAGAAGCTGGGACATCCCGTCCGCCTCAGCCTGCTGCACCGGCCGCGCGGCAATCCGTTCACCGAAGGCACGCGCGAGTTGTTCGACCTGGCCGGGCAGGGCCGCATCGACCTGTTCTTCCTCGGCGGCGGCCAGATCGACGGCGAGGCCAACATCAACCTGCTCGGCACCGGTGAGTGGCCTGGCCGCAGCGCCCGCTTTCCCGGCAGCTTCGGCAGTGCCTTCATGTACATGACGGTGCCCCGCACGATCCTGTTCCGCGAGGAGCACAGCACGCGGGTGCTGGTGCCGCGCGTCGACATGGTCAGCGCGCCGGGCATGTCGCCGCCGGGCGTGTTTCGCCGCGGCACCGCGCAGGCGCTGGTCACGGGCCGCTGCGTGTTCCGCTTCGACGCCGGCGGCGGCCGCTTCCGGCTCGACACGGTCCACCCCGGGCAAACCGCGTCCGAAATCCGCGCCCATACCGGGTTCGACTACGACGGCGACGCTGCGCCCACGACGCCGGATCCAACCGAGGCGGAACTCGCGCTGTTGCGCGGACCGGTGCGGGCGGAGATGCTGGACACCTACCCGGAGTTCTGCGCCCGCGTGTGGCAGGCCGCCGCCTGACACCGCGCGAGCCCGCCCGCACCCGGCCCCATAGGAGAACGATCCGCCATGGCCCTCGCCGCCGCACCCGAGAAGCAGGTCGGGAAACTCGTCATCCGCGGCATCGGGCTGCTGCTATCGGGCCGGCTGGAACAGCCGATCCTCGACGCCGATACCGTGGTCGCCGAGGACGGCCGCATCACCGCGGTCGGGCGGGAGCGGGATTGCGACACCGGCGGCGCCCGCGTTGTCGTCGATGCCGGCGGCTGCGCGCTGTCGCCGGGGCTGATCGACAGCCACGTCCATCCGGTGTTCGGCGACTGGACGCCGCGGCAGAACCAGTTCGGCTGGATCGACAGCACGATGAACGGCGGCGTCACCACCATGATTTCGGCCGGCGAGGTGCACCTGCCGGGGCGCCCCCGCGACATCATCGGCGTGAAGGCGCTGGCGATCACCGCGCAGCGCGCCTACGCCAACCACCGCCCCGGCGGCGTGAAGGTGCTGGCCGGCGCCCCGGTGATCGAACAGGGCATGGTTGAAAGCGACTTTGCCGAGCTTGCCGCCTCCGGCGTGACCTTGCTGGGTGAAGTCGGGCTCGGCACGGTCAAGGCCGGCGCCGAGGCCAAGCAGATGGTCGCATGGGCCCGCAAGCACGGCATCCAGAGCACGATCCACACCGGCGGTCCCAGCGTGCCCGGCTCCGGCTACATCGATGCCGACACCGTCCTTGAAGCCGACGCCGACATCATCGGCCACATCAACGGCGGCCACACCGCGCTGCCGCTGCGGCAGATCCGCTGCTTGTGCGAGGGCTGCGGCCGCGGCATCGAGATCGTGCACAACGGCAACGAGCTGGCCGGTTTGTCGGCGCTGCGCTTCGCCAAAGAGCTGGGGCAGCTCGACCGCGTGATCCTGGGCACCGACGGGCCGGCCGGCTCGGGCGTGCAGCCGCTCGGCATCCTGCGGATGATCGCGCTGCTCAGCAGCCTCGGCGACACCCCGGCGGAGACGGTGTTCTGCTGCGCCACCGGCAACACGGCGCGGATGCGCAAGCTCGATTGCGGCATCGTCGAGCCCGGACGGGCCGCCGATTTCGTGCTGATGGACCGGGCGCAGCATTCGGCCGGCGCAGACCTGCTCGACAGCGTGCGCCAAGGCGACCTGCCGGGCATCTGCATGGTGATCATCGACGGGCTGGTGCGCTGCGGCCGCAGCCGCAACACGCCGCCGGCCGAGCGGGTGCCGACGGTCACCACCGGCGCCTGACCGGACCCGCGCCGCGAACGCGAGCGTGATGCGCAAACAGGGTGCTTGAGCGCAACCGGCGTGCGTCACCGGGGTTCTCCCGGCCATGCCTGACACACATTTGCAAGGCGCCGACGCCGTCCACGACGGCGAGTTCGAGGTCGGCTTCGACGCCGCCTTCGAGCACACCTGGCTGCGAGTCGTGCAGATCGGCCGCGCGGTGATGGCGCTCGTCATCGTTGCCGGGTTGGCCGGCCTGCTGGGCCGCGGACCCTACAGCCACCATCGCGTCGCGACCGCCAGCGGCGCACTCGTGGTCGATTTCGAACCTGTGGCGCGTTACGGCACCGCGACGACCGTAACGCTGCATCTCGACACCAGGCGGTTCGACCCGGCGCATGAGTGGGTGGCGCACATCAACAACGCCTTCGCGGAGCCGATGGGCCTGAAGGAGGTCATGCCGACGCCGTCGAAGCAGGCGGCCGACGGCGCCGGGCTCGCCGTTACCATCTCGCTCACGCCCGACACGCCGGATGCGCTGGTGCGGTTCTCCCTGCACCCGACCGAGATCGGCCGCATGCACCTCGAGGCACGGGTCGGGCCGGAAACGGTCGATTGGGAGCAGGTGGTGCTGCCGTGAGGCCCTTTCGATGGAAGTGATCCTGCGCGCAGCAGCGGCCTACCTGCTGCTGCTGACGATGGTCCGGTTGGTCGGGCGCCGCACTGCGAGCCAGCTTGCACCGTTCGACCTGGTGGTGCTCTTCCTGTTCGGCGGCATCACCATCACTGCGGTAATCGGCGAGGACCATTCGTTGGTAGCTGCGCTCACCGCGCTGTGCACCATCGGGCTGCTGCACGTGGCCGTGTCGTGGTTCAAGGCGCGCTCGGCATGGTTCGGCCGGCTGGTCGACGGCACGCCGGTCGTGATCTACGAAGACGGGAAATGGCACGAGGAGCGGATGCGCGCGCTGCGGGTGTTGGAAGCCGACGTGATGGCGGCGGTTCGGCAGCGGGGGCTCATGCGGCTGGACCAGGTGCGCTACGCCGTGGCGGAGCGGGACGGCAAGGTCTCGATCGTGGCGCAGCCATGATGGCCCGTCTGGGGGCGGCCGCTTGGGGGTTGGCGGCCCTGATGGCCGCGGGCACGGCGGGAGCGCAGACCGCGGCGCCGGGCATCGCGTCCGACGGGGCACCGGTGGCACCGGAGGCGGCCGGGCTCGTCAAATCGTTCCAGGACGAGTTGCGGCTGATCGGCTCCGGCGCCACCGTTGAAGGCTGCAGCACCGTCGTCACCGAGCAGTCGGCGTCGCCCGGCGGCCCGTGGTCGCATGGCGGCGTCTGCACCATCCGGGCCGACGGCAAGCCGGTGCGGGTCATGATGTGCGACAGCGACGGGGTCGGCGGCTTCGCGCTTGCGACCTCGTTCACCGCCACCGAGGCGGACGTGCGCCGCTTCGTGCTGACCGCCTGCCCGCGCGGTTGACGGGCGCCTACTGCAGCGGGCTGAACTCGGCCGGCTTCAGCAGCCGGTTCTCCATGTTGACCAGCACATCGGCCTTGGCGACGGCGGCCAGATAGGCGGTCCAGCCGGGATCGGCGGCCATCGCATTGCGGCGCGTTTCCCGGTCGGCCTGGCTCTCATAGGCCCAGATATGCACGATCTGGTTCAGCTGCCCCTCGGCCGTGGTGGTCCAGGCGACGCAGCGGCCCAGATACTTCTGCTGCAGCTCCCAGCCCAGCTCCTTGTAGATCTTGACGAACTCGGCAGTGCGGCCCGGCCGGGTGGTGTAGATGCGCAGGTCGAGGATCATGGGACGTCCCTTCGGTTTTGATGCCGCCAGCATGGCTCAAGGCGGCGGCGGCGCCAAACCTCGGCGTCACCGAACGGTAATGCTGGACAAGCTCCGCTGTTTGTAGAGAGGCTCGCGAGACGGAAGCGGGGCGGCCTCGTGCTGGTGATCGAAGGGTTGACGCGGCGGTTCGGCAGCGTCGTTGCAGTCGACGGAGTGGATCTGTCGGTGCCGGCGGGGCAGATGGTCGGCGTCATCGGCCGCTCGGGCGCCGGCAAGTCCACCCTGCTGCGGATGATCAACCGGTTGCAGGAGCCGTCGTCGGGATCGATCCGGTTCGGCACCACCGACGTCACCGCCCTGCGCGGCCGGGCCTTGCGCGATTGGCGCACCCAGTGCGCGATGGTGTTCCAGCAGTTCAACCTCGTCCCGCGCCTCGATGTGCTGACCAACGTGCTGATGGGCCGGCTCAATCATCGCGGCCAGGTGGCGAGCCTGCTCGGGCTGTTCAGCGCGGCCGAGCGAGCGATGGGGCTGTCGGCGCTGGAACGGTTCGACTTGGCCGGGGTCGCCCTGCAACGGGCCGGGACCTTGTCGGGCGGGCAGCAGCAGCGGGTGGCGATCTGCCGCGCGCTGCTGCAGGAGCCGCGGCTGATGCTGGCCGACGAGCCGATCGCCAGCCTCGATCCGCGCAACGCCCGGGTGGTGATGGACGCGTTGCGGCGGATCCATCGCGAGGACGGGCTGACGGTGCTGGTGAACCTGCACCACCTCGACACCGCCCGGCATTACTGCGACCGCATCGTCGCCTTGGCGGCGGGCCGGGTGGTGTTCGACGGCACGCCCGCGGAGCTTACGCCCGGCCGCGTGCGCGACGTGTACGGCGTCGGCGAGGACGAGTTCCACGACCAGGAGGCGGTGCGGGTGGCGCCGGCGCGGCCGCCGGTCGCGGTGAACTGAGCCGTGTCACGCGGCTGACGCCGTTCGGACATCAGTCTGTAACGCATACCGAGCTACCCCCGGCCTCGGTTTGGACGGGAAGGGGACAGCCATGATCGGTCGCCGAACGACGCTGCTCGCAGCAGCGGGAATGGTCACAAGCGTGGCCGCGGCACGGGCGCAGGCGCCGGTTGCCATGCCGGAACCGGGCCGTCGGGATTGGGCGAAGGAGGTGCCGGTGCTCCGGGTCGGCTTGCTCGGCGGCGAGAACGACGCCGACCGCCTCGGCCGCTACGACGCCTACCGCAAGCTGCTGGAAACGACCTTCGCCGTCCCGGTGAAGCTGTTCCCGGCCGCGGACTATGCCGGCGTGATCCAGGCCTTCGGCGCCAAGCAGATCGAGTTGGCATCGATGGGCAGCAGCGGCTATGCCGGCGCCTGGCTCGAGACCGACGGCAACGTGGAGCCCTTGGTGGTCGCGATCGAGAGCGACGGCAGCATCAGCTATCGCAGCGTCATGATGGTGCGTGCCGACAGCGGCATCGCCGACCTGGCCGGGATGCGCGGCCGTTCGCTGGCCTGGGCCGACCCCAACAGCACGTCGGGCTACCTGATCCCGCGCTCGGAGCTGAAGAAGGCCGGCGTCGATCCGGAACCCGGCAAGTATTTCGGCAAGACCGGGTTCGGCGGCGGCCACGAACAGGCGGTCGTGGCCGTGCTGCAGGAGCAGTATGACGGCGCCGTCACCTGGGCGAGCGGCATCGGCGACCCGGCCGAGGGCTACACCCGCGGCAACCTGCACGAGATGATCGCCAAGAAGATGATGCAGGCGAGCGACCTCAAGCAGATCTGGATGAGCGCGCCGATCCTGAACGGACCGCTGACCGCCCGCCGTGACACGCCGCAAGCGTTCCGCGACGACATGACCGCCTTCCACCTGGCGCTGCCGGCCGCCTATCCGGCGATCTACCAGCAGGTCGAAAAGGGCGGCGGCAAGGGTTACCAGCGCGTGCAGCACGCCGACTTCCAGGTGTTCATCGACCTCCGCCGCGACGAGGCCTCGAGCCGCCGCCAGCGGAGCTGACTTGACGCGGTGGCACGACCGGGCAGGCTGATCGCCCGCGTCGTGCCGGAGGTGTCCCTTGTTCCATCGTCGAAGCGTCCTGTTGGGCACGGGCGCGTCGCTGCTCGGCCGGGCAGCCCTGGCCCAAACCCGGCCCGCCTGGGCGGCGCAGGTGCCGGTGATCCGCATCGGCCTGCTCGGCGGCGAGAACGACGCCGACCGGCTCGCGCGGTTCCGGCCGTATCAGACGCTGATCGAGCAGCGGTTCGGGGTGCCGACCAAGGTCGTGGCGGCCGCCGACTATGCGGGCGTGGTGCAGGCCTTCGCCGCCGGGCAGGTCGAGCTCGCCTACATGTCGCCGGCCGCCTATGCCAGCGCCTGGATCGAGAGCAACGGCCGGGTCATCCCGTTGCTGACGGCGCTGGAAGCGGACGGCTCCACCTCGTACGTGTCGGTGATGTATGTGCGGGCGGATTCGGGCATCGCCGACCTCGCCGGGATGCGCGGCAAGTCGCTAGCCTGGGCCGACCCGAACAGCGCCTCCGGTTACCTGATCCCGCGCTCGGAGTTCCGTGCCGCCGGGCTCGATCCGGCCACCTATTTCAGCCGCACCGGCTTCGCCGGCGGCCACGAGCAGGCGGTGATTGCGGTGCTCGGCCGTCAATACGACGCAGGCGTCACCTGGACATCCGGCATCGGCGACGAGGCGCAGGGCTATACCCGCGGCGCGCTGCGCACGATGGTCGAGAAGAAGCTGCTCGAGATGCGCGATCTGCGGCTGATCTGGCGTTCGCGGCCGATCGAGAACGGGCCGCTGACGGTGCGCGCGGACACGCCGCAAGCGTTCCGCGACGACATGCTGGAATTCCACATGGCGCTGCCGAAGTCGCACCCGGACGTCTACCAGGCCGTGAACATGGGCAGCGGACCGGGCTTCGTGGCGGTGACGCAGGCCGACTACACGCCGTTCGTGGATATGATCCGCGCCGAGGCGGCGGAGCGGCGGCAGCGCCGATGAGCGCGTGAGCGGGGCCGCAGCCGAGTTCGAGCGAGCCTTCGCAGTCCGGCGCTCGGCGCGCAGCTGGCGGCTCGGCGCATGGTTGGTGCTGCTCGCCGCGGCGCTGCTGCTGAGTGCCTGGGTGTCGGAGGCCTACCCGTCGAGCCTACTGGCCGGCGCGCCGCGGGTCGGCGAGTACTTCCACAAGCTGCTGCCGGACCTGCGATGGCACGCCCTCTTTGCCGGCGTCGCGACCGAGGGCTCGTTGGCGTTCTGGTTCTATCGGCTCGATTCCTGGGCCGCGCTGCTGTTCGAGACCAGCCAGATGGCGGCGCTGGCGACCTTGGGCGGCGCGGCGCTGGCGTTTCTCCTCGCCTTCCCGGCGGCGGCCAACCTGGCGCCGAACCGGTTCACCTACCTCCTGTTCCGGCGCGGGCTCGAGCTGTTCCGCACCGTGCCCGACATCGTCTATGCGCTGATCTTCGTGTGGGCGGTGGGCATCGGCCCGCTGGCCGGGATTGCCGCGATCCTGCTGCATACGACCGGGGCACTGGGCAAGCTGTTCGCGGAAGTCGTGGAGAACGCCGACATGCGGCCGCTCGACGCGGTGCGTGCGGCGGGCGGCACCTGGGCGCAAGGCGTGCGCTACGCGATCCTGCCGCAGGTGCTGCCCAACTTCCTGAGCTATGTGCTGCTGCGCTTCGAGATCAACGTGCGCGGCGCCACCGTGATCGGCTTCGTCGGCGCCGGCGGCATCGGCCAGGAACTCTACACCGTCATCTCGTTCAATTATTACCAGGAGATCTCGGCCATCCTGGTGCTGATCGTTGGCGTCGTCAGCGTGATCGACCTCGGCAGCGAATGGCTGCGGTCCC
The DNA here is from genome assembly GCA_963752225.1 of uncultured Alphaproteobacteria bacterium. Classification (GTDB taxonomy): domain Bacteria; phylum Pseudomonadota; class Alphaproteobacteria; order Acetobacterales; family Acetobacteraceae; genus JBBROS01. The sequence goes on along the minus strand of CAVVXS010000007.1, from coordinate 1,671,878 downwards.
GGGTGATCGCCGGATGACCGCGACGGCCGCGCAGTGGCGCGAGCGGCTGCCAGCCGCGTTTGGGCCGTCGCCCGGCGTGCGCATCATGCGCTGGCTGGCGGCGGCGGCATTCGTGCTTTGGCTGGCGGCGCTGTGCCGGTGGTTCGACATCACGCCCGGCCGCATCGCCCGCGGCGGGGCCGGGCTGCTGGTGATCCTGCGGCAAATGGTGCCGCCGAGCCCGGGCGAGCAATGGCCGGATATCCTGCAAGGCCTCGCCCAATCGGTCGCGATGGCGTTTCTCGGCACGTTCCTGGCCGCGGTCGTGGCCGTGCCGCTGGGCTTCCTGGGCGCGCGCAACGTGGTGGTGAACGCGCTGGCGCATTTCTCGCTGCGCCGGGTGTTCGACGGGTTTCGCGGCATGGACCAGCTGATCTGGGCGCTCGCTTTCGTCCGCGCGGTCGGGTTGGGGCCGCTGGCGGGCGTGCTGGCGCTGTTCGCGGCCGAGCTGGCGGTGCTGGCGAAGCTGTATGCCGAGGCGATCGAGAACGCCGATGCCCGGCAAACAGAGGGGATCGAGGCGTCGGGCGGCAGCCGGTTGCTGGCAGTGCGGTTCGGGCTCCTGCCGCAAGTGCTGCCGGTGCTGTTCGCGCAGGCGCTGTATGCCTTCGAAAGCAACGTGCGCAGTGCCTCGATCCTCGGCGTGGTCGGCGCCGGCGGCATCGGGCTGCAGATCGCCGAGCGGATCAAGGTGCGCTATTGGGACCAGGTTTCGTTCATCATCCTGCTCATTCTGGTCACGGTCGGGGTGATCGACGCCGTGTCGGGCCGGGTGCGGCGGCGGCTGATCGGGTAGATGGACCATTGCAGGCGAGCGGAAGAGAGATCCCCCGATCAAGTCCGGGGATGACGTGTCGGGGATCACGTCCTCGGATGACGTGCTGGGGGCGCGCGCCCACCCACAAGACCCATCCACGTCATGGCCGGACTTGACCCGGCCATCTGCCTGCCGCCGGGCGCGATGCACGTCTGCGTGCTGCGGCCGGTGCCAGGCTTGCCCGCCGCCCGTCGGCGTGTTCGTGGTGCAACGGACTGCGGCGGGACGGGTGAATGACGACTGAATTGATGATGCTGGCCTGGGCGAGCGTGCTGGGGCTGGTGCACGCCTTGTCCACGGGGCTGCTGACCCTGGCCGAGCATGGCACCACCTATGCGGTCGGGCCGCAGGACGAACAGAAGCCGGTGTCGCGGATCAAGTCGCGCAACCGCCGCGCCTTCGCCAACTACATGCAAACCTTCCCGTTCTTTGCCGCGGCCGTGCTGATGGCCCATGTCGCCGACCGGCATAGCGCAATGACGGTGTGGGGCGCGCAGATGTATGTCTGGGCACGTGTGGTTTACGTGCCGATCTATCTCGCCGGCACGCCGTGGATCCGCACCGCCGTGTTCGGGGTCGCGTTGGCCGGCATCGTCCTGCTGCTTCTTGCGCTGACCTGAAATGATCGACCGGGCCCGCGCCGGGCAGTTCGCCCGGGTCGCGCTGGGCCACGTCGAGCGGGAATACCCGAACGCCCCGGCGCACGTGCTGGCCGGACCCGGGGATGCGCGCACGCCGGCCGCCCTCCACCCGGTGTTCTACGGCAGCTTCGACTGGCACTCCTGCGTGCACGGATATTGGATGCTGGCGCGGCTGCTGCGGCGTCACCCCGACCTGCCGGCCGCGGCCGAGATCCGCGCGCTGTTCGACCGCCAGCTTGTCGCCGAGAAGGTCGCGGCCGAGTGCGCCTATCTCGCGGCACCGACGGCGCGCGGCTTCAAGCGGCCCTACGGCTGGGGCTGGCTGCTGAAGCTGGCGGCCGAGTTGCGCGAGTTGCCGGAGCCGCGTTGGGCCGAGGCGCTGGCGCCGCTCGCCGCGGTGTTCGCCCGGCGCTTCCAAGACTTCCTGCCGCTCGCGACCTACCCGGTGCGGGTCGGCACCCATTTCAACACGGCGTTCGGCCTGCGCATGGCTGCCGACTACGCCGAACCGGCCGACCCCGCCCTGTTCGGCTTGCTGCGCGACACCGCCTGGCGCTGGTATGGCGCCGACGCCGACTGCCCGGCCTGGGGGGAGCCGAGCGGCGACGATTTCTTAGCGCCCGCCCTGATCGAGGCGGAGTGCATGCGCCGGCTGCTGCCGGCCGATGAGTTCGAGCCGTGGTTTGCCGGGTTTCTGCCGCAGGTGGCGGCGTGCCGGCCGGTCGCGCTGTTTACGCCGGCCGTCGTCAGCGACCGCAGCGACGGCAAGCTCGCCCATCTGGACGGCCTCAACCTCAGCCGGGCCTGGTGCTTCCGCAGCCTGGCCGCGGCATTGCCGCCCGGGGATGAGCGGGTGCAGGCGATGACCCGGGCGGCCGCCCGGCATCGGGAGGCGGGCCTGCCGCACATCGCCGGCGATTATATGGGCGAGCACTGGCTCGCCAGCTTCGCCACCCTCGCGCTCGAAGGCGGCTGACCGGACCGGGAAAACGCCCGGTCCGGCCTCGGCGCTTAACTGAAATGGCTGGCGAGGTCGTGCTCGGGGGTGTTGGTCAGGTCCTTGCTGAGCGACTTGCCCAGCTTGGCCGCCGCCGCCTTGTTCAGCCCCTCGCGGATGTCGTGCAGCACATGCGCCGGCGCCGCGAGCACGATCTGGTCCACCTTGCCGGTCCGCACCGCCTCGTTCAGGCGCTCGGCAACGTGCTTGGCGAAGTGCGACTTGGCCTGGTCGTGCGGATCCGATTTCGGCGCCTTCAATTGGCTGGTGCCGGCGCTCGGGTCGTCGTCGGTGTTGCCGTGACCGCTATTGTCGAAGCTCTGCAGGGTGCGCATCGTCTCGCCCTCGAGGGTGAGGACGCGCGCCTTGCCGCCGTCGGCGACGACATACCAGATGGTTTCATTGGCCACGGGGGCTCTCCATTGCTTGGGTCCTTATGACGCCTGAGCGGCCCGGCAGTTCGGCCCCGGGCGCCGACGGCTGCCGGCCGCGCCGTGCCGCATGAGCTGCCGCGCCTTGCGGGATTACCTGCCGCGCCTTGCGGCGACGCTGTCGCGGCGCTTTGCTGGCCAGGTTACGATACGGGAGCGGCGCGCATGGGCAGCAGAGACGGGGCGATCGAGCGGGCGCAGGCCTTCTTCGACAAGGGCGGGTTCGAGGCGCGGCTGGCCCACCTGGTCGCGATCCGCAGCACCAGCCAGGACCCGGAATTCGCCCTCGAGCTGCCGCGCTACCTCGAGGAGGGCGTGCAGCCGCTGCTCGACCGGCTCGGCTTCACCTACGCGGTGCATGACAACCCGGTCGCCGGGTCCGGCCCGATCCTGCTCGCTGAGCGGATCGAAGGGCCGGGCCTGACCGTCATCACGTATGGCCACGGCGACACCGTGCGCGGGCTCGAGGATCAATGGCGTGAAGGTCTCGATCCCTGGACCCTGACCCGTGAAGGCGACCGCTGGTACGGCCGCGGCTCGGCCGACAACAAGGGGCAGCACGCGATCAACCTCAGCGCGCTCGAGGCGGTCATCGCCGAGCGCGGCGGCACGCTCGGCTACAACATCAAGCTGATCCTAGAGACCGGGGAGGAGAGCGGCTCCAAGGGCCTGAGCGAGCTCGTCGCCGCGCACAAGGAGAAGCTCGCGGCCGACGTGCTGCTGGCGAGCGATGGGCCGCGCAGCGCCGCCGCGGTGCCGACGCTCTCGACCGGCACCCGTGGCACCTTCCACTTCGACCTCGTGGTCGACGTGCGGCCGGGCGGGGTGCATTCCGGCAATTGGGGCGGCATGACCACCGACCCGGCGATCGTGCTGAGCCACGCCATCGCCAGCATCGCCGACCGCCGGGGGAAAATTCTGGTGCGCGACTGGCTGCCGCCCGGGGTGTCGAACTCGATGCGCAGCCTGCTCGCCGGCTGCGAGCTGGAAAGCGACGCCGAGGCCGCGACGATCGACCCGGATTGGGGCGAGCCCGGGCTGACGCCGGCCGAGAAGATCTACGCCTGGACCAGTTTCATCGTGCTCAGCATGCTGAGCGGCCGGCCGGAGCGTCCGGTCAACGCGGTGGCGCCGAACGCGGTCGCGCACTGCCAGATCCGCTACACCGTGGATGTCGACCCCTACACGTTCGAGGCGTCGCTGCGCCGCCACCTCGACGAGCACGGCTTTCCGGACGTGAAGATCGTCCCGTACGGGATCCGCATGCCGGCCCGGCGCAGCGATCCGGCCAGCCCCTGGGTCGGCTGGGCGGTCGCCAGCATGGAGCGGACGCTCGGAAAAAAGGTGCAGGTGATCCCGAACAGCGGTGGCGGGCTACCGAACGACGTGTTCATGGATCACCTCGGCGTGCAGCTGCTCTGGGTGCCGCACAGCTACAACGGCTGCAAGCAGCACGGCCCCGACGAGCACCTGCTGGCAGGTCCCGCGCGCGAAGGCATCTCGTCGATGGCCGGGCTCTGGTGGGATCTCGGCGAGGCGGAGGTGCCCGTCACAAAACGGTGACACGGTCCGGGCGATGATCGTGGAATAGGACGGCACCCCCCGGCGTCACCGGTGCAGGCGCAACGCTCCGCTGCGGGTCGCCGCCGCGGGGGATCGGGGGGTTCCATGCACAACACGACCATTGTCCGCAGTGTCGGCTCGAGCATGAAGGGCTGGGCGCTTGGCGGCCTGCTGGCAATCGCCGTATCGGTCCCGCTGGCCCGGGCCGGCGCCGTCTCCGACCCGGCCAACGATTTCATCCCCACGTTCGGCGGCGCCAAGACCGGCGAGCTCGACGTGCTTTCCACCTCAGCCAGCTTCGACGGGACGACGATCCATCTCGCCGGGACGCTGAACGGCACGGTCGGGGTGCTGCCGTCCTCGCTCTACGTGTTCGGCATCGACCGCGGGGCGGAGACGTCCAACTTCGCCGCGATCGGCGCGCCCGGGGTGGTGTTCGATTCCGTCATCACCGTGACCGGGAAGGGCGTGGTGGCCGGCCGCGACTTGGTGACCAACACCGCGCTCGCCGTGCCAGGCGCTGCGACGATTTCGGGTTCGTCGATTTCGGTCGACGTGCCGGTGTCGCTGCTGCCGAGCCTCGGGCTGACGCCGGCCCAATACGGCGTGAACTTGTGGCCGCGCGACACCACCCAGGCCGGGAATGCCGCAATCTCCGACTTCGATCCCGACAACGCGACCTTCCCGGTCGGGGCGGCCACCACGGCGGTGCCGGAACCGGGGTCGCTGGCGCTGCTCGGGAGCGGCGTGCTGCTGGGGGTTGGCCAGCTCGCCCGCAGGCGGCGCAAGGCCTGACCAGGGCGGGATGGGGTGGTGGGCGCGACAGGGATTGAACCTGTGACCCTTCGCGTGTGAAGCGAATGCTCTACCGCTGAGCTACGCGCCCGCACCCATCCCCGGCAGCACCGGGCGCGGCTGTGTGACCCAGGCGACCCTGCACTGTCAAGTTGCGGCGGCCGCGCTGTTGCCCAATATCCGCCCCATGCGTCATCCGTTCCTGCTGACCCTCGCCCTCCTGGTCGCGGCCGCCCCGGCTCGCGCCCTCGACGTCCACTACGACGCTTATGCGGCCGGGGTGAACGTCATCGACCTCGACATCAAATTCGACCTCGCTCCCGACCGCTACCGGGTGCAAGCCGCCTACAACACGGTGGGCGCGTTCGGGGCGCTGTTCAGCTACCGGCAGGAAAGCAGCGCCGAGGGTCGCTTCCGCGGCATGCGGCCGTTGCCGGACCGGTTCTACACCGGCGGCACCTGGCGCGGCGAAGGCCGGGTGGTGCAGCTCGACTATGTCGCCGGGCAGCCGACGGTGCGGCAGATGATCCCGCCCGCAGGCGAGGATCGCGAGCCGGTGCCGCCCGAGAAGCAGCGCGACACGATCGAACTCGCTGAGCGCCATGGTGGAGGTGATCCGCCAGATCGGCGCCACCGGCCGCTGCGACGGGCGGGAGACGGTGTTCGACGGCCGCCGCCTGGGCTCGCTCGAGGTGCGCACTGCCGGGCAGCAGATGCTGGAGCCGACCGGGCGCTCGAGCTTTTCCGGCATGGCCTTGCGCTGCGACTTCACCGGCCGGCAAACCGGCGGCTTCATGCTGGACACCGACCGGGCGACGCTCGAGCGGCCGCAGACCGGCACCGCCTGGTTCGCGGCACTCGGGCCGGGCGGACCGGTGGTGCCGGTTCGGGTGACGTTCCACACCCGCTGGCTCGGCGAGGCGACGCTGTACCTGGCGGCGAAGCCGGAACCTTCCCGTTAAGACACAAACTCGTCTTGCATGCGACGGCTCCGCCGCCCTAGCGTCCAACCCGGATCGAGTGCCTGCCCATTGACGCTGGCGGCTTCCGGTTTCGGCGGCGGCGGCGTCTCAGCTGGAGAGGTCGCCATGTCCGCCCAACAAGACGCGATGCAGGTGTTCGTCGGCAAGCTGGTCGGCGACATGGGGGCTGCCTTCACCGCCCCGCTCAATGTGCTCGGTGATCGGCTGGGATTGTTCGCCGCGCTGGCCGAGATCGGCCCCGCAACGGCCGATGCGGTCGCATCGCATACCGGCCTGTTCCCCCGCTACGTGCGCGAGTGGCTCGCGGCACAGGCTGCGGCCGGCAATGTCACCCATGTCGAAGGGCCCGGTGCGGATGGATCGGCCTTCACGCTGTCGCCGGAACAGCGGCTGGCGTTCGCCGAGCAGAACAGCCCGGTGTTCATGCCGGGCGCCTACGAGATCGTCACGTCCATGTTCAAAAGCCTCGACCGGATGGAATCTGCGTTCCGGTCCGGCGCCGGGGTCGGCTGGGGCGAGCATGACGCCTGCCTGTTCCACGGCACCGAGCGGTTCTTCAAACCGGGCTACGCCGCCAACCTGGTGTCCGCCTGGCTGCCGGCCTTGGATGGCGTGCTGGCCAAGCTCGAGGCCGGCGCCACCGTGGCCGATGTCGGCTGCGGCCACGGCGCGACGACGGTGCTGATGGCGCAAGCCTACCCGAACTCGCGTTTCCGCGGGTTCGACTACCACGTGCCGTCGGTCGAGCGGGCTCGGGCGCGGGCGGTCGAGGCAGGCGTCGCCGACCGGGTCAGCTTCGAGCCGGCCCTGGCGCACGACTTCCCGGGCACCGGCTACGACCTCGTGACCTGCTTCGACTGCCTGCACGACATGGGGGATCCGGTGGGCGCCGCGCGCCATGTGCGCCAGGCCTTGGCCGGCGATGGCACCTGGATGATCGTGGAACCCTTCGCCCACGACACGCTGAAGCAGAACCTCAACCCGGTCGGCCGAGTGTTTTACGCGGCGTCGACAATGATCTGCACCCCGGCATCCCAGGCGCAAGCGGGCGCCTGCTGCCTCGGTGCGCAGGCGGGAGAACAGCGCCTGCGGACGGTGGTGCAGGAGGGCGGGTTCGAGCGCTTCAGGCGGGCCACCGAAACCCCATTCAACCTCGTTCTGGAAGCGCGGCCCTGATCGGCGCTCCCCCGCTCGACGGCTTGCGGCTGAGGCAGGCCTCGGCCAGGTCCGGCAACTCGTCGAAGCGGGACGCGACGGCGGTTGCCATGTCGCCGGTTGCGACCGGGCCGTAGCCCCAGGCGGCAAAGATGCATGGCAAGCCGGCGCCGCTCGCGGCGGCCAAGTCGTTGTGGTGGTCGCCGACCATCACCGCGGCGGCCGGGTCGCCGCCGGCGTCGCGCAAGGTGGCGAGCAGGTGTTCTGGGTCGGGCTTGCGGACGGGGTAGCTGTCGCCGCCGCCCACCGCCGCGAAGAACCGCAGCAGCCCGAGCGCGTCCAGCAGGGTCCGGGCCGGCACGGCCGGCTTGTTGGTGCAAACCGCCAAGGTCCAGCCAGCGCCCGCCAGGCGTTCCAGCGTGTCGGCCACGCCGGCAAACGCGGTGCTGTGGTCGGCGACGTGGGCGAGGTAGTCCGCCAGGAAATCGTCGAGGTCGGCTTGGCTCGCCTCGCGCCCGCGCGCGACGAAGGCGCGGCGGACCAGCATGCCGGCGCCGTCACCCACCATGGGCGTCACCTCGGCCGCGGTGAACGGCGCCAAGCCGCGCGGCGCGAACACCCGGTTGCAGCTTGCGAGCAGGTCGGGAACCGAATCGACCAAGGTGCCGTCGAGGTCCAGGAGCAGGGTTTTTGTCATGCCGATCTCGCGCAATGGGTCGGGTGTTGGGTTTTGTAAACAATCTTGACATCCGATGCTTTGACATGGGCCCGCTCAGGACGCTAGTGCGCGGTGATGACAACCACCGCCGTTCTGTTGGCCGCGGGCCTAGGCACGCGGATGAAGTCCGCCCTGCCGAAGGCGCTGCACCCCATTGCCGGACGGCCGATGCTGCAGCACCTCGTGCGCAGCGCCGAGCAGGTGTTCGACCGCCTCGTGGTCGTAGTCGGCCCGGACATGGCTGCGCTGGAGCAGGCGGCGGCGCCGCACCCGACTGTGGTACAGCGGGAGCGGCTCGGCACCGGGCATGCGGCGCTGCAGGCGGCGGCGCAGTTCGGCGACGGCGACGTGGCGGTGCTCTATGCCGACAACCCGCTGATCCGCCCCGAAACGCTACGCCGGTTGGTGGCCGCCCGCGCCGGCGCCGGCTTGGCGCTGCTGGCGATGCGCCCGGCCGATCCCGGCCGCTACGGCCGCGTGGTCGAGGTCGACGGCGCGGTGCAGCGGATCGTCGAATGGGCCGACGCGAGCGCCGAGGAACGGTCGATCGGGTTGTGCAACGCGGGCGTACTGTGTGCGTCGGCGGCCGATCTGAGGCGCTGGCTCGGAGCGCTCACGCCGAGCGACGTCAAGGGCGAGTTCTACTTGACCGATTGCGTGGCGGCCGCGGCCGCGGAAGGCAAAAAGGTCGTGGCAGTCGAGGCCGACGAGGCCGAGCTGCGGGGGGTGAACTCCCGCGTCGAGCTGGCCGAGGCCGAGGCGACCGTGCAAGGCTGGCTGCGCGTGGCAGCGATGGAAGGCGGCGCGACGCTGGTCGCGCCGGACACCGTCACGCTGTCCGCCGACACCGTGCTGGAGCCGGACGTGGTGGTCCAGCCGCACGTGGTGTTCGGCCCCGGCGTGCGCGTCGCCTCGGGGGCGGAGATACGGTCGTTCAGCCATCTCGAGGGCTGCTCGATCGGTCCGGGGGCGCTGATCGGCCCTTATGCGCGCATCCGGCCTGGCAGCGAGGTCGGCGCGGCGGCGCATGTCGGCAATTTCGTCGAACTGAAGGCGACCCGGCTCGGCGCTGGCGCCAAGGCCAACCACCTGAGCTACCTCGGCGACAGCACCATCGGGCCCCGCACCAACATCGGCGCCGGCACCATCACCTGCAACTACGACGGCTACGCCAAGCACCGCACCACGATTGGCGCCGGCGTGTTCGTCGGCACCCACGCGACCCTGGTGGCGCCGTTGTCGCTGGGCGATGGCGCGTTCGTGGCCGCCGGCAGCGTGATCACCCGTGACGTGGCGGCCGATGCGATGGCGTTCGGGCGCGCGCAGCAGGTGGACAAGCCCGCGCGGGCGGCGTCGTATCGGCGCAGCAAGGAGAACAGCTGATGTGCGGCATCGTCGGCGTGATTGGTTCGGAACCCGCGGCGCCGTTGCTGCTGGAGGCGCTGCGGCGGCTCGAGTATCGCGGCTATGACAGCGCGGGGATCGCGACCCTGGTGGAGGACCGCATCGAGCGGCGCCGGGCGGCCGGCAAGCTCGTGAACCTCGCGGCGGTGCTGGAGCAGGACCCGCTATCCGGCAGCACCGGCATCGGTCATACCCGCTGGGCCACCCATGGCGCGCCCACGCAGCGCAACGCGCATCCGCACGGCACGCCGCTCGTCAGCGTCGTGCATAACGGCATCATCGAGAACCACGCCGAGCTGCGCGCCGAGCTGGAAGCGGCCGGCCAGGTGTTCGAAACCGAAACCGACACCGAGACGGTGGCGCAGCTGGTGGACCTTCATCTCCGTCAAGGCCAGGCGCCGGTGGATGCGGCGCGGACGGCGTTTGCCCGGCTGGAAGGCGCCTACGCGCTGGCCGTGGTGTTCGCCAACCAGCCTGGGCTGATGATCGGCGCCCAGCACGGCGCGCCGCTCGCGATCGGCTTCGGCGACACCGCCATGTATCTCGGCAGCGACAGCCTGGCCCTGGCGCCGATGACGAGGCGCATCGCCTACCTGCAGGACGGCGATTGGACCGTGTTGTCGGGCAGCGGCGCCGCGGTGTTCAACGCCAGCGGCGAGGCGGTCAGTCGGCCGATCCGGGTGACGGTGCAAACGGGCGCCGTGGTCGGCAAGGACGGCTACCGCCATTTTATGGAAAAGGAGCTGCACGAGCATCCGGCCGCCATCGGCCAGACGCTCGCCCGCATGCTCGACCCCGCCACCCGCGCAGTGACGCTGCCCGCGCTGCCGTTCCGCTGGACCGAGGTGCCGCGCGTGTCGGTCAGCGGCTGCGGCAGCACCTACTACGCCGGCATGGCGGGGCGTCATTGGCTGGAAGACCTCGCGCGCTTGCCGGTCGACATCGATGTGGCGAGCGAGCTGCGATACCGCGCGCCGCCGCTGCCGGCGGGCGGCCTCGGGCTGCTGGTGAGCCAGAGCGGCGAGACCGCGGACACGTTGGCCGCGCTGCGGTTCATGCGCGGCGCCGGGCAGCACGTGATGAGCATCCTCAACGTGCCGGAAAGCACCATGGCGCGGGAAAGCGATGTGGTGCTCGAGACGGTCGCCGGCCCGGAAATCGGCGTCGCCAGCACCAAGGCGTTCACCGCGCAGCTCACGGTGCTGGCGTGCCTCGCTTTGGCCGCGGCCCGCGACCGCGACACGATCGACGCGGCAGAGGAAGCGCGTCTCGTGCAGCATTTGCTGGAGCTGCCGAGCCGGGCGGCCGACGTGCTGGCGTTGGACGGGCCGATCAAGCGCCTGGCCGAGCGGATGGCCGAGGCGCGCGACGTGCTGTGCCTGGGGCGCGGAACCGGCCACGCGATCGCGCTCGAGGCGGCGCTGAAGCTGAAGGAGATCTGCTACATCCACGCCGAAGGCTACGCGGCCGGCGAGATGAAGCATGGGCCGATTGCGCTGATCGACCGCCAGGTGCCGATCCTGTCGATCGTGCCGTCGGGGCCGCTATTCGAGAAAACCGCCAGCAACGTCCAGGAGGCCGGCGCCCGCGGCGGCCAAATCGTGGTGCTGAGCGACGCGGCCGGCTGCGCCCGGTTGCGCGGCATCGCGGTCGAGGCCTTGGAACTGCCGGCGGTGGACCCGTTCGTGGCGCCGATCCTGTATGCGGTGGCGGTGCAGATGCTCGCCTATCACACGGCGGTGCTGCGCGGCACCGACGTGGACCAGCCGCGCAACCTCGCCAAGTCGGTGACGGTCGAGTGAGTTTCTACCTGGTCACGGGTGGGGCGGGCTTTATCGGTTCACACCTCGTCGACAGCCTGGTGCAGGCCGGTCACCGCGTCCGGGTGCTCGACAACCTGTCGAGCGGCCGGCAGGTCAATCTCGACCCGCGGGCGGAGCTGGTGCTGGGCGACGTGTCCGACGTGGCTGTGGTCCGCAACGTTGCGGCCGGGGTCGACGGTTGCTTCCACCTCGCCGCTATAGCGTCGGTGGCACGGGCGAACGAGGACTGGATCGGCACCCACCGGGTCAACCTCGGCGGCACCATCGCCGTGTTGGATGCGGCCCGTGCCTTGGGCGGCTTGCCCGTGGTGTATGCCTCCTCGGCCGCCGTATATGGCAATGCCGGCGGGGTGGCGTCGGAGGACGCGCTGCCGGCTCCGTTGAGTGCCTATGGTGCGGACAAGCTCGGGTCGGAGCTGCATGCCAAGGCGGGCGCCGTGGTGCATGGCGTGCCGTCGGTCGGCTTCCGGTTCTTCAATGTATACGGGCCGCGGCAGGACCCGTCCTCGCCCTATAGCGGCGTCATCAGCCTATTCGCGGCGGCGCTCGCCGCGTCGCGCACCGTGACGGTGCATGGCGACGGGCTGCAGACCCGGGACTTCGTGTATGTGGCGGACATCGTCGCCTTCCTGCTGGCTGGCATGCGGCATGCCTCGACGCAGCCGGGCGCGTCCGTGCTGAACGCTTGCACCGGGCGGGAAACGTCGGTCGGCGGCCTCCTCCAAGTGCTCGGCGAGTTGCTGCGGCGCCGCCCGGCAATCGATCGGGCGCCGGCCCGCCCCGGCGACATACGCCGCTCCGTCGGTTGCCCGGCACGGGCGGCGGCGGTGCTGGGCGTCCACGCGCGGACCGAGCTGGCGGCGGGGTTGGAGCGGACGCTCGGGAGCGTATCCGCGCTCGAGCGGGTATGATTGCTGCTGGAATGGGTGGGGGTTGCATGAACCGGGTTGGGTCGAAGGTCGCGGCAGTGCTGATGCTGTTGGTGGTAGCGGGATGCGGCACCGTGAGCGGATGGTTCAACGGACCGCCGCCACCGGTGGCGGCGGCGCCAGCCGGGCTGGTGAACAACAACCCCTATCAGATCGGACCCGGCGATTCGCTCAGCGTGTTCGTCTACAACTCGCCGCAGCTGAGCGTCAGCGCGCTGATCGTCCGGCCGGATGGGCGCATCTCGATGCCGCTGATCCCCGACATCCTCGCCGCCGGCAAGACGCCCACCTCGCTCAGCAAGGACATCGAGGGCCGGCTGAAGGAGTACGTGCGCGACCCCAACGTGTCGGTGATCGTGAACGGGTTCCAGGGACCGCTCAACCGCCAGATCCGGGTCATCGGCGAAGCGACCGAGCCGCTGGCGATCCCGTATCGCGACGGCATGACGGTGCTGGATGTGATGATCCAGACCAAGGGTCTGACCCGCTACGCCGCCGGCAACCGCGCGGTGATCGTGCGCGACATCGCCGGCAAGCGGCAGACGATCAACGTGCGGCTGTCCGACTTGATCAAGGATGGCGACATCGACCAGAACGTCGCCATGTTGCCGGGTGACACGCTGATCATCCCGCAAAGCTATTTCTGACGTGACCGGCGTCTCGGGAGCTTAGTCGATGCAAGCGTTGACGGTTCTGATTCAGCGGCGGCTGACCTCGGCCTGGCATTACCGCTGGCAAGCGGTGATGTTCACCTGGCTCGTGTGCGCGTTGGGCTGGGCGGGCGTGTTCGCGATCCCGAACCAGTTCGAGTCGAGCGCCCGCATGTATGTCGACGCCGAGGCGGTGCTGACGCCGCTCCTGCGCGGCATCGCGGTCGACACCACCAACGCCGGGCAGGTGGACATGCTGCAGCGGACGCTGCTGAGCCGCCCCAACCTGGACAAGCTGATCTCCAAGACCGACCTCGAGCTGGAGCTCACCAGCCCGGCCGACCGCGAGCAGCTGATCGACCGGCTGACGGGCGAGATCCGGATCCTACCGCAGACCCGCAACCTGTTCACCATCACCTATCGCAACAAGTCGCCGCGCCTGGCCTACGACGTCGTGCGGACCATGCTGGCGACCTTCGTCGAGAGCAAGACGGGCAACAGTCGGTCGGAGATGGAAAGCGCGAACAAGTTCCTGACCGAGCAGATCGCCTCCTACGAGCGGCAGCTGCGCGAGGCCGAGCGGCGGCGGGCCGACTTCAAGGCGCGCTATGCGGAGCTGCTGCCGGGGGATGGCGGGCTGTCGCGGCTCGACCAGCAGAACCAGGTGATCCGCCAGTTGCAAGGCCAGCTACAGGACGCGCTGGCCCGGCGCGAGACCCTGAACCAGGGCCTCTCGAACACTCCGCAGCAGCTCGTGACCGAGACCGACGCGGCAAGCCCCGGCGGCAGCCATGGCGGCGGCAACGCCCGTCTCCGTGCCGCCGAGCAGCAGCTCGCCGAGCTGCGGCTGCGCTACACCGAGACCCATCCGGACGTGGTGGCGCAGCGCAAGCTGGTGGCCAGCATCCGTTCGGGGGCGGCCGGCCCGGACCCGAATGCGCCGTCGACCCCGTCGACCCCCGCGAGCCCGGCGCGCAGCCGCACGGCATCCAACCCGGTGTTCGAGCAGCTGAAGGTGCGGGTGGTCGAGAACGACGCGATCGTCGCCTCGCTGCAGCGGCAGATCGCCGACGCGTTGAAGGAGCGGGACCGGCTGCAAGACATCGCGCGCGGCGCGCCGGGCTTGCAGGCGGAGTTCATGAACATGAACCGCGACTACGACGTGCTGCAGCGGAACTACCAGGAGCTGTCCGGGCGGCGCGAGTCGATGCGGATCTCGACCGCCGCCGACGCCGAAGGCGACAAGGTGAAAATTCAGGTGATCGACCCGCCGCAGATCCCGCAGGTGCCGGTGGCGCCGAAGCGGGTGCTGCTGGTGTCGGGGGTGCTCGCCGCGGCCTTGGCCGCCGGCGCCGGGCTCGCGTTCCTGCTGGTGCAGATGGACCAGTCGTTCCACTCGCTCGAGGATCTGCGGCTGCTCGGCTTTCCCGTGGTGGGGGGCGTGTCGATGCTGGCGGCCTCGATCCCGTTCAGCCGGCGGCTGTTCACCGTGGCGAGCTTCGCCTTGGCCTTGGCAGTGCCGGCGGTGGTGTATGGGGGGCTGATGATCCGGCTGCTGCGGCCAGGGGGATCGATCTAGGGCCGGGCCCGCCTATTCGAGCTGTGCGCGGGCTTCGGCGGCGGTTTCGTAGATGTGCGGCGACACCGCGCGCCGCCCCAGCGCGTCGCCGAGCTTGACGCGCAGGAAGCCGCTCGTCGTGTAGCGCGTCGTGCTGGCGTAGAACCGCTCGGTGAGGTCGGCGACCATGGCCGAGTAGGCGTCCAGCAACTCCGGCAGGATCGAGAAGCTCTCGTAATTGACGATGGCGCGCACCTTGGCCGGCATCGGCGCCAGCCGCGCGGTGACTGCGTCGCGGATGCGCTCGATCTCCGCCTGGGTCCGGATCGAATAGCCCTCGAAGTTGAGGAAGAACAGGTTGCTGTCGGGGTCGTAGGTCAGCCGCTGTTCGAGCGGGATCTCGAGCAGCTGCTCACGCAGCGCCATCGGCTCGGGCAGGAAGATGCGCGGGTCCATCGGCCGCGGCGAGCGCACGATCGGCACGAAATCCATGCGCGCCAGGATGTGGCGATCGACGTCAATGCCCGGTGCAACCTCGATCAGCTCCAGCCCGTCCGCGGTCAGGGCGAACACACAACGTTCGGTCACGTACAACACCGTCTGGCCGCGCTCCGCCGCATAGCGGCCGGAGAAGGTGCGGTGCTCGACCTCGCGGACGAACTTGCGGCTGCGGCCGTCCTGCAGCACCGAGATCATGCCGCCGGCGATCCCGATCTGCAGCCCGGCCGCCTCGAAGGTGCCGACGAACACCAGCCGCTTGGCGGCCTGGCTGATGTTGATGAAGCCGCCGGCGCCGGCCAGCTTGGGGCCGAACTTCGAGACGTTGACGTTGCCCGCCGCATCCGCTTCGGCAAGGCCGAGCACGGCGAGATCGAGCCCGCCGCCGTCGTAGAAGTCGAACTGATACGGCTGGTCGATCACGGCGGCGGTGTTGATGGCGGCACCGAAGTTGAGGCCGCCCTGCGGGATGCCGCCGATCACGCCAGGCTCGGCGGTCAGCGTGATGAGGTCGCCGACCTTCTCCTCGTGAGCGACCGCCGCCACGCCCTCCGGCATGCCTATGCCGAGGTTCACGACCGCGTTCGGCAGCAACTCGAGCGCCGCGCGCCGGGCAATCACCTTGCGCTCGTTCAGCTCCATCGGCGCCAGCGATCCCGCCGGCGCGCGGATCTCGCCGGCAAACGCCGGGCTGTAGGCGGTGGCAAACGTCTGCCAGTGGTGCTCGGGCTCGGCCACCACCACGCAGTCGACCAGGACGCCGGGCACCTTCACCTGCCGCGGGTTGAGCGAGTGGCTGTCGGCCACGCGCTCCACCTGGGCGATGACGATGCCGCCGGAGTTGTGCGCCGCCATGGCGATCGCCAGCACCTCGAGCGTCAGCGCCTCGCGCTCCATGGTGATATTGCCGTCGAGGTCGGCGGTCGTGCCGCGGATGATGCCGACATCGATGGGGAAGCACTTGTAGAGCAGCGCTTCTTCGCAGCCGACCGTGATTAGCTCGACCAAGTCCTCGGTGGTGCGTTCGTTGATCTTGCCGCCGCCCAGGCGCGGGTCGACGAAGGTGCCGAGCCCGACCTTCGTCAGGTGGCCCGGCCGGTGCGCGGCGATGTCGCGGAACAGGTGGGTGATGACGCCTTGCGGCAGGTTGTAGGCCTCGATCTGGTTGGCGATCGCCAGCGCCTGCACCCGCGGCACCAGGCCCCAATGCCCGCCGATGACCCGCTTCAGCAGCCCGGGGTGGCCGAGATGGTTCAGCCCGCGCAGCCGCCCGTCACCCTGGCCGGCGGCGTACACCAGCGTCAGGTTGCGCGGCTTGCCGCTGGCCTGCAGCGCCGCGCCTTCCTCGGCGAGGTAGAGCTCCTCCAGTGCGACGGCGATGCCTTCGGCGAAGCCGATGCCGACGAAGCCGCCGGTCGCGACCGTGTCGCCGTCCCGGATCAGCCGCACCGCATCCATCGCCGACACCACCTTGCCGCCATGGCCGGTGCGCAGCGAGGCCAGGAACGGATGGTGCTGCTTGTTCTGCATGGCGCGGCTCCCCGTCAGACGATCCCGGTCGCGTAATAGACGCCGATCACCACGAACACGGCGACGGTCTTCAGGCAGGTGATGGCGAAGATGTCCCTGTACGATTGACGGTGGGTGAGGCCGGTGACGGCCAGCAGGGTGATCACGGCGCCGTTGTGCGGCAGCGTGTCCATGCCGCCGCTGGCCATGGCGGCCACCCGGTGCAGCACCTCCATCGGTATCCCGGCTGCGTTGGCCGCGGCGATGAACTGCCCGGACAGCGCCGCCAAGGCGATGCTTATGCCGCCCGAGGCGGAGCCGGTGATGCCGGCCAGCGTGGTGACGCTGATGGCCTCGTTGACCAGCGGGTTCGGGATGGCGGCCAGCGCGTCCTTGATCACCAGGAAGCCGGGCAGGGCGGCGATGACGCCGCCGAACCCGTATTCCGACGCCGTGTTCATCGACGCCAGCAGTGACCCGGCCACCGCCGCCTTGGTGCCTTCGGCGAACCGTCCGCCGATGCCGCGATAGCCGAACGCCACCACGGTCAGGATGCCGGCCAGCAGTGCAAGCTCCAGCGCCCAGATCGCCGCCACCGACGGCACCGAGGTGGCGATCGGGTGGTCGAGCCCGGCCAGCGTGGTCTCGTTGCTCGCGCCGTACAGCTTGGGCACGGCGTATGTGAAAACCTTGTTGAGAACGCCGACCACGACCAGCGGCAGCAGCGCGATCCACGGATTGACCGGATGCTCCTCGGGAATTGGTTCCGGCTCCTGCGTGTGGCCCTCCCCATAGCCTTCGCCGGCCCGCTGCGCCGTTCGCATGCGCCAGGTGAGATAGGCGATGCCGGTCACGAAGATGAACGCCGAGCCGATCAGCCCGAGCCAGGGCGCGGCGTAGGCGTCGGTCTTGAAGAAGGTGGTGGGGATGATGTTCTGGATCTGCGGCGTGCCGGGCAGGCTGTCCATGGTGAAGCTGAAGGCGCCGAGCGCGATGGTGCCGGGCACCAGGCGCTTGGGGATGTTGCCCTGCCGGAACGCCTCTGCGGCGAAGGGGTAGACCGCAAACACCACGACGAACAGCGACACGCCGCCGTAGGTCAGCAGGTTGCTGACGAGCACGATCGAGATGACCGCCCGCTCCCGCCCGATCAGTCCGATCACGCTGGCGACGATCGAGCGGGAGAAGCCGGACAGCTCGATCACCTTGCCGAAGATCGCACCGAGCAGGAACACCGGGAAGTAGAGCTTTATGAAGCCCACCATCTTGTCCATGAACAGCCCGGTATAGACCGGCAGCACGGCGGACGGGTCGGTGAGCAGCACCGCCAGCAAAGCGGCGACCGGCGCGAACATGATGACGCTGAAGCCGCGATACGCCACCAGCATCAGGAAGCCGAGGGCGGCGAGGGCGACAATGAAGCTCATCGGACGGTGTCTCCCTCGCTCTGCGTCCGGGTTAGCGCGCTTGCAGGCTGCTGCGCCAGTTATGCGCCTCCTTGAAGCCGAGCACGTCGCGGGCCTTCCGGTTCGACAGCAGCGTCTCGTATTCGCCGAGCTCGCGCGTCACCTTCACATCCGGGTAGAACCGGCGCAGCAGCTCCGCGGTCGGCAGGTCGGACGAGCAGTCATCGTTGGCGGCGTTGAACACCTGGTAGCCGAGCCCGTCGCGCTCGATCGCCAGCCGCACGATCTGACCCAGGTCGCGGGCGTCGATGTAGCTCCAGGTGATGCGCTTGCGGCCTTCGGGGTTCTTGAAGAACTCGGGAAACTGCGCGTATTCGTGCGGCTCGATCACGTTGCCGATGCGGATCGCGTAAACGTCGTTGCCGCGGCGCTGCTGGAAGGCGTGCGCCGTGCGCTCGTTGCAGATTTTCGACAGTGCGTAGCTGTCCATCGGGTCGACGGGGTAGTCCTCATCCAGCGGCAGGTATTTTGGGTCGCGCGGTTGGTTGGCGAAGACGAGGCCATAGGTCGTTTCGGACGAGGCGATGATGACCTTGGGGATGCCGAGCTTGTACGCGGCTTCCAGGATGTTGTAGGTGCCCATCGTGTTGATGCGGAACACCTCGTTGTCCGGCACGATCATGATGCGCGGAATGGCGGCGAAGTGCACGACGGCGTCGATCTTCGGCGGGCTGAGATCGGGCGCGAACTCGTGCAGCGCGATGGTGCTCGAGAGCGCGTTGAACACCTGCCCGCTATCGGTGATGTCGGTGATCAGCGTGCGCACCTTCGGGTTGTCGAGCGGCTTGAGATCGAGGTTCAGCACCTCGTAGCCGTGATCGGTCAGATGCTTCACGACATGCCGCCCGGCCTTGCCGCTGCCGCCGGTGAAGATGATTTTCTTGGCCATTTTGTTCCTTTAATTGGTTCAGGCAGTTGGTTCAGGCCGGGGGCTCTGCCCCCGGACCCCGTTGGGGCGTGTCGCCCCAAACCCCCCGGACTCTGAGTTCAGGACTGCAAAGGCTCTGCCTTCGCCGGGGCTCAAAGGGGCGGAGTGGGCCAAGGTTCCACCTGTCCCTTGGACAGGTGGAACGCCCACGGAGGGAGAGCCCTTGGCCCTACCCAACCGCCTCAGTCGCCCGCAGTTTCTGCGCATAGACGTTGATGATCAACGCCAGCAGCAGGATCACTCCGCGTATCAGAATCTTCAAAAAACTGTCGATCCGCACGTGGTCGAGGCCGTTGTTCAGCACGCCCAGCACCAGCAAGCCCACGATCGTGTTGCCGATGCCGCCCTGGCCGCCGAACAGGCTGGTGCCGCCCACCACGACGGCAGAGATGCTGTCGAGCAGGTAATTGTCGAACTCGTCCTGCTGCGCGCTGCCGAGATGGGCCACCCCCAGCATGCCGGCGAGCCCCGCGCAGACCGCCGAGATGATGAGCACTGCGGCCAGGATGGCGCGCACGTTGACGCCGGAATACTCGGCGGCCTCGCGATTGCCGCCGACCATGTAGATGTAGCGGCCGAACCGCGTATAGGTCAGCACCACGTGGCCGAGCAGCAGCACGATCGCCGCCACCACCACGATCCAGGGCACCGGCCCGATCGAGCCGGAACCGAGCGTCGCGATCGGCTCGGGCACGTTGTAGGCGATCTGCCCGCGCACCAGCAGGGCGCAGATGCCGGCGCCGATCTGCAGCATCGCGAGCGTCATGATGAAGGACGGGATGCCGATCACCGTCACCCCGAATGCGGTCACGGCGCCGATCACGAAGCTCGCCAGCACCGCCAATAGGATCGCCAGCGGGGCGGCCACCGGGATGTTGGCGATGTTGACGCTGCTATCCTGCAAGGTGAAGTAGGCCAGCGTGATGCCCACCGCGTTGGCGACGCTGGCGACGCTCAGGTCGATCTCGCCGCACAGGATCACGAAGGTCAGCCCGACTGCGATGACCGCCGTCACCGAGACCTGGCCCAGGATGTTGTAAGCGTTGTCGAACGTGGCGAAGGACGGGCTCGCCGCGCTGAACAACGCCACCAGCGCCAGCAAGGTCACGAACGGGGCGATGTTGCGCAATTGGCTGCGCAGCCAGCTTCGGGCGCCGCCGGACGGCCGTACCAGGGTCTCGCTGCTGCTCATCGATGGGCCTCGTTCATGCGGCGGCCAGCAGCTTGTCTTTGCTGACGCTGCCGCCGGCGAACTCGTGGATAACGGTGCCGCGCTTCATCACCAGGATGCGGTCGGCCAGCGACAGCACCGTTTCCGGCTCGGTCGAAACCACCACGACGGCGATGCCCCGGTCGCGCAGGCCTTTGACGATTTTGAGCACGTCGTCCTTGGCGCCGACATCCATGCCGCGCGTGGGCTCGCTCAGCAGCAGCACGCGGGGCAGGTGGGTCAGCCATTTGGCCAGTGCCACCTTCTGCTGGTTGCCGCCCGAGAGCGTGCCGAGCCGCCGCTCGACCGACGGCGGCCGGATCTGCAGCTGCCGCACGTGGCCCTCGGCAATCGTCCGTTCCGCCGACGGGCGCAGCCAAAGCCGCGACAGGCGTTCCAGGATGCTGATGGACATGTTCTTGTAAACCGGCTCTTGCGCGAACAGCATGCTGCGCCGGCTTTCCGGCACGAAGGCCAGCCCGGCCTTGCGCGCGGCGGCCGTGTTGCGCAGGCGCAGCGCCTGGCCGTCGAGCCGCAGACGCCCGGCGCGAAGCTTGGTCCGCCCGAACAGCGCCCGCGCCAGGTCGAGCTGGCCGGATCCCATGAACCCGTAGATGCCCAGCACCTCGCCGGCGCGTGCCACCAGCGACACGTCGCGGAATCCGGCCCCGCTGATGCGCTCCGCCTCGAGCACCACGGCCGCATCGGGCCGGCTGTCGAGGGTGATCTCGCCGAGGTAGCTTTCCTCCAGCTCCTGGTGCCCGGCGCCGATCATGCGCTCGATGATCCAGCCCTTGTCGATGTCGGCGACCGGCGCCGTGGCGATGGCGCGGCCGTTGCGGAACACCGTGACCGCGTCGGAGATGCGCAGGATGTCGTCGAGGAAGTGGGAAATGAACACGATGCTGCGCCCGCTGGCGCGCACCCGGCGCAGCAGGCCGAACAGCACTTCGACCTCGGGCGGTGACAGGGCAGAGGTCGGCTCGTCGAGGATGACGATCCGGGCGCCGGACGACAGCACGCGGGCCAACTCGACCAGCTGCTGCAGCCCGAGCGGCAGCGAGCCGATGCGTGCCGCAGGATTCACCTCGATGCCCAGCGTGCGCAGGGTCTCGCGCGCCTGCCTCGTCATGCCGCGCCAGTCGACCACGCCGAATCGGGTCGGTTGCACGCCGAGCATGACGTTCTCGGCCACCGACAGCTCGGGGACGATGCTGAGTTCCTGATGCACCATGCCGATCCCGGCATCGCGCGCCGAGCGGGCCGACCGATGGCGGACCACCTCGCCCGCGATCCGCATTGTGCCGTCGTACTCGGTGTGCACGCCGGCGATGATTTTCATCAGCGTGCTCTTGCCGGCACCGTTCTCGCCGACCAGGCCGTGGATCTCGCCGGGCATGAGGGCGAAATCCACGGCGCGCAGCGCGGCGACGCCGCCGAACGACTTGCTCACCCCCTGCATCTGCAGCAAAGGCGGCCCGACGCCTGCTGGCGGAGAGACTGCGACCGCTTCGGACACCCTCGTCAGATCAGGAAGTGGCTTTCCATCCAGGCCATCCCTGGGGCGTTGGCCTTGGTCACGACCGGACCGTCGGTGATGACGTTCTTGGGGATCATGCCCGCCTCGTTGCCGCTTTTCTCGCCCGCGACCACCGCCGCGACGCCGGCCAGGATGGCGCCGCCATGGATGCGGCAGGACGGGTTGCGCACCGTCGCGTGCATGCGCCCCTCGCTGACGGCGGCGAGCGCCGGCGGCATTGCATCGCAGCCGCCGATCAGGATGTTGGTGCGGCCGCGCGCCTTCATCACGTTGTAGGCGGCGAGCGCCATGTCGTCGTTGTGGAAGTAGGCGGCATCGATCTTCGGATATTTCGTCAGCAGCGTGTCCCACAGGCGGGACACTTTCGAGACATCCCAATCGCCGGGCGTTGTGTCCACGACCTCGATGCCCGGGTTCTTCTTGACGATCGAGTCAAAGCCCCGCGCGCGCCCCTGGGCGCCGGTATGGCCGAGTGCGCCCTGGGTCATGGTCATGATGCCCTTGCCGCCGATCGCGTCCACCAGC
The DNA here is from genome assembly GCA_963752225.1 of uncultured Alphaproteobacteria bacterium. GTDB lineage: Bacteria > Pseudomonadota > Alphaproteobacteria > Acetobacterales > Acetobacteraceae > JBBROS01. Next base: position 1,649,699 of record CAVVXS010000007.1, on the reverse strand, counting down.
GCCTGCGTCACGGACGCACCCATGAACTCGTTGTCCGGCGCCAGGAAGCTGTGCACGCCGATGCTGTCCAGCGGCGCGATCAGCGTGTCCATGTCGATCACCGGAGTGCCGGCGTCGATCATCTTCTTCACCGGCGCCGTCAGCGTGCCGATGCCGAAGGCCTGGATGGCGACGAAATCCCATTTCTGGCTCGCCATGTTTTCGATGGCGCTGCGCTGCTTGGTGGCGTTCAGCTCGCCGTCGAACCAGGTCACGTCGACGTTGAACAGCTTGCCCCACCATTCCGCGGCCTGCTTGCCCTGGGCGCACCAGGTCGCCTGCAGCCCGGCATTGGAGAACGCGGCCTTGAGCGGCTTTTCCGAGCGGCCGGTTTCGCGCGCGACCTGCTGCGCAATCGCCGGGCTGATTCCGAAGCTGCCGACCAGGCCGGCCAGCATCGAGGTCGCGGCGGTCTGAACAAAGCCGCGCCGGTCGGGCGTGGTGAGGCCGGGCGTGGTGAGGTCGTCCATGCATTCCTCCTGTGCCGCGGCCCCGTTAAATCCGGGCCGTTCGCGCGGCGCGATCATTCGTCCCGCTCCGTCGCGCGTCAAGCGGAGATGGATCGGAGGTTTCCATGGCGCGGCGGCGTGGGTTGTGTATCCTCCGCCCGTTCATCCTGTCGTAAGAGCAGGCCGAGTAACGGAGGGGAGACGCATAGTGAAACGTTCCGCACACATCTTCGCATCGCTGATGGCCGCTGCCGCCCTGGTGGCCGGCGTCGCCGCACCGCACGCCGCCGTCGCGCAGGACAAGAAGACGCTGGCCTTCGTGGTCAACGGCGCGGCCGACTTCTGGACCATCGCCCGGCGCGGCATCGAGAAGGCCAACAAGGAACTGCCGCAATACAACATGGTGCTCGAGATCCCGAGCCAATCCTCGGCCGCCGAGCAGCGCAACATCATGGACGCGCTGCTGGCCCGCGGCGTCGCCGGCATTTCCATCTCCGCCGTCGACCCGGCCAACGCCACCGAGGAGCTGAACAAGGTTGCCTCCAAGGCGGTGCTGATCACTAACGACAGCGACGCGCCGAACAGCAATCGCATGTTCTACATCGGCACCGACAACGTCGCCGCGGGCACGATGGCGGGCGAGCAGATCAAGCGCGCCCTGCCGAACGGCGGCAAGGTGATGATGTTCGTCGGCACCATGGACAACGCCAACGCCCGCGAGCGGGTCGAAGGCATCCGCAAGGCCATCGCCGGCACCAAGATCGAGATCGTCGACGTCCGCACCGACGCCTTCGACAACGTGAAAGCCAAGGCCAACGTCGCCGACACGCTGGTGAAATACCCGGACGTGTCCTTGCTGGTCGGCCTCTACGCCTACAACACGCCGCAGATCTACAATGCGGTGAAAGACGCGAACATGGCCGGCAAGGTGAAGATCGTCGGCTTCGACGAGGACGTGCAGACGCTGCGCGGCGTCGCCGACGGCACCATCATCTCCACCGTGGTGCAGCAGCCGTTCGAGTTCGGCTATCAGTCGATGATCGACATGGACAAGGTGCTGCGCGGCGACAAGTCGTTCATCCCCGCCAACAAGCAGATCATCATCCCCACCAAGGTGATCGACAAGTCCAACGTCGGCGAGTTCCAGGCGTTGATGAAGACTCTGTTGGCGAAGTAGGTCCGGAGACACGCCCCGGCCCGTTGCGGCCGGGGCAGGACTTGCCCGGACAGGACTGGAAGAAACGATGGCGGCACACAGGCTGGAACTGGTCGGGATTTCGAAGACCTACCCGGGCGTAGTGGCGCTCAGCGACGTGTCGCTGCATCTGGACGACGGCGAGGTGCTGGGTCTGATCGGCGAGAACGGCGCCGGCAAAAGCACGCTGATGAAGATCCTCGGCGGCGTGGTGGCGCCCACCCGCGGAGAGATCCGCATCGACGGGACGGCGCACGCGGCCATGACCGTCACCGGGGCGACCAAGGCCGGCATCGCCTTCGTGCACCAGGAACTCAACCTGTTCGAGAACCTCGACGTCGCCGCCAACGTGTTCATCGGCCGGGAGAAGCGTCGGCTCGGCCTCGTCAATACGCGGGCGATGCACGCCGAAACCGCGCCCTTGCTGCAGCGGCTCGGCGCCGACTTCCAACCCGGCACGCCGGTGGCCGAGCTGTCGATCGCGCAGCGGCAGCTGGTCGAGATTGCCAAGGCGCTGTCGGTGAACGCCCGCGTCATCATCATGGACGAGCCGACCTCGAGCCTGACGCTCACCGAAACCGAGCGCCTGCTGCGCGTGGTCGCCGACCTCAAGGCGCATGGCGTCGCGATCATCTACATCACCCACCGGCTCGGCGAGATCATGACGAGCGCCGACCGCGTCGTCTGCCTGCGCGATGGCCGGGTCGCAGGCGAGCTGGCGCGGGACGCGATCTCGCACGCGGCGATGATCCGGCTGATGATCGGCCGCGACCTGAAATCGGTGTATGTGCCGCCGGCGCGGACGCCGGACGGCGGCGGTTGCGACATAAGCGGCCTCGTCACGGCGGCATTTCCGGACCGTCACGTGGACCTGTCGGTGCGCCGCGGCGAGATCCTGGGCGTGGCCGGGCTCGTCGGCTCCGGCCGCACCTCGATGGCGCGTGCGGTGTTCGGGGTAGACCCGATCCTGGGCGGCTCCATCACCCTGGACGGCGCCAGACTGCGCATCGCCGCCCCGCGCGACGCGATTCGTCACGGCATCTATCTCGTGCCCGAGGACCGCAAGCGCTGCGGCTTGGTGCTCGACATGCCGATCGTCGAGAACATCTCGCTGGCGAGCCTTCCCAACTACGCCAAACTCGGCCTGATCGACCACGCCGCCGAGCGCCGCACGGCGCGGGAGCAAGGCAAACGCCTGTCGATCCGCACCCCGAGTGAGATGACCCCGGTCGTTTCCCTGTCGGGCGGCAACCAGCAGAAGGTCGTGCTCGGCAAATGGCTGTCGATGGCGCCCGCCTTGGTGATCTTCGACGAGCCGACGCGGGGGATCGACGTCGGCGCCAAGGGCGAGATCTACCGGCTGATGCGCGAACTCGCCGACCGCGGCGTCGCCATCCTGATGATCTCGTCGGACATGGAGGAGGTGCTGGGCGTGTCGGACCGCATCGCCGTCATGCACGAGGGCCGCATCAACGGCACGCTCGACCGGCCCGACTTCTCCGAGTTCAACGTGCTGCACCTGGCGATCGGCGAGGCCGCCCCATCGCACGCCGCGGCGGGAGCCTGATCGAATGCGCAAGAAGGAACTGGGTCTGCTGGTGCTGATCCTGGTGATCGCCGCGGTGACGGCGGCGCGCGAGCCGCTGTTCCTGTCGGGGCAGAACCTGCTCAACCTCGCCAACCTCACCGGGCTGTTCGGCCTGTTCTCGATCGGCGTCGGTATCGTCATCATCACCGGCGGCATCGACCTTTCGGTCGGCTCGATGTTCGCGCTGCTCGGTGTCGTGCTGATCGACCTGCTGTCGAATTACGAATGGCCATGGCCGCTGGCGGTGTTGTTCGTGGTCGGTTGCGGCGTGCTGCTGGGCGGACTGCAGGGCTTCCTCGTCACCCGCATGAAGGTGCAGCCGTTCGTGGTCACGTTATGCGGGCTGCTGATCTATCGCGGGGCGGCGCGCTACTACACCGCCGACGCCTCGATGGGCTTCGGCTATGGCGGCAGCTACGACACGCTGCAGTGGCTGGTCACCGGCCGGTTCTTCGGCGTACCGTTCAGCTTCATCTTCCTCGTCGTGGTCGCCGCGGTCATGAGCGTGGTGCTGCACCGCTCGGTGTTCGGCCGCTATCTATTCGCGGTCGGCAAGAACGAGGAAGGGGCGCGGTTCTCCGGCATCCGCACCGGCGGCGTCATCGCCGGCGCCTACATCATCTCGGGCCTGCTGGCCGGGGTCACCACGATCTTCCTGGTGTTCTACACCAATTCCGTCTCGCCGTCGTCGTTCGGCAACTTCTACGAGCTGTACGGCATCGCCGCAGCGGTGCTGGGCGGCTGCTCGCTGCGCGGCGGCGAGGGGTCGATCATCGGCATCGTGCTCGGCACCATCCTGCTGCAAGTGCTGCAGAACCTGGTCAACATCCTCGGTATCCCGAGCTCGCTCAACTTCGCCGTCATGGGCACCGTGATCCTGATCGGCGTGCTCGTGGACCAGCAGTTCCAGCAACGCCGGGCACGCCAGCTCGCGACCGTGCAGCAGGCGGCCGGCCGGGCGGCGCCGATCGAGAAGAAGGCATGACCCTGCCCACCCGCCCCCTCGGCCGCACCGGGATCGCGCTCACCACGCTCGGCTTCGGCAGCACCAGCCTCGGCAACATGTACCGCGCCCAGACCGAGGACGACGCCATGGCGACCGTGGCCGCCGCCTATGCGGCCGGCATCCGCTACTTCGACACCGCGCCGCTGTACGGCTTCGGCCTTGCCGAGCACCGCATCGGCGCCGCGCTGCGCCGGATCGGGCCCGATGTGGTGGTCTCGACCAAGGCCGGCTGGCGGCTGCATCGGCGCGGCCCCAAGGACCGCCCGGCCGGCCCGTCCGACACGCTGTTCGACACCCCGGCGCCGTTCAAGCACCGGATCGACTACAGCTATGACGGCGTCATGCGCTCGTTCGAGGACAGCATGCAGCGCCTCGGCACCGACCGCATCGACATTCTTTTTCTTCATGACTGCGACCGGCGTAATCACGGCGACGCCTATCCGGAGCGGTTCAAGGAGGCGATGGACGGCGCCTATCGCGCGCTGGTGTCGCTGCGCGAGCAGGGGGCGGTGCGGGCAATCGGCGCCGGGCTGAACGAGTGGGAGGCCTGCCAGGCTTTTGCCGAGGCGGGCGACTTCGACTGTTTCCTGCTGGCCGGGCGCTTCACCCTGCTAGACCAGTCCTCGCTCGACAGCTTCCTGCCGCTATGCGAGCGGCGGGGCATCGGCATCGTTCTGGGCGGCCCCTACAATTCCGGCATCCTCGCCACCGGGCCGGTCGAGGGTGCCAAGTACGACTACGCGCCTGCCAGCGACGCCATCCTCGAGCGCACGCGCGCCATCGAGGCCGTGTGCAGCCGCCACGGCGTCCCGCTGCGCGCCGCGGCATTGCAGTTCCCGCTCTCGCACCCCTGCGTCGCCAGCGTCATCCCCGGCGCCGCGGTCGTGGCCGAGGTGGAGGAGAACCTGCGGCTGATCGCCCACCCGATCCCGGACACGCTGTGGCAGGAGTTGCGCGGCGCCGGGCTGATCCGGTGATCGACGCGCACGTTCATTATTGGCGGGTCGACCGCGGCGACTATGGCTGGCTGACCCCGGACCTGCCGATCCACCGCGACTTCCTGCCCGGCGACGCAGCGGGGCTGTTCGACGCCGCCGGGGTGGACGGCGTCGTGCTGGTGCAGGCAGCACCCACCGAGGCCGAGACCCGGTTCCTGCTTTCCCTGGCCGCGGCCGATTCGCGGGTGCGCGGCGTCGTCGGCTGGATCGACATGATGGCTGCCGACGCCCCGGACCGGTTGGCGGCGCTGGCCGCCGATCCGAAGCTGCGCGGCATCCGGCCGATGTGGCAGGACATCGCCGACGACGAGTGGATGCTGCGGCCGGAGCAGGACGCCGCCTACCGCGCGGTGGTCGAGCTGGGCCTCACCTTCGACGCCCTGGCCCGGGTGCGCCACCTGCGCCACCTGCCGCGGCTGATCGAGCGGCATCCGGACCTGCCGATCGTGATCGATCATGCCGCCAAGCCCGACATCGCCGGCGGCGGCTTTGCCGAATGGCGCGAGGGCCTGGCCGCGGTCGCTGCCTTCCCGCACGTGCGCTGCAAGTTCTCCGGCCTGGTCACCGAGGCTGCGCCGGACGCCCCGCTGGATGCGCTGCGGCCCTATGCCGAGGAACTGGTCCGCCTGTTCGGGCCGGACCGGCTGATCTTCGGCAGCGACTGGCCGGTGCTGACGACCCGGCTGGATTACGCGACCTGGTGGAGCTGGGCGCACGCGCTGCTCGCGCACCTCGCGCCGTCCGAGGTCGACGCGGTGTTCGGCGCCAACGCCGCGTCGTTCTACGGGCTGGACCGGGCGTCTTGACCGCCGCCTACTTGGTGGCGACCACCATGGCGTGCGTTCCGGTGAGCGGCACGACGCGGGTCTCGCGGAAGCCGGCTTCGCGCATCCAGCCGCTGCAGTCGGCGCCGCTGAAATCGAAGCCGCCCGGGGTCTCGATCAGCATGTTGAGGCTCGTCAGCAGGCCCCGCACGTTCTGCCGCCGCGCATCGTCGATCAGCGCCTCGTAAACCAGCAAGCTGCCGCCGTCCGGCAACGCCGCGTAGGCCTTGCTCAGCAGCTCGCGTTTCCGCGGCAGGTCCCAGTCGTGCAGGATATGGCCCATGATGACGACGTCGGCTTGCGGCAGCGGGTCGGCGAAGAAGTCGCCGCCCTGGAACTGCAGCCGCTCGGCAAGGCCCGCGCGCTGCACATACTCCTCGAACACCGGCCGGACCGGCGCCAGGTCGAAGCCGACGCCGCGGAGGTGCGGGTGCGCCGCTGCGATCTCAACAACGCAACCGCCCTGGGCACAGCCCACGTCGACGACGGATTGCGCCATGTCCCACGGAAAGGACGCCGCAATGGCGCGCGCGATCGGGAGGCTCAGCCCCGTCATCCCGCCCAGGAACAGCCGCAACCGGTCCGGATCTTCATACAGCACGGTGAACAGGTCCTGCCCATGCCGGCTATCGTTCTGCGGCTGGCCGGTCCGCAGCGCCTGCGTCAGGTTGCCCCAGAACGGGTACAAGCGGTCATTGGCCATTTCCAGCATGCCGCCGACATAGGACGGCTTGGCGCGGTCGAGGAACAGCGCCGAATGGGCTGTGTTGCCGTAGCGGCCGTCGCCGTCGCGGTCGAGCAGGCGGAGCGCGACAAGCGCGTCGAGGAAGTCGCGCGCGGAGCGTTCATGCAGGCCGCAGCCGAGCTGAAACTGCTCGAGGGTCAAGCGGCCTTGTGCCAGCCTGGAGAAGATGCCGAGTTCGACGGCGCTGAGCAGCGTCTTGGACGCCCAGAATCCCAGCCCGATCTGCATGATGCCGTCGGGCGACAGGGCTTGCTCGTCCGCCCCTACAAGCTCCGGGCCGGCGGCGCCGAGGCTCGGTCCGGTTCTCGGTCGGCTCACGATTTGTCCTCCGCCCGGTCTCCTGCGTGGCTTTAGCATTCACGCCGCCGGCCCGGCAACGTTCCGGTTGCCGAGTTGTCAGGAGTCTCCGGCCCCGACGATGTTTTCATCCGCCCGGTTTCTCCGTAGAAGGTGGCGACCTTTAGCGACACCGAGGCTTGAATGGCGATGACCCCGCAAACCGAAGGCTCGAACCTCGACCAGGCGTTCGTCGCCGACCGGGCGATGTTCTGGGGCCGGTTCACCAATTTCGTGAAGTTCGGGTGCATCGGCATCGTGCTGCTGCTGATTGCGCTGCTGCTCTTCGTGTACTGAACCGCCGACTGGGCGAGGATGGCCCTGTTCCGACCCAGGCAGATCGACCGCTACGTGCTGCGCCAGCTATCGGTGGCGCTCGTCGCCGTCACGGCCGGCCTGGTTGCGCTGATCTGGCTGACCCAGTCGCTGCGCTTCGTCGAGCTGGTGGTCAACCGCGGCCTGTCGATCGGCGTGTTCCTCGAGCTGACCGGGCTGCTGATCCCGAACTTCGTCGCGGTCATCTTGCCGATCACCACCTTCGTCGTGGTGCAGTTCGTCTACCAGCGCCTGGCGGGTGACCGCGAGCTGACGGTGATGCGGGCGGCGGGGATGTCGCCCTACGCGCTGTCGCGGCCGGCGCTCGCGCTGGTGGTGGGGGTGGTGATCCTCGGTTACGTGCTCAACATTTGGATCGTGCCGCGCAGCTACACGGCGTTCCGCGAATACCAGTTCGAGATCCGCAATCGGATGGCGGCGTTCCTGCTGCAGGAGGGCGTGTTCACCGCCGTCAGCGACGACCTGACCGTCTACATCCGCAGCCGCGACACCGACGGCACGCTGCGCGGCATCCTGGTCGAAGACGCCCGGCAGAAGAACAGCCGCGCCACCATCCTGGCCGAGAGCGGCCGGCTCATCAACGGCGCCAACGGGCCGCGCGTGCTGCTGCTGAATGGCAGCCGGCAGGAGATCGACCGCACCAACGGCCGGCTGAACGTCCTGACCTTCGCCGAGAACTCGATCGACCTGGCCAGCACCAGCAAGAACGGCGAGGTCCGGTATCGCGACAGTGCCGAGATGTCGCTCGAGGAGCTGATGGACCCGGCGTCGGCGCTGAACGCGCGCGACGTCGGCAAGCAGCTGGTGGAGGCGCACCGCCGTCTGTCGGCGCCGCTGACCGCCGCGAGCTTCGCCGCCGTGGCGCTGGTGGCGGTGTTGACCGGCAGCTTCCGGCGCTATGGCAACGTGCTGCGGCCGCTGATGGCGGTGCTGTCGGTGGTGGCGCTGCTGGCGGTTGGCTTGGCGGTGCAGAACCTGGCCGCGCGGCAAACGGTGCTGATCCCGCTGATCTGGCTGCATGCCGTGCTGCCGGGCGTCGTGTGCGGGGCCATCCTGTTTGCACCGCTGCGGCTGCCGCGCCGGCTGCGGGAACGGTTTGCGTGATCACCCCGGAGATGCTGGCGGCCGGGCTGGCCCTGGCCGTGGTGATCGCGGTCGCGACATTGATCGTCACCTTGCTGCGTGGAGGCGCGGTGCGGGCCGAGGGCGCAGCGATGCGCGACGAGTTGGCCGTGCTGCGCCGCGCGATGGAAACGGTGCAGCGGTCGGAGGCGGAAGGCCTGCGGGCCGCAGTCGTTTCGAGCGAGCGCGCGCTGGCCGGCCGCGCCGAGGCGACCCGGATGGAGGACCGCGCCTCGCTGCACGAATTGTCGAACCGGCTGCTGCGTGAGGCCGGCGAGCAGCGGGTGCTGATGGAAACCAAGCTGCGCGAGATGGGCGAGCAGCAGGCGATGCGCCTCGGCGACATTCAGCGCAGCGTCAATGAGAAGCTGACGGAAAGCATCGAGAAGCAGATGCACGGCAGCTTCCAGCGCGTGATCGACCAGTTCGCCCAGGTGCAGAAGGCGATGGGCGACGTGCAGGCGGTGACGGCGCAGATCGGCGACCTCAAGCGCATCTTCACCAATGTGAAGACCCGTGGCGCTTGGGGTGAGATGGCGCTCCGGGCCTTGTTGGAAGACGTGCTGCCGCATGGCGCCTGGGAAGCCAACCGCAAGCTGCGGGCCGACAGCGACGAGGTGGTCGAGTTCGTCCTGGTGATGCCGTCGCGGTCCAAGCCGTCGCCCTTGCTGGCGATCGACGCCAAGTTCCCGGCCGAGGATTACGACCGCTTGCTGCTGGCCAGCGAGGCCGGCGACGCCGACGGGGAGCGCGCGGCGCGCCGGACGCTGGAGCAGCGGCTGCGGCTCGAAGCGCGCCGGATCGCGCAGAAATACGTGGTGCCGCCGGTCACGGTCGATTTCGGCATCATGTACCTGCCGACCGACGGGCTTTATGTCGAAGCGGCGCGGATGCCGGGGCTGATCGAGGGATTGAACCGCGAGCATCGCGTGCTGGTGATGGGGCCGTCGCTGCTGCCGGCCTTGCTGCGGACGATCCATCTGGGCGCGCTGACGCTGTCGATCGAGCAGCGCGCCGAGCAGATCCAGCATCTGCTGGGGGCGGTGCGGACCGAGTTCGGCCGCATGGACGGCGTGCTCGCCAAGCTCGAGAAGCAGGCCGGCAGCGTGAGCAATACCATCGGCGATGCCCGGCGCCGCACCCGGGCGATGGACCGCACCCTCCGCGGCGTGACGGCGCTGGCGGCCGACCAGGCGAGCGCGGCGCTGCAGCTCGAGGAGGCGGTCGCCGACGACGACGAGGCCTGAGCGGGGCGGGACCGCTCGGGGGCTGCGTCCGCCGACGCAACCCTACACTTGCCAACTTTCGCCCGACAGTATCGCCGTCTCGCCTCTGCCATCGTCCGGCGATGACCGACGTTCTGGCGATCGACCGTTCCCACCCGCTGAGGGTCCGCTGGCCGCTGCTCGGGTGCGTCGTGCTCGCCGCAATCGGGGCACGCTACCTGGCCGACTTCGTCGCGTTCACGCTGCGCAGCGACGACCCGTACCCGTTCGGCGACTTCTTCGCGATTTGGTCCTACGCCCGCTTCCTCGGCGAGCATCAAGCGGTCGCGCTCTACGACCTCGCCTCCCTGCATGCGGCGCAGGTCGGGTGGGGCATGCAGGCGGCCCATACCAACCCATTCCCGTATCCGCCGAGCTTCATCCTGGCGCTGTGGCCCTTGCAGGATCTGGATTACTGGACGGCGCTGCCGGTTTGGCTCTCGATCAGCTTCGGGCTTTACCTCGCCGCGCTGCTGGCCGGTGCCGGCCGCCCGCATCCGGCAAGCGTGCTGGCGGCCGTGCTGGCGCCGGCGACGACGGTGACGCTGGTGGCGGGGCAGTCCGGCTTTCTTGCGGCGGCGTTGCTGGTGGGCGGCGCCCGGCTCGCGGGCACACGTCCGGTTTGGGCGGGGGTGCTGTTCGGGCTGCTGACCTACAAGCCGCAACTCGGGCTGCTGGTGCCGGTGGCGCTGCTGGCCGCCGGGCAATGGCGGTGCATCGCCGCGGCGACGGCGACGACGATCATCCTGGCGGCTGTCGCGGCGGCGGCGTTCGGGTCGGCGGTCTGGCCGGCTTGGCTCCGCGCCCTGCCGGAATACCAGGAGATGTTCGCCCGCTCGACCCACGGTCATCGGCTGATGGCGACGATCCTTACCAACATGGAGGCGCTCGGCGCACCGGCTCGCGTCGCCGAGGCTGCGCAGGCGCTGGGAAGCCTCAGCGCGGCAACCGTGGTCTGGACGTGCTGGCGCCGGGGGCCGCGCGACTCGGCGGTCGTCGCGTTGCTGGCGGGCACCTGCCTCGCGGTGCCGCACGCGTTCCTCTACGACCTGCCGATCCTGACCGGAGCAGTGGTTACGTTCATGGACGCGAGAAGGCGGACAGGCGGGGCGCTCGACGCCCTCGAATGGACGGCGATCGTTGCGGTTCTGGCATTCCCGGCGGCGATGGCGATGTCCAGCGTCCACCTGCCGGTGAGCGGGCTGGCGACGGCGGTGTTCCTGGGCGTGGTGGTTCGCAGCAGGGCGGTGGTGGGACGGACCGAGCCCGTCTTCGCCTGAAACACAGAAGGCCCGGGGCGGGTGCCCCGGGCCTTCCCATGTTCGACAGTCCTGAAACTGCCGGACGTTGGCTGTAAGCCGAAGGTGATGCGGCTCTAGCCGGCGACGACCGTGTGCGCGGGCGTCCAGGTCACGGCAGCGGACAGATGGCTCGAACGATGAGACACTGGATCACCTCCTTTCAGTAAGTTTCGGATGGATCGAGAATGGTGCGTGGCCCGCTTCAGTGCAAGGGTAAGCGACGTTTGTGCCTGTCAGGTTTCGTTGATGCGAGCCGCCGGCGCCCGGCATCAATCCGCCCGGCGCCGCCCCATCGCCACCGCAAGCGCCAGGCTGACGCCCACGAACCAGAACAGCCACGCAAACGCCGGCAGCTGCTCGCCGGGCCGCTCGCCGTAAAGGGTGGGCCGCCACGTGAGCGCGACGGCGTCGCACAGGCAGGCCGCGGCGGCCGCGATGGCGACGCCGGCCACCACCTGGTTCGATCCCTGCGGCGAGATCCGCTGCAGGCACCAGACCAGCATCCATGCGAGCGGGATGGTAAGCACGAACAAAGCGACACCGGCCGCCGCCCCAGCGAACAGCCACGATGGGGCGCCGTAGCGGATGAACAGGGCCGCGTCGAGCCACAGCACGATGCCCAATAGGGCCGCGGCGCCGGCCCGGCCGAAGCCGTTCCGATCTGCAACGCCGGCTGGTAGTGCAGGGTGGGTGAGCCAATCAAGCATCTCCGTCTCCTGTGTAGTGTCCGCTACATTTAGAACAGGCCCTGTAGCGATTGCTACAGGAATCGCATGAACCCCCGTGCCGACCGGCGACAAACCTTGCTCGATCAGCTGGGCGGACACCTCCTCCGGGAGGGGTTGGCTGGATCGAGCCTGCGGCAGCTGGCAGCTGCGGCGGGAACGAGCGACCGCATGCTGCTGTATTACTTCGCCGACAAGGACGAGCTGCTCGGGGCTGCGCTCGTGCATGTGGCGACGCAAATGGCCGGGTCGCTGGATGCGTTGGGCGCGACGCCGCGCTCCTACCCGGACTTGCTCGCCGAGCTGCGGTCCGCCATTCGCAGCCCGGCGCTGCAGCCGTTCATGCGGCTATGGCTTGAACTGGCGGCGTTCGCGTCGCGCGGGCAGGAGCCTCACCGCGCCATTGCCGGGCAGATCGCGAACGGGTTCCTAGCTTGGATGTCCGCCCGGCTCGAGATCGCCGACGAGGTCGAGCGGACGCAACAGGCGGCCCTGCTGCTTGCTACCGTCGAAGGCATGGCGGTGCTGGACGCCGTCGGATGCGACGGAGTGGCCGACCGGGCGGCCGGTCTGGCCCCGTAGGCGGCTGTTCGCGTCCGCTAGGCCACGATCGGCGCGCGCTCGGCCGCCGAGCGGGCCCAGCTTGCCGCCTCGTCCTCGTCGAACAGCTCGGCCAGCTTCTTCATCACCGTGCCGCCCAGCTCCTCGGCGTCCACGATCGTCACGGCGCGGCGGTAGTAGCGAGTGACATCGTGGCCGATGCCGATGGCGATCAACTCGACCTGGTCGCGGCTCTCGATTTCATGGATCACCTGGCGCAGGTGCTTTTCCAGGTAGTTGCCGGGATTGACCGACAGCGTGCTGTCGTCGACCGGAGCGCCGTCGCTGATCACCATCAGGATGCGCCGGTGCTCGGGACGCCCGACCAGGCGGCGATACGCCCATAGCAGCGCCTCGCCGTCGATGTTCTCCTTCAGCAGGCCTTCGCGCAGCATGAGGCCCAGGTTCTTGCGCGCCCGCCGCCATGGCGCGTCGGCCGATTTGTAGATGATGTGGCGGAGGTCGTTCAGCCGCCCGGGGTTGCGCGGCTTGCCGTCCTGCACCCAACGCTCGCGCGACTGCCCGCCCTTCCAGGCGCGCGTGGTGAAACCGAGCACCTCCACCTTCACCGCGCAGCGCTCCAAGGTGCGGGCCAGGATGTCGCCGCACATCGCCGCGACCGTGATCGGCCGCCCGCGCATGGAGCCGGAATTGTCGATCAGCAGCGTCACGACGGTGTCGCGGAAGTCGGTCTCGCGTTCACGCTTGTAGGACAGGCTCAGCAGCGGGTTGACGATGATCCGCGCCAGCCGGCCGGCGTCCAGCATGCCTTCCTCGAGGTCGAACTCCCAGGCGCGCTGCTGCTGCGCCATCAGCCGCCGCTGCAGCCGGTTGGCGAGCTTGCTGACCACGCCCTGCAGATGCTGCAGTTGCTGGTCGAGCTGCTGGCGCAGCCGGGTCAGTTCGTCGGGGTCGCAGAGATCCTCGGCCGAGATCTCCTCGTCGTTGTGCCGCGTGTAGGCACGGTAGGATTGATGGTCGTCGGGGATCGGCTTTTCCCGCCGCTGCTGCGGGCCGCCCGGCCGGTCTTCGCCGTCGGCGGCCGCCGCGTCCTCCTCGGCGTCGTCGTCGCCCTGCTCGTCGCTGCTGTCGCCCTCCATTTCCTCGGGCTGGGCGCCCAGCATGCTTTCGGCGTCGCTTTGCGTGTCGCCTTCGGACTGCTCGGCATTATCTTGGCTGCCGGCCTGCTCACCGCCGTCCTCGCCTTCGTCCGTCTGATCGTCGGGCTCGCTCTCGACTTCCGCCTCGGCGAGTTGCAGTGCGGCCAGCAGCTTGCGCGCGGCGCGGGTGAAGCTCTGCTGGTCGTGCTGCGCGGTCGCCATCTCGACCAGCGCCTGCTCCGCCTCCTCGCCCAGCGTGCCGCGCCAGGTTTCCAGGATCTTGGCGGCAGCGGCGGGGGAGGGCTGGCCGGACATCCGCTCGCGCGCCAGCAACGACAGCGCTGCCGGCAGCGGCAACTGGTCCTTGCGAGTCATGCGGTCGAAGCCCTCGGCCTCGCATTCCTCGTTCAGCCGGGCCCGCAGATTGGCCGCGACGCCGGCCATGTGCTCGCCGCCGACCACCTCGACCCGGGCCTGTTCCAGGGCGTCGTACACGTCCTTCGCGTCGCGGCGACCGGGGGAGCGTGCGGCGTGCACCGCGTCGTCATGGTGGCGCAGGCGCAAGGCAACGCTGTCGGCGGCACCGCGCAGCTTGGCCATCTCGGCCGGCGGCAGCGCCCGCGTCGGCAGCGGCAGCCGGGCGCGCTTGCCGACCAGGCTGGACGGGCCAGGCTGGAATGCGACCTGCACGTCGCTTTCCTGGGCGATCGCCCGCAACGCGCCGGCGGTGGCGCGCTTAAAATCCTCGGTCCGGCTGTTGTCGGACTTTCCGCTTGGGCCGCCGCCGCTGCTGCCGCCGCTTCCGCTCATTACAGGCCCTTGCGTGGCGCCAACAGGCCGGTCGGCAGGTCTTCATTGAAGCAGCGCTGGTAGTATTCGGCCACTGTGCTGCGTTCGGCCTCGTCGCACTTGTTGAGGAACGTCAACCGGAACGCGAAACCAACGTCCTTAAAGATGCGAGCGTTGTCGGCCCAGGTCATGACGGTGCGCGGCGACATCACCGTGCTGATGTCGCCGTTGATGAACCCGGCCCGCGTCAAGTCAGCGAGGGCCACCATGCTCTCGACCTGTTTCTTGAACGCCTTGTCGGTGGGGTCGGCGCCCATCTTGGCCATCACGATCGCCGTCTCCTGCGCATGCGGCAGGTAGTTCAGCGTGGCGACGATGTTCCAGCGGTCCATCTGGCCCTGGTTGATCTGCTGCGTGCCGTGATAGAGCCCGGTCGTATCGCCCAGCCCAACCGTGTTGGCGGTCGAGAACAACCGGAAGCTCGGGTGCGGCCGGATGACCCGGTTCTGGTCGAGCAACGTGAGGCGCCCTTCGACCTCGAGCACGCGCTGGATCACGAACATCACGTCCGGCCGCCCGGCGTCATACTCGTCGAACACGAGCGCGCAGGCGTGCTGCAGCGCCCACGGCAGGATGCCTTCGCGGAACTCGGTGACCTGCTTGCCATCCTTCAAGACGATCGCGTCCTTGCCGATCAGGTCGATGCGGCTGATGTGGCTGTCGAGGTTCACCCGGATGCAGGGCCAGTTGAGCCGCGCCGCCACCTGCTCGATGTGGGTCGATTTGCCGGTGCCGTGATAGCCCTGGATCATGACCCGGCGGTTGAAGCTGAACCCGGCAAGGATCGCGAGCGTGGTTTCGCGGTCGAACTTGTAGCTGGTGTCGAGGTCGGGCACGTGCTCGGTACGGACCGAGAAGGCCGGGACCTGCATTTCCACGTCGATGCCGAACTGCTCTCGCGCGTTGACCGACGTGTCCGGCACGTTGATGGCCGAGGTCGGCGTCGAGCGCGCGTCGGCAAGGGCAGCGATATTGTTCATAAGCCTCGATTGTCCTGTTTCTGTTGCGGCAGCCCGGCACCCATTGGCGAAAACGCGCCGCACTCTAGTCCCGTTCCGCTGCATTGCGAAAGCTCAGCCCGCGGCGGCCATCCGCGGCGTGTCGGTCAAATAGTGGCGCACGGCGGCATAGGCCAGGTTGATCGACTTCAACCGCTCCTCCGCCGCGCGATCGCCGCCATTCGCGTCCGGATGGTGGCGCTTGGCCAGTTCCTTGTAGCGGGCCTTGAGCGCGTCGAGCGAGACCGGCCATTCGAGCCCGAGCGTGCGGATCGGCTCCCGCATCTCGGCCGGCGTGCCCGGCTTGGGCTTGTCGCGGTTGATGCGCCCGGTGGCGAGCAAGTGCAGCGGGTCGTTGATCTGGGTCTCGTCGAAAGTTTGCCGGCCGATGCTGCCGAGCGGCCAAGTGGGCCGGCCCCAAGACGTATCGCGCCGGGTCTCGGCCTCGATCTGCCCGGGGGTCATGCCCTTGTAGTAGTCCCAAGCCAGGTTGTAGGCGCGCACGTGCTCAAGGCAGAACCAGTGATACTCGTTCAACGACGAGCGGGATTTGGGGGCGCGATACTCGCCCGCCACCGGACAGCCGGGGCTGTCGCAATGTCGGCCCGGCGTCGCCGCCGGATCGGGCGCGTAGGCCCGGGGTCGCGGGGTGCGTCGGGTCATCGTGCAGGAATATGTGCTGTGGTTGGGCCGGGGGGCAAGTGGGCGAGATGCCTGGGGTGCATTGATGTGAGGCGGGTTGGCCAGGCGCCGCAGGGCGACTACATCGAGTGGATATGACAACTTCGCCCGACCGCGCTGACCGCATCCGCGACCTCCTGACCCGAGAACTGGCGCCAACCCGCCTCGAAGTGGTCGACGACAGCGCCCGCCACGCCGGGCATTCCGGGGCGGCGGCCGGTGGCCAAACACATTACAACGTGCTGGTCGTGTCGCCGCGGTTCGAGGGGCTGGGCCGGGTCGGACGCCACCGGCTGGTGAACCAGGCTTTGGCGGGGGAGTTCGACGCCGGGTTGCACGCGTTGTCGCTGGTGCTGCGCACGCCCGCGGAAACTCAAGCGCCGGTGTAGAAGTCCGGCCAGGCGCGCTTCACAACCGGGCTGCTCGGGGCATAGGCCAGGCAGGTTCCCAGATTGGCCGGCCGGCGCGGCGCGGCCGGCTCCGCCTCGCTCGTCGTCTCGGCATTGGGCGTGCCGTCGCGCTTGACGCGCTTCGAATACAGCGTCTGGAACGCAACCGTGCCCATCTGCCCCAGCAGCTCGCGCAGATGGGTGCATCCGTGCACGCCGCCGATCCGCTCGTTGGCGGCCTTGGTAAAGCCGCGGCCGACGCGAAGCCCGGCCAAGCGCGCGAAGTTCGGCGCCGCCTGCGGGCAGATGCTGTAAGGGCTGAACTCGGTGTCGGCTTCGAAGGCGACGATCAGCATGGTCTCGTCGATCGTCATCCGCGCCAGCATGCCATGCAGCGGCGTGCCGGGATGGACCGTGCCGCGGTCGTGGTTGTCGAAGGCGTAGGTCTTGGTGTCCACCAGGTGCGCCTCGATGTCGTAAAGCCCGTCCTCGCGCTGGAAGCCGATCATCTCGATCGTGCGGCGGTGCAGCGGTTCGCGCGCCACGGGTTCGCTCAAGGGCATCGTCGTCTCCGGATTGCTGCGGCGCAGCGTGCCGTCGCTATCTAGGTCGCGGCCGCTGCGGCAGCAACCTCGGCCGGCTCCAGCAGCGTGCAGCGGCGGGGATCCACGGTCAGGAAGGCATGCTGGCCCGGCTGCAACGGCTCGTGCCCGGTCTGCCGGATCACCAGTTCGCGCCCGCCCCATTCGACATGGATCTGGGTCAGGTCGCCGAGGAACACCGAGCGCTTCACCAGGACCGGCCAAACATTGAGGTTCCCGGCCGGGCGTTCGGCGCTGAGCGTCAGGTGCACGGTGCGGATCGCGACCGCCGGTTCCGGCCCGGGATCGCGGGCATGCCCGGCGCCGTGAACGATGAGCCCGGCGGCCGTTTCCACCGCGACCAGCCCGTCACCGGCGAGGTCGGGACGCATGCGGCCACCGATGATGTTGGCCGAGCCGACGAAATCGGCCACGAAGGCGGTGCGCGGGGTGCCGTAGATCTCCTCCGGCGTGCCGCTCTGCTCGATGTGCCCGGCGCGCATCACCACGATGCGGTCCGACATCGCCAGCGCTTCCTCGAGGTCGTGGGTGACATAAATGGAGGTGACGCCGAGCCGGTGCTGCAACTCGCGTAGCTCGATGCGCATGTCACCGCGCAGCTTGGCGTCGAGGTTCGACAACGGCTCGTCGAACAGCAGCACGCTCGGCGAGAAGGCGCAGGCGCGGGCCAGCGCCACCCTCTGCTGCTGCCCGCCCGAAAGCTGCGAAGCTTGGCGCTCGGCGAAGGCGCCCATCTGCACGAGCTCGAGCGCGTGGCGGACCTTATCGCGGATCTCGGCGGCCGGGCGGCGGCGCACCCGCAGGCCATAGGCGACGTTCTCGAACACCGTCATGTGCGGCCAGATCGCGTAGGACTGGAACACCATCGACAGGCCGCGCTGCTCGGCCGGCACGTTGATGCCGGCGGCCGCATCGTACATCGGCCGGCCGTCGATGCGGATGGCGCCGGCGCTCGGCCGCTCCAGCCCGGCGACCGCACGCAAGGTGGTGGTCTTGCCGCAGCCTGACGGGCCGAGCAACGTGAGCTGCTCGCCGCGGGCGACGCTGAACGTGACCGGACCGACCGCGGCGACCGGGCCGTAGCTGATCCGGAGCGCCTCGACTTCGATGTGGGGTGCGGCGCTCACGCCCGGCGGCCGGCGCGGCGGGTCAGCAGGAGGAACAGGAGCATGGCGAGGCCAACCACCGCCGTCTGGATCAGCGCCATGGCCGCCGTGAGCTCCGACGAGCTGCCGAACCAGCTCTCGACGATGGCCGGCGTCAGCACCTTCGACGACGGCCCCATGAGCAGGATGGACGCACCAAGCTCCCGCACGCTGGCGACGAACAGCAGCAGCCAGGCCGCCAGCAGCCCGGGGCGAAGCAGCGGCATCGTGATGGTGCGGATGCGATACGCCCAGGGCGCGCCGCACACCTGGCCGCATTCCTCGAGGCTGCGGTCGAGCTGCAGCAGCACGCCCGAGATCGTTCGCACGCCAAGCGGCAGGAACACGGTCAGGTAAGCAATGAGCAGGATCCAGAACGTGCCGTAGATCGGGATCGGGAACACCACCCAGGCCCACATCATGCCGAAGGCGAACACCAGCCGCGGCACCGCTTGCGGGAACATCACGATGTATTCGAGCGCGCCGCGGCCCGGGAGGCGGCTGCGCTGGATGATCCAGGACAGCAGCCCGGTCAGCCCGACGCCGATCGTCGCCGTCAGCACGCCGAGCAGCAGGCTGTTGCCCATTGCCGAACGCACCGCGTTCATCGACCCGGCCATGCGATAGTTGTCGAGCGTGAAATTGGCGGCCGCGGGGAAGGCCACCGCGAGGCGCTGCACCGACGCATACAGCAGCGTCAGGATCGGCAGCACCACCGACAGCACCACGTAGGACAGGCACACCGCGAACAGCACCCAGCGCAACCTGCCGACATCCATCTCGCGCGGCCGGAACGCCTTCCCCCCGACGGTCACGAAGCTGCGCCGGGCGACGAGGCGCCGGTAGAAAAACAGCATCGCGAACATGACGGCGAACAGCGAGGCGCCCATGGCGGCCGCCAGCGGCAGGCGCGGCGGGTATTGCGAGACGAGCTGGTAGATGGCGGTCGTGACGACGTAGAAGCGCTCCGGCGTGCCGAGCACGAGCGCGGCAGAGAACGAGCCAAGCATCTCCGCGAACACGAAGATCGCAGCACCCAGGATGCCGGGTGCGACAAGCGGCAGCGTGATGCGCAGCGCGGTGCGCCACCGCCCGCCGCCGATCACCTGGCTCGCTTCCTCCAGCGCCGGGTCCATGGACTTCATGACTGCGGCGATCATGACGAAGGCGACCGAGCCCTCGAACAGCGCCATCACCCAGGCGATGCCGAGCGGGCTGCCGATGTCGAGCAGCGGGTCCTGGCTGCCGGTCAGCCGCCGCCAGAGCACGTTCACGAACCCGCTTTCCGGGGCGCCCAGCAAGCTCCAGGCGAAGGCGCCGAGCAGCGGGGTGACGTAGTACGGCACCGCCATCAACTGCTCCAGCGTGCGGCGGCCCGGCGTGTTGGTGCGGGTCAGGATCCAGGCGGTGAGCACGCCGAAGCTGAGCGCCATCACGGTGGCCGCGAACGACACCAGCAGCGTGTTGCCCATGATGGTGGCGTAGTCCGGCAGCGCCGCGTAGTTATCGAGCCCGTAGGCGGTGGGCGGCCGGGCGTCGGGGTCGCCGACGTCGAGCGAGGCCTGCAACAGAAAGAAGATCGGGTAGAGCACGAACACCGCGGCGACGGCCGCGACCAGCACGCCGGCCGCCGTTTGGCCCGGCAGCCAGCGTCCGCGTGCCGGCGGCGCCCCGGTGAGCGGCACCGGGACCGAGGGAAGGCTGGCCGACATGCGGGCTTACAGGCCCAGCATCCCGTTCCATTCCTTGGTGAACACCGGCTGGCTGGCGAGATAAGCGGGCATGTCGGTCGGCAGCAGCAGCTTGAAGTCGTGCAGCTGCTTGCCGCCCGGCATCGGCAGGGAGTCGCGGCGGACGGAGCCGTAATAAAGGTACGGGTTGTTCTGATACAGCGCCTGGCCGCGGTTCGACATCAGCCAATCGATGAACAGCCGGGCGGCCTCCGGGTGCGGCGCCCGATCCACGGCGCCGGCCCAAAGCGGGCTCGAGGGCAGGCCGTCGGGCGGCGCCACGAAGGCGATCGGTGCGCCCTTGTCCTTGTAAAGCAAGTAGCCTGCCCATTCGGCCAAGGCGCAGACCTTGTCGTCGCCCTTGGCAAGCCGGTCGAACAGCTGCACCCGAGAGTCGAAGCCGCGCGGACGCTGCTTGGCAAACGCCCGCCAATACTCGTCGCCGTAAAGCCGGCGCAGCTCGTACCACTCGACGAACTGCATGCCCGACGTCGACTGCTTGGTGCTGATGGCGTTGCGCCAGCGCGGGTCGAGCAGGTCCTTCCAGGTCTTCGGCGCATCGGCCGCCGTCACCTTGTCGGTGTTGTAGGCGATGCCGCCGAAGGTGACGCCGGTGCAGAAATAGTCGCCCGGAGGCGCGCTGAGATCCTTGGCCTCGTAGGCGGAAGCCTGTGGCGACAGATGGCGGGCGTATCCGCCGCGCTTCTGGAAATCGATCGCGGTGCCGATCTCGGAGAACTGGATCACGTCCACGTTGAAGCGCCCGGCCGAGCGCTCGGCCAGCACCTTGCTGTAGAGGGCGCCGTTCTGGGCGCGCACGTAGTTGCCCTTGATCTTGGGAAAGTCCTTGCTGAACGCCTCCACCACGCTGGCGGCGGCTTGCTCGCCGTCATGGGTGTAGAACAGCAGCTCGCCTTCCGCTTCGGCCTTGGCGACGTCGGCGGAGGTCTGGAAGTCGAGCACGGTCGTGGCGGCCCGGTCCTGCGCACGGGCGCGGCCGATCGCGATCAGCGGCAGCGACGCGACGGCAGCCGCGAGGACAGTTCGGCGGTCGGGTTGGGACATGGTTCGCTCCCGCGGTCGAGGCCGTCCATCGTTGTGGACGTTGGAAGGAACGCTCGACCGGTCCGGTTGCCGGGTCAAGCGCGACGCCGTCGGCGCTGCCTAGACGAACCGCGCCAGCCGGACCGCGGTGTGCCCGCGGCTGGCGCGCAGGCTCGGCATGATCAGCAGGCAGTTGTCATGCGGCGTGCGGATCTCGGTCTCGCCGTCGAGCGCGATCAGCGTGTTGCGGTCCGGCACGACGTCGCCGCCGCGATAGGGCTGCACGAAGGCGAAGCCGGACGTGCTCGCCGTCACCGCCATCGTCACTTCGGCGCAACGCTGCCCCGCCGCGGGCACGGCCGCGCCCGGCACCAGCCCGGTGTGCCGCAGTAGCCCGTCGATCGCCGCCTGCATCACGGTGATGGTGTCGGCGCGCCAGTGCTGCCCGGCTTCCACCAGCACGGCGGCGGCGGCGCTCGCGTCGCCGCTGAACCGTGGATAGTCGATCAGGCGCGGACCGGTCTGGTGCCCGCGGTCGGCGACCACGAGCTCCGGGACGCCCATCGCCAGCGCGAGTGCCCGGCCTTTCGCCGAGGTGCCGCTCAGCGTCAGCGGATCGGACGGCCACAGCATCGAATGCAGGTCGAGCAGCACGTCGGCGGTGTCGACGATCGGCCGCACCTCGCGCGCCCGGTCGAGCTCGAGGCTCGAGCGCGGCCCGTCGAGCACGGCCGGGTCCCAGACGCGGTTCATGTCCTCGTCGATGAAGCGCGACGCCGTGGGTTGCGCCGGGTCGAACCGTTCGTAGGCGGCCAGGTGCAGGAAACCGAGGGTGAGCGAACCGCGCGCCGGGCGGATGCCGCCGCGCAGCAGGCGGTCAAGCACCACGGCGCCGGCGATCTCGTTGCCGTGCATCAGCGCGGTCAGCACGATATGCGGGCCGGGCGCGGCGCTGCCGAAGGTGGTGAAGCCGGGGACGCCGGTATTGCCGGCCCGCCACGGCCCGAGATCGGGCGCCGAGATCGATACCGGGAAGCGCGGGATCGCGACGGGATCCGTCCGGTTCATCGGCTTCGAGGTGCGACGGCCATCGGTGCATCATTGCCGTTCCGCTGGCGACCGGCAACCGGGCGCGGCCGCGAATCGGCGTCGAGATGTTGGCCGATTTAGCAGGACCTGAGTATGCTGCCGAGCGGAACGAGGGGCGGGTCATGAAGCGGGGGCGGACAACGGTGGGCAGTTCGAGGCGGCGAGGCAAACGGGCCTGATGGCCACTTGGCTCGTCCGCCGGTTGATCCAAGCCGTGTTTGTGGTGCTGGCGATGACCGTGATCGTGTTCGTCGGCGTCAACGTGATCGGCAATCCCGTCGACATCCTGATCTCTCCCGAGGCGGACGCCGCCGAACGGGCGCGGGCGATCGCCGCACTCGGGCTCGACCGGCCATTGTGGCAGCAATACGGGATCTTCCTCGGCGGCCTGCTGCACGGCGATTTCGGACGAAGCTTCGTGTTCAACGAACCGGCGATGCGGGTGATCCTGCAGCGACTGCCGGCGACGCTGGAACTCGCGGTGGCGGCGGTGCTGATCAGCATCGTCATCGGCATTCCGGCCGGGCTTTATGCCGGAATGCGGCCGAACGGGCTGTTGTCGCGGACGCTGATGGCCGGCAGCATCCTGGGCTTCAGCCTGCCGTCGTTCTGGGTCGGGCTGATGCTGATCATGGTGTTCGCGGTGCAGCTTGGCTGGCTGCCGTCCACCGGGCGCGGGGCAACCGTCACGGTGGGCGGCGTGCAATGGTCGTTTCTCACCCGCGACGGCCTGCTGCACATGATCCTGCCGGCGTTCAACCTCGGCCTGTTCAATGTCAGCCTGATCATGCGCCTGGTCCGTGCCGGGGTGCGCGAGGCGATGCCATCGGACTACGTGCGCTTCGCCCGGGCAAAGGGGTTGAGTGCGGCCCGGGTGATCGGCGTGCACGTGATGAAGAACATCATGATCCCCGTGGTGACGGTGGTGGGGCTCGAGCTTGGCACCACGATCGCCTTTTCGGTGGTGACCGAAAGCATCTTCGCCTGGCCCGGCATGGGCAAGCTGATCATCGACAGCATCAACCTGCTCGACCGGCCGGTGATCGTCGCTTACCTGATGCTGATCGTGCTGCTGTTCGTGGC
The DNA here is from genome assembly GCA_963752225.1 of uncultured Alphaproteobacteria bacterium. Lineage (GTDB taxonomy): Bacteria > Pseudomonadota > Alphaproteobacteria > Acetobacterales > Acetobacteraceae > JBBROS01. Next base: position 1,626,460 of record CAVVXS010000007.1, on the reverse strand, counting down.
GATCAACCTGGTCGTGGACCTGCTCTACACCGCGCTCGATCCGCGCGTCCGGCTGGAGGAGCAGGGTTGAGCGGCGACGTGGCGCCGCTGCCGATTGTGCTTCGCGAGGAGTTGCCGGCACGGCGGCTGTGGCTCGATTTTTCCCAATCCCGCATGGCCGTGCTGGGGCTGGTGGTGATCCTGCTGATCCTCGCCGTCGCGCTGGTGGCGCCGTGGATCGCGCCGCAGAATCCCTACGACCTCGCCGTGCTCGACATCATGGACGGGCGGCAGCCGCCGGGCTCGGCGTCGGGGGATGGCAATCTCACCTTCTGGCTGGGCACCGACGACCAGGGGCGGGACATGTTGTCCGGCATCCTCTACGGGCTGCGGATCTCGCTGTTCGTCGGCGCCGGGTCGGCGTTGATCGCCGGAGTGATCGGCTCGGCGCTCGGTTTGGTCGCGGCCTACCTCGGCGGCCGCACCGAAAGCGTGATCATGCGCCTGGTGGACCTGCAGCTCAGCTTCCCCTCCATCCTGGTTGCGCTGATGATCCTGGCCTTCATCGGCAAGGGGATCGGCAACGTGATGCTCGCGCTGATCCTGGTGGAATGGGCGTATTATGCCCGCACCGCCCGCGGCTCCGCGCTCGCAGAACGCCGGCGCGAATATATCGAGGCGGCGGAGTGCCTGGCGTTATCGAAGCCGCGGGTGGTGTTCCGCCATCTGCTGCCGAACTGCATGCCGCCGCTGATCGTCGTCGCGACCTTCCAAATGGCGCGCGCGATCGCGCTGGAAGCAACGCTCAGCTTCCTGGGCCTCGGCGTGCCGGTGACGGAACCGTCGCTCGGCCTGCTGATCGCCAACGGCTATCAATACATGCTGTCGGGCAAGTATTGGATCAGCTTCTATCCCGGCATCGCGCTGCTGATCACCATCGTCTCGATCAACCTGGTGGGCGATCAGCTGCGCGACGTGCTGAACCCGAAGCTGCGCCGATGACCGCCACCTTGGACGTGCGCGGGCTCAGCACGCATTTCTTTTCCCGCGCCGGCGTGGTCCGAGCGGTCGACGACGTATCCTTCACCGTGGAACGCGGGCAGGTGATGGGGTTGGTGGGCGAGAGCGGTTCGGGCAAGTCGGTGACCGGGTTCTCGCTGCTCGGCCTGGTCGATCCGCCGGGCCGGGTCGTCGCCGGGCAGATCCGTTTCGAAGGACGGGACATCGCCGGCCTGCCGGAGCACGAGATGCGGGCGCTGCGTGGGCGGCACATCGCGATGGTGTTCCAGGACCCGATGATGACGCTGAACCCGGTGCTGCGCATCGACACCCAGATGATCGAAGCGGTGCAGGCGCATGACCGGGTTGGCCGCACCGAAGCGCGGGCGCGGGCGCGCGATGCGCTCGGCCTCGTCGGCATCCCAAGCCCCGACGAGCGGCTGCGCGCCTATCCGCACCAGTTCAGCGGCGGTATGCGGCAACGGGTGGCGATCGCCATCGCCCTGCTGCACCGCCCGTCACTGATCGTCGCCGACGAGCCGACCACCGCGCTCGACGTGACCATCCAGGCGCAGATCCTGAGCGAGATGCAGTCGCTCTGCGGCAAGTTCGGCACCGGGCTGGTGTGGATCACCCACGACCTGTCCGTGATCGCCGGTCTCGCCGACCACGTCGCGGTGATGTACGCGGGGCGGATCGTGGAGAAAGGCTCGGTGGACGAGGTGCTGGATGCGCCGATGCACCCCTACACGGTCGGGCTGCTTGGTTCGGTGCCGAGCCGAACCCCGCGCGGCGAGCGGCTGCGCGGCATTCCCGGCTTGACGCCGAGCGTGCTGAACCTGCCGGCCGGCTGCGCCTTCCGCACCCGCTGCGCCCGGGCGAACGCGCGATGCGAGGCGGACCCACCCGAGTTCGTGGTCGGCGCATCCTCGACGTCGGTCGGCCACGCGCATCGCTGCTTCCATCCCGCCATGGCGATGGTAGATGCATGAGTGAGACCGCCACCCCGGTTCCGGCGCCGCCGCCTGCCGCCAAGTCGGGGCCGCCGCCGGTCATCGAGCTGCGCCGGGTCACCAAGCGCTTCGAGAAGCAGCCGGACGCGGCGGCCCGGTTGGTGCGGCGGCTGCGTCGCGCCAAGGCCGAGCCGCCGGTGGTGCGCGCCGTGGACGGCGTCACCTTGCAGGTGCGGCAAGGCGAGGTGCTGGGACTGGTCGGCGAAAGCGGCTGCGGCAAGAGCACGCTGGGCCGCCTGGTCGCCGGCATCATGCCGCCGTCGGACGGGCAGGTGCTGTTCCACGGCCGCGACCGCGCCAAGCTCGAGGGCGAGGCGGAGCGCAACGCCCGGCTGCGCGTGCAGATGATCTTTCAGGACCCGTATGCCAGCCTCAACCCGCGGCTCCGGGTCAGCGAGATCGTCGGCGAAGCGCCGCGGGTGCACAGGCTGATCAAGGGCCCGTACGAGGAGTACCTGGACGCGCAGCTGCGCCGCGCGGGCATCGACCCGGCTTACAAGCGGCGCTACCCGCATCAGTTCAGCGGCGGCCAGCGGCAGCGCATCGGCATCGCCCGGGCGCTCGCGGTGCAGCCGGAGTTCCTGGTGTGCGACGAGGCGGTGGCCGCACTCGACGTGTCGATCCAGGCGCAAATCCTGAACTTGTTCATGGACCTGCGCCGCGACCTCAACCTGACGTACCTGTTCATCAGCCACGACCTCGGCGTGGTCGAGCATCTGAGCGACCGGGTGGCGATCATGTACCTGGGCCGTGTGGTGGAGCAGGCGGCGACGGAGGAGATCTTCGCGCGCCCGAGCCATCCGTACACCCAGGCGCTGCTGGCCGAGGTGCCGCGGCTCGACGCCCGCCGGCGCCGCTTCACCGCGATCCGCGGCGAGATCCCGAGCCCGTTGTCGCCGCCGGCCGGTTGCCACTTCCACCCGCGCTGCCCGCACGCCTTCGCCCGCTGCAGCACCGAGGCGCCCCGGCTGCGCGAGGTGGCGCCCGGGCACGTGAGCGCTTGCCACCTGAACGATCGTTGAGCGCCGGAGCAGTGTCCGCTGGCCCGGCGCCGTCCGCGCTCCATCGCCTGTGGCGGCGGCTGCCGCAGGGGCCGCGCCGAGCCTTGGTGGGGCGGGGCAGCGCCTTGCTGGCGCCGCGGCCGGATCAGCCGCCGCCGGCGGTCCGCCTCGGCGTTGCCGTGGCCGGGGAACTCGACCGCGCTTCGGGCCTGGGCGAGGGAGCCCGGCTTTACCTCCGCGGCCTGCAGGCGCTGGGTGTTCCGTGCTGGGAAGCCGGCGAGGGCCGGCCACCGCCGCCGCCCGGCGTACCGTTGGTGCTGCACGTGAACGCGGCGGCGTTGCCGCTGGCGATGCTGCGGCTGGGCCGCCGCCTGCTGGCCGGACGGCGGATCATCGGCGTGTGGCCGTGGGAGCTGCCGCTGGTGCCGGCGTCATGGGCGGCGGGGTTCGGCTATGTGCACGAGGTCTGGGCGCCGTCCCGGTTCTCGGCCGCGGCGGTCGAGCGTGCCATGCCGCCGGATTTCGCGCAGCGCCGGGTGCGGGTCGTGCCCTACCCGGTCGCGTGCGGGCATACGCCGGTCGCGCCGGCCGACCGGGCAGCGATGGGAGTGCCGGCCGACGCCGTCGTCACCTTGGTGGCGTTCAACCTCGCCTCGTCGTTCGAGCGCAAGAACCCGCTCGGCGCCATCGCCGCGCATGAGGCGGCGTTCGGCACCCGACCGGACCGCGTGCTGCTGCTGCGGGTCGGCAACCCCGCGCACTTCCCCGGCGACCTCGAGCGGCTGCAGCAAGCGGCTGCGCACCTGCCGAACGTGAGGCTGGACACGCGGACGCTGCCGCGCGAGGAGGCGCAGGCGGTGATGGCGGCGTGCGACATCGTGCTGTCGCTGCATCGCAGTGAAGGGTTCGGCCTGGTGCCGGCCGAGGCGATGGCGTGGGGGAAGCCGGTGGTGGCGACGGCCTGGTCGGGCACGGAAGACTTCCTGGACGCAACCTGTGGCGTGCCGGTGCCGGCGAAGCTGGTCCCGGCCGCCGACCCGAGAGGGGTGTTCGCCGCAGCCGGCGCCACCTGGGCGGAGCCGGACGTGGCGGCCGCCGCGGCGGCGCTGCGCCGGCTGGCCGACGACCCGGCCGAGCGCCGGCGGCTCGGAACGACGGCGCGGCAGGCAGCGTCCGTCCGGCTCGGACCGGCGGCGCTGGCCGAAGCGGTGCGAGGCCTCGGACTGCCCGTGCCCGGCCTGCCGCTCGGCTGATGCGCGTGCTCGTGTGGCAATGGGGTCGGCGCGGCGCCGGGCCGCTGGTCGCGGCGGCCATGGCGCGCGACCTGGCGCGGGTGCCGGGCGTGGAAACGCTGCTGTCGCTGTCGACCGGGGCGGAGTTGCTGCAACTGCCCGATGCGCCGCGCAACGACGTGCCGGTCGAGACCTACGAGAGCCGGGTCGGGTTCGCGTCCCGCATCGCCACCGCGCCGTGGCTCACGGCCTCGGTCGCCCGCGCGGTGCGGCAGGCGCGGGCCGACGTCGCCCTGTGCGCAATGCCGGCGCCGCTCGACCTGGTGATGGCGGCAGCGCTGCGGCGGGCGAAGGTGCCCTATGCGGTCGTGGTGCACGATGCCGAGCGGCACCCGGGCGACCTGTTCCCGCTGCAGATCCCGCTGCAGCGCTGGCTGCTGCGCGGCGCCGGGACGCTGTTCGCGCTCAGCACCCACGTGGCCGAGCAGTTGCGCCGGCGCGGCCAGCCGGCCGGGCAGCCGCTGCTGCTAGCGTCGCTGCCGCCGTTCGTGTTCGGGCCGCCGCCGCCGCCGGTGCGCGCCCATGGCGGCCGGCTGCGGCTGCTGAGCTTCGGGCGGCTGTTGCCTTACAAGGGGCTCGACCTGCTCGCCGACGCGCTGGAACGGCTGGGGACGCGCGAGGAGTACGAGCTGCGGGTGGTCGGCTTCGGTCCGGAAAGCGTCGAGCTGGACCGGCTGCGCGCGGCTCCGAACGTCACGGTCGAGAACCGCTGGGTGCCGGAACATGAGCTGGGCGGGCTGCTGGGCTGGGCCGACGCGCTGGTGTTGTCGCACCGGGAGGCGAGCCAAAGCGGTGTCGCGGCGGCAGCGATCGCGGCCGGGCGATGGGTGGTGGCGACCCGGGTGGGCGGGCTGGCGGAACAACTGGCCGGCCGGCCGACCGCGGTGCTGTGCGAGCCGGAACCGGCCAGCTTGGCCGCGGCGATCGCCGGACTATGCGGGCGGATGGCCGGCACGGTGGCGCCAAGCCGGGATTGGATCGGCACCGCGGCAACGATCGCCGACGGCCTCGGCGAGCTCGTGCACCGGGTCCGCCCGGTGCTCATCGGGACGGGGACCCTGTCCCCGACAGCGTGGCGGCCGGCCCCCACCGATCCGCCGCAGGTCCCGCCCCAGCTATAGCAGCGAAAGCTGCTCCTGGCGGCCGGGCACGCGGAACTGCGACGCGTCGAGCCGGTCACGCCCGCCAAAGCCGAGCTGGCGCCGGATCCGGTCGAACCGCTGCGCCAGCAGGTCGGCATACGGGCCGTTGCCGGTGAAGCGGCGCCCGAAGGTGCTGTCATTCAACGCGCCGGCGCGGGTTTCGCGGATCAGCGCCAGCACCCGGCGGCTGCGGTCCGGCACGTGCTCCTCGAGCCAAGCGCTGAACATGTCGCGCAGCTCGAGCGGCAGGCGCAGCAACACGTAGCCGGCGTGGCGGGCGCCGGCCTGATGTGCGGCCTGCAGAATGCGCTCGAGCTCGGCGTCGTTCAGGCCGGGGATCATCGGCGCTGCCAGCACGGCTGCCGGAATGCCCGCCTCCGTCAAGGCGCGGATCGCCTGCAGCCGCCGGGCCGGCGTGCTGGCGCGTGGCTCCATGCTGCGCGCCAGCGCGCCGTCCAGCGTGGTAACCGACACCCAGACCCGCACGAGGTTGCGCGCAGCCAGGCGCTTCAAGATGTCGGCGTCGGCCAGCACTCCGGCCGATTTCGTCACGATCGTCACCGGATGGCTGAACCGGTCCAGCACGTCCAGCACCGACCGCGTCAGCCGCAGCGTGCGCTCGACCGGCTGATAGGGATCGGTGTTGGAGCCGAGCGCCAGGGTGGCCGGCTTGTAGCCGGGCTTGCTCAGCTCCCCCTCGAGCAGCGTGGCGACGTCCGGCTTGAACACCAGCCGCGTCTCGAAATCGAGGCCCGGGGAATAGCCGAGGAAGGCGTGGCTCGGACGCGCGTAGCAGTAGATGCAGCCGTGCTCGCAGCCGCGATACGGGTTGACGGCGCGGTCGAAGCCGACGTCCGGGCTGTCGTTCCAGGCGATCGCCGAGCGGGTCCCGTCGCGCTCGAGCGTGGTCGGCAGCGGCGGCAGTGCATGGTCGTCGCCGGACAGGAACGACCAGCCGTCGTCGACGGCGTCTCTGACCTGGCGGTCGTATCGGCTGGCCGGGTTGCTGACGGCGCCGCGGCCGCGCCGTGCCATGCTTGGCAGGCGGGTGTCCGGACCAGGCTCGACCAGGCCGGACCGTTCGAGCGCGGCAATGGCGTCCGGCTCAGCCTCGACGCGATGGAAAGAACCGTCGGGCATGCTCCCGTTCCCTTCTTGTTCCAGAACGGACGATGACGGCCCCGAGGCGGTCCTGTCAAGAACGATTTGAGAACACGATTACCGAGCGGCGCCGAGATGCTCCTGCAGGCGCGGGATCAGCTCGACCAGGTTGCAGGGCCGATGCCGGGCGTCGAGTTGCCAAAGCAGGATGTCGTCCCAAGCGTCCTTGACGGCCCCGGTGCTGCCGGGCAGGGCGAACAGCAGGGTCCCGGCGGCGACGCCGGCGAGCGCTCGCGACTGCATCGTTGACGTGCCGATCTTGGCATAGCTCAGCATGCGGAAGAGCTCGCCGAAGCCCTCGATGCGCTTCTCGAGCACCCGGTCGAAGGCTTCCGGCGTGACGTCCCGGCCGGTGATGCCGGTGCCGCCGGTGCTGATGACGACGTCGATCTCGGGATCGTCGACCCAGCGCCGCAGCTGCGCCTCGATCGGCCCGGCGTCGTCCCGCTCCAGGGCGCGCGCGCCCACATGGTGGCCGGCGGCCTCGATGCGGGCGACCAGGGTGTCGCCGGAGCGGTCATCGGCCAGCGTGCGGGTGTCGGACACCGTCAGCACCGCGATCGTCACGGGCACGAACCGGCGGGATTCATCGATCGGCATTCAAGCGTTCTCCGGTCAGGGCCGCTGCGCCGCCTGCTCCGTCGCCACGGGCCGAACCTGCACGCCGGGCGGCACGCCGGCCGCGAGCGCGTCCAGGCTCGGTGAAGGTAGCCCCATCTGGGCCGCATACAACCAGGTATAGGCGAGCGCGCGCGGGACATAGGCGCGGGTCTCCTCGCCCGGCAATGCCTCCATGAACAGCAGCGGGTCCTCCTCGCTCCCCATCGTCGCAAGCCAGCGGCCCAGGTTGCCGGGGCCGGCATTGTAGCTGGCGAGCACCCGGATCAGGTCGCGGCCGACGTGGTCGAGCCGGGTCAGCGCGAGCAGGTAGCGTTGGCCGAGGTCGAGGTTGGCGGCCGGGTCGTGCAGGCGGCGGCCGCGGCCCGACCCGGCCAGGACGTAATCGGCGGTGCCCGGCATGATCTGCAGCAGGCCGCGGGCGCCGGCGGCGGACACGGCGCCCGGATCGAAGTTCGATTCGACGCGGGCGAGCGCGTAAACCAGGGCAGGGTCGACCTGGAAGCCGCCGGCCGGCCGCAGCCCGTTCGGCGGGAAGCGCACCGCAATCGGCTGCGTCGTTTCGGCAATCTGGCGCGCCAAGTCGGGCAGCCCGGCCGCGCGCGCCACCAGCAGGATCGAGCGGGCAAAGCCGGGCTGGTCTTGCGTTTCGGCGAACAGCAGGCGCAGCTCCGCCGCGGCCCGCGCGGGCAGGTCGACTTGCAGCAAGGCGAGCGCGCGCCGCCCGCGTGGGGTTCCGGCGACGGCGGCGACGTCCGCCTCGGCCAGGGTCGCGGTCTCGAACGGGGTTTCCGGCCGGATCGACTGGCCGAGCGTCCGGCGTGCCAGCAGGCCGTAGAAGGTCCGCGGCTCGCGCGCCGCCCGCTGCATCCACGGACCGTAATGGCCGCTCGTGACCAGGCTGACGCGCGCCGACCAGTAAGCGGCGCCGGCGTGCAACCCGCGCGAGGCCAGCGGCGCGCGGTAGGCGGCGTCGAACAGGGTGCGCGCGTCCTCGAAGCGGCCCAGCCGCCAGGCGGCGAGGCCGCCGACCCAGGCGGCGAGGCCAACTGCGCCGTGCACCTGCTCTGAGGCCGACTTGCCCAGGGCCAGCGCGTCGGCGTCGCGGCCGAGGCTGAACGCGGCCCGGGCGATCTCGGCCTGCAGCAGGGCGGCGTACTCCCCCGGCAGCTTGCGGGCGGCGACGATCTGACCGGCGCGCCGGAGATCGCCGTCATAGGCCGCCTCCCGCACGGCGCGATCGAGGTCGGGGTCGCGGACCAGCCAGCGGTCGCCGACCTCGATGTCGTCGCCGGACGGCACGGAGCCGAACGCCGGCAGCACCGGCGCGGGCGGGGCGGCGGCGCCGCGCGGCAGCTTCGTGAGCAGCAGCGCGTGGACCGAGCCCGCCTCCGGGAGGTCGGCGTAGGCCGCGAGCCATGCCTGTAAGTCGGACGCGCTCGGACGCGAGCTCGCCGTGAAGAAGCGTTCGGCGAGGATGTGGCCGTCGAGCAGGTGGTCGGTGAGGCTGTCGAGCGGCAGGCCGGGTGCGTTGAGCGCTTGGCGGACCTGCCGCGCGGCCGCGGGCGCGAGCGGGCGGGGCAGGGCCACCGGCTCGCGCCCCAAGGGCAGGCGCGGCACCGCAAGCGCCACGTCCTCTGGCGCGGCCTCGGCCGGCGAGGTTTGGGCGCAAGCAGGCCCTCGCGCGGTGGCGAAGAACAAGGTGGTTGCGGTCAGGAAGACGAGTGCGGGCCTGCAGCGGCGGCGGGCGGCAGGAATTGACGCTCTCATTGCCGATCCGGCTACATCTCCTGACGATTCCTGACAAGACTCGTTCGGAGCAGGAATCCAAAAATTTAGCCGGCGGCGTTGTCCAATGCAGCGCGCAGGCTGAGCAGGTCGGCCCAGATCGCCTGCTTGTTGGCGGCGGTCGAAAGCCACAGGTCGGGCGGCAGGGTCGTCAGCGCGGGCACCGGCGCCTCGAGGCCGGGCAGGGCAACGTCGCGCCATTTGCCGCGGGCCTTGCGGAACCCGCCCGGCTCGCCGCCCAACGCCGCGTACGGTGCGGCGCCCATCAGCACCAGCCGCCGTGGCCGCACCAGCGCGAGCAGCCGGTGAAAGAACGGCAGCACCGCGGCGCGCTCCGCCTCGCTGATCGGCCGGCCGCCCGGCGCGCGCCACGGCACCAGCAAGGCGAGCAGCAGGCCGTCGCGGCCCAGCCCGGCGCTGCGCAGGACGTGGTCGAGCCGCTCGCCGGCCGGGCCGCTGAAGGCGCGCCCGGCGCGGTCGTCGTCGGCGCCGGGCGCTTCGCCGACCAGCAATAGGCCCGAGTGCGGGTTGCCGCTCGGCGCGACGGTGGTGGACGCGGTGGCGCGCAGCGGGTTGGCGTCGAAGGCGTCGGCGGCGGCGTACAGCGCGTCGAGGCTCGAGGCCGCGGCAGCCCGTTCGGCCGCCAATCCGGGACCGGCGGCAAGCGGCACCATACCGCGCCGGCTGGTGGGCAAGGCCGCGCTGGGAATGGGCTCTGGCGGCCGGATCGGGGCCACGGCAGCGGCCGACGCGAACCGGTCCGACGGCTCCGCCAGGAGCGCCTCGTCGGCCCCCCACTCGACCTGCAGCCGCAGCGCCGCCAGCTCGTCCAGTGCTCCGCCCCCGTCCGCCACTCGTCCCCGCGATCCCGCCGCCCGGCGCGGCCGGGAAATGGCCGGACGAGACACTTGTGCGAGGCCGGGGTTTTGCGCAACCCGCGAAAGACCCTAGTTTAGCGGCTAGGGCTGGAGGTCTTGATGGCGGAACGCGAGGCGATGGAATTCGACGTGGTGGTGGTGGGGGCTGGCCCGGCCGGTCTCGCGGCCGCCATCCGGCTGAAGCAGCTCGCGCCCGAGGCCACCGTATGCGTCGTCGAAAAAGGCGGCGAGGTCGGCGCTCACATCCTAAGTGGCGCCGTGGTCGAGCCGCGCGCGCTAAACGAGCTGCTCCCGGACTGGCAGGCGCAAGGCGCGCCGCTGCTGACCCCCGCCAAGGACGACCGCTTCCTGTTCCTGACCGAACGGCGCAGCTACCGTCTGCCGACGCCGCCGCAGATGCACAACCACGGCAACTACATCTGCAGCCTCGGCGACGTGGTGCGCTGGCTCGGCAGCCAGGCCGAGGCGTTGGGGGTCGAGATCTACCCGGGCTTTGCCGCCGCCGAGGTGCTGATCGACAACGACCAGGTGGTCGGCGTCGCGACCGGCGACATGGGCATCAACAAGGAGGGCCAGCCGGGCGCGAACCACGCCCCCGGCATGGAACTGCGCGCCCCGTACACGCTGTTCGCCGAGGGGTGCCGCGGCAGCCTGACGAAGCAGGTCATGGCGCATTTCAAGCTGCGCGACGGCCGCTCGCCGCAGACCTACGCGATCGGCATTAAGGAGCTGTGGGAGATCCCGGCCGCGCAGCACAATCCCGGGCTGATCGAGCACACTACCGGCTGGCCGCTGGACAAGAAAACCTATGGCGGCTCGTGGCTCTACCATTTCGGCGAGAACCTCGTGTCGTACGGGTTCGTGGTCGGCTTGGATTACCGCAACCCCTATCTGTCGCCGTTCGACGAGATGCAGCGGTTCAAGACCCATCCGGCCATGCGCAAGCATTTCGAGGGCGGCCGCCGGGTCAGCTACGGCGCCCGCGCCTTGAGCGAGGGCGGGTTCCAATCCATCCCCAAGCTGACCTTCCCCGGCGGGGCGCTGGTGGGCGATGCGGCCGGGTTCCTCAACGTGCCCAAGATCAAGGGCACCCATGCGGCGATGAAGTCGGGCATGCTGGCGGCCGAAGCGGTCGCCGAGGCGCTGGCCGGCAACCGCCCCGCCGAACCCGCCGCGTTCGAGGACAAGTTCCGCGACAGCTGGCTGCATGACGAGCTGCGCGGCGCTCGCAACATCCGCCCGGCCTTCGCCCGCTTCGGCCTTTACGGCGGCATCGCCTACTCGGCCGTCGATACCTTCGTGCTGGGCGGCAAGGCGCCGTGGACGTTCAAGCACAAGCATCCCGACAATGAGAGCCTCGCGACGGCCGCACGCTCGCGCAAGATCGAATACCCCAAGCCCGACGGCAAGCTGACCTTCGACAAGCTGTCCTCGGTGTTCATCAGCAACACCAACCACGAGGAAGACCAGCCGGTGCATCTGCGGCTGAAGGACCCGTCGCGCTGGCAGGCGGTGAACTGGGACACCTACGCGAGCCCGGAGAGCCGCTACTGCCCGGCCGGGGTGTACGAGGCGGTCGGCGTCGAGGAGGGCCAGCCGCGGCTGCAGATCAACGCGCAGAACTGCGTGCACTGCAAGACGTGCGACATCAAGGACCCGACGCAGAACATCGACTGGCAGGTACCCGAAGGCGCCGGTGGCCCCAACTATCCGAGCGGGATGTGAGGATGGGCCTCGACGCCGCCCGGCAGGTCCGGCGCGCCGCGCTACTGGTGCTGTCGATGCTGTCGGCGTGCGCGGCGAACGATTACGGCGTCGACGACGTGGGCGCGCCGTCCCATTTCCGGCCCACCGGGGTGTATGGCGCCTATCTCGAAGGGCGGTTCGCGGCCAAGCGGGCCGACCTCGACACTGCTGCGGAAAAGCTGGGCGAGGCGGCGCGGGCCAGCGGCGTGCGCGAGGTGGTGAGCCAGGCCTTCCTCGCGAGCGTCCTGGCGGGGCGGCCCGACGCGGCGGCCCTTGCTGCGACGCTCCCCGACAACCCGGTGGCGCAGCTTGTGCTGGCGGACGCCGAAGCCCTCGGTGGCCACTGGGACGAAGCCGAAGCACGGTTCACCGCCCTGCCGCAGCAGGGGCTGACACAGGTGCTGCGGCCAATGCTGGTGGCCTGGGCGCAGGCCGGCGCCGGGCGCACGTCGGCCGCGCTGGCGACGCTGCAGCCATTCGTGGAGGCTGGCCGGCTGCGCGGGGTGATGGCGCTGCATTCGGCGATGATCGCCGACCTCGGCGGCCAGACCGCGGACGCCGCCCGGCTCTACAAGATCGCCCAGACCGAGTACGGCGGCATCAACCTGCGGCTCGGCGTGGTGCTCGCAAGCTGGCAGGCCCGTAGCGGCTACATGACCGAAGCGCAGCGTATCGTCCGCGAGATCGCCAGCGGCGGCGGCAGCGATCTCGGCATGTCGCGGCTGGCGTTGGAAGCGGACGTGTCGAACCGGCCGGTGCGCAACGCGACCGACGGGATCGCCGAGGCCTACCTGGCGATGGGTGCCACCTTGCGGCAGCAGGACGCAGCCGATACGGCGCTGATCCTGTTGCGGCTCGCGCTGACGATGCGGCCCGATTTCACCGCCGCCCGGCTGCTGCTGGCCGACACGCAGGAGGCCGCCCGGCGCCCGCGCGCCGCGCTCGAGACGCTGTCGGCGGTGCGCTCGGACGACCCGCTGATCGCCATGGTGCGGCTCCGCCGCGCATCGCTCACGGATGCGGTGGGCGACTCGGACGAGGCCGCGCGGATGCTGCAGGCGATGGCGCGGGATTACCCGGACCGCCCGGAACCGTTGGCCCAGGCCGGCGACATCCTGCGCCGCAACAGCCGCTTCAACGAGGCGGTCGCTACCTATGACCGCGCGATCGAGCGCGTCGGCACGCCGAGCCGGTCCAACTGGATCCTGTTCTACGACCGCGGCGTGGCCGAGGAGCGGGCGGGCAATTGGGCCAAGGCGGAAAGCGACTTCCTATATGCGCTCGAGCTGGCGCCCGAGCAGCCGAACGTCCTCAACTACCTCGGCTATGCCTGGACCGAGCGCGGCGAGCACATCGACCAAGCCCGGCACATGATCGAGCGGGCGGTGCAGCAGCGGCCGAACGACGGCTCGTTCATCGACAGCCTCGGCTGGGTGCTCCTGCGCACCGGCGATGCCCCCGGGGCGCTCAAGAACCTGCAGCGGGCGGTGGAGCTGCAACCCGAGGACGCCGTGATCAACGGCCATCTCGGCGACGCCATGGCGGCGATGGGCCGCTGGCGCGAGGCCGAGTTCCAGTGGCGGCGGGCGTTGCTGCTGAAGCCCGACCCGGACGACGCCGAGCGGATCAACCAGAAGCTCGCCTCGCTGCCGACGGCGGCTGCGCGGCCGGGCTCGTCCCAGGCGTCGGTGCCGGCCCCGACCCTGCGCTGACCGTGCCACAACGGCGGCAGGAACTGCTGGCGGAGCCGGGCCGGGCCAAGGTCAACCTGTTTCTCCGAGTCGTGGGACGGCGGCCCGACGGCTACCACCTGCTCGACAGCCTCGCGGTGTTCCCGGCGGTTGGCGACGTCGTGTCGGCGACGCCGGCGGATCGATTGTCGCTTGCCCTGGACGGGCCGTTCGGGGCAGGGCTCGCGGCCGAGGCGGACAATCTCGTGCTGCGTGCGGCGCGGGCGCTGGCGGCTGCGGCGGCCGTGCCGGCGGGGGCGGCGCTGCGATTGGAAAAGAACTTGCCGGTTTCGAGCGGCATCGGCGGCGGCTCGGCCGACGCGGCCGCGGCGTTGCGCGTGCTGCGGCGGCTGTGGAGCGTCGCGTTGCCGGCGCCGGTGCTGGCGGGGTTGGCGGCGGGGCTGGGGGCGGACGTGCCGGTGTGCCTGGCGTCGGAGCCGGCCCGGATGGGCGGCGTCGGCGAGGTGCTCGCGGCCGCACCCGGCTTGCCCGCGTTCGGGATCGCACTCGTGAACCCCGGCGCCGCGGTGTCGACGCCGGCAGTGTTCGGGGCTCGGACGGCCGGGTTCTCACCGCCCGCCTGCCTGCCGGACCGGTGGCGCACGGCCGCGGAGATGGCCGACGCGCTTGGCCAACTCGGCAACGACCTGCAAGCGCCGGCGCTTGCCCTGTGTCCGGTGATCGGCGCCGTGCTCGACTGGCTGCGCCGGCGCCCCGGATGCCTGTTGGCGCAGATGAGCGGATCGGGTGCGACCTGCTTTGCGTTGTTCCCGGACGCCCCCGCCGCCCGCCGCGCCGTGGCGGAGGCGCCGGCGGGCTGGTGGGCCTGGGGCGGCGATTGCGTCGGCTGAGCCTTTACGACAGCCCGGTCGCGCGCGTATGGGGAGGGCGGTGCTGGGGCGTCGCCAAGCGGTAAGGCAGCGGACTTTGAATCCGCCATTCGAAGGTTCGAATCCTTCCGCCCCAACCCCGTCCCAACGTCAACGGCGCCGCCGCGCGTAGAGCAGCGCACTTCCGGCAATGATCAGCGCGAGCCCGGCGAACAGCGCAACAGCCGGCCACGTCGCGCCGGGCTCGAGCCGCGGCAGCACCAGCCACGCCGCCGCGAGCCACACCGCGATGGCGGCGGCGAACGGCGCATCGTCGACGAACAGGCCGATGAACTCGGACCACGCCGTGGCGAGCCACTTCACGCCGCGCTCCGCCGGCACGCACCGGCCGTCAGCAGCGCCGTCGCCAGGAATCCCGCGGTCAAGCCCAGCAGCGACCAGTCGCCGGCAGGCCATTGGAGGCCCATCGCCTCGCCGACCCAGAACGTGCCGAACGCGGACAGCAGCACGCCGACCCCGAACTTCAGCTGGTTCTCCGGGATCATCGACACCGGACGGTGCAACGCGAGCCCGAGCGCCACCACCAGCAGCAAGGCCGCTGCCGCGCCTAGGCTCGCCGGGAGCAGCAGGCCGGTCCCGGCCGCGCCCATCGCGACGACGATGAACACGACCTCGATCCCTTCGATCATGGTGATCTTGAACGCGGTGCCGACCGCGACCCGGTCCCAGCCCGCGCCGACGCCGCCCAAGCCGCGCAACGCCGCGGTTTCGCGCGCATAGGCCGCGACCTCGTCATGCAGCGGGATGATCCCGGCCGAACGCAGGATGGCCTTGCGCAGCCAGCGCATGCCGAACAGCAGCAGCAATCCGCCCAGCACCCCCTGCACCCAGGCGAGCGGAATCCCGGTCAGCGCCGGGCCGAGCACGACGACGATGGCGATCAGGGCGAGCAAGGCGAGGCCGGTGCCGCCGAGCGCGCCCCGCCAGCCACGCACGGCGCCGACCGCGAGCACGACCGTCAGCGCTTCGACAAACTCGACGAGCGACGCCAGGAACGCCGCAAGCACGGTGGGTCCGGCGTGGGTCCAATCGATCGCCATGGCATGCCTTTCTCGAACGCGCGCCGCGCACCGCCGCGGACGGCAACGTGCTATCATGGGGGATGTGGACACGACCATGCCCGGTGCGGACGGACCGATAGCCCCATGTTGATCCCGATCGCCCCCGGCATCGCGTTCGACCCGCGCGAGCTCGAGGAGAGTTTCATCCGCGCCTCCGGGCCGGGCGGGCAGAACGTCAACAAGGTGTCCACGGCGGTGCAGGTGCGGCTCGACCTGCGGCGGCCCGGCTCGTTGCCGGAAGCGCTGCGGCAGCGGGTGGAGCGGTTGAGCGGCGGGCGGGTGACGGCCGACGGGGTGCTGGTGCTGACGGCGCAGCGGCACCGCTCGCAGGACCGCAACCGGCAGGAAGCGCTGGAGCGGGTGGTCGAGATCCTGCGCGCGGCCTCGGTCCGGGTGGCCCGGCGTGTCGCCACCAAGCCGAGCCTGTCCGCGCGCAAGAAGCGGGTCGAGCAGAAGGTGCAGCGCGGCACGGTCAAGCGCCTGCGCGGCGCGCCCGATCAGGAGTAAAGCGGGGCCAGCCGTTACCCGGGTTGGGGTGAAGCCTTAGGACTGGGCGTCCGGGCTGACCACCAGGCAGCTCGTGTGCGCCCGGCTGAGTTTCTCGCAAGCCTGGGCCGCGGTGTCGCGGGACATGCCGGTCAGGCGGGCGCGATACAGGGTGCCGTGCAGTTGGCGGACCGGGGTGACGCTGCTGCGCGCGCCGGACAGCGTGTCGCGGGCTTGGTCGCGGGCCGCCGTGGTTGCGGCGGCGGCGATGCCCTGATTGGCGAAGGCGCCGACCTGCACCGCCCAGCCCCCGGCGCTGAAGCCGCCGACGTTGAGGCCGCTATGGCGGATGCCGACCGGCTCGGCATTGGCCGGCGTCACGAGCGCGAAGGACGAGCGCGGTGGCGCGACCGGAACCAGCGCGGCGGTGGCCAGTTGCTGCGGCGAGCGGGCCGGCTCCCGGACGCCGGGCGACGGCGCGTAGCTGTTCGGCACCGGCCGCGGCGGTTCGGGCAGTTGCGCGAACTGCATCGCGTCACGCCGCCTCGGCACGGGCGCCGCAGTGTAAGCGGGCGTCGCAGTGTAAGCGGGCGCAGGCGAGTAAGCGGGCGCGCTTTCGGCGAAGCGCGGGCGGACGGGCTCCGGGTCGGGCGCCTCGGCCACTTCGACCGGCTGCGGCCGCAGCACGATATAGGGCGACGCGGGTTGCGGCGGCTGCGGCAGGGCGGCGGTCTGCACCGGGGCGGCCATCGGCGCCGGCAGCGGCTGCGACACCACCGGTGCCGACTGCTGCGCGACGGCCGTCGGCGCCGGGGGCGGGGTGAGCACGATGGGCGCCGGATCGGGGTAGGCGGCCAACACCGGACCGGCGGGCGGCGCGCTGTAACGGCTGCTGCCGGAGTAGCGGCTGCCGTCGGGGATGTTGAACGGCACCGCGTTCATGGCGTACTGCTGACCCGGCGAGCCGTTGCGCGGCTCCGACCCGGCGATACGCGGCCCGATCGCGGCGACGTAGCGCCGGGTTTCCTCGGGCAAGGTGCGGTTCCGGGTCAGGTAGTCGTCGAGCCGCCCCGGCCCGGCATTGTAGGCGGCGAGGAAGCCCGGCGACCCGTAGATGTCGTACATCTCGCGGATGTAGGCGGTGCCGGCGAGGATGTTGTTGTGCGGGTCGTAGGGGTCGTCGCCGAGCTCGGGGTAGCGGACGCGGATCTCGTCGTAGGTGGCCGGCATGACCTGCATCAAGCCCATCGCGCCGGCGCCCGACGTGATCAGGCTGCCGCCGCGGCCGTAGAGGTTGCCGCCCGACTCCTGGCGCATGACTTCGCGCACCCAACGCTCGGGCACGTCGAACTTGGCGGCGGCCTCGGAGATGTAGGGCCCCCACGGGTCGCTGGACGGGCCGGGTGCCGCGTAGGTGCGGCCGGCGCGGGCGCGGTATTGGGTCGATTCCTGCTGCGCCGAGACGCGCGGGCTGCTCGAGCAGCCGCCGAGCATGGCGGCGATGGCGATGCAGCCGGCGGCATAGGGCAGAGAAGTGCGAGCGACACGAGTGGGAGTCAAACGCGGCCTCCGTCAGAGCAGCCCGCCGGGCCTCGCCTCGGCACAGCCGGGCGTGTTCACAACGTAACAACGGTTGGAACCCGTCGCTCAGGCGCCCCGAGAGGAACCTCCTTCAACGCCCTAGCCTGGCTTGCGATTCGAAGCAATCTTCATCGCATCCCTGACGTGACATATTCTCGGACGCCGTGTCGTTGCAGTGACACGGACGCCCCCGTGTTGCGGGGCTCGAGGGGATCGGCTACTGCCGCGCGACCCATGAGCGCCTCCCTTCCCGATACCGTTCCGCTGCCGGCCGGCGATCTCCGGCTGCACTCCGACCTGACCTGGCGGGCCCGGCAGACCCAGGCGATCGGCGACGCGGCGGGAACCCTGCAGCTGTGGCGGCTGGCCGCGGCGCTCGGCTGGTTCGACATCCGGCTGCGCTACCGCGGCTCGGTGCTCGGGCCGTTCTGGCTGACGCTTTCGACCGCGGTCATGGTGGTCGCCCTGGGCATCTTGTACTCGGCGCTGTTCAAGATGGAGCTGCACGACTACCTGCCCTACCTGGCGCTGTCCCTGGTGCTGTGGAACTCGTTGGCCGGGGTCGTGAGCGAGGCCTGCACCTGCTTCCTGTCCGGCGAGGGCATGATCCGGGCGATGCGGATGCCGTTCACGCTGTATGCGGCGCGGGTGATGGTGCGCAACGTGCTGGTGCTGCTGCACAACGTTGCGGTGATCGTTGCGGTCTACGCCTGGTTCGACGTGTGGCCCGGCTGGCGCGCCGTGTTCGTGTTGCCGGGCCTCGCGATCTGGCTGCTGGACGGAATGGCGGCGTGTTTGCTGCTGGGGGCGCTGTGCGCGCGGTTCCGCGACATCCCGCCGATCGTCGCGAGCCTGATGCAGATCGCCTTCTTCATCAGCCCGATCATCTGGAAGCCCGAGCTGCTGGCCGGGATGCAGCGCGAGCTGCTGCCGCTCAACCCGTTCTTCAGCCTGCTGGAGATCGTTCGCGCGCCGCTGTTCGGTGCCTTGCCCGACGCGGTCGTGTGGACCTCGGCGCTGGGCTACAGCGCGGTGCTGATCGGGGTGGCGTGGGTGGTCTTCGTGCGGGTGCGCGGGCGCTTGGCGTTCTGGGTGTAGCGCCATGGCGTCGATCGAGATCAAGGGCGTGGACGTGGAATTCCCGATCTACCACGCTAATAGCCGCAGCCTGAAACGCACCGTGTTCGCAGTCGCCAGCGGCCGGCTGCAGGAGGACGCCCGGCGTCGCATCGTCGTGCAGGCGCTGCGCAGCGTCAGCATACGGGTGCAAAGCGGCGAGCGCCTGGGCCTGATCGGCCATAACGGCGCCGGCAAGACGACGCTGCTGCGCACCCTGGCCGGCATCTACGAGCCTGCGGTGGGCGAGGTGCATGTCCAGGGCAGCATCGGCGCGTTGCTGGACCCCAACCTCGGCATGAACTCGGAGATGACCGGGCGCGAGAACATCGTCCTGCGCGGGTTGATGAACGGCCTCGACAAGCCCGCCATCCGGCGGCTCGAGGAGGACGTGCAGGCGTTCGCCGAGTTGGCGGAGTTCCTCGATCTGCCGCTGCGGTTCTATAGCTCGGGCATGGTGGTGCGGCTGGGCTTCGCGCTGGCCACCGCGATCCGGCCGCAGGTGCTGCTGATGGACGAATGGTTCCTGGCCGGCGACGCCGCGTTCATGGAGAAGGCAAAGGTGCGGCTCGAGGACATGGTGCGGGGCGCCGAGATCCTGGTGCTGTCGTCGCACAGTGCGGAGGTGATCCAGGATTGGAGCACGCGGGTGATCTGGATGGACCAGGGCCGGGTGCGCGACGACGGGCCGCCCGAGGCGGTGCTGGCCGCCTACGCCGCATCGATCCCGGCCTGAACGCACAAAGGCTGACGGAACCTGACTTGAGACGGGTTGTCCCCTCGCGTTAGCACCGCTGCGGCGTTGTTGAAGGTGCGGGAATGGGGTTCGGCACGGCAGACCAGCCCAGGGCAGCGGCGTCGCTGGTGGCCGCGATGCTGGCGGCACTGGCCGCGGCGATTGCCGCGACGCCGGCGCGGGCCGCCGGCAACCTGGTCGTCAACGGCGACTTCGAGCAGTTCAGCAACCCGTCTGCGACCCCCACGGCGTCGTATCAGCTCAATTCACCGCATACGACCACTGGCGGCACGCTGACCGGCTGGGCCAGCGCCGGCTATTCGTTCGTGTTCAATGCCGGCACCGCCGACACCACCGGCGCCGTTTCCACCGAATACAACAACACGCTCAAGCTGTGGGGGCCCAACAGCGGTTCGGCCAACGGCCTGGTCGCCTCGAGCCCGACCGGCGGCAACTTCCTGGCCAGCGACGGTGCCTACGAGCAGGGCGCGCTGACGCAGACCATCAGCGGGCTGACGGTCGGCTACACCTACCTGCTGTCGTTCTGGTGGGCGGCCGGGCAGCAGACCGGCTTCACCGGGGCCACCACGGAATCGTGGGGCGTGACGTTCGGCAATCAGACCTACAACACCGAGACGGTGAGCAACCCCAGCCAGGGCTTCACCCCGTGGCGGCAGGCGCTGTTCAGCTTCGTGCCGACCTCGGCCAGCCAAACGCTCTCGTTCCTGGCCGCCGGCGCGCCGTCGGGCACGCCGCCGTTCTCGCTCCTCGACGGCGTCGTGCTGATGGCGCCGGAGCCGTCGAGCCTCGCGGTCGTCGCCGTCGGCTTGCTCGGTGCCGCCTGGTTGGGCCGCTCGCGCCGGCGCATGGCCGCGGCACCGGTGCGGATCGGCTGACCCGGCCGCGGCAGTCGCGGGCATGAACGCCGGCCCGACCTGGATCCCGCGGCGGCATCGGCTGCTGCGGGCCAGCGCCATGACCGCGGCGCTGCTCGCGTTACTGGCGGGGGGCGGGGTCTACCTTTGGCAGGGACGAACCGACCCGGTCCGGATGGCGGAACGGCTGGAAGCGGCTGGCGACCTGCGCGCCGCCTGGGTCGAGCTGCGCGCCGCCGTGCATGCCGCGCCGCGTGACGCCGACCTGCACCTCCGCCTGGCGGAACTGCAGATGAAGCTGGCCGACCCGGTCGCGGCCGAAAAGGAGTTCCGGGCCGCCCGAGGCCTGGGCGCCGAGCGCTCGGCCGTGACCCTGCGGCTGGCCGACGCCCTGCTGGCGCAAGCTCAATACGACGAGACGCTGCGCCAGGTGCCGCCGACCGGGCCCACGCCGGCGGTCACGGCCAAGAACCTGTTCATGCGCGCGGTGGCGCAGCTCGGGCTCGAGGACACCGCGGCGGCGGCGGCCAGCCTGGCCGCGGCGCGGCGCGCGGCGCCCGACGCGATCGAGGTCGCGCTGATCGCCGCCCGGGTGGCGGCGGCGAACGGGGACTACGCCGAAACCGAGGCGCAGGTGGACTCGGTGCTGCGGCGCGACCCGGCGCAGATCGACGCGCTGCTGATGAAGCAGCAGATCGTGACCGCACGCGACGACCACGCGGCCGCACTCGACCTTGCGGCGCGGGCGGTGCGCTCGGCCCCGTTCTCGGCGATGGCGCGCATCCGCCATGCGACCGAGCTGCTGTATGCCAAGCAGGACGACGCGGCGCAGGCCGACGTGGATGCGGTGCTGGACCTGCAGCCCCGCTTTATCGAGGCCGTCTACTTGAACGCCGTCCTGTTTGCTCGCCGAGGCAACTACCAGGACGCGGCGGTGGAGCTGGAAAAGCTCGACGGCGTACTCGGCCGGTTTCCGCAGGCGCTCTATTACAAGGCGCTGGTCGCGGCCAATCTCGGCCGGGTCGAGACGGCGGTCGACTACGCCCGCCGCTACAACACGCTCGTCCCCGGCGACCCCGACGGCATCAAGCAGGTGGCGCGGTCCGACATCGCCGCTCGCGCCTCGGCCCACGCGATCCCGATCCTCGAGCGCGCCGCGGAAGCCGGGCTGGCCGACGCCGAGATGCTCGACCTGCTGGGCAGCGTATACGGCAACGTGGGCAACACGCCGGCGGCGCTGAACGCGTTCGAACGCGCGGCGGCCGCGTCGCCCGGCGACGGCACCATCCTGACCCATCTCGGCTTGGCGCAGATCCAGGCCGGCCGCGTCGCCGCCGCGACCGGAACGCTCGCCCGCTCGGTCGAGATCGCTCCCGCCCAGCCGGCGCCGGCCGAGGCGCTGGTGTCGGCCGCAATCGGCGAGGGCGACCTCGACAAGGCGAGTGCGGCGCTGGCCGTGCTGCGGGCGCGCGCCGGCGAGAGTCAGGCGGTCGGCATCCTGTCCGGCATGATCGAGGTGCGCCGGCAAAACCTCGAGGCCGCGCGGGCCGCGTTCGCCGACACGCTGCGTCGCTTCCCGGCGTCGCTGGCAGCCAAGCTCGACGGGGCACGCGTGCTCGTCCTGCAGGGCCGCCGTGACGAGGGCATGGCGATAATGGACGAGGTGCTGGGCCAGGACCCGGGCCACGTCGCCACCCTGAACAGCTACCTGCCGCTGCTGATGCAGGACCGGCAGACGGACCGCGCGGTGGCGGTGCTGGCCGCGGCGCATGCGGCCGATCCGCGCCGGGCCGGGTTCACGGCGGCGCTGGCCGACGTGCTGGTGCTGTCGGAGCAGCCGAAGCGGGCGGTGGACATGCTGGCCGAAGTGCGCAGCGAGGGCCCGCTGCCGCCGTTGCTGCTCGCGTCGTTGGCGCGGGCCCAAGCGCAAGCGGGGATGATCCAGGACGCCAAGGCGAGCTTCCGCGCGGTGTTGCTGGTGATGCCGGACGACGTGGTCGACCGGACCGGGCTGATCGACGTCCTGCTGCGTGACCGCGACTACGACGCGGCGCGGCGCGAATTGCAGGAAGGGTTGGCTCGGGCGCCGGGCAATTTCCGCTTCATGTCGACGCTGGTGGAGCTCGAAGCGCAGACCAAGGGCTTGGACGCCGGCCTGCTCCTGGCCGAATCGCTGCGGGCGGGACCGGAGCACCGGCCGTTCGCGACCTTGCTGAAGGGCGATGCGCTGATGCGGGCGCGCCGCTTCAACGCCGCCGCGCGCGCCTTCCTCGACGAGTATGCCGCCGCGCCAGACGTGCCGCCGCTGCTGCGCGCGGCGGCGGCGTTGTCGGCGTCCGGCCAGGATGAGGAGGCGGCGCGGCTGCTGCGCCAATGGCTGAAAACGGCGCCGAACACGCCCGCGGTGCTTGCGGACCTGGCGAAGCTCGACTTGCGCGCCAATCGATTGGCCGAGGGCCAGGCACGGCTCGTGGCGCTGCTGGCGATGCTGCCGGATCATCCGGCGGCCCTGAATAACCTCGCCTGGACCTACCAGCTGCGTGGCGACAAGCGGGCGCGGGAGATGGCGCAGCGCGCCTACCTGAAAGCGCCCGGTCCGGATTCGGCCGACACGCTCGGCTGGATCCTGCTCGGCGAGGGTGAGGCGGCGGCCGCGCTGCCGCTGCTGCAGCAGGCCGGATCGGCACGCCCGTCCGACCCGGCGGTGCAATACCATTGGGCGGCGGCGCTGCGTGCCGGCGGGCGAGCGGCCGAGGCGGCGCCGATCCTGCAGGCCTCATTGCAGAGCCGCCAGCCGTTTTCCGAACGCAAGGAGGCCGAGCGGCTGCTGCGCGAGCTGACGCCGCCGCCGCGTCAGTGATGGCGCCAGGGGATCTCGGCCGGCGCCGGCGCGGTCGGGTCGAAGCGGAGCCACTCGCCGTTGCCGACCGAGCGGCCGGTCAGCGACATGATGAAGCCCCAATGGCAGACCACCAGCGTGTCGGACCAGTCGGGCAGGGCGGACATCTCGGCCCGGAACAACGCCGCGCGGGCCAGCACCTGGTCGGCGGGCTCCTCGACCTGCGGCCACCAGATCTCGTCGATGCCGGAGAAATCGTGCTCGGGCCAGGCTGCGGCCAGGTCGCGGCGCCGGCTGCCGACGTCGCAGGTGAAGGCGTAGCGCTCCCGTACCACCGGGTTCACGCGCACGGGCAGGCCCAGCCGCCGGGCGATCGGCGCCGCCGTCTGCAGCGCGCGGGTGTAGGGCGAGGCGAGGATGCGGCGCAGCCCCTCCGACGCCAGCGCTTCGGCCGCGGCGGCGGCCTGGTCGTGGCCGAGCGGGGTCAGCTTGGGATCCGGGATGCCCGGATCCACCCGGTGCCGGGTGAAGTGGAGGTTGAATTCGCTTTGACCGTGCCGCAGGAGGATCATGACTGCGGATTAATCGGGCGTGATCACCGGGGCAAGGCAACAGTAAAAGCGGCGACGTGATCACTGGGCCTTCGTTGTTTCCCAGCCTGGTCCCGCCTATGTGTGAAGCCACGTTCGAAGGATTGTCCCATGGGCGCCGGTTTTCCCCTCGACCTCTTGCTGTTCGGCATGATCGCGGCCTTTCTCGTGTTGCGGCTGCGCGGCATCCTGGGCCGGCGAACGGGGTTCGAGCGGCCGTCGCAGGCGGAGCGGTCGAGCGGTCCGGTGACGGTGCCCGGCCTCGGACGACCCGGCCCGGTGATCGACGCCGCCGCGGAACCGGCCCAGCCGCAGCGCGCGCTGCCCGATCCGTCCAGCGAGGTCGGCGCCACGCTGCTGCGCATGCGCGGCGTGGATCGCAGCTTCGACCCGCAACGCTTCCTGCAAGGCGCCGAGGCGGCGTTCCGCTTGATCGTTGGCGCATTTGCCGCCGGCGACCGCGTGCAACTGCGCAACTTGCTTGCCGACGAGACCTACCGCAATTTCGAGACGGCGATCGCCGCGCGCGAGGCGGCCGGCGAAACGCAGCGCAGCGAGGTGCGCAGCATCGAGCGCGCCAGCATCGAGTCGGCCACGCTCGAAGGCACCCGCGCCGACATCACCGTCCGCTTCGTATCCGACCAGGTCGCGGAAACGCTGGGGCGCGACGGGCGTCCGGTGGCGGGCGCCGATGCGGTGGCCGAGATCACCGACATCTGGACCTTCACCCGCGACCTGTCGCAAGGAGATCCGGCCTGGCGTTTGTCGGCCGCCCGCTCGGGCTGATCCAGCCATGATTTGGGGGACCTACCGGGTCCATCTGGGCGATTGCCTCGACGTCTTGGCAACGCTGCCGGAGGCGTCGGTGGACGTCATCGTGACCTCGCCGCCGTATAATCTCGGGATCGCTTACACCCTGTACGGCGACAACCGCGAGGAGGCGGAGTACTTGGACTGGATGGTCCGGGTTGCGGCGGCGCTGCGCCGGGTGCTGAAGCCGAACGGATCGTTCTTCCTGAACGTCGCGGGCTCCTCGACCCAGCCTTGGCTGCCGTTCGAACTGATGGTCCGGCTGCGGCCGCTGTTTGCGTTGCAGAACCACATCGCCTGGGTGAAGTCGATCGCCGTCGGCACCGACAGCGTCGGCCATTTCAAGCCGGTGCCGGGCGAGCGCTTCCTCCATCGCAACCACGAGCACATCTTCCACCTGACGCACACCGGGAGCGTCCGGCTCGACCGGCTGCGGATCGGGGTGCCGTTCAAGGACAAAAGCAACATTGCCCGGCGCGGCCATGCGCAGGACCTGCGCTGCCGCGGCGACACGTGGTTCATTCCTTACGAGACGGTCCGCAGCAAGGCGCAGAAGTTCGATCATCCGGGCACCTTCCCGCTCGACCTGCCGCGGTGGTGCATCCGCCTGCATGGCAAGCCTGGAGCCGTCGTGCTCGACCCGTTCTGCGGCGCCGGCACCACCTTGGTGGCGGCGGTCGAGGAAGGATGCACCGCACTGGGCATCGAGGTCGATCCGGACTACGTCGCCACGGCCGAGTCCCGTCTGGCGGAGGGGCTGGTGGTCTGAGCCGGGCACGGCTGGCCCAAGCGGCGGCGTGGTCCTATACCCGTCCGATGCTTGCCACCCGCCCGCGCGTCGCCCTGTTCGTCACCTGCCTTGTCGACCTACATCGGCCGTCGGTCGGGTTCGCCGCCATCAAGCTGCTCGAGCAAGCCGGCTGCGACGTCGAGGTACCGCGGGCGCAGACCTGCTGCGGCCAGCCCGCGTATAACAGCGGCGACCGGCGCACGGCGCAGGACCTGGCGCGCGGCGTCCTCGATGCGTTCGGCGGGTTCGACTACGTCGTGGTGCCGTCGGGATCGTGCGGCGGCATGATCGCGCATCACTTCCCCGCGCTGTTCGAAGACGACCCCAATCTGCGCGCGCGGGCCGAGGCCTTGGGCGCCAAGACGTTCGAGTTGGTGCAGTTCCTGGCCGACGTGATGGGCGTGGAGGCGGTCCAGGCCGCCTATGCGGGCCGCGCCACCTATCACGACAGCTGTTCCGGCCTTCGCGAGCTCGGCATCAAGCAGCAGCCGCGGGACTTGCTGCGCAGCGTGGCCGGGCTCGAGCTGGTCGAAATGGCGGAGCCGGACGTGTGCTGCGGCTTCGGCGGCACGTTCTGCGTCAAGTACCCGGAGATCTCGACCCGGATGGTGTCGGACAAAACGGCCGACATCGTCGCGTCCGGCGCCGACACGCTGCTGGCCGGGGATCTCGGCTGCTTGTTGAACATGGCCGGCCGCCTGTCGCGCCAAGGCCATGCCGTGCGGGTGCGCCACGTGGCCGAGGTTCTGGCCGGCGTCACCGACGAGGTCGCGCCGATCGGCGAGCCGAAGCGCTAAACCACTCCCGAGCTGATCCGGTTCGGTCGGATGTTGCTCTAGCCTGACGTCCGTCCTAGGTCGCCTCCCGCCACAGCCGGACGAACTCGGCGAGTTCCTTCGCGGATACGTCGGAGACCGCCCAGAAGCGCATCCCGTTCTCGCTCCAATCGATGAAGTTGTAGCCGTTGATGGTGCCGGTGCCGCCTGCCGCACCGGGGCCGGGCAGAACGTAGAGATTGATCTCGTGTTGCCTGCGTCCGTAGACCAGCGCGGCCACCGGGCGCCCGGCCAGTACGTCGAGCCGGCCGCCCTGCAGCGGGAAGCCGTGCGCTGCGAGGTCGCGCACCGGCGGCGCGTAATCGAGCCGGCCGTCGAACCAGGGCTTGACCGTGTGCTGGTCCGTGGACGGCACGTCGAGCAGGTGGCCGGGCTGCAGGGCGCGGATGTGGCTCGATACGACGGCGTCCGGCATCCGGTCCGGACTCGGCCACAACGCCAGGGCCAGTGAGGCGGCGAGCGCCAGCCCGCTGGCCCCGAGCGCCGGGCGCCACCGCCTTGCGAGCCGCCGCGGCGGGCCAGAAACGGCAGCGGCCGTGGGAGCAGCGACAGGCGCGGCCACGGATGCGGCCACAGCCACGGCCGCAGGTACGGGGGCGAACCGCGCTTCGAGCGCTCGGCGGAGATGGTCAGGCGCCCGATACCGCGGCACCTCCTCAGCGATCCGCGCCGATTGGCCCATCAGCTCCGCCTGCACTGCGGCGCAGCCGGCGCAACGGTCGAGATGCGCGGCGACGCGCGCCGCCTCGGCCGGCGACAACTCGCCGTCCAGGTCGG
The DNA here is from genome assembly GCA_963752225.1 of uncultured Alphaproteobacteria bacterium. Taxonomy (GTDB): domain Bacteria; phylum Pseudomonadota; class Alphaproteobacteria; order Acetobacterales; family Acetobacteraceae; genus JBBROS01. Next base: position 1,599,726 of record CAVVXS010000007.1, on the reverse strand, counting down.
CCTGCACCAGCAGCCGCATCTCGGCACATGCCTCCTCGCTCATTGGGTCGCGCTCCGGTCGAGCGCACCATTCGCCAATGCCTGGCGTGCCCGCCACAGGCGCGACATCACGGTCCCGATCGGCACGCCGGTCACGGAAGCGATCTCCTTGTAAGACAATCCTTCCAGCTCCTTCAGCACCAGGCACTCGCGCAGTTCCGGCTGCAAGTCGGACAGGATCCGGGCGAGCTGCGCCTCGCCTTGCTGCCGGGCCAGCACCGCCTCCGGATCCGGCGCCGGGTCGGGCAGTTCGGGGCCGGGCTCGCCGGCGACGGTGCGGCGGCCGCCGGCGAGGGTGTCATAGGCGACGTTGCGCACGATCCGCAGCAGCCAGGCCCGGGCGTCGCCGCCGTGGAACGACGAGAAGTAGCCCAGGGCGCGGACCGCCGCGTCCTGCACCACGTCCTCGGCCAGCGTCGGGTCGCGCACCAGCCAGCGGGCCAGGTTGTAGGCGGCGTCGAGGTGCGGCAGGACGGCCTGGCCGAACTCCACCGGCGGCGCTCCGGCCATCGCACGCTCCTGCCTCGCCCGGGGCTGCCATCGCATGGTGCCGGACCTACCGCGTCATCGCACGACCACCGTGCCCTGCATGTGCGGATGCAGCGAGCAGAAATATCGATAGGTGCCCGGGGTGGTGTAGGTGAAGGCGAAGCGGTCGTCGGTGTCGAGCGGCTCGGATCGCATCCGGCGCGGGTCGGCCCCGTCCACGATCGTGTGCGGGATGTCGTCGCGGTTGATCCAGGTGACCCGGGTGCCGGCCGGCACGTCCAGCTCGGCCGGCGAGAAGGTGAAGTTGTCGATCGTGATCTCGGCCGTGATCTCGGGGGCTTCCTCGCTGTCGGGCGCCGGCAGTGCTGCGGCCAGCCCCAGCAGGCCCGCCCCCAGCAGCAGCCGGCGTGTGAACGTCGGCACCGGCTCAGGCCCCGAGCGGCGTGTCGATGACCGCCAGCGTCGCCTGGCCCGGCACGAAGGCGACCTGCCGCACGCCCAGCAGCGAACGGAGGCGGCCCGGGGGCACGTCCTTGATCGGCCCCGGCGACGGCGCCGTGCCGGGCGCCGGCTGCGGGAAAGCGGTGGAGCGGGCGGCGTGGAAGGCGAGCGTGCCCTCGACCTTCTGCATCACCTGGTGGATGTGCCCGTTCAGCACCGTCACCGAGCCGAACCGGCGCAGCAGCGACAATGCTTGCGCGCCGTCCTCCGTGCCCCACCCCCAGGTCTCGCTCACGGTCCATAGCGGGATGTGCGAGAACACGACGATCGGCTGGCTGGCGGCCCGCCCGGCCAGGTCGCGGCCGAGCCAGTCGAGCTGCTCGGCGCCGAGATTGCCGAGGCCGCCCGCCTTGAGGTTCTGCACGTTGTTCAAGCCGATGAAGTGGACCCCTCCCTGGTCCCAGCTGTACCAGCCGCGCTCGGCGCCCTTGGTGAAGCGGTCGAAGAAGGTGCGGCCGTCATCCACCAGAACGTCGTGCTCGCCGGGCACGTAGTGCACGTCGAGGCCGCCCGCCTCGATGATTTGCTGCGCGGTGTCGAATTCCGCCGGCTTTGACAGGTGGCTGACGTCGCCGGTGTGCAGCACCGTGGCGGCGCCGGACGATTGGGCACGGACGAGGTCCATCGCCGCTTGCAGCGTGCCCGGCGTGTCGGCGTTGGGCGGGTTCTTGAAGCCGATATGGCTGTCGCTGATCTGCACGAAGCGCAGGCCGGCGGCAGGCGTCACCGCGGCCGTAGCGGCGGGCTCGGCGGCGGCAGCAGCGGCGATCAGGCTCGAACGCGGCACGCCGCCGGCGACGGTCCAGAGCACGCCGGCCCCGGCCCACAGCATGCATTCCAGCGCGTGGCGCCGGCCCTCGTTGGCGGGATCGTCTCGGTGATCGGTCATGGAACTGCTCCGTCCGGTGGGTTGCCCGAACAAGACCGGAGCAGGTGGCGGTTTATTCGCGGCCCGGCGCCGAACATTCGAACGCTGGCCGTTCGAATGGGACCGGAGGCTTGTCCCGGGCTTCGCCGCGAATACCTATGGCTGCGGTAAACCGACGGATGGCCGCGATGCACGACAACACGACGACGACGCCGCCACGGGTGCAGCTCGAGATCAAGGTCGAGCGGCCCCGCTTGCACAAGGTCATCCTGGTCAACGACGACTTCACGCCGCGCGAGTTCGTGACCCGGGTCTTGAAGGCGGAGTTCCGCATGGGCGAGGAGCAGGCGCGCCGGGTGATGATGACGGCCCACCAGCGCGGCGTCTGCGTGGTCGCGGTGTTCACCAAGGACGTCGCCGAGGCGAAGGCGACCAGCGCCACCGACGCCGGGCGGAAACAGGGCTACCCGCTGCTGTTCACGACCGAGCCGGAGGAGTAGCGGGCCGCTACCGGAACCAGGGCTTTCGCTTCGGGCCCGCCGCTGCGCCTTCGCCCGGTTTTGCCGTTTCCAGCATCGTGATCACCTCGCGCGCGGCGGCGTGCGAGGGCGGCCCATGGTCGGGCTGCAGCGCCGCGATCACCTCGGCGAAGCCAGCCCGCTGCGCCGCCGCGGCGTCGGCGTCGCGCAACAGCCGCAGCACCGTCTCGGCCAGGCGGCGCGGGTTGCACTCCTCCTGCAGCAGTTCTGGCACCAGCAGGCGCTTGGCCAGCAGGTTCACCATGGCGACGTGCGGCACCTGGATCAGGCGCCGCGCCATCGCCGCGCTGAGCGGGTTGACGCGGTAGGTGACCGCCATCGGCACCCCGGCCAGCGCCAATTCCAGCGTCGAGGTGCCGGACTTGGTCAATGCGGCGCCGGCCGCCGCGTAGGCGTCGTGCTTCTCCGCCACCGAGGTGACGACGATCGGCGCGATCGGCCAGGACGCGGCGGCGCGCCGCACCGTGGCCTCTACCACCGCCGAGACCGGCAGCACCGGGCGCAGACCCGGCGCTTCGCGCGCCAGGATCGCCAGCGTGCGGCCGAACACCGGCAGCAGCCGAGGCACCTCGGAACGGCGCGAGCCCGGCATCAGCACCAGCACCGGCGCCTCCGCCGCAATGCCGTGCGCGGCGCGGAAGCGGGCGCCATCGCCGCGGTCGGCGCCGCTCTCGAGCACGGGGTGGCCGACGAACGTGCCCTCCAGCCCGTGCTGCGCGAACCACGCCGGCTCGAACGGCAGCAGGCACAGCAGCTTGTCCCACAGGCCCGGGTAGTGCTTCACCCGATGCGCGCGCCAGGCCCACACCTGCGGCGCCACGTAGTGCACCCGCCGCGTCGCCCGGGCCGCGTCCATGTCGAGGATGCGGTGCATGAAGCCGGGGCTGTCCACGGTGACGACGATATCCGGCTCGCGGCGGCGGATATCGGCCTCGACCTCGGCTAGGCGACGCTTCAGCAGCCGAATGCGCGGGATCACCTCGACGATGCCCATGACCGCGAGGTCGGCCATCGGGAACAGGGTCTCGAGCCCCTGTTCGGCCATGCGCGCGCCGCCGACGCCGGCGAAGCGGGCGTCCGGCCGGATCGCCCGGATCGCCGCCATCAGGCGGGCGCCGAGCACGTCGCCGCTGGCCTCTCCGGCCACGACGTAGATCAGCGGCCCGGGATCGAGCGGCATTGCTTGCGTGGCGTCATGGCCGGCTGCATAGGGGGGCGACGCCAAGGGAGCAACCGCGATGGATACGGCTGTTGGCAAGGTTCTGCACGTCACCACCCCCGCGGAATGGGACGCGACGTGCAAGGCGGGTGGTCTCTCGGCGGAGCCGTTCCTGCATCTCTGCACGCTGGCGCAGCTGCCGTTCGTGCTGCAGAAGCATTTTGCCGGCCGCAGCGGGCTAGTGATGGTGGAGCTCGACCCGAAGGGATTGGACGTGCGCTGGGAGCGCAGCGAGCCGGGCCATGATCCGTTTCCGCACCTTTACGGCTGGGCGCCGGTGTCGGCCGCGGTCAACGTCACGCCGCTGCCCGGCGTCAGCCGATAGGGGACGAGCGGGGCTAAGCGGCTGCGTCCTCGAACGCTCGCAGCCCGCGCTCGATCACGGCCGGGTCGAGGTCGCGCACGATCATGACGATCCGGCTGCTGCGCGGGTCGCCGTCGGGCCAGGCGGCAAGCAGCGAGGGCGGGTGGAGCAGGTGCTGCACGCCGTGGATCACCACCGGGCGGTCTTGGCCGTGCAGGTTCAGGATCCCCTTAACCCGCAGCAGCTTCTCGCCCTGGGTCGAGATCAGCATCTCGAGCCAGGTGCCGACGCCGTCCCAATGCAGCGGTTGGTCGAACGTCATGCAGAACGCCCGGATGGCGGCGTCGTGGCGGTTGGGGTCGTGATGGTGGTGGTGATGGCCGGCATAGGCGTCCACCGCGAGCCACGCCCGCACGTCGGCCGAGCGCGACGCCGGGTCGAAGCCGGCCTCCAGCAGCAGCGCGGGGTCGAGGCGGCCGTGATCGGCCACCAGGATCGGCGCGCCGGGGTTGAGTGCGGCCAAGCGCGCTCGCACCGGCGCCGGGTCGGCGAGGTCGGTCTTGGTCAGCACCAGCCGGTCGGCCACCGCGACCTGCTTGGCGGCCTCGACCTGCCGGTCGAGTTGGTCCATCGCGTGCACCGCGTCCACCACGGTCACGACCCCGTCGAGCCGGAACCGCGTCGCAGCGAAGGCGTCGCCCATCAGCGTCTGCAGGATCGGCGCCGGGTCGGCGAGGCCGGTCGTTTCCACCACCACCCGGCGCACCTCTCCGGCCGCGATACGCGGCTCGAGGTCGCGGAGCGCGCGCACGAGGTCGCCGCGCACGGTGCAGCACAAGCAGCCGGCGTTCAGCAGCACGGTGGTTTCGTCCAGCCGCTCGACCAGGAGGTGATCGAGCCCGATTTCGCCGAACTCGTTGACCAGGACCGCGGCGCCGGCCAGTTCCGGCTGGCGCAGCAGGTGGTTCAGCAGGGTGGACTTGCCGGCGCCGAGGAAGCCGGTGATGACGACCAGGGGGACCGGTTCAGCCATACAGCTCGTCCGGCGTGACCATCGGGTCGGCAATCGTCACCAGCTCGCCGTCCTGCACGGCGCGGTAGAAGCAGGATCGCCGCCCGGTGTGGCAGGCGACGCCGGTCTGGTCGACCAGCAGCAGCAGCGTGTCGGCGTCGCAATCGACCCGCAACTCCACGAGGGTCTGCACCTGCCCGCTGGTCTCGCCCTTACGCCACAACGCTTCGCGGCTGCGGCTCCAATAACAGACCCGGCCGCTGGCCAGCGTCTCGGCAATCGAACTCGCGGCTCATCCAGGCCAGCATCAGCACCTCGCCGGTATCATGCTGCTGAGCGATGGCGGGAACGAGCCCGTGCGCGTCGAAGCGGATCTCGTCGAGGGGGGCAGGCGCGTCGAAGCGGGCGGTGTCGGACATGGTTGGACCTTGGACCAGGGCGGTTCAGTCAGACATAGATCGGCCACCGCGCCAAACCTATCCTGCAGCGCCAACCCACAAGCTCCCTTGAAGGTAGCACCGTAGCGTGCTACATACCCGGCATGACCACGACCCTGACCCTCCGCGAAGCCAACCAGACCTTCTCCCAATGCGTCCGTGCGGTGCAGGGGGGCGAGGAGTTCGTCATCACCCGCAACGGGGTGCCGGTGGCGAAGCTGGTGCCGGTGGCGGGCGCGAGCGCATTGACGGCGGTGCAGGAAGCGGCGTTGGGTCGCCTGGCTTCGGCGTGGCAGCAGGGCGGGTGGGAGATCGGCGCCGGGCGGCTCGACCGGGACGCCCTGCATGAGCGGTGAGCGGTTCACGCTCGACACCAACATCCTCGTCTACAGCATCGACCGGACGGCCGGCGCCAAGCAGGGCATCGCCCAGGAAGCGATCCGGCTGGCCGCTGTCGGCCGGTGCCACCTGACCCTTCAAGCGGTATCGGAGTTCTACGCCGTCGTGACCCGCAAGGGCCATCTCCAGGCCGGCGTGGCGGCCGGGTTGGCGCGGGCTTGGCTGGACCTGTTTCCCTGCCTATCGCACTCCGGCGCTGCAACACGCCAGGCGCTCGACCTCGCCGGCGCGAAGCAGGCGTCGTACTGGGATGCCCTGCTGCTGTGCACCGCCGCCGAGGGTGGCTGCGGCGCGATCTTGTCCGAGGACATGGCCGACGGCGCGGTCGTCGCCGGGGTCAGGATCGTCAACCCGTTCGGCGCCGACGCGCTGACGCCGGCGGCGATGCAGGTGCTCGCGCCGGCCGGCTGATCAGTCGCGCAAGGCCGCGAATGCTTGCTCGAGGTCGGCGATCAGGTCGGCCGGGTCCTCGAGACCGATGTGGAAGCGGCACGCCGGGCCGTCGAACTGGCCGGAGCCGGCCGTGCGGGTGATGGCGCCGGTGGTCGGCAGCGCCAGGCTTTCATAGCCGCCCCAGCTCGCGCCGATGCCGAACAGCTGCAGGCTGTCGATCATGCGATGCGTCGCCTCGGCGGTGACGTCGGCCTCGAACACCACGCCGAACAGGCTGCACGCCCCGGTGAAATCCCGCTTCCACAACTCGTGGCCCGGCGCACCCGGCAGCGCCGGATGCAGCACCTGCGCGACCTCCGGCCGCCCGGCGAACCACGCCGCGACCTCGAGCCCCGACTTCATCTGCCGCTCCAGCCGCACCGCCATGGTCCGCGCCCCGCGCAAGGCGAGCCAGCAATCGTCGGGGCTCGCATATTGGCCAAGCTGCAGGCTGCCTTCGCGCACGATCTGCCAATCGGCCGGGGTGTTGGTGGTGATGCTGCCGAGCAGCACGTCCGAATGACCCACGACGTACTTCGTCAGCGCCTGCATCGACACGTCGACGCCGTGGCGGAACGGCTGGAAGAAATGGATGCCCCAAGTGTTGTCCATCAGCACCTTGGCGCCGTTCTCGTGCGCGACCGCTGCCAGGCCGGGGACGTCCTGGACCTCGAAGGTGTGGCTGCCAGGGCTCTCGAGATAGAGCACCTTGGTGTTGGGCCGGAACATCGCGCCGACGTCCTCGGCGTCGATCGCCGGGTCGTAGAACGTGGTCTCGATGCCGAGCCGCCGCAGCATGCCGGTCGCGAAGCTGCGCGCCGGGCCGTAGACGCTGTCGGGCATCAGGCAGTGGTCGCCGGCGCCCAGAAAGCACAGCAGCGGCACCGTGACCGCGGCGAGACCGGTCGAGACGATCTGACAGCGCGTCCCGCCCTCGATTTCGGCGACGACGTCTTCCAGCGCGTGGTGGGTGGCGTTGCCCTGGGTGCCATAGGCGAGGCCCTGCTCGAGCCGCATCTTGCTGCGGGCCAACCGGTCGGCGATGTCGAGGTGCAGCATGGTCGAGCCGCGATGCACCGGCGGGTTGACGAAGCCGCGCACCTTGGTGCCCGCCCGGCCGGCATGCGACAGCCGGGTGGCCAGGCCGTGGCCGCGGCGTGTGCTATGGTCGTCGGGCATCAGCTGGTCTCCTTCACGGTGTCGGGCCGCCCGGCCCATTCGGTCCAGGACCCGTCGTACACGGCCCCCATCGGCAGCCCGGCGCGCAGCATCCCGAGCGTCAGGATGGTCGCGGTGACGCCGGTGCCGCAGCTGGTGACGACCGGTTTGCTGCCGTCGGCGCCCTGTTCGGCGAAAATCGCCCGCAGCCGCTCGGGCGGCAGCATCGTGCCGTCTGGGTTGAGCAGCGACGTGCTCGGGACGTTGCGGCTGCCGGGCATATGGCCGGATGGCAGGCCCGGCCGCGGCTCCGGGGCGGCGCCGGTGAAGCGTCCGGCCGGGCGGGCGTCCAGCACGACCCGGCCGGGATCCGGCGCGATCATGTCACCGAGGCCGCGCAGGCGGCCGGCGCGGAACGAGGCGGTGAAGCGGGCGGGCGACGGGGGTTCAGGCTCGCCGGCTTGGACCGGGCGGTGCTCGGCGAGCCATTTCGGCAGGCCGCCGTCCAGCACCGCCGCTGCGTCGTGCCCGAACAAGCCCATCAGCCACCAGCCGCGGGCGGAGCTGGCGATGCCTTTCTGGTCGTAGAACACGACGCGGCTGGCGTTCGACACGCCGAGCGCGCCCATCAGCCGCTCGAACCGTCCGGAGCTCGGAACCATGTGCGGCAGGGTTGTGTCGGGGTCGGCGACCACATCGATGTCGAAGAACCGGGCACCCGGGATGTGCTGCTCGGCAAACAGCGCGGCGCCGTCCCGGTGCTCGTTCGGCAGGTACTTGGTCGCGTCGAACACGACGAGGTCAGTCGCGCCGAGTTCGCGGGCCAGCCAATCGGTCGAGACCAGCGGTTCCATCACCCCTCCAAGCCGATCGCGATGCGGCGGTTCTGCCGGCCCTTGTTCTCGATCTTCAACACAACGACCCGGCCGATCAGCCCGGTGCGGGCAACGTGGGTGCCGCCGCAGGGCTGCAGGTCGACCGGGGTCTCGCCGCTGCCGATCCGCACCAGGCGCAGCCGGCCGCTGCCGCGCGGCGGCTGCACCGAAAGCGTCCGCACCAGGCCCGGGTTGCTGTCGAGCACGCTCGCGTCGACCCACTCAGTGACGACGGGGTGATCGGCGGCAACGAGCGCGGCGAACCCCGCCTCGAGTGCGGCCTTGTCGGGCGCGGCCGGCAGATCGACGTCGAGGCGGGAGCGGTCGGCGCCGATCTGCCCGCCGGTCACCGCGACGCCCGGCAGCAGGCTGCACAACAAATGGAGCGCGGTGTGCATCCGCATATGGGCAAGCCGGCGCGCCCAGTCGATCACGGCGTCGACGGCGGTGCCGGGCAGGGGCAGCGCGGCGTCGGGCGCGGCGGCGTGCAGGATCGCCTCGCCCTCGCCCTTGCGCGCTTCGACCACCGGCATCGACCCGCCCTCCCACTCGAGGCGCCCGGAGTCGCCGGGTTGGCCGCCGGCCCGGGCGTAGAACGGCGAGCGGTCGAGCACGACGCCGTCCGGTTCGACCGAGACCACGGTCGCCTGGGCCTGCTGCAGGGTCGGGTCGTCGAGGAACAGGCGCTCGGTCATGCCAGCCACTCCGCCCGGAGCCGATCGCGCCGGGCGCCGAGCCAAAGCAGCGCCAAGGCGGTGACGGAATTGGCGTAGCGCCCGTCGGCCGCGTTCTCGATGGCCTCGGTCGCGGACAGCACCCGCACTCTGATATCTTCCTGCTCGGCGGCGAGTTCGGCGCTGCCGACGATACCGTCCGCCCCCACCGCCGGCGCGCGGACCCGGCCGGCCATGATCGCGCACCGCTCGTCGCTGCCGCCCGCCGTGAGCACAACGTCGAGCATCGGCAGCACGAGGTCGGCCGCGAGCCCCATCTCCTCCTCGGCTTCGCGGCGGGCCGTGGTTTCGGGCGCCTCGCCGCCGTCGCACAGCCCGGCCGGGATCTCGACCATGACCGGGTCGACGCCGGCGGCGAGCGCCGGCAAGCGGAATTGCTCGATCAGGACCACCTGGTCGGTCCAGGGATCGTAGGGCAGCAGCGCGGCCGCGCGGCCGCGGCGGAACAGTTCCCAAGTGCGCAGGCCGGACATGGCGCCGTCGAAGCGGCGGTGCCGGAACGCGACTTCGTCAACCGAAAATCGGCCCGACCACACGGTGCGCTGCTGTTCGATGATCACGCCGTCACGGGACGGAAGAGGCGTCGGCTGCATCGCCGGACCATAAGGCGGGGCAACGGCGCCGCCTAGGGCAGTTCCCGAGCGGGCCGTGCCCCGAGTCTGGCGGTTCGTCGCGTCAGTTACGCTCGGCGATCATCTGCCGAACGGCGGCCGCGGCAACCGGACCACGCAGCGCATCGTGCCAAAGCGCTTCGGCCACGCGTTGATGCGCCGTCACCGCCTCGTCGGCGCCGGTGATCATGGCGACGCCGGTCTGCTGCATCGGCATGCCGTCCACGGCGAATGGGTTGACCGCCAGCGTGGCCCGGTCGCGGCTGCGCAGGATGATGAAGCCGCTGTTCGGTTCGGCGGCGCGCAGCAGGCCGAATTGCAAGCCCATCGGCTCGGTTTCCATCTGTCCGGCGATCCGCTCCATTTCGGCCCGGGCGACGGTGCGGTTGCGCGCCCGCATGTTCTCCGGCAGCGGCAGGTTGGGCATCGGGCCCCGCTCGAGGAAGTCGCTGACGGCCTTGGCCGAGATCAGCGCAATAATGCCAGGTTTACGTTGTAGATAAGCGCGCTTGCGCGCCTTCAGCAGGATCAGCACCTGTTCAATGGTGACTTGCGCCGCAGCGCGGTCGAGTTCGGGGAGCCGAACCACCTCCGCGAGCGACTCCTCGAGCGCCATGTCGAAGGCTTCTGACGTTGTCAGATAGCAAGTCGGACCAGAGATCTGCAAGATCTGGTCCGCACCTTCCTCAATCTGTCGAATACGCTCGAAGTACCCGGCAGAGCGGCCATAATACTCGACACCGATACCGAGCAAGCTTAACGGCGACACCTTGAGCAGTTCTGCCAGGCGTTTCACCGTGTCGAGCTTGATGACCTCGCCTTTCTCATAGCGATACAGCGCAGCTCGGGACACGCCCAGCCGCGCCGCGATTTCTTCCGCCCGTAGGCCGGACTCCATCCGGTAAGCCCGCAGCTGCTGACCAATCTCAGCGAAGCGCATTCCGTGCTCCATTGACGACGCGTTGTTCAATTATCTATACAATATTGCTCTTCAGGGCGTGAGTTATTCACGCGTGAAGAAAATCTAAATTTGATCGCCCCGCCAGCCGCGGTCGCCCGCCTTTCGCGTCAAACCTTAAAGAACTGACGCCACGACAAGCCCGTTACGGTGTCGCCGCGCGGCCGATACTCGCAGCCGACCCAGCCGGCGTAGCCCAGGCGGTCGATCTCGGCGAACACGAACGGCCAGCCGATCTCGCCGGTGCCGGGTTCGTTGCGGGCCGGAACGTCGGCGATCTGCATGTGGGCGATCAGCGGCATCAGCGCCGCCATCCGCTTGGTCACGTCACCCTCCGTGACCTGGCAATGGTAGACGTCGAATTGCAGGCCGACCCGGTCGCGGCCGAGTGCTTCGACCACGGCCGCGCCTTGCGCCATCGTGTTCAGGAAGAAGCCCGGCATGTCCCGGTGGTTGATCGGCTCGAGCACCAGCGTCACGCCGCGCGGCGCCGCCTGCTCGGCGGCCCAGGCGAGATTGGCCGCATACAGCGCAGCCGCCGTCCCCGGGCGCAGGTCGCCGGGCGGGATGCCGGCCATGACATGCACCAACCGGTTGCCGAGCACTTCGGCGTAGTCGAGCGCGCGCAGGATGCCGTCCCTGAACTCCCCCTGCCGGCCCGGCAGCGTCGCCGTGCCCCGCTCGCCGGCCGCCCAGTCGCCCGGCGGCGCGTTGAACAGCACCTGCGTCAGCCCGGCCGCGTCGAGCCGGGCACGCAGCGTGGCCGCATCGTGCTCGTACGGGAACAGGAACTCGACCGCTTCGAACCCGGCCTGCCGCGCCGCATCGAAGCGGTCGAGGAACGGCACTTCGTTGAACATCATGGACAGGTTGGCGCACAAGCGTGGCACGGGTCAGGTCCTTCCCGATGGGTGGCGAGGAAGCCCCCAACTCGCACGTCGCGCGGCACGTCACAAGGTTGCGTGCGGCGGGCCCGGGTGTTACCGCCGCCGCATGACGAAAGGAACGGATCGGGTCGCCGAGCGGGTGCTGGCAGGCGCGTTGCTGGTCGGCCTCGCGCTCGGGTGCGCGGTCGTGCTGCTGCCGTTCCTGTCGGCGCTGCTGTGGGGCGCGATCCTGGTCTTCACCACATGGCCGCTGTTCACCTGGCTGCGCACGCACATCAAGGTCGGCAGCCGGGCGGCCGCCGGCGTGATGGTGCTGTTGACCACCGTGCTGATCGTGCTGCCGATCGCCTTGGCGGTGCCGGCGGGGGCGGACGACGCCAACGCCCTGCGCCGCTCGTTCGAGGCGGCGTTGGCGGCGGGCTTGCCGGGGGCGCCTTCGTGGTTGCACGCGGTCCCGCTGGCCGGGCCGACGCTGGCGGAATACTGGAATCAATGGGCCGCCGACCTCAGCGTGATGGTCAATTTCTTCAGCCCCTATTTCGGCATGCTGGCGGAGAACGGGCTCAAGGTGCTGCTCGGCGTCGCGTCCGGCCTGGTGCAGTTCATCATCGCCATCGTGGTCGCGTTCTTCTTCTGGGCGTCCGGCGACACGTTGACGGTCTACCTCCGCCGCATCGCCCGGCGCATCGCCGGCGACCGCGCGCAGCGGCTGGTGGACGTGACCGGGGCGACGGTGCGGGGCACGGTCTACGGCATCCTCGGCACCGCGATCGTGCAGGGCCTGCTCACCACGCTCGGCCTCTACGTCGCGGGCGTGCCGCGGCCGCTGCTGCTGGGGCTGGTCGCCGGCCTGCTGTCGGTGCTGCCGATCGGGGCGCCGGTGGTCTGGATCCCGGCGTCGCTGTGGCTGCTGAGCGCCGGCCATAGCGGCTGGGGCATCTTCCTGGCCTGCTACGGCCTGTTCATCATCAGCGGATCGGACAACGTGATCCGGCCTTACTTCATCGCCCGCGGCGCGCAACTGCCGTTCCTGCTGACGATCCTCGGCGTACTCGGCGGCGCGCTGGCGTTCGGCTTGCTCGGCATCTTCCTCGGGCCGGTGCTGCTCGGCGTCGGCTTCACGCTCGTGGTCGAGTTCGCCGTGGGTTCGAGCGAGGCCGATCCGCCGCCGCCCGTGCCCAACCCGTACACGTCCTAAGTCCCCGCAGCAGCACAGCACAGGTCCATGATCGCCTTCATCGTTTCCCGTATCCTGCAAGCGATCCCGGTCCTGCTGATCGTCGGGCTGATTGCGTTCGCCATGTTCAAGTTCGTCGGCGACCCGGTGACGATCATGCTCGGCACCACCTACACCGAGGAGTTGAAGGCGGCGCTGATCCGCCAGCTCGGGCTCGACCAGCCGTTCTTCGTGCAATACGCCAAGTTCATGTGGAACGCGGCGCAGGGCCATTTCGGCATCAGCTACCGCCTGGCCCGGCCGGTGATGGAGCTGATCGCCGAGCGGCTGCCGGCGACGCTCGAGCTGGCCGGCACCGCCGCCCTGCTGGCGCTTGCGGTCGGCGTGCCGATGGGGGTCTACACCGGGATCCGCCGCGACGCGTTCAGCGCCCGGCTGTTCATGATCTTCAGCCTAGTCGGGGTGTCGTTGCCGACCTTCCTGATCGGCATCCTGCTGATCCTGGTGTTCAGCGTCCTGCTCGGCTGGCTGCCGAGCTTCGGCCGCGGCGACGTGGTGGACCTCGGCCACTGGACGACCGGGTTCCTGACCGTGTCGGGGCTGAAAGCGCTGGTGCTGCCGTCGATCACCCTGGGGCTGTTCCAGATGACGCTGATCATGCGCCTGGTGCGGGCCGAGATGCTGGAGGTGCTGCGTTCGGATTACGTGAAGTTCGCCCGGGCGCGCGGCCTGTCGCGGCGGACGATCAACTTCGGCCATGCGTTGAAAAACACCTTGGTGCCGGTGGTCACCATCGCCGGGCTGCAGATCGGCGGCATTATCGCGTTCTCTATCGTGACGGAAACGGTGTTCCAATGGCCCGGCATGGGCCTGCTGTTCGTCCAGTCGGTGCAGGTGGCCGACATCCCGGTGATGGCCGCTTACCTGATGCTGATCTCGGTTCTGTTCGTGCTGATCAACTTGGTCGTGGACCTGCTCTATTACGCGGTCGATCCCAGGCTGCGGACCGGCCGCGCGGGGGCGGCGCGATGAGCGGGGCGACGCCGAACGCGATCGCCCGCGCTTGGGACAGCGACGTCGCCTACAGCTTTCGCCGCTCCCCGGTCGCGGTGGTGTCCGCCGTGGTGCTCGTGCTGCTGCTGCTGGGCGCATTGTGCTCGCGCTGGATCGCGCCCTACGACCCGTTCGACCTCGCCAGCCTGAGCCTGATGGACAGCCTGCAGCCGCCGGCGTTCGTCGGCGAAGGCACCTCCGCCCACCTGCTCGGCACCGACGACCAGGGCCGCGACGTGCTGTCGGGCATCCTGTACGGCATGCGCATCAGCGTCATCGTCGGCGTGCTGTCGGTGGTATTTGCGGTGGTGGTGGGGGTCGCGGTCGGACTGCTCGCGGGCTACGCGGGCGGGGCGGCGGACGCGCTGCTGATGCGGATCGCCGACGTGCAGCTCAGCTTCCCATCGATCCTGATCGCGCTGCTGGTGGATGGCGTCGTGACCGCGGCGCTGCCGCCCGAGATGCACGAACGGCTCGAGCTCTACGTGCTGATCTTCGCTATCGGCATCTCCTACTGGCCGCAATTTGCACGCACGGTCCGCGGCTCGACGCTGGTCGAGCGCGGCAAGGAATACGTGCTGGCCGCCCAGGTGATCGGCCTGTCGTCGCCCCGCATCATGCTGACCCATATCCTGCCGAACGTGCTCGGCCCGGTGCTGGTGATCGGCACGCTGACGCTCGGGCTTGCGATCGTGAGCGAGGCGACGCTGTCGTTCCTGGGGGTCGGCCTTCCGCCGACGCAGCCGTCGGTGGGCACGCTGATCAGGATCGGCAACGACTTCCTGTTCAGCGGCGAGTGGTGGATCACGATCTTTCCCGGTCTCGCGCTGGTGCTGCTGGTGCTGTCGATCAACCTGCTGGGCGACTGGTTGCGCGACGCGCTCAACCCGCGCCTGCGTTAGGAGGACACGAACCCTTGGCCTTGCTGGACGTGGTGGACCTGTGCGTCGAGTTCCCGACCCGGCGCGGCACGTTGCGGGCGCTGGACGGCGTCTCGCTGTCGATTGCGGCCGGCGAGGTGCTGGGCGTGGTGGGCGAGAGCGGCGCCGGCAAGTCGCTGACCGGGGCGGCGATCATCGGATTGCTGGAGCCGCCCGGACGCGTTGCGGGCGGCCAGGTGCTGCTGGACGGGCGGCGCATCGACGGCTTGCCGGACGACGCGATGCGACAGATCCGCGGGCGGCAGATCGGCGCCATCTTCCAGGACCCGCTGACGACGCTGAACCCGCTCTACACGGTCGGCCGGCAGCTTGCCGAGACCATGCAGGCGCACCGCCCGCTCTCGGATGCCGACGCGCGGCGACAAGCGATCGGCTGGCTCGAGATGGTCGGCATCCCGGCCGCCGCGCGCCGGATCGACGCCTACCCGCACGAGTTTTCCGGCGGCATGCGACAGCGGGTGGTGATCGCGCTTGCCTTGTGCGCGGAACCGAAGCTGGTGATCGCCGACGAGCCGACGACGGCGCTCGACGTGTCGATCCAGGCCCAGATCATCGGCCTGTTGAAGCGCCTGACGCGGGATCACGGGACGGCGGTGATGCTGGTGACGCACGACATGGGCGTGATCGCCGAGACCGCGGACCGGGTGGCGGTGATGTACGCGGGGCGGGTGGTGGAGATCGGCCCGGTGCGCGACGTGGTGCAACGGCCGGCGCACCCCTACACCGAGGGTTTGATGGGCAGCATCCCGTCGCTCGAGACGCGGGTGGCCCGGTTGCGCCAGATCGACGGGGCGATGCCGCGGCTGACGGCGATCCCTCCCGGATGCCCCTACAACCCGCGCTGCCCGAAAGTGTTCGACCGCTGCCGGGTCGAGCGGCCGCCTTTGCTGGACGCCGGGGCGACCCGGGCCGCGTGCTGGCTGCATGCGCCGGTGTTGGCGCATGTCTGAGCAGGCGCCCGCGTTGGAGGTTCAAGCGATCCCCGCGACCCGGACCGTGCTGGAGGCCGAGCGGCTCAGCCGGCACTTCGACGTGTCGCGGCCTTGGCTGCAGCGCACGCTGGCGGGGGAAGGGCGGCAAGTGCTGCGCGCGGTGGACGAGGTGTCGTTCGCCATCCCGCTCGGGACGACCCTGTCGCTGGTGGGTGAGAGCGGCTGCGGCAAGAGCACGGTGGCGCGGCTGGCGGTGGGTCTTTATGCGCCCAGCAGCGGGACGATCCGATTCGAAGGGCAAAGCTTGTCGCAAGCGCGCGCGCAGCCGGCGTTGCGGCGGCGGATGAACATGATCTTCCAGGACCCGTACGCCAGCCTCAACCCGCGTTGGCGGGTGCAGGACATCGTGGCCGAGCCGATCCGCGCCTTCGGCTTGCTGCGCGGGAGGGCCGAGATCCGCGACCGGGTCGGCGCCCTGCTCAGCCAGGTGGGCCTGTCGCCGCGGGACGGCGAGAAATACCCGCACGAGTTCAGCGGCGGGCAGCGGCAGCGCATCAGCATCGCCCGCGCGCTCAGCAGCGAGCCGGAGTTCCTGGTGGCCGACGAGCCGACGAGCGCGCTGGACGTCTCGGTTCAGGCGCAGATCCTGAATCTGATGCGCGAGCTGCAGCAGCGGCTGCAGCTCACCTACCTGTTCATCAGCCACAACCTGGCCGTGGTGCGGCACATGTCCGATCAGCTCGGGGTGATGTACCTGGGCCGCATCGTCGAGATCGGGCCAGGCGAGACGATCTTCGCCCAACCCCGGCATCCCTACACGCGGCTGCTGCTCGATGCGATCCCGGACATCGCGATGTCCGGACGGGCGCGCACGCCGGTGGGCGGCGAAGTGCCGAGCCCGATCGCGCCGCCGCCCGGCTGCACCTTCCATCCCCGCTGCCCGCTGGCCAACGCGCGCTGCCGGGTGGAGAAGCCCGGCTTTACGCGGGACGGCGCGGTGCTGGTGGCGTGCCACGCGGTCGAGGAGCGGCGGACGGCTCCCTGATCTTAAGGGGACGTTAAGGATTTGCTGGTCTATTGGCGCGGGTTGGAGACTGTCGATGGACAAGCGGGCGGTACGATGCGTCAGGGGGCGGGCGGCCCATCATCGCGGCCGGGCCGCGGAAGCACAGGCCGAGAGCGCCTTGCAGCGTGACGGCTGGGACGTGGTGGCCCGGCGCTTGCGCACGGCGGCCGGTGAGATCGACCTCGTGGCCGAGCAAGGCGGGCTGACGGCCCTGATCGAGGTGAAATCGCGGCCGACCTTGGCCGGCGCCGCCTTCGCCCTGCAGCCCCGTCAGCAGCAGCGCATGATTGCGGCGGCGCAGATCGCCCTGGCCGACCACCCGAACTGGGGCCGTTCGGGAGTGCGCTTCGACATGATGCTGGTCGACGCCGCGGGCGCCGTGCGCCGGGTCGCCGACGCCTTCAGAGCCGAAGCCGTGTAGAGCACGTCCCGAGCCCACGGCTCGGGAGCAATGCTCCAAAACTAAGTAGATAGAACAATTTGCTCCGCCCGATCCGGTTCGGTCGGATGTTGCTCTCGATCAGGATCAGTCCTGCAGCGACGCCTGCAAGGTCTGGGCGAAGCTGCCGAGCCGGGCCTCGAGCTGCACCGGCACCTCGCACGCGTAGCGGATGGTCCGTCCGACCTCTTCATAGTCGCGGATCAGGAACTGCCGGCGGGTGGCCACCTCCTCACGGTCCGCGTCGGACGCGTCCGCCGGCAAGGCGCGGAGTTGCGCGGTGACCTGGGCCACCATTCCAGTGAGGTCGCGTTGCCGCCGGGCCACGCCGCGCAGGCGGTCGATCACCTGGACGCGTTGCGCGTTGGTTTGGTCGACGAGACCCGTGAACACGCGCTCGAGCCGGGCCGCGCGGTCCGGCGCAGGCGTGGCGAGTGCGAACGTCTTCAGCTCCGCGTTGCCGGCTTCGACTGGCTGGCTGCGCGGCGCCACGCGATCCACCAGCTCGACGACGGCCGGGTCGGATTGCCAATCCGCGGCCAGGCCGTGCCCGGCCCAGAACGTCCCCGCCGTCAAGGTCGGCACCAAGCGCTGGACGCACGGCCAATCCGGGTCCTTCGGCGGCGGACCGGCCGCCCCGAGCAGCAAGGTCAAAGCCGCAAGAACGCCACGCGATGGTCGCCGAGACAGCGGGCTCATTCGGCCACCGCCACCCGCCGCGCCATGAACCCGCGGCCCGGATCGTAGCCGAGGACGGCCCCCGCCATGAACACCAGCGTGCAGGCGAGGACAGCGGCGACGGAGGTCGGGTCGAACCGGACATAAAGCGCGAAGCGGATCATCTCGGTCGCCGAGGTGAACGGGTTCAGCTCGCACACCCAGTAAAGGAACAGGCTGCTCTCCTTGACGCGCCAAAGCGGGTACAGGGCGGAGGACGCGAAGAACATCGGGAAGATGACGAAGTTCATCACGCCAGCGAAGTTCTCCATCTGCCGGACCACCGACGACAGCAGCAACCCGAGCGCGCCCAGCATCAAGCCCGACAGCACCAGCGCCGGCAGCACCGTCAGGTAGCCCAGCGGCGGCGGCTCGATCTCCCAGAACCAGGCGATCGCCAGGAAGATGTAGGCCTGGACCACGGACACCGCGACGCCGGCCAGCAGCTTGGATAGCAGCAGGAACCAGCGGGGCAGGGGGCTCACCATCAGCGTCTTCATGCTGCCCATTTCGCGGTCGTAGACCATCGAGAGCGAGCTTTGCATGCCGTTGAACAGCTGGATCATCGCGATCAGCCCGGGCGCGATGTAGACCTCGTACGGGATGTAGGTCTCATAGGGCGGGATGATCGACACCCCGAGCACGAAGCGGAACCCGGCCGCGAAGATCGCCAGCCACACCAGCGGGCGCACCAGCGCCGACACGAACCGTCCGCGCTGATGCACCCAGCGCAGGCCCTCGCGCTGCACGATGCCGCTCATGCAGCGCGCGTACTGCGCCCCGGTCATGCCCGCCCTCCGCCGGTCGTCAGCCGCTCGAAGGTGCGCCCCAGCGTCTCCTCCCCATGTTCGGCCACCACCTGCGGCACAGGACCGTCGGCCAAGACGCGGCCTTTGTGCAGCACCACCACCCGCGCCCAATCGCCGGCCTCGTCGATCAAGTGCGTCGCCCACAGCACCGCAAGCCCGCGCTCGGCGCACAGGCGGCGCACGTGGGCAAGCAGGAAGCCGCGGCTCTCGATGTCCAGCCCGGCGGTCGGCTCGTCCAGCAGCAGCAGGTCCGGCTCATGCAGCAGGGCGCGGGCCAGTTCGACCCGGCGCCGCTGGCCGCCGGACAGCGCCCGCACGCGGTCGTGCCGCCGCTCGGCCAGCCCGACATGCCCCAGTTCCGCCGTCGCCCGCGCGAGTGCGGCGCGACGCGGGATGCCGTGCAGGGCAGCGTGGTAAAGCAAGTTCTGCTGGACCGTCAGATCGAGATCGAGGGTCGGTTGCTGGAACACGACGCCCATCCGCGCCAGCGCCGCAGACGGCGCCGAGACGAAGTCGCGCCCGAACACCGAGATCCGGCCCTGGCTCGCGTGATAGAGCCGGGTGACGAGCGCGAACAACGTGGTCTTGCCGGCGCCGTTGGGCCCGAGCAGGACCGTGAAGTCGCCCGGGGTGAGCGAGAACGTGACGTCCTGCAGCACGTCGCGGCTGCCGAACCGGTGGCTCAGCCCTTCCACCTGCAGCGCCGCCTCGGCAACGGGCGGGTCGACCCGGGCCAGCATCACGGTGCCACCACCACGCCCCAAGGCAGGCGCCCGACCGGGACCGATTTCGTGACCCGCTGCGCGTCCACGTCGATCACCGACATGTCATTGCTCACGCCATTCGTGGTGTAGAGCCGCTTGCCATCGCCGGAGAAGGCCAGGTTCCAGACCCGCTGCCCGACCAGGAGGTATTTCTTCACCTCGAAGCTGTGCGCATCCACGACCGCCACCCGGTTTGCCGGGCCAAGCGCCACGAATGCGGTGCCGCTATCCTTGCTCAACGCGATGCCGACCGGCTGCACCGACTCCGCGGGAACGCCGGGGATCGCGAAGGCGATCGTGTGCACCACCTGGTGGGTCGCGGTGTCGATCACCGATACCGTGCCGCCGACCTCGGCCGACACCCAAACCTGCTTGCCATCGGCGGTGAACCGCGCCACCCGCGGCCGGCTGCCGACCAGCACGTTGGCCACGATCTCGTGCGACTTGGTGTCGATGAAATGCGCCATGCTGGTCGTCTCGGAGGTGTTGACCAGGATACTGCCGTCGGGGCTGATCCCCATGCCTTCCGGCTCGACCCCGACCGGGATCTCGGTGTCGATCCGCGCCGACGCGATGTCGAGCACGGACACCATGTTGTCGTTCTCGTTCGAGATATAGAGGGTGGTCCCGTCCGGGCTCAGCGTGAACAGCTCCGGATCGGGCCCGCTCGGCAGGATGCGCGAGACGGCCAGCGTCTCGAGGTCGAGCACCTCGATGTGGTCGCTGTCGCTGGTGCAGATGTAGAGGCTCTTGCCGTCCTTCGACAGCACGATGCCGCGCGGCCGGTCGCCGACCTTCACCGTCGCCGTAACGCCCAGCGTCGCGCCGTCGATCACGGTGATGGTGTTGTCCTTCTCGTTGGAGACCAGGATGCGCTCCGCCCGGGCTGCCGCCGGTCCGAGCAGCAGCAGCAGAACGAGGGACAGTTTTACAGGTGACATGCGGTCTCCGGCCGGTCGATGCCGAGCGTATCCAACTCGGAGGTTTGGTGCAGGTAGCCCGGCTGCGGCGACACCGACACCAGGCTGCGCGCGTCGGCCAGCAGCACCGGCTGCCTGAGCTGCCCGTCCCAGTCGCGGAACTGCAGCCGCGAGCCCTTGAACGCCGCCAACTCGAACGCCGGGCTGTGCAGAAAGGCGGCGATCTTCGCCCCGTCCGATCCGCCGCCGCGCGTCGCGGCCTCGCCCACGGCGCGCACCGCCATCCAGGCGCCGTAGTCGCGCGGCGTCATCCAGCGCCCGGCCTGCTTGAGGAACCGGGCCTGCAGCTGCGTCCCGCCCCATTGCTCGAACGGCTTCGCCCAGGCGGTCGGGACCAGGCCATGGGTGCCGGCGACCGGCCGGGGATCGGTGGTGCGGAAGGCGATGTCGTCGCCGAAATTGTCCTCACTGTCGGCGACCACGGCCACGTCGTAGGACAGGCCCTGGGTGAAGCGGGCCACCTCGGCGCCGATCGTCACGTGGCCGGTGTCGGTCCGCTGGGCGCCGGGCTCGAACGTCCAGGGCTTGTCGGCCACCACGCGCAACTGGAACTTCTTCGCCGAGCGCCGCATCGCCTCGGCGTAGAGCTTGTCGGCGTCGGTCGGTCCCGTCACCAGCAGCAGGTTGCGCCAGCGCTTGACCGCAAGGAACTGCATCAGCGCGTCGGCCAGCATGGCCCGGCTCGGCAACAGATGGAGCACGTTGGCGCGGCAATCGGCCCCGCGCAGCGAGTCGTCCTCGCTGGTCGCGTCCAGCAGCAGGGCGCCGCGCATCTCCGGCAAGCCGGCCACCTGCAGCAGCAGCGGCGCCGGCAGATCGGTCACGAACACGCGCTGCCCGGTTGCCGCGATGCGCTTGGCCGCCTCGAGCACCGCGTCGGTGTCTTTCGCGACCGCCTCGTCGAGACGGAACGTTTGATGGGTGAACCGCCCGGTTGTCTGGTCGTCGGCCAGGCCGAGCCGGGCGCCTTGCAGCCCTTCGTCGGTCGGCGGCGGCTCGAGCTGGCTGGCCGGCGGCTTGGTTTGCCCTGCCAGCCCGAGATAGGCGATCGCGACGAGGCTGTCCTCCGCCTGCACCGGAGCCGGGGCCGCCACGCTCGCCATTGCCGCCAGCACCATCACAACGCCGAGCCGAGCCGCCATCTCCATCCTCCGCGCGGCGGCGCCGGTTGCGCCCTCCGTCAATTTCAGCCGACGATGCACCGCTGCCGCCCCCTTGTCAGCCCACCCCCCGAAAGGCCCGAGCATGCGTCCCGCACTCCCAATTCTTTGCCTTCTGGCATGCCGCGCCCTAGTCACCCCGGCTGCGGCCGACCCGGCAAAAGTCGCCGTGTTCGATTTCGAGCTGATCAACACCTCGCCCGCGCCGTCCACGCCCGAGGAGCTGGCTCGGCTGCACCAGATGGACGATCAGCTGCACGAAGGATTGTCGGCCCCGGGCCGCTACGAGGTGGTCGGCACCCAAAGCGTCAAGGACCGCTTGGCCCGGGTATCCTCCATCAAGGGCTGCAACGGCTGCGAGCGGGACTTGGCGCAACAGCTCGGCGCGCAATACGCCGCCTATGGCTGGGTGCAGAAGGTCAGCAACCTGATCCTCAACGTCAACCTGGTGATCGAGGACGCGGCCACCGGCAAGATCATCAAGGCCGACAGCGTCGACATCCGCAGCAACACCGACGATTCGTGGAAGCGCGGCCTTCGCTACCTGTTGAACGAACGGCTGTTCCGGGACGGCTAAGCGCGGAGCCTACGGGACCCCGGCGGACCGTGCCCGGCCCGCCGAGGCGCGCGCCTTACTTCAGCGTCGCGAGATAGGCGATCAGGTTCTGCCGCTCCTGGTCGCTTTTCAGACCGGGGAAGATCATCTTGGTGCCCTGCACCGTTCCCCGCGGGTCCGTCAGGTAGTGGTCGAGCGTCGGCTGGTCCCAGGTGACGTCGTAGGCCTTCATGGCCGGGGAGTAGCTGAACCCGTCGATGCTGTGCGACGGCCGGCCGACGATGCCGGCCAGGCTCGGGCCGATCTTGTTCTCGCCCGCCTTGATCGAATGGCAGGCCGCGCACTTGTTGAACACGGTCTTGCCTGCCGCGGCGTCGCCGTCGGCATGGGCGGCGCCGGCATAGGTCAATAGAACGGCCGCAAACCCTGCTGAGATAACCTGTCGCATCGTGTCTCCTTCGCACCTGCTTCTTCTTGGCAGCGCACCTGCATATGCGTAAGCCCGCACCGCTGTCGAGGTTGCGCGGCCGTGCCGTCTTCCCCCCGGCGCCGGATCGTGGCTAGGTTCGCTCAACCAAAACCGGCGGGAGCAGAACAAGATGATGGTCGCAACAGTGATGTATCCGAAATCGGCCAAGTTCGATCTCGCTTACTACATGTCGTCCCACATTCCCCTGGTGAACCGGCTGTGGTCGCCGCTCGGGCTGCAATCGCTGCAGGTGCTGCGGGGCATTCCCGGCCCGGATGGCGGGGCGCCGGCCTACGACTTCATGGCGGTCCTCACCTTCAACTCGCTCGACGCGTTCGGGCAGGCGGCGGCCAAGCACGGGCAGGAGATCTTTGCCGACATCCCGAACTTCACCGATGCAAAGCCCACCGTGCAGCTGAACGAGACGGTATGACCCCGCGCAGCCAGCACGCCTGCTTCGGCGGTCAGATTGGCTTCTTCGAGCACAACTCGGAGGCGACCGGGACGGCGATGCGCTTTGCGGTGTTCGTGCCGCCGCAGGCCAAGCAGCGGAAATGCCCGGCCCTCTACTACCTGGCCGGCCTGACCTGCACCGAGGAAACCTTCCCGATCAAGGGCGGCGCCCAGGCGTTCGCGGCCGAGCACGGGCTGGTGCTGGTGGCGCCCGACACGAGCCCGCGCGGCGCCGGCATCGCGGGCGAAGACGATGGCTGGGATTTCGGTACCGGCGCCGGGTTCTACCTCGACGCGACCGCCACGCCGTGGTCGTCGAACTACCGCATGGCCCGCTACGTGACGCAGGAGTTGCGCGGCTTGGTCGAGGCGAACTTCCCGGTCTCGGACCGCCGCGGCGTGTTCGGCCATTCCATGGGCGGCCACGGCGCTTTGGTGACGGCGCTGCGCGACCCGGAGACCTGGCATTCGGTGTCGGCGTTCGCGCCGATCGCCAACCCGGTTGCGGTGCCGTGGGGGGAGAAGGCGTTCTCGAACTACCTCGGCGCCGATCGCGACGCCTGGGCCGAATGGGACGCGAGCCTGCTGATGCGCCGCCGCCCCTATCCCGGTCCGATCCTGGTGGACCAGGGGCTCGACGACCAGTTCCTTGCCGAACAGCTGCATCCCGAAGCGCTCGAACAGGCGGCGGCCGCCTCGGGCCAGGCGCTGACGCTGCGGCGGCAACCCGGCTACGACCACAGTTACTGGTTCATCCAGAGCTTCATGAGCGACCATCTGCGTCACCATGCCACCCAGTTGCTGACGTAGCGTGCGGCGCGTCCTGCCGCTGCTGGCGTTCCTGGCATTCGCTGCTCCGGCGGGGGCGGCGGACCGGATGCAGTTCTGGAACCTGACCTCCTCGACCCTGACCGGGGTATCGCTGGCGCCGGCCGGGACGGCCGCATTCGGGCCCAACCAGTGCGCCAACGACAAGGACGGCTCGGTCGACCATGACGAGCGCCTGCGCCTGACCGGGGTCGAGCCCGGCCGCTACGACGTGCAGGTCACGAGCAAGCGCGGTCAGCGCTGCATCGCCCGCAACGTCGAGGTGCGCAGCGACGGCCGATATGCCTTCTCGCTGTCCGACGAGGACCTGACGGATTGTCAGCCGGTGCAGTGAAACCGACTTGTCACGTTCTCGCGACTGAGGCTTAGTCCGGCTACGGTGTCCGCTTGGGCGCCGGGTTGGGAGAACGGTTCGACGTGCCTATGCGTGCCAAGACACGCGCAGCCTTGCTGTGCGCCGCCCCGGCCGTACTGTCGGTCGCCGCCCTGGCCCAAACCACGCCCGGCGCCGCGCCGCCCGCGGCAGAGATCGCGCTGCCCGACGTGGACGTGGTCGGCACCGCGCCGCTATCCAGCTCGGGCATCGACGCGGCCAAGGTGCCGACCGACACCCAGGTGTTGCGCCGCGAGGACCTCGTGCGCACCGGCCCGGCCAGCGCCTTGCGGGCGCTCGACGAGCGGGTCGGCAACGTCACGCTGGACCAGGCGCAAGGCAACCCGTTCCAGCCCAACCTGTCCTATCGCGGCTTCGAAGCCTCGCCGCTGGCCGGCAACCCGCAGGGGCTTGCGGTCTACCTGAACGGCAGCCGCTTCAACCAGCCGTTCGGCGACACCACCAACTGGGACCTGATCCCCGACATCGCCGTCGACCGGATCGAGGTGCTCGGCCCCAACCCGGCGTTCGGCCTCAACGCGCTCGGCGGCAGCGTGACGGTCAAGCTGCGCGACGGGTTCACCTATCACGGCGCCGAGTTGGAGCTGTCCGGCGGTTCGTTCGGCCGGATCCAGGCGTCGGCCCAGTATGGCGTGCAATCGGGCAATACCTCGGCATACATCGCCGGCACCGGGCTCAACGAGGATGGCTGGCGCGACCAGTCGCCGTCGCAGCTGCGGCAGATCTACGGCGATATCGGCTGGCGCGGCGAGAACACCGAGCTGCATCTCGGGCTGCTGGGCGCCATCAACAACTTGACCGGCAACGGCTCGACACCGGTCGACCTGCTGAACGCCCGGCGCAGCGCGGTGTTCACCTACCCCGACCAGACCCGCAACAAATACTTTCGTGTCAACCTGACCGGAACTCACGATGTCAGCGATTCGGTGTCGCTGCAGGCAACGGCGTATTACAGCAACCTGTCGCAGCGGACCTATAACGGCAACGCCGCCGACGTGGCGCCTTGCGCCGAGGACGGAGGCACGCTGTGCCTCAACGGGGGTTCGCCGCTGACGACGCGGGGCGGGACGACGATCCCGAACTTCCTCAATCCCGGCCTGTTTCCCGGCGTCGACGCGTTCGCCGCCGGCGGCCCGTATTCGCAGCTCGACCAGACCGCGACCGACAGCAACGGCTACGGCGCCACCGTTCAGGCGACCTGGAAAGCGGAGGTGCTGGGGCGGCCCAACCGGTTGCTGGCCGGGCTCAGCTATGACGGCGGCACGACCCTGTTCTCGGCGCGCTCGTCACTCGGCGCGCTCACGCTCGACCGGGGCTATGCCGGGCCGGGCGTCGTCATCAGCCAGGACGACGGCGCGATCGGGCCGGTGCGGGTGTCGGCGACCAACAACTACTATGGCGCCTATCTGTCCGACACGCTGGATGTGACCGACGCGCTGTCGGTGACGCTGTCCGGCCGCTTCAACGCCGCGCAGATCAACCTCGACGACCGCAACGGCACCGCGCTCAGCGGCCAGCACAGCTTCAACCGCTTCAACCCCGCCGCCGGTCTGACCTACCAGGTCGTGCCGGGCGTTTCCGTTTACGCTGGCTATGCCGAAAGCAACCGGGCGCCGACTCCGGCCGAGCTGTCCTGCGCCTCGCCGGCCAGCCCGTGCACGCTGACCAACTTCTTTGTCGCAGACCCGTCGCTGAAGCAGGTGGTGGCGCGCACGGTCGAGGCCGGGTTCCGCGGCAAGTTCACCGCGTTCGAGACGGCCCGGGTCGAGTGGAAGGCCGGGCTGTTCCACACCGACAACCAAGACGACATCCTGTTCACCTCCAGCGCGCTGACCGGGCGCGGCTTCTTCCAGAATGTCGGCGCCACGCGGCGGCAAGGGGTCGAGGCCGGGCTGTCGGTGCGCCAGGGCCCGGTCAGCGTGTTCCTCGACTACGGCTACACCGAAGCCACGTTCCAATCATCGTTCCTCGAGAACAGCCCCAACAACCCGTTCGCCGACGCCAACGGACAGGTACAGGTGCGCCCCGGCAACCGCCTGCCGGGGATCCCGCTGCATCGGCTGAAGTTCGGCGTGCAATACGAGGTCACGCCGGCTTGGACGGTCGGGATCACCGGCGTCGCCAGCAGCGGCCGGGCGCTGACCGGCGACGAAGCCAACCTGGACCAGCGCACCGGCGCATACGTCGTGCTGAACCTCAACACGAGCTATCGCTTCAACCGCAATGTCGAGCTGTTCGGGCTCGTGCAGAACCTCACCGATGCCAAGTACGAGACGTTCGGCAGCTACTCGCCGGTGGGGCTGGTGCCAATCGTTCAGGCGGCCGGCACCACGAATACGCGCAGCCTGACGCCCGGGGCGCCGATTGCCGGATTTGGTGGTTTGCGGGTGACGTTCTGACGAGGCGTTGTGATGTGGGGGACGGTTGACTTCGTCCGACGCCGACCCCTAATCTCTCTTCGGTAACATAAAAGTGGAGGAGTCACTATGGCCTGGAAGACCCCCAAGATCGTCGAAATCGCGCTCGGTGCCGAGATCAACTCGTACGCCTGCGCCGACGTTAAGAAGTAAGCTTCGACACGAACCACTGGCGGCCTGTCGGACCTAGTCTGGCAGGCCGCCAGTGCGTTCAGGCTACCTTCACGAGCGCCGACAGGTGACCGATGCGCGCCATCGTATTGGGCGCCGCAGCCGGCGGTGCCTTCCCCCAGTGGAATTCTAACGCCCCCGCCTGCCAGCGCGCCCGCAGCGGCGACCCGGCGGTGCGGCCACGCACCCAGGCCTCGGTCGCCGTCAGCGCCGATGGCGAGAACTGGGTGCTGCTGAACGCTTCCCCGGATTTGCGGCAGCAGATCGAGCAAACCCCTTCCTTGCAGCCCCGCGCCGGCAAGCGATCGACGCCGATCGCGGCCGTGGTGCTGACCGGCGGCGACGTGGACGCGATCGCCGGGCTGCTGACGATGCGTGAGCGTCAGCCGTTCACCGTGTTCGCAACCGCGCGTGTCCATGCCGTCCTGGACGCTAATCCGGTGTTCGAGGTGCTGGCGCGCGACGTCGTCGGCCGCGAGGTGCTGGAGCTGGAACGTGACCGCGACATCCCGCTGCCGTCAGGCGCGCCGAGCGGCCTGTCGGTGCGTCCCTTCGTGGTGCCGGGCAAGGTCCCGCTCTATCTCGAGCGGCCCGGCGAGACGCCGGCATTGACCGAGTCCGAGCAGACGATCGGCCTCGCCGTCGACGACGGCCGATCGACCTTGTTCTTTATACCCGGTTGCGCCGCCATGACCCCGGCGCTGGCCGACCGGCTGCGCGGCGCCGCGGCCGTGCTGTTCGACGGCACGCTTTGGACCGACGATGAGATGGTCGTCGCCGGGCTGGGCGCGAAAACCGGGCAGCGCATGGGCCACATGAGCGTGTCCGGTCCCAACGGCACCATCGCCGCCTTCGCCGAACTCGGCGTTCGGCAAAAGATTCTGCTGCATATCAACAACTCGAACCCCATCTTGTTGGACGACTCGCCGGAACGGGCCGAGGCCGAAGCCGCGGGATGGCAGGTCGCCTTCGATGGGATGGAATTGCGCCTATGAGCGATCGCAAGATGTCGTCGTCCGAGTTGCGCGCCGCGTTGCAGGCGATCGGTGACGAGCGGTACCACAATCGGCATCCGTTCCACCGCATGCTGCACGACGGTGGCTGCACCCGGGGCCAGGTGCAGGCCTGGGCGCTGAACCGCTACTATTACCAGAGCCGCATCCCGGCCAAGGACGCGACCCTGATCGCCCGGCTGCCGACCGCCGATCTGCGTCGCGCCTGGCGCTCGCGCCTCGACGATCACGACGGGTCGGGGCCGGGCCTGGGCGGGGTCGCGCGCTGGCTCAAGCTGGCCGAGGGCGTGGGCCTCGACCGTGCCTACGTGGAAAGCACCGAAGGCATCCTGCCCGGCACACGGTTCGCGGTGGACGCCTATGTCGAGTTCGTTCGCGACCGCTCGATCCTGGAAGCGGTGGCGTCGTCGCTGACCGAGATGTTCTCGCCGACGATCATCGCCGAGCGGGTTTCGGGCATGCTGCGGAACTACGACTGGATCACCCAGGATACGCTCGCCTACTTCACGCCGCGGCTCACGCAGGCGCCGAAGGACGTGGAGTTCGCGCTCACCTATGTCGATGAGCACGCCACCACGCGCGCGCTGCAGGAGCAGGTGCTGGCGGCGCTGCGGTTCAAGTGTTCGGTGCTGTGGTCGCAGCTCGATGCGCTGTCCTATGCGTATGTACAACCGGGCCATATCCCGCCGGGCGCCTTCGTGCCGGACGACGCCAAGTGAGCGCCACGACGGCGGCGGCGCCCGCCTTCAACCGCGGCTTCCGCATGCGCTTCGACGAGGTACGGCAATCCTGGGTGGTGCTGGCGCCGGAGCGGCTTTTCTTGCTCGATGAGCAGGCGGTCGAGGTGCTGAAGCTGGTGGATGGCGCGCGAACCCTGCCGGAGATCGTCGACACTCTCGCCGCCCGCTACGCCGCGCCGCGCGACGCCATCGCGGCCGACGTCGAAGCCATGCTGCGCGACCTCGCCGACAAGGGAGCGATCCGCCTGTGAACGCCATCACGCCCACGCCCATACCCATGCCCGCCTTGGCGCCCCCGCTCGCCTTGCTGGCGGAGCTGACCCATCGCTGCCCGCTGCAATGCCCCTACTGCGCCAACCCGCTCGAGCTGGAGCGGGCGGCGACCGAACTGGACACCGCGACCTGGCTGCGCGTGCTGGACGAGGCGGCGGCTCTGGGGGTGCTGCAGGTGCACTTCTCCGGCGGCGAGCCCTGCGCCCGGCGCGACCTGCTCGACCTCGTGCGCCGTGCGGCCGAGCGCGGCCTGTACAGCAACCTGATCACCTCGGGCGTGACGTTGAACGCCGAGTTGCTGGCCGCCTTGGCCGAAGCCGGGTTGGACCATGTGCAGCTCAGCTTCCAGGACTCCGAGCCGGTGTCGGCCGACCGCATCGGCGGCTACCGCGGCGGCCATGCGCGCAAGCTGGCGGTGTCGAAGCTGATCCTCGAGGCCGGCTTCCCGCTGACCGCCAATTTCGTGGTGCACCGGCAGAACCTCGAGCGGCTGCCCGACATGCTGGCGCTCGGCGAGGCGCTGGGCGCCAGCCGGATCGAGATCGCCCACGTGCAGTACTATGGCTGGGCGCTCGCCAACCGCGACGCGCTGATGCCCACACGGGCGCAACTCGAGGCGGCGACCGAGGCGGTCGAGGCGGCACGTGAACGGCTGCGCGGCCGCATCACCATCGACTACGTGGTGCCCGACTACTACGCGGCGCGGCCCAAGGCCTGCATGGGCGGCTGGGCGCAGCGGATCATCAACATCACCCCGGCTGGGTTGGCGCTTCCCTGCCACGCCGCGGAGACCTTGCCCGGCTTCCATTTCCCTTCGGTGCGCGACACGTCGCTCGGCGCCATCTGGCGCGACGATCCCGGTTTCAACCGGTTCCGCGGCACTGCCTGGATGCCGGAGCCGTGCCGGTCCTGCGACCGCAAGGAGATCGACTGGGGCGGCTGCCGCTGCCAGGCTTTCGCCATCCTCGGTGACGCCGCCGCAACCGACCCGGCCTGCGCGCTCTCGCCCGAGCATCACCGTATGGAAGAAGCGGTGCAGCAATCCGAGGGCGCCGGGGCCGAGCTGATCTATCGCCGGATCGGCGCCGCGGCCCCGGTCGAACCCGTGGTGTGACCCGGCGGCAGGTCCTGCTGCTGACCGCCGCCGCGCTGTTCCCGGCGGCGGCTGTCCGCGCGGCGCCGTCGTTCGACATGGTCGAGGTCGCCCCGGGCATCCACGTGCGCCAGGGCGTGCACGAGGAGGCGACCGTCGCCAACGGGGACGGCATCGCCAATATCGGCTGCATCATCGGCCGTGACCGCGTCGCCGTGCTCGACCCCGGTGGCAGCAAGGCGGATGGCGAGCGGCTGCGCGCGCATATCCGCGCCCTGACGCCGCTGCCGATCAGCCACGTGGTCATGACCCACATGCACCCCGATCACGTGTTTGGCGCCGTCGCCTTCGTCGACGACAACCCGGCCTTTGTGGCGCATGCCCGGATGGCGGGGATGCTGGTGGAACGGGGCGAGTTCTACCGCAACGGGCTCGCCGACCTGCTCGGCTTGGAAGCCGCCGGCGACTACGCCAAGCCGACGCTACTGGTGCAGGATGAGGCCAGCATCGACCTCGGCGGCCGG
Source organism: uncultured Alphaproteobacteria bacterium (assembly GCA_963752225.1). Classification (GTDB taxonomy): domain Bacteria; phylum Pseudomonadota; class Alphaproteobacteria; order Acetobacterales; family Acetobacteraceae; genus JBBROS01. The sequence continues at coordinate 1,569,295 of CAVVXS010000007.1, read as the reverse complement.
GTGCTGCGCCTGCATGCCCACCCGACCGCGCACACCGACAACGACCTCTCGATTGTGGACGAGGCGACCGGCACGCTGTGGGCCGGTGACCTGCTGTTCGTCGACCGGGCCCCGGCCTTGGACGGCAGCATCCTCGGCTGGCTCGGTCAGCTCGAGGCGATGGCCAAATGGCCGGTGCGGCGCGCGGTGCCGGGGCACGGCCCGGCTTCGGTGCCCTGGCCCGCGGGCGCTGCCGACCAGATGCGCTATCTTTCCACCGTCGTGCGCGAGGTTCGTGCCATCATCGCCCGCGGCGGCGATATCGAGACGGCGGTGGCGACGGTCGGGCAGTCCGAACGCGGTCGCTGGGCACTGTTCGACGACTATAACGGTCGCAACGTGACGACCGCGTTCAAGGAATTGGAGTGGGAGTGAGGTCCATGAAGGCAGCATTGCTCGCGTTGGCCATCGCGCTGTCGGCCCAGCCGGCGCGCGCCGAGGAGGACGAGGTCACGCGCGCCAGCCGCTGGCAGGATCTGAAGCACGCCGTGTTCGGCGACCGCACGGTGCAGGACGGCGCCGGGGTGATCGCGCTCGACGCGCCGGGCCGGGCCCAGGATGCGGCGCTGGTGCCGATTACGGTCACGCTCGCGAACCCCGGTGGCGCGCCCGGGGATCGCGTAAAGGCCGTCTATATCACTGTGGACGGCAACCCGTCGCCGCTCGCCGGCACCTTCCATTTCGGCCCGGCCGCCGACCCGCGCAGCCTCAAGACCCGGGTGCGGGTGGACCAATACAGCCTGCTGCATGCGGTCGCGGAAACCGAGGACGGCCGCCTGTTCGCGGCCGAGCGGTTCGTGAAAGCCGCCGGCGGCTGCTCGGCGCCGTCGCTGAAGGACCCGAAGCTGGCGATGTCGCGCATGGGCCAGATGCGGCTGCGGGTGGACAACGAGGCGCCGGTCGAGGACGGCAAGCCCGCGGTGGCGCAGCTGCTGATCAGCCATCCCAACAACAACGGCATGCAGGTCGACCAGCTCAGCCACAACTTCGTCCCCGCCCGCTATATCGAGGACATTGCGGTGACCCTAGGTGGCCAGTCCGTGCTGCAGGTCGACTCCGACATCTCGCTCAGCGAGGACCCGGCGATCACCTTCGGCTTCGTCCCGCACGGGCCGGGACCGTTCAAGGTCGAGGTGAAGGACAGTGCGCGTTCGGTATTCACGCAGGAGTTTCCCTTGTTTCCCGGGCGGAGTTAACCGTCCCGGAACGAACGCCGGCGCTTTCGCGTTCTCGTCGGATGGAAACGGGATCGGCCAATCGGTCCCGTCCGCGAGGGAACGGGAGAGCCTCATGATCCGACTGACAACAACGCTCGCTTTGATGGCGTCGCTGACCGGCGGCGCCGCAATGGCGCAGGGCACCACCTCCGGCCCGGCCGCCGGCACGCAGACGACGCTCGGCACCGGCAGCCAGACCAGCGCCACCCCGCACCAGGCTGAGTTGGTGCGCAACGGCGGCGGCAAGGCCGTGACCAGTGAGCGGCAGGGCCAGACCGGCGGCACCGATGGTGCCGTGGTTCCGGGCGTGTCCGGCGCGGAATCGGGCCATAACCCCGGGCCGGGGCAACGTCCGCAAAGTCGCTGACGGCATAAGAACTTCGCGGACGGCGTCTCGCCGTCCGCGTCCGCGATTTTCGCTTCCCTTGACCGGCTTGGCTCGCGACAGTGTCATCGCGGCAAATTGAGCCAGGCAAGCTGGTCAGGAGGAAGCAATGGACAGCACCATTCATATCCACCCCTCGGTCGATGGGGGTGTGAAGCAAGGCACGGCCGGGTTCGCCGGCGGCACGCTGACGTGCAAGTGCACGGACCGGCCGGTGAAGGTCGAAGTGAAGTCGCAGGTGGCGCACAACCACGTCTGCGGCTGCACCAAGTGCTGGAAGCCCGAAGGCGTCGTGTTCTCGATGGTTGCCGTGGTGCCGCGCGACTCCCTGACGGTCACGGAGAACGGAGACAAGCTGCACGTCGTCGACGCGAATGCGGCGATCCAGCGCCATGCCTGTCAGGGCTGCGGCGTGCACATGTTCGGGCGGATCGAGAACAAGAACCACCCGTTCTACGGGCTCGACTTCGTCCACCCCGAACTGTCACCCGAAGAGGGCTGGGCGGCGCCGGAGTTCGCGGCGTTCGTGTCGTCGATCATCGAAGCCGGCGTCGATCCGGGGCAGATGGGCGGGATCCGCGCGCGGCTGAAGGAACTCGGGCTCGAGCCCTACGACTGCTTGTCCCCGCCGCTGATGGATGCGATCGCGACGCACGTCGCGAAAAGCAAGGCGGCCTAAAGCTCATGGCGGCTCCCGGCGGCCAGGACAATGTCCTGCGCCCGCCGGGGCCGGTCCGGTTTCGATGTCGCCGATGATGGCCGCGGTTTCCTTGACCAGATAGGCCAGCAACCCCGCCTGCACCGGCAGCAGCGGCGCCGTCCGCCGCCGGGCCACGAACCACGAGCGCATCACCGGGAAGCCCTCGACCGGCAGCACCGCCAGCAGGCCGAGCGAGCGCTCCAGGCTGATGGTGTGCCGGGACAGCAGGGCGATGCCCATGCCGGCCATCACGGCCTGCTTGATCATCTCGTTGCTGGACGTCTGCATCGCCACCGGCGGCGACAGCCCCGTCGCGTCGAAGAACCGGTCCGATAGCGACCGAGTGCCCGACCCTTCCTCGCGCGTGATGAACCATTCCCCCGCCAGCATCTCCGGCGTGATCGTGGCGTGGGCGCAAAGCGGGTGCGACGGAGCCGCGACGATCACCGAAGGATGCGCCGCGACCCGCTCCGCCACCACGTCGGCGTCGGGCGGCAGTTGCCCGGTGAAGGCGAGGTCGACCGTGCCGTCCAGCAGCATCGACAGGATCCGGCTGCGATTGCCTTCGCGCAGGCTGACGACGACCGCGGGCGCTTGGCGGCGGAAGCGGGCGATCAGGTGCGGCACCACGTATTTCGCCGTCGACGCCAAGCCGAGCGTAACGCGGCCCTCGCCGGCGCCGCGCAGTGCCAGCATCGCCTGGTCCACGTCCCGCAGCGAGTGCAGCACCGGGCGCGCGTAGTTCAGCAGCACGGTGCCGGCTTCGGTGAGCGCGACCCGGCGTCCGATCCGTTCGAACAGGGTGAAGCCGGTCTGCAGCTCGACCTGGCGGATCTGGAACGACACCGCCGATGGCGTGAGCCGCCGCCGCTCGGCGACGCGGGCAAAGGACAGGGTCTCGGCCGCGTCCACGAACACCTGCAGCTGACGCACGGTGACGTTCAGCATTGGCAAGTCTTTCCTCAACTGTATGGCAAGTCTATTTCGCTTTCCCTCGCTGGTCCACAACCTTAGCGTTTGTCTCAAGAAGCGGTTTACCGCAGGCGAGGGAGGTCCAACCGATGAATAAACCGGTCGACGTCAAGATCACCGACATGAAGGAACGTTACACTTCGGGCGTCCTGAAGTATCGGCAGATGGGCTATTGGGAGCCCGACTACGAGCCCAAAGACACCGACATTCTCGCCTGTTTCCGCATCACGCCGCAGGACGGCGTCGACCCGGTGGAGGCGGCGGCCGCGGTGGCCGGCGAAAGCTCGACCGCGACCTGGACCGTGGTCTGGACCGACCGCCTGACCGACAGCGAATATTACCGGGCCAAGGCCTACCGGGTCGATCCGGTGCCGGGCAACCCCGAGCAATACTTTGCCTACATCGCCTACGACCTCGACCTGTTCGAGGAGGGCTCGATCTCGAACCTCACGGCGTCGATCATCGGCAACGTGTTCGGGTTCAAGCCGCTGAAGGCGCTGCGACTCGAGGACATGCGGATTCCGCCGCATTACCTCAAGACGTTCCAGGGCCCGGCGACCGGCATCGTGGTGGAGCGGGAGCGGCTCAACATCTATGGCCGCCCGCTGCTGGGTGCGACGATGAAGCCGAAACTCGGCCTGTCGGGCCGCAACTACGGCCGGGTGGTTTACGAGGCGCTGAAGGGCGGGCTCGACTTCACCAAGGACGATGAGAACATCAACTCGCAGCCGTTCATGCATTGGCGCGACCGCTACCTTTACTGCATGGAAGGGGTGAACAAGGCCTGCGCCGCGACTGGCGAGATCAAGGGCACCTACCTCAACGTCACCGCCGGCACGATGGAGGACATGTACGAGCGGGCCGAGTTCGCCCGCGATCTCGGCAGCACCATCATCATGATCGACCTCGTGATCGGCTACACCGCCATCCAGTCGATGGCGAAATGGGCCCGCAAGAACGACATGATCCTGCACCTGCACCGGGCCGGGCATTCGACCTACACGCGGCAGAAGAACCATGGCGTGTCGTTCCGGGTGATCGCCAAATGGATGCGTATGGCGGGCGTCGACCACATCCATGCCGGCACCGTGGTCGGCAAGCTCGAGGGTGACCCGGCGGTCGTGGCGGGCATCTACGACACCTGCCGCGAAGGCTTCGTGCCGAAGGACATGCGCCACGGCATCTTCTTCGACCAGCCCTGGGCGAGCCTCAAGAAGCTGATGCCGGTCGCGTCGGGCGGCATCCATGCCGGGCAGATGCACCAATTGCTGCACTACCTGAAGGATGACGTCGTGCTGCAATTCGGCGGCGGCACCATTGGCCATCCGATGGGCATCCAAGCCGGCGCGATCGCCAACCGGGTGGCGCTCGAGTGCATGGTCAAGGCGCGCAACGAGGGCCGCGACATCTGGAACGAGGGGCCGGAGATCCTGACCGCCGCCGCCCGCTGGTGTCAGCCGCTGCGCGCAGCCCTCGATACCTGGAAGGACGTGACGTTCAACTACGCGTCCACCGACAGCGTCGACGTGCTGCCGACCCCTACCCCGGCCTGAGACGGAGTTTCACCGATGAAGATCACCCAGGGACAGTTCTCCTTCCTCCCGGACCTTTCCGACGCGGAGATCAGCAAGCAGATCGAGTATGCGCTCGAGAACGGCTGGTCGCTGGCGATCGAGCACACCGACGACCCGCACCCGCGCAACTACTATTGGTCGATGTGGGGCAACCCGATGTTCGACCTGCGCGACCCGGCCGGCGTGATGATGGAGCTGAAAGCCTGCCGGGCCGAGCATCCGACGGAGTATATCAAGGTGCTCGCCTTCGACAGCAACAAGGGCCAGGAAACGATCCGCATGTCGTTCATGGTGCAGCGCCCGGCGCACGAGCCCGGCTTCGAGCTGGTCCGCGCCGAAGGGCCGGGACGGCAGGTGCGCTACACGCTGCGCTCTTACGCGACCTCGCAGCCTTCGGGCGAGCGATACGGCGCAACGGAGGCGACATGACGCCGCGGATCGCGCCCAGCATCCTGTCGGCCGACTTCACGCGGCTCGGCGACGAGATCCGCGCGATCCAGGAGGCCGGCGCCGACTTGATCCACTTCGACGTGATGGACAACCACTACGTGCCGAACCTGACGTTCGGCCCGTTCATCTGTGAGGCGCTGCGGCCGGTGGCCACGATCCCGATCGACGTGCACATCATGGCGGCGCCGGTCGACGAACTGGCGGTGATGTTCGCCAAGGCCGGGGCGTCCATCATCACGGTCCACCCGGAAGCGTCGCAGCATGTGGACCGTACGCTCGGGCTGATCCGCGACCACGGCTGCCAAGCCGGGCTGGCACTGAACCCGGCGACGCCGCTTGCGCACCTCGACCATGTGCTGGACCGGCTCGACCTCATTCTCGTGATGTCGGTCAACCCTGGCTTCGGCGGCCAGGCGTTCATCCCGGAGGCGCTGAACAAGATCGCAGCCGTGCGCCGGCGGATCGACCGGCACCTCGAGGCCGGCGGGCGGCCGATTGCGCTCGAGGTCGATGGCGGGGTGAAGGTCACGAACATCCGTCACGTAGCCGAGGCCGGAGCAGACACCTTCGTGGCGGGCTCGGCCATCTTCGGCGCGCGGGACAAGGATGGTGGTTATCGCGAGGTGATCGGGGCGTTGCGGCGCGAGCTGTCGCCGATCCCGCAGGAGCGCGCGGCATGAGCCCGGACGGCACCATTTCCCCCGAAGCGCGGGTCGACCTCGCGGCGATGTATGCTGACAGCCAGATCGCCGGCGTGCTCGACGAATTGGACGCGGACCTCGTGGGTCTCAAACCGGTCAAGACCCGCATCCGCGAGATCGCCGCACTGCTGCTGGTGGAGGCAGCGCGACGGCAGCTCGGCATCCAGGCTGATCCGCCGCCGCTGCACATGAGCTTCACCGGCAACCCCGGCACCGGCAAGACCACGGTGGCCCGGCGCATGGCCGACGTGCTGCATCGCCTCAAATACATTCGGCGCAACCACGTGGTGACCGTGTCGCGCGACGACTTGGTCGGCCAGTACATCGGTCACACCGCGCCCAAGACCAAGGAAATCCTGAAGAAGGCGATGGGCGGCGTGCTGTTCATCGACGAGGCGTATTACCTCTACCGTCCGGAGAACGAGCGCGACTACGGGCAGGAGGCGATCGAGATCCTGCTGCAGACCATGGAGGACCACCGCGACGACCTCGTGGTGATCCTGGCCGGCTACAAGGACCGCATGGACACGTTCTTCCGCAGCAACCCCGGCATGTCGTCGCGCATCGCCCACCATATCGACTTCCCGGACTACCGCGAGGAAGAGCTGTACGCGATCGCCGTCATCATGGCCGAGCGGATGAACTACCGCTTCGACGCCGAGGCCGAGCAGGCGATGCGCGAGTATATCGCCTTGCGCATGACGCAGCCGCGCTTCTCCAACGCCCGCTCCATCCGCAACGGCATCGACCGTGCCCGGCTGCGGATGGCCAACCGGCTGTTCGCAGAACGGGACCGAACCCTCTCCCGCGCCGACCTCGAGACCATCACCGCCGGCGACATCAAAGCAAGCCGGGTGTTCAGCAGCACCGGGCAACAATAACGGCCGTAATGCGCCGACCAGGGGAGTGAACGATGCCGCACCGCCGGATGACGCTTTCCAAGTTCATCATCGAGGACCAGCGCCGGTCGGCCAAGCCGCAGCCCGACCTCACCTCGCTGCTGAACGACGTGCAGACCGCGTGCAAGCTGATCGCGATCGCGGCCGGCCGCGGCAAGCTGCATCCGGTTGACCCCGGCGCGACTGGCGTCAACGCGGATGGCGACGAGCAGAAGCCACTCGACGTCACCGCCAACGCCATCATGGTCGCCACCTGCGAGTTCGGCGGCCAGCTGGCGGGCATGGTGTCGGAGGAGATGGAGCAGCCGTATCAGATCCCCGACCGCTTCCCGCGCGGCCGCTATCTGCTTGTGTTCGATCCGCTCGACGGGTCGTCCAACATCGACATCAACATGCCGGTCGGCACCATCTTCTCGGTCCTGCGCTGCCCCGACGGCATCACCGAGCCCGTGCTGTCCGACTTCCTGCAGCCCGGCACCGCCCAGGTGGCGGCCGGCTACGCGATCTACGGGCCGACCACGATGATGGTGATGACGCTCGGCGCCGGCGTGCACGGCTTCACGCTCGACCGCGAGATCGGCGCGTTCACGCTGACCCATCCCGACATGCGCATCCCGCCGGCCACACGCGAGTTCGCGGTCAACGTGTCGAACCAGCGGTTCTGGGAGCGACCGGTGCGGCGTTACATCGAGGAGTGCATCGAGGGTGCTGCCGGGCCACGCGGGGTGGACTTCAACATGCGCTGGATCGCCTCGATGGTGGCCGAGGTGCACCGCATCCTGCTCCGCGGCGGCCTGTTCATGTATCCGCGCGACGAGAAGCGGGCCGGGCGGCTCCGCCTGCTGTACGAGGCCAATCCGATGGCGATGATCGTCGAACAGGCGGGCGGTGCCGCGTCCACCGGCCGTGAGCGGCTGCTGGAGGTCGTGCCGACCGGCATCCACCAGCGCGTGCCGGTCATCCTCGGCTCGCGCGAGGAAGTGGAGCGGCTCGACCGCTACCACCAGGAGCACATGAACATGGGCGAGAGCGACGATGGTCCGTTCGACCCCCCACTGTTCAAGGTCCGCTCGCTGTTCCGTACCGCGTCCTGACCGGAGGACAGCATGTCGAAGCGTCATCCCGTCATCGCCATCACCGGCTCGTCCGGCGCTGGCACAACGACCGTCACCACCACCTTCCAGCAGATCTTCCGCCGTGAAGGGGTGAACGCCGCGATCGTCGAGGGCGACTCGTTCCACCGCTACGACCGGAAGGCGATGCGGGCGCTGATCGAGGCCGGCAGCGAGGGCGGCAACAACCACGTCAGCCATTTCGGCCCCGAGGCCAACCTGTTCGCCGAACTTGAGGACCTGTTCCGCACCTATGGCGAGACCGGCACCGGACGCAGCCGCAAATACCTGCATAACGATGAGGAGGCGGCACCTTATGGCCAGCCGCCGGGCACTTTCACCGATTGGGAGGACATCGAACCCGGCACCGACCTGCTGTTCTACGAAGGGCTGCACGGGGCCGTCGTCCACGGGGACATCAACGTCGCCAAGCATGCCGACCTGCTGGTCGGCGTGGTGCCGATCATCAACCTCGAATGGATCCAGAAGCTGCACCGCGACAAGAAGGCGCGCGGCTACACGCACGAGGCGGTCGTGGATACCATCCTGCGGCGGATGCCGGACTACGTGAACTACATCTGCCCGCAGTTCAGCGAAACCCACGTGAACTTCCAGCGGGTGCCGACGGTGGACACTTCGAACCCGTTCATCGCTCGCGACGTGCCGAGCGCGGACGAGAGCATGCTGATCATCCGCTTCCGCAATCCGCGCGGCATCGACATGCCCTATCTGCTGTCGATGCTGGCGGACAGCTTCATGTCGCGGGCCAATACGATCGTCTGCCCGGGCAGTAAGATGCCGCTGGCGATGCAGTTGATCTTTACGCCGATGATCATGCAACTCATGGAACGGAAGAAACGGGCGGGTTGAGGCAAGGGGCTCCTCCCCTTGACCCCGCCAAAGACGGGGTCTTTGGAAACCATAACTTAAGGTTTGGGGGCCCCTGGCCCCGTCACGCGCAAGCGTGCTTCGCACGACGGGTCGAGGGCAGCGCCCTCGCCTTAAAAAGGGAGGAACACTTGGCACTCGTCTCGATGCGGCAGTTGCTCGACCATGGCGCGGAGCACGGCTACGGCATTCCTGCGTTCAACGTGAACAACATGGAGCAGGTCCGCGCCATCATGCAGGCGGCCGATGACTGCGACAGCCCGGTCATCTTGCAGGGCTCGGCCGGCGCCCGGAAATATGCCGGCGAGGCGTTCCTGCGCCACCTGATCGAGGCCGCGGTCGAGACCTGGCCGCATATCCCGGTCGTCATGCACCAGGATCATGGTGCGAGCCCGTCCGTGTGCCTGCGCTCGATCCGCTCCGGCTTCACCAGCGTGATGATGGACGGCTCGCTGCAGGAGGACATGAAGACGCCGGCCTCCTACGAGTACAACGTCATGACCACCAAGCGCGTCGTCGAGATGGCGCACGCGGTCGGCGTCTCGGTGGAGGGCGAACTGGGCGTGCTGGGCTCGCTCGAAACCGGCGAGGCGGGCGAGGAGGACGGCTCGGGCGCGGAGGGCAAGTTGTCCAACGAGCAGCTGTTGACCGACCCGGAACAGGCGGCCGACTTCGTGCGTGAGACGGGGGTGGACGCACTGGCGATCGCCATTGGCACCAGCCACGGCGCCTACAAGTTCTCCCGCAAGCCGACCGGCGACATCCTGGCGATCGGCCGCATCCGCGAGATCCATGCCCGCATTCCCAACACGCATCTGGTGATGCACGGCTCCTCCTCGGTGCCGCAGGAGTGGCTGGACGTGATCCGCGAGAATGGCGGCCAGATCAAGGAGACCTACGGCGTGCCGGTGGAGGAAATCCAGGAGGGCATCCGACACGGGGTGCGCAAGGTGAACATCGATACCGACATCCGCCTGGCGATGACCGGGGCGATGCGGCGGCTGATGATGCAGAAGCCCGACGAGTTCGATCCGCGCAAGTTCTTCGCCGCTGCGAGCGAGGCGGTGCGCGGGATCTGCCGCGGCCGGTTCGAGGCGTTCGGGACGGCGGGCCAGGCGGCGAAGATCCGGCCGCTGCCGCTCGACCGCATGTCCGAGCTGTATGCAAAGGGGGCGCTCGCCTCCGTGGTGCACTGACGCGCGAGCGATGCCGCTCCAAGCACTGATCTTCGACGTCGACGGCACGCTGGCCGAGACGGAGGAACTGCATCGGGAAGCGTTCAACGCCAGCTTCGCGGCCGCCGGGCTGCCGTGGCATTGGGATCACGCGCTCTACGCCGAGCTGCTGGCGGTCACGGGCGGCAAGGAACGGATCGCCCATTTCATCGCCCGGGAGCGGCTTCCGCCGCTCGGCGCCGAGGCGGTGGCCCGGCTGCATGCCGACAAGACCGCGCGCTACACGGGACGGGTGGCGGAGGGGGGTGTGCCATTGCGGCCCGGCATCGCCCGCCTGCTGACGGAGGCGCGCTCGGCCGGGCTGCGCCTCGCGATCGCGACGACTACCAGCCCGCCCAACGTGGAGGCGCTGCTGCGCGCGACCTTGGGGGAGGACGCGCCGGGATGGTTCGCGGCGATCGCGGCCGGCGATTGCGTCGCCGCCAAGAAGCCGGCTCCGGACGTGTACCGGGTGGCGCTCGAGCGTTTAGGCCTGCCGCCCGGTGCCTGCATTGCCTTCGAGGACACGGTGAACGGCCTGCTCGCCGCGCGAGGCGCCGGCATTCCGACGGTCGTGACGCTGAGCGCCTATGGCGGCACGGCGGGGTTCGATGGAGCGGCCGCGGTGGTCGACCACCTCGGCGAGCCCGGCTCGCCGTGCCGGGCCCTTGTCGGGCCGCCGGGCAAGATCGTCGACGTCGCCTGGCTCAGAGCTTTGACGGCCTGATCGACCACCGGCTCGGTGCGCCAGCGGCCTGGGAGTTGCATCGCTCCGCAGTGGGCGGGCCAGCCGCGGGAGCGTCTCGCGCGCGGCGCCTCGTAAGGAGGGGGTTGGATGGGTTCGGCCGGTACGGCTCGTGCCGCCTACAATTCACCACAATTCATGCAGTGCTTCGTCACAATTGCCACGCAACTATGCTGCAACTGGGATCGGGATGGCCATGAAGCGTGCCTCACCGCGTTCTCGCCGAAACCCGGTCCACGGTGAGTGTCTTGCCGCAGGCTGCCCCGAGTTGGGGTCCGCGACCGTGAACGCCTCGCCGGCAACGGCCGGAGCGGCGCCACGTTGAAACTCGCGCCGGACGTACAACGTCCGTTGCAAGGGATGAGACTTCGCCGAGCCTGCGCGCAGGTTTTGTTTGAAGCTACTGTTTTGAAATGTTTTACTGGAGACGCGGGAGATGCGTCGTCGCGTTCGGGAGGGATGGCTTGACCATGACCTGTCGCAATCCGGTCACGCGGGCTGAAGCCGACGGGGTTGAAGTCGATTTAACGTGCAGGACGTCTCGCAAAACTCCTACACTTTTAGGCAGATGCGGCCTGGAACAGAAAGTCGAGTTCACTCCGAAACGAACTGTTGTCGCATGAATGGCGATCAGTAAAACCTGACGTTTATGTCTGAATGAGTATGGTGGAGAGCACGCCAATGCTTGGGACCAATGACGTTTTTTCTCTCCATGCCACGCTGCGGGATCGCCGGCGTGAAGTCGAGATGAGCCTCGGCGAGTATCTCGCCGCATGCAAGGACGACCCGCTCTGCTACGCGAGCCCGGCGGAGCGCATGCTGCGCGCCATCGGCGAGCCGGAGCTGGTGGACACCGCGCGCGACTCGCGGCTCGGCCGCATCTTCCTCAATCGGACAGTGCGCATCTATCCGGCCTTCTCCGAGTTCCACGGCATGGAGGAGACGATCGAGCGCATCGTTGCCTTCTTCCAGCATGCCGCCCAGGGGCTCGAGGAGCGCAAGCAGGTGCTATACCTGCTCGGCCCGGTCGGCGGCGGCAAGTCGTCGCTCGCCGAGCGCCTGAAGGCGCTGATGGAGCAGGAGCCGATCTACGTGCTCAAGGCCGGCAATGATCTGAGCCCGGTGTTCGAAAGCCCGCTCGGCCTGTTCGACCCCGAGACCATGGCCGACGCGCTGCAGCAGCAATATGGCATACCGCGCCGCCTGCTGACCGGCATCGCCAGCCCCTGGGCGCTCAAGCGGCTGGAGGAGTGGGGCGGCGACATCGAGCAGTTCCGGGTGGTCAAGCTTTACCCGTCGCGGCGCAAGCAGATCGCCATCGCCAAGACCGAGCCCGGCGACGACAACAACCAGGACATCTCGGCGTTGGTCGGCAAGGTCGACATCCGTAAGCTCGAGATGCACAGCCAAAACGACCCCGACGCTTATGGCTTCTCCGGCGGCCTGAACCGAGCCAACCAGGGCATCCTCGAGTTCGTCGAGATGTTCAAGGCGCCGATCAAGATGCTGCACCCGTTGCTGACGGCGACTCAGGAGGGCAACTACCTGGGCACGGAGAACATCGGCGCCATCCCGTTCACCGGCATCCTGCTCGCCCACTCGAACGAGGCCGAGTGGCAGTCCTTCCGGAACAACCGCACCAACGAAGCGTTCCTTGACCGAGTGTCGGTGGTGAAAGTTCCGTACTGCCTGCGGGTGACGGAGGAGACCAAGATCTACGAAAAGCTCATCAGCGGGTCGGCGCTGGTCGAGGCGCCGTGCGCCCCGCACACGCTCGAGATGCTGGCGCGCTTTGCTGTGCTGTCGCGGCTTAAACCGCATGCCAACTCGCGCCCGTTTGCCAAGATGCGGGTCTATGACGGCGAGAACATTCGCGAGACCGACCCCAAGGTCCGCACGATGCAGGAATACCGCGACTCCGCGGGCGTCGATGAGGGCATGGACGGGATCTCCACCCGCTTCGCCTTCAAGGTGATGTCGGCGACGTTCAACCACTCCTCGAGCGAGATCGCGGCCGATCCGGTGCATCTGATGTACGTGCTGGAGCAGGCGATCCGGCGTGAGCAGTTCCCCGCCGACACCGAGCAGGCCTATCTCGCCACCATCAAGTCCGAGCTTGCCACCCGCTACGCCGAGTTCATCGGCAACGAGATCCAGAAGGCCTATCTCGAAAGCTACGGCGATTACGGGCAGAACCTGTTCGACCGCTACCTCGACTACGCCGACGCCTGGATCGAGGACCAGGACTTCAAGGATCCCGACACCGGCCAGATGATGAACCGCGAGCTGCTGAACGCGGAGCTGACCAAGATCGAAAAGCCGGCCGGCATCGCCAACCCGAAGGACTTCCGCAACGAGGTCGTAAAGTTCGCGTTGCGCGCACGCGCCGCGCGTGGCGGCCACAACCCGTCCTGGACGTCTTACGAGAAGATCCGCGAGGTGATCGAAAAGCGCATGTTCTCCCAGGTGGAGGACCTGCTGCCGGTGATCAGCTTCGGCTCCAAGAAGGACGGCGAGACCGAGAAGAAACACCATGACTTCGTCGCTCGCATGGTTTCGCGCGGCTACACCGAACGGCAGGTCCGGCGGTTGGTCGAGTGGTACATGCGGGTCAAACAATCGGCCTGAGACACACGCATTGAACATCATCGATCGGCGCCCCAACCCGCACGGCAAGAACATCGAGAACCGGCAGCGCGTGCTGACCCGGGCCCGTGAGGCGGTCGCTCGAGCGGCGCGCTCGGCGGTCGACAAGGGCACGTTGCGTGAGTTGGGGCAGGGCGAAACCGTCGCGATCCCGGCAGACGTGCTGCACGAGCCGTCGTTCCACACCGTGTTCAGCGGCGGCCAGCGCCAGTTCGTGCTGTCCGGCAACAAGGAGTTCTCGACCGGCGACCGGTTGAAGCGGCCGCCGGGCGGGAGTGGCGGCGGCGGCGGGCAAGGCGACGGCCAGGGCGGCGGGGAAGCGCAGGACGAGTTCCGCTTCGTGCTCACCCGCGACGAGTTCCTCGACCTGTTCTTCGAGGACCTGGAACTGCCCGATCTCGTCAAAAGCCAGGTGCAGGTGACCGACACCACCTCGCCGGCCCGGGTCGGCATCTCGATGGACGGCAACCCGTCGCGGGTCGACATGTCCCGCACCATGCGGCAGTCGCTGGCCCGGCGCACAGGGCTGCGCCGGCCGAAGCCCCCCGAGGTGCGGGAGATGGAAGCCGAGATCGCCCGGCTGGAGGCGAGCGGCGCCGACGTGGACCGCCTGCGGGCGCTGCGCGGCGAGCTCGAGATCGCGCTGCGCAAGCTGGCCCGGGTACCGTGGATCGACCCGATCGACATGCGCTATCGCCGCTACCAGCAAGTGCCGAAGCCGTCGGCGCGGGCGGTTATGTTCTGCCTGATGGACGTGTCCGGCTCGATGTCGGAGAACATGAAGGACATCGCCAAGCGCTTCTTCCTGCTGCTGCACGTCTTCCTCGAGCGCCGCTACAAGCGGGTGGAGCTGGTGTTCATCCGCCATACCGAGGTCGCCGAGGAGGTCGAGGAGGAGATCTTCTTCACCGATCCGCGCACCGGCGGTACGGTCGTGTCCACCGCCATGGCCGAGTTCATCCGCATCCAGCGTGAGCGCTACCCGTCCGACTCCTGGAACATCTACGCCGCCCAGGCGTCCGACGGTGACAACTCGGGCAGCGACACGCAGAAGACCGTGGCCATGCTGGAAACCGACATCCTGCCGGTCGTGCAGCACTTCGCTTACATCGAGGTGCCGATGTCGGCCGCCATCGTCCGCGGCGAAACCGAGCTGTGGCGCGGCTATGCGCCGCTGGCGGCGCGGGCGCCGAAGCTCGCAATGCGCCGGGTCGGCGAGCGGCGCGACATCTTCCCGGTGTTCCGTGACCTGTTCGCTCGCCGCACGGTGCCGGCATGACCGTCGTCGCCGAGGGCAAAGGCCTGATTTACCAGGGCACCGACTGGAACTTCGAGACGCTGCGCCGCAGCTACGACGCGATCGAGGAGATTGCGACGAAAGAGCTCGGCCTCGAGGTGTTCGCAAACCGCATCGAGGTCATCACGTCGGAGCAGATGCTCGACGTCTACACCGCGCACGGCATGCCGCTGACCTACCGGCATTGGTCCTACGGCAAGCGCTTCCTGCAGCACGAATCGAGCTACCGCCGCGGTTACACCAGCCTTGCCTACGAGGTGGTGATCAATTCGGACCCCTGCATCTCCTACCTGATGGAGGAGAACACGGCGACGATGCAGGCGCTGGTGATCGCGCATGCAGCCTTCGGTCACAACCACTTCTTCCGCAACAACCACCTGTTCCGGCAATGGACGGAGCCGTCGGCGATCCTCGACTACCTCGAATTCGCCCGCACCTTCGTCGGCCATTGCGAGACCCGCTACGGCGTTGCCGCGGTCGAGAGGGTGCTGGACGCAGCCCACAGCCTGTCGCGCCAAGGCGTGCATCGGCATGGCGGCAGCCGGCAGCTCAACCTCAAGGAGGAGCAGAAGCGCGAGCGCGAGCGGCGGGACTATGACGAGCGGGTCTACGACGATCTGTGGCGCACCCTGCCGACGGTAACCAAGGCGGCGCCGGGCAGCGACAAGGTCGAGGAACGCCGCCGCCGGCTTGGTCTGCCCGAGGAGAACCTGCTCTACTTTCTGGAGAAAGCCTCGCCCCGTCTGCACTCCTGGGAGCGTGAGGTGATCCGCATCGTGCGGCTGATCGCCCAGTACCTCTACCCGCAGCCGCAGGTGAAGGTGATGAACGAGGGCTGCGCCACCTGGGTGCACCAGCGCATCATGACCCGGCTGCATGAGACCGGGCAGATCGACGACGCCGCCTTCCTCGAGACGCTGCATTCGACCGCGAACGTCATCACGCAGCCGGGCTTCGACCACCCGGCCGGCGGCCCGGGGTTCAACCCCTACGCGCTCGGTTACGCCGTCATGACCGACATCGCCCGCATCTGCGAGGAGCCGACGAAGGAAGATACGACCTGGTTCCCCGACATCGCCGGCAACGGCGACCCGATGGGCACCTTGCGCCACGTCTGGGCCAACTACCGCGACGAGAGCTTCCTGCTGCAATTCCTGTCGCCCAAGGTCATGCGCGACTTCCGCATGTTCCGGCTGATGGACGACACCGACGACCCGACGCTGCTGGTGGACGCGATCCACGACGACGAGGGCTATCGCGCGGTGCGGCGCAGCCTGGCCCGATCCTACGACCCAGGGCTGTCGGACGCCGACATCCAGGTGGTGGATGTGGACCTGTCGGGCGATCGCAAGCTGCTGCTCGAGCATCGCACCCGACCGGGTCAGTTGCTGGCGCCGAAGGACGCAGCGGCGACCTTGCAGCACGTGGCGACGCTATGGGGCTACGAGGTCCATATGCAGGAACTCGATGCCGCGACGGATGCGGTGTTGGCGACGCATACGGCGCGGCCGAAGTAAGGCCAGGGACGCCGTCCCTGGACCCTGCTGGGGCCGGCGGCCCCAGACCCGCTAGAGCTGCAGCAGCACGGTGCCGCCTGGCGTGACCCTAGCCTTGTAGACGGCGATGTCGCATTCGCCGGCGATGGCCGCGCCGGTGCGCAGGTCGTAAGTCCGCTCGTGCAGCGGGCACATGATCGTAGTGCCGCCGAGCATGCCGTCGGCCAGCGGCCCGCGCAGATGCGGGCACTCCGCCTGACTTGCGAACACCTCGTCGGCATGGGTGCGGAACACCGCAACCACCCGGCCCGCGACTTCGAAGTTGCGGCCTTCGCCGCGCGGGATTTGGTCGAGTGGCCCGATCGGGTACTCGGTGACCCGGGTCAGGGTCTCACCGGGCATCCTCACGCCTCCACGGGGACGAGCGAACGGAACTGGTTCGCCGTTTTCGGCTCCTCTCCGTCCTTCCAAGGGTCGCGGTAGGCGGCAACGGCGGCAGCGATCTCGGCGTCGAACCGCTCGCCCCAGCCCTCGCTGTCGTCCACCACCACGGCGCGGATCCGCTCGATGCCGACGCGCGGCACCCAGGTGTAGGTGCGCTCCTTATACTTGGCGTCCTCGCGGTAGAACTGCATGAAGCGCCCGGCGATGCGCATCACCGCGTCCTCGCCCTCGACGGTCGCCAGCATGTCGGCCTTGCGCACATGCGCACCCCCGGCGCCGCCGACCACGATCTCCCATTTGTTGTCGCCGACCGCGACGGCGCCGAGGTCCTTGATCAGCGCTTCGGAGCAGTTGCGCGGGCAGCCGGCGGTGCCGAGCTTCATCTTGCCGGGGCTGTCGGACAGCGCCCGGAACGTCCGCTCGATCCGCTGCGCCAGGCCCATGCTGTCGCCGAGCCCGAACCGGCAAAAGTCGATGCCGATGCAGCTTTTGCAGGTGCGGTAGCTCTTGCCCCAGGCGTGGCCGGCCGGCATGCCGATGTCGCGCCAGATGCCGGGCAGGTCCTCCTTCCGCACGCCGACCAGGTCGATCCGCTGCCCGCCGGTCATCTTCACAAGTGGCACGTTGTACTTCACCGCCGCTTGGGCGATGCGCATCAACTCGGCGGGGGTGCAGATGCCGCCCGCCATCTCGGGGACGACGGAGAAGGTGCCGTCCTTCTGGATGTTGCCGTGCACGCGGTCGTTGATGAACCGGGCGTCGCGCTCGTCCTCGTACTGGCCCGGCCAGATCGTGTTCAGCAGCGAGGCAAGCGGGATCTTACTGGCCGGGTCCTCGACCCCGCCCGCAAGCGCCTCGAACACCGACGACACCGAGCGCAGCCCCTGCGCCTTGATCGCGGCGATCAACTCCTGTTTCTTCATCGGGATGCACGGCACGTAATAGTGCACCGACGGGTCTTCCTCGACCGTGCCGCCGGCGAACCAGGACACCACGTCGCCGACCAGGCCCTTGCACGAGCCGCAGCCCTTGCCGGCCCGGGTCGCGTTCATCACCGCCGTCACGGTCTTGGCGCCCGACGCCACCGCGGCGCCAATCGCCGCCTTCGACACGCCGTTGCAGTTGCACACCTGCGCCTCGGCCGGCATCTCGTCCAAGGTGACCGCTTGCGGCGGCGCACCCAGGTCGAACAGCAGCGACAACCGCTCGTCCGGCAGCTTGCTGTCCCGGTCGAAGGCCTGCATCAGGAACGCGGCCTTCGAGATGTCGCCCATCAGGATGCCGCCCACCAGGCGCCCATCGCGGACGATCAGCTTCTTATAGGTGCCGCGCGCCGGCTCCTGGAATTGGATGATCTCGTCGCGCTCCTCCTTGGGCTGGGTGATGCCCATCGAGGCCAGCTCCACCCCCATCACCTTCAGCTTGGTCGCGAGCTTGCTGCCGTGATAGGCGGCGTCGCGGTTGCGCTCCGTCACGTGGTCGGCGAACACCTTCGCCTGGTCCCACAACGGCGCCACCAGGCCGTAAACCATGCCGCGATGCTGCGCGCACTCGCCCACGACATAGATGTTCATGTCGTCGACCGAGCGCATGTGGTTGTCCACGACGATGGCCCGCTCGACCGTGAGGCCGGCACGGGTGCCGATCTCGGCATTCGGGCGGATGCCGGCCGCGACCACCAGCAGGTCGCAGTCGATCTCGATGCCGTCCTTGAACGTCAGCCCCTCGACCCGCTCCTCGCCGCGCACCAGCGTGGTGGACGCGCCGAGCAGCACGTTGACCCCGATCTTCTCCATCGCCGACTTCAGCATGCCGCCGCCGGTCGGATCGACCTGTTGCTCCATCAGATGCTTTCCGAGATGCACCACCGTCACCTCGCACCCGTGCGTCAGCAGCCCGCGCGCGGCCTCCAGCCCGAGCAGGCCACCGCCCAGCACCACCGCCTTCTTGCCCGGCCCGGCCGCGGCGATCATGCCGTTGGTGTCGTCGATGGTGCGGAACCCGAACACGCCGGGCTTGAGGCGCTTGTCCTCCATGTGCAGCCCGGGAATCGGCGGCATGAAGGCGCGCGAGCCGGTCGCGATCAGCAGCACGTCATAGGGTTCCCGCCGCCCGTCCGCCGACAGCACGACACGGGCGAAGCGGTCGATCTCGACCACCGGCGACCCGGCGTGCAAGGTGATGCCGTTCTCCTCGTACCAGTCGAGCGGGTTGAGGAAGATCTCGTCATAGCTCTGCTGTCCGCTCAGGATGTTGGACAGCATGATGCGGTTGTAGTTGCCGTACGGCTCGTCGCCGAACATGACGATGTCGAACTTGGCCGCGCCGCCGCGGGCGAGCACTTCCTCCACGGCGCGGGCGCCGGCCATGCCGTTGCCGACCACGACCAGGCGTTGCTTGGTGCTGACACCGATATCCATGAGCGGGCTCCTCAGATCTCGATCAGGCCGATGTCGAGCACGATCGTGCCCTCGGTCCCGGCCGCTGCCGCGACCGTCAGCGTGACGGTGGTGTCGGGCATCAGGTCTTCGACCACGGCAAGCGGCACGTGTACCGCGTCCTTGGCGCCAATCGGGAAGGTGCGCATCGGCTTGCCGTCGCGCATGAGGAAGACGGCCACCATGGCGTCGGCCGAGTTGCCGGCGCGGAAGTAGATCATCTGCGACCGCTTGTCGGCCGGCACGGTGTAGCTGAGGTGCGGGCCAAGCGGGGCCGCCGTCTCGTAACCCTGCCCGTGGAACGGGAAGACACCGGAAAGAAAGCGAGGCGTGGTTTCCATAGTTAACCCTTGATGACGTTGAAGTGCGTTGTCGCAGGAATCATGCCGCGACCACTCCGGCCGGCCGGGCGGAGCTGGACGTGACAGGGGTATCGGCTGCGGCGCTGACATGGACGGCGCAGACCTTGAACTCGGGGATGCCGGAGACCGGGTCGGTGTAGGTGCTGGTGAGCAGGTTGGCGCAGCCTTCGCCGCCCCAGTGGAACGGCACGAACACGGTATCGAGCCGGATGGTGCGGTTGAGCCTTGCCCGCACCGCCGCGGTGCCGCGGCGGGTGCGCAACCGCACCGCGTCGCCGTCGCGGATGCCGAGCGTCGCCGCCATGTCGGCGTGGATCTCGCAGAAGGCTTCGGGGTCGGCTGCGTTCAGCGACGGCACCCGCCTTGTCTGGGTGCCGGACTGGTATTGCGCCATGACCCGGCCGGTGGTGAGGAACAGCGGGTAATCGGGGCCGGGTTCCTCGGCGGTGGTGCGGTGCTCGACCCGGTGGAACCGGGCGCGGCCGTTCTCGGTCGCGAACCGGTCGAGGAATGGGCGCGGCGTGCCCGGATGCCCATCGTCCGGGCAGGGCCAGAATACGCCATCCTCGGCTGCGATCCGCTCCCAGGTGACGCCGGCGTAGTCCGACACGCCGCCCTCGCTGGCCCGCCGCAGCTCCTCGAAGATGGCCCGCGGCTCGGCAGTGAACTTATCGCCGCGGCCGAGCCGGTCGGCGAGATCCTTGATGATCGCGGTGTCGGTGCGCACGCCCTCGAGCGGCGCCACCATCTGCCGGCGGAGGAGGATACGGCCCTCGAGGTTGGTCATGGTGCCTTCCTCCTCCGCCCATTGCGTCGTCGGCAGCACGACGTCGGCGATGGCGGCGGTCTCGGACAGGAACGGGTCGCAGACGACCAGCAGGTCGAGCGCCTCGAGCTTCTCCCGCAGCCGGCCCACGGCGGGTGCGGATACCAGCAGGTTGGCACCGAGCACGAGCAGCGCCCGCACGCCGCCCTCGACGCCGCAGCGCGACAGCAGCTCGACCGCGGGCGGCCCGGGCGGCGGCAGGCTTTCGGGATGCACGCCCCAGATCGAGGCGATGTGCCGGCGGTGCTCGTCGTTGGCCAGCGACCGGTAGCCGGGCAACTGGTCGGCCTTCTGGCCGTGCTCGCGCCCGCCTTGGCCGTTGCCTTGGCCGGTGAACGTGCCCCAGCCGGAGTAGCGCTTGCCGGCCTTGCCGAGAGCCAGGGCCAGGTTGATGAAGCCGAGCACGTTGTCCACGCCGTGGCTTTGCTGCTCCGGCCCGCGTCCGGTCATGATGAAGGCGTGCTCGGCCTCGCCCAGCATGTGCGCCGCGCGCTCCAGCAGCCGGGCCGGGATGCCCGTCGTGCGCTCGGTACGGTCCGGCCACCATGAGGCGACCAGACGCCGTACCTTCTCCCAGCCTTCGGTGCGGGCATCGATGAAATCCTGGTCGATCAGCTTGTCACGGACCGCGATGTGGAGCAGGCCGTTGGCGAGCGCGGCGTCCGTGCCGGGCACCGGCTGCAGGTGCAGCGTCGCCGCCTCGGCGGTCGCGGTGCGGCGCGGGTCGGACACGATCAGCCGGCCGCCCCGGGCCTTCTGCTCGTCGAAATACTGCATCAGCGGCGGCATGGTTTCGGCCGGGTTGCTGCCGACCAGCATGATGACGTCGGCGCCGGGCAGGTCTTCGAGCGGGAAGGGCAGGCCGCGGTCCATGCCGAAGGCACGCACCGCGGCCGCCGCGCCGGAGGCCATGCAGAAGCGGCCGTTATAGTCGATGTGACGGGTGCCGAGGCCGACCCGGGCGAACTTGCCCAGCATGTAGGCCTTCTCGTTGGTCAGCCCGCCGCCGCCGAACACGCCCACCGCGTCCGGCCCGTCCTCGGCGCGAACGGTGCGGAACCCGGCCGCTACCCGGTCCAGCGCCTCGTCCCAGCTTGCCGGACGCAGCGCGCCGCCCTTGCGGTCGCGGAGCAGCGGCGTGCGCAGCCGGTCGGGCGACTGCAGCGGCTCGGCCGAGGTCCAGCCCTTCTTGCACATGCCGCCGCGGTTGGTCGGGAACTCGCGCGCCACCGACACGAGGCGCGACGCGTCGGCGGGATCGGGCTCGAGCCGCATGGCGCATTGCAGCGCACAGTAGGGGCAGTGGGAGTCGGTCATCGGGGAACAGGCTAGAGGCGCGCATGCGGCAGCGGCAAGCAGCTTGCGGCGGTGCAGCATCACTTTCTGCCGCGGGTTGCGGCAATTTAAGGAAGAGCAAGCTGCTTCGAGTAGATTGTACGCAGATTTCTGCTGTTTGCTTGTGCAGAAGGCACTTCGTGCGTGGGATCAGCCCTTCTTCGGGGCAGCGGCAATTGACCGGCCTGGCGGGCCGTCGGTAGGGTCGAAGCAACGGGCGATAAGATCGGATCGGGCGGCCGCAGCGGCCCGGCGCACGCTGGAGGCGGCGCCCGACCCGGCATTCAACTTCGGCATGCAAAGGACGAGACCATGCAGCTCGGCGTCTTCATTCCCATCGGCAACAATGGCTGGCTGATCTCGACCACGTCGCCGCAATACATGCCGAGCTTCGACCTCAACAAAACCATCGTCGAGAAGGCCGAACGCTTCGGCTTCGACTTCGCCCTATCGATGATCAAGCTGCGCGGCTTCGGCGGCCCGTCCGAGTTCTGGGACCACAACCTCGAATCCTTCACCCTGATGGCCGGCCTCGCCGCAGTGACGACGCGAATTAAACTGTTCGCCACCATCGGGGTGCTGACGATGCCGGCACCCATCGTCGCCCGCATGGCCGTCACCATCGACAGCATCAGCCATGGCCGGTTCGGCGTGAACATCATCTCCGGCTGGCAGGAGAAGGAATACTCGCAAATGGGCATCTGGCCCGGCGACGAGCATTACCGGAAGCGCTACGAATACTGCGAAGAATACATCACCATCATGAAGGACCTCTGGACCACCGGCCGGTCGGACTTCAAGGGCGAGTTCTTCCAGATGGACGACTGCCGCTGCAGCCCGCTGCCGACCGCGCCGATCACGGTCGTTTGCGCCGGGCAGAGCGCGCGCGGGGTGAAGTTCGCCGCCGAGTATGCCGACTACAATTTCGTCGCCAGCAGCGGCTTCAACGACCCGAAGGCGGTCGGCAAGGTGGTCGAGCGCCTGGTGGTCGAGACCGAGCGCACCGGACGCCAATGCGGCGCGCTGGTGCTGATCATGATCATCGCCGACGAGACCGACGCGGCTGCCGAAGCCAAGTGGGAGCACTACAAGGACGGCACCGACCTCGAGGCGCTGGCTTGGCGCGACGGCCAGGCCACCAACGACGTGGTGAAGGACCCGATGTCGGTCGCCGGCCGCTTCGTGCCGACCACCGAAAAACGGCTGCCGACCAACCAAGGCGTGCTGTGCGGATCGTACGCCAAGGTCGCCGGGCTGCTGGACGAGCTCGCGGCGGTACCGGGCGTGCAAGGCGCGATGATGACGTTCGACGACTTCGTCATCGGCATGGAGCAGTTCGGCACCCGCATCCAGCCGCTGATGAAGAGCCGCAGCAACCTGCAGATCGCAGCCTAGGAGCCCAGCATGACCGTAACCAGGCGTGGCGTATTGTCGGCGGCCGTTGGGGTCGCGGCCGGGTCGGGGGCGATCACCGGCTTCCCGACGATCTGGGCACAGAACGTCAAGGACGTGGAGATCCGCCACGCCGGGCAGCCGGTCACGGTGCTGACCCAGATCGGCGAGCAGGCGACCAAGGACCTCGGCTTCAAGGTGACGATGCAGGCGTCGGAGAACGCCGACCTGATCAACCGTTACCTGACCCAATCGGCCAATATCGACGTCGGCGACGTGAGCCTCGCCTACATGAAATACCTGATCGGGCGGGGCATTCTGCAGACGATCCCGGTCGCGAAATTCAAGCAGTGGGACGCGACGCTGCCGCTGTTCACCAAAAGCCTGTTCTCCGACGGCCGCCGCGCCTCCACCGAGGGTATCGCGCCCTACAAGGTGCTCTATGCGACCGACGCGAGCGGCGCCAAGGCGGCGGGGGCGCCGACCGAGTTCCTCAACGGCGTGCCGACCATCACCAATGGCGACACGCTCGGCGTCCGCCCGGACCTCACAGGCCGGCCCGTCACCAGCTGGTCGGACCTGCTGAACCCCGAGTTCAAGGGCAAGGCGGCGCTGCAGGACAACCCGACGATCGGCGTAATCGACGTCGCCATGGCGCTCGAGGCGCGCGGCGACATCAAGTATGCCGACAAGGGCAACATGACCCGTGACGAGATCGACAAGACGATCGCGATCATGATCGACTTGAAGAAGGCCGGGCAGTTCCGCTCCTTTTGGGGGTCGTTCGATCAGTCGGTGAACCTGATGGCGTCCGGCGAGGTGGTGATCCAATCGATGTGGTCGCCGGCCGTCACCGCCGTGCGCAGCCGCGGCATCCCCTGCGTGTTTCAGCCGCTGAAGGAAGGCTACCGCGGCTGGGGCTATATGATGGGGTTCATGAAGCACCTGTCGGGCTTGAAGCTCGATTGCGCCTACGAGTATCTCAACTGGTACACCGCCGGCTACGCCGGCTCGGTGATCGCGCGCGAGGGCTACTATTCGGCGCAGCCGGAGAACGCCAAGAGGTTCCTCAGCGCGGCCGAGTGGGATTACTGGTACGGCGGCAAGCCAGCCGCCGAGGACATGAAGGATCCGTTTGGCCGGCTGATGGAGAAGGCCGGGCGCGCCCGCGACGGCGGCTCGTTCGAGGAGCGGATCGGCCGCATCGCAGTGTGGAACACGGTGATGGACGAGGATCGCTACCTGACCCGGCGATGGAACGAGTTCATCTCGGTGTGACCGGAGCGACGAAAGCAACGCCGGCGCCGTCGATCCTGTCCACGTCATCCTCGGGCCTGACCCGAGGATCCCTCGACGCGGGAACGACGGCGGCCATCAGGCACGAGACGGCCGGATCAAGTCCGGCCATGACGTTGGAAGACGCGTCACCCGAAACCGAGACGTCGGCCGCCCGCAACACCCCCACCACCCCGTCCACGTCATCCTCGGGCTCGACCCGAGGATCCCTCGACGCAGGGACGACGGCGGTTACCAGGGCGGGGATGGCCGGGTCGAGCCCGGCCATGACGGCGACACGGAGGAAGCAACGCGATCGCGCCTGGCTCGTCTCCTGGCTGCAGGTCGGCCCGCTCGCCCTCATCCTCGCCGTGCTGTTCGCGGCGCCGACCATCCTGTTTCTGGTCATCAGCTTTTGGGACTACGACCGCGTCGGCATCTACCCGGCGTTCATGCTCGACAACTACAAGGACCTGTTCACCACGCCCGCCACCTGGCGCATCTACGCCAGCTCGCTCCGCTTCGCGCTCATCGTCTGGGCGGTGACGCTGTTCCTCGGCTTCAACATCGCCCAGTTCCTCGTGTTCCACGTTCGCAGCGGCACCGTGCGGATGATGCTGTTCCTCGCCTGCGCCATCCCGTTCTGGACGTCGGGCATCATCCGCACCATTGCCTGGATCCCGTTCTTGGGCCGCAACGGCGCCTTCAACACGATGCTGATGGACCTGCACCTGACCGACCACCCGCTCGAGTTCCTGCTGTTCTCCGACTTCTCCGTCATCATCACCTACGTCCACCTCAATACGCTGCTGATGCTGGGGCCGATCGCCAACTCCATGTCCAAGATCGACCGCGCCTTGCTGGAAGCCGCGCGCGACGCCGGCGCCAGCCGGTTTCAGGTGCTGCGCCACGTCGTCGTGCCGCTGTCCCGCACCGGCATCGCACTCGGTTCGATCCTGGTGTTCACCCAGGTGATCGGCGACTACTTCGTGGTCAAGCGCATGAGCGGCGGGCAGAGCGCCTCGATCGTGTCGGCGCTGTCCACCGAGATCCAGGCGATGCAGTTCCCCCCCGCCTCGGCCAGCGCGGTGGTGCTCGTGCTGTTCGTCGCCATCGTGGTCGGGCTGATGATGCGGGTCGTGGACGTCCGCAAGGAGCTCGTGGGGTGAGGCCGCCGGTGCGCGAGAAGCGGCCGTTCACCTTCTACCTGCTGGCCGGGCTGATGACGGCGTTCCTCGTGTTCCTGTATGGCCCCATGCTGATCATCTATCTGCTGTCGTTCCAAGGGCCGACCGGGGGCGTCACCTTCCCGATGGTGGGCGTGTCCACCAAATGGTTCGCCGACATCCTCAAGCCCGGGCAGATGGCGAATATTCCGGTGTCGTTCGGCCGCTCGATCGCGCTCGCCGTCGTGGTGAGCGCGCTCACGGTCGCGATCTCGATCGCCGCCGGGCTCGGCTTCCGCCGGCGCTTCCCTGGCGCCGGGCTGCTGTTCTACATTGCAATCGCCAGCCTGGTGATGCCGAGCCTGCTGGTCGGGTTCGGCATTGGTCTCGGCTTCCAGATGTTCGGGCTGCCGCAAGGCTTGTGGACCTCGGCCCTCGGCGCGCAGCTCACCTGGACCCTGCCGTTCGGTCTGCTGACCATGTTCGCCGTCGTCGCCCGCTTCAACCGCGCCTACGAGGAGGCGGCGACCGACCTCGGCGCCTCGCCCTGGCAGCGGTTGCGCTACGTGACCCTGCCGATCCTGGCACCCGGCATCATCGGCGTGGCGGTTGGGGCCTTCACGCTGTCCTATGACGAGTATGCGCGGACCACGCTCACGATCGGCAGCTACAACACCCTGCCGCTCGAGATCTATGCGCTGATCTCGAGCGACAGCACGCCGGTGCTGTTCGCGATCGGCACCGTGACGACGGCGGTGTCGTTCTTGCTGATCGCGGCGACCATGATCGCGGTGCTGCGGATGCAGCGGCGGCGTGCGCAAGGGCTCCGCCCTTGACCCGCTGGGGGCGGCGCCCCCAGACCCGCTTCACTGAAGGGACACTGGATGGATCTTAGATACGACGTCGAGCTGGTGGATGTGGTCAAGCAGTACGGCGCGACCGTGGCCGTTGACGGCATCTCGTTGCGGGTGCCCAAGGCGAGCTATTGCTGCCTGCTCGGGCCGTCCGGCTGCGGCAAGACCAGCACGCTGCGGATGATCGCCGGGCACGAGACGATCTCGGCGGGCGACGTGCTGATCCAGGGCCGCAATGTCACCGGCCTGGCGCCGCGGCAGCGCGGCACGTCGATGATGTTCCAAAGCTACGCGCTGTTCCCGCACCTCAACTGCCTCGACAACGTCGCCTTCAGCATGAAGATGCGCGGCGTTGGCAAGGCCGAGCGGCACAAGGCGGCCCGCGAGTTCCTCGACCTCGTGGACATGGGCGGGTTCGCCGACCGCCTGCCGGCGCAGCTTTCCGGCGGGCAGCAGCAGCGTGTGGCCTTGGCCCGCGCCTTGATCATGCGGCCGCAAGTCCTGCTGCTCGACGAGCCGCTGTCGGCACTCGACCCGTTCCTGCGCATCCGGGTGCGGGAAGAGCTGAAGAAGCTGCAGCGCGAGCTCGGCATCAGCTTCATCCACGTCACCCACAGCCAGGACGAGGCGATGGCGCTCGCCGACCAGATGGTGGTGATGGAACACGGGCGGATCAGCCAGGCCGGATCGCCGCGCGAGGTGTTCGACCGTCCGGCCAACCGCTTCATCGCCCGCTTCATCGGCGGCCACAACGTGCTCGACGGACCCGGCGGCGCCATCGCCGTGCGCGCCGACCGCTGCCGCCTCGGAGCCGAGGGGCTGCCGGTGCAGGTGATCGCGGTCGAGTACCAGGGCACCGCCGTCCGCGTCGCACTGCGCACCGACGCCGGCGGCGAGGCCTCGGCCTTGGTGCCCGACAGCGACTACGACGCCGCCCCTGTCGAGCCGGGCAGCGCCTCACGGCTCACCTGGGCACCGGCCGACGAACGGCGCCTCTCGGCGTGACGCCGCCCAACACATTGGGCGCCGCCGAGGCCGCGGCGATGATCCGCGACGGCCGGCTCACCGCCGAGCAACTGGTCCGCGCCTGCCTGGAGCGCATCGAGGCGCGCGACCCCGATGTGCGCGCCTGGACCTTCCTCGACCCGGCGAGCGCCCTGCGGCAAGCGCGGGAGCTGGACAAAGGGCCGATCCGCGGGCCGCTGCACGGCATCCCGATCGGCGTGAAGGACATGATCGACACCGGCGACATGCCGACGCAGCACAACTCGCCGATCTACGCCGGGCACCGTCCGGCGCAGGACGCGGCTGCGGTCGCGACCCTGCGCGCGGCCGGCGCCATCATCCTCGGCAAGACCGACACGACCGAGTTCGCCGCCGCCGGCCGGTTCGCCGGCACCCGCCATCCGCTCGACCCGGCGCGCACCCCGGGCGGCAGCTCGGCCGGCTCGGCCGCTTCGGTGGCCGACGAGCAGGTGCCGCTGGCGCTCGGCACCCAGACCGCCGGCTCCACCATCCGCCCGGCGTCGTTCTGCGGCGTGTTCGCGTTCAAGCCCACTTGGGGCACCGTCAGCAGCGAGGGGGTGAAGCTGTATGCGGCGTCACTCGATACGCTGACGTGGTTCGCCCGCGACGTCGCCGACCTTTCACTCCTGTGCGACGTGTTCGAGATCCCGGGCGCGGCACGTCGGCCGGCACCGCTCGGCGGCCTCCGCATCGGCGTCTGCCGGTCCCCGGTGTGGCATGCGGCGGAGCCGGGAACGCCGGAAGCGCTGGACGCGATGGCGGAGCGCCTGCGGAACGGCGGTGCGACGGTCGGCAGCTTGGACCTGCCGCCATCGTTCGACGGGCTGGACGCGGCGCACCGGACGATCATGCACGGGGAAGGGCGGGCGGCATTCCTGAACCTGGCACGCACGCACCGTCATTTGCTGCACGACGATTTCGTCGGCCGGGCGGAGAACCGGGACGGCATCACCGGCGCGCAGCTCGCGGCGGCGTACGACCTCGCGGCGCGATGCCGGGTCGAGTTCGATGCCTTGGCCGGCGCCTACGACGCCGTGCTCACCCCGAGCGCGAAGGGCGAAGCCCCGGTCGGCCGCCACCCCGGCGAGGCAGTGTTCAACCGCATGTGGACGCTGCTGCACGTGCCCTGCGTCAACATCCCCGGCCATCGCGGCCCGAACGGCCTACCCGTCGGCGTGACCCTGACGGCCCCCCGCTTCCAAGACCGCGCCCTGCTGGCCCTAGCCGCCGCCTTGTAAGCGGGGTCCGGGGCCCGAGACCCCGGCGGGTCGAGGGCAGCGCCCTCGCCTCACGGCCCCGAAGGCCGAACGCCTTGCAGCGGCAGCAGCCCATTCGCCAGCAAGGTCACCCCCTCCACCTTGCGCGACACGCCCAGGATGTTGCGCGTGGTCCAGAGATAGATCAGCGGCAAATCCTTCTGCACCTGCACCCAAAGCTGTTCGTAGAGTGCCCGGCGCTTGCCCATGTCGCTCTCAGCCCGCGCCTGCTCCAGCAGCCGGTCGGCGTCGGGATTGGAATACTTGGCGATGTTGAGCGCGCTGCCGGTGTGCAGGAAGGCGTAGCTGTTGCTGTCGGGGTCGAGCAAGCCGGACCAGCCGCCGAGCGTCATTTCGTATTCACCGCGCATGGTGGCGGCGAGCACGGCGCCGAACTCGGCCGTGGTCACGTGCACGTCGAACCCGGCTTCGTTCGCCATCGCCTGGATCACCTCGCCGGCCTGGGTGCCTTGCGGCGTGTTGTAGACCAGCAGATCGACCCGCACCGGCGTCTTGATCCCGGCCTGCTGCAGCAGCGCGCGGGACGCGGCGACGTCATGCGGCGGCATCGGCACGCCGGGGGCGTAGTAGGGGCTGGCGGCCGAGATCGCCTGCGCATCGGGTTCGTACAAGCCGGCGAACACGACCTGTGACAGCGCGGCACGGTCGAGCGCCAACTGGAACGCCTGGCGCACCCGCGCGTCCTTCGCCAGCGGCGTGCTGCCGGCCAGATTCACAGTCAGCGCGCCATAGCCGAGCCCGAGGACGCTGACGACGCCGAGCTTCGGGTCCGCCTGGGCCGCGGCCACGTCGAGCGGCGCCACCTCGGCGATGTCGAGCGCGCCGGCCTTGAGGTTGGCGAGCCGGATGCTGCTGTCGGGCACGACACGGTAGGTGACGCGGTCGTAATGGATGCGGCCGGCGTCCCAGTATTGCGGGAAGCGTTCGAGCACGATGCGATCCTGGGCGACGCGTTCCGCGAACTTGAAGGGTCCGGCGCAGACCGGCTTGAGGCCGAAATCGCGGCCGGCCGCCTCGGCCGCCTTGGGCGACACGACCATGCCGGCGCGGTCGGTCAGCACGGCGATGAACGGCGAGAATGGCTGCTTCAACACGACCCGCACCGTCAGCGGGTCCACCACCTCGACCCGCTCCATGGCGCCGATCTCGTTGCGGCGGAAGCTGCCTTGCAGGCCGGCGTGGCGCTCGAGCGTGTATTTGACCGCAGCCGCGTCCATTGGTTCGCCATCCTGGAAGACGACGCCGGGCCGTAGGCGGATCAGCAGCGTGGTCGGGTCGACCCATTCGAAGCCGGTGGCGAGCACCGGGACGATCTGCTGCTTCGCGTCAAAGTCGAACAGCTTGTCGCAGATCGCCGTCATCACCAGCGTGCCGACATAGGTGCGGGACAGGGTCGGATCGAGCATGTCCGGGTCGTCGCGCATGCCGATCCTGAGGCTTTGCGCGTCGGCCGAAGTGGCGGCGCCGAGCAACAGGACGGTCCAAAGCCAACGGCGCATGCAGTACTCTCCCGGGATCATCGCGGCGTGATGCACGAAGCTTGCCATATGGCTTGTTTTCGCGGGCGGCCGTGCATAGCTTGCAGATCATAAGCACCCTCATGACGAGCACCCTCGTTGCCTGACAACCAGCCCACCCTCGGCTTCGTGTTGCATGACGTCGCCCGGTTCCTCCGCCGCCGCTTCGAGCAGCATGCGAAGGGACTCGGGCTGACGCGGTCGCAATGGCAGGTGCTGGCGCATCTCGCCGCCAATGAGGGCATTCACCAGGCCGGGCTCGCCGACATCCTGGAGATCGAGGGCATCACGCTGGTGCGCATCCTCGACAAGCTCGAGAGCTGCGGCTTGGTCGAGCGCCGCCCGCACCCGACCGATCGGCGCCTTTGGCTGCTGTATCTGACCGCCAAGGCACATCCGATGCTGGCCGAGATGCGGCGCATCGGCGACCGCACCCGTGCGGAGGCGCTGGCCGGCATTCCGGACGAGGGGCGGGCAGAACTGATGCGGTCGCTCGCCATCATGCGCAAGAACTTGGTGGTGGCCTGCGATCAGCCGGCCGACCCCGCCCACTCACCGAAAGAGAAGGTCCATGTCTGACGTGCGTGAACGCCCTGTCCTCCTGCGGCCCGAACCGGCGTCCCCGCGCGCGGAAGCGCCTCCGGTTGCAGCGCCACCCGTGCGTGCTCGCCGCCGATGGCTGCGGCCGCTGCTGTTCCTGCTGCTGCCGGTGGCGCTCGCGATCGGCGGCTACGAGTACGTGCAGGGCGGCGCGGTGATGTCGACCGAGAACGCCTATGTGCGGGCCGACATCGTCGCGGTGTCCACCGACGTGTCGGGCATCGTGCGCGACATCGCGGTGCACGAGAACCAAGCGGTGAAGGCCGGCGACGTGCTGTTCCGGCTCGACGACCTGCCGTTCAGGCTGGCACTCGACCGCGCCAACGCGCAGGTCGGCATCGTGTCCACCAGCCTCGAGGCGCTGAAAGCGAGCTTCCGCGACATGCAGGCGCAGATCCGCCAGGCGCAGGTCGACGTCGACTTCTATGCCAAGGAAGAAGGGCGGCAGCAGCGGCTGGTCGGCAGCGGCGCGTCGTCGGTGGTGTCGCTGGATCAAGCGACCCGCAACACCGCCTCGGCGCGGCAGCATCTCGGCTCGCTGCAGCAGCAGCTCGCCGGCATCGTCGCCAACCTGGCCGGCGACCCGGACATCGCGGTGGCCGACCATCCGCGCATGCGCGAGGCCGTCGCAGCGCGGGACGAGGCGGCGCGGCAGCTCGACCACACGACGGTGCGGGCGCCGATGGACGGCATCGTCACCAACGTGCCGAGCCTGCAGCCGGGCCAATACCTGGCCGCGGCCGGCGCCGCGTTCAGCATCGTCGCCACCGACCACATGTGGATCGAGGCAAACCCCAAGGAAACCGAGCTCACCTGGGTGCGGCCCGGCCAGGACGCGACCGTGGCCGTCGATACCTATCCGGACCAGGCCGCCTGGCACGGCACGGTCGAAAGCATCAGCCCGGCGTCGGCGTCGAGCTTCTCGATGCTGCCGGCGCAGAACACCAGCGGCAACTGGGTCAAGGTGGTGCAGCGTATCCCGATGCGGGTGCGCATCGACACCCCGGCCGGCAAGCCGCCGCTGCGTGCCGGCATGAGTGTCGTGCTCGACGTCGACACCGGACGGGTGCGCGGGCTGCCGACCTTCATCGCCAACCTGTTCGGCGCCAAGCCCGCCGTCGCCCGTGACTGACACGCCGTCCGGCTTCGTGCGCGTCGCCAACCGCGGCGCCATCACCGCCTGCGTGATCCTCGCCGTCATCATGCAGGCGCTCGACACCACGATCGCCAACGTCGCGCTGCCCTACATCCAAGGCAGCGTCTCGGCGAGCCAGGACCAGATCAACTGGGTGCTGACGTCCTATATCGTGGCCGCCGCGATCATGACGCCGCCGTCGGGCTGGCTGTCGGCGCGGTTCGGGCGCAAGCGGGTGCTGCTGGTGTCGGTCGCCGGGTTCGTGGTGGCCTCGATCCTGTGCGGGCTGGCGCAATCTCTGATGCAGATCGTCGGCTTCCGGCTGCTGCAGGGATTCTTCGGCGCGGCGCTGGTGCCGCTCTCGCAATCGATCCTGCTCGACATCTACACGCCGGCCGAGCGTGGCGGCGCCATGGCGCTGTTCGGCGTGTCGGTCATGGTCGGCCCGGTGCTGGGCCCGGTGATCGGCGGCTGGCTGACGGACAATCTGAGCTGGCGCTGGGTGTTCTACATCAACTTGCCGCTCGGCGTGCTCGCGTTCGCGGGCGTGACGGCGTTCGTCACCGAGACCAAAATCGATCGCGGGCGGTTGCTCGACTGGCTCGGCTTCGGCGCGCTGAGCGTCGCCATCGGCGCGTTGCAGCTTGCGCTGGACCGTGGCGAGCAGCTCGATTGGCTCAGCTCCGGCGAGGTGGTGACCGAGGCGATCGTGGCGGCGTCGGCATTCTACATCTTCCTGGTGCACACCTTCACCGCGCAGCGGCCGTTCGTGAACCCGAGCCTGTTCCGCGACCGTAATTTCGCCGTCGGCATCCTGTTCATTTTCATCGTGGGGATCACTTACCTCGCCTCGCTCGCGCTGATGACGCCCTACTTGCAAACGCTGATGGGCTATCCGGTGGTGACGGCTGGCATCGTGATGGGGCCGCGCGGGTTCGGCACGATGGTGTGCATGTTCATCGTCGGCCGGCTGATCGGGCGCGTGGACATCCGCCTGCTGCTGGGGATCGGGCTCGGGCTGACCGCCTGGGCGATGTACGACATGACCGGTTGGACGCCTGACGTGTCGCAATGGACCATTATTTCCACCGGCTTCATCCAAGGCGCCGGGCTCGGCTTCCTGTTCGTGCCGCTGACGACGGTGACGTTCTCCACGCTGCCGGCGGATAAGCGCGGTGACGGGACCGGGCTCTACAATTTGTCGCGTAACATCGGGTCCGCGGTCGGCATCTCGGCGGTGTCGGCGTTGCTGACGGAGAACACGCAAGCGAACCATGCGGAGATCGCCGCCTATGTGACGCCGTTCAACCGGTTGCTGCATGCAGCCGGGTCGGTGTTGGATCCGCTGACTCTGGCCGGGCGGGCGGCGCTCGACGACATCGTCACGACGCAGGCGTCGGTGATCGCCTACATCGACGACTTCAAGTTGATGATGCTGCTGTCGCTCGGCGCGATCCCGTTGCTGCTGCTATTCCGCAGCGCCCCCCGTGCCGAAGTCGATCACTCGATTGCAGTCGAATAAGGTGGGCGGGTCTGGGGCCGCCGGCCCCGGCGGATAAAGGGCAGAGCCCTTCAAGCCCCCGGCGCCCGCTGGCCCTTCATCGGGCGGAAACCCATCATCGGCACCGTGCCGCTGCCATCGCCCGATGGCCGCGGCGTCGAAGCCACGGCAGGTGCCGCGTCGTCGCCCGCGGTCGACATTCCGGTCGCAGGCGATTGAACCTCTGACGCGTTGGGCAGCGGCCGCAGCAGCACGGGCGGCGTCTCGTATTCGCCGGCGCCGCCCGGCGCCGCCTCGCGCGACGGGCCCCCGTCGTCGGGCGTGGGCAGCGACCGCGGGTCGCCCGGCGCGTCGTAAGACGGCGGGTAGCTGGTCGAAGGATACGACGTCGATGGATAAGCGGGCGTCGCGTAGCCCGGCTGGCCATATCCCGGTGGTGTGAAGCCGGGTGGGCTGTAGCCGGGCGGAACATAACGGCTGACCGGCGGCGCCAGGGGCGGGGGGTTGTAGTAGGAATACTGGTAGGGGTCGGCGCAGCTGGCGAGCGAAAGCCCGGCCAAGGCCGCAACCAGCAAACTTCTCATCGCTGCTTCTCCTCTCCAGGCTGTGCGCCATGATCGATCCATACCATCGTGGCCGCCAAGAGGTTGCCGATCGCAACGCGCGACGGACGCCAGGCGTTGCAGCATGGCCCACCGGCCGACGACTCCGGCGCCGTATCGAAGGAAAGCGCGGGGCGCCCGCCCGGAGGATGCCCAATGCAGCACGCAGAGGTCGGCTAAGCCGTTCCGGCGGGTTGCCGGGGTGACGGGGCAATCCTATGACGCCGATCAAGCAACGTCACACAAGGAAGCAAGCCCATGCAGATGCACGACGTCCGCGTCCATCCGTCCAAGGCCAAGCTCGCGCGTGAGGATCAACTCGCCTGGAAGATCGCCGCCGTCGCCGCCGACCCGGTGGCGGTGCCAGACGAGACGGCGGAGATGATCGCCAACCGCATCATCGACAACGCCGCCGTCGCCATCGCCAGCGTCAACCGGCACCCGTGCATGTCCGCGCGCGACATGGCGCTGGCGCATCCCGCGGCGCCCGGGCGGGCCGGCGCCACCGTGTTCGGCATGGAGGCCGGCGTGCGCGTCAGCCCGGAATGGGCGGCCTGGGCGAACGGCACGGCGGTGCGTGAGCTCGACATGCACGACACGTTCCTCGCCGCCGACTACAGCCATCCCGGCGACAACATCCCGCCGATCCTGGCCGTCGGTCAGCAGCTCGGGATGTCGGGCGCCGACCTGCTGCGCGGGCTCGCCACCGGCTACGAAATCCACATCGACTTGGTGCGCGCGATCTGCCTGCACGAGCACAAGATCGACCACATCGCCCATCTCTGCCCGGCGCAGGCGGCCGGCATCGGCACCATGCTGAAACTCGACACCGCGACCATCTTCCAGGCGGTGCAGCAGGCGGTCCACGTGAGCTTCACCACGCGGCAAAGCCGCAAGGGCGAGATCAGCTCGTGGAAGGCCTACGCGCCCGCGCATGCCGGCAAGCTCGCGATCGAAGCGGTCGACCGGGTGATGCGCGGCGAAGGTGCGCCGAGCCCGATCTACGAGGGTGAGGACAGCGTGATCGCCTGGCTGCTCGACGGTCCCACCGCCGAGTACCACGTGCCGTTGCCGGGCCCGGGCGAAGCCAAGCGCGCGATCATGGACAGCTACACCAAGGAGCACTCGGCCGAGTACCAGAGCCAGGCGCTGATCGACCTCGCCTTTCGCATGGGCAAGCAGGTCAAGAACTGGGATGACGTCGATGAGATCGTCATCGAAACCAGCCACCACACCCATTACGTGATCGGCACCGGCGCCAACGATCCGCAGAAGATGGACCCGCACGCCAGCCGCGAAACGCTCGACCATTCGATCATGTACATCGTCGCGGTGGCACTCCAGGACGGCGCCTGGCACCACGTTCGCTCCTACGCGCCGGAGCGGGCGCAGCGGCCGGACACGGTCGCGCTGTGGCACAAGATCCGCACCGTCGAGGATCCGAAATGGACCGAGCGGTATCATGCGAAGGACCACAACCAGCTCGCCTTCGGCGGCCGCATCACCATCCGCATGAAGGACGGCTCCGTGATCGACGACAGCATGGCGGTGGCCAATGCGCACCCGCTGGGGGCGACACCGTGGAAGCGCGCCGACTACATCCGCAAGTTCCGCACGATGACCGAAGGGCTGATCGACGAGGCGGAAGCACGGCGCTTCCTCGAGGCGTGCGAGGCGCTGCCATCGTTGCCGGCGGGGGAGCTGCACCGGCTGCATGTCGCCATGCCGAAGGGGACGGTCAAGCAAGGGCAGACGGGGATTTTCTGAGGCCAGGGGCGCCGCCCCTGGACCCCGCTGGGGGCGGCGCCCCCAGACCGGCGAACGATTCGGCCTTGAATGGAGGAGGCAACATGTCCGAGACGAAGAAGACCAAAAAAGGCGTCGCCCTGGGCGGCGTTGCGGCCGGCAACACCGCACTGTGCACGGTCGGCCATAGCGGCAACGACCTGCACTACCGCGGCTACGACATCCTCGACGTTGCCGAGCAGTGCGAGTTCGAGGAGATCGCCTTTCTGCTGGTGCACGGCGCCCTGCCCACCGTGGCGCAGCTGAAGGGCTACAAGGCGAAGCTGCGCGCGTTGCGCGGCCTGCCGCTGGTGGTGCGCCAGGTGCTCGAGGCGCTGCCGGCGTCGACGCATCCGATGGACGTGATGCGCACCGGGCTGTCCGCCTTGGGCTGCGCGCTGCCGGAAAAGGAGGACCACAATGCCGCCGGCGCCCGCGACATCGCCGACCGCATCATGGCGTGCGGCGGCTCGATCCTGCTGTATTGGTTCCACTACGCGCAGAACGGCCGGCGGATCGAGGTCGAAACGGACGACGACACCATCGGCGGCCATTTCCTGCATTTGCTGCACGGGGAAACGCCGTCGGCCGAATGGGTGCGGGCGATGCACACGAGCCTGATCCTGTATGCCGAGCACGAGTTCAATGCGAGCACGTTCGCCGCCCGCGTCGTGGCCGGCACCGGGGCGGACATGTATTCGGCGATCGTCGCCGGCGTCGGCGCGCTGCGCGGACCCAAGCATGGCGGCGCCAACGAGGTCGCGATCGAGATCCAGCAGCGCTACGCGAGCCCCGACGAGGCGGAGGCCGACATCCGCAAACGGGTCGAGGCCAAGCAGGTCATCATCGGTTTCGGCCACGCCGTCTACACCGTCGCCGACCCGCGCAACGTCGTCATCAAGCGGGTCGCGAAGGAGCTATCCGACGCGGCCGGCGACACGCTGACATGGACCGTCGCCGACCGTATCGAAAGCACGATGTGGGAGCTGAAGAAGATGTTCGCCAACCTCGATTGGTTCAGCGCCGTCGCCTACAGCCGCATGCGGATTCCGACCGGAATGTTCACGCCGATCTTTGTCATCAGCCGCACCAGCGGCTGGGCCGCGCATGTCATGGAGCAACGCGTCGACAACAAGCTGATCCGTCCGGCTGCGAACTATACCGGACCGGACGATCGTGTCTTCGTGCCGATTTCGGAACGGTAGCGCAAGCGCCCCGATCGGCGTCGTCGCCGCCGCGTCGACGCCGACCTCCGCCCTCGGTGGAGCGGAAATGAAAAAATCGACGTGAATTGGGCGGCGTCGTTACTTTCAGTGCTGATTTTCTTTGACAGGGATACGTCTGCCGCGTGACAGCGTTACGTGTGTGCACGTCCACGATTTGTGCGGCAATCGGGCCGCCGGCGCCGTGCCCCACGGAGCGTCGCGACATCGTTCTGAACCCGGAAGCGTTACGCCGCGACGTATCGCAAACGCCATAACTGGCATGCGTGCACGATCGCTCAAGGAGAAACTTGAAATGACCGACGACACTACGACGAAGCGGGCCCAGGCGATGGCGGTCCCTGCTTCCAGGAAGACGGCAAAGTCCAACGGTGCTTCTGCTCCGGCTCCCAAGGCGAAGGCGGCCCCCAAGGCCGCGGCCGCCAAGGCTGCGCCGACCAAGGCTGCGGCCAAGCCTGCCAAGGCCGCCGCTGCCAAAGCGCCCGCCAAGGCCGCGCCCGCCAAGGCCGCCGCATCAAAGGCCGCCAAGGCGCCCGCGCCGAAGCCGACCAAGGCTGCGGCCGCGAAGGCCGCTCCGGCGAAGAAGGCGGCCGCGCCGAAGGCGACCAGCAAGTCGATCGCCGAAAAGATCATGACGGAGTCGAAGGCGCCCAAGGCGAAGGCGATGGGTGCCAAGAAGCTGGCGCAAGCCGAGGCCGCCGAAGCGGCGCCGGCGCCCAAGCGCGGCCGCAAGGCGGCGTCGGCGACGGACACGGCCCCGGCCAAGTCCCCCGCCGAGAAGACCGAGGCGGCCAAGACCATGAAGTCCGCGAAGTCGCCCGCCGCCCGCAGCGCTGCCGCCAAGAAGCTCGGCGCCACCGGCGCGGCCAAGCCCAAGAAGACGTCGTCCGCGCCGTCCGGCCCCGCCAGCTGAGCAACGGCTGACGCCTTGCCGCGCGAGGCTTGTGTCTCGCGCCAGATCGGCCTGCACCTCCATCCGAGGTGCAGGCCTTTTTGTTGCAGCCGGTGGTGCGGACCTAACCCTTGAACGTGTCCAGCAAGTCGTCGACTTGCGGTCCGGTCAGACGGCGTGGCGATGCCGCGCGCAGCACCAAGAACAACTTTGCCGCTTCTTCCAACTCCTCGGCCGCGTAGACCGCGTCGGTGAGCGTCTTGCCGCTGACGACCGGGCCGTGGTTGGCCAGCAGCACGGCCCGTGCATCGCGTGCGGCGGCGTGGATCGCCGGCTCCATCGCCGGGTCGCCGGGCCGGTAATACGGCACGATCGGCATCGTCCGGCCGACGCGCATGACGAAGTACGGCGTCAGCGGCGGGATCGGGTTGTCGGCGTCGACGTCCGGCAGGCAGGCGACGGCCGTTGCCATGGTGGAATGCAGATGCACCACCGCACCCGCCTCCGTGCGGGCCCCGTAGAAGGCGCGGTGCATGAACACCTCTTTCGACGGCGGATCGCCGGCAACATGGGCGAAGCCGGCGTCGAGCTTGCTGATGCGCGCGGGCTCGAGCCGTCCGAGGCAGGAGTTGGTCGGCGTCATCAAGTAACCGTCCGCCAACCGCACGCTGATATTGCCGGCGCTGCCGACCGAATAGCCGCGCGCGAACAAGCTGGCGCCCAGCGTCGCCAACAGCTCACGGGTGTCCGCCTCGTTCATTACGGTGCCCGCTCGAACGCGTTGGCGAAGAAATCGCGGCCGCCGAAATTGCCGCTCTTCAACGCCAGCAGCAGCGGCGGGCCGGCGCCTTCCGCGTGTGTCCATGGCACGCCGGGATCGATCTCGTGGCCGATCGCCAGGCGTTTGACGCCGAGCGCGCCGACCACCGCGCCGCTGGTTTCGCCGCCGGCCACGACCATGCGGCGCACCCCGGCCGCGACCAGGCCTTGAGCGATGCGGCTCATCGCTTCTTCCACCAACGCGCCCGCCGCCTCGCGGCCGAGCTTGGCTTGCAGCGCCGCCACCTTGTCCGGCGGCGCGCTCGCGGCGATCAGCACCGGCGCGTCCGACAGCTTGTCCGTGGCCCAATCGAGCGCTTGCTGCGTCAGGGCGGCCGCATCGGGCGTCGCGAGCGCGTCGAGTTCGAGCGTCGGCATCCGGTCACGCGCCGCGCCGATCTGGAACAGCGTCGCGCGCGAGCACGACCCGGCCAGCACCGCGGCATGACCCGGCACGTGCGGCAACGCGCCCGCCTCGGCGTCATGCAGCAGCCCGGCGCGGCGGAAATTGTCCGGCAACCCCATCGCCACGCCGGAACCGCCGGTGACGAGCGCGTGGTTGGCGACCGCCTCGCCCATCGCCAGCAGATGCGCGTCGGTGACGGCGTCGACGATGGCGTAACGACGCCCTTGCTCCTTCAGCGCCGACAAGGCGCTGCGCACGGCGCCGGCGCCGCTGTCGACGGTCGCGAACGGCACCAGCCCGACGCCGCCCGTGGTTTGCCGCGACAGCACGCGCACCAGGTTCGCGTCGCGCATCGGCGTCAGCGGATGATCCTGCATCCCGCTCTCGCTCAGCAGCGCGGCGCCGACGAACAGGTGGCCTTGGTAGACGGTGCGGCCGTTGGTGGGAAAGGCCGGGCAGGCGATCGCAAAGCCGCAATCGAGCGCGTCCACCAGCGCGTCTGCCACCGGTCCGATGTTGCCGGCGTCGGTGCTGTCGAAGGTGGAGCAATACTTGAACAGGAACTGCCGGCAGCCCGCGTCCCGCAGCCAGGCCAGCGCCGCGAGGCTTTCGCGCACCGCGTCGCCGGCCGGAACCGTGCGGGATTTGAGCGCCACCACGATCGCCGCCGCGTCCGGCACCGGGTCGTCCGCGGCGGGGACGCCGATCAGCTGGACGGTGCTCATGCCGCGGCCGACCAGGGTGCTGGCGAGGTCGGTGGCGCCGGTGAAGTCGTCGGCAATGCACCCGAGCAGGGCCATGATGTTACTCCTCGATCAAACGGAGGAACGCGCGCGCTTGTTGCGGCCAGCCCGGCAACGCCGAACCGG
The DNA here is from genome assembly GCA_963752225.1 of uncultured Alphaproteobacteria bacterium. Classification (GTDB taxonomy): domain Bacteria; phylum Pseudomonadota; class Alphaproteobacteria; order Acetobacterales; family Acetobacteraceae; genus JBBROS01. Next base: position 1,529,216 of record CAVVXS010000007.1, on the reverse strand, counting down.
CTTGCCAGGCGCCCTCGGCCAACGAGGCGCGCAGGTCGCGGTCGAAGATCGCCCGGCGGAGGCACTTCGACAAGGTCACGCTGTCATACGGCGCGCACAGGATGCCGGCCGCCTGCGGCACGGTCGCCGGCACCTCGGCCACGTTGGTGGCGACGACGGCGACGCCGCGGCGGAGCGCCTCGGCGATCGCGGCCGGATATCCTTCCCAACTCGAGACGAGCGCGAACAGGTCCGCCGCCGCCCACGCCGCGGCCAGCGCGGCGTCGTCGGGGTCGGCGACGAGGGTGACGCGCCCGCCGAGCCCGAGCTGCTCGATCAGTGCGGCGACGGTGCCGGCATGGACGGGATCACGGGTGGCGTCGCCGGCGATCGTCAGGGTCCAGTCGAGGTCGAGCAGCCGGGCCAACGCCTGCAGCAGCCGGTCGTGGCCCTTGCGCGGCGTGAGCACCCCGGCCGACAGAACATGCACGCCGGGGCCGCCGGACCCGGCGCTGCGCGGCAAGTCCGGCATGCCCGGGGTCAGCACCGGCAGCGCAGCAAGGCCGTAATCGGCGGCCAGGCGTTCGGCGACCGAGCGGCTGGTGGCGATGACCCGGCGGAATCGCGGCAGCATCCGCGCCTCCGTCGCGCGCACGGCCTCGCGGGCCGCCGCATCCCGGCCCGCGCGGGCCGAGACGTGGTGCACCACGGCAACGGCGCCGGCCGCCGCCAATGCGTCCATGCGTTGCTCCAAATCCGGCAGCAGCAGCCCATCCACCACCGGACACGCGCCCGGCGGCAGCGCGTCCGCATCGTGCCGGCGTTCGACCTGGTGCCCGGCTGCGCGCAGGGCGTCGATCAGCCCGGCGTTGAAACGGCTGCCGCCGCCGGCCGGGTCGGCGGAGGGGGTCAGGAACACGAGATGCATGGACCCAGGTACCACGCCGCCGGGCTGCGGAACACCCGGATCCGCGTCCAGCGCCGGGTCGCGGGTCTTCGTGTTCAGGCGCGCAAGGTCAAGGCCATGGCGCGGGGCGGCGCGGCGGCGACGCCGCTCGGCGCATAGGTGATGGCGCCGGGCGCGGCGGCCCGTGCGGCACGCGCCACCATCTCGAGGATGCGGCCCTGGACCTGCATCGCGCCGGTCAGCAACGCCCGGTTGCGCGTCGTCACTTCGCGCAGCTCGGCGGCCATTTGTGCATCGGCGATGGCGCCGGGCAGCGCACCCTGCAGCGCCGCCACCGCGGCCTGCTTCGCTGGCAGCAGCAGGGCCGCGCCGGCCGCGTCGCCGGCGGCGAGCAGGTCGTTCTCTTGCCGCAGCAGCACCATCAGACTGCGGGCGGCGTCGTCGAGCGTCATCGTGCGTTCTCCTGCAAGCGGATCATCTGTTCCATCACCGGCCGGGCCAGGCCGAGGCCGCCATGCGCGGCCATGGTCTTCGCGAGCTCGTTCACCATCATCGGCTTCCAGGCGGCTTCCGCCTCGCCGCCACCGAACAGGCCGTGGGCGGTGTCGACGGTGTTGAAGATGGGGGTCAGCAGCTCGGTCAACGCCATCGCCTCGAACTGCTGCGCGGTGGCGGATATTTTCGAGCGCTGCGCCGGGCTGATCGTGCCCGCGGCGGTGCCCGGCAATTGAGCCCGCCCGGCAGTGGCGGCCGGCCGGGTCGCGTCCGCCGCAGTCAGCAGCCCGGGCGCGTTCACCGCATTCATGAGTCCGGGCGCGTTCACCGCACCACCAAATCGGCTTGCAGCGCGCCGGCGGCCTTGATCGACTGCAGGATGCTGATCATGTCGCGCGGCCCGACCCCGAGTGCGTTGAGGCTGCCGACCAGGTCGCGCAACGTGACCCCGCCTTGCAGGACGCCGAGCTTGCGGTCGGACTGGGTGTCGACCTGAATGTTGGTCCGTGGGGTGACCGCGGTCTGGCCGCCGGACAGCGGGCCGGGTTGGCTGACCTCGGGAGTTTCGGTGACGCGGATCGTCAGGTTGCCCTGGGCGATCGCCACGGTGCTGATGCGCACGTTCGCGCCGATCACGACCGTGCCGCTGGCCTCGTCGATAACGACCGTCGCCGGGCTGTCGGGCTCGATCCGCAGGTCCTCGATCCGGGCCAGCACCTCGAGCGGGTCGCGTCCGCTCAGCCCGACCGTCACGGTGCGCGGGTCGGTCGCGCGGGCGCCGCCCCCCACTGCGCGGTTGATGGCGTCGGCCATCCGCCTTGCCGTGGTCAGGTCGGGGTTGCGCAAGCCGAGCCGCAGGTTCGCCGCCGGACCGCCGCGGGTGGCGCCGAACTGGAACGGCACCTCCCGCTCGACGGTGGCGCCGTTGGCGATCTTGGCCGCGGTCGGGATGTTGCGGGTGACCGACGCGCCTTGGCCCTTGGCGGAGATGGCACCAGTCGTCAGCGTGCCTTGGGCGACCCCGTAGACTTCGCCGTCGGCGCCGAGCAACGGCGTCACCAGCAGCGTGCCGCCGGCGAGATCCTTGGCGTCGCCCAGGGCCGAGACGTTGACGTCGATGCGGCTGCCGCTGCGGGCGAAGGCGGGCAGGCTGGCCGTCACCATCACCGCGGCGACGTTCTTGGTTTGCAACTTGGCTTCCTGGTCGCGGGTGTTGACGCCGAGCCGCTCGAGCATGCCGATCAGCGACTGCCGCGTGAACACGGCGCTGTCGAGCCGGTCGCCGGTGCCGTTCAGGCCGACCACGAGGCCGTAGCCGACGAGCTGGTTGTCGCGCACGCCTTCGACGTCGGCGATGTCTTTGATGCGGACCTGCGCGTGCGCGCAGGCAGGCAAAACCGCCCCCAACAGCAACAATAGTCGAACGGCTTTCCAAATCGTTAAGGATCTGCGGGTCATGATGCCTCCAGCGTAACGACCCACCGCAAGCTGCGTGCCAGGCCGGAAAGCCCGGACTTGCTGGATGCGGGCGGTGGGCTGGGCCGGCAAAACCTGCCGGGCGGCAAGAAAGGAGGGTTGGTTGTGACCATGATCTCAGAACTCGGGCCGCTCGCACGCGTCCGCGTGCCGCCGCCGCGGCCGCGTCCCGGCGGCGCGTTCCAGGTTGCCGCCGAGCAGGCCAGGAGCGAGGCGGCGGGCGGCGTGCTCGCGGTCAGCATGCCGTCTTTGCTGGCGCTGCAGGAGGAGGATGCCGACGCTGTCGCCGACCGGGAAGCAAGGCGGCATGGCCAGGCGATGCTGGCCGCCCTGGCGGCGCTGCAGCGCGGGCTGCTGGGCGGCGCCGGAAGCGGCGCGCTGGAGCAAGCGGCGGCGCTGGCCCGCGCTGCCCCGGCGCCGGCTGACCCAAGGCTCGCGGCGGTTCAGCGGGCGATCTTGGTGCGGGTCGCGGTGGAGGCGGCACGGGCCAAGGCCGCTGACGCTGTGTGACACCGCTCACAGTAAATTTGACAGACTGTTGACAGCGATCATCAGGCACTTGGCGGCCTCGTCCGGCCTCGATATAAGCCCGGCATATTCACACCCGCTTGATGAAGGTGTGAGACCAAGCTGAGGATCGCCGCGCATGATGATATCGCTGCCGCCCGACTACCGGCCCTCCGACGCTGAAGAGTTCATGAACCCGATCCAGGTCGAGTTCTTCCGCCAGAAGCTGCTGCGGTGGCGTGCGGACCTGCTGCGGGAAGCCGATGGAACGCTGGCCAGCCTGTCCGAAGGCGGCATCCACGAAGCCGATGTTACCGACCGCGCCAGCGTCGAAACCGACCGGGCGCTCGAACTGCGCACCCGCGACCGGGCCCGCAAGCTGATCGCCAAGATCGACCAAGCCCTGAACCGCATCGACAACGGCACCTATGGCTATTGCGAGGAAACCGACGAGCCGATCAGCCTCAAGCGGCTCGAGGCGCGTCCGATCGCCACCATGTCGCTGGAAGCGCAGGAACGTCACGAGCGCATGGAGCGCGTCCACCGCGACGACTGACCGCGCCTGGATGGCGCGTCCCTTCTAGCTCGAGTAGCCCGCAGCCTCGTATGGGGCTGTTCTCTTATGTGCTCGAACCATCCACATGGCCCGAATTGCGAGTCGCGTAACACTCGCTTGGCCCACTTCTTGCCCATTGGGCAATAGAACAAATCAATCGAGACTGCATTAAGTCATTGGACTTGCGAATGACTACCCATGTCCTTATCTGCTTAACCAACGAGCCGCGGCCGAGTTGCCCGGCCGCTTCTCGAAGGGATGGGCAATGTCGAGTGGCCATGGCCGCGACGTCGTGAGGTTTGAGCACCCGGGCGCGGGCCGCCGTCGCGCCAAAGCGACGCCGAAGGGCCGGCAGGTTCTGCCTGGCGCCAAGCACGAGGTTGCAACCCTGATCGGCGACGGCGCGCGCGATCGGCAGTTCCTGATCGAGTACCTGCATCTGATCCAGGACCGGTATCACCAGATCTCGGCCGCACACCTCGCCGCGCTCGCGGACGAACTTCGGCTGAGCTTCGCCGAGGTGTTCGAGACGGCAACGTTCTACGCCCATTTCGACATCGTCAAGGAAGGCGAGCCCGACCTCGCGCCGACCGTGATCCGGGTTTGCGACAGCGTGACGTGCGCCATGTTCGGCGCCGAGCGCCTGCTGGCGGAGTTGCAGCGGCCTGGCGCGGTCGGCCCCGGGGCGCGGGTGGTGCGGGCGCCTTGCGTCGGGCTCTGCGACCAGGCGCCGGTGGTCGAGGTCGGCCACCATTTCCTGCATGCGGCCGATGTGCCGAAAGTGCAGGCGGCGCTCGCCGCCGGCGACACCCATCCGCACGTGCCCGACGACTACGTGGATTACGACAGCTACGTTGCGTCCGGCGGCTACAAGCTGCTCGACCGGGTCCGCTCCGGCGCGCTGCCGGTCGAGGAGCTGCTCGCGACGCTCGACGACGCGTCGCTGCGCGGCCTCGGCGGGGCCGGCTTCCCGACTGCGCGCAAGTGGCGCTCGGTGCGCGGCGAGCCGGCGCCGCGGCTCATGGCGGTCAACGCCGACGAGGGCGAGCCCGGCACGTTCAAGGACCGGCATTACCTCAACACCGATCCGCACCGCTTCCTCGAGGGCACGCTGATCGCCGCACTCGTGGTCGAGGCGGCCGACGTCTACATCTACTTGCGCGACGAGTACCCGGTGGCGCGCGAGATCCTGATCCGCGAGATCGCCAAACTGCCGGCGGGCCTGCCAAGGCTACACATGCGGCGTGGCGCCGGCGCCTATATCTGTGGCGAAGAAAGCTCGATGCTGGAAAGCCTGGAAGGCAAGCGCGGCCTGCCGCGTCACAAGCCGCCATTCCCGTTCCAGGTCGGCCTGTTCGGCCGGCCGACCCTGATCAACAATGTCGAAACGCTATACTGGATCCGCGACCTGATCGAGCGCGGCCCGGATTGGTGGAAGTCGCATGGCCGCAACGGCCGCGTTGGCCTGCGCAGCTTCTCCGTCAGCGGCCGGGTGAAGCAGCCCGGCGTGAAGCTGGCGCCGACCGGGATCACGGTAACCGAGCTGATCGAGGAATATTGCGGCGGCATGCAGGACGGGCATCAGTTCTACGCCTACCTGCCGGGCGGCGCCTCGGGCGGCATCCTCCCGGCCCGCATGGGCGACATCCCGCTCGACTTCGGCACTCTGGAAAAGCACGGCTGCTTCATCGGGTCGGCGGCGGTGGTGATCTTCTCGCAAGCCGACGACATCCCCGGGGTCGCGCTCAACCTGATGCGGTTCTTCGAGGACGAGAGCTGCGGCCAGTGCACCCCTTGCCGCAACGGCACCCAGAAGGCGCGCATGCTGATGGAGCGCGGCTCTGCCTGGAACACCGGGCTGCTGGACGAATTGGCCACAGTGATGCGCGACGCATCGATCTGCGGATTGGGCCAGGCGGCGAGCAACCCGCTGTCCTGCGTCATTCGCTACTTCCCCGAAACGCTGGTTCAGGAGGCCGCCGAATGAGCAGCTCGACCACGACCGAAGGCCCGCAGAACCTCGAGGGCACGACCACCGAAACCCAAGGCCTCGCGTTCGAGCTCGACGGCACGCAGGTCTTTGCGCGCGAAGGCGAGTCGATCTGGGACGTCGCGCGCCGGGTCGGCACCGAGATCCCGCATCTGTGCCACCGCCCCGAGCCCGGCTACCGCCCGGATGGCAATTGCCGCGTCTGCATGGTCGAGATCGAGGGCGAGCGCGTGCTGGCGCCGTCCTGCAAGCGCATGCCCGCGGTCGGCATGAAGGTGCACAGCCAAACCTCGCGCGCCACCACCGCCCGCAAGATGGTTATGGAGCTGCTGGTCGCGGACCAGCCGGCCAAGGCGACCTCGCACGACCCAACCAGCGCGTTCTGGCAATGGGCCGACAAGACCGAGGTCACCGAAAGCCGCTTCCCGGCCGCCGAGCGCTGGACCCACGACCCGAGCCACCCGGCGATGCGCGTCAACCTCGACGCCTGCATCCAATGCAACCTGTGCGTCCGTGCCTGCCGCGAGGTCCAGGTCAACGACGTGATCGGCATGGCCTGGCGCAACGCCGGCTCCAAGGTGGTGTTCGACTTCGACGACGCGATGGGCGAGAGCACGTGCGTCGCGTGCGGCGAGTGCGTGCAGGCTTGCCCGACCGGGGCCCTGATGCCGGCCGCCTACCTCGACGAGAACGAGACCCGCACGTTGTGGCCGGACAAGAAGGTGGACAGCCTGTGCCCGTATTGCGGCGTCGGCTGCCAGGTCAGCTACGAGGTCGCCGCCAACAAGATCGTCTACGCCAATGGCCGCAACGGTCCGGCCAACCATAACCGGCTTTGCGTGAAGGGCCGGTTCGGCTTCGACTACATCCACCACCCGCACCGGCTGACGAAGCCGCTGATCCGTCTGCCGAACGTCGGCAAGGACGCCAACGATCAGGTCGACCCGGCCAACCCATGGACGCACTTCCGCGAGGCGAGCTGGGAGGAGGCGCTGGACGCCGCGGCGGCCGGGTTCAACAAGATCCGGGCCGCCACCGGACCGAGATCGCTGGCCGGGTTCGGCTCCGCCAAAGGCTCCAACGAGGAGGCCTACCTGTTCCAGAAGCTGGTGCGGATCGGCTTCGGCTCCAACAACGTCGACCATTGCACCCGGCTTTGCCATGCGAGTTCGGTCGCCGCCCTCATGGAGGGCGTCAACTCCGGCGCCGTGAGCGCGCCGTTCGCGGCGGCGCTGGACGCCGAGGTGATCGTCGTGATCGGCGCCAACCCGACGGTGAACCACCCGGTCGCCGCCACCTTCATTAAGAACGCGGTCAAGCAGCGCGGCGCCAAGCTGGTGGTGATCGACCCGCGCTCGCAGACCCTGTCACGCCACGCCTGGCGCAACCTACAGTTCAAGCCCGGCTCCGACGTCGCGTTGCTGAATGCGATGCTGCACACGATTATCGAGGAAGGCCTCACCGACCAGCAATACATCGCCGCCTATACCGAGGGTTTCGCCGAGCTCCGCGACCGGGTGCGCGACTTCTCGCCCGAGAAGATGGAGCCGTTGTGCGGCATCAAGGCCGAGACGATCCGCGAGGTCGCCCGCGCCTACGCCAAGTCCGAGGCGTCGATCATCTTCTGGGGCATGGGCATCAGCCAGCACATCCACGGGACCGACAACTCGCGCTGCCTGATCGCGCTGGCGCTCGTCACCGGGCAGATCGGCCGCAAGGGCACCGGGCTGCACCCGCTGCGCGGCCAGAACAACGTACAGGGCGCGTCCGACGCCGGGCTGATCCCGATGGTGTATCCGGACTACCAGTCGGTCGAGCGGGCCGACATCCGCGAGCAATTCGAGCAGCTTTGGGGCACCAAGCTCGATCCGCAGCGGGGCCTGACAGTGGTCGAGATCATGCGGGCAATCCATGCCGGGTCGATCCACGGCATGTACGTGGAGGGCGAGAACCCGGCGATGTCCGACCCCGACCTCAACCACGCCCGCGGCGCCCTGGCGATGCTGGACCACCTCGTGGTGCAGGACCTGTTCCTGACCGAGACGGCGTTCCATGCCGACGTGGTGCTTCCGGCCTCGGCGTTTGCGGAAAAGAGCGGCACCTTCACCAACACCGACCGCCGGGTGCAATTGGCGCGGCCGGTGATCGACCCGCCGGGCGAGGCCCGACAGGATTGGTGGATCATCCAGGAAGTGGCCAAGCGCTTGGGCCTGCCGTGGAACTACGCGGGCCCCAGCGAGATCTTCGCCGAGCTCGCGATGACGATGCCGTCGTTCAACAACATCACCTGGGCGCGGCTGGAGCGGGAAGGGGCCGTGACCTACCCGGTGGAAGGCGCCGACGAGCCCGGCCACGAGATCATCTTCTACAACGGCTTCCCAACCGAGAACGGCCGCGCCAAGCTGGTGCCGGCCTCCGTTCTGCCGCCGGACGAGGTTCCGGACACCGAGTATCCGATGATCCTGTCCACCGGCCGCGTGCTGGAGCATTGGCATACCGGCAGCATGACCCGGCGCTCGGGCACGCTGGACGCGCTGGAACCCGAGGCGGTCGCGCTGATGTCGCCGCGCGACCTGTGGCGGATGATGCTGCACCCCGGCGACATGATCCGGCTGGAAACTCGGCGCGGCACCGTCGAGGTGAAGGTGCGGAGCGACCGCGACGTGCCGGAGAACATGGTCTTCCTGCCGTTCTGCTACGCCGAGGCCGCCGCCAACCTGCTAACCAACCCGGCGCTCGACCCGGTCGGCCTCATCCCGGAGTTCAAGTTCTGCGCCGCCCGGGTGACGCCGGTTGCGGCCACCGCGCAAGCGGCGGAGTAGGCGCGCGTTCGTGGTCGCGGTGGGCTGACGTCCACCCGGCGGCCTCGCGGTAGCGGCGGGCCGACGTCGACGGGGCGGCGGCGCGGCGATCCGGTTCTCGTCGCCATGGTGTTCGTCGCCGCCTGGCAGGTGGCGCATTGGGCGGCCGGAGATGTCGCGCTCGCGTCGCCGGCGGCGGCGGCGGCGCGGCTCTGGGTTCTTGCCGGCCGGCCGGCGTTCCGGGCCGACGCGCTCTCAACCGTCGAGGCGTTCCTGGTGTCGGCCGTGATCTCGGTGGCGGGCGGCGTCGGGCTCGGCGCCATGCTGGGCTTGAGCCGGCTGGCCGCCCGGGTGGTCGAGCCCGTGCTGGCGTCGCTGTACGCCTTGCCCAAGGTGACCCTGTATCCGGTAGTGCTGCTGCTGTTCGGACTCGGCAGCCCGGCGCAGGTGGCGTTCGGGGTCATGCACGGGCTGTTGCCGATCGGGCTGATCACCATGAACGCGGTGCTTCAGGTGCCCCCGATCCATCTCCGCACCGCCCGCGCCCTCCGGCTCTCGACGGCGCAGACGTTGGGCACGGTCGTGCTGCCGTCGGTCCTGCCGGAGGTGCTGGGCGGCGTGCGCATCGGCGTGCCGCTGGCATTGCTGGGGGTGCTGATCGGCGAGATGTTCGCCGGCCGCCGCGGGCTCGGCTCGGTCGCGATGCGCGCGATGGAGGCCAATGACGGTCCGACCCTGTTGGCCGTCGCCCTGCTGCTGACCGTGGCGGCACTCGGGCTGGACGCGGCGGCCCGCCGGCTCGGGAGCAACGCGCCCGGCGGGACCACGGCAGCACTCGGCTGAGGCTGAAGCGCGCAACGTAACGCAGACGTAACACTACGGAGAGGTGTAAATCCTGACATGTCGTAACGAGCCGAGTGCAATCCGCTCCGGCAAGGTGGGGTTGTTAACACTGTCCGGACAATCCGGCGCAACTGACTGGCTCAGGCTCGCTATGCAGACATTGACATTCGACCGGCCCCAACCCCTCGAGGATGCCGCATCCCGAGAGAATTCCAGGCTGGCGGCACTGTACGCCTACGGGGTTCTGGACAGTGCCTCCGACGCCCGGATCGACGAGTTGACGCGGGCGACGGCCGAAGTGTTCGGGGTGCCGGTCGCTTCCGTGTCATTGCTCGACCGCGACCGGCTCTGGGCGAAGTCGCTGGTCGGAACCGACATACGGCAGGTTCCGCGGACGGACGGGTTTTCCAGCCGACTGCTCGACATGGAAGCGACGACCCTCGTCGTCCCCGATGCGACGCTCGACGCCGGGTTCCGCGACCTCGAGCTGGTCAAGGGCCCCGAGGCGTTCCGTTTCTACGCCGGGGCCAAGCTGCTGGACGCCGACGGGCACATGCTCGGCGTGCTGTGCGCAGTCGACCGCCGGCCAGGATCGGCGACGCCGGCCCAGTTGCGGCGACTCGAACGCCTGGCAGCGGCGGTCGTGACCGCGCTCGAGCTGACCCGCAGCCAGACGGCTCTGCAACGCAGCAGTGTCCAAGATACCGTCACCGGGCTGGCCAACCGGTCGTCGTTCGAGGCGGCGTTGCGGGATCTGCTCGGACAGCGCGTACCTGGCCGTTGTGCCGTGCTGGCGGTGGATCTGGGCCGGTTCAGCCGGGTCACCGATCTGGCCGGCCATGCCGGAGGAGAGGACTTGCTGCGGCAGGCGGCGGATCGCCTGAAAGCCATCGCCGGCCTGAACGACCTCGTAGCCCGTTTGGCCGGCGACGAGTACGCCGTGCTGGTGCCGGGTTCCGACGGCGACGAAGTCAAGGCGCTCGGCGACGAGATCCTGGACTCGCTCGCCCAGCCATTCGACATCGGCGGCGTTCCGATTCAGCTCAGCCCGTCGGTCGGCGTCGCCTGCTATCCCGAGGATGGCGCCTGCGCCGAGGACCTGCTGCGCCACGTGGCTGACGCCGCTTACTGGGCCAAGCGGCGCGGGCGCAACCAATCGGTCCGTTTCGATGCCAGGTTACACAAGGAACTCGTCGGCCAGCGGCTGATGGAGCGGGATCTGCGCCTCGCCGTAGCCAATGGCGGGTTCCAGCTGGAATGGCGGCCGACCGCGTTCGTCGCCACGGGACGGCTCGTTGGGTTCGATGCGCTGCTCCGTTGGGACCGCCCGGGGCATGGCGCCGTCGCCCCAGACCTGCTGGCGACGACGGTGGAAAGCGCCGGGTTGGCGTCCGCACTGGACCGCTGGTTGCTCGACACCGCGTGTCGCGCCGCCTCGCAGTGGCGGGTCCCGCTGCGAGTTTGCGTGCGGATGCTGGCGTCGTCGTTCCGGCAGACCGACCTTCCGGCGATCGTGGCCCGCACCTTGCGGGAGTGCGCCCTGCCGGCCACGCGGCTCCAGATCGAGGTCGGAGCGCAGTCCTTCGTCGACCCGGCGCCCGACATGGCGCGGCATGTCGAACAGGTGCGAAGCCTCGGCGTGGAAGTCGTCATCAACGATTTCGGGTCCGGCGTGACGGCGGTTGCAGAGTTGCTGGACGTCAAGTTCGACGTGATCAAGCTCGGCAGCGAAATGGTGCGGGCGGCGGCCAAGGGCGGCCGCAGCGAAGCGGTGGCCGCCGGCGTGATCCGGCTTGCCAAGTCGCTCGGCAAGCGGGTTTGCGCGACCGGGGTACAGAGCGGCGGCGAATGTGCCTTCCTGCTGGAGCACGGCTGCGACGAGGTGCAGGGCAAGGTGCTCGACTGGCTCGCGCCGAGCACGCTCGATCCCATGCTGGAATGGGATCGGTTGGCTTCGCCGGACTGGGTGGCCGACGGGGATCCGCGCGCGGCGATCCGTGGCATCGCCGTTGCCGCGGCGGTGTCGTCCCTGCTCTGGCTCGGGCTGCACCATTTGTGCACGCTGATGGTCTAAAGCCCGGTCTCGACGCGGTCGCCGGTCGCTTAAGCGGCTGGATCCGCCCGCAGGCGGGTGCGCCAGTCGTCCAGCACGTCGCGGAGCGTCTGCTCCCACGGGATGGCCGGCGACCAGCCCAGCAAGCGGTGCGCCAGCGCCGCGGTGCCGGCCGCGCGCGCGATGTCGCCGGTGCGCAGCCGGGCCGTGTCGGTCTCGACCTCCGCCTTGATCCCGGCCAGGTCGAGCAAGCCCTGCAGCACGTCGCCGATCCGGCGCGGCCGGCCGGATGCGAGGTTCAGCACCGTGCCCGGCGGCAGGTCGGCGGCAAGGCCCGCGGCATAGCCGGCGCACACGTCGCGCACGTCGAGGAAGTCGCGCTCGGGGTCGAGCGCGCCCACCCGCAGCGCCGGCCGCTGCAGCCCGGCCTCGATCCGGGCCACCTGCCGGGCAAAGGACGGCACCACGAAGGCGTCGGTTTGGCGCGGTCCGGTGTGGTTGAACGGGCGCATCCGCAAGACGCGCAGCCCCTCATTGGCAAGGGCGCCAAGGGCGAGGTCGGCGGCGGCCTTGGTGGCGCCATAGGTGTTCTGCGGCGCCAGCGCGGCGGTCTCGTCGAGCGTGTGCCCGCTCCGAAACGACGCGCCGTACGCGTCGCCGCTGCCGGCAAACACCAGCGTCGCGGCGGGGGCATGCGCCAGCACGGCCCGGGCCAGGGTCAGCGTGCCGAGCAGGTTGACCCGCCAGGCGAGATCCGGGTCTCGCTTGGCGTCGAGCGGCGCCGCGATGCCGGCCAGGTGCACGACGCCGTCGGGCCGGTTGGCGCGCACCGCCTCGTCAACGGCGGCGGCGTCGGTGACGTCGAACGCCGGCGTCAGCACCGTGGCGCCGGGGTGCGCCGCCGCGAGCACCGGCAGCAAGTGCCCGCCCACGAACCCGCCGGCGCCGGTCACCAGGATCCGTTGCGGCGTCATGCGAGGGCGCGCCCGCGGAAAGCCGGCTTAGCGCGCGAGCCGGGCGCGGTGCCGGGCCAGGTCGGCGTCGACCATCTCGGCGACCATCTCGGCTAGGCTCGTTTCCGGCGTCCAGCCGAGCGTCTGCTTGGCTTTCGAGGCGTCGCCGAGCAGCACCTCGACCTCGGCCGGGCGGAGGAATTTCGGGTCCACCCGCACCTTCTCCTCGTAGTCGAGGCCGACATGCGCGAAGGCCAGCCGGCACAGCTCGCGGATGCTGGTGGTGACCCCCGTCGCGATCACGTAGTCGTCCGCCTGCTCCTGCTGCAGCATCAGGTGCATCGCCCGCACGTAGTCGCGCGCGTGGCCCCAATCCCGCGTGGCCTCGAGGTTGCCGAGCGGAAGCTGCTCGGCGAGGCCGAGCTTGATCCGCGCCGCCCCGTCCGTGACCTTGCGGGTGACGAACTCGATGCCGCGCAACGGGCTTTCGTGGTTGAACAGGATGCCGGAGCTCGCGTGCAGGCCGAAGCTCTCGCGGTAGTTCACCGTCATCCAATGCGCGTACAGCTTGGCCACCCCGTACGGGCTGCGCGGGTAGAACGGCGTCTTCTCGTTCTGCCGCGGCTCCTGGATCAGGCCGAACATTTCGCTGCTGCTGGCCTGGTAGACCCGTGCGGTCGGCAGCACGAGGCGCACCGCCTCCAGCAGGTTGCCGGCCCCGAGCGCCGTCACGTTGCCGGTCAGCAGCGGCTGCTGCCAGCTCGCGGCGACGAAGCTCTGGGCGGCGAGGTTGTAGACCTCGTCCGCTTTGGTGGCGTTGAGGATGCGGATCAGGCTGCTGATGTCGGTGAGGTTGCCATCCATCAGCTCGACATCGTCGAGGATGCCCAGCCAGCGCAGCCGCTCGCCGATCACGTCGGAGCTGGCGCTGCGGCGCATCAGCCCGACCACGCGATAGCCCTTGCCGAGCAGGAGCTGCGCCAGGTAAGCGCCATCCTGGCCGGTGATGCCGGTGATCAAGGCTGTGGGCATGCTGCTCCTGATGGCTGCGCGGTTCGGGCCTGCAGCGGTGCGTTAAACCGGCGCGCTTGCTCCGTCCACCCCCGTGCCGCAAAACGGCCGCCGCCGCCGGCAGGTGGCCCGGACCAGGTTTGGAGTGGCTTTGACCGACGATCGCTTCGTGTCCTATGCGCAGAACCTGGAAGACGTGATGCTGTGGCGGGCGCTGCGCGAAGAGGCGCCGGAGGGCGGCCGCTACATCGACGTCGGCGCCGCCGACCCCACCGCGCTCAGCGTGACCCGGGCCTTCTACGACCGCGGCTGGTGCGGGGTGAATGTCGAGCCGCTGCCGGACGCCGCCGCCGCGCTGCGCCGCGCCCGGCCCGGCGACGTGGTGGTCGAAGCGGCGGTGGCGGCGGAACCCGGCATCCGGCCGTTCTATCGCGTGGTGCATCAGGCGCAGACCGGCCTGTCCACCTTCGATCTCGACGTGGCGCGGCGGCACGAACGGGCGGGCGCCCGCGTCGAGCAGATCGAGGTCCCCGTCACCACGCTCGCCGCCCTGTGCCGGGAGCATGCGGCGGGACCGGTGCAGTTCCTCAAGATCGACGTCGAGGGTGCCGAGGCGGAGGTGCTGGCGGGCGCCGACTTTGCCGCGTGCCGGCCCTGGATCGTCGTCGTGGAGGTGACCGAGCCGCTCGAATCCGGCGCGGCCAACCTGCCTTGGGAGGCCGGGCTGCTGGCCGCGGGCTACCGCCCCGTGTGGTTTGACGGGCTGAACCGGTTCTACCTCGCCGACGAGCACGCCACCCTGGCCCGCCACTTCCGCGTGCCGCCCAACGTGTTCGACCACTACGCCGTGTTCGACGCCCCGCTGCAGGACCATCTGGCGGCCACCGAGGCGTTGGCGGCCGCCCGGCTGGACGCGATCGAACGGCTGCAGGCCGAGCTGGCCGAGCTGAACAGCCGTCTCGCGCCGCGGCCGGCGGAGGCGGCGGCCGTTGTGGAGGCTGGCGCCTCGCCCGCGGCCGCGCCATCACCCGCTTCCCTCGAGGCACCGCCGGCGCCGGCCGATGCGCGCGAGCGGATCGCGCTGCCGCTTGGGCCCGGCGGGCTTGGCCGGCGGGTGACACGCCTGGCTTACGGCGCGGTCCGCCCGCTCGTGCGCCCCTTGGCCTGGCGCCTCCGCCAGTTCCTGATCGGCGAGCTGAAAGGGGAGCTCGACGGCCATCGCATCCGCCTCGATCAGCTGATCGCCCGTCCGGTGGGTTCGACCGAGGGCGGCATCAATCCCGCGCTGCTCGGGGCGCTGGAGCGCGCGCTGCTGACCTTGGCGCTGGAAGATGGGCGGCAGGCCGGGCCGGCTTGCCTCGGCGAGCCGCCTTCCGGCCTTTCAAAGACCGAGGCCGGTGGCTAGTTTCGCGTCTGTCGGGTTTGGAGGGTGGTTGGGTTGAGGGGTGCTGCCATGCTGAGACGACTGCTCGCTGCCCTGCTGCTGTCCGGCTGCGCGCTCCACCCGGCGTTCGCGCAGGACCGGGTCGTCAACTTCTATAACTGGTCCGATTACATCGACCCCAAGGTGCTCGAGGCGTTCACCGCCGAGACCGGCATCAAGGTGCAGTACGACGTCTATGACAGCCTCGAAACGCTCGAGGGCAAGATGCTGGCCGGCAGCTCCGGCTACGACGTCATCGTGCCGACCAGCGAACCGACGTTCAGCCGGCTGATCGCCGCCGGCGCGCTGCAGAAGCTGGACCGGGGCAAGATCCCGAACCTCAAGAACCTCGACCCCAACCTGATGGCGCGCGTCGCCAGCAGCGACCCCGGCAACGCCTACGGCGCGATCTATCTCTGGGGTACGATCGGGCTCGGCACGATCCCGGAGCTGATCCGCGGCCTCGCGCCCGATGCGCCGATGGACAGCTGGGACCTGCTGCTCAAGCCGGCCAACGCCAAGCGCATCGCGCCGTGCGGCATCACCCTGATGGACAGCGCCATCGACACCATCCCGACCGTGCTGCGCTACCTCGGCCACAATCCCGAAAGCACCGACGCCAAGGACCTCGCCGACGTCGAGAAGACGCTGCGCGCGATCCGCCCGTATATCCGCACCTTCGTCAGCGGCGGCGCCATCGAGGCGCTGGCGGCCGGGCAGACGTGCCTTGCAATGACCTATTCCGGCGACGTGATCCAGGCCTCGGGCCGGGCGGCCGAGGCGAAGCAAAAGGAGGTCCGCTATGTGGCGCCGAAGGAGTTCTCGGAACTCAGCTTCGACGTGATGGCGGTGCCGAAGGACGCGCCGCACGCGGCCGACGCCATGCTGCTGATCAACTACCTGCTCAAGCCCGAGGTGATGGCGGCGATCACCAACAAGGTGCATTACGCCAACGCGGTGCCGGCCAGCCTTCCCACCGTCGAGCCGGCGATCAAGGACGACCACAACGTGTTCCCGACCGAGGCGGCGATGGGCCGGTTCTTCACCGTCAAGGCGCCGCCGCAAGCTGCCGAGCGGGCGCGCACCCGCATGTGGGCCCGGTTCAAAGCAGGCGGCTGACGGGATTGGCGCATGTCGAGATCGAACGCCTGGTCGTCCGCTATGGCCTGCTGACAGCGCTCGACGGGATCGATCTGTCGATCGCCAGCGGTGAGATGTTCGTGCTGCTGGGCGGGTCCGGCAGTGGCAAGACGACGCTGCTGCGGGCGCTGGGCGGGTTCATCCAGCCGGCGTCGGGGCGGATCGTCTTGGGCGGGCAGGACATCACCGCCCTGCCGCCGCACCGTCGCCCGGTCAACACCACCTTCCAATCCTACGCCCTGTTCCCGCACATGAGCGTCGCCGACAACGTGGCGTTCGGGCTGCGACGCCAAGGCGCGCCCAAGGCCGAGATCGGCCCGCGCGTCACCGCCCTGCTGAAGCTGGTGCGGCTGGAGGAGTTCGCGGGCCGCCGCCCGGAGGCGTTGAGCGGCGGGCAGCGGCAACGGGTGGCGCTGGCCCGCGCGCTGGCGCCGCGGCCGCGCCTGCTGCTGCTGGACGAGCCGATGTCGGCGCTCGACCGCAACCTGCGCGAACAAACCCGGCAGGAGCTGCTGCGGGTGCAGCGCGAAACCGGGACCACCTTCGTGCTGGTCACTCACGACCAGGATGAGGCGCTGGCGATGGCGACGCGCATCGGCCTGCTGCACAACGGCCGGTTGGCGCAGGTCGGCACGCCGGCCGAGGTGTACGAACGTCCGGCCAGCCGCTATGTCGCTGCCTTCATGGGCGGCGCCAACATCCTGTCCGGCACGGTCCGCGAGGCGGGTCCGGACGCGGTGCTCGACATCCCGCCGGTCGGCGTCGTGCGCGCCTGCGGCCCGGCGCCGGTCGCACCGGGTGCCGCGGTCCACCTGGCGCTACGGGCGGAGCGGCTGCGGCTCGATGACGGCGCCGACGGCAACCGCGTGACCGGCACCGTGGCCGACGTCGCATACCGCGGCGACGTTGTCGAAGTTGCGGTGCGGCTGGCGGACGGGTCGGTTTTGAACGTGCTGCGCCCGTTGGGGCAGGGCACGGCGGCCGGACTGCCGGAGCGCGGGGCGGCGGCGACCGTCGCTTGGGCGCCCGACGCCTGCGTCATGCTGGTCGAATGACCGGCCGATGAGGCGCGCCTGGGTGTTGGGCCCGATTTGGGCCTGGCTGCTGCTGTTCGTCGCCGCACCGGTGGTGATCGTCGCCTTGCTGTCGTTCAGCACGAGCGTCGCCGGCATCCCGCCCTTCTCCCCGCTCGGCCGCAACCCCGACCCGGCCAATTACGCTGTTCTCACCGAGGACGCCTTCTATCTCGACGCCGCGCTGAAAAGCTTGCTGGTGGCAGGCGTGTCGTCGGCGCTGTGCCTGCTGATCGGCTACCCGATGGCACTGGCGATCGCCCGGGCGTCCGAGCGCTGGCGCGACCTGCTGCTGCTGCTGGTGATGCTGCCGTTCTGGACCGGGTTCCTGCTCCGGGTCACGGCCTGGATCGGGCTGCTGCGCGACGAGGGGTGGATCAACGCGGCACTCGGCTGGGTGGGGCTGCCGCCGGTGACGCTGCTCTACACCGACTGGGCGATGTACATCGGCATCACCTACGCCTACCTGCCGTTCATGATCCTCCCCCTGTTCGCCCGCCTGTCGCGCCGCGACCCGGCGCTCGAGGAAGCCGCCGCCGACCTCGGCGCCTCGCCCTGGACCGTGTTCCGGACCGTCACCCTGCCGCTGTCGCTGCCCGGCGTCGCCGCCGGGCTCGCTTTGGTGTTCATCCCCGCGGTCGGCGAGTACGTCATCCCGGAGCTGCTCGGCGGCCCCGGGGCGCAGACCATTGGCCGGGCGTTGTGGAACGAGTTCTTCGCCAACCGCGACTGGCCGATGGCGGCCACGGTGGCGACGGCGCTGCTGGCCGGGCTGCTGGTGCCGATGGTGCTGCTCAGGGCGCGCGAATGAGGCGGCTCGGTTGAAACGCGGCCCGTTCCTGCCGGCTTGCCTCGTGCTGGGCTATGCGTTCCTTTACGTGCCGGTGGCGCTCCTGGTCGCGACCAGCTTCAACCCGTCGCGGCTGACGACGGCGCTGTCCGGCTTCTCCTGGCGCTGGTACGTGGAGCTATGGCACGACGACCGGCTGCTCGAGGCGGCCGGGCTGTCGCTGCGCATCGCCGCGATCAGCGCGACCGCCGCGACCGTGCTGGGGGTCGCGGCCGGCTATGCGCTGGCCCGGTTCAACCGTTTCCCCGCCCGGGGCGCGTTTGCCGCCCTGCTGGCCGCGCGGCTGGTGCTGCCCGACGTCCTGGTAGGGCTCAGCCTGCTGCTGCTGTTCGTGCAGATGGAGCAGTGGTTCGGCTGGCCCGCCGGGCGCGGCGCGCTGACGATCACGCTGGCCCATATTTCGGTCAGCCTGTCCTATGTCGCCGTCGTCATCGAGAGCCGGCTGCGCGATGCCGGCTCCGAACTCGAGGAGGCAGCGATGGACCTTGGCGCGCCGCCATTCCGTGCGTTCCTGCTGGTCACCCTGCCGCTGCTGGCGCCGGCGCTGCTGGCGGGCTGGCTGTTGGCGTTCACCTTGTCGCTGGACGACCTGGTGGTCGCGACGTTCGTGTCCGGGCCGGGGTCGAGCACGCTGCCGATGGTGGTGTTTTCCGCGCTCAAGCTGGGCGTCACGCCCGAGCTGAATGCGCTGGCGACGGTCATCCTTGTCGTGGTGTCGGCGGCGCTGTTCGCCGCGTTGGCGGTGCAGCGATATGGTCGCCGGACGGGCATCTGACCTGCGCCGTCAGTCGTGAGCGAACTGAGTGTTGATATGCGCGTGAAGATGGAGTGCGCGACGATGCGCCATTCGGGAGTGCTTCACATGACAGCCACGTTCGTTCGCCCGGCCCGGGCAGTCGTGATTGTCCTTGGCGCGACGTTCGCGACAGGGGCCGCCTTGGCCCAGCCAGCGCGCAATGCAAACGTCTATAACGGGACTGCGCATCAGCCCACGCAGGGCGAGGTCACGAGCAAGGAAAAGCAGGACGGCTTGCCGCCGCCGCCGCCCGGCGACACGACCGGCGCCGTCGATCAGCTTGGGCAGCAGCTGCTGCACGATGAGGCGGTCGACCCGCCGCGCGCGCCGCCGCCGCCGCAGCGCCCCTAGCCGCGTCGATCCCGCCGCCGGTCGCGGCAGCTCAGGTGCCGCGCGACCGCGTCCAGGCGAGGGCGAGCAGGCCGGCGGTCAGGGCGGCAAGGCTGGCGGGTTCCGGCACGCTCTGGCCCGGCGAGGTCGGTCCGGTCAAGCCGCCGAGACCCCCCGCCGCCGCGATGCTGGCCGGGCTGCCCTCCAAGCTGAAATATGTGGTCTGCCCCGGCGCAAGCCCGGTGCCTCCGAACAGGACCGTCCCCGCAGTCCCGCCCGGATTGATGGCCGTGAAGGTGTTGAGCGGACCCTCGTACCCCGTCCGATGCGGGTAGGTGCAGGTCAGGAAGGTGCAGATCCCGTCGCCGTCGAACGCGAACAGCCCACCCCCGTTGCCGCTGCCGATGAAGCTGAGCGATTATAGCGGGTTGAGCGCGTTGTTCACCACGCCGACCAAGGCGTCATCGGACCCGTCATAGGGCCGCGCGCCCGGCACGAGGCTCCCGGTCCGGCTGCCGTCCGGCTGCACGGTGACGATGAAGCCGCAATCGGTGTTGGTGTTCGCCGTCGAGGGGCAGACCGCTGCAGCCGCCGGTTCGGCAAGGGCAAGCGCGCCGAGAGCCCCAATCGCGAGCACCGAAAGAGTGTTCCGCATCCAAGCCTCCGTCACGAGCCCGCTCGTTGCAAGCCCATGCTGAATATCGGTTCGTTGGCAGGATGGAAAGCATTTTGTTAACTGGCGTTAACTTTTGTCCGTCTTTGTAGGCTCGTGCCGGGTCCTCGTCCGGGTTGGGGGTGCGGCGTCAGGCGGCCAGGAACGGCATGACCGCGTCCAGCACCTCGTTCGGCGCTTCCTCGGCCAAGTAATGGCCACTGCTGACCGGCCGTCCGCTGACCGGGCCATTGCAATACTCGCTCCACAGCGCGACCGGGTCGTACCAGCCGCCGATCCGGCCGTTCGCGCCCCAGAGCACCAGCACCGGGCACTCCACCCGGCGGCCCTGCGAACGGCTGATCCGGTCGTGCTCGAGGTCGATCGTGGCGGCCGCCCGGTAATCCTCGCACATCGCGGCGATCATCTCCGGGTCATGCGCGGCCGCGAGGTAGTCGTCCAGCGCTTCCTGCCGGAAGAAGCTTGGTGGCTTCGGCTCGCGCGACGTGTGGGCGTGGAACCACGTTGCCGGCGCCGCATTGATCAGCTCCTCCGGAAAGGGGTGCGGCTGCGCGAACCAGAACCAATGATAGTAGCCCATCGCGAACGACATGTCGGCGCGTTCGAAGTGCTCGATCGTCGGCACGATGTCGAGCACGGCCAAGCGGGTGACCCGGGCCGGATTGTCGATGGCGAGGCGGTGCGCCACCCGAGCGCCGCGGTCGTGGCTGACGACGTCGAAGCGCTCGTGGCCCAACCCGGTCATGAGCTCCGCCATGTCGCGCGCCATGGTCCGTTTCGAGTAGGGCGCATGGTCGGCACTGGGCGCCGGCTTGAAACTGCCGCCATAGCCGCGCAGGTCGGGGCAGATCACGGTGTGGGTGCGCGCGAGCGTCGGGGCCACCGCGTGCCACATGGCGTGGGTCTGCGGATTGCCGTGCAGGAGCAGCAAAGGCGGACCCTCGCCACCGATGCGCACGCGCAACTCGCCGTCGGCCACGCGGTGCATGCCGAGGGTGAACCCATCGAAAAAGCCGGCCATCTCGCCTCCAGATACGAGGGGGTATCTCGCCTCATTGTGGCAAAGGTTGGGGCGCCCGCTCCAGACCCTTTGCTGCCGCTCAATCGAAGCCGGCGATGGCCCGCCACTCGGCTTCGGTGACGGTGCGGACCTCGAGTTCGGCCGCCTTCTTCGCTTTCGAGCCGGCGTCGGCACCGAGCACGACGAGGTCGGTGCGCTTGCTGACGCTGTCGGTCACCTTGGCACCCAACGCTTCGGCCCGCGCCTTGGCTTCCGGCCGGGTCATGGTTTCCAGCGTGCCGGTGAACACCACCGTCTTGCCCGACAGCGCGCCGCCCGCTTCGGGGCCGCTCGCGTCCTGCACGTCGAGCTCGGCCGCGAGCCGGTCGAGCGCTGCGCGGTTCCGTTCCTCGGCGAAGAACGCCGCCAGCTCGCCGGCCAGCGCCTCGCCGACGCCGAGGATGCTGCCCAGCGCCAGCCGCTCCTCGCTGCCGACCGTGGTCGCTGCCAGCATCTGTGCCCGCCAGTTGGCGAAGCTGCCGTAATGCCGGGCCAGCAGCCGGGCGTTGGTGGCGCCGACCCGGCGGATGCCGAGCCCGAAGATGAGCCGGGCCAGCTCGATCCGGCGGCGCTCGTCGATGGCGCGGAACAGGTTCTCCACCGAGCGGATCTTCCAGCCTTCCCGCTGCAGCAGGGCTTCGCGGTGGCGGGCGAGGTGGAAGATGTCGGCGGGTTCGCGCAGCCAGCCGAGCTCGTAAAACTCGGTGATGGTCTTCTCGCCGAGCCCTTCGATGTCGAACGCATTGCGGGACACGAAGTGGATCAGCCGTTCGACCGTCTGCGCCGAGCAGATCAGCCCGCCGGTGCAGCGCCGCACCACCTCGCCGGGCGGGCGCACCGCCAGGCTGCCGCAGACGGGGCAGGTTTGCGGGAATGCGTAGGGCGCCGGGCCGCGCGGACGTTCGAGCACGGGGCCGAGGATCTGCGGGATCACGTCGCCGGCCCGCTGTAGAATAACGGTATCGCCGACCCGCACGTCCTTGCGGGCGATCTCGTCCTCGTTGTGCAGGGTGGCGCGGGTGACGATCACGCCGCCGACGTTGACCGGCGCCAGCCACGCGACCGGGGTCAGCGCGCCGGTGCGGCCGACCTGGATGGCGATCTGCTCCAGGGAGGTCACGGCCTGCTCGGCCGGGAACTTCCAGGCGATCGCCCAGCGCGGTTCACGCCCGACATAGCCGAGCCGGCGTTGCAGCGCGAGGTCGTCCACCTTGTAGACGACCCCATCGATGTCGTAGGCGAGCCCCGCCCGTTCCAGCCCGATTTCGGCCTGGAACGCCGCCGCGTCGGCTTCGGTGTCGAGTTCCGCGCGACAGCGGATTGACCTCGAACCCCCAGCTTGCAAGCTGCTTCAAGTACTCGGAGTGGGTGGCGGCGACCGCCTCGCTGGCGTCGCCTTGGGCGTAGGCGAACAGCGACAACGGCCGCCCGGCGGTGATGCTCGCATCGAGTTGCCGCAACGACCCGGCGGCGGCGTTGCGCGGGTTGGCGAAGGTCCGCTGCCCCGCTGCGTCCTGGGCTGCGTTCAGGGCCAGGAAGTCGGACTTGGCCAGGAACACCTCGCCGCGGATCTCGATCCGAGCCGGCGCGGCGCCGCGCAGCCGGGCCGGCACCGCCTTCATCGTCCGCAGATTGGCGGTGATGTCCTCGCCCACCGCGCCATCGCCGCGGGTGGCGCCGCGCACGAAGGCGCCGCCTTCATACAGGAGATTGACCGACAAGCCGTCGATCTTGGGCTCGCCCACCAGTTTCAGCGGCGCGTCCGCGGCCAGTCCGAGGAAGCGCCGCACCCGGAGGAGGAACTCGGCGAATTCCTCGGTGCCGAACGCATTGCCGAGCGACAGCATGGGTTGGAGGTGCCGCACCTTGGCGAACCCGGCGGCCGGCGCACTGCCGACCCGCAGGCTCGGGCTGTCGGCACGGACCAGATGCGGGAATTTCTTCTCGATCGCCGCATTGCGCCGCCGCAGCGCGTCGTACTCGGCGTCCGTGATCGTCGGCGCGTCCTGCTCGTGGTAGGCGCGGTCGGCGTCGGCGATCTGCTGCGCCAGCGCCGCCAGCTCTGCCCGGGCGTCGTCCTCGCTCAGTTTGGCCGGGCTTACAGCAGCGTCGGGCACGCAACCCCCAGCAAGCTGTCCGCAGCGGCGCGGGCGGCAGCGGTGACGGTTTCGCCGGCCAGCATGCGGGCGATCTCCTCCCGCCTTGCGTCATGGTCGAGCGGCACGACGCTGGTTTCGGCCCGGCCGCGCGCCGCCTGCTTGCGGACTTGCAGGTGCGAAGTGCCGCGGGCCGCCACTTGCGGGCTGTGCGTCACCACCAGCACCTGCACGTCGTCGGCGACGCGGGCAAGCCGCTCGCCGACGGCCGCCGCGGTGGCGCCGCCGACGCCGCTGTCGACCTCGTCGAACACCAGGGTCGGCACCGTGCCGCCACCCGCCAGCGCCACTTTCAGCGCCAGCATGAGCCGCGACAGCTCGCCGCCCGAGGCGATCTTCTCCAATGCGCCGGGCGCCTGGCCGGGGTTGGTGGCGATCAGGAAGCGGACCTGGTCGGCGCCGTTGGCGTTCCAGCGTGCCTCGTCCTGCGTCTGCACGTCGACGACGAAACGCGCCCGGTCCAGCCGCAACGGCGGTAGTTCCTGCATCACGGCCGCTTGCAGCCGCTTGGCCGCGCCCGCCCGCGCTCGGCTCAGCCCCGCGGCCGTCGCCGCATAGGCCTCGCGCGCGGCCCGGGCCGCGGCCTCGAGCGTGGCGATCTCGGCGGCGCCGCTATCGAGCGCATGGAGCCGGGCCTGCAGCGAACCGAGCAGGGCCGGCAGGAACGCCACCGCGACGCCGTGCTTGCGCGCCGCTGCCCGCAGCGCGAACAGCCGCTCCTCGGCCTGCTCCAGCAGACGGGGGTCATCCTCGGCCTCGCTGGCGAGCCGGCTCAGCAGCGTTTCCGCTTCGGCCAGCGCTTCCTCGGCCCGTTCCAAGGCCGCCAGCGCCGGACCGGCCGGGTTGTCGGCCGCTTCTTGCCCGGGCGGCGACAGGCGTTGCAGGGCGCGGCTCGCGCTGCGCAAGGTTGCCGCCGGTCCGGCGTTGCGGCGGTCGCGCGGCGCGATCTCGGCGATCGCGGCGGCGATCGCTTCGGCCCGGCGTTCGCCATGCTGCAGCCGTTGGCGCTCGGCCGCCAGTCGATCCTCCTCGCCTTCGGCCGGCGCCAGGCCGGTCAACTCCTCGACCGCATGGCGCAGCCAGTCCTCTTCCCGCTGCGCTGCCTCGATTGCCGAACGGGCGGCGTCGAGCGTCGCCGTGCTGTCCTGGAGTGCCGTCCATGCCGCCCGCACGCCGGCGCGCACGGCCGGGTCGACGCCGAAGCTGTCGAGCAGGGCCAAGTGATTGCCGGGGTCGGCAAGACCCATCTGGTCGCCTTGCCCCTGGACCTCGACCAGCGTTTGACCGGCCCGGCGCAGCAGCCCGACGCCGACGGGCTGGTCGTTGATGCTGGCGCGGGAGCGTCCGTCCCGGTTCACGACCCGGCGCACCACCACCTCGTCCTCCGGCGCGATGCCGTTCTCGTCGAGCAAGGCGAGCACGGGATGGCCGGCCGGGGGAAAGAAGCTGGCGGTGACGCTGGCCTGCTCGGCGCCGGCGCGAACCAGGCCAGAGTCGGCGCGTGCGCCGAGGGCCAGGCCCAGGCTGTCGAGCAGGATGGACTTGCCGGCGCCGGTTTCGCCGGTCAGCACGGTCAGGCCGGCGCCGAACCGCAGGTCCAACCGCTCGATCAGGACGACGTCACGGATCGATAGCGCCGTGAGCATGGGAGTCTTTGTGGGGCTAGAAGATGCTGCCGATGGTACGCGAAAAGAAGCCGCCGGAAGCCGAGGCGCTCTCGAGCGGCGGGGCGATCCCGTTATCGGCCAGGTTGCGGTAGCTGTCTTCGTACCAGGGGCTGCCCGGGTAGTTGTGGCCCAGCACGGCCGCAGTCCGCGCGGCCTCGTTGGTCAGTCCGAGCATCAGGTAGATCTCGGTCAGCCGGTGCAGCGCCTCGGGCGTGTGATTGGTGGTCTGGTAGTCGTCCACCACGCGCTGGAACCGCCCGATTGCGGCGGTATACAGCTTCTGCCGTTCGTACCAGCGGCCGATCTCCATCTCCTTGCCAGCGAGGTGGTCGCGGCAAAGATCGATCTTCAGGCGGGCGTCGCGGGCGTAAGCGCTGTCGGGAAAGCGGTTGACCACGTCCTGCAGCGAGGCCATCGCCAACTCGGTGCTTTTCTGGTCGCGCTGGATATCAGCGATCTGCTCGTAGTAGCACAGTGCCCGCAAATAATAGGCGTATGACACGTTAGCGCTGGTCGGGTGCAGCTGGATATAGCGATCGAGCGCGCCCACCGCCTCCGTGTAATGGTTCTGCAGGTATTCGGTGTAGCCGTGCATCAGCTGTGCGTTCACGGCCCAGGACGAGTAGGGGTAGTTCTGCTCGACCGCGTCGAACTGCTCGACGGCAGCGCGGTAGCGCTTCTGGTTCAGCGCGTCGACGCCGTTGTTATAAAGGTCGTCCACCGTCTTGCTGGCCGGATCGACCTTCGGCGCCAGCGTCGCGTTCTTGCCGTTCCATGGCGCGAGCGAACTCAGCGTCTCGCAGCCGGACAGCAGCAGCAGCATGGGCAGGAGCAGGCGGGTGTTGATCATGCAACGCTCTATAGCATGGACCGCCCGGGCTTGAAGCGGTCTCAGGCAGCGATCAGGGTCTGCTCCGCCTCCGCGGCCAGGCGCCAGTTCGCCGCATCGGCGAACAAGGCATGCAGCAGCCGGTTGTTCAACCGATGGCCGGACTTGTGGCCAACGAAGCGGGCCTGCAGCGGGCCGCCGGCCAGGGCGAGGTCGCCCACCGCATCCAGCAGCTTATGGCGCACGAACTCGTCCGGCATCCGCAGCCCGGCCGGGTTCAGCACCTGCGCGCCGTCCACCACCACCGCGTTGTCGAGGCTGCCGCCACGGGCGAGGCCCGCCTGCTGCAGCCCGTTGATCTCGTGCTTGTGGGCGAACGTCCGGCACCGTGCCAGTTCGCGCCGGAAGGTCTCGGTCTCGAGCTCGATCGACAGCGCCTGCCGGCCGATTGCCGCCGAGTTCGAACTCGATCGACAAAGCGAGGTCGAGGCCGTCCTGGTTCGGACGCAACTCGACGAACGCGTCGCCATCCTCCACCCGAACGACCCGCAATACCTCGACCACTTGCCGCGGCACGGCCTGGATCGACACGCCGGCGCATTCCAGCAAGAACATCCACGGCTCGGCCGAGCCGTCCAGAACCGGCAATTCGGCGCCGTCGACCTCGACGACAAGGTTGTCGACGCCGGTGGCCGACAGCGCGGCCATCAAGTGCTCGATCGTCCCAACCCGAACGTCGGGATGCGCCGGGTCGGCGATGACGGTGCAGAGCTTGGTGTCGACCACGGTGTCGAACCGGGCGGCGATGGTGACGCCGCGATCGATCCGCCGGAACTTGATCCCGTGCCCGGCCGGCGCCGGAAGCAGACGGACATGGACCCGCTCACCAGAATGCAGCGCCACGCCGGTGCAGGAAATCGCCGACTGCAACGTCCGCTGCAGGGCTCCCGCCGTGGACAGGCCAGGCCGCTCAGTGGTGGGCAGGAAGTTGAAACCGTCCATTCGCATCCTCGGGTTGCCCGCACGAGCAAGGCATAACTCGGACGCGACACCGGCGCCCTGGTTGCACCCTATTCGCAGTGCACCAGAGCAGCCAAGTCAAACTATGTTTCTCAATATTACCGTGTAACCTACTGACGAGGAACGATTTAGTTGGATGTCTGACGGCGCAGGAAAGCCGGGATTTCGAGCGCCTCGTCCGGCGGTTGCTGCGGTTGCGAGGGCGTCACCGACGCGCTCGGCGCGGGGAAGCTCGGCTCGGCCCGCTGCGGCTCGCTCCGCTGCTCGGCAAACCCGCCCGACTCCGCCTGCGCCGCCCGGCTGCGCATGCTGCGGGTCACCATGCCGAACAGCGACCGCGCCGGGGACGGCGCGGCGGCGCCCGGGTTGCCGCCCGGATTGGACACCAGCGTGTGGCTCGGCTCCGAGAAGATGGCGCTGCGGTGCGAGCCGGCCGGGCGCGGCACCGGCGCCGGCGGCACGTAGGGGCGGCCATGCTGCGACGCGGCGCCGGCCTGCTGCTGATCGGGCTGCGCGGCGTAGCTGTGCTCGACCGGCGTCGGCCGGGGCGTCAGCAAATGCGGCGCGGACATCTGCGTCGCATAGCCGGCGCCCGACGGCGTCAGGCCGATCGGGGCCGGTCCCGTCGGTTGCGCGACGGCGGCGGCGGGCTGCCCGCTGCCGCCGACCGCGACCAGGCGCGGGCGGGACGCTTCGATCTGGCTGCCGAGGTCGATGCCGGTCGCGACCACCGACACCCGGACCCGCCCGGACAGGTTCTCGTCCACGGCCGAGCCGAAGATGATGTTGGCGTCGTCGGCGACCTCCTCGCGGATGCGGTTGGCGGCCTGGTCCACCTCGAACAGGGTCATGTCCTCGCCACCGGTGATGTTGATCAGCAGGCCGCGGGCGCCCGCCATCGAGGTGTCCTCCAGCAGCGGGTTGCTGATCGCGGCCTCCGCGGCGCGAATGGCGCGGTTGTCGCCGTCCGCCTCGCCGGTGCCCATCATCGCCTTGCCCATCTCGGCCATCACGGTGCGGATGTCGGCGAAGTCGAGGTTCACGAGGCCGGGCGACATCATCAGGTCGGTCACGCCGCGCACGCCCATGTAGAGGACGTTGTCGGCCATCTTGAACGCTTCCTTCCAGCCGGTCCGCTCGTTGGCGAGCCTGAACAGGTTCTGGTTCGGGATCACGATCAGGGTGTCGACGTATTGCTGCAGCTCGGCGATGCCCTGCTCGGCGGCCTTGGTGCGGCGTCCGCCTTCGAAGTTGAACGGCTTGGTCACGACGCCGACCGTCAGCACGCCGCGCTCGCGGGCGAGCTGGGCGATCACCGGGGCGGCGCCGGTGCCGGTGCCGCCGCCCATGCCGGCGGTGATGAACACCATGTGGGTGCCCTCGAGATGCCGCATCAGCTCGTCGGCCGCTTCCTGCGCCGCGGCCCGGCCGATCTCCGGCTTGGCGCCGGCGCCGAGCCCCTGGGTCAGATGCGGCCCGAGTTGGATGCGGCGGTCGGCCTTGCTGTGCATCAGCTGCTGCGCGTCGGTGTTGGCGACCACGAAATCGACGCCCGCAAGCCCCGAGGCGATCATGTTGTCGACCGCGTTGGTGCCGCCGCCGCCGACGCCGATTACGGTGATCCGCGGCGTGAAGTCGGTGTGGGTCTGCACGGGGACGGTGAGGTTAAGGGTCATGGTCGGGCTCCCAGGCTTTTGTCGCAGTCGATCGGGCCGCGGCGGGTGAGGGTTCGTTGGAATTCGTTAAGGTGTTGGCACAGTCTTTTGGATTCGGGCTCGCTTAGACTCTGTCGCGTACGAAATTAACGAAGCGCCGCCATATGCTCGGCGGGGTGTCGTCATCGAGGTTGATGTCCACCAGGCTGCGCCCGGCGCCGGACGCCCAGTGCAGCAGGCCCACGGCGGTGGCGAAGGCCGGGCCGTCGTGCAGATCCGGCAGTCCGCGCACCCCTTGCGGCCGGCCGATCCGCACCTGCCGGTCGAGCATGCGGGCGGCCATCTCGCGCACCCCCACCAGTTGGCTGGCACCGCCGGTGAGCACGATTCGGTTGCCCGATTCGCGCGCCAGCCCAGCCGCCTCGAGCCGGTCGCGCACCAGCTCGAACGTTTCCTCCAGCCGTGGCCGGATGATGCCGACCACTTGGCTGCGGGGAACGCGGTGGATGTGATGCTCCTCCTCGCCGACCAGCGGCACGGGCAGCATTTCGCGCTCGTCGTCCGGGCTGCCCTGGGCGGTGCCGTACAGCGTCTTGAGCCGTTCGGCATGGGCGACCGGGGTGCTCAGCAGGCGAGCGATGTCGTTGGTCACATGGCCGCCGCCAACCGGCAGCTGCGCGGTGTGGATGGCGTGGTTGTCGCTGAACACGGCGATGTCGGTGGTGCCGCCGCCCATGTCGATGACGGTCGCGCCCAGCTCGCGCTCGTCCGGCACGAGCGTCGCGAGACCGGCGGCGAACGGCGCGCTGACCAGTTCGGACACATAGAGCTCCGCGCCCTCCACCATGCCGATCAGGTTGCGCAGCGCGGTGGCCCCGGCGTCGACCACGTGCAGCCGCGCGATCAGCTGCTCGCAATGCAGCCCGCGCGGATCGACCACGCCCGGCGTCTCGTCCACGTCGAAGCCGAGCGGCAGGCAGTGGATGGTGTCGCGGCCGTCGTAGGAGGCGCGGCCGCGGCCGTCGCTCACCAGGCGCTTCAGATCCTGTTCCGTTACCGGACGGCCGCCGATCGGCCATTGCAGGTTGACCTGCCGGCTTTCGGGATGGCCGCAGCTCAGGTTCACGACCACCTGACGCAGGCGGAGCTGCGCCATCTGCTCGGCCGTGCCGACGGCGTCCCGCACCGCCCGCTCGGCGAGGCCGAGGTCGGTGATGCCGCCCAGCCGCACGCCGCGCGAGGCGGTCATGCCGAAGCCGGTCACCCGCAAGCCCCCGTCCGGATCGACGCGTCCGATCAGGCAGCAGATCTTGGTGCTGCCGACGTCCACCACGCCGAACGGACCCGGCCGCAGCGGCTTCGGCTTCGGCTGTTCCGGCGGCATGCCGGGGGTGCGGCCGAGTTCCGGAATGCCCATCCCGGGCACGATCGGCCCGGCGCCGGGGCCTTTGGAGGCGGCCGGTTCGATGCGCTCGAGGCGGGGACGGAGCATGTCCTTCATGTCGGCCGCTTCTGGTTCTGGTTGGCAGGGCCGGGAACCGCCGGCTTGGGCTCCGGCGCCGGCCGCACCACCAGCCGGTCGGCCAGCCGCATGTCCACCGACTGCAGCGGCCGGTCCAGGATCTGCTGGCTCGATTGCAGGTCCATCAGGCGTCCGAGCGCCGCCGCCTCCTGGCCTTCGGGCAGCAGCACGTCGGCGCCGTTGTGCAGCCGCAGGTTCCAGCGCCGCTCGCCGACCCGCACCGCCGCGACCACACGGGCGCGCAGCTCGGGGAAGCCGGTCAGGGTGTCGATCAGCGCGGCGGCGGCGTCGGGCGCACCGGCACCCACCACGAGCGGCAGGGTGGCAAAAGCGGTCGCGTCCTTGGCCGGGTCCTGCTCGACGACGACCTGCCCGCGGCGGTCGATGAGCACGAACTTGCCGCCCGCCTGCCAGACTGCAAAGGGGCGGCGCTCGACCAGGGTGACGACGACCGTGCCGGGCAGGCGGCGTTCGACGGTCGCCGTCTGCACCCAGGCGAGCTGCTCGATGCGGGCGCGGGCGGCATCGAGCGAGAAGCCGAGCAGCTTGTCGCCGACGCTGACGCCGAGGGCGGCGCGCAGCATCGGCTCGGGCGTCTTTTCGCGGCCTTCCACCACCACGTCACGCACCGGCAGGCCGACCGCATTGCCGACCCGCTCGCGCCAATTGGCGACCGAAGCGCCGGGCTGCAGCGAGCGCACGGTGGTGGCAAGCGCGCCGAGGCCGCCGAGCGCCAGCAGCACGAGCGCGGCCGGGATCATCCGCCGCCGCTGCCGCCGCAGCAGCAGGCCGAGGCGCGACGGCCGCGCGGCATAGGCGCGGGGCGGCTTGGCCGGCGTGCGCAGGGTTACGGTCGGCCGCTCGCCCACGGCCAGGCGGGGGTTCACGCGCGACACGCCGCGTTCTCCACCATCCAGGCGCACAGCCGGGGAAACGAGATGCCGAGATGCGCCGCTTGCTCCGGCAGCAGGCTGGTCGGCGTCAGGCCGGGCTGGGTGTTGACTTCCAGCAGCACCAGGCGGCCGGGCTGCTCGCCGGTGTCGTCGAAGCGGAAGTCCGCCCGGCTGGCGCCCCGGCAGCCGAGCGCTTGGTGGGCGGCCAGCGCCACGTCCATGGCCTGGGCATAGGTGTCGGGCGGGACCGCGGCCGGCACCTGGTGATGGCTGCCGCCGTCGCCGTACTTGCTTTCGTAGTCGTAGAAAGCGCCGGCGTCGGCATGGATCTCGGTCACCGCCAGCGCGCGGTCGCCCATGACCGCGACGGTCAGCTCGCGGCCGGCGATATACTCCTCGACCATGGCGGTCGGCCCGAAGCGCCAGCCGCGGGCGATCTCCGCCCGCCGGTTGTCGCCGTGCAGCAGGATTTCGACGCCGACCGAAGAGCCTTCGTTGACCGGCTTGACGACGTAGGGCAGCGGCACCGGGTCGTGGTGCTCGAGTTCGGCGACGTCCACCACGCGGCCGCGGGCGACCGGCAGGCCGGCGGCGGCGAAGACGGCTTTGGCCGCGGCCTTGTCCATCGCGAGCGCCGAGGCGCGCACGCCGGAATGGGTATAGGGGATGCCCAGCCAATCGAGCACGCCCTGAATGGCGCCGTCCTCGCCGAAACGGCCGTGCAGCGCGTTGAACACGGCGTCGGGCCTAGGATCCAGGGCCGCTATGACGGCGCGCAGGTCGTCGCCGACCAGGACGGGGATGACGTCGAACCCCGCCTCGCGCAGGGCGGCGATGACCTGGCGGCCCGAGGACAGGCTGACTTCACGCTCGGCCGACATGCCGCCGTAAAGGACTGCGACGCGCTTCATGCCGTGCCTCCGGGAACGCCGAGCCGCTTGATTTCCCATTCCAGCGTGGTGCCGCTGGTGGCGTGCACCCGCCGGCGCAGCTCCTCGCCGAGGCCTTCGAGGTCGGACGCGGTGGCGCTGCCGGTGTTGAGCAGGAAGTTGCAATGCTTCTCACTGACCTGGGCGCCGCCCCGCACGAGGCCGCGGCCACCGGCGGCGTCGATCAACGCCCAGGCTTTGGCACCGGGCGGGTTGCGGAACGTGCTGCCGCCGGTGCGGGCACGGACCGGCTGCGTCGCCTCCCGGCTGGCGCGGATCTCCGCCATGCGGGCGGCGATGGCCGCCGGGTCACCGGGTCCGGCGTGGAAGCGGGCGCGCACGACGACGGCGCCGGGCGGCAGGCTCGCGTGGCGGTAGTCGAAGGCGAGCTCGGTCGCGGGCAGGCGCCGCAGTTCGCCGGCGCGGGTGACGATCTCGGCCCAGTCGAGGCAGGACGCGACGTCCCCGCCATAGGCGCCGGCGTTCATCGCCACCGCGCCGCCGACCGAGCCGGGGATGCCGGACAGGAACTCGAGCCCGGCCAGCCCGGCGGCGGCCGCATGCTCGGCGACCGTTGCGTCGAGGCAAGCGGCGCCGGCGACGACGCCATGCGGTTCGACCTGCACGGCATTGAACCCCCGCGCAAGGCGCAGCACCACGCCCGCTATGCCGCCGTCGCGGACGATGACGTTGCTGGCCGCGCCGAGCACCGTCAGCGGCACATCGGCCGGCAAGGCGGCGAGGAATGCCGCCAGATCGTCGGCCCCGGCCGGCCGCACCAAGGCCTCGGCCGGGCCGCCGACGCGGAACCAGGTGAACGGCGCCAGCTCGGCGTCGGCTTGCACCCGGCCAGCCAGAGGCGGTAGGCGGTCGACGAGGTGGCGCGGGGCGAGGGCGGCGCTCACGGCAAGCGCCCACCCGCAGCCGCCCACGTCATGGCCGGACTTGATCCGGCCATCTCGCCCCGGTGAGGGCGACGGCGTTCCCGCGGGCGAGGGATCTCCGGGTCGAGCCCGGGGATGACGTGTGTGGAGACGGGAATGACGTGTTCGGGGAGAGCGGCGTTCATACGGCGCGCCTTTGCGGCGTTTGCAGTTCGCCGAGCTGCGCCGGCAATGCGGCGGCCCATTGGGTGATGTTGCCGGCGCCGAGGCAGATGACGAAGTCGCCGGGCTTGGCGATCGCGTGCACCATTTCGGCCAGGTGCTCGGGCCCCGGCAGCGGCACCACGCTGCGGTGGCCGCTGGCGCGCAGCCCGTCCACCAAGGCGTCGCGGGTGACGCCCGGAATCGGCGTTTCGCCGGCGGCGTAGATGTCGGCGACGATCACGGTGCCGGCGTCGTTCATGCAGGTGCAGAACTCGGTGAACAAGCTGTCCAACCGCGAGTAGCGGTGCGGCTGCACCACCGCGATCACGTCGCGCGCGCCGGCCTGGCGGGCGGCCTTGAGCACGGCGGCGATCTCCACCGGATGGTGGCCGTAATCGTCGATGACGGTGATGCCGCCGCTTTCCCCGGTCTTGGTGAAGCGGCGCTTGACGCCCTTGAACGAGGCGAAGGCGCTGCGGAGCGTGCCGTCGTCCACCTCCATCTCGATCGCCACGGCAATCGCCGCCAGCGCGTTCTGCACGTTGTGGCTGCCGAGCATCGGCAAGCGGAACGGGCCCATCCGCCGCGACGCGCCGCGGGCGCGATCGGTCACGACCACCTCGAAGGTGGCGCCCAGCTTGTCGGTCACCAGCCGCTCGGCGCGCACGTCGGCCTGCGGCGAGAAGCCGTAGGTGACGATGCGGCGGTCGGACAGGCGCGGGATCATGCGCTGCACGCCGGGGTGGTCGATGCACAGCACCGCGAACCCGTAGAATGGGACGTTGGACACGAACTGCTCGAATCCGTCCTCCATCGCTTCCGCCGTGCCCCAATGGTCGAGGTGCTCGGGGTCGATGTTGGTGACGACGGCGATGGTGGCGGGCAGGCGCAGGAACGAGCCGTCGCTTTCGTCGGCCTCGACCACCATCCACTCGCCTTCGCCGAGCCGCGTGTTGCTGCCATAGGCGTTGATGATGCCGCCGTTGATCACGGTCGGGTCGAGCCCGGCGGCCTCGAGCACGCAGGCGACGAGGCTGGTCGTCGTGGTCTTGCCATGTGTGCCGCCAACCGCGATCGCCCAGCGCAGCCGCATCAGCTCGGCCAGCATCTCCGCCCGGCGCACGACCGGCACCAGCCGCTTGCGGGCGGCGACCACCTCGGGGTTGTCGGCATGCACCGCGGTGCTGACCACCACCACCTGCGCGTTGCTAACGTTGGCGGCATCGTGGCCGACCGCGACCGGAATGCCGGCGTCGCGCAGGCGGCGCACGTTGGCGCCGTCGGCGATGTCGCTGCCCTGCACGGCGTAGCCCAGCGTGTGCAGCACCTCGGCGATCCCCGACATGCCGATGCCGCCGATGCCGACGAAATGGATCGTGCCGATCCCGAGCGGAAGCGCCCTCATACTGTAGCCCTTGCTGTGAGTTCTTCGACGAGGTCGGCGAGTGCGGCCGCGGCGTGCGGCCGCCCGTGGGCGGCGATGGCGTCGGCGCGCGTCGCCAACAGGTCGGGACAGTCGAGGTGCTGCCGCAGCACCTCGGCCAACACGCCGGGCTTGGCGGCGAATTCGGCCTGCTCGAGCACGGCGGCGTCCACGCTGGCGGCGTTGGCGGATTGGTGGCCGTCGATGGCGCCGGGCAGTGGTACCAGCAGCGCCGGGCGGCCGATGGCGGCGAGCTCGGCAACCGTGCTGGCGCCGGCGCGGGCGACGACGAAATGCGCGTCGCGCAGGCGCTCGGCAATGTCGGGGAAGAACGCCGACAGCTCGGCCGGCACGCCCAGTGCGGCGTAGGCGGCGCGGACCCGGTCGAGGTCCTCGGCACGGCATTGCTGCACGACCTGCAGCCGGATCCGCAGCGAGGGCGGCAGCATGGCGAGCGCGGCCGGCACCGTGTCGGAGAAGATGCGGGCGCCGAGACTGCCGCCGGTGACCAACAGACGGATCGGGCCGTCGCCGGCAGGCGGCTGGTACGGCGCGCCGGCCAAGGCGGCGACGGCGGGACGAACCGGGTTGCCGGTCACAATCGCGACGGCGCCGGCCGGGACCCGGCGCGTCCCGTCAAGGCCGACCGCCAGCCGGTCGGCAAAGCGCGCCAGCACGCGGTTGGCCCGGCCCAGCACCGCGTTCTGCTCGTGCAGCACAATGGCCGGGCGGCGGCGCATCAACCTCGTGGCGAGGATCGGCGCGACCGAGGGATAGCCGCCGAAGCCGACAATCGCGGCCGGTCGCAGCGTCTCGAGCAGGCGGCGGGCGGTCAGCGTGCCGGCAGCGAGCGACACGGCGGCGGCGGCGGCGCGGACCGGTCCGCGCCCGGCGATGCCGGCGCCGCGCAGCACGATCGTGTCCGCCGCGGCGAACGCGGCCGAGTTCAGGCCGCCGCTACGCGCGTCGGTCATGAGGGTGATGCGGTGCCCGCGGCGGCCCAACTCGGCGGCCAGCGCCTCGGCCGGGAAGAAGTGGCCGCCGGTGCCGCCGGCGGCAATGACGATGCCGCCCGGGGCGGACCGTTGCGAGGCCGCGGTGGACGCGACCGGCGCAGGTTCTTTCACAACGATGCTCATCGCAGCACTTCCTCGGCGCGGGTGCGGCGCCGGGTCAACGCCAGCAGCATGCCGACGCCGAGCGCGATCGCGATCACCGAGGATCCGCCATAGGACACGAACGGCAAGGTCATGCCCTTGGTCGGGATCAGGTGCAGCGACGAGGCCATGTTCACAAAGCTCTGCAGGCCGAAGCTGGTCACGAGGCCGGTCGCGGCCAGCACGATGAACAGGTCCTGCTCGGCCAGGAGCCGCAGCAGCCCGCGCAGCACGATGAAGCCGAAGATCGCGAGCACCAGCAGGCAGATGATCAGCCCGAACTCCTCGCCCATGACGGCGAAGACGAAGTCGGCATGGGCGTCCGGCAGCACGTCCTTGACCCGGCCTTCGCCCGGGCCGCGGCCGAGCAGCCCGCCATTGCCGAACGCCTCGAGCGCCGTGTTGACCTGGTAGCTGTCGCCTGACGCCGGATCGAGGAAGCGGGTGACGCGGCTGCGCACGTGCGGGAAGAAGCTGTAGGCGGCGACCGCGGCCGCAACGAGACCGCCGGCGCCGGCGCCGACCAGGACGATGTTGAGGCCGCCGACGAACAGCTGCACGAAGAACACGGCGCCTACCACCGCCAGCATCCCCATGTCCGGCTGCGACTTCAGCAGCAAGGCGATGAGGCCGAACACGCCGCAGGCGATCAGTCGGCCGGGGAACACGCGGCTGCGCACACCCTCGCTGAGCAGCCAGGCCGTCACCACGGCGAAGCACGGCTTGAGGAACTCGCTGGGCTGAAGCGTCATGCCGGGCAGCGCGATCCAGCGGCGGGCGCCCTTGATCTCGACGCCGTGGCCGAGGGTCAGGCCGGTCAGCGCGATCGCAGCCAGGCAGCCGAGCAGCGCCAGCCGTCGCACGCCGCGCGGCGACAGCAGCGAGGTGGCCACGACCACGATCCCGGCCAAGGCCAGGAAGAGCACCTGCTTGGCGATGAACATGTCGCGCGAGACGTGGATGCGCTCGGCAACCGCGGGCGACGCGGCCAGCATCATCACGTAGCCGAAGCCGATCAGCGCGACGATGGCGAACAGGGTGTAGCGGTCGACCGTCCACCACCAGCGGCCGAGGATCGAGGTATCGGAGCGAGACAGCGTCGGCATCAGGCGCTCCTTTCCAGTGCGGCGCCGAGCACGAGGTCGCGGAACCGGTCGCCGCGGGCCTCGAACCCGGTGAACTGGTCCCAGCTGGCGCAGGCGGGCGACAGCAGCACGGTCGGTGCCTCGAGCCGGCGAGCGAGGCTGCGCGCGGCGGCGACGGCGGCGTCGAGCGTCCCGGGGGTGCTGTGCGGGACGCCAGCGTCGGCCAGGGTGGCGGCAAGGACCGGGGCGTCGCGGCCGATCAGCAGAGCGTGGGCGATGCGGGGGAACAGCGGGCGCAGCGTCTCGATGCCGCCGGCTTTGGCGGTGCCGCCGGCGATCCACACCACCCGGTCGTAGCAGGCGAGTGCCCGGGCCGCGGCGTCGGCGTTGGTGGCCTTGCTGTCGTTGATCCAGGCGACGCCGTCGATCGTGCCGACGCGCTGCTGCCGGTGCGGCAAGCCGGGGAAGCTGCGGATGCCACGGACGATCGCCTCGTCTGCGACGCCCAGTGCCCGCGCCATCGCCAACGCAGCGGCGGCGTTCTGGCCGTTGTGCGGGCCGGGCAGGGCGGGCGCGTCCGTCATCGCGACGATCGGGCCGCCGCTGTCGCGCAGGACGCCGCGGTCGCACCAAACGTCCGCAGGCCGGTCGCCGGACACCGTCCTGCAACGCATGGCGGCGGCAATGGCGGCCGTGTCGGCGTCGTCGATCCCGAGCACGGCGGTGTCGCCGTCGCCTTGGCGGTCGAACACGCGGCGCTTGGCGGCGGCGTAGCCCGCCATGTCGCCGTGCCGGTCGAGGTGGTCGGGGCTGAGGTTCAGCAGGCAGGCCGCGTCGAAGCGCAAGGTCGCGAGGCGTTCCAGCATGTAGGACGACATCTCGAGCACGTAGACGCCGCGATCGCCGAGCAGCGGGAGGGCGAGGGCGGCGACACCGAGATTGCCGCCGGCCGCGGAGTTGAGGCCAGCGCCTTGCAGGATGTGATGCAGCAGGGCGGTGGTGGTGCTCTTTCCGTTGGTGCCGGTGACGCCGGCAAAGCGGGCCCGGCTGCCGGCGGCGCGAACCGCTTGGAACAGCAGCTCGGCATCGGACAGGATCGGCACGCCGCCTGCCCGCGCGGCGATGGCGGCCGGGTGGGGCGCGGGCAGCAAATGCGGGATGCCGGGGCTCAGCACCAGCGCATCGAACCCGGCATAGCCGGCCGCCGGATCGTGCAGCCTCAGGCCGGCATCCGTTCGCGCGGCCGCGTTGTCGTCCCACACGGCGACATCGGCTCCCGTCGCCGCGAGCGCGTGCGCAGCCGGCAGGCCGTTGCGACCGAGGCCAACGACGGCATACCGCCGGCCGGTGAACAGGTCGGGCGAAAACGCGCTCATCGGATCTTCAACGTGGCGAGGCCCACGAGGGCGAGGATCATCGACACGATCCAGAACCGGATCACGATGGTCGGCTCGGACCAGCCCTTCTTTTCGTAATGATGGTGCAGCGGCGCCATCAGGAACACGCGCCGTCCGGTGCGCTTGTACCAGAACACCTGGATGATGACGGACACCGTCTCGACCACGAACAAGCCGCCAACGATCGCGAGCACCACCTCGTGCTTGGTCGCGACCGCGACCGCACCCAACGCGCCGCCCAAGGCCAGGCTGCCGGTGTCGCCCATGAACACCGCGGCCGGCGGCGCGTTGAACCACAGGAAGCCCAGGCCGGCGCCCACCAGTGCGGCGAGGAACACGCCCAGCTCGCCCACGCCCGCGACCGGATGCAGCTGCAGGTAGTCGGCGAAGACGCGGTTGCCGACCAGGTAGGCGATCAGCGCGAACACCCCGGCGGCGATGATGGTCGGCACGATCGCCAGACCGTCCAGCCCGTCGGTCAGGTTGACGGCGTTGCTGCTGCCGACCATCACGAACATGCCGACCAGCGGGAAGGCGAAGCCGAACGGGATCAGCACCTCCTTGAACACCGGGATCGTCAGCCCGGTGCCCAGCGGCCGGGGCGTCAGCCAGGTGATGGCAATGGCACAGGCAAGGCCCATGCCGAGTTGCCCCAGCATCTTCGTACGCGCCGACACGCCCTTGGTGTTTCGCCGCGACAATTTGAGGAAGTCGTCGGCAAAGCCGATCCCGCCATAGCCGAGCGTCAGCAGCAGCACCGCCCACACGTAGCCGTTGCGCAGGTCGGCCCAAAGCAGGGTCGAGATCGACAGCGACGCCAGGATCAGCACGCCGCCCATGGTCGGCGTGCCCTTCTTTTCCAGGATGTGCCGCTCCGGCCCGTCGAGCCGGATCGGCTGCCCGCCGCGCTGCACCGAGCGCAGCCAGCGGATCACCACCGGGCCGAGCACGAAGCTGAGGAACAGCGCCGTCAGGCATGCGGCGCCCGAGCGGAAGGTGATGTAGCGGAACAGGTTCGCGAGCGCGTACTGCTCGGCGAAGCCGCGGGCGATGTTGAACAGCACTACGCATGGCCTCCGGGCGCCGATGTGCCCGCATCCTCCAAGGCCCGCACCACCGCGCGCATGCGGCTGCCCAGGCTGCCCTTGACCAGCACGGCGTCGCCCGGCCGCACCGCGGCGGCCACGACCGGTGCCAACGCTTCGGCGTCGGCCGCATGGCAGGCGCGAAGGGCTTGCGGCACCCGGTCGAACAGCGACCGGGTGAGCGGGCCGCACGCATAAAGCAGGTCCGCCGACCGCGTCACCGCCGGCGCCAAACCGGCATGCTCGGCTTCCGCGAAGGCGCCGAGCTCGAGCATGTCGCCCAGCACGGCGATGTGCCGCCGGCCGGGCATCAGCCGCAGGACGTCGAGCGCCGCCCGCACCGAGACCGCCGACGCGTTGTAGCTCTCGTCCAGCAGCAGCACGTCGCCGCCACGGATCCGGCGCTGCTGTCCGCGGCCCGCCATGGGCGCGAACTGCTCGAGCGCGGCGGCGGCCCGAACCGGGTCGAGGCCGAGCGCATGCGCGGCGGCGAGCGCGGCGAGGGCGTTGGCAACCATGTGCGCACCGGGTGCGGCGAGGCGGAAGCGGACCGGCGCGCCGGCGACCCGGGCCTCGACCGTGCTGCCCTCGGCGTCGAACACGGTGTGCACCGATTGCACCGCGGCATCGGCGGCGCCGAACGTCAGGTACCGGGCCGGGTGCGTGCGCCAGCAGCACATGCTGGTGCGAACTCGCGCCCGGCAGCACGGCGTAGCCGCCGGGGGTGAGGCGGTCGAGCAGCGTGGCCTTTTCTTCCGCGATCGCCTCGATGCTGCCCATGTGGCCGACATGGGCGCTGGCGATGGTGGTGATAACGCCGACGTCGGGCGCCACCAGTTCGGCGAGCGGCAGGATCTCGCCGGGATTGTTCATGCCGACCTCGGCGACGCAGAAGGCGGCGTCGGCCGGCAGCCGGGCGAGGGTGAGCGGCACCCCCCAGTGATTGTTGTAGCTGGCTTCGGCGGCGTGGGTGGGGCCGAACGCCGACAGCACGGTGCGCAGCATTTCCTTGGTCGTGGTCTTGCCGACGCTGCCGGTGACGGCGACCACCTTGCCGGCGAACCGGGCGCGGCCGGCACGGCCGAGCGCGGTGAGGCCATCCAGCGTGTCGGACGCCCGCAGCACGGGCGCGCCGCCGGGCAGGACGTCGCGGCTGACCATGACGCCGGCAGCACCCTTGGCGAGCGCGTCGGCCGCATGGAGGTGGCCGTCGGTGGTGCCCTGCAAGGCCACGAACAGGTCGCCGGGGCGCAGCGTCCGGGTGTCGATCGACACGCCGGTCGCATCGAATGGCACCGGCATCACGCCACCGGTCGCGGCGGCGAGTGCCGCGGCGGACCAGAGCGGTGCCGCCGGCGTCACCGCGGCTGTCGTCGGCGTCACCATAGGACGTCATGGCCGGACATGATCCGGCCATCTCTCGCCAACTGGAACCCGGGCGCGCGAAGGGAGAGAGATCGCCGGATCAAGTCCGGGGATGACGTTGCCTTCGCGGGGAGCAGAGCGGTCACGCCGCACCTGCCAGCCGACGGACGATGGCGACGTCGTCGAACGGCAGCGTGACGCCGGCGACCGTCTGCCCGTTCTCGTGCCCCTTGCCGGCCACCGCCAGCACGTCGCCGGGGCGCAGCATGCCGAGCCCGGCGGCGATCGCGCCGGCGCGGTCTCCGATTTCGAGTGCGTCGGGGCAGGCGGCCAGGATGGCGGCGCGGATCGTCGCCGGGTCCTCGCCGCGCGGGTTGTCGTCGGTCACGATCGCCGCGTCCGCCAGGCGCCGGGCCACGCCGCCCATCAGCGGGCGCTTGCCGCGGTCGCGGTCGCCGCCGGCGCCGAACACCAGGACCAGCTTCCCGGTCGTGTGCGGCCGCAACGCCAGCAGCAGGCGCTCCAACGCGTCCGGCGTGTGGGCGTAATCGACATAGACGGCCGCACCGTTCACCTCGGCGGCCAGCTCCATGCGTCCGCGCACGCCGCACAGCCCGGGCAGTGCTGCGAGCGGGTCGGCCACGCCGCAGGCCGCGGCCAAGCCCGCCGCCACGAGCGCGTTGTCCGCTTGGAACCGGCCCGGCAGCGGCAGGTCGATCACCCGGCCACCATCCAAGGTCAGCACCTGACCACCCGGCCGCGGCACCGCACGCAGCAGCCGGATCACGTCGCCATACTCGCCGACCCGGTGCAGCACCAGCCCACGCGCCCGGGCGATGCCGGACAAGGTTTCCAACGTGACCGCATCGAGCGTGGTACTGGCGACCGCGGTGGCGCCGGCCGGCAGCAGGTCGTCGAACAGCCGCAGCTTGGCCAACCGGTAAGCTTCGAGGGTGCCGTGGTAGTCAAGGTGGTCGCGGGTCAAGTTGGTGAAGCCGGCCGCCGCGAGCCGCACGCCATCCAGCCGAAACTGGTCGAGCCCATGCGACGAGGCTTCCAAGGCCGCCGCCTCCACCCCGTCGCGCGCGAGCCGCGCCAGCGTGTCCGCGAGGGTCACCGGGTCCGGCGTCGTCAGGCCGGGTTCGCCGCTGCCGTCCGGTCCGATCACGCCGAGCGTGCCGAGGCTGGCGCTGCGCCGGCCGCTATGGGCCAAAATCTGGCGCAGGAAGTCGACGGTGCTGGTCTTGCCGTTGGTGCCCGTGACCGCGACCACCGTTCGCGGCTGGCTGCCCGCTTGCAGCGCCGCCAGCCGGGCCAAGGCGCGCCTGGGCTCGCGGTCGACGATCAGCGGCCGCGCCGGCACGCCGTCTGGCCATGTGGTCCCGATTGGCGCCAGAACGGCCGCCGCCCCACGCGCCACCGCGTCGGCGATGAAGTCCCGGCCGTCCAGCCGCGCGCCGGGCAATGCCGCATAGAGCATCCCCGGCTGCACCCGGCGGCTGTCCGCGGTCAGGCCGGTCAGGTGCTGCGGCATCCCAAGCGGGATGGCGATGTCGAGCTCGGCCAGCATCTCAGTGGGCGACGGCGGGGACAAAGCTCGCCTCGTGCTGCCGCGACGGGTCATGGGGGGCAGGCGCCGCGGCTGGCGCGGCGGCGGGCACGCCCGGCGCCTTGACGGGCGCCTTGGCCACCGGCGTCTCGTGCGTGCCATAGCCGCGGCTCGGCTGCAGCGGGATCGCCAGCGAGGCTTGGATCGTGGGCGCGTTGGTCGTTTCCGGCATCAAGCCGAGCATCGGCCCGATCCGCGCGATGACCCGGCCGGCGCCCGGCGCGCTGACGGCGCCCGCGGTCGAATAACCGCCGGTGCTGGCGTTGCCCTTCGGTTCGTCCAGCATGAAGTAGACCGCATATTTCGGCGCGTTCATCGGGAACACGCTCATGAAGGCGCTGATGTTGGTGTGCTTCTTGTAGCCGTGGCCCGACGTCTTCTCCGCCGTCCCGGTCTTGCCGCCGACGAAATAGCCCGGCACGTCCGCGGGCTTGCCGTAGCCGTCCGTCACCACGAGGCGCATCAGCCGCCGCATCACGTCGCTGGTCGGCTGCTGCATGACGCGGGTGCCGTCGCGTGCCGGCGTGCCCGGCTCGGACGCGAGGATGGTCGGGCGCAGCACGATGCCGCCATTGGCGATCGCCGCGGTGCCGCGCACGACGTGCAGCGGGCTGACGGCGATGCCGTGGCCGAAGCCGACCGTCATGGTCGCGATCTCCTTCCAGTTCTCGGCGCGCTGCACGATCGGCTGCCCGGCTTCCGGCAGCTCGACGCCGATGCGGCTGAACATGCCCATCCGCTCGAGCCAGGACCGCTGCCGCTCGCCGCCGACGGCTTGCGCGATATGGGCGGCGCCGAGGTTGGAGGAATAGGCAATCACTTCGGGCAGGAACAGCGGGCGGTGCTTGCCCTGGAAGTCCTGGATGGTGAAGCGGCCGATATGGATGTCGTGCCCGGCGTCGAACACCGACCATAGCTGCGCCGCGCCGCTGTCGAGCGCCATCGCCGCGGTTTGCAGCTTGAAGGTGCTGCCGGGCTCGT
The DNA here is from genome assembly GCA_963752225.1 of uncultured Alphaproteobacteria bacterium. Lineage (GTDB taxonomy): Bacteria > Pseudomonadota > Alphaproteobacteria > Acetobacterales > Acetobacteraceae > JBBROS01. The sequence continues at coordinate 1,486,439 of CAVVXS010000007.1, read as the reverse complement.
ACATGCCGGTGACGGCGCGGTTGAAGCGCTCCTCGGGCCGGGCGTCGCCGAGCTTGTTGGCGTCGAAGTCCGGCAGGCTGACCATGGCGATCACCTCGCCGGTGCGCACGTCCATGACGATGCCGCAGGCGCCGATCGCCTGGAACTCGGCCATCGACTTGCCGAGCTCGTCGCGCATCGCCGCCTGCACGCGCACGTCGATCGACAGGCGCAACGGCTCCGCGTCCTCGCGCAGCCGCTGGTCGAAGAACCGCTCGACGCCGGCCACGCCCTTGGCGTCCACGTCTACCGCGCCCACGACGTGCGCCGCGACCCGGCCCTGCGGATAGCGCCGCTTCTCGGTGTCCTGGAAATAGATGCCGGGGATGCCGAGGTTGTTCACCGCGAGCTTCTCGCGCCCGGTGATGTTGCGGGCGAGGTAAACGAACTGCTTGCCGCTCGCCAGGCGCGCCCGGACGACTTCGAGATCGAGACGCGGCAGCACTTGCTTCAGCTTCGCGGCCGCCTCGTTGACGTCCATCATCTCCTTCGGGTTGGCGTACAAACCCGACGTCGGCAGCGACATCGCCAGGATCTCGCCGTTGCGGTCCACGATCATCGCCCGGGTGCGCGGCCCGGCGTCGGGCGGCAGCGTCGTCTGCGCGACCGGAGGGGCGGCAACCGCGTCCGGACCGGCCGGGGTCGCCGCGGGCGGGGGGGTGTCCGGCAAGCGCGCCCGCTCGATCCGCTTGGGCGTCATCGGCACGATCACGGTGGCGCCGGCGAGCTTGACCGCGACGGCGCCGAACAGCACGGCGAAGCCGCCCGCGGCGAGCAGCAACCGGCTGCGCGTGCGCTCCAGCATCGCGCGGCGGGCGAGTTCCGGCGCGTTGAGCCGCACGTGCACCGGCGAGGCGGCGCCGTGCGGCACGCGCGGGCCTCCGAACCCGACGCCGGGGGGCGGCGCGTCCGGGTGCGGCGCGGGTGGGTCGGGGGCGTCGCTCAACGGGAACCGGTCAGCGCTGGCCGGCGCCGAACGGCACCGGGGCTGGCAACGAAACGCGCGCGGCGGCGCCGAGTGCGCTGCCGTATCCGCCGCCCGCCGGGCTGATGTAGCCGGAAGGCGCCGATTGCGGCGGCAGGCTTGCCGGCACGATCATGGGCGACGTCCGGGCAGGGCGCGGCTCCGCGTCGACGTTCTGCGCACGCGCGGGCGGCATCGGGTTCGCCGAGACCGCAACGACAGGTGCGGCGAAACGGGGCGCCGCGATTGCGGCCGGCGGCAGGACCGGCGCCGGAACGGATGGCTGCCGGGATGGCGCCGTCACGGCGGCGGCGGCGGCGGCCGGCGCCGGGGCGGCCGGACGCGGAACGGGGCGGCTCGGCGCCGGGACGGGCAGCGCGGGCTGCGGCAAGGCAGCGAACTGCACCGGCTTCTCGGACGCTCTCTCCTGCGCCTTCTCCGGCGCCCGTTCCGCGACCGAGCGGGGCGGGGTGACGGCGATCGGTCTGGCGGCGATCGGCACCGGAACCGGCGCGGGCGGCACGATCACCGGGGCGGGCGTTGTTGCCGGCTCGACCACCGCGTCATCGGCCGACGGCGGCATCGCACCGGGCGGCAGCGGCGCCGGCAGCCGGGCGCCGAGATCGGCCATCGCCACAAACTGCGTCGGCGACAGCGTTTTCAGGCCGGTGTGCTGCTGTGCCAGCTTGCCGAGTTGCTCGGGCTCGCCCAGCAGTGCCCATTCCCCGCGCAAGGCCGTGATGCGCTCCCGGGTCTGGTCGATTTGCTTGTAGGTGTGGGCGATCTCGCGATCGAGCAGCTGCGAGCGGTGCTTGGTTTGATACAAGAACAGGCCCGAGCCGGCGGCCATGAGCATGCAGATGCAGGTGAAGGGGCGCATCACGCGGAAGCTCCGTCAGGGGTTGCGAGTGGGTCGAGGCGGGCGATGGCGCGCAGCCGGGCGCTGCGGGCGCGCGGGTTGGCGGCGATCTCGGCGTCGGCGGGGCGGCGGGCGCTCCGGTGCAGCAGGCGGTAGGCTGGCGCCGCGCGGTGCTCGAGCCCGCGCGGATCATGCCGCGACGGCGCCGGCGTTTGCCCGGCGGCGGCGAGCATGAAGCGCTTCACCAGGCGATCCTCGAGCGAATGGAACGACACCACCACGAGGCGGCCGCCCGGCGCCAGGAGCGACGCGGCGGCGGCGAGCGCACGCTCGATCTCGCCGAGTTCGTCGTTGACGCGGATGCGCAGCGCTTGGAACGAGCGGGTGGCCGGGTCGATGCCCGACTTCTCCCGCGGCACCACGGCGCGGATGATGTCGGCAAGCTGCTGCGTGGTGGTGATGGGCGCTTCGGCGCGGGCGGCCACGATCGCGCGGGCGATGCGGCGCGACAGCCGCTCCTCGCCGAGCTGGAAAAGGGTATCGGCCAATTCGGCCTCGCCGAGCGTATTGACGAGGTCGGCGGCGGTCGGCCCGTCGACGCCCATCCGCATGTCGAGCGGGCCGTCGTTGCGGAAGCTGAATCCGCGGGCCGGGTCGTCGATCTGGAACGACGACACGCCGATGTCGAGCACCACGCCGTCGAGCGCGGCGACACCGTGCGCGCCGAGCAGCTCGAGCATGGCGCCGAAGCGGCCTTCGATCAGGTGCAGGCGGCCCGGATGGCGGGCTGCCAACGCTGCGCCGCGTGCGATCGCTGCCGGGTCCCGGTCGATGGCGAACAGGGTGCAGGGCGCTGCGTCCAGGATCGCAGCACTGTAGCCGCCGCCGCCGAAGGTGCCGTCGAGGTAGGTGGCGCCGGCGCGCGGCGACAACGCCTCGAGCACTTGCGGGAGCATGACCGGAACGTGGCTCATGCCGGCCGCCCCGGGACGGTGATGCGGCGGGCGCGGGTGCGTTCCCGGGCTTCGGCGGTGCGGCGGGCGGCGGCAGCCGGCTCCCAGATCTGGAAGCGGCGGCCCAGGCCCATGAAGACAACGGCGTCGGTCAAGGCAGCATGCTTCACCAGGGAATCGGGAAGGATGATCCGTCCTTCCTTGTCTGCTTCCACAGGCCAGGCGTCGGCGTAAAGGGCCGTTGTGAGGTCGTCGCTGTCTTCGCTGAACATATCCAACGTTTCGAGCGGCGTAGTAAATTGTTCAAACATTTCGACAGTAAAACCGTCGATGCATGGGTAGTTGTGCGATGGGCGCAGCACGAGGGCAGCGGTGCCGGCGTCGTTGCCTTGGCGCAACGCGTTGCGAAACGGGGCCGGAACCGAGGTGCGCCCCTTTCCGTCCAAACGCGTCTGATGGCTGCCGAGGAACTGGCTCAACGCGCGCGGTCCCCTTCGCTGCTGGCGCCTCACGAACCCGAAATTTGGGTAGACGTGGGCTATCATGGGATAGCATGGGCGTCAAAGGGATTAACGCTTCCAGGGTTAGGAATTGTTACGTCGAAGCACATTGAATCAGCGGCTTACGCAACGTTTTTCGAGCAGCGTCCAATGCTTATTTTTATCGCGATGTATTCACGATCCGTTCTTGCGACGAGCGCTGGAGCGGCGTGGGAGGAAAGTGCCAGACGGCCTGTAAGCCGGGTTCTGTCCAGCCCTTGCGAGCCTGGACGACCATTCCTCTGGGACGCGCCTTGCAGCGCGCCTCACGCGACCAACCCGGGCGGCGGAGCGGGAACGCTCCTGCGTCACACCGTTCCCGGTGCCGCCGGCCACCCCTATTCGGTCTTGCTCCCGGTGGGGTTTACCCTGCCGCCCCTGTCACCAGGGGCGCGGTGCGCTCTTGCCGCACCGTTTCACCCTTGCCCGCAGGCCTTGCGGCGTGCCGGCGGTTTGTTTTCTGTGGCACTGTCCCTGGGGTCGCCCCCGCCGGCCGTTAGCCGGCACCGTGTTCCCGTGGAGCCCGGACTTTCCTCCATCCCCTCGCGGGAACAGCAGTCGTCCAGCCGTCTGGCCCGCGGGTGATGCACAGCCCGGCGACGATGCGTCAAGCCGCTTCGTTCGCCTCAGCCCGCCGCGTAGGCCAAGTGCACCGCCCCGACCCGCGCCCGGGTCACGGCGTCGGCGTCGCCGGTGATGCCCTCGGGCCGCCACCGGCGCTGAAACGCACGCAGCGTCGTGGCGAGGTCCGGAACCGGGTAGCCGATCGCCTGCAGCGCAGACACCACCGAGTTCGGGCGGCACTGGCGCAGCGTCGGGGCCGGGCCACAGGCCGATGCCGTGGCGCGCAAGGCCGGCCCAGTCGAACAGCTCGCCCGGATCCTGCTTGCGGTCCGGCGCCACGTCGCTGTGCCCGACCACGTTCACGGCCGGGATCGGGTGGCGCGCGAGCAGGTCGCGGCACAGCGCGATCACGGCCGCCATCTGCGCCGGCGGGAACGGGCGGTAGCCCCATTCGTGGCCGGGGTTGACGATCTCGATGCCGACGGAGCGATCGTTCAATCCCGCATGGCCGCGCCAGAAGCTGACGCCGGCATGCCAGGCCCGCCGCGAGTCCGGCACCAGGCGCCACGCCGTGCCGTCCTCCTCGACGACAAAATGTGACGAAACGCGCGATGCCGGGTCACGCAACCGGTTGATCGCCGCCCGGGCCGTCTGCATGCCGGTGTAATGCAGCATCAAGGTGTCGATCGGCGTGCCGGGCGGACGGTCGTCCTGATTCGGACTGGGCGCGTCCTTCAAATGCCTCGCTCGCGCTTGATCCGGTCCCAGGCGGCGTTGATCACCGCGACCTTTTCGCTGGCGCGGGCGATGAAATCGGCCGGCACGCCGCGCGCCGCCATGCTGTCGGGATGGTTCTCGCGCATCAGCCGCAGCCAGGATGCGCGCAGCGCCTCGTTGCTGCTGGCCCGCGTTTCGCCCAGCACGGCATAGGCGTCGTCCGCCTGCGCCGCGGTGTGGCGATGCGCGGCGGCACCGCGGGCCTGGTCCCACGCCAGGTTGTCGAGCCCGAACGCGTGATGGACCCGCCTCAGCATGTCGTGCTCGGACACAGTCAGCGGCTTGTCGGCGCGGGCGATCGCGAACAACGCTGCGAGCACGTCCTCCAGCAAACCTTTGCTTTCGGCAAAACCGCGCCCGAGTTCGGTCGCATAGGCCTCGAACCCTTCGGAGCTTTCGCGCGCCTGGTCGAACAAGCGGCCGATGTCGCGGACCGATTCGGGCGGGATGCGGAACTGCCGCTTGAAGGCGTCGATCTCCGCCCGGTTCACCGGCCCGTCGGCCTTGGCGAGCTTGGCCGACAGCACCACCACGCCGATCGCGAACAGCTGGTCGCGCTGACCGAGGCTGGCGGCCAGCCGTGCCGGCCCCAGCGGGTTGGTGCCGAGCAGGTTGTTGAGATCGATCTTCGGCAGCCCGCCCGAATCCGCACCGTGCCCAAGCGCGGCGCCCAGCAGCGCCCCCACCGGGCCGCCCAACGCGAACCCGGCGACCCCGCCCAGTAACTTGCCCCAATAGCTCATAGGCCCCACCCTAGACAGGTTCCGGTCCGGCTGGAACCTGCGGGCCGAGGGAGAACGAGGAAGACAATGCAGGTGCGCAGCCGCCGCCTTTTCGCCGGGGTTGCCTGCCTGGTGCTTGCCTCCATCGTTGCCGGTGTCTGGCTGCTGCCCGGTATGCTCGACTGGAACCGGTATCGCGACAGCATCGCCGCGCTCGCGTCGCAGCGGCTCGGGCGGCCCGTGCACATCGGCGGCAAGGTCAGCCTGCAACTTCTGCCGCAGCCGATCCTGACCGCCGACGACGTCGCGGTCGACGGCGTCCCAATCGACGAGGGCGGATCGGGTGCGATCGACGAGGAAAGCGGCCTGCGGGCCAAGGCGCTGCGCTTGCGGGTCGGGCTCGGGCCGCTGCTGGCGGGGCAGGTGGACGCGCGCGAGCTGACCTTGCAGGGCGCCGATCTCCGCCTGCCGTGGCCGCCGCAGCCGGGTGCGCTGACCCAGCGGCTGCCGTCGTGGCTGACCGGCTTGCAGGCCCGGATCGAGGACGGACGGCTGCAGGTCGGCAGGATGGTGTTCACCGGCGTCCAAGGCACGATCACCACCGATCCCGACACCGGCACCTTGGCCGCGGCCGGCGTGCTGCAAGCGGGGCAGCGCCGGTGGCAATTCACCGCCCGGCTGGCGCGGCCGGGTCGCGACGGCACGGCCGGGCTCGACATGAGCCTCGATGGGCAGGATGGGCTGCGCGACACCGGCGGCACGTTTTCCGGGCAGATCGCGGGAGATGGCGCGCTGTCGGGCCGGGTTGCAGGCCGGGGCCCCGATCTGTCGCTGCTGATGCCGGCGCCGGGGCTGCCGTGGCGGGGGGATGGGCGCTTGCACGCCTCGGCCGGCCTGGCCATCGCCGACGAGTTGTCGCTCGAGATCGACGGCGCTCCGGCACGGGGTGCGGTCTCGCTGCGGGTGCAGCCGAGCCTGCAGCTCGATGTGTCGATTGCCGCCGGGCGACTGGACCTCGATGCCTGGCTGCCGGCGTTGCTCGCGCGCAGCTCCGGCAGCCTGCGGTCCGGCATCCCGACCGGCATCGACCTGTCGGCCGAGGCCGCAACCCTGGCCGGCGGCATCGTGCGTCGGCTGCGGGCCGGGATCGACCTCGGAACCGGCGTCGTCCAGCTGCGCGACGTGGCGGCGCTGCTGCCCGGCGACGCCCAGCTGGCAATGTCGGGGCAGGTGGCGACCGAGCCGCAGATGCAATTCGAAGGCGACGTGCGGCTGCAGGCGCCGGACCTGCGCGGGACGCTGCGTTGGCTGCAGCGGGTCCTGCCGGCTGGCGTCGCGGCGCTGCCCGGTGGCGTCCTGCGCGCGGCGAATGTCGGCGCGAAGGTCAGCGCCGATGCGGGGCAGGCGAGCGTGACCGACTTGCAAGGCACCGTCGACGGTGCGCGCGTCACCGGCTCTGCGGCGCTTCGGCTCGGCATTCGAACGAGCCTCGTGGCCGCCTTGACACTCGACCGGCTGACGCTCGATCCGTGGCTGCCGCAGCCATCCGCGGTGCTCACGCCGGCGTCTGCCGCGGCGCTGCGGTCGCTCGACGCCGATCTGAAGCTGCAGGTCGGCACGGCCGATTGGGGCGGCGTGCCGCTCGGCGCCGTCGCGGTGGAGCTGCAAAGCGAGATCTCACGCGTGGTGCTGCGCCGGCTCGAGGCGCAGCCGGCGGGGGCGCGGCTCTCGTTGTCGGGCCAAGTCAGCGACGCCGGACGCCTGTCGGACGGGCGGTTCGACCTTTCGGCGCCGGACCTGACCCTGCTGCGCGCGGCGCTCGCGCCGTTCTGGGGCGGTGCGCCGGCGCTCGAGCCGCTGCTGCGCGGGCCGGGGTCGCTGCTGGTGCTGGCGGCCGGGCCGATGGAGGCGGTCACCGGTCGCGTACAGCTCGAGCTCAGCGATGTTCGGGTCGAGGTGCGCCCGACGGTGAACATTCCGGCTCGGCAGTGGTCGGGGCCGCTCACGCTGCACCATCCGGGCGCACCGCGTTTGCTCGAGACGCTGGGCCTGAGCGGAACCGCGGCATGGCTGGGCGATGGCTCGCTGTCGCTGGTGGGGCAGGTCGCGGTGTCGCCGAAGCGGATCGAAGTGGCAGGGGCGACGTTGGCCGCCGGCGCGATGCGGGTCTCGGGGCACGTGGTCGCGGAAGGCAAGCGGGTGTTCGGCCAGCTCGGGTTCGAAACGATGTCGCTGCCGTCGGTTTACCCGCGTTCGCCAGACCCGTTGCCGCTGGCCTGGTTGCGCGGCTGGCAGGCGGCGTTGCGGATCGAGGCGGCGGAGATCCAGGTCGTGTTGGAGCCGGTGCTCCATGCCGCCGCGGCTGATGTGACGCTCGGGGACGGCGTGTTGCGGGTGTTGCGGGGGGTCGCGCACGCCGAAGGCGGCGTGCTGAATGGCGGGGCGACGCTGGACGCCTCAACGGAGCCGCCGGGGATCGCGGTGCAGGCGCAAGCGGCCGGGTTGCCGCTGGCCGCTCCGGTGTTCGACACGCCGCTGGACCTCGTTGGCGGCCGGCTGGATGCGACGGGCGAAATGTCGGCGTCCGGCTATAGCCCGGCTGCCCTGCTGGCCACGCTGAACGGCTCGGCCAAGGTCCGGATCCGCGACGGCATGGCCGCCGGGTTCGACCTCGGAGAAGCCGCGGCGGCGCTGGAGCGGCCGGACCCGCGCAGCGCGACCGAGGCGGCGCGGGCCGCCCTGCTGGGCGGGAGCACGGCGTTCGGCACGTTGGATGCGCCGCTGACGGTGGAGCGGGGCGTGGTATCCGCGCAAGCGAGGCTCGCGACCACGGCCGGCGCGGCATCGCTCGGCGGCAGCGTCGACCTGCTGGGCAACTCGATCGACCTGCGTCTGACCCTGCAGCCGGCGGCGGCGGGCGCCCCCGCGCTGGGTGAGCGCCTGACCGGGCCGCCCGGCGCGCCGGTCCGCACCCCCGAACTCGCCGGGCTGGCACGTTGGCTGGCCGATCGCGCGCAGTAGGGGTGCACAGAAGCGGGACCCGCTCAGGCCCGGCGAGACGGCGCTTCGAGGACGGAAAACATCACCTGCACCAAATGGGAGGCGGTTTCGGCGTAGCCGGCCCGGTCGGCGTCCTGCGCCAGGGTCAGCAGCCGGTCGGCGAGCACCAACGGGCTGACGGTCGCGGCGGGGGTGAGGGCGTGCTTCAAGATTTTTCTCCTGTCGATCCGGTGGGTTTTCACCGGGCCTCAGGTTTGCCTGCCTTTCCTTGCGATTCCGTTAACGCCGACTGCAATGCCGCGACGCGCAGCTTCGACGCGAGTGGGTCGCCCGGCGCCCGCGCCGTGTCGATCTCCGCGACCAAGGCGCCGAGTGCGCGACCTTGCCGGGCTGCCATCGCCGTCAGCACGTCCCAGAACACCGGCTCGAGCGCCACGCTGGTGCGGTGGCCGGACAGGCTGAAGCTGCGCTTGACCAGCACCGGGCGGCCTAGTTCGGGCGAAACGCCAGGATGGTGAAGCTGTCCGGGTGGTAGAATACGGCCGGCGTCTTGCCGTCGGCGCCGGACGCGAACTGGGTGAAGGTCGCTGAAACCGTGAACAGGCGGCTGCTGGCAGGGTCGATCTGCAGCAGCCGCGCCATCGGCATGGTGGCGATCGTCTCCACCGGCACGTAGGCGTCCGGGGCGTCCTGGCGGATGACGCTCAAGGTGCCGTCGCCGCCATTGGCGGTGACGATCAGGTGGCGCCGGTCGTCGACCGCAAGGCCATCGACGCCGCGGCCGATCGGAATGGTGGCGACGACGCCGGTGGCCGGGTTCAGCGCCACGAACACCGGCTTGTCGCCGCGGCACGCGACCAGCACGCGTTCGGCGGCGGCGTCCCATTCCACCGCGACCGGTTGGGTGCAGTCGCCGAGCTTCCAGGTCTTCTGCAGCAACAAATCCTTGGCGTCGAGCTGCTGCAGCAGTGCCTTGTCGCGCATCGGCGCGAACACCGCGCCGCGGCCATCGCTGGCGGGCCTGTCCATTTGGCGGCTGTTGAATTCGGTGCGGCCGACCGTGGCGCCGGTTGCCGCGTCGAGCGTCACCCAGGCCGTCTTCTCGGCGCCGCTCCCGGTGATGAAATGGACCCGGTTCTGCGCCGGCTCGAAGAAGCCGGTGGCGAACTCGCCGGCGCCCGCGTCGATGCGCGACACCGGCTTCAGCGTGCCGAGCGCAAATGCCAGCACGGTGCCGTCGCTCATCGCCGCATAGCCCCGGTCGGCGGCCGGCGCCAGCACCACGGCGGTGGCGCCGGCACTGTTCTCGACCGTCGCCGCGCGGTGCGTGCGCGTGTCCCACACCGTCAGCCCGTCGGAGCGGCGGGCGATGAACAGCCGCGTGCCGGCCGGGTCGAGCGCCATGCCGTTCCAGCCGGTGTCGCCGCTCGGGATGGCGTGGGCGCTATCGAACAGCCAGGTTTGCGCCGTGCTCGGGCGGGCGGAGACGAGGCCTGTAACCAGAAGGGCCGCGGCAAGCAGGAATCGGCACATCGGGATGCTCCTCGGACGTCGGCCGCTTAGCCCGCAAATGTGGCGGTGATAGGCCCGCCCGGCACCGGGCCTCGTCTCAAGATTTATTATCGCCTCGAGTTTGATCGTGGCCTTGCAGCCGGGCGACCGCCCATCGGGCTGCCTCGGCCACCACCGCGTCGGGATCGTCCTGCAAGCGCGCCGCTGCCGGAAGCAATGACGGGTCGGCAGAGTTGCCGATCGCGATCAGCACGTTGCGGACAAAGCGGTTGCGGCCGATCCGCTTGATCGGGCCGCCGGCGAACATCGCGCGGAACCCGGCGTCGGAGAGCGACACGAGCTCGGACAAGCGCGGCGCCCGGAGGTCCTCGCGGGCCGAAAGCTTCGGGTGCGCCGCCGCGGCCTGGGCGAAGCGGTTCCAGGGACACACCGCCAGGCAGTCGTCGCAGCCATAGATCCGGTTGCCCATCGCCGGCCGCAGCTCGGGCGGGATCGGGCCGGCATGCTCGATCGTCAGATACGAGATGCAGCGGGTCGCATCCAGCCGATACGGCGCCGGAAACGCTTCGGTCGGGCACGCCTGCAGGCAGCGCGAGCAGGTGCCGCACCGGTCAGGGTGGTCCGGGTCAGGCTCGAGCACGAGGCTGGTCATCACCTCGCCGAGCAGCAGCCAGGAGCCGTGCCGGCGGGATACCAGGTTCGTGTGCTTGCCCGGCCAGCCCAGGCCGGCGCGCTGCGCCAGCGGCTTCTCCATCACCGGCGCGGTGTCCACGAACACCTTGACCGCCGGCCCGAAGCGGCTCGCGACGAAGGCCGCGAGGTGCTTCAGCATGCCCTTCATCACATCGTGGTAGTCGCGGTTGCGGGCATAGACGGAGATGCCGCCGCGGTCCGGCCGGGACAGCACCGCCAGCGGGTCGTCGTCGGGCGCGTAGCTCAGGCCGAGGCAGATCACGCTGCGCGCGTCCGGCCACAACGAAGCGGGCTGCGCCCGTTCGGCGGCCCGTTCGGCGAGCCACCCCATCTCGCCGTGCTGTCCGGCGGCCAGGAACGCGGCCAGGCGCTCGCCGGCCTCGTGAGCGAGGGCCGCCGGCGCGAAACCGACCGCGTGGAAGCCGAGGGCAAGCGCCTTGTCGCGGATCGCGGCCTTGGCGGCGTTCCCGGCCACGGTCATGGTGGGCGGCATGCGAGCGCTCGTGATCCCGTTGCTGCTGTTCGTGTCCGCCTGCGCGGGCGGGTCCGACGGCGCCTGCCGCCTGGAGAAGCTGGCCGACCTGCCGATCGTCGTCGCCTTCAACGTGCCCATCGTGGCCGTCGAGATCAATGGCCGCCCGGCGGCGTTCGTGCTCGACACCGGCTCGAACCGCAGCGTGCTGACCCGCGCGGCGGCGCGGCGGCTCGGCGTGACCGAGACCAACTCGCGGGAGCAGGTGCGCGGCGCCGGCGGCGTCGCGGCGTTGGGAGGGGCGGTGCTGGAGCAGGTTTCGCTCGGGCCGATCCGGCTCGGCCGCTTGCCGGTGCTGACGTCCAACAGCCCGGCGCCGCCGCTCGACGGCTTGCTCGGCATCGACCTGCTGGTCGATTACGAGATGGAGCTCGACGTCCCGCACCGCCGGATGGCGCTCTACCGCGCCCGGTCCTGCCCGACCGCGATGCCGAACTGGCCGGTCCCTTCGGTGCGGTTGGCGGTGCAGGTGCAGCCCGGCTCCGGGCACCTGATCGTGCCGCTCGAGGTGGACGGCCAGCCGTTGCGCGGCTTGCTGGACAGCGGCGCCTCCCTGTCGACCCTGTCGCTGCAGGCGGCCGCCGACACCGGGCTGCAGCGCCGGGCGATCGCGGCCCTGCCGCGGCTGCAGGGTCAGTCGATCAACCCGGATGGGATCGTCATCCAGCAGACCCGGTTCAAGCGGCTGCAGATCGGCGCCGACGTGATCGACAATCCGCGGCTGACGATCGCCGACCTGCCGCCCTTTGCCGGCGACATGCTGATCGGCGAGGACTATCTCGGCACGCGCCGGGTGTGGTTCTCGTTCCGCCTCGGCCAGGTGTTCGTCGCGTCGGAGTAGCGAGCTTAGCCCGTTTCCGGCTCAGTCGGGGATGTCGACGGCGCCGTTGGCGAAGGTGATGGCGGCGCCGCCCGGTGCGGCGCTGATCGGGGGCACGTTGCTCTCCGCAAGCGCCGGCGCCGCGCCCGGGGGGCCGCCGCGCGGCGTGGTGTGCACCACCTGGCTCGGCGGCAACGGCGCACCGTGCACGAGGTGGGCGTACATCAGGTCCATCGCCTGCACGAAGTAGCGGTGCAGCGGGACGAGCGTCGTGTCGAAGCCCGGCAGCGCGATGATGTTGTCGAGATGCTGGGCGTTGGTGACTTCGTAGTATCGCAGCGGGCTGCGGCGGCCCTCGACACGCTGGTTCAGCCCGAAATAGGCGCGCGACGCGAAGTTCGGCGGCAGGATGTCGTCGCCGCGCCCGGTGACTACGACGGCCGGCACGCCGTGGAGGTCGCCGGTGGCGCGGATCTCCCGCACGCCTTGCTGGATGCGGAGCGCCTGGGCGGCACGGGCGCCGGTGAGCGGGGCGCCGGTCACGGCGTCCTTGCCGGTTGCCAGCGAGCGCAGGCAGAGCGCCCCCGCCAAGTCCTGATCCGCGGTGGAGGCCCGATCCTCCTGCTTGGCGGCGTTGTTGATGAGCTGCAGGCCGCCGGTGGGCGGGATGCCGTTGCTGGTGCCGAACAGCGAGTCGCGGGCGGCGGCGGCCAGGGGGGCCGGTGTTTTCTTCTCGTCCACCGCGGCGAAGCTGTATCCGCACAGGTTGTCGAGCACGCTGAAGCGGCCGTAGGCATTGGCGTAGGTCATCGCGATCGACTGCGGCACGTAGGAAAACCACAGCACTGGCTGCAGCAGGTTCTGCTCCGGGAGGATGCCGAAATCGTTCAGGATCTTCTGCGCCTCGGCAGCCTGGTCCGTCAGGGCGGGCGCCTGCAGCAGGCCCGCGTCATGCAGGCTGGCGCAACGTGCCGGACTGGGCGCGAGGTTGAGCGGAGCCTGCGCCAGGGTGTAGCCGGCGGCGGCGCAGCCGGCGTAGACGTTCTCCAGCGTGATGTAGTCGATCAGCGTCCGGCTATGCCGGGCCAGCGGCGGACGGCCGGCCTGGTTGATGGTGAAGCTGCCGTTGAAGACGGGGTTGACGTTGGGCTCGCTGACGGCGACGCCGTCGATCAGATGCTCGCGGTCCTGCTCGGCGGCGCGCAACGAGGCGCCGCCGCCGTTCGAAACGCTGGACGCGATCACCACCGTATTGTCGCGCCGGACTCGCCGGCGCTGGCCGGAGCCGCCGTGTTGGTGATCGAGCAGGGAAAAGGCGAACTTGATCGAGACCAGCACGTCCTGCCCCCAATCCCGCTCCGGGTTGACCTGGGAATGGGCGTGCTTGGTGGCGAAGCGGAAGGGGAAGGCGGCGTCGAACGCCGTGCGCTGGGCCACGGTGATCGGCGCGGTGAACTCGGACCGCGCCCCGGCCGCCTCGGCGTCGGCCGGCGTGCCGCGCAGCAGGTCGACGAGGTTGCTGTGCAGGTCGTGGAAGCCGGTGCCGCTGCCCTTGTCGGTGTAGGCCACGGCACAGCCATGCTTCAGGCCCCACTCGCCGGCGGTGGCGATCGCGCCGTAGATCCCGCGCGAACCCGAGGACGGGGCGGCGACGATGCAGCCATGCTCCGGGTCGTAGGAGTTGGGGATCTGCACCATGACCGTGACCTTGCGGCTGCCGTCCTCGCCCGTGGCGTAGGCCAGCACCTCGGTCCCGGCGACCATGCCGTTTTCCGCGAACTTGGTGCCGGTGGCCGCCGCGGTCGGGCCCCAGAACAGGCCGTAGCCGCCGGCCGTCGTGGTGTCCACGAGGGCCCGGTAGTTGTTGTAGATGGCCAGGCGCCGTAGCTCGGCGGCCGTCGGCTGCGCGCTCACCGTCGGAAGGGTGGGTTTTTGCAGCCCGTCAGCACCGAGCCCGGCGGTCAGCAGGTCGTCGCTCTTTCCATCGTAATGCTTCGTGTCAACGGTGGACGCCTGCACCTGCAGCACCTCCGCGTCTTCGCGCTCCTCGGCCGCGGCCGGGATGGCGGCGAGCAGTGCGGCTGCGGCAAGCGGGACCAGCGTGTGGCGCGAACGGACGTGCATCGATCATCCCCCGGGAACACCGGCGTCGTTCTGACGCCATTGCCGAGGAGTGTGCGAACCGCCGCGACGCTTGCCAAGATGTAGGCGAGAGTGAACCGCTACGCGGGCACGTTCCCCGCAGCGTCCCCCGGCACGTCGAGCACGAAGCGTGTTCCGCGCCAATCCGGATCATGCGTGATGGTGGCGCGCAAGGTGCCCGCCATGGCGGCGACGATCATGCCGCCGACGCCGCTGCCCTGGGCCGGACGCGCGTCCGGCGGCAGCCCGACGCCATCGTCCTCGACGCCGAGGCGCACGCCGCCATTCACGTCCGTCGTCAGCCAAACCCGCACCGCGCCGGGCTCGCGCCCGCGATACGCGTATTTGAGCGCGTTGGTGACGAGCTCGTTGACGATCAGCCCCATCGACACCGCGCGGTCGGTTTCCACCCGGATCTGCTCGGCCCGGAGCTCGATGCGGGTGGTGCCGCCATCGGCTTCGAGCGCCCGGCGGAACTCGCCGACCAGGCCGTCGAGGTAGGTGTGCATCTCGACGAATTCGACGTCGTTCGAGGTGTATAGGCGGCGGTGGATCAGCGCCACCGCATCCACCCGCTCGGCGGCGCGGCGCAGCAGGTCGCCGGCCTCGCCGGCGCCGAGCCGGCGCGCTTGCAGGGTGATCATCGAGCTGATCAGCTGCAGGCTGTTGGCGACCCGGTGGTTCACTTCCCGCAGCAGCACCGCCTGTTGCGCGGCCAGCCGTTCCAGCCGGTCCCGGCTTTCGCGCAACTCGCGCTCGGCCGCTTCGCGGGCGCGCCGGTCGCGCGCGGCCGCCACCGCCTGGCGCAAGGTCGGCTCCAGCAATTCGAGGTAGGCGCCGCCGACATCCTTGACGATGAAATCGGCGGCGCCCTGCTTCAACGCGGCGACTGCCACGCGCGGCTCCTCGGCGGCGGTGACGAACACCACCGGCGCCGGGTCGGGCAGCGCGCGCAAATCGGACAGCACGTCGAGCCCGTCTCTGCCCGGCATGTAATAGTCGAGCGCGATGACGTCGAACGGTTCGGCGGCGGCGCGGGCAACGCCCTCGCTGCCGCTCGCCACGACCGTCACCGAGCATCCGGCCCGCTGCATCCGGCGCTGCACCAGGCGGCCGGCGCCGCGGTCGTCATCGATATACAGCAGCCGGAGCGGCGCCGCGTCGCCGACCGGGAAGGCGCTTGGGCCGGGTGCGTCGGGCGGCATGCCGTCAGGACGGTTCGGGCACCTGCATCACCGACAGGAACAGGCCGAGCTGGCGGATCGCGGTCGCGAACCCTTCATAGTCGACCGGCTTGGTGATGTAGACGTTGCAGCCGAGGTCGTAGCAGCGCTGGATCTCCACCTTGTCGTCGGTCGTGGTCAGCACGACGACCGGTACCCGCTTCAGGTGTTCGTCCTCCTTGATACGGCGCAAGATGTCGATCCCACTCATGTCGGGCAGGTTAAGATCAAGCAGCACCAGCAGCGAGTTGCGCGCGGTGCGGCGTCCGGCGTCGTCGCGTGCGAACAGGTAGGCGACGGCGGAGGTGCCGTCGGTGAACGGCACGATATCATTGTTGACGCCAGCGCGGCGGACGTTTTTTTCGATCAGCCGCGCGTGGCCGGGATCGTCCTCGATCAGCAGAATCGTTACCGCGACGGCGTTCATGACTCGGCGTGCTCCCGCAGCTTGACCGGGTCCGCGACCCCGCCGGTGCGGGGGATTTCGACCCGGAAGGTCGATCCCACGTCTTCGCGCGACACGCAATCGATGCGGCCGCCCAGCCGCCGCACCAAGGCGCGCACGTGGGCGAGGCCGATGCCTTCGCCGGGCACGCTCTGGTCGCCGGCGCGGCGGAACAGCTCGAACACCCGCTCGAGGTCGCGTCCGGCAATGCCGCGGCCGTTGTCCTCGACGGTGAACACCGCCATTCGCCCCGACGCCCGGCCCGACACGACGATCCGGCCCGGGCGGCCGGGCTTGCCGTATTTCAACGCGTTCTCCAGTAGGTTCGAGAACACCTGCTCCAGCACCAGCCGGTCCGAGACCACGTCCGGCAGCGTGCCGACCTTGAACTCCGCGCCGCGGGCGTCGGCCTGATGCTGCAGGCTGGCGGCGATCCCTTCCAGCAGCGGCCGCATCGCCACCGGCTCGGCGCTCAGCACCCGGCGGCCCTCGCGCGACAGCTTCAGGATGGCGCCGATCAGGCGGTCCATCTTGGCGGCCGAGGTCTTGATGAAGCCGATCGACTCCGGAATGTCCTCGTGCGCGGCGAGGACCGCGTCGCGGCTGCCGTCCGGATCCTGCTCGGCGGCGCGGTCGACGAAGAGGCGCAAGGTGGTCGCGGCGGCCTCCATCTCGCTCGTGAAGCCCATGATGTTGACCAGCGGCGCACGCAGGTCGTGCGACACGATGTAGGCGAAGCGCTGGATCTCCTCGTTGGCCTCGGTCAGCTCCGCGGTGCGGTCGCGCACCCGGTCTTCCAGGGTTTCGCTCGATTGCCGCAGGGCGGCGTAAGCGGCGGACAGCTCCGTCGAGGTGGCGCGCATGGCGCCGAACGCCCGCCAGGCGCCCCATCCGACGCCGGCCGCGATCAGCGCCACCATCACCAGGCCCAGCGTGTCGGCCGCGACCAGCAGCCGGCCGGACCGGTTGACCACCGCGACCTGCTCGGACAGCACCTGCTCCTGCCGGGCGTCGAGTGCGGCGACCAGCTTGCGGATCGCATCCATGTCGCGTTCGCCCCGGTCGGATTGGACGATGTCGAGCGAGCCGGCGTGGTCGCCGTCTTTCGCCAGCGCCAGGGTCTGGGCGAGCTCCTCGAGCTTCTCGGCGGCGAGGCGGCGCAGTTCGGCCACCGGCGTGGCGGCGTCGGCGGCGCCGTCCGCCCGGCTGAGCGCAGCCTGGAGCCGGTCGAGCGCCGCCGGCGCATCGCGCACGCCGGTGTTGTAGGGCGCGAGATAGTTGTCCTTGTGGGTCAGCAGGTAGCCGCGCTGCCCGGTTTCGGCGCTCTCGAGCGCGCTCAGCGTGCCGGCCAGCGCCGCCCGGGCCTGCTGTGCCCGCGCGACACGCTCGACGGCAGCGTCGTTGCGGGCGGCAAGCAGGACGGATGCGGCCACCAATGCGACCGCGAGCGCCATCCCGACCGTAATGGCGAGGATGGCGGCGAAATGCCGCCGCAGCAGCGCAATCGGGGACCCGGGCAGCGGCGGAGGTGCGGCGAATTCGGCGATGATGGGGCGCTCCGACCGTGACCGCGCCCTACGTAGCGCGGCCGGTCGGATGCGCGGAAGCCTGGGCCGTGCCCTCATCGGTTTGGCGCCCGGTCAGGCAGCCGCCGCCAGTCCGACCGAACCGATCCGGTTTGTTTGGTTGGTTGTTGCTCGAGCAGGACGCGAACTTCTCCGCGGCCTGCCAGGCCCCGGCGAGCTTTGAACGCCGAACACTTCGAAGCGGGACGGCCTGCTGCGATGTGATGCGTGTCACATCGCGGCCGATGCGGGCGGAGCAGGGTGCGGTCGGTCCCAGCCGGAGTGAAGCTCATGAACATCGATCGCAAGTGGTTCGACGTCAAACCAATCACGAATTTCAGCCCGGAGTTCCGCGACGACGAGCGCCGGGAAATCCGCCGCGCGCTGCTCGCGACTCTGTTCATCGTCGTTGTCGGGCTCGGTTTGTGCCTGCTGTTTCCGGGCAACGACCACACCGCGGGTGACGGGTTCGAGGCTGCGCTGGCCGTGGCCGGGCCTTGAACCGGCCGGGTGTCAGGGGATCTTCGAGGTGCCGACCGGGCGCAGCCGGGCGGCCTTCTCGTCGACGCCGCTGACGCCCTCGCGGCGGCGCAATTCGGCCCAGACCTGGTCGGGTGTGACGCCGCTCGCGACCCACATCACAAGCAGGTGGTAAAGCACGTCGGCGCTTTCGCCGATCAAGGCCGCAGGGTTGCCGGCGACGGCCTCGATCAAGCACTCGACCGCTTCCTCGCCGAACTTTTGCGCGACCTTGGCGGTGCCACGCGACAGCAGGCGGGCGGAATGGCTGCGCGCCGGGTCGGCGGTGCGGCGCTCCATCACCGTGGCGTAAAGCCGGTCGAGCACGTCGGCGCCGGAGTCCGGCGGCGACGGCTTGGCGCCCTTCTTCTTCGCCACCACCGCCGGCAGCGGAACGGCGGCGGCCTTGCGCCCGGGCTTCTTCATGCCGCGATCGTCCGTTCCGGCCGGACCGGCAGCCCGGCCGCGGCCAGCGCCGCCTTCACCTGCGGCACGGTGAAGGTCCCGAAATGGAAGACGCTGGCGGCCAGCAGCCCGGTGGCGCCGGCGCGGGCACCGTCGACGAAATGCGCAAGGCTGCCGACGCCGCCCGACGCCACCACCGGCAGCCGCACCGCGCCGCACACCGCCCGCAGCAGATCGAGGTCGAACCCGGTCCCGGTGCCGTCGCGGTCCATGCTGGTCAGCAGGATCTCGCCGGCGCCGAGTGAGGCGACCTGCCGGCACCAATCCACGGCGTCGATGCCGGTCGGCGTGCGGCCGCCATGGGTGAACACCTCCCAGCGCCCCGGGCCAGCCTGCCGCGCGTCGACCGCGACCACCACGCATTGGCTGCCGAACTTCTCGCCGGCCTCACGCACCAGCTCGGGACGGGCGACGGCGGCGGAGTTCATGCTGCACTTGTCGGCGCCGGCCAGCAGCAGCCGCCGCATGTCCTCGGTCGAGCGCACCCCGCCGCCCACCGTAAGCGGCAGGAACACCCGCGCGGCGGTCCGGGCGACGACGTCGAGGATGGTGTCGCGGTTCTCGTGGCTGGCGGTGATGTCGAGGAAGGTCAGCTCGTCGGCGCCGGCAGCGTCATAGACCGCCGCCTGCTCCACCGGGTCGCCGGCGTCACGCAGCGAAACGAAATTGACGCCCTTCACGACGCGGCCGTCCTTCACATCGAGGCACGGAATGATTCGCAGCTTCAACATGAGGTGCTTAGATAAGCCGCTCCGAGTCGTTGCAAGCGGATGAGCGATCGGCGGCACCCTCAGCTAGACCATTCACGCGCTTATCGCCCGAGCGTGACGAGCGCCTCGGCCAGGTTCACGCGACCGTCGTAAAGCGCCCGGCCGACGATGACGCCGGCGATTGTGCCGGTGGCGGTCCGGGCCACATCGCGCAACGCCGTGAGGTCGGCCAACGAGCCGACACCGCCGCTGGCGACCACCGGCGTGCGCAGGCGGTCGGCCAGCGCCCGGGTCTGCTCGAGATTGAGGCCGGACAGCATGCCGTCGCGGGCAATGTCGGTGTAGATGATCGCCGCCACCCCGGCATCCTCGAAGCGGAGCGCGAGCTCGGCGGCGGCGACGTCGGAGGTTTCGGCCCAGCCCTCGGCGGCGACCATGCCGTCGCGGGCGTCGATGCCGACGGCGATGCGGCCGGGAAAGGCGCGGCAAGCGTTGTGCACCAGCGCCGGGGTCTTCAGCGCGGCGCTGCCGAGGATCACCCGGGCGACGCCGCGGTCGAGCCAGGCGGCCACGCCCGCCATGTCGCGGATGCCGCCGCCGAGCTGCACCGGGACGGTGGCGGCGGCGAGGATGGCGGCAACCGCGGCGGCGTTGACGGGCCGGCCGGCGAAGGCGCCGTTGAGGTCGACGACGTGCAGCCATTCGCAGCCCGCGTCCTGCCAGGCCCGGGCCTGGGCCCCGGGGTCGTCGGAGTAGACGGTGGCGCCGTCCATCTCGCCTCGGCGCAGCCTGACGCAGGCGCCGTCCTTCAAGTCGATGGCGGGATAAAGCACGAGACTCACGTCTTCGGCTCGGTTTGGAGCATCTTGTGGTAGTAGAAGCCGCGGATCGAGCGGCCGCCGACGCGGGCGTAGCAGGGGTGGATGCCCCAGCGCTCGTAGCCGAGGCCCTCGTACATGCGGATCGCCGCTTCCTGGGTTTCGCGCACGTCGAGGTTCAGCACCTGGTAGCCCAAGGCGCGGGCGCCATCCTCGACCCGGTTGGTCAGCATGCGGGCGAGGCCGTGGCCGCGGGCGTAGGGGGCGGTGAAGGCGTGCATGAGGGTCGCGGCGAAGGCCTGCGCCTCGTTGTTGCGCGGCGGCCGCACCAGCTGCGCGCTGCCGACGATGACGCCGTCGAGCCGGGCCACGAACAACTCGCGCTCCGGCACCAGCAGCACGCCGCGGAAATAGCGGGCGAGCGACAAACGGCCCGGCGACTTGACCCAGCCGAAGCCGCCACCCTCCAGGATCGCGGCGTCGGCGGCCTCGCACAGCGCCTCGATGTCGTCGTCGGACAGCTCGCTGGTGCGCTCGACCAGCAGGCTGTGGGCGGGGGCGGTGTCGACGCCGGTCACGGCGACCACCGGAGGAAGTTGCCGAGGATGCGCAAGCCCACCGCCTGGCTCTTTTCAACGTGGAATTGGGTGCCGGCGCGGTTCTCGTGCGCCACCAAGGCGGCGACCGGGCCGCCATACTCGGTCGTGGCGAGCACCTCGGCCGGCCGGGTCGGCTGCAGCGCGTAGCTGTGCACGAAGTAGGCGTGGTCGCCGGGCACGAGGCCATCGAGCAACGGGTGGGCGCCAGGCACGAAGTCGAGCCCGTTCCAGCCCATTTGCGGCAGGCGCAGGCCCTCGGCCGCCATGGCCGCGACGTCGCCGCCGATCCAGCCGAATCCCGGTGTGGTGCGGTGTTCGAGGCCGCGCTCTGCCATCAGCTGCATGCCGACGCAGATGCCCAGGAAGGGGCGGCCGCGCTCGGCGCTGGCGAAGATCGCGTCGCGCAGGCCCGGAACCGCGGCGAGGCCGGCAGCGCAGTCGGCGAAGGCGCCCTGACCCGGCAGCACGACGCGGTCGGCCGCTTCCACCGCCGCAGCGTCGGCGGTGATGGCGACGGCCGCGTCGAGCCCCTCGCGGTCGGCGGCGTGCGCAAGGGCGCGGGCGGCCGACGCCAGGTTGCCGCTGCCGTAATCGACGACCGCGACGCGCATCACAGCAGGGCCGCGGCCATGCCCGCGGCGATCTCCGGCCGATACGTCAGCAGGCGGCCCAGGGCGGCGTCGGCGTCGCGTGCCGCCAGCACATGCGCCATGGTGTAGCCGTCCCGCTCCAAGCCCCAGCGCAGCCCGTCGCGCCCGAGCAGGCCGGCCAGGAGGGCAATGCCGAACTGCACCACCGGGCCGGCCGGCGCCGGCAGCAGCACGGCCACCAGGAGGACCAGCAGCAGGTCGAGCGCGGCGATCACCCAAGCGCGGTGGGCGGCGAACCAGAGCGGGCCGAACAGGAACGCGCCCCAGGCGAACGCGTCCGGCAGCAGCACCGGCTCGCGGCCCGGCTTGAGGTGGGCGGTGAACGACTTCACAGGCTGCCCTTGGTGGACGGCACGGCGTCGGCAGCGCGCGGGTCGGGCTCGACCGCCACCCGCAGCGCGCGGGCGACCGCCTTGAACGCCGCCTCGGCGACATGATGGCCGTTGCGGCCGGCCCGCTGGGTGACGTGCAAGGTGATCAGCCCGTTCATCGCCAAAGCGCGAAAGAACTCCTCGAACAGCTCGGTGTCCATCGTCCCGATCTTGCCTGGCCCGAACTCGACCGACCAGGCGAGGAACGGGCGGCCCGACAGGTCCACGGCGGCGTCCACCAGGGCCTCGTCCATCGGCACCACCGCGTGGCCGTAGCGGCGCACCCCGCGCTTGTCGCCGAGCGCTTCGGCCAAGGCTCGGCCGAGCACGATGCCCACGTCCTCGGTGGTGTGGTGATCGTCGATATGGAGATCGCCCTTGGCGTCGACGTCGAGGTCGAACAGCGCGTGCCGGGCCAAAGCGATCAGCATGTGGTCGAGGAAGCCGATGCCGGTCCCAACCCGCGCCCGGCCGCTCCCATCGAGGTCGAGACGGAGGGTGATCGCGGTCTCGGAGGTGGTGCGGGTGAGGTCGGCGATGCGGGCCATGGCGGGCTGATAACCTATCCGCCCTCGAGGTGCTACCGGGCCCCGCCGCCAATGGCCGGTAAGCCTTCGTTAAAGCCGTTATGGGATGCTGCGCGCGACATGGCCGAGGGAGTGCCGGCGTGAAGGGCATCGTATTCAGCGAATTTTTCAAGCACGTGGAGCAGGTGCACGGCGAAGTCGCGCTCGACGAGATCATCGTCCGGGCCGAGTTGCCGCATGGCGGGGCCTACACAAACGTCGGCACTTACCCGTTCGACGAGATGCTGGCCCTGGTCGGCGCCCATGTCGCCGTCACCGGGGCGCTTGTGCCGGAGGTGCTGGACGGCTTCGGCCAGCACTGCTTCGCCAGTTGGGTGCAGAACTCCGGGCAGTTCTTCACCCGCGAGCGCGGCCTGTTCACCATCCTGTCGGAGGTCAATACGTTCCATGAGCGCGAGGTCCGCAAGCTCTACCCGGACGCCGAACTGCCGACGTTCACCGTCGAGGCGCGTGACGACCGCGTGCTTGTGCTCGGCTATCACAGCACCAAGCGGCTGACCGAGCTCGCGATCGGCGTGATCAAGGGAGCGGCGCAGCACCTCGGGCAGGAGGTCGGCATCACCGCCGAAACCGTGATGGGGCCCGAAGGAGAGTATGCCCGCCTGCGCATCGAGTTGCTGGCCGCGAGCGTGACGGATCAACCGGTGATGGCATGTCCGTTCCAGACGAGGACCTGACCGGCATCGTTGCCCTGCTGCGGCGGCGCGTCGCGCGGGAGCTGGCGGCCCGGAGCGAGGCCGAACGTCTGCTGGAAGCCAAGAGCCTCGAGCTCTACGACATCAATCAGAAACTCGTGGCCTTGAATGCCGACCTGGAGGCCCGGGTGTCGAGCCGCACGATCGAGCTCGAGCGGGAGCGTCGTCAGGCGGTGGCGCTGGCCGAACGCGATTTGCTGACGGGCGTCGCCAACCGTCGCCGGCTGCAGGCCTGCCTCGACGCCGCCGTCGCCGATTGCGCGGACGGCGAAACCCAAGCGGCCTTGCTGGTCGTCGACCTCGACCGGTTCAAGCAGGTGAACGATCGGTTCGGGCATGCCGCCGGCGATGCATTGCTGATCGAGATGGCCGAGCGGCTCAGCCGCGTCTGCGGCGAGGCTGGGCTGGTGGCGCGGCTGGGTGGCGACGAGTTCGCGGTCCTGCTGCAAGGTCACGGCGACGGCTTGGCGAGCGGGCGACGATGGGCGGAACGTATCCTGCGCGCCGCTGAGGCGCCGCTGTCGGAGAAGGCTCACCACAGCCAACCATCCTGCTCGATCGGGTTCGCCGCGACGCCCGGACAGGCGACGACCTCCGCCGACCTGCTGCGGTATGCGGACCTCGCGCTCTACAGCGCCAAAGCCGCCGGCCGTGGCCGTTATGCCGCGTTCGACCCGAGCATGGTGTCCGACCTCGAAGAGAGGGTCGCACTCGAGCAGGATTTGCGGGACGCGCTCGAGACCGGCGGGATCACCGTCTGGTTCCAGCCGATTGTCGACGCCCAGAGCGGCCGGATCGTCGCGGCCGAGGCGCTGGCCCGATGGCCGCATCCGACCCGGGGCATGATCCCGCCGGATCGCTTCATCGCCATCGCCGAAGAGCGCGGACTGATCGTCGAGGTCGGCAAGCAGGTCCTCGCGGCCACCTGCAGCCAGGCGAGGCCGATGCTGCGTGACGGCCTGCTGCGCCGGGTGTCGGTCAACTTCTCGCCGCTGCAGCTGCAGGACGCCGAGATCGTCGGCTTCGTCCGTGACACCGTGCGACGCAACGGCATCGCCCCGGCGCAACTCCTGATCGAGGTGACCGAGAGCGTCATGCTGACCGACCACCCGGCCGTGCGGCAAACGATCGAGGCGTTGCGCGCCGAGGGGATCGGCTTGGCGCTGGACGATTTCGGCGCCGGCTACTCGAACCTGTCGTATCTCACCCAGCTCAAGGTCGACGTGCTCAAAATCGACCGCAGCTTTGTCGCCGAGCTGGAAACCGAATTCGCGACCGGCGCGATGATCCGCAACATCACGGCTCTGGCGCACGAGCTCGGCGTCACCGTCGTGGTCGAGGGGGTCGAAACGGCCCGGCAGCGCGAGCTGATCGTGTCCTACGGATGCGACTTCATCCAGGGCTACTTGTTTTCCAAGCCGCTGCCGGTGACGGCGCTGTCGGCATTGCTCGGCGCCGCGGGCGACGGAGCTCGGCGGTCGCACCAGCCGAACGCCTCGAGGGTCGCGTGAACGGTCGCTTGGCCGCCCCTCCATTCGGCCTGGTTGCCTAACTCTTGTGCAGCGCAGCGGCGGTTCCCACCTTCGGCGCATCATGCAAACATCCAATCCGAACGACCCGATCGGCTGGCACGGCACCACCATCCTATCGGTGCGCCGCGGCGGCAGCGTGGCGATGGCCGGCGATGGCCAAGTCACGCTTGGCCAGACCGTGATCAAGGGCAATGCCCGTAAGGTGCGGCGCATCGGCGCCGGCGGCGCGGTGCTGGCCGGGTTCGCCGGCGCCACGGCGGACGCCTTCACCCTGCTCGAGCGGCTCGAGGCCAAGCTCGAGCGTTTCCCCAACCAGCTCGAGCGCGCCTGCGTCGAGCTTGCCAAGGACTGGCGCACCGACCGCTACCTGCGCCGGCTCGAGGCGATGATGGCCGTCGCCGACGCCCAGCACAGCTACACCCTGACCGGCAACGGCGACGTGCTGGAGCCTGAGGACGGCGTGATCGCGATCGGCTCGGGCGGTAATTACGCGCTGGCCGCGGCGCGCGCGCTGATGGAGGTCGAGGGGCTCGACGCCGCCGAGATCGCACGCCGGGCCATGCGGATCGCCGGCGACATCTGCGTTTATACCAACCACTCCGTGATCGTAGAGACCCTTTAATGGACGTTCCCACCTACTCCCCGCGCGAGATCGTGGGCGAGCTCGACCGGTTCATCGTCGGCCAGAACGACGCCAAGCGCGCGGTGGCCATTGCGTTGCGCAACCGCTGGCGGCGGCAGCAGCTGCCCGAGGGGCTGCGCGAGGAGGTCGTGCCGAAGAACATCCTCATGATCGGGCCCACCGGCTGCGGCAAGACGGAGATCGCCCGGCGGCTCGCCAAGCTTGCTCAGGCGCCGTTCATCAAGGTCGAGGCCACCAAGTTCACCGAGGTCGGCTATGTCGGCCGGGATGTCGACAGCATCGTGCGCGACCTGGTCGAGGCCAGCATCGTCATGCTGCGCGACGCCAGCCGCAAGGACGTGCAGGCCAAGGCCGAGCTTGCCGCCGAGGACAAGCTGGTGACGTCCCTGGTGGGCGAGGGCGCGAGCGCCGACACCCGCGGCAAGTTCCGCAAGATGCTGCGGGCCGGCGAGCTGGAGGACAAGGAGGTGGAGGTCGGTCTGACCGAGGCCGCCGGGCCGCCGGCCGGTCAGATCGATCTGCCGGGCATGCCGCCGGGCCAGATGATCAACCTGAACGACATGATGAAGGGCATGTTCGGCCGCAAGGAGCAGCGCAAGCGCATGACGGTCGCGAGTGCCCGGGCGGCGCTGGCGCGCGACGAGGCCGACCGCCTGCTGGACACCGAGCAGCTCACCAAGGATGCGGTGCGCCACGCCGAGGAGAACGGCATCGTTTTCCTCGACGAGATCGACAAGGTCTGCGCGCGCAGCAGCGAGGGCGGGTTCCGGGGCGGCGACGTGTCGCGGGAAGGTGTGCAGCGTGACCTGCTTCCGCTGATCGAGGGCACCACCGTCACCACCAAGTATGGCCCGGTGAAGACGGACCACGTGTTGTTCATCGCGTCCGGCGCGTTCCACCTGGCCAAGCCGTCCGACTTGCTGCCGGAGCTGCAAGGCCGGCTGCCGATCCGGGTCGAGCTGGCGCCGCTGTCGCGCGACGATCTGCGGCGCATCCTGACCGAGCCGGAACACAGCCTGCTGAAGCAATACTCGGCATTGCTGGGCACCGAGGGTGTTGCGCTCGAATTCGATCCGGGCGCGATCGACGCGCTGGCCAATCTGGCGGCAGACATCAACGACCGGGTCGAGAACATCGGCGCCCGTCGACTGGCGACGGTGTTGGAACGACTGCTCGAGGAGATCAGCTTTACTGCGACCGATCGCAACGGTGAGCGATTGCTGGTCGATGCCGGGTACGTGAACGACCGCGTCGCGCCACTTGCCGCGAAGGGTGACTTGAGCCGTTTCATCCTGTAGGCGGGACTCGCGGCGGCGGGGCATCGTCCCGCCGTTCGCCGATTCTCTACCAGGAGACGCATCCATGCGTATGAAACTTCTCCCATTCCTGTTCTTGGCCGGCACGGTCGTCGGTTGCGCGAGCAAGCCGCCGCCGCCGCCGCCGATGGCCGAGGCGCCTCCGCCCCCGCCGCCGCCCGCTCCCGTCGCACTCGGGCCGGTGGACGGCATCTACAAGGGCATGGCCGAGTTGGCGTCGGATGCGCCCCGGGGCTGCGCCAAGATGACCCGTGAGCAGACCGTCCGCGTGCGCGGCAACAGCTTCGTGCTGAACGGGGTCAAGGGCACGATCGCACCGGACGGCTCGATTACCGCGCCGACCCGCCGCGGCAGCAGCGTCTCGGGCACGGCCTCGGCCACCGGGTTGGACCTGACGTCGATGCGCGGCAAGTGCAGCTATCATTACACGATGACCAAGGCCTGATCGTCCGGCCTGACCTGTTGACGGCCCGGCGTTCGCGCCGGGCCGTTTGCATGTCCACCATGCCTTGACGGTTCACCGGCTGCGCCGCACATCGCGGCCATGACCGATCCCTATGTCCACCCCGACGAACCAAGTGCCGCCGACGCCGTCGCCGCCATCGGCGAAGAGCTCGAGGTGTTCGACGATTGGATGGACCGCTACCAGTTCATCATCGAGCTCGGCCGCAAGCTGCCGCCGTTCCCGGCGGATTGGCAGGACGACGCGCATCGCGTGCCTGGTTGCCAAAGCCAGGTTTGGATGGAGGCGGCGATGCAGGACGGCCGCATGCTGCTGGCCGGCGCGTCGGACGCCGCCATCGTCTCGGGCCTGGTCGCGCTGCTGCTTCGGGTCTACTCGGGGCGGACGCCGGCCGAGGTGCTGGCGACCGACCCGGCGTTCCTGAAGGACCTCGGCCTGCTCGAGGCACTGTCCACCAACCGCGGCAACGGCATCGCCGCCATGGCGCGGCGCATCCACGACGTCGCGCAAGCCTGCGCCGTCGCCGCCTGAGCCGGCATTTCCGGTCCTGACAGCCGCCGCGTCGGCCATGTGCTGGCCGCGATCTTCGCTGCCAGCGCGGTCAACGCCGCGTATCTGCCGTTGTGGCTTGCCGACCACGGGCTGACCGCGGCCGAGATCGGCCTGGTGCTGGGCGTGGCGTCGCTGCTGCGCGTCGTGGCGGCGCCGGGCGGTGGGTGGCTTGCGGACCGGCTGGGCCGGCGGCGAGCGGTGCTGGCCGGGTCGGCGGCGCTGGCGGCCGCTTGCGCCGCCGGGCTTCCGGCCGCGCACGGGTTGGCGCCGCTGATGCTGATTGTCACGGCGGCGGGATTGTCGGCCTCCTTGCTGGGGCCGCTGACCGACGCGCTCGCCCTGGCGCTGGCCGCGGCCCGGCGGCTCGAATACGCGCCGACCCGCGCTTGGGGTTCGATCTCCTACATGCTGACCACGGCCGGCGCCGGTGCCGTCCTCGCCCGGCTCGGCAGCGGCGCCGTTCCGGCCATGCTCGCCGCCGGCTACGCCGCTGCGGCGGCGTTCGCGTGCCGGCTCCCGGACGTGAGCGCCGGGCGGCGGCGAGCCGGGATCTCGGGCGGGCTGTGGACCGACCGCCGCTTCCGCCTCTCGCTTGCGGCAACCGCGCTGATCCAGGGCTCGCATGCCGCGTACTACTCGTTCGCACCGCTGCATTGGCGCACGGCCGGACTCGGCGACACCACCATCGGCCTGCTGATCGCGGAAGGGATCGTGGCCGAGATCCTGCTGTTCCTGCGTGGCCAGCGGCTGGTGCGGCGGCTCGGGCCGGCCGGGCTGACGGCGCTGGCAGCGTCGGCTTGCGTGGTGCGATGGGCCGGGTTCGCCGTCACAACCGCGGTCCCGGCCCTAATGGCGCTGCAGCTGCTGCACGCGATGACGTTCGCCTTCCAGCACCTGTCGTCGATGCTGGTGCTCGCGCAACTCCCCCCGGAGCGGGCCGGCATGGCGCAGACGCTGACCTCGGCGCTCGGCTTTTCAGCCGCGAGTGCCGCATTGGTGTGGTTGACAGGCCAACTCTATGGCCCTTGGGGCGGGCTGTCCTTCCTGCCGATGGCAGCGATCGGCGGGGCCGCATTGCTCACGGTGCCGGGCCTGACGAGGCTGGCGGACCGTTCCAGAGCGTAAAACCAGCAGGGTTCGTCAGGAATAGTTTGAGACCAGCGGCAAGACTTGGGCTCGTTCGCCGCCGCGTGCTAGCCGCCCCCCATGGAAGACAGGACCGACGAGGGACGCTCGTGGCGAGACGCCGCGCTGATCGCAGGCACGTTCCTCTTGGTCCGGGGCTGGGCTTGGGCGGCTGGCGTCGAGTTCAACGCCGAAAGCCTCGGCGGCTACTGGCAAGTGGTGGATCCAGAATTGCTGCGAACCCGGCTGTGGCCGACCCTGCTGCATCTTCATTCGCAACCGCCGCTGTTCAACCTGCTGATCGGCGCGGCATTGCAGGCCGGCGGTGCCGCGTTTCCTGTCGTCATGGCCTGGGCCTACGGCGCGATCTGCCTCGGCGGCATCCTCGCCTTGAACGCTGCGGCCCGTGCGGTTCTCGGTTCGCGACGCTGGGCGCTTGGCATCGCCCTGTGGTTCTGTGTCTCGCCGGACGTGCTGCTGTTCAGCGAGACGCTGTCCTATGACAGCCTGGTTCCCTGGCTGTTGTGCATCGGCTTCCATGGCGTGCATGCCGGGCTGAGGCAGGACGGACGGCGGGCCTCGGTGCTGCTGACGCTCGGCTTCTCCGTGCTTGCAGCGGTCGTGCTGCTGCGCTCGATGTTCCACCCGGTCTGGTATGTCGCCATGGTCGGGCTGACCGCCGCGTCGACCGGCGCCCGCGTGCGCGTGCTCCGATGCGCGGCGCTGCCGGCTGCGGCGGTCGGCGCCGTGCTGCTGAAGAACCTGGTGATGTTCGGGTTTCTGGGCCTGTCGTCGTGGGCGACGCTCAACTTGGTCGGCGTGGCCGTGGAGAAGCTGCCGGACGAGGAGCGCCGGGCGCTGGTCGTCGAGGGCATTTTGTCGCCACTCAGCGCGATCAGTTCGTTCGGCTCGGTCGAGCGCCTGTTGCCGCTGTTGCCGCCGATCGCCTCCACCGGCGAGCCGGTCCTCGATGCGCCGCGGAAGTCGAACGGCTTTCCCAACATGCACCATCAGGCGCTGCTGGTGGCGAGCCGCTTGCGCTGGCCGGACGTGAAAGCGGCGTTTTGGGCCGACCCCTGGAACTACGGCGCCGTCCTCATGACTTCCGTCTACTACTTCAACCGCCCCTCCAACGAGTTCCTCGATGTGCGGCGCAACCTCGCGCCGATCGAGAGTTGGGTCCGGCTCGTCAACGCGACGGTCGGGTTGCAGCCCGTCGCCTGGTTCGGCAGCACGCTCGACACCGCGAGGCCGCAAGCGTTCCAGCTGCAGATCTCCTATGGCTCGCTGCTGATCGGGCTTGGTTTCACCGGCGCCTGCCTTGTCGCCGCGCGGAACGCGGTCGCGGGGGCCGTCGCGCGCCGGCCGCTCGATCCCGCGGCGACGCTTCTGCTGCTCGTGCTGGCCACGGGCGTGTTCGTGTTCTTGGTCTCGAGCTGCTTCGACGTGCTGGAGAACAACCGCGCCCGTTACACGATCGCGCCGCTGCTCAGCCTCGGCGCCGCGTTTTGGCTGCGCGGTTGGCTTGGCGTCTTGACGGTCACTCCCGTCCAGCCATCGCTGCTCCCTGCAGCGCTCCGGCGATCAAGCTGAGCTGTCGCGCCATTCGGCCGAGCGCCGGATGGTCGCGGTCGACGGGTTCGGGGTTGGGCAGCGAGCCGCCGCGTTCGATGGCGGCGAAGCTGTCAGCCACCCAGCAGCGCCAGGCAGCGGGCGTGGCCGGGTCGGTGCCGGCTTGTGCCGGGTCGTGCTGCAAAGCCAGCAGCCGGGCGGCCAAGCGTCGCAGCGCCGCATCCACAACAAGCCCCGTTTCGGCTTCCAGCCGCGCCGAGCCGCGGGGCTCGTGCAGCGCCCGGTTCAGCGCGGCTTCCAGGTTGTTGCTGGCAAGCCCGGCCGCCCGGCGCACTGTCTCGAGCTGTTCTGCCGCGACGCTGCCCGGCTCGGCCAACGCCGCCAGCTCGAGGTCGGCGTGGGCGGCATGGGCGCGGATCGCCGTCGTGAGTGCCTGGCGAACCCGCACCGGCTCCCAGCTCGGCCATAGCAGCGCACCGCCCGCGACCGCCAAGGCGCCGCCGGCGACGGTGTAGGCGGCGCGAGACCCGGCGATCAGGAACTCGCTGGTGCCGGGGCGGCCGAGCTCGCTGAGCAGCACCACCATCGGCGTGAGGAACGCCATGAACAGGCCGAAGCTGACCGCGCGGCAGGCGAAGGCGGCGACCGCGAGCGGCGCCATCACCAGGGCGGTGGCGAGCGGCGTGTGCACGACCACCGCAATCGCGGCCGCCGCGACGCCGCCCAGCACCGTCCCGGCGCTACGCTCCAGCGCTTTCTGCCAGGTGAGGGCAAAGAACGGCTGCAACGTCAGCACCAGCGTGATCGTGAGCCAATGCGCGTAGGCGTTGCCGGACGACAAGGTGAAGGCGAGCGCCGGGGCGGCGACCACCCCGGCGCGCACGGCATGGCGCAGCACCGCGGACTCCCAGCGGAGGTTGGCGCGCGCCGGCGTCAGCACCCGGTCCAGGCCGTGCGCGGCCGAACTCTCGGTGCCGTCCACGCCGGGCAGCAGGCCCTCCGGCGTCGTCAGCAGCAGCGCGATCCGCAGCCGGGCGACCATGGCAGCGGCAAGGCCGGACAGGGCCGGCACCGTCGCGAGCGCGGCGACGGCGTCGAGCAGCTTGGTCGTGACCGCCCGGACCTCGGGATCGTCGCTGGCTTGGTCGCGGGCGGTCGCGTCGGCCAAGGCCGCGAGCAGCAGGCGCAAGGCGGGGAGGGCGTGCCGGGCGGCTTCGCGCGTGGTGGTATCGGTATACTCGAGCACGTCGGACAGCGCGATCAGCACCCCGAACAACTGGTCGGCGGCCTCGACCTGGATCAGCGACTGGTTGGCGCGCGGGCTGCCGCCACCGCGGATCCGCAGGGTGTCGAGCACAAGGACGCGCGCTGCCTCGATGCCGTCGCGAACGTGGCGGCGGTGGGCGCGGGCGTGCTCGGCCCAGTCGACGCCCTCGTGCCCCTCCAGCAACGGCACGAGGTCGGTGACCATGGCGCCGAGCCGGCGGAACACGGCGGCGACCGCGAGCCGGGCCGGGCGGAACGGGTGCAGGCGCCAGAGCACCATGGTCAGCGCCAGCGCCCAGAGGCTGCCGGCGCCGAACAGGAGGCCGAGTTCGACCACCGTGGCGGCGGGTTCGATGCGGTCGAGCGAGAGCACGGTCACAACGATCAGCAGGTTGCCGACCTGCTGCGCCGCCTGGCCCCAAACGCGGGCGAAGCTGAACGCGAGGATCAGGAGGCTGGCGAGCGGCACGACGAACGGCAGGCCGAACGGTCGCAGCAAGCCGAAACCCACAGTGAGCGCCGTGCCGGTTGCGGCAAAGGCGAGCAGCGCCGGCACGCGCCGCCGCACCGGCCCGCCGGCGTCGCACAGGCAGGTCAGCAGGGCGCCGAGCGCGGATTCGGCCAACGCTGGCAAGCCGGCCCATTCCGAAAGCAGCATTGTCGCCGCAACCGCGAGGGCGGCGCGAAGCCCCTCCTCGATGCTGATGGCGCGCAGGTCGAGGCTGACCGGCAAGCGCGACAGGTCAGCTTCCGGTCCGGCGCGCCACCGGCTGCGGAGGAAGGCCAGGGGCGGCGCCCCTGTACCCCGCAGGGGCGTGGCGCCCCAGATCTCCTTGCGGCGGTTCAGGCCGCCTTGGCCATCTGCCGCAGAACGTACTGCAGGATGCCGCCGTTGCGGTAGTAGTCGGCCTCGTCGGCGGTATCGACCCGGCACAGCACCGGAACCTGGTCCACCTTGCCGCCGGTCCGGTGGATCGTCAGCATCAGCTCCATGCGCGGGGTCAGCGCTTCGAGGCCGAGAATGTCGATCACCTCGGTGCCGTCGAGCCCCAGGGAGTGCCGCGTGGTGCCGTCCTTGAACGTCAACGGCAGGACGCCCATGCCGACCAGGTTGCTGCGGTGGATGCGCTCGAAGCTTTCCACCACGACCGCCTTGACGCCCAGCAGCGCGGTGCCCTTGGCGGCCCAGTCGCGGCTGCTGCCCATGCCGTACTCCTTGCCGCCGAACACGATCAGCGGCACGCCTTCCTTCTTGTAGCGCATGGCGGCGTCGTAGATCGGCATCTGCTCGCCGTCGGGCTGGTGACGGGTCCAGCCGCCCTCGACCCCGGCGAGCATCTCGTTCTTGATGCGGATGTTGGCGAAGGTGCCGCGCATCATGATCTGATGGTTGCCGCGGCGGGCGCCGTAGCTGTTGAAGTCACGCTGCATGACCTGGTGCTCGCCCAGGTAGTCGCCGGCCGGGCTTTCCTTTTTGATGTTGCCGGCCGGGCTGATATGGTCGGTGGTGATGTTGTCGGCGAACAGCGCCAGCACCCGGGCGCCGCGAATGTCGGTGACGGGGGCCGGGGTCATGGTGATGCCGTCGAAGTAGGGCGGGTTCTGCACGTAGGTGCTGCCGCCGTTCCAGCGGTAAGTCTCGCTCGAGGTGTCGACCTCGATCGCCTGCCACTCCTTGGTGCCCTTGAACACCTCGCCGTAGCGGGCGATGAACTGGTCGCGGCCGAGGGCGGCGCGAACCGTATCGGCGATCTCCTTGTTCGAAGGCCAGACGTCCTTGAGATAGACCGGCTGCCCATCCGGGCCGGTGCCGAGCGGCGCCGTGGTGATGTCCTCGTTCATGGTCCCGAGCAGGGCGTAAGCCACCACCAGCGGCGGGCTGGCGAGATAGTTGGCGCGCACGTTCGGGTGCACGCGTCCCTCGAAATTGCGGTTGCCGGACAGCACCGAGACGGCGACCAGCTTGTTGTCCTCAATGGCGTCCGCAATCGCGTCGTCGAGCGGGCCGGAGTTGCCGATGCAGGTGGTGCAGCCATAGCCCACCAGCTGGAAGCCGAGTGCGTCCAGCTCGGTGCTGAGCCGGGCGCGGTCGAGATACTCGGTCACCACCTGGCTGCCGGGGGCGAGCGAGGTCTTCACCCACGGCTTCGGCCGCAGCCCCAAGGCGCGCGCCTTCTTGGCCAGCAGGCCGGCGCCGAGCATCACGTAGGGGTTGCTGGTGTTGGTGCACGAGGTGATGGCGGCGATGACCACGTCACCATGGGTGATCTCGTAATTGGTGCCGTGCACCGGCACGTTCTTGCCGACGTCGTTGGCGGGGACGCCGAGGCCCTTGGTCAGATCGGACTTGAACGCCGCCGAAGCGTCCTTCAACAGCACCTTGTCCTGCGGCCGCTTCGGCCCGGCAATGCTCGGCATCACGGTCGCGAGGTCGAGCTCGATGATGTCGGTGTAGACCGCGTCCGGCGTGTTGCCGTCGACCCACATGCCCTGCGCCTTCGCGTAGGCTTCCACGAGCGCGATCCGCTCCTCGGCGCGACCGGTCAGGCGGAGGTAGTCGAGCGTCGTGGCATCGACCGGGAAGATGCCGCAGGTCGCGCCATACTCGGGCGCCATGTTGGCGATGGTGAGGCGGGTCGAGACCGAGAGTTCGGCCAGGCCGGGTCCGAAGAACTCGACAAACTTGCCCACGACGCCCTTCTTGCGGAGCATCTGCGTCACGGTCAGCGCGAGGTCGGTTGCGGTGCTGCCTTCCGGCAGCTCGCCCGTCAGGCGGAAGCCGATCACGTCGGGGATCAGCATGGCGATCGGCTGGCCCAGC
The DNA here is from genome assembly GCA_963752225.1 of uncultured Alphaproteobacteria bacterium. Lineage (GTDB taxonomy): Bacteria > Pseudomonadota > Alphaproteobacteria > Acetobacterales > Acetobacteraceae > JBBROS01. Next base: position 1,452,386 of record CAVVXS010000007.1, on the reverse strand, counting down.
ATGGCCGCCTCCGCCTCGATGCCGCCCACGCCCCAGCCGAGCACGCCGATGCCGTTGGCCATGGTAGTGTGGCTGTCGGTGCCGAACAGGGTGTCGGGGTAGGCGACCGTCTCGCCGCCAACGTCGGCGGTCCAAACCGTTTCGGCCAGGTATTCGACGTTCACCTGGTGGCAAATGCCGGCGCCGGGCGGGACCACCCGGAAGTTTTCGAACGCCGACTGGCCCCAGCGCAGGAACGTGTAGCGCTCGCCGTTGCGGGCGAACTCGGCGTCCATGTTCTTATGCAAGCTGTCGGCACTGGCGGAAAAGTCGACCATCACCGAATGGTCGATGACGAGGTCCACCGGCACCAGCGGGTTCACTTGGTCCGGACGCCCGCCCAATGCCTTGATGCCGTCGCGCATGGCGGCGAGGTCGACCACCGCGGGCACGCCGGTGAAGTCCTGCATCAGGATCCGGGCCGGGCGGAACGGCACCTCGCGCGTGCTGCTGCCGGTCTTGGCCCAGTCGGCGATGGCGCGGGCGTCGTCGACGGTGTAGCTGCCTCCGTTCTCGAACCGAAGGACGTTTTCCAGCAGGATCTTCAGGCTGACCGGGAGCCTGCTCACGTCCTCGCCCAAGGCTTGGCCGGCGGCCGGGATCGAGAAATAGCCGTAGGTTTTGCCCGCCGCGGTGAGCGTCTGTCGTGTCTTGAGGCTGTCGTGCCCGATCATGTTCATCGCTGCGGGGCCCTTTGCTGCTGTCGTAAGTGCGGTCGTGACGCCTGTGGTCTTGCCGGTGCGTGGCTTAAACCATAGAGGTGCCAACGCGTCCACGGGCTGCGTCCGCGGCGATCCACCGAATATGGGCCACATGCAAAGCGGTTTCATGGGCCTAGTCGCAAGCGGCGTGTCGGCGTTTCGGGGCGAGCGTCTCGTGCTGCGCGACGTTTGCATCAAACTCGAAGGGGGCGGCGCCTTGCTGCTGCTGGGCGCCAATGGCTCGGGCAAGAGCACGCTGCTGCGCGTGCTGGCGGGGTTGAAGCGGCCCGAGGCGGGGACGGTGCGGTGGCGCGGGCAGGACGTCGCCGAGCCCGGCGCCGACCTCGCTTACCTCGGACACCTGGACGCGCTGAAGCTCGGACTGACAGTGCGCGAGAACCTCGCGTTTCCGCCGGCCTCGGACCGCGCGCTCGGCCCGCTCGGCCTGCTGCCGCTGATCGACGTGCCGGTGCGGTTCTTGTCCGCCGGGCAGCGGCGCCGGGTGGCGCTGGCGCGTGTTGCGGGGCGCGGCGCCGGGCTGTGGCTGCTGGACGAGCCGACGCTCGGGCTCGACGCCGGCTCGGTCGAGGCGCTCGGCGGCTTGCTCGCGGCGCATCGTGCGGCGGGCGGGGCGGTGGTGGCGGCCACCCACCTGCCGCTGCCGCTGCCGGGCGCGGCCGAGACCCGGCTGTGATCGCCTTGCTCGGGCGGGAGCTGCGGCTGTCGCTGCGGCACGGGGCCGATACGCTGGCGGCGGTGCTGTTCTTCGTGCTGGCAGCGGCGTTGTTTCCGCTCGCGATCGGCCCGGCGCCGGATACGCTGGCGCGGCTCGCCCCAGGTATCGTCTGGGTCGGCGCGTTGCTGGCTGCGCTGCTGCCGCTCGATCGGATGTTCGGCGCCGATCATGACGACGGGTCGCTGGACCAATTGCTGCTGAGCGGGTTGCCGGCGGCGCTGGTGGCTGGCGTCAAGGCGGCGGCGCATTGGCTCGGGACCGGGTTGCCGCTGCTGCTGGCAGCTGGACCGGTCGCGGTCATGTTGCAGATGCCCGAGGCGCTGCTGCCGGTGTTGCTGGCCGGGCTGTTGCCGGGAACCGTGGCGTTGTCGCTGCTGGGCACGCTGGGCGCGGCGGCCGTGGTCGGGGCACGCCGCGGCGGCGTGCTGCTGCCCCTGCTGGTGCTGCCGATGGCGACGCCGGTGCTGATCTTCGGCGCGGCGGCGGTGGAGGCGGCCGGGGCGGGGATGACGCCGCGGCCGCATCTGCTGCTGCTATGCGCCGTGCTGGCGGCGGCGCTGCCGCTGTGTCCGCTGGCGGCCGGCGCCGCGTTGCGCGGGGCGGCGGAGTGAGGCTGGGACGCCCGTTCAAGCCCGCGCGGCGTAGTCGAGCGGCAAGGCGGTGGTGGATTTCAGCACCTCCATCGCGAAGCTGGCGCTGACGTCGTAGAGCTCGATCCGGGCAATCAGCCGCTTGTAGACCGCGTCGTACGCCTCGATACCCGGCACCACGATGTGCAGCAGGTAATCGACCTCGCCGGCCATGCGGAAGAAGCCGACCACCTCGGGGATGTCCAGAACGCAGGCGCAGAACTGGTCCGACCATTCCTTGCGGTGCTGGTTGGTGCGGACGGCGACGAACACGTTGACGCCGGCATTGACCTGCGCCGGGTCGAGCAGCGCGACCCGCGCCTGGATCACGCCGGCCGCCATCAACCGCTGCACCCGCCGCCAGCAAGGCGAGGCCGACACGCCGGCACGTTCGCCGAGCTCCGCCATCGGCATGCTGCAATCTTTTTGCAGCCAGGTACAGGATGCGGCGGTCGATCTCGTCGAGAGGATAGGATTGCGGCATGACGGCCTAGATTGAAATGACGATGCGAAAGCTCGCCTGATCGCTGCAACAACGCAATCAGATTGTGCGCGGGGTCCGGCAAGGTCGTAGCAACCGCAACAGGAGTTCCGCGATGCCCGTGTCGTTCACCCAGCACCCGCACCAGGTCGGCGAGACCTACGGGCAGCACTTCGTGGTTGCGGCCGGGTTCGGCGTTTCGATGCTGATCGGCGGCTTCGCGTGCCTCGTGCACGCAGTCCTGCCGTTCCTGTGCACAAGCACCGGGTCGGGCACGATCCGCCGGCTGCATGACCGGATGATCACTCACCGCAGCCGCGCGGCAGCGCCGGACGGCGTGCTCACACGCTAGAGCAACATCCGACCGAACCGGAACAATTCGGTCGGATTAAGTTGCTCTGTTCACTTAGTTGCAGAGCACACCTCCCGAGCCGATTGGCTCGGGAAGTGCTCTAGCGCGTCAGCCGTCGGCGCGGGCGATCCAGGGAATGGAGGAGATCTCGATGCCTTCCTCGGCCAGCGCCTCGGCTTGTTCGGGCGTGGCGTCGCCATAGATCGAGCGCGCGTCCCGCTCGCCGCGATGGATAGCGCGAGCTTCCTCGCCGAAGCGGTCTCCGACGTGCTCGCACCGCTGCTCGATCTCGGAGCGCAACCGTTGCAACTGGGCGCGGAGGATGTCGGGCAGCTGTGCGGCCGCGACGGGCGTGGGCGGGGTGGGCTCCGGCTTGACGGGCGGCGCTGGAGGCGCGGACTCCCGACGTCGGCTGATTGCAGGCGCCATCAAGGCTCGGTTGACATGAACGTCGCCGCATTGGGGACACGCGACCTGACCGGCCTCGGCCTGCTTGTCGAAGGTCGCGCTGTCGCGGAACCATCCGTCGAAGGCATGGTTGCGGCTGCAGATCAAATCGTAGTGGATCATTTCAACGTGAACATGCGGATTGGAGTGACGTGGGAGCGACGCCACGGGTCAGCAAGGCCGTGTGACAGTTTTTGACGAAGCCGGGACGGCGCCGCCGCCCGGCTTCGTCCGCCTCAGGCGGCGGCGAGGAACTCCATCGCCGCGTCCACGCCGCCGCGCCCGTGCGGGACGTCGTTGATCCGCAGGCTCATCTCGACCGCGCCCAAAGTCCCGAGGATCATGGGCTCGTTGAGGTCGCCCAGGTGGCCGATGCGGAACACGTGCCCGCCCAGCGGCCCCAGGCCGCCGCCCAGCGAGACGTTGAACTTGTCCAGCGCCGTCTTGCGCATCGCGTCGGCATTGTGGCCTTCGGGCATCAGCACGGCCGTGACGCTGTCGGACAGGCGGCTCGGATCGAGGCAGTAGAGCTGCGGACCCGCGTTGCCGGACCACGTCCGCACCGCGCGCCGCGCCGCTTCCGCCAGCCGGTGATGCCGAGCGATGACCGCCGGCAAGCCCTCGGTTTCGATCAGCCGCAAGCTTTCCTGCAGGCCGTAGAACAGTGACACCGGCACGGTGCCGACGAAGCTGCGATGCGGCCGCTTCGTCATCTCGGACCAGTTGAAATAGTGCCTGGGCAGGGTCGAGCGGGCGTGCGCCTGCATGCCTTTCGCCGACACAGCGGTGAAGCTGAAGCCGGTCGGCAGCATCAGCCCCTTCTGGCTGCCGCCGACGACCGCATCGATGCCCCAGGCGTCCATGTTGAACTCGAGCGAACCGAGCGAGCTGATGGTGTCGACCAGCAGCAAGGCGTCGTGCTTGGCTGTGTCGATCGCCTGGCGGATGGCGGTGATCGGCATGGAAAGACCGGTCGCGGTTTCGTTGTGCACCGCGAGCACCGCCTTGATCGCGCCGCCGGTATCGGCCTTCAAAGCGGCTTCGACGGCCGCCGGGTCGATGCCGCGGCGCCAATCGGCCTTGACTACTTGCGGCACCAAACCGTGCGATTGCGCCATCAAGGCCCAGTTCTCGCTGAAGTAGCCGCTTTCGAGCACGAGGACCGTGTCCCCGGCCGACAGCAGGTTGACCAGCGTTGCTTCCCACGAGCCGTGGCCGGACGCGGTGTAGAAGAACAGCTCGCCGGTGGTGCCGACGACGCGCTTCAAGCCGTCGACGGCCTGGGTGTAGACGGCGTTGAACTCGGGATCGTTGAAGTCGATGGTTGGCCGGTCCATCGCCCGCAGGACGCTGTCGGGGATGTTGGTCGGGCCGGGGTTGCTGAAGAACTGCCGGCCTGGCTTGCGCGTCATTGCGGTCTCGCTGGTTGTGGGCGCCTCACCCGCAGAGGGGTGCGCGGGCGTACGCGAACTCGGGACGACCGCAGCACCGGACGCCGGGCTTGTCCAGCCCCAACGGAAACGGGCGCTGGCGCCGACCCGGTTTGGCCCTATCTTGCCGGCAACGATCGAGGAACCGCCGCATGGATTTCAGCATCCCGCCCGACTTGGCCGCGCTGCAGGATCGCACCCGCGCGCTGATCCGCGAGCGCATCATGCCGATGGAGCACGACCGGCGGCAGGGGCCGCACGGACCGGAGGAGGCGCTGCGACAGGAGCTGCAGGCGATCGTGCGCGAGGCCGGGTTGCTGGCGCCGCACGTCTCGGCGGAATGGGGCGGGCAGGGGCTGAGCCATGTCGGCAAGGCATTGCTGTTCGAGGAGGCCGGGTACTCGCTGCTGGGGCCACTGGCGTTCAACATCGCCGCGCCCGACGAGGGCAACATGCACCTGCTCGATGTTGTCGCGACGGCGGCCCAGAAGGAACGCTGGTTGCGGCCCTTGGCAGCCGGCGCGATCCGCAGCTGTTTCTGCATGACCGAGCCGCCGCCCGGAGCCGGGTCCGACCCGGCGGCGCTGGCGACCACAGCGGTGCGGGACGGCGACAATTACGTGATCGACGGCGCGAAGTGGTTCACCACCGGGGCGGTCGGCGCCGGGTTCGCAATCGTCATGGCGCGGATGAGCGGCGGGGCGGACGATGGCCGCGCGACCATGTTCCTGGCGGACATGGACCGGCCCGGCATCCGGGTCGAGCGCACCATGGACAGCCTCGACAGCAGCTTTCCGGGCGGTCATGCGGTGGTGCAGATCGAGGGGCTGCGGGTGCCCGCCGAGGACGTGTTGGGCGAGGTGGGGCAAGGCTTTCGCTACGCCCAGGTCAGGTTGGCGCCGGCGCGGCTGACGCATTGCATGCGCTGGCTGGGCGCTGCCCGGCGGGCGCAAGACATCGCGGTTGCCTATGCCGCTAAGCGGGAAGCGTTCGGCCGCAAGCTGGCCGAACACGAGGGCGTCGGCTTCATGCTGGCCGACAACGACATGGACATCCGCACCGCCCGGCTGACGATCTGGCACACCGCTTGGCTGCTCGATCAGGGTGAGCGGGCCGGCACCGAAAGCAGCATCGCCAAGGTCGTGTGCAGCGAGGCGATCTGGCGCGTGGTGGACCGCTGCGTGCAAGTGCTGGGCGGCCAAGGGGTGACCGGGGAGACGGTGGTCGAGCGGATCTTCAAGGAGGTGCGCGGCTTCCGCATCTATGACGGGCCGAGCGAAGTGCATCGCTGGGCGCTGGCCCGGCACCTGGTCAAGCACGGGGCCAATCGATGAGCGATCCGGCGTGCCGGGCGGCCTGACCACGGGCAGGGCGGGGGGACGCGACCGGCGGCCTCGCGATCCAAATGGGGCGTGAGTAGGATGGTGCCGGCGGTTTGCGATGCCTGATGGTGGGTCCGCCAGTCCGCCGCGGTCGGGAGATGCCGACCTTGCTGGTCGGCCCTTGCTGGTCGGGGCGTTTCCGAGCCAACCCGTCCGCGGCCGGGTTGACCGGGCAATGTGATGGGAAAAGCTAGTGCTCAGGCGGCTCGCCGCTGAGTGGAACGCAGAGCGCCGATCACCCCCGCCACGGCCCGCTGCAACTCCTCGCTCGGCGCCGACCATTGCAGATGCAACGAGTTGGCTTCCTCACCGGCAATCCGGACGGCGGCCCGCGGCAGGCCCTCGACGGCGAGCACCGCAATGGCGTCCTTGGACCCCACGACAGGTCGGACGGACACAAACCTGGCGCCGCCCACCGACAGATCCTTGATCCTGCCCTGATAGACCACGCCCGCGATCTCGACGGTGGCGGGCATCGAGACCGGGTGGCGGATCTCGCTGCGCCGGTCGAGTTCATCGACCTGCTCACGAAGGATCTTGACCAAGTCTGATTTCAGCTTGGAAACCGAGCCGTCGATCTCCTGCGCGACCTGCGCCATCTCGCCCATCGTCGCCTCGCACCGTGTCGCGTCCTGCGATACGAGGTCCATGCGACCGGACATGCGTTCGGATGCGGCGCTCGATTGCGAGGCGCTTTCGGACACGGCGGCAACCGCGACGGATTGCTGCTCCGCCGCGGCGGCGACGGCGGTGGCAATGGCGTCGATGTCGGTGACGGCTCGACCGATCCCGCTCATCGCCTGCAGCGCGTCGCGGGTGACGGGATAGATGCTGTCGATGCGTTGGCGGATGCGTTCGGTGCTCCGCGCGGTTTCCAACGCCAAGGACTTCACCTCGCCGGCCACCACCGCGAAGCCCTTGCCGGCGTCGCCGGCCCGCGCGGCTTCGATGGTGGCGTTCAAGGCCAACAGGTTCGTGCGGCCGGCGATCTCGGCGATGAGGGCGGCGACGTCGCCGATCTCGTGCACGTTGGCCTGCAGCGCATCGAATGTGCCTCGAGCCGCCTCGGTCTGCTCGACTGCCGAGCGGGTCGCGGCGGCGGCGCGGTCCATCTGCTGCGCTATCTCCTGGATGGCCGAGTTCAGCTCGTCCGCGTTGCCGGCGACAATCTGGGCGCTTTGCCGGCACTGGCTGGCGTCGCCCGTAGCGTCTCGTACGTCGCGGGCGATGCCGGCGATCGTCGTGTGCACCCTGCCGGACACCTCGACCACCTGAGCCGTGCTGGCCTGGACCGTCTCCATGGCCGATTGGGTCATGCGCTCGATGCGCGCGCCGATCTCGCGTATGGCGTCGGCACGTTCTCCGGCCGCCTTGGCGTCGGCCTGCGCCTGCGTTTGCTGCAGCAGGCGGGCCTGCCGCGCGGTGTCGCGGAACCGGGCCGTGGCAATGCACAGCTGGCCGATTTCGTCATTGCCGCGCACCTCCGGGGGAACGGCGTCGAGATCGTCGGCGACCAGCCGGTTGATGACGCCCACCACCTGCCGCAGCGGCGACGTGACCCGGTAGAAGATGAACCAACCCGCGGAGCCGACGACCGCGAGCCCGGCCAGCAGCAACGCCGCAGCCTTGATGGCGGCGAGGCGAGCGGCCTGCCGCTCGGCGTCGAGAGCAGCGTCCATCTCGGCGCTGGCGGCACGCTGGGCTGCGAGCATGGTGTCGATCCCGGTGGACAACTGCTGGAACCAGACCTGGCTGGAGACCGGCCACGCGGCACCCTCGGCGGCGGCATGCAGAACCGTCGACCGCAGCGCCGCGACGCTGCCGAACCACGACGCCCGGACGGCTTCGATCGCCGTGCGGACCCCAAGCGGCTCGAACGCCGCCCTGGCGTCGACCTCGGACCAGGCGCCGTCGATCCGTCCGTCCAGCGCGGCGAGCTGAAGCACCTCGGACGGTGTTGCCGGCGTGCCGCGTCCGATGAGGCCGTTGACGGAGCCGCGCAGACGGCCGCCGAACTCGCTCATCTCGGCCAGGCGGTCACGCAGCGTGATCAGACGGGTGGCGACCGCCTCCGTGCTTGCGTTTGTATCCACCACGCGCCGCGTCGCGACCGCCACTTCGATCATGCCGGTGGCCGCGGCGAAGAATGCCCGCGGTGACGGTGGGGCCGTCTTGGTTGCGAGAAAGCGATCGACGCTTGTGCGCAAGGCGGACAGTTCGGCCAAGCGGGCCCGCAGGTCGGACGAGGCGGCACCGGGCAAGCCGGCAAGCGATCGGTCCAGCGCCGCGGCAGCCGCCGTGCGGCTGGCCGCGATTTGTTCTGCAACGCCGCCGGAAGCTTGATCGGGCGCGGCGAGCAGTCCGGCCGTCAGACCGCGCTCCCTGGCGAGCGCCCCCGCCAGCTCGAGCAGGGCGGAGCTGGTGCCGTTCAAGGATCGGTGCACGGTTGCCCGCTCGATCTGCTGCTGCGCTGGCAGGAGATCGGCGATCAGCAAGCCGGACAAAGCGATGCCGAGGACGCCGAGCGCAGCCATCAGGCGGGTGGTCAGGGACATCGACGCCTCATCGTGGAGCGAGACCCCGATTATGAGACCGGACCTTTAATGCCGAGTTAGCGCGTTGCGGAACTTGCGCGGCCAAACCGCCCCGGTGGCCCGGCGTTTGCGCCCGGTGCACAAAGGAGGCCCGCGATGACGGCACGCACGCCCGAAGGAAATATGGTCCGCTATGCCGTCGTCGGTGCCGGGTGGATCAGTCAGGCGGCGTTCATGCCCGGCGTCGCGCAGACGGGCAACTCGGCGCTGACGGCGATCGTGACCGGCGACCAGAACAAGGCTGAGGCGCTCGGCGCCCGCTACGGGATCGAGCGCACCTACCATTACGACGCGTTCCGGGCGGCGCTGGACAGCCGCGGGTTCGACGCGATCTATCTCGCGCTGCCGAACGATCAGCATCGGCAGTTTGCCGTGCCGGCGCTCGAGGCCGGCGTCCACGTGCTGCTGGAGAAGCCGATGGCGACCAGCGAGGAGGACTGCCGGGCCATCGAGGCCGCGGCGCGGTCCTCGGGCGCCAAGCTGATGATCGCCTACCGGCTGCATTTCGACCCGGCGACGCTCGAGGCGATCCGCATCGAGCAGTCGGGCACGCTGGGCCGGGTATGGCTGTTCAGCTCGGTGTTCGCGCAGCCAGTGGCGCGCAGCAACCATCGGGCCCGGCGCGGGTTCTGGGCCGGGCCGGTGGCCGATATGGGGCCGTACCCGATCAACGCGGCGCGCAACCTGTTCCGCGCCGAGCCGATCGAGGTGATGGCTTGGGGCACGCGGCACGACCATCTCGGCTACGATTTCGACGACACGGTCTCGGTCATGCTGCGCTTTCCCGGAGGCCGGATCGGGCAGTTCACCGTGGCGTACGGGTTGAACACGATGAACCAGTACCGGATCAGCGGCGACCGCGGCGACTTGGTGGTCGAGCACGGCTACGCCTTTCCGGGGCCGCTGCACCACCGGCTGACAATCGGCGACGCCACGAGCGAGCGGAGCTTCGCCGCGTCGGACCAGTTCGGCGCCGAGACGCGATACTTCTCCGATTGCATCCTCAACGACCATGACCCTGAACCGGACGGCGAAGAAGGGCGGCTCGACGTCCGGGTGGTGGCAGCGATCGAGCGCGCGCTGCAAACTGGGCAGCCGCAGGAGTTGCCACCATTCCACCGGGCAAAGCATCCGCTCCCGGCACAGGCGGTGGAACTGCCGCCGGTCAAGGTGCCGCCTTTGGTGAATGCGGCGGCGCCGTCGGACGGCTAGCCACCATGGCGGCCGGCTGCCCTACAAGGCCGCCTCGCGCACCAATCGAGAAAGCGGCCGGCAGGTCGACTCAGGCGGCGAGCTCGGCGATGTAGTTGATCGATAGATCGCGGCTTTCGCGCCAAGTGCGGCGAAGCGGGTCGAAGCGCATCCCCGCCGTGGCGCGCAGCCGCAACCCGGACGCCTTCGCGCCGGCGGCGAGCTCGGCCGGGGTGACAAACCGCCGCCACTCATGGGTGCCGACCGGCAGCATCCGCAGCACGTACTCGGCCCCGAGCTTGGCAACCAGCAGCGACTGGGCGGTGCGGTTCAGGGTGGAGACGAACAAGCGGCCGCCGGGCTCGAGCAGCGCGGCAGCGAGGCCGAGAAAGGCGGCGGGGTCGGCGACGTGCTCGATCACCTCGAGGGCGGTGATGACCGAAAACCGCGCCCCTTCGGCGACGAGGTTCTCGGCGGCGCCGACCCGGTAGTCGACGGCGACGCCGGCGCCGGTGGCATGGGCGCGGGCGGCCGCGACCGGCTCCGGTGCGGCGTCGACGCCCAGCACGGCGTGGCCGAGTCGGGCCAGCGCCTCGGCCGCGAGTCCGGCGCCGCAGCCTATGTCGAGGATACGACTGCGCGGCGGGATGCGGCGGTCGATCCAGCCGAACTCGGAGCGGGTTCATCGCATGCAGCGGCCGCATCGGCCCGTCCGGGTCCCACCACGTGCCGGCGAGGCGGTCGAACCGCGCCACCTCGTCGGGCCGCACCGAGATGGGGTGGTCCTGCATGCCAGCATCTCGCGTCATTCCGGGGCAAGCATGTTGCCCGGCCCCCATCGCCCCGGTATGTGAACCTGGACAGGACGTGCTGCAAGCCGCCCGCAACCGCCGCGGGTAGGCGTTCCACGATCCGATTCCGGCGCTTGGTCCCAAGCACCGGGCCGATCGGGGCGGACGAACCGAGTTGAATGGGGACCAGGGCCGATCATGGCACGCATCGTGATGAAGTTCGGCGGCACGTCGGTGGCGGACCTCGACCGTATTCGCAATGTTGCCAAGCGAGTTAAGGGTGAAGTTGACGCCGGCAACGAAGTCGCCGTGGTGGTCAGCGCGATGTCCGGCGTCACCAACCAGCTCGTCGCATGGTGCGCGCAACTGTCGCCCCTGCACGATTCGCGTGAATACGACGCCGTGGTGGCGACCGGGGAGCAGGTCACGAGCGGGTTGCTGGCGATCGCGCTGCATGCGCTGGGGGTGGCGGCGCGGTCCTGGGCCGGATGGCAGATCCCGTTGCGCACCGACGGCGCGCATGGCCGGGCTCGGATCGAGGCGGTCGAGGGCGAGGCGTTGCTGGCGGCGATGAAGGCCGGGCAGGTGCCGGTGGTGGCCGGGTTCCAGGGCCTCGGGCCGGAAGCGCGGATCACGACCCTGGGCCGCGGCGGGTCGGACACCTCGGCCGTGGCACTGGCGGCGGCGCTCAAGGCGGAGCGGTGCGACATCTACACCGACGTCGACGGCGTTTACACGACCGATCCGCGCATCACCTCCAAGGCGCGCAAGCTGGACAAGATCGCGTATGAGGAGATGCTGGAACTCGCCTCCGTCGGCGCGAAGGTCTTGCAAACACGCAGCGTCGAGCTGGCAATGAAGCAGCGGGTGCGGGTGCAGGTGCTGAGTTCCTTCGAGGACAAGCCGGGCACGCTGGTGGTGGACGAGGACGAGATCGTGGAACAAGCAATCGTATCCGGCATCGCCTATTCGCGCGACGAGGCGAAGATCACGCTGCGGCACGTGCCGGACCGGCCCGGCGTCGCAGCGGCGATCTTCGGCCCGCTCAGCGCCGCCAACGTGAACGTCGACATGATCGTGCAGAACGTCAGCGCGGACGGCTCGACCGACCTCACCTTCACGGTGGGCCGCTCCGACCTGCCGCGGGCGCAGGCGATCCTGGCCGAGAATGCCGGTGCGATCGGCTCCACCACCGTGGTGACCGACCCGGACGTGGCCAAGATCAGCGTGGTCGGCGTCGGCATGCGCAGCCATGCCGGCGTCGCCAACACCATGTTCTCCACCCTGGCCGGGAAGGCGATCAACATCCAGGTCATCTCCACGTCCGAGATCAAGGTCAGCGTGCTGATCGCCGCCGAGTACACGGAACTTGCGGTTCGTGCGCTGCACACCGCCTATGGTCTCGATGCCGGCTGAACATTCCGCCTCCGCACTCGATCGGCTCTGGTCCCGCGGCACCGCCTTTCTCGGCACCCGCACCGCCATCATGGGCGGGGCGATGAGCTGGGTGAGCGAGCGCCGGCTGGTTTCGGCGATCAGCAATGCCGGCGGTTTCGGCGTGGTGGCCGGCGGATCGATGGGTCCGGACGCGCTGGCCGCCGAGGTAGCTGCAACGCAGGCGCTGACGGGGGCGCCGTTCGGCGTCAACCTGATCACCATGCATCCGGAGCTCGATGCGCTGATCGACGTGTGCCTGCGGGCACGGGTCGGCCACGTGGTGCTGGCCGGCGGCGTGCCGAAAGGGGCGGCGGTACGCCGGGTCAAGGATGGCGGCGCGCGGGTGATCGGCTTCGCGCCGGCGCTGCCGATGGCGCATCGCATGATCCGCGCCGGCGTCGACGCCCTGGTCGTGGAGGGATCGGAGGCCGGCGGCCATATCGGCCCGGTCTCGCTGGGCGTGCTGGCGCAGGAGATCCTGCCCGCGATCACCGAGGTGCCGGTGTTCGTTGCCGGCGGGATCGGCCGCGGCGAGGCGATCGCCGCCTATCTGCGGATGGGCGCCGCCGGGGCGCAGCTCGGCACACGGTTCGCGGCGGCAAGCGAAAGCATCGCCCATCCGCGCTTCAAGCACGCGTTCTTCCATGCCCGCGCCCGCGACGCGCAGGCGAGCGTGCAACTCGACCCGAGCTTTCCGATCATTCCGGTGCGCGCTCTCGCCAACGCGGCGACCGAGCGGTTCCAGCAGCATCAGGCGGAGATGGTGCGCCAAGTCGCGACAGGGGAGCTGTCGCGTGAGGCGGCGCAGCTCAGCATCGAGCATTTCTGGGCGGGCGCGCTGCGCCGCGCGGTGATCGACGGCGACGTCGAGGACGGCTCGCTGATGGCCGGGCAGTCGGTCGGCATGGTGACGTGCGAGCAGCCGATCGCCGCCATCATCGACGAATTGGTGCAGCAGGCCCGGCATGCGCTGGGCGAGTCGACCACGCCGGCGGTGCCCGGCCTGGCTGCGGCGCCACCCCCGGCGCTGGCCACCGCGGGCCCCGGATAGTGTCCGGAACCCGCCGGCTGCTCGCCCGGCTCCGCGCCTTGATGGCGGGGGAGGCGGGTGACGGCGCGGCGGTTATGCGTGAGTTGACGCAGGTCGTGGCCGCCGAGCTGGTGGCCGAGGTGTGCAGCGTCTACGCGATGCGGCCCGGCGACATGCTGGAGCTGACGGCGACGTTCGGGCTGCGGGTCACCGCGGTCGGCCGCACCCGGCTGCGGGTCGGCGAGGGGATCGTCGGCTTGGCGGCGGCGACCGGCGGCATCCAGAACCTGCCCGATGCGCAGAACCATCCCGCCTTCGCCTACCGGCCCGAGACCGGGGAGGAGCCCTACGCCTCGCTGCTGGCGGTGCCGGTGCGCCGGGCCGGGCGAACGCTGGGCGTGGTGGTGGTGCAGAATCGGGCGCCGCGGACCTATGCCGACGACGAGTGCGAGGTGCTCGAGACCGTGGCGATGCTGCTGGCCGAGCTGCTGAGCAGCGCCGGCGCCAGCGACGGGGCCGAGCAGGGCCTGATCGCCACCATGTCGCGGCAGTTCTCGGCGACGCCGATCGCGCCCGGCATCGCCATCGGGCCGGTGGTGCTGCACGGCATGGGCGCGCCGCTGCGCCGGCTGCTGGCCGACGATCCGGCGGCCGAGGTGAAGCGGCTGGCCGCCGCGGCGCGGTCGATGCGGCAATCGCTCGAGGACCTGATCGAGACCCGGCTGCCGGCCGGCGACGGCCCGCGCGAGGTGCTGGAGGCGACCCGCATGGTGGCCGCCGATGGCGGCTGGATGCGGCGGGTGCGGGACGCGATCGAGACCGGGCTGACGGCCGAGGCGGCGGTGCACCGGGTGATGAACGAGGTGCGCGACCGCATGCGCCGGGTGGCCGACCCTTATCTGCAGGAGCGGCTGGCCGATCTCGAGGACCTCGCCGGGCGGGTGCTGGCGGCACTCGACGGCGGCGGCAGCGACCGGGTGGCGGTGCCGCGCGGGGCGATCCTGCTGGCCCGGCGGCTCGGTCCGGCGCAGCTGCTCGAATGGCACGCGCGCGGCATCGGCGGGGTGATGATCGAGGAGGGCAGCACCGCCGGCCATGCGGCGATCCTGGCGCGGGCGCTGGGAATGCCGGCGGTGGGCGGCGTGCGCGGCGTGCTCGGCGCGGTGGAGGAAGGCGACAGCGCCGTGCTCGACGCCGACGAGGGGCAGCTGATCCTGCGCCCCGACGGCGAGGTGCGGGCCGCCTACGAGCGGGCGCTGCGGGTCCGGCAGAAGATCGAGCAAGGCTATGCCGCGCAACGCGACAAGCCGTCGCAGACCCGCGACGGGGTGGCACTGCGGCTGCTGCTGAACGTCGGCCTGGGGCTGGAGGTCGAGCAGCTCGACGCCACCGGCGCCGCCGGGATCGGGCTGTTCCGCACCGAGATCGCCATGCTGGCGCGCGGCAGCATCGCCGACGTGGCCGAGCAGGCGACGATCTACGGCCGCATCCTGGACGCGGCCGGCGACCGGCCGGTGCGGTTCCGCACCTTGGACCTCGGCGGCGACAAGCTGCTGCCGGACTCGCCGCCGCAAGCGGAGGAGAACCCGGCGATGGGCTGGCGCAGCCTCCGCATCGGGCTCGACCGCCCGGCGCTGCTGCGGCGGCAGTTGCGTGCACTGCTGCTGGCCGCGGCCGGGCGGCCGTTGAGCGTGATGTTCCCGATGGTCGCCACCGTGGCCGAATTCCGCGCCGCCCGCGCGCTGCTGATGGCCGAAGCGGCGCGGGTGCGGCCGACCAGCCAGCTGCTGTCGGTCGGCACCATGATCGAGGTGCCGTCGCTGCTGTTCCAGCTGCCGGAGCTGATGCAGGACGCCGACTTCGTTTCGATCGGCTCCAACGACCTGATGCAGTTCCTGTTCGCCGCCGACCGCGGCACCCCGGCGCTGGCCAGCCGCTACGACCTGCTGAGCCCGCCGGCGCTGGATGCGCTGTCGACGATCGAGGCGGCGGCGCGGTTGGCGGGGGTGGAGGTGTCGGTGTGCGGCGAGCATGCGTCGCGGCCGCTGGAAGCGATGGTGCTGGCGGCAATTGGCATCACGACGCTGTCGATGCCGGCGGCGAGCCTGCTGCGGATCAAGGCGATGATGGCCAACGTGAACATGGGCGAGCTGCGCGGCCTGTTGGAGGCGTTGCGGCGCAACGACCGGGGGGCCGCCAGCCTGCGCGAGCCCATCGCCACATGGGCCCGGGAGCACGGGCACATCGGTTGAGTTTTGTCAGGCCGACTCGGCTTCTGCTGGAAGCACAAGCCGCTTCCGTTTACATCAGGTGACGTGACCTGAGGTGCGGTATGATGCAGGACCGGAAGCCGAGGTTCCAGAAAGTGCCGGAGCTGATGTCGCCGATGCCGGCCGCGAATTTGGCCGGGCCGGAGTGCGGCGCCGCGCGGGTCGGCGCCGAGCTTTGCGCCGCGCGGCAGCGGGTCGGCTGGACGCTGGCGGAGGTGGCGGCCAATCTCCGCATCCGGCTGCCCTACCTCGAGGCCATCGAGGCGGGGCGGCTCGAGGACTTGCCGGGCAATGCCTACGCGGTCGGGTTCCTGCGCAGCTATGCGACGGTCCTGGGATTGAACGCGGCCGAGGTGGCGCGGCGGTTCCGGGCGGAGGCGGCCGAGGTGAACCGGGCGCCGGAGCTGGTGTTCCCGGCGCCGGTTCCGGATCGCGGCGTCCCGGCCGGTGCGGTGGTGCTGCTGGGCGCGGTGATCGCAGTCGGCTCCTACGCGGCCTGGTATGGCTGGTCAGGCGACGGGCCGTCGGCGACGGCCGCGGTGGCGCCGGTGCCGGAGCGGCTGGCGTCGTTGGCGGCGCCGCCCGGGCCGGCGGCGTTCCCTCCGGTCGCGGCGGCAACGCCGGCGGTTGTCGCCAGCGCCGCCGTCTCCGCCGAGCCAGCGGCGAGCTCTGCACTACCCGGGCCGCCCGGGCCGCCCAGGCCGCCCGGACCGGGCGCGCCGGCCCTGGCCGAGACCCGGGCCGCCGTGCCGGCGGCCGATGCGAGCCGGCTGGTGCTTCGGGTCAAGGCCGATGCTTGGGTGCAGGTTCGGGCCAAGCAGGGGCCGGTGCTGCTGAACCGCACCCTGCGCGGCGGCGAAACCTGGCCGGTGCCGCGCGGGCAGCAGCTCGTCATGACGACGGGCAATGCCGGTGGAACGGAACTGCTGCTGGATGGGACGGTGATGCCGCCCTTGGGTGCGGCCGGCGCCGTGCGGCGCGACGTGCCGCTCGAACCCGATGCGCTGCGGCAGGCGACCCGTCCGTAACGCGGCGTCGCAGGAGGGCCACACCCTCGACGGCGCGGGGCCGGGCGCGGTAGAAGCGGCCGCCGCCGGCGCCTATATCGGCGGCACCACTCGGGAACGAGGTTCATGAGCTACCGTCCGTATCAGCAGATCGACCGCCGCCGCTCGCGTCAGATCCACGTGGGCCCGGTTCCCGTCGGCGGCGACGCCCCGGTCACGGTGCAAACCATGACCAACACGCTGACCACCGATGTGCCGGCCACGATCGCGCAGATCAAGCGCTGCGAGGAGGCCGGGGTCGACATAGTGCGCGTGTCCTGCCCGGACCAGGAAAGCGCGCTCGCGCTCGCGCAGATCGTGCCGGCGGTCGGCGTGCCGATCGTCGCCGACATCCATTTCCATTATCGGCGCGCCATCGAGGCGGCGCAGAGCGGCGCTGCCTGTCTGCGCATCAACCCCGGCAATATCGGCAGCGCTGAGCGGGTGCGTGAGGTGGTGAAGGCCGCGCGCGACTACAACTGCTCCATGCGCATCGGCGTCAACGCCGGGTCGCTCGACCGGCATCTGCTGGAGAAATACGGCGAGCCGAACCCGGAGGCGTTGGTCGAGAGCGCGCTGGAGCACGCCAAGATCCTGCAGGACCACGACTTCCACGAGTTCAAGATCTCGGTGAAGGCGTCGGACGTGTTCATGGCGGTTGCCGCCTATCAGCAGCTCGCCGAGCAGTGCGACCACCCGCTGCACATCGGCATCACCGAAGCCGGGTCGAAGCGGGCGGGGACTGTGAAGTCCTCGATCGGCCTCGGCAGCCTGCTCTGGGCCGGCGTCGGGGACACCATGCGGGTGTCGCTGAGCGCGGAGCCCGAGGAGGAGGTGCTGGTCGGCTGGGACATTCTGAAGTCGCTCGGCATCCGGCATCGCGGGGTGAAGATCATCTCCTGCCCGTCCTGCGCCCGGCAGGGCTTCAACGTGATCGATACCGTGGGCAAGCTCGAGGAGCGGCTGGCGCACATCAAGACGCCGCTGACGCTCAGCATCATCGGCTGCGTGGTCAACGGGCCCGGCGAGGCGCTGATGACCGATATCGGTGTCACCGGCGGCGGCAATGGCCGGCACATGGTCTACGCCGCCGGCAAGACCGACCACACCATCGAGAGCGGCGACATGATCGAGCGCATCGTCGGCCTGGTGGAGAAGAAGGCCGCGGCGCTGGAGGCGGAGAAGGAGGCTGTCGCGGTGGCGGCGGAGTAGATTTGGCAGACCTGCAACCGGTCCGCGGCACCCGCGACCTCATCGGCGAGGAGCAGCGCCGCCACGCTCACGTCATCGACACGGCCCGGCGCGTGACGTCGCTGTATGGCCTGGACGAGTGGGCGACGCCGATCTTCGAGGAGACGCGGGTGTTTGCCCGCACCCTGGGCGACACGTCGGACGTCGTCACGAAGGAGATGTATACCTTCGAGGACCGCGGCGGCGACAGCATCACCTTGCGGCCGGAGAACACCGCCGGGGTGTGCCGGGCGCTGGTCAGCAACGGCTTGACGCAAAGCCTGCCGCAGAAGGTGTTCTACGCCGGACCGATGTTCCGCTACGAGCGGCCGCAGAAAGGGCGCTACCGGCAGTTCCACCAGATCGGCGCCGAGCTGATCGGCCCGTCCGAGCCGCTGGCCGACGCCGAGGTCATCGCGCTCGGCCGGGCGATCCTCGAGGCGCTGGGTGTCGCCGGCAGCACGGTGCTGGAGCTGAACACGCTGGGCGACATGCCGAGCCGGGCGGCGTATCGGGAGTCGCTGGTGGCCTACTTCGCCGCCCACCGCGACGCCCTGTCCGAGGACAGCCGGCACCGGCTTGAGCACAACCCGTTGCGCATCCTGGACAGCAAGGACCCGGGCGACAAGGCACTGGTGGCCGACGCGCCGACCATCGCCCCGTCGCTGACGCCAGAGGCAGCGGCGTTCTACGACGGGCTGCGCCGGCACCTCGACCAGTTCGGGGTGCCGTTCGTGGAGAACCCGCGCATTGTGCGGGGTTTAGACTACTACAACCACACCGCGTTCGAGTTCGTGACCACCGAACTGGGCGCGCAGGGCACGGTCATGGGCGGCGGCCGCTACGACGGGCTGGTGCAGCAGATGGGCGGCCCAAGCGTGCCGGCGGTCGGCTGGGCGGCGGGGGTGGAGCGGCTGGCGATGCTGCTGGCTGAGCCGCCCGGCGTTGCCGCCGCGGTCGCCGTGGTGCCACTGGGCGAGGCCGAGGAGCCGGCGGCGCTGGCCGCGCTGCAGGCGCTGCGCGGCGCCGGTCTGCGAGCGGAGATCGCCTACCGCGGCAACATGAAACGGCGCTTGGAGCGGGCGAACCGCATCGGCGCCCGCACCGCCGTCATCATCGGCGGCGACGAGCTCGCGCGCGGCGTGGCGCAGGTGAAGGATCTGGGCACCGGCGCGCAGACCGAGGTCGCATTGGCCGACTTGGCGGTCCATCTGGCATGAGCGGCTCGCTCGACTACAAGCTCGATCGCATCGTCGGCCGCGCCGCCGAGCTTCGCAGCCTGCTGAGCGAAGGCAGCGCCGATGGCTATGCCAAGCTCAGCAAGGAGCTGTCGGACCTCGAACCGATCGTCGAGCGGATCGGTGACTTGCGCGCCGCCGAGCGCGCCGCGACCGACGCCGAGGCCATGCTGTCCGACCCGGAGTTGAAGGACCTCGCCGAGGCCGAGCTGCAGGATCTCAAGGAAAAGCTGCCCGCCCTGCAGTTGGAGATCCGCCTTGCGCTGCTGCCGCGGGACGAGGCCGACGCCCGCAGTGCCATCCTCGAGGTGCGGCCGGCGGCCGGCGGCGACGAGGCCGGGCTGTTCGCGGCCGAGCTGTTCGGCATGTACCAGAAATACGCGGCAGCGAAGGGCTGGCGGGTCGAGGTCATGGACTACGACGCGACCGAGCTGGGCGGCATCAAGTCGGCGACCGCCGAGATCACCGGCCGCAACGTGTTCGCCCGGCTTAAGTACGAGAGCGGCGTGCACCGGGTGCAGCGGGTGCCGGCGACCGAGAGCCAGGGCCGTATCCATACCTCGACCGTGACGGTGGCGGTGCTGCCGGAGGCCGAGGAGGTCGACGTCGAGGTCAACGAGACCGACCTGCGCATCGACGTCTACCGCGCGTCCGGCGCCGGCGGGCAGCACGTCAACAAGACCGAAAGCGCGGTGCGCATCACCCACGTGCCGACCGGGGTGGTGGTGGCGATGCAGGAAGAGCGCAGCCAGCACAAGAACCGCGCCAAGGCGATGAAGATCCTTCGCTCGAAGCTATACGACGCCCAGCGCAGCAGCGTGGACGCGACCCGGGCGGCCGACCGCAAAAGCCAGGTCGGCACCGGCGACCGCAGCGAGCGCATCCGCACCTACAACTTCCCGCAAGGCCGGGTCAGCGATCACCGCATCGGCCTCACGCTGCACAACATCGAGCGGATCATGGCGGGCGACCTCGACGAGATCGTCGACCGGCTGACCGCCGAGGACCAGGCCGCGCGCCTGGCAGCCCAGGAATAGCAACGGGCTGCACCCCAACGGTCGCTGACGCGCTCCGGCTCGCCACGGCCCGCCTGGCCGCGGCGGGTGTCGACACCCCGGCGCTCGACGCCCGGCTGCTGCTGGGCCACGCCATGCGCCTCGACCAGGCCGCGCTGCTGCGGGATCTGACAGCACCGGCGCCGCCCGGCTTCGAGGCCCTGCTCGCGCGCCGCGCCGGGCGTGAGCCGATGGCGCTGATCCTGGGGCGGCAAGGGTTCTGGACGCTGGAGCTCGAAGTCTCGGCGGCCACGCTCATCCCGCGCGCCGACACGGAAACGCTGATCGAGGCGGCCCTCGCCGCCCGGCCCGACCGCGCTGCGGTGCGGCGGGTGCTGGACCTCGGGACCGGAACCGGCTGTTTGCTGTTGGCGGCGCTGATGGAGTATTCCGACGCGTGGGGGCTCGGCCTGGACCTGGCACCCGCGGCGGCGGCGCTGGCGGCCCGCAACGGGCGCGCGCTGAACCTCGCCGACCGGACGTCGTTCGTGGTGTCCGACTGGGCGGCTCCGGTTTCGGGCCGCTTCGACCTCGTGCTGAGCAACCCGCCTTACATCGAGACGGCCGCCATTGCCGGGTTGATGCCGGAGGTCGCCCGGCACGAGCCGCGGCGCGCGCTCGATGGCGGCGCCGACGGATTGGACGCCTACCGGACCCTGCTGGCGGCCCTTCCTGCGCTGCTGGCGCCGGGCGGGCTGGCTGTGTTCGAGCTCGGCGCCGGGCAGGCCGACCCCGTCTGCGTCCTGGCCCGGACCGCCGGTTTCACGCCGGCGTTGCGCGCGGACCTGGGCGGAATGCCGCGGGCGCTGCTGCTGGAGAAAACTCTTGGCAGACCGGCCGCGAATGATTAACTTCAGACAACGCACAGAGGCGTGCCGGCTATTGCCTGCGCCCTGCGGTCCTGATGGATGCTGGTTCGGTCCCGTCCGTTTGGTTGTGCGTCGTCACTATGATCGTCTGGGGGGATGCGGACTGGCCACGCGCCGGGAGCAGGCCGGACGGTCCAACCAGGAAGTGCGCCAGTCAGAATGAACATGAAACGCATGCGCGGACGCAATCATCGCGGCGGGAGCGGCGGCGGTGGCGGCCCGGTCCGTCATCAAACCGGCAACACGCCGATGAACCGCAACCACGTGTTCGACAGCAGCGGTCCCGACCTGCGGATTCGCGGCACGTCGCAGCAGTTGTTCGAGAAATACCTCCAGCTCGGGCGCGACGCGACCGGTTCCGGCGACCGCGTCATGGCCGAAAGCTATTTCCAGCACGCCGAGCATTATTTCCGCATCCTCAACGCGATGAACCAGGCGGCGCAGCAGAACGGCGCCCAGCCCACCGCCGGGGGCAACGGCCAAGGGCAGCAGCCCTACCGCCGCCAGGACGCCTCGGACCAGTCGGAGCAGCCCGACGTGCAGGACGACGAGCCAGGCGAGGCCGAGCCGCAGCCGGTCGCCGAAGGGCGGCCGATCGCGATCACCGCCGGCTCGCCGGAGTAAAGCGCCGGCTGCTGCCTGAAGCGGGGCGCGCCGTCCGCATTCGGCTCAGGGCAGCAGGCCGTGGCGGCGGAACAGCTCGATCAGCACCAGGTTCACGTTGAACTTGAACTCGTCCGTGCGCCGCACCCGGTCGAGCGCGTCCGCCAGCGGCCAGAGCTCGAAGGCCTCGACCTCGCCGTCGCGCGGCTCGGGCTGGAAGTCGGCGGGCAGGTCCAGGTCGTAGCAGTGCAGCCGGTCGCGCCGCAGGCCCTCGCTGCGCTCCATTGCGTAGTCGATGGTCCCCACGAAGCGGGCCGGGGCGAGCAGCGCCGCGGGCAGCGCCGCCTCTTCCTCGGCTTCCTTCTCCAGCGCCTGCCAGGTGGATAGCCCGGCCGGCACGCCGCCGGCGACGAGGTGGTCGAGCTTACCGGGCTCGAGCGGCTTATTGGCTGCCCGCCGCGCCACCCATAACCGCACCTCGCCGCCGCGCCGCACGAGGCCATTCAGATGCACCCCGACGGCGCCGATGCCGAAGCCGGGGAGCGCGCCGCGGTCGATCGTCCCGAGCACCGGGCCGTCAGGCGTCGCGCGGACGTCGAACGCCTCGCCGCGCCAAGGGAACCGTCCGGCCGCGGCCAGCGCCCGCGTGACGGGAAGGAGCTGTTCGGGGGTGAGCGCCACGCCGCCATCGGCCAACACGCCGCCCGCCGCCACGACCGGGTCGCGCAAGCTCGGGTCGAGGAAGCCGACCTGCTGCCCGGCGACGCGGAGCGGCAGCCGATCGCCTGGCAGCACGACGTTGTTGCAGGCGGCGACGTGACGGAAAATGGGATCCATTCACCCGATATGGCGGGGTTGCGGCGCCCTGCCACCCGGGCGGGGTTTTCATGGGGGACCGCCGCCGCCACATAGGCGGCATGCGACCCGCCGATACCAGCCCGCCTGTGCTGCTTTCCCAGCGCAACGGATTTCAAACCGTCCGCTCCCTGCTCCCCTATCTTTGGCCACGCGGCGAGCCGGTGGCCCGCCTTCGGGTGGTCGCGGCGACCGTGCTGCTGGTGCTGGCGAAGGTCGCGACGGTTTACATCCCGATCGTTTATAGCCACGCCATCGATGCGCTGTCCGGCAAGGGCCAAATGGTGGTGGTGCCGCTCGGCTTGATCGGCGCCTACGTGCTGCTGCGGATCGCCAGCCAGGGCTTTGCCGAGATGCGCGACGCCGTGTTCGCCGCGGTGCAGCAGCGCACGATCCGCAAGGTGGCGCTGCAAACCTTCAAGCACCTGCACGGGCTCAGCCTGCGCTTCCACCTCGACCGGCAGACCGGCGGGCTGTCGCGCGCGCTCGAGCGCGGGACCAGCGGGATCGAGGCGGTGCTGCGGCTGGCCGTGTTCAACATCCTGCCGACCTTGTTCGAGGTGCTACTGGTCACCGCCATCCTGTGGCGGCTGTTCGACTGGCGGTTCGCGGCGGTGACGTTCCTGGCCGTCACGCTGTACGTGGGCTTCACCTTCGGCTTCACCAACTGGCGGGTGCGGTTCCGCCGGACGATGAACGAGATGGACAGCGACGCCCAAACGAAGGCGATCGACAGCCTGCTCAATTTCGAGACGGTGAAATATTTCAACAACGAAGCGCACGAGGCGGCCCGGTTCGACCTCGCCCGGGCGCGCTACGAACGGGCTGCCGTCAAAAGCCAGGTCACCCTCAACATGCTCAACCTCGGGCAGGCGGTGATCATCGCGCTTGGACTGGGGCTCGTGATGTTGATGGCGGGGAACGGCGTCCAAAACGGCTCGATGACGGTCGGCCAGTTCGTCCTCGTCAACACCTACCTGATGCAGCTTTATCAGCCGCTCAACTTCCTCGGGTTCGTTTACCGGGAGATCAAGCAGGGGCTGGTGGACATGGAAAGCATGTTCCAGCTGCTCAACGTCAACCAGGAGATCGCCGACCGGCCCGGCGCCCGCGTGCTCGATCCGCACCCGGAAGCCGGCGCCGGGACGATCGAGTTCCGCGACGTGCAGTTCGGATACAACCCGAACCGGCAGATCCTGAAGGGCGTGAGCTTCTCCGTGCCGGCGGGCGCCAAGCTCGCGATCGTCGGGCCGACCGGCGCCGGCAAGTCCACTATCAGCCGGCTGCTGTTCCGCTTCTACGACGTGACCGGCGGGAGCGTCGCGATCGACGGCACCGACGTGCGCGATCTGACCCAGACCAGCTTGCGCGGCGCCATCGGCGTGGTGCCGCAGGACACCGTGCTGTTCAACGACACCATTGCCTACAACATCGCCTATGGCCGGCCCGGCGCCACCCAGGATCAGATCGAGCATGCCGCGCGGCTGGCACAGGTGCACGATTTCGTCCTCCGCTTGCCGGAGGGCTACGCGACCCGGGTCGGCGAGCGCGGCCTGAAACTCTCGGGCGGCGAGAAGCAGCGGGTGGCGATCGCCCGCACCATCCTGAAGAACCCGCGCATCCTGATTCTCGACGAGGCCACGTCCGCACTCGACACCAGCACCGAGCGCGACATCGAGGTCGCCCTGCGCACCGTGGCGCAGGACCGCACGACCTTGGTGATCGCACACCGGCTGTCGACCGTGGTGGACGCGGACGAGATCCTGGTGTTGCAGGACGGCAGGGTGGCCGAGCGCGGCACGCATGCCGGGTTGTTGGCGCAGGACGGCCTGTATGCCCGAATGTGGGCGCTGCAAGCCGAGCAGCAGGCCATCGACCCGGAGACGGTCGCGGAGGCGCCGGCGACGCCGGTCGAGCCGACCGTGCCGGTGATCAACGAGGTCGAACCGGCGGCTGTGACCGTCGGCGTAAGCTAACAGGGAGAAAACCATGAACGACAGCAATCCACCGGCCGAGTTGAGCCATGCCGGCGCCGTGGTGGACAAGGCGATCGAGTACATGCTGGGCCAGAACCTGCCGGCGATCGCGGTCGCCTCGGCCCTGCTGGGCGGCTCGCTCGGGCTGCTGGCGCGCAGCATGGGTGACGATTCGATCGTGCAGGTGCTGCAGAACGCGATGGCCAGTGTCCGCTCCGGAGAGCTTCGGGCGGAGTACGGCGCACCCCAGCAATAAGCTCCGGGCTTGACGGGGCGAGGCGCCGCCGTCATAACCCGCGGCTCCGATCTCGGGGGCGTTGGCCCCTCGCCAACCGTCAGGAAGTCGTCATCATGTCCCGTCGCTGCCAGTTCACCGGCAAAGGCGTGCAGTCTGGCAACAATGTCAGCCACGCCAACAATAAGAGCCGCCGCCGCTTCCTGCCGAACATGCAGCAGACGTCGCTCGTCTCGGACATCCTGAACACGACGGTGCGGGTGCGGCTGACGACGCATGCCATGCGCACCATCGAGCACAATGGCGGACTCGACAGCTTCCTGCTCACGACGCCGAACCGGGATCTGCCGACCGAGGCGCAAGTGCTGAAGCGGCGCATCGTGCGCAGCCAGGCCAAGCGCAGCGCCGCCGCTCCGGCCGCTTAACACCTCCACCGGCACACGGCCCCGCGGCGCGGTCCGGGGCATGGTTCCTCGATCAATGCGACATCTCGCTCGGACCGGGCGCGTGGCTAAGGCCGCGGCGCCGGCCTCGTTGTCCGTGCGCCTGAGCGATGGCCGGGTCATCGGGGTCGAGGAGTATGGCGATCCGGCCGGGCCGATCGTCGTCTATTTCCATGGATGGCCGGCCTGCCGGCTGGAAGCCGGGCTGATCCCCGACCTGCCGGTGCGGGTGCTCGCGTTCGACCGGCCGGGCTATGGCACCTCGACCGCACAACCCGGGCGGACCCTGCTCGATTGGCCGCGCGACGTCGACGAGGTCACGCGCCGGCTCGGAATCGACCGGTTCCACGTTGTCGGCTTGTCGGGTGGCGCGCCATATGCGGCCTCGGTTGCGTACGCGTTGCCGGAGCGGGTGCTCGGCGTGGCACTCGTCAGCCCGGTGCCGCCACCGGAGCTGGTGCCGCTGCGAGGCCACGGGGTGGGCCACCTGTTCCGGCTGGGGCGGCACCCGCGCTTGGCACACCGACTGTTCACCGTAGCCCGGCCCTTGCTGCGCCGGCGCATGATCACGCCGCGGACGGTCGTCGGCGGCAACCTGCCGGAGTCGGACCGGTCGGCGCTGGACCCGGCGACGTTGGCCGGGCTTGCGCGGGTGTGGCGCGAGGGATTCCGGCGCGGCGTGCAAGGGGCGTTGTCGGACGCGCTGATCTACGCCGACGATTGGGGGTTCGCGCTGGAGGAGATCACCGCGCCGGTCACGCTCTGGTTCGGCACTGAGGACTCGCTGATCCCGCAAGACGCTCTGGCGCCATACCGGCGTATCCCCGGCCTCCGCTGGCGGACGCTGGCGGGTGAAGGGCACTATTCGCTGCCGCTCCGCCATGGCCGGGCCATCTTGTCTGAGCTCACGGGGAGGGTGCCGGCCGCCGAGGCGGTTCCGGCCGCATCGATGTCGGCCGTGCTGCGGTAGTTCGGCCCGCCGGTTCGCGTCAGCTTTCCAGCACGCTGTCCCAATACAGGTAGTCGCGCCAGCTCTCGTGCAGGTAGTTGGGCGGGAAGGCGCGGCCGTTCTCCTGCAGCTCCCAGGTCGAGGGCTGGATCGGCCGCTGCCGCGGGTGCATGTGGCATTCCCGCGGCAGCTTGCTGCCCTTCCGCAGGTTGCAGCCGCCGCACGCGGTGACAACGTTCTCCCAAGTGGTGCGGCCGCCGCGGCTGCGCGGGATGACGTGGTCGAACGTGAGGTCGAAGGTCGGAAAGCGGTCGCCGCAATACTGGCAGCTGAAGGCGTCGCGCAGGAACACGTTGAACCGGGTGAAGGCCGGGCGCCGCGCGGCCGGGATGTAGTCCTTCAGCGCGATCACGCTCGGCAGCCGCATCGACATGCTCGGCGAGTGCACTTCGTCGTCGTATTCGCTCAGCACCGATACCCGGTCGAGGAACACCGCCTTGACCGCGTCCTGCCACGACCACACCGACAACGGGAAGTACGACAGCGGCCGGAAGTCCGCATTAAGGACTAGCGCAGGAAAATGCAGACCGCCGTCGGGCAATGCGCGCTCCTTCGTGCCGGAGACGCCACCCTGGAGGCGAAAGCCAAAGACGAGCCACCAGTTGTGTGCCGCCGAAACCATGAGTCTTATTGCACTGCGCCCTAACAGGGGCAAGCGGGCCGGGCTCATGTCATCGCTTGGTCACTCATCGCCGGCGGCCAGCAGCCGCCGCAGCGCCGCAGCACCGGCCTGCAGGCCCATCTCGTCCACGTAATGGCCGGTTCCCGGACACCAGCAGGTCTCGACCGGTACGCCGAGCCGGTGCAGCGACTCGGCCGCCGCAGGTCCGCGCGCGAACGGCACGACGTCGTCGGCCTCGCCGTGCACCAGCAGGACCGGCGGCGCCCCTGACAGGTCGCGGGCCAGGTCGGGGGTGTCGAGCATGGCGCCGGCATAGGCCAGGATGGCGCCAGGTGGCGGTCGCCGGCGCAGCCCGGCATGCAGCACCATCATGGCGCCCTGGCTGAACCCGGCCAGCGCCACCCGCGCCGCCGGCAGCCCGAGCCGGGCGCACTCCGCGTCCACGGCGGCGTTGAGCAGCGGCGCCGCCCGCCGTGCGCCTGCGTCCAGCACGGCGGGCGTGCGGTCGGCGAGGCTGAACCATTGGAACGAGGCCGGGTCGAAATCGAACGGCTCGGGCGCGTCCGGAGCGAGAAAGGCGGCGCCGGGCAGGGATGGCGCCCAGGCGTCGACGAACACCTCCATCTGCGACGCGTCGGCGCCGACCCCATGGCACATCACCACCAGCAGCCCGGCCTTGTCGGTCGCGCCCCAGCGCAGCACGTTCAGCATCGCATGACCCCCACCACCCGTTTCGCGCCGAGCCCCACCGGCTTCCTGCACGAGGGCCACGCTGCCTCGGCGCTGTTCGCCTGGCAACGCGCGCGGGCTGCCGGCGGGCGCTTCCTGCTTCGGATCGAGGACATCGACCCCGGCCGCTGCCGCCCCGAATACGCCGCCGCGATCGCCGAGGACCTGGCCTGGCTCGGGCTTTGCTGGGACGGGCCGGTGCGGATCCAGTCGGAGCACCTGGACGAGTACGCGGCCGTGCTGCGGCGGTTGGAAGGCGACGGCCTGCTTTATCCGTGTTTCTGCACCCGGGCCGAGATCGCCCGTGAGGTGGTGGCGTCCGGCCATGCGCCGCACGGTCCCGACGGCACGCCGCTCTATCCCGGACTCTGCCGCCGGCTCGGGGCGGTCGAGCGGGCCGAGCGCCTCGCGGCCAAGCTTCCGCATGCGTGGCGGCTCGACATGCATGCGGCGCTCGGCCGGACCGGCCCGCTCTCGTTCCACGAGGACGGGGAAGGGCGGTTGCCCTGCGACCCCGGGGCGTTCGGCGACGTCGTGCTGGGGCGCAAGGACGCGCCGGCCAGCTACCACCTTTGCGTCACCCACGACGACGCCGTGCAGGGCGTGACGCTGGTCACCCGGGCCGTGGATTTGCGGCCGGCGACCGCCGTGCATCGGCTGCTGCAGGCGCTGCTGGGTTGGCCGGAGCCCGGCTACGCGCACCATCCCTTGCTGCTGGGCGCGGATGGGCGGCGGCTGGCCAAGCGCGACAACGCACCGGCTCTGCGCGCGCTGCGGGCGGACGGGGTGACGGCGGCCGAGCTGCGGCTCAGGGTTCGATTAGCGCCATCGTCACGGTGACGCTGGCGGTCACCTCGCTGTCGCCCCCCACGGTCGAGATCGGCGCTCCGGCGGGCATCGGCGCGGCGGCGGCCCGCATCAGGCCCGGACGTGGTGCGAACCCCGGCGCCGGATCGACGGTGATCGAACGAGCGGCGCCGAGCCGTCGTCCCGCGGCTTCGGCCACGGCGCTCGCTTGCTCCAGCGCGACCCGCGTCGCCTCGGTCGCGAGCCGACGGCGGGCGGCGTCCAGCTCCGCCTCGCGGGGATGCAGCGTGGTCCCGTCGACGGTGTTGGCGCCGTTGGCGAGCGCCCCGCTCAGGACCGGGCCGAGCTTGTCCGGTGCGATCCCGAACGCGACCGTGACCTGACCGGAATAGCCGACGATCCGCGGCGGCTGGCCGCGCGTGGCGTTGGGGTCGAGGTCGGGCTGCACTTGGACCGATTCGGTGCGAGTGCGCTCGGCTCCGTTGCCGCTGAGGAAGGTGGTCAGCCGGCTCGAACTCGCCGACAGTGCGCCCTGCACGTCGGCAAGCGTCCGGCCATGTGCCTCGACGCCGAGCAGTACGTCCGCGAAGGTGTTGGCGAGGCGGTCGCGGGCGGTTGCGTGGGTGGTGACGGTGCCGGGCTCCTCGGCACGGGCGGAAACGGGAAGCAGCGCCGCCGCAAGCAGGAGCGGGATGGCCCTCTCCCGGCTGCGGGAGAGGGCGGGGATCACGCCGCGAGCACCTTCTGCGTTTGCTCGCCAAGGCCTTCGATCCCGAGCTTCATCGTCTCGCCGCCCTTGAGGAAGCGGGGCGGCTTCATGCCGAGCCCGACGCCGGGCGGGGTGCCGGTGCTGATGATGTCGCCGGGGTGCAGGGTCATGAAGTGGCTGGTGTAGCTGACCAGCTTGGGCACGTTGAAGATCATGGTTTTCGTGCTGCCGTCCTGCACGCGCTCGCCGTCGATCTCGAGCCACATGTGCAGGTTGTCCACGTCGGCAACCTCGTCCTTGGTCACCAGCCAGGGACCGGTCGGGCCGAACGTGTCGCAGCCCTTGCCCTTGTCCCAGGTGCCGCCGCGCTCGATCTGGTACTCGCGCTCGCTGACGTCGTTCACCACGCAATAACCGGCGACGTAGTCCATCGCTTGGTTCTCCGGCACGTAGCTCGCCTTCTGGCCGATGACGATCGCGAGCTCGACCTCCCAGTCGGTCTTGGTCGCGCCGCGCGGGATGCGGACGTCGTCGTTGGGCCCTTGGAAGGCGCCGAGCGATTTCAGGAAGATGATCGGCTCCTTCGGGATCGGCGCCCCGGTCTCGGCGGCGTGGTCGGCGTAGTTGAGGCCGATGCAGACGAAATTCACCGGACGCGGCACGCAGGGGCCGATGCGCCCTTCGGCGATCGTCGGCAGGCTGGACGGGTCGAGGGCAGCGAGCTTGGCCAGTCCGGCCGGAGAGAGCGCCTCGCCGGTGAAATCGGGCAAGTGGGCGGACAGGTCACGGAGGGTCCCGTCCGGCGCCATCATGGCCGGCTTTTCGGCGCCCGGCTGGCCTACGCGTAACAATTTCATTGGTTTCTCCCTGATCCTTGGCCTGCTGCGGCAACTACCTGGTCGTCCTCATGGCCGGGCTCGACCGGGTCATCCACGCGCGACCGGTCTCCCGCCCTGTCAGCGCCCGTTCCTCAGTCGCCTGCGGCGAGGGCAACACCACCGCAGGGATGGTCCGGTCAATCCCGACGGTGACAGTCGCTACAGCGTCCAGCCGCCGTCGATGACAATGGTCTGGCCGGTGATGAACTGCGTCTCGTCGGAGCCGAGGTATACGGCCAGGGCCGCGATCTCCTCGGGCGAGCCGAGCCGGCCCATGGCTTGGCGGGCGATGAAGTCGGACCGCGCCTTGTCCACCGACCCGGCAACCGCGGCATTGGCGGCGATCCGGTCGTCGAGGCTCGGCGTCTGCACGGTGCCGGGGCAGATCGCGTTGCAGCGCACGCCCGACTTCACGAAGTCGGCGGCGACCGATTTCGTCAGGCCGATGACCGCCGCCTTGCTGGTGCCGTAGACGCAGCGGTTGGGCGCGCCCTTGATGCTGCTGGCGCCGCTTGACATGTTGATGATGGAGCCGCGTCCGCGTTCGACCATGCCGGGAAGAACGACGCGTATAGTGCTGACCATGCTGCGAACGTTCAGCGCGAAGGCGAAGTCCCAATCGGCGTCGGTGCTGTCAAGGATGGTACCCTGGTGCACGAAGCCGGCGCAGTTGAACAGGACGTCGATCGGCCCCGCCGCGCCCAGCACCCGCTGGACGTCGGCGGTGTCGGTCGCGTCCATCCGGTGCGTCTGGATGCCATGGCCGAGCTCCGCGAGCTTGCCCTCGTTGATGTCGGTGGCGATGACGGTGGCGCCTTCCGCCGCATAGGCCAGCGCCGATGCGCGTCCGATGCCTTGGGCGGCGGCGGTGATGAAGGCGGTCTTGCCCGCCAAGCGTCCGGACATGCCGGTGTCCTCCGATTAGTGGTTGTCTCGGCTCTCGCCGCGCGTCTCGATGATGTTCAGGTAGAGCGTCGCCGGCTCCAGGCAGGCGCCGGTATTGTGCTGGCCCACCATGCTGCGGCTGATCTCCTCCCAGGGGGTCTTGTGTTCCAGCACGGGCGCCGTCCACTTGGCCCGGCGCGCGGCCAGTTCGCTGTCGGGGATCAGCACGTCCACCTTGCGGCTGTTGAGGTCGATGCGGATCTTGTCGCCGGTATGCAGCAAGGCGAGGCCGCCGCCGACCACGGATTCGGGGGCGACGTTCAGGATGCTCGGGCTGCCCGAAGTGCCCGACTGGCGGCCGTCGCCGAGCGTCGGCAAGGTGTGCACCCCCGCCTTCAGCAGCGAGGCGGGCGGCTGCATGTTCACGACCTCGGCGCCGCCGGGATAACCGACCGGGCCGCAGTTGCGGATGATCAGGATGCTCCGGTCGGTCACGCCAAGTGCCGGGTCCTCGATGCGGTCGTGATAGTCCTCGGGCCCCTCGAACACCACGGCGTCGCCTTCGAACACGTTCGGATGCTCGGGGTCGGACAGGAAACGGCTGCGGAACTCGGGGTCGATCACGCTCAACTTCATCACGGCGCCGTCGAAGAAATTGCCGGACAGGACGGCAAACCCGGCTTTCTCCTTCATCGGCTCCCCATAGGCGCGGATCACCTCGCGGTCGACCGGCACGCCCGGCCCGGCCAGGTTCTCTTCCAGCGTGCGGCCGGTGCAGGTCATGACGCCGGGATGCAGCTTGCCGGCCGCCAGCAGCTCGCGCATCACGTTCGGCACGCCGCCGGCGCGGAAGAAGCCCTCGCCCAGGAACCGCCCGGCCGGCTGCACGTCGGTCAGCAGCGGAATGTCGGCGCCGAGCCGCTGCCAGTCGTCCAGCGTGTGGTCGACGCCCATGTGCCGGGCGATGGCGATCATGGAGATCGGGCAGTTCGACGAAGCGCCCAGCGCCGTTGCCGCGACGACCGCGTTCTCGAACGCCTGCTTGGTCATGATGTCGGACGGGCGCAGGTTCTCGTGCACCATGCCGACGATCCGGCGGCCGGTGTGATACGACATCCAGCCGCGCTCCTTGTGCGGCCCGGGGATGGCGGCGCAGCCCGGCAGCGACATGCCGAGCACCTCCGCCAGGCTGTTCATGCTGAGCGCGGTGCCCATGGTGTTGCAATGCCCGACCGAGGACGCCGACGCCGCCACCATGTCGATGAACTGCGCGTAGTCGATCTTCTCCTCGCTGAGCAGCTTGCGCGCCTCCCAGACGATCGTGCCCGACCCGGCGAGCCGCCCATTGTACCAGCCGTCCAGCATCGGCCCGCCCGACAGCAGGATCGCCGGAATGTTCACCGTCGCCGCCCCCATCAGCACCGCCGGCACCGTCTTGTCGCACCCGCCGGTGAGCACGACGCCGT
Organism: uncultured Alphaproteobacteria bacterium; assembly: GCA_963752225.1. Taxonomy (GTDB): domain Bacteria; phylum Pseudomonadota; class Alphaproteobacteria; order Acetobacterales; family Acetobacteraceae; genus JBBROS01. Next base: position 1,420,221 of record CAVVXS010000007.1, on the reverse strand, counting down.
CAATCGGGTAGCCGTGCAGCACTTCCACCAGGCTGAGATAGGCGAGGTTGCGGTCGAGCGCCGCGGTCGGGCGCTTGCCGGTCTCCTGGATCGGGTGGATCGGGAATTCGAGCGGAATGCCGCCGCTGTCGCGGATGCCGTCGCGCACTCGGCTGGCGAGCGCCACGAGGTGCCGGTTGCACGGCGAAAGGTCGGAGCCGGTCTGGGCGATGCCGATGATGGGCTTGCCCGATTGCAGCTCCTCACGGGTCAGGCCGAAGTTCATGTAGCGCTCGAGGTAGAGCGCGGTCATCCCTGGATTGGCTGGGTTATCGAACCAGCGGCGGCTGCGGAGGGTCGGCGCGGCGCCGTTCGTGGCGTGGTCTGGCATCGGAGCGTTCCTGATTGGCCGTTCGGCGACGGCAAGGGTGGGATGAGTGTGCATGGGTGTCAACGGCAGGGCCTTGTTGCGCGCGCGGTGCCACGGACGGGTCAGTGGCCCGGCAGTAGCGCGCACGGCACCGTCCACGCGGCCAGGCGCATGACCGGCGCGCCGACCAGGATCGTGAGGGCGGGCGGGCTAATAGTCGGTGGGGAGGATGATGTTCTGCGGCCGGTTGCTCAGCAGCGCCGCCCGCATCGTCTCGGCCGACTTGATGCGGATGTCGAGATGCGCCTCGGGCGTGAGATAGGCGGAGTGGGGCGTGATCAGCAGGCGGCCCAGCAGCCAGGGCTCCCGCGCCCGGTATGCGGCGAGCAGGCGGGGGATCGGCTCGCGTGGCGGCTCCACCGGCAGCACGTCGAGTCCGGCGCCGGCCAGGTGATCGCTGCGCAGCGCGTCGTACAGCGCGTCTACGTCCATGTTGGTGCCGCGCGCGGTGTCGATGAACACCGCGCCTTCCGGCATGGCGGCGAATTCGGCCGCGCCCATCATGCCGATCGACTCCGGCGTTTGCGGCAGGTGCATCGACACCACGTCGGATTGCCGCAGCAGCGCATGCAGATCGTCGGCGCGTCCGATGCCGAGCGCCAGGTCGGCGCCGTTCGGGCGGTAGGGGTCGTAGAACACGACCCGCATGCCCAGTGCCTTGGCCCGTAGTGCCGCGGCCGAACCGATGCGGCCGAGCCCGATCACCCCGAACGTCTGTGCGCTGCTGCGGCGGAGCAGCGGGGTGCGGGTCGCCCACCAGCCGTCCGGCGGTCCGTCGCGCAGCGCGTCGTGATGCAGCAGCAGTGCCCGGCGCAGCGCCAGCATGAGGGCGATGGCGTGGTCGGCGACCTCGGTGGTGCCGTAATCGGGCACGTTGCAGATGATGATGTTCCGACGTGCGGCGGCTTCGCGGTCGAGCCGGTCGTAGCCGACGCCCATCCGCACGATCGCGCGCAGGTTGGGCATCCGTGCCATGTCGGCGTCGGTGACGTACTGCCGGAAGATCATCAGTCCGTTGACCGACTGACAATCCGCGTCGCTGAGCTGCGACACTGTGTCGTGGTCGCGCATAACGACGGTTGCGGCGCCGCCGAAGATGCGACGCTCGTGTTCGTCGTCCGGGTACATGCGTTCGGGATAGATGATGGTGGTCATGCCCGCGGTCGTCCTCCGTCTTGTCCGGCATGGGTAGAGAAGGGTGCGCGCCTTGCCAACCGCCGCATGCGCGCGCAGGTTTTCCGGCCGCTGACGTGAGGATGAGATGAACGGAGCCGAAAGCCTGGTGCGCACTCTTCTGGCGTGCGGGGTCGACACGTGTTTTGCCAACCCCGGGACGTCGGAGATGCATTTCGTCGCGGCGCTCGACCGGGTGCCGGGGATGCGCTGCATCCTCGGTCTGCAGGAGAACGTCGTGACCGGCGCCGCGGACGGCTACGCACGGATGACGGACCGGCCGGCCTGCACCCTGCTGCATTGCGGCCCGGGATTGGCGAATGGGTTGGCCAATTTGCACAATGCACGGCGTGCGCGGACGCCGATCGTCAACCTGGTCGGCGACCAGGCGACAAACCATCGGCCGCTCGATGCGCCCCTCACAGCGGACACGGAGGGGTTCGCGCGCGGCGTGTCGGTCTGGACTCGCACGGCGGCGCGCGCCGACACGGTCGGTGCCGATTGCGCCGCAGCGGTGCAGGCCGCGCAAGCGGCGCCGGGCGGCCCGGCGACGCTGATCCTGCCGTCGGACACGTGTTGGGACGAGGGTGGGACCGTCGCCGGCATGCTGCCGCCGGCGCCGACGCCGCACGCGGCGCCCGGCGCCATCGAGGACGCCGCTCGGGCGCTCCGCTCCGGTGAGCCGGCGCTGGTGCTGCTTGGCGGCCGCGCGCTGCGGGCCGAGGCGCTCGGCGTGGCGCAGGCGATTGCGGCGGCCAGCGGCGCGCGCATGCTGGCGCAGACCAGCAACGCCCGGATCGAGCGGGGGGCCGGGCGTCCCTCGATCGAGCGGGTGCCGTATCCCGTCGACCAGGCCGTGGCGGCGTTGGCCGGTTTGAAGCACATCGTGCTGGTCGGGGCGGGGGCGCCGGTCGGTTTCTTCGCCTACCCGGGCAAGCCCGGGCGGATGGCACCGCCCGACTGCGCCTTGCACGTGCTGACCCGGCCGGAACAGGAACCACTCGACGCGCTCCGGCGGCTGGCCGAGGCGCTTGGCGCGCGGCTGGCGCCGCCAGCCACGGGGGTCCCGCCTGAGCGGGTGCGCGGGGCAGCGACACCCGAAGGGTTCGCCCAGCAACTCGGGGCGTTGCTGCCGGAGGGGGCGATCGTGGCGGACGAGAGCGTCAGCTTCGGGCGGGCCTTGTTCCCGGCGACCCAGGATGCGGCGCCGCATGACTGGCTGCAGATCACCGGTGGGGCGATCGGGTGCGGGATCCCGCTCGCCACCGGCGCCGCGGTTGGGGCGCCGGGCCGCCGCGTGGTGAACCTGCAAGCGGACGGTTCGGCGATGTACACGCTCCAGGGTCTCTGGACGCAGGCGCGGGAGCGCTTGGACGTCACGACCGTGATCCTGTCCAACCGCAAATACGCGATCCTGCTGGGAGAGTACCGGGGCGTCGGCGCCAACCCCGGGCGGACAGCCGCCGACATGATGGATCTCGGCAATCCCGATCTCGACTGGCTGAACCTGGCAGCCGGGATGGGCGTCGAGGCGGCGCGGGCCGAAACGCTGGACGCGTTCGGCGACCTATTCGAGCAGGCGAATGCCCGGTCAGGGCCGTTCCTGATCGAGTTAGTGATCTAAGGACGGCGGCCGCTTCGTCCCCGACACACAAGCAAAAGGCCCTCCTCCGGTTTGGAGAGAGGGCCTTTGCTTACGACTGCCGTCTCAGGCGGCGAGGCGGGCGCTCGCCTGACGCTGCTCGGCGATCTGGGTCTTCATCGCCTTCTGCAACTTCTCGAACGCCCGCACCTCGATCTGCCGCACCCGCTCGCGGGAGATGTTGTACTGCTGGCTCAAATCCTCGAGCGTCGTCGGGTTATCTTTCAACCGGCGCTCGATCAGGATGTGGCGCTCCCGCTCGTTGAGGGTCTTGAGCGCGCCGTTCAGGAGGGCCTTGCGTCCCGACATCTCCTGCTGATCCGCCAGCACGACTTCCTGACTCTCGCCGTCGTCGACCAGCCAATCCTGCCACTCACCCTCGCTGTCGGCGCGGACGGGGGCATTCAGGCTGTTGTCAGGCGCGGCCAAGCGCCGGTTCATGCTGACGACGTCCTGCTCCGGCACGTCGAGCATGCGGGCGATCTTCGCCACTTGCTCAGGCTGCAGATCACCGTCCTCGATCGCCTGCATCTGGCCCTTCAGGCGGCGCAGGTTGAAGAACAGCTTCTTCTGCGCTGCCGTGGTGCCCATCTTCACCAGCGACCAACTGTGCAGGATGTATTCCTGGATCGCGGCGCGGATCCACCACATCGCGTAGGTCGCGAGGCGGAAGCCACGGTCCGGGTCGAAGCGCTTGACCGCCTGCATCATGCCGACGTTGCCTTCGCTGATGAGCTCGCCGACCGGCAAGCCGTATCCGCGATAACCCATGGCGATCTTGGCCACCAGGCGAAGGTGCGAGGTGACGAGCTTATGCGCGGCAGCCTGGTCCTCGGTGTCGCGCCACTTGCGTGACAGCGCGAGTTCCTCCTCGGGCGCCAGCATTGGGAACTTACGAATTTCTTGCAGATAGCGAGAAAGATTGCCCTCGGGGGCTACATTCACGATAGCAGCAGCCATAGATTAGGCCCTCACGTTCGACGATGACGTCTCTGCCGTCCATACGGCCCAACAGAGCGGTCGGTTGCGGTAAACCACCTGACAGGCGCGGGATCGTCCATCACGTCCCAGAGACTATCCCGAAGCGACGAGACCCTGGACTGGACACCGGTGCGCACGCCCAGCGACACCGAACAGCGTGTCTATACCGGACCTGACTGGTCCTGTCAAGACTTGTTGCAACTCTTGCGGTTGCTTCAGCCGAGCGTGGCGATCAGCTCGGCCATGTCGGCCGGCAGCGCGGTTTCGAAGTGCAGGCGGCGCCCGGTGCGCGGATGGTCGAAACCGAGGCTGGCCGCGTGCAGTGCTTGGCGGGGAAAGTCGAGCAGAGCGCCGCGGACCGTCGGCGGAAGGTCGCGGGCGGTTGCGGGGGTGCGGCGCAGGTAGACGGGATCGCCGACCAACGGGTGTCCGATGCTCGACAGGTGGACGCGGATCTGGTGGGTCCGCCCCGTCGCGAGCACGACGGAAAGCAGGCTCGCGGCCGGCGTCCAGGCGCGCTGCGTGGCGTAGTGGGTCAGCGCCGTTTTGCCGCCCCGAGTGACGATGGCCATGCGCTTACGGTCGCGCGGGTCGCGACCGATGGCTCCCTCGACGGTGCCGGCGGCGGGCGACGGCACGCCCCAGGCGACCGCTAGGTAATGGCGGTCCAAGTCACGCGCGGCAAACATCGCCGACAGCTTGGCCAGCGCCGCGTCGGTCTTGGCGACCACCATCACGCCGGACGTGTCCTTGTCGAGCCGGTGCACGATGCCGGGCCGCCGCTCACCGCCGATGCCCGGCAGCTCGTCGCCGCAGTGCGCCAGGAGTGCGTTGACCAGCGTGCCGTCCTCGTTCCCGGGGGCCGGATGGACGACCAAGCCGGCGGGCTTGTCTAGGACGATCAGGTCCGGATCTTCGAATAGGATGTCGAATGGGATGACTTGGGGCAGCGGCCGCGCCGGCATCAGGGCGGGCAGTTGCACCGTGAACCGGGTGCCGGGCCGCACCGGTTCGGAGGGGTTCCGCAGCGCCACGCCGTCGCGCAGCACCCCGCCGCCGAGGATCAGCGCCTTGACCCGCGTCCGCGACGTCACCTCGATCGTCTGCTCCGGCGCAGCGGCCGTTCCGGCGCCTCCACTTGCCAGCCGGGTCATGCTGTCGGACAAGAACCGGTCGGTGCGCATTCCGGCAGCGTCCGCCCCGGCGACGATTTCGACCGGGTTGGGGATCGGTTCAGGCCCGTCGTTCACGAGGAATACGAAGTGCTGGCGTTGAAAGCCTTGGTGATCGGCATGGGCGTCCTGATCGTGGCGGGGGTCGCCGTGATCGGCGTGACCCTCGTGTCCCGTATCTCGCCCGCAAGCGGTCCGATTGCCAGTGTGCTGCTGGACGAACCTGCCGGCACGCGCATCGTCGGCAGCGCCCTGGCGCCGGACCGCTTGGCGCTGCAGCTTGGCGGCGGCGGGCCGGACCGGGTGGTGTTGGTGGACACCAAAGGCGGGCGGGTGCTGGGGCGGGTCCAGCTGCTGGCGAAAGAGGGCGCTCCGTGATGGCGCGCAGCAAGGCGGACCTCCCGCAAAAGATCTGCGCCGCCTGTGGCCGGCCGTTCAGCTGGCGCCGCAAGTGGGCGGCCAACTGGCCCGAGGTCCGCTTCTGTTCCGACGCCTGCCGCAGTGGCCGCCGGGCTGCCGCGCGGGAGCGGCTTGGCAAGAAAGGGGGTTGAACTCGTGCGGCCGACCGCTTATCCACGCGCCTCCGACGGCGATCCCAGGCACGCCGCGGCACGACGTCCCGTTCGTCTAGAGGCCTAGGACACCGCCCTCTCACGGCGGTAACAGGGGTTCGAATCCCCTACGGGACGCCAACGCTTTCGCGCATCAATGCACGGCGGTTATGCTGACCTCTAGGTGAGCGCCCCGCATTCGCTGCGTGGCGAGGAACGTTCGGTCATTGGCCTGACGCGGGTTGTCGGCCAACCCTGATCTGGACGTCGCGCCGGGCCGTTTGCTGCCGTCGCGTTGCCACAACCCGATCTAGCTCGGGGCGCTGTCCCTGAGCCTCTCGGCACGGGATGGGCACTAGGACGCGAGCGGCAGCGTGCGGGCGTATATCGAGTTGAGCGCAGCATCGATCGTGGCGAGGCTTGCTTTGTCCTGGCGAAAGGCGATCCCGAGCCTGCCGCCGGCGTTGCGGGCGACGCGGCCCCGGACCCAACCGCCGCCGGGCAACGTGACTTCGAGGTCGCTGCCGACGCGTTCCTCGTCGGCGTGCAGAACCGACATGCCGCCGCGGCAGATGTCGACGACGGCGACGGACACGGCCGGCCGGTCGGCGATGCGCAGATCTGTCCACGTGTTCTCGACCGGCACCCGCTCGTAACGCCGCCGCTCGGTTTCGCTGCCGCTCGAGATCGCGTCGAGAAAGTCGATCACGTCGCCCTGCAAGGCTTCCGCGGTCACCCGGATCTCCTTGGCGGACCGGAGTGCGACCGCGCTGCTGGCGTCCGTCCTGGTCGCAATCGAAAGGACGTTGCCCATCGCCGCGGCGCCGTCGGAAGTGGTCGCGGTAACGCTTTGCACGCTCATCGCGATCTCGCGTGTTGCGGCCGTCTGCTGCTCGACCGCGACCGCAATCGAGTTCGCCAGCGTGCTGACCCGCGAGATCGCTTGGCCGACGTCGCGAACCGCGTCCACCGCGTCGCCGGTGATGGTGCGGATGGCGGCGACGTTGCTAGCGATCTGCTCGGTCGCTTGCGTGGTCTGCGCGGCCAGCAGCTTCACCTCGCCGGCCACCACGGCGAAGCCGCGGCCTGCCTCGCCCGCCCGGGCCGCTTCGATGGTTGCGTTCAGGGCAAGCAGGTTGGTCTGCTTGGCGACGCCGGCGATGATGCCGACGATGGCGCCGATCTGGTCGGCGACCTCGGATAGCCCGACGACGGCTCCGTTCGTCTTGGCGGCCCGATCGACCGCCGACGCCACCGACTGCGTCACTTGCTCGAGCTGCTGGCTGATATCGGCGATGCTGGTTGCCATCTGCTCGGCCGCGGCAGCGACGCCGTTGAGGTCGCGGGTCGATTGCATGGCGCCGTCGACGGTGCTGGACGCGCTGGACCGACTCTGGTGTGCGTTCTGCGCAACCTCTTCGGCGGCGGCTTGCAAGGCGGAGGAGGCCGACATGAAACCGACCATGGCGCCCGAGATCGAGTTGCCGAAATCCTGCGTGTGGGCGTTCATGGCCGCTTGACGGCGTTCCCTGGCCAGCTGTTCGAGCGCTTGATCGCGTTCGAGCTGTCGGTTGCGCTGCAGCGTTTCGAGGAAGCGGTTCGCGGCGGTGCAGATCGCGCCGATCTCGCCAGTGGTGACGTTCGGGATGTCGACGCGGTCCATCTCACCGGCCGCCATATGCCCGAGCGCGGCGTCGAGCCGACGTAGCGGCATGCTGATGGTGCGTCGGGTGAGCCAGAGCGTCAAAGCGAGCACGATCGACACGGACACGGCGGTCACCGTCAGGAGCAGCTGCGCCGCGCGACGACCGGCGGTCAGCGTTTCCTCCTGCAGGCGCTCGACGGCGCGGGCGGTGGTAATGGCGAACTCATCCAGTCCGTTGGTGAAGTTCTCGCGGGCAGACCGGTTGGCGTCGTTGTTGCCCAGAAGTCCGGCGGCCACGGCGCCTTCCTCGACGCCGACGCGGGCGAGATCGGCTCGCATCCTGACGAACTCGCGCACCGCGCTGTCGAGCTTGTCCACGCGCCCGGGTTCGCTCGGCGGCAGGTTGGCGCGCAAGCGCTGCCATTCCGCCTCGACCACGGCGAGGTGGCCGCGCAGACCGTCCGCGAAGCGTTTGGCCTGTGCCTGGTCCCGCGAAATATAGAGACCTCGGCTTTCCATGACGACGGCGTAGATGCCGGCGCGCAGACGCTCGATGCCTGCCGGGATGGCCGCGACCCGCACCAATGCCTGGACACGGTCCGCTTGCGTTTCGGCACCAAGGTAGGTGACGGTCGCGCCGGAAAAGGCGACGCCGCCCAGCACCAAGAGCGCGAGCGCGATGCGAGTGCTGACGTTCGTGGGAAACCAGAGCCGCATTGAGCAAATCCGCCCGTTGATTGCGCCATCGTCATAGTGCCGGGCCGGTGAAGAAACGGTGAACACGGAGCGAATTCGCTCGCACGTTGGTCGCGACGTATGGTCCGACCCTACGTCACGGCGCTGTGACCGGCGGCTGGGTGGCGCGACGTGGTGAGCGTGCGGCGACCGCTTATCTAATGGATGTTCAGCCGAGCACCGGGATTCTCGGGGCGGGCGAGCAGTTCCAGGGTGGGCACGTCGATGCGAAGCGAGGGATACGTTATTGCCGCCACAGTGTTGGTGGCGCTTGGTGGATGCGCGACGCCACCGCCGCCGCCGCCGCCGTTGCTGGTGGCCTATCCCGGGCCGACCAAAACCACGGCCGATTTCCAGGCCGACGACACCGCCTGCCGCGGGCTCGCCGCGCATCCGCCCGGGCCGCCGGAACCCGCATTGCCCGGCCGGGACAGCGCGCCGGCCGTCGACAGCCGGGCGCCCCAGGCGTCACCATCGAACGCGGACATTGCGCAGCCGGCCGGCACGCCGCCGCAGCCGGCGGCGACACCCGGCACGGTTTACCTGCAATGCATGGCTGCCCGCTACAACATCGTCCAGCCGATCGAGCCCGACGTCTCGGTCGCCTACGCCTACTACGATCCCTATCCGGTCTACCTTGGATACGGTGACTATTACCCGTTCCTTTATGGCGGTTACTTCGGCGTTGGCTATTTCGGCCGTTACGGCGGGTTCCGCGGCTTCCATGGTTATCGCGGCGGCTATGGCTTTCATGATGGCTTCGGCTTCCGCGGCGGCTACGGCTTTCGGGACGGGGGGTTTCACGGCGGGGGCGGCTTCCACGGGGGTGGCTTCCGCGGCTTCGGCCGGCACTGAGCGGATCCGGCCGGCGCCGGTGCAGTCAGCCGGCCGGCTACGCCACCAGGGCCTTGATCGAGCGTAGGTCTTGAACGAACGCCTGGTACTCGCGCGCCTTCGCAGCCTCGTCGGGCAGGCGCAACAGGTAGCTCGGGTGCACGGTGACGAAGCCGGTGCGGTTGCCGTCGAGCGGCAACGGGCGGCCCCGTTCGCGCGTGATCGTGACGGTGCGGCCGAGCACCGCCCGGGCCGCCGTGGCGCCCATCATCACCGTCACGGCAGGCTTAATTTCGGCCCGTTCCAGATCCAGCCAGAACTTGCAGGCCACGATTTCCGTGGTGCCCGGCTTTTCATGGATGCGGCGCTTGCCGCGTGGGACGAACTTGAAGTGCTTGACGGCATTGGTGACGTAGACCTGCGTCCGGTCGAACTCGGCCTCGGCCATGGCGCGGTCGAACAATTGCCCGGCCGGTCCAACGAATGGGCGGCCGGCAAGGTCCTCCTGGTCGCCGGGCTGCTCGCCGACGAACATGATGCGCGCGCCCGGCGGACCTTCGCCGAACACCGGTTGGGTCGCGGGCTGCCATAGCTCGCAGCGCCGGCACTCGTGGATGGCGGCGGCGGCTTGCTGCAGCGACGGGGTCGGCTCCAGCAAGGGCGTCGCGGCCGGCGCCGGGCGTGCGGGCTTGGCGGGGGAGAAGTGCGGTTGGTCGATCATGGTTTCCGTGCGGCTGGCAGCATTGCGAATGAGATCGGGGATGGCGGCGGCCTCGGGCAGGTTGCGCCAATACTTCTTCGGCATCTCCGACCGCATGGCAGAGATCTTGAGCCGGGCGGGGTTAAAGATGCTGCTGTAATAGGCGCGCCAGTATGCCTCGAGCCGGTCGTCGTCGGGGATGTCGGCCTTGCTGGCGCCGGCCGCGAAGCTGAGCTGCTCGCCGTTCCAATGGGCGCTGCGGTATGGGGTCAGGATCGACCACGTCATGGTGGCGAAACGGCGCACGAAAAATGGCCCGTTGGCTTCGACGATGTAGTGGTCGGGCTCGAACCAGCTCACGTAACGCGTTCCAGCGGGGTCGGCGACCTCGCGGAAGCGCACGAAGGCGCGCATCTTGTGGGTATCGCGCCGCACGGACTGCGCAAGGCGATTGGCCCGGTGGACGTCGGGGTCAGTGGTGATCTCGAGCAGGTGCTTTTCGCCGCCATGCGCCCGCCAAATGAGGCGATAGAGCAGGGCGAAGCGCTCCGGGTCGCTATGCTGGATGACCGTTTCGGCCAAGGCGACAAGGGCCCGCGGCACCGTGAACGTTCCGGGCGACGCCGCGGGCGGCGGCTCGGCCGCCGTGTCGCCGAACAGGTCGTCGGGGTGGCCGACCGACCACGTCGTTTCTTCCGGCGGCACGTTGTCGAGGGCCAACCGGCGGGCCGCGGCGCGCCAGGTGTCCCAGTCGACTTCATGGGCGAGGATGGTCGCATGCATCGCGGATGAACGTCGCGGGAAAACCGGGGTTTGCGAGCTTACGCGAATAGGTCCTGTTGCACCGGCTTCGGTGTCAGCCGCCGCTGCAACGCCGCGCTGTCGAGGCTTGCGCCGGGGGTGTGGTCGGCAACGACGACGAACGGGGCAATCTTGGTGATCGGCAATTGCAACCGGGCCAAATCGTCCATCCGCAAGCGGCGATGCCGCCGTGCCTGCAGAAGGCGCGTGACGGACTTCACGCCCAAGCCCGGAATGCGCAGCATCTGCTCCCGCGTGGCTGTGTTGAGGTCGACCGGGAACTTGTCGCGGTGCTGCAGCGCCCACGCCAATTTCGGATCGATGGACAGATCGAGGTTCCCGCCGGCGTCGAGCGCCAGTTCCTTCGCCTCGAATTCATAGAACCGCATGAGCCAATCGGCCTGATACAGACGGTGCTCGCGAACCAACGGCGCCTTTTGCGACGGCAGCGCGCTGCTGGCGTCGGGGATGGGGCTGAAGGCCGAGTAGTAGACGCGTTTCAGGCCATAATTACCGTAGAGGTTCGTGCTGAGCGCCAGGATGTCGCGGTCGCTGCTGCTGTCGGCGCCGATGATCATCTGCGTGCTTTGTCCGGCGGGCGCAAACCGCGGCGCCCGCTTCTCCGCCCGCGCCTCGTCGATCTTCAGCCGCATGCGACCCATGGTCCGGCGGATGCCAGGCATGTCCTTTTCGGGTGCGAGGCGGCCGAGGCTCGCTTCGGTCGGCAGCTCAACGTTGATGCTGAGCCGGTCGGCCCACCGCCCGGCCTCGGCCAGCAGCTCGGGAGACGCGTCGGGGATCGTCTTGAGGTGGATGTAGCCGCGAAACCCATGCTCCTCGCGCAATAGGCGGGCGACCCGGATGACCTGCTCCATCGTATAATCGGGGTTCTTGATGATGCCGGAGCTGAGGAACAATCCCTCGATGCAGTTGCGGCGATAAAACCCCAAGGTAAGCGTCACGACCTCTTCCGGTGTGAACCGCGCCCGCTGCACGCCGCTGCTGCGGCGATTGATGCAATATAGGCAGTCGTAAATGCAGCTATTGGTGAGCAGGATCTTCAACAAGCTGATGCAGCGGCCGTCAGGGGCGTAGGCATGGCAGATGCCCATGCCTTCAGTGCTGCCGACACCCGTCGTCTCGCCTGCCGAACTGCGCTTGGCCGTACCGCTCGACGCGCAGGACGCGTCATACTTGGCAGCGTCGGCCAGCACCTCGAGCTTTTGCAGCAGATCCATGGAACACCTGTTCTCGCGGTCTGCACGTGAGTCGGCAAGGTGATTTTTCAACGTTGTCCGAGCGGCGTATAGCCGACCCATGCAAGATCCCGTGACTTACGCGTCCATCGAAGGCGCTTCGGCGCCCGCCTTCAGCCTGGACGGACGGACGCTGTTCCACCTCCGCGGCAGCGGCACCGCCCAGCTTTGGGCGCTCAACCTTGATGACGGCAGCTCTCGCGTGCTGACCGACCATGATGAGAAGGTGAGCCTGGTGCGAAGGGCGCCGAACGACGACCGGTTGATCTACGCGATCGATGCGGGTGGCGACGAACGCCACCAACTTTGGCTGTGGGACGGCGACGAAAGAAGGCCGCTGACCGACAATCCGACCGCTATCCATGGCTTCGGCGCCTGGTCGCCGGACGGCACGCAGATCACCCTCACGACCAACGATCGGGACCCGGCGCACTTCGACCTCGTGGCGTTGACGGTTGCGACCGGCGAGCGTGTGCGGCTGATGAACGGAACGCACGAGGCCAGCGCCGGCGGCTGGACGAAAGGCGCCGATCGCGTGCTGGTCATGCAGGACCGCAGCACCGGCGACCAGCGGCCATTCGTGGTCTCGCTCGAAGGTCAGGCAACGCCCGTGCCGTGCCGGCGCCCGACGCGGTTCGCCAGCTTGCGCTGGGACGGCGACGTGCTGCTGGGCCTCGTCGAGGTGAACGGTTTCATGGCGCTCTGCCAGATCGACCCGGCGACCGGCGCGACCACACACGCAGCCGGGACCGAGGGGCGCGACGTCGATGCGTGGGCACTGTCCGGCGCCGGCGTTCTGGCGACGGTGGAGAACGACCGCGGCTATTCGGTGCTGCGGTGCGGTTCGCGCGGCGGCGAGCGGCCCGTCATTCCCCTGCCGGCCGGGGTCGTGTCGGACCTGGCCTGGTCGTCCGACGGTTCGCGCCTGGCCTTCGCGTTGTCGACGCCGACCCGCCCGTCTGGGCTGTGGGTGTGGGACGGCAGCGTTGCCCGGCCGGTGTGGGAGCCGCCGTGCGATCTGCCGTTACGGCCGTTCGAGCTGGTCGGGTGGAGCGGCCTGGACGGGATGGCCGTGCCCGGCTGGCTGGCGCTCCCGGACGGCGAGGCGCCGGCCGCGGGTTGGCCGGCGGTGATTTGGGTCCACGGCGGCCCGGCGTCGCAAGCACGCGGCAACTTCCGGCCCGACATGCAGGCGCTGCTGACCCAAGGCTACGCGGTGCTGATGCCCAACGTGCGCGGCAGCACCGGTTATGGCCGCGCGGTAATGGACGCTGACGACGTCGAACGGCGGCTCGACAGCGTGCATGACCTGGCGGCTGGCCGGCGGTGGCTTGCCGGGCAACCCGGCATCGATCCGGACCGGATCGCCGTGATGGGCCAGTCCTACGGCGGCTACATGGTTCTAGCGGCGGTGACCGAGTACCCTGACCTTTGGCGCTGCGCGATCGACTTCTACGGCATCGCCGACTTTGAAACTCTGCTGGCCGCGACCGGACCATGGCGGCGGGCGCATCGTGCGGCCGAGTATGGCGATCCGGTGCGGCACCGGGCGCTGTTCGATCGCATTTCGCCGATCCGCCACGTCGATCGGATCGCGGTGCCGCTGCTCGTCCTGCATGGGACGCGAGACCCGCGCGTGGGTATCGGCGAGAGCGAGCAGATCGTCGCCGCATTGCGTGAGCGGCAGCGTCCGGTCAGCTTCGAGGTGTTCGATTACGCCGGGCATGGCTTCGTGCGAGCGGACGACAGGGCGCGGGTTTACCGGGCGGTGGCTGCCTTCCTGTCGCGCCATCTTTGAAGCGCCCGGCGTGTGCCGGGACGTCCTGTAAGGGTTTTGCTAACGATTTCCCTGCATGATCGGATCACATGCAGGAGCGCCGTATGGATCCGACCGATATCGGCTTGTTCCGCCTGGCAGAGCAGCGGTTGGCCTGGGCCGACCACAGGCAGCAGCTGCTGGCCCGGAACGTCGCCAACGCGAACACACCGGGCTTCCAGGCCAGTGACTTGTCGCCGTTCTCGAGCCTGGTCAACGAAAGCCTCGCGACGACGTCGCCGAAGCATTTGCAGGTCTCGGCCGCCGCGCCCCGCGCGGGTTCGGTGAAACCGGCCGAACGGGCCATTGCCGGCAACAGCGTCTCGATCGAGGAGCAGCTGGGCAAGGTCGCCGATACCTCCACCTTGCAGGAGCTGACGCTCAACATCGTTCACGGCTACCAGGGCATGTTCCGTCTCGTGCTCGGGCGTGGAGGATAGCCATGGACATCAGCAAAGCTTTGGCCGTCTCGGCGCGCGGAATGGACGCGCAAACGGTCCGCCTGCGCGTGATTGCGGAGAACCTGGCCAACCAGGACACCACGGGATCCACGCCGGGAGCCGACGGCTATCGCCGGAAGCTGGTCACCTTCGAAAACCGGGTCGACCACGCGCTCGGCACCGACGTGGTGCGCGTGAAGCGGATCGCGCCCGATCAAAGCCCGTTGCCGCAGCGCTTTGATCCGTCGCACCCGGCGGCCGATGCGCAGGGCTATGTCCGCACGTCCAACGTGAACAGCTTCATCGAAGTGATGGACATGCGCGAAGCCCAGCGGAGCTACAGCGCCAATCTGAACGTCCTCGAGGCGACGCGCAGCATGTTGACCCGGACGATCGGCTTGCTGAAGTGAGCAGTCCGCTTCTCACCGTCACGCCGTCCGGGGCGGCGCAGGCCTACGCGCGCACGTCTGCGGGCAGCGGCACGGATACGGGGTTCGGCGCCACCCTGGCGCGCGCCCTCGAAGGAGTGGTCGAGACGGGGCGGCAAGCCGACGTCCAAGCCGTCACGGCGATTGCCGGCGGGGGCAATTTCACCGAGGTGGCGACGGCGGTGTCGCGGGCCGAATTGGCGCTGCAATCCGCGGTCGCCATCCGGGACAAGGTTGTCCAAGCGTATCAAGACGTGATGCGGATGCCGATATGACCGAGATGGATGCCGCAAGCGCCATGCGGGACGCCATGTGGCTGACGCTGAAACTGGGTGGCCCGTTGCTTGTCGCGACGCTGGTGGTCGGCCTGATCATCTCGTTGCTGCAAGCGGTCACGCAAATCAACGAGCCCACGCTCGTCTTCCTGCCGAAGGTCGCGGTCACGGGCGCGACGCTGATGCTGTTGGGGCCGTTCATGACCGGGCAGCTGACTGAGTTCGCCCATCGGCTGATGGACCGGCTGGTGAGTGTCGGCGGGTTATGAGCCCGCTGCGTCCCACATGACAGACGAGCAGATGGTCGCAAGCCTGCCCGGCCTTGCCTTCGCGTTCGGCCTCGTGCTGAGCCGGGCCAGCATGGTCGTGATGCTGCTGCCGGGTCTGGGCGAAACCGAGCCGCCGGCGATTGTCCGGGCCGGACTGGCGCTTGCGGTAAGCCTCCTGTTGCTTCCCGTCGTGTCGGACCGCGTCGCCGAGGTTCCGGGCGGTTGGGACGGCGCCGCGATGATTGCGGCCGAACTGCTGACGGGAGCGATGCTGGGTTGGCTTGCCCGGCTGCCGGTCATGGCCCTGTCGATGGCCGGCGCCCTCGTATCAACGATGGTCGGCTTGAGCAGCGTGCTCCAGCCCGACCCCGCCCTTGGCGGGCAATCATCCGCCTTGGCTCGCCTGTTCGGCCTGCTGGCTACGGTCACCGTGCTGTCGACAGGGCTCTACTCGCTGCCGCTCGAGGCGCTGGCCGGAAGCTACGATTTGATCGCGCCGGGTGGCGTGCTGCCGGCCGGAACAATGGTGGAAACCATCCAGGAAGCCGCCTCGGCGTCGCTCGGCCTCGCGCTCCGGCTCGCGGCGCCGTTCGTCCTGGCGAGCCTGGTCGTGCAGGCAAGCCTCGGCTTGCTGGCGCGATTGGTGCCGCAGCTGCAGGTGTTCACGGCGGCAACGCCTGGCCAGATCCTGGGCGGTCTGGCAATGGTCGGCTTGCTCGCCGCACCGCTCACCTCGACCTGGTTGCAGTCCGTGGCGGCAGCTTGGGCCGTGCTGCCCGGCCTCTGAGGAATGTCCGAGGCCGAAGATCGGACACAAGCGCCGAGCGAGCGGCGGCGGCAGCGGGCACGCGACGAAGGCCAGGCGCCGCTCTCGCGCGAGCTGGTGGTCGCCGCCGCTTTGGGCGCTGCGGTCCTCGTGATGGTCATCGGCGTACCCGCGTTGATCCCGGGCTTCGCGGTGCGGTTGCGCAACATGTTCGTCGACCTCGGGGCGTCGCCGGACGCCGCCTTGCGGCAGGGTGCGGTCGCTTGGATGTCCGTGACCGGGCCGCTTGCCGCCCTCGTCATTCTCGGCAGCAGCGCCGCCGTGCTGTTGCAGACCGGGTTTCTTGTGCATGGCAAGGCATTGATGCCGGACCCGGCACGGCTCGATCCCAGGCGCGGGTTAAAACGCGTGTTCGGCCCGTCGAGCGCTGTCGAAGGCGTCAAGGCGGTCGGCAAGCTCGTCCTGTTCGCTTGGGCGGTGTGGTCGGCGCTCGGATCGAACGTCTCCGACCTGACCGGCGAGCTGTTCTGGAGCCCGGCAACGCTGGCCAACCGGGTTTGGCAAATCATCGTTCACATCGCCCTCTTGGTGGTTGCGACCCAGGTCGGCCTTGCCGTGCTCGATGCCGGCTGGACCCGTTGGCGTTTCCTGCAGCGCTTGCGCATGAGCCGGGAAGACTTGCGTCAGGAAGCGCGGGAGGCGGACGGCGACCCGCACGTCAAGCAGCGCCTGCGCCAGCTTCGGCAGAACCGAGCGCGGCGCCGTATGATCGCCGCCGTGGCAAAGGCGACCGTCGTGATCACCAATCCGACCCATTATGCGGTGGCGTTGGCCTATGAGCGTGGCGGCAATGGCGCGCCCCGGGTGGTGGCCAAAGGCGTCGATGATGTCGCAGCACGGATCCGCGAAGCCGCGGAGCGAGCGGGCGTGCCGCTGGTGCCAAATCCCCCGCTGGCCCGTGCGCTCTACCTGGTGCCGCTCGACACCGAAGTGCCGGCCGAACATTTCCGGCTGGTTGCGGAGGTGATCGCATACGTGTGGCGCCTGCGCGGGCTCGCCCCAACGCGCCAGCCGTAGCCGGCGAGACTCAGCCACTCGAGCCGTTCGTTCCACTCCGAGTTCCAGTTCTAGTTTTGTTCTTGCCTGTGGAAAACATGGAACGTAAGGTGACTTTGTAATCTCGCGCTCTCATGCGGGCAGGTTGAGGATAACAATATGGTCGTGGTCAGGTTGGCGGCGTCCGGTTACGATGCAACACAAGGGCGGCGGAGCAATGCCGCAGAACAGGGGCCAGGCATGGAGAAGAGCAAGGCGCTCGACGCCGCGTTAACACAGATTGAGCGAGCCTTCGGCAAGGGCTCGATCATGCGCATGGGCGCCAAGGCGGGCGACCAACAGATCGCGACGATCCCGTCCGGGTCGCTCGGGCTCGATCTCGCGCTCGGCATCGGCGGCTTGCCCCGCGGCCGCATCATCGAACTGTACGGACCAGAAAGCTCGGGCAAGACGACCCTCGCTCTGCACGCCATTGCCGAGGCGCAGCGCCGGGGAGGGACCTGCGCGTTTATCGACGCGGAGCATGCGCTCGACCCGATCTACGCGCGGAAACTGGGTGTCGACGTCGACAACCTCCTGCTCAGCCAGCCGGATGGCGGGGAGCAAGCGCTGGAGATCTGCGACACCCTGGTGCGGTCTGGGGCGATCGACGTGGTCGTCGTCGACAGCGTCGCGGCATTGGTCCCGCGCGCCGAGCTCGAGGGCGAAATGGGCGACACCCATGTCGGCTTGCATGCGCGCTTGATGAGCCAAGCGCTGCGAAAGCTTACCGGCAGCGTCTCGAAATCGAACACGATGCTGATCTTCCTCAACCAGATCAGGCTCAAGATCGGCGTGATGTTCGGTAACCCCGAAACCACGACCGGCGGCAACGCGCTCAAGTTCTACGCTTCAATCCGGATGGAAATCCGCCGCATCGGGCAGATCAAGGAGCGTGAGGACGTCGTCGGCAATCAGACGCGGGTCAAGGTGGTCAAGAACAAGCTGGCGCCGCCGTTCCGCCAGGTCGAGTTCGACATCATGTATGGCGAGGGCATCAGCAAGGTTGGCGAGTTGATCGACTTGGGCGTGAAGGCGAACGTGGTTGAGAAGTCCGGCGCCTGGTTCAGCTACGACAGCACCCGGATCGGGCAAGGCCGTGAGAACGCCAAGCAGTTTTTGCGTGACCACCCCGAAATGGCCAACTCGATCGAAAAGAAGGTACGCGATCAGTCAGGCGTCGTCGCGAACACGATGCTGGCGCCGGTCGCGGACGAGGAGGCCGACGCGGCCGATTGATGTTTGACGACGTCCCCGCGCCCGAACTGCCCGGGGCAATCCCGCTGACGCCCGCAGATCACGACCTGATCGAGGCTGCCCGCGCTGTCCTGCTCAAGCATTACCGGCCGTTCTGGCATACGGTGGCCGCCGCCATCCGAAGCCGGGACGGCCGGATCTGGACCGGCATCCACCTCGGGGCGACGGTGGGGCGGCTATCGATCTGCGCTGAGGCCATCGCACTCGGCCGCGCGGTGATGGACGGTGACGGCACGATCGAACTCGCGGTCGCGGTGCGGCACCCGAAGCCGGACGAAAGCGTCCGCGAGATCGCGGTCGTGCCGCCCTGCGGCGCGTGCCGGGAGAATCTCATCGATTTCGATCCGGACGCCGGCGTCATCGTCAACACCGTGGTCGGGATGCGCCGCGTGGCGGTGGCGCGGTTGCTGCCGCTTCCATACCGCCGGTAACGAACAGCTTACCACGCGACCTGGTCTGGAACAAAACCGGGACATCCCGCGTTTCCCCCGGCATGACAGACAACCCGAAGACCCCAGTGCACGAGCAGGCGGAGCCGTCGAACACTGAAAAAGACCCGCACGATTGGACTACCGGCAACGAAACCATGACCGGTGCCCAAGCGAGCTACCTCAAGACGCTGAGCGAAGAGGCAGGGGAGGAGTTCGACCCGTCACTGTCCAAAGCCGACGCGTCGCTCAAGATCGACGAGTTGCAGAAGAAGACCGGGCGCGGCAAGAGCCACTAGGCCGCGCCACCCCGCCTGGCGGCGCAGTCCCAAGGGTCTTGATGACAGCCGATCGTGCCTGCGCTACGCACAGGCACGATTTCGCTCCGTCGCCGAGGACACCCGCACGCCACCATGGCTTCCAGCAACGATATCCGCGCCACCTTCCTCGAGTATTTCGGCCGCCATGACCACACGGTCGTGCCGAGCAGCCCGCTCGTGCCGCTCAACGACCCGACGCTGCTGTTCACGAACAGCGGCATGGTGCAGTTCAAAAACCTGTTTACCGGACAGGAGCGCCGATCCTATAGCCGGGCAGCAACGGCGCAGAAATGCGTGCGCGCCGGCGGCAAGCATAACGACCTCGACAACGTCGGTTACACTGCTCGTCATCATACGTTTTTCGAGATGCTCGGGAACTTCAGCTTCGGCGACTATTTCAAGCCGGTTGCGATCGAACTTGCCTGGACGCTGCTCACCCGCGACTTCGCCTTGCCGAAGGACAAGCTCCTCGTCACCGTCTACGCCGATGACGACGACGCCGCAGCGTTGTGGCGCAAGGTCGCCGGTTTGCCCGATGACCGCATCATCCGTATCGGCACGTCGGACAATTTCTGGCGCATGGGCGATACCGGCCCCTGCGGCCCATGCTCGGAGATCTTCTACGATCATGGCCCGTCCATCCCGGGCGGGCCGCCGGGCAGTCCCGAGGAGGACGGTGACCGGTTCATAGAAATCTGGAACCTCGTATTCATGCAGTTCGAGGAGGGGCCGCCCGGCACGCGGAACGCATTGCCGCGGCCCTCGATCGACACCGGGCTCGGGCTCGAGCGCTTTGCCGCCATTCTGCAAGGCAAGCACGACAACTACGACACCGACACCTTCCGCGCGCTGATCCTCGCGAGTGCCGAGGCGACCGGACAAGCGCCGGACGGCCCATTCAAGACCAGCCACCGTGTCGTCGCCGATCACCTGCGCAGCACGGCGTTCCTGATTGCCGACGGGGTGCTGCCGTCCAAGGACGGTCGCGGCTACGTTCTTCGGCGCATCATGCGCCGGGCCATGCGGCATTTGCACATGATGGCCACCAAGGACGCCGTGTTCCACACGCTGGTTCCCGCCCTGGTTCGTCAGATGGGCGCGGCCTACCCCGAACTGTCCCGGGCGGAGGCGTCGATCCGGGAAACGATGCGGCTCGAGGAGGACCGGTTCAAGGCGATGCTGGACCGCGGCCTCGGCCTGCTCGCCGACGCGACCGGCCGCCTCGGCGCGACCGAGACGCTGCCCGGCGCGACCGCGTTCAAGCTTTACGACACGTTCGGCTTTCCGCTCGACCTGACCCAGGATGCGCTTCGCGAGCAGGGCCGCGCGGTGGACGTCGCCGGGTTCGAGGCGGCGATGGCCGAGCAGCAAACGCGGGCGCGGGCGGCCTGGGCCGGCACCGGCGATGCCGCGACCGAACGCGTGTGGTTCGACCTGCACGAGCGGCTCGGGGCGACCGAGTTCCTCGGCTACGCGACCGAGGCGGCCGAGGGCGAGGTCACGGCCCTGGTGGTGGACGGCGATCAGGCCGAAGCGGCCGGGCCTGGCACGCGCGTTGCCCTGCTGCTGAACCAGACGCCGTTCTACGCGGAAAGCGGCGGCCAAGTCGGCGACGCCGGCCGGATCAGCGGCGCTGAGGGGATGGTGATCGCGATCGACGATACCCAGAAACGGCTGGGCGATCTGTTCGTGCATCTCGGCACGGTCGAGGCCGGCACGGTCCGGGTCGGCCAGCCGGTGCAGGCGGCCGTCGATCACGCCCGCCGGTCCGCAATCCGCTCGCACCACAGCGCCACCCACCTGCTGCACGCCGCCTTGCGTCAGCGGCTGGGCAACCACGTCACCCAGAAAGGCAGCTTGAACGCGCCGGACCGGCTCCGCTTCGACGTGAGCCAGCCAACCCCGATCGGGCGCGACGACCTCGCCGCGGTTGAGGCGGCCGTGAATGCCGAGATCCGCGGCAACACCGAGGTGACCACCCGCTTAATGAGCCCCGACGCCGCCGTCGCCGAAGGCGCGATGGCGCTGTTCGGCGAGAAATATGGCGACGAGGTTCGCGTCGTCTCGATGGGTGAACGTGGCGCCGGCGGCCAGGCCTATTCGGTCGAGCTCTGCGGCGGCACGCATGTCGGGCGGACCGGCGACATCGGATTGTTCCGCATCGTTGGCGAAGGCGGCGTCAGCGCCGGCGTGCGCCGGATCGAGGCGGTCACCGGAGCGGCGGCGGTGGCCGCCATGCTGGACAGCGACCGGCGCCTCGCCGAGGCGGCCGCGTTGCTGCGGGCACAGCCGGCCGAGGTGCCGGAGCGGATCTCCGCGTTGCAGGAGGATCGGCGTCGGCTGGAGCGGCAGGTTGCCGAGCTGCAGAAGAAGCTCGCCACGGGCGGTGCGGCGGCGACCGAGGTGGAGATGATCGGCGACGTCAAGCTGGCAGCGCGCAACCTCGGCGACATCCCGGCGCGGGACCTCAAGAGCATGGCCGAAGCGATCGGGACCGGCATCGGCAGCGGCGTGGTGGCCGCCGTGTCAACCGCGGACGGCAAGGCCAGCGTCGTGGTCCGGGTCAGCCCCGATCTCGTGCCCCGCTTCAACGCGGTGGACTTGGTGCGCGCTGCCAGCGCGGCCATGGGCGGCAAAGGCGGCGGCGGACGGCCCGACCTGGCGCAGGCGGGCGGCCCGGACGCGGGTCAGGCCGACGCCGCCCTGTCCGCGGTCCGGAACGCCTTGGCCGCCTGAGCGCGGCGCCCGCCAGGTCCGGCTATGCCACGCCGTGCTGCTTGAACCAGGCCTGCATGCGCGCCCAGCCGTTCTCGGCGTCGGCCTTGCGGTAGCTGGGGCGGTAGTCGGCGTGGAATCCATGCGGCGCGTCGGGGTAGACGACGATGTCGACGATCTTGCCGGCCGCACGGGCCTTTGCCGCCGCCGCTTCGACGTCGGCCACGGCGATCCCGGTATCCTGTTGCCCATACAGGCCCAGCAGCGGGCACTTGAGTTCGGCGGCGATGTCCATCGTGGTCTTGGGCTGGATCGGGCTAGTCTGACCGCCGATCGGCCCGTACCACGCAACCGCCGCCTTCAACTGCGGGTTATGCGCGGCGAAGAACCATGTGTCGCGCCCGCCGCGGCAGAACCCGGTGACGCCCATCCGCGCCAAGTCGCCCTTGTTCGCGCCGGCCCACTGCGCCGCGCTGTCGAGGTCACGCAGCATCTGGTCGTCGGGCGCCTTGCTGATGACGTCGCGCACGATCACGCTCGCGTCCGTCATCTTGGATAGGTCGGCGATCCGCGCATACAACTCCGGTGCCACCGCCAAGTAGCCCAGCTTGGCCAAGCGGCGGCAGGTGTCCTTGATGTATTCGTGGACGCCGAAGATCTCCTCGATCACCACCACGACCGGGAACGGCCCGGCGCCGTCCGGCCGCGCGTAATAAGCCGGGAGCGAGCCGTCGGCGACCGGCACCTTGGTCTCGCCGGCGTCGATCCCGGTCGCATCGGTGTGGATCGCCTGCGCCTCCACCCGTGTCGTCGCCAGCGTGAAGCCGCTGATCAGGCCGGACATCAGCATGCCGCGGCGCGCGAGCGGGTAGTCCTTCAAACCCTGCAAACCGTCCATGGTGTTTCCCCCTTACTGCTGCGTTCCCGGCCCGGTGCGCGCCGGGGTAGCAAACCTGGTTCGAAGCCCCGGCGTCCGGTCAGGCCGCCTTCGACAAGCCCATCGCGGTTTTCAGGTTTGCATCGATCGTGTCGAGGAAGGTCTGGGTGTTGAGCCAGGGCTGTTGCTTGCCGATCAGGCTCGCGAGATCCTTCGTCATCTGCCCGCTTTCCACCGTCTCGATGCAGACCCGTTCCAGCGTCTCGGCGAAGGCGGTCACGTCGGGGGTGTCGTCGAAGCGCCCGCGATAAGCGATGCCGCGGGTCCAGGCGAAGATGGAGGCGATCGGATTGGTGCTGGTTTCGCGGCCCTTTTGGTGCTCGCGGAAATGCCGCGTCACCGTGCCGTGCGCCGCCTCGCTCTCAACCGTGTTGCCGTCCGGGCTCATGAGGACCGAGGTCATCAGCCCAAGGCTGCCGAAGCCTTGCGCCACGATGTCGCTTTGGACGTCGCCGTCGTAGTTCTTGCAGGCCCAGACGTAGCCGCCTTCCCACTTCAGCGCGCTCGCCACCATGTCGTCGATCAAGCGGTGCTCGTAGGTCAGGCCGGATGCCTCGAAGCGCGACTTGAACTCGGCGTCGAATACATCCTGGAACACGTCCTTGAACATGCCGTCATAGGCCTTGAGGATGGTGTTCTTGGTCGAGAGATAGACCGGATACTTGCGCGCGAGGCCGTAGTTGAAGCTCGCCCGGGCGAATCCTTCAATGGACGCCTTGGTGTTGTGCATTCCCATGGCCACGCCCGGGCCTTTGAAGTCGAACACGTCCATGACCCACGGTTCGCCGCCGTCGGCCGGATGGTATTGCAGCGTCACCTTGCCGGGCCCGGGGATCTTGGTTTCGGTCGCGCGGTAGATGTCGCCATAGGCGTGGCGGCCGATGACGATCGGCTTGGACCAATGCGGCACCAGGCGCGGCACGTTGCTGCAGATAATCGGCTCGCGGAAGATGGTGCCGTCGAGGATGTTGCGGATGGTGCCGTTCGGGCTGCGCCACATCTTCTTCAAGCCGAACTCGGTCACGCGCGCCTCATCGGGCGTGATCGTCGCGCATTTCACGCCGACCCCGTACTGGCGGATGGCGTTGGCGCTGTCGACCGTCACCTGGTCGTCGGTCTTGTCGCGGTATTCGATGCCGAGGTCGTAATACTTGAGATCGATATCGAGATAAGGGAGGATCAGCTTGTCCTTGATGAAGCCCCAAATAATCCGCGTCATCTCGTCGCCGTCCAGCTCGACAACGGGGGTCTTCACCTTGATCTTGG
This sequence comes from uncultured Alphaproteobacteria bacterium, assembly GCA_963752225.1. GTDB lineage: Bacteria > Pseudomonadota > Alphaproteobacteria > Acetobacterales > Acetobacteraceae > JBBROS01. The sequence goes on along the minus strand of CAVVXS010000007.1, from coordinate 1,396,310 downwards.
CCATGCGGTCCTCTTGCGCTTGCCCCCGGCCGGGGCGTTCGACGGTGGCCGGACAATCGCACCCGCGCCGGACCACCGCAAGGCGCGGCCGCTCAGCGCGGCGCCGCGCAGCCGAGCGCTGCCATCACCGTCGCGTCGTCCGGCAGCGTGTCGCGCGGAAACAGCCGGGTGACATGTCCCATCTTGCGGCCCGGCCTGGCCTCGGCCTTGCCGTAGAGGTGCGGGATCAAACCCGGGGTCGCGACGATCGCCGGCCAAAGCGCGGTTTCCTCGGGTCCGACCAGGTTCTTCATGACCGCGTCGGCATGCCGCAGCCCCGGCGGCAGCGGCAGGCCGGCGACGGCCCGGATATGCAGCTCGAACTGACTGGCCGGGCACGCCTCGATGGTCCAGTGGCCGGAGTTGTGCGGGCGCGGCGCGATCTCGTTGACCAGCACGCGGCCCCGCCGGTCGACGAACATCTCGACCGCCAGCACGCCGACCAGCCCGAGATTCTCCGCCACCCGCCACGCCACGCGCGCCGCCTCGGCCGCGGTGGCCGGCGCCACCCGTGCCGGCGCCAGTGTCAGATCGAGGATGCCGTCGCGATGCCGGTTCTCGACCGCGTCGAACAGCGAGCCGCCGCCATCGGCGCCGCGCGCGACCACGACGCTGATCTCGCACGCATAGTCGACGAAGCCTTCGAGCACGAGCGGGCGACCGCCCAGCTCGGCCCAGGCGGCCTCGATGTCGGCGGCGTCGCGCAGCACGGCCTGGCCCTTGCCGTCATAGCCGCCGCGGGTGGTTTTCAGCACGGCCGGCAGCCGCAGCGCCTCCACGGCAGCCAGCAGCGCCTCGCGGCCGCCGACCTCCCGCCAGGGCGCCGTCGGCACCCCCGCATCGCGCAGGAACGACTTCTCGGCCACCCGGTCCTGGCTGATCCGCAGCACGTCGGGTGACGGGCGGACCGGACGCAGCGACGCCAGGAGGTCGAGCCCGGCGGCGCTGACGTTCTCGAACTCGAACGTGATCACGTTCACGGCGCCGGCGAACCGGCGCAGCGCCTCCGGATCCTCGTAGTCGGCGACCGTGCTGGCGGCCGAGACCTGTGCAGCCGGGCTGTCGGGTTCCGGGCTCAGGATGTGGCAGCGATAGCCGAGGCGTGCGGCGGCCATCGCCGACATGCGGCCGAGCTGGCCGCCGCCGATGATGCCGATGGTGGCGTTGGGGGGGAGGCCGGCGTCCGCGTGTCCGCTCACGAGACGGCGGGGGACTCAGGCACGGACGCGGTCTGCGCCGCGCGGAACGCATCGAGCCGCTCGGCGAGCGCGGGGTCGGTGCCGGCCAGGATCGCCGCCGCCAGCAGCCCGGCGTTGACGGCGCCGGCGCGGCCGATCGCCAAGGTGCCGACCGGAATGCCCGCCGGCATCTGCACGATGCTGAGCAGGCTGTCTTGCCCGCGCATGGCGTGGCTTTCCACCGGCACGCCCAACACGGGCAACGCGGTCCATGCGGCACACATGCCGGGCAAGTGCGCGGCGCCGCCCGCGCCGGCGACGATCACGCGCAGGCCGCGGCTGCGCGCCGACTTGGCATAGTCCGCCAGGCGATCCGGCGTGCGGTGCGCCGACACCACCCGGCACTCGTGCGGCACCTCCAGCCGGGCAAGCGTCTCGGCGGTGTGCTGCAGCGTCGGCCAGTCGGACTGGCTGCCCATGATGATGCCGACCAGCGGCGGCACATCGCTCAAGCGATATTGTCCGGGATCAAGCGGCTCTCGAGCCACGAGATTTCGTCTTTTAGCAACAACTTGCGCTTCTTGAGACGCTGCATGTGCAGCTGGTCGGTGCCGCCCTCGGCCAAGCGCGCGATCACAGTGTCGAGATCGCGATGCTCGCTGCGGAGTTCGTGGAGCTGGCGCAGCAGTGAATCGCGGTCGGTCAACATGGCAGCTGTTTACCATGGGCCGGCGGTGAACGTCACCCGCCGCCCTCGCCGTGAATTGCCGTAGCAATGCCAGATTATCCCAGGGTATCGTTCCATCGCACGGTCGCCGTGCGGCTGTGCACATGCCCCGACCCTGGGAAGGAGGTTCCATGAGCCTGCAAGCGCGCATCGATAGCCTGAAGGGCCGTCACGCCACGTTGGAAGACCGGATCAACGCGGAAGACCGGCGGCCCCAACCCGATGCGCAGGAGCTGTCGCGGATGAAGCTCGAGAAGCTGCGGCTGAAGGACGAGATGGAGCGGCTGCAGAACGGCTGACCCGCCGATTGAACCATCGCGGCGGCAGGTGGGATCGGCCCACCTTTCGCCGCGGCGCCGCCGGCCCTGGACGGCTCCAGGCGCCGGACTAGGCGGCTTCTTCGGTCTCGGGCGGCGGCGGCACCGGGACGGCATGTCCCTCGCGCACCAGGCGGTCGTTGGCGGCTTGCACCATCGCATTCAGGTCCGACTGACTGCAGAGCCCCAGGATGACCGGGTCGCGCGGCTTGATGTTGGCGCTGTTCCAATGCGTGCGGTCGCGCACCTTGGCGATGGTATCCTTGGTGGTGCCTAGCAGCTTGATGACTTGCGCCTCACTCAGCTGCGGGAAGTTGCGCAACACGAAGGCGATGGCGTCCGGGCGGTCGTTGCGCTTGGCGACCGGGGTGTAACGCGCGCCCTTGCCGCGCTTGTTCACCGGGTTGGACGGCGGAATCAGCTTCAGCCGGCCATTCGGGTCCGCCTCGCAGCGCTTGATCTCCTCCGCGGTGACCTGGACATTGGCAACCGGGTCGTAGCCGACGATGCCCTGCGCGACCTCGCCATCGGCAATCGCCTGCACTTCGAGCGGGTGCATGCCGCAGAAATCGGCGATTTGCGTGAACGTCAGCGCGGTTTTCTCGATCAGCCAGACGGCAGTGGCTTTCGGCATCAACGGGAGGGCCATGGGTTCCTGTCCTGGCTCCGCGGGTCGGAAGAGCGGCCGGGCGAAGCGCTTCAAGTTGTAATGGATCGGTCGGATATGGACCCGGCGGCTCGAACGGGTCAAGGGTTCGTCACCCGCGATGATGCGGGGCAGCCAATATCCCGGAGCACAGGACGATGCACGACGACGAAGGGCCGCGGCCGGCGCCGCAACTGGTGGCAACGCCGCCGCTCGATCGGCTCGGCATCGACGAGCTGCAGGCCTACATTGCCCGCCTGCGCACCGAGATCGAGCGCGCCGAGGCGGAAATCACCCGCAAGCGGGCCACGCTCGACGCCGCGCACGGCTTCTTCCGCACGCCGGGCTAGACGCCCAACCATCTCAACGAAAAAGGGGCCGGATCGCTCCGGCCCCTCCGTTCTCGCCAGGCTGCGCGGTTACGCGGCCTTGCTGTGCGCCTCGGCGTCGTTCGCCAGCACCGGGCGCGGGGTCGCGCCGTTGCTGCCGATGGCGATGCGGCGCGGCTTCAGCGCCTCGGGGACGATCCGCTTCAGGCCGACATGCAGCAACCCGTTCTGCAGGTCCGCGCCATCGACCTGGATGTGGTCGGCAAGCACGAAGCGACGCTCGAACGGACGGCCGGCGATGCCGCGATACAGGATCTCGCCCTGCTGCTCCTCGGCCTGGGTCCGCCCGGTGATGACGAGCGTGTTGTCACGCACGACCATCTCGATGTCGTCGGGGCTGAACCCTGCCACCGCCATCGTCAGGCGGTAGCTGTCTTCACCCGTCTTCTCGATGTTGTAGGGCGGGTAGGACGATGCCGCAGGCGCGGCCTGGGCGTTATCGACCAGCCGCGCGAGGCGGTCGAAGCCGATGGCGGTACGGAACAAGGGGGTCAAGTCGTACATCATTTAAAAACCTCCAATGAAGCAAGGTCTGATCTTGGAGCTGCCCATGCGAGCCAGCCCCGGGGTGGTCTTCGTCACGGCCCCGATGGGCACCGCGAACGTTATGAAAATAGCGCATCGAGCGGCGCGTTCAAGGGGTCTGCGGCGGGCCTGGACGCACTGGCACATGCGTTGCAGAACGCTCAACGCAACTTTATCGGACGGAGCGTTTTTGCGAGTGCTCCTGGCCGATGCGGATCCGGATCGCGCGCCGGCGGTCGAAACCGCCCTTCGCGGCGCCGGCGCGACCGCGCTCCTTCGCCCCGATCCCGGCGAAGCGCTGCTGGACGCCGTCACCCGGCTCGCCCCCGACGTCGTCATCGTCGACATGCAGCGGCCCGACCGTGACACGCTCGACGACGTCCGCCACGTCACCCGGCGGGATCCGCGCCCGATCGTGATGTTCGTCGACCGCGACGACCCGGCGTTCATGGAGGCCGCGATCGAGGCCGGGGTCAGCTCCTACAACGTCGTCGGCACCAGCCTGCCGGACATCAAGCCGATCATCCAAGCGGCGATCGCCATGTTCCGCCGCTTCAGTCAGATCGAGGCGGAGTTGCGCCGCGCCGAACAGGGGCTGCAGGAGCGGGCCGTCATCGACCGGGCCAAGGCGGTGCTGATGCGCACCCGCCGCGTCAGCGAGCCCGAGGCATACCGCTGGCTGCGGCGGCAGGCGATGGACCGGGGCCGGCGCATCGCCGACATCGCCGCCGAGCTGCTGGGAGCGTCCGATGGCAGGTGAGCGGGTCCGGCTGGGCATGGTGCGGCTGACGGACGCGGCGCCGCTGGTGCTGGCGCAGGCGACGGGGCTGTTCGGCGACGAGGGTCTCGAGGTCGACGTCCTCGTCGAGCCGTCCTGGGCCAATGTCGCCGACAAGCTCGCCTGGGGCCTGATTGATGGGGCGGTGATGCTGCCGCCGCTGGCGATCGCGATGGTGCTCGGGCTGCGCGGCCCGCCGACGCCGCTGATCGTTCCGGCGGGGCTGAGCCTGAACGGCAACGCGATCACCCTGGCCCGGCCGCTCGCCGAGGCGGTCCTGTCCGGCACGCCGGCGTCCCTCCACGACACCGCGGTGGCCCTGCGTCGGGCCATGCCGCCGCGGCTGAACCTGGCGGTGGTGCATGCCTTCTCCACCCACGACCTGCTGCTGCGCCGGTTCCTGGTTGCGGGCGGCATCGATCCGGTGACGGAAGTCGCCTTCACGGTGGTGCCCCCGGCCGACATGGCCGACGCGCTGGCGGCCGGCCGCATCGACGGGTTCTGCGCCGGGGCGCCATGGGGCGCGGTGGCGGAAGCCGCCGGGGCAGGGCGGAGCGTCGCCGTCACCTCGGCGGTCTGGCCCAACCATCCGGAGAAATGTCTCGCCTTGCATGCGGGATGGGCGGCGGCCCACCCGGCAGCGGCGTTGGCCGTGGTGCGCGCCGTGCTGCGTGCCGGGCAGGCGTGCGATCGGCCGGAGCAGTCCGCTTTCTTGGCCGAGCTGCTGTCGCGGCCGGAATGGGTCGGCGTGCCGGCGCCGCTGATTGCCGCCTCGCTGCCGGGCGGCGCGAGCGGCGCGGTCGACCAATCCGTGTTTGCCGCCTTCGCCGCCGGCGTCCCGTTCCAGGCGCATGCGGCATGGTTGGCGCGGGAGATGGGCCGTTGGCGGACGATGCCGGCGGACGCCGTCACGGCGGCGGTCGCCGCCTACCGTCCCGACATCTACGCCGACGCGGCTCGGTCGCTCGGCCTTGAAGCAGATCCCGCTCGTCTGCACGCGTCCCTTCCGCCAATGCCTGCCTTATTCGTCGGCAATTAGCCCAATTTATGAGCAATTGGTGTCTGGGCGCCATGGATTGTGGCATCTGACCGGCGTTGTCGCCTGGCTTGGACCTCCGTTGGCGGCTATGTTGCGGCAGCAGTCCGGCGCTCCCGGGCGGCGTCCCATGCATGCCAACGACGGCCATGGCGATGAGAGGTGCGATCGTCGCGCCGTAACGAGACCGGGCGGCCAATGCGGGCCGGCCAGCGACAAGCCGGGCAGCCCGGTGCGGCGCGGAGCGTGAGAGATGAGCCTATCCATCGTTGAACCGGCTGCCGCCGTCCGGCTTGGCCCTAACTTCGCCTGCGCGAGTGTCGCTCCATGAACATGATGGTTCCGGCACGCTTGCGCCTCGTGGTGGTCGGCAACGGCATGGCCGGGATGCGGACGGTGGAAGCAATCCTCGCCCGCACCCCGCACAAGTTCAGCATCACCGTGTTCGGGGCCGAGCCGCATCCGAACTACAACCGGATCATGCTCAGCCCGGTGCTGGCGCGGGAGAAGACGTTCGACGAGATCGTCATCAACCCTCGCGACTGGTACGAGCAGAACGGCATCGAGCTCATCACCGGTGAGCGCGTCTGGCACGTGGACCGCGAGGAGCGGACGGTGCAGGGCGAGCACGGCACCACGCGCCCCTATGACGTGCTGCTGATCGCCACCGGCTCCAATCCGTTCATCCTGCCGCTGGTGGGTCGTGACCTGCCGGGCGTGATCGGCTTCCGCGACGTGGCCGACGTCGACACCATGCTGGCCACGGCCGCGCGGGGCGGCCGCGCGGTGGTGATCGGCGGCGGCCTGCTCGGGCTCGAGGCGGCGAACGGTCTGGCCCTGGCCGGCATGGACGTAACAGTCGTCCATCTCATGGACACGCTGATGGAACGGCAGCTCGACCCCGCTGCCGGCACGATGCTGCAGGCTGACCTCGAACGCCGCGGCATGCGGGTGCTGTGCGGCGCCCACACCAAGCTGCTGCGCGGCACCGAAGACGGGGTCAGCGCGGTCGAGTTGAAGGACGGGACCGTCCTGCCGGCCGATCTTGTCGTCATGGCGGTGGGCATCCGGCCCAACATCGAGCTGGGCGCCGCGACCGGGCTCGACGTGAAGCGCGGCGTCGTCGTGGACGACCAGATGCGCACCAGCGACCCATCGATCTTCGCGGTCGGTGAGTGCGTCGAGCATCGCGGCCTGACCTACGGCCTCGTGGCGCCGATCTGGGACATGGCCAAGGTCTGCGCCGACGCGATCACCGGCGTCGCCGAGACGGCTTACACCGGCAGCGTCACCGGGACCCGGCTGAAAGTGACCGGGATCGACATGTTCTCGGCCGGCGACTTCGCGCCGGGCGTCAACCGCGAGGAGGTCGTGTTCCGAGACCCGGCGCGTGGCGTTTACCGCCGGTTGGTGCTGGAAGGCGACCGGCTGATCGGCGCCGTCCTGTATGGCGATGCACGCGACGGCGGCTGGTATTTCGGCCTGCTGAAGGACGGCAAGCCGCTCGGCGAGCTCCGCGACACGCTGATCTTCGGCCAGGACGTGGCGACGGCCGCGGCCGGCGCCGACCCGAACGCGGCCCTGGCGGGGATGGCCGACACGGCCGAGATCTGCGGCTGCAACGGCGTCTGCAAGGGCACGATCACCGCCGCGATTGCCGGCAAGGGGCTGACCACGCTCGATGCGGTGCGCGCCCACACTAAGGCGTCCTCGTCCTGCGGCAGCTGCACGCCGCTGGTCGAGGGCCTGCTCGGGATGGCACTCGGCGACGGCTACAAGGCGCCGGCCGGGGAGAAGCCGTTGTGCAAGTGCACCGCGCTCGGCCACGACTCGGTCCGGGCCGAGATCGTGGCGCAGCAGCTAAAGACGATCCCCGAGGTGATGGAGGGGTTGGGTTGGGTGAAGCGCGACGGCTGCCACGTGTGCCGCCCGGCGCTGAACTACTATTTGTTGTGCGCGTGGCCCGGCGAATACGTCGACGACGCCCAGTCGCGCTTCGTCAACGAGCGCATGCACGCCAACATCCAGAAGGACGGCACCTATTCCGTCATCCCGCGCATGTGGGGCGGCCAGACCAGCAGCCGCGAGCTGCGCGCCATCGCCGACGTGGTCGACAAGTTCGCCATCCCCACAGTCAAGATCACCGGTGGCCAGCGCATCGACCTGCTCGGCGTCAAGCGCGAGGATCTGCCGGCCGTGTGGCGTGACCTCAACGCGGCCGGGATGGTCAGCGGCCACGCCTACGGCAAGGCGCTGCGGACGGTCAAAACCTGCGTCGGCTCCGAATGGTGCCGGTTCGGAACCCAGGACAGCACCGCCATGGGCGTCGCGTTGGAGAAGATGACGTGGGGCTCCTGGCATCCGCACAAGGTCAAGCTCGCCGTATCCGGCTGCCCGCGCAATTGCGCCGAAGCGACGTGCAAGGATTTCGGCGTGGTCGCCGTCGACAGCGGCTGGGAGCTCAGTGTCGGCGGCAATGCCGGCATCCACCTGCGCGCCACCGACCCGCTCGCGAAAGTCGAGACACCGGACGAGGTGTTGGAGTATTGCGGTGCCTTCCTGCAGCTTTACCGCGAGGACGCCCGCTACTTGGAGCGCACCGCGCCCTGGGTCGAGCGGCGCGGCATCGGGTGGGTGCGGGAGCGGGTGGTCGCCGACGCGGCCAACCGCCGGGCGCTCCACAGCCGCTTCCTGTTCGCGCAGTCTTTCGCCCAGTTCGACCCCTGGGAGGAACGCGCGCCGGACAGCGGCAACGTCGAGCAGTACCGCACCCTGGTCGCGGCGGAGTAGCGGCATGGACGGCTTGGATGGCGGCGCTGCCTGGATGGAGGTGTGCGGCCTCGACGACATCCCCCGCCAAGGCGCCCGAGTGGTCGCGACGGGACGCGGCGACGTGGCGCTGTTCCGCACGCTGGACGATGCGGTGTTCGCGCTCGACGACGCCTGCCCGCACAAGGCCGGCAAGTTGAGCCAGGGGATCGTGCATGGCCACAGCGTGACCTGCCCGTTGCACAACTGGGTCATCGGTCTCGAGGACGGCCGGGCGCAGGCGCCGGATGAGGGCTGCGTGCACCGGATCGGGGTGACGGTGCGCGACGGCCGCGTTCTGCTCGCGCTCGGCTGATGGCGGAACAGCCAGCCGCCGACGGCGTCCGCACCACCTGTCCCTATTGCGGCGTGGGCTGCGGCGTGATCGCCATTCCGGATGGGCGCGTGATCGGCGATCCCGACCATCCCGCCAATTTCGGCCGGCTCTGCTCCAAGGGCGCCGCACTGGCCGAGACGCTGCAGGACGGCGGCCGTTTGCTGCACCCGGTGGTGGACGGCGCGCGCACCAGTTGGGACGCCGCACTCGATCGTGTCGCGGCCCAGTTCGGCCGCACGATCGACGAACACGGGCCGGATAGCGTCGCCTTCTACGTGTCGGGCCAGTGCCTGACCGAGGACTACTATGTCGCCAACAAGTTGATGAAAGGTTTCATCGGCAGCGGCAACATCGATACGAATTCACGCCTGTGCATGGCCTCCTCGGTCGCCGGCCACGTCCGCGGTTTCGGCGCCGACATCGTGCCCGGCATCTACGAGGACCTGGAGCAAGCCGACCTCGTCGTGCTGGTCGGCAGCAACCTGGCCTGGTGCCATCCGGTGCTGTTCCAGCGGCTGCAGGCGGCACGGGCCCGGCGCGGCACAAGGGTGGTCGCAATCGACCCGCGCCGCACCGCCACCTGCGAGGACGCCGACCTCCATCTGCAGCTGGCACCGGGCAGCGACGTGGCCCTGTTCGCCGGCTTGCTGTCCCACTTGGCCGCCTCCGGCGCCGTCGAGCACGCCTGGGTGCAGGCCCACACGGCCGGCTTCGATGCCGCATTGGAGGCTGCGCGAGGCGTCGACGTCGCCGGGATCACCGGACTCGACCCGGCCGACATCGCCCGCTTCTTCGATCTGTTCGCCGCGACCCCGCGCACCGTCACCGTTTACTCGCAGGGCGTGAACCAATCCTCGGCCGGCACCGACAAGGTGTCGGCGATCCTCAACGTGCACCTCGCGACCGCGCGCATCGGCAAGCCGGGCGCCGGGCCGTTCAGCGTCACCGGGCAGCCGAATGCGATGGGCGGGCGCGAGGTCGGCGGCCTTGCCAATCAGCTCGCCGCGCACATGCGCTTCGACACGCCCGGCGCGCTCGACCGGGTGCGCCGCTTCTGGGACGCGCCCAACCTCGCGACCGCGCCCGGACTGAAGGCGGTGGACCTGTTCGACGCCGCGCATGACGGGCGCGTGCGGGCGATCTGGATCATCGGCACCAACCCCGCCGCCAGCATGCCGCAATCGGGCCGGGTGCGTGCCGCGCTGGAGCGCTGTCCGTTCGTCGTCGTCAGCGATCTGTGGCCGACCGATACGACCCGCTACGCCGACGTGGTGCTGCCGGCCGCGGGCTGGGGCGAGCGCAACGGCACCGTCACCAACTCGGAGCGCCGCATCACGAGACAGCGCCCGTTCCGCGCGCCGCCCGGCGAGGCGCGGCCGGACTGGTGGATGCTGGCCGAGCTGGCCCGCCGCATGGGGTTCGCCGGGTTCGCTTGGGACAGCGTCGCCGCCGTGTTCCGCGAGCATGCCGCGCTGACCGCGTTCGAGAACGGCGGCGACCGCGTGCTCGACCTTGGCGGTCTGGCCCTGCTTTCGGACGACGAGTACGACGCGCTGGCGCCCCGTCAATGGCCGGTGCCGGCGGGCAGCGGGTTGGGCGGCAAGGCGGACGGGCGATTATTCGCGGGAGGCGGCTTCCCGACCCCGGACGGGCGCGCCCGCCTGGTCCCGACCATTTGGCGGCCGGCCGCGCAGGCGGTGGACGCCCGCCACCCGCTGCTGCTGAACACGGGCCGGGTGCGCGACCAATGGCACACCATGACCCGCACCGGCCTGGTGCCCCGCCTCACCCAGCACGTCGCGGCGCCGCTGGCGTCGTTCCACCCCGGCGACGCGGCGGCGCTGGGCGTCGACGAGGCGGGGCTGGTCAGGCTCGTGAACGATCGCGGCGCGGTCGTGCTGCGCGCGCGGCTCGACCCGGCGCAGCGGCGCGGCGAGGTGTTCGTGCCGATGCACTGGACCGACGCGTTCAGCTCGTCCGGCCCGATCGGCCGGCTCGTCACCGCCGCCTGCGACCCGGTATCCGGCCAGCCGGAGCTGAAGGCGACCCCGATCCGTGCCGAGCCGGTGCCGGCACGATGGCGCGGGCTGCTGCTGCATGCCCATCCGGTGCGCCCGGCCGGCTGCGTGTGGTCGCGCGTTCCGCTCGAGCACGGCCACGCTTTCGACTTAACCGGGGCGGACCCGTTGCCGGAGGGCGCCGCCCTGGCCGCGTTCGCGCGAGCCACCTTGGCCGCGGACGGCGCCGAGGTGATGGACATGGCGGATCCGAGCCGGGGCATCTGGCGCTATGCCGCGTTGCGCGACGGCCGGATGTCGGCGTGCCTGTATCTCACCAGCCGGGACAGCGCGCTGCCGTCGCACCGGGCCTTGGCGATACTGCTGGCCGGGCCGGTGGAGGACGCGGCGCGGCGAACCGTGCTGGCGGGCGGCGGAGCGGTGGGCGCGGGCGAGACGCTGGTATGCGCCTGCTTCTCGGTCGGGCTCGACACGTTGCGCGCGGCCGTGGCGGAGCGCCGCCTCCTGACCGTGGCCGAAATCGGGGCGGCCTTGCGCGCCGGCACGAATTGCGGATCCTGCATCCCCGAACTGCGGGAGATCCTGCGTGACCAACTCGCCCCTGCCTGACTGCCGCCATGCCGCCTGACGCGTTGCCGCCGGCCCGGCCCGATATCGCCGCCGTGGTCGCCGAGCACGACTTCGCCCAATATGTGCGGACGTTGGGCCGCGGCCCCGGCCGGTCGCGGGCGCTGACCCGGGACGAGGCGCGCACGGCCTTGTCGATGGTGCTGCGCGGCGACGCCGACCCGCACCAGGTCGGCGCCTTTCTCATGCTGCTGCGCTACCGCGGCGAGGATGCGGCGGAGATGGCCGGACTGGTCGAAGCCGCTCGCGGCCATTTCGGCGCCGGCCTGCCGCCGGGCTGCGCGCCGGTGGCGCTGGATTGGCCGAGCTACGGCGCCGGCCGCACCCGCGGCGCGCCGTGGTTCCTGCTGGCGGCGCTGGCCCTGGGCCGTGCCGGGCATCGGGTGCTGATGCACGGCAGCAACGAGTTCACCCGCGGCACCGCCGTCACCGAGGCGCTCGCTACGCTCGGCCGGCCGGTCTGCGCCAACCGTGAGGACGTGGCACGACAGCTCGACGCCACCGGCTTCGCCTATCTGCCGCTCGGCAGCCTTTGTCCCGAGCTCGATCGGCTGCTGCGGCTGCGCAACCTGCTTGGGCTGCGCTCGCCGATCAACACCGCGGCCCGGCTGCTGAACCCGTTCGATGCGGCGTGCGGCGTCGACGGGGTGTTCCATCCGCCCTACATCGCCTTGCACCTCGACACGGCCGCGCTGCTGCGGCGCGGCCGTCTGGTCGTGGTGAAAGGCGGCGGCGGCGAGGCGGAGCGCAACCCGGTCAAACCGATGACCGCGCACTGGTTCGACAGCGACGCCGGGCAGGGCGAAGCGGCGTTCGACCCGATCCCGACCGCCGACGCCGCCGGCGACCTGGCCGAGACCTGGCGGACCGGCACCGGCCCGGGTGCCGCGACTGCCCGCGCAACGATTGCGCTGGGCCTGCTCGCACTTGGCCTTGCCACGTCGCCGGCCGAGGCGGATGCGCAGGCCGTCGGAGTATGGGCCGAGCGCGGCTGAACAGACGCAACCTTCCGTGAACAAGACGGAGGCAACCGCGAATTCGGCCCCAGCATTGGTGTGTTAACCCCGATGCAACTGAGGCCGTTCCATGGACCAACCAGCTCTCACTCGCCGCGGCGTGCTCGGCACCAGCACGGCCTTGGCCGCGGCATCGTTGCTGCCCGCTGCGGCGCAATCCGCGGGTCCGGCGGCCCCGGCGGCGACCACGCCCACGATGCCGGTGCAACTCACGATCAACGGCAGTGAACGGCGATTCGACGTCGACCCGCGGACGACGTTGCTGGACTTGGTGCGCGAGCATGCCGGCCTGACCGGCAGCAAGAAGGGCTGCGACCACGGCCAGTGCGGCGCCTGCACCGTGCTGCTGAACGGGCGGCGCATCAACTCTTGCCTCAGCCTCGCGGTGATGCACGACGGCGAGCATCTCACGACGATCGAGGGGCTGGCCCGAGGCGACGACCTGCACCCGATGCAGGCGGCGTTCCTGCATCATGACGGGTTCCAGTGCGGCTATTGCACGCCGGGACAGATCATGTCGGCAGTCGGCATGCTGGCCGAAGCCAAGGACGGGCGGCCGAGCAACGTCACCGCGGACCTCAGCGGCACGGCCAAGCTGGACGAGACCGAGATCCGCGAGCGGATGAGCGGCAACATCTGCCGCTGCTCGGCCTATCCGAACATCGTGGCGGCGATCGGCGATGTGGCGCGCGAGGGAGCGCCGGCATGAGGAGCTTCGCGTACGTCCGCCCCGACGGGGACGCCGCCGCCGCAAAGGCCGCCGCGGCGAACGGCGCCGCATTCATCGGCGGCGGCACCAACCTGCTCGACCTGATGAAGCTGCAGGTGATGACGCCGTCGGCGCTTGTGGATGTGAACCGGCTGCCGCTCGACCGCATGGAGGACACGACGGACGGCGGCCTGCGCATCGGCGCCACCGTGCGCAACGCCGATCTGGCCGCCGACCCGAGGGTGCGGGCGCGCTACGGCGTGCTGAGCCGCGCGTTGCTGGCCGGGGCCACCGGGCAGCTGCGCAACAAGGCCACCACCGCGGGCAACCTGCTGCAGCGGACGCGGTGCGGCTATTTCACCGACGTGTCGATGCCGTGCAACAAGCGCGTGCCGGGCTCCGGCTGCGGCGCGATCGGCGGGTTCAACCGGATCCATGCCGTGGTCGGCGCCAGCGAGCACTGCATCGCGACGCACCCGTCCGACATGGCGGTCGCCATGCGCGCGCTGGATGCGGTGGTCGAAACGCTCCAGCCCGATGGCAAGACGCGGCAAATCCCGATCGCCGCCTTCCACCGCCTGCCCGGCGACACGCCGCAGGTCGAAACGGTGCTGATGGCCGGCGAGCTGATCACCGCCGTCGTGCTGCCGCCGCCGCCGCCGGGGGTGCAGATCTACCGCAAGGTCCGCGACCGGGCATCCTATGCCTTCGCGCTCGTCTCGGTGGCGGCCATCGTCGACATCGGCGACGACCGCGTGCGGGGGGCACGGCTGGCCTTCGGGGGGCTCGCGCACAAGCCGTGGCGGGTTGAGAGCGCCGAGGCCGCGCTGGTCGGGCGGGCGCCCGACGCCGCCGCAAGCCACGCCGCCGCCGACCTCGTGCTGGCCGGCGCCCGCGGTTACGGCCGCAACGATTTCAAGATCCCGCTCACCCGGCGGGTGATCCAGGCCGCGCTCGAGCAGGCCCGGCAGGAGACGCGCGCATGAAGCTGCATGGACCCATCGGACCCACGGTCCTGGACGATCATCCCGGGCTCGTCGGCCAGCCGCTCGACCGTTATGACGGCCGTCTGAAGGTGACGGGCGGCGCCCGCTACTCCTATGAGTGGCCGCACGAGGCGCCGCTCTACGCCGTCATCGTGCAGGCCAAGGCAGCCGGCGGCTCGATCAAGACGATCGACACGATTGCCGCGGAGCGGGCGCCCGGCGTGCGGCTGGTGCTGACGCACGAGTCGATGCCGGCGCAGAAGGCCGGCAACCATCGCAAGCTGGCTGCGCAAATGACGGACCCCGGCATCCATAATTGGGGCCAGCCGATCGCCCTCGTGGTTGCCGACACGTTCGAGCAGGCGCGCGACGCCGCCTACCGCGTTGTGGCGACCTACGACCGCCAGCAGCCGGCGCTCGGGCTGCAGGAGCATGCGGGGCAGGCGATCACGCCGGCTGAGGAGAACGATCAGAAGCCGGACAGCGCGGTCGGGCAGTTCGACAGCGCCTATGCCGCCGCTCCCGTGAAGCTTGACGCGACCTACACGACGCCGATGCAGTCGCATGCGGCGATGGAGCCGCACGCGACCATCGCCCGCTGGGACGGCGACAGCCTGATCCTCGAGACGTCGAACCAGATGGTCAGCCAGAGCCAGGAGGTGGTCGCGAACACGCTGGAGATGCCGAAGGACAAGGTCCGCATCATCAGCAAGTATGTCGGCGGCGGGTTCGGCTCCAAGCTGTGGGTCGGCAGCGACGCCATCCTGGCCGCGGTCGCAGCGAAGCAGACCGGACGGACCGTGAAGCTGGCCTTGGCGCGGCCGCAGGTGTTCGAGGTCACCACCCACCGTAGCGACACGCTGCAGCGGATCCGGCTGGGCGCCGCCGCGGACGGCACGCTGGTGGCGATCGGGCATGATTCGATTTCCGGCAACCGGGCCGGCGAGGGCTACGAGGCCGCGGCGCTGCAGACCCGCACGCTTTATGCCGGCGACAACCGGCTGACCCGGCATCGCGTCGCCGAGCTGAACGTGCCGGTCGCGTCGTCGATGCGGGCGCCGGGCGAGGCAGTCGGGCTACTGGCGCTCGAGTGCGCCATGGACGAGCTGGCGGAGAAGCTGGGTCTCGATCCCATCGAGCTGCGGATCCGCAACGAGCCGACGGAAGATCCCGAGAAGCACGTGCCGTTCTCGTCGCGCAACCTGACCGCTTGCCTGAAGGCGGGCGCCGAGCAGTTCGGCTGGAACCAGCGCGGCAAGCCCGGCGCCCGGCGCGATGGGAAGTGGCTGGTGGGGATGGGCGTGGCCGCGGCGATTCGCAACAATCCGATCAAGGAATCGACGGCGCGCGTGCGTCTCGACCCCGACGGCGTGCTGACGGTGCAAACGGCGATGACCGACATCGGCACCGGCAGCTACACGGTGCTGGCGCAGGTGGCCGGGTCGCTGATGGGCTTGCCGATCGAGCGGGTGCGGATGGAGTTGGCCGACAGCGCCCTGCCGATGTCCTCGGGCTCGGGCGGCTCGTTCGGGGCTGCGAGCAATGCGTCGGCGATCTACGACGCGTGTCTCGCGTTGTGCGAGAAGGTGGCGCAGGCGGCGGGCCTCGATCCGGCCAAGGCCAGCTTCGCCGATGGACAGGTCAGCGTCGATGGGACCGGGCGTCCGCTGGCCGGGTTGGCGCCGGCGGGTGGGCTGGTCGCCGACGGCAGCATCGAGCCGGGCGACAACATGAAGCAGTTCAGCCAGCAATCCTATGGCGCCCACTTCGCCGAGGTCGGCGTGGACAGCGACACCGGCGAGGTGCGGGTGCGGCGCATGCTGGGCGTGTTCACCGCCGGCCGGCTGCTGAACCCGAAGACGGCGCGCAGCCAGGCGATCGGCGGCATGATCTTCGGCATCGGCGCGGCGCTGCACGAGGATTTGGTGATGGATGAGCGCAGCGGCCATTTCATCAACTCGAACCTGGCCGAGTATCACGTGCCGGTGCACCTCGACGTGCCGGCGGTGGATGCGGTGTTCCTGCCCGAAACCGACGAGAAGTCCAACCCGTTGAAGGCGAAAGGGGTCGGCGAGTTGGGGATTTGCGGCGCCGGGGCTGCGGTGGCGAACGCGGTTTACAACGCGACCGGCGTGCGGATCCGCGACTATCCGCTCACCCTCGACAAGGTGTTGGTCGGGCTCGAACGGCGGGCGTAGCCGCAGGCGGACCTTGCCGGCACGGGCGCATTCGTCCGTGCCGGACCGCGGTGGGCGCGGCTTCCGGGTGGCGGCTTCCCTATTCGTTGCAAACGGGATAGGCCGGGGCCAACCAAAACGCCTGGAGACGCCCTCGATGCCGTACCTCAATCGTCGCACGCTCGCGCTGGGGGCGGCTGCGCTGCCGCTGGCCGCCATTCGCACCCGGCCGGCAAGTGCGGCCGAGTTCACCTACAAGATGGCCAACAACACGCCGGCAACCCATCCGCTGACGCTGCGGATGCAGGAAGCCGCCGATCGCGTGCTGAAGGGCACCGATGGCCGGGTCGAGATCCGCATCTTCCCCAACAGCCAGCTCGGCACCGATACCGACATGCTGAGCCAAGTCCGGTCCGGCGCGATCGAGTTCTTCTCGTTGTCCGGCTTGATCCTGGCAACGCTGGTGCCCCCGGCCAGCATCAACGGCGTCGGGTTTGCGTTCAAAAGCTACGACCAGGTCTGGCCGGCGATGGACGGCAAGCTCGGCGCGTTCGTCCGGGCGGAGATCGGCAAGCGCGGCCTGCACGTGTTCGAAAAGATCTTCGACAACGGCTTCCGGCAAACGACCAGCAGCACGAAGCCGATCGCGACGCCGGCGGATCTGAAAGGGTTCAAGATCCGCGTGCCGGTCAGTCCGCTTTGGACCAGCATGTTCCAAGCCTTGGGCGCGTCGCCGGCGAGCATCAATTTCTCCGAGGTATACTCGGCGCTGCAGACCCACATCGTCGACGGGCAGGAGAACCCGCTCAGCCTGATCGAGACGAGCAAGCTGTACCAGGTACAGAAATACTGCGCCTTGACGAACCACATGTGGGACGGGTTCTGGCTGCTGGCCAACCGACGGGCATTCGACAAGCTGCCGGCCGACGCGCAGGCGGTGGTGAACCGGGAGTTTTCAGCCGCTGCGCTCGACGAGCGGGCCGATATCGCCAAGCTCAACAGCGAGGTACGGGGCACGCTCGAGAAGCGTGGCCTCGTGTTCAACGAGGTCGACACCGCCGCATTCCGCGAGGCCCTCAAGACGGCCGGCTTCTACAAGGATTGGCGCGGCAAGTATGGCGAGGAGGCCTGGGGCGTGCTCGAGAGCGCGGTCGGCGCGGTGTCGTGACCGCCGCCGCACCGGGCGGGGCGGGCACCGGGTTTCGATCTGCGGCCCGGCCGCCTATATGCGCATCCTCGCAACCCGATCCGGAGGACGCGTGATGTCTCTGTTCAGCACCAAGGTCGCGCCGACCGGCGAATACAAATTCACACTGAGCGACGATGAGTGGCGCCAGCGTCTCAGCGCCGAGCAATACAAAGTCATGCGCAGCCACGGCACCGAACGGGCCTGCACCAGCCCTCTCAACGCCGAGAAGCGGGCCGGGACCTACGCCTGCGCAGGATGCGGTCAAACCCTGTTCGAGACCTCGGCGAAGTTCGAGAGCGGCACCGGCTGGCCGAGCTTCTCACAGCCGATCCGGGAGGATGCGATCGGCACCACCGAGGATCGCGGGTTCGGCATGGTCCGCACCGAGGTGCACTGCAGCAACTGCGGCAGCCATCTTGGCCACGTCTTTCCGGACGGTCCGCGTCCGACTGGCCTGCGGTACTGCATGAACGGCGTGTCGCTGAGTTTCCAGCCCGCCTGAACCGGAGTCGGGGCAGGCCGCCCGTCAACCTGCCTATGACGGCAAGTTTGACACGCGCCAGTGGCCCCGGCCGTTCTGCTTAACCTCGACCATCGCCAGTTCGGCACGCTGGAGCAGTTGCTCCACCGTCTCGTCGGTGCCGGGCCGGCGCATGGCGATGCCGATCGACATGCCGAGCCCCTCGGCTTCACCGGCGTTGAGGTGACCGAACTCGTGCGGCACGGTCTGGCGCAAGCCCTCGGCCCGCTCGGCCGCGGTGAAGGTGTCTGCGCCGTCGAGCCAGCAGGCGAACTCGTCGGCGCCCAGCCTGGCCACCAAGTCGGTCGGGCGCAGCGTGCGCCGCAGCAAAGCGCTCGTGAGCAGCAGGGCGTCGTCGCCGACCTCATGGCCGCTACGGTCATTGAGCCGTTGCAGGCCATCGAGGTCGATGAACAACACGGATGTCGGCAGGCTCTCCGCTTCCAGCCGATCGAGGCGCCGGGTCGCATGATCGATGAATGCCCGGCGGTTCATCAGGCCGGTCAGCGCGTCGGTCCGGGCTTGCCGGGCCATCTCACGCTGGATCAACTCATGCTCGAGGATGATGCGGATCACGCCGGTCACGGCGCCGGCCAGCGCCGCGTCCTCGGCCGCCCAAGCCGGCTTCGCGGCGTCGCGCCACAGCAGCAGCACCGCTCGGTCGCCAAACCGGGTCGAAGTCGGGCAGGACAACACCGCGCGGCCGCCGGCCTGCGATGCCTGGACGGATTCGGCGTCAACCGGTCCGCAGGCGAGCAACGACGCGACGTCGACGGCGGCTCCATCGCCGGCCCGGCACAGGACGACCGGCGCCGCCCCCCCGTGCGACAGGTCGAGCACGGCGCCGCCATCGGCAACGAGTGCCTGCACCGCGCTTTCGAGCGCCTCGCCCATCATGTGCGGCGCCGCGACCTCATGCCGTAGACGGTCCAGCATCTGCTCCAGCACGTGCGCACGGTGGGTCGCGCTGGAGGCTCGTGCCTGCCGCGTTTCCCCATCGGTCACATCGACGGCGATGCCGCGCAGGCCGCGCCGGACCCCGGCCGTGTCCAGCAGGGGACCCACTGTCAGTGCCATGCAAACCGCCTCGCCGGTTTTCGTCCGCATCCAGACCGCGAGACGCCGGGCGGCGGCACCGCCGGTCTGGTCGAGCGCAAGATGGTCGAATGCCATCTGGTCGAGCAGGAGGGAGCGGATCGGCTGGCCCAGCAGGTCGGACGCGGACCAGCCCAGCACGGTTGCAGGCGAGACGAAGGTAAGGCTGCCGCCGCTGTCGGTTTCGAACAGGATGTCCGCGCCCATGGCCGCGAACTCCTGCCAGCGCCGCTCACTGTCGAGCGGGGCCGGCCGGCGCCGTGCCCAAGGGGCTTTGCCAGCCGCCACCATGCCGTCCGGCCATCCTGGCCCTTGTTCCGCTATCACGTCCATGTGCCTGCCCCTCGCTGCGCGCATCATCGCCGAGAGTTCTTAACGAGCCGTTATTCGAGCCCTGCGTTTGACACCGGGTTGCCGCCCCAGCATGGTCCGGCGCACGCCGAAACTCGGAACTTGCCATGTCAGATCACCCGCTTCGCGCCCGCATCGAAAGCCTCTGGGAGGGCCGGGAGATGCTGTCCCCGGCCACGATGGGCGACGACCGCAACGCCGTCGACGAGGCGCTCGGCCTGCTCGACGAGGGCCGCCTGCGCGTGGCCGAAAAGGCCGGCGAGCAGTGGGTGGTGCACCAGTGGCTGAAGAAAGCCGTGCTGCTGTCGTTCCGGCTGAACAATTCGGTGCCGATGCCGGGGGCGGGCGGTGCGCCGGCTTGGGACAAGGTGCCGATGAAGACGGATGGCTGGGGCGAGAACCGCTTCAACGAGGCCAATTTCCGCGCCGTTCCGGGCGCCATCGTGCGCCGCAGCGCCTTTATCGCGCCCGGCGTCGTGCTGATGCCGTCCTTCGTCAACGTCGGCGCCTATGTCGACCGCGGCACCATGGTCGACACCTGGGCCACCGTCGGCAGCTGCGCTCAGGTGGGCCGCAACTGCCATCTGTCCGGCGGCGTCGGTCTGGGAGGCGTGCTCGAGCCGCTGCAGGCCAATCCCACCATCATCGAGGATGATTGCTTCATCGGCGCCCGTTCCGAGGTCGTCGAGGGGGTGATCGTCGAACGTGGCTGCGTGCTGTCGATGGGTGTGTTCATCAGCGCATCGACCAAGATCGTCGACCGCGCGACCGGCGAGGTGTTCACCGGCCGGGTGCCGGCCTATTCGGTGGTGGTGCCGGGATCGATGCCGGGCCGCCCGCTGCCGGACGGCTCGCCGGGCCCGAGCCTGGCCTGCGCGGTGATCGTCAAGCGCGTGGACGAGCAGACCCGGGCCAAGACCTCCATCAACGAGCTGCTCCGCGACTGATGGACCCGGTGGCGCTCGCTCAGGCGCTGATCCGCTGCCGCTCGGTGACGCCGGCCGATGGCGGCGCGCAGGACCTTCTCGCGGCCGCGTTGGACGGGCTGGGCTTCACGGTCTGGCGGCTGCCGTTCGGCACCACGCCCAACCTGTTCGCGCGCCGCGGCGACGCCCCTCCGCATCTCTGCTTCGCCGGGCACACCGACGTGGTGCCGGCGGGCGAGGGCTGGAGCTCCGATCCGTTCGGGGGCGAGATCCGGGACGGGGTGCTGCTCGGACGCGGCGCCTGCGACATGAAGGGAGCCATCGCCGCCTTTGTCGCCGCGGTCGCGCAGGCGCCGCCCGGCCCCGGCTCGATCAGCCTGCTGATCACCGGAGACGAGGAAGGCCCGGCGCGCGACGGGACGGTGCGGGTGCTTGAGTGGATGGCGGCCAACGGCCACGTCCCAGAGCTGTGCCTGGTTGGCGAGCCGACCAACCCGGCTCATCTGGGCGAGGTGATCAAGATCGGCCGCCGCGGCTCGCTCAATGCGCGCATCACGGTCCATGGCATTCAGGGCCACGTTGCCTATCCGCACAAGGTGGACAACCCGGTGCACCGGCTCGTGGCCGCCCTGCACGACCTCACGGCCGCACCGCTCGATGACGGGAACGCCTGGTTCGAGCCGAGCAGCCTGCAGGTCACCAGCGTGGACGTCGGCAACCTGGCCACCAACGTCGTGCCGGCCAAGGCGACCGCGCGGCTCAATATCCGGTTCAACGACCACCATAGCGGGGCGTCCCTCGAGGCATGGCTGCGTGAAGCGATTGGCGGCCGGGCCGAGCGGTTCGACCTCGAGGTGGACGTCAGCGGCGAAAGCTTTCTGACCGAGCCCGGCCCGCTGGTTGGACGCCTGCGCGACGCAATCGGCCGCGCGTGCGGCACCGAACCCCGGCTCGACACAGGCGGCGGCACCTCGGATGCGCGGTTCATTGCCCGTTACTGCCCGGTGGCCGAGTTCGGCTTGGTCGGCGCCACCATGCACCAGGTGGATGAGGGCGTGCCCGTGGCCGAGCTGCACGCGCTGACCGACGCCTACCGTGCCGTGCTGGCGGCGTTCGCGTGAACGTCCGTCCGCTAATCGGCGCCGCCCAGCTCGCAATCGGCCGCCGCGAGGGGATGCAGCAGTTCGACGACACGCCGCAAGCGTTCTTGGCGAGCCTGGCGCCGCTGGTGGCGTTCCCGATCGTCGGCGCGCTGGCGCTGCTGCTGTCGGGCAGCGGGGTCGAGGCGATCACGACGCTGCTGCTGACGGTGGTGGCGCAGTTGTCGCCGGCGGTGCTGTCGCATGCCATCGCCGCGCGCTGGGGCCGGGACGCGGAGTGGCTGCGCTACGCCACCGCGTTCAACTGGTGCCAATGGGCGATCCCGCTGGTGATGATCCTGCTGATGGTGGTGTTCCAGCTGACCGGCCCGGCGGGGCTGCCGGACGAGGCGGCCGTCGGCATCCTGTTCGCCGCGCTGGCGCTGTATGGCATCTGGCTGCATTGGACGCTGGCGCGCAGCGGCCTGCTGCTGGGGCGGGTGCGGTCGATCGTGCTGGTGGTGCTGGTCAACGCCGGCACCGTGGCGCTGGTGCTCGGGCCGCGGCTGCTATCGGCGATGCTTCAGGGCGACGCGAACGGATCGACCTCGTAGGCGACGCCGGTCAGCGTCAGGCCGTCCGGCGGCGCCGTCGGACCCGCGGCCCGGCGGTCGCGCGCCGCCAGCGCCTCGGCCACGCGTGAGGCCGGCCAACTGCCTTCGCCGACCAGCTTCAAGGTGCCGACCATGTTGCGCACCTGATGGTGCAGGAAGCTGCGTGCCGCGGCGCGCAGCAGGACGATGTCGCCGTCGCGCGTCACGTCCAAGCGGTCGAGGGTGCGGAGCGGCGATTTCGCCTGACAGGCGACGGCGCGGAACGAGGTGAAGTCGTGCCGTCCCAAGAGATGCCGGGCCGCGGCCGCCATGGCCGCGTCATCGAGGCGGCGCGGGACGTGCCAGGCGCGCCCTCGGTGCAGCGCCGGGCGGGCGCGGCGGTTCAGGATGCAATACTCATAGGCGCGGCCGACCGCGGAAAATCGGGGGTTCCAGCCGGGCGGCGCCGGGGCGGCGCGGACCACCACCAGGGGGTGCGGCAGCAGGTGAAAATTGAGCGCCTCCTGAACCTGCTCCGGCCGGTAGCGATCCGGCAGGCTCAGCATCGCGACCTGTCCGGTGGCGTGCACGCCCGCGTCCGTGCGCCCGGCCACCGTGCAACGCACCGGCTCGCCCCGGTTGAGGTTGGCCGCCGCCGCCTCCAGCAATGCCTGCAGCGTCACCGGCCCGTCCTGAAGCTGCCATCCGGAGAACCCGGCACCATCATATTCCAGCAGCAGCGCCCACGCCTTCACCGGGCTCGACCTAGAACAGGACCGTGCCCGCCGGCACCGGGCGGCCGCGCAGCATCGCCGCCGCCGGCATCGGTCCGCGTCCCGGCCGCTGCACCCGCAGCAGCCGCAGCGCACCCCCGCCGCACGCCACCAGCAGCCCGTCGTCGAGCACCGTGCCGGGCGGGCCGCTGCCCGGTTCGGGCGCGGCGTCCAGCACCTTCAGGATCTCCCCGTCCAGCGTCGTCCAGGCGCCGGGCCAGGGGATGGTGGCGCGCACGACCCGGTCGAGCGTGGCGGCGTCGGCCGACCAGTCGAGCCGGCCGCTGTCGCGGGTCAGCTTCGGTGCGTAGGTGGCGCCCTCGGGCTGCTTCACCGGATCGGGTTGCTCGTCCAGCGCGCGCACGATCAACCGCGCACCGAGCGCCGACAGCGTGTCGTGCAGCATCGCCGCCGTCGTGCGCGGCCCGATCGGCACGGCCTCGCGCAGCAGCATCGGGCCGGTGTCGAGTCCTTCCTCCATCTGCATGATCGTCACCCCGCTTTCGCGGTCGCCGGCCAGGATCGCCGCCTGGATCGGCCCGGCGCCACGCCAGCGCGGCAGCAGGCTGGCGTGGATGTTCAGACAGCCGCGGCGCGGCGCGTCCAGCATCGGCCGCGGCAGGATCAGGCCGTAAGCCGCGACCACCGCGGCGTCGAGCTCGAGCGCCGCGAAGGCGGCGTGCTCGGCATCGTCGCGGCGCAACCGCGCCGGGGTGCGCACGGCGAGACCCATCGCGTCCGCCGCTTCGTGGACGGGGCAGGGGCGGAGTGCCTGGCCGCGGCCAGCCGGGCGCGGAGGCTGCGCGTAAACGGCGGCAACCGTGTGCCCGGCGGCGTGCAGCGCCTGCAGCGCCGGCACGGCAAAGTCCGGGCTGCCCATGAACGCGAGGCGGAGGCTCACCCGGCGGCGGCTTTCTGCTTCATCTCCTTGGCCAGCCGGCGCAGGATCATGTTGCGCTTCAGCGCCGACAGGTGGTCGACGAACAGCACACCATCGAGATGATCGATCTCGTGCTGCAAGCAGGCGGCGAGCAGACCGTCCGCCTCGATCTCCTGCCGCACGCCATCGAGGTCCAGGTAGCGCACCATCACCCGGGCCGGCCGGCTCACGTCGGCATATTGGCCCGGCAGCGACAAGCAGCCCTCCTCGCGGGTGGCCCATTCCTCGCTGACCCGGACGATCTCCGGATTGATGAGGTGGCGCGGCGCCGGCTTTTCGTCCGGCATCAAATCCACCACGGCCAGGCGGAGGCCGACGCCGACCTGCGGCGCCGCGAGGCCGATCCCGGGCGCCGCATACATGGCGGCCAGCATGCGCGGCACCAACGCCCGCACGGCGTCGTCGTCGGCTGGGCCAACGAGGCGGGCTTTCGCGCGCAGGATCGGGGCGGGTGGTATGAGGATGGGAAGGAGATCGGACATTGGCCAAGCGATGTAGCGGGGCGGCGGCCGGCGTTCAACGTTGCGGCATCAGCCGAGGCGTCCAGGCCTTGCATCGCTTGCCGTCACTGCCAACATTCCTGTAGCCGGGGTGCCGCAATGGGTCCCGCAATTGCTTCGCTCTGCCGAGGGGGCCAGATGACTACGCGCTTGTTTACATCGCCCATGTTCCTGGGCTTCGATCATTTGGAGCAGATCCTCGAACGTGCGTCCAAGACGTCGTCCGACGGGTATCCGCCCTACAATATCGAGCAGACCGGGCCGAACGCCTTGCGCATCACTTTGGCGGTGGCCGGGTTCACGATGACCGACTTGCAGATCACCCAGGAAGACAACCAACTTGTGATCCGCGGGCGGCAAGCCGAGGAAGTGCAAGGGCGCGTCTACCTGCACCGCGGCATCGCCTCGCGCCAGTTCCAGCGGGCGTTCGTGCTCGCCGAGGGCATCGAAGTCAAAGGCGCGTGGCTCGACAACGGCTTGCTGCACATCGACTTGGCGCGACCGACACCGGAAGTGCGGGTCAAGACGATCCAGATCAGCCGTCCATCGGCCGCGCAGGCCGCCCCGGTCGGCTCGATGGTGACCACCCGTCTCGTGGACGACAAGCAAGACCCAAGCTGACGATTGCGCGGGTGCCGCGCGCAAGAAATGGCGGCATGCATCCAATTGAGACGTCATCGCGTTGCGTCCTCGATACGCTGGAGGCAACGCGACATGGTGCCCGGCGCGGACCGGCCGGGCGGGCGGCTACCCGCGGAACAAACACACGTCCTGGTCGCCGGTCGCGGCCTGGAGAGGAGCATGATCATGGCAAGACAAGTACGCCGCGACGACGTCGCCGCATTCGACCTGCGCAAGCTCACGGCCGAGCAGCTGATGCAACTCGGCATGGCCGACTTGGCCTACGTCAAGCCGGTGATGCTGGACGGGCACACGGCCTTTGCGATCCACGCGGCGGACGGTTCGCCGATGGCCATGGCGGCCGACCGGTCGATGGCGCTCGAGGCGATCGTGCAGCATGAGATGGTCCCGGCGCTGGTGCACTGAGCCGCGCCGGGTCCCCTGCGGGAGGTTTGCCCGCTATTTCTTGGTGACGGCCGGGTCGATCCAGCCGATGTTTCCATCGGCCCGGCGATACACGACGTTCAGCTCGGCGTTGCCGCTGTTGCGGAACATCAGCACTGGCTGGTCCGCCAGATCCATCCGCATCACCGCGTCGCTGACGCTCAGCGTGTCGATCTCGGCGACTGATTCCGCGATCACGGTGGCATAGGTCGGCGCCGCCGCGCCGTCGGCAGGCGCCCCGGTCGCATCCTCTTCCTGGCGCAGGACATACTGCCGCGCGGCTTCCGGCCGGGCGCGGTTGGCGAGGTCGCGGGCGTGCTCGTTGACGCGCCGGCGGTAGCGCCGGAGCCGCTTGGCGATGTGCTCGGCCGCGTCATCGAAGGCGCTGTGCGCATCGGCCGCCTCACCTTCGCCACGCAGCGTCAGGCCCCGCCCGGCATGCACGTTGATGTCGCAGGTGAAGAAGCTGCGGGCACGGCTGAAGGTGACGCTCGCTTCCTGAGCGTGGTCGAAATACTTGCCGGCTATCTGGTCGAGGTGCTGCGCCACCCGGGTGCGAAGCGCGTCGGAAAGTTCGACCTGCTTGCCCGAAACCGTGATCTGCATCGTTGGCGCGCTCCTGCCGTTGCGGACTCAGCCGGTCTTCATGCCGGCAATGCCTTCTCGCGCTTGCGTTGCACCGAACTCGGTATTCGCAGCGCCTCGCGATATTTGGCCACGGTCCGTCGCGCGATGTCCACGCCCTCGCGACGGAGCGCGAGAACAATTGCGTCGTCCGACAACACGTCGTCGGCGTCTTCGGCGAAAACCAGGGCGCGGATCCGGTGCCTGACCGCTTCGGCGCTATGGCTTTCGCCGCCGGCGGTCGACGCGATGGCGGTGGTGAAGAAGTATTTGAGTTCGTAGATGCCGCGCGGCGTCGCGATGTACTTGTTGGCGGTCACCCGGCTGACGGTGCTCTCATGCATCTCGACGGCGCCGGCAACGTCGCGCAGGATGAGCGGCCGCAAGTGGCCGACGCCCTGGCGGAAGAAGGCGTCCTGCTGCCGCACGATCTCGGCGGCCACCTTCAGGATCGTATTGGCCCGCTGCTGCAGCGACTTCACGAGCCAGTTGGCGCTCGACAGGTGCTCGCTGAGGTAGGTCTTGGTTTCGCGCCCGGCCCCCTGCTGGCCGCTCACTTGGGAGATGATCCGGGCGTGGTAGCTTTCGTTCACCAGCACCCGCGGCATCGTATCGGGGTTGAGCTCCAGCAGCCATTCGCCATTCGGCAGGGCGCGCATCAGCACGTCCGGGATCACCTGCTGCATCGGCCCGGCTTCGAACGCGGCGCCGGGCTTGGGATCGAGCTGACGCAGCTCGGCGACCATGTCGGTCATGTCCTCCGCGTCCACCCCGCACACCGCGAGCAACCCGCGCAGGTCACGCCGTGCCAGCATCTCGAGGTTGTCGAGCAGCGCCTGCATCGCCGGGTCGAGCCGGTTGCGCTCGGAGAGCTGGACGGCGAGGCAGGTTTTCAGATCGGGCGCGAACAGGCCGGTCGGGTCGAACCGCATCATCCGGTCGCGCACCGCGGCGACACGCGCGATCTCGATCCCCATCGCCTCAGCGAGATCGGCGGTGCTGACGGCGACCCGTCCTGCCGGGTCGAGCTGGGCGATCAGCTGGGCGCCGATCATCCGGTCCACCGGGTCGGCGAAGCTGAGCCGCAGTTGCTCGCCGAGGTGGGTGCGTAGGCTGCGCGGCGCTTCGATCAGGTCGTCGATGCCGCGCTCGTCGGACGGGTCGCGGGCGCCGGCCGTGGCGCGGCTGGCATAGGCGGGCTCGAACGGGGCGCCGTCTGCCGTGCCGCCGGTATCGAAATTGTTGCTGTGATCCGCTTCGACCACGTCGGGCAGCTTCTCGCCCTGGATCAGCGCTGCCGCGTCCATGCCGTCCAGGCGCTCCGGCGCCTGGTCCGGCGCCGGCCGCTCGGCCACCGCGTCGGGCCGGTCGTCGCGTTCCAGCAGCGGGTTGCGCTCGAGCTCCTCCTCGACGAAGGCGGCGGCTTCCAGGTTGGTGAACTGCAGCAGCTTGATGGCCTGACGCAGCTGGGGCGTCATCACCAGTGATTGCGTCTGCCGGAACTCGAGCCTGGGACCCATCGCCATGTCGATGAGACTATAGGCTAAACCGTTCTCCGAGATACACTCGACGCACATCCTCATGCGCCACAACCTCGTCCGGGCGGCCCTCCATCAGCACGCGGCCGTCGTGCATGATGTAGGCGCGGTCGATGATCTCCAGCGTCTCACGCACATTGTGGTCGGTGATCAGCACGCCGATGCCGCGATCCTTCAGGTGCGACACGAGGTCGCGGATCTCGCCGACCGCGATCGGGTCGATGCCGGCCAGCGGCTCGTCGAGCAGGATGTAGTTCGGCTGGCTCGCCAAGGCGCGGGCGATCTCGACCCGGCGCCGTTCGCCGCCCGACAGCGCGAGCGAGGGGGTGCGGCGCAGGTGGCTGATGCCGAACTCCGCCAGCAGCTCGTCCAGCATCTGGTCGCGGCGGTCGGGGTCGCTTTCCACCACCTCGAGCGCTGCGAGGATGTTGCGCTCCACGTTCAGGCCGCGGAACACGCTGGCTTCCTGCGGCAGGTAGCCGATGCCGAGCCGGGCGCGGCGATACATCGGCAAGCCGGTGATGTCCTGGCCGTCGAGCTCGATGCGGCCGGTGTCGGGCCGCACCAGCCCGACGATCATGTAGAAGGTCGTGGTCTTGCCAGCACCGTTCGGCCCCAACAGGCCGACCGCCTCGCCGCGCTGCACGTGCACGCTGACCGCCTGCACCACCGCGCGCTTCTTGTAGGTCTTGCCGACGCTGCGCGCGACGAGCCCACCCTCGCCCGGGACCGAGCGGGCACCGGGGCCGGCAAGCGCGACGGGACTGCCTAGCGTGTCCGAACGGGCGTCGATGGGGCCGGTCCTTTCGGGGCTGCGGGCTTGGCGGCGGGCTTGGTGCTGGCGTCGTTGGGGATGACGAGGCCCTCGACCCGCTTGCCGGGCTCGCGGATCAGGGTGGAGATGCCGGTGCGCATATTCACCAACGCCTCGTCGCCTTCAAGCTGGTTCTGGCCGCGGGTGATGCGCACGTTGCCGGCCAGGCGGGCGATGCCGGTGTCGGCGACATACACGCCGCGGTCACCATTGACGATCTCGGTCGCGGTGCGGACCTGGACGTTGCCGAAGCCCTCGACCCGCTGCAGCTTGCCCGAGCTGCCGAGCGGGTCGGCGCTCGGCTTGCCGGCAGCCGGCGGCATCACCGCGGCCTTTGCCGGCTGCCCGGGCTGTTGCCCAGGCGGCGCGGGCGGGGCGGTGAAGCCGACCAGCACATCGCCGGCCACCCGCCGCCCGTCATCCGTGGTGACCGTCGCGAAGCCGCGTCCGACCGCCATGTGCTTCTGCGACCAGTATTCCATCGTGTCGCGGGCGGTCATGACCTGCGTCGGCGTGGTGATGGTCATGCCATTGCCCGTCATCAGCAGGACGGCTTGGTCGATGTCGTAGACGGCTTTGTCGCAGACGGCGAGATCGGTCGCGGTAAAGATTCTGACGTGACCTTCCGCCTCGAGGCGATAGATCTCGTTCGATCCGGTGTCCGACCCGGCGGCCCCGGCAGCGCCAGGCTTGGCCGCCGGAGTGCCGGCCGAGGCCTGGGTGACGCCGGCTTTGCGGCGGTAGCGGGCGATCAGCACGTCCGCCGTCACGGTCACGTTGGCCCGCACCGCACGCGCATCGCCGCGCGCGATCACCATCTGCTCGTTCTGCCGCCACTCCATCCCGTCGCGCGACGTGATGTCGATCGCCCCGCCCGAGGACAGGTCCAGCTCCTGCGCCGACGCCGCCCCCGACGCCAGCAGCAGCGCCGCGGCCGCAGCCCGTGCAAGGCGGTTCATCGTGAGGTCTCGGCTGCTGGCTTGTGTTCGGCGCCGTTCAGCACGGCATGGGATTCACCGTCGAACTGGATCACGGCGCCCTTGTCGACCAGCGTGAAGCCCTGCGCGTCGAGCGTGCCGAACGGCCCTTCGGCATGGGTCTTGTCGCTGCTGGTCGCCGCGCCGGCCTTCAGGTCCATCGCCATCGTGTCGGTTTGCAGCACGGTGCCGTCTTCACGGTAAAGGAACACGTCCTGCGACAGATCCATCAGCGACTGGCGCTGGATGAACACGCC
Source organism: uncultured Alphaproteobacteria bacterium (assembly GCA_963752225.1). Taxonomy (GTDB): domain Bacteria; phylum Pseudomonadota; class Alphaproteobacteria; order Acetobacterales; family Acetobacteraceae; genus JBBROS01. The sequence goes on along the minus strand of CAVVXS010000007.1, from coordinate 1,366,756 downwards.
CTGCTTGGCTTGGCCCATCACCCAAGTGCCGCTTTCGGTGACCATGTCGCCCTTGGGCTCGGTGAGCGCGATCCGCTCCGCGCTGGTCTGCTGCGCCGTCGCGGCCGTTACCGTGTAGGGCCGGCCGCGCTCGTCGACGCCGCGATACCTCGGCTGCAGCATGCGGCCGCTTTCGGGATCGATCTGCAGGGCGCGGCGGAACGCCACCCGGCTGCCGTCGCTGATGCGCGCAATTTCCGGCCAGGCGGCGATCGAGCCCAGCAGCGCCAACGCCAGCACCGGCAGCAGCCATTTCGCCGCCGCCACCGCCAGCCGATGCCGCTTGATCCGCCGTGCAGTCGGCACCGCGCGGCGGCGGATCCCGGTGTTGGAACTCAGACGCGGGGCCGCTTCGCGCGTCAGCGGGCGCTCGAGCGGGGCGTCGGTGGTGCTCACAGCACGCCCGCCCGGAGTAGGTCGTGCACGTGCAGGATCCCCTCGGGACGGCCCGCCGGGTCGATCACGAACAGGGTCGTGATGGGCCGTGGCGCAGCGTTCATGGCGCGCAGGGCCTCGGCCGCGAGGGCGTCGGCGCCGATCGTGCGGGGGGCGGGGTTCATGATCTCCCCGATGCTACGGCCGAGCAGGTCCGGCCCCATGGCGCGGCGGAGGTCGCCGTCGGTCAGCACCCCGACCAACCGTCCGTCGGCGGCGACCGCGCCGACGCAGCCGAACCCCTTGCCGGTCATGAGGAGCAGCGCACGATCCATCGGCAAGTCGATCGGGGCAAGCGGCACCGCGTCCCCGGTGTGCATCAGGTCGGCCACACGGCGCAGCTGGGCGCCAAGCCGGCCGCCGGGGTGGAAGGCCGAGAACTCGCTGGCAGTGAAGCCGCGCCGGGTCAGCAAGGCCACTGCGATCGCGTCGCCGAGCCCCACCTGCATCGTCGTGCTGGTGGTCGGCGTCAGCCCCATCGGACAGGCTTCCGCGGCCGGCGGCAGCAGCAGCACGATGTCGGCGGCCCGCGCCAGGGCGGACCCGGTGCGGCCGGTGATGGCGATCAAGGGAATGCCGAAGCGCCGAGTATGGGCCACGACGTCCGCCAGCTCGGACGTCTCGCCGCTGTTGGACAGCGCCACCACAGCGTCGCCGGGCACGATCATCCCGAGGTCGCCATGGCTGGCTTCGGCGGGGTGGACGAACAGGGATGGCGTCCCGGTGGACGCCAGGGTCGCGGCGATCTTGCGTGCCACCAGGCCCGACTTGCCCATTCCGGACAAGACGACCCGGCCGCTGCACTCGGCCAGCCGCTCGACTGCGGCCGTGAAAGCACCATCCAGCGACGCCGCGAGCGCGCGCAAACCCGCCGCCTCGGCGGCGAGCACGCCTTGGGCGACCTCGGTCGCGGAGGCCGGCTGAAGGGCGAGGGCGGCGGTCATGTGGTCCTTGTATGGGCAGCCGCGGGGGGTGGGTCAACAACCGGCCGCGGCGTCCCGCATCGCCGGGCAGGGCACAGGCCCCGCCCGATGCTGCACTGCGGCCGTATCAGGCGGGCGGCTCGCCCATCACTGGCGCGTGACCGAGCTCGCGGATCATCGTCGCGACCTCGTCGATGCAGCGTTCCAGCGCTTCCGCGTCCGTGCCCTTGGCCACCAGCGCCACGCCGTTGCCGGAGCTGCGGTAGAACGGGTAGCTGCCGAGGTCGATCTCGGGATAGCGCGCCTGGATGGCGCCGAGCCCGGCGGCAAGCGCCCCTTCGGCGAGGCCCATCGCATGTACCGCGCGCGACTCGACCGGGGTGCCGCCGTGCAGCGTCGGTGCCAGCGTTTCCCACATCGACTGCATGATGCGCGGCACCCCGGCCATCACGTGGACGTTGCCGATGGTGAAGCCTGGCGCCACCGAGATGGCGTTCTCGATCAGCGTCGCGCCGCGCGGCATGGTCGCCATGCGTTGCCGGGCGGCGTTGAACTCGCCGGGCTTGTAGCTTTTTTCCATGCGCGCCCAGGCCTCGGGATGCGGCTCCCACGGCACGCCGAAGGCGGCGGCGACGCATTCGCTCGTGATATCGTCATGGGTCGGGCCGATCCCGCCCGTGGTGAACACGTGGTCGAACCGGGCGCGGCACTCGTTGACGGTCGTGATGATCGTGTCCGCCACGTCCGGGATGATCCGCACTTCACGCAGCGGCATGCCGATCGCGCCAAGCCCGGTGGCCAGGAATTTGATGTTGAGGTCCTGGGTGCGGCCCGACAGCACCTCATTGCCGATCACGAGCAGGCAGGCGGTTGGATTTGGCATGGTCGGTCCTCGCGGCGGGTCTGGGGGCGCCCGCCCCGGGGCGGGTCAACGGCGGCAGCCTTGCCTTCTACAGGAAATCGCGCAGCAACGGGATCAGCGGCTTGTCCGCGGGCGGCATCGGGTAGTCGGCCAGCTTGCGCGGCGGCACCCAGGCAAGCGTCTGGTTCTCGCGCCCTTCCGGGCGTCCACTCCAACGGCGGCATAGATAGAGCGGCATCAGCAGGTGGAACTTTTCGTAGCCGTGCGAGGCGAAGGCGAAGGCGGCCAGGCAGCTTTCGGCGACGTCGATGCCCAGTTCCTCGCGCAGCTCGCGGATGATGGCCGCTTCGGGGGTTTCGCCGGGGTCGAGCTTGCCGCCCGGAAACTCCCACAGCCCGGCCATCGACTTGCCTTCCGGTCGGCGCGTCAGCAGCACCCGCCCGTCCACGTCCACCAACGCGCAGGCGGCAACCAGGACGATCGGCTTGGCGCCGGCGGGCGGCTCGGCGGCCAGCGCCGTCTCGGGCGACGGGTCGGTGGGGGTGAACAGGTCGTCGCGGGTCGCCTCGAACAGGATGACCGGGTGGCGGCCGCCGCGCGCCAGGAAGGTCTCCTCGCCGCGACCGGTTTCGCGGAACCCGGCCCGTCGCAGCACGGCGGCCGAGGCAGGGTTGTCGGCGGCGACATGCGCCTCGAGCCGGTCGAGGTCGAGGTTCGCCAGCGCCCAGCGCGCCAGCCGCGTCACCGCCTCGGTCGCGACGCCGTGGCCCCAGAACCGCCGCCCCACCCAATAGCCGAGGTTGCCCACGCGGGGTGTCGTGTCGAGCCGCAGCCCGACGCAGCCCACGAGCTCCGATCCTTCCTCCGGCCCGGCAATCGCCAGGTGGAACCCGGTGCCGTCGTCGATCTGCCGCGCGGTCGAGGCGATCCACTCATCGGCCAACTCACGCGGGTAGGGGAACGGCAGCTTCGACAAATTGCGCACCACCGCCCAGTCGTTGACCAGCCGGTGCAAGGCGGCCGCGTCCTCGGTCTGCAGCGGCCGCAGCAGCAGCCGCTCGGTCTGGATCGGCGTGAACCCAGTCGAGGTCAGCGTCAGCGCCATGCCGGAACCGCTGCGCCTCGGGCGGGTTCGTGTGCGGACCCAGGCACGAGGACACTATCCCTCCGCACGTCATGCTCGAGCTTACTTCCCACGTCATGGCCGGGCTTGACCCGGCCATCTCGTGACGCCGGAACCGTGTTGCCCACCCGGGCCAGGGATCCCCGGATCAAGTCCGGGGATGACGTGGAGGGGATCAAAGGTGGCGAGAGGAGCGGAACCCCACGGCGGGCCGCCACTGCGGAAGGGACGACGGCCGGCGACGAAGGAACCGGTGCCACTCCCGGAGGGGAAGCCGGGGACGACGGGGCGGACGGCCGAGTGGCGGAGACAGGGCCCGTCGCCGTCAACTGCGGTAGCTGCCGTTGATGTCGATGTAGCCGTGGGTGAGATCGCAGGTCCAAACGCGGCTGGTGCCTTTGCCCAGCCCGAGATCCACCTCGATGGCGATCTCACGGCCGCGCATGTGTTCCACCACCGGTGCCTCGTCATAGCCCGGCACCACCGCACCGTCGCGTGCCATCCAGGTGCCGCCGACGGCGACGCTGAGCTGGTCGCGGTCGGCGGGCTCGCCGGACTTGCCGACCGCCATCACGATCCGGCCCCAATTTGCGTCCTCGCCGGCGATCGCGGTCTTCACCAGCGGCGAGTTGGCGATCGCCATCGCCACGCGCTTGGCCGACTTGTCCGACACCGCCCCGGTGACCTCGATCTCGATCAGCTTCTGCGCGCCCTCGCCGTCGCGCACCACCTGTAGCGCGAGGTCGAGCAGCAGCGAATCGAGCGCGTCGCGGAAGCGGCGCAGCATCTTCGAGCCGTGGCGCGGCACCTTCGGGTGGTCGGCGGCGCCGGTCGCGAACAGCAGGACGGTGTCGCTGGTGGAGGTGTCGCTGTCGACGGTGGTGCAATTGAACGAGCGCTTGACCCCGCGCGACAGCATGTCCTGCAGCAGGATCGGCGGAATCCGGGCGTCGGTGGCGATGAAGCACAGCATCGTCGCCATGTCGGGCGCCACCATGCCGCTGCCCTTGGCGATGCCGGTGATCCGCACCGGCGCGCCGCCGATGGTGGCCGTGCGGGTCGCCGCCTTGGGGAAGGTGTCGGTGGTCATGATGCCGCGGGCCGCTTGCTCCCAGGCGTCGGGTTGGAGGCGGGCGTGCAGCGCCGGGAGCGCGGCGACGATCTTCTCGTGCGGCAGCACCTCGCCGATCACGCCGGTGCTGGCAACGAACACCTCGTGGGCGCCGCAGCCCAGCAAGCGGGCGGTGGCGCGTGCGGTCGCCTCCACCGCGTCGGCGCCGGCGCGGCCGGTGAACACGTTGGCATTGCCGGCATTGACCACCACCGCCCGGGCGCGCCCGCCGACAACGCCGTCGCGGCACCAGTCGATCGGCGCCCCGGGGCACTTGTTGCGGGTGAATACGCCCGCGACATGGGTGCCGGCGGGCATTTCGATCAGCACGAGGTCAGTGCGGTTCTGGTAGCGGATGCCCGCCTCGGCGGCGCCGAGCCGGACGCCGCCGAGCGCCGGCAGGGTCGGCAGCGGGACGGCCAGCGGCGATGTCGGCAGCGACACGATGCTACTTCGACGGCACCGGGGTCGGGCCGGTCGCCGCCGCCGGCGCGTCGGGCATCGGCGAGCCGTCCTGGTTGAATTTCTGCACCGACAGGCCCGTCTTGGCCTGTGCCAGCACCTTGCTGACGCCTTCCTGGATCATCGATTGGCGGATCTCTTCCTTGACCGCGTCGAACTCCGGCGCCGGCGCGGTGCGGCGCTCGACCAGCTTGATCACGTGCCAGCCGAACCGGGTCTTGACCGGGGTCTGGGTGACCTCGCCGGGCTTGAGCCCGAAGGCGGCGTCGGCGAACTCGGGCAGCATGTCGGTCTTCTTGAAGAAGCCGAGATCGCCGTTATTCGTCTTGGCGCTCGGGTCGGTGCTGTTCTCCTTGGCCAGCTCGGCAAAGTCCTTGCCGGACTTGAGCTGGGCAATGATGTCCTTGGCCTTGGCCTCATCGGCCACCAGGATGTGCTGGGCGTGCACCTCCTCCTCGCCGGGCTTGCCGGCGTAGTCGCGCTCGTAGCGGGCCTTGATCGCCTCGTCGGTCAGCGTGGGCGCGATGGCGCGGGTCAGCAGCAGGTTCTGCATGGCGGTGTCGGTGGCCCGAGCGACCTGCCGCTGCACCGCCGGGTCGTTCTGCAGCCCCTCCTTGCGCGCCTCGATCACGATGGCCCGGCGATCGACCAGCTGGTCCAGCAGCATCGGGTAGAGCATCTGCGGCGGCATCCCGCGCAGCTCCTCCGGAAGGGTCTGCGCCGCCTCGCTCAGCTCGCTGGCGTGGATCTCGTCGGACCCGACCTTGGCCACGACCGGGTCCTTGGCCGGGGTGGCCGCCGGCACCGCGCCCGTGGGCGCTGGCCCCGGAGTCGTGCCTGGTGCCTGGGCCAGCGCCGCCGGGCCGGTCGCAACGGCCAGGATCGCGGCGAGGATGGGGGAGGTGAGTCGGCGCATAAACGGTCCTCGGTCGTAGGGCGCCGCAAGATGCCCCAAGGGGGTGACGCTCACAAGGCGAGGGATCGCCGGAGCCGGCGAGCCCAGGCTGGGCACGGCTCCTGGTTGGCCGCCCCGAGGGCTGGCGGACGCCGCTCCCCCCACGCTTGCGTTGACCCGGTCGCACGCCGCTCCTATTTGAACAACGCCGCCAGACCTCCTTCTGCCGCCCTGCGATGTCGCGGGTGACGCCAGCCATAAGGCACCGCTTCGAATGTTCGCCAGCCTCGCCCGTGCCGTGTTCGGCTCCGCCAACGATCGGTCCCTGAAAGCCTATCAGCGCCGCGTGCCGCAGATCAACGCGCTCGAGCCGCAGATGCAGGCGCTTTCGGACGATGCGCTGGCGGGCAAGACGACGGAGTTCCGCACCCGGCTGGAGCAGGGGGAGACCCTCGATCAACTGCTGCCGGAGGCGTTCGCGGTGGTGCGGGAAGCGTCGCGGCGGGTGCTCGGGTTGCGCCATTTCGACGTGCAGCTGGTCGGCGGCATGGTGCTGCACGACGGCAAGATCGCCGAGATGAAGACCGGCGAAGGCAAGACGCTGGTGGCGACCTTGCCCGTCTACCTCAACGCGCTGCCCGGGAAGGGCGTGCATGTGGTGACGGTCAACGACTACCTCGCCAGCCGCGACAGCGAGTGGATGGGGCGCGTGTACGGCTTCCTGGGCCTGTCCACCGGCGTCATCATCCACGATCTCAACGAGGACGAGCGGCGCCGGGCCTATGCGTCCGACATCACGTACGGCACGAACAACGAGTTCGGCTTCGACTACCTGCGCGACAACATGAAGTATCGCCTGGACGACATGGTGCAGCGCGACTTCGCCTACGCCATCGTCGACGAGGTGGACAGCATCCTGATCGACGAGGCGCGGACGCCGTTGATCATCTCCGGCCCGGCCGAAGACAGCAGCGACCTGTATCGGACGGTCAACGCCGTCGTGCTCGAGCTGGTCCGCGACGAGAGCACCTACGAGAAGGACGAGAAGTTCAAGACGGTCACCATGACCGAGGCCGGCTCGGAAACGGTCGAGGACATGCTGCGCGAGCGCGGGATCATCACCGAGGGCAACCTCTACGACATCTTCAACGTCACCGTGATCCACCACGTGCAGCAGTCGCTGCGCGCTCACACCCTGTTCCATCGCGACGTCGATTACATCGTGCGCCAGGACAAGGTGGTGCTGATCGACGAGTTCACCGGACGCATGATGGAGGGCCGCCGCTTCAGTGAAGGGCTGCACCAGGCGCTCGAGGCCAAGGAAGGCGTCACGGTCCAGCCCGAGAACCAGACCTTGGCCAGCATCACGTTCCAGAACTACTTCCGGACCTATCCGAAGCTCGCCGGCATGACCGGCACAGCGCTGACCGAGGCGGACGAGTTCGCCGAAATTTACAAGCTGGACGTGGTCGAGATCCCGACCAACGTGCCGGTGACGCGCAAGGACGCCGACGACGAGGTGTATCGGAGTGCCGCCGAGAAATACGAGGCGGTCGCGAGCCTGATCGCCGAAGCGCGCGAGCGGCAGCAGCCGGTGCTGGTCGGCACCACCTCGATCGAAAAGTCGGAGATCATCAGCGAGCTGCTGAAGGGCAAGAAGGTGCCGCATGCGGTGCTGAACGCCCGCTTCCACGAGCAAGAGGCGACCATCGTCGCCCAGGCCGGGGCGCCGGGTGCCATCACCATCGCCACCAACATGGCCGGCCGCGGCACCGACATCAAACTCGGCGGCAATGCCGAAATGCGCATCAAGCTCGAGCTGGCCGACGTGGACCCGGCCGAGCGTCCGGGCGCCGAGCAGGCGATCCTGGACGAGGTCGCGCGCAACCACGAGCTGGTCAAGGCGTCGGGCGGCCTGTTCGTGATCGGCACCGAGCGGCATGAGAGCCGGCGCATCGACAATCAGCTGCGCGGGCGCTCCGGACGGCAGGGTGACCCGGGCGCCAGCCGCTTCTTCCTGAGCCTCGAGGACGATCTGATGCGGATCTTCGGATCCGACCGGATGGGCGGGATGCTGCAGAAGCTCGGCCTCAAGCCCGGTGAGGCGATCGTCCACCCTTGGATCAACAAGGCGCTGGAGAAGGCGCAGAAGAAGGTCGAGGCGCGCAACTTCGACACCCGCAAGAACGTGCTGAAATACGACGACGTCATGAACAACCAGCGCCGCGAGGTGTATGGTCAGCGCCGCGAGTTCATGCGCTCGGATGACGTCAGCGAGACCGTGCGCGAGATGCGCAGCGACGTGATCGCCGCCCTGGTGGCCGCGCGCATCCCCGAGAAGGCCTATGCCGAGCAGTGGGAAACGGCGGAACTGGCGAACGACGTGCGCCGGGTGCTGAACCTCGACCTGCCGGTTCAGGAATGGGCGCGCGAGGAGGGCATCGACGAGGAGGGGGTGCGTGAGCGGGTCGAAGCTGCCGCTGACGCGTACATGTCGGCCAAGGCCGCCAATATGGGGCCGGAGCTGATCCGGTTCGTGGAAAAGAGCATCCTGCTGCAGATGCTCGACGCCGTGTGGAAGGAGCACCTGCTGGCGCTCGATCACCTGCGTCAGGGGATCGGCTTGCGCGCCTATGGCCAGCGCGACCCGCTCAACGAGTACAAGAGCGAGGCGTTCGCGATGTTCAACGCCATGCTGGACGACTTGAAGGAGCGCGTGACGACGATGCTGTCGCGGGTCGAGCTGACGCCGGAAGCACCGCCGGAGCCGCAGTTTCAGCCGGCCCCGATCGGCGCGCTGAGCTACAACGACCCGGCCGGAGCGGCGCCTTATGCCGGCGGCGACGTGATGGAGGCGGAGCGGCCGCGCCCCGTGGCCGACCCGGCCGACCCCTCGACCTGGAAAGACACGCCGCGCAACGCGCCGTGCCCGTGCGGGTCGGGCAAGAAGTTCAAGCACTGTCACGGGCGGATCGCCTAACCCGTATCGGTTTTGCTTGGAGCCGGTGGAGCGGCGGGCCTTTAATGCCGGCGGCGGTGGTGAACCGTGCAGGCAAGCGAAGGAGGTCCGGGTGACGCGCTTATTGTCCTATCTGGCCGTGTCGGTGATGGCGGCCGCGGCGGTTGCTCCCGCACACGCGGCGATGTGCCGCGCCGGCAAGCTCAGCTGCGCCACGTCGATGCCGATCGGCGGGTATTGCGAGTGTACGGCCCGCGGGGTCACCGAGGACGGGACCGTGGTCGAGGCGCCGCAATCGAAGCGCAAGATCAACTCGACCGCGGCGGGCTGCGGCGCGAGGCCGAACGCCCCGGGCTGCCGCTGACGACGGGATATTCCCGAGCCGATCGGCTCGGGAATAATGCTTTACATCAAGTGGGTTGAGCGGGCGCCGAATATGATCCGGCGCCGCACGGGCCGGGTCAGGCGGCGAGCCGGTCGGGCTCGTCGACCGTTAGGCGGGTGTGGATCAGCTTCTCGATCCCGCGCAGGTAGGCGCGCTCGGTGCTGTCACAGAAGCTGATGGCGATGCCGGCTTGGCCGGCCCGGGCGGTGCGGCCGATGCGGTGCACGTAAGCCTCGGGCACGTTCGGCAGGTCGAAGTTCACCACGTGGGTCACGCCGTCCACGTCAATGCCGCGGGCGGCGATGTCGGTTGCGACCAGCACCTTCACCCGGCCTTCCTTGAATTGCGCCAAGGCCCGCTCACGCTGCGGCTGACTCTTGTTGCCGTGAATGGCGGCGGCCGTCACGCCGACCGCTTCCAGATGCTGCGTCACCCGGTCGGCCCCGTGCTTGGTGCGGGTGAACACGAGTGTCCGCTCCATCTTGCCGCGCTTGAGGATCTCGGCAAGCACTTGCCGCTTGCGCGCGGCTTCGACGAAGATCACCCGCTGCTCGACCCGTTCGGCGGTCGTGGCGACCGGAGTCACCGCGACGTGCACGGGGTTGCGCAGCATGGCGCCGGCCAGCGACGAAATCTCCTTCGGCATGGTCGCGGAGAAGAACAGAGTCTGCCGGGCGGTCGGGATGGTGCTGACGATTTTGCGGATCGGCACGATGAAGCCGAGGTCGAGCATGTGATCGGCCTCGTCCAGGACCAGCACTTCGACGCTGCCGAGCTGCACGGCGCCGTCTTGCATATGGTCGAGGAGCCGGCCGGGCGTGGCCACCAGCACATCGACACCACCCGCCATCGCCTTGGCCTGCCGGCCTTTCGGCACGCCGCCGAAGATCAGGGCGGTGCGGATGCCGGCATGGCGGCCATAATTGCGGAAGCTTTCGACGATCTGGCTAGCGAGCTCACGCGTCGGGCTCAGCACCAGCACGCGGCAGGAGCGCGGCTTCGGCTGCCGCTTGTCGGCCATCAGCCGGTGCAGGATCGGCAACGCGAAGGCGGCCGTCTTGCCGGTTCCGGTCTGGGCGATGCCCTGAACGTCGCGGCCTTCGAGCACATGCGGGATCGCTTGCAGCTGGATCGGGGTGGGGGAAACGTAGCCCTCGGTGGTCAGCGCCTTGAGCAAGGGCGACGCAAGGCCGAGGCCTTCGAACGTGGTGGTCATGGTGTGTCTTTCACTGCTCCCGGAAACGGGAGAGCCCGTCGGAGGCGGACGCCTGGGTCACGCGCACAAGCTGGTCGCAGCGATCGTCAGGATCGCAAACCGGCGCAAGAATGATGATGTGAGCGTACCGGTCGAAGACAGCGCACGAGGTCACGTCAAAACGCGCGAGAGATGTATGGCGCTGCACTGCAGCAAAGTCAAGCTAAACCGATAGGTTGAGCAGGGATCCGCGGGGTAGCGGTGCGCTGGGCCGAGTTTCCGGCAAGGACGGCGCCGGACTGGCTGCCTGGCGCGCCGGCGTACCGGAGGGCGACCGCACCAGCCGGATCGGGTCGGACCCGGCGGGGCGGTTCAGCGGGGACGTCGTAGAGGCCCCTGAGAAGGCCTGAAGCGAGTTCGTGGAGATCATGCGAAGCACGGTAACGCGCATTCGTTACGGATAAGTTAAGATCTCCGGCGCGTCAACGATTGTTGCGCCAGATCTCTTCCTGCAGCACCCCGGCGAAGCCCAGCCAGGCCAGCAACGGTAACAACGCCCGCGATGCCCGGCGGTCCGGCGAGGCGGTCACCGCCGTCAGTGCGCCGCCCAGCATAACGCCGACCGCGCCCAGCGCCGCGCCGAGCCGGTGCCGGCCGAACATCAACCACGGGTAGAGCACGAGGCCGCTGACCGCCGTGCCCCATCCCGCGACCGCCGCCTGCCGGCCCCGCGCCTGCGGCGGCGTCGACAGCAGGCGGGTGCCGGCGTAGGCCAACAAGATGTCGAGCGCGGTCCAAGCGGCACCGATCACCGGCGGGGAGGGCCGGAACTCCGGCTTGTTCAGGCGCGCGTACCAGGCGGCGTCGCGCACATTCGCCGGGCCATAGCGGCCGCCGACGAAAGCGGCCAGCAGCACGGCTCCGGTGGCAAGCGCGGCGGCGTCGTTTTTGTGCATCGGCTGATCTCCTGTCCGATGCTTCAACGCCGCACGGCGCCGGAAGCTTCGGCGCCGGTTCAGCCTTCGAGTGCGGCGACCCCCGGCAGCGTCTTGCCTTCGAGCCATTCCAGGAACGCCCCGCCAGCCGAGCTGACATAGCTCAGCCGCTCGTTCACGCCGGCGTGGCGCAACGCCGACACCGTGTCGCCGCCGCCGGCCACGGAGCGCAGGGAGCCTTGCTCGGTGGCGTCCGCGACCGCCTGTGCGAGTGCGGTGGTGGCGGCGTCGAAGGGCGGCGTCTCGAATGCGCCGAGCGGGCCGTTCCACACCAGTGTGCGCCAGGACGGCAGCATCTGCCGCAGGGCCTCGACCGAGACCGGGCCAACGTCGAGCATCATCGCGTCGGCCGGGATGGCGTCCACGCTCACCTCCTCGGTCGGCGGATTGGGCCGGAACTCGCGGGCCACGATTGCGTCACTCGGCAGCACGATGCTGCAACCGGCCTTGTGCGCCTCGTCCAGGATGGTGCGCGCGGTCGCATGCATCTCGGCCTCCTGCAGGCTCTTGCCGACCGAAACGCCGTTGGCCGCGAGGAAGGTGTTGGCCATGGCGCCGCCGATCACCAGCACGTCAACCTTGCGCGACAGATTGCCGAGCAGCTCGAGCTTGGTCGACACCTTGCTGCCGCCGACGATGGCCGCGACCGGCCGCTGCGGCGTGCCGAGTGCTGCGTCGAGCGCTTCCAGCTCCTGCTGCATCAGCCGCCCGGCATAGGACGGCAGCAGCCGCGCGACGCCCTCGGTGCTGGCGTGGGCGCGGTGGGCGGCGGAGAAGGCGTCGTTGACGAACAGGTCGGCATTGGCCGCAAGCTCGCGCGCGAAGCCGTCGTCGTTCTTTTCCTCGCCGGGGTGGAACCGAGTGTTTTCCAGCACCAGAACGTCGCCGTCCGCCATGGCGGCGACGGCCTGCGCTGCGTCCGGTCCGACGCAGTCCTCGGCGAAGCGCACCGAACGGCCCAGCACTTCGGACAGGGCGGCGGCCATCGGCCGCAGGCTCATCTCGGGCACGCGCTTGCCCTTCGGCCGGTCGAAATGGCTGCACACCACCACGCGGGCACCGCCATCGGCCAGCTCGCGGATGGTGGGGCTGAGCCGCTCGATGCGGGTCAGGTCGGTGATGCGGCCGTCGCGCACGGGCACGTTGAGGTCCGCCCGCAGCAACACGCGCTTGCCGCGGACGGCAACGCCGTCGAGCAGGCGAACCTTCACCTCAGAGGCTCCCGAATAGCGCCGCGGTATCGGCCATGCGGTTCGAGAAGCCCCATTCATTGTCGTACCAGCCGACCACGCGGGCGAGCTGCCCGTCCACCACCGCGGTCTGCGTCGCGTCGAAGGTGCAGGACGCCGGCTGGTGGTTGAAGTCGATGCTGACAAGCTTGTGGGTGTTGTACTCGAGGATCCCCTTCATCGCACCCGTGGACGCCGCCTTCATGGCGTCGTTGATCTGCTGCACCGTCGCCGGCTCGCGCAGGTTCACGTCCAGGCTGACGAGGCTGACATTCGCGGTTGGAACCCGGATGGAGGTGCCGTCCAGCTTGCCCTTCAACTCCGGCAGCACGAGGCCGACCGCGCGGGCGGCGCCGGTGCTGGTCGGGATGGCGCTAAGTGCTGCGGCGCGGGCGCGGTGCAGGTCCTTGTGCAGCGTGTCCACGGTGTTCTGGTCGCCGGTATAGGCGTGGATCGTCACCATGAAGCCGCGCAGGATGCCGAAGCTCTCGTGCAGCACCTTGGCCATCGGCGCCAGGCAGTTGGTGGTGCAGGAGGCGTTGCTGATCACCGTCATGTCCCTGGTGATCACCGCCTCGTTGACGCCGAACACCACGGTCGCGTCCACGCCGTCGGCCGGCGCCGAGACCAGCACCTTGCGCGCGCCGGCGCCGGTGATGAGCGCCATTGCCGCTTCCTTGCTGGTGAAGCGGCCGGTGCACTCCATCGCCACGTCGACCCCCTGGTAGGGCACTTTCGCCGGGTCGCGCTCGGCCGTCACCTTGATCGGGCCGTAGGTGCGGCCGCCATGCGTGATGGTGATGCTGTCGCCCTCGACCTCGACGGTGCCGGGGAAGCGGCCGTGCACGCTGTCGAAGCGGAACAGATGGGCGTTGGCCTCGACGGAGCCGAGGTCGTTGATGGCGACCGGCTCGACGTCGGTGCGTCCGCTCTCGACGATGGCGCGCAGCACCAGGCGACCGATGCGCCCGAACCCGTTAATGGCGACCTTCACGGCCATGTCCTCATATCCCTTCGTGGTGTGGTGGTTGCAGGCGTTTGCGCACGGCGCCGGCGACGGCGTCGGCGGTGATGCCAAAATGGCGGTAAAGCTCCTCGGCCGGCGCGCTGGCGCCGAAGCCGGTCATGCCGACAAAGATCCCGTCCGGCCCGAGCCAGCGTTCCCAACCGAAGCCGCACGCCGCCTCGATGCCGACTCGGAGCCCGGCGCCCAGCACATTGGCCCGGTAAACCTCGTTCTGCGCGGCGAACAGCTCCCAGCACGGCAGCGATATCACCGCCGCCGGGATGCCGGTTTCACCAAGCAGGCGCCGTGCCTCGAGCGCCACCGCAACCTCGCTGCCGGACGCGATCAACGTCGCTTGGCGTGGTCCGTCGGCCTCGATCAAGACGTAGCCGCCGCGGGCGCAGCGGTTCTCGCCGGCGTCGGCCCGCACGCACGGCACAGCTTGGTGCGAAAGGACCAGCAGGCTGGGGCCGTTGGCACGGCGCAGCGCCAACTCCCAGCACTCGGCCGTCTCGACCGCGTCGGCGGGACGGAACACGGCGACGCCGGGCATGGCCCGGAGCGAGGCGAGCTGCTCGACCGGCTGGTGCGCTGCGCCGTCCTGCCCGAGACCGATGCTGTCATGCGTGAGAACAAAGATCACCCGTTGCTGCATCAAGGCGGCCAGGCGCATGGCGGGCCGCATCGAATCGACGGACACAAAACACGTACTGCCGTGGGGAACAAGGCCGCCATGCAGTGCAAGGCCATTCAGGCAAGCAGCCATGCAGTGCTCGCGTAGGCCGAACGGAATGTCGCGCCCGGCATAATTGCCGGGGCAGACCGCGGCCGCCCCCGCGACGGGGCGCGCCGCGCCGCCGATCAGTTCCGGCACGGCGGCGGCCAGAGCCCCGAGCGTGGCCTCGCTGCTGCGGAGCGTGGGCGCGGCCATGGGGCTTTCGACGAACTCGGCTTTGAGCATGGCAATCGTGTCCTGCCAGCGATCCGGCAGCCGGCCGGCTTGAACCCGGTCGAACTCGGGACCGAGCGGGTGGTTGGCCAGCCGCTTCAACCAGGCCCGCCGCGCCGGCGTGCCGCGCATCCCGACCCGGCGCCAGCGTTCGGCCAGGTCGGGTGCCACGTGGAAGTCGGCGAACGGGCGGCGACCGATCGAGGGGCGTTCCGGCCGGGTCCGGCAGGCGATCAGGGTCGGTTTGCGGGAGCGCATCGCCAGCGCGATCGCCGACGCAATGGCCGGGACGTCGTCGCCGTCGACCCGGCGCGTCGTCCAGCCGCTCGCCGCGTAACGCCGCGCGATGTCGTCCGAGGCGGACCCGCCGCCGCCCTCGGCCGGACCGTTGGCGTCGTCCCACAACACCGTCAGCCGCTCCAGCCGGAGATCGCCGGCGAGGCCGGCTGCTTCCTGGCTGATCCCTTGCATCAGGTCGGCGTCGGAGGCGATCACCCAAGCGCGGTGGTCGACCAGGCTGCGCCCGAACCGGGCGGCCATCATCCGCTCCGCCAGCGCCATGCCGACGGCGATCCCCACGCCTTGCCCGGGCGGACCGGTGGTCGCCTCGATCGCCGGGTGGCCGCCATGCTCGGGATGGCCGGCGGCCGGGCTGTCGAGCTGCCGGTGACGCCGCAAGGCGTCGGCGTCCATGCCCGCATGGCCGGTCAGATGGAGGAGCGCGTAAAGCAGCACCGAGGCCGGGCCGCTCGACAGGATCACGCGGTCACGGTCGGGCCAGCGCGGGTCGGTGGCGTCGAAGCGCAGCACCCGCGACCACAGCACCGTCGCCACGCCTGCCATCCGGACCGCCGGCCCGGCGTCGCCCGACCCGGCGCTTTCGACGGCGTCGAGAGCGAGCCCGCGGACCGCGTCGGCCATCCGCGGATCGGCGTCGGGGTAGCGCTCCAGAGGCGTGGCGCGGGCCGGCTTCGGCCTGGGAGGCGGCCCCAGCACGAGGGGCGTGAGCGAGCCGGGTGCGCTGATGCTTGCCATCCTGCCTCCCCTTTTACCGAGGGTGATAGAAGGCGCGCCAGGCCGGGGCAAGGGGACGGGTTCGGCCGGCCCTATCGCTGCTGCAGCACGTCCCGGACGCGGGTGGCGAGCGCGTCCATCGAGAACGGCTTGCCGAGCACCTGCGTGGCCGGCGGCAGGTCCTCATCGGCGTCGAACTTGCTCCACGCGTAGCCCGTGATGAACAGCACCGGCATGCGCGGCCGCGCCTGCCGCGCCCGGTCGGCGACCTGGCGTCCGTTCATGCCGCCGGTCAGGCCGATATCGGTGATCAGCAAATCGACGCGGGTGTCGGACTGCAGCACGCTGAGCGCGGAGGCGCCGTCGGCGGCTTCGATGGCAGCGTAGCCGAGATCCTCCAGCACCTCGGTCACGAGCGTGCGGATCGCAGGCTCGTCGTCCACGACCAGCACGGTCTGGCCGCGTTCGGCCCGCGGCGCCTCGCCGAAGCCGGCCGGCTCGTGCGGAAGGTCGGCGGGGCCGTGATGGCGCGGCAAATAGAGCGCCACCGCCGAGCCGCGGCCGAGTTCCGAGCGGATCCGCACCTGGCCGCCGGACTGCCGCGCGAACCCGTAGATCATCGACAGGCCCAGCCCGGTGCCCTGGCCGAGCGGCTTGGTCGTGAAGAACGGCTCGAACGCCTTGGCGATCACCTCGGGCGCCATGCCGGTTCCGGTGTCGGTGACGCGGAGCGACAGGTAGTGCCCCGGCGACAGCTCCCGCTCCTGCGCCGCGACGCCGTCGAACACGCGGTTGCTCGTCTCGACCAGCAGCCGGCCGCCCGCGGGCATGGCGTCGCGGGCGTTGATGCAGAGGTTCAGCAACGCATTCTCGAGCTGGTTCGGATCCACCAGCGCGGTCCACAGCTCCCGGGCGCAGCGGACCGACACCTCGATCTCCGGACCGGCGGTGCGGCGGATCAGCTCCTCCATCCCGGTGACGAGACGGTTGACGTCGGTCGGCTTCGGCTCGAGCGTTTGCCGCCGTGAAAACGCGAGCAGCCGGTGGGTAAGCGCGGCTGCCCGGCTCGCCGCGGCTTGCGCGGTGCCGACGTAGCGCTCGATCTGGTCGAGCCGGCCTTGCCCCACCCGGGTTTTCAGCAGCTCGAGGCTGCCGGTGATCGCCGTCAGCAGGTTGTTGAAGTCGTGTGCCAGGCCGCCGGTGAGCTGGCCGACCGCCTCCATCTTCTGCGACTGCCGCAGCTGCTCCTCGAGCTGGCGTTGGCTGGTCAGTTCGATGCCGACGCCAGTCCGCCGGACCGGCTTGCCGCCTTCGAAGTAGGTGTGGCCGCGCGACAGCACCCAGCGGACCGAGCCGTCGGGGTGGCGAATGCGGTATTCCAGTTCGCGGTCACCGGCCTGCACGAGGCCGCCGGCCATGGTCGCGCGCAACCGCGGCAGGTCGTCCGGGTGGACGTTGGCGAGAAACTCCTCGCGCTTGATCCCTGCCTCGGCCTGTGCCTGGTCCAGGCCGTAAAGTGCGGCGATGGCGGCGTCGCAGCGGAACCGGTCCTCGGCCACGGTGTAGGTCCAGACGCCGACGCCGCCGGTGGCGGACAGGGCTAGGCGGGTGAAATCCCTGGAGTCGCGCAAGGCCCGCTCGCGGTCGCGGTCGCCGGTGACGTCGCGTCCGACGCAGTAGTGCAGCCCGTCCACGGGGACCGCGGTCCAGCTCAGCACGCGGTAACGGCCGTCCCGGCAGCGCAGCCGGTTTTCGAACGTGATCGTGGTCTGGCCGGCCGCCAACCAATCGCGTTCGGCCACCGAACGGGTCACGTCGTCGGGGTGGCACACCCATTCGATCGTGCGGCCAAGAAACCAGTCCGTCGGCCAACCCAGCGCCTGGCTCCACGCCGGGTTCAGGCTCAGCACCCGGCCGGACGCGTCGGTGACGCCCAGCAGGTCCTGGCTCACCTGCCAGATGCGGTCACGCTCCTGCGTCCGCGCCTCGACCTGCTCGGCCAGCGTCTGGTTCAGGGCGCGCAGCCGTGCCTCGGCCTCGGCCTGCTTCCAGGCCGCCCATGCCCGGTCGGCGACGCTGCGCAGGAACGCTACCTCCTCGGCGGTCCAGGGGCGCGGCCGGTCGTCGCTGGCCAGCATGACGCCAGCCAGCCGGCCGCCCTCGAGCAGCGGGATCTTCACGAAGGCGGCCGCCTGGTAGCGGGCGATGCCGTCCAGCCGTGCCCGCGTGGCCGCGACGGCGGCGGCGTCGTTCACCACGACCGCTTCGCCGCGGCCGAGCGCGTCGGCGAACGAGCCGAACTCGGCCACGAGATGGACGCTGCCGGAGGGCGCTGCGCCGGGTTCGCGCCGCCACGGCCGCAGCACGGTCGCGGTGCCGCCGTCGCCGGACACCATGGCGAAGGCGGTTTGCGCCACCGCCAGGGTTTCACCGGCGATCCGGCTGGCCGCCTCGGCGATCGAGTCCGGCGTATCGACGGCGCGCAACCGGTCGCCGAGCTCGATCAGCGCGGCCTGCCGCAATTCGGCCTGCTTGGCCGCGGTGATGTCGCGCGACACCGAAAGCAGCCGCTCCGGCCGGCCATCGGGGCCGAGGATCGGCGTGACCTGCACGTCCCACCATCTCGGCGCCCCGGCGAAGGTGGGGGCGAAGCCCTGGAAGCGCCCGCTGCCGCCGGCGCGGGCCGCGGCGACGGCTTTGCGCGCCGCAACGTTGTCCGCGCCGTGCCAGAAGTCCGGCCAGCAGTAGCCGCGCACCGCGTTGAAGTCGCTGACCTCCATGATCCGCTGCCCGGCCTCGCTCATCCAGGCCAGCCGGGCATCCAGGTCGAGCACCTTTATGCAATCGGCCGAGGAGGCGAGCACGCCTTGCAGGAACTCCGCGTCGGCACGCTGCGCGTCGCTCGCCGGCCGGTGCTGGGTCTGGTCGCGGATCAGGCGCAGGACGCCGCCCGGCGCCCCGGCGCCGTCGCGCATCGGCATCGTCTCGCAGCTGCCCCAGAACCGGGATCCGTCCTTGCGGACGTGCCAGGCCTCGGACTGGTCCCGGCCACCGCGCAAAGCCCCGTCGGTTTCGACCTGCGCGCGCCCTGCCGCGCGATCCTCGGGCACGTAGAGAAGATCGACCGGGACGCCGCGCATCTCCTCCGCGGACCAGCCGAACAGGCGCGATGCCGCGTCGTCCCAGTCGGTAACGTCGCCATCGGCATCGGTCGCGACCAATGCGGCGTCGCCCAGGCTGTCCAAGATGGCGCGGTGCTGGGCGGCTGGCACGGGGGCCGCCCGGCGATCTGAACGGCGCCGGTCCGTGTCGTTCGGTATCGCGTGGTCTCCCGCGGACATAGACGGGGCATTCATCGCGCCGTCATAGCAGCTTACGCCGCGGGATCAACGATTGGCGACGGCCGGACGGCGGCGGCGGGACGGGGCGCGCGGCCCGCCCCGGTCAGGGCGCAGGGGGCCGCCGCCAGCAACGCCAGCAGGCCGATGACCAGGAACACGGTGGCGAACGGCAGCTGCGCCGCCACCAGTGCGCCGGCGCCGAGCGGCCCCAGGAACGAGCCGACCCGGCCGATGCCCATCGCCCAGCCGACGCCGGTGGAGCGGATCGGCGTCGGATACAGCAATGCCGCCAGCGCAATCAGTCCGGAGCTGCCGGCGCCCAGCGAAACGCCCAGCAGACCCTGCGCCGCCGTCACCGCGGCCGGCGACGGCGCCCCTTGGCCGACCGCGATGAATGCCGCCGACGCCAGCACGAAGCAGGCCGGCAGCACCGCCGCAGCGCCGAACCGGGTGATCGCCCAGCCGACGACCACCGTGCCGGCCACGCTGCCGAGGTTGAACACCGCCATCGCGATGGCCGAGCGCGCCACCTCCATCCCGCCGGCCCGGAGCAGGATCGGGCTCCAGGCGGTGTTGGTGACCAGCAGCATGAAGGCAACAAAGAAGCTGATCCACAGCATCGCCGTGCCGAACGCCTGCCCGGGTGCGAACAACCGTCCCACCGGCACGCTGCGGCTGACTGCCGTGGGCGCGAGGAAGCGGGTGCCATCGGGCAACGGCGCTGCCGGATAGAGCCGGCGCAGCGTGGCGGCGATCCGCGCCGGCGGCGCGCCGCTGTGCACCAGGAACCCGACCGATTCCGGCAGCAGCGCCGCCAGCACCGGCGCCAGCACGATCGGCAGCGCGCCGCCCACATAGAACAGCGCTGTCCAGCCATAGGCCGGGATCAGCCACGAGCCGAGCAGGCCGCCGACCACGCCGCCCAGCGGGAACCCGGCCCACAGGATCGCCACCACGGTGGCCCGCAGCCGGCGCGGCGCATACTCGGCCGCCAGGGCGATGAAGCTCGGCATGGCGCCGCCCAGGCCGAGGCCGGTCAAGAAGCGGAACAGCAGGAGCTCGTTCATGCTCTCGATGCGCGCCGTGAGCACGGTGAACACGCCGAAGCACAAGGTGGAGGCGATCAGTAGCCATTTGCGGCCGAACCGGTCGGCGGCCGGGCCGAGCGCGAAGGCGCCGGCCGCGAGTCCGGCCAAGGCGGCGCTGAACACCCAAGCCAGCGCCGGCGGCGGCACGTGCAGCGCGGCGGCGATGCCGGGCGCGGCCAACCCGATTGCCTGCAGGTCGAACCCGTCGAGCAAGGCGATCGCCCCGCACAAGGCGACGATGCCGATCTGCGCCCGCCCCATCGGCCGCTCATCGATGATGGCGCCGACGTCCACCGGTTCGCTCACGGCGTTACAGCCCGCGGAACCCGGCCCGTGCCGCGCGGTAATCCCATGCCCGGTTTTGCGGCAGATCGGACAGCAGCATCGCCCTTGTCTGATCGATCTCGCCGGGGCTGAGATAGCTGGGCTCGCCGAGCGGCAGGGTGTTGAGCACCAGCTCGGCGTTCTCCTTCAGGTAGATCGACACGAACACCGCTTCCCGCAGCGTCGCGCCGCAGCAGGTGGCGCCGTGGCCGCGCAGCAGCACGCAGCGCTCGGCGCCCATGGCGCGCGCCATCGACTGGCCCTGCGGCAGGGTCTCCACCAGCATGTTGGTGTCGCCGAACTCGTCGCGGCTATCCCACACCGGGACCTCGTGGCCGATCACCGAGGCCATGTGGAAGGCCGGGCGTAAGGGACGGCCGGTCAGCGCGAACGGCAGCACCGAGCGGGCATGGTGGTGGGTGACGGAGTTGACGTCGGGCCGGGCCATGTAGACGGCGCCGTGCAGGGCGCGCTCGCGGTACATCGGGCGGCCGTTCTGCTCGATCGGCTCGCCCTCGAGGGTGAACTCGATCAGGTCCTCCCGCACCACGATCTCCGGGCTGCGCGAGCGGGACAGGAAGTAGCGCCCGGGGTCGGCGGGGTGGCGCACGCTGACGTGGCCGAAATCGTCGATCACCTGTTCCCGGGCCAGGATGCGGTTCGCGATGACGAGTTGGTGCAGGGCTTCGGCGATGGCTGGGTTGGTCATGGAGACTCCTGGTTTATCTTAGGCCGGGGCGCTGCCCTGGACCCGTTGGGGCGGCTTGCCCCAGACCCCGAACAACACGTTGCCTAGGCCAGCCAGGGCGAAGACGACCAGCAGCACCGCATACATCTCGGGGATGCGGAACTGGCCGTAATACTGGATCGCCAGGAAGCCCAGGCCGCGGTTGGAGAGTTTTATTTCACTCAGCAGGCAGCCGATGATCGCGACGCCGAGGCCGAGACGGAGGCCGGTTCGCATCGGCGCCTGGAGCGACGGCAGGAACACGCTGCGCAGCGTCCGCCAACGCGACAAGCCGAACGACCGCGCCACACGCAGGTGGATGGGGCTCACCAGCGCCATGCCTGAGGCGACGCTGAGCGCCACCGGGAAGAAGCACGACAGCGCCCCCATCGCCACCTTGGAGGACGGCCCCACGCCGAACAGCGTGATGAGGACGGGCAGGAACACGATCTTCGGCGTCGGCGCGAGGTAGTGCAGCGCCGGCTCGAACGCCTGCCGTCCCAGCCGGGCGCCGCCGACCGCGACGCCCGCGGCGACGCCCAGCACGCCGCCGATCAGCAGCGCGAGCGCCACCTCCATCGCGGTCGTGCCGAGATGTCTCCAGAATGCAGGCTCGGCAAGCAGCCGGGCCAAGGCGGCGCCGATCTGCAGCACCGATGGCAGCACGCCGCGATAGAACAGGCCCGACCACGACGCCGCTTCCCACACCGCCAGCAGCAGCACGGCGCCGGCCAGGCGCAGACGGGCGGGCGTCACGCCGGGCGCAGCCAACGCTCGATCCGTTCGGTGAGAATGAAGAAGCAGGTGCTGACCAGGATCACGAACAGCACCGCGCCATACATGGAAGGCAGCTCGTAGCGGTCGGACAGGTCGGCGATGAGTTGGCCGAGGCCGCCGAAGTTCACCAGGAACTCGACGCCGACGATGTTGATCAGCGCGAACACCAAGGCGAGCCGCACGCCGTTGGCGAGCGTCGGCACCGCCGCCGGCAGCAGCACCTTCGCGAACACCGCCCGTTCGTTGAAGCCGTAACTCCGCGCCACCTGCCGCAAGACCGGGCGGGTACTGTCAAACCCCTCTTTGGTTTTGAGCACCATCGCCGGTAGCCCGGCCACCGCGCCCATGACCACGATCGTGGCGAGGTTGCGCCCGATCAGCACCAGGAACAGCGGATAAAGCAGCACGAGCGGCGCCGCCGCCAGCCCGGCCACCCACGGCTCGAACGCCGCGCCAGCCAGGCGGCTGCGGTGCAGCAGCCAGCCGAGCGGCACGCCCACAAGGATCGCCAGCGCGGCGGCGGATAGCGCCTCGAGAAAGGTCGTCACGAAGCGGCCAGCGAGGTTCTCGTCGAGCACGAGTTGCGGCAGGCTGGCCAGGATCTCGTCCGGCGGCGGCACCGTTGCGGTGTCGATCCACCCGGTGGCCGCGGCGCCCTGCCACAACAGGCCGAGCAGGATCACCGTTGCGCCCAGCAGCAGCGGCCCCTTCACGGTTGCCACGGAACCTGGATCAGCTTTGCCTGCTGCTCGGCCGTCAGCGGGCGCGGCATGCGCTTCAGCTCGAGGGCCTGCTGCATGCTGAGTTCCAGCTTGGCTGGCGGCCCAAGCCGCATCGCCTCCTTGGGGTAGAACTCGGCCCGCGCCTTCTCCGCTTGCGCCCGGGTGGCGCCGGCGCCTTCGGCGAACCAGTCGAACACGCGGCCGTCGTCGCCGTACATCCAGTCGATCGTTCGCGCATAGGCCTGCAGGAAGCGCGCGGCGACCTCGCGCCGCTCGCCGACGAAGGCGGGCGTGGCGAGGAGGCAGCGCACCGTCTGCTCGCGGAACTCCGGCACGTCGCGGCCGCTGCCGACGAACACCAGGCGCCCGGCCTCGAGGTCGGGAAAGGTGATGGGCGGCAGCGAGTAGCCGATGTCGATCTGCCCGCTCATGACCTGCGTGAGCGTCGCGACCGGGTTGCCGGTCGGCACGCCGCGCGCGGTGGTCACGCCGGCCAGCTGCAGCAGCCGGGTCGAGACGAGGTTGGACGAGGAGCCGTTGGTGCTGAACGCCACCGTCTTGCCACCGGCGTCCTTGAACGAGGCGATCCCCTGGCCGGCGCGGGCGTACCAGAACGTGTCGCTGGCACCGCGGAAGTTGCTCGACAGGATGCGTAAGGGGGCATTGCGCGCGGCCGCCCCCAGGATCGCCAGCATGCCGGCGCCCACGCCGGCGTCGACGCCGCCGCTGACGACCGCTTGCTGCGTCTCGGTGCCGCCGTCGGTGAACAGCAGCTCCAGCGCGATCCCCGCGTCCTTGAAGTAGCCGAGCCGGTCGCCGAACGCGCACACCGACGTGTCCCAGGCGCCGCGCTGCCCGACCGCGACCTTGACGGCGTCGGCGGCGCGAGCCGGCTGCGACAGCAGCACCGGCAAGGCCAAGGCGCCGAGTGCCCGGCGGTTCAACATCCTCATGGCGCCCCCACGATGTCGACCATCGCCTTGGCCTGCTCGAGCGTCGTGCCCGGCGGCGCCCGTTTCAGCTCGATCGCCTGGCGCAGCGTGATGTCGAGGCCGCGCACCGTGTCGGGCTGCATGGCCTCGGCATGGTAGAACTCGTCCCGCACCCGCTGCGCGATCGCCGGGTCGACGCCGAGGCCTTCGGCGAACCAGGTGATCGCCTGCGGGTCGGCATAGGCCCAGGCGAGGCTCGCCCGGTAGGCGCGGGCGAACCGCTCGACGACGTCGCGATGCGCGGCCAAGTAGTTGGCGTTGACGATGTTGACCCGCGTGGTCTGCCCGGCCAGCGCCGGCAGGTCGCTGCCGCGGGCGACGATGCGGATCTGCCCGGCGTCCACCTCGCGAAGGCCGACGGGCGGCGCCGACCAGCCGATGTCGATTTGGCCCGACATCACCTGGGTGAGCGTCGCGCCGGCGCCGCCGGTCGGCGTCGGCTTGGCCTGCACCCCGGCCGCGTCCAGCAACGACAGCAGGATCAGGTGGCTTGAGGAGCCGAGCGCGGAGAACGCGGCCGTCTTGCCGACCGCCTCCTTCAACGAGCGGACCGGGTCGGTGGCGCGGACATACCAGTAGAGGTCGGACGCGCCATGCCATTCCGCGGTGAAGGCCCGCACCGGCGCCTTGCGCACGACCGCGCCCAGCACGCCCAGGGTGCCGGTGCCGATGCCGATCTCGACGCTGCCGGAGATCACCGCCTGCTGCGTCTCGGCCCCGCCGTCGGTGTAGAGGATGTCGAGCGTCAGGCCCTCCTTGCGGAAGAACCCGGCCCGGTCACCCCAGACGGCGATGCTGGTGTCCCAGAAGCCCTTCTGGCCGACGGCCACTTTGAGCGTCTCCGCATGCGCGGCGGACGCGAGCAACATGGCGACGACCCATAGCCACCAGCAATAAGGCGATGGCGCCCCCGACCCCCCGGACTTAGTTTGGGATTGCAAAGGCTCCGCCTTTGCTGGGGTTCAAAGGGGCAAAGCCCCTTTGCCTCTTACCCTTGGCCATTCTCTTATCCCAAGCTGACGTTGACGTTCTTCAACTGCGTGCAGTCCAGCATCTCGTCGAAGCTTTCCTCGCGGCCCAGCCCCGATTGCTTCCAGCCCCCGAACGGCGCGCCCAGGAAATGCGGCCCGGCGCCGTTGACCCAAACGTAGCCGGCCTCGACCCGGGCGGCAGTCCGGTGCGCGGTCGCGAGGTCGTTGGTGAAGATGCTGGCGGTGAGGCCGTATTCGACGGCGTTCACCGCGTCGAGCATGTCGGCCTCATTCGACCAGCGGAACACCGACAGAACCGGGCCGAAGATCTCCTCGCGGGCGATGCGCATGGCGGGCGTCACGTCGGCGAACACGGCGGGCTCGATGAACAGCCCATTCGCGAGCGCCGGGTCGGCGGGCGGCGCACCGCCGCACATGAGCCGCGCCCCGTCCTCCTGGCCCCAGGCGACGTAGCGCAGCACCTTGTCGTATTGCGCCCGGCTGACGAGGCAGCCCATCTCGCTGTCGAACCGGGTCGGCAGGCCGGGGCGGATCGCGCGCACCCGGTCCACGACCTGCTCCAGCACCGCGTCGTGCAGGCTGTGGTGCAGGAAAGCGCGCGACGTGCTGCCGCAGCTCTGGCCGCACCAGGTGAAGTTCATGCCGCGCACCACGGCGGCGGCGACGCGGGCCGGGTCGACATCGGGATAGGCGATCAGCGCGTTCTTGCCGCCCAGCTCCAGCCCGACCTTCTTCATGGTCTCGGCAGCGCCGCGCAACACCGCGCGGCCGGTCGGCACCGAGCCAATCAGGCCGACCTTCGCCACCCCGGGATGCGCCACCAGCGCCTCGCCGCATTCCCGCCCGCCGGCAATCACATTGAACACGCCGGGCGGGAACAGCGGGCCGATCAGCTCGGCCAGCCGCAGGCTCGACAGCGGCGCCTGCTCCGGCGGCTTGATGATCAGGCTGCAGCCGGCGGCCAGCGGGGCGCCGGCGCGCACGCCCGCGAACATGAACGGATGGTTGTAGGCGTTGATCCGCACCACCACGCCCAGCGGCTGGCGCAGCGTGTAGTTGAGCGTGCCGTCGCCCATCGGGATGGTCTGTCCGTGCAGCTCCGTCACCAGGCCGGCGAAGTATTCGAGGCTCGCCGCCGCCACTTCGGCGTCGCGCACCATCTCGGCAACCGGGTTGCCGCAATCGGCGGCGTCGATCAGCGCCAGCTCGCGTCCATTGGTCCGCACGATCGCTGCAGCCTCGCGCAGGATGCGGCCGCGCTCCAACGGCGCCACGGCGCGCCAGGTGCGGAAGCCGGCCAGCGCCGCCTCGACCGCGCGATCCACGTCGGCGGCGCCGGCCCAGGCGACCGGGCCCAGCGACTGCGCGGTAGACGGGCTGGTGGTCTCGTGCTGTTCGGCGCCGTCGTGCCAGTCGCCGCCGTAGTAGAGGCCGCGCCGGTCGGGAAAGCGGATCTCGGCGCCGCCGATCTGGTCGAGTGCGATGGTTACCTCCGTTCGCTGTCGCGCAGGCCGCGGCTGGCTTCCTCGCGCAGGTCGCGCCAGATTTCGGCCACGAGCTGGCCGAAGCGCGGGTCGCCGACGTCCTCGCTGCTGCGCGGGCGCGGGAGGTCGATGTCGACGAACCGCTTCAGCCGACCGGGCCGGTAGGTCATCACCAGCACCCGGTCGGACAGTTGCACGCTTTCGGCGATGCTGTGGGTGATCAGCAGGATGGTCTGGTTCAGCTCGCCCTGGATGCGCAGCACGGTGTCGCCGAGCAGCAGCCGCGTCTGCTCGTCGAGCGCCCCGAACGGCTCGTCCATCATCAGGATCTCCGGCGCGTAGGCGAGCGTGCGGGCGATGGCGGTGCGCTGCCGCATGCCGCCGGAGATTTCGTGCGGGTAGCGCCGCTCGAACCCGTCGAGGCCGACCAGGCGCACGAAATGGGCGGCGCGGTCGAGGCGTTCGGACTTGGCGATGCCTTGGCCCTCGAGCGGCAAGGCGACGTTGTCCAGCACGGTTCGCCAAGGGAAGGTGCTTTCCTCCTGGAACACCATGCCGATGCTGCGATGGGTGGTGCCGGGGCGCACGGGGGTGCCGTCGATGCGGATCTGCCCCTGCCAGCAATCCACGAGGCCGCCGATCATGCCGAACAGGGTGCTCTTGCCGCAGCCGGAGGGGCCGATGACGGACACGAACTCGCCGCGGCGCACGTCAAACGAGACGCCGTCCAGCGCCACCACCTCGCCATCGGGCGTTGCGAACCGCTTGCCGACGCCGTCCACCTCCAGCACCGGCTGGCCGACCGGGGCGGCGGCGGGGCGCTGCGCCGCGGCGGTCTCACCCATTCTTGCTCTCCCGGGTGAGTGCTGCCGTCATCTCGGTGCCGTAGCCGCCGAGCACCCGCACGTCGACCACCACCGGACGGCCGGCCAGCACCGCGGCGACCCCTTGCGCCAACGCCTCCTCGAGCCCGGCGGCGTCGTGCACCGGGCCGATGCCGACGCAGCCCTGCGCGCGCGCGATGGCCGCGAGGTCGATGTCGGGGCTGGCAATCTGCTGGCCGATCCATTTATTGGCCGGGTTGCGGCCGCGCATGTGGGCGACCCGCTCCTGATGCACCTCGTCATTGTAGAAGGACTGGTTGTTGGCGACGACGGCGAGCAGCGGGATGCCGTAACGGGCCGCCGTCCAGAACGCGGTGCAGCCCATCAGGAAGTCGCCGTCGCCGAGCACGCCGACCGGCAAGCGTCCGGTGCCGCCGTCGCGCAGCGCGAGCGCGGCGCCGACGGTCATGCCGGGCCCGGAGCCGATGCCGCCGCCGCCGTCGTAGCCAAGCACCGACAGCGGATCGTCGGCCGTCCAGAACCCGCCCGACCACGACAGCGGCGAGCGCACCAGGCAGGTCGCGTGCCCGGACACTGCGTCGCGCAAGGCGGCCGCCAACGCCGGCACGCCGAGCCGGCCGTCCGGATGCGGCACCGGCTCCGCGGCCGGCGGCGCCGGCGGCAACCACGGGTCGCGGTGCCCGTCGCCGAGTGCGGCGAGCAAGGCATCCACGGCCGCCTCCGGCGCGCAGAGCAAATAGTGGTCGGCGGCGGGCAGGCCTTGGTGGTCCATGCTCCAGCCGTTGTGCACGAGTTGGTCGAGCGAGACGTGCACGACGGTGCGGTCCGCGGCGCCGGCCGCGTTGAGCGTGCCGGCGAGATCGATCCAGTCAAGGCTCAGCACCACGTCGGCTTCGCGCAGCGCGGCGCTGGCGGCGGGGCCAGGGAACATCGCCGCGTGGGCGGCATGCAGGGGATGCGCGGTCGGGAACGCCGCAGCCGGCTTCATGTCGGTCAGCACGGCCGCGCCCAGGCGCTCGGCGAGCCGCACGCGGGCATCCCAGCCGCCCCGGTCGCGGGTGACCCGGCCGGCCAGGATCAGCGGCCGGTGCGCTTCGCGCAGCGCCGCCGCGGCGCAGGCGAGCGCGGTCGGATCGGGCGCGGGCGCGGCAGGCGGCTGGAACCGCCGCACGTCCGGTAGCGGCGCCGGTGCCGTCTCCGCTTCCTGCATGCCGGCGTCGAGGTTGACGTAGACCGGGCCGCACGGCTCGGTGCGGGCGATCAGATGGGCGCGCAACAGCGCCTCGACGGCGGCTTGCGGGCTCGCAGGCTGGTCGTCCCACTTGACGTAGGGCCGCACCAACGCCCCTTGGTCGCGCGCGGTGTGGATCCAGTCGATCCAAGGCCGGCGCTTGGCCGCGTCCACTGGGCCGGTGGCGCCGATGACCAGCATCGGCACGCGGTCGCACCAGGCGTTGAAGATCGCCATCGTCGCGTGCATCAGCCCGACATTGCTGTGCACCGCGGCAGCCATTGGCCGGCCCGTCACCTTGGCCCAGCCATGCGCCAGCGCCACCGCATGCTCCTCATGCAGGCAGAGCAGCATGCGCGGGTCGTGGTTGCCGAGGTGGTTGACGAGGCTGTCGTGCAGGCCGCGGAAGCTGGCGCCGGGGTTGAGCGCCACGTAGGGGATGCCGAGCGCGCGGATGGTGTCGGCCACTCGGTCGCTGCCGTAGGTCTTCCCGGCGCCATTGTTGGAACCCGGCCCGGGCTCCGGGCGCTCGACCGCGCCGGGGTCGTTCACCCCCATGCCGTGCGGTAGATCCGGCACCTGGCCTCCTCCCGATTTTATGTGAGAGTCTCTCAGGACGCCGGAAATGTCCAATGCGCGCCACGACCGTTGTCGGCACGATCCCGCGTGCCGGGCGCTTTCGTCACTCGCCGAGCATCCACGGCACCCCGCTCGCCTCGGCGATCTCGCGCACCTTGGCGAGCAGCCCCGGCCCGACCGGGATGCCGTCCTGCAGCCGAGCGGCCGCGGTGCGGCGCTCCCGGTCGCCCGCCACCATGACCGGTTGCGCCGGGTCGATCGGCGGCGTGCCGCGCAGCGCGGCGCACAAGGCGCCGACATCCTGCTCGAATTCGCCTTCGTCGCGGAACAGGGTCGGGTTCAGCGCCAGGAAGAAGTGGCCGATGTCCATGCCGAACGGTTGCTTCTGATGCAGGGGGTCGGTGATCAGGGTCGAGCCGGACAGGCAGGCACTCAGGATGTTGACCATCACCGACAGGCCGTAGCCCTTGTAGCTGCTCCCCTCCGGGCTGCCGCCGAGCGAGGTGAGATAGCCGCCGTGCTGCACCGCTTCCAATGGGTTTGTGGAGGGCAGGCCGTCCTTGGTCAGCAGCCAGCCGGGTGGCGCCGGCTGGTTCTCGTTGGCCTTGTTGCGGATGCGCCCGGCCGCCACCGTGGTGGTCGCCATGTCCAGCAGGAACGGCTCGCCGCCCGCGGCCGGCGCCGCGAACGACCAGGGGTCGGTACCGAGCCGCGCCTCGCGCCCGAAGGTCGGCGCCACCTGGATTGCCGACGCGGAGGTGGCCGACATGCCGACCAACCCGGCATCGGCGGCCATGCGGGTGTAGAACCCGGCGGCGCCGAAATGCGACGAGTTGCGCACCACGACCACGCCGACGCCGATCGCCCGGGCCTTGGCGATCGCCAGCTCCATCGCCTGCCGCCCGGGCTCGTGCCCCAGCCCGCCATCGCCATCGAGCAGGGCGGACACCGGTGTTTCCTTCGCGACGCGAGGCTCGGCCGCCATGTTGACCCGGCCGTTGCGGCTGCGGTCGTAGTACAGCGGCACCATGGAGATGCCGTGGCTGTCGACGCCGTGCAGGTCGGCCCAGGACATCACCTCGGCGGTGCGCTCGGCGAATTCCGGCTTCATGCCCCAGGCGGTCAGCAGCGCCTCGAGCTGGGCGCGGTGGGCGGCGTAGGAGGCGGGCATCAGCGTTCTTCCCGGACGAACGGATTGCGTAAGGTGCCGATTCCGGTGAGGTCGATCTCGACGACGTCGCCGGGCTTGAGGTCCGGCGAGCTGCCGTCGGTGCCCATCCAGATCACGTCGCCTGGGTGCAGCGTCAGATAGCGGGTCATGGTGCTGATGAAGCGGGCGATGCCGAACAGCATGTGGTTCGTGTGGAAGCGGAGCGTCTCCTCACCGTTGAGGCGCACGACGGTTTCCATCGCCTCGAGGTCGACGTCGGTCTCGACCCAGGGACCCATCGGCTTGAAGGTGTCGGTGTTCTTCGAGCGCCAGAAGGTGCGGTCGGATTTCTGCCAGTTGCGCTCGCTGACGTCGTTGCCGATCGTGTAGCCGAACACGCAGGACAGCGCGTCCGCCTCGGACAGGTGCTTGGCGGTGCGGCCGATGACGGCGACCAGCTCGCCCTCGTAATGCACCTTGGTGGCGTCGGACGGGATCACCACCGGCTCGTCATGAGCGACCAGCGCATTGGAGGCGCGGTAGCCCATGTCGGGCTTTTGCGGGATGGCGGGAGTTTCGCCGCGCTTCCTGGCGCCCTCGATGACGTGCTCGGTGTAGTTCAGCCCGGCCGCGTAGAAGGTGCGCGGCAGCAGCGGCACCTCGAGCTTCACGGCCGCGAGGTCGTGCACGGGTCCGGCCCGCTCGGGCGGGTCGAACAAGCCGCCGGCGAGCTCGGCCACGCGATCGCCTTCCACCAGCCCGTAGGCGGTGCGGCCAGCCGCGGTGAAGCGGGCGATGCGCACCGCTATTCGGCGGCTTGCAGCAGGCCTTGGCGCACGAAGTCGGGGTCGAACACGCGGTCGGCCATCACCTGGCAGCGCTTGATGAGGCGGTGCTCGTCGGCGCCGTAATCGGGGATGGCGTTGTGCAGCGTGCCGATATGGTCCCACATCAGCACGTCGCCCTCGGTCCAATGGTGGGCGTAGATGTATTCCTGCTGGAGCTGGTGCGTGAACAACTGCTCCAGCACGGCGTCGCTTTCCGCGTCCGGCAGCTCGTTGATGCGGACCACGTAGCCGGGGTTGCAGTAAAGCACGGTCCGGCCGGTGATCGGGTGGGTCATGAACACGGGGTGGGTTGCCGGCGGCCGCTTGGCGCGCTGCTCCGGGGTCAGCGGCGGGCGAGTGCTGCCGGGGCGGCGGCGCATCTCCTCCCAGAACTTGTTGAAGTCGTGCGTGGCGGTCATGCCGTGCAGGCGCTGCTTCAACTCGTCGTCGAGGCCTTCGTACGCTGCGTGCATATTCGCGAAGATCGTGTCGCCGAGCGGCTTGCCGTCGCGGTGCGGAATCTTGATCCCGTACAGCACGTTCGAGAAGCCGATCAGCTCGTTGTACGACATGTCGGTGTGCCAGTCCTGCCCGGCATCGGCCAGGCCGATCGGCTTGCCGTCTTCGACGATGTTGGACAGCAGCATGACTTCCGGCGTTTCCGGATCGGTGTAGCCGCCGGTCAGCGACACCTGCAGCCCGCCGAAATGCTCCGAGAACGTCTTCAGCTGCGGCGGCGTCAGCGTCTGCTTCGGAAAGCACAGCACGCCGTGCTCGCCGAGGGCGCGCAGGATGGTGCCGAACGCGGCGCTGCCGAGCGGCTCGGCGAGGTCGATCCCGGTGACGGTGGCGCCCAGGGTCTCGTTGGTCGGGGTGATCTGCATGGCCGCGTTCCTCCGGTCCGTCTGCTGCCGTCCGTTTGATGCCATGGTGGGTTGCTGCCATAACGGCGTCAATACAGCGGCTTGCAAGGCCGGGCTCAGGGAGGCGGGAATGGTCGGACGCGGCTTCGGGCGGCGGGTGTTCGTGGGCGCCGCAGCGGCGGCCGTCACCGCGGGGGGCGCCGAAGCGAAAGGTCCGGGCGACTTGCTGCGGATGGGCGTCGGCGCGCAGGTCACGTCGATCGACCCGCAATATCACAACATCTCGCCCAATAACGCCTTCGGGGCCATGGTGTATGGCGCGCTGGTCGACACGGACGGGCAGTCCCGTCTTATCCCTGGCCTGGCGCTGAGTTGGTTGCCGGTGGCCGAAACCGTGTGGGAGTTCAAGCTCCGTCCCGGCGTCAGCTTCCACAACGGCGAGCCTTTCACCGCCGACGATGTCGCGTTCACCTTCGAGCGCATCCCGACGGTGGTGAACAGCCCCGGCTCCTACTCGACCTACATCTACTCGGTGGAGCGGGTGGAGATCCCCGATCCGCTGACGATCCGCATGCACACGAAGGGGCCGGATCCGCTGCTGCCGGCCAGCATGAGCCAGGTGTGGATGCTGAGCCGCAAGACCCACACGGGCGCGACGACGGACCAGTTCAACTCCGGCGAGAAGGCGATCGGCGCCGGGCCGTTCCGGGTCCGCTCGGTGCGGTTCGGCGACCGGGTCGAGCTCGAGCGCAACGACGCCTGGTATGGCCCGCGCTCGCCGTGGCGCAGCGTCAGCTATCGGCAGGTCACCAACGAGGCGTCGCGTGCGGCGGCGTTGCTGTCGGGCGACGTCGATTTCATCGACCAGGTGCCGACCGCCGACGTGGCCCGCCTGGGACGGGAGCCGAAGCTGCGTTTGTCGGAGGCCGACAGCCTGCGGGTGATCTACATCGCGCTCGACCAGGGACGCACCGGGCCGTCGCCGTTCATCACCGACAATGACGGCAAGCCGACGGAGAGGAACCCGCTGCGGGACGTGCGGGTGCGCCGGGCGTTGTCGATCGCCATTGACCGGGCCGCCGAGGTGGCGCGGGTGATGGAAGGGGTGGCGGTGCCGACGCTGCAATTCATGGCGAAGGGCACTTACGGTTACGTGCCCGATCTCGAACCACCCAAGGCGGACCCGGAGACGGCCAAAAAACTGCTGGCCGAGGCCGGCTACCCGCAGGGGTTCCGGATCACCCTGCACGGCTCCAACGACCGTTATCCGAACGATTACCGGATCGTGCAGGCGGTGGCGCAGATGTGGACCCGGGTCGGGGTCAAGACCGCGGTCGATACCGGCCCGTATTCCTCGTTCATCACCCGCGCTTCACGGCAGGAGTTTTCCGCGTTTCTGGTGAGCTGGGGCACGCCGACCGGGGAGCCGAGCGCCGGGCTGCGCTCGGCGGTCGCGACCTATGACGGCAAGGGCATGGGCTCGGTCAACCGCGCGCGCTACTCGAACCCGGACCTCGACGCCAAGCTGGTCGCGGCGATGCGAGTGCTGGACGACGGCAAGCGCGAGGCGATGCTGCAGGACACGATGCGGCTGCTGGCGAGCGACGTCGGCATCATCCCGATCCACCTGCAGCGCAACGTCTGGGCGATGCGGCAGGGGTTCGCGCATTCGGCCCGGGTGGACGAGCTGACCCGGGCGCAGGACGTCAAGCTGGCCTGACCGCCGACGGCCCGTCGGCGCCGCCGGGCCACGCCGAGCCTTTCGGCAGCAGCACGACATCCATGCCGGGCATATCCTCCCGCGCCGGCGCAGGGTGGAGGGTGAGCGCGCCGGACGCGTCGGGCGTCGCGACGTCGAAGGCGGCGCAGATGGCTGTGAACGATGCCGGGTCGAGCCGGTGGATCTCCGCCATGATCGCCACGTGGCCGAACCGGCCGAGCGCCGGCAGCAGGCCTTGTAGCACCGCCCATTCCTCCCCCTCGACGTCGATCTTCACCAGCAGATCGCCGCCGGGCGGCAGTCCGGCCAAGCCGGCCAGGAAGGTGTCGAGCCGGGTGATCGGCACCTCCACCGCCCGGTGCGTGCCGGAGGTGTTGGCGGCGATGACGCTGCTGGTGCCGGACCAGCGCAGGTCGACGTGCAAGGTGATGTGCCCGTCGGCCGCGCCGACCGCGGTTTCGACCACCTCGGCCGCGACGCCGCTGCCGGCGAGCGACCGACGCAGCAGCGGCACCAGGGCGGCGTTGGGCTCGAACCCATAGACCCGGGCACCGGCGGGCAGGTCTGGCAGCAGCAGCATCTCGCCATGGTTCGCGCCGACATCCAGCACGAGGGACCAGGGGCGAAGCCGCAGCAGCGCGCGCCACAGCGCCATGCTGCGCGGGTTGACGTTGCCGCCCGATAGCCAGAGCGCGAAGCTGCGCCCGTCGCCGCGGTCGAGATACATGGTACGACCGCCCGCAAGGCGCACGCGGTCCGGCCGGGCCAGCGCGAACCACGCCCGCAATGCCCGGCGCCGCAACTGGCCATAGAACAGCCCTGCGGTGCCGCGGATCGCCGATGCCATGCTGCCCGCCCTCCGACACGAAGGACGGGCGTAACCCAACTCGGCGCCGCCGGCCAAATGGCCGGCACGCGCCGGTCGTCGGGTCAGTCGGCGCCGAAGGTGGCGGGGGTGACCGCGACGGCACCCGACTCGATGTCCTTCACCTGGACGAGCGGGAAGCCGACCGTCACATGCTCGCTTTGCCGCCAAGCGTCGGTGATTTCGTCGCGCAGTTCGGCAACCCCCGCCGCCAGCTGCTGGGTGACGATCGCCAACTCGGCCGGTTGCGCGGTCTGGTAGTTGTCGTTGCCGCTGTCCTTGGCGGCCTGGTAGGTCGGTATGACCTGCGCCAGCGTTTCGGCCAGATAGAGCGGCACGCGCTGCTCGATGCTGGTGGCGCCACGGTCGGTGTAGGGGCGGATCTGCGCCCGGACCGCGTTGAAGTCGACGAAGTTGCGCACGAACGAGCCCTCGAACGGCGAATGGATCGGGGCGGTGGTGAAGCCGCTCGGGTTGGGGAAATTGCCCCAGCCGTTGAAATGGATCGAGACGTGCATCGGCTGGCTGGCGTCGGCGACGAAATGGCTCCAATAGCCGAGGTCACGGATGATCAGCTGGCGTCGGAACTGCACCTGGAACAGGAAGTAGCCGCGGTCGGCGTCGGTGGTCGCATTGCGGACGCCAACCCGCATGGCGCGGAAGATGGCGAAGTCCTTCCGGAGCTGCTGGAAGCCGTCGATGATGGTGTAGGGGAGGTAACCCGACGCGTACTGGTCCTGGCCGGACGGCGCGGTGGCGGTGCGCTGCGCGGTGTCGAAGGCTTCGCGCGTCGCCGGCAGCTTGTTCAGGCCGACCGCGCCGCCGACGACGAAGCCGTCATCGTCGATGTCGATGAAGTGCCCGGGGTCACGCTCGGCGTCGTGCACCGTGAGCGTTGTGTTGATGCGGCCGTTCGCCACCGAGGTGATGGTGCCGGTCGTCTTCGATTCGTCGGCTTCGGCGCCGAGCTCACCGATTTGCGCCGCCGCGAGGGCGGTGCGCAGGAACTCGGGCAAGTCGTCCGGCAGTGCCTGTGCCGCAAGCTGGCTGATGCCGACATGGCCGGTGTGGCCCCAGGACCAGGCCTGGTTCGGGGTTGCGGTCAGTCCGGCGCCGAGCGCCAGGCTTGCCAGCCACGCAGCGCGGCGGACACGGGGATGGGTCATGCGGCGTTCCTTGTCGATGCAACGGGGAAGGGTGGCGCGACCCGGTCCCGGGCCCGCGGCGGGCGGCCCGGATCGTACGTCGGCCGGGCGGCAAGCGCCGGCCGGGCGGGGGTCGCGACTGATGTGGCGGGGGGCATGCGGCGGATCGTCGGATGCTCCAAAGGGGGGCGGAACCGCCCCGCAGGGGAGGTCCGCACAACCGGTGCATCCGATTAACAACCAGGAACGGCGGCGTGTGTGACGGGTTGGTGAAAACGGCTCGGGTGGGGCGTGCGCGACCGCCCCGGACCGTCAGCGCTTGGCGTTGCCGTCCTTGAAGCGCAGCCGGCCGACTGCCACCGCCAACACGGCGGACACGCCGAAGATCTTCAAGCCGCGATCGGACCCGACCGGCTGCAGCAGCACCGACCACGAATTGGCCGCTGCGACGCCGGGCTCGTTGGCGGACGGCGCCGGGATGTCGGCGATCGGCACCGGTTCGGCGAAGACGGTGGACGCAGCGAAGGCGAGCGACGGTGCCGCGAACAGGACGATCGGCAGCAGGATCGAGAGATGCTTCATGGACGGGTCCTCCTTGGAGTGAGATCGACGGATGGCGGCGCTAGGCGGCGAGCGGCTCTGCGGCCGGCAAGGCGGCCACGGCGCGGTGGGCGGCCCGGTGACCGAGGCGGACGCAGCGGTGGACGAAGCTGACCCCGGCCATCGCCGGCAGCACGGCGAGCGCCGTCGCATCCGCGAAAGCCGAGGCGAGTGCCGCGGCGACCAGGCAGCCGGACACGGCGCCCAGATCCCAGCCGCCTTCGGCTGCGAAGTGGAAGCTGAACGCCGCGCCGGATCGCTTGGCGCGCTCGTACAGCAGGCTCATGACCACCGGCACGTAGAGCGCGTTGACGGCCGCGCCGGTCAGGCTCGCAATGGCCGCGGCGTCCGGCCACCAGGCGGCCGCGGCGCGCAGGACGAAGCCGACGAGGAGCAGGACGCAGACCGCGTTCAGCATGACCTCGCGCCGGCCACGGTCGATGCTGCGTCCGCACAGCCAGCTCACGAGCGCGCCGGCGAGGCCGGCCGCGGCGTTGACCGCGGCCAGCGCCTCGTAGTGCGAGCCGAGCGCGGAGAACAGGATCATCGGCCAGGCGATGACGAGGCCGGAGCTGAGCCAGCCATCGGCCGCAAAGGTCGCCAAGGCCAGGCGGTCGGGCGTCAGCAGCGTCTCGCGCAACGACGGCACCGGCCCGGCCGGGATAGCGGGCAGCAGCAGCAGCGGCAGCGTGGAGAGCAGGGTCGAGCCCGCCGCAAGGCCGAACGTCACCGCCGGGCCGCAGCCGGTCAGCAGCGCGGCGCCGGCCAGCGGGCCGGCCACGTTGATCAGCGTGCCGATCGTGGTGCGCAGCCCGACCTGCCGGCCGCGGGTCGCGCTGTCACCGTAGACCGCCATGGCGGCGTGGTAGATCGGCCAGTAAAGCGACTCGCCCACGGCGACGCACAGCATCCACGCCGCGAGCCAAAGCGCCCGGTCGGCATGCTGCAGCGGCAGGAACTGCAGCCCGACCAGCGCCGTGCCGGCCACCAGCGCGCAACGGTAGCCGGTGCGGCGGACCAGCTCGAGCGAGGCGAAACGCAGGATCGCGCGCAGGGCGAGATAGGCGGCGTAGCAGGCGAGGGCGGTCGCCAGGCTGAAGCCGGACTGCAACAGGAAAGCGCCGACAAAGCCGCCGGCCAGCGAGGCGCCGACCTGGAACAGGCTGAAGTGCAGGATGAGCAAACGCTGCGAAACGGCCTGAACCTGCACGGTAACGATCCCGGGGAAGTATCGCTCCGTTTTAGATCACGCGGCCGTGAACGATCACCCCATATTTACGTCGACTCCGGTTAGGAGTTGTTGCCCGGGGTAGCCTTGGGGATGGTTCAGACGGCCGCGTGCGGCGGCGCCACGACCGGCTTGCCGCCATGGGCGCCGGGCCGCTCGATGGCGTGGCGCAGCAGCGCGCCGAGCCGGTACGGGCCATGCACGAACTTGCTGTACGGCAGCGTCACGAACAGCGCGAGCACGAGGCCGAGGTGAACGGTGAGCACGACGCCCATGGCGCCGGTCGCGCGCACGCCGAGCAACGACAGCCCGGTGACGCCGAGCAGGAGCAGGAGCAGCAGCAGCCCGGTCTCGGCGCCCAGCAGCGAGCGGGCGCGCGGCTCCTGATCGGCCCGCAGCTTCAGCCCGAGCAGCCCGGCGCTGCCGGCCACGAGGCCCGCGCCGCCGGCGACGCCGAGCAGCACCGGCAGGCTCCAGAACGGATACGGCGCCGGCCAGCCGAGCAGGTGGTCGTAGACGGTCGCGGTCGAGGTCGAGGCGAAGCACAGCAGGAAGCCGTAAGCCATGGCGTGGTGCATGTGCCGCCGCCCGGTCGAGAACGAGCCGTCGGCGTCGTTGCAGCCCTGGCCGCCGCCGCCGAGATAGGTGAGCGTCGCCGCGTCGTGCAGCGCCTGGCGCCACGGCCGGCCCTGCTTCAGCTCGGCCGCGTGGCCGCCCGTGTCGCGCCAGAACCGGCCGAAGCCGATGCCGAGCGCGAGGACCGAGAACAGGAAGCTGAGGGAAGCGACCCAAACCATCGCGCCGTAAGGCACCACGTCGTAGAAGCCGCGCCCCGGCACGACCGGGTGGGCGGCGAACAGCACGCCCGGGCCCTGCAGCAGCAACGCCAGCAGCAGCACGCCGACGATGCCGCCCGCCATTGCCAGCGTCATCACCAGCCCGTTGCGCCGGTAGGCGGCGGCCAGCGGCGCCGGCCAGGCGTACTGGGCGTAGCTCTCGTTGCGCAGCAGCGCGAGCGTTTGCGGGACGTTGATGCCGAACTCGTGCGGCGGCGCGTATTGGCAGGCGTAGAAGCAGCCCTGGCAGGAATGGCAGAGATTGGCGAGGTAGTTGAGGTCGCCGGATGCGAACTCCCGCCGCAGCTCCATGGCGGGGAACACGGCGCAATACCCTTCGCAATAGCGGCAGGCGTTGCACACCTCCATGGCCCGGCGGGCATCGAGCATGGCCTCGGACTCGTGGTGCGTCATCGTGCCATCCTCACAGCAGGCCCTCGCGGCGGAAGCTGAACCAGCGCCCGTTGCCGACCACCACATGATCGTGCAGCGCGACGCCCAAGGCCTGCGCCGCCGCGGCGATCGCCTTCGTCATCTCGACGTCGTCCCGCGACGGCGACGGGTCGCCGCTCGGGTGGTTGTGCACCAGGATCAGCGCGGTCGCGTGCAGCTCGAGCGCCCGCTTGACCACCTCGCGCGGGTAGACCGGCGTGTGGTTGACCGTGCCCCGGCTCTGCGCCTCGTCGGCCAGCAAGCGGTTGCGGTTGTCGAGGAACAGAACCCGGAACTGCTCCGTGCGCTCGCGGCCGAGCACGGCGCCGAGGTAGTCCAGCAGGCGCTGCCAGTCGTTCAGCACCGGTTGTTCCAGCACCTCGGCGCGCAGCAGGCGCAGCGCCGCCGCCTGGATCGTCTTGAGCGCGGCCGCGCCGGCGTCGCCCAATCCGTCCACGCCGCGCAGGTCGGGGAGCGGCGCGCTGATCGCGTTGGCGAAGCTGCCGAAGCGGGCCAGCAGGGCGCGGGCGATCGGCTTGGTGTCGCGCCGGGGCAGGGCCAGGAACAGCACCATTTCCAGCAGTTCGTGATCGGCCACCGCGTCGGGCCCGGCGGTCAGCAGGCGGGCGCGCAGCCGGGTGCGGTGGCCCTCGGCGCTGACCGGGGAAGGCGGGCGGTCGGGATGGCGCTCGGGTGGGGCCGGCTCGCCCAATAAGTCACCGGGCAGGTCGCCGGGCCGGGCGGCCATCAGGTCGGCGGCATCCAGCGCGACAGGCTTTCGCGCCAGGGATCGATCGGCACCGCCCGCCGCGCCGCCCGATCCATGACCACGAGCACCGTCGTTGCCCGGCCAGCCAGCGTGTCACCTTGCAGCAAGCGCTGCGCGAGCGTGAAGGAGCGGCCGCCCAGTTTCACGGTCTCGGTCTCGATGCGGATGTCGCCGGGCCAGTTCATCTCGGCCAGGAAATCGAGCTCGAGCCGGACGATCACCACCGATTGCTCGCTGCCGTCCAGAGGCAAGCCAGCTTCGATCATCAGCTCGGAGCGGCCCTGCTCGAGCATCACCGCGAACACGGCGTTGTTCACGTGGCCCAGCCGGTCGGTGTCGTTGAAACGCAGGCGATGGGTGGTGACGAACGCCCTGCTCGGTTGCCCGATCATTTGTAGGGCGGCTTGTCCAATCCCGCGGGGGAATAGGTGAACACCTCGCAGCCGGTCTCGGTCACACCGACCATATGCTCGAACTGCGCCGACAAGGTGCGGTCGCGGGTGACGGCGGTCCAGCCGTCATCGAGCACCTTCACCTCCGGGCGCCCGGCGTTGACCATCGGCTCGATCGTGAAGAACATGCCGGGGCGCAGCACGGCGCCCTCGCCGGGCTTGCCGAAATGGAGGATGTTGGGCGCCTCGTGGAACTTGCGGCCGATGCCGTGGCCGCAGAAGTCGCGCACCACGCTGAACCGGTTGGCTTCGACGTAGCTCTGGATGGCGTAACCGATGTCGCCCAGCGTGGCGCCGGGGCGGACGGCGGCAACGCCTCGCATGAGGCTTTCGAAGGTGACGTCGAGCAGCCGCGCGGCCTTGGTGGACGGGGTGCCGGCCGCATACATGCGGCTGCTGTCGCCGTGCCAGCCATCGAGCACCACGGTCACGTCGATGTTGAGCACGTCGCCGTCGATCAGCCGGCGCTCGCCGGGAATGCCGTGGCAGACGACGTGGTTGATGGAGGTGCAGATCGACTTCGGAAAGCCGCGGTAGTTGAGCGGCGCCGGGGTGGCCCCGGCGTCGTGAATGAAGTCGTGGCAGAGCCGGTCGAGCTCGGCCGTGGTGACGCCTGGGCGCACGTGCGGGGCGATCATGTCCAGCGTCGCGGCGGCAAGCTGCCCGGCGGCGCGCATGCCGGCGAAGTCCTCGGCGGTGTGGATCGTGATGCGTCTTGCGTCGCTGCCGCCGTCCATCGGTCCCAATCGTCCCCTAAAGAAGTGTCAAACATGCGCAGCGACCCGCGATGGTGCAAGGCCGCACGCGCCCTGGGCGCTCGCGGGTTGCTGCCGCGGCGCCCTTGGCCGTAGATGCGGCAACACCCAACGGATGCCGACATGCCTGAGTTGAAAGCCGCTATCATCCCCGTCACTCCGGTGCAACAAAACTGCACGCTGCTGTGGGATGATCCGAGCAAGGCGGCGATCGTAGTGGACCCCGGCGGCGACGTGCCGGCCATCATGGAGACGGTCGCCAAGCTGGACCTCACCGTCGAGCGGATCCTGCTGACCCACGGACATTTCGATCATGCCGGTGGGGCCGCCGAACTGAAGGAGCGGCTGGGCGGCGTGCCGATCGACGGACCCGACGAGCGCGACACCTTTCTTCTGGATAGCCTGGCTGAGACCGGGGCGAAGTACGGCATTGCCGGGGCCCGTCCGGTGCGGCCCGACCGCTGGCTGCACGAGGGCGACACGGTTACGCTCGGCGGACACCGATTCGACGTGCTGCACTGCCCGGGCCACACGCCGGGCCATGTTGTGTTCATCAACCCGGCATCCCGCTTGGCCATCGTCGGCGACGTGCTGTTCCGCGGCTCCGTCGGCCGCACCGACCTGCCCCAAGGCGACACCAATACCCTGCTGCGCTCGATCCGCGACAAGTTGATGAAGCTGCCGGACAACATGGCCTTCCTGTGCGGCCACGGGCCCGGCAGCACGATCGGGCTGGAGCGCAACTCGAACCCGTTCGTCGCCGAGGCGATGCGCCTGACATAGGGCCTGGCAATGGACGAGATCGACCGCAAGCTGCTGGGTTTGCTGCAGGACGACGCGACGGTGCCGATGGCGCAACTCGCCGACCAGGTCGGGCTGTCGCCGACACCGGTGTGGAAGCGCATCCAGAAAATGGAGCAGGCCGGCACCATCACCCGCCGGGTCGCGCTGCTGGAGCCGGAGCATGTCGGCGTCGGCCTGATCGTGTTCGTGGCGATCGAGGCGCACGAGCATTCGGAGGAGTGGATGGCGCGGTTCGCGGCCGCGATGGACGCGATGCCGGAGGTGATGGAAGCCTACCGGATGGCGGGCGAGGTCGATTACATGCTGCGCGTGGCGGTGGCCGACATGGCGGCGTTCGACGGGTTCTACAAACGGCTGATCGGCACGGTGCCGCTCAAAAACGTCACCTCGCGCTTCGCGATGGAGCGGATGAAGCACACCACCGCCTACCCGCTGGTGGCGCGCGCCTTCCGCGACCGCCGCGCCAGCGAGGACTCCGAAGCCTAGCCGCCCGGAGCGATTTCTTCTGGCGGCGGAGCCGGCGGCAGCACGGCCGTTTGCCGCGGTGACCGAAAACAGACGCAACCGGCAAAGTGGCACCGAGCGGGCTTTTCGCCTTGAGCGCCCGCGGCCGAGGTACCGAACATCTTTGCAGTGTCGGGGCCCGTTCCCGGCTGCCGAGGATGACCATGGTTCGCCGCCCCCGCCGCTGTTGATGCCCCACCCCGATCAGTTCTGAGCCTGCCCGGACGCCACCCGCGCCGGGCGACGCCACCCCGCGATCGCAGTGGAGCCATAATGCACCAATCGCACGTCATCGAAGTCGCCGGCCAGTTCGCCGGCGCTGCCGTCAGCCATCAGGCCGCGTTCCGTTTCATCGCCGTCGACCCACGGGTCGATGAGTTGGACGGCAGCGTCTGGCCGTCCTTGCCGGACGTGCAGCGCGTCGTCGACCACCTGTTCACGACCGGCCGCTTGCCCGGCCTCCATCCTTTCGAACGCCCTGCCACAGGAGCCCGCCAATGAACGCCGCCCCCGGCCGTCCCCTCGATATGTTGTGGTTCCTGCCGACCGGCGGCGATGGCCGCTATCTCGGCTCGGCGCAGGGCCAGCGTGCGGTGGACAACCGTTACCTGCGGCTGATCGCCCAGGCCACCGACCAGCTCGGCTACACTGGCATCCTGCTGCCGACCGGCAATGGCTGCGAGGACGCGCTGGTGACGGCGGCGAGCATCGCGCCGTTCACCGAGCGTCTGCGGTTCCTGGTGGCCATGCGCCCCGGTCACGTCACCCCGGGCGAGGCGGCCCGGCAATACGCCGCGCTCGACCGGCTGTCGGACGGGCGGCTGATGGTCAACGTGGTGTGCGGCGGCAATCCGGCCGACCTCGCCGGCGACGGGCTGACCCTCGGTCACGACGAGCGTTACGACCAGGCCGCCGACTTCCTGCACATCTGGCGCGGCTTGATGGCCGGCGAGGTCGTGAACCATGAGGGCCAGTACCTGGTCCTCCAAGAATGGCCGGCTGCTGTTTCCGCCGGTGCAAGCGCCGCACCCGCCGATCTACTTCGGCGGATCCTCGCCGGCCGCCCACACGCTGGCCGCGGCGCAAGCGGACACCTACCTCACCTGGGGCGAGCCGCCCGAGGCGGTCGGCGAGAAGATCGCCGATATCCGCAGCCGGGCCGCGGCGCTGGGCCGCACGCTGCGCTACGGCATCCGCCTGCACCTTATCGTCCGCGAAACCGAGGGTCAGGCCTGGGACGCGGCGCGTGACCTGATCAAGCACCTGTCCGACGACGTGATCGAGACGGCGCAGCGCAAGCTCGCCACCGAAAGCGACAGCGAGGGGCAGAAGCGCATGCTCGCCTTGCATGGCGGTTCGCGGGAGAAGCTGGAAGTCGCGCCAAACCTGTGGGCCGGCGTCGGCTTGGTGCGCGGCGGCGCCGGCACCGCCCTGGTCGGCGACCCAGAAACGGTGGCGGAACGGCTCCGTGAATACCAGGCGCTCGGCATCGACACCGTGATCGCGTCCGGCTACCCGCATCTGGACGAAAGCTACCGGGTCGCCGAGCTGTTGTTCCCCTTGCTCGGCATCGGCGCCGCAGGGGCCAAGCAGGGCGGCCCCAGCCTCCTGACCGGCGGCGGCTCGTTCATGACCACCGAAGCGTTCCGCGTGCCGGTGCCGGCGCGATGAGCCAGTCGCTCACCCTCGGCGCCGTTGCGCCCGAGAAGCGGGTCCGGCGGCGCTGGCAACTTGGCGGGCTGCGCCGTGCGGTGTCGCCGCTCCTGCTGCTGCTGGCGTGGGAAGCGTTGTCCCGGGCCGGCTGGATCTCGCCGCGCACGATCGCGGCGCCCAGCAGCATTGTCGCCTCGGCCTGGGAGCTGACGGCGGCGGGCGATCTGCCGGTCGACCTGGCGGTGTCGCTGGCCCGGGTCGCGGCCGGCTTCGCCATCGGCGCCAGCCTGGGCGTGGTGCTTGCGGTGGCGGCC
This sequence comes from uncultured Alphaproteobacteria bacterium, assembly GCA_963752225.1. Lineage (GTDB taxonomy): Bacteria > Pseudomonadota > Alphaproteobacteria > Acetobacterales > Acetobacteraceae > JBBROS01. The sequence continues at coordinate 1,323,155 of CAVVXS010000007.1, read as the reverse complement.
GGCTTGTCGCGGCTGGGCGAGGACGCGCTCGACGCGCCGATGCAGATGCTGCGCACCCTGCCGCATTTGGCCTTGGTGCCGCTCTTCATCCTGTGGTTCGGCATCGGCGAGTTTCCCAAGGTGGCGCTCGTCACCCTGGGCGCGTTGTTCCCGGTCTACCTGAACCTGTTCGCCGGCATCCGCGGCGTCGATCCGAAGCTGCTGGAAGCGGGCCGCGTATTCGGCCTCGGCCGCTTGGCGCTGATCCGCCGCATCGTGCTGCCGGGCGCATTGCCGTCGCTGCTGACCGGGTTGCGCTACGCGCTCGGCGTCTCGTGGCTGACGCTGGTGGTGGCCGAGCAGATCAATGCCACGTCGGGCATCGGCCACATGATCAACGATGCCCGCGACTTCCTGCGCACCGACATCATCGTGGTCGGGCTGCTGGTCTACGCGCTGCTCGGGCTCGGCGCCGACGCGGTGGTCCGCGCCATTGAGGGCCGGGCCTTGCGGTGGCGGCCGACAGTGCTGCGGCAGGTGGCGCGATGAGCGTCACGCTGCGCAACCTGACCCGGCGGTTCGGCGACCGGACGGTCTTGGACCGGCTCGACCTCGACCTGCCGCCGGGCAGCTTCACCGCGCTGCTCGGGCGCAGCGGCTCGGGCAAGACCACCTTGCTGCGCACGCTGGCCGGGCTCGACCCGGCGCCGGCCGGGGCCACGATTGAGGTGCCGCAACCGACCGCGGTGGTGTTCCAGGAGCCGCGCCTGCTGCCATGGGCGCCGGTCTGGGAGAACGTGACGCTGGGGCTGGAGGGCGCCGGCGTGCGCAGCCGGGCCGAGGCGGCGTTGGCGGAGGTGGGCCTCGGCCGGCATCTCGACGCTTGGCCGCTGACGCTGTCGGGCGGCGAGGCGCAGCGGGTGGCGTTGGCGCGCGCCCTGGTGCGTTCGCCGAAGCTGCTGCTGCTGGACGAGCCGTTCGCGGCACTCGATGCGCTGACGCGCATCAGGATGCATGGGCTGGTGCTCGACCTCTGGCGCCGGCATGGCCCGGCCGTGCTGATCGTCACCCACGACGTGGACGAGGCGGTGTTGCTGGCCGACCGCGTGCTGCTGCTGGATGGCGGGCGGATCGCGATGGATGTGGATGTGGACCTGCCACGGCCGCGGCATGCCGGGGACGCCGGCCATGGGCCGCTGCGGCGGACCTTGCTGGGTGCGCTCGGGGTGCATGAGGAGAGTGTCGTATGAACATGACGGATGTGCGGATCGGCCGGCGCGCGGCGCTGCTGGGGGTGACGGCGCTGGCCTTGGCCCGGCCGGCGCTGGCGGCCGACCCGGTGCGGATCGGCTACCAGAAGAACGGCTCCCTGGTGATCCTGCGCCGGCAAGGCACGCTCGAGAAGGCGTTCGCGCCGCTGGGCGTGCCGGTGCAATGGAACGAGTTCAACGCCGGGCCGCTATTGCTGGAAGCGCTGAACGCGGGTGCGGTCGATTTCGGCTACGCCGGCGACACGCCGCCGATCTTCGCCCAGGCTGCGGGCGCGGACCTCGTGTATGTCGGCGCGCAGCCGATCGTGCACAGCAACCAGGCGATCCTGGTGCGCGAGGGCGGGCCGGTCCGCACGCTGGCCGACCTGAAGGGCCGCCGGGTCGCCTATACGCGCGGGTCGAGTGCGCACAATGTGGTGGTCAAGGCGCTGGCCCGGGCCGGGCTGACCCCGGCCGACATCCAGTCGGTGCCGATGCAGCCGGCCGACGCGGCCGCCGCATTCCGCAACGGCAGCGTCGACGCCTGGTCGATCTGGGATCCGTTCTACGCCATCGCCCAGCAGGACCCGGCCACCAAGGTGCTGGTCGAGGCGACCGACGTGGCGCCGTCCAACAGCTTCTTCCTCGCCCATCGCCCATGGGCGACGCGGGTGCCGGCCCAGGTGCAGACCATCCTGGACGCGATCAACGGCGCCGCCGCCTGGGCCGGCGCCCATCCGGAGGAGCTGGCCGGGTTGATGACCGAGGTGACCGGCGTGCCGATCGAGGCGCAGCGGGTGGCGGCGCCCCGCGGCGTCTACGCGGTCCAGCCGATGGACGACCACATCATTGCTCAGCAGCAGGAGATCGCCGACACGTTCGCCAAGCTGCGGATTATCCCGTCGCGCGTCGACGTGCGGAAGGCGGTCTGGACGCCGCCCGTCCCGGCGCGGACCTAAACTTCCGGCCGGTGGCTTGGACCCGAATGCGGTCGCGCCGGTCGGACGCGCGTGGTAGCCTGGGCTGACGCCCCGAGTTGTCGGGGAATGCGTGCCGCGAGGGACGCTCCACCTGCAATCCGCGCGCATCCGGCTTGACCTTCCCGTTCCGGAAGGCATGTCGGGGGCGTGACGGCGATCGACGAAAGGACCACATGATGGACGGAATGCTGCCCAAGGAGGAGAAGCGCCTCGACCTGCTGACGGAGAACCCCGTCTACAAGCCGTTCCGTTACCCGTGGGCTTACGAAGCTTGGCTGACGCAGCAGCGCGTGCATTGGCTGCCTGAGGAGATCCCGCTTGCCGACGACGTGAAGGACTGGCATCGGACGCTGACGGCGTCGGAGCAGAACCTGCTGACGCAGATCTTCCGTTTCTTCACCCAGGCCGACGTCGAGGTGAACAACTGCTACATGAAGCACTACAGCCAGGTGTTCAAGCCGACTGAGGTGCTGATGATGCTGTCGGCGTTCAGCAACATCGAGACGATCCACATCGCTGCCTACAGCCATCTGCTCGACACCATCGGCATGCCCGAAACCGAATACTCGGCCTTCCTCAAATACAAGGAGATGAAGGACAAGTTCGACTACATGCAGGGCTTCACGGTCGAGAACAAGCACGAGATCGCCAAGACCCTGGCGGCGTTCGGCGCCTTCACCGAGGGCCTGCAGCTGTTCGCCTCGTTCGCGATCCTGCTGAACTTCCCGCGGTTCAACAAAATGAAGGGCATGGGGCAGGTGGTGTCCTGGTCGGTGCGCGACGAGACGCTGCACTGCCTGTCGATCATCCGCCTGTTCCGCACCTTCGTGCAGGAAAATCCGGAGATCTGGACCGAGCAGCTGCGGCAGGAAATCTACGAATGCTGCGCGACCATCGTCGAGCACGAGGACGCGTTCATCGACCTCGCCTTCGAGCAGGGGCCGATCGAGGGTCTGACCTCGGGCGAGGTGAAGAACTACATCCGCTACATTGCCGACCGCCGTCTGGTGCAGCTGGGCCTCAATGCGCTGTTCCACGTCGAGGACAACCCGTTGCCGTGGCTGGACGACATGCTGAACGCGGTCGAGCACGCCAACTTCTTCGAGAACCGCGCGACCGAGTACAGCCGCGCTTCGACCCAAGGCTCGTGGGAGGAAGTTTGGTCTCCCTCGATCGGTGACCACTGGCAGGGAGCCGACAACGAGGTCCCGATGCTGCCGCCCGTAAGAGAAATGCAGGCGTAGCAACGCGCGAGCAGGGTCTGACGAGTTCCTCCGCCCCGAGAATTCGTCAGACTTTGCCGGACCGAACACCTGCTTGCTGCGCAACTGGCGGTCGGCGCCTGATCGAAAGATATGCCACTCAAGCGCGGGGAAGCGTGATCCTGACGGTGGCACCTTGGGCTCGGGCGGTTTCGATCTCGACCTTGCCGTCTGCCTCCTCCGCGAAATGCCGCACCTTCCACAAGCTCAGCCCGGCGCCGCGGCCCTGTTGCTGAGTGGTGTAGAACGCCTCCGTGGCGCGCCGGACCGCCTCGAGCGCCTTGCCTGAGCCGGTATCGGACACGGCGACCTCGACCGTGGGCTGATTGCCGAGGCCGTCTAGCGCGTGCCCGGCCGTGCGGATCGTGACCCCGCCGCCGTCACTCGCTACATCGGCCGCGTTGCGGACGAGATCGAGTAGCGCGCGCTCCAGCTCCGCAGGATCAAATCGGGCCGGAAGCGTGCCCGGCGCCAGATCCACCGCCAGCCGGACGCTGCCCACCCGCTCTCCCACCGACGCGGCAAAGGCGCGCACGACCTCGTTCAAGTCCACGATAGCGGCCGCGGCCTCCTCGTCGGGGCTTGCGGAGAGAAGTTCGCGGGCGAGCCGCCCGGCGTGCCGTGTGCCCCACTCGGCTCGGTCGCGCTGTTCTTGTCCTCGCCGGTCAAGCGGTTGCCGTCGCAGCTGCTCCAGGCTGCCGAGCACGACCGTCAGCGCGTTGCGCAAGTCGTGGACCTTGGCGGTTGCTGCAGGGCAGAGATGGACCGCCTCGTCTCTCCGAACGGGCCCAGCCGACCTGCCAGCCGGGGTCGCTGCTCCGGAGTAGCCAGGATCACCCGTCGTGAAGTTTTGGCCTGGGTCGCGGGCCATCAAGCCTTCTCCGCAATGCTGGCGCCAGATCTTTCAGGGCTTTGTGTCTCATTCATGGTCAATCGCGCGTGCCTCGCCAACCCGACCGGCACCACGCGGCGTTGCGGTGCGTTGCGGTGCTGCATGGGTCGCAACCGCAATGCGACGACCATGCCTGGATGGACCGACCGCGCATGTGCATTCTTCTCGTCGAAGACGATTTTCTGATCCGCCTGATCCTCGCCGAGGAGTTGACTGACGCCGGGTTTGCGGTGTGCGCGGCTGAGAATGGCGAGCAAGCCTCGGCTTTGATCGCCTCGAAGGCGGACGCCTTCAGCGTGCTCGTGACCGACATCCACATGCCTGGCAGCTTGGACGGACTGGCAGTGGCGCGCTTGCTGCGCGACCGGCGTCCGGGGATCCCGGTGATCTACACGACTGGCCGACCCGACGTGGTGGCCGACGCCGTGCCGGTCGAAAGCGGGGCCTATCTGTTGGCCAAGCCATTCGCCGCGTCGCAGCTGTTGTCGCTGATACGCCTGCTGGCCGGCCCCAGTGCCGGCACCTCCGGGACGCCCGATCCTTCCTGAGCCGCGACGCGACGCGGGACGCCGTGTTGACGTCCTTGTCTGCGCAAGCGTGACCGCAACGATGGCCGCGGTGAACGGCGGTAGATCAAGATATCTTCGGATGCCGTCCATTGTCACTCTCCTGCAAGAGTTGCTGAAGCTCCTGACACACTCAGGAGGTTCTCGTTCCAATGAAGTGCCGTTATCATCCACGAGTAGTCTTGTCATGTATTACTTGAGACAATCACCTGTTTCAGTCAAACGCTGACGTTCATATGCGCGCTTTCATACATAGAAGATCGCGTCTGTTCTGATGTCGGCCCGAGCAGTCTGTCAAAATGCTCGCGCACCATTCGGTAGCACTGACATGAACTGCTCTCGAGGCCGGCACGGTCGAGCACCTTGATCTGGCCACGGCTGTAGCGGATCAGTCCGGCTTGCTGCAGCGTACCTGCCGCCACCGTCACCCCTGACCGCCGCACGCCCAGCATCAGGCCCAGGAACTCCTGGGTGAGCGGCAGTTCGTCGCCGACGGTCCGGTCAAGCGACATCAGCAGCCAGCGAGCCAACCGCTCGGTCAAGCCGTGGCGGGCATTGCAGGCTGCCGTTTGCGCAACCTGGATCGACACCGCCTGGGCGTAGCGCAGCAGCAGGTTGCGCAGCGCCGGATGGCGTTCGCTCGCCGCACGCAGATCGGCCTCGGACATGCGCCAAGCCTGGCCGGCGATTTGCACGAGGACGCGCTGGGGGGCGATCGCCGCGGGATCAAGCAGCACCCACCAGCCCACCAGGCCCTCCGAGCCCATCAAGCCGATTTCGACGCCGCTGCCCGCGGTTTGCTCATGCTCTTCCTCGGTGGACGCGACCACGGATGCCAGACCGCGCTCGAAAAAGTAGACGTCCCGCACCGCCTCGCCGCGTTCGTGCAAGATTTGCCCGGCAACGAGCGGCACCCGGGCGAGGTGCGGCCGCAATTGTTCGATCGCCTCGGGCGCCAGGCTGGAGAGCAGCCGATTGCGGTAAGGAACGGTGCCGTTGATAGCGTCGGAACGGGTCATCGGGCTGGTGGGTCGTCCAGAGCTGAAAGCCACGTTGCGCACCGATGTTCCGAGTCCGCTCTCCTGGCCTGAGCGCTCCGTAGTCGGGACGCCGCGTGATAGAAACGCTGCATGAGCAGCCTGACCACGGGGCGGCTGGACCCGCATTATCCTGGGTTGCAATCCGACATTTTTGGGACGCCGAGACCGATCCGGCCCTAGCGTCGCGCCGCCTTGACGGCAGCACGTCGCGCCGCCTTGACGGCAGCACGACGCCTGTCGCGTCGGCAAGCGTCGCGCGCGGCGGGTCGGAGCCGTGCGTATAGGATCAGCCCGACCGCCTCCGCTCGCCGTTGCCTTTCTGGCCTGAAACGCCTTGGGCGACAGACACCAGGGGCAGAGTGAACGATTACCGGCCCTTCTGGGCCGGCAAAGACGCTTACAAGGTGGGTTTGCCGCCCGTCACCGGGATATAGGCGCCAGAGATGTAGCTCAACTCGTCGGAAGCCAGCATGACGTAGGGCGGCACCAGTTCGACGGGCTGGGCGGGACGGGCAAGCGGAACCTGGCTGCCGAACTGCTTCACCTTGTCCTCCGGCATGGTCGACGGGATCAGCGGCGTCCAGACCGGGCCCGGACCGACGCAGTTCACCCGGATGCCCTTCTCCGCCACCTGCTGTGCCAGTCCCGCCGTGAAGTTGGCGATGGCGCCCTTGGTGGTGGCATAGGCGAGGAGCTGGGGCGAGGGCGTCTTGGCGTTGACCGATGAGGTGGCGATGATGCTGCCGCCGGGCGGCATCTGCCCCACCGCTGCCTTGGCCAGGTAGAAATATGCGTAGAGGTTGGTGCGGAAGGTGTGATCCCACTCCTCCGCGCTGATCTCCTCGATCAATTCATGAGAGGCTTGGAACGCCGCGTTGTTCACCAGGATGTCGATCTTGCCGAACTCCTGCACGGTGCGGTTCACCATCTCTTTGCAGTGCGCCTCCTGCCCGACGTCGCCCGGCAGCAGCACGGCCCGCCGCCCGGCTTTCTCCACCCATGATGCGGCTTCCTTCGCGTCCTCGTGCTCGTCGAGGTAGGACATCACCACGTCGGCCCCTTCGCGTGCGAAAGCCAGCGCGATGGCGCGGCCGATGCCGCTATCGGCGCCGGTGATCAGCGCCGCCTTTCCGGCCAGCCGGCCGCTGCCCTTGTAGCTTTCCTCCCCGTGATCGGGGCGGGGATCCATCGCCTTCGTCTCGCCGGGCATCGGCTGCTTGGGGGTCGGGAATGGCGGCTGCGGATAGGCGGTGCGGGGATCGAACGACATGGAAGTCTCCTCGGATAGGTTTCACAGTCTTGAGCACAACTGCGGTGATTAGGTTCCGACACAACGCCAGTTGCGCCCTCACAAGCGCGAAATCACCAGCGATGCTTATGCCTGGGTGCGGCGGAGCAAGGCAGCGTTTTCAATTGTGAGAACCGCCGCTCAACTATCGTGCCAAGAAACGTCGATTGGCGTTTCCCTCCGGTTATTTGACGAACGTGATCGTGCAACCGCACTTCTCCCTCCTCCGCCTAACCGATGACCGGATCCGCACCTCTCTGCTGCAGGCGCCAGGTCCGCCGGAAGTAGCCTGGCTGCGTGAGCAGTTCGTCAGGAGCGCCGTCTTCGAGGATCTTGCCGTTCTCGATGACGATGATCCGGTCGAAGTCGATGACGGTCGAAAGCCGATGCGCGACGGCGAGTATCGTCCGCTTGCCCCCGAGGCGGAGGATCGCTTGCAGCACCTCGCGCTCCGCATGAGTATCGAGCGCGCTGGTGGCCTCATCCAGCAGCAGCACGGGCGCGCGGCGCAGGAGGGCGCGCGCAACGGCGATCCGCTGCCGCTGCCCGCCCGAGAGTTTGACGCCGCGCTCGCCGACCGTGGTGTCGTAACCCTGGGGCAGGTCGTCGATAAAGGTGTCGCAGCCGACGGCGCGGGACACCGCCAGCACCTCCGACCAGTCGGCGCCGTTCCGGCCGTAACGGAGGTTCTCGGCAACGCTCCGTTGCAGCAGGCCGACTTCCTGGGTGACGACTGAGAAGGCGGTGGCCAGGCTTTCCGGGGCGTGATCGGCCAACGCCTGACCATCGACGAGGACCCGTCCCGCCCCGGGCGGGACCGTCCCCTGGGTGATGCGCAGCAACGTCGACTTGCCGGCGCCCGACGGTCCAACGATCCCGACGCGCTGCCCGGCCGGGATCACCAGATCGAGGCCGGTGAACAACGGGCATCCCGGGCCCGCGGCATAGTGCAGGCCCTGGATCTCGATCGCCCCGGGGCCGGGCACCAAAGCGGGGCGGTCGGCCTCGGCGAGCTCTTCCGGCGCCGCGAGAACCTCGATCGCCTCCGTCAACGCACCCAACTGCTGCGACAGCCCAAGCAGCGAAAGCGCCATCTCCCGCGAGCCTGCCAGGACGCGCAGAGTGAGCGTCATTGCGACCACGACGCCCCCGCCCGTGATGGCCCCATGGCTCCAAAGCAGGACGGCGCTGGCGAGGACGGAGGCATTCACCAGCCAGAACACGGCGTCGTGCCAGCATCGGAGCCGCTCGAGAAAGATCCAGCTCGCGACATGAGCCCGGTTCTCGGCTTTGATCCGGGTTCGCAGCCTCGCCATCTCCCACGAACGCGCGCCGAACACATGGACGGTCGCCATGTTGCCCAGCACGTCCGCCAGCACGCCGCCGACCGACGCCGCCTCCCGATGATAGGCTGCGTGCAGCGGGAAACCCCGGCGCCCCATCTGGTGCAGCAGGATCGTCAGCGGGATCGCGGTGGCCAGCAAGGCGCCGCCGATGCGTGCGTCCACCAGGGACAGCACGACCACGGACCCGATCAGGTCCGTCGCCGGCGGGACGATGTTCCAGATCAGGGTACGCAGCGCCGTCGTCACCGCCGAGGATGCGGCGGCGATCCGGGCGGCCAGCGCCCCGCTCGCCTGCGTGCTCAAGAACGTCCACGAGCGTTCGCTCACCGCGGCAAAGAGATCAAGCCGCACGTCCTCACCCACGGCCACGACGGCCCGTGCGCCGTGGAACCCGCCGAGCCGCCAGCACACGCTTTCCAGCGCGAGCAGGCCGAGGAACACGGCCACGCTGCGGGCGACGAGTGCGGCGTCGCGCCCAGGTGCGGCCGCCGCGCCGTCGGTCATCGCATCGACCACCAGTTTGAGGCCGTACTGCGCGGCCACCGCCGTCAACGCGCCGCATGTCACCAGCAGCAGCACGAGGCCGGTCAGCCGAAACTGTCGCCGGGCATAACGGAGCAGCATGGATGTGGCACTCGCCGGCCCCGCGGCCGAGCTCCTCGTCGCCGCCAACCCGGTCATGACAGGAGGCAGGCCGCGCGACCGAACAGCATGTGCTCCTCCTCGATCTGCTGCAGCAGATCGGCATCGACGTGGCGCTGCCCCCAGTCGTCGGACGTGCGGAGCAGTCCGCAGCGGCAGTATCGGTCATCCTTCCAGCCGGGGTAGTCCATCACCGGGTAGATGCAGACGCCCTCGATTGGAACGTCCGCCCGCATCGCCGCGCGCACCTCACCGCAAACGTAGTGCAGCCACCCGGCCCCATTGCCACCTTCCGCGCCGGTCTCGCTGATGAGCAGGGGCCGGCCGTAGCGGGCCGCCACATCTGCAAGGAGCGAGCGCAGCGGGCGGTATAGCCAATGCCCGAGAGGTACCGTGGCGCCGCCCCGCATCAGCTGGTTTTCGGGGTAGTAGTTCAGCCCGACCATGTCGAGATGCGCTTCACTGCCGCCGAGTTCGGGGGCGAGGCGGCCGGCGATCATGTCGAACGCCTCGAACTGGGCATTGTGGTGGGCAGCAGCCCCCGCAGCCGTCTCCGGCAGGTCGGGGTTTGGCACCACATGGATCAGCGGCTCGGCCTGGATGAAGCGAGCGTCGGCCCGCACGCTTCGGACCTCGTCAACGGCGCGAATGGACGCGGCGGCAAGCTGGCGCTTGAGGATCGGACCAAGACCCACGGCGCTTGGATGCATGCGGGCTTGGTCGCCACCGGCCCACGACCAGAATGAGATCTCGTTGACCGGGCACAGGATCGGCGCCGCATCCGTCTCGGCCTCCAGCAGCAGTGCGAACGCCCTGCAGAAGGCAGCGAACCGGTCGAGGAACGAAGGCGCCAACAGGTCGACGTCCGATGGCACCCCGTAATGACAGAGGTCCCATATGACCTGCACCCCCGCCGCTTGCGCGGCACCGATCATGGGCCGGATGCTCGACCAGTCGTAGCAACCCGGTGCGCGCTCGATGAGATGCCAGCGCACGGCGTCCCGGATTGTGCGCAGCCCCGCCGCCGAGACGAGGCGGTAATCCTCCTCCGCTTGCGCGTCGTGGCGCGTGGCGGCGATGAGGTCGAGTTGCGCCCCGTCCGGCCGCCGGAGCGACGAGCCCTCGAAACCGGCCATGAGGAAGCTCGCGAAGGGAGATCTGACCGGGCGCCCGGTCACGCCTGACCCGCTCATGCGATGACCCGTGGTGGCAAATTCTCGTGGCGCCGACGCCCGATGAGCAACGACAGGCAGCGACCCGCACTGCGCTCGCGAGCCCAACTCACGACAGCCGCGGTCCGGGCCGGGTTTGCGGGCCGGGGCCTTGATGACCGGTTTCGCTGACGGGAGTTCCCCAGCCGAACCACGCCGCATTCGCTGCCGATTGCGGCCGCTGGATGGGGATCGCTGGTGTCGCCGGGTCTTCCGAATGCCCACCGCGGACCGAGCCGCCCGGTTCGAGGTCCGCGATCGTCCGTTGCATGCGGGCCCAGGTTGCGTCCCACGACATGTACTGCAAGCGACGGTCAACCGCGGATTGCCAAGCGGGGTTATGCCCGGCCAGCACCGCCTCGAGCTGGGTGATCGTTTCCGCGGCTCCCGATGCGATCTGCACGAGCCCGTCGGCCTTCCAGTCCGTCACGACGTCCGGAACGGCCGTCGAAACCACCGGGACTCCGGCGGCAAGGAATTCCGGGGTCTTGGTCGGGCTGATGTATCGGGTCGCTTCATTGAGAGCGAACGGCATCAACCCGGCATTCCATCCGGCGAGGTAGGACGGCAGCTCCAGATAGGCCTTCATGCCGAGCCAATGCAGGTTCGGTCGTTGCGGCAGCGTGGCGGGGTCGATCTTCGCAGTGGGACCGAGAAAGATGAACTGCCAAGCCGGCCGCATCGCCGCGACGGCGTCCAGCAACGCATAGTCGATGCGTTCATCGATGACGCCGAAGTAGCCGATCCGGGGCCAGGGCAGGGCAGCCTGATCGGCGGGCTCGTCGTGGACCGCATGCTCACGCCGGGCCGTCTGGAAGTGCTTGACGTCGACGCTGCTCGGAGAGAGATGAACGTTCGCGTGGAGACGCCGCTTCGCCTCCGCCAGGCTGCGGCCACCGGCAAAGACGATATCGGCGCGCCGGAGCAACTGACGTTCCAGGAGGGCAAGCCGAGGCGAGGCGCCCTCGAACGCAGACAACTGATCCATTGCGTCGAACACCACCGTCCGCGGCTTCAGGTGCCCGGCAAAGGCGAATGCCATCGGCGTGTAGTACCAGACCACCTCCAGAACGCCCTCAAGCTGCAGGAGCAGCCGGTCCAGCAGCGTTCGCTGAATGGCATCCACATCGGACGGATCAAGGTCGAACGGCAATTGCGGCGTGACGATCGTCAGCCCCGGCGCCTCGACGCGGACAACAAGGCCCGGCTCGACCGATGCGGCCATCACCGGCTCTTCCATGAATACGACCTGATAGGTCTGTGCGGCTCTGGTGAGCAAATGCTGTGGTCGTTGAAAGACGAAATCCCAGCGCAAATGCGACAGACACAAAAGAACAGGGCGAATTTGGCCTGATGTCGGCTGATTGATTACCATTGAAACTCCGACGTTATATGGGTCCAACTTGCGGACGGCCGTCGCCGGTGACGGAGTGGCCCGGCATGAGACGAGGTAGCCCCGCGGTCGCGGCGTGCTCGATCGAAACGGCTCCGCACGGCCGCCAGGTTTCAGTACCAGTTGGTGACACTGTGCGGCTGAGCCGGAGCGGTGGCCGTGCCGGTGCCGGCCAAGGGCTGCTTCGCCGACGACGCTGGTACCTGGTTGGACGACGGACCCACCCGGGTCGTGCCGACGGTCCCGGTCGCCGGCGTGAAGGGCGCACCCACTTGTGACCCCGGTGGTAAGCTGTTGGGCGGCTGCGGCATCTGGTTCGGCGGTCCGGCCCCCATCGTTTGTGCTGTGGACACCGGCGGTTCGTGCGACAATCCCGCGCACCCGCCGAGCATAACAACGGGAAGCAAGACCAGCGTCAGCTTGTACAATTTAAACTCCTTTGAATCGCGTTTCAGTCGCACGCCGCAAGTATTTGCTGGATGCGATGCAAGGCGGAACGGCGGCTGAGCGCAGCGGGTGCAATCACGTTCGCTTGGTCCCACGTCGCGACTTTGTAAGCGGGCGGCCGGTACGGCACGATCTTGCTATTGGTGAGCGCGCCGTCGCTGCCGGCCTGCCGCTTCGCTCCCCGCAGCGTTCCGCCTTGCTGCACAGACCTGAGCGGGACAAGGGCTGCGCTTGGTCGGACGTTGTCAGTTCCAGCGTGGAATCACGGGATCGCACGCCGCGACGCTGATCGAGCGTTCGACCCGGCACAACGCGCTACGGTTCAGCGCCGCGCAGTCGCCCTCACGAGGCGGTGGTGCACCCCTTCGCGATTTGCTTGAGCGGTCGGCCGAGCGCTTTCACAACCAATTTGGCTTCAGCCGTTCCGGGCCCGTCTGTTCTCATTCGCGTGCCCGGACCCTTGGCGTTCAAGGGCGGGTCTTTTTGATCAGCGTGGTTCGATCGGCTCGTGATCGCAGCGGCGTCCGGCGTCTTCCAGCCGGTCGAAGTAGCGGACCACCTCGGCCGGGGCGCCACCCAGGTGCAGGTAGTCCTGGTTGAAGTCGGCAATGGCCTGCAAGCCTTCGAGGTCGATCAGGTTGATCATGCGCTGCTTGATCGAGATCAGCCGCCGCTCCCGGAACTCCTTCAGCACGCGGTTGACGTGCACCGGCGTCAGGCCGAGCGTGTCGCCAAGCTCCGTCTGGGTCAGCGGCAGGCTGAACGCGTCGCCATCCGCCAGTCCCACGGCCGCATGCCGCCAAAGCAATTCGCAGAGCAGATACGCAATCCGCCCGCGCGCATCGCGGCGACCGAGCGAGACGATGCGTTCGCGCAGCATCGCCTCCTCTTGCAGCGAACTCCACCACAGCGCCGGCGAGATGCGCGGCCGATGGCCAAACAGGCCCATGATGGCGTCGCGCGAGATCGGCGTTACCGAGACGGGGGTGATCGTGCCGATCGAGTGATCCATCGCTTTGAGCAGAAACACGTGCATGTCGCATAGGTCGCCGGGGATGAGGAACGTCATGATCTGGCGCCCTCCGTTCGGCAGAACGCGGTAGCGAACCGCCATGCCGGTTCGCACCAGAAGCACCGACCGTGGCACCATGCCCTCGCTGACGAGGTCCACGTCGGCCGGGTAATGCTCCTCGCGCTCGGCAAAACCGTCCAGCACTGCGCGGTCGGACTCGGAGAGCGGGCTGAAATGCGACAGCTTGCGCGTCAAGGGATTGCCGCTGGCTGGCATGACTGACTTGGGCTCGTTGCCCCGTCCTGCTTCAAGCATCATCCCAAGTTCCAGACCTTATCTTGGTTAATGCCAGAACGACTCTCCGTCGGTAATTCGAGGCAGACGCGAACGATTGCCGTGGAGAGGACTCCTCGGCATGAAAATCGGCAGGCCTGCAATAGATGGCTACCGAGCCTGCCCTTATGAAGGATCCGAGTGCTCTGGCATTGCCGACGCGGTGATGCTCCGCGCCAGGCTTTGCAGCAAGCCGATCGAGGCCAGGCTCACCACCACGCCTTCCTGGACCCCAGCGACTTCGCGCTTGACGTCGAGAACGACGTCGATCGCTTCGACGGCCTCCTCTTTGGCAATGACGCCTTTACCCACAAGCAAAAGCAGAAGGCTCTCGCACAGCATGAGAGCCGCTTGGCCGTGGGGATCGGGGGTTAGAGGCATCGCGCAACATAGCGCCGGTCCGCTGTTCGCGTCGCATACACAGGTTAGCCGCGACCGTATTCGCCTCGGCATCGTTGGCAGCGCTCAACGCAAGCGCCGGACGTGCCGTTGGCCCGGGCCGTCTAGCTTGCCGTCGCGGCCAATGAACTGGTGGCTCACGCCGTCAGGCACTCATCCAAGGATCGTGGCGGGACCGGCGTCAAGCACGCACTGGCACGTCACGCTGATAAGCTGAGCCCAAAGGAACAGACGGACCGAGACAAAAAGGAGCGGCACCCGGAGGCGCCGCTAGTTTAGGGAGAAGTTCAAGAGATAGATCCTGAACTTGGCGATAATAGTCCGCCCTGTTTTCGCGTCAGACTTAAGTGGATTATGATTTGGTTGAAGAGGGCGTGAACAGCGTGTCGGTTGGCGACAGCGACGATTGTTCTTCGTATCGGTCCGGTACCTCGTCGTCGTCGTCGGGCCCGAGTAACCGGCTTAGCACGGCGTTGTCTGGCGGACCTGCCGGAAATCCCAGCAACTTTGGAGGTCCGCCGTCGGCCAGCAACAATGCCGTCGCACCAGCGCCGTTCAGGCGCGGACGTGCTCCATGAGCGGTTCGGTTTCGGGCCGGTGCTCATGCGGGGTTTCAAGGGATCGCAGGCTCGCCCGCATCTCGATCGCACCAGCCTGCCAGCGGTCGGCCAATGTTGCGCGGGAGAAGTCGAGCATCTTACCCGGCCCGGTCTCGTCGAGCTTGGCGCGAAAGCTGAGGAACAGCAGCTTTGTCCGGTGCACGGTCCCCTCTGCGAGGATGGAGGACAGACCAGGGTCCTCCCGCAACTCCGTCGGCAGATGTGCGGCCAGCTCGCCGATCATCGCACGCAGGCGCTGCTCGGTCTCCTGCCCCTGCAGGATACGTCGGGATTGATTGCCAAAGGCAAGGTCGGTCGCGCGCGACAGCGATGCTGCCAACGATTGCGGGCGGCTGCCCTCGCGCGCGAAGAGATCGACGACGAAACACAGCCGGTCCGTCGAAGCTGGAGCGTCAAGGACGACATCGAACGGCGCGTTGGCCGACAGACCCCCATCGCCCAGCAGCCGGCCCTCAACCTCGATGGGGGCGAACAGCGGCAGCATGGCCGAGGACGCCATGACATGCTCAGGCCCGATGCGCTGGCCCAGTCCGGTATCGAACACGATCCGCGCTCCGCTGACGACGTCTGTCGCCGCCACGGTGACCCGGACCGGGCCGTTGTTCAGCAAATCGAAGTCGATCAGCTGCTCCAAGCTTTCCCGCATCGGGGCGAGGTCGTAGAGGGCGGATACGTCGTCGACTCCCACCCGCGGGCCCGGCGCCATGCGGGGCCGGAACATGCCCGGGCGACCGAACATGAGAGTTTCCGCGACACCGGCCCGGTTATAGGCCCGCCGCCACGATCCCGCCGCCGGGACGCCGAACCAGAACGAAGTGACCGGCAACGGGTCTGCCGCGACTCCGTCCCAGAACTGCTTCAAGCGTGCAACGCGCCGCTCGGGGACGTTGCCGGCGATGATGGCGGCATTGACGGCGCCAATCGATGATCCGGCCAGCCAACTTGGCAGCGGCCCGCCTGCTTCATGCAGCGCCGCATAAGCACCCGCTTCGAAGGCCCCCAAAGCAGCCCCGCCTGCCAGAACGAGGGAGACGCTCCAGTCCGGCCGGGTTTCAGAAACAGCGTCCAGCGTTCCGCTCCTCTGCGACATTCACGAACATCAACCGATCAAGTGCCTGAGCGCCCGGCCGGGGGAGTGGCGCAGCAGGGTCCCGCGACCGCCGACGCTCTGGCGAGGGAACGCCAAGCAAACGACAATCGCATCCTGCGCCTAGTGATCCCTGAGCCAGTCCAAGAGGAGGAGCGCGGGAACCGGGATGACGATGGCAAAGAAGATCCAGTCAAACATTTGCGGCATGTTGAACTCCGTCGTTTGGCAACGTCAGCTATACGGGTCCCATATGCCGGAGGTTCCAGGCTCAGCTTCACGTCACCGTCGTTGCCGCCGATTGCTGCCACAACTCCGCGGGAACATCCCTCCACGACCGGTTGCGTGCTCCAACACGGCGTCTTGCCACCTCGAGCAGACCACGCCCTCAATGGACACCTCGTCGCCCGGACGGTTCACGACCTTCATGGCCGAACCGTCCGATGCCAGGGCCTTGATCGGCGCACCTGCCACGCCGCGTAAACGTTCGGCGTCGAGTTGAGGCTGTCGCGCTTAAGGCTTGGATGCTTTGCGTGCCAATGCCATGCCTTCCGCATCAGGCATCGCGCCGGCTTCGTTGTCGGTGCCTAGCATGGCCATACCGGGATCGAACTTTTCCGCCTTCGCTTCGATCTTGTCATTCGTGATCTTCTGCTTCAGCTGTGCGCCTTCAGCTCCGACTGGCACCAAGCCCGCTTCATTTTGGTCCGTCACAAACTGCTCCTTTGGTTCTTTCTTCATGTGGAGGCCACTCGGCACTTCGACAGCCATCTGAGCATCACGCTTTCAGCAGGACGCCAATAGAATGCGCGAATATTGCCGCCGACTGTCAGCTGCTGTCATTTGCTCATGCGTGTTGCGGTTCACACCGGTCGGCGATGTCCTACCTGGCGTCGGCCCCGCCTCGGCGGCCAGGGTCGGCATGGTCAGTGGTCGCCTCCTCGCGTTCGCGCGCCGACACTCCACCACCTACGAAGCGGGGCTGCGGCGCCTCAAGCTTCACTGGCTGAATACCCTGTCAGCGCGCCGCCAAGATCTCGTCGAGCCGAGGGCGTGCACCCGGTAACGGCTCAAGATGGGGGAAACGATGTCCTGCTTGATAATCGACCATCACGTCCCGCGGCCTCGACTGGGAACGAGATTTCACGGTGAGGCGGAGTGGGGCGCCATTCCGAGCCGCTTCGACGGCATCGCCGATGGATTGCGCGCTGTAAGTCTCGTCGTTGACACGTTGGATCAATGCTCCGGACGTCAGCCCAGCAAGGAACGCTGCACTGTCCCACATCACCTCCTGGATCGTGCCGCTATCGCTGATGTTGAGCCCGATTGAAAAGCGCATGTCGAACTGACCGGCGAGCGCGTCGAACCTTTTGCAGAAATCGTTACGGTATTCACGATACACCAACCCATACCCGCCACGTTCCAGGCCCTTCAAAGGAGCGCCCGGGTTGCGATTGCGGAGTTCGCTCGTCAGCAGGTTGCTCCAATCATGCTCGACAATGCTGTTCAGGGTTTCGACGATATCGTCGAACGTATACGTATTGGTGTCCATTGATCCGTCGTCCATGCCGAAGAAGGCGCGGGCGAAGTCGTCGAGCGAACGCCGATCCCCGGAAAGTTCGCGGATCAATGTATCGATCGCGAGCCAGAGCAGCTGGCCCTCCGAGTAATAGTCCTCATTGCGCTGCCAGCTCGGCCACGGCATGGGCGCGCGCCCGTTGATGACCGGATCCTCCGTCGTGTCGGCCATGGTCCGCCACAACCCACCCGGTCGCACGTCGTAAGTCGCGGCTACCTTGGCGAGCGTTTGTAACGCGTTGTCGGTGGACCAAAGCCCGGCACGTGCGGTGAGCACATGACCCCAATACTGAGTTTGTCCCTCGTACAGCCACATCAGGCTATTGCGAATGGGAAGTTCGAAGCTCGGCGTCCATGAGTTTGAGGCGCGCCGGAACTTGCCGTTCCAGGAATGGATGAACTCGTGGGAGAACACGTCCCGCTTTGGAAAGTTGGTATCCCAGTTACGAAAGTAGTTCGGTGGCACGATGATTTCGGCGGAACGGTGATGTTCGATGCCGCCGCCGCCCAGTTCGTCGCTGAGTGCCACCAGGAAGCGGTAACGATCGAAGTGCCGGGACGCGAACAGCGTCTCCGCCTGCGCGACCAGCGCTGCGTGCAGTCCGATCTGCTCGCTCGTCATGTCGAGATCCGCCGCGTCATGCCCGAACAAGCTGAGCCGTACCGTACCGCCCTCGGCCAGTGCGACCTCCCGCATGTGGCGCCCCGCCATCAGCGGCGAGTCCACCAGGACGTCGAGCGATGTCGGCTCGAACCGCACGGTGGATCCCTCGTGGTCCTCAGGCTGCAGCACGGTCGAGAAGGCCCAACCTTCCGGCAAGATCGCGGTCGCTTGGACGTGGATTCGACGCGAGTAGTAGCCGGCCGGGTAGAGCACCATGCGGCCCCACTGCAAGTTAAGCAGGTCCTCGGTGACGACGACATTGCCCTGCCCCGACGTGGTGGGAGACAGGAATTGGAACCGGATGTCCAGCGTGTCTGTTCCGTCCGGTATGTCGATGTGAAATGCGTAAACCTCGACAGGGTCCCGCCGCCAGTCGAGCAAGGTGTCTCCCGTCCTGATCTCGAGGCCGGCGAACAACTCGATCGGATTCTCCGGCGAATGGTATCCGGGCATCCACTTGGGATAGAGCAGCGTCATCGCCCCGGCCGTGGCGACGGGCACGGACTGACGCCCGCGGACAATGCCCCTCACGGTATCCGTAGCGTCGATCTCGAGCGTGATGAGGCTGCAATAAGGCACGTCCTGAGGCGCTCCGACGCCCTCGGCCTCGATACGGGTCACCGCTCCGTCATCTCGTCGGGACGTGGGCGTTCTGTTGAAACCGACGTTAGACCTGTCGGCAGCTTTTTGCGTTTCCATGTTCCCTCAATGTAGTCGAGGCGGCGTCTCAAACGCGGACCCGGCATGTGACCGCTTGATCCGTTGTCTCTCGAGACAATGCACGGGCCGCCGTCTTGTTGCTGTCTGTGAGCTCACGTCACACGAATGCGAACCGACACTGTGAGGTTCGTTCGGCAACTCCGGTCGTGTGCTTTCAAGCATTTGCGGCTGGGTTAGTTCCGACCTGTGTCGCTCGACATCGAAGTAGAGGACCGGTCCGACGCCTCGCTACTGCGGGCGCGACAACGATTTGCGAGCATTGGTCTCGGTCGTCATCGTGGGGCTAGCCGAGCAGCCGCCCGCCAGCGTCGTGCCGATGGACAGCCGCGAGCCGCGGGCGTTCACCGATAATGACACGCGGCCCCTGCATAACGATGCCAACCGCCTGGCCGCCGCCTTGGAGCGCCCGCGCAACCCCGCAAGCCGGAGACCGCGCCGACGACGGTTGTGATCGTGCAATTGCGAAGTTGCGGATCCCGCAACTTCGCAGCCATGCCCGACGTCTGGTGACATCAAAGGGAGGTACTGCCATGCCCGACGGCCGCCAGGACGGGATGACGCAGGGCGAACGAGGAAACGTCGACGAGTTGTCCGCACCCCGGGCGCGGATCATCTACGAAGTCGTGCGCCGGCAGGGCGAGGCGGAACTGAGCCGTCCGGTCGGCTCGCTGTTCTGGTCGGGTCTGGCGGCGGGCATCACCATCATGGCGTCGGTGATTGCCGAGGGAGCCCTGAAGCACAAGCTGCCGGCCGGCACGCCTTTGCGGGACGTGATCGCCGATGTTGGCTACAGCCTGGGGTTCCTGATGGTGATCCTCGGGCGGATGCAGCTGTTCACCGAACAGACCATTGTCACCGTCCTGCCGAACATGGCTTCACCTGGCTGGACCAAGCTTGCCACCACCGCGCGGCTATGGGCGGTGGTATTCGCCGGCAACATGCTGGGGAGTTGCATGGCGGCGGCCATCAACATCTTCCTGCACCTGACAAGCCCGGAGCTGACCGCTTCGATGCTCGAAGTCTCGGGTGCGCTGCTGCACAAGGGGCCGCTCGAGATCATGCTCCAGGGTGTTCCGGCCGGGTTCCTGATTGCATCCGTGGCCTGGATCCGTTCGGGAGTGAGCGGCGACGAATTCTGGGTGGTCCTCGTGCTCACATACGCAATCGCGCTCGGCGACTTTACCCATGTGGTCGCCGGCAGCGCCGAGGCCTTTCTTATGGTGTTTGCCGGGCAGACGGGTTTGGGCCATGCGGTGGGCGGGATCATCCTGCCGGCGCTGCTGGGCAATGTCGCAGGCGGCACCGGGCTATTCGCGCTGCTCGCCCATGCGCAGGTCCGCCAGGAAATCTGACACGGTCTGGCTGGGCTCTCTGTCACGAAGGTGAAGAGGCACGTGGGACCCGGCCGCGTTAGCCAGGCTTCACGGAGGCCCCGAATGCTCAAAGCTGTCATCTTCGACGTCGACGGAACGCTGGTCGATTCCGTCGATATCCACGCCCAGGCTTGGGTGGATGCCTTCAAGGAGTTCGGCCACGACGTCGCCTTCGACGCGGTCCGCAGCCAGATCGGCAAGGGCGGCGATCAGCTCATGCCGGTCTTCCTGGACGGGAAGGAGCTGGAGGACACGGCGGACGACCTGAACAAGCGGCGCGGCGAGATCTTGAAGGAACGCTACCTCTCCAAGATCCGGCCGTTTGCGAACGTGCGGGCCCTGTTCGAGCGTATCAGGGAGGATGGCACCCGCATCGTTCTGGCCTCATCGGCCAAAAGCGACGAACTCCACACCTACAAGAAGATCGCGGACATCGAAGGGCTCACCGATGCGGACACCTCGTCCGACGACGCCGAGACGTCCAAGCCGGCGCCCGACATCTTCAATGCCGCAATGTCCAGGCTCGGCGACGTCGACCCCGGGGAGGCCATCGTCGTGGGCGATACCCCCTACGACGCACAGGCCGCCGCGAAGGCCGGACTGCGCACGATCGGCATGCTGTGCGGGGGATTTCCCGAGGACAGTCTGCGCGAGGCGGGGTGCATCGCAGTCTACGAGAGCCCGACCGATCTCCTGGCGCAGTACGACCATTCGCCGCTCGCGCCGAATGCGCCAAGCTGATCGCGACTGGCGCGATCGATCCGAGCGAGGCACCCGGTATCAGTCCTGACGGCGGACTTTGGCGCGATCTGAGGGTCGGCTGATCGGCCCATCGTGAGCGGCAACGAACGTCAACAATTTTGTCCGTGCGTCGCCACTGCACGTCATGTACATTTAGCGCCGACGGAGGGCACGAATGGACCAGGGCGCGTTTCCGACCGAGCCGCCCGCGCCGGCTAACGGGCAGGAGACGCCGCAGCTGCAACTGCCGCGTCACTCCCGCCGCCTGTCCGACAAGCTGCTCGTCGCATTCCATCAAGCCTGCGACGTGGAGGATCTCGAGGTGGCGGATCAGCTGCTCCGCCTGCTCGAACTCATGACAACGCGCCGGCCGCGGCCCGAGGACGGCAATCGCCGCCGCAACATCGAAGGCCTCGTCGCCGCGCATGAGCGGCTGTGGCACCTGCGCCATCCATCGTCGGAGTGACCGTTCGCGGCAGCAGCCGGGCGGCGTCGGGTTGAGGATCTCGTGAGCGGGGCGAGCGCGGTTTCGCGCTGAACGAAACCGCCCTACACCCGGCGCGATGACGACGGTCCCTCAAGCGTGCGCCTGATCGGTTTCTCCGGATGGAGTGGTTCGGGCAAGACCACGCTCTTGCGCCAGCTCATTCCGGTTCTCGTCGCGCGCGGCTTGCGCGTGTCGACGGTCAAGCACGCCCACCACGCCTTCGACGTCGACCGGCCCGGCAAGGACAGCTTCGTTCACCGCGAGGCGGGCGCGACCGAGGTGATGATCGGCTCGTCCGCGCGTTGGGCGTTGATGCACGAGCACCGCGGCGATCCCGAACCCGATTTGCCCACCTTGCTCGAGCGCATGAGCACCGTCGACCTCGTGCTGGTCGAGGGGTTCAAGCGCGGCGGACATCGCAAGATCGAGGTGCATCGGGCGCTCCTGGGCAAGCCGCTGCTCCATCCCGACGACCCGACGATTTCAGCCATGGCTGCGGACCCTGTGCAGGCGGCGCCAATCCCGGTCGTGCCGCTCGACGACATCGAAGCGGTGGCCGGGTTGGTCCTCGACCATGCCGAGGTTTGGCGCTGATGGCGCAGCTTTCGGACGACTGCTTCGCGTTCGGCGGCCGGTTGCAGACGCTCGACGCCGCCTTGGCCACCATCGCCGCCGGGGTGCCCTGCGTCGCGGAAACGGAGACGGTGCCGTTGTGGCAGGCGGACGGCCGCGTCCTGGCCGCGGACATCGTTGCGCCCGGCAACCTGCCGCCGTTCGCGAACTCCGCGGTGGACGGCTACGCGGTGCGGCTGGCCGAGGCCGGCGCGCCCTTGCCGGTGGTCGGCCGGATCGCCGCGGGCGCCCAAGCGGGCGCGCTGCAGCCCGGCACCGCCATGCGCATCTTCACCGGCGCCCCGCTGCCGGCGGGCGCCGACACGGTGTTCATGCAGGAGGACGTGACCGAACGAAGCGGGCTCGTGACGTTGCCCGCCGGCCTCCGCCCCGGCGCCAATACGCGGCCGCCCGGCGAGGACGTCGCGGCCGGCGCTCTGGCGCTTCCGGCCCGGCGCATCCTACGGCCGCAGGATGCGGCGCTCGCCGCTGCGCTCGGGTTCGACGCCGTTCCGGTGCGTCGCCGGTTGCGGGTGGCGCTGTTCTCCACCGGGGATGAGCTGGTGGACCCCCCGGCGAGGCCGGGGCGTGCCCAGCGCTGGGACAGCAACCGGGTCTTGCTGGCGTTGCTGTGCCGCCGCGCCGGCGCCGACGTCACCGATCTCGGCATCCTGCCGGACCATCGCGACCGCATCGCCGCGGCTCTCGCAGACGCGGCCGGCGGGCATGACCTGTTGCTCACCTCGGGCGGGGTGTCGACCGGGGAGGAGGACCACGTCCGCGGGGCAGTCGAGCAAGCCGGCCGCCTCGTGTTCTGGCGGATTGCGATCAAGCCCGGCCGGCCGATCGCCATGGGGCAGGTCGCCGAGGCCGTGTTCCTCGGCTTGCCCGGCAACCCGGCTGCGGCGTTCGTGACCTTCGTGCAGGTTGCCCGGCCGGTGATGGCGGCCTTATCGGGCGCGGCGCTTCCGGCACTGCAGCTGTTTCCGGTGCAGGCCGGTTTTGCCTATCGGAAGAAGCCGGGCCGCCGGGAGTATGTCCGGGTCAGGCTCGACGGCAGCTTGGTCGCCCACAAGCACGCTGTCGAAGGGGCGGGGATCCTGACCTCGCTGACCGAGGCTGACGGCCTCGTCGAGCTAGGGGACGATCTCACCGAGGTTGCCCTCGGTGATCGGGTCGGCTTCCTGCCGTTCGCGTCGCTGTAGGACGGCGGCGCAGGGCCGCCGCCCGCTTCAGCCTGCGCTCTCGTCCATGTCCTGCAACACTTCCTTCGGCGCCGACGGGTCGAGCTTCTTGGCCTTGTCGATCAGCGCATCGGCCTTCTGCTCGTCGCCTTGGTCCATCGCCTCGAGCGCCTGCTCGGTCAGGTCGAGCGCCTTGTCGTGCTTGTCCGGAGTGTCAGCCATGTTTTGTGCTCCCTGTTAACGCCACAAAGACGCGACACGGCCCGCTCCGGTTGCGTCACGAGGCGTCGACGGCGATCAGACTCCCCGACTCATGGCGGCGATCGGCGGCTCCACGTCGTCCGGCAGCGGGCATTTGTAAGGCGTCGCCTCCGTGCGGGCGGCGAGGTCGGCCTTGGCCGCCTCGATCACCTCGGGGCGCTGCAACGCGTCGAGGGCGGTGCCGGCCATCACCTTGGCCACGTGCACGAGGCCCTTATGCGCGGCCGGGCTCTTGCCTTGCGCGGTAAGCTGCCAGGTGTGGAAGGGCGTGCCGACGGCGCAGGTGGCGCCGCGGGCCTGCACGGTCGGCACCACCCAGCTCACGTCGCCGACGTCGGTGCTGCCGTTGCCGCCGCGGCCCTTGGCGGCGAGCGGCACGATGAAGTCGCAGAGCGCCATGTCGCGCTTGACCGGGACCCCGGCGCGGTGGAAGGCGGCGGCAATGTCGGCGTCGCTCAGCGTGGCGCGGATCTTCTCGGCATAGGCGCGGTCCTCGGCGTCGAACTCCGGCGGGCCGAGCCGCTGGAAGTTCTCGTCCATCAACTTCTCCAGCGGGTCGTTGCCCATCAGGTTGCTGACCGCGCTGACCACCTGCGTACTGACGGTGGTCTCGGTCATCAGCGCGGCGCCATCGGCAATCTTGCGCACCCGGGCGACCAGCTCGGTCAACGCGGCCAAGTCCTCGGCGCGGATCAGGTAGCGCACCTTGGCCCGTGCCTGCACCACGTTCGGGGCGATACCGCCGGCGTCGAGGTAGGCGTAGTGGACGCGGGCGCTGCTCGGCATGTGCTCGCGCATGTAATTGACGCCGACGTTCATCAGCTCGATCGCGTCGAGCGCGCTGCGGCCCAGATGCGGCGCGGCGGCGGCGTGGCTGGCACGGCCCTCGAAGGTGAAGTCGATGCGGGTGTTGGCGAGGCTGACCGGCTCGTTGACGCCGGAAAAGCTGGCCGGGTGCCATGAGATGGCGATGTCGACGTCGCGGAACACGCCGGCGCGGACCATGAATCCTTTCGCCGCGCCGCCTTCCTCGGCCGGGCAGCCGTAATAGCGGACGCGGCCCTTGAGCCCGTTGGCGGCCAAGTAGTCCTTGACCGCGGAGGCCGCCAGCAAGGAGGCGGAGCCCAGCAGGTTGTGGCCGCAGCCATGGCCGACGCCGCCCTGACCGTCGATCGGCTTGTGCTCGGCCAGCCCCGCTTCTTGGCTCAGGCCCGGCAAAGCGTCGTACTCGCCGAGGATGGCGATCACCGGGCCGTCCTCGCCGGCTTCGCCCATGACCGCGGTCGGGATGCCGGCGACGTCGCGGGTGATGCGGAAGCCTTCGCGCTCCAGCATGGCGATATGCTCGGCGACGCTGCGGTGCTCGCCATAGGCCAGCTCCGGCGTGCCCCAGACCCGGTCGGCGAGGCCGATGTAGTCGTCGCGCTTGTCGTCGACGATCTGCCAGATCTGTTCGGTGTTCCGCATGGCCGGGCTCCTTCGCTGTCCGGCAAGCCTAGCACCCGCCCTGGTGCCGCCCAACCCCGCCCCGCCGGCCTCGGTTAACGAGCGGGCGTGTCGGGCGCCTTGCCCGGCGCACCGGCGATCGGCATGGGCGCGAGCGGGCCGTTCGCGCCGACGGCGCCGACCGGGACGGTCACGGTCTGCTCGCCGGCATGCTCGAACCGGAGCGTCAGCCGCACGCTGTCACCGGGCTTCAGCGGCGCCTGCAAACCCATCAGCATGAGGTGCTCGGCCCCGGGTGCCAGCTTCACGGTGCCGTGCGCCGGGACGTCGATGGCATCGACCTCGCGCATGCGCATCACGTCACCCTGCATCGTCATGCTGTGCATCTCGACCTTCTGCGCCGCGGTCGAGGTGACGCCCAGCAGGCGGTCGGGCGCGTCGCCGCCATGGATGGTGAAGTAGGCGGCGCCCGGCCCGGCGCCTGGCGTCGCGCGGCTGAACGCGTCGGTGACCGACGGCGCAGCAGCGGCCGCGAGGCTCGGCAGCAGCAGGGCGAAGGTAAGCGGGACCAGTGTAAGCGGGGCGAGTGCAAGCGGCGTGCGGCGCATAGCGGTCCTGTCCGATCTCGGGGAGCCCTGGCGGGCGGCGGCGTTCCTAGCCGATGCGGCGCCAGGACGCGAGCCGGCCAACCAGCATGGCGTCGAGGCCCAGGCTGCGGCCCGCCCGGTCGAGCGCGAAGAATCCGTGCAGCATGGCAGCGAACACGTAGTTCCACGGCCACTCGGCGCCATCGCGATACAGCCCGATCCAAAGATTGGCCATGAACAGCACGCCCACCACGCCGGCGACCCGGACGCCGACGCCCAGCATGAGTGCTGTGGCCATGCCGGTCTCGAGCAGGTAGACCGCAGGGTCGAGCAGGCCGATATGCGGCAACAGCACGTCGCGCACCAAGGCGGCGTGCCAGGGATAGGCGGAGTGCTCGGCCAGCTGCCCGGTCCAGGTACTCGAACCCGCCCGAGACCGGCAGCGGCAGCTTCCACAGCGAGCCCTGGAACCACATCGTCCCGATCAGCACGCGGCACAGCCCGATCGCAACGGCGCGGCCGTTGCGCTGCGCCGGGTCGCGGGCGAGGGTGACGCCGGCGAGCGCAAGGCTGCCGAGCAGAAGGGCGGCGTAGAGCAGCACGAGCAACGGCGCCGCTGGGCCCAGCGAATGGTGGTCGGGCGTGTCGCCGAGCAGGAACAGCAGGCTGTCGTCGAACGGCGTCGTGCGCACGGCGTGATCCTTGGCGTTAAGGTTGGGGGGGTGAGCTTGGGAGTTGAGCGTGACCGAGACCGACAAGCTGCCGCATGACTGGGCCGCGCCTTCGGTGTTCCGGCCGGAGAACCTGTTGCGCGAGGCGCGGCGGCAGCGCGGCGTGCCCGAGGTGCCGGTCCCGGACATCTGCTTGCTCGACCCGGACGGCGACATCGTGCGCCAGCTCCGCCGCAGTGGCCGGGCGCGTCCGGCCGCCGGCTGGGCCTGCTACCACACCGAACTCGACGCGTTCATGCTCGGCGCCGAGACGGTCGGCGTCGTGGGCTGCGCTGTGGGGGCGCCCTTCGCGGTGCTGGTGGCCGAGCAGCTATTCGCCTCCGGATGCCGGTTCCTCGTCAGCATGACCTCGGCCGGACAGGTCGTGGCGGCGGGCCCGCCGCCTTACTTCGTGCTGATCGACCGGGCGTTACGCGACGAGGGCACCAGCGTCCACTACCTGCCGCCGCACGCCGCCGCGGCCGCCGACCCGGCGCTGGCCGCCGCTGCTTTCGCCGCCGCCGCCGCGACCGGGCTGCCGGTGCATCGCGGCCTGGCCTGGACCACGGACGCGCCCTACCGCGAGACCGAGGCGGCGATTGCCGCGGCGCGGGCGCAGGGCGTGCTGGCGGTCGAGATGGAGGCGGCGGCGCTTTACGCGTTCGGCGCCGCGCGCGAGCGGTCCGTGCTGTGCTTCGCGCACGTCACCAACACGATGGCGGTCGCCGGCGACGATTTCGAGAAGGGCGAGGCCGACGGGTCGCGTGACGCCCTGCTGCTGATTGCCGCCGCGGCGGCGGCTTGGCGGGGGACGCAATGACCTATTGGGGCTGCTCGACGCTTGCCAAAGCCGAGCGGCGTGGCGGATGCTGCCGGGCAAGGGAGACTGATCCCGGAGGGAGCCGACCATGCTGGTGAACCCGGTGAAGGCGCGCATGGCCGAGGGCCTGCCGGCGATGGGCATGACGGTGCGCATGGGCCGCACCGCCGACATCGCCCGGATCGCCAAGACCAGCGGCCACGATTTCATCTTCATGGACTTCGCAGCATTCGGCGTTCGGCGCCGAGACGCTGGTGCACATCGCCCAGACGGCGTTGTCGATCGGCATCGCCTGCCTGGTGCGGGTGCGCGGCCTCGATGACCCCGACGTGCCGCTGCTGCTGGACAACGGCGTGACCGGCATCGTCTACCCGGACGTGAGCACGGCCGAGCAGGCGCGGCGCGCGGTCGCCACCTGCAAGTTCCCGCCGATCGGCCGCCGCTCGGTCGGCGGCGGCTATCCGCATTTCGATTATCGCCCGGTGCCGCTGCGCGAGGCCGTGCCGCAGCTCAACGCGGTCTGCCTGCTGGTGCTGATGATCGAAACGCAGGAGGGACTCGGCAACGTCGAGGAGATCGCGGCCGTGCCCGGCGTCGACGTGCTGCATGTCGGCTCCAACGATCTCCTGGCCGACATGGGCCTCGCCGGCCAGTTCGATGACCCGGCGATCGTCGCCGCGCAGGACCGGGTGATCGCCGCCGCGCTCGCCAACGGCATCCATGCCGGCTGCGGCGGCAATCGCGACGTCGCGCGCCAGGCCGAGGCGGTGCGGCGGGGCGCGCTGTTCCTCACCACGCAGACCGATATCGGGTTCCTGGCCGCCGCCGCCGGCCATTGGACCCGGGGGCTTCGGGCGGCGCTGGAAGGAGAGCCCGATGCCGCTCGATAGCACCGGCGGCAGCAGTGCGCGAAACGTGCTGGGCGGACGGCTGCAGATGTGCTCGCTGGAGCCGCGCACCGGGTTCACGCGCTCGGGCTGCTGCGAGACCGGGCCGGCCGACACCGGCAGCCATACGGTCTGCGCGGTGATGACGGCCGCGTTCCTCCAGTTCAGCCAAAGCCGCGGCAACGACCTCAGCACGCCGGTGCCGCAATACGCCTTCCCCGGCCTCAAGCCCGGCGACCGCTGGTGCCTGTGCGCACCACGCTGGGCCGAGGCGCTGGCCGCGGGCTGTGCGCCGCAGGTGGTGCTGGGCGCCACACATGAGGGCGCGCTGGCGTGGTGCCGGCTCGAGGACCTGCAGGCCCACGCGGCCTGACGAGCCTAGCCCGACGCGGGCCGCTGCCGGCGCATGATGAACTCGCGGTCGCGGACCGGTCCAACCGGGAACTCGTATTCGCCGACCCGGACGAAGCCCCAGCGGGCATAGAAGCGCTGCGCGCCGTCGTTGCCGGAATAGACGCCGAGCCAGGCGTCGCCGCCGCGAGCGGCGGCGGCCGCGGCGGCGGGCAGCAGCAGCACGTTCATCATCCGCGTGCCCAGGCCTTGCCCGGTCGCGTCCGGCGCGGTGTAGAAGCGCTTCAGCTCGATGCAATGCGGCGTCACCTCGGGGTGCGGCAGGCGGCAGCCGCACAGCATCGCGTAGCCGAGCAAGCGGGCGCCGTCGCTGGCAACCCACACCGCGGTTGCCGGGTCGGCGACCAGGGTGGCGATGGCGGACTCACTGTAGGTCCTCGCAACGAAAGCGGCGTGGACGTCCGGCGGGTAAAGGTGGCCGAACTTTGCGGAGAAGGCGGCGGCGCTCAACGCGGCGAGCGAAGGAACGTCGGCGGCGCTGGCGCGGCGGATCGTAGCAGAGTTCATTGCCGAGTGGTGCACGCCGCCGTGCGCCCTGCCAAGGGGCAGTCGCCCCCGCTTTGGCAAGGGGCGGTTGGCACCTGCCCTGGTGAGGGGCGGTTGGCATACCGAGAGGCGGGGCTTAGCCTCTCGCGATGGACATTCCCACTGCGACCGGACATTTTGCGCTCGGCGACCTCCCGTTGCGCGCCGGCGGCGTGCTGCCCGGCGCCGTGCTATCGTGGAAAAGCTACGGCACGCTGTCGCCGGCGCGGGACAACGTCGTGCTTTATCCGACCAGCTACGGCGCCCAGCACATCGACCAGGAGTGGCTGATCCGCCCGGACGGCATCCTCGACCCGGCACGGTGGTTCGTCGTGACGCCGGACATGTTCGGCAACGGCCTGTCCTCCAGCCCCTCCAACACGCCGGATTGGCCGGCTCTGGTCAGCACCGCCGACAATGTGATGGCGCAGCGCCGGCTGCTGGCCGAGCAGTTCGGCGTGGAACGGTTGCACGCCGTCTACGGGTTCTCCATGGGGGCGCAGCAGGCCTATCACTGGGCGGCGCTGTGTCCGGAGCAGGTGGCGCGCGCGGTCGTCGTGTGCGGCAGCGCGCGGACCGCGGTGCACAACCAGGTGTTCCTGCGCGGCCTGATGGCGGTGCTGCGGGCGGCGCCGGAGCATGTGGGTGGGGACCGGTTCGCGGCCGAGCCGGACGCCGCCAAGCGGGCGTTCGGGCGCATCTACGCCGGCTGGGCGCTGAGCCAGGATTTCTACCGCGCCGGGCTGCACCTGACGGCGCTGGGCGCGCCGGATCTCGAGACGTTCCTGCGCACCGATTGGGAGGACCGCTTCGCGCGTCGGCCGGCGGCCGACCACATGGCGCAGTTGCGTACGTGGGACGCGGGGGACGTTGCCGAGGGGGGCGACTTGGCGGCTGCCTTGGCTGCGATCCAAGCCCGGGTGCTGCTGATGCCCGGAACCACCGACCTTTATTTCCGTGTCGCCGACAACGAGGCCGAGATGCCGCACCTCCGCCACGGCGCACTGCGCCCGATCCCGAGCGTTTGGGGCCACCGCGCCGGCAACCCGTCGGTCAGCGCCGAGGACTTCGCGTTCGTCCGCGACGCCGTGCGGGACTGGCTCCGATGAGCGGCGGTCCGTCGCGCCCGGAACCGATCACCACCTTCGCCTTCGACGGCGCGCCGCGCGCTGGCGAGCGGCCGGTGGCGGTGGAGGCGCCCATCAACGTCGTCTACGGCACCGTGCCGTACGCCGTCATGATGACCACGCCAGCCGACCTCGAGGATTTCGCGGTCGGCTTCAGCCTGACCGAAGGGGTGATCGCGACCCGCGCCGACATCCGCCGGGTCACGACCGAGGCGGCCGAGGACGGCACCCGCCTGCTGGTGGACCTCGTGCCGGAGCGGTTCCACACCTTGCTGGCCCGGCGCCGCGCCATGGCGGGGCGCACGAGCTGCGGCGTGTGCGGCATCGAGGATCTTGCGGCCTTGCCGCGCTCGCCGATCCGACCGCACGACGAGAGCGGGATCAGGCTCGGCGCGATCCGCCGGGCGCTGGACGAATTGCCGGAGCGACAGTTGCTCAACGTCTCCACCCGGGCCGTGCATGCCGCGGCCTGGGCCGGGGCGGATGGCGGCATCGCCCATGTGCGCGAGGACGTCGGCCGTCACAACGCGCTCGACAAGCTGATCGGCGCGCTGCTGACCGCCGGCACCGACCCGGCCGGCGGCTTCGTCGTGGTGACCAGCCGCTGCTCCTACGAGATGGTGGAGAAGGCGGCGGCGTTCGGCGCCTCGACCCTGGTGGCGATCTCGGCGCCGACCTCGCTCGGCGTCGAGCGGGCGCGGCAGCATGGTCTCACCTTGATCGGCATTGCCCGGCACGACACCGTGACGGCGTTCACGGGCGCTGAACGGATCATCGCGGGTTGATCTCGGGACCTGGCTGGGGGAGCCTCGCCGCATGAGCATCAAGGGCCAAGCCTACATCGTAGGCGCATACGAGCATCCGACCCGCAAGGCGCCGGACAAGTCGGTGGCGCAGCTGCATGCGGAGTCGGCGTTCGGCGCGCTGGCCGATGCCGGGCTGCGGCGGGAGGACGTGGACGGCTATTTCTGCGCCGGAGACGCGCCGGGGCTGGGGCCGCTGGCGATGGCGGACTACCTGAACCTGCGGGTGCGGCACCTCGACAGCACCGATCTCGGCGGCTGCTCCTACATCGCCCACGTGGCGCATGCGGCCGAGGCGATCGCGGCCGGGAAATGCAACGTGGCGCTGATCACCCTGGCGGGGCGGCCGCGCAGCGCCGGGCATAGCGGCACCGCGCCGCGGCCGGTGAACCCGGACGTGCCGGACGCCGCCTGGGAGGCGCCGTTCGGTCCGGTGACGACCAACTTGTATGCCATGTGCGCCATGCGCCACATGCACCAATACGGCACGACCGCCGAGCAGCTTGCCTGGATCAAGGTCGCCGCCAGCCACCATGCCCAGCACAACCCGCATGCGATGCTGAAGGACGTGGTGACGGTGGCGGACGTGCTGGCCTCGCCCGTGGTCGCCGACCCGCTGCACCGGCTCGATTGCTGCGTCGTCAGCGACGGCGGCGGCGCGCTGGTCGTTGCCAAGCCGGAGATCGCGCGCTCGCTGCAGCGTCCGCGCGTGCGGGTGCTGGGCGCCGGCGAATCGATGAAGGGCCAGATGGGCGGCGACGTGGACCTGACCTATTCGGCCGCGGTTTGGAGCGGCCCGGCGGCCTTCGCTGAGGCGGGGGTCAAGCCCGCCGACATCCAATACGCGTCGGTTTACGACAGCTTCACCATCACCGTGCTGATCCAGTTGGAAGACCTCGGCTTCTGCGCCAAGGGCGAGGGCGGCCGGTTCGTGGCCGACGGCAACCTGATCTCGGGCACGGGCAAGCTGCCGTGGAACACCGATGGCGGCGGGTTGTGCAACAATCACCCGGCCAATCGCGGCGGCATCACCAAGGTGATCGAGGCGGTGCGGCAGCTCCGCGGCGAAGCGCATCCGGCGGTGCAGGTGCCGAACTGCACGCTCGGCCTGGCGCACGGCACGGGCGGGTTGCTCGGCAGCCGGCACGGTGCGGCGACGCTGATCCTGGAGCGGGAGTGACGGGTATGAGCGACCAGGTTTTCCCCGCGCCGCCGGCGAGTCCCGAGGCGGCCGCGTTCTACGAAGCCGCCGGGCAGGGCCGGTTCCTGCTGCCGCGCTGCTCCGCTTGCGGCCGGACGCATTGGTATCCGCGCTCGCAGTGCCCGTTCTGCGCCGGCGCCGTGACCTGGGAGAAGGCGTCGGGGCAGGGCACGATCTACAGCTACAGCGTGATGCGGCGCGCGAAGCCCATGGCAACGATCGCCTACGTCACACTGGCGGAAGGGCCGACGATGATGACGAGTCTGGTCGATTGCGATTTCGACGGGTTGCGCATCGGGCAAGCGGTGCGGCTGGTGTGGAAGCCGACCGAGGGCGGCCCGCCGGTACCCTGCTTCACCCCGGCTTAGGTCACCCCGCAGCACTTTTGTTGTGGTCACGTCATAGCTGGATAATTCACGTCATGGCCGGATCAAGTCCGGCCATGACGTTTGAGGTCAGTCGGGCTATCCGATCATGACGTGCAGGGTCAGTTCGGCTCGGGCGCATGAGGTACGACCAGCCGATTGGCGCAAACCGCTGTCGGCGCGACCAGACGGGGGCGATCTGCCCAAATAGGCGGCAGCACCCTGCGCGCGGTCGCGAAAGACAGCGACCTCGGCCCTTGACGCCTCTGCCGGCGCCTCGCGAAGGTTCCGGGTCCGTGATCGCAGGAGTTTCCGATGATGAAGCGCATCCTCCCTGTCCTGCTGATCGTCCTGCTCGCCGTCGTGCTGCCGGCCCGCGCCGTGACCCGCGGCGGCACGCTGGTGTTCGCCCGCGCCGTCGACTGCCAATATCTCGATCCCGTGCATACGACGCAGAACGCCGACATCTGGATCTCGCTCAACATCTACGACACGCTGCTGCAGCCGACCGCGGACGGGAAGTCGGTGCAGCCCGGCCTTGCGTCGGACTACGCCATCGCCGACGACGGCAAGACGGTGACGCTGCATTTGCGGCCCGGCCTCCACTTCGCCGACGGCTCGCCGTTGCTGGCGAGCGACGCCGCGTGGTCGTTGAACCGCGCCAGCCAGAAGGGCCCGGGCGGCGAGTTCCAGTTCCTGCTGGCCTCGATCGCCTCGGCCGAGGCGCAGGGCGACGACACCATCGTGCTGCATCTGTCGCGGCCGGATCCGACCATCCTGCAGGCGCTGGCCACGTTCAATGCCGGCATCATGCCGGAGAAGCTGGTGATGGCTGCCCCGGGCGCCGACCTCGAGGAGAAAAGCAAGAACTTCGCCGAGAAGCCGATCGGCTCCGGCCCGTTCTACTTGACCAGTTGGAAGCGCAACACCGAGATGGTGCTGACGCGCAACCCGCATTATTGGCGGAAGGGCGCGGATAATCAGCCGTTGCCCTACCTCGACAGCGTCAAGTTCGTCATCATCCCGGACGACGCGACCCGCATCCTGAAGCTGAAGGCGGCCGAAATCGATGTCGCCGAGTTCGTGCCCTACTCGCGCGTCGCCGAGTTGAAAGCCGACTCGCGGCTCGACATGGTGCTGTTCCCGGCGGCGCAGGTGAACTACTTCGCCTTCAACGCCCGGCCGACGCTGAAGGACGGGACGAAGAACCCGCTCGGCGACGTCAAGGTCAGGCAAGCGCTGAACTACGCCACCAACAAGCAAGCGCTGATCCAAGTGGTGTCGTACGGCGCTGGCACCCCGGCGCAGAGCTTCATGCCGATGTCGACGCCGATGGCCTATGGCGAGGGTCCGCTCTACCCCTACAACCTCGCCAAGGCCAAGGCGTTGCTGGCCGAAGCCGGTTACGGCGCCGGGTTCGAGATCACCTGCATGGCGCTGGCCGGCAGCCAGGACGATGCCGCGAAGCTGGTCGCGCTGCAGCAGATGTGGGCGCCGCTCGGGGTGAAGCTCAAGATCGAGCAGCTCGAGGCGGCGACCCGGCTGGCCCGCTACAACAATGCCGACTTCCAGATGCGCACCTCGCTTTGGACCAACGACATCAACGACCCCGGCCAATCCACCTCCATCTTCGCCTACTACCCGACCCGGCAAAACAACCGCAGCGGCTGGCAGGATCCGCGCATCGACACCCTGTTCGAGGAGAGCCGCAGCGAGCTCGATACCGCCAAGCGCGCGGTCATGTTCAAGGAAATCCAGCAGCGCTACGCCGAAGCGGCGCCGATCGTGTTCACGATGGAGGTGCCTTACCCGGTGGCGATGCTGAAGAAGGTGCGGGGCTTCGTGCAGATCCCGCTGGGCAACAATTTGTTCGTCGAAACCTCGCTGGAGAAATAGCGCGGGAGACGTCGCACCCCGTGCTGCTGCTTCTCGGCCGGCGCTTGCTGCAGGTGGCGGCGACGGTCGTGCTGGTCGCGCTGCTGGTATTCGGGCTGATGCACCTGCTGCCGGGCGACCCGGCGGCGATGCTGCTCGGCGAGCGCGGCAGCGACGAGGGGGTGGCGGCACTCCGGCGCGAGATGGGCCTGGACCGCTCGCTCGCGGCGCAATTCTGGGAGTTCCTCGTCCATTTCGTAACCCTGCGCTTCGGCGACTCCATCAGCATGCGCGTCCCGGTGATCCGGCTGATCGAGGAGCGGCTGCCGGTCACGCTGCTGCTGACCGGAATGGCGGCGGCGATGGCAGTGCTGATCGCCGGCCCGCTCGCCTTCGCGGCGGCGTTGCGGCCGGGCAGCTGGGTGGACGTGGTGGTGCGGGTGATCGCGCAGCTCAGCCTGTCGATGCCGGTGTTCTACATCGGCCTCGTGCTGCTGATCGTGTTCGGCGCCGGGCTGCACTGGTTCCCCGTGGGCGGCATCGGCAGCGGGTTCTGGGAGGATCTTTACTACCTGTTCCTGCCGGCGCTGACGCTGGCGTTGAGCCTGTCGGCGATCCTGCTGCGCAACCTGCGCGACCAGCTCATCGAGGTGATGCGGGCGGAGTACGTCGGCTTCGCGGTGGCGAAGGGCCTGCCGCGGCGGCTGGTGCTGGGGCGGCATGTGCTGCGCAACGCCTGGATCTCGACGGTCACCTTGCTCGGGCTGCACACGGGCTCGCTGGTCGGTGGCGCCGTCATCACCGAGACGGTGTTCGCCATCCCAGGCGTCGGCCGGCTGATGATCGACAGCATTTTTGCGCGCGATTACGCGGTGGTGCAGGGCTTGACGATGGTCTTGGCGGTGCTCGTCAGCTTGGTGTTCGTGGCGGTGGATGCGGTGCAGGCGGTGCTCGACCCGCGGGTGGCGCGGTGAGCGAGGCGGCCTTGGGCCGAATGACCTGGCCGCGCCTGCCGGTGCTGCTCGGCGGCGCGCTGCTGCTGCTGTTGCTGCTCTGCGCCGCCGCCCCCGGCTCCGTGGCGCCGTACGAGCCCGACGCGTTCGACTACGAGGCGCTGCTGAGCCCGCCGAGCCTGAGCCACCCGTTCGGCACCGACAATTTCGGCCGCGACATCCTGTCCCGCACGGTCTGGGCGGCGCGCATCGACTTGCAGATCGCCGTGTTCGCAACGCTGTTCCCGGCCGTGTTCGGCACCTTCATGGGCTGCGTGATCGGCTACGCCGGCGGCGCGCTGGATGCGGTGTTCCGGCGCATCGTCGACGTCGCCATCACCATCCCGTTCATCGTGCTGGTGATCGCGATCGTCGCCGTGCTCGGGCCGGGCCTGCTCAACATGTACCTCGCCATCTCGGCGGTGAACTGGATCGTTTACGCGCGGCTCACCCGGGGCGAGATAATGGCGCAGAAGGCGCGCGACTACGCCGCCGCGGGCCGGGTGATGGGCTACGAGGCGCCGCGCATCCTGTTCCGGCATCTGCTGCCAAACGCGATCTCGCCGGTGCTGGTGTATTGGATGACCGACATGGCGCTGGCGATCCTGCTGGGCTCGAGCCTGGGCTACCTCGGCCTCGGCGCGCAGCCGCCGACGTCCGAGTGGGGCGTGCTGATCGCGGACGGCAAGAACTTCATGACCACGGCCTGGTGGATGTCGATCTTCCCCGGAGTCGCGATCGTGCTGGCGGGGACGGCGTTCAGCCTGCTCGGCGACGGCCTGGCCGGCTGGCTGCGGCGGCGCGCCTGATGCTCGAGTTGCGCAACCTCGCGGTGCGGATCGGCGGCGCGCAGCCGGTGGGCGGCGTCACGCTGACGGTCGCACCGGGCGAGATGCTGGGGCTGGTGGGCGAAAGCGGCTCGGGCAAGAGCCTGACATTGCGCGCGATCCTCCGGCTTCTGCCGCCGGGCGCCGAGGTCACCGGGCAGGTGATCTGGCAGGGCCGCAACTTGCTGGCGTTCGAGGAGGCGGCGATCCGGGCGGTGCGCGGGCGGGAGATCGCCATCATCTTCCAGGAGCCGATGACGGCGCTGAACCCCGTGCTGCCGGTCGGGCTGCAGATCACGGAGTCGCTCCGGACGCATCTCGGCCTGCGCGGCGGCGGCGCCCGGCGGCGGGCGGTCGAACTGCTGGATCAGGTCGGCATCCCCGACGCGAGGCGACGGCTCGGCAGCTACCCGCACGAGTTCTCCGGCGGCATGCGGCAGCGGGCGATGATCGCGATCGCGCTGGCGGCCGGGCCGAAGCTGCTGCTGGCCGACGAGCCGACCACGGCGCTCGACGTCACCATTCAGGACCAGATCCTGAAGCTGCTGCTGCGGCTGAAGGACGAGCTCGGCATGGCGGTGGTGCTGGTGACGCACGACCTCGGCGTGGTTGCCGGCACCTGCGACCGGGTGGCGGTGCTGTATGCCGGCCGGGTGATGGAGGCGGGCACGGCCGAAGCAGTGTTTCGCCAGCCGTCGCACGGCTACACGCTGGGCCTGCTGCGCTCGCTGCCGGATGCACGGCACGCGCGGCAGCCGTTGCAGGGGATTGCCGGGGCGCCGCCGGATCCGCGGGCGATGCCAGCCGGGTGCCGCTTCGCGCCGCGCTGCGGGTTTGCCGAACCCGCCTGCACGGCGACCGAGCCGAAGCTCGCGGCTTTCATGCCGGGGCATGACACCGCCTGCCTCCGGGCCGATGCGGTGCGTTCGGCCGCATGAGTCTGCTGCGCGCCGATGACCTGGTGCGCGGATTTCCGGCGCGCCGCGGCGTGCTGGATACCCTGCGCGGGCGGCCCCGGCCGGTGGTGCGGGCCCTGGCCGGCGTCAGTGTGGAGGTGGCGCGCGGCGAGACCCTGGCGGTGGTGGGCGAAAGCGGCTGCGGCAAGAGCACGCTGGCGCGGGCGCTGGTGCGGCTGATCGAACTCGACGCCGGGCAGATCGTGTTCGACGGAGAAGACGTGCGCAGCCTGCGCGGCCCGGCGCTGCGCCGCTACAACCGCCGGGTCCAGATGGTGTTTCAGGACCCCTACAGCTCGCTCAACCCGCGCATGACGGTGGGCGAGACGTTGGCCGAGGCCTTGCGCGTGCACCGGGTGGTGCCGCGGGCGGCCATTCCGGCCCGGGTCGCTGCTCTGCTCGAGCTGGTGCGCTTGCCCGCCGAGGCGGCCGGGCGGCAGCCGCACCAGTTCTCGGGCGGGCAGCGGCAGCGGATCGCCATCGCCCGGGCATTGTCGGTCGAGCCGGAGCTGCTGATCGCCGACGAGATTGTGTCGGCGCTCGACGTGTCGGTGCAGGCGCAGGTGCTGAACCTGCTGCTGGAGATGCAGGACCGACTGGGGCTCGCCATGCTGTTCGTGTCGCACGACCTGCGCGTGGTGCGGCATTTGGCCCACAGCGTCGCGGTGATGTATTTGGGCCGGGTCGTGGAGCACGGTCCGGCCGATGCGGTGTTCGAGCGGCCGCTGCACCCCTATACGCAGGCATTGCTGCGGGCGGCGCCGACACTCGAGCCCGGCGGCACCCGCAGCCGGCGAGCGGCGCTTGCGGGCGAACTGCCGAGTCCGCTTCGGGACATTCCCGGCTGCCCGTTCCATCCGCGCTGCCCCAGCGCCTTCGCCCCGTGCGCCACGGTCGTGCCGCGGGTCGCGGTGCGCGACGGGCACCGCGTGGTGTGCCACCTGCACGAACCGGCCGCGGCGGCATGACCGCCGGCGCCGAGGAGGATCCCAAGCCCATGACGTCCATCGATGCGTTCCTGCCCGGTCCCCGCTGCCGCATCGCCGGCGCCGCCGCCGGGCCGCTCGCGGGTCTCAGCTTTGCGGTGAAGGACCTGATCGACGTGGCCGGCGTGCCGACCGGCGGCGGCAACCCGGACTGGCCGCGCTTCGCCGGGACGCCGCAGCGCCACGCTTGGGTTGTGCAGCGCCTGCTGGACGCCGGCGCTTCGGTGGTCGGCAAGACCGTGACCGACGAGGTGTCGCTCGGCATTCTCGGCGAGAACGCGCATGACGGCACGCCGCTCAACCCGGCGGCGCCGGAGAACGTGCCCGGCGGCTCGTCGAGCGGCTCGGCGTCGGCGGTGGCGGCCGGCGCCTGCGACTTCGCGCTCGGTACCGACACCGGTGGCTCGGTGCGGGTGCCGGCCAGCTTTTCCGGCCTTTACGGCATCCGGCCGACGCACGGGCGGATCGACTTTGCCGGCATCGCCGCGCAGGCGCCGGGGTCCGACACCTGCGGCTGGTTCGCCCGCGATGCGAGGACGTTCGGCCGGGTCGGGGAGGTGCTGCTCGGCGCGGCGCTGCCGACGCAGTTGCCGACCAAGCTGCTGGTGGCGACCGACGCGTTCGGCTTCGCCGACGAGGCGGTGCAGGCGGCGCTCGAGCCGGTGGTCGCCCGGCTCGCCGCGCTCATCGGGTCGCGGCGGGAGGTGACGCTGGCGCCGCAGGGCCTGTCGGTGTGGCAACGGGCGCAGCGCGTGCTGCAAAGCAGCGAGGCGTGGCGCACCTTCGAGCCTTGGCTCGACAACTGCAATCCACGGCTGGCGTTCGGGGTGGCGCGCGGCTTGGTGTTCGGCTCGATGCTGACGGACGCGGAACGCGCCGCGGCGACGCTGATGCGGATCGAGGCACGGGCGCGGCTGCGCGAGCTGCTGCCGCACGGCACGGTCCTGTGCTTGCCGACGACGCCGTTCCCGGCGCCGCGCAAGGGGTTGCCGCAATCCGTGCTGAACCCGCTGCGCGACCGGATCAGCTGCTTGACCAGCCATGGTGGGTTGACTGGGGTGCCGCAGGTCAGCTTGCCCGGCGCCATGGCAGACGGGCTGCCCGTCGGGCTGTCGATCATTGGGGGCCGCGGCGCCGACCTGGACTTGCTGGCGGTGGCGTTGCGGATGGAGGAGGCATGATGGAGGCGGACTTTACGGTGAACCGGCCCGAGGTGGTGGCGGAGGTGAGCGCGATCTTCGAGCGCTACGAGCAGGCGCTGATCGACAAGGACGTGGCCGTGCTGGACGCAACGTTCTGGGACAGCCCGCATACCATCCGCTACGCGGTACGGGAGAACGGCTACGGGTTCGACGCCATCCATGCGGCGCGGGTGGCGACGGTCCCGGTGCCGGGCGGCACGAAGGAGCGGCGCATCCGCCTCGAGATCCTGACGATCGGCCGCGACATGGCGACGGTCAATCTCGAGTACAAGGTGCGCGGGCAGGACCGGATCGGGCGGCAGAGCCAAGCCTGGGTGCGCTTTCCGGACGTGGGCTGGAAGGTCGTGTCGGCGCACGTGTCGATCATGGGGTGAGCCGGGCCAAAGGGAGGCGAGGGGCGAGCTTCGGGTGGCTCGCCCACCGGGTCCCTACCGCTTCAGCAACACCGGCAGCCCGAGCAGCCGCGACAACGGCGCCGGGTCGTCGAGCAGCGTGCGCCAGCCGATCTTCTTCGACAGCGGCGCCGCTTCGTCCGACAGCACCGGCATGTTCACCGCCTTCGACAACGGCGCCGGGTTGTCGGACAGAGTGGGGGCATTCACCGCCGACGACAGCGGGGCGGCGTTGCCGGACAGCACCGGCAGCTTGACCGCGTCGGACAGCGGCGCCGCATCGGAGGAGAGTTTGCGGACCTGCTCGGACGTTTTCGACGTCGGCGGTTCCGGCTGCAGCGTCTTCCAACCGAGTGCCCGCGACAGCGGTTCCGGATCGTTGATCAGCACCCGCCAGCCGAGCTTGGCGGACAGCGGCGCGGCGCGGACGCTTTCCGGCGGCTCCGAGGGCCGGGTCTCGTGTATGTCGAGCGGCAGCGGGTCGAACTCGTGCAGCGTGTTGATCGCCAACTGCGCCATGCCGAACGGCGGCCGCACCGTGACCAAGGCGTGGCCGTCACGCAGCCCGGCGGCGTAGGTGGAGAGGTGCTCGGACGGCAGGCCGATGCGGGCCAAGCGGTCGGTCGTGCCGGCATCGGCCGGCGGCGTGGCTTGGTGTCCCGGCTCGGTCGGCGTCCAATCCTCCGTCACGGCCTGCACGTCGGGGTCGGCGGCGACCGCGTCGTGTGGGGTGGCCGGCGCCGGCGCGCTGCCGCCGGAGATCACGTGGATCTCGTTGGCCGGCAATCCGCGCTGCTGCAGCGCTTTCTGCGCCGCCAGTGCCGTGTCGTGGCTGCCGAACATCCGAGCGATTACCTGGGCCATGATGCCTTCCTCCGACCAGTTTATGTGTAGGCGGGTGCGCGGCGCACCAGCGGCAGCATTGCCAACAAGGTCGCGACCAGCAGCGCGAGCTCGATCGCGTAAACGCTGTGATAGGCCGTGGTCGCCCCGCTCAAGCCGGGCGCCTGCCAATGCGCCACCACATCGCGGAGGATGCCGCCGACCGCGATCGCAGCACCCGCCGCCGAGGCCTGCACCGCGCCCCAGGCGCCGAGCGCCAGGCCGGTTTGGCTGGGCGGCGCCAGGTTCATCGTCGCCGTCAGGGTGCCGTGGCCGAACAGCCCGGCGCCGAAGCCGATGCCGAACGTCCCGAGCGCAAACAGCAGCGGCGACCCGAGCGGCGCCGCGCCGATCACCCCCAGGAACGCGGGTATCCCGACCAGGGCGCCGTACGACGCCATGCGGAACGGATCGGCGCCCCGGCTCAGCACTCGCGACGCCAAGCCGAAGCCGAACAGCCCGCCGACCGCGAGCGTCGCCGTCAGCTTGGTCGTGTCGCCGACCGAAAGATGCAGGATCTGCCCGCCGTAGGGCTCCAGCAGCACGTCCTCCATGCTGAACGCCATGGTGCCGAGCCCCACCGCGACGAGGCGGCGCACCACCTGTCCGCCGGCAGTGAAGCGCTGCCAAGACTGGCGAAAGTCGAGTTCGCGCCGGGGAAAAGCGGTCGCGGCCCGGCGGGATTCCTGCTTCCACAGCGCCACGCCGTTCAGCACGATCGTGGCGACCGCGGAGCCCTGGATCACTTGGATCAGCCGGCCCGGCGTGAACTCGACCAGCAGCGCGCCGAACAGCATGGCGCTGGCGATCATGCCGAACAGCAGCATGACGTACATCAGGCCCACGACCTTCGGCTGCGACTCGTTGGGCGCCAGATCGGTGGCGAGCGCGAGGCCGACCGTCTGGATGGTGTGCAGCCCGGCGCCGACCAGCAGGAACGCCGCCGCCGCGCCCAACTGGCCAATCCAGGCCGGGGCCGAGCCGGCTTCGCCCTGGCCCGACAGTACCAGCAACGCGAACGGCATGATCGACAGGCCGCCGAACTGCACCAGCGCGCCCTTGTACATGAACGGAACTCGGCGCCAGCCGAGCGCGGAACGGTGATTGTCGGAACGATGGCCGATCAGCGCGCGGAATGGCGCGAACAGCAGCGGCAGCGAGATCATGATGCCGACCAGCGAAGCGGGCACGCCGAGTTCGACGATCATCACCCGGTTCAACGTGCCGATCAGCAGCACCAGCGCCATGCCGACCGAGACTTGGAACAAGGAAAGCCGCAGCAAGCGCGGCAGCGGCAAGTCCGGCGTCGCGGCGTCCGCGAACGGCAGGAAGCGCGGCCCGAGCCCGGCCCAGGCGGTTACCAACTTACGACTGAGACGTCCCATCGCCTGCCTGTCCCATCACGTTGACCGGGATGCGGGCCACGCGACGCGATGCCGGCCCGTAGCGGCGCCGGCATCGCGCGCTGAGGCAGGCGGAGGCTACTCGGTATTCGCAGCGGCGACCGAGACCTTCGGCGTTTCCGGTCCCGCAGGTACTCGAGGCGGCGACCGTCGCGGCCGGGTTGGGCGCGACCGTGATCACGAACGCGGTCTCGGTCCGGCCAGCGGTCGGCGCGACCGGGGCAACGGTGATGGTGAACGGAGCGTCGGCCGGCTTAGCGGCCGCCGCCGTTGCGGTGGCGGGCGCGGCGGCATTCTCGGCCACCTTCGGCCGCGCCGCGCCTTGCCAATAATTGCTCATCCAGGTCGTGTGATTCATCACCGAGGCATGGACGGCCAGCGAGGTAAGCGCCACGCCGGCAAGAAACAGGGGCAACCCGACCGTCGGGTGGACCACGCACCAAATGCGACCTTGGTTCATGTCAGATCCCTCCTAATGCAGCCAGGGCGACCAAAGAAACGCCAGGAAGTGGGCGAACAGCGAGATGCAGAAAAAGACCCGCGCGCCGTCGATCACGTGCCGGTGCAACTCTTCGGACTCCGGGATTGTCAGGCCTGTCGGCCAGACTTTAGTGAGGTCATCCTCCATAAACCAATCCTCCCTCGAGATTGTGTCAGCGCCGCACGGACAACCGTGCGTCCTGTGTCCGTCGCCGCACGGCCGAACCTCCGAAACCGGCGGTGTCCGCATCCCCGACGAGCGTCAGGTTATCATGACACCTTTTAGTGTCAATTAAAAATGACAGACGTGGTGGTGCGAGCGGTTGGCACAAGGGTTGCCGCGTGGCCTGATCGCCGGACGGCTGCTACACTCCGCCCAACACACAAGCCGGAGCCGTCCCATGGCCGACATCAATCGCCAGATCCTGCTCGTCTCGCGGCCCAACCCGGCGGCATCGGCCGACAATTTCCGCCTCGTCGAGACGCCGTTGCCGCCGTTGGCGGAGGGCCAGGTCCGGGTGCGCAACCATTACTTGTCGCTCGACCCCTACATGCGCGGCCGCATGAGCGAGGGGAAAAGCTACGCCGCGCCGCAGCCACTCGATGCGGTGATGCAAGGCGGCACGGTGGGCGTGGTGGCCGAAAGCCGCCACCCGAACTGGCACGAAGGCGACGCCGTCGTCTGCGGCTTCGGCTGGCAGGAGTGGGGCACTTCGGATGGCAGCGGGATGCAGCGGATCGACGCCACCCGGGTGCCCATGTCGGCCTATCTCGGCGCCGTCGGCATGCCGGGGGTGACGGCCTGGTACGGGCTGAACCACATCTGCGCGCCGAAAACGGGCGAGACGGTCGCCGTCAGCGCGGCGAGCGGCGCCGTCGGCGGGGTGGTGGGCCAGCTCGCCAAGCGGGCGGGCTGCCGGGTGGTCGGCATTGCCGGCGGTCCGGAGAAGTGCGCCTACGTCTCGGGCGAGCTCGGCTTCGACGCTTGCGTGGACTACAAGGCCGGGCAGTTGACGGAGGACCTGGCGGCCGCGGCGCCGAACGGGATCGACGCCTACTTCGACAACGTCGGCGGTGTCGTGCTGGACGCGGTCATGGCGCGGATGAACCCGCATGGCCGGGTCGCGGTGTGCGGCGCCATCTCCGGCTATGACGGGCAGGCGGCGGGCATGGCCGAGCCGCGGCTGATCCTCACGATGCGGCTCAAGCTGCAGGGCTTCATCGTGTCCGAGCACATGGAGCTATGGCCGAAGGCGCTCGGCGAACTCGGTGCCCTGGTCGCGGACGGCAGCCTCAAATACCGCGAAAGCGTGGCCGTCGGCCTGGAGAACGCGGTCGAAGCGTTCCTCGGCCTGCTGAAAGGACGCAACTTCGGCAAGCAGGTTGTGCGGCTGGTGGAGTAGAGCCCGCCTCCCGCCTCCCGCCTTTGCCGGCGCCTGCCGTCACCGGCGCTGGTTGTAGACGTCCACGCAGACCGCACCCAGCAACACCAGGCCCTTGATCACCTGCTGGTAGTCGATGCCGATGCCCAGGATCGACATGCCGTTGTTCATCACCCCCATGATGAAGGCTCCGATCACCGCGCCCGACACCACCCCGACGCCGCCGTACGCCGAGGCGCCGCCGATGAAGCAGGCGGCGATCACGTCGAGCTCGAAGCCGGTGCCGGCCTTGGGCGTCGCGGTGTTGAGCCGGGCCGCGAAGATCAAGCCGGCCAGCGCCGCCAGCACGCCCATGTTGACGAAGGTGAGAAACGTCAGGCGTTCCGTGGCGATGCCCGACAGCTTGGCCGCCTTCTCGTTGCCGCCCACCGCATAGATCTGCCGCCCCACCGTCGTGCGGGTGGTGACGAAGGCATAGAGCGCGATCAGCACCGCCATGATCACCAGCACGTTCGGCAGGCCGCGATGCGACACGATCAGCCAGGTTAGCCCGCCGATCGCCGCCAGCAGCACCGCGTTCTTGGCGATGAACAGCGGCATCGGCTCGCTTTCCACGCCATGCCGCTCTCGCCGCGCCCGGCCGCGCAGGTTGAGCGCCACCAGCGCCACGCCGACCAGCAGGCCGAGCAGCAGCGACGAGACCCGCACGCCGTCGATCGGAGGAAAGAACTCGGGCAGGAAGCCGGAGCTGAGCCGCTGGAACAGGGTGGGGAAGGGGCCGACCGACTGCCCGCTGAGCGTCGTCAGCATCAGCCCGCGGAACACCAGCATGCCCGCCAGGGTGACGATGAAGGAGGGGATTTTCACA
The DNA here is from genome assembly GCA_963752225.1 of uncultured Alphaproteobacteria bacterium. Taxonomy (GTDB): domain Bacteria; phylum Pseudomonadota; class Alphaproteobacteria; order Acetobacterales; family Acetobacteraceae; genus JBBROS01. The sequence goes on along the minus strand of CAVVXS010000007.1, from coordinate 1,278,661 downwards.
TAGGCGACGAAGGCGCCCTGCGCGGCGCCGATCAGGCCACCGGCCAGCAGGCACAGCAGCGCGGCGGGGATGACCGGCATGTTCCACTGCACCAGCATCACCGCGGCCAGGGCGCCGATGAACCCCGAGACCGATCCGACCGACAAGTCGATATGGCCGCTGACGATCACGAGCAGCATGCCCAGCGCCATGATGGCGATGTAGCTGTTCTGCAGCACGAGGTTGGTGAGGTTGAGCGGCTTGAGCAGCGTGCCATCGGTGGCGATCTCGAAGAACACCATGATCGCGAACAGCGACAGCAGCATGCCGTACTGCCGCAGGTTCGCCTTCCAGAAACCGTGTGTCGCCCGCGTCTCGGCTTGCGGCGCCGGCACCGTCATCTCGCTCATGCAAGTGCTCCCTCAGCCGGCCGCGCTTCGTTCGGCCTGGCGCCGCTGCTGCGCATGATGGCACGCATGATCGCCTCCTGCGACGCCTCCTCGCGCGGCAGCTCGGCGACGAAGCGGCCTTCGTTCATCACGTAGATCCGGTCGCACAGCCCGAGCAGCTCCGGCATCTCCGACGAGATCACCACCACACCTTTGCCGCTCTCGGCCAGCGCGCCGATGATCTGGTAGATTTCGTACTTGGCGCCGACGTCGATCCCGCGCGTCGGCTCGTCCAGGAACAGCACCTGCGGCCGGGAAAACAACCATTTCGACAGCACGACCTTCTGCTGGTTGCCGCCCGACAGGGTGCCGGATTGCTGGTAGACGTCGTGGCAGCGGATGCGCATCTGGCCGCGGTAGTCGTTGGCGACCGAAAGCTCGCGCATGTCGTCGATCACCGATGCCCGCGAGATGCCGGGCAGGTTGGCGAGGGTGACGTTCTTGCGCACGTCCTCGCCCAGCAACAGGCCGAGCTGCTTGCGGTCCTCGGTCACGTAGGCGAGCCCGGCCGCGATCGCCCGCGGCACCGTCGAGACGTCCACCGCCTTGCCGGCGACGAACGCCTGGCCGCTCACGTCGCGGCCATAGGACCGGCCGAACACGCTCATCGCAAACTCGGTGCGCCCGGCGCCCATCAGGCCGGCGATGCCGACGATCTCGCCGCGCCGGACGTTGAAGTCGACGTTGCGCACCGTCTGCCGGTCGCTTTGCTGCGGATGCCAGGCCGACCAGCCGCGCACCTCGAACACCACCTCGTCGCCGACCGTCGGGGTGCGCGGCGGGAAGCGATTATCGAGGTCGCGGTCCACCATGCGGCGGATGATGTGGTCCTCCTCGACGACCCCGGCGCGGCAATCCAGCGTCTCGATCGTGCGCCCGTCGCGCAGCACGGTGATGCGGTCGGCGACTGCGGTGACCTCGTTCAGCTTGTGCGAGATCAGGATCGAGGCGATGCCCTCGCGCCGGAACTCGGCCAGCAGCCGCAGCAGGGCGGCGCTGTCGCGCTCGTTGAGGCTCGCGGTCGGCTCGTCCAGGATCAGCAGCCGCACCTGCTTGGACAGGGCTTTGGCGATCTCGACCAGCTGCTGCTTGCCGACACCGAGGTCGGCCACGATCGCGTCGGGTTTCTCGGCCAGCCCCACCTTGGCCAGCAACGCCTGGGTGCGGGTATATTGGGCGTCACGGTCGATCACGCCGAAGCGGGCCGGCGGATGACTGAGAAAGATGTTCTCGGCGATCGACAGCAGCGGGATCAGCGCCAGCTCCTGATGGATGATCACCATCCCCAGCGCCTCGCTGTCGTTGACGGTGCGGAACTGCCGCACCGTCCCCTCGAAGACGACGTCGCCCTCGTAGCTGCCGGCGGGATACACCCCGCTCAGCACCTTCATCAGGGTGGACTTCCCGGCGCCGTTCTCGCCGACGAGCGCATGGATCTCGCCAGCCCGCACCGTCAGGTTCACCTCGCGCAGGGCCGTGACCGGCCCGAACCGCTTGGTGATGCCGCGCATCTCGAGGATGTCGGCCATGGCGTCAGACGATCTGGCTCTTTTTGTAGTAGCCGCTGTCCACCAGCACCTTTTCCCAGTTGGACTTGTCCACGATCACCGGTTTCAGCAGGTAGGACGGCACCACCTTGACGCCGTTGTTGTAGCTCTTGGTGTCGTTGACCGCGACTTGCTGCCCGCTCAGCACGGCGTCGACCATATCGGCCGTCACCTTCGCGAGGTCGCGGGTGTCCTTGAAGATCGAGGCGTACTGGTCGCCACGCAGGATCGCCTTGACCGAGGGCACCTCGCAATCCTGGCCGCTGATGACCGGCATCGGCAGATCGGCGCTGCCATAGCCGACGCCCTTGCAGGACGAGATGATGCCGATCGACAGACCGTCATAGGGCGACAGCACCGCGTCCACCTTGGCGTTGCCGTAGAAGGCGCTCAGCAGGTTGTCCATCCGCGCCTGCGCGGTGGCGCCGTCCCAGCGCAGGGTGGATACCTTGTCCATGCCCATCTGCTTGCTGCGCACGACGTAGTGGCCGGAATCGATGCCGGGCTTCAGCACCGACATGGCGCCATCGTAGAAGAAATAGGCGTTGTTGTCGTCCGGCGAGCCGCCGAACAGCTCGAGATTGAACGGCCCGTTGCCGCGCGACTTCAGGCCCTGCTCCAATGAGGTTGCCTGCAGCACGCCGACCTGGAAGTTGTCGAAGGTCGCGTAGTAGTCGACGTTCGGCGAGTTGCGGATCAGCCGGTCGTAGGAGATCACCTTGATTCCGGCCCGCGCCGCCTGCCCCAACACGTCGGACAGTGTGGTGCCGTCGATGGCCGCAACCACCAGCACCTTGACGCCCTTCGTCACCATGTTCTCGATCTGCGAGAGTTGGTTCGGCACGTCGTCCTCGGCGTATTGCAGGTCGGTGCCGTAGCCGCGCGACTTCAGCACCTTTACGATGTTGTCGCCGTCGGCAATCCAGCGCGCCGAGGACTTGGTCGGCATCGCGATTCCTACCGTGCCCTTCGCCTGCGCCCGGGCCAGCCCCGGCGCGGCGAGTGCAAGTCCCGCTCCCGCCAGCAATGTGCGTCGTGTCGGGTTCATCGCCGTTCTCCTTCCTGCGCCGTATCGTCCGGCGGTTCGCGGCGGAGACTTCCGCTGAATGCGTGCACCGTCAAGGCTGCCGTTACAGCCAGCCGCCGTCGACCACCCAGCTTTGCGAGGTGCACATCCGGCTGTCCTCGGCCGCCAGCCACAGCACCAGCCGCGCCACGTCGGCCGGATACACCTTTTCCTTCAGGCATTGGTCGCGCATCAGATTGGCCTCGACCTCCGGGGTCAGCCACAGGGTGAGCTGCCGCTCGGTCATGATCCAGCCCGGCAGGACGACATTGACCCGGATGCGGTCCGGCCCGAGGTCGCGGGCGAGGCCGCGGCTCAGCCCCTCGATCGCCGCTTTGCTTGCGGTGTAGGCCGGCATGCCGCCTTGGCCCACGCGCCAGCTGATGGAACCCATGTTGACGATCGAGCCGCCGCCGGCTGCCCGCATGCCGGGGATGACCGCTTGGGCTGCGAAGAATTGGTGCCGGAGGTTCACCGCCAATCGGTCGTCCCAGTATTCGGGCGTCACGTCTTCGATCGCGTGGCGCTCGTCATGGGCGGCATTGTTCACCAACACCAATGGATCGCCGGTCTCTGCCGTCAGCGCCGCGATCGCCGCCTGCAGCGCCGCGATGTCGCGCAGGTCGGCTTGACGGAACGCCGGCCGCCGGTGCCCCTCCGCTTCCAGGCGTTCCGCCAAGGCAACGCCTGCTGCTTCGGCCAGGTCGACGAACCCCACCCGCGCGCCCTGGGCGCTGAAATGCTCCACCAGCGACGCGCCGATCCCCGAGGCGCCGCCGGTGATCAGCACCGGCCGGCCCTCCAGGCTCGGGTAGCGTGCGAACTGCGTTGCCTGCTGCATCCGTTTCCCCCGTCCTCGCAAGGCTGGCATGATGGCTGCACGACGCTGTCTCCGACAGTAAACCTATGAGGACCGACGCATGCGCCACTGGCTGACCGCCGCTTTCCTGCTGGCTTCGCCGGCCGTCGCCCATGCCGGCGGCACGCTGCGGTTCGGCCTCGATTTCGACTTCGAAAGCTTCGACCCGGCGCGCAGCGGCTCCTACATCGAGCGCGTCGTGAACACGGTGATGTGTGACCAGCTGCTCGACGTCGACGACAAGCTCAATATCGTCCCGCAGCTCGCGACCAGCTGGGAGTGGTCCGAGGATCGCCTCGCACTGACCCTGCATCTGCGGGACGGCGTGCAGTTCCAGGACGGCGCCAAGCTCGACGCCGACGCGGTGCGGGCCAACATCGAGCGCTACCGGACGGCGCCCTACAGCAACCGCAAGACCGAACTGAAAGCGGTGGCGGGCGTCGACGTGGTCGATCCGCTCACGGTACGGGTGCGGCTGTCGACGCCCTACACGCCAATCCTCGCGTTGCTGGCCAATCGCCCCGGCATCATGCTGTCGCCGCGCATCCTCGACCAGCCGACCGAGGCGATCGCCGCGCACCCGGTCTGCACCGGGCCGTTCCGGTTTGTCGAGCGGGTGGCGCAGGACCATGTCACGCTGGAGCGGTTCCCCGGCTATTGGGACGCCGCCCACGTGCTGCTCGACCGGGTGGAGTTCCGCATCATGCCGGACAGCACGGTGCGCTTGGTGAACCTGCAATCAGGGCAGCTCGACATCGCCAACCGGCTCGCCGCCACCGACGTGCCGGCGGTGCAGGCCGATAAGCGGTTCCGGGTGCAATCATCGCCGTCGATCGGGTTCGAGATGCTGTCGTTCAACCTGTCGCACGGCCCGGCGGCCGACACCCCGTTCGGGCACGATGTGCGCATCCGCCGGGCATTCGCCAAGGCGATCGACCGCGACGGCATCAACCAGGTGGTGTTCGACGGCCGCTTCATCCCGAGCAACCAGACCGAGGCGCCCGGCAGCAAGTATTGGGACCCGTCGCGTCCGGTGCCGCCGCGTGATCTTGCCGGCGCCAAGAAGCTGCTGGCCGAAGCCGGCGTGCCGCACCCGAAGCTGACGTTGAGCGTGGTCAACAACCCGACCGACACGCAGGTCGGCGAGGTGATCCAGTCGATGGTGGCGGAAGCCGGGTTCGACGTCAGCTTGCAGAAGGGCGAGGCGGTGTCGCAGACAGAGGCAGCCGCGCGGGGCGAGTACCAGGCCTACATGGTGATCTGGAGCGGCCGGCCGGACCCGGACGGCAACGCCGGGCCTTGGCTACGCTGCGGCGCGCCGTTGAACTGGACCGGCTGGTGCAGCAAGGCCGCCGAGGCGGCGCTGGATCGCGGCGCCGCCGGGGCAACCCCGGCCGAGCGGCTGAAGGCGTATCACGACCTGGCGGAGATCGCCGACGCCGACCTGCCCTATTTGCCGCTGTACCATTTCACCTGGCTGTGGGGCTTGAACGACCGGGTCACCGGGTTCGCGCCCCGTCCGGACGGCCTGTTCCGCCCGATCGGGATTTCGCTGCGGCCCTGAGCGGCGGCCGGACCGTCCAGTCCGTGGCGCGGGACTGGACGGTTCCGGCTGTTCAGGACAGCGCCGCGACCGAGCCGCCTTGCGGCAGGCCAAGCCGCTGGGCCAGCGCCTCGTCGTACAGCTTCTGCTCCTCCTGCTTCTTCTGCATCGAGAAGCGCACCGCCGCGGCGCACAGCGCGGCGCCGAGTACGATCCAGCCGAGCGCATACAGCGCATCCGGCAGGTTGCCGGTCGCCTTGACCAGGAACCCGGCGGCCACCGCGCCGATATTGCCGCCGGCGCCGATGATGCCGGCCACCCCGCCCAACGCCTTGCGGTCGATGAACGGCACCAGCGCGTAGGTCGAGCCGCACGCCATGTGGGTGAACAGGCCGAACGCCAGCATCGCAACGATGGCGGCGGTCACGGTGCCCATGGTCGCAAAGGCGAGCAGGCCGATGCCTTCGCCCATCATCAGCGCGAACAGCAGCCAGGTGCGGCCCTCGAGCCCGAAGCTGCGGGCGACGCGGTCCGACGCCAGCCCGCCGAGCGCCCGGGCGAACAACGCGAGCAGGCCGAAGCTGCCGGCCGCAAACCCGGCGGATGCGAGGCTCAGGCCGAAGCGGTCCACGTAATAGCTGGCAGCGACCGCGTGGATGAAGATCTCCACCCCGAAGCAGGCGCCGTAGGTGATCGCCAGCATCCAGACGCGGTAGTTGGCCGCCGCCTGCTTGAACACGGCGAGCCCGCCCTTCTTGCCGGATTCGACCGTGATGCCGCGGGCGCGCAGTTCGAGCAGGTTGCCTTCCGGCGTGTCCTGCGTGTAGCGCCAGTAGAGCACGGCCACGATCAGCATCGTGACGCCGGGCACGATCATCGCGAGGCGCCAGCCCATCGTCTGCTGCACGCCGAGGCTGACGATCGCCGCCAGGATCAGCGGCATCACGGTCTGCGTCACGCCCCCGCCGGCGTTGCCCCAGCCGCCGACGGTCGCGTTGGCGGTGCCGACCACGTTCGGCGCGAACATCACCGAGGTATGGTACTGGGTGATGACGAAGCTGGCGCCGATCGCGCCGATCGCCAGGCGGAACACCAGGAACGACTCGTAGGAGGTTGCGAGCGCGATGCCGATCACCGGGATGGCGCCGAGCACGAGCAGCGCGGTGTAGGTCAGGCGCGGCCCGTACTTGTCGCACACCGGGCCGATCGCCATGCGCACCAGGATGGTGATGCCGACGGCGGCGATGTTGATGTTGGCGATCTGGTCACCGGTCAGGTGGAACTCGCCGCGGATCACCGGCATCAGCGGCGCCACCGCGAACCAGGCGAAGAAGCAGACGAAGAACGCCAGCCAGGTGAGGTGGAAGGCCCGCATTTGCGGGGTCGCGAGGCTGAACAAGTCGATCCTGGTGGCTTTCTGGCTAACCATGCGGGCTTCCCAAGTTGGCGGTGTCCGGAGGAGAGGGTGCGGCGAGCGACGGCCTGGTCGCCGCTCACCCACGAGGCGCGGAGGGGTCCGGCAACTCGGGCCGGTGTTGTGGTCAGCCAGCGCTAGGCAGAATCCGTGCCACGGAACCGTGTGCGGCGTGGTTGTTGCAAATTGTCGCTGTGCATCGCCGTAAAGAGGCGCGGTTGGTTGCGCGTGCCGGTGTTCAGCACTCTGGCAATGCCGAACTATTCATCTACTTCAAGCAGGAACTGCCTACAGCCCGCGCAAAAGTAGCCAGAAAACTGAGCGATGATGGTTTGATCGTTTCGGAGATCCCGATTTTGCATAGATTCTGGGCACATCACCGTCTGGCGAGGGTGTGAGAGGAACAGGATCAATGCTGGATCGGCAGCTCGCCTTCCCGCCGCACCATGCGGATCGCCTCGGCAAAGGCGGCGACCGCGTGGTCGACGTCCTCGTCCCCATGCGTCGCTGACAGGAAGCCGCCCAGGCGTGAGTTGACGTCGACGCCGTTGGTCAGCAACGCCAAGCGCAGCTTGTGCGCCAAGCCCGCCGGCTGCGCCTTCAGCGTGTGCCAGTCGTGCGCCGCCGGGTCGAACTCGCCGGGCGTGATCGGCAGGTGGCCGGGGTTGAGGAAGGTGTGGAACCCCGATGAGGTGCCGTACACCGCCCAGGGCAGTCCCTCCGCCTCGATTGCCGCGTTCAGGCCGTCGCGGAGCCGGGCCGCCGCGGCGTCGGCGCGGGCGCCGGGGTCGGTCGCTTCGATCAGCTCGAGCGCGGCGGCCCCGGCGGCGGCCGAGACGGGGTTGGCGTTGTAGGTGCCCTGGTGCTGGATCTTCTCCCGGCCCGCGTCGCGCGATGCGGCAACGTCGAGGTGGTCGAGGATCTCCTGCCGCCCCGCGACGGCGCCGCCCGGCAGGCCGCCGGCGAGGATCTTGGCCAGGCTGGTGAGGTCCGGGCGCACGCCGTAGGCGGCCTGCGCGCCGCCGGGGCTGACGCGGAAGCCGGTGACGACCTCGTCGCAGATCAGCAGCACGCCGGCGCGCTCGGTTTCGGCGCGCAAGGCCTGGAGGAACTCGGCGCGGAGCGGCACCTGGCCGAACGAGGAGCCGGTCGGCTCGAGAATGACGGCGGCGACGTCGTGCGGGCCGGTCAGGGCGGCGCGCACGCCGGCGATGTCGCCGGGATCGACCAGCAGCGTCTGCCCGGCCACCGCGTCGGTGACGCCGGCGGTGGGCGCCCCGTCGAAATGGGACGAATAGCCCGACGTCATCTGGTCGTGCCAGCCGTGGAAGTGGCCGCGCAAGCGCATCAGCCGGCGGCGTCCGGTGAAGGCGCGGGCGAGGCGAACCGCCATCAAGGTCGCCTCGGTGCCGGACGAGGTGAAGCGGACGCGCTCGGCCGACGGCACCATGCGCCGCACCGCCTGCGCCCAGCGCACCTCGGCCGGATGGTTGGCGCCGAAATGGGTGCCGGCTGCCATGGCCTGCGCGGCAGCCTCGGCGACGGAAGGGTGGTTGTGGCCCAGCAGCAGGGCGCCGTGGCCGCCAAAGAAATCGACGTAGCGGTTGCCGTCCACGTCCCATTTATGCGGCCCCAGCGCGCGTTCGACGTAGATGCCGTAGGGCTCGAGGATGCGGGCGTCGTGGGTGACGCCGTTGGGGAACAGTGCCCGCGCTTCCTGCGCCAGGCGGGCGGAACCCGGGGTGCGCTCGCGGTAGGCGGCGACGATGGTCGAGTTGGTGATCATGCTGTTCTCACGCCTTCTTCAGGTTCCAGAACACCGGCGACGACCCGCTGACGATGCCCGACACGGTCTTGCGCCAGGCGCTCGGCGTGAACCACTGCCCGGTCGGGATGTAAGGCACCTCCTCGAACACGGTGCGCTGGATGGCGCCGGCGGTCTTCTGTTCCGCGGCGAGGTCCGGCGCGTCGAGCCAGGCGCCGCGCAGCTCGCGCAAAGCGGGGCTGTCGGGCCAGCCGAACCAGCCGGTGCGGCCGGCGCCGCGGATCATGTTGTTGGAGATCGGGTTGGCGAGCTGGAAGCCCTGCGCCGAGGTGCAGAACGTGCTCCACCCGCCTTTCTCCACCGGCTCCTGGCTGGCGCGGCGGGCAATCAGCGTGCCCCAATCGGTGGTGACGAACTCCACGTTGAGGCCGACATTGACGTACAGCTCGCGGGTCATGGTCGCGACCGCCTGCAAGGTCGGGTAGTCGGTCGGGCACAGCAGCACCACGCGCTCGCCCTTGTAGCCAGAACTCGGCGACGAGCTGCTTGGCGCGGGCCACGTCGCGCGGCCCGGTCAGCGAGGCGAGCGACGTATCGTTGGCAAGCGGGGTGCCGGGCGCGAACACGCCGACGCCGGCGCGCTTGAATTCTGGTTGGTCGCCGATGACGGCGGACAGATAGGCGCCCTGGTCCAGCGCCGGCAGCAGCGCACGGCGCAGCTTCGGGTTGTCGAACGGCGGATGCAGGTGGTTGAACACCACGACGCCCACCACCCCGAACGGGTCGAACTTCTGCACCACGACGTCGCGCGAGCGCTGCAGCATCGGCATCAGGTCGATCAACGGCTGCTCGACCCAATCGACCTCGTTGTTCTGCAGCGCGGCGGCGGCGGTCGCGGCGTCCGGCATCACCTGCCACTCGACCCGGTCGACGTTGACGATTTTGGCGCCCGCGCTGAAGCTCGGGGGGCCGGCGCCGGGCAGGTATTTGTCGAACCGCGCATAGGTCGAGCGTGACCCCGACACCCACTCCTCGCGCACGAAGCGGAACGGGCCGCTGCCGGTGAAGTCGTCGATCTGCTTGAACGCGTCGGTTTGCGCCACCCGCTCGGGCATGATGAAGCAGGAGTTGGCGCCAAGGGCCAGCAGCATGGGCGGAAACGGCTTCTTGGTGCGCAGCTCGAACGTCTTGTCGTCGATCGCGCGCATGCCGTCGAGCCGGGCGGCGAGGATCTGGCCGAACCCGTCGCGCTTGCCCCAGCGGGCGATCGAGGCGACGCAGTCGGCGCCGCTCACCTTGGTGCCGTCGTGGAACAGCAAGCCGTCGCGCAAGGTGAAGCGCCAGGTGAGCTTGTCGTCGGACAGCACGTGGCCGGCGCACATTTGCGGGCTCGGCGTGAGCCCGGTGTCGACGCCATACAGTGTGTCGTAGATCAGGTAGGCGTGGTTGCGGGTGACGTCGGCGGTGGTCCAGATCGGGTCCGGGCTCGACAGGTTGGCTTGCGGCACGAAGCGCAGCGTGCGCGACGTGGCTTGCGCCAAGGCGGGGCGGGCCAAGGCCGCCGCCGCAGCGGCTCCGAGCAGCGTTCTGCGTTCCATGGCCCCGTTCCCCCTCGTGCAGCGCGACCCTAACGCTTGCGTCCCGCAAGCGTAAGGACAAGACGGTCCACCAGCGACTCCAGCCGGATCAGGCCAGCTTGATACCCCAGAACAAGGAGAAGGCGCCGCGCGGGATGTTGCTGACCCGGCTGCGATACGCGGTGGGCGAGAAGAACTGGCCCAGCGGAAAATAGGGCGGATCGCGCAGGAATTCGGTCTGGATGTCGACGCAGATGCGTTTCTGCGCCTCGAGGTCGGCGGCGTCGAACCAGGCCGCGCGCAAGGCGGCGAGCTTGGGGTTGGTCGGCCAGCCGACGAAGCCGCCGCGGCCGATCGCGTTCAGCGACGGGTTGGAGCCGGGGTTCAGCAGGTCGTAGCCGGCGGTGTAGGTGCAGTGCGCGTTCCAGCCACCCTGTTCCGGCGCATCCTGCTTGTTGCGGCGCGACGTCACCGTGCCCCAATCGGTCGCCTGGTAGTCGAGGTTGATGCCCGATTGCCGCATTGTGTCGGCGCTGACCTCGCACAGCGCGTTGATCGCCGGGAAGTCCGTGGCGGCGATGAAGGTGACTTTCTCGCCTTTGTAGCCGGCGGCGGCGAGGTTGCGGCGGACGGCGGCGAAATCCGGTTTGCTGGGGAACACGTCGAGGCCGACATCGGTCGCGAGCGGGGTGCCGGGGGTGAACACGCCGGCGCCGGCACGCCACAAATCGGGGTCGGTGCCGACCACGGCTTGCATGAAGTCGGCCTGGTTGATGGCGCCGAGCAGCGCGTGCTTGACGGCTGGGTTGTCGAACGGCGGCAGCAGCGAGTTCACGCGGAGAAAGCCGATATTGCCGGCGCGGTCGATGATTTCGGTGCGGATTTGCGCGTTGCGGCGCAGCAGCGGCAGCAGGTCGCTCGTCGGCTGCTCCCACCAATCCACCTCGCCGTTCTGCAGCGCGGCCGCCGCGGTGGCGGCGTCGGGGATGGTGTGCCACTCGATGCGCTCGACCGTCGCGACCTTGGGGCCGGCGGTGAAGCTCGACGTGCCCGAGCCGCGCGGCACGTAGCCCTCGAAGCGGCGATACACCGCGCGCGATCCGGCGACCCGTTCACCGGCGACGAAGCGATAGGGGCCGCTGCCGACCATCTCGGTCACTTGCTGCGCGCCCGGCGTGCTGGCGAACCGCTCCGGCATGATCGGCAGCATGGTGTTGCTGCCGCGACCGAGTGCCAGCGGCAGGGCCGGGAAGGGCTTGTTCAAACGGAACCGGAGTTGCGTGTCGGTCGGCGCCGAAAGCTCGTCGGTGGCGGCCATCAAGGAGGCGCCGAACGCGTCGCGCGCCGCCCAGCGCTTGATGCTGGCGATGGCGTCGCGCGCCAGCACGGGTTGGCCGTCATGGAAGCGCAGCCCGTCCCGCAAGGTGAGCGTCCACAGCTTGCCGCCGTCCTCGACAAGGTGGCCTTCGACCATCTGCGGCTGCGGCTGATACTGTTCGTCGAGGCCGTACAGCGTGTCGTAGACCAGAAAGGCGTGATTGCGGGTGACATAAGCGGTCGCATAAACCGGGTCGAGCACGGCGAGGTCCGCTTGCGGCACGAAGCGCAGCAGGCCAGCGCCTTGGGCGCGGCCGATCGCGGGCGCGGCGAGCAGGGCGGCGGCGGCGTGGAGGACGGCGCGCCTCGGGATGGCGGGGCAGGTCATCGCTGTCGGTCCTCCTGTGTGGTCCAAACGGCCCGGCGCCGCGTCCGCACCCGGCCATGCTGCCTTGCCGAACCGCGATGCTCAAGCAGCCCACGCCGGCAGCGGCGACGCTTGCCGGCCCGAAGTCTCATTTTTGATGGCGCGGATATCGTTGCTTGCGCGTGCGCCGGCCATTACAGCACGACGGCTGCCGCGAGGTCGTGCCGGAGACGCGTTTGAAAATCCTGTTCGTGCACCAGAACGCGCCTGGCCAGTTCAAGCACCTCGCCCCGCATCTCGCTGCCGACCCGGCGCATGAGGTCGTGTTCATCGGTCAGCAACGGCCGCGCGAGGCGGGCAGGGTGCGCTGGCTGGTCTACCCGCCGCCGCGGCCACCGGCGCCGGAAACCCACCGCTACCTGCATCGGATGGAGGGATCGGTCGGGCGCGGCCAGGCGGTGGTGCGCGCCTGCCTCGAGCTGCGCGACGCCGGATTCACGCCGGACGTGGTGGTGGGCCACCCCGGCTGGGGCGAGACGATGTTCCTGCGCGAAGCCTTCCCGCGCTGCCGCATCCTGTCCTATTGCGAAATGTTCTACCGCAGCGAAGGCCAGGACGTCGGCTACCTGCCGGAGCTGGCGCTGGATCTCGACGGGCACTGCCGGCTGCGGGTGTGGAATGCGGACCTGCTGGCCGGGCTCGACGTCATGGACCGCGGCCTGTCGCCGACCGCATGGCAGCGGGCGCAGCACCCGCCCGCATTCCAGCCGCGCATCGCCGTCGTGCACGAGGGCGTCGACATGGCCGAGGTGCGGCCCGACCCCGCCGCCCGTTTCACCTTGCCGGATGGCCGAACCCTGTCCGCCGCCGATGAGGTGGTGACGTTCGTCGCCCGCAACCTCGAACCGGTCCGCGGTTTCACCGTGCTGATGCGGGCACTCCCGGAACTGCTTCGGCGGCGACCGTACGCGGTGGTGGTGATCTGCGGCGAGGACGGCGTGAGCTACGGGGCCAAGCCGGACGGCGGCGAGACGTGGCGCGCCGCCATGCTGCGTGAGGTGCGCATCGACCCGGCCCGGGTCGTGTTCGTCGACCGGCTCGGGCGCGCCGACTACCTGCGCCTGCTGCAGGTGTCCGCACTGCATCTCTACCTCACCGTGCCGTTCGTGCTGTCATGGTCGTTCGTGGAAGCGCTGGCGGCCGGCTGCCTCGTGCTCGGCGCCGCGGTGGCGCCAGTGCGGGAGGTGCTGCAGGACGGCAGCAACGGCTTCCTCGTGGACGGGCGCGACCCCGATGCGTTGGCGCGGCGGGCCGCTGATCTATTGGCGCATCGCGCGAAGCTGGGAGAAATGCGGCAACGGGCGCGGGCGACGGCCGCCGCCCGGTTCGACCTGACCCGGTGCCTCGCCGCGCAACGGGCGTTGATCGCGGAGGTGGCAGGGTGAGCCGACGACTGCTGGTAACACTGGTTTGCGCCGTCGCCGCCACGGCGTCCGTCGCCGCCCCTGCAACCGCCGCCGACCCGCCCGGCCCGGCGCTGCGGCTGGAGGTGAGCGGGCCGCCGGAGCCGGCAGTGCCGGGCTCCCGCCCCGGCTGCGACGCGCTCGACATCCCCGATGCGCCGGCGCGGGCGATCCGGCTGCAATCGGGCGAGGTCCAGCTTTACGCGACGCATTTCGTCAATCGGGTGGAGCGGGGCCGCTCGCTGCTGGCGCTGCATCACGACTGCACCGTCGTGCTGCGCGGTGCCGAGAACGACGACCCCGCCGCATTCGACGATCGCACCTGGATCGTCAGCCCCTGGACCGATGGGCGCACGATCTGGACAGTGGTGCACGACGAGTTCCAAGGCCATCGCCGGCCGGCGTTGTGCCCGACCGGGCGCTACATCGATTGCTGGTACAATGCGCTGACCGCGGCGGTGTCGGTCGATGGCGGCCGGACGTTCCGGCGCGGACCCGGCCGGGCGCTCGTGGCCGCGCTGCCCTACCGCTACGACGAAGTCGGCCGGGGCCACCACGGCTACTTCAATCCCAGCAACATCGTCGAGCTGGACGGCGCCCGTTACATGTTCGCCTTCGCGACCCGGGCCGGGCTGCAGCGGGAAGGCAACTGCCTGCTGCGCACGACCGACCTCACGACGCCGGGCAGTTGGCGCGGGTGGGATGGCGACGCATACGCGGCGACGTTCATCGACCCCTACACACAGCACGCCGACGCCGCCGGGCACGTCTGCGCGCCGGTTGCGCCGGGGGCGCTGCGGTGGCCAGTGACCAGCCTCGTGCGGCACGGCCCGAGCGGCTTGTTCATCGCATTCATGCTCGATGGCGGCCGTGGCGGCGGGGTGTGGTACGCGACCGGCGCCGACCTGCTGCATTGGTCGGCGCCAGCGCCGCTGCTGCCCGGCATCGGCCTGGGCGCTTGGCATTGCGGCGACCCGGCGCCGATTGCCTACCCGTCGCTGCTCGACCCCGACAGCCCGGACCGCAACTTCGCCGTCATGGGCAACCGGGCGCTGCTGTTCCTCACCCGGTTCGGTATCGGGCAATGCCGGACCGGAATGGACCGCGAGCTAATCCGGCTGCCGGTGGTCGTGCACCCCGGTTGACGCGTGGCGCGGTCAACTCCGGCCGGCCGCGATTCCTTTGTTAAAGGTTCTTTCACGAACCCGTGATTGTGCACCTGCGAACGTCAAGGCGGCGTGGCGGCTTTTGTTCGTTCGTGAAACGAATATCAAAGAAACCCTGACATCAAAAGTCATGTTGACTGACGATCAAGCACACACCTAATGTTTCGTTATCCGAACTGATCGGGTGACAGTAACTCGAAGGGACATAATACAAGTGTCTACAATTCCTGGCGGAAGTTTCGTAGTCGATACGACCAACGGCGCGGTTCTGCACGGAACGGGCGCGGACGACGTGTTCTCGCTCACCCACAACAGCAACTCGGCGTTCGGCGGCGATGGCAACGACTTTTTCAGTTCGTTCGGCCACCACACCTCGATCGACGCCGGCGCCGGCGACGATCTGGTGTTCGCGTCCGGTCACCACGACATGATCGATGGCGGGGCGGGCAATGACCTGATCACCACCACCGGCGCCGGCAGCGACACCCTGATGGGTGGTTCGGGCAACGACATCATCATCGCCGGCGGTGGCCACAACATGCTGTCCGGCGGCGACGGCAACGACTACCTGCAGGGCGGGACCGGCAACGACACGCTGATCGGCGGCACCGGCAACGACACCCTGCACGCCGGCAGCGGCCACGAGCTGCTGGTCGGCGGCCACGACAGCACGATCATGATGGCGGGTTCGGGCAACGACACGATGGTCGGCGGCGCCGGGCACGACACCTTCGTGTTCAACAGCAACGGCGGCCAGAACGTCGTCATGCAGTTCGGCGACGGCGACATCCTGCAGATCCAGCACAACATCAACGGGCTGCATATCGCCAGCGCGGCGGACGTGGCGGCGCACGTGCAGGACCATGGCGGCAATGCCGTGATCACGCTCGGCAACGAGTCGATCACGCTGATCGGGATCAAGGCCGAAGACATCCACAACAACCCGAACGGCTACTTCACCATCCACTAGGTCAGAGCAGCTAACGATCAAGCAAAGCCGTTTGATCGGATAGGTTCTGTCTTCGAAAACAGTGGGGAATACTCCCGAGCCACTTGGCTCGGGAGGTTCTCTACGGCTTCGCCGGGCGTTCTTTCCCGGCTTTCCTCGACTGCGCGAATACTTCGAAGGACTGAACAGCGCCATGCTGCTGCGTGATCTGACACCCGAAATATTGCCGACGCGCGCCGCGCTGCTGGCCGGCGACGTGGTCCTGGTGGCGCTGTCGTCTTCGGACACCGGCGACCGCCTGCTGCAGCAAGCCGGGCTGACGCCGCCCTACGGCACGGTCGAGGTGCAGGCCGATGCGCGGCCGTTCCGCATCGCCGCCGTGCGAACCCCCGGGGGCCAGCTCGATAACCTGACCCGTGCGCTGTCGCGCCACCAGCTCAGCCTCGCCGACGACGCCGGCGCCGGCGGGCTTGCCGCCGACGTCATGGACCTCGCCGCCGACCTCGACCCGCAATCCTGCCGCAAGCTGCTGGGCTTCCTGCTCGGCTTCTGCCGCACCGCCTTCGGTCTCGGCGCCGACGCCGACTTCGCCCGCATTTGCCTGCAACTCGCCCGCCATTGCGGCCGTGTCGACGGGACGGCCGAGCCGGTGGCGACTGCGGGCGGCGCGTGGATGATCGTGTCCGGCGTCTGCGCGCCGCGCGATGCGGTACTTTACGTTCTCGGCGCGACCTCGGTGCGGCACAGCGCGGCCCCGGCGGGCGACGACAAGCGCGGCCTGCAGGTGGTCGCGCCGGTGGCCGCCGGCGAGGTGATCTTGGCGCTCGGCGCCGTGCCGCAGTTGTGGACGGTGCGGCCGGCGCGGACCGCGTTGCGCGACGTGCTGCGCCCGGCGACCCGTGGTGCGTCCGGCGGCGCGCTGCAGCAGGCCTGCCTGCGCGCCCTGACGCCAGCGACCCGCATCTTCGCGCCGATGCTGCGCGAGCTGCAGGCGCTGTCGCCGGCGGCGCCGCGCCGGCACCAGGACGTCGCCTGCCCGATCGGCGCGACGCTCGATGTGGCGCTGCCGGACGGGGAGGGCGGGCTGTTCCTGCGCGGCTGGCTGCGCGATCCGCTGTCGCTGGTCGCCGGGGCGGAGCTGCGCACGCCGATGGCGGCCGCCGCGATCGACCTGCGCGCGCTGCACCGGGTGCGCCGGCCCGACGTGGCTGAGCGCTTCGCCCGCGCGCCGATCCGCCACGACGACAAGCAGCTCGGCTTCGTCGCGCACCTGCCCGACCCGTCCGGCGGCGCGTGCCTGCAGCCGACGCTGGCGCTGCGGCTCGGCTCCGGCGCCGTGGTCGAGGTGACGGCGCCGCTGCGCCATGTGCCGGCCGCCGCCGCTCGGGATGCGGTGCTGGCCTGCGTGCCGCCGGACGAGGTGACGGCCGAGTTGCTGGACCGGTGCCTCGCGCCGGCCGCGGCGGCGCTGCACCGCACGGCGCTCGCCGCGCCGCGTGCGCCGGAGGTCGTGCGGATCGGCGCGCCGGTCCGGACGCCAGCCGTCACCATCGTGGTGCCGCTCTACCGCAACCTCGACTTCCTGCGCTTCCAGCTCGCTGCTTTCGCCGCCGACGCCGAGTGCCGTGCGGCGGAGCTGGTCTATGTGCTCGACAGCCCCGAGCAGCGCGCCGAGGTCGAGCACCTGCTGCGCGGCCTCCATGCCCTGCATCGGCTGCCGCTGACGCTGGTGGTGATGCCGTGCAACTTCGGCTACGCGGCCGCGAACAATGCCGGCGCTGCCGTGGCGCGCGGCGCGGCGCTGCTGCTGCTCAACTCCGACGTGGTCCCGGCCGCGCCGGGCTGGCTGGCGCCGATGCGGGCGGCGCTGGCCGGGTCCGGCGTCGGTGCGGTCGGGCCGAAACTGCTGTTCGACGACGGCTCCATCCAGCACGCCGGCATGTTCTTCGAGCGCGACGCCGACGGCGCCTGGTTCAACGCGCACTTCCACAAGGGGATGCCGCGGCATTGGCCCGCCGCCTTGCAGCGCCGCCGCGTCCCGGCCGTGACCGGCGCCGCGCTGATGCTGCGCCGCTCGCTGTTCGAGGCCCTGGGCGGGATCTGCGAGGATTACATCATCGGCGACTACGAGGACTCCGATCTATGCTTGCGGGTGCAGGCGTCGGGCGCCGCGATTGCTTACGTGCCGGAGGCGGAGCTCTACCACTTCGAGCGCCGGTCGATCCGCCTGCACGCCGGCTACGCCCGCACCTCGGCGGCTCGCTACAACCGGGCGCTGCACCATGCGCGCTGGGACACGGCGATGGCCGCGCTGATGACGTCCACCTCCAAACGACGCAGCCGGAGGGCCGCCGCATGACCGACCTGGCCACCCTCCGCCGCGTGCTGGCGGGCAACCGGTTCATGCCGGTGCCGCCGCCCGAGCTGATCTTCTGCGGCGACGGCGACTTCCGCGCGATCGGCGCCGAGTTCCTCGAGCACCTCGTGCGTGACGCCGGGCTCGAGCCGCAGCACCGCGTGCTCGACATCGGCTCCGGCATCGGCCGGCTGGCGTTGCCGATGACGCAGTACCTGGACGACGCCGGGTCGTACGACGGCGTCGATCCGGTGGCCGCCGGCATCGACTGGTGCGCGGCGACGATCACGCCCGCCTATCCGAACGTGCGCTTCCGGCACCTCGACCTGCGGCACGCGCTCTACAACCCGGCCGGTGCGCTGGAGACGGCGGCGACGCCGATGCCGTTCGCGGACGCGTCGTTCGACCGCATCTGCATGATCTCGGTGCTGACCCATCTCGAGACCGACGACGTGCTGCACTATGCGAGCGAGGTCGCGCGGCTGCTTGCACCAGGCGGGGTGTGCTTTGCGACCGCCTTCCTGATGAACCCGCCGGCGCGCGCGGCACTCGAGGCCGGGCAGGGCCGCATCGGCTTCGACCCCGCCGACGCCGGCCCGGTCTACCAGTCCAACCGCGACGTGCCGCTCGCCGGCGTCGCGTTCGACGAGGACTTCCTGCTGGAGAAGTTCCTGCGCCACGGTTTGCGCCGCAGCAAGGTCCAGTACGGCCATTGGAGCGGCCGGCCGCTGCCGAGCTTCCAGGACATCTGCCTGTTCGAGAAGGCCTGAGCGATGCGCATCCTGTTCCTGCTGCATGCCCATCCGGATCTGCAGGCCGGCGGCACCGAGATCTTTTCGCGTGACCTGTTCCGGGCGCTGCGCCGGGACCCGGCGGTGGACGGCCTGTATCTGGCCGGCACCGCCGCGCACCAGCGTCCGCAAAGCCCCGGCACCCCGTTCCAGGTGGTCGGCACGGCCGACGACGAGCTCCTGCTTTGGAGCGGCGGCTTCGATCCGTTCTTCATGTCGCAGATCGACCTGCATGGCGTGGCACCCTCGCTGGCCACCTTGCTCGCCGAGCAGCGGCCGGACGTGGTGCACATCCATCATCTGATGGCGCTCGGCGTGGAAACGGTTGGACTGATCCGCCGCGTGCTGCCGCGCGTGCCGATCGTGATGACACTGCACGACTACTACGCGATCTGCGCCAATGACGGGCAGATGGTGACGACCGCCGGCGCGCTGTGCCACGCGGCGAGCCCCGACGCCTGCCGCCGCTGCTTTCCGGAGCGCGGGCTGACCGATTTCCGCTTGCGTGAGCTGCACATCGGCGGCGCGCTCGACCAGGTCGACCAATTCATCGCGCCCAGCCGGTTTCTGCGCGACCGCTACGTGGCGTGGGGATTGCCGGCGGCGCGCATCTCGGTGCTGCCGAACGGCTTGCCGGCGATCGAGCCGGCGCCGCTGCGCACGGCGGCGCGGCACGACCGGTTCGGCTTCTTCGGCCACATCAACCGGTTCAAGGGCGCCACCGTGGCGCTCGACGCCTCCGCCCGGCTCAGCCGCGCCGGTGTCGCGCACTGCCTGTCGCTGCACGGCAGCACCGACCATCAGTCCGACGACACGATCGCGCGCTTCCGTACGGCCTGCGAGGCGGCCCCGGACGCGAGCTATGCTGGGCCGTACCGCCGCGCCGAGATGGCGAGCCTGGTCGCCGGCGCCGACTGGGTCGTGTTCCCGTCGGAATGGTGGGAGAACGCGCCGCTCGTGATCAACGAGGCGTTCCTGCACCGCCGTCCCGTCATCTGCAGTGCGATCGGCGGCGCCGCCGAGCTGGTGCAGGACGGCGTCAACGGATTGCACGTGCGGGTCGGCGACGGCGCGGCGCTGGCGGCGGCGATGCGCCGCGGGGTCGAGGAACCCGGCCTGTGGGAGCGCCTGGTGACCGGCATCGAGCCGCCGCCCGGCATCGACGACACCGCGGCCCAGCATCGCATGCTCTACGCGGCGCTGGTCGCGCAACGAAGCTTGCCGCGCCGGAGGGCAGCATGAGCGCCGTGCTGGACACCCGCCCGGTTCGCGCCGCAATCGAGGCGGCGCGGCCGCTCGAGGTGGTGGCCTCATGGCGCGTGCTGCCCGGCGCGCTGATGGTGCTGGGCTGGTCGCCCGAGCCGCTGCCCGCCACGGGCGCGGCGCAGGTCGAGCGCGTTCCGGGCAGCCGCGGCGTGTTCCGCGCCCTGTGCTGGGCCGGTTCGCGCGCCGGTGACGGCCACGCCTTCCTGGCGGCGATTCGGCTGCCCGACCGCGCCGACCCCGCCGACGGCGCCACGATCCAGCTGCGCGGCGCCGAGGGCGGCGTGCTGCTGCTCGCACTGCCGCAGGCGGCCGACGCCGATGCGGGCTTCGGGCAGCATGTCGCGCAGCTGGCCCGTGCCGCCGCGGCCACGGTGGCGCGCTTCATGCTCGACACGCTGCGGCCGTCCGAAGGCCGCAGCGTGCCGCATGTCGCCACCATGCTGCGTGCCTACCTGTCGCAGGCGGCGCAACCGGATGGGTGCGTCGAGATCATGACCGCGGTCCCGGATGGGTGCGTGCTGCTGCAGGGCTGGGGCGCGCCGCTCCGCGGCTCCGTGCAGGTGGTCCTGGCCGGCGCCGAGCTGCCGTGCTTCGAGGCGCAGGCCGGGGAGTTCGCCCGCAACGACGTGGCGCTGCCCGCCCGCGGCGTGATGCTGGCGCTGCCACCGGCGGCGGCCGGGTTCCTCCCCGGGCTGGACCATGTGTTCGTGCTGTCCGACGCCGGCGTGCACGGCCGGACGCTGGTCGAGCACCGGCTGCTGGAGGGCGCCGCGAGCCTCGGTCACCTCGGCCACATGCTGCCGGCGCTGCGTGGCCCGGCACCGCTGCTGGCGTCGCTGCGGGACGCGCTGCGGCCGCGCTTCGACGGCCGCAACACGCTTGCCGGCCACCCGCAGCCGGTCCGTGCCGCCGTCGACACCGCGCTCGCCGCGGCCGACGCCGGCACCTACGTGTCCGGCTGGGTGTTCGACCCGCAGCGCCGCCTGGCTGCGCTGCATCTGTGCGGCACGGCCGGATTCTGCGAACGGCTCGACACCGGCTGGACCCGGGTGGTGCGGCCCGACGTGTCGGACGCCTTCCGGAACGAGGCCGGGTTCGGCACGCCGCCCGACGACGAGGCCGGGTTCGCGGTCGCGACCGGAGCCGCCCCGGCCGAGCGGGAGCAGCTCTACCTTCAGTTCACGTTCGTCGACGGCGACCGCGCCTTCATGCCGATCGCTGTGACCAATCCCGGCGAGGCGGCCGTGCGGGTCCGGCTGCTGGCCGGCGTGGACCTGTTCAAGCCATCGGGCCTGCCGATCCTGGAACGGCACGTGGCGCCGTTCCTGGCCCGCCTTCGTCCGGCCGCGGGCGCTGCACCGCGGGTGCTGCTGCGCGGACCGCTGGCGCGCGCCCACGCTGTTGTCGTGCCGCTGGCGGCGCCGGTGCTGCCGCGCGCGCTGCTGTCCGACTTCCTCCATGCACCGGCCGCGGCCGACGAGCAGATCGTGCTCGTGTGCGGGCCGGAATGGACCCAGGCGGGGCTCGACGGGCTGCGCGCGCTGGTGCGGTTTTACGGCCTGCCGGCGACCGTGCTGGCCGGCGCGCTGACCGCGACGGCGACCGTCGCCTTGCGTGCCGCGGCCGCGGTGACGACGGCCGAAACGCTGCTGCTGGCCGGCCCCGGCGTGTCCGGGTCCGCTCCTGGCTGGCGGGCGGCGCTGCGGGCCGCCGCGGACGCGACCGGCACGGCCGCCTTCGCCTGCCCGACCATGCTCTACGAGGACTGGTCGATCCGCTACGCCGGGTCGCCGTCGCTCCGATTCTCCGACACCGCGCCCTATGCCGAGGCGCACGCCCCGATGGCCGGGTTGCCGGCCGCGCTGACCGCCGACCGGGCGTTGCAGTCCGCGGCGGTCGGCAACCTCGATTGCTGCCTGGTGCGGCGGTCCGCGCTGGTGGCGCTGGACGGGGCCCGCGCGCTCGCCACCGCGGCCGGGCTCGAGCTCGACTTCTTCGGCCGGCTCGCGGCGTCGGGACTGGCGGGCGTGTGGGTGCCCTCCGTGCGGGTATTCGCCCCCGAAGCCGCCGATGCGGCGCCGACCCGGGCGGCCGCACTGGTCGACGGGCTGATCCTGCGAACCACTTGGCGCCGTGACGAGGAGGCTTCCTGATGCGTGTTCTGGTCATCTCGCACGGTCATCCGGCCTTCTCCATCGGCGGCGCCGAGGTCGCCTCGCACGCGCTGTTCCGCGCCCTGAACGCGGCCGGCGTCGAGGCCTACTACCTGGCCCGCGCCGCACCGCCGATGCGCCGGCATGCCGCGACGCCGCTGCTGAGCCTGCGGCAGGGCGAGCGCGAGACGTTCCTGCACACCGACGCCTGGGACGAGTTCTGGCTGTCGAACGGCGGCCTCGCCGATCTCGGCGGCGCGTTCGCGTCCTACCTGGCGCAGATCCGTCCGGACGTGGTGCATTTCCACCACGTGATCGGCCTGGGCGTCGAGGCGCTGGCGCAGGTGCGGCGGCAACTGCCGCTGGCCCGCATCGTGGTCACGTTCCACGAATACCTGTCGATCTGCGCCAACCACGGCCAGATGGTGAAGACGCAGCGCCGGGCGCTGTGCCACGAGGCGTCGCCGGCCGCCTGCAATGGCTGCTTCCCGCAGCACTCGCCGGCCGAGTTCTCCGGGCGCGAGCGGCACCTGAAGAACCACTGGCTGCTGGCCGACGCCTTCGTGTCGCCGAGCCGCTTCCTGGTGGATCGCTACGTCGCCTGGGGCCTGCCGGCGGACCGTTTCAGCGTGATCGAGAACGGGCTGGAAGGCGGCCCGGTGCCGCCGCGCGCGCTGCCGCCGGGGGGACATCGCAACCGCTTCGCGTTCTTCGGCCAGATCAACGAGTTCAAGGGCCTGCACGTGCTGCTCGAAGCGGTCACGCGGGTGCCGGACGAGGTCTGGGGCGACGCCACGCTGAACGTGTTCGGCGGCAACCTCGAGTTCCAGCCGGACGCGTTCCGCAGCCGGTTCGCCGAGCTGATGGAGCGGGCTGGCCGCCGCGCCCGGTTCCACGGCCCGTACCGGCCGGAGGACCTGCCGCGGCTGATGGGCGGCGTGGACTGGACGGTGATGCCGTCGATCTGGTGGGAGAACTCGCCGGTGGTGATCCAGGAAAGCTTCCTGCACCACCGCCCGCTGATCGTCAGCGACATCGGCGGCATGGCGGAGAAGGTGCAGGACGGGGTGAACGGCCTGCACTTCCGCGTCGGCAGCCCCGAGGACCTCGCCGACCGGCTCGGCCGCGCGCTGACCGAACCCGGCCTATGGCAGCGTCTTGCCGACGCGGCACCGGTGCCGCTCGACCTCGCCGGCTTCGCCGCCCGGCACCTTGCCATCTACCGCGCCGGAGGCGTTGCGGCCGCCCCATCGCCGGCACCGGCCGCCGCATCCCGCAAGCGCCGCATTGCGGCTTAACCCAGCACCGGACCAGGAGACGACGCCATGAAAAAGATCCTCGTCATCAGCCCGTCGGGCGAAGTCTACAACCACGACTGCGTGCGCTGGTACACCGCTTCGCGGTTCCAAGTCCTGCCCGATCACTACCACAATATCGGCGACGCCTTTGTTTACGATAGCTCGCTGAAGCTGCTGAATTTCTCCAAGCTCGACGGGGTCAACATCCGCGACGCCAGCGATGCCGACATCGAGCGCTACAACACCGAATACGACTACGCCTTCCTGCGCGGTTCCAACTACCTGCATCCGACGATGGACTGGGAGAACGCGCCGGCGGTGCTGGCGAAGCTGAAGATCCCGGTGCTCGCCTTCGGCATCGGCGCCCAGGCGCCGTCGAAGGGACCGCTGGTGCTGAGTCAGGCTGCCCGCCGGGTGCTGGCGATGATCGCCGAGCGTTCGGTCTCGCTCGGTGTGCGCGGCGCCTACACCGCCGACGTGCTGTGGTCGCTCGGCATCCGCAATGCCCGTATCGTTGGCTGCCCCACCATCTTCCGCAACAACAACCCGGGCCTGCGCATCGACCTGCCGCCGATCGAGAGCGTGCGCGACGTGGCCTACACGCTGCGCCGCGAAGTGGACCCCAGCTACGCCAAGGACACCGCCCGCTACCTCGACCTGCAGCGCGACACCATTCTCGAACTGTCCCGCCGCTTCCGCCTCGACGTGCTCGCGCAGGGCGAGGTCGAGGAGAAGAACATCCTGTGGGGCAACGAGGCGCAGCGCGAGCGGGCCTTCGCGACATTGCGCGAACACAACTGGCTGCGCGGCGCCAGCGATCCGATGGAGGCGCTGTATCGGACCAACCTGTTCTATTCGGACGTGGTCGGCGAGTTCGAGCAGAAGCTGCGCGCCAAGGACCTCGTGCTCGGCTACCGGCTGCACGGCAACCTGATGGGCCTCGCGAACGGGGTGCCGTCGGTCTACTTCACCTACGACAGCCGCACCGCCGAGTTCGCCGAAACGCTGCAGATCCCGAGCTTCGACGTGTTCGCCGAGAAGCCGTTCCGGCTCGAGGACTACTGGGACCAGGGGCTGTTCGAGCGCTTCAACCGCGCCTACTACCTGCGTTACCGGGAAATGCGGCTGTTCCTCGACGAGAACGGCGTCGACCACAAGATGGTCGACGAGATGGCCGCCACCCAGGTCCCGCCGGCGGCGCTCGCGGCATGAGCGTCGCTGCCGTCGCATCGTTACCCGCCCCGGCAACGGGCCCGGCGGCGGTGAGTCCAGCGGTGGCGGGCTACGTCGAGGCCGTAACCGCCAACGCGGTGTTGGGCTGGGCCTGGGTTGCGGGTCAGCCCGACCGGTTGCGGATGGAGCTTCGGCTCGACGCCGTAACGGTCGCCGAAGCGGCGGCGGACGAACTGCGCGAGGATCTCGCCCGCAACGGCATCGGCGACGGACGGCACGCCTTCACCCTTCCGGTGCCGGAGGCGCACCGTCCGCGCCTGGCCGAGCTGCGCGTGTTCGCGTGCCTGCCGGACGGCAAGGCGGTGCCGCTCGGGACGCCGCCGGTGGATGGCGGGCTGGAGGAGCGGCTGCAGGCGCTGCAGCGCGGCATGGAGATGCTGGTCGGCTCGCAGCGCGTGCTGCATCGCAACTTGCAAGCGGCTTTGCTGGCGCGGGCCGAAGGCACGGCCGCCCCGGCGTCGCCGGCGGACGCAGCGGAGGCGCAGCGGTCGTTGCAGGACGGCTTCGCGACGCTGGAGCAGTTCGTGGTCCGGCTGGAAGCCGCGCTGGTCCAAGGCGCCGCTCCGGCGGCCCCGCCGGTTGCGTCACGCTGGGCCATGCGCGGCCTTGCCGCGGCGGCGGCGGGGTCGCTGCTGCTGTCCACCTGGGCGCTGCTGCACGTGATGCCGGGCTGACGCGATGGCCGCCACCCATCATCGATCCGCGGCCGCCTCGCCCGGTCCCTCGCTTGCCTTGGCGCAGATCCGGCGGACGGCGCTGCGTGGCGTGCTGTGCGTCGCCGCGCTCAGCTTCGCCTGCAACCTCGGCGTGCTGGCGGCGCCGCTGTTCAACATGCAGGTGTTCAACCGCGTGCTGCCGACACGGGACATCCCGACCTTGACGGCGATGGCAGGCGGGCTGGCGATCATGCTGGTGGCCTACGCGGTGCTGGACGTGCTGCGCGGCTTGGCGCTCGAGGCGGCGGCGGGGCGGGTGACAAGGCAATTGTCGGTGCCGCTGCTGCAAGGCGTTGCGGCCGGCGGCCGCGGCGCCGGCGCGGCGTCCGAAGCGCTGGCGGACCTGGAGCGGCTGCACGGCTTCCTGTCGAGCTCCGCGCCGACGGTGCCGTTCGACCTGATATGGGCGCCGCTGCTGCTGGCCGTCCTGCTGACCCAGCACTGGGCTTATGCGGTGCTCGGCGTGCTTTGCATCGCGATCCTCGCGGCGATGAACGTGCTCGGCGACGCGATGTCGCGCCACGCGATGCTTGCCGCCAACGAGACCGCGGCCGGGGCGTTGCGCGGCGCCGCCGATGCAGTCGGCGCGGCCGAGGTGGTGCTGGCCAACGGCATGCTGCCGACGCTCACCGGGCGCTGGGTGGCGGCGCAAGGCCGCGCGCACGCCCTGGTGCACCGCGCCCTGATCCGCTCGCGCACGATCGCCTCGATGAGCTCGGCGCTGCGCATGGGGATGACCGGGGCCATGGTCGGGCTCGGCCTCGTGCTCGCGCTCAGCGGCCTGGCGAGCGGCGGCTCGATGGTGGCCGGCAACATGATCCTCGCCAAGCTGCTGCTGCCGTTCCAGCAGCTTTCGTCCACGCGCCGCAGCTGGGTCGACGCGCTTGCCGCCTGGCGCCGGATCCGCGCGGTGCTGGAGCAGACGACGGCGCCCCGCTACGGCCACGCCTTGCCGCGGCCCACCCCGCGCCTGGTGGTGGACCGCGCCGTCCTCATGCCGCCCGGCGGCGACCGGCCGCTCCTGCGCGGCGTGTCGTTCACCGCCGAACCCGGCGAATGCGTCGCCATCGTCGGCCCGTCCGCGGCCGGCAAAAGCTCATTGCTGCGGCTGGTGATGGGCATGGTGCCGCCGACCGCGGGCGGCGCCTTCCTCGACGGCACCGGGACCTATCATTGGGAGCGCGAAGACTTCGCGCGGCATGTCGGCTACGTGCCGCAGCGCTTGGCACTGCTGGACGGCACGATCACCGAGAACGTGTGCCGGCTCGGCCGGCCCGACATCGCGGCGCTGCTGGACGCGTCCAAGCGCGCCGGGCTGCACCGCATCGTGGCCGGGTTGCCGCAGGGCTACGCGACCCGCATCGCCGGCGCCACCCTGTCGAGCGGGCAGCGGCAGCGGGTGGCACTGGCGCGGGCGTTGTATTCGAAGCCGGGGCTGCTGGTGCTGGACGAGCCGACCGCATTCCTCGACGGCGACGGCGAGGCCGAGTTCGTGCGTCTGCTGGCGCGGCTGCGTGCCGAGGGCACCACGGTCCTGCTGGTGACGCACCGGCCGGCGCTGCTCGCCGCCGCCGACCGGCTGGTGGTGCTGCAGGATGGGGCGGTGGCGCAATCCGGGCCGCCGGCCGCGCTGCTCGACGGCTTGACCGGCGGACGCCAGCGGGCGCCGGCCGCCCTGCGCGAACCCGCCGTGTCGGGCGGCGTGTCGTGACCGCGCGTCGGCAGGTGCAGGGCGTGCTCGCGGCCGGGCTCGCGCTTGCGTTGCTGCTGACCGCGGCGGTGAACTTCGCCGCGCTCGTGGTGCCGATCTACGACATGCAGCTGTATGACCGGGTATTGCAGAGCCGGAACATGGACACGCTCGGCGTGCTGTCGGTGGCCTGCGCCGCCGGCCTCGTGCTGTTCGCCGTGCTCGATTTCCTGCGCACCGCCTGCCTGGGCGCAATCGGCGAGGCGGTCGGGCGGCTGCTCGATCCATTGGTGCTCGACGAGGGGGTGCGCCGCGCCGCCAGCGGCGACCGTGCGGCCGGCACCGAGCTGGTGCGCGACCTCAACGAGATCCAAGGGTTCTTGACCTCGGGCGCGGTTGCGGTGCCGCTCGACGCTTTGTGCGCGCCGATCATGCTGGCGGTGCTGTTCATGCTGCACCCGGGTTACGGCTTCCTGGGTCTCGCCGGCGTGTCGGCGCTGGTGCTGGGCGGGCTGCTGACGGAATGGCGGCTGCGCACGGCGCTGCTCGACGCCAAGCGCCGGCGCACCGACGCCGGGCAGGCGTTGGCCTTCGCGCTGGCCGAGCCGGAGGTGCCGGACGCGCTCGGCCTGCTGCCGGCGCTCGGGCGGCGCTGGGCGGCGCGGCACGGCATCGCGCTCGCCGAGCTGCACCGGGTCAGCATCGTCGCCTTGGCGCTGGCCGGCGTGGTGCGCTTGGCGCGGCTTTCGCTGCAGGCCGGGGTGATGATGGTGGGCGCACTGCTGGTGATTGCCGGCGCGACCACGCCCGGCAGCATGATGGGCGCCAACTTGCTGATGGGGCGGCTGCTCGGACCGTTCGACCAGCTTGTCGGCACCTGGCGTCATTGGACGCTGGCGTTCGCCGCCTGGCGCCGGATCGACGCGCTGCTGCGCGCCCGGACCGCGGTGGCCGCTGCGTCGCCGGCGTCGGCCGACGCGCCGGCCGGCGCGCTGCTGCAGGGCGCCGCGGTGCGGGCCGCGGACGGCCGCACGCTGCTGCACGGCATCGACCTCATCTTGCGCCCCGGCGCGCTGGTGACGGTGACCGGGCCGAATGGGGCCGGCAAGACCACGCTGCTGCGGCTGCTGGCCGGGTTGGTGCCGCCGTCGTCGGGTGCCGTGCTGCTGGACGGCGCGCCGGTCGCGGGCGGCCGCCACGTCGGCTACCTGCCGCAAGCGGTGGCGCTGCTGGACGGCACAGTGGCCGAGAACATCGCCCGCTTCCGCCAGGATGGCCTCGACGACGTCATCGACGCCGCCCGCCGCGCCGGGGTGCACGACGCGGTCGGCCGGCTGCCGCGCGGCTACGACACGATGCTGACCGGCAACGGCGCCACGCTGTCCGGCGGCATGCGGCAGCGGATCGGGCTGGCGCGGGCGCTGTACGGCCGTCCGCGGCTGCTGATCCTGGACGAGCCCGACGCCAGCCTGGACGCCGAAGGCGATGCGGCACTGCTGGCGGCGCTGCGGGCCTGCTGCGCCGAGGGTGCGGTGGTGGTGGTGACCACGCATCGCCCGGCGTTGCGCGCCGCCGCCGACCAGGTCGTCGCCTTGCGCGGCGGCACCCTGGCGCCTGTCGCCGCCCCGGCGGCGGTCCCGGCCGTCATCCCGGCGGCCGTTCCGGCCGTCATCCCGGCCGCCGTTCCGGCCGTCATCCCGGCCGCCGTTCCGGCCGTCGCTCGCGTCACCCTTGCCACCGCCTGAGCGGAGATCCCGATGTCGCTTCTTTCGCTCACCACCCCGGCGCCGGCGGGTTCCGGCCATCCGCCTTGGCTCGGCGAGGCGGAAGCGGCGTTACCGCATTCCTCGCTGCGCCGGCTTGCGGTGCTCAGCCTGCTGACGATCCTGCTCGGCTTCGGCGGCTTGGGCGGCTGGGCCAGCGTGGCGAGCGTCGAGAGCGCCGTGCCGGCAACCGGCCTGATCGTGTCCGGCGGCAAGCGTAAGACGGTGACGCTGGCCGATAGCGGCATCCTGCGCGAGCTGCTGGTGCGGGAAGGCGATCGGGTGTCGGCCGGGCAGGTCCTGTTCCGGCTGGACGACAGCCAGGTTCGCGCGACCCGCGGCCAGGCGAACGCGCTGTACTGGTCGGCCCGGGCCCGGGCCGCGCGGCTGGCCGCCGAAGCGGCTGACCGGCGCGAGCTGGTGTTCCCGCCCGACCTGCTCGCCGCCGCGGCGGCCGATCGCGACGTCGCCGCAGCGGTGGATGGCGAGACCAGCCAGTTCGGCATCCGCTGGGGCGCGCTCGACAGCTCGGTGCAGGTGCAGCGCCGCAAGATCGCCCAAAGCGCGGCGCAGATCGGCGCCATCCGGGCGCAGATCGCCGCGAACGGCACCCGGCTCGGCCTGCTGCAGGAGGAGCAGCAATCGACCGACTACCTGATGTCCAAGGGCCTGGCGACCAAGCCGCGCCAGCTCGAGCTGCGGCGCAACGTCGCCGAAACGCAGGGGCAGATCGGCATGCTGGCGCAGCAGATGATCCAGGCGCAGCAGGCGATCGAACAAACCGAGCTCGAGATCGTCAGCGCGATGGAGACGAGGCGCTCCGACATCGCCCGCGAACGTTCGGAAACCCAGGCCGCCCAAGCCGACGCCGAGCAGCGGCTGGCGGCGGCCAACGACCTGCTGCAGAAGCGTGAGATCGCCGCGCCCGAGGCCGGGACGGTGACGGACATCAAGTTCTTCACCCCGGGCAGCTCGATTAACGCCGGGCAGCAGGTCATGGACCTCGTGCCGGGCTCGTCCGAGCTGCTGGTCGAGGGCACGGTGGCGCCCAACGAGGTCGAGCACCTCGCGGTCGGGCAGCGGGTGAACGTCCGGCTGACCGCCTACAAGGCGCACCGTGTGCCGGTCATCACCGGGCGGCTGACCTATGTTGGCGCCGACCGCCAGCTCGACGCCAACAATCAGCCGGTGTTCCTGATCCGCGCCGCGATCGACCCCGACGCCCTGCGCGACAAGCCCGGCGTCGTGCTGCTGCCGGGCATGCCGGCTGACGTGCTGGTGATCAACGGCGCCCGCTCGGTGCTCGACTTCCTGCTCAGCCCGATCCTGGACAGCCTGCGGCACGCGTTGAAGGAGGAATAGACGGACCAACGCGTGAAATAGCGTTAACCGTTGATTAATAAAATCAGGCTAACTCGCTCGTCCCATTGCAGAAGGACAGAGTTCGGTCCACGTCGGTCCTCCGGTGTGGAAGCGTCGATTTGATCCACTTAGGAGGCCGATGGTTTCACGCTCGCTGAGGTTCGCCGTTGACCGATTGCAGGATGCGGCAGCCGAGCCGGATTTGTGGCGTGACGTCCTGCCCCTCGTGTCCGACGCCCTCGGTGGCGTGGGAGCAGCCTGCTTCGGGTGCAACGATCTCACTCTCGGCGTCGAGTGGGCCTACTTTCACGGTCCGGCTTCGGAACAGAAATATGTCGAGCACTACGCCGCCGTTGATCCCTACACACCGGTGCGGCGCACATCCCGTGATGGCGGCTGGCTGTCGATCGCCGACTGCGTGCCGCAAGACGTGCTGCAGCGGAACGAATGGTATCTCGACTACGTCCGGCCAAGCGGCATTGGTGAGGTGCTCGGTGCACAGGTCCACCGGGCGCAGTCACGCAGCATCTATTTCGGCATCCAATACGAGACGCCGCAGAACGTGCCCCCGCGCGATGCGCGCGCGCAGCAACTGCTCCAACGGATCCAGGCCGCGGCGGGCGTGTGGCACCAGCATCGCATGCTGCGGCTTCATGCCTCGCTGGGAGAGTGGACCGCCGACCATCATCCGGACGCCTTGTTCATCGTCTACGATGGCGGCCGCGTGGTCGACATGAACGCCGCGGCGGAACGGCTGCTGTCCCGCCGCGACGTGCTCCTGATCGAGAACGGCCGGCTCGTTCCCGTGAACGAGCCCGACGCCGCCGCACTTGCCGCCCTGATGTCGGTCCCTGAAACAAACACCGACGCCGAGCCGCGCCTGCTGCTCGGCGCGGCGCAGGACGCGCAAGGTCACGTGGTCACGGCATCCCCGCTGCCGAATGCCGGGCCGAACATTGGCCGAGTGGTGGTGCGGGTCACCAGCCTTCATGCCGAGCCGCCACTCACCGCCGACTTGCAGCGGGTGTTCGGGCTGACCCCGGCGGAAGGCCGGCTCGCCCAGGCGCTGCTGAAAGGCAGGACGATTGCGGAGATGACGGCGGAGTTCGGCGTGTCGATGCCGACGCTTCGCGTCCAAGTCAGGTCGGTGTTCCGCAAGTGCGGCGTCAAGCGTCAGGTGGATCTCGTGCGCGTCCTGATGCGGGCGACGTAGAACGCCGTCCAGGCTGACTTTACCCGGGCGCGCGAGACGGCTGCCCCTATGCAGGTAGGTTAATCCATATAGACTACTGACGCGGCCATGTCTGAGACTGGCGATCGTCTCGCCACAACCCGGCACCGGTCCGGTCCTGTGGGCTGGTTCTCTGAGATGGTTCTCTGGGCTGGCGCGTTCGAGAATGACACTGCTTGGTCGAGCGCGACCTGGAGCGGGAGATTGCTGCGTGAAGGGAGCCGACCGAGCCGCTACTGTCCGACGGGTAGCCGAGCAGGCCTGGCGTGAGATGCTCGACCATGGCGTGCTGCCGAGCCCGCGCAACTTCGAACTTTGGTGTGCCCACCTCCACGGCAGCAACCCGGCGCTGTCGCAGGGCTTGTCGGCGGTGCTCGATGCGGGCCTGTCGCCCACCCCGCAGCAGCTTCGGGCCTTGTACTCGAACTTCGTCACGCGTGAGATCGACGTCGAGTCGATCGCCGAGCATTCGGAACAGCTCGACGACGCCGCCCAGTCCCTGGTCGAGCAGGTGTCGGAAGGTCAGGCGTCCTTGCAGACCTACGGGCGAGCCCTGTCCACGCTCACGGACCAGATGGACCGGGACCGCACGGTCGGTAGCCTGTTGAATGCGCTGACCGTGCTCGCCTCGGAAACGTCGCGTGCCAGCGAGCGCAACCGGGTTCTGGAACAGCAACTCTCGGCGTCGGTGGCGCGGATCACCAGGCTCCGCACCGAGCTGATCGATGCGCGGCAGGACGCGACCACCGACGGCTTGACCGGGTTGCGCAACCGCCGGGCGTTCGACGCGGCGGTGCGCCGGGCGATCCGGGCGGCCCGCGGCGACGCCACGCCGATGTCGCTGCTGCTGCTCGACATCGACCACTTCAAGCGGTTCAACGACAATTTCGGCCACCGCACCGGCGATCTCGTGCTGCGGCTGGTGGCGGGCATCATCGCCGACAACGTCAAAGGGCGCGACACCGCCGCGCGCTATGGCGGCGAGGAGTTCGCGGTCGTGCTGACCTCGGCGGACCTGCAGGCCGGGGTGACGGTGGCCGGGCAGATCCGCGCCTTGCTCGACGGCAAGCATCTGGTGGCGAAAGGCAAGCAGCAGCCGGCGATGGTGACCTTGTCGGCCGGCGTGGCCCAGTTCCGGCCCGGCGACTCTGCCGGCTTCTTGATCGAGCGGGCGGATGCAGCGTTGTACGAAGCGAAACGGCAGGGCCGCAACCGGGTCTGCAGCGAAGCCGTTGGCGCCGGACCCGGCGGTTAGGAGCCGTAGCCGCTGCTGCTCGGGAAGCTCTTGCCGCGCCACGTCGTCACGCCGCCGATCGGGTCGGTGTCCCAGTAATTGGCGGCAGCCGCGTCCTTGCGGCAGGCATAGGCGCCGAACGGCGCCGACCCGTACTGCGCTTCGCCCCGGCCGAAGTAGTAGCCGGCGTAGCGCTCGGCCCACACCACCGCATCGTGCCCGCACGCCGCTTCCGCCTCGCGTTCCGTGCCATAGGTCGCAAGCCGCCCCAGCATCAGCGCCTCGTCGGCGTCACCGGAGTTCCCGGCGGCGGCAACCAGCAGCGCCGCCCCCAGCACGCGGCCGCGCGCGGTCACCCCGCGCCACCCGCGCCGCGATCCGTCGCGGCCGCATGCAGCAATTCCAGCGCGAACAGCACGGTGGCGCGGCGGATCGCGCTGCGGTCGCCGGGGAACAGCATCCGCTCGGTGCGGGTCGGGCGCCCGGATGCGGCCAGGCCGAACCACACCGTGCCGACCGGCTTCTCCGCCGACCCGCCGCCCGGCCCGGCAACGCCCGTGACCGACACCGCCGCCTGCGCCGTCGAGCGCGCCAGGGCGCCGTCCGCCATCGCCGCCGCGACGACGTCGCTGACCGCCCCGTGCGCCTCGATCGCGTCGGGCGCCACCCCCAGCATCGCCGTCTTGGCCGCGTTGGAGTAGGTCACGAAGCCCCGGTCCACCACGTCGGACGAGCCGGCGATCTCGGTCAACGCGCCGGCGATCAGGCCGCCGGTGCAGCTTTCCGCCGTCGCCACGGTCCAGCCGCGGCCGCGCATCGCCTCCAGCACCGCGCGCGCCCGGTGCATCACCTCGGCATCCATCATCCCAGCCCCTCCAATCCAGCCCGCCGCGCGCCCCACAGCAGCGCCGCCGCGATCGCCCCCGCCAGCACGTCGTCCAGCATGATCCCGGCCGCGCCGTGCTGCCGGTCGGCCCAGCCGATCGGCCCGGGCTTGGTCACATCGAGCGCGCGGAACAGCGCGAATGCGGCCAGCAGCCCGAACGGCGTGGCGGCCCCCAGCCCCAGCAGCGCGATCCATTGCCCGGCCACCTCGTCGATCACCACCCAGCCCGGGTCGGCCCGCCGATCCGTGACTGCGGACGGAATCACCGCCAACCCCAGCCCCGTGGCCCCGGCTGCCAGCAGCGGCAGCAGCCACGCCGGCCCCTGCATCGCCGCCGCGCCGAACAACAGCGCCACCAGCGAGCCGACGGTGCCCGACGCGACCGGCGCGTAGCCGACGCCGCACACGCTCGCCGCCAGCCGTGCCGCACGGAGCCGGGTCATCCCGGTCCGCCGCTGGACGCGACCTGGCCCGGCCGGTCGACCGGGTGCGGCGCGACGTCGCCGTTCTGGGCGCGGTAGATGACGATGTTCTCGATCACGCGCTGCACGTAATTGCGGGTTTCATTGAACGGGATCAGCTCGATCCAGTCGATCATCGCCGCACTGTCGCCGTTGGTCAGCACGTCGAAGCCGACCAGCCAGTCCTGCACCCGGTGCGGCCCGGCGTTGTAGCCGGCGATCGCCAGCGGCAGGGCCTGGTTGAACTGCGCGAGCAGGTCCTGCAGGTAGGAGGTGCCGAGCCGCATGTTCAGGCTCGGGTCGGCGGTGAGCGCCGGGATGTCGGGGACGGCGCCGAGCTTGCGCGCCACCCCGGCCGCGGTGGCCGGCATGAGCTGCATCAGGCCGCGAGCGCCCGACGGGCTCAAGGCCTCGGCGTCGAAGCTGCTTTCCTGGCGGACCAGTCCCAGCACGACCGCGCCGTCCACCGCGCCCGTTGGCGGAATGACCGCCGCCGGCCAGCCCGCCCCGGGCAGCATCACGCCATCCCGGCCGGCCCGGCGCGCGATCGCCACCGCGGCATCGGGCAGGCCGAGCCCCAAGGCGAGCCGCGCCGTCATCGCCCGGTCCGCGGCGCCGGCGGCGGTCGCGTCGAGCCGCAGCAGGAACGGCCTGGCCTGCTTCGGGTCGCCCCAGGCCGCCAGCAGCACCGCCGCCCGCGCCGGGTCGCGCGCCAGGAACGGCAGCACCTCCGCATCGCCCCAGCCGGGGTCGTGCAGCGCCGCCAGCCGGCCGGCCAGCGCGGCCGCATCGTCGCCCAGCGCCATGGCCGCGAGCTGACCGTAATAAGTGGTGGGCCAACGCGCGGCCGCCGCGTATTCCGCGGCCGCCGCGTCGGTCCGTCCCGCCGCCGCCTGGGCGCGGCCCAGCCAGTAATGCGCCCGCGCCTGGGTGATCGCCGCCGCCGACAACCCGGCCAAGGTGGTGAAGTGGCCGAGCGCCGTGTCCGGCTGCTCGAGCCGGCGGAGCGCGATCCAGCCGGCCAGGAACGCCGCATCGATCGCGGCATCGGCAGCGGCGGCGGGCGCCCGGACCACGGCATAAGCGAGCCCGGCGTCGTTGCCGCGAAGCATCCGGCGCGCGAGCAGGTTGCGCTCGTCCCAGAACGCCGACCGCCGCTCGGGTGCCGCGTCGTGTTCGGCCGCCGCGCCTGGCCCGGCCCACACGTCGGCGGCGTCTCGATCCTGCCCGGCGCGGCGATACCAGCGCGCAAGCTCCAGCACCAGCGCCGGGTCGGTGCGGGCGGCGGCGGGCAGGGTGGCGAACAGGGCCGGCGCGGTCGCCTCGTCCCGCCGCAGCGCCAGGCGGGCGTCGGCCGCGGGCCGCAGCGACGCCGGCAACCGGGCGACCTGGCGCGCCGCAGCGCCGCCAGGGGCCGCGCTTTCGCTCCAAGCCAGCCGGTCGAAGCGGCGCCACTGGTCGTCGACGGAAAGCTGCGACGACCAGCGTTTCAGGAACGCGGCCTCGCCGGGTGCGTCGGTGATGCCGGCGACCCAAGCCCGGCGCACCGCAGCCGCGGCGCTGTCGGGCGCCCCGCCGCTCGCCGCGGCTTCCGCGCAGCGCAGCAGCGACGGCACCGCCTGGGGTGGCTGCTTGCGGCAGATCTCCAGCACCGTCGGCATGTCGCGGTCGGCGGCGAGCGCGTCCTGCAAGCGCCGGCTGAGCACCGCCTGGTTGGGCCAATCCGGGTGCTCGGCCATGAACGCCGCGATCTCCGCCGAACGGCCGCCGCCGGGCGTCAGCAGCCGGTAATACAGCACGAGCTGACGGACGAGCGGGTCGGCGGCGCCGGCGGCGATCGCCTCGGCCTGCTCCCACCGATTGGCGCGGATGGCGTCCAGCATCGTGTCCGCGCGGGCCAATGCCGGCATGATCAGCAGCATTGGCAGCAGCACGGGCAGCAGCACGGGCAGGAGCACCGGCAGGAGCGGCGGGAGTCGCATAGCCGCTTGTAGCGCGGGAGCCGCCCTGCGCCCAAAGCGTTTCCCATCTCCGGCGGGACAGACTAGGTTGCGCGCCCCGCCTGCGCCTCTCGTGGAGTCTGACAGCATGTTCAAGGGTTCGCTCGTCGCCTTGATCACCCCGATGCGGGCCGACGGCGCCGTGGACGAGGACGCGTTCGCCCGCTTCGTCGACTGGCAGATCGGTCAAGGCACAAACGGGATCGTGCCGGTCGGCACCACCGGCGAAAGCCCCACCTTGAGCCACCAGGAGCATGTGCGCGTGGTCGAGATCGCGGTCGAGGCGGCGGCCGGGCGGGTTCCGGTGATCGCCGGCGCCGGCTCGAACAGCACCGCCGAGGCGATCGCGCTGACCCGGCAGGCCAAGGACGCCGGCGCCGACGCCGCGCTGGTGGTGACGCCCTACTACAACAAGCCGACCCAGGCGGGGCTCGAGCTGCACTACCTCGCCATCGCTGACGCGGTCGACCTACCGGTCGTGATCTACAACATCCCGTCGCGCAGCGTGGTCGACATGAGCGTGGAAACGATGGCGCGCCTGGCCAAGCACCCCAACATCGTCGGGGTGAAGGACAGCACCGCCAATCTGGCCCGGCCGCTGCACCAGCGCCGTGCTTGCGGCGAGGCGTTCTGCCAGTTGTCGGGCGAGGACCACACCGCGCTGGCCTTCCTGGCCGCCGGCGGGTCGGGCTGCATCAGCGTTACCGGCAATCTCGCGCCTGCCCTGTGCAGTGAGATGCACGGTGCCTGGCAGGCCGGCGATACGCACCGGGCGATGAGCATCCAGGACCGGTTGCTGGCGCTGCACGACGCCATGTTCGCGGAAACCAGCCCGGCCCCGGTGAAGTACGGCGCCAGCCTGCTCGGCCACGGCAGCGACCATTGCCGCCTGCCGCTGGCCCCGGTCAGCGAAGGCGTGCGGGCCCAGGTGCGCGCCGCGATGACGGGGGCTGGCCTCCTCAACTAAATGGCAGCGACCACCAAGAAAAGCGGACTGATCAGCCACGGCGTCGCCGCGCAGAACCGCAAGGCGCGCTTCGACTACACCATCAAGCAAACGATGGAAGCCGGCCTCGTGCTGAAGGGTCCCGAGGTCAAGAGCCTGCGCCACGGCCGGGCGACGCTGACGGAGGCGTGGGCCGGGGAGCGGGAAGGCGAGCTGTTCCTGTTCAACTGCTATATCCCGGAATATCAGGGCGGGGTGCTGAGCCGGTTCGAGCCGCGGGCACCGCGCAAGCTGCTGCTCAAGCGCAAGCAGATCGACAGCCTGCTCGGGGCGGCCACGCGCGACGGAATGACGCTGGTGCCGCTCGACATCCACTTCAACGAGAAGGGGATGGCAAAGGTGCTGATCGGCGTTGGTGCCGGGCGCAAGAAGCAGGACAAACGGCAGGCGGTGGCGGCGCGCGACTGGCAGCGGGACAAGGCCCGGCTGATGCGGGAAAAAGGTTGAGCCGTCCGTCACTTACGCCGCGTTTAATTGCGTCTGAGATCGGCAACCGGCGTTAACAAAACCGATCGGTTCATGGGAGGCGGCGCAACCGGTCCGGGACTATTGCTCACGCGCATCAACCGGACACTGCCGATGACTGACCTTTCCCGGCGTACCCTGCTAGCCATGGCCGAGATCGCCGTCGCAATCGCGGTCGGCGCCGGTGCCATCTCCACCGCCCGGGCTCAGATGCAGGTGATCTATCCCGATCGCGCCGTGGCGACCGGGTTCAGCGGCGGGACCGGCGGTCAAGCCACCGCGCGCCGCGCCGCCAACGGGCACTACTTCTTCTTGGTCGAGGTGAACGGCACTCCGATCAACATGATGTTCGACACCGGCGCGAGCGACATCGCTTTGCGGGCCGAAGACGCGGCCAAGATCGGCATCGACGTGGCGAACCTCAACTTCTCCAAGGTCTACAGCACGGCGAACGGAACGGCGCGAAGCGCACCGGTTGTGCTGGAGGCG
Organism: uncultured Alphaproteobacteria bacterium; assembly: GCA_963752225.1. GTDB lineage: Bacteria > Pseudomonadota > Alphaproteobacteria > Acetobacterales > Acetobacteraceae > JBBROS01. The sequence continues at coordinate 1,240,800 of CAVVXS010000007.1, read as the reverse complement.
GTGACGATCGGCGGCATCACCCGGCGGAACGTGCGGGCGTCGGTGTCGCAGCCGGGGCAGCTCGGCATCACGCTGCTCGGCCAAAGCTTCACCTCCAGCCTCGCCGGGCTCAAGGTCGAGGGCGACACCCTGGTTCTTCAGGGAAGCCCGTAGCGCCCACGCCTCCCGCGATGCGTCACCTCGGGCGCTGAGCGGCGGGGTTTCATTATGTCCAAATCCACCCATTCCTGATAAGGGCCTGTGACACGGCTTTGGGGCCAGTGGGGGCAGGGAGGCGGACATGGGCATCTCGCGTCGAGCAGCATTGACGGGCGCTGGCGTTCTGCTTGCGGCGGCGGCGCCGGACCCCGGTCCGGCCTGGCAGTTCAAGATGACCGCCATCGACGAGGGCACGCTCGACTTCGCGTCGCTGCGCGGCAAAGTCTTGCTGGTCGTCAACACCGCGAGCTACTGCGGCTACACGCCGCAATACAAGCAACTCGAGGCGCTGCATCGTGACCTGTCGCCGCGCGGCTTCGCGGTGGTCGGGATCCCGAGCCAGGATTTCGGCCAGGAAAAGGGCAGCAACGCCGAGGTGGCGCAGTTCTGCGAGTTGACCTACGGCGTCGACTTCCCGATGGCCGGGCTCAGCCACGTGACCGGCAGCAAGGCGGCGCCGTTCTACCAATGGGTGCGCGCGCAGACCCGGTGGGAGCCGAAGTGGAACTTCTACAAGGTGCTGATCGGCCGCGACGGCGCCATCGCCGGCACCTACGCGTCGGACGACCTGCCCGACCAGGGCCGGCTGCGGCAAGCGATCGACAAGGCGGTGGCGGCGCCCGCGGTCAGCTGATGAGGCGGTCGATCGCGCCGATCACGTCCTCGAACATCGCCGTCGTCAGCACGCCGGTATTCGTGTTGTAACGCGACACGTGATAGCAGTCGGCGAGAACGACACCGTTCGGCATCGTCACCAGCGCGCCATGCTTGAACGGCAACCGGCTCGGCACCAGGCCCATTGCCCGCACGGTCGCCGTGTGTGACAGCACGCCGAGCGCCATCACCACCCGCAAGTTCGGCATCGCTGCCAGCTCGCCGGTCAGGAAGCCATTGCAGGTCCGCACCTCGGCCGGTTCCGGCAGGTTCTTTGGCGGCACGCAACGCACTGCGTTCACCACCCGGCACCGCTCCAGCACCAGCCCGTCATCCGGCCGCGCGTCGTAGCCGCCGCGAGCCAGGCCGAATTTCAGCAGCGTGGTATAGAGCAGCACGCCGGCATGGTCGCCGGTGAAGGGGCGGCCGGTGCGGTTGGCGCCGCGCACTCCGGGAGCCATGCCGACCACCAGCAACGGCGCGTCGAGCGGGCCGAAGCTCGGGACCGGCGCGTTGAACCAGTCCGGGTTCTCCGCCGCGTTGGCCCGGCGGTACGTGACCAGGCGAGGGCAGAGCGGGCAGTCGGGGTCGGGCTGCGCCGGGGGTCGTGCCGGGGCTTGTGCCGGCGGGGCGGCCGGGCGCTCAGCTGGCGTCGGGGGTATCATACGTCTCCGGCGTCACGCGGGCCGGCGCGCGCCGAACCTCGCTGGCGCGGCGAGTGAACTCGGGCGCGATGTCGGCCAGCTCGACGAAGCGGTCCGCTTGGCGGCGCAGCTCGTCGGCTACCATCGGCGGCGAGGTGCGTACTGATGACACCACCGTGACCCGCACGCCTTGCCGCTGCACCGCCTCGACCAGGCGGCGGAAGTCGCTGTCACCGCTGAACAGGATGGCGTGGTCGAGCCGGGGCGCCAGCTCGAGCATGTCGACGGCGAGCTCCACGTCCATGTTGCCCTTGATGCGGCGGCGCCCGTTGGCGTCGGTGAACTCGCGTGCCGTTTTGGTCACCAAGCTGTAACCGTTATAGGCCAGCCAGTCCGTAAGCGGGCGAAGCGGCGAATATTCCTCGGTGTCGAGCAGGGCGGAGTAGTAATAGGCACGCACGACGTTCGTTTTGGATCGGAAATACTCGAGCAGGTTGCGGTAATCCACGTCGAACCCGAGATGACGGGCGGCGGAGTACAAGTTGGCGCCGTCAATGAAAAGGGCGGTTCGCTCGGTGGAAACGAAAATCATCTTGTGCCCCTTCGCCGCTCAAGAGTTGGGCTATTTTGAAGAGCGTATCTGATTGCCGGATAAACTGGAAGTTGAAATGCTGCACCGCACGATCCTGGTCGCCATCGGCTCGAACCTCCCAACTCCGGCCGGGCCAACGCCGCGGGACGCCTGCGAATGGGCCGTCGAGAGGTTGTGCCGGCTGCCCGGATTGCAACTCGACGCGCGTTCGCGTTGGTTTCGGTCCGCGCCGGTGCCGCCGTCCGGGCAGCCGGATTACGTGAACGGCGCCGTGCGCCTGCACGGCGACGCCGAGCCCACCGCACTGCTGGCCGCCTTGCACGCGATCGAGGCCCAGGCCGGTCGACTTCGCTCGGCGCCCAACGCCGCCCGCACCCTCGACCTCGACCTGCTGGCAATGGACGGCCGGGTTGAAACCGGCCCGCCGGTGCTGCCGCATCCGCGGCTGCACGAGCGGGCGTTCGTATTGCTGCCCCTGCTGGACATCGCCCCGGGCTGGGTGCATCCTCAACTCGGGAAAAGCGTCGCGGAACTCGCGGCCGGCGTCAGCACGTCGGATTGCGAGCCGTTGGACGGCGTCACGCTTGCTTCGCGGGACCTGACCCCCTAGATAATTGCGTTCATCGATTGCGGAGATGCGGCGCATGGCGCGCGTTACTGTTGAAGACTGCGTCCAGAAGATCCCGAACCGGTTCGAGCTCGTTCTGCTGGCGGCCCAGCGTGCCCGCAACTTGAGCCGCGGCGAGGAGCTGACCGTTGATCGCGACGACGACAAGAATCCGGTCGTGGCGCTGCGCGAGATCGCCGAGGAGACCATCAGCTTGCCCGGCCTGGAGCAGGATCTGGTGAAGTCGCTGTCCCGCGCGCCCGAGCCCGAGCCCGCCGACGAGGAAGTGCTCGACCTCATCCCCACCGACCAGAACATCTTCGGGCTGCAGGACGTCTCGGCCGAGGAGGAGGCGTCGAGCCTCCCGGTCGAGGACCTCTCGCCCGAGGACCTCGAGGCTGCGATTGAAGCGGAGTTGGGTGGTCGCCCGCGCCGCTGATGGTCTGATGCCGGGCGGGGCGGGATGATCGATCGTCCCGCCCCGTTCCGCGCGCCCGACGGCCTCGCTTCCGACACCGCCGCCGACCGGCCGCGCGTGGTCCGTCAGTTCGAGCTGACGGAGAAGGTGCGGGGCTACGACCCGAAAGCCGACATCGACATGCTGGACGCCGCCTATGTGCTGGCGGCGCAGGCGCACGGCCAGCAGACCCGGGACAACGGCGACCCCTACATCACCCACCCGCTCGCCGTCGCCGACATCCTGGCCGGCTATCGACTGGACACGGCGAGCATCGCCACCGCGCTGCTGCACGACGTGATCGAGGACACCGCGATCACCAAGGCGGAGATCGACCGGCGCTTCGGCCCGGTGGTCGGCGGCCTCGTCGACGGCGTCACCAAGCTCACCCGGCTCGAGCTCAACTCCGATCGCACCAAGCAGGCCGAGAACTTCCGCAAGCTCGTTCTGGCCATGAGCAAGGACATTCGCGTCCTGCTGGTGAAGCTGGCCGATCGGCTGCACAACATGCGCACGCTGCATTTCGTGCAGAAGCCGGATCGCCGGCTGCGCATCGCCCGCGAGACGATGGAGATCTACGCCCCGCTCGCCGAGCGGATCGGCATGGAAAGCGTCAAGAACGAGCTGCAAACGCTGGCGTTCGCGCAGATCGAGCCGGAAGCCTACGACACCATCCAGGCGCGGTTGAACTTCCTGCGCGGTCAAGGCGCCGACGTCATCGAGGAGATGCGTGACGAGCTGACCCGGGTCTGCACCGAAGCCGGCGCGGCGCCGATCGAGATCACCGGGCGGGAGAAATCCGTCTACTCGATCTGGGAGAAGATGCAGCGCCGCAACGTGGCGTTCGAGCAGCTGTCCGACATCATGGCGTTCCGCGTGATCGTGCCGTCGCGCGACGCCTGCTACGTCGCTTTGGGCGCCATCCACGCCGCCTATCCGGTGATCACCGGGCGGTTCAAGGACTACATCAGCACGCCGAAGTCGAACGGATACCAAAGCCTGCACACCGGCGTCACGCTGCGGGCGCCGCGCAACCAAAAGATCGAGGTGCAGATCCGCACCGAGGATATGCAGGACATCGCCGAAAACGGCGTCGCCGCCCACTGGCTCTATAAGCAGAGCGATGCGTCCACCACGGAATTGCAGCAGTTCCGCTGGGTGTCGGACCTGCTCGAGATCCTGGAGAATTCGCAGACCGGCGACGAGTTCCTGGAGAATACCAAGCTCGAACTGTATCAGGACCAGGTCTTCTGCTTCACGCCCAAGGGGCAGCTGATCCCGCTGCCGCGCGGCGCGACGCCGATCGACTTCGCCTATGCGGTGCACAGCCAGGTCGGCGACACGTGCGTCGGCGCCAAGGTGAACGGTCGGCTGATGCCGCTGCGGCACGAGCTGCAGAACGGCGACCAAGTCGAGATCATGACCGCCCGCGGCGGCACGCCGAGCCCGGCTTGGGAACGCTTCGTCGTCACCGGCAAGGCGCGGGCGCGCATCCGCCGCTACGTCGCCCAGCAGCAGCGCCAAGGCTATATCGACCAGGGCCGCGCGGCCCTCGCCAAGGCGTTCCGGCAGGAAGGCGTGGACGGGTCGGAGAAGGTGCTGGACGGCGCGCTGAAGGCGCTGAAGGCAGCGACGCTCGACGACCTTTATGTCGCGGTCGGCAATGGCAATATCGGCCCGAAGGACGTCGTCCACGCCGCCTACCCCGACTTGCGTCAGGCGCCGCGCGCGCCGCGGATGCTGCCATCGCTGCCGTCCCGCGCGGGGCGGTCGACCGGTCACGCCGAAGGCATGCCGATCACCGGCCTGGTTGCCAGCATGGTCATCCACTATGCCGGCTGCTGCCATCCGCTGCCCGGCGACCGCATCGTCGGCATCGTCAGCACCGGCAAGGGCGTGACCATCCACACCCGCGATTGCCCGACGGCGGAAGCGTTCTCGGCGACGCCGGAGCGCTACCTGGATGTGGACTGGGACACCGCCGAAGTGGCCCGCAGCAAGTCCACACACACCGGGCGCATCAGCGCGATCGCCAACAACACGCCCGGCGCGCTCGCGACCCTGACCAACGCCGTCGCCAAGCAGGACGGGTCGATCACCAACCTCAAGGTGGTCAACCGGCAGCAGGACTTCTTCGAGGTGCTGCTCGACGTCGAAGTGCGCGACGTCCGCCATCTCGGCAACGTCATCGCCGGGCTGCGCGCCGCCGGCGGGGTGACGCAGGTGGAGCGGGCCAAGGGATGACGCCGGTGCGGCCGCTCCATCCCGAACGGCGCCCGGCGACCAGGGATCAGCGCGACCGGTGATCCTCGGGACGGGCAGCGACCTGTGCGACATCAGGCGGATCGAGAAGGTGCTGGAGCGGCACGGCGACCGCTTCGTCCGGCGCGTCTTCACCGAAACCGAGCGCGCCCGGCTGCTTCGCCGCACCCCGGCCCTGCACGCCGGGACCTTGGCCAAGCGTTTTGCCGCCAAGGAAGCCTGCGCCAAGGCGCTCGGCACCGGCTTCGCGCGCGGCGTGTTTCATTCCGACCTCGGCGTCGTCAACTTGCCGTCGGGGCAGCCGACCCTGCGCCTGACCGGCGGCGCGCTCGTCCGGCTGCAGGCAATGCTGCCGGCGGGCATGCAGGCGGCACTGCACCTGACGCTCACGGATGAATACCCGTATGCCTTTGCCCAGGTCATGATCGAGGCCGTCCCCGGCTCGGCCGGTTCCTTGACAGCCTGCACGCAATCCGGTTGATCCGGCCCTCACGTGAACCGGATCATCCCCCCTGCCATGGCGAAGCCGAAATCGGGCGGTCTGCTCGAGAACGTCAAGACGATCGTCTATGCCGGCCTGATTGCGGTCGGTATCCGCACCGTCGCGTTCGAGCCGTTCAACATCCCGTCCGGCTCGATGATCCCCACCTTGCTGGTCGGCGACTACCTGTTCGTCAGCAAATACAGCTACGGCTACTCGCGCTATTCGATGCCGTTTGCGCCCAACTTGTTCCAGGGCCGCATTCTGGGCCGGCTGCCCAACCGCGGCGACGTCGCCGTGTTCAAGTTCCCCCGCGACAATCAGACCGACTACATCAAGCGCATCGTCGGCCTGCCCGGCGACCGCATCCAGATGAAGGCCGGCCAGCTTTACATCAACGGGACCCAGGTGCCGCGCGTGCCGGAGGGCGAGTACACCGCCGACGACGAAGGGCGCCGCACGCTGGCGAAGGAATATCGCGAAACCTTGCCGAACGGCGTGCAGCACGACTTGCTGAAGATGACCGACGAGGGCTTTCCGAACGACACCCCCGAATACAAGGTGCCGGAGAACCACGTCTTCGCCATGGGCGACAACCGCGACAACTCGGTCGACAGCCGGTTCATGAGTGGGCAGGGCGTCGGGTTCGTGCCGGTGGAGAACCTGGTCGGACGGGCCGAGTTCCTGTTCTTCTCGATCGACGCCCGCTACCCCTGGTGGCAGGTCTGGCAGTGGCCGTTCGAGATCCGCTGGAACCGCCTGTTGCGCGGGGTCGGTTGACGCCGGATCCCCAGGAGCAGACGAAGACGCAGCGGCAAGCGGCCGAGGCCATCCTCGGCCGCGCCTTCACCCGGCCCGAGCTGCTGATCGAGGCGCTCACCCACCGCTCGGCCGCCCACGGCAACCGGATGCTCGGCCGCGGCGAGCGGCGCGGCGTGGGTTCCAACGAACGGCTGGAGTTCATCGGCGACCGCGTGCTGGCCTTGGTGGTCGCCGAGTGGCTGATCGAACGCTACCCGGCCGAGCAGGAGGGCGAGCTCGGCCGCCGCTTCGGTCACCTCGTCAGCCGCCCGGTGCTGGCCGGCATCGCCGAGGAGCTCGGCCTCCAGGCGGCGTTGGCGATCGCGCCCAACGAGGTCCGGGCCGGCGTCGGCGGCTTGGCCAATACCCTGGCCGACGCGCTCGAGGCGACGATCGGCGCCTTGTTCCTCGACGCGGGGCTCGATGAGCCGCGCCGCTTCATCCGCGGGGCCTGGGCAACGGCGATGGACACGCAGGTCCGGCCGCCGAAGGACAGTAAGACGGCGCTGCAGGAATGGTTGATGGCGCGCGGCTTGCCATTGCCCGAGTATGTCGTGACCGAGCGCAGCGGGCCGTCGCACGCCCCGCTGTTCGTCGTGACTGTCAGCGGCGCCGGGCAGCACGGCAGCGGTGCCGGTGGCAGCAAGCGCGAGGCGGAGCGGACGGCCGCCTCCGACCTGTTGGGAAGGTTGGCACGATGAGCGACACAGGCCCCAATGGATCGCCCGCCGCTTCGCGATGCGGCTTCGTCGCGATCGTCGGCGCGCCGAACGCCGGCAAGTCCACGCTGCTGAACCGGCTGACCGGCGCCAAGCTGTCCATCGTCAGCCCCAAGGCGCAGACCACGCGCTTCCGCGTGCTCGGCATCCTGATGCGGGGTGCGAGCCAGATCCTGCTGGTGGACACGCCCGGCATCTTCGCGCCGAAGCGCCGGCTGGACCGCGCCATGGTGCGCGCCGCCTGGTCGGGCGCCGAGGACGCCGACCTCACGCTGTTCCTGGTGGACGCCCGGGCCGGCGCTCTCGAGCCGGTGCGCGAGATCGCCCGCACCTTGGCCGAGCGCGGCCGCAGAACCTGGCTCGTGCTGAACAAGCTCGACCAGGTCGCGCCGCACCAGCTGCTGCCGTTGACCGCCGAGCTGTCGGCTATTCTGCCGGCCGAGGAGACGTTCATGGTCTCAGCCAGCACCGGCGACGGGTTGGACCGTCTGCTGGACCGGCTGCAGGAGGGGGTGCCGCTCGGGCCGCACCTCTACCCCGACGACGACCTGACCGACCTGCCGGACCGGCTGCTCGCCGCCGAGATCGTGCGCGAGCAGGTGTTCCTGCAGATCCACGAGGAGGTGCCGTACGGCTGCACCGTCGAGACCGAGAGCTGGACCGAGCGCAAGGACGGCTCGGTGCGGGTGGACGCGACGATCTATGTCAGCCGCAACGGCCATAAGGCGATCCTGATCGGCGCCGGCGGCAGCCGCATCCGCGAGATCGGCGCCAAGGCGCGCGCGCAACTGACGCAGTTGCTGGAGCGGCCGATTCACCTCTTCATCAACGTCAAGGAGCGCGCCGGCTGGGACGAGGAAACGGCGCGGCTGCGGGCGTTGGGGCTGGACGACCCGGCGTGATGGCGAACGCCGCCCGGACCGACGGTTGACCCTTGGAATGGGACGCCCCCGCCGCCGTGCTCGACGTGCGGCCATATAACGAGGCGGACGCGCTGGTGACGGTCATGACCGAGTTGCATGGCGCGCATCGCGGCCTCGCCCGCGGCGGGCTGTCGCGGCGGCACGCCTCGATGTGGCAGCCGGGCAACCTGGTGCAGGCGCGCTGGGTGGCCCGCCTCACCGACCAGTTGGGCACGCTCAGCGCCGAGCTGGTGCATGCCGGGGCGGCGATGGCCATGGACGACCCGCTGCGCCTCGGCGTGCTGTCGGCCGCCTGCGCCGTGGCCGAGGGCGCGTTGCCGGAGCGGGAGCCGCATCCGATCGTGTTCGGCGGCCTGGTCGGGCTGATCGCCGGGCTCGCCGAGGACGAGGCGCCGGTGGAATCGCTTGTGCGCTGGGAAGCGGCGCTGCTGGCCGAGCTCGGCTACGGCCTCGACCTCGCGGCCTGCGCCGTCACCGGCGAAACCGAGGGGCTGCGGTATGTGTCGCCGCGCAGCGGCCGCGCCGTGTCCGATGTGGCCGCGGGCGCGTGGGCCGCGCGCATGCTGCCGCTGCCCGCCTTCCTGACCGGCGGCGCCGGGAGCGTGCCGGACTGGCGCGACGGGCTACGCCTGACCGGTCATTTTCTCGCCCGTGACGCGTTCGGTCACCAGCACCGGCCGTTGCCCGTCGCCCGGGCCATGCTGTACGACCGGGTGGTGGCGCTTGCGGCCGACTCCGCGCCGCTTTAATTAGTTCGCAATATGTTCTTGGTAAACGATGTCTGACCTGACCGGCACGATCGAAAAGACCCGGCTCGAGGACGCGCTCGGTGAGCGCTACCTCGCCTATGCGCTCAGCACCATCATGTCGCGCAGCCTGCCGGACGTTCGCGATGGGCTGAAGCCGGTGCATCGGCGGCTGATCTATGCCATGCACCAGCTCCGGCTCGACCCGGCCAGCGGTTTCAAGAAATGCGCCCGGGTGGTCGGCGACGTGATCGGCAAGTATCACCCGCACGGCGACGCCTCGGTCTACGAGGCCCTGGTGCGGCTCGCGCAGGAGTTCGCCGCCCGCTATCCGCTGGTGGAAGGCCAGGGCAATTTCGGCAACATCGACGGCGATAACGCCGCCGCCATGCGGTACACCGAAGCGCGCCTGACCGAGGTCGCGCAAACGCTGCTGGCCGGCATCGACGATGACGCCGTCGATTTCCGCGCCACCTACGACGGCGAGGAGCACGAGCCGGTGGTGCTGCCGGGCGGGTTCCCCAACCTGCTCGCCAACGGCGCCGCCGGCATCGCGGTCGGCATGGCCTGCTCGATCCCGCCGCACAACGCCGGCGAGGTCTGCGCCGCGGCGATCCACCTGGTGCGCAACCCCGAGGCGACCACCGAGGAGCTGCTGGCGCATTTGCCCGGTCCGGATTTCCCGACCGGCGGCACGATCATCGAGGACCGCGCCTCGATCCTGCAAGCCTATGAAACCGGGCGCGGCGGCTTCCGCATGCGTGCAAAGTGGGAGGTCGAGCGCGGCCGGCTCGGCATGTGGCAGATCGTCGTCACCGAAATTCCCTACCAGGTGCAGAAGGCCAAGCTGGTCGAGCAGATCGCGGCACTGATGGAGGAGAAGAAGCTTCCCTTCCTCGGTGACGTCCGCGACGAGAGCGCCGAGACGGTGCGCCTCGTGCTCGAACCCAAGACCCGCACGGTCGAGCCGGCGGTGCTGATGGAGACGCTGTTCCGCGCGACCCAGCTCGAGACCCGGTTCGGCCTCAACATGAACGTGCTGACCGCCGACCGGACGCCCCGCGTGCTGGGGCTGAAGGGGGTGCTGCGCGAGTGGCTCGACCACCGCCAGGAGGTGCTGGTCCGCCGTACCCGGCACCGGCAGGCGGCCATCGCCCGCCGGCTCGAGGTGCTGGACGGCTATCTCGCCGTCTACCTCAACCTCGACGAGGTGATCCGCATCATCCGCGAGGAGGATCAGCCCAAGCCCGCGCTGATCGCCCGGTTCACGCTGTCCGATGTGCAGGCCGAGGCGATCCTCAACATGCGGCTGCGCTCGCTCCGGCGGCTCGAGGAAATGGAGATCCGTAAAGAGCACCGGGGCTTGAACTCGGGAGGGTAAGGAGCTGGCGGCGCTGCTGGCCGATGTCGGGTTGCGCTGGACCCGCATCGCCGACGAGCTTGAGCAGATCCGGCAAAAATTCGGCGCCGGGCCGCTCGGCGACCGCCGGTCGGTGATGGGCGACGTGCCGGACGCGGTTGAGGTCGACGCCGACAGCTTGATCGAGCGCGAGCCGATCACCGTCATCCTGTCCGACAAGGGCTGGATCCGCGCCGTTCGCGGCCACCTTGCCGACGGCGCCGAGCTCAAGTTCAAGGACGGCGACAAGCTCGCGCTGCTGGTGCCGTGCCAGACCACCGACCGCCTGTGCCTGATCGCCACCGGCGGCCGCGCCCATACGCTGCGGGCCGGCGACCTGCCGCGCGGCCGCGGCGACGGCCAGGCGATCCGGCTGGTGGCCGAGATGGCGCCGGACGACGACGTGGCGGCCTTGTTCGTTTGGCGGGAGGGGGCGAAGTACCTGATCGCCAACGACGCCGGCCGCGGCTTCGTGGTTCCGGCCGCCGAGCTGCTGGCCGAACGGCGCACCGGCCGCACGGTGATGAACCTCCGCCCCGGCGAGCGCGTGAAGCTGTGCGTGCCGGCCGTCGGTGACCATGTCGCCGTGATCGGCACCAGCCGCAAGCTGCTGGTGTTTCCGCTCGACCAGGTGCCGGAGATGGGGCGCGGGGCGGGGGTGATGCTGCAGAAATACGCCGGCGGCAAGCTGGCCGACGCCCGCGTGTTCGCCATCGCCGACGGGCTGACCTGGCGCTTGGGCGAGAATCAGCGGCGCGAGATGTCGATCCGCGACTGGCTCGGCGCGCGCGCACAGGTCGGCAAGCTGCCGCCGAACGGCTTTCCGCGCGACAACCGGTTCGGTTAGCCGACCGGTCACCCCGCGCCTGCGGGCACGATGATATCGTTTCGTGGAACCGGGGCGAAACGGCATGATATCCGGAGTGCGTTAGCGGTTCCGAAACTATTGCCGCGCATGCTGCTCGGAAGGCGCCTGCTTTTGGGCGCCGTATCAGGAGACAGGTCGGTGGGAGCGAGCCCGGCGCCCACGATGGACAACGGCCGAGCCGCATTGCTGGCGTTGTCGAACGCGTTGACGATGCTCGCGCGCAGGCTGCGAAGGGGCGCCGTGGCGGCCGATGACTTCGCGCGGTTGAAGGTGCGTGCGACGGCGATTGCCGCCCAGGCCGGGAGTTGCGGACGACGCGATGGGCGTTCGTCGAGAACGCGGCCAAGCTGGCCGACGACCTCGTTGACTTCGCGGAAGAAACCCGGGACGCCTCGGCGCGTGCTGCGGCCATGGTGTCCGGCAATGTGGCCGTGATCGAGACGCTGGAGGCGCATGCGGCCCGGATTGCGGCCCTGCACGTCGACGGCGGCACCGACGCCGCGGCGCGGCGCGAAGCGATCCGGGCCGAACTGCAGCCGCTCGAGGCGACGATGGTGGCCTTCCGCGCACGCCTCGCGGTCGAGCACAGCGCCTCCGAAGAGGCGAAAGCCTTGGCCATGCGTGCCTCCGGCTTGGCCGAGTGCGCCCTCGGCCTGCGTGACGGCGGCCGGTCGGCGGAAGCCGCCGCGGAGGAGGTGCACAAAGCCCTGTCCACATTCGTCGCCGATGCGAGCACGGTGGCGCAGCGGATCGCCCGTGCCGCCACCGGGACCGGCATGGCCGCAGCCCAGCTGGCGCCCGGGGTCGCGAACCTCGCTGCTTCCGACGCCGGCGCCGAAGGGCGGAGCCGCGGGGGCGTATTCGTCCAGCCCGGAGGGTTGCGCTGGTGACCGGACGGCAGGGGTCGGCGCTTCTCCGCTGACACCTCGGATCGCGCCCTGGTCGGACCGGGCACGCGGCGTTCCGCGAGGCTGGCCGGGGATGGACGGCCGCAAGCGCGTGGGCTAACGCACGCACCCGTTCAACCGCACGAGACCCGCTTGCGCGACCGGCCTGCCCATCCCGGACCCTCCTTCCGCGTCGTAGGACGCCCCGACGGGCAGACCGGTCCGATTTTGGCGTGCGACGGCGGTTCGGGGTGTCCGGGGTGGCCCGGCTGACCGTCGTCGGACGCATCCTTCGCCGGCTGCTGCGGCCGCTGACCGGGCCCTTGTGGTTCAGGCTCGACCGCCGGCTCGACGCTGCACTGGACCGGTCCGGATGGGCGAGCCGGATGGCGCAGGCGGATCGGGAGCTTGCCGCGCTCGCGGCATCGATCGCGGCGCAGGCTGCGGCCGCTGCCGCCGGGCAAGCGGCCACGCTTGAGGCGGTCCGCGCGCTCGAGCACCGTTGTGCGGCCACGGACGACCGCGTTGCCGGCGCGGCGGGGCAGCTCGACGGCGTGGCCCGCGACCTCGCTTTCCTCCGTGCCGCCGCCGAGCGGACCGACGTGGCGCTGCGGCAGCAAGCGGCGCAGCTCGCTCTGCTGACCGATGCCGTGTGCGACGCGATCCGCCCTGCCCGGTGAAGGTCGCGGTCGTCAGCGCCGTGACGCCGTTGGGCACCGGCCTGCATCGCGACCTGGCGGCCGGCCTGGTGCGGGCGCTGCGCCGGGCCGGGCACCAAGCGGAGCCGGTGCTGGTGCCCTGCGCGCCGGGCGCCGACCCCGCCGAGCAGCGCCGGCTGTTCGAGGCGCTGGCACTCGACACGTGCGACTGGGTGGTCGCACTTCGGCCGCCCGCCCACCTGGTTCGGCAGGAGCGGCTCAGCGTCTGGTTGACCGCCGGCCCGGACCCGGCGCGGGGCCAGGAAGCCGATCGTGCGGCACTGAGCCGGGCGCAGCGAGTGTTCGCCGTGACGGCGTCGTCGGCGGCCGCTTGGAGCGACCGTGCGGGCCGAGGGGTGGCGGTCTTGCCGCCTCCGGCACCCGGAACGCTGGGCGCGGGGGAAGCCGGCACCGCCTGGGCCACGGCGGACCGGCTCGACGCCCTGCTGGCGGCGATGCGCCTGCTCGAGGCGCCGCCGCGGCTGCTCGTCGAGACTGGCGGCGATCCGCTCGTCGCCTTGCGGATGCGGCTTTATGCCGCCCGCTGGCCGGAGCAGGCGGCGGCCGCTTCCACCGAGGCCGACGTGCTGGTGTGCCTCTCGCCCGACGACGACCGCGCCATCCCGGTGATGGACCGTGCCGCCGCGTCCGGGCGGGGCTGCATCGTTGGGGCCGATTGCCCGGCGGCGCAGGGCCGCTCGGTCCTGGCGGTCGATCCGTCCGACCCGGCGGCCGTTGCCGAAGCATTGGCGCGCCGCGGCCGCAGCGGGGTGCCGGGCGGCAACCTGGCCGATCGGCCGAGTTGGGCCGACGCCGTGGCGGCGCTGCTGCCGGTATGAGGGTGCTGGTGCTGAACACGATGATGCCGTTCATCCGCGGCGGCGCCGAGACCTTGGCGGAGGGGCTGCTCGCGGCGCTGCGCGAGGCCGGCGCCACGGCGGAACTCCTGCGAGTCCCGTTCACCTCGCCGATGACCGAGGCGCTGCTGGACGAGATGCTGGTGGCACGGTCCATGCGCCTGGGCAGCGTGGACCGGGTGATCGGGCTAAAGTTTCCGACCTACCTGGTGCAGCATCCCGACAAGGTCATGTGGCTGATCCATCAATACCGCCAGGCCTACGACCTGTACGACACCTGCCTCGGCGTCATGCCCGGCGGCAGCGCGTTGCGCGATGCGGTTCGGCGCGCCGACGAGGTGGCGTTCGCCGAGTCCCGCGCCTTGTATGCCATCGCCGGCAACGTCGCGGCCCGCTTGCAACGGCATAACGGCTTCACCGCACAGGTCCTGCACATGCCGCTCGACCATCCGGAGCGGTTTACCGGCGGCGAGGCCGGCGGTTACGTGTTCGCGGCCGGCCGACTGGCGGACAACAAGCGCCAGGCGCTCATGATCCGGGCGATGCGGCACGTCCGCTCGGGCCTGCAGCTGGTCGTGGCCGGGCCGCCCGATTTCCCCCATTCCGGCCCTGCCCTGGAAGCCCTGGCCGAAGCCGAGGGGGTGGCCGACCGCGTCCGCATCGACGCCCGTTTCTTGCCGGACGACGAACTGGCCGCCTTGGTCAACGGCGCGCTCGCGGTGGCCTACGTGCCGCATGATGAGGACGCGATCGGCTACGTGACGATGGAGGCCTGCCAGGCCGCCAAGCCGGTGATCGCCTGCACGGACTCGGGTGGACTGCTCGAATTGCTGGAGCACGAGGTGACCGGCTTCGTCGTGCCGCCAGATCCCGAGGCGCTGGCGCAGGCCCTCGACCGCTTGGCCGGCGACCCCGGCCTCGCGGCACGGCTCGGGCGGCAGGCGAGAGAGGCGTGGCACGCCAAAGGCGTGACCTGGCCGAACATCGTGCAACGGCTGCTGTCCTGACCGTCGTTAATCCGTTCCGAACAACGCTCGAAGGCGCCTGCCTCGCCACCGCGTTCGGCCCCTGCGGCCACGGATTCGCGTGAACCCGATCCGACCGGCGACGTTGACGGCTCACTTGCGAACGGATCACCCGCTCGTCTCGTGCAACAACATTGGGAGAGACGTTGTGAACAACATCATCTACATCGTCGGTCTGGTCGTCGTCGTGGTCGCCGTCCTGTCCTTCTTCGGCCTGCGCTAAGCGCAATCGGGCAGCCGATCCGCGCCGATGGGCTCGGGCCGGCTGCTCAGCCCGACTGCAGCATCTGCACACCTTCACGCCGGCCGAACAGCGTCAGCAACGTTCGCAGCGCCTGACCTCGGCTCCCCTCGAGGCGCGGCTCCCGATCGAGGATCACGGCCGCATCGCGCGCCGCCACCTGGATCAGCCGCTCGTGCCCATCGTGATCGGCCAGGCGATAGCCGGGCAGCCCCGATTGGCGCTTGCCCAGCAGGTCGCCGCCGCCGCGTAGGCGGAAATCCTCGTCGGCGATCTGGAACCCATCCTCCGTGTCGCGCAGCAGCGTCAGCCGCCGCCGCATCGTATCTGTCAGCCCGTCATCGTGCAGCAGCAGGCAGTAGCTCTGCGCCGAGCCGCGCCCGACCCGGCCGCGCAACTGATGCAGCTGCGCCAGGCCGAACCGTTCGGCGTGCTCGATCACCATGATGCTCGCTTCCGCCACGTCCACGCCAACCTCGATGACGGTCGTCGCAACCAGCAGCCGCAGCGTGCCGGCCGCGAACTCGGCCAGCGCCCGGTCGCGCACGTGCGGTTCCTGCTGGCCATGCGCCAGGCCGACGACGTTGCCGAAGCGGCCGGCCAGGTCCGTGTAGCGGGCTTCGGCGGCGGCTAGGTCGGTGAGCTCGCTTTCGCTCACCATGGGGCACACCCAATACACCCGCTCGCCCCGGGCCAGCGCGCGGCCGATCCCCCCCACGACCTCGTCCAGCGTCGACAGGGAGTGGATGGTGGTGCGGATCGGCTGCCGCCCGCCGGGCTTCTCTGTCAGCCGGCTGACCTCCATCTCGCCCCATTGCGTCAGCAGCAGGGTTCGCGGGATCGGGGTCGCGGTCATGACCAGCACATCGGCCCGCTCGCCCTTGGCGGCGGCGCCCTTCTCGCTCAGCGTCATGCGCTGCTCGACCCCGAAGCGGTGCTGCTCGTCGATCACCGCAAGGCCGAGGTCGTGGTAGATGACCGCTTCCTGGAACAAGGCATGCGTGCCGACCACCATCCGCAGCCGGCCGCTCTCGAGCCCGGTCAGCACGCGGCGGCGCTCGACCCCCTTGACCGACCCCGTCAGCAAGCCGACCGGGATCGGCGAGATCTTCGACAGCGTCCGATGGTGCTGCTTGGCCAGCACCTCGGTCGGCGCCATCAGCGCCGCCTGGTGGCCCGACCCGGCCGCACGCAGCATTGCCATGACCGCCACCAGCGTCTTGCCCGACCCCACGTCGCCTTGCAGCAGCCGCAGCATGCGCCGGGGCGCCGCCATGTCGTGATCGATCTCGGCCAGCGCCTGCAGCTGCGAAGCGGTCGGGGGATGGCCGAAGCGGCGGAATGCCTGGTCGCGCAGCCCGTTATCGCCGGCAATGGCACGCCCCGGGCGATGCCGGTTGCGGCTGCGGGTCCAGGCCATCGCCACCTGGTGCGCCAGCAGCTCGTCATAGGCGAGCCGGCTGCGCGGCGCGTCGCCCGGCGGCTCGACCGGAAGGTGCACGGCCTGCAGCGCCTCGCGAAACCCGGGCCAGCCTTCCCGGCGCAGCAGGGCCGGGTCGTGCCACTCGGGGAACTCGGGCACCAGCTCGAGCGCCTGCTTGATCGCCGCGCGCACTTGGCTGGGGAACAGCCCGGCCGTCAGCGGCCACACCGGGTCGATCCCCGGCAGCAGCCCGGCCCGGTCGGGCGCCAGCACGTGGTCCGGTTTCGGCATCGTCAGGCGGTCGCCGAAGCGGTCGAGCTTGCCCGATACGATCAGCGTCTGCCCGGACGCGAACACGTGCGCCGGGCGCGCGAAGTAGACCAGCTCCATGAAGCCGCTCCCGTCGCGGCAGATCACCCGCCAGGGGCGGCCCTTGACGCTCGGCTGCTCGACCGAGACCACCTCCACCTCCAGCGTGGCGACCGTGCCCGGAAGCCCGTCCTTGATCCGTGGCCGGTTGCGGCGGTCGAGATAGCCCTCCGGCAGGTGGAACAGCAGGTCGAGCACGCGCGGGCCGCCCGCCACCCGCGCCAGTTTCTCCGCCGTCGCCGGGCCGACGCCGCGCAGGGTCGTGATGGGGGCCAGCAACGGCTGCAGCGGATCGCTCATGAAAGAGGATGGGACGGGAACACGAACGAGGAGACGGAGGAGGGCACGGGCTGACAGGGTTTGGGGTTGGCCCTATATGACAGGCCCAGCCCAGGGAACAAAGCGTGCACTCGTTGCCTGATCCGACCGACCCCGTTCGCCGCCGCCGTATCCTGTTCCGCGCCACCCATCGTGGCACCTACGAGAACGACATCCTGATCGGCGGCTTTGTACGCACCAGGCTGGAGCATTTTTCCGCGGATGAGCTGGACGCGTTGGAGGCCGTGATGGAGTTGCCCGATGCGATGCTGGCGGATTGGCTGACCGGGCGCCAGCCGATCCCGCCCGAGCTCGACGGTCCGATGCTGCGGGCCATGCGCGCCGCGGCCGAGGCCGGCGAGGGCCGTTCGCTGTGACCGGGTCGAAGGATCGCGCGCCGTCCGGTGCGACCGTGTATGGGGCGCCCGAGGGCTACGACGCGCTGCTGCTCGCGCGGCGGCGAGCCGAGCACAAAGGGTCGCTGCTGCACGTCTGCCGCGATGATGCGCGGATGGCGCGGCTGTCCGAAGCGCTGGCGTTCTTCGCGCCGCAGCTCGAGGTGCTGCGCTTCCCGGCCTGGGATTGCCTGCCATACGACCGCGTGAGCCCCAACCCGGAGCTGGTGTCGGAGCGGATCGCGACCTTGGCCCGGCTGCTCGAACCCGGCGGCAAGCCGCGGTTGCTGCTGACGACGGTCAACGCCCTGGTGCAGCGGGTGCCGCCGCGCAGCGCCTTCGGCGGCGCCAGCATGGTGCTGCGCGACGGCAGCACCGCCGACCCGCAGGACATCACCGGTTTCCTCGAGGCGAACGGCTACACCCGCGCCGGCACCGTCATGGAGGCGGGCGAGTACGCGGCCCGCGGCGGCATCCTGGACGTGTTTCCCGCCGGCGAGCCGGAGCCGGTGCGCATCGACCTGTTCGGCGACACCATCGAGAGCATCCGTCGCTTCGATACTGCCACCCAGCGCAGCAGCACCGCGGTGAAGGAACTCGTGCTGCGCCCGGTGTCCGAGGTGCCGCTCGACCCCGCCAGCATCACCCGGTTCCGCGAGGGCTGGCGTGAGCTGTATGGTCCCGGCTCGACCAGCGACCCGCTCTACGGCACGATCTCGGACGGTCGGCGGCACCCCGGCATCGAGCACTGGGTGCCGTTGTTCTACGAGCGCATGGAGACGCTGCCCGACTACCTGCCGAGCCTCGCGGCGAGCCTGGACAACCAGGCGAGCGAGGTGCTGGACGCGCGGCTGGAGATGATCGCCGACCATGAGGAGGCGCGGCGCGGGCCGTCGCGGGACGGCGAGGTGCCATACCGGCCGTTGCCGTCCGGCCGGCTGTATCTCGACCGCGCCGAATGGGACGAGATGCTGGAACGCGCCGAGGCGGTGACGTTCAGTCCTTACGGCAAGCCCGACGGCGCCGCCGGAATCGACGCCGGCGGGCGGCCGGGCGCCGTGTTCACCAAGGCCGGCGCCGGCGCGGCGCTGACCGCGTTCGAGCAGCTGAAGGAGCAATCGCAGAACTGGGCCGCGCAGAAGCGCCGCACCGTGGTCGCCGCCTGGACGCGCGGCTCACGCGAACGCCTGCTGCACCTGCTGCGCGAGCATGGGATCAAGGCGTCGGACGCGGACCGCTGGAAGTCGGTGCACGACATGCCGCTCGGCACCACCGCGGTGGTGACGCTCGGGCTCGAGCGCGGCTTCGTCAGCGCGCAATTCGGGTTGGTGTCGGAGCAGGACCTGCTCGGCGAGCGCATCAGCCGGCCGCCGCGGCGGCGCAAATCGGCCGACCAGTTCATTGCCGAAGCGACCGAGATCGCCGAGGGCGACCTCGTGGTGCACCAGGATTACGGCATCGGCCGCTATGACGGGCTCGAGACGCTGCGCGTCGGCCCGGCGCCGCACGACTGCCTGCGGTTGATCTACGACGGCAACGAGAAGCTTTATCTGCCCGTCGAGAACATCGAGCTGCTGTCCCGCTTCGGCAGCGAAAGCGGCGGCGTCGGGCTGGACAAGCTGGGCGGTGCCGGCTGGCAGGCGCGCAAGGCGCGCATGAAGCAGCGCGTGCGCGACATGGCGGGCGAGCTGATCCGCACCGCCGCCGAGCGCCGCACTCGCGAAGCCAGCCTGCTGACCCCGGCCGAAGGCACCTGGGACGAATTCACCGCCCGCTTCCCGTTCGCCGAGACCGACGACCAGATGCGCGCCATCGCCGACGTGCTGGAAGACATGGCGGCTGGGCGGCCGATGGACCGGCTGATCTGCGGCGACGTCGGCTTCGGCAAGACCGAGGTGGCGCTGCGCGCCGCCTTCGTCGCCGCGATGTCGGGCGGGCAGGTCGCGGTCGTGGTGCCGACCACCCTGCTGGCCCGGCAGCACACCCGCATCTTCGCCAAGCGGTTCGAGGGTTTTCCGGTCAAGGTCGGCCAGCTCAGCCGCATGGTCACGGCGAAGGAGGCGGCGGAAACCAAGAAGGGATTGGCGGACGGCAGCATCGGCATCGTCGTCGGCACCCATGCGCTGCTGGCCAAGGGCGTCGAGTTCAGCAATCTCGAGCTGCTGATCGTCGATGAGGAGCAGCATTTCGGAGTCTCGCACAAGGAGAAGCTGAAGCAGCTCAAGGCCGACGTGCACGTGCTGACGCTGACAGCGACGCCGATCCCGCGCACCTTGCAGCTCGCCCTGACCGGGGTGCGGGAGATGAGCCTGATCGCGACGCCGCCGGTGGACCGGCTGGCGGTACGGACGTTCATCTCCCCCTTCGACAGCGTCGTGGTGCGAGAAGCGATCCAGCGCGAGCGGTTCCGCGGCGGGCAGGTGTTCTGCGTGGTGCCGCGGATCGAGGACCTCGGGCGCATGGCGGAGCGGCTGCGCGAGATCGTGCCCGAGGCCAAGATGATCGAGGCGCATGGGCGCCTGGCGCCGACCGAGCTCGAACGGGTAATGACCGAGTTCGGCGACGGCAAGTACGACATCCTGCTCAGCACCAACATCGTCGAGAGCGGGCTCGACATGCCGGCGGTCAACACGCTGATCATCCACCGCGCCGACATGTTCGGGTTGGGGCAGCTGTATCAGCTGCGCGGCCGGGTCGGGCGCGGCAAGCAGCGCGGCTACGCCTACCTGACCTGGCCGCAGAACCACCGGCTGAGTGCGGCGGCGGAGAAGCGGCTGGAGGTGATGCAGACGCTGGACAATCTCGGCGCCGGGTTCACGCTCGCCTCGCACGACCTCGACATCCGCGGCGCCGGCAACCTGCTCGGCGACGAGCAGTCCGGGCACATCCGCGAGGTCGGCATCGAGCTCTACCAGCAGATGCTGGAGGACGCGGTGGCCGACTTGCGGGCCGAGAGCGGCCGCAAGCACGCCTCGGACCGGGACTGGACGCCGAACATCCAGATCGGCTTGCCGGTGCTGATCCCCGATACCTATGTGGCGGACCTGCCGGTGCGGCTCGGGCTGTATCGCCGCATTGGCGGGCTCGCGACCGATGCCGAGACCGAGGCGATGGCAGCCGAGCTGGTGGACCGCTTCGGCCCGATGCCGCCGGAAGTGGACAACCTGTTGCAGGTGGTCACGCTCAAGCGCTTGTGCCGGGCGGCCGGAGTCGAGAAGTTGGAGGCCGGGCCGAAAGGCATGGTGGTGCAGTTCCGCGGCAACCAGTTCGGCAACCCTGGCGGGCTGATCTCCTGGCTCAACTCGCGCAAGGACACCATCCGGCTGCGTCCGGACCATAAGCTATCGGTGGTGCGCGACATGCCGGTGGCCGAGCGGATGACGATCGGCCGTGACGTGCTGGTGAACCTGAACCGGCTGGTGCAGCAGGCGGCCTAAGCCGCCAGCCTGAACGGCGGTCTTATCGCGGCGTCGGCTTGGGCGCCGGCGTCTTGCGCGGACCGTCCGGCGAGCGCGGCTCCGGCTTGCCGCCGCCGCCGGCGGCGCCGGCCATCGCGGACAGGTCCATGGTGTTGACCATCAGCTTGCCGGCCCGGTAGCTCACGTCCCAGACCAGCTTGTTTTCCACCGTCCGGCCGATACCCTTGATGAACACCAGCACCGGCATCGCTTGCTGCGCCAGGGCCGGGATGGCGGCGACCTTCTGCACCAGCGCGTCGTAGTTCTCGGCCGAAAGCTGCGCCGTCCCGGTGACCTGGTCGGCACTTGGCCCGGTCGCCAGCAGACTGGCATTGCCGGTGATCACGGCGCCCCCGACCTGCAGCTCGAGGCTTTGCAGCCCGCCGGTGATCCCGCCGTGGCTGAACAGGGCGGCGACGTCGTCCGGGCTCGGGTCGCGGTCCTCGCCTGCCGACGCCGCCACCCGCATCAGGTCGCTGACCGCCACCCCGCCGACCACCGGATGCACTGCGACCCGGCGCGGCAGCAGCGCGGCCATGTCGCCGAGCGGCAGCTCGGGCAGGCCGATGCCGTCCACCGCCAGCGTCATCCCGGCGCGCAGCAGGCCGGCGTCGGATTTCGCGTCGACGCCGACCCGCATCTGGTCCATCGCCACCGTCTGGCCCGAGCTCTTGACGATGAAGCCGTCGAGCGTCTCGTCGAGTGCGAAGTCGGAAGCGAAGTCCTGCAGCGTGGCGAGGATGGCGCGCACGAGCTCGGGCGCGGCTTTCGGCTTCGCGGGACCGTCTCCCCGCGGCGTGGCGGCGAGCAGGCCGGCGATCGTCTGCACCAGCGTCACCGCTCGCGCGCGGCTGACGCCGTTCAGCGCGCCGCCGACCCGCACGCGCTGCACCCCGACCTGCACCGGGTCGCCGCTGGCGTTCGAGTCGAGGTGATAATCCTGCACCGTGCCGTCCAGCAGCACGTCGGCGCGGTCGGCGCCCGCCGGCCGGAGCGTGGTGACCGCGTTCGACGGTCCCACCCTGGTGTCCTGGACGATCGGACCGCCTTCGGCATGGGCCGTCGTTGCCTGCGTCGAAACCGTCCAGGTCGACGGGGTCGCGAAACTCGGGTCCCACACGACGCGGCCGTCCTGGCCCTGCTGCGTGACCGTGAACAGGACCGGGACGGTGCCGCGTTTGCCGCCCGGCGCGTCGGGCGCCGTCGGCGCCGGCATCCGCATGGAAAACCGCAGCGGCGAAGTCAGCCGCACGCCGTCGATCAGCCACACGCCGTTTTCGGCCGGGCGAGCAGTGGCGGTGATGCGCAGGTCGGTGCTGGCACCGGCCGGGTCGGGCGGCATGGCGTATGGCAACGGCACGGCCACGTCGAAGTGGTCGCCCGCGGGGGTCAGCTGCACCGGTCGGTCGGACAACGTCACCGTCGGCCCGAGCAAGCCGCCAAGCGCGTCCCGCACCTGTCGCTCCAGCGACGCCGCATCGGTGGCGCTGACGTTCGCGGCCCGGGCCGGCGCCGCCAAGCTTCCCACGGCGATGCCGGCCAGCAGCCCAACCCTGATCTTGCCGCACAGCGGATAGGCCATCAAACCCTCCCTCGGATCGCGGAGCCGATGCTGCACGCGAGCGGGATCGGCGTCTATGCGGCGGTCAGAACTCGGCCGCTTCCACCGCGGCGACGTCCAGCAGGCGTTCGATCACCTCCGGCTCCTGCGCCCCGGCAATGGCGTGGCGGCCCGCCACGACGAAACAGGGCACGCCGTTGATACCCAGTCGGTGAGCGCGGAGGTTGTCGGCGTGGACGGCGTCGACGTCCTCGTCGCTGGCCAGGAAGCGCGACGCTGCCGCCGCGTTCAGCCCGGCGTCGCCGGCGATGTCGCGCAGCACGGCATGGTCGCTGATGTCGCAGCCGTCGGCGAAGTGGGCTGCGAACAGCGCCTCGGCCACTTCGCTGCTGCGGTCGTGTCCTGCCGCCCAGCGCACCAAGCGGTGGGCGTCGACGCTGCTCGGCGTGCGGCGGATGCGGTCGAACCGGAACTCGACGCCCTCGGCGGTGCCGATCTCGGTGATCGAGGCATACAGCCGGCGGGCGCGGTCCTCACCACCGAACTTGCGGATCACGTAGTCGGACCGGGCCATGCCGGAGCGCGGCATGTCCGGATTGAGCAGGAACGGCCGCCAGCAAAGCTCGAACAGCAGGTCCGGCCGCCGTCGCATGGTGCGGAACATGCGTCGCACGCCGAGATAGCACCAGGGGCAGACGAGATCGTAGACGACCTCGATCAGCAGCCTTGCTTTGGGAGGCGCAACGATATTCACGACCCCGATCTTACGGGCGGGCTGGTCGAGCGTCGACATATTTTCCCCGATCGTCACGCATCCGATCGGTTCGCGCCGACGTAGCGATGAGTTGGATTGCAGTGTCGAGGTGGTGCGATGGGAGTACGCGCGGTCTGGTCGCCCGACACGCCCGGCACGTTCACAGCGTCGGTCGGCGCTCCGCGGCATCAGCAATTCCTACTGGTCGAGCGTCTTCCGTCCGGAGATTGGGACTGGGTCGCCTGGAGCGGCAGCGACGCCGAGCGGGCCCGGCACGGGGTTGCGGACACGGCGGCGGCGGCGATGCAAGCGGCCGAATGCGCCGCCGCTACCCAGAACGCCGCCCGGATCTTTTTCTCGGCCACGCGCTCCGTCCTCTTGCAACAATGGTCGGCCCGGCCCAATTAGCGTTCAGCGACGCAGGTCGAGCCTTACGGCTGCCCGGCTCCCGAGCCGATCACCTGCACCGCCGAGCCGCGGCATTTGCCGGGCCAATTCCCAACCTGAAGTGAGTTAATGTTCCAACATCTTGTTGTCCCGGTCCCCAATGGCACCGGATTTTCCGCACATCCGCTCCCGGCTCCGCAGCCCGAGCGCTTCGAACGCCTCCCCGTCAATCTGTCGCCCGACGAGATCCGCCGAATGGTGGTCGAGCTGCTCGGCTAACCCGTTCGACCTTGGTCCGGCGGTTGCTCCCGCCGCCGCAGTCTGAGATCTAGCGCCCGGCGTCGATAAGTCATTGTATCAAGTCCGTCGCAGGCCGGCCTGCAGATCGGGGGAGATGGGTGATGCGCATACTCGTTGTCGGCGCCGGTGGCATCGGCGGCTATTTCGGCGGTCGGCTGGTGGAGGCCGGCGAAGACGTCACTTTCCTGGTGCGCCCGCGCCGGGCCGCACAGATTGCCGCCGACGGGCTCGTGGTCCGCAGCCCCAAGGGCGACATCCATCGGCCGGTGCGGACGGTGCAGGCCGACATGCTGTATGGCAGCTACGATGCGGTGCTGCTCAGCTGCAAGGCGTTCGACCTCGATGACGCGATCGCCTCGTTCGCGCCGGCGGTCGGCGCCGATACCGCCATCCTGCCGCTGCTGAACGGCATGCGGCACCTCGACGTGCTGGACGCCCGGTTCGGCGCCCCGGCGGTGTTGGGCGGGCAATGCCAGATCGCCGCCACGCTGGGGCCGGACGGCACCATCGGCCATCTGGGCGAGCTGGCCAGCCTGTCGCTCGGTGAGCGGGACGGCAGCATGACGCCACGTGCCGAGGCGCTCGGCGCGGCCTTGGCCTCGGCCGGCGGCCGGGCCAGTGACACCATCCTGCAGGATATGTGGGAAAAATGGGTGTTCCTGTCCTCGCTGGCGGCCGTGACCTCGCTGATGCGGGCGGCGGTCGCGGACGTGGTCGAAGCCGGCGGCGCTGACATCGCCCAAGGCCTGTTCGACGAGGCCGCGGCAATCGCGTCGGCGGCCGGGTTCACCCCGCGGGAGGCATTCGTCGGCCGCATGCGCGGGATGCTGGCCAAGCCTGGCCTGGTGTTCACTGCCTCGATGATGCGCGATATCGAGCGTGGTTTGCCCATCGAGGCCGACCACATCGTCGGCGACCTCATCGCCCGCGGCACCCCGGACGGCACTCGCCTGTTCCGGATCGCCTATGTCCACCTCAAGGCCTACGAGGCCCGGCGCGCGCGCGAAGCCGGCGCGGCGCACTGACGGCGGCCGCGGTCTGCCCGGCACGGCTGCCCGGCTTGACAGCCCGGGTCGCGGCTTGCTGACCTGAGAAAAACTCAGGAGCGCCCAATGGCAATCTCGATCGAGCAGGTTGGACCCACCTTCGCCGGCCGGGTGAGCGGCATCGATGCGTCGCGGCCGCTCGACGCTGCCGAGGTGGCGGCGGTCGAGGCCGGCCTCGACCGCTACGCCGTCTTGGTGTTTCCCGGGCAGGACATCACCGACGAGCAGCAGGTGGCGTTCACCGAGTATTTCGGCCCGCTCGAGGACACGGCGGGCGGCAACGTAACGAAGCGCGACGACCTGCGGCTCAGCCCGAAGCTGGCCGACGTGTCCAACCTCGACCGCGACGGCAAGCCGCTGGGCCGCGACGACCGGCGCCGCATGTTCAACCTCGGCAACCAGCTTTGGCATTCCGACAGCTCGTTTCGGGCGACGCCGGCGAAATACTCGATCCTGTCCGGCCGGCGGGTGCAGCAGGGCAGCGGCAACACCGAGTTCGCCGACATGCGCGCCGCCTACGACGCGCTCGACGAGGCGACCAAGCGCGAGGTCGAGGACCTCGTGTGCGAGCACTCGCTGATCTACTCGCGCGGCACGCTCGGCTTCACCGAGCTGTCGGCCGAGGAGCGGCAGATGTTCACCCCCGTTCAGCAGCGGCTGGTGCGCACCCATCCGGTCACCGGCCGCCGCTCGCTGTTCCTGTCGTCGCATATCGGCACCATCCTCGGCTGGCCGATGCCGGAAGCGCGCGCCTTCATCCGCGACCTCGTCGAGCACGCGACGGCGCCCGGCTTCGTTTACGTGCACCGCTGGCAGCCGTTCGACCTCGTGATCTGGGACAACCGGCAGACGATGCACCGCGTGCGGCGGTTCGACGCCAATGAGGTGCGCGACATGCGGCGCACCACGGTCGCGGGCGACGGGCCGACCTTCGTGCAGGCAGCGGCCGAGTAGCGCTTGGCCCCGCCCGTCCGCTTCGCACTCGAGCGGATCGAGGAGATCGATTCCACCTCCAGCGAGCTGATGCGCCGCGCCCGGCCCTGGCTCGCGCTGCTGGCCCGGCGGCAGACGGTGGGGCGGGGACGGTTGGGGCGGCCGTGGCAATCGCTCGACGGCAACCTCAACCTGTCCGTCTCCCTCGACGTGCAACAGCCGCAGTGCCCCGGGCACTGGTCGCTGCTGGCCGCGGTGGCGATGCTGGAGGCGCTGCGGAGCGTGGCGCCGGAGCGGGGCGGGTATGGTCTGAAATGGCCCAACGACATCCTGCTCGACGGCCGCAAACTGGGCGGCATCCTGCTCGAGCTCGCGCCGGCGGCGCCGGGCCGGGCGTTCCTGGTTATCGGCTTCGGCGTGAACCTGGCCGTCGCGCCTTCGCTGGACCGGCCCGTCGCCAGCCTGGCCGAAACCGGTCCGGCGCCAGACCCCGGAGACGTTGCACGAGCGCTGCTGGCCTGTCTCGAGGCCTGGGTCGGCCGCTACGAGACGGACGGGTTCGAGCCGGTCCGCCTGGCTTGGCTCGCCGCCGGACATCGTCCCGGCGAGGCGATGACGGTCGCGCGCGGCGACACCCCGCTCCACGGTCGGTTCGCCGGCATCGCGCCCGACGGGGCGCTGCTGCTGCACGACGGCGCACGGCAAGTGTCGGTCGCGTCGGGCGAGGTCGGAGTGGCTGCAGCCCCGGCGGTCTGAACCCGGCAATTCCCCCGGGGCCGGCAATCAGCCGGTGACGATGGCTGCGGCAAGCGCCAGCAGAAGGGCAGGCGGCATCACTGCGGCACCGAGCTTCAGAAAGGTCCAGGCGTCGACGTGGTGCCCTTCCCGGCGCAGCGCGGTCAGCCACAGGATGGTGGCGAGCGAGCCGGTGACGGACAGGTTGGGCCCGAGGTCGACGCCGATCAGCACCGCTTCCCGCACCCGCTCCGGCACCTGCGCGAGTTCGACCACGCGGCCCGCGACCAGCCCGGCGGGCAAGTTGTTGACGAGGTTGCAGCCGAGCGCGAGCACCGCGCCGGTGATCCAAGCAGCTCCGGTTGCCGAGCGCCGCACCTCCTCCTGCAGCAGGGCGGCCAGCGCGCCGGTGACGCCGGTCTTCTCCAGCGCCTCCACCAGCACGAACAACCCGGCCACCAGCGGCAGCACGCCCCAGGACACGTCGCGCAACACCGCCGCCGGGCCGCGCCGGGCGGCGGCCAGGACCAGCACCGCGGTCGCGAGGCCGGCAAGAAAGGTCGGCAGGCCGAGCTGGACGTCGAGCGCGGAGGCGGCGAGCAGCACGGCGGCCGTCGCGGTGATCCCGAGCGCGGCGGCCTTGGCGGGCAAGGACAGCGCCGGGCGCTCGACGTCGGAGGCCACGGCCTGCCGCAGCGCGTCCCGCTGCGTCCAGCGCAACATGGCGTAGGTGGCGAGGATGGCGGCAACCGAGGGCAGGGCGTAGCGCGGCAGCCATTCGAGCAGCGGCGGCATGTGGCTGCCGTAGATGACGAGATTGGCCGGGTTGGAGATCGGCAGCACGAAGCTGGCCGCGTTGGCGATGGTGGCGCAGATGAACAGGTATGGCAGCGGCTGCTTCGCATCGGCGGCCCGCGCCACCGCCGCCACCGCCGGCGTCAGCACGACCGCGGTCGCGTCGTTGGACAGGAGCACGGTGACGACCGTGCCGACCAGATAGACCAGCGTGAACAAGCGCGTGCCCGAGCCGCGCGCGGCCCGTGCGGCGCCGGCGGCCAGCCAGTCGAACAGGCCTTCCTGCCGGGCCAACTCGGCCAGCAGCATCATGCCGACCAGGAACAGGTAGACGTCGGTGCCCTTCGCCACCCCGGCCAGCGCGTCCGACGGCGACAGCAGCCCGAGCGCGATCAGCAGCAGCGCGCCGGCGACCGCCCACACGAACTCGGGCCAGGCGAACGGGCGCAGGATAACCCCGGCGGTGGCCAGTGCGGCGATGCCCCAGGTTGCCCAAGGCGCCGCGGTCAGCGGCATCAAGCGGCCGCTCTCGCCGGCGCGGCGGCCCCTTGCGCATCACCGTCGTCCTCGATGGTTGGACGTGTTTCCGGCATCAACAGGGCGAAGAACGCCAACGCGGCGAGGGCGATGGCCGCCAGATACAGGAACCCGGCGGAGTAGCCGAACCATTGCACCGCGAAGCCGGCGGTGACGTTGCTCAAGGCGGCGCCGACGCCGGTGGCCAGCGCGGTGAGCCCCTGGGCCAGATTGAAGCGTCCGGTCCCGCGCATGAGGTCGGCGGCGATCAGCACGGAGACCACGCCGAAGATGCCGGCGGCGACGCCGTCCAGCAGCTGGATCGCAACGACCGCATAAGGGCTGGATGTGAACGAGAACAGCAGCCCGCGCACCGGCAGCACGGCGAGTGCGGCCAGAAAGATGGGCTTGCGGCCGACGCCCCGGGCCGAGACGCGGCCCACCGCCCAGGCGACGCCGACCATCACCAATTGCGCCGCGATGATGCAGGCGGACAGCGCGACCGTGTCGCTGCCGGGATGGGCGATCGCGAGCACCTGGCCTGCCATCGGCAGCATCGCCGCGTTGCCGAAATGGAACAGGACCACCGAAGCCAGGAACACGACGAGGTCGCGCCGCCGCAGCAGCTCGCGCAGCGCGATCGGCTTGCCGCCGGCGGCCTTGTCCTCGCCGCCGCGGGCGCGGTCATGGTCGATCTCGGCCGGGTTGATCAGGGTGACGACGGCGGCGCTGGCCAGCGCGAAACCGCACACGAGATAGAAGATCCAGTGATAGCCCAGCGTGCTGCCGAGCAGCCCGGCCAACCCGGCGGCGAGGAAGTTGCCGCCGTGATTGAAGCTTTCGTTGCGGCTAATGCGGCCGTCGAACAGCCGCCGGCCGACGAGGCCGAGCGACAGCGCGGCGATGGCCGGCGGGATCACCGCCGAGGCGGCGCCAAGCACCGCCTGCGCCGCGACAACAGCCAGGAAATTTGGAAACACGACGATCAGCAGGCAGGCGGTGCCGACCATCAGCCCCGACAGCGCGATCAGCAGCCGCTTCGCCTTGGCCGCGTCCACCAGCAAGCCGGCCGGCACCTGGCAGATCGCGGCCGCGACCGAGGACGCCGCCATGGCGACGCCGATCGCGCCCGCATCCCAATGCTCGGCGCCTTTCAGGAAGACCGACAAATAGGGCCCGACCCCGTCGCGCACGTCGGCCATCAGCACGTTGATCGCGTCGAGCCCGTGCAGCGAACGGCTGGACGGTGCGGGTGGCGCGGACGGGTTGGTCGCATCCAGGCGTGTCATCGGGCTCCTTGCGGCTGGGTCCGGGCGAACAAGCGCGTGGGCACGTGGAATGTTCCCGCGCCGCGATGGCGGCCCGCATCGGTCGCGAGCAGCCTGCCTGTGCTACACCGGCGGCGACACGTACGCCTCGAACAGGGCGGGCGTTGTTGCCGGTTGCGAGGCATGGGCGGCGATCGCGGCGCGCTTGGCCGCGATCTGGCCGCTGATGTCGAGCCGCCAGGTCGCCGACGGCAGCAAGGGGGCGTCCGGGTGTGCCACTGCGAGCAGGCCGACGCCGCTCGTTCGCGCGACCGCCGCCGCGACCGTGAACGTCGCTGCTTGCGCCGCCGGGGCGCCGCCGGGCCAGGGCGCGCAGACGACGTTGCAATCCCGCGCCCACATCACCAGCGTGACCGCGCGGACGATCGCCTCGAACATTGGCCCGGCGTCCGGAATGGCGCCGCCATACACCCCGGCGAGCAGCAGCCGCTCCGGCGGCAGGCCGAGCGCGCGAACAGCTGCCCGCGTTTCCCGGTCGGAGCGCCTGGCCGCCTCGTCGGAGGCCGGATCGGCGGCCTTCGCCTCGGTCCCGTCGCCGAGCACCATCACGAACGGCGCCCGGCCGCGGCGGCACAGGGCGGCGATCAAGCCGCCGCACGCGAGAGCGGGATCGGGCGGTGCCGCGGCCAGGATCAGCAGGTTCTCGCCCCCGGTGATCGTCTCGAGCCCGGCGAATTGTGGTGCACCGCCGGCGTCCTCGTCCAGGTCCGTGCCCATGCGTTCCGCTTCCCTCCGCGCCTCGTGCCGCACTTTGCCCGGCGGCGCAAAATCCGCGCCGGTTGCCGGCACCCGGCAAATCAGTTGATGACGCCGCCGCAATTTCTGCCAGGCTACCGCATCCGCTTCTCCCGTCTGCGACCGAGAGCCAGGAGACAGACCGCATGGACCAGCCGTTCCCCGCCGCGCCGCTGGCCACCTTTCCGCGCCCCGACGGGTCGCGGGTGCCCTACAAGGTGTTCAGCTCGGACGAGATCTATGCCTTGGAACAGGAGCGGATCTATCGCGGCCCGACCTGGAGCTTTCTCGGGCTCGAGGCGGAGATCCCGGCGCCGGGCGATTACAAGAGCACGTTCATCGGCGACACCCCGGTGGTGATGACCCGGACCGAGGACGGCACGCTCGCCGCCTGGGTCAACCGCTGCGCCCATCGCGGCGCCAAGGTGTGCCGGTTGTCGCGCGGCAACGCGCTGTCGCACGCCTGCGTGTATCATCAATGGACGTTCGGCGCGGCGGGCAACCTGCTGGGCGTGCCGTTCCGGCGCGGCCAGAAGGACGCGACCGGGATGCCGAAGGATTTCGACCCGAAGCAGCACAACCTGCGCCAACTTCGGGTGGACAGCTACCGCGGCCTGGTATTCGCCACCTTCAGCGACACGGTGGCCGACCTGCCGGAGTATATCGGCCCGGAGATGCGCCCCTGGGTGGATCGCATCTTCCACAAGCCCGTCGCCTATCTCGGCTGCACCAGGCAATACTCCGACAGCAACTGGAAGCTCTATCTGGAGAACGTGAAGGACCCGTATCACGCCAGCCTGCTGCATTTGTTCCACACGACGTTCAACATCTTCCGCGTCGGCATGCGGGCCAAATGCCTGCCGGACGCCAAGGACGGGCTGCATTCGATCATCCTCGCCTTCCGCACCGAGCCCGGGAGCTCGTCGGACGCCTACAAGGCGCAACAGATCCGCGCCTATGACGAGGGCTTCCGGCTCGAGGACGACAGCATCCTGGCGCTGGTGCCCGAATACGACGAGGTCGCGACCAACCACATCCAGCCGATCTTTCCGCAGCTGGTGATCCAGCAGATCCACAACACTCTGGTGTGCCGGCAATTGCTGCCGAAGGGCCCCGACCATTTCGAGCTGGTGTTTCATTTCTTCGGCTACGCCGACGACACGCCCGAGCTGCGCAAGCTGCGGATCAAGCAGGCCAACCTGGTCGGGCCGGCCGGCTACATCTCGATGGAGGATACCGAAGCGACCGAGCTGGTGCAGAAGGGCACGGTGCGGGACGGGGACGCGTCCTCGGTGATCGAGATGTCGCGCGCGGCGCCGGACGAGCAGGCGACGCTGATCACCGAAAGCCTGATCCGGCGCTTCTGGGTCGGCTATCAAAGGCTGATGGGCTTCGACCACTTGGCCGCGGCGGCGGACTAGCGCCCGTGGCTGCCCCCGACCTGATGCTGCGGCTCGAGCTGTGCGACCTGCAGGACCGCTATGTCGCAGCCCTCGACAACGACCGCATCGAGGAATGGCCGGGCTTGTTCACCGACGACTGCTTGTACGAGATCGTGTCGAAGGAGAACGAGGACGCCGGGCTGCCGGCGCCGGTGATGCACTGCGACAACATCCGCATGCTGCGCGACCGCGTGGTGGCGCTGCGCCACGCCAACATCTACGAGCAGCCGCAATACCGGCATTGCCTGTCCGGCCTGGAATGGCGGTTGCAGGACGACGGCAGCATCCGCACTACGACCAGCTACGTGGTGGTGAACACGTCCATCGAGGGCGAGTCGGCGGTCTACCAGGCCGGCCGTTACCTGGACCACGTCGTGCGCACGCCGGACGGGCTCCGCTTCAAGTCCAAGCGCTGCATCTACGACACGCTGCGGGTGCAGACGCTGCTCGCTTTTCCGATCTGACAGGAGTTGCCCCGAACCATGCAAAGACGTGTCCTGCTTGCGACCGCGGCGTCGGCGGCCTTGGCGCCGGCGGTGCTGCGGGCCCAGGCGCCGGGCGTGAAGGTTGCCTTCGTCGCGACCCTGTCCGGGCCAGGTGCGGCGATCGGCACCCAGCTGCGCGACGGCTGGCTGCTGGGCGTGAACGAGCTGGGCGGCAAGATGGCGGGACTCCCGGTCCAGACGCTGGTGCTCGACGACGAGCTGAAGCCGGACGTGGCGCTGACCAAGGTGCGCGCGGCGCTGGAGCGCGATAAGGTGGACGCGGTCGCCGGGGTGGTGTTCAGCAACATCCTGCAGGCGATCGTGCGGCCGGTGACGGAGAACGGCACGCCCTTGGTGAGCACCAACGCCGGCCCGTCCACTTTCGCCGGCAAGGGCTGCAACCCCAACCTGTACGTGACCTCGTATCAGAACGACCAGCCGCACGCGACGATGGGGCAGGTGGCGCAGGACGAGGGTTACAAGCGGGTGATGGTGCTGGTGCCCAACTACCAGGCGGGCAAGGACTCCGTGCACGGCTTCCGCAGCCGCTTCAAGGGCGAGGTGGTGGACGAGATCTACGTGCCGCTCACCCAGCTCGACTTCTCCG
The DNA here is from genome assembly GCA_963752225.1 of uncultured Alphaproteobacteria bacterium. Lineage (GTDB taxonomy): Bacteria > Pseudomonadota > Alphaproteobacteria > Acetobacterales > Acetobacteraceae > JBBROS01. The sequence continues at coordinate 1,208,154 of CAVVXS010000007.1, read as the reverse complement.
CCGAAGTCGCCAAGATCGCCGCCGCGAAACCCGACGCCGTCTTCACCTTCATGCCCGGCGGGCTCGGCGTGAACCTGGTGCGGCAGTACCGTCAGGCCGGGCTCGCCGGCATCCCGTTCCTGTCCGCTTTCACGGTGGACGAGGCGACGCTGCCGGCGCAAGGCGACGCGGCGCTTGGGTTCTTCACCGCCTCCACGTGGGCGCCCGACTTCGCGAACCCGCGTAGCCAGTCGTTCGCGAAGGCGTTCGAGGCGGCGTACGGCTACATTCCCGGCAACTACGCGGCGCACAGCTACGACGCCGCCTTCCTCCTCGACTCCGCGGTGCGTGCCGTGGGCGGCAAGCTGTCCGACAAGGTAGGGCTGCGGGCGGCGATGGAGCGGGCCGACTTCGCCTCCGTCCGCGGCCCGTTCCGGTTCGGGCCGAACCACTTCCCGGTGCAGGATTTCTGGCTCTGCAAGGTGGCCAAGCGGGACGACGGCAAGTTCCTGACGCAATCGGTGCGCAAGGTGCTGAGCAACGACGCCGACCCCTACGCCGCCGAGTGCCGGATGAGCTAGACGGGCGACGGCGGTGTCGCTCGCGCTGCTGCTGATCCAGGTGCTGAACGGCGTGCAGTTCGGCATCCTGCTGTTCCTGGTCGCGGCCGGCCTCACCCTGGTGTTCGGGGTGATGGACTTCATCAACCTTGCCCATGGCGTGCAGTACATGCTGGGCGCCTACCTCGCCGCCTCGCTCGGCGTATGGTCCGGCTCGTTCTGGATCGGCCTGCTGCTGACCCTGCCGCTGACGCTGATACTCGGGCTGTTGTTCGAGGTGCTGGTGTTCCGGCATCTCTACGGCCGCGACCACCTGAGCCAGGTGCTGGCGACGTTCGGCGTCATCCTCACCGTCAACGAGGCAATTCGGGCGGTTTGGGGCAGCGCGCCGCTCCCTGTGCTGCAGCCGGCCGGGCTCGAGGGCGGCTTCGCGCTGATGCCCGGCTTCAGCTACCCGGTCTACCGCCTCGCCATCATCGCGGCGGGTCTGGCGACCGCGCTGCTGCTGTGGCTGCTGGTAGAGCGGACCCGGGCCGGCATGCTGGTGCGGGCCGGGGCGACACATCCGCGGGTGGTGGCGGCCCTGGGGATCGACATCCGGCGGCTGTTCACCGGGGTATTCGCGTTGGGAGCCATGCTGGCGGGGTTCGCCGGCGCGCTGGCCGGGCCGGTGTTCGCGGTGGCGCCCGGGATGGGCGACGGCGTGCTGATCCTGGCCTTCGTGGTGATCGTGATCGGCGGCATCGGCTCGGTCCGCGGTGCCTTCATCGCCGCCCTGCTGGTCGGGTTGCTCGACACGCTGGGCCGGGCCTTCGTGCCGGACCTGCTGCGGCTGCTGCTGGACCCATCCGCGGCGCGGCAGACAGGGGCGGCGCTGGCCTCGATGCTGGTCTACGTGGTCATGACGGCGATCCTCGCGGTGCGGCCGGCCGGGCTGTTCCCGGTGCGGCAGGCGTGAACGGCAGGCGCCACCTGCTGCTGCCGCTGGCGGTGCTGGCCGGGCTGGCGGCGGCGCCCTGGATCGGCTTCGGCGGCAGCTTCGCGCTGACCCTGCTGGCCCGGGCGACGATCCTCGGCACCGCCGCGGTGAGCTTGTCGCTGCTGGTGGGCGGCGCCGGGCTCGTCAGCCTCGGCCACGCCGCGATGTTCGGCGTCGGCGCCTACGCGGTCGCTGCCCTGGACGCGGCCGGGGTGAGCGGCGCGGGGGTGGTATTCCCCGTGGCGGCCGGGTCCGCCGCCCTCGTCGCATTGCTGACCGGGGCGGTGTCGCTGCGCACCGGCGGCGTCCATTTCATCATGATCACGCTTGCCTTCGGGCAGATGCTGTTCTTCACCGCCTCGTCGCTGTCGGCGCTGGGCGGCGACGACGGTTACACGTTGTATGCGCGCACAGAGCTGTTCGGCACCCGGCTGCTCGGCGACCGCGTGGTGTTTCATTATGCCTGCCTCGGGGTGCTGGCGGGGAGCTGGGTGCTGTGCTCGGTGTTGCTCGACAGCCGGTTCGGCCGGGTGCTGCGGGCGGCGCGGGAGAACCCGCTGCGGGTGCGGGCGCTGGGGTTCTCGCCTTATCCGTTCCGCTTGGCGGCCTATGTGCTCGCGGGCGGGGTGTGCGGCCTGGCCGGCGCGCTGATGGCCAATGCGACCGAGTTCGTGTCCCCCGCCGCCCTGTCCTGGGAGCGGTCGGGCGAGCTGCTGTTCACCGTCATCCTGGGCGGCGCCGGGCGGTTGTACGGCGCCATCCTCGGCGCGCTCGCGATCGTGCTGCTGGAGCAGGTCCTGTCGCAATGGCTCGAATACTGGCGGCTGGCGTTCGGGCCGTTGCTGATCTTGTCGGTGCTGGTCCTGCGCGGCGGCCTGGCCGGGCTGCTCGACGAACCCGCGCGGCGGCCGGGCGGCCTGCGGCTGGGCTGGCGGCGGCGCGCCGATGCCTGAGCCGCTGCTCGAGCTGCGCGGTCTGCGCAAGCGGTTCGGTGGCCTCGTCGTTACCGACGACGTGTCGTTGACGGTGATGCCGCACGAGATCCATGCGGTCATCGGCCCCAACGGCGCCGGCAAGACCACGCTGATCGACCAGGTCAGCGGCCTGCTGCGGCCCGACGCCGGCCAGGTGCGCTTCGCCGGCGAGGACATCACGGCGTGGACGCTGCCGCAGCGGGCCCGGCGCGGCCTCGCCCGCAGCTTCCAGATCACCTGCCTCGTTCCCGGCTTCACCGCGCTGGAGAACGCCGCCTTGGCCGCGCAGGCAGGCGCCGGCTCGTCGTTCCGTTTCCTGCGCCCGGTCGCGCACGACGCGGCGCTGAACCGGGCCGGACAGGCGGCGCTGGACCGGGTCGGCCTCGGCGCCCGCGCCGGCATCCCGGCGGCGGCGCTGTCGCACGGGGAGCAGCGGCAGCTCGAGCTCGCCGTCGCCCTCGCGATCCGGCCGCGTCTGCTGCTGCTGGACGAGCCGCTGGCCGGCGCCGGACAGGAGGAGGCGGGGCGGCTGGTGGCGCTGCTCGGCAGCCTGCGCGGCGAGGTCGGCGTCCTCCTGGTCGAGCACGACATGGATGCGGTGTTCGCGCTGGCCGACCGCATCACCGTGATGGTGTATGGCCGCGTCGTCGTCACCGGCACGGCGGCCGAGATCCGCGCCCACCCCGAGGTGCGCAGCGCCTATCTCGGCGAGGACGCGATCGCCTGATGCTGCGGCTCGACCACCTCGCCACCGGCTACGGCGTCAGCCAGGTGCTGTTCGACGTCTCGCTCGCGGTCGGGCCGGGCGAGGTGCTGGCGCTGCTCGGGCGCAACGGCATGGGCAAGACGACGACGGTGGCCGCGATCATGGGCTTGCTGCCGTGCTGGAGCGGCAGCGTCGCCTTTGCCGGGCAGCCGATCGCCGGGCTGCCGCCGTTCCGGATTGCCCAGCGCGGGCTCGGCCTGGTGCCGGAGGGGCGCCAGGTGTTCCCGACCCTGAGCGTGGAGGAGAACCTGGTCGCGACCGCGCGCGGGCCGAGCGCGCGGCGATGGACGCTGGACCGCGTCTACGCCCTGTTCCCGCGCCTGCGCGAGCGCCGCCGCAACTTCGGCCGCCAACTGTCGGGCGGCGAGCAGCAGATGCTGGCGATCGGCCGCGCGCTGATGACCAACCCGAGCTTGCTGATCCTCGACGAGGCCACCGAGGGCCTGGCGCCCGTCGTGCGCGCCGAGATCTGGTCGGTGCTCGCGGCGCTCAAAAACGAGGGGCAGTCGATCCTGCTGATCGACAAGAACCTGGCAGCGGTGCTGCGCCTGGCCGATGCTGCGGTGGTGATCGAGAAGGGGCGCACGGTATGGTCGGGCACCGGCCAGGCCCTGGCCGCGGCGCCGGAGATCGGGGACGCGTTCCTGCATGTCTGACCGAACGAGGAGAACACCATGAGCGGATCCGAAGCCGGCGTCACCCGCGGCGGCGACAGCCTCGATGGCGTCGTGTGGGACGTCATGGGCCAGACCTACAAGCCGGTGCAGTTATCGCCGTCCTCGTTCGCGTTCGACACGCTGTTCCCGCCCGGCACCTTCGTGCCGCCGCACGTCCATCCGGACCAGGACGAGTTCATCCGCGTGCTGGAAGGCCGGTTCGACCTGTGGCTCGACGGCGCCGACGTCAGCGCTTCGGCCGGCGACCTGGTCCGGCTGCCGATGGGCTCGCGGCACGGCATCTTCAACCGCAGCGGCAGCGTCACCCGCGCCCTGTTCTGGGTGGCGCCCGCCGGCCGGCTCTACGACCTGTTCGTGCAGCTCGATGGTTTGCGCGACCCGCCCGAGGTGGTCCGGCGCTCGGCCGCGCACAACATCCACTTCCTGCCGCCGACCGAGTGGCCGGCCGACCGCTATTTGCCCGGCGGCGGCTGACCTCATGGCCGGGCGGCGCCGGGGCGGCCGCGCCCTCATCGCCGGCGGCGGCATCGGCGGCCTCACCCTCGCGCTGATGCTGCACGCGCGGGGCATCGAGGCCCAGGTGTTCGAGGCGGTGCCGGAGGTGCGGCCGCTCGGCGTCGGCATCAACCTGCTGCCGCATTCGGTGCGCGAGCTGGCCGGGCTCGGCCTGTTGCCGCGGCTCGACGCGATCGGCATCCGCACCCGGCAGCTCACCTATGCGAATCAGTTCGGCCAGGTGATCTGGTCGGAGCCGCGCGGGTTGGGCGCCGGGCACGACGTGCCGCAGTTCTCGGTCCACCGCGGCCGGCTGCAGTTGATGCTGTGGGATGCGGCGACCGAGCGCTTGGAGGCGCAGGCGCCGCGGGCCGGGCACCGGCTGGCCGGCTTCACGCAGGACGCGGACGGCGTCGCGGTTCGCTTCGTCCGCCCGGACGGCAGCACCGTGGAGGAGCGCGGCGACGTGCTGGTCGGCGCCGACGGCATCCACTCGCCGCTGCGCGCGGCACTCCATCCGGACGATGGCGGCCTGCGCTGGAACGGCATCGCCATGTGGCGCGGGGCATTGGATTGGCCGGCCTTCGACGGCGGCGACAGCATGGTGATCGCCGGCGACGCGGTGGCCAAGCTGGTGCTGTACCCGGTCGGCCCCGGCGAAAGCGCGGCCACCAGGCTGACCAACTGGGTGATCTACGCCCGCACCGGTGCCGACGGCCAAGCGCCGCCGCAGCGCGAAAGCTGGTCACGACTGGGCCGTTACGGCGATTTTTCCCACTTCGCCAGGCGGCTCCATTTGCCGTTCAACGACACCGAAGCCATGATCCTCGCGACCCCCGAGGTTTACGAATATCCGATGTGCGACCGCGATCCGTTGCCCTGGTGGACCACGGGCCGCGTGACGCTGCTGGGCGACGCGGCGCATCCGATGTATCCGGTCGGCTCCAACGGCGCGTCGCAGGCGATCCTCGACGCGCGCTGCCTGGCCGACCACCTCGCCGCCGACCCCGATACCGCACTCGCCGCCTACGAGGCGGAGCGCCGTCCGGCCACCGCCGAGGTGGTGCGCTCGAACCGGGCCGGCGGGCCGGAGCGGGTCATCGACCTCGTCGCCGCGCGTGCGCCGACGGGGTTCGGCGACGTGCACGAGGTGGCGACCGCCGAGGAGCTGGCCGGCATCGTGCGCGGCTATGCGACGCTGGCCGGGTTCGCGGTGTCGCGGTGAGCCGGCGCTTGGCGCTCACCCCCGCTTCGATGCACCCTGCCCGACGATGACGGAGCCGCGCCGATGAAACGCCCGCTTGCCGCCGTGCTGGCCCTCCTGCTCGCCGCCGCCGCACAGCCGGCGCAGGCCGACATCACCCTGGGCGCCATCCTGTCGCTGACCGGGCCTGGCGCCGGGCTCGGCATCCCGGAGCGCAACACGATCGAGCTGCTGCCGAAGACGATGGCCGGGCAGGCGGTGCGCTGGGCCGTGCTGGACGACGCGACCGACCCAACCGCCGCCGTCCGGGCCGCGCGCAAGCTGGTCGAGGACGAGCACGTCGACGCCATCATCGGCGCTTCGGCCACCCCCACCTCGATCGCCATCCTCGACACCGTCGCCGCCGCGGGCGTGCCGACCGTGAGCCTGGCCGGTTCGAGCGCGGTGATCGAGCCGCCGGAGGGGGGGCGGCGCTGGGCGTTCAAGCTGATCCCGAGCGAGCGGGTGGCGACCGCGCAGCTGGTCGAGCACATGGTCCGCACCGGCCGCAAGGCGCTGGCGCAGATCGGCTTCGCCAACAGCCTGGGCGACGGCTACATCGCTGCGCTGAACGCGCAAGCCGGCCCGCGCGGCATCCAGACCGTGGCCGAGGCGCGCTACAACCCCGCCGACACCAGCGTCACCCCGCAGGTGTTGCGATTGCTGGCCGCGCACCCGGACGCGGTCTTCGTGGCCGCCAGCAGCACGCCGGCGAGCACGCCGATCCTGGAACTGCGCGCCCGCGGCTACGCCGGCCCGATCTATACCGTACAGGGCATCGCCGGACCGGACGCGCTGCGGGTCGGCGGCCGTGCGCTGGACGGCGTCATATTCAGCGCGGTGCCGGTGCTGGTGGCCGAGCAGATGCCGGACACGCACCCGGTCAAGGCGCCGGCGCTGGCCTACGTCGCCGCCTACGAGGCGAAGTATGGCGCGGGCAGCCGGAGCCTGTTCGGCGCCACGCTATGGGACGCGTTCCTGCTGATCGGGGCCGCGGCGCCGGCCGCCTTGGCCGCCGCGCCGCCCGGCACGCCCGCCTTCCGCACCGCGCTGCGCGATGGCATGGAAAAGGTCCAGGGCCTTGCCGCCTCCGAAGCGGTGTTCAGCCTGTCGCCCACCGACCATAGCGGCGCCCGGGCCGACAGCCAGGTGCTGGTCGAGATCCGCGACGGCGCCTATCGCCTGCTGCCGGACGCGCCGTGACCGCCGCCGGCATCGCCTTTCTCAGCGAAGGGCAGGGGACGCCGATCGTGTTCCTGCACGGCATCGGCGGCGGCGCGCGCCAGTTCGCGGGACAGCTCCGGCATTTCGGCCGCACCGCGAGGGCGGTGGCCTGGGACATGCCGGGCTACGGCGGCTCAGCGCCGCTGCCGGCCGTGACGATCACGACACTGGCCGAGGCGCTGGCCCGGTTCATCGCCGCACTCGGCCTCGAGCGTCCGGTGCTGGTGGGGCACAGCATCGGCGGCATGATCGTGCAGCAGCTGCTGGCCGACGCGCCGCTGGCCGCCCGCGCCGTCGTGCTGGCGCAGACCAGCGCCGCGTTCGGCGGCCGCGACCCGGCCTGGGCCGCCGAATTCATCCGCGCCCGGCTCGCCCCGCTCGACGACGGCCGCACCCTCGCGGACCTAGCCCCGGACATGGTCGCCGCCATGGCCGGCGAGGCCCCCGACCCGGACGGAATGGCGCTGGCCCGCGACTGCATCACCGCCACGCCGGAGGCCGCGTACCGCGCGACCGTCGCGGCGATGCCCGGCTTCGACCTGCGCCACGCGCTGCCGCGGATCGCCGTGCCCACGCTGGTGCTGGCCGGCACGCGCGACCCGAACGCGCCGGCCGAGGCGATGGCGCGCATGGCCGGCCGCATCCCCGGTGCCCGCTTCGTCGCGCTCGAAGGCGCCGGGCACCTCGCGCATCTGGAGCAGCCGGAGCGGTTCGATGCGGCGCTGGACGGATTTCTGGCGGAGGTGGCCGGATGACCGAGGACGCGCCGCTGTTCGACCCCCGCGCCTTCCGGCTCGGCGCTGCCGAGGCCGCGCTGCTCGACCGGGTGCGCGACCTCGCCGCCACCCGGTTCGCGCCGCGCTCCGCCGCCTACGACCGCGAGGCGCGGTTTCCGGTGGAGAATTACGCCGATCTGCGCGAGGCGGGTCTGCTGGCCATCTGCATCCCGCGCGCGCAGGGCGGGCTCGGCGCCGATTACCGAACCTACTCGCTGGCCGGGGCCGAGATCGGCCGCTTCTGCGGCGCCACCGCCTTGTCGTGGAACATGCACGTCTGCAGCACGCTGTGGTCGGGACCGCTGGCCGACGATCTCGATCTCTCCCCGGCCGACCGGGCGGCGCACCAGCGGCGGCGTTCGCTGCATTACCGCCGCATCGTCGAGGAGGGGGCCGTCTACTCGCAGCCGTTCAGCGAAGGCGGCGCGGCGGCGGCTGGCGCGGCGGCGTTCGGCACCGAGGCGGTGCCCGCGGACGGCGGCTGGCGCGTGACCGGGCAGAAGATTTTTGCGAGTTTGTCCGGTCATGCCGATTACTACGGCATCCTGTGCACCGAGCGCGAGGCGGGCGAGGCGGCCAGCCGGCGCAACACGCTCTATCTCGCGATCCCGGCCGACGCGGAGGGCGTGTCGGTGACTGGCGAGTGGGACCCGTTGGGCATGCGCGGCACCGTCAGCCGCACCCTCCACTTCGACAGCGTGTTCGTGCCCGAGGATGCGGCGCTGATGCCGCGCGGCGCCTACATGCAAGCGGCTGCACGCTGGCCGCACATGTTCCTGACCTTGTCGCCGACCTACATGGGCCTGTGCCAGGCCGCCTACGACTTCACCGTCCGCTACCTGCGCGGCGAGGTGCCCGGCACGCCCCCCATCAAGCGCCGCATGTATCCGACCAAGCAGCTCGCGGTCGCCGAGATGCGGGTGAAGCTCGAGGCAGCCAAGGCGCTTTGGTTCCAGGCGGTGTCGGAGGCCGGGCCCGACCCCGGCAAGGACGGCCTCATGCGCGCCTGGACCGCCCAGTATACCGTGATGGAAACCGCGAACGACCTCGCGCGGCTGGCGATCCGCACCTGCGGCGGCCAGGCGATGCTGCGTTCCCTGCCGCTCGAGCGCATCTACCGGGACAGCCGCTGCGGCAGCTTGATGCTGCCCTGGACCGCCGAGCTGTGCCTCGACCGGCTTGGCCGCGCCGCGCTGTACGAGGACGGGGAGAGCGATGCCTGAGCCGGCGCTGCGCTTCGAGGGCCGCAGCTGGACCCGTGGGGAGTTCGCGGCCTGGGTCGGGCAGGAGACCGCTGATTTGGCCCGGCTCGGCGTCGGCGCCGGCGACCGGGTGGCGGTGCTGGCGCAGAACCATCCGCGCACGCTCGCTTTGCTGTTCGCCTGCGCCCGGCTCGGGGCGATGCTGGCGCCGCTGAACTGGCGCCTGGCTGGCCCGGAGCTGCGATGGATCATCGAGCACGCCGCGCCGCGCCTGCTGTTCGTGGACGGCCACGCGCCGGCGTTGGAGTGGGACGGGATCACGGCGCCGCTCGGCGAGCCGCCCGCCGTGGATGACGCGGGCAACGGCCGAGTTCGAGCTCCCTGGCGAGGCACCGTTGCTGCTCGTCTACACGAGCGGCACCACCGGGCGGCCCAAGGGCGCCGTGCTGTCCGCGGCCGCCTTGCGCGCCAACGCGGCGCTCAGCTGCGACATGCACGGGCTGACGGACGCCGACCACGTGCTGACGGTGCTGCCGCTGTTCCATGTCGGCGGGCTCAACATCCAGACCGTGCCGGCACTGCTCGCCGGCGCCACCGTCACGCTGCATCCGCGCTTCGATCCGGACGCCACGCTGCGGGCGATCGAGCGGGACCGCCCAAGCCTCACGGTGCTAGTGCCGGCGACGCTGCAGGCGCTGGCCGCGCATCCCGGCTTTGCCGCGGCCGATCTCGCCTGCCTGCGCGCCATCACCACCGGCTCGACCGTGGTGCAACCGGCGGTGACGGCGCCGTTCACGGCCCGAGGCGTCCCGGTGCTGCAAGTGTACGGCAGCACCGAGACGGCGCCGATCGCGATCTACACACGGCTTGGACGCACCTACGGCCCGGCCAGCACCGGCCATCCCGGACCCGGCGTCGAGGCCCTGATCCTGGACGCCGACGGCCGGCCCGCGCCGCCCGGCACGCCGGGTGAGATCCGCCTGCGCGGCCCGCAGCTGTTCGACGGCTACTGGCGCGACCCGGATGCGACGGCGGAGGCGCTGCAGGACGGCTGGTTCCGCACCGGCGACATCGGCACCGGAGCCGCCGACGGCAGCTGGACCGTGCACGACCGCTGCAAGCACCTGATCGTGTCCGGCGGCGAGAACATCTACCCGGCCGAGATCGAGCGCGTACTGCACGAGCTGCCTGCCGTTGCCGAAGCTGCCGTGGTCGGCCGCCCCGACCCGCGCTGGCAGGAGGTGCCGGAGGCGCATGTCGTGCTGCGACCCGGCGTCGCCTGCTCGGAAGCCGAGATCATCGCCCACGTGCGCGGTCAGCTCGCCCGCTTCAAGGCGCCGCGCCGGGTGCATTTCGTCTCGAGCCTGCCGCGCAACGCCATGGGCAAGGTGCGCTATGCGGAGCTGCGCCCATGATCAGTGATCGCATCGAAGGCAAGTGGATCGACGCCTTCGCCGAGGTGTTTGCCTCATGCGGCGTCGAGCCCGGCGATCCCGTGGCGATCCTGAGCGAAACCCAGAGCCGGGCGCTGAACGTGCACCTCGCCGAGCTCGCCCTGCATCGCCTGGGCGCGCGGGCCTGGCACGTCGTGGTGCCGACGCCGCGCAACCCGCATCCGGTGCCGGTCCGGTCCACCGGCGCGTCGGAAGCGCTGGGCGGGCTCGAGCCTGCCGTGCGTGCCTTGGCGGCCCCCGGGCTGGTGGTGGACCTGACCCTCGAGGGCTTGATGCATGCGCGCGAAACGCCTGCCATCCTCGGGGCCGGAGCCCGTATCCTGCACGTCAGCAACGAGCATCCGGAGGCGCTGGAACGGCTGCGCCCCGACCCGGCGCTCGAAACTGAGGTACGAGCGGCGGCGCGCCTGCTGCGCGCGGCGCAGCGCATGACCGTGTCGTCGCCGGCCGGAACCGCGCTGGAGGTCGATCTGCGCGGTGCGAGCAGCGTCGGCGTGTGGGGCTGGACCGCCAAGCCCGGCACCCTCGCGCATTGGCCCGGCGGCCTCGTGGTCGCGTTCCCCGCGGCCGGCACGGTGCATGGCAGGGTGGTGCTGGCCCCGGGCGACTCCAACCTGACGTTCAAGCGTTTCATCGAGACGCCGATCACGCTGGTGATCGAAGCGGATTACGTCGTGGCGATCGAGGGCGACGGGGTCGATGCCGGGCTGCTGCGTGACGACCTGGCAGCCTGGGGCGACCGGGACGCCTATGCCGTCAGCCACGTCGGCTGGGGGCTCAACCGACGCGCGCGGCGGGAATCGCTCGCGATGTATGGCCGGCGCGACAGCAATGGCACCGAGCTGCGGGCGGTGGCCGGCAACTTTCTGTTCAGCACCGGCGCCAACGAGTTCGCCGGCCGTCACACCGCCGGTCATTTCGACCTGCCAATGATGGGAACGACGATCACGCTGGACGGCACGGTCGTGGTGCGCGACGGGCAGCTTCAGTCCGGTTGACGACGCTCGATCGGCGCGACGCGTGGCTCGGAGCGGATCAGCCCGGGTTCAGGGCGTGGCGCATCAGACATTCCGCCGCCCGGTTCCGGTTGAAGATGCTGCTGCGCTGAAACACGGACAGGTTGTCGGCGCGGGCGATCTCGCGGGTGAATTCGGCCACGGGATGGTAGCTCGGTCGATTGGCATAGTCGTGCATCAGCAGCAAGGCGTCCGCCGGGGCGTGCAGCAGGACTTGCATCGCTGAGGCGACGCGGAACCGGCCATCGACCAAGTAGGTGTCGGCGGTGGCGGCGGCGGGAATAGTCCAGATCTGGTTGTAGTAGTTCGGCCACTTGCTTTTGTGCTCTTCGCCGACCGGAAACCCCAACTCGCCGGTCGGTCCGATGTCGGCGTGATGCAGGGTCGGCCGGGTGCGGACCGGGTTGGCATCGCAGAACGCCTGCACCGTTTGCAGCCACTCGGCCGACGAGTTGATCGCGTGAATCGAACCGCCGACCAGAAAGGCGGCATAGGCCGTGCTCCCGCCGACACCGAACTCGACGTAATGGTTGGAGCAGGCAAGGACGCTTCGGAGCAGATCGATCTCCGACGGAAGCATGATCGGGCGCAGGTCGCCGACCGGAGGATGGTCAACCAAGCCAGGGCCTCTCGAGGTGCTGACCACCGGTGGCCTCCGCGGTCGGCCGAGCCCCCGCTGCGGGCTCGTTCGCGCGCGGGAGAAATTTTGGACCATTCAAACGCGCCATCCGACCCTATCCGCCGCCATGAGATGACCGGTCTAGCGCTGTCGGGTGCGGGCGGCAAAGGGGCGTTCGCCGGGCCGCGGTGGCTCCCTGAGTAGGACTCGAACCTACGACCGAGCGATTAACAGTCGCTTGCTCTACCAACTGAGCTATCAGGGATCAGCGCGGGGCGTCCGTATACCGCCGCCGCGGCGGCGACGCAAACCTCTCTTTTCGCCGCCCCCTCCTTCGGTCCCCTTTGCCCGGCCCCCTTGCCTCAGCCTGGCCATCCGGGCAGAACACCCGCACGCGAGAGTGGCGGAACGGTAGACGCACGCGACTCAAAATCGTGCGCCGCAAGGCATGGGGGTTCGAGTCCCCCCTCTCGCAGACCCTATCGCCCAACCCGATCGAAGTGGATCGGCTTGAGCTCTGGAGTCGTTGTTTGCGAGCATGTGCATCTCAAGGGTGACCCCAATCGATCGGGTGATGCTCTATTTCCCGTATGTCGCCACCAGGTAGTCGACGATACCGGGCATGTCGGCGTCGGCCAGCGGCGCGCCGTACGCGGTCCGCATCTTCGTGACCTCCGCCTGCCAAAAGGCGCGCGCATTCGGCAGGCCGCGCGGTTGGGTGGAGATGTACTCCGCTGAATGGCAGGCCGAGCAGTTGGTCCGCGCCAACTCGGCATTGGGTCCGTCTGCCAGCGCCGCGGTCTCGGGCGGCAACTCGTAGCTGCGCGGCGCCGCCACGGCAGGCGAGGACAGCAGCAGGATGGCCAGGACAGTCCTCATGCGGCTCTCACGACGGTGGTCTCGATGACGTTGCGGAGATAGCCGGACGGGTTCCACGGCTGCTCGGCGGGCTGGGTGTCGCCCGCCTTGCTGGTTGCCCGCACCTGGATCGCCGTCTCGCCCGGCGGTAGCGAAACCGGCGCCGTCCAGCCGCGGAAGGCGTAGCGGCCCATGTCCTCACCCAGCGCCGCGGGCGCCCAGCTTCGTCCGCCATCGATCGACACCTCGACGGCGCGGACCCCGCTGCCGCCGTCGAACGCGATGCCCGACAGCGTGACCGGCCCCGCCCGCAGCGCGGCGCCGGGCTGGAGCGAGGTGACGAAGCTGCGCACCTTCATGCGCCCGATCGGCTTGGTCTTGGCCGGCGCCGACCCGGGGGCGACGCAATTGCACTCATTGTCCGGGATGCGATACGCGGTCGCCATCCAGAAATTCGTCAAGGGCTGCTCCAGCACGGTGATCTCGTTCAGGTGCTTGACCCAGTACGTGCCGTAGAAGCCCGGCACCACCAGCCGCAGCGGATAGCCGTTGAGGAACGGCAGGTCGGCGCCGTTCATCGCCCAAGCCAGCATCACCTCGCCGTCGCGAGCGTGGTCGAGTTCGAGCGCCTTGGCGAAGTCGGGCGTCCGGTCCGACACCGGGCCGTCGAGCCCGTCGAACCGCACCTGCACCGCACCCGCCTTCGCCCCGGCGCGGTCGAGCACGGCGCGCAGCGGGACCCCGGTCCAGCTGGCGTTGCCCATCAGCCCGTTGCCCGCCTGGCCGCCGGCGACCCGCGGCACGAAGAAGCCGCGGCCGTTGCCGGAGCATTGGTTGACCGCGACCAGCTCCATGCGCGGCATCGCCTGCAGCTCGGCGAGGCTCAGCGTGACCTCCCGCTCGACATGTCCTTTGATTGCGAGGCGGAACGTCAACGGGTCGATCTCGGTCGGGATGTCGGCGAGGTGGTAGCGGATGAAGAACGCGTCGTTGGGGGTGATCAGGCCCTCGCCGAACACCGCGAACGGCGTTTCGAGCTGCGGCGGCCGGCTGGTCAGGCGCAGCAGCGCGCGCTTCTCGGAGTAGGCGACCAGTGGCCGCTCGCCGTTCTCGAACGGCAGCGTCGCCGTGTCCGCGCGAGCCTGCCGCCATCCCAGCACACCGGCGGTGGCAAGGCGCAACGCCATGCGCCGCTCAACCCGCATGCCCGTTTCTCCCTTTTGCGGGAGGCTAGGCGTCCCGCCGCAACGCCGCAATGACGGCCTCGGTGAACGCCGCCGTCCCGAGCGTGCCGCCGAGGTCACGGGTCCGGGTGGCGGGTTCGGCGACCACCCGGTCCAGCGCCGCCTCGATCGCGGCCGCCGCTTGGCCGAGCCGGGCATCGCCGTGGCGGTCGCCGAGCCAGGCCAGCAGCATGGCGGCCGAACCGATCAGCGACGCCGGGTTGGCGACGCCCTGGCCGGCGATCGACGGCGCCGAACCATGCTGCGCCTGCGCCACCGCGTGCTCCGCACCGGCGTTGAGCGAGGCGGCCAGACCGAGGCTGCCGGACAGCTCGGCGGCCTCATCGGACAGGATGTCGCCGAACATGTTGGTGGTGACGATCACGTCGTAGCGGCTGGGATCGCGGATCAGGAGCGCCGCCATGCTGTCCACCAGCTGTTCCTCGAGCCGCACGTCCGGGTAGCGCGCCGCCACGTCGCGGACGCAGTCGAGGAACAGCCCGTCGCTGACACGCAGCACGTTGGCCTTGTGCACGGCGGTGACGAAGTGGCGGCGGGTGCGCGCCAGCCGGAACGCGGCCTCGGCGATGCGGGTGCTGCCGGCGCGCGTCACTTTGCGCATCGCCATTGCGAGGTCCGGCGTCGGCATGAACTCGCCGGATCCTGCGAACATGGTGCGGTCGGCGTAGAAGCCCTCGGTGTTCTCCCGCACCGTCACGAGGTCGAGCGGGATGCCGGCCCGCGGCGGCAGGCCGGGACGGGTGCGCGCCGGGCGGATGTTGGCGTAGAGGTCGAGGTGCTTGCGCAGCATGCCTGACGGGTTCGGCATGCCCGGCGCATACTCGTTGTGCGACACCGGCCCCAGGATCACCCCGTCGGCCGCGCGTGCGGCGTCGAGCACGCTGCCGGGGAAGGTGGTGCCGTGGGTCTCCAGGGCCGCAAAGCCGATCGCGTGATGGCTGAACGCCGGCTCGAAACCGAACCGCGCGCCGGCGGCGCGAACGACCTCCAGCGTGGCGGCTGTGATCTCCGGCCCGATGCCGTCGCCTTCGAGGACCAGAAGCTGCATCGGACCTACTCCTGCGTCATCACGAAGCGCAGCGACCATGCCAGGACCGTCGCGATCAGCAGGACCCCCGCCATCGCCAGCAGCCCGGCTGTGAACGACTGCGTGGCATCGCGCAGCCAGCCCATCATGTAGGGGCCGACGAACCCGCCCGTCGTGCCGATCATGTTGATAAAGGCCAAGCCGCCGGCAGCAGCCGCGCCGGTCAGGAACCGCGTCGGGATGGTCCAGAACACGGCACGCGCCGAGGTCACGCCGATCAGCACCAACGTCATGCCGGACATCGCGATGGGGAACGAATTCGGCGTGACCGCGATGGCCAAGCCCACCGCGGCCAGGAAGCAGGTCAGCGTCAATGGTCCGATCCGGCGCCCGGAGCGGTCCACGTACCATGCCCATCCCAGCATTCCCGCTGTCGCAAACAGGTAGGGGATCGCGCTCAGCCAGCCCACCGCGGAATTGCTGAGGCCATACTCCTTCATGATCAGCGGCAGCCAGATGATGATGCCGTAGGAGCCGAGGGTGAAGCCGAACTGCACCCCGGCCAGGATCAGCACGCGGCCGTCCTTGATGGCGCCCCAGACGGAGTGCCGCACCCGCTCGCGCACCTCCTCGGCCATCATCGCGTCCATCGCGTCGCGCTCCGGCTGGGTCAGGAACGTTGCGTCCTGCGGGCGGTCGGCCAGCATGCCGAGGATCAACATCCCGATCGGCACGCAGGGCAGGCTGACGGCCAGGAATAGCCACTGCCAACCGGCCAAGCCCCAGATCCCGTCCATCCGCAGCAGCATGCCGCACAGCGGTCCGCCGATCACCGACGAGAGCGGGATGCCGACCAGGAACCAGGCCAGCATCTGTGTGCGCACCTGCGCCGGGAACCAGGCGGCGAGGAAGAAGGTGATTCCCGGAAAGAAGCCGGCCTCGGCCACCCCCAACAGGAAGCGCACGGCATAGAAGCTTTCCGGCCCCGTCACGAGCGCCATCGCGGTCGACAGCAGCCCCCAGGTGATCATGATGCGGGCGATCCAGCGCCGGGCGCCGAACCGGTACATGGCGAGGTTGCTGGGCACTTCGAAAAACGAGTAGCCGAGGAAGAAGATGCCGGCGCCGATGCCGAGTTGCTCGTTGCTGAGGCCGATGTCGGACTTCATCGTCAAAGCCGCGAAGCCGATGCAGGTGCGGTCGAGGTAGTTGAACAGGTAAGCGACGGTGACGAGCGGCACGAACCGCCACGCCGTCTTGCGGATCGCCTGCCGCTGCAACTCGCTCATGACCGGCTGCAGCGGCCGCGGAACCCCGGTGCTCAACCCGGCCATGTGCCCGCTGCTGCCCCGATCGTTGCCCTGCCGTGCTTCGACGGCAACCGCGTCCGACTCGAATAGCGTGAAGTTCTCACTTTCTAGACGGACCCGAAACGTTGTTCGGCACATTGCCTGCCTGACCGGCCCGGTCAAGTGCAGCCTTCGATTCGTAAAGGTAGTTTTTACAATACTTTGCCGCGAATGAAATCCGACGCACGCTCGGCGATCATCAGCGTGGTGGCGTAGGTGTTGGCGGACGGCATGGCCGGCATGATGCTGGCGTCCACGACTCGCAATCCCTCCATGCCATGCACCAGCAGCCGGTCGCTGACGACGGCGCCGGGGTCGGAGGCGGGGCCCATCTTGGCGGTGCCGATCAGGTGGTAGCAGGTGGTGCCGTTCTCGCGCGCGAAGCCGAGCAGCTCGTCATCCGACGCGATGGCGGCGCCGGGCAGCGTCTCGGTTTCGAGGAAGGGTGCGAGCTGCGGCGTGTTCAGCAGGCGCCGGATCAGCCGGATGCCGCCGAGCGTCACCTGTCGGTCGAGCGGGTCGGACAGGTAGTTGGGCTGGATCACGGGGTCCACCCAGGGGTCGGTGCTGGTGGCGCGCACGTGGCCGTGGCTTTCCGGACGGTGCGGCCAGGCGCCGGCGGTAACGCCGGGGTAGTCGTCCAGGATGTAGGTCTTGCCGACCGCGTAGCTGCCCGGCGTGAACACGCATTGCAGGTCGGGCGCATCAAGCCCCTCCCAGCTGCGCCAGAACACGTGCACCTGGCTCGGGGCGTTGTCGAGGATGTTGGGCTTGCCCATCGACCAGCGGGCGATCTCGCGGGCAAGGCGCGGGCCGCGCGACAGCTCGTTGAGCGTGGGCGTGCCGGGCTTCGCGCGCATCACCAGCCGCACGGCGAAATGGTCGCGGAAGTTCTGGCCGACGCCAGGCACCTCATGCACGACCGGCACGCCCAGCTCGGCCAGCAGCGGCGCCGGGCCCACGCCGGAGATCTGCAGCAGGCGGGCCGTGTTGACGGTCCCCGCGGACAAAATGACCTCGCGCCGCGCCCGCACCGTCGTCGCCGGGCCGCCGCGGCGGCGCGCATAGCGGACGCCGACCGCGCGCTTGCCCTCGAACACGATGCCGGTGGCGCGCGCGTCGGTCCGCACCTCGAGCGAGCGGCGCGACTGCGCGGGGCGGAGAAACGCGCGGGCGGCGCTGACCCGCCAGCCCCGCTCGATCGCCCGCTGGAAGTAGCCGACGCCGGCCTGGTCGCCGCTATTGTAGTCGGGGTTGCGCGGGATGCCGGACGCGACGCAGCCGGCGATGAAGGCTTCCGACATCGGGTGGATCCAGCGCATGTCGGTGACCGGGATGCCCTCGCGCCCATCGCCGTCGAGCCCGCGTTTGGCCGGGTCGGCGGCGGCGCCATTGGACACGATCCGCCGCTCGGTGCGCCGGTAATACGGCAGCAGGTCGTCGTAGCCCCAGCCGCGGTTGCCGCGCTGCGCCCAGTTGTCGAGGTCGGCGGGCTGGCCGCGGTTGTAGACCATGCCGTTGATGCTGCTGCTGCCGCCCAGCGTGCGGCCTTGCGTGGTGGCGATGGGGCGGCCGGCGGTGTTCTCGGTCGGCTCGGTCTTGAACTGCCACGTGCAGGACGGGTCGAACAGCGTCTTGATGAACCCGGCCGGGATGTGGATGAACGGGTTGCGGTCGGGCGGCCCGGCTTCCAGCACGCAAACGGTGACGCCCTCATCCTGCGTCAGCCGGTTGGCCAGCACCGAGCCGGCGGCGCCAGCGCCTACGATGACGTAATCGAACTCGTCGTTCCCGCCGCCGCTCATAGGGTCGACACCACCGCCTCGGCGACGTCGGCCGTGCCAGCGGTGCCGCCGAGGTCGCGCGTGCGCGGCCCGTCGCGCAGCACGGCGCCGACCGCGCTCCGGATCGCGTCGGCGGCGGTGCGGCAGGCAGGGTCCGACTTGCGCTCGGCCAGCCAGTCGAACAGCAGGGCGGCTGACAGGATGGCGGCGACGGGATTCGCGACGCCTTTGCCGGCGATGTCGGGGGCGGTGCCGTGGCTGGGCTGGAACACCGCGTGATCGGGGCCGATATCGGCCGAGGGCGCGATGCCGAGGCCGCCGGCAATACCGGCCGCGATCTCGCTGACGATGTCGCCGAACTGGTTCTCCATCACCACCACGTCGAACCGGCCGGGATCAGTCACCATCAGCATCGAGGCGTTGTCGATATACATGCGGTCGCTGCCGACGTCCGGGTGGCGGGCCGCGATTTCGTCGAACACGCGCCGCATCAGTGCCATGCCGCGCAGCACGTTGGCCTTGTCGAACAGGGTGACGTGTCCCCGGCCCCCCGCCTCACGTCGTGCACGGGCCTGGGCGAAGGCCAGCTCGAACAGCCGCTCGCAGCCGGCGCGGGTGATGACCATGCGGTCCTGCGCCACGTTCGGGTCGTTGCCGGCCGGGTCGTGGCGGCCGGCAAACAAGCCTTCCGTCTGCTCGCGGATCACCAGCAGGTCGAACCGCGCGTCGCCGAGCGGCCCCTTCACGCCGTCCCACAGCCGCACCGGGCGCAACCCGGCGAACAGGGAGAAATGCTCGCGCATGTCGATTTGCGGCGCGATCTCGATGCCGTTCGCGTCGCGGATGTCGGGCCACCCGGCGGCGCCGAACAGGATCGCGTCGGCGTCGCCGATCGCCTCCAAGGTCGCCGGCGCGATCGACTGGCCAGTCGCCTGGTAGTGGAACGCGCCGCAGGCGTGCTGCGCGGTGTCGAGCCGGATGCCCTGCTTTGCCGCCGCCGCCTGCATCACCGCCTCGGCGGCGGCCACGACTTCGGGGCCGATGCCGTCCCCTGGCAGGATGGCAACGTGGTAGGCAGATGCTGGCATTGGCGACGTTCCTCTCGGCGCGGAAAGGTATCGCCGCGCTCGGGGGGGCGCAACGCCGCGGGCTGGCGTGCTTCTTGCGTCGTTCGGAGGACATCGATGGAGATCCGAATGCTGAACCGCCGCCTGTTCGTTGCCACCGCGCTTGCGGCGCCCGCGATCGTCAGCCACGGCGTGCTCGGCCAGGCGTTGCGAAAGGTGAAGCTCGGCTCGGCCTTCACCACCACCACCAATGCCATGTTCCTGATGCCCGACCTGCTGCGCCCCGAAGGGATCGACGCCGAGCTGGTAACCTTTGCAAGCCTGGTGCAGCGCATGCAGGCGGTTGCCTCGGGCGCCGTCGACGTCGGCAATGGCGGGCTTTCGGCCACCATGCAGCTCGCGACCAAGGGGTTTCCGATGGCCGTGCTGGCGAATGGCTGCGATGGCGGCTGGATGCTGGTGGCCAAGCCCTCCGTCACGTCGTTCGCGCAGCTCGCGGGCAAGAAGATCGGCGTGCAGAACGGCTCGATCGGCCTCGTCAGCCTGAACTGGAAGCTGCGGGCCGAGAAATTGGACGGCAAGGTCGAGCTGGTGTTCCTCGACAACCAGGACCAGCCGACGCCGCTGGCCCGCGGCGACCTCGATGCGATCTGCTGCTTCGAACCCTACGCCGCTTTCGCGGAGCTGAGCGGGTTCGGCCACAAGCTCTGGGTCCCCTACGACACGCCGATGGGCAAGACGAACCTCGGCTTCGTGTCCAGCGTGCCGTTCCTGAAAAAGGAGCCGGAGCTGATGCGTAAGCTGGTGGCCGCACACGTGAAGGCGACGGAGCGCATGAAGAACGAGCCGGACATCGCGATCGCCACCACGGTCAAGCAGTTCAACATGAGCCCCGAGATCGCGGCGGCATCGACGAAGAACCTGTTCTACAGCGCCGATAGCGGCGAGGCCTTCCAGGCCGGGTTGAAGTCGCTGGCCCGCATGATGATCGACGACAAGATGATGGACGCCGAGCCGAACTGGGCCGAGTTCATCAACACGTCGTTCCTCTGACGCCGCCGTCCATGCCCGCGCCGAGCACGTCATCCCCGGACGTCATTCGGGGATCCCTGCCTGTCGGACACGACGGCGTGCTACCGGGACGAGATGGCCGGATCGAGTCCGGCCATGACGTGGATCGGGCCTTGTCGGCGTCGTCGCCCTCGTTGACGTCGGCAACCTCGACACAGGCCACGTCATCCCCGGACCTGATCCGGGGATCTCTCGACGGCGGGATGGACGACGCGACCCGGGCCGGGGATGGCCTGGTCAAGTCCGGCGGTGAGGCGGCGGGCAGCAAGCCGCGCCGGTTCGCGCCCGGCCGCCTGCTCGGATTGCTGCCGATCCTGGGCCTGCTCGTCCTGTGGCAGGTCGTCGTCGCGGCCGGCATCTACCCGCCGGTGCTGCTGCCGTCGCCGGCCAAAGTCGCCGGCGCGTTCCTGCAATGGGGCCCGACCATCGCCGCCAACACGCTCGCCAGCGTCATCCGCGTCATCGTGGGCGTCAGCATCGCCTTTGCCGTCGCCGTTCCGGCCGGGTTGCTGATCGGGCGCTACCCGTTGCTCGACCGGCTCGCCGACTGGTCGATCCAGACGTTTCGCGCGGTCCCGCCGATCTCGCTGATCCCGCTCGCGATGCTGTTCTTCGGCATCGGCGACACCCCGGCGATCGTGCTCATTTTCCTCAGCGCACTCTGGCCGTTGCTGCTCAACACCATCTTCGGCGTGCGCGGGATCGAGCGCACCTTGCTGAAGGTCGCAACCGCGGCGCGGGCGAGCGAGGCGCTGGTGCTGCGCGACATCGTGCTGCCGGCGGCGATGCCGGCGATCCTGACCGGCCTGCGGCTCGCGATCGGCGGCGGCTGGCTGACGGTCGTCACCGCCGAGATGATCGCGGTCAAATCCGGCCTCGGCTACATGATCCTCAACGCGCAGATGACGTTCCGCACCGAGCTGATCTTCGCCGGCATCATCGTCATCGGCGCGATCGGCCTGCTCGCCGACCAGGCGGTGCGCCTGCTGCGCGCCCGGGTTTGCCGCTGGCAGGAAGGGCTGGTGTCCGGATGAGCGCCTTCATCGAGACGATCGGCGTCGGCAAGACCTATGCGACCAAGTCCGGCTCGGTCGAGGCGCTGCGCGACATCTCGATCGGCTGTGCGGAGGGCGAGTTCGTTTGCCTGCTGGGGTTGTCCGGCTGCGGCAAGAGCACGTTGCTGCAGATGCTGGCCGGGCTCGAGCCGGCCACGACGGGGCAGATCGTGGTCGCCGGGCGCGAGCTGGACGGACCGTCGCCGGCCACGAGCATCGTGTTCCAGGATCACGGTCTGTTCCCGTGGATGACGGTGCAGCGCAATGTCGAGTTCAACC
The DNA here is from genome assembly GCA_963752225.1 of uncultured Alphaproteobacteria bacterium. Lineage (GTDB taxonomy): Bacteria > Pseudomonadota > Alphaproteobacteria > Acetobacterales > Acetobacteraceae > JBBROS01. The sequence goes on along the minus strand of CAVVXS010000007.1, from coordinate 1,186,456 downwards.
TCAAGGCGCGCGGTGCGCCGCGGCGCGAGCGGGAAGGGCGGGCGGCGGCGATGCTGGCGCTCACCGGGCTCGAAGGCTTCGCCGAACGCTACCCGCACGAGCTGTCGGGCGGCATGCGGCAGCGGGTCGGCATCGCCCGCGCGCTCACGACCGAGCCGCGCGCTTTGCTGATGGACGAGCCGTTCGGGGCGCTCGACGCCCAGACCCGCGGCCGGCTGCAGCGGGAGCTGCTGGACATCTGGCAGCGGCAGCGCACCACGGTGCTGTTCGTCACCCACAGCATCGATGAAGCCATCTTCCTCGGCGACCGCATCCTGGTGTTCACGCCGCGGCCGGGCCGGCTGTCGGCGGACGTCACGGTGGCACTCGACCGTCCGCGCGACCCGCGGGGCGCCGGGTTCGCCGCGCTCGCCCGCGAGCTGCGCGCCGCCCTGGGCACGGAAGACGGCAGCGAATAGCCTGGGCGCCGACCGAAGGAGACCGCCCATGCCGAACGCCCGCACCGATGATGGCTTCAACCTGCATTATGAGGAGACCGGCGCCGGCACGCCCGTCATCTTCGTGCACGAGTTCGCCGGCGACATCCGCAGCTGGGAGCCGCAGATGCGGCATTTCGGGCAGCGTTACCGCGCCATCGCCTTCTGCGCTCGCGGCTACCCGCCGTCGGACGTGCCGGAGGACCCGGCGCGCTACTCGCAGGCCCGCGCCGCCGACGATATTCTTTCGGTTCTGGACCATCTCGGGATCGAGCGGGCGCATGTCGTCGGCCTGTCCATGGGCGGGTTCGCGACGCTGCATTTCGGCTTCCGCCACCCGGCCCGTGCCTTGTCGCTGACGGTCGCCGGCTGCGGCTACGGCGCCGAGCCCGGCCAGCGCGAGCGGTTCAAGGCCGAGGCCGGGGTGATCGCCGGGACGCTGCAGCGGGACGGCATGGCGGCGTTCGCCGCGCGCTATGCCTACGGCCCGACGCGGGTGCAGTTCGAGAACAAGAACCCGCGCGGATTTGCCGAGTTCGCCCGGCAATTGGCCGAGCACTCGGCCTTGGGTTCCGCCAACACCCAGATCGGCTGCCAAGGCCAGCGGCCATCGCTGTATGACCTGGTCGATGAGATGAAGGCGCTGACGGTGCCGACGCTGGTCCTGACCGGTGACGAGGATTGGCCTTGCCTGCAGCCGGCGCTGTTGATGAAGCAGCACATCGCGAGCGCCGCCTTGTCGGTGATGCCGAATTGCGGCCACACGATCAACATCGAGGACCCGGACCAGTTCAACCATCTGGTCGGCGCGTTCCTCGGGCAGGTGGACGCCGGACGCTGGCCGGTGCGGGACCCGCGCACGCTGGTGCAGTCGATTACCGGGATCAAGTGAGGGCGCGCTCACGTCGCTGCGCTCGAGCCTAGCGGAGCGCCGCTCCCACGCGACATGGGGACGATGCGCCCCTGGACCCCGAAACGCCTGCTCGTCACCCCCTCCGCCCTCGAATGGCCTTCGGGCGCTGGCATGGTGGACCGGGCAGCCGCACTCGGCGCCGAAATCGTCCGGCTCAAGGCCGACCGGCTGACCGGGCTGCCGGACGCCTACCGCGACGCCAAGACCACCATGTCGGTCGTGACCGCCAGCGCCAGCCGGCGGCGGCTGCAGCCGATCCCGCCGAGTGCCGATTGGCGCTTCGATCTGGCCGAAGGGTGCCCGGCGCATTGCACCTATTGCTACCTGGCCGGGTCACTGGCCGGGCCACCGATCATCCGGGCCTATGCCAACCTGCCGGAGATCCTGGCCGAGCTGCCGCCGGCCGTCGGCGGCGGCACCGTGACGTCCGTGTCGGAAGCGCGGGCGCATGAGGGCACGACGTTCGAGTGCTCCTGCTACACCGACCCCTTGGCGCTGGAGCACCTGACCGGGCACTTGGCCGCCTGCATCACCCGCTTCGGCGCATGGGAGGCGCCGGTGCAGCTCCGCTTCACCACCAAGTTCGATGCCGTCGGACCGCTGCTCGGCCTCCCGCATAACGGGCGCACCCGTGTGCGTTTCTCGGTCAACGCCCGCGCAGCCGAGCGGCACGAGGGCGGGGCGCCGCGTGTGGCGGCCCGACTCGTAGCGTTGCGGGCGATGGCGGAGGCGGGTTACCCGGTCGGCCTCACGGTGGCGCCGATCCTGCGGGTGCCGGACTGGGCAGCGGCCTATGACACGCTGTTCGCGGACGTGGCGGCGGCGCTCGCCGGGCTCGAGGTGGACCTGACGGCGGAGCTGATCACCCACCGCTTCACCCCGAAGTCGAAGGGCGTGCTGGACGGCTGGTATCCCGGCAGTCCGCTCGAGATGGATGAGGCGCAGCGGTCGCGCAAGTTCACCAAGTTCGGCTCGGTAAAGTACGTCTTCCCGCGGGACGAGATGACGGCGATGCGAGCGTCGATCGAGGGCTCGCTGGTGCGGCATCTGCCCGGGGCGCGGTTGTTGTATTGGACGTGACGCCGGTCGAAAGGGCGTCTTGGCCGGACTTGATCCGGCCATCTCCGCCCTGGGGCACTCGGCCGCCCAACAATCACCAGATCCCCGGGTCAAGCCCGGGGATGACGTGGGGGTTGGGTTGACGTGGACCGGGTATGACGTCGCCCACATCACTTCGACAAGACGTCATGGCCGGACTTGATCCGGCCATCTCCGCCCTGGGGCACTCGGCCGCCCAACGACCACCAGATCCCCGGGTCACGTCCGGGGATGACGTGGGTGGGGACGACCTGGACCCGGAATTGACGTGGAAGGTGGCGCGGCTTTACACGACGAAAGCCTACCCGATGGCCGTCGGCATGCGGGTGTGCCAGTCCGTGTCTCGCTGGTAGGCGTCGCCGATCGCCATCACTCGGGCCTCCGCGAATGGCCGGCCGACGATCTGCAAGCCGATCGGGCAGCCGTTCGGGTCGAGGCCGCAGTTCAGCGACAGCGCCGGCAAGCCGAGGTAGTTGAACGGCCGGGTGTTGACCGACACCGCCATGAAGCGCGCCTCGGTGCCCGGCGGCCCGTGATCGATGTCGGTGTCCGCCAGCGTCGGCAGCACCGTCGGGATGGTCGGCAGCACGAGCGCGTCCACGCCGGCAAACACCTCGGCGCAGAAGGCGCGCAGCAACGGGCCGCGGGCGGACAGCGCCTCGATGTAGTAGGTCGCGGGGATCGCGTAGCCCGCGTAAAGCCGGGCGCTCAGGTGGACGGCGTAATCCTGCGGCTGCTCCCGCATCCAGCGGGCATGAATGGTGGCCCCTTCGCAGCGGGACACCACGCCGACATAGGCCGACACGGCGTCCATGTAGGGCAGCGTGACCGGGACCACGGTCGCGCCGCGACCGCGCAGCACGAGTGCGGCCGCCTCGACCGCGGCGACCACGGCGGCGTCGCTGCCCATCAGCCCGGGGTTGGTCACCAGCCCGATCCGCGTCCTGGCGAGGTCGCCGGTCAGCGCCGCCTCGTAGTCCGGTACCGGCTCGCGGGCGGCCGTTGGATCGGCCGGGTCGGCACCGGCGATCACGCCCATGATGCGGGCGCAGTCGCGCACTGTCCGGGTCAACGGGCCGACATTGTCGCAGGAGAAGCTCAGCGGCATCACCCCGCTGCGGCTGACCCGCGTCTGCGTCGGCTTCAGCCCCACCGTGCCGCACGCCGAGGCGGGCAGGCGGATCGAACCGCCGGTGTCCGAGCCCAGTGCCCCGTAGGTGAACCGCGACGCCACCGCGGCGCCCGACCCGCTGGAGGAGCCGCCAGTGATGTAGGGCAGGTTCCACGGATTGTGGCAGTCGCCGTGGTGGCGGTTGTGCCCGGTCGGGTTCTGCGCGAACTCGGCCATGTTCAGCCCGGCAAACGTGATCGACCCGGCGCCGTGCAGCCGCTCCAGCACGGTCGCGGTCTTGTCGGCGACCCATTCGCCGCGGATCATCGAGCCGCAGGTGCTGACGCGGCCGGCCTGGTAGTACATGTCCTTGTGCGCCAGCGGCACGCCGTGCAGCGGTCCGAGCGCAGCGCCAGCTTTCACCGCCCGGTCCGCCGCCTCGGCCGACTGCATGGCGCCGTCGCGGTCGATCCAGATGGTGGCGTTGATCCGGTCCTCGTGCCGGTCGACCGCCGCCAGGCACGCTTGCAGCAATTCGACCGACGTCACCGCCCCGCTGCGAACCGCGTCGGCGGCTTCGACCAGGGTCCATTCATTGGGCGCGCTCATTCCTTGCAGTCCCGCAGCGCCGCCTCGAACGAGCTCGGCTCGTCCTCGAACCGCAGCCGCGCCCGCTGCGCCTCGAAGGCGCGGATCGTGTTGGCGAGGTCCGCCGCCAGCCGCCGGCCGGCGTCGTTCGGCACGTGGATGCCGTGCCAGGCTTCGATCGACGCCTCGGTGGCGGCCAGGAAATCCTCGTTCATCTCGGCTCCTCAGTAGGTCTGGAACAGGTCGGCGATCTCCGCCGGGTCGGACGTGATTGTCAGCGCCATGGCCAGCAGGATGCGGGCCTTCTGCGGGTTGAGGTTGTCCGCGCTGATGAAGCCATTGGCGCGGGCGCCCGTGCCGGGAAACACCCGGCCGCTGCCGGCCCGGGTCGACAGCGCAACCACCACGCCTCCCCGCACCGCTTCGGCCAGAGCTTCGGCGTCGGCCGGGGTCGGGAAGCTCGGGGCGAAGCCGGCCGAGACGATACCCCGCGCACCCGCCGCAACGAAGGCCCGCACCGCCACCCCGTCCGACCCGGCATAAGCGTAGGCGACGTCCACCCGCGGCAGCGCCTCGAGCGCCCGGATGTCGAACTCCGTGTCCGGCGCGCGCCGGCGCAGCGGCGCCCGGTAGAACGCCACCCGGTCGGCGTCGGCGTGACCGAGCACGCCGAAATCGGGCGTGCGGAAGGTTTGCAGCCGGAACGTGCTGGTCTTGGTCACCTCGCGCGCCGCGTGGATTTCGTCGTTCAGCACCACCAGCACGCCCATCCCGCGCGAGTGCGGGCTGGCGGCGGTGCGGATTGCGGCGGCCAGGTTGGCGCCGGCATCGGTGCCCATCGCGCTCGACGGCCGCTGCGACCCGACCAGAACCACCGGTATCGCCACCTTGACCGCGAGGTTCAGCGCGTAGGCCGTCTCCTCCAAGGACGCGGTGCCGTGGCCGATCACGATGCCGGCCAGGTCCGGATGTTCCGCCGCCGCGCGGTCGCAGGCGAGCACGAGGCCGCGCCATTCGGCAAAGCCGATGCCGGGGCTGACGATGTTGTCGAACCGGACCGGCACGATCTCGGCGATGTCGCCGAGCGGCGGGAACAGCGCCAGGATCTCGTCGGCATGCAGCCGTGCGTGGCCGCTGGCCGAGTAATCCTGCACATCGAGCGGATCGCGGCCGACCGAGGAAATCGTGCCGCCGGTGCCGATGAACGCAACCTTGGATTTCACGCCGCTGGAACCTCCTTGAAACGGCCGCACTGGACCGCCGTGCGCAGCGCGGTCGCGCGGGACGGGGCCGGCGGTCCCGGACCTGCGCCGGCTAAGCCGCCAAGCGCTCTCCGACCCGTATACAACGCGCCGTCCGCCCCGGCGCAATTGCCCGTTCTTCCGGCACGCCCCGCACGCAGGCCTCGATCGCCCGCGGGCAGCGCGGCGCGAAGGCGCAGCCCGGCGGCGGCCGGCGCAGGTCGGGCGGCGCGCCGGGGATCGCCGGGATCTCGGCGCCGCCTTCCCGGATCACGGACGACAGCAGGCCTTGCGTGTACGGATGCGCCGGGTGGCGCAGCACGTCGCGCACCGGACCCTGCTCGACGATCTGCCCAGCATACATCACCGCCACCCGGTCTGCGACCTCGGCCGCAACACCGAGATCGTGCGTCACGATCACCACGCCCATGCCGAGCTCCCGCTGCAACTCGCGCAGCAGCACCAGCACCTGGATTTGCACCGTGGCGTCGAGCGCCGTGGTCGGCTCGTCGGCCAGCAGCAAGCGTGGGCGGCAGGACAGCGCCATGGCGATCACCACTCGCTGCCGCAGGCCGCCGCTCAACTGGTGCGGGTAGGCGTCGAGCCGCCTTGCCGCGTCGGGCACACGCACGAGTTCGAGCACCTCGAGCGCGCGCGCCCGCGCGGCCGCCTTCGTGCCGCCGAGATGGCGCAGGACGCTTTCGCCAATCTGCTGGCCGACGGTGTACACGGGGTCGAGCGCCGTCATCGGCTCCTGGAAGATCATCGCCGCCGCGCCGCCACGCAAGTCGCGCAGCGCGGGGCCGGACAGCGCCATCACGTCCCGGCCCTCGACCCGCACGCCGCCCTCGATCCGCGCCTGCGGCGGCAGCAGCCGCATCAAGGCTCGCATCGACACCGACTTGCCCGAACCGCTTTCGCCCAGGAGGCAAAGCACCTCGCCGGGCATGACCTGCAGGCTGACGCCGCGCACCGCCTCGACCGCGTCGCGTCCGGCGCCGAAGCGAACCCGCAAGTCGTCGAGCTGGGCGAGCGGCGTCATGCCGCGGCCCTGGCTTCGGAGTGGCCGGAGCCGGGCCGCAGCATGTGGCAGGCAGCGTCGTGACCGGTGCGGCTGGGCGGGCTCGGCGCGTGCTCGGCGCAGACCGGTTCGGCGTGCGGGCAGCGGGTACGGAAGCGGCAACCGCTCGGCGGGTTGGCCGGGGAGGGCGGGTCGCCGGTGATCGGCGCCGTCTCGACCCGATGGTCCGGGTCCATGCTGAGCCGGGACGCCAGCAGCGCGCGCGTGTAGGGGTGCATGGGTTGGGCAAAAACTTGGCCGGCCGGGCCGCTTTCGGCGACGCAGCCCAGATACATCACCAGCACCCGGTCGCTGACGTGCCGCACCACGGCCAGGTCGTGGCTGATGAACACGTAGGTGAGGCCGAGCTGGCGCTTGAGCGAAGCGAGCAGGTTCAGCACCTGCGCCTCGACCGACTTGTCGAGCGCGGAAACCGCCTCGTCCAGGATCACGAGGCGCGGCTGCAGGGCGAGCGCGCGGGCAATGTTGACCCGCTGCTTCTGTCCGCCGGAGAGCTCGTGCGGGTAGCGGGGTCCGAACAGCGCCGGGTCGAGGCCGACCCGGCGCAGCGCCTCGTTCGCCTCGTCGGCCGCCTTGCGCCGGGAGCGGCCGAGCACCAGCGGCCCGAACGCGACGCTGTCCCGCACCGGCATGCGCGGATTGAGCGAGCTTGCGGAATCCTGGAACACCATCTGCGCCTGCCGCCGCAGGCTTTTCAAAGTGATGCCGCGCGGCGTGCCGACCTCCTCGCCGTCGAACACCAACTCGCCGCGATCGGGTTCGATCAGATGCAGCAGCAGGCGCGCCAGCGTGCTCTTGCCGCAGCCGCTCTCGCCGACGACGCCGAGCGTTTCGCCCTTCGCGACGGTGAACGAGATGCCGTCCACGGCGCGCACCGCGCCGCCGCCCGCCAGCGGGAAGTGCTTCTGCAGGTTGTCGGCGATCAGCATCGGCTGCGCCGGCCCGCCGCGGTCCTGGGGCGTTGCCACGATCATCGGATCCGCACGTCCATCGCCGAGCGCAGACCGTCGCTGACAAGGTTGAAGCACATGCTGGTGAGAAAGATCGCGACGCCGGGGATCGCGCACACCCAGGGCTGCACATAGATCGCCTGCCGCAAGGTGCTCAGCATCAGCCCCCAATCCGGGATCGGCGGTCGCACGCCCAAGCCCAGGAATGACAGCCCGGACGCGAGCAGGATCGACACGCTGACCAGGCTCGACGCATAGACCAGCACCGGCGCCAGCACGTTGCCCAGCAGGTGGTGACGCACGATCATCAGGTGTCCGGCGCCGGTGGCCCGCGCGGCTTCCACGAAGTCGAGGTTGCGCACCTGCGTCGTCGCCGTTTCCGCCACCCGGCACACCGCGGGGATGAACACCAAGGCCAGCGCGATCATGCCGTTCAGCATGCCACCGCCCATCGCCCCCGAAATGGCGACCGCCAGCAGCACCGAGGGGAAGGCGTAGAACACGTCCATCGTGCGCATGATCAGTGTGCCGACCCAGCCGCTGGCATATCCCGCCACCACGCCCAGCGTGCCGCCGATCAATCCGGCGACGACCACCGGCACAACGCCCATCAGCAACGAAGTCTGGCCGCCGTAGAGCAGCCGGGTCAGGATGTCGCGGCCAAGCTCGTCGGTGCCGAGCCAATGCCCCCGGTAGCCAAACGGCTTGAGCCGGAGCAGCACGCTTTCCTTGTAGGGGTCGAACGGCGCCAGCAACGGCGCGAACACCGCTGCCAGCACGATCGCCAGCATCAGCAGGCCGAACACCACCGTGACGGGGTCGCGCCGCAGCCGCCGGCCGACCATGCCCCAATACCCTGGCGCGGCCGCCGGGCGGCGTCCGGCCGCCGTGGCGCCGAGGGTGAGGGCGTCGGCCCCGCTCACGCGCGCCTGACCCGGGGATCGATCGCCGCCTGCAGGAGGTCCACCACCAGGTTGGTGGCGACGAAGATGAGGGACAGGCAAAGGATCGCGCCCTGCAGCACCGGGACGTCGCGGTTGACGATCGCGCGGCCGAGCAGCGTGCCGGAGCCGGGCCATGCGAACACCGGCTCGACCAGGATCGAGCCGCCCATCAGGTAGCCAAATTGCAGCCCCATCACCGCCAGCATGCCGGGAGCGGCGTTTTTCAGCACGTGCCGCACCACCGCCCACTCGCCGAGGCCTTTGGCCCGCAGCGTGGTCACGAAGTCCTGGCTGCGCACCTCGAGCACCGCGGCCCGCGTGGTGCGCGCGATGATGCCGACCGGCACCATGGCCAGCGTGATCACCGGAAGCACGAGATAGGGCAGGTCGCCGGGGTTGAGCGCGGAGAAGTGGTCGGAGCCGCTCGGGCCCATCCCCGACGCCGGCAGCCAGGACAGCTCGACGGCGAACACGATCACCATCACGAGGCCGAGCCAGTAGTTCGGCACGCTCACCCCCATCACCGCCGTTCCCGTCACCAGCCGGTCGACGGCCCGTCCGATCCGGGTCGGCTGCACGCAACCCGCAAGGGTGCCGAGCCCGGCGCCGACGACGAAGGATAGCGGCACCGCGAACACCGCGAGCTGCAGCGTGTTGACCAGCGCGCCGCCGACCTCGAGCGACACCGGCCGCCGTGTCGCGACCGAAAGGCCGAAATCGCCGTGCGCCGCACGCCAGATCCAGTTGGCGAACTGCACCGGCAGCGGCTTGTCGAAGCCGTAGGCGCGTTTGACGATCTCGATCATCTCGGCATTGGCGTCGGGCGGCAGCACGGTTTGCAGCGGGTCGCCGGGCGCCAGGTAGACGAGCATGAAGCACACGAGGCTGACCCCAAACCCGATCGGCAAGGCGTAAAGCAGCCGCCACAGGATAGTGCGCGCCACCTTGCGGCTATTTCGCGATGGTGATCGGCGTCAGGTCCTGGAACCAGTTCTGCGCCTGCACGAACCCGTGCACCTTGGGCGAGATGGCGCGCGGGTTGATGTCGTGCACCGCCCACAGCATGACCGCGTCGTCGACCATCTTCTCGTGCAGCTTGATCAGGTCCGCTTGGCGCTTGCCGGCGTCGAACTCGTTGAAGGCCGCGGTGATCATCGTCTCGGCCTCATCGGAGAAGTAGTGGCCCCAGTTGCCGCCGGCCGGCGACCATTGCGCCTTCTGCATGAACCGGGTCATCCCGTTGATCGGATCCTGCAGCGCGCGGCTGACGTTGATCCCGTCCACGTTGGGCGCCGTTTCGACGCCGCCGCGGGCGAGTGCCAGCAGCGCGTTCCAGTCCATCACCTGGAGGTTTACCGCGAACCCGGCTTCTTCCAATTGCGACTTGATCAGCTCGTTCATCGGCAGCGGCTGCATCTGGCCGGAGCCCGAGGTGCTGATCGCCAGCGTGATCTTGCAGGGAACGCAGTTGGCCTCTTTCAGCAACGCCTTCGCCTTCGGCAGGTCGAACTTGTAGCTGACCGGGTGGCCGTAGAGCGGCGAGGACGGCGGGAAGTTGGCGGCCCCTTCCTGCGCGACGCCCCCCAGCAATTCAACGATGTCGGCCCGGTTCAACGCATAGTTGGCGGCCTTGCGCACCCGCACGTCCTTGAACGGGCCGTTGATGAAGTTGAGCTGATAGGACCAATTGTGCGGGTAGGTGTTGGTGATCACCGTCATGCCGGACGATTTCAGGCGCGGGATGGCGTCCGGCGTCGGCGCCTCGACGAAGTTCACCTGGCCGCTCAGCAGCGCCGCGGTGCGGGTGCTGGCCTCGGGGATCGGCAGCAGGACGAGGCGATCCTGCTTCGGGATGCGCGCCTTGTCCCAATAATTTTTGTTCGGCACCAGCTCGAGCCGTTCATGCGGCACCATGCGGTCGAACTTGTATGGGCCGGTGCCGGAGGGCTGGTTGGCATAGGCGGCCCAATCGTATTTCAGGGCCTCCGCCCGGCAGCGGCTGGTCATCAGCACGTAGCTCATCTCGTAGGGGAACAGTGCGCTCGGCACCTTGGTGGTAAGTGCCACGGTGTGGTCGTCCACCTTCTCCGCGCCGACGAAATTCGGCAGGTAGGCCCGGCTCAAGGCGAATTGCTGCGGGTTCCACTGCGGCGCCTTCTCGTCGAAGCGGCCGAAGTTCCAGACCACATCGTCGGCTGTGAACGGGCAGCCGTCGTGGAACTTGACCCCCTCGCGCAGGGTGAACAGCCACCGCTTCGGATTTGCCTCGTCGACGTGCCATTCGGTGGCCAAGCCCGGCTTGATGCCGGACGGCTTGTCGGCGCTCGAGAGGTCCCAGTTCACCAGCGCGTCGTAGAGGTTGAGCGCCACGAAGCGGAAGCCTTCGAAACCCTGGTCGGGGTTGCCGCCGGTCACCGGAATGTCGCCCGCCGTCATCGCGACGGTCAGCACGCCCTGTGCCGTAGCCGTGCCCGCCGACAGCAATAACCCGGTGGCGGCAAGGTGGGAGAGGAGCTTGACCCGGAGCATGCATGGCCTCCCTGCCGAGTTGACCGAGGCAAGGTCGCAAGCGGACCCGAATGGTGCAATGCAAAAGCGGCCGCGCTGCCCGGGAATATGGCACCGCCAAACCGGCACTGCCTACCAGACCGGCGGTTCGCCCCTTGTTTGGGCAGGAACTATCGACGCGGCACCCGAAACGGCAGCATCGCCTGCACCACCGGTGAGGTGAAGCGGGCCATGTCGAGACTCTCATGCACGGCCACGAGGTCCTGCCCGAGCAGCCGCGTCTCGATCACGCTGCGGGCATAGAACGGGGAGTCGGTCAGCGTTTGCCGGGCCCGCGGCGTGCTGCCGGGGTCGGCGCGGGTGTGGCGCGGAATGCGCCAGCGCGTGGGCTGCAGCGTGGCGCGCGGCGGCGCGTCGAATCGGCTGACAGCACCGTCGCGGGTCACCTGCAACGCGAGCGATTGCTCGCCACCCTCCAGCCGTTCGGCGTTGTAGAGGATCGCGGCCCCCTCGGCGGTCGGGGCGCGGCACCAGTCCCAGTGGGCGAAATCCGCTTCCAGCGGACGGCTGCCGCGGTTGCTGTCGAGGTAGCCGGGGCCGGACCACTGCAAGCCTGGCCGGTCGAGCGACACGTCCACCCGGCTCACCGGCGCGATCGGCGACCAGCGGTGCTGCCCGGCTTGGTCGAGATTGAACTCGGCGCCGGTCAGCGCGGAGGGGTGCACGCGCACCGTGCCGCGGATGCGCCGGGGCAGCGGCGCGCACACCTCGTCGATCTGGATCACCAACGAGTCGTCGTGCCAGGCCACCCGGCTCGGCCCGATGTTCAAGGTGGTGGCGTCGCGATAGAGCGCCGCCCGCCGGCGTTCGGTCATCGCCCACCCCCCCGGCGTGCCGTACAACGCGACATGGAGGCAGACATGGTTCTCAGGGTCGGCCGGGCGCCCGCCGCGGCGGGCCCAGGCGTACCACGGCGAGAACACGCTGCCGATGAAGGCGATGATCGTGATGCCGTGGGCGCCGTCGTCGCTCAGCGCGTCGACATACCACCAGATGTAGCCGCGCGGCGGGACAGGCGAATCGAACCGCGGCTCCGGTCCCGGTCCTGCAGCAGCGACGCCGCCGCGATCCGGCCCGACAGCGTCGCCATCGGCACCCCCGCCCCCGGATGCACGCCACCCCCCGCCAGGTAAAGCCCGTCCAGCTTGGTCCGCGCCCCCGGCCGCTTGAAGCTGCTGCCCCCCGGCAACGTCGCCTGGCCGTACAGCGCTCCCCCCGTGGCCGGGAACAGGCGGTGGAACTGTGCCGGCGTGGTCAGCACCGGCGCTCCCACCGGCCGGATCTGCGCTCCACAACGCTCCAGAAGCCCCGACACTCCTTGCATGCACTGCTCGATCTCCACTTGGCTGAAAGCGCGGCGGTCGCCGGACGCGGGCGCGTTGACCAGCAGCAGCAGCCGCTCCGGGCCATCCGGCGCCGGGCCGTCGCTGTCGCCGCGGTCCTGGGCGCACACATAGGTGGTGGGCTCAGTCGGCAGCATCCCGTTGCCGATCAACTTGAACTCGAGCGGGTAATCGCTTGAGAAGAATACTGTGTGGCGGACCAGGTTCAGGCCGCTCGTCTCGGCCAGCATCGCCCAGGTGGCCGCCGACAATGACCGCTCCGGGAATTTGTTGGCCGGCAGCCCGGCGGCCGTCGCCGCCCCGCCGAGCAGGCCGGTGGCAAGCGCCGCCGGGTCGCCGTTCATGATCACGGCGTCGGCGTGGATCACTTCGCCATTCGCCAGACGCACCCCGGCCGCGCGCCCGCTTGCCACCATCACCTCGGCCACGGGCGTGTCGTAGCGGAACCGGGCGCCATGCCGGGCGGCCAGCGCGGCCATCGCCGCCGCGACGCGGTGCATGCCGCCGTCCACCAGCCACACGCCTTCCTGCTCGACATGCGCCACCAGCATCAGCGTCGCCGCCGCCTGATAGGGCGAGGTTCCGCAATAGGTCGCGTAGCGGCCGAACAATTGCTGCAGGCGCGGGTCTTTGAAGTGCCGCGAGAGCTCGGCCATGTAGATCTCGTAGGGCCGCAGTCGCAGCGCGCCGAACACGCCGACGCTTGCCACCAGACCGGCCATGCTCGGCTTGTCCCGGGTCATGAACGACCGTTCCAAGGTGTCGTACATGCGCCGTGCGTCGTTGCAGAACGCGAGATAGCCGCGGGCCTCGGCGGCGCCGGCGAAGGCGCCGATGGCGTCGGCCGACTGCGCCCGGTCGGCAAACAAGTCGAGCCGCTGCTGACCGGCCCAGGCATGGCGCGCCAGCGTCGTCGCGGGACGCAGCGTCAGATGGTCGGACAGCGTCGCCGCAGCGTCGGCGAACAGGGCCTCGAACACCCAGCGCATGGTGAACACGGTCGGGCCGCCGTCGATCGGGCGCCCCCCGACCTCGATCTCGCGCATCTTGCCGCCCGGCGCGCCGGACCGCTCCACGACCGTGACGTCGCAGCCGGCGACGGCGAGGTCGATCGCGGCGGCCAGCCCGCCCATCCCGGCGCCGATCACGACCACCGTCCTCAATGCGTTTTCACCACGGCGACACATCCCGGCTTGCGAAAGTCCTTGACGCACATGTCAGGACTAATTGACACTTCCGCTGACAAACAAAGCTGACACTTAAGACTGACACTCAGCCAGCAGATTGACCAGGGGAGGGCGGCATGGACGCGTCAAGCCGGATCGAACGGAGCCTGCACGTCGCAGTCGGCCGCGCCGACGCTGGCGGCTGCCCGCCGCGGCTCGCCGCCGCCATGCGCCACGCCGTGTTTCCCCGCGGCGCCCGCATCCGGCCGCGCCTGTGCCTCGCGGTCGCGGCGGCGTGCGGCGAGGACGAGCCCGCCGTGACCGACGCCGCCGCGGCCGCCATCGAGCTGCTGCATTGCGCGAGCCTCGTCCATGACGACCTGCCGTGCTTCGACGACGCCGCGACCCGGCGCGGTCAGCCTTCGGTGCATCGGGCATTCGGCGAGCCGCTGGCGGTGCTGACCGGTGATGCGCTGATCGTGCTGGCGTTCCAGACCTTGGCGCAGGGGGCGGCCTTGGCGCCGCTGCGTCTGGCGCCGCTGGTGATGACGGTCGGGCTTGCGGTTGGCGTGCCGTCCGGGATCGTCGCCGGCCAGGCTTGGGAATGCGAGGACAGCGTGGACGATCTCGCGCTGTATCAGCGGCAAAAGACCGGGGCGCTGTTCGCCGCCGCGACCGTGGCCGGCGCCGCCGCGGCCGGGGCCGAGGCGGAGCCGTGGCGGCGGCTCGGGATGGAGCTTGGCGAAGCGTATCAGGTCGCCGACGACATCCTCGACGCCACCGGCGACGCGGCCAAACTCGGCAAGCCGGTGCAGCAGGATGTGGCGCATGCGCGGCCCAATGCCGTGCACCTGCTCGGGCTCGGCGGCGCGCTGGAGCGGCTGCATGCGCTGGCGCAGGTGGCGGCCGATGCGGTGCCGGACTGCCCGGGGCGGTCGTCGTTGAGCGGGCATATACTGACCGAGACGATCCGTCTGGTGCCGCAGGAGGTCGAAGCCCGGGTCGCGCAGTTCGCCGCCTGACCCTGCCCCCGTTCCTGGCCGGGTGGCGCGACCGCCTAGTCGGCGACCCGGCGTTCCGCGCTTGGGCGGCTCGGTTCCCGCCAACCCGACCGGTGGCGCGGCGCCGGGCGCGGGCGCTGTTCGACCTGTGCTCCGGCTTCATCTACTCGCAAATCCTGCTCGCCTGCGTGCAGCTCGACGTGTTCGAGCGGCTGGCCCGCGGCCCGATGCCGGCTGAGGCGTTGGGCCTCGACCTGCCCCCCGCCGCGGTCGAGCGGCTGCTGGCCGCCGCCGGGTCGCTCGGGCTGGTGGAGCGGCGGGGCCGCGCCTGGGGCCTGGGCTCGCTGGGCGCGGCGATGGTCGGCAACCCGGCCGTCGCGGCCATGGTGAAGCACCACGGCGCACTCTACGCCGACCTCGCCGACCCGGTGCGGCTGCTGCGGGAAGGCCGCGGCACGCTGGCCGGCTTGTGGGGCTATGCCGGGACGGGCGCGCCGAGCGCGCTCGGAGGCGAGCAGGTGGCGGCCTATTCCGAGCTGATGGCGGCGTCGCAGCCGCTGGTGGCGGCCGAGATCCTCGACGCCTACGACGTGCGGCGGCATCGCCTGCTGCTCGACGTCGGCGGCGGCGACGGCCGGTTCCTGGTGGCCGCCGCGGCGCGGGCGCCGGCGCTGCAGGTGATGCTGTTCGACCTGCCCGCCGTGGTCGCCCGGGCCGGCGCCCGATTCGCCGAGGCCGGGATCGCTGGCCGCGCCCAAGTGCGCGGCGGCGACATGATGCGGGACGCGCTGCCGCGCGGCGCCGACCTGATCTCGCTGGTGCGGGTCGTGCACGACCACGACGATCCGGCTGCCATGACGCTGCTGCGCGCCGTTCGCGCCGCGTTGCCGCCGGGCGGCACGCTGCTGCTGGCCGAGCCGATGGCCGGTGTGCGCGGGGCCGAGACGGTGGGGGACGCTTATTTCGGCATGTACTTGCTGGCGATGGGCAGCGGTCGCGCTCGTACGCCGCGCTTGCTGCGCCGCATGCTGCTGGACGCCGGATTCCGGTCCGCGCGCAGGCGGCGGACAGCCACGCCGTTGCAGACGGGCCTCATCGTGGCGCGGGCCTGACACGTCGAATGTAAATAAACGTTGACACATTGGGACGTCAGGATAACCTGACTCACCAGAATAGCCGGAACTAGCGGCGCAACCGGGCAGCAGCGAGGGGGAGGGCAACAATGTTCACGCAGGCAATCGTCCTCGATGCACCGCAGAGCCTGGCGCTGACGCGTTTGCCGCTCACCGAGCCGGGCCCGGCCGACGTGCTCGTCGAGACGCGGTGGAGCGGTGTCAGCACCGGGACCGAGCGTCTGCTTTACACCGGCCGCATGCCGCATTTTCCCGGCATGGGCTATCCGCTGGTGCCGGGTTACGAGAGCGTGGGGCGGGTGATCGCGGCGGGTGATGCGGCCGGCATCGAGCGGGGCACGACGGTGTTCGTTCCGGGCGCGACCTGCTTCGGCGCGGTCCGCGGCCTGTTCGGCGCCACCGCGTCCCGCCTCGTCGTGCCGGGCGCGCGCGTCGTGCCGGTCGCGGAGTTGCTCGGCGAGCGGGGTATCCTGCTGGCCTTGGCGGCGACCGCCCAGCACGCTTTGTCGGCGCCGAACGCGTTGCCGGATCTGATCGTCGGCCATGGCGTGGTCGGCCGCCTGCTGGCGCGGCTCACGCTGCTGCATGGCGGCCCGGCGCCGGTCGTGTGGGAAACCAACCCGGCCCGGAGCGGGGGCGCCCACGGCTACGAGGTCACGGCGCCGGGCGCGGACGATCGCCGCGACTACCGCGCGATCTATGACGCGAGCGGCGACGCCGGGCTGCTCGACGCGCTGGTGGCGCGCCTGGCGCCGGGCGGCGAGGTGGTGCTGGCGGGTTTCTACAGCGAGCGGATGAGCTTCGCCTTCCCGCCGGCCTTCATGAAGGAAGCCCGCATCCGCGTCGCCGCGCAGTGGCAGCGCGCCGACCTCGACGCGGTCGCCGATTGGATCGCCGCCGGCACGCTCGATCTCGAGGGCCTGATCACACACCGCGCCGGCGCCGATGCCGCGCCCGACGCGTACCGGACGGCGTTCGAGGATGCCGGCTGCCTGAAGATGATCCTGGATTGGAGCGCCTGCGCATGAATGCGATCAGCCCCCTCGGCAGCACCCCCGGCAGCATGACCGACGCCCTTCGTGCCGAGGCGGCGATCGAGCCTGACGCGCCGTCCACCGTTGCGCCGAAGAAAGAGACGCAGGTCATCGCCATCTACGGCAAGGGCGGCATCGGCAAGTCGTTCACCCTGGCCAATCTCAGCTACATGATGGCGCAGCAGGGCAAGCGCGTGCTGCTGATCGGCTGCGACCCGAAATCCGACACCACCTCGCTGCTGTTCGGCGGCCGCTCCTGCCCGACCATCATCGAGACATCGTCGAAGAAGAAGCTGGCCGGCGAGAAGGTCGGTATCGGCGACGTGTGCTTCATCCGCGACGGCGTCTTCGCGATGGAGCTCGGCGGCCCCGAGGTCGGCCGCGGCTGCGGCGGGCGCGGCATCATCCACGGCTTCGAGCTGCTGGAGAAGCTGGGCTTCCACGAGTGGGGCTTTGATTACGTCCTGCTCGACTTCCTCGGTGACGTGGTGTGCGGCGGCTTCGGCCTGCCGATCGCCCGCGACATGTGCCAGAAGGTGATCGTGGTCGGCTCGAACGACCTGCAATCGCTGTATGTCGCGAACAATGTCTGCTCCGCGGTCGACTACTTCCGCAAGATGGGCGGCAACGTCGGCGTGGCCGGCATGGTCATCAACAAGGACGACGGCACCGGCGAGGCGCAGGCCTTTGCCGCCGCGGCCGGCATCCCGGTGCTGTCGGCGATCCCCGCCAACGACGACATCCGCAAGAAGAGCGCCAATTACGAGATCATCGGCCGCCCCGGCAGCGAGTGGGCGCCGATGTTCGAGACGCTCGCCGAGCAGGTCGCCTCGGCGCCGCCGGTGCGCCCCACCCCGCTGAGCCACGACGCGCTGCTCGGCCTGTTCAAGGGTGAAGCGGTCGGCCGCAACGTCGTGCTGACGCCCGCGACCGAAGCCGACATGTGCGCGGCGACCGTGCTGACGAAGCCGTCGCTCGAAGTGGTCTACGAGGGGGCGTGAGCGTGGACGGGTCCATTCCTCCTGCCACGGGATCGGGCTGCCACGGCGGCCGCGAGACGTTGCGTGACGCGGCCCGGGCGGCGGGCAAGAGCGAAGTGACTTGCAAAACTCGCGGCCGACTACCCGATGGGCCCGCACGATCAGCCGCAGTCCATGTGCCCGGCCTTCGGCGCGCTGCGGGTCGGGCTGCGCATGAAGCGGACCGCCACCATCCTCAGCGGCTCCGCCTGCTGCGTCTATGGCCTGACCTTCACCGCGCATTTCTACGGCGCCCGGCGCAGCGTCGGCTACGTGCCGTTCAACTCCGAAACGCTGGTGCGCGGGCAGCTCTACGAGGACATCCGCGACGCCGTGCAGCAGATGGCCAAGCCCGCCGACTACGACGCGGTGGTGGTGATCAACCTGTGCGTGCCGACCGCCTCCGGGGTGCCGCTCGACCGGCTGCCGCGGCAGATCGACGGCGTGCGGGTGATCGGCATCGACGTGCCCGGCTTCGGCGTGCCGACCCATGCCGAAGCAAAAGACGTGCTGGCCGGCGCCATGCTGCGCTTCGCCCGCACCGAGGCCGAGCACGGGCCGGTCGCTCGGCCGGCGACGGTTTCAAGCGTGCCGACGGTGGCCATGATCGGCGAGCTGTTCCCCGGCGACCCGCCGGGCATCTCCGCACTTCTGGCGCCGATGGGGCTGGGGGTGGCGCCCGCACTGCCGTCGCGCGAGTGGCGCGACCAGTATGCCGCACTCGACTGCGCGGTGGCTGCCGCGGTGCACCCGTTCTACACGGCGACGGTCCGGGAATTCCATGCCGCCGGGCGGCCGGTGGTGGGTTCGGGGCCGGTCGGCGTCGAGGGCACCGCCGCGTGGCTCGACGCGGTCGCGGGCGCGACGGGCACAAGTTCTGATGCCGCGAAGGCTCGTTTCCTGCCGGCGATCCGGGCCGCGCTGGATGCGGCACCGATTGCGGGGCGGATCACAGTCAGCGGGTATGAGGGCTCGGAGCTGCTGGTGGCGCGGCTGCTGATCGAAGCCGGCGCCGAGGTGCCCTATGTCGGCACCGCCTGCCCGCGCACCGAATGGAGCGACGCGGACCGCGAATGGCTCGAAGCGCAGGGCACCCACGTGCAGTATCGCGCCTCGCTCGAGCAGGACGTGGCCGCGATGCTGGACGTGCGGCCGACCCTGGCGCTCGGCACCACGCCGCTGGTGCAGAAGGCCAAGGAGCTCGGCATTCCCGCGCTTTATTTCACCAACATGGTCTCGGCCCGGCCGCTGTTCGGGCCGGCCGGCGCCGCCTCGCTCGCGGGCATCGTTGCGGCGCAGACGCGCGGCGCCGAGCGGTTCGGGCGCATGGTCAGCTTCTTCGAGGGCGTCGGTGCCGGCACGACGGCCGGCTATGGCTGGAAAGACAAGCCGGTCGAGCCAGCCGGGTCGCGTGAGCGGATGCGCAAGCAGCGGGCGGCCGCCAAGAAGTCCGTCGAAGCGGTGGGCAGCTAGATGCTGGTGCTCGATCACGACCGGGCCGGCGGCTATTGGGGCGCGGTCTACGCCTTCACCGCCATCCGCGGCCTGCGGGTGGTGATCGACGGTCCCGTCGGCTGCGAGAACCTGCCGGTCACGGCGGTGCTGCACTACACCGACGGGCTGCCGCCGCACGAGCTGCCAGTGGTGGTGACCGGGCTCGACGAGGACAGCCTGTCGATGAACGGCACCGAGGGCGCGCTGCGCCGGGCGGCGGCCACCGGCGACCAGGAGCTGCCGAGCGTCGTCGTCACCGGCAGCATTGCCGAGATGATCGGCGGCGGGGTGACGCCCGAGGGCAGCAACCTTACGCGCTTCATCCCGCGCACCATCGACGAGGACCAGTGGCAGGCGGCCGACCGCGCGATCTATTGGCTGTGGAGCGAGTTCGGGGCCAAGCGCACGAAGATCAGGCCGAGGCCGGCCCGGCAAGATGGCGTCAAGCCCCGCGTCAACATCATCGGCCCGATCTACGGCACCTTCAACATGCCGTCGGACCTGGCCGAGATCCGCCGCTTGGTCGAGGGCATCGGCTGCGAGATCAACCTGGTGTTCCCGCTCGGCTCGCACATCGACGACGTCGCCAAGCTGCCGGACGCCGACGTCAACATCTGCATGTATCGTGAGTTCGGCCGTGGCCTATGCGAGGAGCTCGACCGGCCATATCTGCAGGCGCCGATCGGGATTTTCGCTACCACCAACTTCCTCCGCAAGCTGGGCGAGCTCGTCGGGCTCGACCCGGAGCCGTTCATCGAGCGCGAGAAGCACACCACCATCAAGCCGGTTTGGGACCTTTGGCGCTCCGTCACCCAGGATTTCTTTGCCAGCGCCAGCTTCGCGGTCGTCGCGACCGCAACCTACGCCCGCGGTCTCGTCGGCTTCCTCGAAGGTGAGCTCGGCATTCCCTGCACCTTCCATGTCGAGCGCACCGCCGGGGTGAAGCCGGACAACCAAGCCGTCCGCGAGATGCTGAAAACCAAGCCGCCGATGGTGCTGTACGGCTCGTTTAACGAGCGGATGTATGCCGCCGAGCAGGGCGCGCGCTGCCACTTCATTCCGGCGTCGTTCCCGGGCGCGATCGTCCGGCGGCATACCGGCACGCCGTTCATGGGCTACGCCGGCGCCTGCTACCTGGTGCAGGAATACTGCAATGCGCTGTTCGACGCGCTGTTCCACATCCTGCCGCTCAGCACCACGATGGACCAGGTCGAGCCGACCCCGGTCCGCGCCGCCGCCTGGAATGCGACGCCGTGGGACGAGGACGCGCTCACGTTGCTCGACCGCCACGTCGAGGCCTCGCCGTTCCTGCTGCGGATCAGCGCCGCCAAGCAGGCCCGTGATCGGGTTGAGGCGGCGGCCCGCGCGGCCGGCGAGGACCGAGTGACGGGCGCGCGGGCGGCGGCGCAGCTCGGGTTCGCGACGGCGAACCCGGCCACGCAGGCCCAAGACGTGGAAGCCCAGAATATGGAGATGACGGCATGAGGCGCCTGCCTCTGCCAGGAAGTGGCCCTCCGGCGATGCCGGCGGGTCCGAGGCCGCGGCGGTTGCCGCGGTGGGACCCCAAGCCGCGGGGAGGTGCGGCGAACCGGTACGTGGAGGTACCCCGACATGTCTGACGTTTCCACCCGAACAGGGTCCACCTCGGGCCTGACCAACTCCGAGGCGCGTGAGTTCCATTCCATCTTCGTCACGAGCTTCATCGTGTTCACGGTCATCGCGATCATCGCGCACGTGCTGGTCTGGCAATGGCGCCCGTGGCTGCCAGGGCCGAACGGCTACACCGAGCTGATCGATGGCGTGAACGCCGTCAAGTCGATGCTCACCTAAGCGGAGGATAGTCCCATGTGGCGCGTTTGGTTGCTGTTTGATCCCCGTCGCGTGCTGGTGGCACTCGGCGTGTTCCTGTTCGTTCTGGCCCTGCTGATCCACTTCATCCTGCTCAGCACCAGCCGGTTCAACTGGCTCGAAGGACCGTCCCGTTCGGTCGCGGCGCAAGTGGCGCCGATGCCGGCACCGGCGAGATGACCACGGCCGCCTGCGGGGCCTTCGACGGTCCCGCCGGCGGCTCTTGGCGGCGCCGGGCCTGAGGAGGAGAGAAACGATGTCGATGATGACGTTCGAGGCAAAGTATCGCGTCCGGGGCGGGACCCTGGTGGGCGGAGACCTGTTCGATTTCTGGGTTGGTCCGTTCTACGTCGGGTTTTTCGGCGTCACTTCGGCGTTCTTCTCCATTCTCGGCACGCTGCTGATCATTTACGGCGCGGCGATCGGGCCGACCTGGAACGTGTGGCGGATCAACATCGCGCCGCCCGATCTCAGCTACGGGCTCGGCTTCGCACCGCTCGCCGAGGGCGGGCTGTGGCAGGTGATCACCATCTGCGCGATCGGCGCCTTCGTCAGCTGGGCGCTGCGGCAGGCGGAAATCGCCCGCAAGCTCGGCATGGGCTACCACGTGCCGGTCGCCTTCGGGGTCGCCATCTTCGCCTACGTGACGCTGGTGGTGATCCGGCCGTTGCTGATGGGCGCCTGGGGCAACGGCTTCCCGTATGGGATCCTGAGCCACCTCGATTGGGTGTCCAACACCGGCTACCAATACCTGCACTTCCATTACAACCCGGCGCACATGCTGGCGGTGACGTTCTTCTTCACCACCACGCTCGCGCTCAGCATGCATGGCGGCCTGGTGCTGTCGGCCGCCAACCCGCCCAACGGCGAGGTGTACAAGTCGGCCGAGCACGAGAACACGTTCTTCCGCGACACCATCGGCTGGTCGATCGGCACGCTCGGCATCCACCGGCTCGGCCTGTTCCTGGCGCTGTCGGCCGGGTTCTGGAGTGCGGTGTGCATCGTGATCTCCGGCCCGTTCTGGACCCGCGGCTGGCCGGAATGGTGGGGCTGGTGGCTGAACCTGCCGATCTGGGGCGGCTGAGCAAGCCCGTCCCAAGCGTGTGATCACAAGATAAAGGGGGAGGCCACGTCATGGCCCAGTACCAGAACCTCTTCACCCGCGTGCAGGTGCGCGGCCCGGCCTATGCCGGGGTGCCGCTGACGACCACGAGTTGGACCCGCACCGGCAAGCCGTTCTTCATCCACTTCTTCGGCGTGATCGGCGATGCGCAGGTCGGACCGATGTATCTCGGCGCCTCGGGCATCGCCTCGCTGATCTTCGGCTTTGCCGCCTTCGAGATCATCGGCCTCAACATGTGGGCTTCGGTCGGCTGGGACCCGGTGCAGTTCGTGCGCCAGCTGTTCTGGCTGGCGCTGGAACCACCGGCGCCGAAATACGGCCTGCACATCCCGCCGCTGGCCGAGGGCGGCTGGTGGCTGATGGCCGGGTTCTTCCTGACCACGTCGATCCTGCTGTGGTGGTATCGGGTGTACAGCCGGGCCCGCTCGCTCGGCATGGGCACGCATGTCGCCTGGGCGTTCGCGGCGGCGATCTGGCTCTACTTGGTGCTCGGCCTGATCCGGCCGGTGCTGATGGGCAGCTGGGCCGAGGCGGTGCCGTTCGGCATCTTCCCGCACCTCGATTGGACGGCGGCATTCTCCATCCGCTACGGCAACTTGTTCTACAATCCGTTCCACATGCTTTCGATCGTGTTCCTGTATGGCTCGACCCTGCTGTTCGCCATGCACGGGGCGACGGTGCTGGCGATCAGCCGCTTCGGCGGCGAACGCGAGCTCGAGCAGATCGCTGACCGCGGCACCGCTTTCGAGCGCGGGGCGCTGTTCTGGCGCTGGACGATGGGCTTCTGCGCCAGCGCCGAAAGCATCCATCGCTGGGCCTGGTGGTTTGCGGTACTCTGCCCACTTACGGGCGGGATCGGCATCCTGCTGACCGGCACGGTGGTGGATAACTGGTATATGTGGGGCGTGAAGCACGGCATTGCCGCACCTTATCCTCTGGTGTTCGGCCCGGTCGTTGACCCGGCGCTGACCGATCCGACCGGAGGCGTGCGATGAACCCCGGCTTCAAGACCGCATTCGGCCTCATCGGCGTCTGCACCCTGGCGCTGATCACCATCGTGCTGCTGTTCAGCTTCGAGCGGCCGCCGGTGCAATCGATCCAGCGGGGCTTCCGCGGCACGGCCATGCAGCAGGAGGTGCATCCGGCAACGCTGCAAGCGTCGCTGGCGGCCAACGTGGTCCCGGCATCGCTGCCGCAGGCGCCGGCGGCCGGGCCGAAGGCGGGCCAGGTCTATAAGAACGTGCAGGTGCTGCAAAACCTCAGCGTCGGGCAGTTTACCCGGCTCATGGTGTCGCTGACCAACTGGGTGTCGCCGACGCAAGGCTGCGCCTATTGCCACAACACCGCTAACATGGCCGAGGACAGCCTCTACACGAAGGTCGTGGCGCGGCGGATGATCCAGATGACGCAGAACATCAACGCCAACTGGAGCTCGCACGTCCAGGAAACCGGCGTCACCTGCTACACCTGCCACCGCGGCAACCCGGTTCCGAGCAACATCTACTTCTCCGACCCCGGTCCGCGCATCAAGGGCGGCATGGCCGAGACCGACACCGGGCAGAACCGGCCGGCGCCGGCGATCAACAACTCGTCGCTGCCGTACGACCCGTTCACGCCCTATTTGCTCGAAGACCACGACATCCGCGTGCAGGCCGAGCGGGCGCTGCCGGGCACGGACAACCACTCGATCAAGGAAACCGAGTGGACTTATGCGCTGATGATCCACTTCTCGCAGTCGCTCGGGGTGAACTGCACCTACTGCCACAACAGCCGGGCGTTCGGCGATTGGGAGCAGAGCACGCCGCAGCGGGTCACGGCCTGGCACGGCATCCGGATGGTCCGGGACGTCAACAACAACTACCTGCTGTCGCTGCAGGACGTGTTCCCGGCCGTGCGCAAGGGCACTGCCGGCGACGTCGCCAAGGTCGGTTGCGCCACCTGCCACCAGGGCGTCTACAAGCCGCTCTATGGCGCCAAGATGTCCAAGGACTTCCCCGAGTTGCGGACGACGTCGACCACCACGGTCAGCTCGAATCCCTGACTCGAGGTAAAAAGCATCGGCGGGCGGACTGGACAGCCGCCCGCCCTTGCCCAGCTTCATCCCAGCGCGTTATTTAGGCGACGCCCCTGTGCGGGGCATCGGATGCGGTCGGGAGCGGCGTGAGTATGGACAGTCTGGAAACCACCAAGGCCTTTGCCGCCGTGTTGCTGGCGGGTATCGCCTTTTCGGGGGCCAGCTTGCTGAGCAACGTGCTGGTCCGGCCGACCCGGCTGCACGAATCGGCCATCAAGATCGACATGCCCAACAGCGAGGCGGGCGGCGCCGAAGCCGCCGGCAACGCGCCGGAGCCGCCGGTGGCCGCGTTGCTGGCGTCCGCCGACGTGGGCCGCGGCGAGGCCGGGGTGAAGGCGCAGGGCTGCGTCGCCTGCCACTCCTTCAACGAAGGCGGCAAGGCCGGCGTCGGCCCCAACCTTTACGGCGTGGTCGGCGCGCCGCACGGACACATGGAAGGCTTTGCCTACTCGGCGGCGCTGAAGTCGAAGACCGGACCCTGGACACTCGACGAGCTGAGCGACTGGCTGAAGAAGCCCAGCGCTTATGCGCCCGGCACCAAGATGAGCTATGCCGGCCTGGCCGATCCGAAGAAGCGCGCCGACATCATCCTTTATCTGCGCAGCTTGTCGGCCAACCCGGTCGAGTTGCCGGCCGCGCCGGCAAAGACGGCGGAAGCGACCCCGGCCGCCGCCGGCGCGCCGAAGCCGGGCGGTGCGGCGCCCGCAGGCAACGAGCCAATCAACGTCCGCATGGCCGCCGCGGACCCGAAGGCCGGGCAGGCCGACACCACCAAGCTCGGCTGCATCGCCTGCCACTCGTTCAACGAGGGCGGCAAGGCCGGCATCGGGCCGAATCTGTATGGCGTGGTGGGCGGCAGTATCGGCGAGCATATGCAGGGCTACGCCTACTCCGCCGCGCTCAAGGGCCATGCCGGCACCAAGTGGACTTATGACGAGCTCGACAAGTGGCTGACCAAGCCGGCGGCCTACGCGCCGGGGACGAAGATGACCTTTGCCGGCATCACCGACCCTAAGCAGCGGGCCGACGTGATCGACTACCTCCGCACGCTGGCCGCGAACCCGGAGCCGTTGCCGGCCGCGCCATAGTCGGCAGGCGCCCGGGCGGTGCGGAGGCCAGATTGCGAAGCCCTTGTTGAGCCACGGCTAAAAAAAGGATCGGGGAATGAACGAACAAACCGCCGTCGCTAGCATCGCACGCTTCTTCTCGGCGCCGCTCGCCGAGAGTGACCCGGAACTCGCCGCCGCCATCACCGGCGAGCTGCGCCGGCAGCAGGACGGCATCGAGCTGATCGCCAGCGAGAATGTGGTGTCCGCGGCCGTGCTCGAGGCGCAAGGCTCGGTGCTGACCAACAAGTATGCCGAGGGCTATCCGGGCCGCCGCTACTACGGCGGTTGCTTCGAGGTGGACAAGGCCGAGCAGCTGGCCATCGACCGCGCCCGCGCTTTGTTCGGCTGCGAGTATGCCAACGTCCAGCCGCACTCCGGAGCGCAAGCTAACCAGGCGGTGTTCCTCGCCTTGATAAAGCCCGGCGACACCATCCTTGGGATGAGCCTCGCCGCCGGCGGGCATTTGACCCATGGCGCCGCGCCGAACCTGTCGGGCAAGTGGTTCCGCGCTGTGCAGTATGGGGTCCGCGCCGAGGACGGCCTGCTCGACTACGACCAGCTCGAGCAGATGGCCCGCACCGAGCGGCCGAAGCTCATCATCGCCGGCGGCTCGGCCTATCCGCGCACCATCGACTTCGCCCGGATCCGGCGGGTGGCCGACGAGGTCGGGGCGTTCTTCCTGGTGGACATGGCGCATTTCGCCGGGCTGGTGGCGGCCGGGGTGTACCCGAGCCCTGTCCCTCACGCGCATGTCACCACCACAACGACGCACAAGACGCTGCGCGGCCCACGCGGCGGCATGATCCTGTCCAACGACCTCGACTTGGGCAAGAAGTTCAATTCGGCGGTGTTCCCCGGCCTGCAGGGCGGGCCGCTAATGCATGTCATCGCCGGCAAGGCGGTGGCGTTCGGCGAGGCGTTGCGGCCGGAGTTCAAGCTGTATCAGCGCGCCGTGGTGGACAACGCCCGGCTGCTGGCCGAGACGCTGATGGAGCAGGGCTGCGACATCGTCACCGGCGGCACCGACAGCCACCTCATGCTGGTGGACCTGCGGCCCAAGAACACCACCGGCAAGGCGGCCGAGGCGAGCCTGGAGCGAGCCCACATTACCTGCAACAAGAACGCCATCCCGTTCGACCCGGCCAAGCCCGCCATCACCTCCGGCATCCGCCTCGGCACGCCCGCCGCCACCTCGCGCGGCTTCGGCGCGGCCGAGTTCCGCGAAGTCGGGCTGATGATCAACGAGGTGCTGGAAGGGCTGCAGCGCTCCAATAGCGAGGATGGCAACACCGCCGTCGAGCAGGCCGTCGGCGCCCGTGTGCAGGCGCTGTGCGCGCGCTTCCCCATGTATGTGGGCGGCAATCTCACGCGTTAGGCGATGCGCTGCCCGTTCTGCGGACACGAGGACACACAGGTCAAGGACAGCAGGCCGAGCGACGACGGGTCCAGCATCCGCCGCCGCCGGCAGTGCGCGGCCTGCAACCAGCGCTTCACCACCATCGAGCGGGTGCAGTTGCGTGAGCTGACGGTGCTGAAGGCCGATGGCCGCCGGGTGCCGTTCGACCGGGACAAGCTGGCCCGCTCCATCCGGATCGCGCTGCGCAAGCGCCCGGTGCAGGAAGAACGCGTCGAGCAGATCGTCAACGGCATCGTCCGCCAGATGGAAGCATCCGGCGAGAGCGACATTCCCAGCAAGCGGCTGGGTGAGGCGGTCATGGAAGTGCTGCGCGAAGTGGACGCCGTCGCCTATGTGCGCTTCGCCAGCGTGTATCGGGATTTCCGTGAAGCCAGGGACTTCGAGGATTTTCTTGGCTCATTGGATGAACCCGGCGAGTGACCGACGCCGTTGACGCGGCCCATATGCGGGCCGCCCTCGCCTTGGCCCGGCGCGGCCTGGGGCAGACCTGGCCGAACCCGAGCGTCGGCTGCGTCCTCGTGCGCGACGGCCGCGTGGTGGCGCGCGGCGTGACCCAGCCCGGCGGACGCCCGCACGCCGAGGTCGTGGCGCTGACGGAGGCCGGCGAGGCGGCCCGGGGGGCCACCGCCTATGTGTCGCTCGAGCCCTGCAGCCATCACGGCCGCACGCCGCCCTGCGCCGATGCGCTGATCGCCGCCGGAGTGGCGCGGGTGGTGGTCGCATGCGGCGACCCGGACCCCCGGGTGAACGGGGCCGGCATCGCGCGGCTCCGGGCAGCCGGCGTCGCCGTGACCGAAGGCGTGTTGACCGCCGAGGCCGAAGCTCTGCAGGCGGGATTCTTGTCCCGGGTGCGGCGCGGCCGGCCGTTGGTGACGCTGAAGCTGGCGACCACGCTCGACGGGCGGATCGCAACCTCCGGCGGCGAAAGTCAGTGGATCACCGGGCCGGAGGCGCGCCGGGCCGCGCATGCGTTGCGGGGTGCGCATGACGCGGTCCTGGCCGGGGTCGGCACGGTGCTGGCCGACGACCCGGCGCTGACCTGCCGCATCGATGGCTACCGCCGGACTCAACCGGTGCGGATCGTGCTGGATCGCACGTTGCGCACGCCGCTGACGGCGACCGTGGCCGCCACGGCGTGCGAGTCGGCCACCTGGATCCTGCACGGCCCGGGGGCCGACCCGGTCCGGCAGGCGGCCCTCACCGCGGCCGGGGTGCGCTTGCTTCCCGTGCCCGGCGGCGAGATCGGGACGGCCTTGCAGGCGCTGGGCGCGGCGGGCCTGACGCGCGTGCTTGTGGAAGGGGGCGCGCGGGTGGCGGCCGCGCTGCTCGGTGCGGGCCTGGTCGACCGGATCGCTTGGTTCCACGCACCGGGGGTGATGGGTGGCGATGGGCTGCCGGCGGCGCAGGCCTTCGGGGTGGCGGCACTGGCGGCGATGCCGCGGTTCCGGCTTGTGTCGATGCGCACCGTCGGTGTCGATGTGCTGAGTGAGTTCGAGGGCTCTGCCCTCGACTCGCCGGGGCCTCGGGAGCCGGACCCTGATCCGTCTTCGACCTAGTTGAATGGCCTGAGGGTCCGCTCCAGCAGGGCTCCGAGCAGATCGGTGTTGTAGCCGCCTTCCTGCACGATCGCGGTGGGTATGCCGAGGCCGGCGATCAGTGCGCCGGCCCGGGCGAAGCCGTCCGCCGTGACCCGCAGGAAGCCGAGCGGTTCGTGCTCGCTGGCGTCGAAGCCGAGGCTGAGCACCAAGGCGTCCGGGCCGAAGCCGCGGATGGCCGACAAGCCGTCGGCCAGCGCCCCGAGCCACGGTTCGTCGCCGGCGCCTTGCGGCAGCGGGAAGTTCAGGTTGTAGCCGCGCCCGGTCCCGGCTCCGCGCTCCCCGGCATGACCGACATACCACGGATAGTAACCGGCCGGGTTGCCGTGCAGGGACACGAACAGCACGTCGGCGCGGTCCCAGAAGATGCCTTGCGTGCCGTTGCCGTGGTGGCTGTCGATGTCGAGCACCGCGACCCGGTCGGCGCCGCGGGCGCGCAAGCGCTCGGCGGCGAGGGCGGCGTTGTTGACGTAGCAATGCCCGCCGGCGCGGGCGGCATAGGCATGGTGGCCGGGCGGTCGGGCGAGGGAGTAGGCGTGGCGGCCTTCGGCGGCTTCATCCGCCGCCGCCAGCGCCCCGGCTGCCGCCGCCAACGCCGCGGGCCAGGTCTCGGGCGCGATCGGGCAGGAGGTGTCGGCGGTGAACCAGCCGAGCCGGCCGATCACGGTCGGGCCCGGCTGCGCCCCATTGGCGACCATCTCCGGTGCCGGATGGATGTTCGCAACCAGCTCGGGTCCGTGCTCCGGCAGCGCCTCCCAGGCGGCCGGGCCGTCGCGCAGGAACTCGAGGTATGCCTCGCTGTGCACCGTCGCCAAGGCCTCGAGTTCGGCGTCCGGCGGCAGCGTGGGCGCCAGCCCGAGCGCCCGTACCCCGTCCAGCAACGCCGTGGCACGGTCCGGCACCTCGAAGTTCGGCCGCACCCGGCCGCGCTGCAGGAAGAAACGGGGATGGTGGCGGAGCTGCACCGGGTCCCAGAACACTCGCATTCGATCCGGCGTCCCGTCCTGTTCCCGATCGGGTCACGCTACCAGGGTCGCCGGGCATGTCTACCGGCGACCGGACGATGTTCGCCACGATCCCGGCCGCCTATACCGGACGGCGTCACGGATAACGGAGCGGCGCGATGCGGATTGCGGTTGGCGGATTCCTGCACGAAAGCCATTCCTTCGCTCCACGCCCCACCACCTTCGACGATTTCGTCAACCCCGGCGGCTTCCCCGGCCTGGTGTACGGGCCAGCCCTGCTGCCAACCCTGCAAGGCAGCCCGAACGCGATCGGCGGCGCGCTGTCCGTCGCCGATGAGGCGGAGGTCGAGCTGCTGCCGCTCGCCTGGTGCATCGCCAACCCGGCCGGTCCGGTGCAGGACCAGGCGTTCGAGTTGATCGCGGCGCTGATCTGTTCGGGCCTCGCGCGCGCGGCGCCGCTCGACGGCGTTTACCTCGACCTGCACGGCGCGGCGCTGGCCGACAGCTTCCCGGACGCCGAGGGCGAGCTGCTGCGCCGGGTGCGCGCCATCGTCGGCGAGGTGCCTGTCGCGACCAGCCTCGACCCGCATGCCAACATGACGGCGGAGATGGCGGCGCGGTCGGACTCGCTGTCGCCGTACCTGACCTACCCGCACGTCGACATGCGGGCGGCCGGCGCGCGGGCGATGCGGCTGCTGCTGGCCCGCATCGAGCGTGGCCGGCCGTTCGCCAAGGCGTTCCGCGCCGTCGATTTCTGGACGCCGATCACCAGCCAATGCACGCTGACGCCGCCGATGCAGCCGGTCATGGCGGCCCGCGAGGCGATCCTGGCGGAGACCGGCGCGGCCGAGATCGCCTGGTGCTTCGGCTTTCCCTATGCCGACTTTCCGGGCTGCGGCGCGGCCATCTGCGCCTACGCCGGCACACAAGCGGCCGCCGACGCGGCCGCGGACCGGCTGCTGGCCGAGGTCGATGCGCGGGAGCCGACGTTTGCGATCCCGGTGCCCGAGGCCGGCGCCGCGGTGGCGCAGGCGATCGCTGCCGCCGGGCCGGGCGGCCCGGTCGTGATCGCCGACACCCAGGACAACCCCGGCGGCGGCGGCCACGGCGACACCACCGGCTTGCTGGCCGAATTGGTGCGGCAGCGCGCCAGCGGCGCCGTGCTGTGCTTGATCAATGACGCCGAAAGCGCCGCGGCCTGCCATCGGGCCGGGGCAGGGGCGGAGCTCCCGCTGGTGCTGGGCGGCAAGTCCGACGGCGTGCCGTTCGCGGCCAGAGCCCGGGTCTTGTGCCTGACGGACGGGCATTTCACCCTGACCGGGCCGATCTCGGCCGGCAACCCGGCCGCGCTCGGTCCGACTGCGCTGGTGGAGTTCGAGCCGGGCATCCGCGTCATGGTCGTCAGCCGCAAGATGCAGGCGCACGATCAGGCGATCCTGCGTCATGTCGGGGTCGAGCCGTCCGGCGTCTCGATCCTGGCGTTGAAGTCCTCGGTGCACTTCCGCGCCGACTTCGGGCCGATCGCCCGGACGGTCCTGGTGGCCGCCGCGCCTGGCCCGGTGGTCGCCGACCCGGCCACCTTGCCGTTCCAGCACGTCCGCCCCGGCGTGCGTCGGCGGCCGAACCGGTAGGCCGCCACGATCCGGCCACACCGAAGGTCATTTCGTGGCAGCACTGGATTCGTGGGAACGCCCGACCGATCTACCTCGTTAATGGATCGTCAAGGCCCGCCCGATCACCGGTCCGGCCAACGATCGAGAACAGGGGAGTTCGCCGTGGACAAGACTATTGCCGGGCTCATCGGCGCCGTCGGGACGTTGGCGGCCATGTCGCCGTCGGAAGCGGCACCGGCGGTCGCGCCGGGCATCGACGATGCGATGCACGCCGCCTCCTATGCCGATCTGCTGAAGCCGATCCCGAATGCGGCTTCGCTGTTGCGCGAGTCCGACGCGCGTGCGGCCGAGGCGCCCGCGCAGCTGATGGAGGTGCAGTATTATTACCGGCACCACCATCATCATCATCACGATTTCTATCGTCGCCCGGTGTACCGGCATCATCATCACCATGCGTACTATCGCCGGCCGGTCTACCACCACCACCACCATCACCACCGCTACGTGGGGCCCGGCGTCGGCGTGTTCATCCGCTGAGAGGGGCGCCCAAGCAGAAGCGGACCGGCCCGGATTGCGAGCGCACGCCCCGCTCCAATCCGGGCGAACTTTTTTGAGCTAGGACATACCCGTATGGACAAGACGATTGCCGGACTGCTGGGCGCAATGGGAACATTGGCGGCGGCCGCCCCCGCCCCGGCCGATGCGGCGCCGCTGCCGCCGATCCACCAAGTGATGCAGGCTGGCGCGTATGCCGATCTGCTGAAGCCGATCCCGAACGCCGCGTCGCTGCTGCCCGCGTCGGACGCGCTGCTGGCCGAGGCGGAGGGCGCCGTCGTGCCCGTGCAATATCGCGACGACCACCATCACCATCATCGCACCCATCGCCGTCCGCCGCCGCGCCGGCACCACCACCACCATCACGGCGCGCTGTTCCTGGGCGACGCGCCCAAGCCGGTCTGAACGGCCGCCGCCCCCCGAGTGGATCGGGGGGCGGCGTTGCGTCAGGTTTTCGACGACTTGGCCGCGCCGGAAAGCCGGCGATAGGTCCCATCGAACACCGTGTCGGTGGACGACGTCCATTGCGAGTCGGCCGAGAGGGTGCTGCGGCTTGCGTAGATGCGGCGGGATTGCAGTTCGCGTTCGGCGGCTTCCTCTTCCGGCATCGGCACGATCTCGGGCTTGTCGTCGGCCGGGGTGAACGAGATCAGCAGCATCGGCTCGCCGGGCCGGAAGATGTGGGTCTGGCCCTCGACAGGCGACTTGAACACCACGAAGTAGATCATCGGCCACCATGCCCGGATGATGGCGGGCACCGCGATCGGCACGGTGTTCGTCGTGTCGGTGTAGAAGCGCGGGTGGGTTTCGACCTTGATGGCGAACTCGGGGGCGACTTTGAGGTCGAGGGCGATCTGGTAGGTGAAGTAGTCGCGGCCGAAGCTGCGGAACGGGGGCGCTTCCCCCTCCGGCGCCGCTTCGTCTTCGAACAGGAGCTCCCCGCCACGCGTAGTGACGCGCAGTTCGGATGCGAACGGGTAGGGCACTTCCACGCCCGCCCGCGCTGCTTCGGTGAACGGGATGCAATGCCAAGGCTGCTCGTGCGAGCCGTCCGCCCGCGGCTGCTGCTCCCCGGCCCAGCCCGGTATGTCGAGCTTGACGCGCCGGGGCACCTGGTTCGGATGCAGCGAGCGGTACTTGATCGTCGGCATAGGCGGCGGTTCCTCGTCGTTGACCGGGCGGGCCATAGCCCACCCGGTCACACTAGCACGACGGTCGTACTCCGCCTGTCCGGCCCGAATTTGGCGGCCGTGCGGCCCAAATCAGGCCGCCTGCTTGACCTCGGCTCCCTGGATGGCTTGCCAGACCCGGAGCGGCGTCGCCGGCATGTCGATGTGGGCGATCCCGAGCGGCCGCAGCGCGTCCACCAGCGCGTTCATCACGCTCGGCAGCGCTCCGGCACAGCCTGCCTCGCCGCAGCCTTTGGCTCCGAGCACGTTGGTCTTGGCCGGCACCGGGTGGCTGTTCATCGGCATGTTCGGCGCGTGCACCGCATGCGGCAGCGCGTAGTCCATGAACGACCCGGTCTGCAGCTGGCCGTCCTCGTCGTACGCCATTGCTTCCAGCAGCGCCTGGCCGATGCCTTGGACGATGCCGCCCTGCGCCTGACCTTCGACCAGCATCGGGTTCACCATGACCCCGAAATCGTTGACCATGTTGTAGCGCACGACCTCGGTCACGCCGGTTTCCGGATCGACCTCGACCTCGCAGACGTGGCAGCCATTCGGATAGGCGCTGGGGCCGCCCTCGTGGATGTGCTTCACGTCGAGCGCGCCGGGCGACTGCGCCGCCAACTCCATGATGCCGACGCCGCGGTCGGTGCCGGCCACGACGAAGCGGCCGCGTTCGAACTCGATGTCGGCGACCGCGGCCTCCAGCACCGCCGAAGCGGCACGGCGGCCCTGCTCGATGCAGATAGCGCTGGCTTCGACGATCGCCGCGCCCGACGTCATCATGCTCTTGGAGCCGCCCGTGCCGCCGCCCGCGATGAGCTGGTCGCTGTCGCCCTGCAGCAGGCGCACCTGCTCGAACGGCACGCCGAGGCGGTCGCACAGTACCTGCGCGAACGGCGAGGCGTGGCCCTGGCCGTAGTCCAGCGTGCCGGTGACGATGGTGACGGTGCCGTCGTCCTCGAACCGGATGCCGCCCATCTCGCTGGACGGGGGCGCCGTCACCTCGAGGTACTGGCCGATGCCGCGCCCGCGCAGCTTGCCTCGCGCCCGGCTTTCACGCTTGCGCTCGTTGAACCCGTCCCAATCGGCCGCCGCTAGCGCGTCGTCGAGCACGGCCGGAAAGTCGCCGCTGTCGTAGATGGTGCCGGCCGGCGTGGTGTAGGGGATCTGCTCCGGCTGGATGTGGTTGCGGCGGCGCAGCTCGACGCGGTCGATGCCCATCTCGGCGGCGGCCGTCTCGATCAGCCGCTCCATGTAGTAATTGCCTTCGGGCCGCCCGGCGCCGCGATAAGGGCCGACCGGCGTGGTGTTGGTGAACATGCAATGCGAGGTCACCTCGATCAGCGGCGTCGCGTACACGCCGATCGAGTTCTTCATGGTGTTGCCGGTGGGCGGCAGCGTGGTCGCGTTGCTGAGGTAGGCGCCGAGGTTGCCATACACGTCGAAGCGCATGGCCAGGATCTTGCCATCGGCGGCGAGCGCCAACTCGGCGTCGCACTCGTGGTCGCGGCCGTGGCTGTCGCTGAGGAACGAGTCCGACCGCTCGTCGGTCCACTTCACCGGGCGGCCGAGCAGCTTCGACGCGAACAGCAGGCACGGATATTCCGGGTAGACCGAGGCCTTCATGCCGAACGAGCCGCCGACGTTGCCGGTCAGCACCCGGACCTGCTCGACCGGCACGCCCAGCACGTTCTTCAGCGAATTGCGCAGGCCGAACACGCCCTGGCAGCCGAGCCGCAGCGTGTAGCGTCCGTCCACCTCGTCGTAATGGGCCAGCGCCGAGCGCGGCTCCATCGCGGCCACGACGATCCGGCTGTTGCGGATCGACAGCCGGGTCACGTGTGCTGCCCCGGCGAAAGCGGCCGCCACCTTCTCGGCGTCGCCGTGATGATACAGCATCGCGAGGTTGCCCGGCGCGGCCTCGTGCAGGACCGGCGCGCCCGGCGCCGCGGCGGCGCGGGCGGTGGTGACAGCCGGCAGCGGGTCGATGTCGAGCAGCACCGCATCGGCGGCGTCGCGCGCCTGCGCCGCGGTGTCGGCCACCACGATCGCCACGGGGTCGCCGACATAGCGGACGCGGCCTTCCGCCAACGCCATTTGCGGCGGGGTCGGGGTGGGGCTGCCATCGGCGTTCTTGCCGGCGGCGGCCTGCATCAGCTTGATGCCGCCCGCCCGCAACTCGGCAGCGGTCAGGATTGCGTGAACGCCCGGCATCGCACGGGCCGCGTCGGCGTCGACGCCGCGCAGTGTGCCGTGCGCGTAGCGGCTGCGCACGATCACCGCATGAAGCTGCCCGGGCAGGTTCTGGTCGTCGCTATACCGGCCGTCGCCGCGCAGCAGCACCGGATCCTCCTTGCGGGACACCGGTTGGCCGATGGCGAACTTCTCGTTGGCGGGCATAAGGGCAACGTTCATGGTCGGCTCTCCAGTACGGCGTTCGCGATAGGTGGGACCTGCTGTCCTAAGGTAAAGCCGGGTCGCGCGGCCAAACCAGCCCGGTGATGGCCATGGCGACGGCTTGCACAAGCAAAACCAGGGCGACACAGCCGGGCCAGCCGAGATGGGTCCAGATCCAAGCCGGCAGCACGCCGCCCAGGCTGCCGCCGACATAGTAGCAGGTGACATACAGCCCGACCGCGCTGGAGCGGGCCTGCCGCGCCGACAGGGCGACGTAGCCGATCGACAGCGCCTGCTCGGTGAAGATGCCGATCGCCACCAGCGCCATGCCGGCGATGATCGGCACGAGGCCCTGCGCCAAGGTGAGCAGCAGCCCGGCAGCCGCGGCGACGCCGCCGAGCAGCACGGTGCGCTTGCGGCCGATGCGCAGCGTGAGCCGGCTGGCAATCGGCGTCGCCACCGCGCCGAGGAGGTAGACCACGAACACCGTGCCGAGCTGGGCCGGGCCGAGGCCGTATGGCGGCGCCGCCAGCAGGAAGTTGGCGTAGGTGAAGGTGGCGACGACCGAGAACAAAACGGCGAAACCGATGGCGCAGGTCGCCATGACCTGGCGGTTGTGGAAATGGTCGCCGAAGCCGCCCAGGCTGCCGCGCCAGCCGCCGCGCGCCGGGCGGAAGTTGCGCTCGCGCGGCAGGCACACCGACACGACGGCGGCCGCGGCCAGGGTGACGCCGGCCAGCACGACGAACGACGCGCGCCAGCCCACGAACTGCGCCGTCCAGCCGGCAATGAAGCGCCCCATGAAGCCGCCGAGGATGGTGCCGACGGTGTAGATGCCCGTCGCGCGCACTCCCGCCGGACCGGGGCATTCCTCGGCAATATAGGCGACGGTCACGGCGAAGATGAACGGCAGCAGCAACCCCTGCGCGAACCGGCACACGATCAGCAACGTCAGCGTCGGCGCGGCGGCCGCGAGCAGGGTGGGCACCGCCAGCAGCATCGCCGCGCCCAGGATCAGCCGCCGGCGTCCGAGCGCGTCCGAGATGCCGCCCACGAACGGCGCCACGATCGCCACCGCAACCAGCGAAGCGGTCACCGTCAGCCCGGTATGGGCAAGGCTGGTGTTGAACGCCTGCGCCAAGGTCGGCAGCAGCGCCTGGGTCGGATACAGGTTGATGAAGGTGCAGAACCCGGCGAGGGCAACGCCAAGGTTCAGGCGGGAAAGGGACATAAGACCAGCCGTCGGTAAAGCCAAAAGCAAGCCTTAGCAATCCGGGGCCCGGGGCCCGCGGCCCCGGTGGGTCCAGGGCAAAGCCCTGGCCTTTGCTCACCCCGGCGGGCCCGCCATGATCGCCGCGCACGCCGCCGGCAGCACGACCGGGCGCGGCGGCGGTGCCGGTTTGGGCGGGGCGTCGAGCTGGTCGAACCACCATTGCAGGCTGGCGTCGCAGCCATCGCCGGGCGGCGGGGGCGCCGCGTCGGTGCATTCCGGCTGGTTCGCCGGGCAGTGGAAATGGATGTGCATGTGCGCGGCATGGCCATACCAGGGACGCACGGCATGCAGCCAGGACCGGTCGCCGGTGACGGTCAGGCAGAGCTGCCGCTTGATCGCGGGATTGACCAGCACCCGGTCCACCCCGGGCAGGCCCGTGGCAAGCTTGATCAGCGCCTCATGCTGCGGTCGCCAGCGCGCGGCATCGATGCCACGGCCATCGGGACGCACCAGGCTATCCACCTCGAGCCCATCGCGCTGCGCCGGCGTGAGCGGCGGCTTGGGCCGCACGTCCAGCCAGACGTCGGCGTCGAGACCGAGCATGTGGCTCGCGTGCACGCCGGGGAACGGGCCGCCGCGCGGCTTGCTGATGTCGTTCATGTAGAGGTCGGGCAAGCCGGCCGCCCGGGCCTCGCGGGCGAGCAGTTGCAGCGCCGCGATCGTGCCGGGGGCGCCCCAGAAGAAGCTGCGGCTGGCACGGATCGTTTGAAACCCGGGCCCCGCTTCCGGCAGCGCCACCGCCCCGGCAATGCAGCCGCCCCCGGGGCCGCCGACGATGCGCAGCGGCTCCTCGGCCCATGCCAGGCTGGGAAACAAAATTGCCAGAAGGAAAAACCGCCTCACGCGTCGGACCGCGGCGGGGGCGGGATGGCGAGGTAGGCGAGCCGCTTGATCTCCTTGCGGCCGCGCGCCACCGAGTTGAGGATCAGCCCGCAAGTCAGCGACAGCGCCGCCAGCAGCATCAACCCCACCACCAGCACCGCCGTCGGCAGGCGTGGCACCAGGCCGGTGTGCACGTAGTTGACCACGACCGGGATGCTAAGTCCGAGGCCAGCCAGCGCGAACAAGGCTCCGCACGCGGTGAAGAAGGCCAGCGGCCGCTCCTCCTTCACCAGGATGACAATGGTGCGCAGGATGCGGATGCCGTCGCTGTAGGTGCGCAGCTTCGACGTCGAGCCGGCCGGGCGATCCTTGTAGCGGGTCACGATCTCGCCGACCGGCATGCGCAGCTCGAGCGCGTGGACGGTGAACTCGGTCTCGGTCTCGAAGCCGGCCGACAGCGCCGGGAACGACTTCACGAACCGGCGGGAGAACACGCGATAGCCGCTCAGCATGTCGGTGATGCGGTTGCCGAAGATGATCCGCACCAGCCCGGTCAGCACCTGGTTGCCGAGCCGGTGGCCGGGGCGGTAGGCGGCCTCGATGTCGGTGACGCGGGTGCCGTTGACCATGTCGAGGCCGCCGTCGATCGCGTGCTGCACCATGCGCGGCGCCGCACCCGCGTCGTAGGTGTCGTCGCCGTCCACCAGCACGTAGAAGTCGGCCTCGATGTCGGCGAACATGCGGCGGATGACGTGGCCCTTGCCTTGCAGCATCTCGGTGCGGACGGTGGCCCCGGCGGCGCGGGCGACGGCGGCGGTGTCGTCGCTTGAGTTGTTGTCGTAGACGTAGAGTTCGGCCTCGGGCAAGGCGGCGCGGAAGTCGGCGACCACGCGGGGTATGGCGACCTGCTCGTTGTAACACGGGATGAGCACGACGATCCTGGGCGGCGCAAGTGTCGGCGGTGCAAGTCTGGGCGGTGCGTGCATGCGCGACCTGTAACCCATTCGCGCCGGGCCGCCCATTGCGCCGGTCGCGCGACGTTCGGGCGCGGCCGCGCTTGTTCGCGGCCGGCCGCCGGGCCACGATCGCCGCAAGGGGGTGGCATGAAGTCCGTCGAGCTGCTGATCGAAAAAATCCTGTTGGGCAGCCGCTGGTTGCTGGTGGTGTTCTACGCCGGCCTCGCGGTGTCGTTGGCGCTTTACGCCGGCGCGTTCTTGCTGAAGCTGGCCAAGCTCGCGGTCGCGGTGGCGGACCTGACCGAGGAGCAGATGATCCTCGCCATCCTCGGGCTGATCGACGCCGCCCTGGTCGCGTCGCTGGTGGTGATGGTGATCATCTCCGGCTACGAGAACTTCGTCGGCCGGTTCGATGAAACCAAGTCGGTCGAGCTGTCCTGGCTGGGCAAGCTCGACGCCGGCAGCCTCAAGGTGAAGGTGGCGTCGTCGATCGTCGCGATCTCCTCGATCCACCTTCTGCAGGTGTTCATGAACGCCACCGAGTATGCCAACGACAAGGTCATGTGGTTCATGCTGCTGCACCTGACCTTCGTGGCCTCGGCGCTGCTGCTGGGATACCTCGAC
Source organism: uncultured Alphaproteobacteria bacterium (assembly GCA_963752225.1). Taxonomy (GTDB): domain Bacteria; phylum Pseudomonadota; class Alphaproteobacteria; order Acetobacterales; family Acetobacteraceae; genus JBBROS01. The sequence continues at coordinate 1,147,753 of CAVVXS010000007.1, read as the reverse complement.
CGGCTGACCAACGGCGCCCGGCACTGACGCGTTCGCCTCCGGCGGGCGGGCGCTGGCGCCGGGCTGCCCGGCATGGTTTGCTCCCGGCCCGGAGCGGTCCATCGCAGGAGCAGGCCATCGTGCAGCGTCGTTCGTTCATCGCCTCCGCCGCTGCCGTCTTGGCCGCCCCGGCGCTCGGCCGGGCCCAGGCCGCGCGCACGCTGCGCTTCATTCCGCAGGCGGATCTCGCGGTGCTGGATCCGATGTGGACGACGGCCTACGTCACCCGCAACCACGGCTTCATGGTGTTCGACACGCTGTTCGGCCAGGACGGGCAATACAAGCCCAGCCCGCAGATGGTGGACGAGGTCGGCACCGAGAATGACGGCAAGCTCTGGACGCTCCGGCTGCGCGACGGGCTGCTGTTCCATGACGGCACGCCGGTGCGGGCGCAGGATTGCGTGGCCAGCCTCGCGCGCTGGGGCAAGCGGGACGCGTTCGGCGGCGCGCTGATGGCGGCGACCGACGAACTGTCGGCCAAGGGCGACCGCACGATCGTGTTCCGGCTGAAGCGGCCGTTCCCGCTGCTGCCGTCGGCACTGGCCAAGACGCCGGGCTACAACCCGGTGATCATGCCGGAGCGGATCGCCAAGACCGACCCGTTCACCCAGGTGACGGAGATGGTCGGCAGCGGCCCATACCGTTTCGTGGCCGACGAGCGGGTGCCCGGCGCGCGCGCCGTGTATGCTCGTTTCGACGGCTACAAACCGCGCGAGGGCGGCGTCGCGGATTGGACGGCGGGGCCCAAGGTCGCGCATTTCGATCGCGTCGAGTGGACCACCATCCCCGACCCGACCACGGCGGCGCAGGCGCTGATGAGCGGCGAGCAGGATTGGTGGGACTACGCCACGGCCGACCTGATGCCGCTGCTGCAGAAGGCGCGCGGGGTGCGCGTGCTGGTGCAGGAGCCGTCGGGGCAGATCAGCATCCTGCGCATGAACCACCTGCAGCCGCCGTTCAACAACCCAGGCGTGCGCCGCGCCCTGCTGGGTGCGGTCAGCCAGGAAGACGTGGTGACCGCGGTGGTCGGCACCGATCCCAAGATGTGGCACACCGGCGTCGGCTTCTTCTGCCCCGGCACGCCGATGGCGAGCGAGGTGGGCATGGAGGCGCTCAACAGCCCGCGCGACATGGGCAAGGTGCGGGCCGACCTGAAGGCAGCCGGCTATAACGGCGAGCGGGTGGTGCTGATGGCCGCGACCGATTTTCCGGTGCTGAAGGCGATGGCGGACGTTTCCGCCGACATGATGAAGCAGGCTGGGATGAACGTGGACTACGTCGCGACCGATTGGGGCAGCGTGGTGACGCGGCGGGCCAAGAAGGACCCGGTGGAGCAGGGCGGCTGGAGCGCGTTCTGCACCGCCTGGGCCGGCACCGACCACCTGAACCCGGCGGGCCATCTCAGCCTGCGCACCAATGGCGAGGCGGCCTGGTTCGGCTGGCCGACCGATGCGAAGATCGAGCAACTGCGCGACGAGTGGTTCACCGCGCCCGATGTGGCGGCGCAGCAGCGGATTTGCGCCGACATCCAGCGCGAAGCCTTCGTGGACGTGCCGTACATTCCGATGGGCCAATACCTGCAACCGACGGCATACCGGAGCAACCTCGAGGGGGTGCTGCCGGGGTTTGCGCTGTTCTGGAACGTTAGGCGGGCGTAACCCCGGTGCGAATTTGGTGGACCGCGGCCCGCGCTTCGCGAATTGTTGGCTCGCTTCGCCGGGCCGGACTGCGGCCCAGTGGCCCGGAACGTGCTTGGGTGGGCTGACGGATTACGGGGGGGACAGGATTTCCATGAAGCGTCGTGATTTGCTCGCCACCGGAACTGCGGCGGCTTTGGGCACCTTGGCGGCGCCGCGCCTCTCGCTCGCGCAGTCGAGCCGCGTGTTGCGGTTCGTGCCGCAAGCCAACCTCTCCACGCTCGACGCCGTCGCCGGCACCCAGTACGTGGTGCGCAACGCCAGCCTGATGGTGTGGGACACGCTGTACGGCATCGACAGCAAGATCGAGCCGCATCCGCAGATGGCCGAGGGCCACGAGAACAGCCCCGACTTCAAGGTCTGGACCTTCAAGCTGCGCGACGGCCTCAAATTCCACGACAACGAGCCGGTGCTGGCGCGCGACGTGGTCGCGAGCCTCAACCGCTGGATGGCCCGCGACACGATGGGCCAACGCATCAAGGCCACGCTCGACGATATGGTGGCCGTCGATGACCGTACCGTGCGGATCAAGCTCAACAAGCCATTCCCCAAGATGCTTTTCGCGCTGGGCAAGGGCAACGCGCCGGTGGCCGAGATCATGCCGGAGCGGATCGCCAAGACCGACCCGTTCCAGCTCATCAAGGAATACGTGGGCTCCGGCCCGATGAAGTTCGCGGTCGATGAATGGGTGCCGGGCAGCAAGGCCGTGTTCACCCGCTTCGACGGCTACCAGCCTCGGAGCGAGGCGGCGGATTGGCTGTCGGGCGGCAAGCGGATGATGTTCGACCGCATCGAATGGCTGATCCTGCCGGACGACGCGACCAAGGCGGCCGCGCTGCAGAACGGCGAGGTCGATTGGTGGGAGAACCCGGTGCCGGACCTGGTGCCGCTGCTGAAACGTAACCGCAACATCAACCTCGATATCGCTGACCCGCTGGGCAATATCGGTTCGCTGCGGATGAACCACCTCCATCCGCCGTTCAACGACGTGCGGGTGCGCCGGGCGGTGATGATGGCGCTGAGCCAGGAGGACTACATGCGCTCGGTCGTCGGCGACGACGAGACGCTGTGGAAGGCGTCGGCGAGCTATTTCACGCCGGGCACGCCCGTCTACAGCGAAGCCGGCGGCGACGTCCTGAAGGGGCCGCGCAAGTACGACGAGGCCAAGAAGCTGTTGAAGGAGGCCGGCTACAACGGCGAGAAGATCATCCTCTGTGTCGCCACCGACGTGCAGATCACCAAGGCGGAAGGCGACGTGACCGCCGACCTCTTGCAAAAGATCGGCATGAATGTGGACTACCAGGCGCTCGACTGGGGCACGGTCGGCGCCCGGCGCGCCAAGAAGGATCCGCCGAGCCAGGGCGGCTGGCACATCTTCCACACCTGGCACGCCGGGGCCGATTGCACCAACCCGGCGCCCTATACCGCGTTCGACTGCGGCGGCGACAAGGCCTGGTTCGGCTGGCCGAAGAACGATCAGATCCAATCGCTGATCGGCACCTGGTACGACGCGCCCGACCTCGCGGCCGAAAAGCAGGCGATCGCCGACCTGAACAAGGCGGCGATGGACTTCGTGATCTACGGCCCGACCGGGTTCTTCCTCGGCTACCAGGCCTGGCGCAAGAACGTCAGCGGGGTGGTGAAGGCGCCGTTCCCGGTGTTCTGGGGCGTGCAAAAGACATGAGCACAACAATCGTGAAAGCTGGCTGATGCTCGCCTATGCCATCCGCCGCGTGCTGTCGACGATCCCCGTCATGGCCATCGTGGCCCTGTTCGTGTTCAGCCTGCTTTATATTGCCCCCGGCGACCCGGCCGCGATCATCGCCGGCGACCAAGCGACGCCGGCCGACGTGGAGCGCATCCGCGCCGGGCTCGGGCTCGACCGCCCATTTCTGATCCGGTTCGGCGAGTGGCTGTGGCACGTGCTGAACGGCGACCTCGGCGTATCGATCTTCACCAACCTCCCGGTCACCCGGATGATCGCGCAGCGGGTCGAGCCGACCGTCAGCCTGATGACGCTGACGCTCATCCTGTCGATCAGCCTCGCCGTGCCGATGGGTGTGATCGCGGCCTGGAACCAGGGCACCTGGATCGACCGGCTGGTGATGGTGTTCGCCGTGCTCGGCTTCTCCGTGCCGGTGTTCGTGGTGGGCTATCTGCTGGCCTACGTGTTCGCGCTGCAGCTCGAATGGTTCCCGGTGCAAGGCTACACGCCGTTTGCCACCGGGTTCGGGCCGTGGCTCGGCAACATGGTCTTGCCTTCGGTGGCGCTCGGCAGCGTCTACATTGCGCTGATCGCCCGCATCACCCGGGCGACCATGCTGGAAGTGCTGAGCCAGGATTATGTCCGCACGGCCAAGGCGAAGGGCGTCGGCAGCCGCACCATCTTGTTCCTGCACGCGCTGAAGAACGCCGCGGTGCCGATCGTGACCGTGATCGGCATCGGCGTCGCGCTGCTGATCGGCGGATCGGTGGTGACGGAAAGCGTGTTCGCGATCCCCGGTCTCGGCCGGCTGGTGGTAGACGCGATCCTGCGCCGCGATTACCCGGTGATCCAGGGCGTGGTGCTGCTGTTCAGCTTCGTGTACGTCCTGGTCAATCTGGGCGTCGACCTCCTTTACACCGTGTTCGACCCGAGGATCCGCTATTGAGCACGACCGTCGTCCCTGGGCTCGTCGCCAACGAACACATCGAGGAGCCGGTCGCCGCCTCGACCGAGCCGCATGTCACCCCGGCGGCGACGCTCCCGGACGTGCTGCCGCCGGTCAAGGCGCGCGGCCGGGTGCGGATGTTCATCCACCGCTACCCGACCATGGCAATTGGCGGGGTGCTGCTGTTCCTGATCTTCTTCATCGCGATTGCGGCGCCGCTGCTGTTCACCGTCGACCCGACCGCCTTGGCGCCGGCCCGGCGCACGCGGGTGCCGTCGGCGCAGTACTGGTTCGGCACCGACATGCTGGGGCGGGACATTTACAGCCGGGTGCTGTACGGCGCCCGGGTGTCGCTGATCGTCGGCTTCTCGGTCGCGATCCTGGCGAGCGGCATCGGCATGGCGATCGGGCTCGTATCCGGCTTCGTGCGCTGGGCCGACGCGGTGATCATGCGGATCATGGACGGGCTGATGTCGATCCCGCCCATCCTGCTGGCGATCGCGCTGATGGCGCTGACCCGCGGCAGCGTCGGCAACGTGGTGACCGCGATCACCATAGCCGAAATCCCGCGCGTGTCGCGCCTGGTGCGCGGCGTCGTGCTCTCCTTGCGCGAGCAGCCCTATGTGGAAGCGGCCATCGCGTCCGGCACGCGGGTGCCGAAGATCATCTGGCGGCACATCCTGCCGAACACGCTGGCGCCGATCATCGTGCAGGCGACCTATATCTGCGCGTCGGCGATGATCACTGAGGCGATCCTGTCGTTCATCGGCGCCGGCACGCCGCCGATCATCCCGTCCTGGGGCAACATCATGGCCGAGGGGCGGGCGCTGTGGCAGGTGAAGCCATACATCGTGTTCTTTCCGGCGGTGTTCCTGTCGATCACCGTGCTCGCGGTGAACCTGCTTGGCGACGGGCTGCGGGATGCGTTGGATCCGCGCATGGCGAAGCGACTTTGACCCAGGGCTCCCCCTCCGCAGTCATTCCACCCGCCCGAAGCAGGACAGGCGAAACCTTCGACCGCTTCGCCCTGGACCCGCTGGGGGCGGCGCCCCCAGACCCGCACGACTGGATTTCAAAGGCTCTGCCTTTGATGGGGATCCAAGGGGCAAGGCCCCTTGGCCTTACTTTGAGAGTTGGCCCATGGCACTTTTAGAAGTCGACCGCCTGCAAACCCATTTCGGCACCGCCGATGGCGTCGTCCGCGCGGTCGAAGGTCTGTCGTTTCACATCGATGCCGGCGAAACCCTTGCCGTGGTTGGCGAAAGCGGTTGCGGCAAGTCGGTCACCTCGATGTCGATCCTGCGTTTGATTCAGGAGCCGCCGGGCAAGATGGCCGGTGCCATCCGGTTCCAAGGGCGCGACCTGCTGAAGCTGCCGGAAGCCGAGATGCGCACCCTGCGCGGCAACGACATCAGCATGATCTTCCAGGAGCCGATGACCAGCTTGAACCCGGTGCTGACCATCGGGCGGCAGATCGGCGAGACCCTGCGCCTCCACCAAGGTATGAACGCGCGGCAGGCCGAGGAGCGCTCGGTCGAGATGCTGACCCTGGTCGGCATTCCGGCGCCGGGGCGGCGGGTGCGCGAATACCCGCACCAGTTGTCGGGCGGCATGCGGCAGCGGGTGATGATCGCCATGGCGCTCGCCTGCAACCCGAAGCTGCTGATTGCCGACGAGCCGACGACGGCGTTGGACGTCACCATCCAGGCGCAGATCCTGGATTTGATGCGCGACCTCAAGACCCGGCTGGGTTCGGCGATCATGCTGATCACCCACGATCTCGGCGTGGTGGCCGAGATGGCGCAGCGGGTGGTGGTGATGTATGCCGGCCGCAAGGTCGAGGAAGCCACCGCGGCCGAGATCTTCGCCAACCCGCAGCATCCGTATACGCGGGGGCTGCTGGGCGCGGTGCCGAAGCTCGGCTCGTCGCTGTCGATGACCGGGCGGTCGAAGCTCGCCGAGATCCCCGGATTGGTGCCGTCGTTGAGAAAACCGATCGTGGGCTGCGCCTTTGCCGGGCGATGCCTGAGTGCGACGGAGCTGTGCCGCACGGTGGCGCCCGCCGTAGAAGAGAAGCGCCCGGGACACAGCGTCGCCTGCCATTACGCCGAGTTCGCGATGGGGCATGCCGGGGGACTCGCAGCGTGACCAAGCCCACCCCCCTGCTCGAAGTCAACGCATTGAAAAAACACTTCCCCCTGCGCGGCGGCGTGTTCGGCGGCGTGACGGGCTACGTGTATGCGGTGGACGGCGTGTCGTTCAGCATCGCCAAGGGCGAGACCCTGTCGCTGGTCGGCGAAAGCGGCTGCGGCAAGAGCACCGTCGGCAAGGCCATCCTGCGCCTGGTGGAGCCGACCGATGGCGAGGTGTTCCTCGACGGCGAGCGGATCGACAACATCCCGCTCGGCCGGCTGCGGCCGCTGCGGCGGCGGGTGCAGGTGGTGTTCCAGGACCCGTTCAGCAGCCTCAACCCGCGCATGCGCGTGCGCGACATCCTGGCCGAGCCGCTGCAGAATTTCGGCCTGGCCGGCAATCGCAGCGAGACCGACGACCGGGTGGCCAAGCTGATGGACACCGTTCGGCTGCCGCGGGATGCGATGAACCGCTTCCCGCACGAGTTCAGCGGCGGGCAGCGGCAGCGGATCGGCATCGCCCGGGCCTTAGCCCCTGGGGCCGACCTGATCATCTGCGACGAGGCGGTCTCGGCGCTGGACGTCTCGGTCAAGGCGCAGATCGTCAACCTGATGAGCGACCTGCAGGATGAGCTGGGCCTGGCCTTGTTGTTCATCAGCCATGACCTCGCCATCGTCGAGCACCTGACGCACCGGGTCGCGGTGATGTACCTGGGCAAGATCGTCGAGATCGCCGACCGGCGCACCTTGTTCGCTTCGCCGCGTCACCCGTACACCCGCGCGTTGCTGTCCGCCGTGCCGGTGCCGGACCCGGCCGCCAAGCGGGACCGCATCATCCTGCGCGGCGACGTGCCGAGCCCGATCAACCCACCCAGCGGCTGCCGCTTCCACACGCGCTGCCCCTATGTGTTCGACCGTTGCCGGGTCGAGGAGCCGGTGCTCCGCGACACCGCTGCTGGGCAGAAAGCGGCCTGCCACTTGGACGAGCTACCGGAACTGCACGCGGTGCCCGAGGCGGCGTAGGATGGCGGCACCCGACCGAGAGGTGCGCCATGAGCGTTCGCGAACCCATCCTGCATCCACTCCCGATCGCGGAACTGCGTCCGACCCAGATCACCGTCGGCCTGCGCGAGGTCGAGGCGAAACGGCGCGCCTGGAAGGCGAAAACCGAGCAGCAAGGCCGTGACCGGGCCGGCGAGTTCCTCGGCAGCCACATGATCCCGGTGATCCTCGGCCCGAAGGGCCGGCATTACGTGATCGACCACCACCATCTGTGCCGCGCATTGCAGGAGGAGGGGCAGGAGACGGTGCTGACCAACGTCGTCGCCGACCTCGGCGCGCTCGAGCACGACGCGTTCTGGTTCAACCTCGATTGCCGCGGCTGGACGCATCCGTTCGACGAGCACGGGCGCCGGCGCGACTACGGGGACGTGCCCAAAGCGATCGCCGACATGCGCGACGATCCCTACCGCTCGCTGGCCGGGGAGCTGCGCTTTGCCGGGGGCTATGCGAAGGATACGACGCCGTTCAGCGAGTTCCTGTGGGCCGACTTCCTGCGCAGCCGGATCAAGCCGAAGATCCTCGAGGCCGACTTCGCCGCGGCGCTGGCGCAGGCGCTGGGGTTGGCGAAGGGTTCGGAAGCGGGGTATTTGCCGGGCTGGTGCGGGCCGACGGCACGCGGGGATGCAACATAGCTCCCGCTTGACCCTTCCCACACCGTGGCAGCACACTAGGTGCAACGCCAAGATCATGAACTGAAGGGGAAACCGATGCCGCAGGTATCGATGACGGTGAACGGCAAGCAGCAAAACGTTGAGGTTGAAGGGCGCACGCTCCTGGTGGAGTTGCTGCGGGAGAAGCTGCATCTGACCGGCACCCATGTCGGCTGCGACACCAGCCAGTGCGGCGCCTGCGTTGTCCACGTGGACGGCAAGTCGGTGAAGGCCTGCACGATGCTGGCGCTGCAGGCGAACGGCGCCGAGGTGACGACCATCGAGGGCATCGCCGCGGCCGACGGCACGCTGCATCCGATGCAGGAGATGTTCCGCGAGCACCACGCGCTGCAGTGCGGCTTCTGCACGCCGGGCATGGTGATGTCGGCAATCGACCTGGTGAAGATGCACCCCGACGGTCTGACCGAGCAGGAGATCCGCGAGGGGCTCGAGGGCAATCTGTGCCGCTGCACCGGCTACCACAACATCGTCAAGGCGATCGCCGCGGCCTGGCCGTTGATGCATGGGAAGCAGGCGGTCGCGGCCTGAACGAAATCGATGGGGGCCTGACACGGCGCTGAACGCCGGCGGGCCCCTTTCCGGGGGGGAAGTCACATGGGTTTCGAGGGCATCGGCGCTTCGGTCAAGCGCAAGGAAGACCGGCGTTTCCTGAGCGGACGCGGCAACTACACCGACGACATGAACCAGCCGGGCCAGGCGCACGCGATCATGAAGCGCTCGGACCGTCCGCATGCACGCATCGGCGCGATCGACCTCGCGGCGGCAAAGGCGGCGCCCGGGGTGATTGCAGTCTATATCGGCGCCGACATGGAGGCGGACGGCGTGGGCGGCGTGCCGTGCGGCTGGCAGATCCACTCCAAGGACGGCTCGCCGATGAATGAGCCAAAGCATCCGGTGCTGGCGGTCGGCAAGGTGCGGCACGTCGGCGACCCGGTCGCGGTGGTGATCGCCGAAACCAAGCAGCAGGCGAAGAACGCTGCCGAGCTGATCGAGATCGACTACGAGGACCTGCCGGCGGTGGCGACCGTGCGCGACGCGATCGCGCCGGGCGCGCCCCAGGTGCACGACGATGCACCGGGCAACCAGTGCTACGACTGGCACATCGGTGACAAGGGCGTGGTGGACAACGCGTTCAGCAACGCGGCGCACGTCGTGACGCTCGAGTTGACAAACAACCGGCTGGTGCCGAACGCGATGGAGCCGAGGGCGGCGATCGGCGCCTATGACGAGAACTCGGGCGAGTTCACGCTCTGGACCACCAGCCAGAACCCGCACGTGATCCGGCTGCTGATGGGCGCCTTCGTGCTGCACATCCCGGAGCACAAGCTACGCGTGGTCGCACCCGACGTGGGCGGCGGGTTCGGCAGCAAGATCTACCATTACGCCGAGGAGGCGATCGTCACCTGGTCAGCGGGCAAGCTGAGGCGCCCGGTGAAGTGGACCTGCGACCGATCCGAGGCGTTCATGTCGGACGCGCATGGGCGGGACCACGTGAGCACGGCGTCGATGGCGCTGGACAAGGACGGCACGTTCCTGGCGCTGCGGGTCAACACGCTTTGTAACATGGGCGCCTATCTCAGCACGTTCGGCCCGGCGGTCCCGACCTACCTCTACGCGACCTTGCTTGCCGGCTGCTACAAGACCCCGGCGATCTATGCCGAGGTGAAGGCCGTCTTCACCAACACCGTCCCGGTCGATGCTTACCGCGGCGCCGGGCGGCCGGAAGCGACCTACCTGCTCGAACGGCTGATGGACGTCATCTCGCACGACACCGGCATCGACCGGATCGAGCTGCGGCGGCGCAATTTCATCCCCGTGGACGGCTTCCCGTATCAAACCCCGGTCGCGCTGCAATATGACAGTGGCGACTACCAGACGACGCTCAAGACCGGTCTGGCGGGAGCCAAGTGGGACGAGTTCCCGGCCCGGCGTGCGGCCGCGGCGGCGCGCGGCAAGCTGCGCGGCATCGGCGCGTCCACCTACGTCGAGGCCTGCGGCATCGCGCCATCGAAGGTGGTGGGCTCGCTCGGTGCCCGCGCCGGGCTTTACGAGGTCGCCAACGTCCGGGTGCATCCGACCGGGTCGGTGACGGTGTTCACCGGAACCCACAGCCACGGCCAGGGTCACGAGACGACCTTCGCCCAACTCGTCAGCGATCAGCTCGGCGTGCCGTTTGATCAGGTCGAGGTGGTGCACGGCGACACCTCCAAGATCCCGTTCGGGATGGGCACCTATGGCAGCCGCAGCCTCGCGGTCGGCGGCTCGGCCATGGTCAAGGCGATGGACAAGGTGATCGCCAAGGGCAAGAAGATCGCCGCCCACCTGATGGAAGCCGCCGTCGAGGACATCGAATTCAAGGACGGCCGGTTCAGCGTCGCCGGCACGGACAAGTCCAAGGGGTTGAGCGACATCTCGCTGGCTGCCTACGTGCCGCACAACTACCCGATCGAGGAACTCGAGCCCGGCCTCGACGAGACCGCGTTCTACGACCCGAAGAACTTCACCTACCCCGGCGGATGCCACATCTGCGAGGTCGAGATCGACACCGAGACGGGCACGGTGGAGGTCGTGAACTTCACCGCGGTGGACGACATCGGCCGGGTCATCAACCCGATGATCGTGGAAGGCCAGGTGCAAGGCGGCGTCGCCCAGGGCATAGGTCAGGCGTTGCTCGAGAACGCCGTCTACGACGAGCAAGGGCAGCTCGTGACCGGCTCGTTCATGGACTACCAGATGCCGCGTGCGCACGACATGGCGGCGATCATGACGGTTGCGACCGAGACGACCTTGTGCACCCACAACCCGCTCGGCTCCAAAGGCGTCGGCGAGGTGGGGGCGATCGGCAGCCCGCCGGCGGTGATCAACGCGGTGGTGGACGCGCTCAAGGATTACGGCGTGCGGCATCTCGACATGCCGGCGACGCCGCAGAAGATCTGGACCATTCTGCAAACCCAACGGCTGCCGATGGCGGCGGAGTAGGAACGCGATGTACGACTTTACCTATACCAAGCCCAGTTCCTTGCCTGACGCGCTGAAGGCGCTTGGCGACGACATCGAGGCCAAGGCGCTGGCCGGTGGCCAGACGTTCATCCCGGTGCTGAAGCAGCGCTTGAACAAGCCGACGGCGGTTGTCGACCTGTCGGCGCTCGGCCTGTCCGGCATAACCTCGGACGGCAGCACCGTCACGATCGGGGCGATGACCAACCACCACGACATCGCCCATTCCGACGTCATCAAGTCGAAGATCCCCGGCCTGGCCAAGATGGCCGGCTGGATCGGCGACAACCAGGTGCGGCACCGCGGCACCATGGGCGGGTCGCTCGCCAACAACGACCCGTCCGCTTGCTACCCGGCGGCCGTGTTGGCGATCGGCGCCACGATCCACACCGACAAGCGTCAGATCGAGGCGGACGATTTCTTCCAGGGCATGTTCACCACGGCACTCGAGCCCGGCGAGCTCATCACCAAGATCGTGTTCCCGTTCCCGGAAAAGTCCAACTACGAGAAGTTCCGCAACCCGGCCAGCCGCTACGCCATGGTCGGCGTGTTCGTGGCCAAAGGGCCCAAGGGCACGCGGCTGGCGATCACCGGGGCCGGGCAAAGCGGCGTGTTCCGGCATACGGAGATGGAAGCGGCGCTCGCGTCCAATTTCTCCGCCGACGCGATCAAGGACATCAAGACCCCGTCCGACGGGTTGAACGGCGATATCCACGCCAGCCCCGAATACCGGGCGCACCTGATCGGCGTCATGGCGCGGCGGGCCGTCGCCGGGGCGTGAGCCCCAGGGACGTCGGAGGGGCTGCGCCCCGGCACATCGTCGTCATCGGCGCCGGCATCGTCGGCGCCGCCAGTGCCGTCGAGCTGCTGCGCGACGGGCATCGGGTCACGGTCCTGGAGCCTGGCCCGCCCGGCGGCGAGCAGGCGGCCAGCTACGGCAACGGCACGATCCTCAGCCCTGGCTCGGTGGTGCCGGTCAGCCTTCCCGGGTTGTGGAAGCGCGTGCCGGGCTATCTCGCCGATCCGCTCGGCCCGCTCACCATCCGCCCGTCCTATCTCCCGCGGCTGCTGCCGTGGCTGCGGCGCTTCGTCCAGGCCGGGTCCACGGTGGCGAAGGTGGAACGGACGGCGCGGGCCCTGGCGCCGCTGCTGGCCGACGCGCCGGAGCGACATGCGCGGCTCGCGGCCGAGGCCGGGGTCGGGGCGCTCATCGAGCGGCGCGGCATCCTGCATCCGTTCCTCGACCGGGCCGCATTCGAGCGCGAGGCGTTGGCCTGGCGGCTGCGGCGGGACAACGGCGTCACCTGGCTCGAACTCGACGCCGACGCGCTGCGGCAGCAGGAGCCGGCGCTTGACCGCCGCTACGGCTTTGCGGTGCTGGTACAGCAGGGTGGCAACGTCACCGACCCCGGCGGCTACGTCGCCGCTTTGGTCGCCCATGCCGAGGCGCTCGGCGCCGTGCGCCAAGCCGGGCGGGCGACCGGGTTCCGGATCGCCGCCGGCCGGCTGCAAGCGGTCGTGACCGAGGCCGGCGAGATCGCCTGCGACGCGGCGGTCATTGCCGCCGGGGCCCGGTCGCGCGCATTGGCCCGAATAGTGGGTGATCTTGTCAGCTTGGAGACCGAGCGCGGCTACCATGCCGTGCTGCAAGGCGCCGACGTGGCACTGCGTCATCCGATGCTGACGGGCGACACCAAGGCGGCGGTTGTTTCCACGAAGGCCGGGCTGCGCGTGGCCGGCACCGTGGAGCTGGCCGGGCTGGAGGCGGCGCCCAACTGGCGGCGGGCGAGGGTGCTGCGCGATGCCATGCTGCGGACCATTCCGAGCCTGCCGCGCGACCTGCCCGAGGACCGGATCAAGGTCTGGATGGGACACCGGCCGAGCACGCCCGACGGGCTGCCGGTGATCGGCCGGGCACGTGACTGCCGCGACGTGGTGCATGCCTACGGCCATGGGCATGTCGGGCTTGCCGCCGGGGCGATGACCGGGCGGCTGGTGGCCGACATCGTGTCCGGGCGGCCCCCCTCCATCGACATCGCCCCATTCAGCCCGCAACGCTTCAACCGGAGGACCGCAGCATGACCGACTATCCCTTCACCATCGCCGACCTCGAAGTCCTCAAGCAGTGGGACACCCCGACGATCTGCAACGGGCTCGAGCTGCTCGTGCCGGAGCGCCGGGCGCTCGGCTTCACGGTCGAGCCGATGGTGGCGGCCGACCGCAAGCTGCCGCCGATCGTCGGCCTGGCGCGCACCGGGACGATCCGCGCCCGCGAAAAGCCGCGCGGCCATGTGACCGACCGGATGGATTGGTACGACTACGTGGCCGCGACCGATTTGCCGACGATCGCGGTGCTGCAGGATCTCGATGCCCATGAGGGCTTCGGCGCGTTCTGGGGCGAGGTGCAAACGACCGTGCACAAGGCGCTGGGCGCGATCGGCTGCGTGACCAATGGCTCGTTCCGCGACCTCGACATGCTGGCGCCGGGCTTCCAGATCATCGGCGGCCGGGTCGGCCCGAGCCACGCGCACGTCCACACCGTCGATTACGGCAAGCCGGTGGACGTGTTCGGGATGCAGGTCGTGCATGACGACGTGATCCATGCCGATTTCCACGGCGCCGTCGTGATTCCGGCCGAGTGCGTCAAGCAGCTGCCGGCGGCGATCGACCTGGTGTCGCGGCGGGAGAAAGTGATCCTCGATCTCTGCGCGAGCCCGGATTTTTCGTCCGCCAAGCTGCGCGACGCGCTGAAGCGCGCGGGCGAAATCCACTGAGCGGCCCATTGGGCGGCCCATTGGGCGGCCCAAGAAGCGGCCCAGGGAGCGGCCCAAGGAGCGGCCTAGTGGTGCGGCGCCCGTCCGTGGTGCTACACCGCAAGTGAAACGAGGGGGCGGCACGATGAGCACAGGCAGGCGCCTGTTCGGCACCGATGGCATACGCGGGACGGCAAACCAGGGTGCCATGACCGGCGACACGGCGCTGCGTCTGGGACAAGCGGCCGGGTTGATGTTCGTGCGCGGGGCGTACCGGCACCAGGTGGTGATCGGCAAGGACACGCGCCTGTCCGGCTATATGATCGAACCCGCTTTGGTGGCCGGCTTCATCGCCGCGGGCATGGACGTGACCCTCGTCGGTCCGTTGCCGACGCCCGCCATCGCCATGCTGACCCGCAGCCTGCGCGCCGACCTCGGCGTGATGATCTCGGCCTCGCACAACCTGTTCGAGGATAACGGCATCAAGCTGTTCGGGCCCGACGGGTTCAAGCTGTCCGACGAGACCGAGCTCGAGATCGAAGCACTGATGGACACCGACCTCAGCGGCCGGCTCGCCGCACCGGACCGGCTCGGCCGGGCGGCCCGGCTGAACGATGCCGGCGGCCGCTATATCGAGGCGGCGAAGGCCACCTTTCCGCGCGGGCTGACGTTGGACGGGCTCAAGATCGTGGTCGATTGCGCGAACGGCGCCGGTTACCGGGTGGCGCCGACGGTGCTGTGGGAGCTGGGTGCGACGATCATCCCGGTCGGGGTGGAGCCGGACGGATTCAACATCAACCGCGAATGCGGCAGCACGGTCCCGGCGCTGCTGCGGAGCAAGGTGCTGGAGCACAAGGCCGACCTCGGCATCGCGCTCGACGGCGATGCCGACCGGCTGCTGCTGATCGACGAGCGCGGCGATGCGGTGGACGGCGACCAGATCCTGGCGCTGATCGCGCGCTCCTGGCGCCTGGCCGGGCGGCTGCAGGGCGGCGGCGTGGCGGCGACGGTGATGAGCAACCTCGGCCTCGAGCGTTTTCTCGCCAAGGAGGGATTGAAGCTGCACCGCACCCGGGTCGGCGACCGCTACGTGGTGGAAGCGATGCGCAGCCTGGGCATGAACGTGGGCGGCGAGCAGTCGGGCCACGTGATCATGTCGGATTTTGCGACCACCGGGGACGGCTTGGTTGCGGCGCTGCAGGTGCTGGCGATGTTGGTGGAGGTCGGCCGTCCGGCCAGCGAGGTGTGCAACGTGTTCACGCCGTTGCCGCAGCTGCTGCGGAACGTGCGCTTCGTCGGACCGTCGCCGCTGGAAACGGCGGAGGTGCAGGCGGCCGTCAAGGACGCCGAAGCGAGGTTGGGCAAGCAGGGACGGCTGTTGCTGCGCCTGAGCGGCACCGAGCCGCTGGTGCGGGTGATGGCCGAAGGGGAGGACGAGGCGCTGGTGAAGGACGTCGTGGCCGGCCTGTGCGACACGATCGAGGCTGCGGCAAAGCAGGCGGCATGACCAAGGGGCTCTGCCCCTTGACCCCGGCAAAGGCAGGGCCTTCGCAATCCCAAACTGAGTTTCCGGGGTCTGGGGCCCGCGGCCCCAGCGGGTCAAGGGCAGAGCCCTTGTACTTCGTCTGATGCGAGGCCGCGTCCTGATCATCGCCGGTTCCGACTCCGGCGGCGGCGCCGGGATCCAGGCCGACCTGAAAACCGTACTCGCCCTCGGCGCCCACGGCATGACCGCCGTCACCGCGCTGACCGCGCAGGACACCCTCGGCGTCCACGGCGTGTTCCCGGTGCCGCCCGCCTTCGTGCGGCAGCAGATCGAGGTAGTGCTCGCCGATCTCGGCGCCGACGTGGTCAAGACCGGCATGCTGGGCGACGCCGCCGTGATCGCCACCGTCACTGACGCGCTGCGCAACCGGGCGCTGCCCTTGGTGCTTGACCCGGTGATGGTGGCCAAGGGCGGCGCCCGCCTGCTCGACCCGGCGGCGCTCGATGCGTTGCGTGAGCTGATCCCGCTCGCGACCGTGCTGACGCCCAACCTGCCCGAGGCGGAGGCGCTGCTCGGCCGCCCGGTCGGTGACCCGGTCGAGGCCGCTTCCGCGTTGCGCGGGCTCGGCTGCCTTGCCGTGCTGCTGAAAGGCGGCCATGCCGAAGGGCCGGTGGTGCGGGACGTGCTGGCAACGGCCGAAGGCACGGTGGTGCTGGAGCGGCCGCGGATCGACACCCGCCACACGCACGGGACCGGCTGCACCTTGGCCAGCGCCATCGCGGCCGGCTTGGCGCAGGGGATGCGGCTGAGTGCGGCGGTGCAGCGGGCGCGTGACTATGTGCAGGCGGCAATCGCGGCGGCGCCGGGGTTCGGCGCCGGGCACGGCCCGCTCGACCACGGCGTCAGCGTCTGATCAGGCGGCGGCGCGGTGCTCGATGCGCATGTCCGCGAGCACGGCGCCGATCGCGTCCACGGCGCGCGCCATGTCGGCGGGGGTGACGGCGCCGATGCAGCCGATGCGCATGCTGGGGTGCGGCGTGTTGTAGAAGTTGCTGATCAGCACGTCGTGGCGCTTGAGGCCGTCGACGAAGGCCTGCAGGTTCCAGGCCGGGTCGGGCGGCGCGTCCACGTTGAGTACGATCGGCCCCTGCATCGCCCAAGGCAGGGTTGGCCGCAGCCCGAGCCGCTGCACGCCATCGTACAGCGTGCGGGCGTTGGCGGTGTAGCGGGCGAGGCGGGCCGGCTGGCCACCCTCGGCGTCGAACAGGTCGAGCGCCACGTCGAACGCCGCCAGTGCTTGCGCGGCCGGGGTGAAGCGGTGAGCGCCCCAGTTGCTCGCCACCGAGTGCTCGTACAGCTCGGCGAAGTCGAACGACCAGCTCCGTGCCTGGCCCGGCACCAATTGATCGATCCGCACCACGGTGAACGAGCTGCCGGGCAGGCCCTCGAGGCACTTGTTGGAGGTGAAGGTGACGCTGTCCACCATCGGCAGCGCGCCGATGTCGAACGGCAAGGCGCCGAATGCCGACACCGCATCGACCAGCACCCGGCGCCCGGCGCGGCCGGCGGCGCGCGCCAACTCCGGAACGTCGTGGATGATGCCCGTCGCGGTTTCGCTGTAAACGCAGGCGAGATGGCTGATGGATCGGTCCGCCCGCAGCGCCGCCTCGACCGCCGCCGGGCTGGTCCGCTCATTGGCCGGCACCGGCAAAGGCACGACGACGCGGCCGGCATCGTTGGCGAGCTGCTGCAGGCGGTCGGCGTATTGCCCGGTCATCGGCACCAGCAGCCGGCCGCCCTCCGGCAGGAAGCTGCGTGCGGCCGCCTCCATCGCGAAATGGCCGCAGCCCGGCAACGGCAAGCAGGCGTGCTCGCCCGGCACGCCGCCGGCGAGTGCCAGCACACGGCGGCGGATGCGGGCATAGAGTGCGCGGAAGTCGAGGTCCCAGGGGGCATAGTCCTCAGCGGCGGCCGCGCGCACCCGCGGATCGGTGGTGACGGGGCCGGGGATCAGCAGCAGCATCGGGACGGGCCTTGACGAGGAAAGACGCGGCGATAGAGGGCCTGAATCGAGTCCCGATCAACCCCCTGCAACGCCGGTCGCAGTTGCCCGGCGGGTCTGCTAAGTCTTGGCCATGACGTCGCCGCTGCCCTTGCCGGACTGGGTACCCTGGTGGGTCCACCTGGTCATCCTGCTCACACTGATGCTGTTCGCGCTGCTGTTCCTGCTGATGCCGTTCAGCGTGTTCGGCGTGAAGGCACGGCTCGAGGGGGTCGAAGCGCGGCTCGACGAAATCCAGGGCGAGATCCGCAGCCTGTCGCTCCGCCTGCCGGAGCCGATGGCCGAGGAGGACCCTTATGCGGCCCCGCCGGAGGACCGCGGTTACGGCCGGCCGCCCATCCCGCCCGCGGCGCGGCGGCCCGACACCCAGCGCAACGAGCCGCGGATCGTCCGCCCGACGGGCCGCACCGAACCCCGCCTGTATTGAGGACATCGCCATGCGCGTCAGCGTCATCCAGATGAGCCCCGGCTCGGCCAAGGCCGAGAACATCGACCAGGCCCGCACCTTGATCGACGGCGCCGTGCTGGACGACCGGCCCGACATCATCAGCCTGCCGGAAATGTGGACCTGCCTGGGCGGCAACCGTGCCACCAAGCTGGCCGAGGCGGAGGCGCTGCCGCCGCCGGGCAGCAACGAGCCGGGCGGGGCCGCTTACGAGTTCCTGCGGGGGATCGCCCGCGCCCGCAAGCTGCACGTGCACGGCGGCTCGCTCGGCGAGGCGGCCGACGGCACCCTCTACAACACCACCGTGGTGTTCGATCCGCAGGGCACCGAACTCGCGCGTTACCGCAAGATCCACCTGTTCGACATCGTCACCCCGGATGGCACCGGCTACCGCGAAAGCAGCACCTACGGCGCCGGATCGGACGTCGTCACCTACACGGCGGACGGCGTGAAAGTGGGCCTGGCGATCTGCTACGACCTGCGCTTCCCGGAGCTGTTTCTCGAGCTACGGCGGCAAGGCGCCGAGCTCATCTTCCTGCCGTCCGCCTTCACCGTTCCGACCGGGCGGGATCATTGGGAGGTGCTGATCCGTGCCCGCGCGATCGAGACGCAGTGCTGGCTGGCGGCGCCGGCGACCTGGGGCGTGCACCGCGACGCCAAGGGCGAGACGCGGCTGACCTACGGGCGGTCGCTGGTGGTCGATCCCTGGGGCACGGTGGTGGCGCAGGTGTCGGACGGGATCGGCTGGAGCACCGCCACGATCGACCCGGCGCTGACCGAGCGCACCCGCGCGAACATGCCGGTGATGGAGCACCGGCGGCTGCGCTGAGGCGCCGGCGATGCTCGAGACCCTGCCGGTCGCCGCGGCGCATTTCGCCGCCATCCCCACCCGCATCGCCTTCGTTGCCGCGCCCACGGACCTCGCGCGGCAATCGCTCGAGCGCCTCGCCGCCGCCTACGGCCAATGCGCGTTCGATGCGGCGGAGGTGATCGTGGCGCTGGGCGGCGACGGCTTCATGCTCGAGACGCTGCATCTGCTGCTCGCACAGAACCACGACACGCCGGTCTATGGCATGAACTGCGGCTCGGTCGGGTTCATGATGAACGGCTTCAACGAGGCGGACCTGCCCGGGCGGCTCGGCCGGGCGCAGGCGGCGATGCTGCATCCGCTGCGCATGCATGCCGTCACCGCGGCCGGCGCGGTGGAGGAGGCGGTGGCATTCAACGAGGTGGCGCTGCTGCGGCAGTTGCGACAGGCCGCCAAGATCCGCATCACCGTGGACGGACGGGTGCGGTTGCCGGAGCTGATCTGCGACGGCGTGCTGATCTCGACCCCGGCGGGCTCGACCGCCTACAACCTGTCGGCGCACGGCCCCATCGTGCCGTTGTCGGCCAACCTGCTACCGCTAACGCCGATCAGCGCGTTCCGGCCGCGGCGCTGGCGCGGCGCGTTGCTGCCGGCCACCGCCGACGTGCTGTTCGAAGTGCTGGAGCGCGACAAGCGGCCGGTTGCGGCCGGCGCCGACTTCACCGAAGTGCGCGACGTGGCGTCGGTTGCGGTCACCGAGGACCGCACCGTCAATTCGACCGTGCTGTTCGATCCGGATCAGGGACTATCCGAACGGATTATTGCCGAGCAGTTCACCGTCTGACCGCAGCGCCGCGCGAACGACTTAGCGACCAACATTAACGTTACGTTAGAAAGCGCGGCTTGTAAGTGCCGGTGCGGAGCGCTTAGCGTGTTGATGCTCGCACGTCATACGAGGCAATAAAGTTAATTTGAGACATGGCAGGCCGATGTTGTTAGATCCTGTCTAACAATTGTGCGAGTGAGCCTGACGCGTCGTGGGCACGCGGCTTGGAAGCAGCAAGGTGACGTGATATCGTTGCCGACCGATGACGATGTTGGCACCTTCGATTGCGGTCGCGGGTGTCCCATTGTTGGTCCTGTCACGTTGGTCATAACGACGACTTAGGGGTGGAGATGGCGGTTCGCGGCTTCCTGGACGTGGCATCGGACGATTTTGTCGGTGGCTGGGCGTGGGACGAAACGCGGCCCGACGAGGCGGTCGCGTTGCTGGTGCTGGTCGATGGCGTGCCGGTCGCCCGCACGCTTGCCGACCAGCCGCGCGAGGATCTCGTGCATGAGGGGATCGGCAACGGCCGTCACAGCTTTCGGTTGGACGCGGCGTCGCTGCAGTTGCCGCCGGGCGGCTGTGTCGTCGCCGTCCGCGTCGAGGCCACCGGCGAGGATCTCATGCACTCGCCCGCATGGTTGGAACGCTCGGCTGCATTCGACGAACCGGCCCGGCAGGCCCTAAGCGCGGTGCTCGCCTCGCCCGGCAGCGACGAGGTGCTGCTCGAGCGGGTGCAGTTCCTCGCCCGCGAGGTGGACCGGCTGCTCGACCGGGTCGCGTGGCGGCCACCGGGACGCTCGGCGCGGCCTGCCTCGCGCAGGCGGCCGCGGAGCTGGCGCCCCGGCAATGAGCCGGCTCGGGCGGCGCGGCGCGCGCTGGTGATCGATCACACGCTCCCCGACCCGAGCCGCGACGCCGGGTCGCAGGCCGTGTTGTCGCACATGCGTTCGCTGCAGCGGCTCGGCTACGATGTCACCTTCGTCCCGGCCGACATGGCGCAGGACGCGACGACCGGCCTGCTCGTGTGGTCGGGGATCGCGGTCGCCGGCGCGCCGTGGATCGGCTCCGTCGAGGAGATCCTCCGCCGGCAGCCCGGGGCCTGGGACCTCGTTTACCTGCATCGGGTCGAGATCGCGTCCTGTTACCTGCCGCTGGTGCGCCACTATGCGCCGCACGCGAAGGTGGTCTTCTCGCTCGCGGCCCTGCAAAGCCTGCTGTTGTTCCGCCAAGCCGGCATCGAGGACCGGCCGGAGCTGGTGCCGCAGGGCAACCACGTTCGCACCCAGGAAATGGCGGCGGCGGCGGCGGCGCATGCGGTGCTGACCCATTCCGCGGCCGAAGCGGCCCTGCTGCAGCTTTGGCTGCCGCAGGGGAACTGCCACGTCGTGCCATGGGCACTGCCGGTGCGTCCCGGACCGGCCCGGTTCGAGGCCCGCGGCGGCGTCTTGTTCGCCGCCCATTTCGGGCACGAGCCGAACCTCGACGCCGTCACGTGGCTGCTGGACGAGATCATGCCGCTGGTCTGGGAGACCGACCCGGCAATCCGCTGCCTCGTGGCCGGCAGCGCGATGCCGGATGCGCTGGCCCGTGGCCGGGACGGGCGGGTCGAGCTGCTCGGCGCGGTCGACGATCTCGACGCGCTGCTGAACCGCGTGCGTCTCACGGTGGCGCCCCTGGCCTATGGCGCCGGCTTGCAGGGCAAGGTGGGCACAAGCCTCGCCGCCGGCGTGCCGTGCGTCTGCACCCCGGTCGCGGCCGAGGGGTATGCGCTGCCCCCACCCTTGCAGCAGCTGGTCGCGGCCGACGCTGAAGCGATCGCCGCCGGCATTGTGCGGCTGCACAACTCGCCGGACGCATTCGCCGCCTGCCGCGAGGCCGGCCTCGCCTATGTGGCGCAGGCGTTCAGCGAGGCCGAGGTCGACGCCGCCATGCGGCGCGCGGTGGGCTTGCCGGCCGCGGTCCAAGACACGCCGGCGGAGCTGGACGCGGAGCGGTTGGAGCACGGACACGCGCTGCCCGCCGGGGCGTTGCCTGGCGGCATGGCCGCTGATCGGCATACCGCCTCGGTCTGACCGCTGCTGCCGGCCGACGCTCGATCGAGTGTCGCGCCGGGAGCGGCCGCCCGCCATCCGGTCCCGGCCGCGACCCTCCTTCGAAACCAGTGTCGGCCTTCGCCGGGAACTCCCATGCAACCGTCCTCGTTGCAGCGCCTGTTCCCGCCGGCGCCAACTCCGGTCCCGGCCTCCATGCGTATTCCGCAGACGAGGACGACATGCCCGATCAAACAGAGACCATCACCCCGCTCAGCCTGACGCTGCGCGTGAACGGACGGGACCACAGCTTGGCGCTCGATCCGCGCACCACGTTGCTGGATGCCCTGCGCGAGCATCTGGGCCTGACCGGCACCAAGGTCGGCTGCAACCACGGCACCTGCGGCGCGTGCACCGTCCATCTCGACGGGCGGCGGCAGTTGTCGTGCCTCGTGCTGGCCGCGGCCGCGCAAGGGCGCGAGATCCGCACCATCGAGGGCTTGAGCGAGCCCGGCAGCGAGCTGCATCCCATGCAGGCGGCGTTCGTTGCCCATGACGCGATGCAGTGCGGCTATTGCACGCCGGGGCAGATCATGTCGGCGGTGGCGTGCGTCAGCGAAGGCCACACGCGCGACGACGCCGAGATCCGCGAATACATGAGCGGCAACCTGTGCCGCTGCGGCGCTTACCCCAACATCGTCGCCGCCGTGCGCGACGTTGCCAGCTCGAAGGCGGCCTGACATGCAGCCCTTCACCTATGCCCGCCCGGCTTCGCTCGACGAAGCATTCCACTTGGCCCAGGCGCCCGGCGCGGCGCTGCTGGCCGGCGGCACCACGATGGTCGACATGATGCGGGGGGACCTGATGCGGCCGGCGTCCATCGTCGACATCGGCCACCTGCAGGAGCTTGCCGCGGTCGACACCGGCGGCGACACACTGCGCTTCGGGGCGCTGGCGCGGATGGCCGACGTGGCGGAGAACCCGGCCGTACTGCGCGACTACCCTGCTTTGGCGGAAAGCCTGCAGCAGGCGGCGTCGCAGCAGCTGCGCAATGCGGCGACGTTGGGCGGCAACCTGCTGCAGCGGACCCGCTGCTTCTACTTCCGCGACGGCGTGTCGGCCTGCAACAAGCGGGTTCCCGGCAGCGGCTGCACCGCGCAGGACGGCGAGACCCGCGACATGGCGCTGTTCGGCGGGTCGGAGAAATGCATCGCGACCTACCCCGGCGACTGGGGCAACGCGCTTGCCGCATTCGACACCTCGGTCGAGGTGCGATCGGCGGCCGGCACGCGAACGATCCCGTTCGCCGAGTTGCACGTGGCCTATGGCGACGATCCGGCCGCGGAAACCACGCTGCGGCCCGGCGAGATCATCACTGCCATCCTGGTGCGGGCGACGCCGGCCGGGCGGCGGTCGACCTACCTGAAAGTGCGCGACCGGCAAAGCTACGCCTATGCGGTGGTGTCGGCGACGGTGGCGCTCGACATGGACGGGCAGCAGGTGCGCGAGGCGCGGGTGTCGCTGGGCGGCGTCGCCACCAAGCCGTGGCGTTCGCGGGAAGCTGAGGCGGCGCTGACCGGTCAGACTCTGTCGGAGGAGACGGCGCTTGCGGCCGGGAAGGCCGGGTTCGCCGGCGCCACGGCACGCGGCGACAACGCATTCAAGATCGAGTTGGGCGCCCGGGCCGTCGCCCGCGCGGCGCTCATCGCCAGCAAGAGGGGTTGATCATGGACGGCAGCATTGGAACGGCTTCGGTTCGTCGCGACGCGGCGGCCAAGGCAACTGGGGCCGCGCGCTACGCCGCCGATTTCGGCCATGGCGGCACGCTGTATGCGGCCCTGGCTCTGAGCAGCGTGGCCAAGGGCCGCATTACCCGGATGGACACCGCCGCCGCCGAGGCGATCCCGGGCGTGCAGATGGTCATGACCCATCGCGACCTGAACCAGGGCCTGGGCAAAGAGACCTTCGCCATGAAGGGCGGCCACATGCAGTCGTCGTTCATGCCGATGAACTCGGACGAGATCAAATACTCGGGGCAGATCATCAGCCTGATTGTCGCCGACACGGTCGAGGCGGCCGAGCAGGCAGCGCGGGCGATCAACGTCGAATACGCAGCCACGCCTGCCTCGGCGTCGATGGACGATGCCGACCGCAAGGTCGAGAAGCAGGAGAAGCCATCGCAAAGCAAGGGCGACGCGAAAGCGGCGTTCGAGCGGGCGCCGGTGAAAGTGGACGAAGTCTATACGACGCCCACACAGCACCATAACCCCATGGAACTGTACGCGACCACGGCAAGCTGGAACGACGGCAAGCTGGTGATCGAATGCCCGAGCCAATGGGTGATCGGCCAGCGCGCCGGCCTCGCCGAGATCTTCGGCATCGGCATCGAGGACGTGCACGTGGTGTCGCCCTACGTCGGCGGCGCGTTCGGCGGCAAGGCGACCATCCTGCCGCACACCGTGCTGGTGGCGACCGCCGCCCGGCGGCTCGGCCGCCCGGTCAAGCTGGTGGTGCCGCGCGAGGCGATGTTCACGGTCGGCTCGTTCCGGCCGGCCACGCGCAACCGCTTCGCGTTCGGCGCCGAGCAGGACGGCACCATGGTGGCGCTGATCCACGAATCGACCAGCCAGTCGTCGGAGATCGACCACGTGTCGTTCCCGGGCTCCGAGGCGACCGCCCGGATGTACGACATCGCCAACATCCTCACCACCGAGGCGACGGTCGCCACCGACGTCAACACCCCCGGTTTCCAGCGCGCGCCGGCTGAGGCCCCGGCCTTCTTCGGGTTCGAAAGCGCCGTCGACGAACTCGCGGTCAAGCTCGGCATGGACCCGGTCGAGCTTCGCATCAAGAACGAGCCGAAGGTGGATCCGCTGAAGGGCTTGCCGTGGAGCAGCCGGTCGCTCGTGCAGTGCTACCGTCGCGGCGCCGAGCGGTTCGGTTGGAGCAAGCGCTCGCCCGGCGTCGGCTCGATGAAGACCGCCGACGGCGTGCTGATCGGCTACGGCTGCGCGACCGCGACCTACCCGTCGGCAGTGGCGCCGTCGGCGGCGCATATCGCCATCGGCGCCGACGGCATGGTGCGCGTGCAGTGCTCGGCGCATGACGTCGGCACCGGCGCCTACACCGTGCTCGGCCAAGTGGCGGCCGACGTGCTGGGCGTCGACGGCACGAAGGTCCGGGTGGAACTGGGCGACAGCGACCTACCGTCGGGCCCGGTCTCGGGCGGTTCGATCACCACCGGATCGGCCGGGTCGGCGGTGCAGCTCGCGGCCATGGGGCTGCGCACCAAGCTGCTCGAGGCGGCGTCGGCCGAGGGCGGGCCGTTCGCCGGCGCCGACCCGGCGTCACTGCGGTTCGAGGACGGCGCCATCGTCGGTCGCGACGGCACGCGGCATTCGATCACCGAGGTGGTGAAGGCATCGCGCACCGGCACGCTGGACGCGGCCGCAACGTGGGCGCCGGACGGCATGGACCCCAAGAAGGTGCAGGCCGGGCTGCTCGGCGGCATGGCCTTCAGCGGTCCGGTGACGAAAACCCACGTCAGCTTCTCGTTCGGCGCGCAGTTCGCCGAGGTGCACGTCGATCCGCTGCTGCGCACGATCCGGGTGGCGCGCATGGTCGGCGCCTTCGCCTGCGGCCGGATCATTAACCCGCGCACCGCCAGCAGCAACCTGGCCGGCGGGATGGTGTGGGGCGCGAGCTTCGCGCTGCTGGAGGAGACCCGGGTCGACCACAAGCGGGCCCGGTTCGCGAACCAGGACCTGGCCGGCTATCACATGTCCACCTCGGCCGACATCGGTGAGGTGGTGGTCGAGCTGATCGACGAGGAGGACAAGGTGGTCAACGCGCTCGGCGCCAAGGCGGTCGGCGAGGTCGGCATCGTCGGCATGCCGGCGGCGATCGCCAACGCCGTCTACCACGCGACCGGGGTGCGGGTGCGCAAGACGCCGATCCTGATCGAGGACATTCTGTAGCCTCAGCCGACGCGACCGCCGGGCATGATGCCGGGCGGTCGTCGCGCGAACGTGTCTTCCAGCCGCGGCACGGTTTTCGGAAGGATGCCGCCGTGGAAGGGAGATTGAGCATGGTCCCGTCGAGATCGCTGCTTGCCGCAACGGCCCTGTTCCTCGGCGCGGCCACGAGCGCCGGCTCGGCCGCAACGTTCGGGTTCGACTTCCTGTCGGGTGGCGTTCCGGCCGCCGACGGCCAATTCAGCTTCGCCGACGCGTTGCTGGGCAGCACGGTGTCAGCGAGCCAGCTCAGCGCGTTCAGCATCGCGTTTCACGATACCAACCAGCCATCGTTGCCGAACCAGACGTTCAACGCGCTGGGCAACCCGGCCACGCCGCCGCCTCTCGCCGAAGGTCTCGACGAGGGTGGCTTTCCGTATTTCCGATACAACTCGGCGACGAACACGTTGGTGCCGTTTGCCTTGTCGATCGGCCAGAATCTGCTGATCCGGGGCGGGCAGCCGGTCTCGGCGACAGAGTATCGCGCGTTCAACTTGTTTGCGGCGACGCCAGCCAACACTCTCGGGATCTACACCGAGGACGAACTCGCGGTCGGCAGCAATTTCGGCTTCGGCTTCTTCGATACGGTCGAGATCACGCCGATCGGCGGTCCGGTCGCGACCCCGGAGCCGAATACCGGGCTGGTCGTTGGCGTTGGCTTGGCCGGCCTGATCGTCGCCGGGCTGAGCGGCGGCAGGCGGCGCACCCCGGCTTAGGAGCTTTGATCGGATGCTTTAGCCGGGCAGATCGGGGGCCGCCGGCCCCGGCGGGTTCCCGGCAAAGCCCGGGAGTTCGCGTGTGACCCGACGCGTCGCCTGCATCGGCGAATGCATGCTGGAACTGTCCGAGCATCCCGACGGTCGCCTCTCGCGCAGCTTCGGTGGCGACACGCTCAACACGGCGGTCTACCTGGCCCGGCTCGGCGTCCCCACCGACTACGTGACGGCACTCGGCGACGACGCGTTCAGCGAGGAGATGCTCGCGGCGTGGGCGGCGGAGGGGATCGGCACCGGCTCGGTGGCGCGGGTGGCGGGGCGGCTGCCGGGCCTCTATTTGATCCAGACCGACGCCGGCGGCGAGCGCCAGTTCTTCCATTGGCGCGACAGCGCGCCGGTGCGGCAGTTGTTCCGGCTGCCGGAGACGGCGGCGCTCGAGGCGGCGCTGTCCCGGGCCCGCCTGGTTTACTTGTCCGGAATCACCTTGTCCTTGTTCGACGCGGAAAGCCGCGACCGGCTGTTCGCCGCCCTGGCCGCTGCCCGGGCGAGCGGGGCGCGGATCGCGTTCGACACCAACTTCCGGGCGCGCGGTTGGCCTGACCCGGCGGCGGCGCGGGCCGCGTTCCTGCGCGCCTTCCGGGCGAGCGACGTGGTCTTGGCAAGCACCGAGGATCACGCGGCGCTGTTCGGCGAGGACGGGCCGGAAGCGGTCGCGGCGGCGCTGCTCGCGGCCGGGGTAGCGGAGCAGGTCGTAAAGTACGCCTCACCATGCTGCCGGGTCATCGCGGATGGGACCGACGCGGTGGTCGGGGCGGCGCCGGTATCGGCGGTGCTAGACACCACCGCCGCAGGCGACAGCTTCGCTGCGGCCTACCTCGCGGCGCGTCTCGCGGGATGCGACCCGCCCAATGCGGCCCGCGCCGGCCATGACCTCGCGGGCTTGGTCGTGCAGCATCGAGGCGCCATCATTCCGCGCTCGGCGATGGCCGCCTTTCGCCACCCCGTTCGGCGTCCGGGTTCCCCTTGATCGTCACGCACCACTGAATGGTGCCGGAGATTGCGATGACCCATCCGCCCATTGCCGAGCTGCTGCGGTCTGCCCGTCTGGTTGCCGTGCTCACGATCGAGCGGGTCGAGGACGCGGTGCCATTGGCGCGGGCGTTGGTCGCGGGGGGCGTACGGACGCTCGAGATCACGCTGCGCACCGCGGCCGGCGCCGACGCGGCGGCGGCGATCCAGCAATCCGTGCCGGACGCGGTGGTGGGGCTCGGAACCGTGCTGGCGCCGCGCGATCTGGAGCTGGCCAAGCGGCTCGACCTGCCGTTCGCGTTCAGTCCCGGCGCCACCCCGGCGCTGCTGGATGCGGCGCGCGACCTCGCCGTGCCGTTCGTGCCCGGCGTCGCCACCGCCTCGGAGCTGATCGCCGCGATTGCGCGCGGGTTCACCACGGTCAAGCTGTTCCCGGCCGAGCAACTGGGCGGCGTTGGGGCGCTGAAGGCGCTGGCCGGCCCGTTCCCGTCGGTGCGGTTCAACCCGACCGGGGGCGTCACGGCGGCGAACATGGGCGCCTACTTGGCACTGCCGAACGTGGTCGCGGTCGGCGGCTCCTGGCTGGCGCCGGCCGCCGACGTCGCGGCAGGGCGGTGGGACGCCATCACCGAGCGCGCGCGGGCGGCGATGACCGGCATTGTCAGCGCGGCTGCATCCTGAGCGCGCCATCGAGCCGGATCGTTTCGCCGTTCAGCATCGGGTTGGCGATAATCGCCAACACGAGTTGCGCGAACTCGTCGGGGCGGCCGAGCCGGGGCGGGTAGGGGACCGAGGCGCCCAGGCTGTCCTGCACCTCCTGCGGCATGGAGGTCAGCATCGGCGTTTCGAACAGGCCCGGTGCAATGGTGCAGACGCGGATGCCGAACTGCGCCAGCTCGCGGGCGGCGGGCAAGGTGAGGCCGACGACGCCGGCCTTCGACGACGCGTAGGCGGCCTGGCCGATCTGGCCTTCGAAGGCGGCGACCGAGGCGGTCGAGACGATCACACCGCGCTCGCCGCCGCTCAGCGGCTCGAGCCCGGTTGCGCCGGCAGCAACCAGGCGCAGCATGTTGAAGGTGCCGACCAGGTTGACCTGGATGACCCGGACATAGGCCTCGAGCGAGGCCGGGCCGTTGCGGCCGACGATGCGGGCGGCAGGGGCGACGCCGGCACAGTTGACCAGGATGCGGGCCGGGCCATGCGCGGCGGCGGCCTCGGCCACGGCCGCCTCGGCGCTCGCGGCGTCGGCGACGTCACAGCCGAGCGCGACCCCGCCCATCGACGCCGCCGCATCGTGGTCGGGCTTGAGGTCCAGCAGGGCGACGCGGGCGCCTGCCGCGGCGAGAGCCCGCGCCGTTGCGAGGCCGAGCCCCGACGCGGCGCCGGTCACGATCGCCGAATGTCCGTGCACGTCCATGCCAAGCTCCTCCCGATTGCGCGCCATGCCGGAGCCGAACAGGCGCTAACCCGCCGGTCGCGCGCTCCGCGCGGGAGGCAGTTCCGACCCTTGCCGCTGCTTCGTCAAGCCACGGCGCGTTGGCGGCGGCAAAGCCGGGTCAGTGCCGCTCCGCGCGGGCCGGCTGCACGGCGCTGAGCGCTTCGGCATAGGCGGCGGCGGCGGCGGCCGGGTCCAGGCGGTCCAGCGCGGCGGCGCCCGCTTCCGGGGTGGCGTCACCGGCCAGCGCGAGCCCGGCGGCGCAATAAGCGGCAAGGCAGCAGGCGCGCGAGGCGGGCAGGCCGATCGCTGTGGCAGGGCCGGAAAAGCTCACCTGCGCTTGCAGGAAGCTGAGCCGTCCGGCCGCCGACCCCACGTGCAGCAGTGTCGCATCGCCGCTGGCGGCCCATTCCGCGGCGAGCAGGGCGCCCAGCCGCGGGCCAAGCACCGGCATGAGGCTGCCGCACAGGTCGGCCTCGTTGGCCAGCACACGCAGCACGTCGTGCCCGCGGCCGAACGGGCCCGGTGCCCCGCTTCCCGTCAAGCGCGCGGCGTTGCCGGCGATCAGTCCGGGGTCGGTTGCCCGGATGATGTCGGCGATCGCGGCCAAGTCGTCCTCGGCCACGCCGGCGGCCCGCGCGATCGGCTCCACCCCGGCGCGTGCGCGTTCTTCCAACACGCCGCCCCGGGTGAGCGAGCCGTCATGATGCATGTCGTGGCCGATCACGGCGACGACGCCGCGCACCGCGTCGGTCGGCGTCACGACGCCTTGCGCCATGCCGACGCGGCACAGCCAGGCCATGGATTGCGTCACCTCGGCGGTGTGATAGCGGTCGTGGTAGAGCGGCTCCGGCGTCAAGCGGGGCATCGCCTCGATCGCTTGCGCAACGGCAAGCCCGGCCCGCTCGAACGACCCCCAGCCGGTGAGGCCGAGCGACGCGAACGCCCGCTCGAACGCGTCGGGCAGGTTCGGTGGAACGCAGCGGGCGGCCAGGAACGCGGCCTCGATGGCCTCGAAGCCGGGAACGCCGTAGCGTTCGGCCAGCGGGCCGTTGACCGGAGCTTCGAACGCGGCGAAGGATCGCAGCATGCCGTCAGCCTGCCCGACCACTGCCGACCCCGTCCATGGCTGCGCTGGCTGCTCCGATCATGGCCGCTACTTTCTTGTGACTTCGACACAATTTCACAACCGTGTCCACTCGACCGCGCACTCATGTTGACAGGCGCAACGTGGCTGTTGAGTGGCGTGGGCGTGGCCGGAATCGGGCTGTGCTGCTTCTACCTGCTTGAGCGACCGATCCGCGGTTGGGCGCGGCTGGCAAGCGTCGTGCACGGCGTCGCCGGGGCGGCCGGCGTTGCCGTCGTTGTCGCGGCGGTATCTCGGGCGGCCTCCGATCCCCAAGGGTTCGGGCGACTCGCGGCCGGGTTCCTGGCGGCGACGTTGCTGGGCGGATTGGCGGTTGCGGCGACGCAAGTGCGTCGTCGGCGTCCGGCCGGGCTGCTGGTGGCGCTGCATGCCACGGTGGGGATGGCCGGCCTCGTCATCCTGGCCGCCTACGTCTCGATCGGCGGCTGAGGCGCCGATTTCGGGCTGCCCCGCTTCGAACGCTTGACTGCCCGCCAAAGCAATGAGAATAAGTTGGCCAATCGAACCGTTAAGGTGGATTAACGAGGGATCGACTGGCAAACAATATTCGGCTGCGGTTCCGGCCTGCATTGCCAATCCTCCCATGTCAGGGTGGGATCTTCCAGCAACGAAGCGTTTAAATTGTTAGGACTTGTTGTCCGCTTCGGGCCCACCCCTTCTGGCGTGCTAAAAGACCCAAACGCGAGGAGTACAAATGCACAACGTCCTGGTTGTCGAGGATGACATCGAGCTGAACGCGGCCATCGCGGCCGAAATCGAGACGGCCGGCTTCGGCGTGGTCGCGGCGCACAGCATCGATGCGGCCGAGCGGGCATTCAGTCCCGCCGACGGCGTGATCTCGGCCATGGTGCTCGACATTCGTCTGCCGGATGGCGACGGGCGCGAACTCTGCGCCCGCCTGCGGGACGCTGGCAATGCGATCCCGGTTATCCTCATGAGCGGCCTCGACGGCGAGGACGACATCGTGCAGGGCCTCGACATCGGCGCCGACGCCTATGTGGTCAAGCCGTTCGCCGGGTCCGAGCTGGTGGCGCGGCTGCGTCACCTGCTGCGCTCGGATGAGCCGGAGCGGCTGTCCTGACGGGCTGCGCGCCGTCGTCGCCGCTCAGTAGCGCTTGTAGGGCAGGAACTTGCCCGACATGCCGATCTTGACCCGGTCGCCCTTCTGATCGGGCTGCCGATCGAGGGTCATGTCGAAATCGATTGCGGACATGATCCCGTCGCCGAACTCCTCGTGAATCAGCTCCTTCCACGTGGTGCCGTAGACCGAAATCAGTTCGTAGAACCGGTAGATCAACGGATCGGTCGGCACCGCGGTCGGCAGGCTGCCGCGATACGGCGGCTCCATCAGCAGGTCCACCTCGTCCGCGGATAGGTCGAACAGCACGCCGGCCTTTTCCGCGGTCTCCTGCGTCATGCACATCTGGCCCAGGCACGCCGCCGTGGTCCAGACCGTCGAATAGCCGAGCTTTTCTGCCACTTGCGGCCAGGTCCAGCCCTTCCGTTTCTTGGTCGCCTTGATCTTCAGGCCGAGCTTCGTCTTGTCGTCGTTCACGCGGCAGGTCCTCCAGGATGAAGCGGTCGAGACCGTGGCGGAGCAAGCGACATGCCACCCCGCGCCCGGCATGGCGGCGCCGGTAAGGGCGGAGAAGTGAGCAAAGCGTGGGCGTTGCGGCCCGCCGGTGGCGCGAGTTGCAGCCGTTCGGCGATGGACTTCGGCCTACGGCTTGGCCAGGATCGTTTCGACCGACCGGAGAGCACCATGCAGGCCCCGATTCATCTGCCCAAGCGACCCGGCTGGCTCGGCGAGTTCGGCGCCTTCGTCATGCGCGGCAACGTCGTCGACCTCGCGGTCGGCATCATCATCGGCGCGGCGTTCACCGCGATCGTCAGCAGCCTGGTCAAGGACCTGTTCACACCGGTGCTAGGGCTGCTGCTCGGCGGCATCGATTTCAGCAACATCTTCGTCACGTTGAAAGGTCCGCACGAGTCGACGCTCGACGCGGCGCAGAAGGCCGGAGCGGTCACGCTCAACGTCGGGCTGTTCCTCAACGCCTGCATCTCGTTCCTGATCGTGAGCTTCGCGATCTTCTGGCTGGTGAAGGTGATGAACCGGTTCATGGCCAAGAAGCAGGCTGAGGAGGTGCCGCTGACCACCACCGAACAGACGCTGATCGAGATCCGCGACCTGCTTTCGCGCCAAGCCCCGCCCGTGCGGTAGGCGACGATGCCCGCGCTCGGCTGGCTCGCGCTGCTGCTGATCCTGCTCGCGCCGCCCGCCTGGGCGGACGAGTTCCAGGTGCCGGGGCTCGAGCGGGATAGCCAAGCCTATGCCGCCGCACTCACCGCACGCAGCCCGGCTGGGCTCACGCCGGCCGCACGGCGGCAGGCCGAGCAGCGGGCGAGCGACGCCCAGCGTCGCAACGATCCCGCCGCCGCCGCGGCGGCGCTGGAAGCCCGGCTCGGCGGCGGTGAGGGCACGGCGGCGCAATGGCTGGCGCTGGGCCGGGCGCAACTCGGCAAGACCCCGCCCGACCCGGCGCGGGCGGCGCAGGCAGCCTGGCAAGCGTTCGGCATGCTCGAAAGCGGGGCCGCCGAGATCCCCGCCTTGCTGCTGATGGCCGACGCGTTCCGGGCGCAGAACCGGCTCGACGTCGCCATCCGCGCGATGGAGGCGGTGCAGGAGCGCGCGCCCGACATCGCCGATTACGCGCGGCAACTGGCCGAGCTGCGCCGCGCCGCCGGCATCCTGGTGCGCCGGGTCCGCACCGAGCCCGAAGCGGAACCGCCGCGCGCCTGCATCGAGTTCACCACCGCCCCGGCCCGGCGCGCCGACTTCGTGCCGGCCGATTGGATCCGTCTGAGCCCCGCCACCCCGGACGCGGCGGTGACGCGGGAAGGCGACCAGATCTGCATCACCGGGCTGCGGCTCGGCGCCACCACCCAGGTCGGGCTGCGCGCCGGCCTGCCCGGCGAGGACGGGCTGCAGCTGAACCGGGACACGCAGTTGAACGTGGCGATGGCCAACCGGGCGCCGCGCCTGGTGTTCGACAGCCGGATGTTCCTGCTGCCGCGCGGCCAGGGCGCCCGGGTGACGCTGACGAGCGTCAATCTCTCCACCGTCAAGCTGCGGCTGCTGCGGCTGTCCGAACGCAACGTGCAGGCCTGGTCGCGGGGCGGCTCGATAGGGGAGCCGCTCGAAGCCTACCGGTTCGAGAGCCTAGCCGAAACCGGCAAGATCGTTTGGGAAGGCACCGCCGACATCCCGCATTGGCAGCCGAACCAGTCGGTGCGCACCGCGCTGCCGCTGCCGGACGAGTTCGGCGAGGCCGGCGTTTACTTCCTGCAGGCGACGCCAGGTGACGGCACGCCCGAATCCGCCGCGTCGGCGACGCAGGTCGTGCTGCGCACCGACCTCGCGCCGACGGTGTGGCGCGGCGCCGATGGCCTGACCGTGCAGGTGCGCAGCTTCGCCGACGCCAGCGTCCAACAAGGGGTTGCGCTTCGCCTGCTGTCGCGGGCCAACGACATCCTGGCCGAAGCCACCACCGACCGGGACGGGGTGGCGCGGTTTGCCGCACCCTTGCTGCGCGGGACCGGGCCACAGGCGCCGCAAGCCGTGCACGGCACGAAGGCCGGCGATTTCGTCGCGCTCGACCTGTCCACCGCGGCATTCGACTTGTCCGACCGCGGTGTCGAGGGCGCGCCGCCGCCCGGTCCGTTGGACGCCTTCGCCTGGACCGACCGCGGCATCTACCGCCCCGGCGAGACGGTGGAGCTGATGGCGCTGCTGCGCGACGCCGCCGGGCAGCCGCAGGACGTGCCGGCGCATGTCGTGGTCAAGCGGCCGAACGGGCAGGTGTTGTCCGATACCGTGCCGCCGCGCGGCGGCGATGCCTCGATCCGGCAGCCGATCGCGCTGTCGGATTCCGCGCCGGCCGGACAGTGGACGGTGGAGGTGCTGGCCGACCCCAAGGCGGCGCCGATCGGCCGTGCCGGCTTCCGGGTGGACGCGTTCGTGCCCGACCGCATGGCCGTCGAGCTGTCGCCGCCGCCAGGCCCGATCGTGGTCGGGCGGCCCTATCCGTTGCCGGTCACGGCGCGGTTCCTGTATGGCGCGCCGGCGGCGAACCTGTCCGGCAAGGCCAGCTTGCGAATCACCGCCGATCCTTCGCCGCCGGCGGCGCTGCCGGGCTACTCGGTCGGGCTCGACGGCGAGGTGTTCGCGCCCGACGCGCAGGAGATCGACCTGCCGACCACCGACCCGCAAGGCCGGGCGACGCTGCCGATCCTGGTCAAATCCGCGCCCGACACGACGCGGCCGGCGCGGGCGGAGCTCGACGTCGGCGTCGACGATCCGTCGGGACGGGCAAGCCACGCGCAGGCGACGATCCCGATCCGGCCGGCCGGCAACCTGCTCGGCATCAAGCCCGGCTTCGCCGGCGGCGCCATCGATGCCGGCGGCGAGGCGGCGTTCGACATGGCGGCCGTCGATCCCGACGGCGCCCGGGTCGCGGTGCCGGCGCGCATGCGGCTGGTGCGGGAGCGGCCGGACTGGCGGCTGGTGACGCGCGGGTCGCTGGCCCGCTACGAGACGGTCTATCGCGACGAACCGATCGAAACGGCTGACGTCACGCTGCCGGCCGACGGCGCGTTCCATTATGCCAAGCGGCTGGATTTCGGCCGCTACCGGATCGAGCTCGCCGAGCGGAACGGGCTGGCGGCGACGTCGGTGCGGTTCCGTGCCGGCTGGGTCGCGTCCGATAGCCCGGATACGCCCGACAAGGTGGACGTCTCGACCGACCGGCGCGTGTATCGGCCGGGCGAGGTGGCGCGGGTGCATGTGGTGTCGCCGTTCGCCGGGCCGGCGACCGTGTTGACCTTGACCGACCGGGTTCAAAGCCTGCGCAACGCGCCGGTCGAGGCCGGCGGGTCCGACCTCGAGGTGCCGGTGGATGCCGCCTGGGGCCCCGGCGCTTACGCGACCGTGCACGTGTTTCGCGGCTTGGGCGCCGACACGAGGCCGGCCCGCGCCATCGGCCTTGCCTGGATCGGCGTCGACCCGGCGTCCCGCACCATCCCGGTCGCGGTCGCCGCACCCGACCGGGCGACCCCGCGCGGGCGGCTCACGGTGCCGGTGCGGACGGCGCCGGGCGCCTGGGTGACGCTGGCCGCGGTCGACGAGGGCGTGCTGCGGCTGACCGGGTTCAAGTCGCCCGACCCGGTGGCGCATTTCATGGGCCGCCGCGCGCTCGGCCTCGACATCCGCGACGATTGGGGGCGGCTGATCCTGCCCGCGGAGGGCGGGGCGACCAGCCTGCGGCAGGGCGGCGACGATGGGAGCGGGGCGCTGCCCGAGATCCCGCAGAAGGTGGTGGCGCTGTTCACCCCGCCGCTTCAGGCCGGGGCGGACGGCGTCGCGCAGGTACCGCTCGACCTGCCGGATTTTGCCGGCCAGGTGCGGCTGATGGCCGTCGCCTGGCAAGGCGGGCAGACCGGATCCGCGAGCGTGGACATGCTGGTGCGTGATCCGCTGATCGCCGAGCCGTTGCTGCCCCGCTTCCTCGCACCTGGCGACACCGCACGGCTTGCCGTGCTGCTGCAGAACCTGGAACTGCCGCCGGGGGAAGCGGTCGCGACGGTGTCGGTCGAAGGCCCGCTCGAGCTCGCGGGAGATAGCCGGCTGTCGGCCAGCCTGGAGCGGGATGCGCAGGTGGTCCGCACCACCACGCTGCGGGCGACCGGGGCTGGGCGCGCCGTCGTCCGGCTTGCGGTGACCGGGCCGGGCGGCTTCGCCGTGCAGCGCGAGACCGCCATTCTGGTGCGGCCCGCCCGCGCGCCGCTGAGCCTGGTGGCGGGCGGCGAGGTGGCGCCGCGTGCCGAGGTGGCGCTGCAGCCGTCCTTGCCGCGAATGGTGCCCGGGACCGGCTCGGCGCGCGCGGTGTTCGGCGCCGCGGTGCGCTACGACGCCGCCGCGCTGCTGGCGGCGCTGCGCGATTACCCGCTGAGCTGCCTCGAGCAATCCAGCAGCCGCGGCCTGCCGCTGGCGCTGTTCCCGGACGGTCCGATGGCCGGCCCCGACCGCGCCGCGACCCTGCAGGCGGCGATCGCTTCGGTGCTGGACAAGCAGCGATACGATGGCGGGTTCGGCCTGTGGTCGGCGAGCGGCGAGGCGGAGGGCTGGCTTTCGGCATACGCGACCGAGTTCCTGCTGCGGGCGCGGACGGCGGGAGCCGCAGTGCCGGACGGGGCGGTGCGGGATGCGCTGAAATTCGCTGCCGACGCGGTCGAAGGGGCGGGGACTTCGCCGCAAGCGGTGGCGACCGAGGCCTACAACCTGTTCGTGCTGGCCTTGGCCGGCCAGCCGCGGGCGGGGGCGAGCCGTATCCTGGCGCAGGACGCCGACAAGCTGCCGACGCCGCTCGCACGGGCGCAGCTGGCTGCGGCGCTGGCGCTGTCGAACGACCGGCCGCGCGCAGAGGCGCTGTTCGACGCCGCGCTGCGGGCGCCCGCGCGGCGCGACTGGGACGCCGACCGCGGCAGCGCCCTGCGCGACGCCGCGGCGGTCGCCGTCCTGCTGCGGGAAAGCGGGTTGCTGCCGGACCGGCTGCCGGCGTTGCTGGCCACGCTGCCCGGCGCCGACCTGCGGGCCGAACTGCTGAGCACGCAGGAACAGGCTTGGGTCGCCTCCGCCGCGGCGGTGCTGGGCCGCGACGGGCGGCCGGTGCGCATCGCCGTCGGCGGGCGCGAACTGCCGCCCGCTCCGGTCGTGACAGTGCCGCTCGACGGCCCGGCGAGCGCGCGCAACCTCGATGACCGGGCGGTGTGGCAGACCGTGTCCACCACCGGGGTGCCGGTCGAGGCGCCGCCCGCAGCGCGCATGCAGATGCGGGTCGCCCGCCGCTTCCTGACCGCGACTGGCGACCCGCTCGACCTCGATACGCTGAAGCAGAACACCGTGTTCGTGCTGCTGCTCGAAGGCCGCGCCGATGACGGGCAGGACCACCGGGCGATGCTGCTGCAAGGTCTGCCGGCCGGGTGGGAGATCGCCGGACGGCTCGCGGCGGGCAAGGCGGCGGGGATGCCGTGGCTGGGCGAGCTGAGCGAAACGGAAAGCCAGCCGGCCGCCGACGACCGGTTCGCGGCCACGATGGCGCTGAGCAAGGACGCGCCCTCGTTCCGGGTGGCGGTGCGGCTGCGGGCGGTGACTCCCGGGGACTTCGAACTGCCGGGCGCGGCCCTGTCGGACATGTACCGGCCCGGCTTGTTCGCGCGGCAGGCGGCGGGGCGGATCAAGGTGCTGGCCCCGGAGTGACGCGGCTCGGGCGCACCGCCGGGCTGGCGCTCGTGGCGTTGTGCGTCCTCGTCGCCGGCGTCGCCTGGACGCTCGACCGCGCCTTCCCCCCGAACCTGGCCCGGATGGAGGCGGTCGGGACCGAGGTGCTGGATCGCCAGGGCCGGCTGCTCGCGGTGCTGCCGGCACCGGGCGGCGTGTGGCGGCTGCGCACGGGCGTTGCGGACGTGTCGCGGCCGTTCCTCGATCTGCTGGTCGCGACGGAGGACCGGCGCTTCTGGGCCCACCCCGGCGTGGACCCGGCGGCTTTGCTGCGTGCCGCGGCCCAGTGGATGCGGGCCGGGCACGTCGTTTCGGGCGGCTCCACGCTCGCGATGCAAGCGGCGCGGTTGCTGGAGCCGAGGCCGCGCACGCTGCGCAGCAAGCTGATCGAGGCGGCGCGGGCGCTGCAGCTCGAATGGCGGCTCGGGCGCGCCGGCGTGCTCGGCATCTGGCTGACCCTCGCGCCGTATGGCGGCAACCTCGAAGGCGTGCGCGCCGGGGCGCGGGCATGGTTCGGCACCGCGGCCGCCGCGCTCGACCCGGCGGAAGCGGCGCTGCTGGTCGCGATGCCGCGGCGG
This sequence comes from uncultured Alphaproteobacteria bacterium, assembly GCA_963752225.1. GTDB lineage: Bacteria > Pseudomonadota > Alphaproteobacteria > Acetobacterales > Acetobacteraceae > JBBROS01. The sequence goes on along the minus strand of CAVVXS010000007.1, from coordinate 1,109,837 downwards.
CCGGAGGGGGTGCGTCCGGACCGGCACGCGGCGCGGGCCGAAGCGCTGCGCGACCGGGTGCTGGCGGAAGCGGCGGGCGTGCCGGTGCCCTCGGCGCGGCAGCCGTTCCCGCGCCACGCGGCGCAGGCGGTGGCGCGGCTCGGCATCGAAGCGGCGGTGGTGCGGACAACGCTCGACCTGCCGCTGCAGGCGGCGCTGGAGCGGTTCGCCGGCGAACAGCTCGCGGCAATGCCGGAGCGGGTGTCGCTGGCGCTGCTGGTGGCCGACGCGCGCACCCGGGAGATCCGCGCCCTGGTCTCGGGGCGCTTGGGCGACGAAGCGCGGTCCGGGTCGCTCGACCTGACCCAAGCGGTGCGCTCGCCGGGCTCCGCGCTGAAGCCGTTCCTGTATGCGATGGCGTTCGCGGACGGCGCGGCGCGGCCGAACACGCGGCTTGTCGACCTGCCGCGCCGGTTCGGCGACTACGCGCCGGAGAACTTCGCTCGCGGTCACGCCGGACCGGTTACGGCGGCCGAAGCGCTGCAGCGGTCGCTGAACCTGCCGGCGGTCGCGCTGCTGGATCAGGTCGGGCCGCTGCGCTTTGCCGCCGCCTTGCGGGAAGGCGGTGCCAAGCCGCGCTTGCCTGCCGGCGCGGACCCGGCCTTGCCGCTGGCGTTGGGCGGCGCTGGCCTGACGATGCGAGACATGGCGGGTCTGTATGCCGGGCTGGCGAGCGCCGGCGGCGCCGGGCCGTTGTCCCTGATCGAGGGCGGTCCGCGTTCCCCGGCGGCGCCGCAAACCGAGGCGCAGCGGCTGGTGGCCGAGATCCTCACGCAGCCGTTCCCGGGGGGCGGCCGGGCCGGGATCGGCTGGAAGACCGGTACCAGCTGGGGCGGGCGCGATGCCTGGGCGCTTGGCTTCGACCGGCAGCATGTAGCGGCCGTTTGGGTGGGACGGCCGGACGGCACGCCGGTGCCGGGGGCGACCGGGCGCGGGTTGGCCCTGCCGCTGCTGGCACGGGTGTTCGACCTACTGCCCGCGGCACCTCGCGCCCTGGTGCGCCCGGTCGTGGCGGCGTCCGCAACCCCGTCCGAGCCGTCGCTGCGGCTGCTGTTCCCGCCCGCCGGGGCCGTGCTGTCCGCCGACGGCCCGGTTCTGCTGCGGGCGATGGGCGGGCGGCGGCCGCTGCGGTTCCTGGTGGATGGCGCCCCGGTCGACGGCGCCCCGGCCCGGCGCGAGGCCGGCTGGTCGCCGAGCGGACCGGGCTTCTATACCATCACCGTGCTGGATGCGGACGGGCTCGCGGCACGCGCCCCGGTCCGCGTGCAATGAGGTTGCGATGACGGACACGGTGCGCACCTCGACGTTGGAGATCGCCTTCGAGCAGAGCGGGCCGCCGGACGGCACGCCGGTCCTGCTGCTGCACGGGTTCCCGTACTCGGTCGACGCCTATGCGGAGGTCGCGCCGGCGTTGGCGGCGTCGGGTTGTCGGGTCATCGTGCCGCACCTGCGCGGTTATGGACCGACGCGGTTTTTGTCCTCCGACACGCCGCGGTCCGGCCAGCAGGCCGCGCTCGGCGGCGACGTGCGCGACCTGCTGGACGCGCTCGGGATCGAGCGGGCGGTGCTGGCCGGATACGATTGGGGCGGACGCGGCGCCTGCATCGCCGCTGCCTTGTGGCCGGAGCGGGTTAAGGCTCTGGTCACGATTGGCGGCTACAACATCCAGGACATCGCTCGCAGCACGGAGCCGGGTCCGCCCGAACAGGAATGGCGTTGGTGGTATCAGTATTACTTCCACACGCCGCGCGGCGAGGCCGGGCTGCGGCAAGACCGGCGCGGCATCTGCCGCCTGCTGTGGCGGCTATGGTCGCCAGGCTGGGCGTTCGACGACGCGACCTTCGAGCGCAGCGCCGCCACGTTCGACAACCCGGACTGGGTGGACGTAGTGCTGCAATCCTACCGCCATCGGTTCAACTATGCCCCAGGCGACCCGGCGCTCGAGCCGATCGAAACCGCGTTGGCCGCCCAGCCGCCGATTGCGGTGCCGGCGATCGTGCTGGACGGTGCCGAGGATGGCGTGGCACCCCCGTCGGAGTCGCCCGATCTGCGCCGGTTCACCGAGTTGATCCGGCGGGACGTGGTCCGGAACGCCGGGCACAACATGCCGCAGGAACAGCCCGCTGCGGTGATCCGAGCGGTGCTGGACGTTCGCTAGCGAGCCCGGATCGGACAGGGCAGGCGCTGTCATCGAACGGTCATAAAACTGCAATCAGTCGATCACTGCGCGTGCCTAGGGTCCGGCCGCAACGGACCCCTCGGGGCCGGGGCCGGCGCGTTCCGCGTGCCGCGGATTGCCGAATGGAGGACTTATGAAATTGAATCGTGCGCTGATGGCCGTCGCCCTCGCGATGCCGCTCGCGGCCGCGCCGGCGCTGGCGCAGCAAATCACCGGGGCCGGCGGCACGTTCCCGGCACCGGTTTACGCCAAGTGGGGCGAGGCGGCGAAGGCGGCGATCGGCATCGAGCTGAACTACCAGGCGATCGGCTCGGGCGGCGGTCAGAACCAGATCATCAACCGGACGGTCGATTTCGGCGCTTCCGACGCGCCGATGGACGACGCCAAGCTCGAGCAGAACAAGATCGTGCAGATCCCGACCGTCATGGGCGCGGTGGTGCCGATCGTGAACCTGCCGGGCATCGCGACGGACGAGCTGAAACTGACGGGCGAGCTGCTGGCCGACATCTACGCCGGCAAGATCACGAAGTGGAACGACCCCAAGATCGCCGAGCTGAATGGCGAGGCGAAGCTCCCGAACGTCGCGATCGCGCCGGTCTACCGCGCCGACGCGTCGGGCACCTCGTTCGTGTTCACCAGCTACCTGTCCGCGGTCAGCCCGGCGTGGAAGTCGTCGGTCGGCGCCAATACCAGCGTGAAATGGCCGGCCGGCGCCGGCGCCAAGGGCAATGACGGGGTGGCCGGCACGGTCAAGAACACCCGCGGTGGAATCGGCTATGTCGAGAACGCGTATGCGACACAGAACAAGCTGACGACGACGCAGCTGCGCAACAAGGCCGGCGAGTTCGTCAAGCCGACAACGGCGACGTTCCAGGCGGCCGCCGCCAGCGCCGATTGGGCGGGGGCGAAGAACTTCGCCGTGAGCCTGGTGGACCAGCCCGGCGCGACCACGTGGCCGATCGTCTCGACCACGTTCCTGCTGCTGCCGGAGGACCCGAAGGACAAGACCCGGGCCGACAACGTCGCGAAGTTCATCGACTGGGCCTACACGTCCGGTGGTTCAATCGCCACCAGCCTGGACTACATCCCGCTGCCGCAATCGGTGCAGGACAAGGCCCGCGCGGCGATCAAGGCGAACGTAAAATAGCCGCAAGGAAGCCATTCCGTTGAGTTCCAGTCAGCTTGCCGTGCCGGGAGCCGGGGCGTCTCGTCCCGGTCAGGTTCAGGGGCGAAGCTCTTGGTCGTCCTCCGTCGGCGACTTGGTATTCGCCTCCCTGGCCCGGGCGGCCGGAGTGTTCGTGCTGGTGCTGCTGGGCGCGATCATCGTCACCCTGTTCGTCGGCGGCTTGCCGGCGTTCCGGGCGTTCGGGCCCGGCTTCCTGACCAATCCCGACTGGGATCCGGTGCAGAACACCTTTGGCGGCGCTGTCTCGATCTACGGCACGCTGGTCACGGCCGTGCTCGCTTTGCTGCTCGCGGTGCCGGTCGCGTTCGGGATCGCATTCTTCCTGACCGAGCTGGCGCCGGCCTGGGTGCGCCGCCCGGTCGGGACCGCGATCGAACTGCTCGCCGCGGTCCCCTCGATCATCTACGGCATGTGGGGATTCTTCGTCGTCGTCCCGTTCATGGCGGAGTGGTTGCAGCCGACGCTGATCGACACCGTCGGCGACTGGCCGGTGATCGGCTGGCTGTTCCAAGGGCCGCCATTCGGCACCGGCATCTTCACCGCGGCGTTGATCCTCGCGATCATGGTCATCCCGTTCATCGCCGCCACCATGCGGGACGTGTTCCTGACGGTGCCGCCGGTGTTCAAGGAAAGCGCCTACGGGGTCGGCTGCACCACCTGGGAGGTGATGCGCTCGATCGTGCTGCCGTATACGCGGGTGTCGGTGGTGGGCGGCATCATGCTGGGGCTCGGACGCGCGCTCGGCGAGACGATGGCGGTGACGTTCGTGATCGGCAACACCAACCGCATCAGCACGAGCCTGTTCGGGCCGGGCAACACGATTGCGTCCCTGGTCGCGCTCGAGTTCCCGGAAAGCCCGGCCGGCAGCCTGAAATTGTCGTCGCTGCTGGCGCTCGGCTTCATCCTGTTCGTGATCTCGTTCATCGTGCTGGCGGTGTCGCGCCTCCTGCTGCGGCCGAGGCTGAAGGTATGAGCGCCACAACCGGCGAGACGCTTGGCCGTTCGGCGCGGATCGACACCGTTGCCCGCCGGCTCGGCACCCGGCGCCGTTTGGTGGATCGGCTCGTGCGGGTGCTGTGCTGGATCGCCACCGCGATCGGGCTGCTGTTCCTGGCTTCGATCCTGTTTACCTTGATCTGGCGCGGGTTCAACGGCCTGCGTCCGACTGTGTTCACCCACATGACCCTGCCGCCCGGCAGCCAAGGCGGGCTGCTGAACGCTATCATCGGCAGCCTGGTGCAGACCGCGCTCGGCACCGCGATCGGCACGCCGATCGGGCTGATGGTCGGCACCTACCTGTCCGAGTATTCGGCCGGGTCCAAGCTGGGCGGCGCCGTGCGGTTCGTCTCCGATGTGCTGTTGTCGGCGCCCAGCATCCTCGTCGGGCTGTTCGTCTACCAGGTCGCGGTCTCGCCATTCGGCGGCTTCTCCGGCTGGGCCGGCTGCGCCGCGCTGGCAATGCTCGTGATCCCCATCGTCGTGCGCACCACCGAGGACATGCTGCGGTTGATTCCGACGGCGCTGCGCGAGGCGGCGGTCGCGCTGGGGGCGCCGAAATGGAAGTCGATCGTGTTCGTCTGCTACCGGGCGGCGCTCGACGGCATCCTGACCGGCGTGCTGCTGGCGGTGGCGCGGGTGGCGGGCGAGACGGCGCCGCTACTGTTCACCTCCCTCGGCAACCTCAACTGGTCGCTGAGCCTGAACCAGCCCATGAGCAGCTTGCCCGTCACCATCTACCAATATGCCGGCTCGGCCTTCAGTGAGTGGGTGGACCTGGCCTGGGTCGGCGCGCTGCTGATCACGATCGGCGTATTGGCAACCAACATCGTGGCGCGGATCGTGCTGCGAAAGCGGAGTTGAGTTGATGCCACAACCGGCCATGCAACCCGATACGGCGCTGAACCAGGCCCCGCCCAGAAGCGGCGGCAGCCGCCCGTTCAGCACGATGTCGGCGTCTTCGAGCGAGGCGCTGAACCCGCCGCGGATCGCAATCAGCGAGCTCGACTTCTTTTACGCCGGCAACCAGGCCCTGAAGAAGATCGCGCTCGACCTGCCGGAAAAGCAGGTGACCGGGATGATTGGTCCCTCCGGTTGCGGCAAGTCCACCCTGCTGCGGGTGCTGAACCGGATGTACGATCTCTACCCCGGACAACGGGCCGAGGGGCAGGTGATGATGGACGGCGAAAACCTGCTGTCACCCGAAGTCGACCTCAACAGCCTGCGCAGCCGGATCGGCATGGTGTTCCAGAAGCCGACGCCGTTTCCGATGACGATCTACGACAACATTGCCTTCGGCGTGAAGCTGCACGAACGGCTGAGCCGGGCGCAGATGGACGAGCGGGTCGAGTGGTCGCTGACCCGCGCGGCCTTGTGGGGTGAGGTCAAGGACCGGCTCAGCACCTCGGCGACCGGCCTGTCCGGCGGGCAGCAGCAGCGGCTTTGCATTGCCCGCACTATTGCGGTGCGGCCCGAGGTGATCCTGCTTGACGAGCCGACGTCCGCGCTCGACCCGATCAGCACGCTCAAGATCGAGGAGCTGATCGACGAGCTGAAGCGCGATTTCACCATCGCGATCGTCACCCACAACATGCAGCAGGCGGCCCGCTGCGCCGACCAGGTGGCGTTCTTCTACCTCGGCGAGTTGATCGAGGTCGGCCCAGCCGACCGCATGTTCACCGCACCGCGGCAGAAGCGCACCCAGGAGTACATCACCGGCCGGTTCGGCTGAGCGGAGGGAACCGCGGCATGTCTGGAGCCCAGCACATCGTCAAAAGCTACGCCCAGGAACTCGACCGATTGCGCGATCTGCTGGCCGAGATGGGCGGGATCGTCGAAAGCCAGGTGGCCCTGGCAACGGAGGCGATCGTCACCGGTGACACCGCCAAGGCGAGCCGTGCAGTCGAGCAGGACCGCGAGGTCGATGCGCTCGAACGCCAAGCCGAGCAATTCGTCATCCGCATGCTGGCGCTGCGCCAGCCGATGGCCAGCGACCTGCGGCAGATCGTCGCCGCCTTGAAGATCACCGCAGCCATGGAGCGGATCGGCGACTACGCCAAGAACGTCGCCAAGCGGTCGATCGTGCTGTCGCAATTCAGCACGCCGTTCAGCCTGTCCGGCCTGGCCGCCATGTCCCGGCTGGTGCAGGAGAACCTCCGCTTGGTGATCGATGCGGTCGGCGAGAACGACGACAAGAAGGCGGTGCAAGTCTGGCAGAGCGACCAGGCCATCGACGACCTCTACAACTCCATCTTTCGCGAGCTGGTCACCTACATGATGGAGGATGCGCGCAGCATCACGCCCTGCACGCACTTGCTGTTCATTGCCAAGAACCTCGAGCGGATCGGCGACCACGCCACCAACATCGCCGAAACCGTGCACTACGCCGTGACCGGCGAGGCGCTGACGGAGGAGCGGCCGAAAGGCGACGGCTCCTCCTATGCCGTGGTGCGGCACCGAACCGAAGGAACCGACGCATGATGGCCGGCGCTTCGAAACCCACCGTGCTCGTCGTCGAGGATGAGGCGGCGCTCGCGACCATGCTGCGCTACAACCTGGAAAAGCAGGGATTTCTGGTCGACGAGGCGGTGGACGGGCAGGAGGCGCTGACCCGGATCGCCGAGGCGCAGCCCGATATCGTGCTGCTGGACTGGATGCTGCCGGCCATGTCCGGCATCGAGGTGTGCCGGCAGATCCGCAGGCGCCCGCAAACGCGCGACCTGCCGGTGATCATGGTCACGGCCCGGACCGAGGACCAGGACGCGGTGCGCGGCCTCAACACCGGCGCCGACGACTACATCACCAAGCCGTTCAGCATGGACTCGCTGCTGGCGCGGATGCGGGCGTTGCTGCGCCGCTCCGGCGCGGTGCCGGTGCGGGGCCAGCACGAGTTCCACGACATCGTCATGGACCTGACCGCGCACCGGGTGCAGCGCAACGGCCGGCCGATCCATCTCGGGCCGACCGAGTTCCGGCTGCTGGAATTCCTGATGCAGCACCCGCGCCGGGTATTCTCGCGGGAGGAGCTGCTGAACTCGGTTTGGGGCCCGGATATCCACGTGGAGCCGCGCACGGTGGACGTCCACATCCGCCGCCTGCGCAAGAGCATCAACGGCGAAGGCGAACTCGACGTGGTGCGAACGGTGCGCGCGGCCGGCTACGCGCTGGATACCGACCTCCTCTAAGGTCCGGGCAGCGGCCCAGCCCGGTCCGGAAGCATCGCCCCCGGACCGGGCTCGAGCACTATCCAACCGAGCCGGATCGGTTCGAGCACGCCAAGTTGCTCGATCGACTTGGTTTCAGAGCACGGCACCCGAGCCGATGAGCTCGGAGGGCGCCCCGGCGGTTACTGCGCCACCGGCTCCCGCGTCAAAACCGGCATGACCGCCTGCGAGCGCCGCAGCGGCTTCAGCACGAACAGGGCCAGTGCCACCACGACGAAGTTCATCGCCGCCGCCACCATGAACACCGCCCACCAGCTGCCAGTCGAGGTCTGGATCAGGTTGGCGAGCGGCACGAGCAGTGCCGACGTGCCCTTCGCGGTGTAAAGCAGGCTCGCATTCACCGTCGCGTATTTGGAGCCGAACGCGTCGGTGCAGGTCGAGGGGAACAGGCTGAAGATCTCGCCCCAGGTGAAGAAGATCAGCCCCGCGAACAGCACGAACAGCCAAGGGTTGTTGCCCACCGTGCCCAAGGCCAGGTAGCTGATGCCACCGAGACCGAAGGCGATGATCATCGTGTTCTCGCGGCCGATCCGGTCCGACACCCAGCCGAAGAACGGCCGTGCGCCGCCGTTGGCGATGTTGTCCACCACCAAGGCAACCGCCAGGGTCGAGGCGCCGGCGAACAGCACCATCTTGTCGATGCCAAAATCGGACGCGATCAGCGCCAGTTGCGCCGTCGCCATCAGGCCGCTCGACGACACCATGACGAACATGACGTAGAGCAGCCAGAACACCGGGCTGCGCAGCACTTCCGCCGGCGTAAAGCTGCGCGCCGATTGCTGGATGTTCTTGGACACCGTTGCCGCCGGCACCTCGCCGGGCTCCGGCGCGCGCAGGAACCAGGAGAACACGAACAGCAGCACGCCCTGCACGATGCCGAACACCAGGAAGGTGTGCGCGTAGCCGCTGCTCTCGATCATCATCTTGATCGGGATGATCGTCACCGCGGCACCGGCGCCGAACCCGGCCGCGGTCAAGCCGACCGCAAGCCCGCGCCGGTCCGGGAACCACTTCACCGCAGCGCCCACGCAGGTCGCGTAGATGAACCCGGCGCCGATGCCGGACAATATGGCCCCGAGATAGAGCACCGTCAGCGACGTCGCGTAACCGTTCAGGGTCCAGCCGAGCGCCACCAGCACGCCGCCGAGCGCCACTGACACTTTCGGCCCGCGCCGCGGCCCGAGCGTATCCACCAACCAACCGCCGGCCGGCGTCAGCCAGGTCTCGAGCGCGATGAAGATACTGAACGCCCATTGGATCTCGGCGACACTCCAGCCCTGCGCCTTGCGGATCGGCTGGACGAACAAGGTCCAGCCGTATTGCAGGTTTGCGATCAACATCATGCAGATCACGCCGAGCACCAGTTGCAGCCAGCGATTAGGCGGCGGCGTAGCCGTCGAACTCATGGACATGCGTCTCTCCCGGATGCCGGTCGAGCCTGCTTGGCGCAGGCTCCCGGCCTTTGTTGTTGCCTCGTTAATGCTTCAGCGCGCGCACCATGGTGCTGCCGAGCGCGGCCGGGCTTTCAGCCACATGGATGCCGGCCTTGCGCATGGAATTGAACTTGGCCTCCGCGGTGTCCTTGCCGCCGCTGATGACGGCGCCGGCATGACCCATGCGACGGCCGGGCGGGGCGGTGGCGCCGGCGATGAAGCCGACCACCGGCTTCTTGGTGCCCGACGCGCGGATGAATTCGGCGGCGTTGGTTTCGCTTTGCCCGCCGATCTCGCCGATCATGATGATGCTCTGCGTCTCGTCATCGGCCAGGAACATCTCCAGCACCTCGATGAAATCGGTGCCCTTCACCGGGTCGCCGCCGATGCCGACGCAGGTGCTTTGCCCGAGTCCTGCCGCCGTGGTTTGCGCGACCGCTTCGTAGGTGAGGGTGCCGCTGCGGCTGACGATGCCGACGCTGCCTTTGCGGTGGATATGACCCGGCATGATGCCGATCTTGCAGGCTTCGGGCGTGATCACGCCGGGGCAGTTCGGCCCGATCAGCCGTGACTTGCTGCCTGACAGCGCCCGCTTCACCCGGACCATGTCGATCACCGGAATGCCTTCGGTGATGCAGATGATGAGCGGCAGCGCGGCGTCGATTGCCTCGAGGATGGCATCGGCCGCGAAGGGCGGCGGCACGTAGATCGCCGACGCGTTGGCCTGCGTTGCGTGCACCGCTTCGGCCACGGTGTCGAAGACCGGCAGGTCGAGGTGCTTGCTGCCGCCCTTGCCCGGCGTAACGCCGCCGACGACCTTGGTGCCGTAGGCGATCGCCTGTTCGGAGTGGAAGGTGCCCTGGGCGCCGGTGAACCCCTGGGTGATGACGCGCGTGTTGGCGTTGATGAGCACGGCCATTATGTGGCCTCCTTGAGCACGGCCATCATGCGGCCTCCTTCACGGCGCGGACCACCTTCTCGGCGGCGTCGGCCAGGTTGTCGGCACTGATGATCGGCAGGCCGGACTTGGCCATGATCTCCTTGCCGAGATCGACGTTCGTGCCTTCCAACCGCACCACCAGCGGCACGCCGAGGCTCACCTCGCGAGCAGCCGCCACGACGCCCTCGGCGATCACGTCGCAGCGCATGATGCCGCCGAAGATGTTGACCAGGATGCCTTCGACGTTCGGGTCGGACAGGATGATCTTGAACGCCGCCGTCACCCGCTCCTTGGTCGCGCCGCCGCCGACGTCGAGGAAGTTGGCCGGGCTGCCGCCGTAGAGCTTGATGATGTCCATCGTCGCCATCGCCAGGCCGGCGCCGTTCACCATGCAGCCGATGGTGCCGTCGAGCGCGATGTAGTTCAGCGCGTACTTGGCGGCCTCGAGCTCCTTCGGATCCTCCTCCGCCTCGTCGCGCAGCTTCTCGAGCTCGGGATGGCGGTAGAGTGCGTTGTCGTCGAAGCTCACCTTGGCGTCGAGTGCGACGACGTCGCCGGCGCCGGTCACCACCAGCGGGTTGATCTCGACCACCGCGCAATCGAGTTCGATGAACGCCTTGTACATCGCCGCCACGAAGCGGCCGAAGGCGCCGATCTGCTTGCCCTCGAGATGCAGGCCATAAGCAAGCTTGCGGGCGTGGAAACCGCTGACGCCGGCCGCCGGGTCGATGGCGACGCGCATGATCTTCTCGGGCGAGGTTTCGGCTACGTGCTCGATATCGATCCCGCCCTCGGAGGAAGCGACGATGGTGATGCGCGATGTCTCGCGGTCCACCAGCAGCGACAGATAAAGCTCGCGCTTGATGTCGCAGCCGGCTTCCACATAGACGCGGCTGACCCGGCGCCCGGCGTCGCCGGTTTGTTTGGTGATCAGCGTGTGGCCGATCATCGCCTCGGCCGCCGCGCGGGCCTCGGCCGGCGACTTCGCCAGCCGCACTCCGCCTTTCCCGCCGACGTCGTCGGCAAAGTGGCCGGCGCCGCGGCCGCCGGCATGGATTTGCGACTTCACCACCGTCACCGGGCCGCCCAGCTTCGCCGCCGCCTGTTCCGCTTCGTCCGGCGTCCAGGCGACGTGGCCCTCGAGCACTGCGACGCCATAGCCCCGCAGCAACTCCTTGGCCTGGTATTCATGAATGTTCATGGTGCGAAGCCTCTCACTTGATCAGCCCGGCGCCCCGCGCCCACTTGTACTTCGCTCCCAGCACTGCCACCGGGATTTCGGTCGAGTAGGCGTAGGCCGGAATACCGTGCTGATACAGGTACTCGGCTGCCTCCTCCACCTCGACGTCGCCGGCCAGCGAGGCGACGACCGGCTTCGACTTGCCCTTCGCCTTCATGTCCTCGACCGTCTCGACCATCAGCTTGGCGAAGACCATCGGCGGCGTCACGATCGTGTGCCAGTAGCCCAAGATCAGCGCGTGGATGCGGTCGTCCTCGAGCCCGAGGCGCACGGTGTTGGCGTAGGTCATCGGCGGTTCGCCGCCGGTGATGTCGACCGGATTGCCGGCGGCCCCGAACGGCGGGATGAACTTGCGGAACGCCGCGTCGAGGTCGTCGGGCATCGGCCGCAGCAGATGCAGCCCGTTGTCCACGCAGGCGTCCGACAGCAGCACGCCGGAGCCGCCGGCGCCGGTGATGATGACGACGTTCTCGCCCTTCGGCGTCGGCAGCACCGGCACGCCGCGGGTGAACTCCAGCATGTCGCGCAAGCTGCGGGCACGGATCACGCCGCATTGCTGCAGCACGTCCTCGTAGACTTTGTCGTTGCCGGCCAGCGCGCCCGTATGCGAGCTGGCGGCAAGCGCGCCCGCGCTGGTGCGGCCGGCCTTCAGCATGATGACCGGCTTCTTCTTCGACACGCGCGACGCCACCTCGGCGAAGGCCCGGCCATCCTTCAGGTCCTCGCAGTGCTGGGCGATGACGTGGGTCTCGTCGTCCTGCTCGAAGAAGGTGAGCAGGTCATCCTCGTCGATGTCGGACTTGTTGCCGAGGCCGACAATGGCCGAGACGCCCATCTTGGCCGAGCGGCTGAAGCCGATGATCGCCATGCCGATGCCGCCGGATTGCGAGCTGAGTGCCGCGTGACCCTTCACGTCGTAGGCGGTGCAGAACGTCGCGCAGAGATTCTTCGGCGTGTAGTAGAAGCCATAGATGTTGGGGCCCATCAGGCGGATGTTGTACTTGTGCCCGATCTCCTGGATTTCCCGCTGGCCTTCTTCGTTGCCGGTTTCGGCGAAGCCCGACGGGATCAGCACGGCGCCGGCGATCTTCTTCTCGCCGCACTCGGTCAACGCGCCGGCGACGAACTTGGCAGGGATGGCGAACACCGCCACGTCGATCGTTCCGGGCACGTCGTTCACGCTCTTGAACGCCTTGTAGCCCAGGATCTCGTCGGCTTTCGGGTGGATTGGGTAGATCTGCCCTTTGTAGCCGCCGTTGATCAGGTTCTTCATCACCGAGTTGCCGATCTTGCCGGCTTCGGCCGACGCGCCGATCACGGCGATGCTGTCCGGGCGCATGATCTTGTTCATCGCCGAAACGATGTCGTCGTGCGCCGGGCGGTGGCGCGGGGCGGGCGGGTTGAAATCCACCACGATGCGCACGTCGGCGGCAATGGCGCCGTCCTTCGACGCGAACACCGGGTTCAGGTCCATCTCGGAGATCTCGGGGAAGTCGCTGATCAGCTCGGACACGCGCACGATCAAGGTCGCCAAAGCTTCGCGGCTGACCGGATCGGCGCCGCGCACGCCCTTCAGCATCTCGGCAGCCTGGATGCCGTCCAGCATCGACAAAGCGTCGTCGTTGGAGGCCGGCGCCAAGCGGAAGGTGATGTCCTTCAGCACCTCGACCAGCACGCCGCCCATGCCGAACGCCACCAGCTTGCCGAAGCTGCCGTCGGTGACGGCGCCGACGATCACTTCCTGGCCGCCGCCAACCATCTGCTGCACCTGCACGCCGACGATCTTGGCGTCCGCCTTGTACTTGCGGGCGTTGGCCAGGATCGTGTCGTAGCCGGCGCGCACCTCGTCGGAAGTCTTAAGGCCGACCAGCACGCCACCGGCCTCGGTCTTGTGCAGGATGTCGGGGCTGACGATCTTGAGCACGACCGTGCCCATGCCGGCGGCGAGCGTCGCGGCCTCCTCGGCCGAGCCGGCGACGCCTTCCTTCGGCACCGAGATGCCGTAAGCGTCGCACACCAGCTTGCCTTCCGGGGCGGTCAGGCTATCCCGGCCCTCCGCCTTGATCTGGTCGAGGATCTTGCGGACGGTGTCCCGCGCGCCTTGGGTCGTGTCGAGCATCGGGGTTCCTTATTCGGCAGCCATGCGAGGGGAAGGGGAGCCAAGCGCGCCGGACGCCTGCACGGCCGCGATCCGCTCCGGGTCGAAGCGCAGCACGTCGCGCAGGATCTCGTCGGTATGTTCGCCCAGCAACGGCGACCTTGTCACCTCCGTCGGGCTGTCGGACATCTTGATCGGGTTGCCGACCGAGAGGTACTTGCCGCGGGTCGGGTGGTCGACCTCGACCACGGTGCCGGTGGCGCGCAGTCCTTCGTCCTCGGCGATCTCCTTCATCGACAGGATCGGGCCGCACGGGATGTCGTGCGCGTTGAGCTCGTCCATGGCTTCGAATTTCGTCTTGGTCATGGTCCATTGCTCGATGGTGTCGAAGATGGACTTGAGCTTCGGCAAGCGTGCGCCGGGCTTGGCGTAGCCCGGGTCGGTCTTCCACTCGGGCTTGCCGATGATGTCGCAGATCGGCTCCCACACCGGCGCCTGGGCAATGAAGTAGATGTAGGCGTTGGGATCCGTCTCCCAGCCCTTGCACTTCAGGATCCAGCCGGGCTGGCCGCCGCCCGACGCGTTGCCGGCGCGCGGCACCACGTCGGTGAACTCGGTGTCGGGGAATTGCGGGTATTCCTTCAGCGGCCCGTGCGCCAGCCGCTGCTGGTCGCGCAGCTTGACCCGGCACAAATTCAGCACCCCGTCCTGCATCGCCGCCAGCACCTTCTGGCCGCGCCCGGTGGTGTTGCGCTGATACAGCGCCGCGACGATGCCGAGTGCCAGATGCAGCCCAGTGCCGCTGTCGCCGATCTGCGCGCCCGTCACCAGCGGCGGCCCGTCATCGAACCCGGTGGTGCTGGCCGAGCCGCCGGCGCATTGCGCGACGTTCTCATACACCTTGCAGTCCTCGTACTTGCCGGGACCGAACCCCTTCACCGAGGCCAGGATCATGCGCGGGTTGACCGACTGAATGTGCGCCCAGGTGAACCCCATCCGGTCCAGCGCGCCCGGCGCGAAGTTCTCCACCATCACGTCGCAGGTGCGGACCAGCTCCTCGAGCACCTTCTTGCCCTCGGGGTGCTTGCTGTCGATCGTGATGCTGCGCTTGTTGTGATTGAGCATCGTGAAATACAGGCTGTCCACGTCGGGCACGTCACGGAGCTGTCCGCGCGTGATGTCGCCGATCCCCGGCCGCTCGACCTTGATCACGTCGGCGCCCATCCACGCCAGCAGTTGGGTGCAGGTCGGGCCCGACTGCACATGGGTGAAATCGAGAATCTTGACGCCTTCGAGTGCCTTCATCGGATGTTTCCTGAACTGGAAAGGAGAAGTTAAGCCTGGCCTGCCCGGGCCTTTTTCAAGGCGCTCTGCGGGTTGAGGCTGCCGATGTTGCCGCTTTCGCTGCCGGCCGCCGGGTCGATCACCGCGTTGATCAGGGTGGGCTTGCCGGAGTCCATCGCCGCATCGACCGCGCGCTTGAGTTCATCGGGCGTCGTCGCGTTGACGCCGACGCCGCCGAACGCCTCCATCATCTTGTCGTAGCGGGATCCCTTGACGAACACCGTGGTGGCCGCGTCGGCGCCGCCCGTCGGGTTCACGTCGGTGCCGCGGTAGATGCCGTCATTGTTGAACACGACGATGCAGACCGGCAGGTTGTAGCGGCAGATCGTTTCGACCTCCATGCCGGAGAAGCCGAACGCGCTGTCGCCCTCGACCGCCAGCACCGGCTTGCCGGTTTCGACCGCCGCGGCAATCGCGAACCCCATGCCGATGCCCATGATGCCCCAGGTGCCGACGTCGAGGCGCTTGCGGGGCTGATACATGTCGATCACCCCGCGCGCGAGGTCGAGCGTATTGGCGCCTTCGTTGACCAGGATCGCGTCCGGCCGCTCCTTGATCACGGTGCGGAGCGCGCTGAGCGCGGCGTGGAAGTCCATCGGGCTCGAGTTCTTGCCCAGCCGCGACGCCATCTTGGCGATGTTGGACTCTTTCTTCTCCTTGATGGCGCCGAGCCACTCGGACGGCGGCGCCGTCCAGTCTTTGCCCATTCCCTGCAGCAGGGCGGCGACGCAGGAGCCGATGTCGCCCACGACGGGGGCGGCGATCTCGACGTTGCTGTCCATTTCGCGCGGCTCGATGTCGACCTGGATGAAGCGCTGGGTGCCCGGTGCGCCCCAGGTCTTGCCCTTGCCGTGCGACAGCAGCCAGTTCAGCCGGGCGCCGATCAGCAGCACGACGTCCGCCTGCTTCAACACGGTCGAGCGGGCGGCGCCGGCCGATTGCGGGTGGGTGTCGGGCAGCAGCCCCTTGGCCATGCTCATCGGCACGTAAGGGATGCCGCTGGTTTCCACGAGGCTGCGGATCGCTTCGTCGGCCTGCGCATAGGCGGCGCCCTTGCCGAGGATGATCAGCGGCCGCTTGGCCGACCGCAGCACGTCGAGCGCGCGGCTGACCGCGTTCGGCGCCGGGATCTGGGCCGGCGCGGGGTCGATCACCTTGACGAGCGAGCGCCGGCCGGCCTCGGCGTCGATCACCTGCGCGAACAGCTTCGCCGGCAGGTCGAGGTATACGCCGCCCGGGCGGCCCGACACCGCGGCGCGGATCGCGCGCGCCACGCCGATGCCGATATCCGCCGCGTGCAGCACCCGGAACGCCGCCTTGCACAGCGGCTTGGCGATCGCGAGCTGGTCCATCTCCTCGTAGTCGCCCTGCTGCAGGTCGACGATCTCGCGCTCGGACGAGCCGCTGATGAGGATCATCGGAAAGCAGTTGGTGGTGGCGTTGGCCAGCGCCGTCAGCCCGTTGAGGAAGCCGGGCGCCGAGACGGTCAGGCACACGCCCGGCGACTTGGTGAGGAAGCCGGCGATGGCGGCGGCGTTGCCGGCGTTCTGCTCGTGCCGGAACGAGATCACTCGCATGCCCTCGGCCTGCGCCAGCCGGCCGAGGTCGGTGATCGGGATACCGGGCACGCCGTAGATCGTGGTGATGCCGTTCAGCTTCAGCGCGTCGATGACGAGGTGGAACCCGTCCGTTTGCGCCGGCGCCGCGTCGGCCCGGTTCTGGGCCTGGTTCTGGGCCTCGGTCGTGTTGAACTCGGACTCGGTGCTGGCGTCGAGGCTGCGCGCAGTCGCGGACATCGGTGTTTCTCCGTTCTAATTGGGGCTGGGGGCGTCGAGCACGCCGCCATGCGCTTCGATGTGGGCAGCCAGGCCCAGCGTGTGTTCGCGGACCAGGCGCTCGGCGCGGTCCGCGTCCCGCGCCTGCAGCGCGGCGATGATGGCGAGGTGGTCGGTCATGCCGCGACGGGCTCGGTTATCCTGGCCCATCGTGACGGAGCGGACAGCCCGCATGTGGATGAACAGGGTGTCGGTGATCTCGGTCATCAGGGCGACGCCGCTCATGCGCAGGATCGTCCGGTGGAAGGCCATGTTGGCCTGGCTGTACTCGTGCAAGTGGGCGGCCGGATCACGCTCGTGGTCGGCGAACAGGCTGCGCAAGGCGGCAATGTCGGCGTCGCTGGCCTGGTTGACCGCCATCCGCGCGGCAAAGCTTTCCAGCGCCGCCCAGACCTTCACCATCTCCACGATCTCGGCCTTGGTTTTGCGCACCACGAACACGCCGCGGCGGGGGATCGAGCGGACCAGGCCTTCCTGCTCGAGCGTGCCGAGCGCCTCGCGGATTGGCGTCCGGCTGACGCCCAACTCCTGGCCAAGCTGCCGCTCGTCGAGCCGGATCTCCGACGCATTGCCGTAGATGTCCATCTCGGTGATGGCCCGGCGCAGCGCGTCGGCGGCCAGCCGCCGCAGACCTGCGCCCATGTCGAGCGGCCGAAGCTTCAGCACGGGCGGCATTTCGGTCAAGCGATGGCGACCGCAGAACTATGGGCAGGCATGCGACGTTCCTCCGTCCGGCTCCGTTTCGGTGCTCGTCCGGCATTATGTATTTGGTATACAAACCGGGCCGCAACCCGAATTCGTCGCTGCGCCGCATCATCACAGGCATGAGAGCAGGCCGGACCCGGCCCGGTTTGACCCCCGGGGTCGCCGCAGCCGTAAGTGGTGCAGTTCAGCTCGTGCTTTGCTGCTTGATCCGCTCGGCGATCCCCTGCAGGGCGGCAGGATCGACGTCACCGACCACCACGTAACCCAGCGTGCCGTCGCTCCAGGACACCAGGTTGTAGTTGCCCTTGTGGTCGACCTTGACCGGGAAGGTCGGGCCGTCGAGCCGGAAGATGCAGTAGGCGACCGGCAACCCGCCTTCACGAGTGAAGAGGAGGTCGGCAACCGGGTGGCCGTCGATCACCAGCATCCGCGCGCCGGCGAAGGTGAGCTTGGCTGTGGACAGGTCGGGGATGTCGAACGCGTGGTCGATCCGGCGGCCGAGCCAGGCCTTGATGTGGTCCGTTTGCGCCGCCGGCACCTCGGCGAGGTGCACGGTCTCGCGGGCGAACACGTTGTGATACTCCGCCACCTCGTTGACCGCCGCCTCCCGCGCGTCGGGCGCCAGCAGCCCCGACCAGGCAGCGCCGCCGCCAAACCCGAGCGCCCCGAACAGTACCGGAGGCGGCGATCGCCCAGCCGAGCCCGCGCCGGCCGACGCCGCCCCGCGCCGGCTCGACGATGCGCGCCGACGAACCGGCTGCGTAGGCGCTGTCGGAGCAGGCGGCCCGCATCAAGGCCGACACTTGCCGGTGCATCTCCGCCTTCTGGCGCGCGGCCGGGTTGGTGGCGATCAGCTGTTCGACCTCGAGCACCGTCTCCGGATCGAGTTCGCCGTCGGCGTAGGCACTCAGCAACTGGTCGAGATCTTTCATGTCGGGAACGTCCTACACCGGCCGCTGGCCGCGGCCGGGCCGCTGCGGGAAAGGGGTGACCGCGCTGTTGGCGGCACTGCTGAACAGCCTCTCGTGCAGTTGGACTCAACTCCTCGACAGCCGGCTCATGACAGTACCAATCGGAATTCCCAACACTTTCGCCGCTTCCTTGTAGCTCAGCCCATCGACGCAAACCAGCACCAGCACCGTGCGGCTGTCTGCGTCCATCTCACTCAACGCCTGCCGGACACTGCCCAGCGTTACCCGGTCCTCCGCCATCGCTTGCCCGTCGACCCCGATCACGCCGTCGGCCTTGGCCAGTTCATCGTGCCGGTGCACCTTGCGTGAGCGGATTTCGTCAATCCACATGTTACGCATGATCCCGTAGATCCAAGCATCCAGCCGGGTCTCGTCCCGAAGCTGCCCTCGCCGGTTCAGCACGCGTGCGCAAGCGTTCTGAACCAGGTCGTCAGCATCGATGGCTGAACCGGTCAACATAATCCCGAAGCGGCGCAAACGCGGCAGCAGCTGGACCAAACCCGAACGTATCTCGTCTCCCAAGCCGCTGCCTCCTGCGTGCTTGCCCACACCAGACGTGTTGGGACGCCGGTTTATTCCTTACAGGCATCGTCGCCTCGGCACACACGGGTTGACTAACCAAAGGTGTGCCATGTGAACGGGGTAGCCAGGCAGATTATTACGCCCCCGTCAAGCGCCGGCGCGGGGCCAAACCATCTGCGGGACGACACGGCATGTTGTTCGCCGCCACCCCTGCCACGCCGCCAACTGTCAAGTAGACCTGAACGGCACCGAACCGCCGCCGCGGCAATCCAGACGAGTCAGCATGGCCGATACCTCCGCATTCCCGTTCCGCACCATCGTCCGCATCACCGACCAGATCGGCTCCTCGCTGTTCCAGGCCTCGGGGGTGCTGATCTCTCCGGACGAAGTGCTGACGGCGTCGCATGTCGTCTGGTCCACCGGGGTCGGGGTTGCCACCGGCGTGTCGGTGCAGCCCGGCTACGATGGCGGGTCCGAGCCGTACGGAAGCATCGACGCCACCGTCACCCACTACGTCCCGATCAACGACACCGACGACCTGATCCAGATCGCGGACACGTCCAGCGACTACGCCCTCGTCCATCTCGCGACGCCGCTATCGGTCGGCGCGATGGGCCTCGGTGCCGCGTTCGGGTCCGGAACGGTGTTCGCGTCCGGCTACCCGGCCAACCGCCCCGGCGCCCAGGTCGACGTCGCGGAGCCGGTGCAGCCCTACGCGCCCGGCGTGCTGACCGGCGCGGCGCTCGGCCAGGGCTCGAGCGGCGGCCCGCTCTGGACCGTCGATCCCGCCGGCAACCCCTCCGTAGTCGGCCTCGCCTCGTCGCTCGACACGGCCGGCAACGGCTATTTCATGCAGATGACGCCGCAGACGCGGGCGCAGATCCTGACCTGGGTGGCGCAGGACGACGGCTTCGCCCCGGTCGCCAACTTCAGCGACACCAGCACTGGCGCCACCGGAACGCGGGCGCTGCAACCGACCGACGGCAACCCCTCCACCCTCGATTGGCAGTTCATCTGGTCGAGCCCGGACACGGTGGCGCTCTCGACCGGTGCGCCCAACGCCTTCCTGCACGGCGGCGCCGGCGACGACGCCATCCAGGCGACGTCCGGGCGCAACGTGCTGGACGGCGGCACCGGGTCGAACTTCCTGATCGGCGGCAGCGGCGCCGACACCTTCTTCACCGACGCGCGCGGGTCGCAAGTGGTGTGGAACACGCTGAGCAACTTCCACGCCGGCGACGCGGCGACCCTGTGGGGCTTCGTGCCCGGCGTGTCCAGCTATCACTGGGAGGCGAGCCCGGCCGGGGCGCCCGGCGCGACCGGGGCGACGCTGCGGGCCGACATCGTCGGCGGCGCGGGGCGGGACGGCAGCGGGATCGACGCCAGCATCACCTTTGCCGGGTTGAGCGTCGCGCAGGCGCAGCAGCTCGTGGTCTCGACCGGGACGCAAGCGGCCGGCTCCTACTTGTTCCTGTCCAACCCGGGCGTTTGACGGCCGGGCCGAGCGCCGGGCATGGGATCCGGCTCGGCCGCGCGTAACCACGGTCGGGACCGGGTCGAAGCCGGTCCCGCCGCCGAACGCGTTGGAGACTGCGACCATGGTGACCCCCGACCTGCCCAACCCCGTCGGTTCGGGCGTCGTCGTGCCCTTCTGGCCGGCCGCTACGCCCGAGCGGATCTCGTTCCGGCAGCTCCGCCACCAGACCAAGAACGCCCTGCAGCGGCTGCTGTGGCAGATCGAGGCCTGCCCGGGGCTGCAGCAGGACGCCGCCGGCCGCACGCTGGCCGCAGAACTGACCCGGCGCATCCAGCTCAGCGCCACCGTGTCCGACACGCTGTTCGGTCTGACCGCCGCGCCCGGCCCGCTGCAGGTGCGGCTCGACGCCATGGGTCGCGCGGTCGTGGCGCTGATGGCCGACGACGACCAGGAGATCGCGGTCGAGACCGAAGTGCACGGAACCTGCCCGGATCAGGCCGACGTGCTGGTGCAAGTGGCGCACGAGCTCGTCGGCAACGCGGTCAAGCACGGCATGACCTTGCGCATGGTGGGCTGCATCAAGCTGACCGTCGTCGCCGACCCATCCGGGGTCACGCTGACCGTGGCCGATGACGGCTGGGGCTTTTGCGAGCCGGCCGCCGGCGGGCGCGGCGACGGGCTGCGGATTGCGGAGCTGCTCGCGCGGCAGCACGGCGGCCGCGTCGAACTGCGCCGCGACCGCTGCCAGACCGTTGCGACGCTCAAGCTGCCGCCGCTTCTGGCAGAGTCGGACGCGTGACACGGCGGCTGCGGCGACGGGGTCGGGCGGCGCTCGGGCGAGCGCTGATGGCCGTGTGGCTGGTGCTGCCGCTGTTCCCGTTGCTGGGGCTGCTTTACTCTTGGCTGGCCGGGGTCGCCTGACGCAAATCAGATCGGGCGGATCGACACCACCACGGCAATGCCGTCCTCGGCCGCCGCGCCCGGTGCGGCGGGGCCGGCGCCCAACAGGCTGTCGCCGGGGCCGAGCAGCTCACCCACCGCGGCCAGCCGCCCCCGCAGGCAATGCAGCAGCACGTGCGGCGCATCCGGCGCCGGCACCGGGTCGCCGGCCTCGAGCTGCAGCACCTGAACCTCGGCACGTGTGGTGCGCCGGTCGGTGATGACGTTGAAGGCGCGGCCCGGCGTCGGGATCCGGCTGCGGGTCGGCACGTCGCCCGGAAACGGCTTCGGCACCAGCAGCGGACAGGGCACGAACGGCCCGTATTCGAACGACAGGGAGGGCGGCGGGTCGCCCTCGATCGGCGTGAAGATGCGGTCGGCGCCGGGGTACTCGGAGAACTCGGCGTCGTGCTCGAGGTCGGCGATGCTGACCGTCCAGCCGGGACGGCGCACGATGTCGCGCGACACGCCGAGCCCGTTGGGCCAGGGCGCCGCCACCAGCGACGCTCCGGGGATCAGCAGCCAACCGGTCACCGGCCGACGATCCCTTGCAGCAGCAAAGCGTGGCGCAGTGAAGCGGCCACCCGCTCCACGTCGCGCGGCATGAGGTCCGGGTAGCTCGGCAGCGAAATGCCCCGCGCGGCGATCGCCTCCGCCACCGGCAGCTCGAGCGGTGGCGAAGACCCTTGGGCATACATCGGCATGTGATGCGCCGGAAAGAACACCGGGCGGGTTTCGATGCCGCCGGCCTGCAAGTCGGCCATCACCCGCTCCCGGTCGGCGCCCTCCGGCAGCAGCAGGCTGACCAGCCAATCGGAGCCGACGGTGCCGGGCACAGCCTCCTGGAATGTGACCGGCGCGTCCGCAAGCAACGCCCGGTAGCGCGCTGCCAGCGCCCGTTTGCGGCGCAGGATCCCCGGAAGCCGCTCCATCTGCGCCGTGCCGATCGCGGCGGCGATGTTGGTCATGCGGTAGTTGAAGCCCAGGATCTCGTGCCAGTAGCGCCGAGTGAGCGACTGGCCCTGGCCCTTAGTCTGGCGCAGCCGCGCGGCGAGCGCGTCGTCGTCGCAGATCACCATGCCGCCTTCGCCGGTGGTGACGGTCTTGTTGCCGAAGAAGCTGAAGGTGCCGACCGCGCCGAACCGGCCGACATGGCGGCCGCCCAGCGTGGTGCCGAGCGCTTCGGCGCAGTCCTCGATAACCGCGATCCCATGGCGCTCCGCCAGCGCCATCAGGGCTGGCATGTCGCAGGGATGACCATAAAGGTGCACCGCCATGATCGCCTTGGTGCGCGGGGTGATGCGCCGGGCGACGTCATCCACGTCGATCAGCCAATCCGACCTCCGGCTTTCGCAGAACACCGGGGTCGCGCCAGTCTGGGCCACCGTGTTGACGCTCGAAATGTAGGTGAAGGAGGGGACGATCACCTCGTCGCCGGGCCCGATGTCGAGGCAGTGGACCGCGAGATGCAGCGCCACCGTGCCGTTGCACACGGCAATCGCATGGCGGGCGCCGGTAAGTTCGGCCACGGCGCGCTCGAACCGCTCGATGAAGGTGCCGAGCGAGCTGATCCACGAGCTGTCCAGGCACTCCAGCACGTAGGCGCGCTCGTTGCCCGACAAGTCCGGGCGATACACCGGAAGCAGCGGCAAGGGCGTCGCCTTGGACGCAAGCGGACCGATCCGGTCCGTCCGTGGGTCACTCATGCCCGAAGCTCCTGCTCATCCCTGTCCCGAACGCCGCCCGGTGCCAACCCCGGCTGCCGCCCGGCCAGCAATCCGGACAACGCGGACTGCAGACGTTCCGTCACCGGATCGCCCGGCAACATACCAAGGTCCAGCAAGCCGCGTCCAATCGCGATCGCGGTTCGCACGGCAGGTTGCGCACGCGTTGCCGCATCAAGCGCCGGCAGCAGCCGGTCCACGTAGGCGGCCGGCGCGTGGCGCGCCCGGGCGTAGGCGCGGGCCCGATCCGCCATCGCCCGGGCCGAGTCCGGGTCGTCGAGGATGGTTTCGAGGTGGTGCAGCACGGCCCCGGCCTCCTGGCCCGGCGGGCATTTCAGCACCAGGCCGTCGGGCAGTTCGGCATAGCTCGCATGGTCCGACACGAGCGTCGGCCGGCCCGACAACAGCGCCAGGATCAGCGACGCCGATCCGCCCTCCAGCGCCGGAAACCGCAGGCAGCTGATCACGTCGGTGCCGGCCAGCAGCATCCGCAGCATCTCGTCCGGCACCCAGCCGGTGAAATGCGGCTCGGGCGCGCCGACCCGGCGAGCCAAGGCCAGCAGGCGTTCGCGTTCATCGTCTTCACAGGGACCGGCCAGGATATACAGGACCCGCTCGCGCAGCCGCGCCGAGGCGCCGAGCGCGCGAATGACGGCGTCGGCGCGCTTGTTGCTGTTGACGTGCCCCACCGTGGTGACCACCAGGCGCCCCTCGATCGGGCGTGGCGGCGGCAGTTCGGGCGTCGTCCAGGAGAGCGGGACGACGGCGACCGGCCCGGCGCAGGCCGCTTCCGCCTCGGCCCGGCAATGCTCGCCATGAACGATCACGCCCGACGCCAGGCCGCAGAACGGGGCGACCGAGCCCCGGCCCGCCGTGAAGCGCTCGACCCGCCATCCGTCGGGTCCCAGCATCTGCCGCCAGCCGTTCACCAGGCCGCCGAGGGTCGCGTCGTGCAGGATCAGCAGCGGCGCGCTGTGGAACATCAGCGGCACCGCCCCGGCGTGGAAGCCCGAGTAGTTGCCGAGGTTGACGATGATGCCGTCACGGTCGTGGTTGAGCCGGCCGATGTCGCGCTCGTGCACCGCCGCGACCGAGCCGGGCGCCGGCAGCGGCGGCCGCGCCAGCTCGGCGCCGACCTCGGTCCGCAGCACCTCGACCTCGTGGCCGCGGGCGGCCAGCTCGTCCACCACTCCCACGCCGAACGCCGCGATGGCCGAGTGGTCGTTCCAAGGCCCGGCCCAAACAAGCTTCATGCCAGCAGCCGTTCGACGGTGCGCGGCCAGGTCAACGCCCGTTCGGCCAGCAGCCGCCGGCCGGCCAGGCCCAGGGCGGCGGCCTTGCTCGCGGTCGCCGCGGTCAAGGCGGCGCCGAGCGCTTCCGGGGCGGGCTCGGCGACCAGCCCGGTGTGGCCGTGGTGCACGATTTCCAGCACGCCGCCGGCATCGGTCGTGGTGACGACCGGCTTGCCGGCCTCGAACGCCTCCATGGTCACGTAGCCGACGCTGTCCTCGTCGAACGGGATGTAGGCGCAGGCGGTGGCGCCGTTGACCAGTGCGGCGAGTTCGGGACGCGGCAGGAAGCGCAGGTCGAGGGTGAGCCGGTCGGCGACGCCCAGCTCGGCTGCTAGCGCCTGCAGCGCGGGGCCGTCGCCGGGCTCGTCGGGCGGCCCCGCAACCACCAGGCGCACCGAGGGCGCGTGAACGAGGGCGCGGACCAGCATCGCTTGCCGCTTGGCCCGGCCGACCCGGCCGCCGGCGAACACGTAGCCGGACCCGTCCTTGCGCGCGGGTTCACCGCCGGTAAACAGCTCGGGGTCGTTGAGCGGCTGCGGCAGCACGGCGGCGTCCAGCCCGTTGTAACGGCGCAACCGGTCCTGCCCGGTCGGCGACAGGGTGAACAGCGCCCGGGCGTCGCCCAGCGCTGCATTGTCGGCGGCGCGGATCATGCCGCGGATCGTGTCGCCGCGCGGGGTCGGCGGGATGTTCGATTGCCCGGCGTCGAACAGGTCGTAGGCCTGCCGGGTACTGGTGCAGCACCCAGCACACCTTGTTGCCGTGCGGCACCAGATAGGCCGGGAATTTCAGCGCGATCACCCGGTCGACGTTCTCGACCCGCAGCGTACGGGCGATCCACATCTCCTCAAGCAGGCGTTCGGCCGGGTCCCAGCGGAACGGCAGGCTCATGGCCTCCGCCTGCGCTCCGGCCCGGCGCAGGTTCAGCACCAGATGGTCGCGCAACTCCTCGGCACCGCCATGGATGAATGGCACCCGGGTGGTGAGCACCAGCACCTTCAAGCGAGCAGCTTCGCCACGACAGTGTCCCAGTCGATGCCGAGCGACGCCACCCGATCCCGGGCGGCGTGTCCCATTCGCCGGGCGAGGGCGCGGTCGGCATGAAGTCGGTCGAACGCTGCGGCGAGCGCGCGCGGGTCGGGTGCGGCGATGAGTCCGTTGGTGCCATCGATGACGAACTCCGGCACGCCGCCGCTGTCGGCAACCGTCACCGTGCACCTGCCCGCATGCGCCGCCTCGATCGTCGGGTAGCCGTAGCTGTCCTCGTCGAACGGCACGTAGGCGGAGGCGAGCGCGGTCTCGAGCCGATGGACTTTCTCCTCCTCGGTGATCCAGCGGTTCTCGATGGTCAGCCGGTCGGCCACCCCGAGCCGCTCGGCTGCCGCTTGCAGCTCCCGTGGGTAGTCCTCCGACGAGCTGCTGCCGCAAAGGCGGAGGCGCACCGTCGTTTGCGTGTGCGCCAACGCCTCCACCAGGAGATGCTGGCGCTTGTGGTGCTGCAGCCGGCAAACGCAGACGATCTCGTCGCCGTAATTGCCGGCGCGGAACCGCTCGGGCGCGAGCACCGGCGGATACAGCACTTCGGCGTCGACGCCGTTGAACTCGGCCAGGCGCTGCCGCACGACGACGGAGTTGGTGAACACGCGCCGCGCGTTGCTGAGCGCCGCCGTATCCGCCGCATGCACCTGCGCCCGCAGCGCGCGCCAGGGGGCGGTGTCGGGGAAGGTGCGGTACTCGCTGTCCCACAGATCGTAGAACAGGCGGATGTGGTGGATGAACCAGACGACCTTGTTCGGGTGCCGCACGACGTGCGCAGGCGGGCGGAAGGTGACGACCCGGTCGTAGCCGGACAAGTCCATCAGGCTCCACGCCGTCATTTGCTCCAGCAGGGTGGCCGGATCCTCGCTGCTGGGGATGTAGACGGTCTCGACAAGGTGGCCGCGGGCCCGCAACTGCGCATCGAGCCACTCGGCGATGAAGCGGTAGCCGCCATTGATCAGCGGTGCCGCCGACGAGACGATGCCGACCTTCACGCGCCGGCGCGGGCCAGCGGGCGGGCCGGCACACCGCCGACAGCGGCGCCGTCGGGCACGTCGGCGACCACCGCCGATCCGGCGCCGACCACCGCGTCGGCGCCGATGACGACCCCGGGCCGGGCCGCGCTGCCGATCCCCACGAGGCTGCGGGCGCCGACCGACACGCAGCCGGCCAGGGCCACGCCGGGTGCGATGTGCGCGGCAGCGCCGATACGGTTGTCGTGGTCGACGACGGCGCCGGTGTTGACGATCGCGAAGGCGCCGATCGTGCTGCGGGCGCCGACCACCGCGCGCGCCATGATCACCGCTCCGTCGCCGATCCCGGCGGACGGCGAGACCAGCGCCGAAGGGTGCACGATCGGCGGCAGGGCGAACCCCTGCGCGCGCAGCACCGCGCCCAGCCGCTCACGCAGCAAGTTGCTGCCGAGCGCCACGAAAGCCGCCTCGACCCCGTCCGCGCGCAGCCCGGGCAGGCGGTCATCGTCGCCCAGCACCGGCACCCCGAGCACGTCGGGGGCGTCCGGGTCGCGGTCGAGCACGCCGACCAGCGTGAAGCACGCCATCGCCCGCGCTGCCTCGATTACCACCGCTGCATGGCCGCCGGCTCCGAGGATCACGAGGTTCACGCGAGCACGAGACCGCGCCGAGCCGGTGAGCCGCGCAGCACCACGACGTTGACCGAGACTGCGCCGCGGTGCCACTCGGGCCGGAACGGCTGCAGGTGTCCGGTCGGCTCATCGATCGCCCAGGCGGTCCGCCCGCCGGCGGCGACGTCGGCGAGCCAGCTATCTGCTGCCAAGCTGCCCCCGGCGAGGCTGTCTGGACCGAACTCAAGGATGACGGCAGCGTCGGGATTGTCCGCCAGCAGGCGCGGCATTCCGCGCCATACCAGCAGGTCTGTGCCCTCGGCGTCGATCTTCACCAGCGCCACCGGGCTGCCCGGCGGCACCAGGCTGTCGAGGCGGCGCAAGGCGACCGGCACGGCGCCCGACACGTCCTCCGGCGGAATCAGCGAGTTGTGCGTGGTTTGCGGCGACAACGAAAGCTGCGCCTCGCCGTCCCAATCGCCGGCCGCGCATTCATGCACCTCGATCTGGCCGAGGCCGTTCAAGGCCGCCGTGCGCCGCAGCAGCGTGGCGATGCGAGGGGTCGGCTCGACCGCGATGACCCGCCCGGCCATGCCGACGCGGCGGGCGGCCGGCACGGCAAAGGTGCCGATGCTGCCGCCGACGTCGACCATGGTGTCGCCCGGTTGCAGCAGCGCCAAGGCGACGCCGATCGTGCCCGGCTCCAAGCGTCCGCGTGCCTCGGTCAGCGCCACCGCCAAGCCTGGATCCTCGGTCGGCGCCAGCAGGTAGCCGTCATCGGTGCGGATCGCGATGTCGGGCCCGAGCGGGATCAGGTTGCGCTGCAAAAGTGAATCCAGCTGCCCCTGCAACGGCGCGAACAGGTGCGGCAGGGCCTCGAACCGCTCCCGTATCCGTTCATCGAGCCACTGTCCGCCCGCCTGTTCCAGCCGACCGAGCCGTTCGCCCAGCGCTTCGACATCGCGATCCACGCGTTCGATCTGCCCGGCGCCCGTCTCCAGTTGCGCGGCAATGGCGGCTTCCATCCGGCGTCCGGCGGCTGCTTGGGTCGCGGCACCTTGGCGGACCGCACCCAACCCGATCTCGAGCATGTCCAGCCGATGCGCCATCGACGCCAGCGTATCGGTGACGGCGGCGAGGCTCTGCTCGAGGCGGGACGACGCGGCGCCGAGTTGGTCGAGCTGGGCCGTCATGCGGGCCTCGAACGCGTCCCGAAGAAGGGCTTTGTGCGCCTCCTGTTCGATCGCCCGGGTTTCGACGTCGGCGAGGCGGGCAGCCACGGTGCTGCGGTCGACCGCATAGCGGATGCGGGAGTTGAGCCGGTCGAGGAAGGGCAGCAGCGCGGGACGAACAAGCCCGAGCAGGAAGCGGGCGCGGCGGCGGGGCGGTTGCGGCTCGGGCGCAACGAGTGCCATCGCCGCCGGCGGTGCCGCGCGCAGGGCGACGGGAGCGGGTGGCGAGGGCGGCTCGATCGGCGCCTGCTCCGCCGGGCCCGCGATCGGCGGCGCGCTCTTGCCGGAAAAGCTTTGCTCCATCCGGAGGCCGGCGTCGATCGCTGCTTTGAGGGTCATCGCGGGGACGGCTAGCATGCCGCCGGGGGCGATCCAAGCGACCGGGCGCCGGTGCGGCGGGCCGGCCGCGGCGGGCCGCCGTCGCCGCCCAGCGCCGCCCGCAGCGCATCGCGGAACCGCTCCGGCCCGTGCTCGTCAGCCAGGCGCGCGGCGGCGGCCAGGCGGGTGCGCGACCACAGGCCGGGGTCCTCGTACAAAGCGACCGCCCGCGCGGCGAGCGCCGCGGGCTCGTCCACCGCCACGATCTCGCCGCCATCGGTCCAGCCGAGCTGGCTTGCGACCAGCGCCGTCGCCGCCACCGGCACGCCAGCCGCGCCGGCCTCGAGCACCTTGATCGGAATGCCGGCGGCAAATCGGGTGGGTGCCACGAACACCCGCGCCGCGGCGTAGTGCGGCGCGAGGTCGGCGACCGGGCCGAGCAGCGCAACGCCGTCCGCTTGCAGCGCTGTGGGCTCGGCAATCACGGCGCCGATGACGGTCAGGGTGGCGTCCGGCAGTGCGGCGCGGATCCGCGGCCAGACCTTGCCGACAAACCAGGCCAGCCCGTCATAGTTGGGCGATTGCACCTCCAGCAGCCGGCCGACGAACAGGAAGCCGGCGCGAGCGGCAAACCCGGCGACGCCGACGGCGACGTCGAGCGGGTGGCTGACGACATGCACCGGCGCCGCTTGCCCGCCGGCAAACACCGCGGCCTCGGACGCGGTGACGGCCATCACCGCGTCCACGCCGTCCAAAAGCCGCAGCTCGTCGGCGACCAGCGCATCGGCCTCCGCGGCGGCCGCCGGCTTGCCCTCCAGCCGTCGACGCTGCAGGTCGCGGGTCGAGAACAGCGCCTCGGCGTCGTAGATCAGCCGCATGGCGCCGAGCCGGCCGGGGTCGGCGGCGAGCGTGGCCCGCAGCGCCCGCATGTATTCGGGGCGGCTGACCAGCAGCGCGTCGTAGAAGCCGGCGCGCTCGCGCAGGAACTCGGCCAGTTCCGCCGCGCCGCGTCCGCCGCATACCTCGATCTCTTCCGCCAAGCTGTCGTAGGTGGCCGCCCAGACGGCGTCGCCGCGCTCCATCGGGAATAGCGTGACCGCCCAGCCGAGGGCGGACGCTTCGTTCAGCACGGCGCGAGCACGCGGATAGCCGGCGCCCATCACGGCCATCGGCATGAACCCGTCGAGCACCAGCAGCCGCAACCGCCCGGACGGGTCGCGCGCGTGCAGCAGATTGCCGGGATGCGGCGGCAGCCGCCCGGAGGCGACGTCCCGCAGCGCCAAAGCCTGGCGCCGCTGCGCCGCGTCGGCGACGGGCGGCTGCGGCGGTCCGAACCGGTCGGCGGCCAGCCGCGGCGCATAAGCGACCCGCAGCCCGGCGGCGCGCAGGGCGGCGCCGAACGCGGCGTCGCTGCCGAGCCCGCCGGCTTGCTCGAACGCCGTCCGGGTGGTCAGCATCAGGCCGCCCCCGGCATGGTCGGCGTCCCGGGCGAACATCACTTCGGCATGCCCGTCCGGCAGCCCGGCGCCGTAAGCGGCGGTGGTGCCGTCGCGCCAAAGCACGCCGCCCGCCTGCTCGACCAGCCCGGTGGGGAGCACGACGCGGCCGGCGACCGCGCCCACATCGGGGTGCAGCGCGGCGAGCGCGGCGTCCAGCGCGCCGGGCCGCAGCAGCAGCGAGCCGTCCAGCAGCAGCAAGGCGGCCGCGCGGCCCGGGGCGGCGACGAGACCCTCGGTTCGGGCCAGCAGTTCGGCCGCGGCGCCCCCGGGGTTCGACAGCGCGACCTCGAATGCCGGCCCCGACTGCGCCAGCACGGATTGCAGGCAAGCGAGCAGCAGCGCGGGATCGTCGGGCACGGCGACGATCACGACCGCGACGTCGGGCTCGGCAGGGCGGGGGAAGACCAGGCGGTGGCCGGAGCGAAGGAACGCCGCGTAAGCGACCGCCAGCACGCCCTCGTCGTCCGGCTCGGGCTCGGGCCCGGATGGGGTCGCAATGGCGGGTTCCGCCGCCGGGGCCGCCGCGGACACCGGTTGGGCGCCGGAATGGGCCGCAGGCTCCCGTCCGAGCAGCCGGCCGGCGCGCTGCATCGCCTGCATCACCCGCCACGAGGTGCTGGCCTGGATCGTCGCCAGCGTCGCCTCGGCCGCCATCGCTTGGCGGTGCACGGCGTCGCGGTCGGCGGCGGCCTGGCGCAGCCCGGCTTCCAGCTCGGCCTGGTGCGCCTCGATCGCCTCCGCGCGGCGCAGCCGGGCCTGGGCCAAAGCGAGCATGAGCTGCGCCTGGTCCAGCGCCGCCCGGCCCTGGGCGGTGCCGGTCAAGCGGCGGGGGCGCCGGCCTGCTTGAACGGGTCGGCGTTGGCGAACGCCGGCAACTCGCTGCATCGCGCGACGATGCCGTCCACGGTCGGCGTGTTCGGCACCGTGATCTTGAACACGCGGGCGACGGCCGGAATGCTGGCCAGCACGATGTCGGCCATCGTCACGCTGTCGCCGTGACAGAAGGCGCCGGTCGCGGGATCGTCTGCTAGGCGCCGCTCCATCGCCTGCAGGCCGGTCGTGAACCAGTTCACCTGCCAGTCCCGCCACAGCTCGGCGTCGAACCCGGCGTTGGCCATCAGATAGCGGCGGATGCGCGGGGTGATCAGCGGGTGCGTGTCGGCGGCCAAGGCGAGGCTGAGCGAGCGCACCCGCGCCCGGCCGCGCGGGTCGGCCGGCAGCAGCGGCGGCGTGGGCACCAGCTCGTCGATGTATTCGAGGATCGCCAGCGACTGGGTCAGCGGCTGCTGCCCCTCCTCGATCAGCACCGGCAGGGCGCCCATCGGGTTGATCGCCAGGAACTCCGGGGTGCGGTTCTCCTGCGCGTCGATGTCGATGAGGTGCTCGTGCGCGGCAAGCCCCTTCAGCGCCATCGCGACGCGAACCCGGAACCCGGCGGAGGACCGCCAATATGCGTAGAGGTCGAAGTGGGGCGTGTCGGCCATGAACGGGTGGTCCTCTGCTGTCCAGCCGAGCTTAGCCCGCCAAGTCAGCGCCTGGAACACGGCGCCGGTCCGTGCCTAGGATATGAACGCCGCCGGGAAGGACCGCCCATGACGCTGCCACGCGACACATTGCCGAAAGATCGGGCCCCGTATTCCGCCATCGTCGACCGCCCGCCGCTCCGCTTGCCGGGCGGGGCCAAGGTCGCGGTGTGGCCGATCGTGAACCTCGAAGTGTGGGACATCGGCGGCCCGATGGCGCGGCAAATCCTGCCGGCGCCGACCGGCGTGCCGCTGCTGCCCGACGTGCCGAACTGGTCGTGGCACGAGTATGGGATGCGGGTCGGCGTTTGGCGCTTCTTCAAGCTGTTCGAGCGGCTCGGCATCCGGCCGACGCTCGCGCTCAACTCGCGGGTGATCGAGGATTACGAGCGGGTGGCGGCGCAGGCGCGCGACGCCGGCTGGGAGTTCATGGGCCATTCCTACCAGCAGGGGCCAATCCACAAGGAGCCGGACCAGCGGGCGATGATCCACCGGGCGATGGACCAGTGCGAGCGCTTCACCGGCGTCCGCCCGGTTGGCTGGCTCGGCCCCGGCCTGACCGAGACCTTCGAGACGCCGGAGCTGCTGGCCGAGGCCGGCGTGCAATACATCGGCGACTGGGTGTGGGATGACGAGCCGTGCACGATCACGACGGCGAAGGGGCCGCTGGTCACGCTTCCTTACACGGTCGAGCTGAACGACATCCCGACCATGATCGTGCAGCACCATGAAAGCGGATACTGGGAAACCCGCTGCCGCGACTCGCTCGATCGGCTGCTCGAGGAAGGGGCCGAGCGGGCGAAGATCATGGCGATCGCCATCCACCCCTACATTTCGGGGCAGCCGCACCGGATCAAATACCTCGAGCGCGTGTTCGACTATTGTCGGCAGCAGGAAGGGGTCGTGTTCATGAACGGGGCCGAACTGCTCGACTGGTATCGCGAAACGCAATCGGGCAGATAGTCGTCCAAGACCAAAGGCAGGGGGGGTGCGATGACGACCACGCACGAGTTCTTCCAGCGCAACCGCGACCAGCACCCGCCGGGGCACACGCCAGGCTACAAGACCTCGGTGCTGCGGTCGCCACGGCTGGCGCTGTTCTCGCTGCAGAACTCGCAATCCGAGGTGGCCGGGCCGGTGTTCGGGCGGGAAGAGCTGGGGCCGCTCGACCATGACCTGATCCTCAACTACGCCAAGTCCGGGGAGCCGATTGGCGAGCGCACGATCGTGCACGGCCACCTGCGCGACGAGAACGGGCGCGGCATCCCGAATGCGCTGATCGAGGTGTGGCAGGCCAATGCCGGCGGCCGTTACCGGCACCGCAACGACACCTATTTGGCGCCGATCGATCCGAATTTCGGCGGCTGCGGCCGCATGATCACCGACGCCGACGGCTACTACATCTTTCGGACCGTCAAGCCGGGCGCCTACCCGTTCCGCAACTACGTCAACTCCTGGCGGCCGGCGCACATCCATTTCTCGCTGTTCGGCACCGGCTTCGCGCAGCGGCTGATCACTCAGATGTATTTCGAAGGCGACCCGCTGATCGCCGGCGACAGCATCATCAACACCATCCCCGACCCCGCCGCCCGACAGCGCCTGGTCGCCGCACTCGACCTCAATGCCGCGGTGCCGCTCGACAGCCTGGCCTATCGCTGGGACATCGTGCTGCGCGGCAGCCGGCAAACGGCGTTCGAGAACAAGATGCAGGGAGCCTGAGCCATGGTGCAGACGCTGCCATACCTGCGGGAAACGCCGTCGCAGACTGCCGGGCCCTACGTGCATATCGGCCTGATCCCGCACCAGGCTGGGTTCGACATCTTCGAAAATCCGTTCGGGCATGTGATTGCGCAGCCGACTGCGAAGGGCGAGCGCATCCGCATCGAGGGGCGCGTGCTGGACGGGCTCGGCGATCCCTGCCGCGAGGTGCTGGTGGAGGCCTGGCACGCCGATGCTGACGGCCGCTATGACAGCCAAAAATTCCGCGGCTGGGGCCGGTCCGGTACCGACTTCGAAACCGGGCTTTACTCGTTCGAGACGATCAAGCCGGGCCGGGTCGTCGGGCGGCATGGCGGGCCGCAGGCGCCGCATGTGAGCCTGTGGCTGGTGTCGCGCGGCATCAACATCGGGCTGCAGACCCGCATGTATTTCGCCGACGAAGCGGATGCCAACGCCGAGGACCCGGTGCTGCGCATCATCGACCCGGCCATCCGCCGCAACACCTTGCTGGCCCGGCGCGAGAACCGCGGCGGCGACGTGGTCTACGTGTTCGACATCCGCCTGCAGGGCGAAAGCGAGACGGTGTTCTTCGATGCGTAATCCCGTCGTGATCGCCTGCGCCATCACCGGATCGGTGCCGCGCAAGAAGGACAACCCGGCCGTCCCGACCACGCCGGAGGAGCAGATCGAGAGCACCCAGGCGGCGTTCGAGGCCGGCGCCACCCTGGTGCACATCCATGTCCGCAACCCCGATGAGAGCCCGTCGAGCGACCCGGCGCTGTTCGCCCGCGTCCAGGAAGGCGTCCGCCGCCATTGCCCCGGCATGATCGTGCAGTTCTCCACCGGCGGCCGCGGCCGCGACCCGTCGGCGCGCGGCAACGCGCTCGACCTCAAGCCCGACATGGCGTCGCTGTCCACCGGATCGGTCAACTTCCCGACCATCGTCTACGAGAACGGCGCCGCCCTGGTCACCGAGCTTGCCACCCGCATGAGGACGCACGGGGTGCGGCCCGAGATCGAGCTGTTCGACCTTAGCCACATCCACGGTGCCCGCCGGCTGATCGACGCCGGGTTGATGGACGAGCGGCCGCATGTGCAGGTGGTGATGGGGGTCAAGAACGCGCTGCCGGCCGAGGAGCACCTGCTCGACCTGATGCTGGGCGAGATCAAGCGGGTGATCCCGCACGCCACCTGGACCGCGGCCGGCATCGGCGTGAACCAGGCGCGGGTGATGGATTGGGTGCTGTCGCGCGGCGGCGACGGGGTGCGCACCGGGCTCGAGGACAACGTGCGGATCAGCAAGGAGCGGCTGGCCGCGAGCAACGCCGAGCTGGTGTCGATGGCCGCGGAGGCGGTGGAGAAGCACCATCGCCGGGTCGCGACGGCGGCCGAGGCGAGGGCCGCGCTGGGCTTGGCGCCGCACCCGGGATGACGTTTGCTGCGCTGGACTCGGGCCTGACCGGCCCGCTGCTGGCGACCGAGGCGATGCGGGCGTGTTTCTCCGACGAGGCCCGGCTGCGCGCCATGCTGCAGGCAGAGGCGGCTCTTGCCCGGGCCGAGGCGAAGTTCGGCCTTGCCCCGGACGCGCTGGCCCCAGCGATCGAGGCGATCCGGCCGGAGGAGCTCGACATTGCCGCGATAGGGCGGGCGACGGCGCTGTCGGGGGTGCCGACCATCCCGTTCGTCAGGGCCGTGCAGGCGTTGCTGCCGCCGGAGCTGGAGCGGGCGTTCCACAAGGGCGCTACCACGCAGGATATCCTCGATACCGCGCTGGTGCTGCAATGCCGCGACGCGCTCGACCTCGTGCGCGGCGAGTTGGTGGCGATCCTCGCCGCGCTGTCCACGATGGCTACGACACATCGCGAAACGCCCTGCGTCGGCCGGACCTATGGGCAGCACGCGGCACCCGTCACATTCGGGTTCAAGGCTGCGGTTTGGCTCGGCGGCGTCGCGGAAGCCGGGTTTCGTCTTCAGGATGTTACCGACCGGCTGCTGGTCGTGTCGCTGGCAGGTCCGGTCGGCACGTTGAGCGCGTTGCGCGACCTCGGGCCGGCGGTGCTCGACGCGGCCGCGACCGACCTGGTCCTTGGCGCCACGCCGATCGCCTGGCACGCTCGCCGGGGCCGCATCGCCGAGGCCGGTTGCTGGCTCGCCGGGCTGGTGGGCGCGCTGGCGAAGATGGCGACCGACGTCGCGAACCTTGCCTCGACCGAGGTGGGCGAGGCGGCCGAGCCCTACGTGCCGGGCCGCGGCGGCTCGTCGGCGATGCCGCACAAGCGCAACCCGGTGTCCTGCACGGTGATCCTGGCTGCGCACGGGGCGGCGCCGGGCTTGGCCGCTACGCTGCTCGGCGCGATGGCGGCGGCGCATGAGCGCCCGGCTGGGTTGTGGCATTCGGAATGGCATGCGCTGCCGGCGCTGTTCGGCTTGGCGTCGGGGGCGCTGCACGAAGCGCGGACGCTGGCCGAGGGGCTGGAACTCGACCCGGCCCGCATGCGCGCCAACCTCGACCTCACCCATGGCCTGTTGTTCGCCGACGCCGCGGCGTCGCTGCTGACGCCGGCACTGGGGCGCGAGGCGGCGCACCGTGCGGTCGAGCAGGCCGCCGGAGCGGTCCGCCGCGGCGACGGCACGCTGGCCGACGTGCTGGCCCGGGCGCACCCCGCGGTGGACCTCGGCCCCGCCTTCGACCTCGAACCCGCCATCGCCGCCGCCGGGCCCTGGGTGGACCGCGCGATCGCCGAGGCCATGCGGGTGCGTTCTCTCTTGCAGGAAGGCTGAGCCCATGCCGCTGATCGCCGCGAACGGCACCGAGTTGTTCTACGACCTTGCCGGGCCGGACGGCGCGCCGGTCATCGTGTTCTCCAATTCGATCGGCGCCACGCTCGAGATGTGGGACGCGCAGGCGCGGGCGCTGTCCGACCGCTACCGCGTGCTGCGCTACGACACGCGCGGACATGGCCGCTCGCCGGTGGTGGACGCGCCGATCACCCTCGCCACGCTCGCCGCCGACCTGGCCGGGCTGCTGGACGCGCTCGGCGTCGCGCGGGCCCACGTGGTCGGCTTGTCGCTCGGCGGCATGACGGCGCAGGCGTTCGCCGCCGCCTACCCCGACCGGCTGCACGGCCTGGTGCTGATGGCAACGTCGGCCTGGTTGCCGGACGGGCAATGGAACGAGCGCGCCGCCACGGTGCGCGCGGGCGGCATGGGTGCGATCGTCGACGCGGTCATGGCCCGCTGGTTCACCCCCGCCTTCGCCGACGCGCCCGACGCGCGAGCGCTGCGGCAGCGCTTCATCGCCAATGATCCGCGCGGTTACGCGGTCTGCTGCGGCGCCATCGCCGCCATGGACCTGCGCCAATCGAACCGCAGCATCACTGCGCCCACCTTGATCGTCGCCGGCGCTAACGACCCGGCCACGCCGCCGGCGATGAGCGAGGAGATCCGCGGCCGCATCGGCGGCGCCGAGCTGATCGTGGTCCCGCGCGCCGCGCACATCCTCAACATGGAGCAGGCCCGGCTGGTGAACCGACACCTCGCCGGCTTCCTCGACGACCTCGGCAGTACGTCCGCGCCCGCCCCGGGCGGCGCGACGTTCGAGGCGGGGCTCGCGAACCGTAAGGCGGTGCTGGGTGCCGCGCACGTCGAGCGCTCGTTGGCCGGCGCCGGGGCGTTTGCCGGGCCGTGGCAGGACTTCATCACCCGGGTAGCCTGGGGCGAGGTGTGGGGCGATCCCACCATTCCGTGGAAGACGCGGTCGCAGGTGACGCTGGCGCTGATGGTGGCGCTCGGACGCGAGGAGGAGTTCAAGCTGCATGTCCGCCCGGCGCTGAAGAATGGCGTGACGTTGCCCGAGCTACGGTCGCTGCTGATCCAATGCGCCGTTTACGCCGGCGTGCCCGCCTCGAACGGCGCGTTCCGCTGGGTGCGCGACGTGTTGGGCAGCGAGTTGGACCTATAGGAGTGGGGCCGGTCCTCGACGTCGAGCTGCTGTCGTGAGCGTCCCGGATGTGATCGGGTTGATCGGCGTCGCGCTCTACGTCGGCGCCTACGCCAGCTTGCAGCTTGGGCTGCTCGGGCTGTCCGACCTCCGCTACACCGCGCTGAATGCGGTCGGCGGCATTGCCGTCATCTACTCGTTGATCTGGAGCTTCAACCTCGCCGCGTTCGTGACCCAGGTTCTCTGGCTTGTGTTCACGGTCGTCGGATTCGTGCGCTCGCGCCGGCGGCCGAGTTGAGGATGGCGCAGCGCGGGGCGCGCTTGCCGGCGGCCCGACTCTCCCGCACGCTGCCGCAGGGAAGGGGAGGATCGAAGGGATGCCGGATGGGGACGTGCGTGTGCCGGCGACGGAGATCGCCGGGTTCATCGCCCGCGCGCTGACCGCCGCCGGCCTGGCGGCCGACGACGCCGCCTCGGTCGGCGACACCATGGCCCGTACAGACCTGCTCGGCGCCGATGGGCATGGCGTGTTCCGCCTGCCGAAATACGTTGCCCGGCTGCGCGCCGGCGGCGTCAACGCCCGCCCGAACATCCGCGTCGAACGCCGCATGGGTGCGACCGCCGTGCTCGACGGCGACAACGGCATGGGGCAACTGGTGATGCAGCGTGCTGCCCACCTCGCGGTCGAGATCGCGCGCGAGCACGGCGTCGGCTGGGTCGGCGCGCACCACAGCAACCACGCCGGCGCCGCCGCACCCTACGCCATGATCCCGCTCGAAGCCGGCATGATCGGCATCTACGTCGCGGTCGGCAGCGCCAACCACCTCCCGCCCTGGGGCGGGTCGGAAATGCTGCTCAGCACCAACCCGATCGCCGTCGCCATTCCGGCGCAAGACGAGCGGCCGGTGCTGCTCGACATGGCAACCACCGTCGCCGCCTATGGCAAGGTGAAGCTGGCGGCGCAGCGGGGTGAAACCATGCCCGAGGGCTGGATGGTGGATCGCGAGGGCAAGCCGCTGACCGACCCGCTGCGCGCGGCCGAGGGTTTTCTCCTCCCCATCGGCGGCGCCAAGGGGTTCGGCCTCGCCTTGGTGTTCGGCCTGCTCGCCGGAACGCTGAACGGCGCCGCGCTCGGCCGCGACGTGGTGGACTTCAACGCCGACGCCGGCAGCGTCAGCAATACCGGGCAGTTCGTCGTGGCGCTCAATCTCGAGGCATTCGGCGATCCGGCGGAGTTCCGCCGCCGGGTCGACACCGTCGTGCGCGACATGAAGTCCTCGCCGCTGCTGCCCGGGTTCAACGAGATCCGCATGCCCGGCGAGCGCAGCCAGGCGCTCCGCGACGAACGCTTGCGCACCGGCATCCCGCTGCCGCCGGCGCTGCGGGTCGAGCTTCGGGCGACGGCGGTTGAACTCGGGGTCGAGGTGCCGGGATGGCTCTGATGCGCACCACGCGACGGCTGCTGCCGGTCGTTCTGGCGATGCTGCCCTGGACCGCCGCCCGGGCGGAGGACGACTACCCCAACCGCCCGATCCGCATGATCGTGCCCCTCGCCGCGGCCAGTGCGGTGGACAATGCGGCGCGCATCGTGACGCAGAAGATGGCCGACAGCATGGGCCAGCAGATCGTCGTCATCAATCAGCCGGGCGCGTCCGGGGTGATCGGCGCCGACCAAGTGGCCCGTGCTGTGCCCGACGGCTACACGATCGGTGGCTTCAACGACAGCATCCTGACGATGGTGCCGGTGACGCTGCCGAAGGTGCCGTGGGACCCGGTGCGCGATTTCGCGCCGGTCTCTCTGGTCGGCACCATCGAGTTCGGCCTCATCGCCAACAACAAGGCGCCTTACAACGACGCCGCCGGGCTGATCGCCGCCGCCAAGGCGACGCCCGACAGCATCACCTACGGCTCCGGCGGCATGGGCAGCCCGCAGCACATCGCCATGGTGCTGTTTGCGGAAGGCGCGGGCATTAAGTTGCGGCACATTCCTTATCGCGGCGCCACGCAAGCCGCGACCGACGTCGCCGGCGGCCAAGTCGATGTCAGCCTGCAAGGCTTGCCGGTCGTGGCCGGGCTGGTGCGCGGCGGGCAGATGAAGCTGCTGGGCGTCGCCTCGACGCAGCCGCTGGAGCAGTTCCCCGGCGTGCCGACCATCGCCGCCTCCGGCGAGCCCGGCTTCGCCTTCACCACCTGGTTCGGCATCGTCGCACCCGCCAAGACGCCGCGGCCCATCATCGACCGGTTGAATGCCGAAGTGCTCAAGGCGGTGGCCGATCCGGACGTGCAGCAGCGCCTGACTGCGCAGGGTTTTTCGGTCCGCGGCTCGTCGCCGGCCGAACTGCGGTCGGTCACGGAGGCGCAACTCGTGAAATACCGCAAGGTCGTCGAGGATGCCGGGCTTGCGCCGGGCAAGTGAGCGGCGCCGGCCGGGAGGGGATCGCATGAGATTGTATGTCGGCGGCTTGCTGATCGCGTGCTTGGCCGCGTTGGCGCCCTCTTGCGCCTGGGCGGACGGCAGCGGCTGGCCGGGGCGGATCGAGATCCTGCCGGTCAAGTCGCAGACGATCCCGCTCGACGCCTTCCTCAAGGGCCAGAAGACCGGGCCGGAGGTCATGCTGGGCGGCGAGCTGCGGCTGCCGTTCGGGGTGACCGGACGGGTGCCCGCAGTGGTGCTCATCCATGGCTCGGGCGGCATCGGCGCCGGACCGGACATGTGGGCGCACATCCTGAACGAGGCCGGCATCGCCGCCTTCATCTTGGATAGCTTCTCCGGCCGCGGGATCGTTTCCACTGTCGAGGACCAGGACCAGCTCAACTCGCTGTCGATGACGCTCGACGCCTTTCGTGCGCTCGATGTGTTGGCGGCGCATCCGCGCATCCGCGCCGACCGGATCGCGGTCTGGGGGTTTTCCAAGGGGGCGGTGCCGGCGCTTTATTCGGCCGCGGAGCGGTTCCGCTCTGCGTTCGGCGGGGACAATCGGTTTGCCGCCCATGTCGGCTTCTACACGCCGTGCAACGTCGCCTACGACGACGATACCCGGATGTCGCCGGCGCCGATCCGGCTTTATCACGGCAGCAGCGACGACTACGTGAACCCGGCCGCGTGCCGCGCACTGGTGCCGCGGCTGCAAGCGGCCGGGGTGGACGTCACGCTCACCGAGTATGCCGACAGCCAGCACAGCTTCGACACGCCGACGTCGCCGCGCCTGGTCAACATCCCGAAGGCGCAAAGCACCCGCAACTGCCGCCTGAAGGAAGGCCCGAACGCGACCCTGGTCAACGCCGAAACCGGACGCGATTACTCGGTCAAAACCGATCCCTGCGTCGCGATCGGCGCCCATGTCGGCCACAATCCGCAGGCGACCGAGTTGGCCCGGGCCGACGTAATGGCGTTCCTCGCGTCGACGTTGCTGAAATAGGACCTACAGCCGCCGATAGCGCAGCCCGCGCGCGAGCCAGCAACCGACCTCGACCGACTCGACAACCCCCGCGCCGTCCCGACTGAACCCAAGCGTCCAGTCGCCCGGCGGCGCGAAGTCGAGCGCGCGCGGGCAGGGCAGGGCCCACAGATCGGGGCCGACCGGTTCCAGCAGCTCCATCCGTCCCTGGCCGAGAAACCCGGAAAACGCACCGTACAAGGCCCCGCCGGCGTCGGCGACCAGCAGCTCCGCGTCCAGCTCGGCGCAGCGGTAGCGGCCGGCCACATCGTGCTCCGGCGTTTCGCTCCCGACCGGGCGCAGGCGGACGCGCCGGTTCTCCAGCGGCCGTGTCATCACTAGGTCCTGGCCGTGGAGTTCGAGGCGCGTCCCGGCGACGCCGGCGGTCCCGTCCGGCTGCACGTCCAGCTGCTCGGGCGACGGACCATACCGCACGCGCACGCGGCCCTCCGTTGCTCCGACCCGCACCGACAAACCGGTCTCGGGATCCAGGTAGGTGCCGAGCCAAGCCGGCAGCGGCGCCGTGACCGGCTTCGGGCGCTCCTCGCCCAGTACCGCGGCCAGCACCTCGGAGCTGAGTGAGTGCGTTTCGCCGGAGTGGTTGAACAGCACGACCACGGACACGCGCTCCGACGGTGCATACAGCCGGCTGGCGCGCCAGCCGCGCAAGGCGCCGCCATGGCCGGTGACCGGCCGGTCCGACTCGACGCGACGGCCGAGTCCGAAGCCGTACTCGGCCGGCGCTCCATCGGCAAAGTGCACCGGCGCCGACAAGCGTCCGTAGAGCGACTGCGGGTCGTCGCGGCCCGCGTCGATGAAGCGTTCCCAGGCGATCATGTCGTCGAGCGAGGCGCCGAGCCCGGCGTCGCCGGTCCAGACGATGCGGTTCTCGGCCGCGCGGAAGCCGGTGGCCTGGCTGCCCTCGTAGCCTTCGGTGCCGTCCGGCATGGCCCGCGTGTCGGCAGCGAGGAGGGCCGACGCCATCCCCGCCGGTTCCAACACGCTTCGGCGCAGCAGCTCGGCAAACGACCGGCCGGTGCGTTCCGCGGCGGCGTCGGACAGGATGCGGAAGTTCTGGTTGCAATAGGAATACTGGGTGCCGGGCGTGAACTGCAGCGTCCGGGTGCCGCCGATCACCCGCTCCGCTTCGGTGTCGCCGAACGCCGACTCCGCCGGCGCGCCGTGCAGCATCGCCACCGCCCAGTAATCGCGCAGTCCGGACTGGTTGTGGCACAAGTGCAGCGCCCCAGGCGGCGGCTGCTCCAGCCGCGGCAGCCGGGCCGCGACCGCGGCGTCGAGCGCCGCCGGGTCGGGGAAGGCGTCGAGCACCACGGCGCAGGTGAACTGCTTCGTGATCGAGCAGACCCGCACCAGGGTCGCCGGCGTGACCGGGATGCGGCGCTCGGCATTGGCGAAGCCCCAGGCGTGGCGGACCAGCACCTCGCCGTGCCGCAGGACGGCCAACGCGCCGCCCGGCCCCTTGTAGCGGAGCGGCAGGTCGTGCAGCAGCCGGTCGAGGCGGCCGGACAGGGTCGAACTCATTCCCGGACGCTACGGCGCGCCGGCGCCGCGCGTCCAGACCGGGTCAGAGCCGGACCGGCTCAGGGATCGATGACGGCAGCGCACCCGTCCGTGGGCGCGGCCGCCACGTGGCCGACCACGGGGACGATCTTCAGCGCCGCCGAGGTGACCCGGCACGGTGCGGCTACCGCGCCGCAGCCCGACAGGAACAACACTGAAAACATGAGCAAACGCTTCATGATGAGAGCCTAAGCCTCCAACTCCTCACGCAGCAACTCAAGTTCGAGCCACCGCTCCTCCGCGGCGGCGAGCTTGCCTTGCGCGTCCTGCAAGGCGTCGGTCGCTCGTTTGAACGCCGCCTGGTCGCGCCGGTACAGGTTCGGGTCGGACAGGAGCCGCTGCTGCACCTGGATCTGGTTCGTGAGGCGGGCCATTTCACCGGGCAGCGACTCCAGCGCGTGCTTGTCCTTGAACGACAGCTTGCGGGGTGCGCCCTTGTCCGACCCCTGCGGCTTCGGCGCCGTGCGGGCACGCTCGGTGGCCGGAGAGGAGGCGCCGCGTTGCAGCAGCATGTCGCTGTAGCCGCCGGCATACTCGACCCACTTGCCGTCGCCTTCGGACGCCAAGGTGGACGTGACCACGCGGTCGAGGAAGTCGCGGTCGTGGCTGACCAGCAGCACGGTGCCCGGGTATTCCGACAGCATCTCCTGCAGCAGGTCGAGCGTCTCGAGGTCGAGGTCGTTGGTGGGCTCGTCCAGCACCATCAGGTTGCTGGGCCGGGCCAAGGCGCAGGCCAGCAGCAGCCGGCCGCGCTCGCCGCCCGACAGCACGCCCACGGGCGTGCGCGCCTGCTCCGGCTTGAACAGGAACTCCTTCATGTAGCCGATCACGTGCCGCCGCTCGCCGCCGACATCCACCTGGTCGCCAGCGCCTCCGGTCAGCGTTTCCGCAAGCGTCTTCGCCGGGTCGAGCGCCGCCCGCTGCTGGTCGAGCGTGACCTCGGCGAGGTTGGTGCCGATGCGGACCTCGCCGCTGTCGGGCGCACCTTTTCCGGTCAGCAGGTTGAGCAGGGTGGTCTTGCCGGCGCCGTTCGGGCCGACGATGCCGAGCCGGTCGCCGCGCAGCACCCGCATCGTCAAGTCGCGCACCACGGTCTTGTCGCCGTACGCCTTGCCGACATGGTCGGCGACGGCAACCAGCTTGCCCGACAGGTCGGCGTCGCTTGCC
Organism: uncultured Alphaproteobacteria bacterium; assembly: GCA_963752225.1. Classification (GTDB taxonomy): domain Bacteria; phylum Pseudomonadota; class Alphaproteobacteria; order Acetobacterales; family Acetobacteraceae; genus JBBROS01. The sequence goes on along the minus strand of CAVVXS010000007.1, from coordinate 1,066,654 downwards.
GCCAGCCGCAAGGTGGCCGCGGCGCCCCCGGCTTCCCGCCGCTTCTGCCGCAGCGCGCCCAGCTCGCCGAGGCGGCGCACGTTGCGCTTGCGCCGGGCGGTGACGCCGTAGCGCAGCCAGTCCTCCTCACGCAGGATCTGGCGGCCGAGCTTGTGCAGGTCACGCTCGGCTTCCGCTTCGACCTCCTCGCGCCAGGTCTCGAAATGGGCGAAGCCGCGGTCGATCCGCCTGGTCACGCCGCCATCGAGCCAGACGATGCTCCGCGTCAGCGTTTCCAGCAGGCGGCGGTCGTGGCTGATGAGCACGATGCCGGCGCGGAGCGACTTCAGTTCCGCCTCGAGCCATTCGATGGCCGGCAGGTCGAGGTGGTTGGTCGGCTCGTCCAACAACAGCAGGTCAGGCTGTGGCGCCAGCGCCCGCGCCAGCGCCGCTCGCCGCTGCTGGCCGCCGGAAAGCTGCGCCGGGTCTTCGCGACCGGACAAGCCGAGCTGGTCCAGCAGGGCGGTGGCCCGGTAATGGTCGTCTTGCGGCCCCATCCCAGCCTCGACATAGTCGCGCGTCGTGGCGAAGCCGGACAGGTCGGGCTCCTGCGGCAAATAGCGCAAGGTGGTGCCCGGCTGCAGGAAGCGGGTGCCGGCGTCCGGCTGCAGCATCCCGGCCGCAACTTTCATCAGCGTGGACTTGCCGGAGCCATTGCGGCCGACCAAGCAGATCCGTTCCCCAGCCCCGACGGCGACCTCGGCGCCTGCCAGTAGCGGCGCCGAGCCGAGCGCGAGGCGGATGTCTTGCAGCAGCAGCAACGGAGGTGAGGCCATGGGCGCGGTATGGCGATGGGCCGCCGCGCGTGCAAGCCGATGTGGGTGTGGGAACGACGGGGCGGAACCGCGAGCCGCCGATCCAAACCGGCGGAACGCGTATATCCCATCACATTTGCAACTTTAGCGCGAAAAATCTTCCGCCCGGGAAGAACTCGTTAACCATTCGCGCCTACAACCTGCCCTGCGAACGACCCCGCGATGTTCAACCAAGGAGACCAACGATGACCATGATCATGACCTCTGCCCCGGTGTGGATGGGTTTCGTGGCCTGCAGCCAGCTGGTTCTGGCCGGCGTGCTCGGCTTCTGCATGCTCGATGGAAAGATGAACCTCGCACGGCAGTGACATTAAACTTAACTTGTCGATCGGAACTGGTCCGTAGCCGCGCCGTATTGCCCGCGAACCCCGAGCGGAGTGACGGCGATGTTCATGAAGATCGATCGGCTACTGACTGAGTTACCGGAGCCGAAGACGCCGGACCCGAACGAGGCTGCCGCGCTGCAAGAGCTGCTAGGCGGCAAGTATGGCGAGATGTCGACGCTCGGCAACTACATGTTCCAGAGTTTCAACTTCCGGTCCAAGTCGAAGCTGCGTCCGTTTTACAGCCTGGTGTCCAGCATCTTCGCCGAGGAGATCGGTCACGTCGAACTGGTCAGCAACGGTGTGGCGCTGCTCAATAACGGCCAAGGCAACGAGACGTCCGGCGCCGATGTGACCAAGGCGCCGTTCTCCGACATGAAGGATGTGCGCTCGGCCGCGTCATTCCTTTCGTACGGTGGCGGTGCGGTCCCGGTCAACAGCAACAGCATGTCCTGGAACGTGGACATGGTGACGACGACCGGCAATCTGATCATCGACCTGCTGCACAATTTCCATCTCGAATGCGGCGCGCGCATCCACAAGCTGCGCGTCTACGAGACCGTCAGCAGCCCCACGGCGCGCGAAGTGTGCGGTTACCTGCTGGTACGCGGCTCCGTGCACGCGCATGCCTATGCCCTGGCCTTGAAGCAGATCACCGGCGTCCAGATCGAAAAGATGCTTCCGACGCCGAACATCGAACTCGGCAACATCCCCGAAGCGGCCAAGTACCTCGAGGAAGGCCGGCACCGCTGGCTGTATCGCTTCAGCCCTGACGACTACAAGGAATCGGCCGGGATTTGGGGCAACGGCGAGATGGCATTGCCGGGCGATCCGCCGGGTCCGTTGGAAGTCGTGGACGGCCTGCCCGAGGGCGGGAAGATGCCGGAGATGACCGGCAACTACTCCGCCTTCGCACCCGACTACGCGCCCGAGGAGATGTTCGAGGTCGCGACCAAGCTCTACAAGATGTCGCGCTAAGCTCCCGACGCCCTCCGCCGTGCATGCGCGGCGGAGGGCTCCTGGCCCGCGGTCAGGCGTTCGCGCCTCGAACCGCCGCCACCACCGCCGCCGTGACTTCCTTCGTAGTGGCCTTGCCGCCCAAATCCGGCGTGATGACGCCTTCCAGGCAGACCTGCTCTACCGCCCGCATCAGGGCCGCCGCGGCGGTTGGCTCCCCTAGGTGATCGAGCATCAGCGACGCCGTCCAGAACGTCGCCACCGGGTTCGCGATCCCCTTGCCGGTGATGTCGAATGCGCTGCCGTGGATCGGCTCGAACATGCTGGGAAAGCGCCGCTCCGGATCGACGTTGCCGGTCGGCGCGACGCCGAGCGATCCCGCCAAGGCTGCCGCCAAGTCCGACAGGATGTCGGCGTGCAGGTTGGTGGCGACCACGGTGTCGATCGATTGCGGCTTCAGCACCATGCGCGTGGTCATCGCATCGACCAACTCCTTGTCCCACGTCACGTCCGGGAACTCGGTCGCAACCTGGGCCGCGATCTCGTCCCAGAACACCATGCCATGCCGCTGCGCATTGCTCTTGGTGACGACCGTCAGCAGCTTGCGCGGCCGGCGCCGCGCCGCATCAAACGCGAACCGCATGATCCGCTCGACCCCCCGGCGGGTGAAGATGCTCGTTTCGGTCGCGACCTCCTCCGGCAAACCCCGGTGCGCCCGGCCCCCATTGCCGGAATATTCGCCCTCGCTGTTCTCACGCACGATCAGCCAATCGAGCGTCTCCGCCGTGACGTTGCGCAGCGGGCTGGTGACGCCGGGCAGGATGCGCGTCGGCCGGATGTTCGCGTACTGGTCGAATCCCTGACAGATGGGCAGCCGCAGGCCCCAAAGCGTGACATGGTCCGGGATGTCGGCGGCGCCCACGGCACCGAACAAAATGGCGTCCGCGCCGCGGATCTGCTCCAAGCCGTCGGCCGGCATCAAGGCGCCGGTGCGGCGGTAGCGCTCCGACCCCCAATCGTACCCGGTCACGTCGAGCCGGAAACCACCATCCCGCGCCGCGACCGCCTCCAGCACCTCGAGCCCGGCGTCGATCACCTCGGGTCCGATGCCGTCCGCAGGGATGGAAGCGATCTTGTATTGCCGCATTGAGAACCTCGTTGTCGGGATGTGCCACAGCGTCGCGAGCCGCAGTGTAACGGGCGGCGGTGTGGCGGACGACGGTGTAGCGATCGTGTCCGGACAAGACCAGACCCGGCCAGGCCCGCGTCTTGCACGGTGGGACAATGCCCGGCAGATAGGCAGGGTCGTGTTGCCGCCGGGGGAGCCGTTTATGCGCCGATTGATCGTGACCCTGCTTGCCGCGACCGTGATCACCGGCACCGCCCAAGCTCAGAACCTGCGCATCGCTCTGACCGAGGACCCGGACGCGCTCGACCCGACCTTGGCCCGCACCTACGTCAGCCGCATCGTGTTCGCATCGTTGTGCGACAAGCTGTTCGACATCAACGAGAAGCTCGAAACCGTGCCGCAACTCGCCACGAGCTACGAGTGGGCGTCGCCGACCGAGCTGGTGATCAAGTTGCGTCCCGGCGTGGTGTTCCACGATGGCGAGAAGCTCGACGCCGCGGCCGTGAAATACTCGCTCGAGCGGCACCTGACGATGACCGGCAGCTTCCGGCGCAGCGAGATCAACGCGATGGACCACATCGACGTGGTCGACCCGCTGACGGTCAAGATCGTGCTCAAGGCGCCGTCGTCGCCGTTCCTAGCGCAGCTGACCGACCGCGCCGGCATGATCGTCTCGCCCAAGGCGGCCGAGGCGGCGGGCAGGGATTTCGGCCTCAAGCCGGTCTGCGCCGGTCCGTTCAAGTTCGTCGAACGGGTGCCGCAGGACCACATCACCTTGGAGCGCTTCCCGCAGTATTGGGATGCGGGCGCGATCAAGCTCGAGCGGGTGACGTTCCAGCCGATCCCGGACAGCTCCATCCGGCTCGCGAACCTTACCGCGGGCAGCATCGACCTGGTGGAGAACATCACGCCGACCGACGTGGAGACGGTGAAGAAAAATCCCCGCCTGAAGATGGCGATCTTCGACAGCCTGGGCTTCCAGACGATCGCCTTCAACGTCGCCAACGGGGCGCGGGCCAAGGCGCCGATCGGCGCCGACGCCCGCGTGCGCCGCGCGTTCGAGGCCTCGCTCGACCGCGATGCGCTGGTGCAGGTCGTCTATAACGGCCTGCTGACCCCGACCGCGCAGGTCGAGCCGCCGAGCAGCCCGTTCTTTGATGCCGCCGTGAAGCCGCCGCCGCGCGACGTCGCGAAGGCCAAGGCCCTGCTGAAGGAGGCGGGCGTCACGGAGCCGGTGGTGGTCAACCTCACGGTCCCCAACAACCCGGACCTGCGCCAGGTCGGCGAGATCATCCAGGCGATGGCGGGCGAGGCTGGGTTCGACGTGCACCTGACCGCGTCCGAGTATGCCTCGGCCCTGTCGGCGGCCAGCCGAGGCGAGTTCGAGGCGTTCCTGACGGCCTGGTCAGGCCGGGTCGATCCGGACGGCAACCTGTTCAGCTTCTTGCACAGTGATGGAGCATTGAACGACGGCAAGTACGCCAACCCGCAGGTCGATGCCGTGCTCGAGAAGGCGCGTGCCATCGCCGACGTCGGACAGCGGCGGGCGCTCTACAACGAGTTCTGGAAGCTGACCCAACAGGACCTGCCGATCCTCTATCTGTGGCAGCTGAAGCACCTCGCCGGCCTGTCGGCCAAGATCGCCGGCTTCCGGCCGGTGCCCGACGGCATGATCCGGCTGCAAGGCGTGAGCCTGGGCGGCTGACCCGGCATGCGCTCACACCTCGGCGCCCGCATCCTCCAGGTCATCCCGACCGTGCTGCTGGTCAGCATCCTCGTGTTCGCGCTGCAGCAGTTGATGCCCGGCGACCCCGCCGTCGTGCTGGCCGGCGAGGAACGCGGTGACCCGCAGGTGCTCGCGCAAATCCGCGCCGAGCTGTGGCTCGACCGGCCGCTGGTCGTGCAATACCTGCACTGGATCGGCGGCGTGCTGCACGGCGACCTCGGGTTCAGCTGGCGCATCCGTCAACCCGTGGCGCAACTCGTGCTGACCAAGCTGCCGGTCACGCTGCAGCTCGGCGCGATGGCGTTCGTGATCGCGCTCGCGATCGGCGTACCGATGGGCATTCTGTCGGCGGTGTTCCGCAACCGCCCGCTCGATTACCTGGCCAACCTCGCCGGGCTGGCCGGGTTGTCGACCCCGAACTTCTGGCTCGGCATCATGCTGATCCTGCTGGTGTCGGTGAACCTCGGCTGGTTGCCGCCATCGGGCTACGTGCCGCTGACCGAAGATTGGCGAATGTCGCTCGCCACCACCATCATGCCGGCCTTCGTGCTCGGCAACGCCATCGCCGCCATCCTGATGCGGCATACCCGCAGCGCCATGCTGACCGCGCTCGACCAGGATTACGTGCGCACGGCGCGCGCGAAAGGCCTGCGCGAGTTCCGGGTCGTGCTGCGTCACGCGTTCCGCAATGCGCTGGTGCCAGTGGTGACCCTGGGCGCGCTCGAACTCGGGACGCTGCTGTCCGGCGCGGTGCTGACCGAGCAGGTGTTCAGCATTCCGGGCTTCGGCAAGCTGGTGGTCGATGCCGTGTTCAACCGCGACTATCCGGTGGTGCAGGGCGTCGTCCTGGTCACGGCCTGCCTCTACATCCTGCTCAACCTGCTGGCGGACGTGTTGTACTCCGTCATCAATCCGCGGCTGCGCACGGCATGAGCGCCGTCGTCGGTGGCGCCATTCCCAAGCAGCCTGCGGTCCGCAGCCCGGCTTCCCTGGCCTGGGCGCGGTTCCTCGGCCGTCCGGCTGCGGTGTTCGGGCTAGTGGTCATCCTGATCCTGGTCACCCTCGCGATCGCCGCGCCCTGGGTGGCGCCGTACGACCCGACCGCCACGAGCTGGTCGCTGGTGCGCAAGGCGCCGTCCTGGGCGCATTGGATGGGCACCGACGAGAACGGGCGCGACGTGCTGTCGCGGGTCATTTACGGCTCCCGCGCCTCGTTGCTGGCGGGCGTGGTGTCGGTCGGCATCGCCGGCGGGGTCGGCGTGCCGGTGGGGTTGCTGGCGGGCTTCCTCGGCGGTTGGGTGGATGTGGTGGTCGGGCGGATCGTGGATGCCATGCTGTCCTGCCCGTTCCTGATCCTGGCCATCGCGCTGGCAGCGTTCCTCGGCCCGGACCTCACCAATGCGATGATCGCGATCGGCGTCACTGCGGCACCGGTGTTCGTCCGCGTCGCCCGCGGCGCGACGATGGATGCCGCCACCAACGAGTATGTCGAAGCGGCGCGCGCGCTGGGCAATCCGCCCTGGCGGGTCGCGGTCCGCCATGTGGCGCCCAACATCGTGCCGCCGGTGCTGGTGCAGGCGACGCTGGCCATCGCCACCGCCATCATTGCCGAGGCGAGCTTGTCATTCCTGGGACTCGGGCAGCAGCCGCCGGCGCCGAGTTGGGGCAGCATGTTGAACTCGGCGCAGCGGTTTTTGACGCAAGCGCCGTGGCTCGCCATCTTCCCGGGGGCGGCGATCTTCGTGGCCGTGCTGGCCTTCAACCTGGTGGGTGACGGCTTGCGCGACGCGCTGGATCCGCGCCGCCGCTGAACGGACGGCGCCGTCCGGGGGAGTTCATGGCAAGCATGCGCGTCGCGGTGATGGATGATTGGCAGCGTGTGGCGCGGGGTGCCACGGATTGGGCGCCGCTCGAGGCGCGGGCCGAGGTGGTGTTCTTCGACCGGGCCTTCGCGACCGAGGCGGCGGCGGCCGCGGCGCTGGCCGAGTTCGACATCGTCATCCCGATGCGTGAGCGCACGCCGTTCACCACCGGGCTGCTGGGGCGGCTGCCGCGGCTGCGCATGATCGCGCAAACGGGCGGCCGTGCCATGACCATGGACCTCGACGCCGCGACCAAGGCCGGCGTGCTGGTGTGCAACACCCTGGGCGAGCGCTCGTCGATCGGCACCGCGGAACTGGCGCTCGGCCTGATGCTGGCCGCGGCACGGCGCATTCCGCACGGTGATGCGGCGATCCGCGACGGGCGGTTCCAGGAGGGCGTGGGCGTTGGGCCGGTGCTGCACGGGCTTACGCTGGGGATCATCGGCTTCGGCCGTATCGGCGCCCGGGTCGGCGGCTTCGGCCGGGCGCTCGGCATGGACTTGGTGGCGTGGTCGCCCAACCTCACCGCCGAGACCGCGGCCGCCGGTGGCGCCCGTCTGGTCGACCGCGACACCCTGCTCGCGACCGCCGACGTCGTCAGCCTGCATGTCGTCTTGTCGGCGCGGTCGCGCCACATGCTGGGCGCTGCGGAGTTGGCGCGGATGAAGCCGGGTGCGATCTTGGTCAACACGTCGCGCGGCCCGCTGGTGGACGAGGCGGCGCTCGTGACGGCGTTGCAGGAGGGCCGCATCATGGCCGGGCTCGACGTGTACGGGCAGGAGCCGCTGCCGCCTGACGCGCCGATCCGCTCGGCGCCGAATTGCGTGCTGACGCCGCATCTCGGCTACGGCACGACGGACGTGTTCCGGCAGTTCTACCGCGAGTCGGTGGAGAACATCCTGGCTTTCCTGGATGGCACGCCGCTGCGGATGGTGAACCCAGCAGCGATCGGGCGATAACGAAGCAAGACGACGGAGGAAACAGCATGCGCGCCTGGGCAGTGGTCGAGAACGGGCAGGACCTGCAAGAATTGGAGTGGCCGACGCCGGAGCCGAAAGGCACCGAGGTGCTGCTGGAGGTGACCCATTGCGGGGTGTGCCACAGCGACCTGCATATCTGGGAGGGCTGGTACGACCTGGGCGGCGGCAAGCGCATGTCGTTGAAGGACCGCGGCGTGTCGCTGCCGCTGGCGATGGGGCACGAGATCGTGGGCCGGGTCGCCAAGCTCGGGCCGGATGCGAGCGGCGTCGCGGTGGGCGACGTGCGGATCGTGTTTCCCTGGGTCGGGTGCGGCCATTGCGACATGTGCTTGTCGGAGCAGGACAACATGTGCGTCGTGGGCCGCAGCCTGGGCGTCTTCCAGAACGGCGGCTACGCGACCCACGTGCTGGCGATGCACCCGCGCCACCTGGTTGACCCCGGCACGCTGGACCCGGCCTTGGCCGCGACCTACGCCTGCTCAGGCATCACCGTCTACTCGGCGATCCGCAAGATCATGCCGATCAAGCCGACCGAGCCGGTGGTCCTGGTGGGCGCCGGCGGGCTCGGTCTGGCGGCGATCAGCGTGCTGAAGGCGCTCGGCCACGAGGCGATCGTCTCGGTCGACGTCGATGCCGGCAAGCGCGAGGCCGCATCGGCGGCCGGCGCCACCGCCGTCGTCGATGGCAGCGGCGAGGGCGTGACGGAACGCATCCTCGCGGCAACCGGCGGCCCGGTGCTGGCGGTGATCGACATGGTCAACGGCACCGCCACCGCGGCCTTCGCCTTCGCCGCCTTGCGCAAGGGCGGCAAGCTGATCCAGGTGGGGCTGTTCGGCGGCGAGTTGACGCTGCCGCTGCCGATCATGCCGACCCGGGCCCTGACGGTGCAGGGCAGCTACGTCGGCAACCCGCAAGAGCTGCGCGAGCTCGTTGCACTGGCGCAGTCCGGGCAGGTCGCGCCGATCCCGATCACCAAGGTTCCGCAGCCCGAAGCCAACGCGGCGCTGATGCGGCTGCGGTCCGGAGCGGTCACCGGGCGGATCGTCCTTACCGCCGCAGCCGGGTAGAACCCGGCGGTCCGTCACTCACCCGAGCCCACCGGCTCGGGTGACTTGGGCCAGCCGCAATTGGCCGGGCGTTGTGTCAGGCGGCGGCAACCGCCATCCGCGAGTCTGCGGCGGGCGTGATCGAGTGGACCATCGATTGAGCCTGGGCAAGACGGCGCATCAGCGGCAACGCGTAGCTCAGCCGGCGTTCCAGCTCGGGCCGGACCCGGTCGAAGTTGGCGGCCTTGCCATCCTGCAGCAGGGCGTACACCTCGTTGGACACGTTGAGGATGTTCAGGCGCTCCACCCCCGGCATGTCCAACAGCGTGGCCACCCGATCGAAGTCGCGGAACTTCTCCAAGACCGCTGCCATCGAGTAACCCGGTTTAGACATATGCACCTCCGACGCCGCACCACGACTACATACAAGAGGCGCGGGCCGGGTTAAAGGTGTCGATGACGGAACAATAATGAAAGCAACGTTTCCCTCCGTTGCCAGAGTTCGTTGCACGCCGATCCGAAGACTCCTGACGAATAGCCCGGGAATAACCCTGTGCCGGACCGGCTCCGAATGGGGCCTCAGATCAGTCCGAGGGTGGTGCCCGGCTTTCCGGTCGGCAACGCGGTGCGCACATCCGCCGCCGGGCGCATCCGCCCCAGCGGCAGCTCTCCGGCGTCCGTCCGCCGCTCCGATTTGCTCGAGGCGGCGCGCAGCAGCGCAGCGACGAACGACCGGCCCCAGCCCAGCGCCGAGGTGTCCTCGATCGCCGCCCAGCTTGAGCGCCAACGCGCCTTACGGTCGGCGAGGCTCATGCTGAGCGCGGTGTCGATCGCGTCGGCGACCTCGTCCACGTCATAGGGGTTGACGATCACCGCGGACTCGAGCTGCCGCGCGGCGCCGGCGAACCGCGACAACACCAGCACGCCAGGGTCCTGCGGGTCCTGCGCGGCGATGAATTCCTTGGCAACGAGGTTCATGCCGTCGCGCAGCGGCGTGACGAGGCCAACCCGCGCCTCACGCATATAGCCCGCCATGGTCGCGCGAGCGCCGGCCCGGGCGATCAGGCGAAGCGGCGTCCAATCCGGTTCGCTGAACAGGCTGTTGATGCCGCCCGCCTCCTGCTCGATCTGGTTGCGCAGGTCCTTGTAGGCGACGACATCCTTCCGGCTCTCGGCGGCGACTTGCAGGAAGGTGACGCGGCGGTGGAAGTGCGCCCGCGTTTCGAGCAGGCGGCGGTAGCCGGCCAGGCGCTGCGGCAGGCCCTTGGTCGGGTCCATGCGATCGACGCCGAGGATCAGCTGCTGCCCGGCCAGGCTGCGGCGAAGGCGCTCCGCCGGAACCGAGCGCCAGGCGTCCTCGGCGGTGGCGGCGAACTCGCGCGCGTCGATCTCGACCGGGAACACGCCGAGCCGCACCCGCCGCTCGTCGAACCGCAGCCAGCCGCCCGGTTGCCGCTGCGCATCGGTCATGCGGGTGGCGGATTCGGCGAAGTTGTCGAGGTCGTTCTGGGTTTGAAAGCCGAGCAGGTCCGCGGCCAGCAGGTCACGGACGAGATTCCCGGCTTCCGGGACGCTCAAGAGCATGTCGGGCGACGGGAACGGGATGTGCAGGAAGAAGCCGATCGGCGCGGTTACGCCCTGGGCGCGCAGCATCGCTGGCATGCACATCAGGTGGTAGTCGTGCACCCAGATCATGTCGGTGGGCGTCAGCATCGGCACGAGGGCGTCGGTGAAGCGCTGGTTGACGGCCCGGTAAATGACCGCGTTGCGCCGGTCGAACGTCATCATCTCCGGCATCGAGTGCAGCAGCGGCCACAAGGTGCTGTTGGCGAACTCGTTGTAGTAGCGGTCGTGCTCCTCGACGTTGAGGTCGAGCGTCGCAAAGCGGACTTGGCCGGCGTCGAGCCGCTTGGGCGTGTCGGACGGCGTGTCGACGATGCGGCCGCTCCAGCCGAACCACAGGCCGCCGCGGCTCTCCATCAGCGCTTCGAGGGCCACAGCCAAACCGCCGGCCTGGGCACCGGCCGCAGACGGTGCCGGCACCCGGTTGCTCACAACGACAAGTCGGTTCATCGGGCCTCCAGGACGGCAACAGGAAGTTCTGCCAGCAACTCCGACACCGCGATCCGGGCAGGGCAAGCCCGGCTAGAGTCGGATGCCAACACATCTTTGATCGGTCTACCAATGAAGTTACGCGGAACATGGATCACGGTTTCGCCCCACTGTTCCGGCTCGACTAACGGCTGACCCTTCGCCAACGCGAGCCCCGCTGGGCATCGGGTGACGATCACGAGCACCGAGCCTTCCTCATGCGCGCGATTGAAGGCAAAAACGTGGTCGGCTCGCTCGCCTTCGACCCGAAGCGGCTGATAGGCGCCAACGGTGAACAAGTCGGGTTGCGCCGCCCGAAGATGCAGCAGCCGGGTGATGATCGCCTGTTTGACCTGTCCGTCGTGCCAGTTTCGCAGCAGCCGGCCGGGCGCCTCGCCCCTCTCGAGGGCCGCTTCGCGCGCCGGGTAGTCGACCGGGCGCCGGTTGTCGGGGTCGACCAGCGACAGGTCCCAGAAGTCGGTGCCTTGATAGAGGTCCGGAATGCCCGGCGCGGTCAGGCGCAAAACCGCCTGCGACAAGCCGTTGATCGCACCGTATGGCCCGATCTCCGCCGCGAACGCCGCGATTTCGGCCGCAACCGGCCGGTTGGGGTCGAGCGACCCGGCCAGCACCGCCTGCGCCGCGCCCTCGTACTCCTCGTTCGGCACCACCCAGCCAGAATGCCGCTTGGCTTCCCGCAGCGCCTTCTGCATCCAGGCGGCGACCCGGTCGCGGTAAGCCGCGAGGCCGTCCGCGTCGTCGGCCATCAAGTCCGGCGGCCACGCCGCAACCAGCATCTGGTAGACCATCAGCTCGTCCGCCGGGTCGGGCGCCGGGCCCTGCAAGTCGCGGCGGAACGGCGCGTTGAGGCGCAGCCACCGCCCGGCCGCCGCTTCCCACTGCTCGGACATGCCGCTCAGCACCGCGAGCCGCATCCGCGTGTCCTCACCGCGCTTGTGGTCGTGCGTGGCGGTCGCGAGCAGCGCGTGCGGGAAACGCCGCTGCCGTTCCTTGTTGGCGGCATGGAAGCCGGCCGGCGAGAGCGCGAATTGCGACGGCTCGCTGCCGACCTCGTTGCGCGACAGCAGCCGGCCGTAGCGATAGAATGCGGTGTCTTCCACCGACTTGGCCGCCGTCGGCGCCGAGAGCTGCTGGAAGCGGACCATCGCCCGCAGCCATTCCTGCCGCCGCGTGCCGGCCTTGCCGTCGCGCAAGCCTTCGCCGGTCACCCATTTCGCCACCAGCTCCAGCAGTTCGCGGTCGGCGGTGCGCACCGTCCGCCTCGCGCCGGCCATCGCCCACTCCATCGCCCGCTTGTCGGGTTCGGACACGCCGCCGGGCCCGGCATAGATGCGGTAGGTGTGGAAATGCACCAGCAGCTCGGTCAGCACGAGGCGAATGCCGGTCAGAGTGAAGTCGCGGGTGGCAAGGTCGCGCTTGGCGACACGGTGCAGCGCGGTCGCGGTGTTGAACAGTTCGCTGGCCAGGTTCTCGCGCAGGATCTGCCGCCGCGCCGCCTGGGCCTCGATCTCGAACTCGCCGGCCCGTCCGGTCAGCGACGTCCACATCGCGGTCAGCTTTTCCTCGCCGGCAGGATCGTGCAGCACCGCGCCGACGTCGTTCATGAAGTCGTAACCGGTGGTGCCGTCGGTCAGCCAGTCGCCAGCCAGCCGCTCGTGCGCGAACAGGATCTTCTCGATCCACAAGATGGCGGGCTGGTCGCGCAAGCCTTCGGGGCGGCGCGGGGTGAGCGCGTCGAGCCGGCGGCGCAGCTTGCGGCAATAATCACGCGGGCTCGCAAGACCGTCCACGTGGTCGATGCGCACGCCGTCGATCAGGCCTTCCTCATAGAGGCGGAACACGGTGCGGTGGGTGTCCTCGAACACCTCGGGGATTTCCACCCGCACGCCCGCCAGGCCGTTGACGTCGAAGAAGCGGCGCCAGTTGATCTCGTCCGTGGCCGCCCGCCACCAGGCCAGCCGATAGGCCTGCCGCTCCAGCAGGCGATGCAGCAGCTCGCGCCCGGTCGGCGTCTTGACGTCGTAGGCGGCCAGCGCCTCGGCGATCGCCCGGGCGTAGGGCGGGTGCAGCAGTTCCTCGCGGGCAGCCTTGGCGGCGGCGCGCACGTCGGCGCTGCCGCCCGCGCCGAGCTCGGCGAACATCCGCGCCGGGCCCTCGAGCGGGCCGCCGATCGTCAGCAGAACGGCGGCGTAGTCGCGCGGGCTGATCGGAAACCAATGGTCGTGGTAGGCGACGTAGAGCCGCCCGCTCGTCTCGTTGAAGCGCAGCACCAGCTCGCCATTCTCCAAGCAGGTGCCGTACGGGCTGCCGAGGAAGGGCGCCAGCATGCGGCCGCGCAGGCTCGCGTCGGGCGGATCCCAGTCGATGTCGAAATACTCGGCGTAGGGACTGGCCCGGCCCCATTCGAGCACGTCCATCCACCACGCATTGTCGTGGTCGCCGACGCCCATGTGGTTGGGCACGATGTCGAGGATCAGCCCCATGTCGCGCTCGCGCAACGCGGCCATCAGCCGCCGCAGCGCGTCCTCGCCGCCCAGCTCGGGGTTGATCGCGTTGTGGTCGACGATGTCGTAGCCGTGGGTCGACCCGGCGCGCGCCTTCAACAGCGGCGAGGCGTACAGGTGGCTGATGCCGAGCCGTTCGAAGTAGGGCACCAGCCTGGCTGCGTCGTCGAGGGTGAAATCCTTGTGGAACTGCAAGCGGGCGGTGGCGGAGAGCGGTTTCATACGGCGGGTTCGGCCTTTGTGTGCGGGGGCGTCAGGGGGGCAAGCCTGGCGGCAACGCGTGGATCGTCCAGCAGGTTTGCGGCCGGGCCGGCCATGCGCCGCCGCCAATTGGGATGGTCGCTCATCGTGCCCGGCAGGTTCGGCTGCTCGGGCAGCCCGAGCGCGTCCTCGATCGGCAGGATCACCAAGTCACAGGCCGCGGTCGCGAGATGCCGGACCGCGGCGTCGGCCACGTCGTCGGTCGCGTCGAGCGCCGGCGCCGGGCCGGTTGCGGCGCCGCTGTGCTGGAACGCCGCCCACAGCGCGGTGCGGTCGGTGATCCGCTCGACTTCCTCCTCGGCCTGGCGCTCGGCGCCGCCGGAAACGCCGAGGCGGCCGCGCCACTCGAGGTCGCGGCCGGCCCACCACCCGGCGACGGTCGAGAGATCGTGCGTGCTGGTCATGGCGACCGCCGACTTGGTCCAGCTCCGCGGGTCGAGGAACAGGCCGTGCCGCTTCTCGAACCACAGCACCCGCATGCCCAACGTGCCGGCGGCGGCGAGCCGGTCCTGGAACCCGTCGGGGATGGTGCCGAGGTCCTCGCCCAGCACGATCGCCCGGTTGCGCGAGGATTCGAGCGCAATCAGCCGCAGCATGTCCTCGAGCGGGAAGGCGATGTAGGCGCCGTCGCGGGCCGAGGCGCCGTCCGGCACCACCCACAGCCGGGCCAGGCCCAGCGCGTGATCGATGCGGACGCCGCCCGCATGCCGCATTGCGTGACGCAGCATTTCCAGGAATGCCCGGAACCCGCTTTCGCGCAGCCCGGTCGGCGAGAAGGCGGCCAAGCCCCAGTTCTGGCCGTTGGCGCTCAGCAGGTCGGGCGGCGCGCCGATGCTCATCTTGCCGAGCGTCTCGGCTTGCCGGCTCCAGCAATGGCTGCCGCCGGAATCGGCGCCCACCGCGAGGTCGGCGATCAGCCCGATCGGCATGCCGGCGGCGCGTGCCGCGGCTTGCGCATCACGCAGGCTGCGGTCGGCGAGGAACTGCATGAAGGCGTGCAGCCCGACCTCGTCTGCGTGCGCCTCGGCGAAGGCGCGCACGGCGGCGCTGTCCGGATCCTGCAGCTCGGCCGGCCAAGTGCGCCAATGCCAGCGCCCTTCGGCAAATTGCCGGGCGTGCAATGCCTCGAACGTGGCGTGGTTCTGCAGCGCCTCGCCTTCGGCGGCACGGAACAGCGCCACCTGCTCGCGCAACGCCGGCTTCGCGCTGCGCCAGGCCTTGTCCATGGCGGCCAAGCGAAGCCGGGCCGCGGCGGGCCAGTCCACGAGGTCGGCGGCCTCGAGCGGCGCCGCCGCCTTGGCCGGCAGGTCGAGCGCGGCGTGCAGCACGTTCAGCTGGATCCGGCTCGAGGGGGAATACGGGCTGAAGCGCTCCGGGTCGGCGGAGAACTGCGCGTGCACCGGGCTGATCGCGATGCCGGCCGCGCCGAGCGCCGCCGCCGGGCCGACCAGGTCCTGCAACGCGCGGAAATCGCCGACGCCACCGTCGCCGCGACGGCGCAGCGCATAGAGCTGGACCGCCAACGCCCAAGGCCGCGTGCCCGGCGCCGCGTCGCCGACGGTGAAGCCGCGCGCCGGCGCCACCGCCACCGTGGTCCGCTGCCCGCCGATGTCGAGTTGGTGGTAGCCGGGGCGGTCGATGCCGGGCAGGGCGCCGTCGGCGACCTCGCCGTCCAGCCGGTGACCGTCTTCCAGCATCAACGAAAAACGGCCGCCCAGCGGCAGCCGCGTGGGTTGGCCGATGGCGGCGGTGATCAACGGCGGCAATCGGGCCGCGCGCGCCGCCAGCAGCGCCTCGCTGTCGGCGATCTGCGACGGGGTCGAAGCCGGCAGGTCCATCGCTTCGAGCACCAGCCGCAGCGTGTCGTCGCCGACCTCGTGCCAGTCGCTGCGGAAATCCTGCCACCGCGGCGCGATCCCGGCGGACTGCGCCAGGGCGCGGAGCGGGCTGCTCATCCCAGCGTCACCACGGCGCTGGCAGGCGGCAGCAGGGCCGGAGTGGCCGACGGGGTGGCGAACAGCATCTCGCGCCCGGTCGGCTCGACCCGAACCGTCTCGTCGCCGAGGTTCAGCAGGATCGTCAGCGTCTGGCCGGTGCCGAGCGTCCAGGCGGCACGCACTGCACCTTGGCCCAGCACCGTCGTCCCGGCGCTCCGGCAACCGGGGATGCCGGGCACCACTTGTGCGTGGCGCAGCTGCAGCAAGCTCGCCAGCCACTCGGCATGGGCCGGGTCGGTCGCTTCCGGGCGCGAGCGCTCGTAGGTCGAGGGGGCGTTGGGGTCGGGAATCTGCGCCCGCTTGGCCTCGTCCTGGAAAGCGGCAAACGCCTTGAACTCGCCGCGGCGGCCGATCCGGATCAGCTCCGCGAGCTCCTCGTTGTGGCTGGTGAAGAACAGGAACGGCGTGGTGCTGGCATATTCCTCGCCCATGAACATCAGCGGGATAAACGGCGACAGCAGCAACAGCACGGTTGCCGCCCGCAGCGCCTCAGGCTTGGCCAGCACCGTCAGCCGGTCGCCCATGGCGCGGTTGCCGATCTGATCGTGGTTCTGCAGGCACACGACGAAGGCCGTCGGCGGCAGGTGCCCGCTCGGTTCGCCGCGCGGGCGGCCGAGATGCGGCGAGGTGTCGCCCTGGTAGGCGAACCCATCGGCCAAGCAGCGCGCCAGCACCCCGGTCGCGTCCTGGAAATCCTCGTAGTAGCCCTCGCTCTCATGCGTCAGCAGCACATGGAGCGCATGGTGCATGTCGTCGGCCCACTGCGCGTCGAACAGCGGCTCGTCCTTGGTCCGCAGCAACGCCGCCCGGTTGTTCTCGTGCTCGAGCACGAGGTGGACCTGACGGCCCGCGGTTTCGGCACGGATCCGGGCCGCCATCTCGGTGAGGAAGTCCTCCTCGCTGATGGCGTGCACGGCGTCGAACCGCAGACCGTCGAAGCGGTACTCGTTGAGCCAGAACAGCGCGTTCTGCTCGAAGTAGTCGCGCACCTCGGGCCGGCGGAAGTCGATCGCCGCTCCCCAGGGCGTCTTGATGTCCTCGCGGAAGAACGGCTTCGCGTAGGCGTGGATGTAGGCGCCGTCGGGGCCGAAATGGTTGTACACCACGTCGAGCATCATCATCAGGCCGAGCCCGTGCGCTGCGTCCACCAGCGCCTTCAGCTCGTCCGGCGAGCCATAGGCGCGGGTCGGCGCATACGGCAGCACCCCGTCATAGCCCCAGTTGCGGTCGCCCGGGACGTCGGCGACCGGCATCAGCTCGATCACCGTGAACCCGAGCCGCTTGAGCTCCGGCAAGCGCGCCTGCACGCCCTTGAAGCCGCCCATCAGCCCGGCATGGCATTCGTAGATCACCGCCTCGTTCCACGGCCGCCCGGTCCAATCGCCGTGCTCCCAGGCGAAGCGGTTGGGATCGACCACCTCGCTGCCGCCGTGCACGTCCTCGAACTGCAGGCGTCCGGCCGGGTCGGGCACGTGCAGCCCGTCCGGCATGACGAAGTGGTATGCGGTGCCGGCCGGGACCGGCACTGCGGCCTCATGCCAGCCGCCCGGCTCGGCCGCCATCGGCAGCTTCCGGTTCGGCAGGCTCAAGGTCAGGCTCTCGGCCGATGGGGCCCAGATGCGGAACCGGGTCGACCCGTCGGGCTGCAACTCGGCGCCGAACGGCAGGGTGTGGTGGAAATGTTGGCTCATTCGGGGATCAGCACCAAGGTCGCGAGGGGGGGCAAGGTCAGGCTCAGCGAGGCGGGCAAGCCGTGCGCGGCGATCGCCTCGGCATCCACCCGGCCGCCATTGCCCAGGTTGGAACCGCCGTAGACGCCGGCGTCGGTGTTGATCCGCTCGGTCCAGCCGCCGGCATGCGGCACGCCGAGCCGGTAGCCGGGCCGGGGCACGGGCGTGAAGTTGCACACCACCAGCGCGCTCGGGCCGCCCCCCAACGGCTGCCGCAGATAGGCGTAAACCGACTGGTCGGCGTCGTCGACGACCACCCAGCGGAACCCGGCCGGGTCGCAATCGCCTTCATGCAAGGCGGGAAGGGAGCGGTAGACGCCATTGAGGTCGCGCAGCAGGCTCTGCACCCCGGCATGCTCGGGCACGTCGAGCAGATGCCAGTCGAGACCGGTGTCGTGGTTCCATTCCCGGTCTTGGGCAAACTCGCCGCCCATGAACATCAGCTTCTTGCCTGGGTAGGTCCACATGAAGCCGAGATAGGCGCGCAGGTTGGCGAATTGCTGCCAGCGGTCGCCGGGCATCTTCCGGATCAGCGACCCCTTCCCGTAGACCACCTCGTCATGGCTAATCGGCAGCATGAACCGCTCGCTGAAGGCGTAGACGAGGCCGAAGGTGATCTCGCCATAATGCCAGCGGCGGTTGATCGGATCTTCCTGCATGTAATGCAGGCTGTCGTGCATCCAGCCCATGTTCCACTTGTAGTCGAAGCCGAGCCCGCCCTCGTCGGCGGGCCGGGTCACGCCGGGCCAGGCGGTGCTTTCCTCGGCGATCAGCACGGCGCCGGGCGCGCGCAACGCGATGGCGCGGCTCAGTTCCTGCAGGAAGGCGACGTTCTCCAGGTTCTCGCGGCCGCCGTATTGATTCGGCACCCATTCGCCGGCGTTGCGGCTGTAGTCGCGGTAGAGCATCGAGGCGACCGCGTCCACGCGCAGCCCGTCCACGTGGTATTCGTTCAGCCACCACAGGCCGGACGCGATCATGAAGCCGCGCACTTCGTTGCGGCCGAGATTGTAGATGTACGTGTTCCAGTCCTGGTGAAAGCCTTCGCGCGGGTCGCCGTGCTCATACAGCGGCGTGCCGTCGAAGCGGGCCAGGCCGTGCGCGTCGGTCGGGAAATGCGCCGGCACCCAGTCGAGCAGGACGCCGACCCCCATCGCGTGGCAGCGGTCCACGAACGCCTTGAACGCCTCCGGGCGCCCGAGGCGGGCGCTCGGCGCAAACTGACCCAGCGGCTGGTAGCCCCAGGAGCCGCCGAATGGATGCTCCATGATCGGCAGCAACTCGAGGTGGGTGAAGCCCATGCCGGCGCAGTATGGCACCAGCCGGTCGGCCAGCGCTTCCCAGCCGGACATGCCACCTTCGGCGGCCGGCAGCCAGGATGCGGCGTGCACCTCGTAGCAGGAGATCGGCGCGTCCGGCTTCTGCAATGCCGCGCGCTTCTCCATCCATGCGGCGTCGGTCCAGTGGAACGGCGCCGCCGACACCACGATCGAGCCGGTGGCGGGCGGCCGTTCGGCGGCGCCGGCAACGGGGTCGGCCTTTTGCGGCAGCGGCGCCCAATCGGGGCCGAGCAGGTCGTACTTGTAGACCGCGCCCGGGCGCACGCCGGGGATGAACATCTCCCACACGCCCGCCGGGTCGTGCCGCCGCATCGGATGGCGGCGGGCGTCCCAGAAATTGAAGTCGCCGACCACCGAGACCCGGCGTGCATTCGGCGCCCATACCGCGAAGCGCACCCCGGCGACGCCCTCGTAGGTCGCCTCGTGCGCGCCCAAGGTCAGGCCAAGGTCGTAGTGCCGCCCCTCGCTGACGAGGTGAAGGTCGAGCTGACCCAGCGTCGGCCCGAAGCGGTACGGGTCTTCGGCCTCGAAGGTGGTGCCGTGCGTCTGTACACGTAGCCGGTATGGCCCCTCCGGCACTTGACCGGCGAAGAGGCCGGCGTCGTGCACCCGTTGCAAGGCGGCCATCGGGTTGCCGGCCGGATCGACCACCTCCACCGCCTCCGCGCCCGGAGCGAACACCCGCACGTTGCCGCCGTGCGGGCCGAGGATCGCGAACGGGTCGCCGTGGCGGCCATGCACGATCGCCTCGACCGCGCCGGGATCGAGTGCGACGCCCGGCTGGAACATCGCGTTCACGCCGGGCCTCCGATCAGCCGCTCGGCGATGGCGTAGAACCCGCCGAGCGGGATCGCCAACCAGGTGGGCCGGTTGGCGAGTTCGTAGCGGATCTCGTAAGCGGCCTTTTCCATTAGGAACAGGTCGAGCATCGCCTGTTCCGCCTCGGCCGGCACCCAGCGCGGGTTGGCCTCGTGCAGTACGGCCCGGTAGGCCTCGAGGAACACGGACGCGGCGCGGATGCGGAACTCGGCCAGCAACTCCTGCCGCCGGCTGGCCGCGGTTTCGGATGCTGCGACCCGGCCGGGCGCTGCCGCGGCAGCCGCGTAGTCGAACGAGCGCAGCAGCCCGGCCACGTCGCGCATGCCCGACGACTTCGCCCGCCGCTGCTCCATCGTGCGCGCCGGTTCGCCCTCGAAGTCGATCAGGTAGGCGTCGCCTTGGACCACCAATACTTGGCCCAGGTGGAAGTCGCCGTGCACCCGGGTCTGCAGCGACCCGGCGCCCTGCCGCGCCAACGAGCGGGCGGCCTCACGCAGCGCGTCGCGGTGGCCCAGCAGCATCTGTGCTTGCGCCCCGGTGGTCTCGTCGAGGTCCTTTGCCGCGGCAAGCAGATCCATTGCCATGTCGATCTGCTCGATCGCGCCGTCGGCCCAGGCGTCGAGCGTCGCCGGGTCGGCCGGCGCCGGCGTGAAAGCCGGGTCGTCGGTCGGCTGCGACAACACCGCGTGCATCTCGCCGAGCCGCGTGCCGATGGCGCGGGCGAACACCTCGTAGGCGTCGAACGCGTCGGCATGCGCTTCGAGATCGGCGGCGCCGTCGGGCGAGACGGTCGTCAGCGCCACCTCCTCCACGGTGCGGGCGAGGTAGTCGAGCGTCCAGGTCCAGCCGTCGCCTTGGTTGCGGACGAACCCCTGGGCGAGTGCCACCGTGTGCGGCGTGCCCTCGGCGTCCACCCGCACGAGTTCGCCGAACAGCGGCGCGGTGTTGCCGAACCCGCGCTCGGTCAGCACCCGGGTCATCTCGCCTTCCGGGTGCACGCCCGCCAGCACGCGCCGAACCAGCTTCATCACCAGCGTGTCGCCGACGATCCAGGACGAGTTGCTTTGCTCGGCGCTGAGCCGGCGGATCTCGAATTCGGCCGGCAACTCGAGGCTGCCCATGCGCGAGGTCGGGCGGAATTCGAGCCGTTCGGCGCCATCTTCGATCGGGATCACGCTGCTTTCGCGCAAGCCGGTCAGCATGCCGTGGGTCAGGCCGTCGAGCGCGAAGGCGTCGGTCAGATAGCCGACCCGCGGCCCTTTGCGTACCCGGGTGAGGGCGAGCTGCTGCGCCAGCGCGCCGGACATCTCGTCCTCCCAGATCACGCCCATCGGCAGCATGTAGCGTTCGGTCCGGCCCGGCAGCTGCGCCTCGACCTCGGTGAAGCCGAGCGACGTGGTGCCGGGCATGCCGACGGCATAAGCAATGCGGGTGGCTTCGAGCTTTTCCGTCTTGCTGGCGAACCAGCGTCGCTTCGGCAGGTAGGCCGGCAGCGCCTCGCGCTCGACAACGGCGCGGTTGGCAGGGGCGATCAGGTCAGCAAGGGTGCCACGTACAACCAGCGTCGCATACTCCGGAAGGGGTTCGGGGGGTGGGCTGTGCCAAGCCGGCAGCGCTGCCTCGGTCGCGAGCAGGAACCAGAACATGCCGTACGGCGGCAAGGTCAGCAGGTAGGTGAGCTGGCCGATCGGTGGGAACACGGAACCGCCGACGATATCGACCGGGACGCGCCCGACGAACGCCGACAAATCGAGCTCTACCGCCTGCGCGGTGCGGGCGAGATTGCTGACGCAGAGGATCGTCTCGGTTTGGCCGTTCTCCGGCGTGTGCTCGCGCAGGTAGGCGAGGATCTTGCGGTTGTGCGGATACAGGAACCGCTGGGTGCCGCGGCCGAACGCCTGGTGCCGCTGCCGTACTGCCAGCATGCGCCGGGTCCAGTTCAGCATCGAGTGCGGGTTGGCGGCCTGTGCCTCGACGTTGATCGCCTGGTAGCCGTAGGTCGGGTCCATGATCGGCGGCAGCACGAGCCGCTGCGGCTCGGCGCGGGAGAAGCCGCCGTTGCGGTCCATCGACCAGTGCATCGGCGTGCGCACGCCGTCGCGGTCGCCGAGGAAGATGTTGTCGCCCATGCCGATCTCGTCGCCGTAGTAGATGACCGGCGTGCCCGGCATCGACAGCAGCAACCCATTCATCAGCTCGATCCGGCGCCGGTCATTCTCCAGCAGCGGCGCCAGGCGGCGGCGGATGCCGAGATTGATCCGGGCGCGGCGGTCGGCGGCGTAGGTGTTCCACAAATAGTCGCGCTCACCCGAGGTGACCATCTCGAGCGTGAGCTCGTCGTGGTTGCGCAGGAACACGGCCCATTGGCAGTTGGCCGGGATCTCCGGCGTTTGCCGCATGATGTCGGTGATCGGGAACCGGTCCTCGCGCGCGATCGCCATGTACATGCGCGGCATCAGCGGGAAATGGAACGACATGTGGCATTCGTCGCCGTCGCCGAAATACTGCTGCGCGTCCTCGGGCCATTGATTGGCCTCGGCCAGCAACATGCGGCCTGGCGCGTACGCGTCGATCTCCGCCCGGATCTTCTTAAGGATGGCGTGCGTCTCAGCCAGGTTCTCGTTGTTGGTGCCTTCGCGCTCGACGAGGTAGGGCACGGCGTCGAGACGGAGACCGTCGACGCCGAGGTCGAGCCAGAAGCGCATGACCTTGAACACTTCCTCGATCACCGCCGGATTGTCGAAGTTGAGGTCCGGCTGGTGCGAATAGAAGCGGTGCCAATAGTAGGCATTGGCAACCGGATCGAAGGTCCAGTTGCTGCTTTCCGTGTCGAGGAAGATGATCCGTGTGCCGGCATACTTGGTGTCGGTGTCGGACCAAACGTAGAAGTCACGTTCCGGGCTGCCCGGCGGCGCGCGGCGGGCGGCCTGGAACCAGGGGTGCTGATCGCTGGTATGGTTGATGACCAGCTCGGTAATGACTTTCAGACCGCGCGCATGCGCCGCCTCCACCAGCCGGCGCACGTCGTCGACGCTGCCATAATCGCCGTGCACGCTGGTGTAGTCGGCGATGTCGTAGCCGTCGTCCCGCCGCGGGGAGGGGTAGAACGGCAGCATCCAGATGGCCGTAACCCCCAGCTCGGCGACGTAGTCGAGCTTTTCGATCAGACCCTGGAAGTCGCCGACGCCGTCGTTGTTGGCGTCGAAGAAGGACTTGAGGTGCAGCTGATAGATCACAGCGTCCTTGAACCACAATGGATCGGGCAGCGGCGCCAGGGGAGTTTCCGGCGGCGACAGGACGGGCGTGGTCGGCATGTCGACCGAGGAAGCGGGCATATCGTTCATCAATTCTCTTCCGCCGGACGCAGGCGCCACAAGGCATAGGGTTGGCCGGCCGACAGCGAGACGTAACGGCTCCGGTCGGTCCATCGCTCCTGCCGGTCGGAGATCAGGTCGGTCGCGAGCAACGCGGCAGGCTCCGGCGTCCAGCGCCAGAACGGCACGTCGATCCGCGAGGATTGCGGGTTGTAGAGGTCCATGTTGATCGCGACCAAGACCACGTTGCTGCGGTCCGGCGTCGCCTTTTCGAACAGCAGCACTTGGTCGTTATCGGCGGCGAGGAAGGTCACGCCGAGATGGGTCTGCAAGGCCGGGTTGCGCTTGCGGATCGCGTTGAGTGCGCTGATCTCGGCGACGATGTTGCCGGGCCGGTCCCAATCCCAGGCGCGAAGCTGATACTTTTCGCTGTCGAGATATTCCTCGCGCCCCGGAATGGGCGTCGCCTCGCACAGCTCGAACCCGTTGTACAGACCCCAAAGACCGGACAGGGTGGAGGCCAGCGCGCAGCGGATCAGGAACGCCTGGCGCGGTGCGGTCTGCAGCGGCACCGGGTTGATGTCGGGCGTGTTGACGAAGAAATGCGGCCGGAAGAACTCCCGCGGCGAGCCGGGCCGCGGATCGGTCAGCTCGGTCAGGTAGTCCTGGAACTCGCGCTTGGTGTTGCGCCAAGTAAAGTAGGTGTAGGACTGGCCGAACCCCGCTTTGGCCAGCCGATACATGACCTTGGGCCGGGTGAACGCCTCGGCCAGGAACACCGCGTCCGGATAGCGCGCCTGCACCTCGGCGATCATCCATTCCCAGAACGGCAGCGGCTTGGTGTGCGGGTTGTCGACCCGGAACAAGCGGATGCCTTGACCGGCCCAGAACAGCACCGTCTCGGCCAAGGCGACCCACAGGCCCGGCACGGCGCCGGACGCATAGAAGTCGACGTTGACGATGTCCTGGTATTTTTTCGGCGGGTTCTCGGCGTAGCGGATCGAGCCGTCCGGGCGCCAGTCGAACCAGTCCTTGTGCTGCTTCAGCCAGGGATGGTCCGGCGCACACTGGATCGCGAAATCCATTGCCAGCTCGATCCCATGCCGAGTGGCAGCTTCGCGCAGGTGCTGGAAGTCCTCGATCGACCCGAGCTCGGGATGCAGCGCGTCGTGGCCGCCTTCGGCCGAGCCGATCGCGTACGGGCTGCCCGGATCGTCCGGGGCTGGCGTCAGGGTGTTGTTGCGGCCCTTGCGGTTGGTGCGCCCGATCGGATGGAACGGCGGGAAGTAGAGAACGTCGAACCCCATCGCCTCCACCCGCGGCAGGTGGCGGATCACGTCGCGGAAGGTGCCGTGCCGCTCCGGGTCGTCACTCAGCGAACGCGGGAACACCTCGTACCAGCTGGCGAACCCGGCGGCCGTGCGCTCGGCCTGAACCGGGATTTCGCCCGTGGCCACCAAGTGCGGGCGGTCGTCGGCGCGCGCCATGGCGTCCCGGGTGGCCGGGGCAAGCAGGATCTCGCGCCGCGCATCGGGCCCCTCGGCGTCGAGTACCTTCACCACTCCCTCGAGGGCGGCCTGCAGCGACTTCTTGCTTCGTGCCGCGGCGGCGCGCACCAGGATCGCGCCTTCCTGCAGCTCGAGCGCGATGGGCACCCCGGCCGCATACTTCTTGGTGATCTCGTCGACGAAGGTCGCGTAGACGTCCTTCCACGCCTCGACGACGTAGCGGTGGATGCCGAGACCACGCAGCGGAAAGCGGGCGGTCCACCGGTCGTTGCCCAACGGCTGCATCGGCACCGTGGACCACTCGTCCGAGCCGGGCGCTTGCCAGCGGACCGAGGCGCCGAGCTTGTCGTGGCCGTCGGTGATGATGTCCGCCTCGACCACCACCTCGCTGCCGACCACCTGGCGCGCTGGGAAGCGGCCGCCCTCGACGCAGGGGGACGGCTGCTCGATCGCGACGCGCGGCACGCTCGCCGCTGTTTCCGCGCCTTTCCGGGACAGCGGGACGGTCGCGGGCTCCGGCCGGGCGGTGGCGGTGAACACGCGCAAGCCGCCGGTGTCGAGTGCCACGATCTGCTCGGGGTCGAGCAGGTCGCCCACCGGCGACGCGAACGGGTGGAAGTTGCCTTGCACCCCGGACAGCGGCATCGAGGCCGGCAACTGGGCCGGCCCGAACGCCGTCATCGCCAAGGCGGCCCGCGTGGCCCGGCGCGGATCGGCCTTATCCGTCCGCAGCAATGCATAGGCTGGGCCGCCGCCGGCGGAGACGAGCCGGCTGTAAGGCAACCCGGACAAGCCGACACGGGCGTGGTTGAGCGCCTCCGCGTCGGCCGCATCGGCCGTGGTCATCCATCCCTCGGCGAGCATGCAGGCAAACGCCTGCCGCGTGTGGTCGGCGCCGGCCTCGGCCACCACCGGCGCCACCGCCCGCAGCAGGTCGAGCTCGCGCCACAGCCAATCCGCCCGGCCGTCCCACCACGGCAACGAGGTGGCGACAAGGTCGAGCGTGCCCGGTGCGATCGCCTGCAGCACGGACCACGCGAGACCAGGCGTCCAGCCGAACAGGATCAGGTCGGCGCAAGCGGAGCGGATCTCGGCCAGCACCGTCGGCACCGCCCAACCCGGCAATGCGCCGAGTCCCAGGAGCCGGACGCCGGACACGCCTTGCCGGGCCAACGCTTGCAGCCGGGGAGCCCACCATTCCGCCAGCGCCTTCGCGTCCGCCGCCGTGCCGATTGCGGGCACCGCGTCGGGCGCGGGCGCGGGCGGCGCGCGCGGATCGGTGGTGGGCGCGACCGGGCGCAGGAACGGGCCCGGGCCATCGTGGAGCAGCGCAACCGGCACGCGGTCGAGGGTGACGTCGGCCAGCACCGCGACGTTCAAGCCGTTGGCCGCCTCGATCAGCGTCGCCGGCACGTCGAACGCCGGCAGCAGCAGCGTATCGAAGCCGAGCGTGGTGGCGCGGCCGAGCGCATGCGGCCAGGACGCCGGCGACGGGTCGGTGGCGCGCAGGATGCGCGGCATCGGCCGGCCGAGCATGGCGCCATGCGCTGGCACGGTTCCGCGCAACGGAGTGGCGGAAGCGGTGTGAATCGTCACGTCTATCCCCCGGGGTGGTGGCTAGTGATCGCTCCGGTCAACCCGGAGTTGCCGATGTCGCTTCAATCCCGCTGACGCGACCGGCCGATCAACGCGACCGATCGGTCGCGGCCAGCGTCTCAGCCGAGGTTAACGCCTCCGGTGACCGCCTGATAGGTGGCGATCGCCAATGTCATGGGTTCGAACGGCTTCGTTATCACGAACGCCGGTTCGACCGCCTCGCCAGTCAGCAGGCGTTCGGGGTAGGCTGTCACGAAGATCACCGGAGCATAATGGTGCTGCATGATCCGCGCCACCGCGGCGGTGCCGTCGCCGCCGGCGCCGAGGTTGATATCGGCGAGGATCAGCCCCGGACGATGCTGCTCGGCCATCTGCACCGCCTCGGCTTCGGTGGTGGCGACGCCGACGATGCGGTGGCCGCAACTGCTGACCAGCTCCTCGATGTCCATCGCGATCACCGGTTCGTCCTCGATGATGAGCACGTCGGTGGCGGCGCCATCCCGCAGATGCGCCCGCGCGGCGGCCAGCAGGGTCTCCGCCTCGGCCGGCGACAGCGACACCACCGGCGCGGCCTCGGCGATCGGCAATTCCTCGAGCGAGGTCAGCAGCAATAACTGCCGCTGTTGCTGGCTGAGGTCACCGCCGGCAAACGGACTGCCATTGGCGGTCAAGCCAAAGCGTTGCGTCACCAAGCGGTAGAGCGTTCGCCGCGCATCGAGCGACGGTGCCCCGGCTTCAACGGCGGTATTGCTCTCGGACAGGTCGCGCAGCCCGTCGGCCACCAAGGCATCGCCCCGCGGCTGGCTGCCGGTCAACGCGCGCGCGTAACGCCGGGCATAGGGCAGGGCGCGGATCAGGTCTTCGCGACGCAAGCTGGTCATAGCGGTCCTCAGGATACACTTGGGGCAGGGTGGCTTGGGGGAGCTTGCTGGATTCGACTATGGCCGACATCGAGGAAGTTCGACCCCATGCCGCGGCAGCAGACATAGCCGAAGCCGGTCCCCGCCGCCAAATCGCGTTGCTGTTGCCCGAACTGCGGGCCTTCGCCCGCTTTCTGGCGCAGGACCGGACGCTGGCCGACGACCTCGTGCAGGACGCCATCCTGCGCGCGTTGCGGGCGCTCGATCAGTTCCAGCCGGGCACCAGCATGAAGGCGTGGCTGTTCACCATCCTCCGCAACGCCTTCTACGAGCAGCGGCGCCGGCACAAGCGCGAAACGGCTGCTCTGCAGGCCGGGTTCGCCGCGGACGACAGCGCCTTGCCGGCGCAGGACTCGCACTCCGCCATCGACGACTTGCAGCGCCATCTGTGGCGCCTGTCGCCGCTGCTGCGGGAGGCGCTCATCCTGGTCGGGGCGCAGGAGCTGAGCCACGAAGAAGCGGCGTTCGTGTGCAACGTGCCGGTCGGCACCATGAAGGCGCGGCTGTCGCGTGCTCGGGTCGCCCTCGCACGGGCGATCAGGGAGGCGGACGCGGCCGCGCTTTAATGTCATTGACCCCGTATGTGGTTTCCGGCGGTGAGCGGCAACTTGCAGCGGTTCAACCATCGCGGTTTCGTGACCGCCAACCGCTCCGTCGGATGCAACGCGCGGCAAGAGCCGGTCATTGGTCGGGTATGGATAGCATTCAGAGCGAGACGATGAACGCACTCACCCAGCAGCAGAGTTTGCCCGGCGCGGCATTGATGAACATCGCCGAGCCGCCAGCGTTCCACGACCAGGTGATCACCATCCTGCCGAAGCTGCGTGTGCAGGCCTTGGCGCTGACCCGCAATCGGACTGCGGCCGAGGATTTGGTGCAGGACGCAGTGTGCAACGCCCTGTCGGCGCAGAACAGCTTCATCCCCGGCACCAACTTCGCTGCCTGGATGCACCGCATCCTGCGCAACCGGTTCATCTCCAACCTGCGCAAGCGCCGGGACACCACCGACATTGACGACGTGCCGGCGCATACCTTCGCGACCGAGGCGCCGCATGAGGATCGGTTGGCATTGAAAGAGTTGGGCAAGGCGATGACCCGTTTGCCGGCCGACCAGCGGGAAGCGCTGGTGATGGTGGTCGTGCATGGCATGAGCTACGAAGCCCTGGCTGAGGCCACCGGATGCGCGGTCGGCACGGCCAAGAGCCGGGTGTTTCGCGCGCGCCGGCAATTGGAGGCTTGGCTGATGGGCGAAACCAAGGCCAAGCTGCCTTCGGCGCACTCGGCGGCAATCGCCTTGCTGCGGACGCAAGCAGCGGGATTGAAGGATGCCTATGGTGAGCGGCGCACAGCGCAGTTCTAGCATTGTCGAGCGTTTGATCGGCCGGCAACCGCTGGGTTGCCCGCCTGTCCTAATTGGGTCGGAGTGCGGCCGAACGCGGGCGAGTTGGGCATGAAGCATTTCAACATGACGCAACGAAAGCCGCCGTCGCCACCTGGCCGGTCCAAGCAGTCCAAGCCGGTCGATGCCGCGTTTGACGTCTGGCTGAACCGTGGCCTTCACCAACTGTTCGACGACGTTGCGAACGAGCCGATCCCGCCCGAACTGCTGAAGCTTATCGAGGAGGACCGGAAGACTTGAGCCGGCGCCGGCCCATGTGGCCGGCCGCGTTGAAGCGACGACCGTGGCAGTTCTGGTTGCGGACGTGGCTCGGATCGCTGCCAGTCCGAGTGGGCGTCGTCCTAGTACTGGCAGCCTTGCCGTCGGCAAGCCTCCTCGCATCGCACACGGCGACGCCTGCAGCTCTCACTCTCGCGATGGCCGCGGGCGCCGCCTTTGCCCTGATCGGCATCGAGTTGGTCGTGACCCGGCCATTGCGTAACGTCCGCCGGGCCGTGGACGAGTGGCGCAGCGGCCAGCCCTTCTCGTTGCCCTCCAGCCGAGCGCTTCCGTCGGAATTGCGAGCGCTGGCGCTGACATTCCGGCGGGCGAGCCGCACCCTGAGCCGGCGTGAGGCAGAACTGAAAGTCGCCGTCCAGCAGCAGGACTTGGCGATGCAGGAGATCCACCATCGGGTCAAAAACAACCTGCAGATCGTCGCCAGCCTGCTGAACCTGCAGGCTAGCCGGATCCGGCTGCCAGAAGCGCGGGCGGAGTTCCAGTCGGCCCGCGACCGTGTTCGCGCGCTGGCGACCGTGCATCGGCACCTCTACGCCCACGGCGCGCTGCACACGATCAACATGCGCACCTTCCTGCTGGAGCTGTGCGGGCAGCTGTTCCAAGCCATGGGCGAGACGATCAATGGGCGGCTCATGCTCGACGTCGACGCACCCGAGCTCGAGATGTCGAGCGACCAGGCCGTGCCGTTGTCGCTGATCGTCACCGAAGCGGTTACCAACGCCATCAAGTACGCCTATCCCGCCGGGCGCCGCGGGGTGATCAGCGTTCGGCTGCGGCGCACCGCCGACCGCGTCGAGCTCGAAATCAAGGATGACGGGATCGGCATTCCGGCCGGGCGCGCTGAAACCGCGACCGGAACACGGGACGGAATCGGCATCCAGCTTATCAACGGTTTCGCTCGGCAACTTGGCGCAAAGCTCGAAGTGGAGCAGGGGGTCGGCACCCGTTACCTAGTGCAGATGCGGCTGCGTCACGACCGGCCGGATCCGCCGCGGCTGGGTGCCTAGCAGGCGGCTTGCGGAAAAGCTGCCCGCGCGGCAAACCACGTCCGGTAGATCGGAGAATTGCATGGACGGCGAGCTGCACGCCAAAGTGACCGCATGGCGACGGCATCTCCATGCCCATCCGGAAGTGTCGCTGCAGGAATTGGCCACGGCCGAGTTCGTCTGCGCGACGCTGCGCGATCTCGGCATCCCGTTCGTGCCGGAGGTCGGCGGACACGGCGTGGTCGCGACGATCAGCCGCGGCCAGTCGAACCGCAGCGTCGGCTTGCGGGCCGACATGGACGCCCTGCCGATCACCGAAACCACCGGCCTGCCTTACGCGTCGCAGCATCCAGGCGTCATGCACGCTTGCGGCCATGACGGCCACACCGCCAGCCTGCTCGGCGCGGCTGCCCTGCTGCGGGATGCCACCGATTGGACCGGAACGGTGCAGCTGGTGTTTCAGCCGGCCGAGGAAGGTTCGGGCGGCGCGCTGGCGATGATCCGCGACGGCCTGTTCGACCGTTTCCCGATGGAGCGCATCTTCGGCTACCACAACTGGCCGGGCCTCGAGGCCGGTACCGTCATGGTGCACGACGGTCCCGTGATGGCTGCCGGCGCCCGCATCGCCATCACGGTCGACGGGCATGCCGGGCACGCGGCGATGCCGCATCTGACGCGGGACCCGATGCTGGCGGCCGGGCACCTGCTGGTGGCGCTGCAATCCATCGTGGCGCGCACGGTTGATCCGCTGGACGCCGCCGTGGTGTCGATCTGCACCGTCGAGGGCGGTGTGGCCGCCAATCAGATCCCGAGCCGGGTCGTGATGACCGGTACCTTCCGCACCCATCGCCCGGCGGTGCGCGACACCGTGGAAGCAACGATCCGTCGCATCGCCGCCGGCATCGGCCACACCTTCGCGGTCGAGGTCGCGGTTGACATCCGGCACGGGGTGTCGGTGACGGCAAACCATGCGGCCGAAGCGGTGCTTGCGGCCGAAGCCGGGCAGAGCCTCGGCGCGCCGGTGCGGCGGGACATGGCGCCGTCGATGGCCGGCGAGGATTTTGGCTGGTTGCTCGAGCAGCGGCCCGGCGCCTTCGCCTGGATCGGCAACGGACCGAGCCGGCCCGGCGGTGAACTGCACAATCCCGGCTACGACTTCAATGACGACATCCTGCCGGTCGCGTCCGGATGGCTCGCCGCCACCGCGCGCCTCGCCTTGCGCGACTAGCGTGGCTGCGCCGTGAGGGAGCGGGAAGGCGCCGGCGCCGGCCGGGCCTGGTTGCGGATGCAGTCGGCGTTGTCTCGGGCGGCGACACGGCCGCTCGTGGCACTCGGATTGCTGTCCACCGGCCTGGCGCTGTTGCAGGCATGGTGCCTTGCCCGGTTGATCGGGCCGGCGCTGCTCGACCGCACGGTGTCCGACGTCGGCCTGTGGTCGGCCCTGTTCGGCGCCGCCGCGCTGCTGCGGGCCGCGGCGGCGGTGGCGGTCGAAACCCGTGGCTTCGAGGCCGGAGTGTCGGCACGCCGCCGGCTCCGCACCGCGTTCCTGGTGGCGGCGTTTGCGGCCGGACCGCATCGGTTGCCGCCGGTCGGCCAGGCGGTCGGCACCGCAGTGGACCAGGTCGACTCGCTCGACGGCCTGTTCGCCCGCTGGCTGCCGGCCAGCATCCTGGCCTGGGCGGCGCCGCTGCTGGTGCTGGCCGTGGTGCTGACGGTCGATCCGGTCGCGGGAGCGGTGATGGCGGCCGGCGGCTTGCTGGTCCCGGCCGGGATGGCAGTGGCCGGACTCGGCGCCGCGGCCGCGTCGCAGCGGCAGTTCGAAGCGATGGCGCGGCTGCAGACCCGGTTCCTCGACCGTGTGCGCGGCATCGCCACCATCGTCCTGGCAGGCCAGGCCGGCGCCGAAGCCGAACGCCTGCGCGCGGCCGCCGAGGATCTCAGCCGCCGCACCATGCGGGTGCTTCGGGTCGCGTTCTTGTCGTCGGCGGTGCTGGACGCCGCGGCGGTCGGCGTTCTCGTGCTGCTGGCGCTGCGGGCCGGGGCGGAATGGCGTGCCGGTTCGCTGCACCCGATCGCGGCCGTGTTCTCGCTGGTGGTGGTGAGCGAGTTCTTCGCCCCGTTACGCGCCTTTTCGGCCGCCTACCAGGATCGGGTCCACGCCACCACCGCGGCTGCGACGCTCGGCCTCGCGCCAGACGCCGCGGCCGCGCCGGCTGCGCCCGCCATCCGCACCGTGGCCGCTTCGGGCGTCACGGTCGCGTTCGACAAGGTGCGCTTCACCTGGGACCCGGCGCGCGGCCCGGCGCTCGACGATGTGAGCTTCCGCGTGCCGGCCGGCGAGACGGCCGTGCTGGTGGGGCCATCGGGCTCGGGCAAATCCACCGTGATCGAATTGCTGCTCGGCTTCATCCGGCCCGAGTCCGGCCGGGTCACGCTGAACGGCGCCGACCTCGCGACCTTGACGCCCGCGGCCCTGTCGTCGCTGACCGCCTGGATCGGCCAGCGCCCGGTGCTGTTCGCCGGCACGATCCGCGACAATATCCGCTTCGGCCGGCCCGACGCGCCCGAGTCGGCGATCGACGACGCCGTTCGCGCCGCCGGTCTCGACGGTGTGGCCCACGGGTTGCCGCAGGGGCTCGACACTCCCATCGGCGAAGGCGGCTTTGGCTTGTCGGGCGGTCAGGCGCAGCGGGTGGCGATCGCGCGCGCGTTCATTCGCAACGCGCCGCTGCTGGTGCTGGACGAGCCGACCGCGCATCTCGACCCCGCCACCGAGGCCGACGTGCTCGACAGCCTGCGCCGTTTGGCGCTCGGCCGGACGGTGCTGATGACGGCGCATTCCGGCGCGGCGATCGCGTTCAGCGGCCGCCGCATCACTCTTGAGCAAGGCCGCAGCGTTGCCGCGAAAGGCGTCGCATGACGCCGCTGCTGCGGGTGCTGCAGCTTTGGCGGGCCGAGGCGCCGGCGTTGCTGCTGGGTACCGTCGTGGCGCTGCTCGCCGCTTGTGCCTGGGCTGGCTTATCGCTCGCGGCCGGGGCGGCGCCGGTGGCGGCGGGGGCGCTCGTGCTCATTCTGTTGCGCGGCTTGGGCGCGGGGCGGGTGCTGCTCCGCTATGCCGAGCGGCTGGTGGCGCACCGGGCAACGTTCCGCGCATTGACGGTGCTGCGGCTGTGGCTGTTCCGCGGCTTGGCGGCCCGCTCCGCCGGCGGACTCGGCTTCCTGCGCCGCGGTGACGCGCTGTCACGCCTGGTCGGCGACGTCGATGCCCTCGACGGGCTCTACCTCCGCGTGCTGATCCCGCTGGTGGGGACCTCCCTGCTGTTGGTGGTACTGGCCGCAGTGTTGGGCAAGGCGGCGCCGTTGCTGGCGCTGGCGGTCGTCGGACTGCTTGGCGCGGCCGCGTTGCTGGTGCCGGCGGCGGCGGCGCGGGCGACCTTGACCCGCGGTGCGAGCCTGGCCGACGCGCGATCGGGCCTGGTGGTCGCGGCGCTCGATGCGCTGGGCGGGATGCGGGAGGTGCGCGCGTTCGGCAACGAGGGTCGCGTGCTGGCGCAGGTGCAGGCGCGTGAAGCGGCGCTGTTTGCGGCGCAGCGCGACGTGTCGCGGGTTGCCGCGCTGGCGCAGGCGGCGGCCGGGCTTTGCGCGCAAGCGGCGGTCCTGCTGGTCGTGCTGTCCGGGCTGCCGTCGGTCTCATTGCTGCCGGCCTTGCTGCTGACCTTGGCGACGTTCGAGGCCGCCTCGGCCATGCCGCGCGCGGGCGCCTTGGCCGGCCACGCGGCCGCGGCCGCGGCGCGGGTGATCGACGCGGCCGACGCGAACGGCCGGCCGGACGAGCCGCCGCCTTCCACGCCGGTCCGGCGGCAGGCGTCCGTGCGCTTCGACGCGGTGCGGTTCGGCTGGCCGGGGCGCGCGCCGGTGTTCGACGGGCTGTCGCTCGACATCGCCGCCGGCAGCCGGGTCGCGATCCTTGGACGCTCGGGGGCCGGCAAGTCCACCTTGGCCGCCTTGCTGCTGAAGGTCGTCGAACCCGAGTCCGGCCGGGTGCTGCTGGGCGGCGTCGACATCGCCACGCTGCCGGCGGCGGAGGTGCGCAGCCACATCGCCTGGCTGAGCCAGTCGACCCATGTGTTCGGCGACACCGTGCGTGCCAACCTGCTGCTCGGGCGGCCCGGCGCAGACGACGCCGCGCTGTGGACCGCGCTCGGCCAGGCGGGCCTGGCCGACGCGGTGCGGGCCTTGCCGGACCAGCTCGAAACCTGGGTCGGCGAAGGAGGTGCCGGGCTGTCGGGCGGGCAGTTGCGCCGGCTGGCGCTCGCCCGCGCGCTGCTGTCGCCGGCCCCGATCCTGATCCTCGACGAGCCCGCGACCGGGCTCGATGCGGCAGCCGAACGGGCGTTCTACGCCGCGCTGAACGAGGCGGCGCCGGGCCGCACCGTGATCCTGATCGTGCACCGGCTGTTGGGCGTCGAGCGGCTGGACCGCATCTGGCGGTTGAGCGCCGGGCACGCGGTGGCCGCCGCCGGCTGAGGACGCGAAACCGATTGACGAGGCTGGCCGCACCCCCGAGTGTCCGCCGGCATCCCACCCAGGAGTTTTTCGTGCCCGATCGCGCCGTCTTCGCCACGCCTCGCCGCTTGCTGCTCGGGCCGATGCTGCTGGGGCCGGCGCTGCTGGGTGCGGTGCTGCTGAGCGCGCCCGGCTGCATGACCCGCATCATGGTCAATGCCCCGCCGCGGTCGGTCGTGTTCTTCACCGCCAACTCGGCCGACCTCGATGATGGCGCGAACCAAGCGATCGATCAGGTCGCCCGCGACGCGGCCAGCAATCCGAGCCGCACGGTCGTGGTCGAGGGTTACGCCACCAGCATCGGCACGCCCGCCACCAACGACACGTTATCCATGTTGCGGGCGCAGATCGTCGCCGACGCGCTGGCCGCCCGCGGCGTGAGCCGGCAGCGCATCGTTGTCCGCCCGCGCGGCCAGACCGACGCCGACCCGGCGTTCGAAAGCCGCCGGGTGGAGGTCAGCTTCGCCTCCTGATGGCGAGGACCCGGCCGTGCACGCCGCTGCCCTGAACGCGCCGCACGAGGTCCTGCGCCGCGTGTTCGGCTACCCGGCGTTCCGCGGGCTGCAGGAAGCGGCGATCGGCCAGGTGATGGCGGGCGGCGACGCCCTCGTGCTGATGCCGACGGGGGGCGGCAAGAGCCTGTGCTACCAGGTGCCGGCAGTCTGCCTGCCCGGGACGGCCGTCGTCGTGTCGCCGCTGATCGCCTTGATGGACGATCAGGTCGCAGCCTTGCGGCAGCTCGGCGTTGCCGCTGGCGCGCTGCACAGCGAGGTCGAGCCGGCCATGGCGCGCGAGATCGCCGGGCTGCTCGACGCCGGACGGCTCGACCTGCTGTACGTGTCGCCGGAGCGGCTGCTGATGTCGGGCACGCTCGAGCGGCTGCAGCGGCGGCAGGTGGCCTTGCTCGCGATCGACGAAGCGCATTGCGTCAGCGCCTGGGGGCACGAGTTCCGCCCCGAGTACCGCGGCCTGGCGCAACTCGCGCAACGCTTTCCCGGCGTGCCGCGGATCGCGCTGACGGCCACCGCCGATCCGCGCACCCGGGCCGACATCCTGGCCGCGCTCGATATGCCGGACGCCGCCGTGTTCACCGCGAGCTTCCATCGGGCCAACCTCAACATCGCCGCGCAAGCCAAGCAGGGCGAGACCGCCGAATTGCTCGAGCTCGTGGCCAAGCACAAGCAGCAGGCCGGGATCGTGTATTGCGGCAGCCGCAACAAGACCGAGCGGATCGCCGAGCGGCTCAGCAGCCGTGGCGTGCTCGCGACCCCATTCCATGCCGGCCTGTCGCCGATGGAGAAGCGGGTGGCGCTGGCTCGGTTCCGCGGCGGCGAGCCGGTGGTGATGGTGGCGACCATCGCCTTCGGCATGGGCATCGACCGCCCCGACGTCCGCTTCGTCGCGCATCTGGACATGCCCGACAGCCCGGAAGCGTACTACCAGCAGATCGGCCGCGCCGGGCGCGACGGCGAAGCGTCCGACACGCTGCTGTTGTATGGCGGCGAGGATATCGCCCGGGCCCGGCACTGGCTGTCGCAAAGCACGGCGCCGGAGGCGCAGCGGCGGGTGATGCGGGAACGGCTGGAGATGATGATCCAGCTCACCGAGACCACGGCCTGCCGCACCCGCGCCTTGCTGCGCTGCTTCGGTGAGGAGCTCGGGCACGATTGCGGCCATTGCGACAATTGCCGCAGCCCGGTGGCGACGTTCGACGGCACGGTGGCGGCGCAGAAGGTGCTGTCGGCGATCTACCGGACCGGGCAGATGTTCGGGGCAATGCACATCATCAGCGTGCTGCGCGGCCAGAAGACGCCGATGGTGGAGAAGCACGGCCATGACCGGCTGCCGACCTGGGGCGTGGGCGCCGACCGGCCGGAGAGCTTCTGGCGCGGCGTGATCCGGCAGCTGCTGGCGCGCGGCGCGCTGCGCACGGCGAGCGGCGAGTTCGCCAGCCTCGAGCTGGTGCAGGACGTGGCCCGGCCGATCCTGCGCAGCGAGCAGCCGGTGATGCTGCGAGATGAGCCAGACCGCCCGAAGCGCAGCCGGACGAGCCGCGCGCCGCTTACGGCCGGGTCGGCGCCGGAGGCGTCCAACGACGCCGGGTTCGAGGCGCTGCGCGAATGGCGGTCCGCGGAAGCGCGCCTGCAAGGCGTGCCACCTTACGTCATCTTCCACGACAGCGTGCTAAGAGAGATCGCCGCGGTGCGGCCGGCCAGCTTGCAGGCGCTCGGCGAGCTTCGCGGCGTCGGCGCGTCGAAGCTGGACCGCTACGGCGACGCGGTACTGCGCATCGTGCGCACCGCCTGACGCGAGGTTAGGGAATGTCGACCGACGACGGCAGACGGCCTTCGAGGAGGCCGACCACGCTGCGCGCCAACTGCCCGAGCTGCCAAACCTGCTTGCCGAGCAGCGGCTTCGAGGTTCGGTCCATGATGCACAGGCAGCCCACCCGCAAGCCATCCGGCGTGACGAGTGGCGCGCCGGCCATCAACCGGCATCGAGGCGGGGCGGCCAGCAGCGGGCTCGCGGCAAAGCGCACGTCGCGTGTGACATCCTCGACCACGAGCACGTCCTCATGGTCGATCACGGTCTGCAGCCCGGCGCTGACCGGAAGCTCGGACAGGTCGAGCCCGACCCGAGCCTTGAGCCAAAACCCGTTCTCAGCAATCAGCGCAATGAGCGCGATCGGCACCCGAAAGATCTGCGCCGTGGTGAACACCAGCCGATCAAACGTCGCCTCGCGCCCGGTGTGCAGGATGCCGTAGGCGGCGATCCGCGCCCGAACCGCGTCGGGATTGGCCGGCCGCACCGCAGGCGGCTGGGGCCGTCCCGTGTTCGGAATGGTTCTGCCGAGCAACCGACCGATTTCAGTTGTCACCATCGTTAACATCATGTGTCGGGGACGGGGCCGCGGCAAGGGTCGAGCCGACAATTTCCCTAGTTCGTTTCAAAGAACAGGCATATCGTCGCCGAGTGTCACCGCCGCCGACGCGAGCCGATGCGCGAGGTCGGCAATACTGGGCGAGTCCGCATTGGCGAACGCCAGGCGGAGATGGCCATCCTGACCGTGACCGAACGCCGATCCGGGCAAGCCGACGGCGCCGAGGCGGGAGGCGAGGCGTTCGGCGACGACGGCAGACGTTTCGCCGGGAAAAGGGTGCCGGACATACGCGAAGTATGCGCCGAGCGAATCCACCCGCCAGCCATCGAGGCGCTCGAACTGGCTGCTGACTGCGGCCGCGCGGCGGTTGATCTCGGCGCGATTGCCGGCGCGCCAGTCGGCCAAGGCCGGGATGGCCCAAGCGAGCGTTGCCTGGCCGCCGCGCTGCGGGCAGATGTGCAGGCAGTCCAACGCCTTGGTGAATGCGTCGATCAACCCGGCGTCCGCGACCACGGCGCCGAGCCGGTGGCCCGGCACGCAAAACGCCTTGCTGAAGCTGTAGAGCTGCACGAGGTGCGCGGGCCAATCGGCGTCGATGAACAGGTCGTGTGCCCGGACCTGCCCGTCGGGCAGAAAGTCGCGGTAGGTTTCGTCCAGGATCAATGTGATGCCGCGCTTGGCGCATAGGGCGTGGAAGCCGGCGATGACCTCCGGCGCGTAGACGGCGCCGGTCGGGTTGTTGGGCGTAATCAGCACGATGGCCCGGGTCCGCTCGTCGATCAGCCGGGCGGCGTCGTCGGCGTCCGGCACGAAACCCGCGGCGGCGTCGCAGGGCAGGGCGCGCGGCTCGATGCCCAGCATGGCGCAGGTCTGCTGGTGGTTCCAGAACCATGGCAGCGGCAGCAGGACGTTGTCGCCGCGCTCGGCCAACGTGAGCATGGCGAGGAAGAAGGCCTGGTTGCAGCCGGCGGTGATCGCCACCTGCTCCGGCCCGACGGACCCGCCATAGCTCCGCTGCAACTCCGCCGCATAGCGTTCCCGGAGTGCGAGGTCACCGTTGATCAGGCCGTAGCGGGCGTTGGCCGGGTCGGCCGCGGTTGCCGCGGCATGCTCGAGCAGGGCGGGATGCGGCGGGTAACCCGGCACTGCCTGGCACAGGTCGAGCAGCGGGCCATGCCGCCCGTCGTAGCGGCGCGCCCAAGCATGGGCCTCGGGGATGGGCGGCACTTCGATGGCTGCGACGAGGGGGCTGACGCGGGGCAAATCGGTCTCCGTGCTGTGGCTCGACCGCCCGGCTGGGCAGGCGCATATTGGGACAACGCTGCACGGGAAGAAAACGCATGTACCCTGATGTTCTGTTGCATATCGACGGCGAGTGGACCAAGAGCGCGTCCGGCAAAACGCTCGAGGTGATGAACCCGGCGACCGGCGACGTGAACGGGCTGCTGTCCCACGCCGGCATCGACGACCTCGACCGGGCGCTGGAGGCGACCTCGCGCGGCTTCGCGCAATGGCGCCGCGTGTCGGCGTTCGAGCGGTCGAAGCTGCTGCGCCGCGCCGCCGACCTGCTGCGCAGCCGGGCCGACGACATTGCCACCCTGATGACGCTGGAGCAGGGCAAGCCACTGCCCGAGGCCAAGATGGAAGCGATGGCCGGCGCCGACGTGATCGACTGGTTCGCCGAGGAAGCGCGCCGGGTCTATGGCCGGCTGATCCCGGCGCGGGCCGAGGGCGTCTACCAGATGAGCCTGCGGGAGCCGGTCGGGCCGGTGGCCGCGTTCACGCCGTGGAACTTCCCGATCAACCAGGCCAACCGCAAGATCGCCATCGCGCTCGCGGCCGGCTGCAGCATCATCGTCAAGGGGCCGGAGGAAACGCCGGCGTCCTGCGCCGAGTTGGTGCGGTGCTACGTGGACGCCGGGCTGCCCCCGGGGGTGGTGCAGTTGGTGTTCGGCGTGCCGAGCGAGATTTCCGAATACCTGATCCCGCATCCGGTGATCCGCAAGATCTCGTTCACCGGCTCGACCCCGGTCGGAAAGCAGCTCGCGGCCTTGGCCGGGCAACACATGAAGCGGGCGACGATGGAGCTGGGCGGACACGCACCGGCGATCGTGTTCGACGACGCCGATCTCGCCGCCGCCACCAAGCAGCTCGCCGCGGCCAAGTTCCGCAATGCCGGCCAGGTCTGCGTCAGCCCGACAAGATTCCTGGTGCAGGAACGGGTGTTCGAGGAGTTCGTCGACGGCTTCACCACCTACGCCAAGGGCCTCAAGGTCGGTGACGGCATGGAGAAGGGCACGCAGATGGGCCCGCTGGCCAACCCGCGCCGCATCACCGCGATGGAAGGGCTGATCGCCGACGCGGTGGGCAAGGGGGCCGAGGTCCGCACCGGCGGCAAGCGGATCGGCAACAAGGGCAACTTCTTCGAGCCGACGGTGATGACCGGCGTCAACAAGGAGATGCGGGTGATGAACGAGGAACCGTTCGGCCCGCTTGCGGTCATTGCGCCGTTCCGCGGCATGGAGGACGTGGTCGAGGAAGCCAACCGGCTGCCGTACGGCCTCGCCAGCTACGCCTTCACCCGCTCGACCAAGAGTGCGGCCGCCATCTCGGCCGGGGTCGAGGCCGGGATGATGACGATCAACCACATCGGCTTGGCGCTGCCGGAAGTGCCGTTCGGCGGCATCAAGGACAGCGGCAGCGGCTCCGAGGGCGGTTCGGAGGCCATCGAGAGCTACCTCAACATCAAGTTCGTCACCCAAGCGGCTGGATAAGGGCCGCTCGTTTCGTCGATCCTCGGACTTGATCCGAGGACTGACGCGGTCCGCTCGTATGCTGCGTCGGGGCGGCTACCGCCGGTAGGCGTCCAGCACCGCCGCCGCTTCCGGGCCGGCGCGGCCGAGCCATGATTCGGTAACGTTGGCGCTGGCCAGCGCCAGCTCCGCCGCCATTCCCGCATCGGGCTCGGTAATCTCGACCCCGTGCAGGCGCATGGCCTTGTAGGTCTGCTGCATACGATCGAGCAGGCCCCGCCACTGACCCGCGTCGATTTCGGCCGCCGCCTCGTCCACGGCCAAACGCTGCTCCGGCGGCAGGCGCTCGAATGCGGCCGTGGACACGGTCGTGAACGAGAGCGGCATCGCGTAGCCAATTGCCAGGAAGTAGCGGGCGTCGTTCCACAACTGCTCACCGGCGCCGGTGTCGCCGGAGGTCAGCACGGCATCCACGCTGCCATCGTCGAGCCGCTGCGGCGTGTCGGCAATCGGCACCACCACCGCCCGGGCGCCGGCCGCGCGGAACACCTGCGCGCCAGCCTCGTCATAGGTGCGCAACGTGAGGTCCTGGAGCGAAACCAATCCGGCCACCGGGGCGCGCGACCATATGCCGCTGGCCGGGCGCGGCGTCGCATACAGCAGGCGCTGCCCGTGCGCGGCGAAGGCGCGGACATAGGCAGGACGCGCCGCCTGGTAGAGCCGCCACGCATCCTCGACCGTGGTCGCCAGGAACGGCAGCGACGAGAGCTGGAAGATCGGGTCGAGCCCGGTGATGGCGCCGCCGAGCGCATCGCCGACGTCCAGGCGCCCGTCGGCGACGGCGTCCGGGATGGTCGCCGAGCGCAGCCCGTCGGGGCCGTCGTAGCGCGGC
Organism: uncultured Alphaproteobacteria bacterium; assembly: GCA_963752225.1. Lineage (GTDB taxonomy): Bacteria > Pseudomonadota > Alphaproteobacteria > Acetobacterales > Acetobacteraceae > JBBROS01. The sequence continues at coordinate 1,025,920 of CAVVXS010000007.1, read as the reverse complement.
TCGAGCCGGAGTTGCCCGGCCGTACGTTGCTCCAGCGCCGCCGCGAGATGCGCGAGGCCCTCCCCGGCGATGGAGGCGGCCGGGTATTCGGTGGCGCCCTGCCAAACGGTCTGGGCGACGGCGGCGTGGGTCAGCAGCAGCAGCAGCAGCGGGAGCAGTCGCATGGCCGGAGCTTACGCCGATTTGGCTGCCGGCGGCAGCGGCAAAGCTCCGGGCGCCGCGTCAGATGCGGCGCAGGTCACCCTCGGCCGCCGCCAAGGCCTGCTCGGCCGCATCAAGCTGCATCCCGCGCAGCAGCAGCAGGGCCACTTTCAACCGGCCGCCCGCCTCCTCCAGCGCGGCCGCTGCCTCCGTGGCCTCGGTGCCCGCCAGCCCGCACAGCATCCGCACCGCACGCCGCCGCAGCTTGGCGTTGCTCGCGAGCATGTCCACCATCTGGCCGCGATAAACCCGGCCGAGCCGGGTCATCACCAGCGTGCTGAACAGGTTCAACGCCACCTTTTGCGCGGTGGCGGCGCCGAGCCGGGTCGAGCCGGCGATCGGCTCCGGCCCGGTCGGCAGCAGGATCGAGTGCTCGGCGGCGGCCAGCAGCGGCGCATCCGGGCTGTTGGCGATGCCGACGGTCAGCGCGCCAGCCGCGCGGGCGACGCGGATGCAGCCAATCGTGTACGGGGTGGTGCCGCTGGCCGCAACGCCGACCAGCACGTCGGCCGCCCCGAGCCCGGCCGCGTCCCGGCCCGACGGCTCGTCCTCGGCGCCCTCGGCGGCGCGGACCAGCGCGCCGTCCCCACCGGCCATCCGCAGCAGCAGGCGGTCGCGGGGAAAGTCGAAGGTGGGCGGCAGCTCGGCGCCGTCCTGCACGGCGATCCGTCCGGAGGTGCCGGCGCCGGCATAGGCGAGCCGCCCGCCGGTGCGCAGCCGAGCCACCGCCGCCATCGCCGCTGCTTCCAGCGCGGACAGCGCCGGACGGACCGCAGCCACGGCGGCGAGCTGGTTCTCAAGCATGGCGTCGAGCATCGCGCCGGACGGCCAGGTCTCGATGTCGGCGTAGCGCGGACTGACGCCCTCGGTAGAAGGCAGTTGGGCCGGTCCGGAGCCTTGGGCTGGACTAGACATCGACCTCGTCGACCGTCTTGGCCCGGTCCTGGATGAACTGGAAGCGCAGCTCCGGGCGGCGCCCCATCAGGCTTTCGACCAAGGTGTTCGTGGTCGCCCGGTCCTCCGCCGCCACGTCCACCCGCAGCAGGGTGCGCCGCTTCGGGTCCATCGTGGTTTCCTTGAGCGCCGCGGGAGGCATCTCGCCCAACCCCTTGAAGCGGCTCACTTCCACCTTCGAGTTGGCCTTGAACTCGCGTTTCATCAGCCGGTCCTTGTCGGCATCGTCCATGGCGTAGACCGACTTCGCTCCCTGCACCAAGCGATAGAGCGGCGGTTGCGCCAGGTAGACGTGGCCGTGCTTCACGAGGTCCGGCAGCTCGCGGTAGAAGAACGTCATCAGCAACGAGGCGATGTGGGCGCCGTCCACGTCGGCGTCGGTCATGATGATGACCCGGCCGTAGCGCAGCTTGGCCCGGTCGAACCGGTCGCCGACGCCGCAGCCGAGTGCCTCGATCAGGTCTTTCAGCTCCTGGTTCTGCCGCAGCTTATCGGCACTGGCACTGGCCACGTTGAGGATCTTGCCCCGCAGCGGCAGCACGGCTTGCGTTTCGCGGTTGCGTGCCTGCTTGGCCGAACCGCCGGCGCTATCGCCTTCGACCAGGAAGATCTCGGTGTCGTCGCGGCTCTCGCGCGAGCAGTCGCTGAGCTTGCCCGGCAAACGCAGCCGGCGGGTGGCCGACTTGCGGCTGACGTCCTTGGTTTCCTTGCGACGCAGCCGCTCCTCGGCCCGCTCGACCACGAAGGCGAGCAGATTGTCGGCCTGGGCGGGGTGGCCGGCCAGCCAATGGTCGAACCGGTCGCGCATCGCCTGCTCGACCAGGCGGGCGGCTTCGGGGCTGGTGAGCTTTTCCTTGGTCTGGCCTTGGAATTGCGGATCGCGCACGAAGGCGGACAGCTTCGCGGCCATCTGGCCGAGCACGTCCTCCGCCGTGATCTGCGCCGTCTTCTTGTTGCCGCGCTGCTCGCCCCAGCCGCGCAGCCCCTTCAACAACGCCGCTCGGAACCCCTGCTCGTGGGTGCCGCCTTGAGCGGTCGGCACGGTGTTGCAGTAGCTGTCGAGGAAGCCTTCGCCTTGGTCGAGCCAGGCGACCGCCCATTCCGCCCGTCCGCCGGCCAGTCCGGCCTGGGTCGGCGCGAGCTCTGCCTCGCCGGCCCAGATCTCGGGCAAGGCAAGCGCGGCCGAGCCGATGTCGTCGGCCAGGCTGTCCTTCAAGCCGCCGGGGAAGTGCAGCGCCGCCTCGGCCGGAACGTCGCCGGTCTTGAGCAGGGACGGGTCGCAGGTCCAGCGGATGCGGACGCCGCGGAACAAATAGGCTTTCGACCGGCACAGCTTGTAAAGCCGCCCCGGGCTGAACTGCAGCGCGCCGAAGATCTCCGGGTCGGGGTGGAAGCGGATCGTGGTGCCGCGGCGGTTGTGGATCGACCCGGCGTTCTGCAGCTTCGTGGTCGGCTTGCCGCGCGCATAGGATTGCCGCCACAGCACCCGATCGCGTGCCACCTCGACCTGCATCGTGTCGGACAAGGCATTGACCACCGAGCTGCCGACGCCGTGCAAGCCGCCCGACGTCGCATAGGCCTTGCCGCCGAACTTGCCGCCCGAATGCAGCGTGGTGAGGATGACCTCCAACGCGCTGAGGTTCTTGAATTTCGGATGCGGGTCGACCGGGATGCCGCGGCCGTTGTCGCGCACGAGGAGGATGTTGCCGGCCTCGAGCTGCACGTCGATAGCGGTCGCGTGCCCGGCCACCGCCTCGTCCATGGCGTTGTCTAGGATCTCCGCGGCGAGGTGGTGCAGGGCACCTTCATCGGTGCCACCGATATACATGCCGGGGCGGCGGCGGACCGGCTCGAGGCCCTCGAGCACCTCGATGTCGTGGGCGGTGTAGCCTTCGCCGGGCACGGGGATCGAGGACAGGAGATCGTTCATGGTGTGTTCCCAGGTCTCACCTCAAGCTAACGAGGCGTGCGAGTCTGGGCAAGTTGCGGGGCAGGCGCCGCGATTCTTGCGGAACGTCATCCCCGGGTAAAGCCCGGGGATGGTGTCCGTCTGGCGTGTTGATCAGTCCTTGCGAGGGAATGCGCTCGGCTCTTGCACGTGCGCCTCAAGGAACCAGAGCTGCTTGTCGAGGCCACGCGAGACTTCGGTGAGCAGGTCGGCGGTGTCGGCATCGCCGGCCTCGTCGGTGTCCTCGATGTTCTGCCGAACCGCGTTGGCGCACGCCGAGTAGCGCTCGATCAGGGCGTGGATGTGGTCGGGGATGGCGTAGATGTCGGTCGGATAGGGCTTCAGGTTGGTCTGCTTCGTGACCTCCTGCGTGGTGCCCTTCGCCGTGCCGCCGAGCTGGGTGATGCGCTCGGCCATCATGTCGGTCCACTCGTCCTGCTCGGTGCGGAATTTGTCGAGCATGAGGTGGATGCCGATGAACTGCGGCCCTTTGAGGTTCCAATGTGCCTGCTTCGTCACCAGGCCGAGGTCGATGCTGTCGGCCAAGCGCGCCTGGAGGATCTCCATCGCGACGGCCTTGGCGTTGTTCTTGAGATTGTTGCTGGTCTGATGCAGGTGGGCACCCTTGGTCTGCTGAGCGACCTTGTCGGGCGAGTCGGCCATGTCCATGCTCCTGTGCAGGTTGAGCCCGCCTAACGCCGGGCGTCAGGCGGCGTTCCGTCCGCGCAGCCCCGGTTCGACGCTCAGGTAGCGGCAGGGCGCCGGCGCGCCGCTGTCGTGGAACGCCGCTACCCGCGCGAGCACCTGGCGGTCCTCGTCGGACAGCCGCACCGCTTCGCGCAGGTGATCGGTCCAGTTCTGCATGGACCACACTTCGAGCCAGCCTTCCGGATGCGCCACGTCCTCGTACAGCCGCCAATCGAGCGCGCCGGCGCGGCCGCGCACGTGCTGCACCGCGTCCATTTCCAGCAGGAAGCGGTCGCGGTCGGCGGGCGCGACCCGGTAGCGCATCGTCTCGAGGATGCGCCCGCGCGACTTCGGCAAGGTCGCGGCGAACTCCGGCGCCGGCGCTTCGGGGGCCGGCAGCGGCACCACCTCGGCGCTGGCCGATGCGACCGTGTGGTCGAGCGGATAATTGCGCACCAGCAAGGCCAGCAGGGCGCAGCACGCCCCCGCCAGCCCCATCGAGGTCTGCAGCCCCAGCACGTCGCCCAGCACGCCCCACAGCAGCGAGCCCGCTGCCAGCGCCGCATTGAACGCAAGCTGGTAGATGGCCAGGGCGCGTGCGCGCACCCAGGCCGGCGCCACCAGCTGCGCGGCAGCCTGGATGGTGCTCGCCGCCGCCACCCAGCCGAGCCCGAACAGCAGCATGCCGAGGGCGGCCGGTGCCCAATGATGCGTCGCCGACACCAGCCCCATGCCGGCACAGGAGAACAGGCTGGCGCCCAGCACGGTCACGCTGCGGTTGGCGACGCCGCGCAGCCGCGGCAGCAGCATCCCCGCCGTGACCCCGCCGACGCCCATCAGCCCCAGCAGCAGGCCGAAGCTGCCGGCGCCGAGGCCCAGCTGCTCACGTACCACCAGCGGCAGCATCGCCCAGGTGGCGGCCGACGGCAGGAAGTAGGCAACCGCCCGGACCATGGCCGCGCGCATCGCCGGGGTGTGGCGGACGAACTGCATGCCGGCGCGCATCGCCGACAGGAGGTGCTCGCGCGGCAAGGTGCTGCCGCCGCGCCCGCCGCGCCGCCACGTGACGAGGACAGCGATGCCGACCGTGAACGACAGCGCGTAAAGCAGGAAGGCGAAGGCCGGCCCGCCGAACAGCACGAGCACGCCGCCCAACGCCGGGCCGACCGCGCGGGCCAGGTTAAAGCCGATGCCGTTCAGCGCGATCGCCGGCACCAGGTCGGCGCGCGGCACCACCTCGGGCACGGTGGCGCCCCAGGCCGGCTGATACATCGCGCTGCCGATGCCGATGCAGAACGTCAGGAACACGAGGCCGCCGGCGTCAATGCCGCCGGCATAGGTCAGCGCGGCCAGCACCACCGCGGCCGCCATGGTCCAGACCTGGGTCGCGATCAGGTAAAGCCGGCGGTCGACGATGTCGGCCAGCGCCCCCGCCGGCAGCGCCAGCAGGAAGGTCGGCACGATCGTCGCCGCCTGCACCAGGCTCACGCTGAGCGCCTCCGGCGACAGCGTCGTCATCAGCCAGCCGGCGCCGGTGTTCTGCAGCCACAAGCCGAGCGCCGTGACCACGTTCGCCGCCCACAACGCGCGGAACACGCCGTGGCGGAGCGGGAGCAGGGCGGCCGGCAGCGTCATCGGCGTTACCTTCCCCGGCCGAAGCCCGGCGGCAAGCCGGCCGTCAGCGAGATCCGAACTTCGGGCCCCGCGAGCAGCGGCCGCGCGCCCATCCCCCAATCCGCGCGCCGCATCATCCCGCTCGCCGACCAACTGTCGGGTGCCAGCGTGATGTCGAGCATGATCGGCCGGCTGATGCCGTGCAGCAGCAGGGTGGCGGGCAAGCGTCCGCCTTCGCAGCGACCGGTGATGCGGAAGTCGGGGAACCGGGCCACGTCGAGCAGGTCCGGTCCTTGCGCATCGGCGGTCATGGCGGCGGACGGCATCTGCAAGCTGGACGATTCCGCCTCGAGTGCGACCTCGCAGGACCCGGGGTTGGCGTCATCGAGCGTGAGCGTGCCGCCGAAACGGCGGAAATGGCCGTCGATGGCGATCATGCCGAGGCCGTAGGCGCGGAAGCCGATCTCCACGCTGCCGGGCTGCAGCAGGAAGCGCACCGGTGCCGCGGCGGCGGGGGCGGCAATGGCGGGGGCGGCGAGCAGCAAGGCCATACACACGCCGGCGATCCGTCGCCGCATCACTTCCCCTCGGTTCGGTCCTGGGCGACAGTAACCGAACTTGCTGGTTCAGCCAGAGCGGAGTCGGTTATGTTTCTTCAGGGACGCGTTGCACTCGTCACCGGGTCCACCAGCGGGATCGGTCTCGGCATCGCGACGGCGCTCGCGCGGGAAGGCGCGAATGTCATGCTGAACGGGTTCGGGCCGCCCGAGGTGATCAAGTCCGCCGTGGACAGCGTCGCGGCGCACGGCGTCCGGGTGCAGCACGACGAGGCCGACCTGATGCATCCCGAAGGCGCGTCCGGGCTCGTGCGGCGGACGCAAGCGACCTTTGGCGGGCTCGACATCCTGGTCAACAATGCCGGGGTGCAGCACACCGCGACGATCGCCGACTTCCCGCCGGAGAAGTGGGATGCGGTGCTCGCGCTGAACCTGTCGGCGCCCTTCCATTGCATGCAGGCAGCCATCCCCGGCATGACGGCGAAAGGCTGGGGGCGGATCATCAACATCGCCTCCGCGCATGGCCTGGTCGGCAGCGGCGAGAAGTCGGCCTATGTCGCGGCCAAGCATGGGCTGATGGGCTTGACCAAGGTCGGCGCCATCGAGCTCGCCAACACCGGGGTGACGGTGAATGCGATCTGCCCGGGCTGGGTGCTGACGCCGCTTGTGCAGGCGCAAATCGACCGGCGTGCCGCCGCTGGCGGGATTTCGGCCGAGTCGGTGGCGCATGCGATGCTGGCCGAGAAGCAGCCGATGACGCAGTTCACCACGCCCGAGGGGCTCGGCGGCCTGGCCGTGTTCCTGTGCTCGGACGCGGCGCGGACCATGACCGGCGTGCCGCTGTCGATGGATGGCGGATGGACGGCGACCTGACCCGGCCGTGACCGTCATCGTCACCGGAGCCGCGGGCTTCGTGGGCTTCCACGTGGCCCAGGCGCTGCTGGGACGCGGCGAGGCGGTGATCGGGGTCGACAACCTCAACGCGTATTACGACGTCGGGCTGAAGCAGGCCCGGCTGGCCCAGCTGCAGGACCACGCCGGTTTCAGCTTCCACCGCGCGGACGTGGCCGACAAGGCGGCGATGTTCCCGCTGTTCGACGGCTCCGGCGCCACCGGGATCGTGCACCTGGCCGCCCAGGCCGGGGTGAGGTTCTCGCTGGAGGATCCGTGGGCCTACGTGTCCTCGAACGTGATGGGACACGTGACGGTGCTGGAAGCGGCGCGGCGGCTGCCGCGGCTCGACCACCTGGTTTATGCCAGCTCGTCGTCGGTTTACGGCGGCAACACCAAGCTGCCGTTCGCGGAAGCCGACCCGGTGGACACGCCGGTGTCGGTCTATGCTGCGACCAAGCGCGCGGACGAGCTGATGTCGCACGCCTATTGGCACTTGTACGGGTTGCCGCAGACCGGGCTGCGGTTTTTCACGGTCTATGGGCCGTGGGGTCGGCCGGACATGGCCTATTACAGCTTCGCCGAAGCGATCCTGGCCGGGCGGCCGATCACGCTCTACGACGACGGCCGGCTGAAGCGCGATTTCACCTATATCGACGACATCGTGGCCGGCGTGCTGGCGTGCCTCGACCGGCCGCCCGCGTCCGGGGCCAAGCCGCCGGTGTTCAATCTCGGCAACAACCGCGGCGAATACGTATCCGACCTCGTGGCGCTGCTGGAAGCCGGGCTGGGCCGCAAGGCGGTGGTGCGAACAACCCCGCGGCCGGTGGCCGACGTCGCCGAGACCTGCGCCGACCTGGACGCCATCCGGCAATGGGTCGGCTACACGCCGACGACGCCGCTGGACGTGGGCATCCCGCGATTCCTCAAGTGGTTCCTCGCCTACCGGGGCCGCAACGCAACCTGAGCCGTCGGAAGGACATCTCGATGCCGGAAACCATCGACTTCGGCAGCCTGCAGCTCGAGTTCCTGCACAGCAAAGAGGAAACGGAGGGAAGCCTCGACCTGTTCGAGATGACGGTGCATCCGAACGCCCGCATGCCGGTGCCGCACTACCATCGCGACTGGGACGAGACGGTGTATGGCCTCATCGAGTTGACGACCTGGACTATTGCGGGGCGGGATGTCGTGGTCGGCCCGGGTGAGACCCTCTTCATCAAGCGCGGCACGGTGCACGGGTTTCGCAACGGCGGCGACCACCCGGCCAAGTGCCTGAACGTGCTGACCCCGGGCGCGCTCGGTCCGACCTACTTCAAGGAGATGGCGGCGCTGGCGAGAAGCGGCGCGCCGGACGAGGCCAAGATGAAGGAGGTCATGCTGCGCTACGGCCTCGTTCCATCGCCGCAGTAGGTTAGATCCCGAGCAGCCGGATCAGCCCGAGGCTGACCGCGAGCAGCATCACGAGCGAGAGCGTGACCGTTGCCGTCACCGCCGGCCCGGCCTTGGCAACGGTGCGGACGTCGACGCCGAGCCCGAGGGCGGCCATCGACACGATCGTGAGGGCGGTCGAGACCTGGCCCAGCACCGGCAGCGCGGCCGTCGGCAGCACGCCGGCCGACCGCAAGCCGGCCAACGCCAGAAAGCCCAGGATGAACCACGGCACGAGCTGGTTCACCGACAAGCGCTGGCGCACGCCGCCGGACGCCGCGAGCCGCCGGGCCGCGCCGAGCGAAAGCACCGTGACCAGCGGCCCCAGCATCAGCACCCGCACCAGCTTCACCAGCGTCCCGGTCTGCACCGCGAGGGTGCCGACCGGCGCCGTCGCGGCCAGCACCTGCGGGACCGCATAGACCGTCAGGCCCGCCAGCACGCCGTATTGCAGCTCGCTCATGTGCAGCAGCGGGACGGCCAGCGGCAGCAGCAGCACGACGCCGACGCCGAGCACCGCGGTGAAAGCGATCGAGGAGGCGACGTCCTTGCCGCTGGCGCCGATCACCGGCGCCACCGCGGCAATCGCGGAGTTGCCGCAGATCGAGTTGCCCGCCGCGACCAAGATCGCCATCCGCGGCGGCAGCCCGAGCGCGCGGCCGATGCCGTAGCTGCAGGCGAGGGCGGCCGCGACGATGCCGGCAATGCCCAGGATCAGCCAGACCCCGGCGGCGGCGATGGTTTGCAGGCTGATGGAGGCCCCGAGCAGCAGGACCGCGACCTCCAGCACCGTCTTGGCGCAGAAGGTGACGCCGGTCTTGAAGCGAGGCCCCGGCGTCCAGGAGGAGCGCAACGCCGTGCCGAGCAGGATGGCCAGCACCAGCGCCTCGACCCAGGGGTGGCCAAATGCGCGTTCTTCGAGCCGCTGCACCAGCATGGCCGCGACGGTGACGGCGGCACAGAGGAGTATGCCGGGCAGGCGGCTGGCCGGCGCCGGCGCAGGCAATTCGATCGTGGTCGTGGCGGCGCCGGGGGCGAGCATGCAGCAGGCTTACCGCACAACGCGCCCCGCGGCCACGACCGAGGCACGCCGTCGCGGGATCGGTCGGAGCGGGATCAGTACTTGCGGAGCAGCGCCACCAGCTTGCCCTGAACCTTGACCTGGTCGGCCGGCAGCACCTGCACGCGGTGCAACGCGTTCGCCGGCTCCAGCGCGACCGAGTTGCCGCGCCGGCGCAGCCGCTTCAGCGTCACTTCACGCTCATCGACCAGGGCGACGATGATCTGGCCGTTCTCGGCCGTTTCGCCCTTGCGGATGATGACGGTGTCGCCGTCGAGGATACCGGCCTCGATCATCGAATCGCCGTCGACCTGCAGCGCGTAGTGCTCGCCATTGCCGATCATGGCCATCGGCACCTCGATCATCGCGCCGTTGTCGCGCAGCGCCTCGATCGGCAAGCCGGCAGCGATCTTGCCGTACAGCGGGAGCTGGACCGCGCCGGCCTCGTTTGCGGCACGGACCCCGGGCAGGCGGGCGGAGAAGTCGCCGCGGATGACGTTCGGCGTGAAGCTGGCCGGCAACGCTGCCGGTGGCGGGGCAGACGGCGCCGGAATGGCGGGCTCGAGCCGCATCGCCTCGTTCGGGAGACGCATCACTTCCAGCGCCCGCGCCCGATGGTGCCGCCGGCGCAGGAAGCCACGCTCCTCGAGCGCCGAGATCAGCCGGTGGATGCCGCTCTTGGAGCGGAGCTGCAGGGCCTCTTTCATCTCTTCGAAGCTCGGCGAGAAGCCGGTCGCCTTAAGATGGCGATCGATATAGACCAGCAGCTCATGCTGCTTGCGCGTCAACATTGACCAGAACTCCCGCGGTTGCTCAGAGCGGTTGGAACAAAACCGAAACTACGGGTGTTCTAATTTAGTTCTCCGCGTCGCGTCAAGACGAACCGTCTCATAACCCAAGATGATCGAGGCGGATCACCGAGACGGTGGCGCCCGCCGACAGTGCCGGCGCGTTTGGATCTCGCAGGATCAACGCTTGGGCCGAGTTGAGCAGACGCAGCATGGACGAATCCTGCCGCGAGAACGGCGTCGCGACTGCGTGGCCCTCCGAGTTGCCGGAGATCGTTGCGCGCAGGTGATCGGCGCGATGGTCGTTGGCGGCAACGGCCGCCCCGAGTTTTGCCGGCGAGCGGGTCGGCGGGTCGCCGGGCAGTCCAAGCAGGCGGTCGAGCGCCGGGACCAGGAACAAGATGGCGCAGACCAGCGCGGAGACCGGGTTGCCGGGCAGCCCGAGCACGGCGGTGGTGCCGAGCCGGCCGAAGATCAGCGGCTTGCCGGGCCGCATTGCGATTTGCCAGAAGTCGAGTTCGAAGCCCTGCCGGCCCAGGCCCGCCTGCACCAGGTCGTGCTCGCCGACGCTGGCGCCGCCGGTGGTGACCAGCAGGTCGGCGCCGGCCACCGACGCCGCGGCGGCGGCGATCGCCTCGGGCCGGTCGGGCGCGATCGGCAGGATCAGCGGCAGGCCGCCACGGGCGCGAACCAGGGCGGCGAGGGCGTGCGCGTTGGAACTGACGATGCCGCCGGGTGGGATCGGTTCGCCGGGCAGCGCGACCTCGTCGCCCGTGGCGAGAATGGCGACGATCGGACGGCGGTGGACGGCGAGCCAGGCGTGGTTGCCGGCCGCGGCTAGGCCTACGGCGCGGGCGTTGATTCGCATGCCGGCCGGCAGCAGCACGTCGCCGGCGGCGAAATCCTGGCCACGGCGCCGGATGTGCCGGCCGGCCACGGGCGCCTCCCTGGCCACGATCATGTCCCCGTCGCGCCCGGCATCCTCCTGGATCAAGATCGAGTCGGCGCCTTCGGGCACGAAGCTGCCGGTGAACAGCCGCACCGTCTCGTTGGCGCCGACGCGTCCGGGAAAAGGATGGCCGGCCGGCGCCGCGCCGACCACGCGGCGCGGGCCCGCGTCGCCGGCACGCAGCGCGTAGCCGTCCATTGCCGACACGTCGGCGGGCGGCTGATTAAGCCGGGCTGATACCGGCGCCGCCGTGACCCGGCCCCATGCGTCGGGCAAGGCGACGATTTCGGCGGCGGTCGGCCGCAGCGGTCCGACGATGCGCGCCCGGGCCTCGTCGACGCTCAGCATGGCTCAGCCCTGCTCGAACCGGCCGGACTTGCCGCCGTCCTTGTGCACCACCCGCAGCCCGTCGATCCGCATCCCGCGATCGACCGCCTTGAGCATGTCGTACACCGTCAGCGCCGCGACGCTCGCCGCCGTCAGTGCCTCCATCTCGACGCCGGTGCGCCCGGTGGTCCGCACGGTCGCGGCGATGTCGACGCCCTCATCGACGACGTCCAGCTCCAGCGTGACCGCGGCGATCGGCAATGGGTGGCAGAGCGGAATGAGGTCGCTGGTGCGTTTGGCGGCCATGATCCCGGCCAGCCTGGCGACGCCCAGCACGTCGCCCTTCTTCGCGGTGCCCTCGGCCACGAGCTGCCGGGTGGCCGGCTGCATCGCGACCCGGACCCGGGCGGTGGCGCTGCGGTCGGTTTCCGCCTTGGCCGACACATCGACCATGTGCGCCCGTCCGGCAGCGTCGAAGTGGGTGAGCTCGCTCACGCCGCGCAGTGTCCGAGCAAGGCGCGCGTCGCTGCACCGACGTCGGGCTGCCGCAGCAGGCTTTCTCCGACCAAGAAGCAGCGGGCCCCGGCATCGCAGAGCCGCTGCACGTCCTCATGGGTGCGGATGCCGCTTTCGGCCACGAGGAAGCGATCCGACGGCACGTGCGGCGCCAACTCCGCCGTGGTCTCAAGATCTGTCTTCAACGTCTTGAGATTGCGATTGTTGATGCCGATCAGCGAGGTCTGCAGCCCGAGCGCCCGGTCGAGTTCGCGCCGGTCATGCACCTCGGCCAGCACGTCGAGGTCGAGCGCCCGCGCCAGTTCCTCGAGCTCGCGGGCCAAGGTGTCGCTCAGCGCCGCCATGATCAGCAGCACGCAATCCGCCCCCATCACGCGGCTTTCCATGATCTGCCATGGGTGCAGCATGAAGTCCTTGCGCAGCACCGGGAGCGGCACCGCGCCCCGTGCGATCTGCAGATGCTCCGCCGAGCCTTGGAAGTGTGGTCCGTCGGTCAGCACCGACAAGCAGGTGGCACCCGCGTCGGCGTAGGCGTGCGCCAAGGCCGCCGGATCGAACTCGGTGCGGATCAGCCCGGCGGAGGGGGAGGCTTTCTTGATCTCCGCGATCAGGCCGAGGCCGCCGGCTGCGACGGCATGGGTCAAGGCGGCGCCAAACCCCCGGGTCGGCGGCGGGTGGCGGCCGAGCTGCCACTTCAAGGCGCTTTCGGGCGTTTCGGCACGCCGCCGCGCGACTTCGGCCATGGTATCGGCGCAGATGCGGGCGAGGGCGTCGGGGATCGGGTCGGGGGTCAAGCTGTCCATGTCGAGTGCTCCGGCTAGGCCGTGGCCCGGCGCAAATTCTCAAGTGCCGCCATCGCATGTCCCTCGTCCAGGCTGGACGCGGCGCGCGGCACGCCGTCCTCTACATGGTCAACGACCCCGGCCACCACCAGCGCGGCCGCAGCGTTCAACAGAACGGTGTCCCGGTAGGCCCCGCGAGCCCCCTGCAGCAACGCAAGCAAAGCCGCCGCGTTCGCGGCCGAATCGCCGCCGCGGATGGCCTCGATCGGCGCCCGCGGCAAGCCGGCCTGCTCAGGCCTGAGCACGAACGCTTCGACGACGCCGCCGGCCAGCGACACCACGTCGTTGTCGCCCGCAACCGTGAGCTCGTCCAGGCCCTGCCCGTGCACCAGCCATGCCCGCTCGGTGCCCAGCGCCGCCAGCGCTTCGGCCATCGGCCGCAGCCAGCCGCGGTCGAACACGCCGGTCAACTGCCGCCGCACCCCGGCGGGATTGGCGAGCGGGCCGAGCAGGTTGAAGATCGTGCGGGTGCCGAGCTCGACCCGCGGCCCGGCGGCGTGGCGCAGGGCGGCATGGTGCCGGGGCGCGAACATGAAGGCGCAGCCCGCCTCTGCCAGCACCGCCGGCAGCCGCTCCAGCGGCACGTCCACGTTGACGCCCAGCGCCGTGAGCACGTCGGCGCCGCCGGTGCGGGAGCTGAGCGCGCGGTTGCCGTGCTTGGCGACGACGACGCCAGCGCCCGCGAGCACGAAGGTGACGGCGGTCGAGACGTTCAAGGTGCCGGCGCCGTCGCCGCCGGTGCCGCACACGTCAATCGCGTTCGGGGGCGCGGCCACGCGGATCATCCGCGCGAGCATCGCCCGCACGGCGCCGGTGAGTTCCGGCACGGTTTCGCGACGCACCCGCATCGCCATCAGCATCCCGGCGATCTGCGCCGGGGTGGCCTCGCCGGCCATGACGACGCCGAACGCCGCCTCCGCCTCGTCCGCGCTCAGCGTGGCGCCCGTGGCGAGGCGGGCCAGCACGGGCTTGAGGTCGCTCATGCGGCGGTTCGTTGGTTCCGGCCGTGCGCGATGGCAAGGAAGTTGGCCAGCAGCGTGTGGCCGTGCTGAGAGGCGATGCTTTCCGGATGGAATTGCACGCCGAACACCGGCGCGGTGCGGTGGCGCAGGCCCATGATGACGCCGTCCTCGGTCCAGGCGGTCGCTTCGAGCGTCTCGGGCATCGTGTCGGGGGCAACCACCAGGCTGTGGTAGCGGGCGACGTCGAAGCGGGGCGGCAGGTCGGCGAAGATATCGGTGCCGCCGTGGCGGACCGGGCTGACCTTGCCGTGCATCGGCGCCGGCCCGCGCACCACGCTGGCGCCGAAGGCTTGGCCGATCGCCTGGTGGCCGAGGCAGACGCCGAGCAGCGGGATGCGCCCGGTGGCCGCCTCGATCAGCTCAAGGCAGATGCCGGCCTCGTTCGGGGTGCAAGGACCGGGCGACAGCACGATCGCTTCGGGCTTGCGGTCGAGTGCCTCGGCGGCGGTGATGCGGTCGTTGCGCACCACCTCGCACTGCCCGCCGACGTCGCCGAGCACGTGGACCAGGTTGAAGGTGAAGCTGTCGTAGTTGTCGATCAGGAGGATCATGGTCTCGCTCCGATTGCGCTCATCCAACCGACGCCATGGCCGGACTTGATCCGGCCGCCCACGCAGTCCCCGCTCCACCGCGGGTAAGCGTGTGCGGGGTGCAGGTTACGAGCCCGCGAAAGCGGCAGCGACGCGGCGTGAATGGCCGGGTCGAGCGCGATCATGACGGACGGAACGAAGCGGGAGATCACTTGAGCGCCGCGAAGCGGACGGCGTCTTCGGCCGCGCGGAACAGGGCGCGCGCCTTTTGCCGGGTTTCCTCGTATTCGCCTTCGGGCGTGCTGTCGGCCACCACGCCGCCGCCGGCCTGGACGTACATGGTGCCGTCCTTCACCACCGCGGTGCGCAGGCCGATGCAGGTGTCCATGGTGCCGTTCGCGGCGAAGTAGCCGATGCAGCCGGCGTAGATGCCGCGCCGGGTCGGCTCCAGCTCCTCGATGATCTCCATCGCCCGGATCTTCGGTGCGCCGGTGAGCGTGCCGGCGGGGAAGCCGCCGACCAGCGCGTCGAGTGCGTCAAGGCCGGGCTTGAGCTTGCCCTCGACCGTGCTGGAGATGTGCATCACGTGGCTGAACCGCTCGATGGCGAAGCTTTCCACCACCTTGACCGTGCCCAACTCGGCGACCCGGCCGACGTCGTTGCGGCCGAGGTCGAGCAGCATCAGGTGCTCGGCCCGTTCCTTCGGGTCGGCCAGCAGCTCGCGGGCCAGCGCCTCGTCCTCGTCCTTGTTGGCGCCGCGCTTGCGGGTGCCGGCGAGCGGCCGGATGGTGACGGTCCCGTCCCGCAGCCGCACCAGGATCTCGGGCGAGCTGCCGACAACCGAGAAGCCGCCGAAGTCGAGGAACACCAGGAACGGCGCCGGATTGACCCGGCGCAACGAGCGGTAAAGCGCGAACGGCGGCAAGGCGAACGGCACCGAGAAGCGCTGGCTCGGCACGACTTGGAACGCGTCGCCGGCGAAGATGTATTCCTTCATGCGCTCCACGACCGCCATGAACTCGGCCTTGGTCATGTTCGACGCAGGCTCCGGCAGGGCAGGGAGTGCCACCGGTGGAACGGCGTGGGGCAGCGGCCGCTGCAGCGCCGCCGACGCTTCGGCCAGCGCCGCTTGCGCGGTGGACCAGGCGAGGTCGGCGGGAACGCCGGGCTGCGGATAAATCGGCGCCGCGAGCGTCAGCTCGTCGCGGACGTTGTCGAACACCGCGAACAGGGTGGGGCGGAGCAGAACCGCCTCGGGCACGCCGAGCGCGTCGGTGTTCTTGTCCGGCAGACGTTCCATCTGCCGCACCATGTCGTAGCCGAGATAGCCGACGAGGCCACCCAGCATCGGCGGCAGATGGTCGGGGATCTCCATCCGCGTCTCGGCGATCACGGCGCGCAGGCTGTCGAGCGCCGGCCGCTCGTCGGGCACGAAGGCGTGCGGCGCGCTGCGGGCATGGCGGTTCAGCTCGGCGACGCCGGCGCGGCAGCGCCACACGAGGTCGGGCGTCATGCCGATGATCGAGTAGCGGCTGCGCGCCGAGCCGTTCTCGATGCTTTCGAGCAGGAACGAGTTGGGCCGCCCGGCGGCGAGCTTCATGTAGGCGGCGACCGGCGTCTCGAGGTCGGCGACATAGGTCGACCAGATCAGCGTGCCCCGGCCCGCGTTATAGGCGGCGAGGCAGGCAGCCTCGGACGGGGACACGATGGCGTTCATCGCCGAACTCCGGTCGGGTGAAGGATCTGGTGGCGGGTCACTGGATCAAGCTTTCCAGCATTGCCTGGTTGACGGTCGGCTTGGCACGGTCGCGCAGCGCCGCCGCATAGGTGATCTCGATATCCTGGTCGATCGAGCGGGTCAGCGCGGTGCGCATCTGCCCGGCGCCCGCCGGATCGGTCGCCGGGTCCGGCGAGGTCACCTCGACCAGCTTGGCGACGAGAAAGCCGGACGGCGTTTCGATCATGGTGGCGTCGTTCAGCTTCATGCCGAACAAGGGCTGGACCAGTTCGGCCGCCACTCCCTCGGTCGGCGTCGAACGGCCGATCGGCGGCGTGCGCTCCGCCCGCACCCCGGCCACCGTCGCCGCGTCGTCGAGCGAGCCGGTTTTGGCGGCGGTCAGCAGCTTGGCCGCGACCAGCTCCTGCGCATGGCGGCGGGCGTCGTGCTCGACATTCTCCCGCACCTGCGCCTCGACCGCCTCGAACGGACGCACTTTCGGCTCGGTCGTGTCCTCGACCGTCAGCGCGTAATAGGACTGGTCCGGTCCCTCGATCATCTTGGCCGGCTCGTTCTTGGGCGTCGCGAAGGCGCTGGTGATAATCGCTTGCCGCAGCGCCGGAGCGCCTGGGATCGGTGCCGGCTCGCCTTCGGGCGTGTTGCCCTTGTCGTCGAGCGTGCCAACGACGCCGGCCACGCCGAGGTCGCCGGGCAAGTCATCGAGCGCGGTGCCGGCTGATAGCGCATCCTCGAGCTTGTTGGCACGGGCGTAGACCTCGTCCACGGCCCGCTCCCGCGCGACCCGGCTGCGGATCTCGTCGCGGACCGCCTCGAACGGCCGTTCGTTGCCGGGAGTGACCTTCTCGACCCGCAGCACCTGCCAGCCGAAGGGGGACTTGATCGGGCCGGTCACGGTCTCGGCGGGCGCCCCGAAGGCTGCCTCGGCCAGTTCGTCACCGGGGATGTCGGCACGCGCGGCGTCGTCGATCTGTGCTGCGGAGGCGCTGACGGCGGCGGCGGCGCGCTGCATCGTTGCCCAATCGGCGCCGGCGATCCAGGCGTCGGCGAGCGTCTTGGCCGCCGCCTCGTCCTGCGCCACCACCACCTGGACGGTGCGCTTCTCGGGGCCGCCGAACTCGCCCTTGTGCGCCTGGTAATAGGCTTGGAGGTCCGCGTCCGGCACATCCATGCCGCGGGCAACCGTGTCGGGCGACAGCACGACGGCCTTGATCCGGCGATAAGCGGGCGCGCTGTAACGCTGCGGATCGTCCTCGTAGGCCCGCTTCAGATCGTCGGCGCTCGGCGCCGGCGGCTGGGGCACGGCGGAAAACGGCAGCTCGACCAGCTCGGCCACGCGCTGCTCGCGCTGGAACGCGAACACTTGCTTCAGCAGCGTCTCGGGCGTGGTGCCGCCGACCTGGACTGCCTCCATCAACTGTCGCTGGCCGAGGTCGCCGCGCATCAGGTCGAGAAAGCGCGGCTCGTTGAGGTTGTTCTGCCGCAGCACCTGCTCGAACCGCTGCCGGTCGAAGCTGCCGCTGGCGCCGCGGAACGCCGGGATGTCGAACACTGCCTGCCGAACCGCCTCGTCGGGCACCACGATCCCAAGGCGCTGGACCTCGTTGGCGATCGCCGCCTGGATCACCAGCCGCTCCATCGTCTGGCCGGCGACGCCCCGGCGGATGGCGGGCGTCGGATCGGCCTTGCCGCCCATCATGCGGATCGCCTGCTGCATCTGCTGCCGATACGCTTCCTGGAACTCCGGCGGCTCGATCTGGCGCGCGCCGACGGTGGCCAGCGAGGTGCCGGATCCGAAGTTCCTGGCGACGTCGGCCACGCCCCACATCACGAACGGCACGATCAGCACGACAAAGAACAGCCGCGCGGGCTTCGTGTTCAGAAAGCGGCGGATCTGGGCGAGCATGGTGCGGTGATGATCAACGGAGGTGTCCCTGAAACGGGCCGCACCATAGGTAAGGCCCGCACGCTTGACCAGCGGCGTTCCCCGCACCGGCCGCCTCCATTATAGGACGGGGATGCGAGGCGAGGGGAGCGAGATGCGCCAACTGATTGCCGGGAATTGGAAGATGAACGGGTTGCGCGCGGACGCGATCGCCCTGGCGCAGGCGGTGCGCGACGGGGCCGGGCCGGGCGGCTGCGACCTGCTGCTGTGCCCACCGGCGACAGTGCTGGCGGCGGTGGCCAAGGTGCTGGGAGGCAGCGCCGTCGCGGCCGGGGGCCAGGACTGCCACGAGGAGCCGAGCGGCGCCCATACCGGCGACGTGAGTGCCGCGATGCTGCGCGACGCCGGCGCCACTTGGGTGATCGTCGGCCATTCGGAACGCCGCGCCGAACATGGCGAAAGCGACCCGATGGTGCGGCGCAAGGCCGAGGCCGCCGCCGCCGCCGGCCTCACCCCGATCATCTGCGTCGGCGAAACCGAGCACCACCGCCTGTCGGGCAATGCCGAGGTGGTCGTGGCGTCGCAGATCGACGGCAGCGTGCCGGCCGGGTTCACCGGCGTCGTCGCCTACGAGCCGATCTGGGCCATCGGCACCGGCCGCACTGCGACCGAGGAGGACGTGGCCGCGATGCATGCGGCGATCCGCGGCCAGCTCGTGTCCAGCCTGGGCGAGGCCGGGCGCGGGGTGCGCATCCTGTACGGCGGCTCGGTCAAGCCCGGCAATGCCGCGAGCTTGCTGGCGCTGCCGGAGGTCGGCGGGGCGCTGGTGGGCGGCGCGAGCCTGGTGGCCGCCGAGTTTCTCGCCATCGCTGCCGCCGCCGTTCGGGCATGACTGCCCGGGCGCACTTCCCAACGCCGGATGGAGCGCATAGAACCCGCGCAACATGACCACCGTCCTGCTGATCATCCACCTGTTCGTCACCTTGGCCCTGATCGGCGTCGTGCTGATCCAGCGCAGCGAAGGCGGCGGCTTGGGCATCGGCACGTCGCAGGGCATGGGCGGCTTCATGTCCGGCCGCGGCACCGCAAACCTCCTGACCCGCACGACCGCGATCCTGGGCACGATCTTCTTCGTGCTGTCGCTGTCGCTCGCATTGTTGAACCGCGGCACGGTCGGCGCCGGGCGGTCGATCCTGGACAACCCGCCGGCGCCGGTCGGCACGTCCGCATCGGGCCCGGCGCTGTCCGGGGCGCCACCGGCGACGAGCGGCACGGCCACGAGCCCCGCCGCGCCCAATTCGCAGCTGGCGCCGGTCACGCCCGCGACGCCGCGACCGCCCGCCGTCCCCACCAATTAAGGATTCCGGCGTGGGCGTTTCACCCGGCACGCCCGTTGCTGTAAGCAGGGCGTCCATGACGCGGTTCGTTTTCATCACCGGCGGCGTGGTCTCCTCGCTCGGGAAGGGCGTGGCCTCGGCGGCGCTCGGCGCGTTGCTGCAAGCGCGCGGCTACCGGGTGCGGCTGCGCAAGCTGGACCCCTATCTCAACGTCGACCCCGGAACGATGAGCCCGACCCAGCACGGCGAGGTGTTCGTCACCGACGACGGCGCCGAGACGGACCTCGACCTCGGCCATTACGAGCGCTTCACCGGGGTGCACGCGACCAAGGCGGACAACGCCACCACCGGCCGCATCTATTCCGAGGTGATCGCCAAGGAACGGCGCGGCGACTATTTGGGCGGCACGGTGCAGGTGATCCCGCACATCACCGACGCCATCAAGGAGGCGATCACCCGCGAAACCGACGACGTCGACTTCGCGCTGATCGAGATCGGCGGCACCGTCGGCGACATCGAGAGCCTGCCGTTCCTGGAAGCCATCCGGCAGCTCGGCAACGACATGGGCGAGGAGCGGACGATGTTCGTCCACCTCACTTTGGTGCCTTACATCCCCTCGGCCGGGGAGCTCAAAACCAAGCCGACCCAGCATTCGGTCAAGGAGCTGCAGAACGCCGGCATCCAGCCCGACATGCTGCTGTGCCGCTGCGACCGGCAGATCCCCGAGGCGGAGCGGCGCAAGCTGGCGAATTTCTGCAACGTCCGGCCGCAAGCGGTGATCGCCGCTTTGGACGTGGACACGATTTATGCCGTGCCGATCAGCTACCACGAGGAAGGCATGGACCGGGAGGTCCTGCGTCACTTCGAGCTGCCGTTCGAGCACGACCCGGACCTCACGCCCTGGCAGCGCATCGTCGACGTGGTGCGGGCGCCGGACGGCGAGGTGCGGATCGCGGTGGTGGGCAAGTACACGAGCCTGCTCGACAGCTATAAAAGCCTGTCGGAGGCGCTGATCCACGGCGGCGTGCGCAACCGGGTGCGCGTCGTGCTCGACTGGGTGGACAGCCAGGTGTTCGAGCAGCCCGACGCCGTCAGCCGGCTCGAAGGCGTGCACGGCATCCTGGTGCCGGGCGGCTTCGGCGAGCGCGGCACGCCGGGGATGATCGCCGCCGTGCGGTTCGCCCGCGAGCGGCGAGTGCCGTTCTTCGGCATCTGCTTCGGCATGCAGATGGCGGTGATCGAGTGCGCGCGGAACATGGCGCAGCTCGAGGACGCGTCCAGCACCGAGTTCGGCCCCTGCGAGACGCCGGTCGTCGGCCTGTTGACGGAGTGGGCGCGCGGCAACGAGGTCGAGCGGCGCGAGGAGGGCATGGACCTCGGCGGCACCATGCGCCTCGGCGCCTACCCGGCCGAGCTCGATCCGGAGTCGCTGATCGCGCGGGTCTATGACAGCACCCGCATCAGCGAGCGGCACCGGCATCGCTACGAGGTCAATATCAACTTCCGCGAGCTCCTGGAGCGAACCGGGCTGCGCTTTGCCGGCATGTCGCCGGACGGGGTGCTGCCGGAGACGGTCGAACTGCCGGGTCACCCGTGGTATATCGGCGTTCAATACCATCCCGAGCTGAAATCCAAGCCGCTGGACCCGCACCCGCTGTTCTCGGGCTTCATCGGCGCAGCAGTGAGGCAATCGCGTCTTGTCTGACGATGTGAGCACGGCCGACTCCGAAGCGGACGACGAGCCGGCCGGGCCGCGCCGGGTCCGGGTGCGCGACATCGACGTGGCCAATGACCGGCCCTTCGTGCTGATCGCCGGGCCGTGCCAGATCGAGAGCGAGGCGCATGCGCTGGAAACAGCGGACGCGCTCGTTTCCATCTGCGCCGTGGCCGGGGTGCCGCTGATCTACAAGTCGAGTTTCGATAAAGCCAACCGGACCAGTGCCAGCGCGGCCCGCGGCGTCGGGTTGTCGAAGGGGTTGGCGATCCTGGCCTCGGTACGCGAGCGGTTCCGCATTCCGGTGCTGACCGACGTGCACGACGTGAGCCAATGCGACCCGGCGGCCGAGGCGGTGGACGTGCTGCAGATCCCCGCCTTCCTGTGCCGGCAAACCGACCTGCTGATCGCCGCCGGCGAAACCGGGCGGACGGTCAACGTGAAGAAAGGGCAGTTCCTGGCACCTTGGGACATGCAGCACGTGGCCGCAAAGATCGCCGAGACCGGCAATGAAAGCATCCTGCTGACCGAGCGCGGCGCCTCGTTCGGCTACAACACGTTGGTGACGGATTTCCGCGGCCTGCCGATCATGGCGCGCACCGGCTATCCGGTGGTGTTCGACGCGACCCACTCGGTGCAGCAGCCCGGCGGGCAGGGCGCCTCGTCGGGCGGGCAGCGCGAGTTCGCGCCGGTGCTGGCCCGGGCCGCGTTGGCGGCGGGCGTGGCCGCGCTGTTCATCGAGAACTCACGCCGACCCGGACCACGCGCCGAGCGACGGCCCCAACATGATCCCGCTGCACGAAATGCCGGCCTTGCTGAGCCGGCTGAAGGCGTTCGACGACCTGTCGAAGGCGGGGTGAGGCTGGGCGGCCCCGCCGAAACCGTCGCCGCCCGGTTCGCCACCGGCCGCAACAACTTCGACGCCGTGCGCCTGGCAGCCGCCCTGACCGTACTTGCCAGCCACGCCTACGTGCTGACCGGCCACCCCGACGATGAGCCGGTGGCGCGCCTGCTTGGCCACACGATCGATGGCGGCGGCTTGGCGGTGGCGGCATTCTTCGTGCTCAGCGGCTTCCTGATCGCCCGGTCCGCCCAGCTGCATCCGTGGCGCGATTACGTCCGCGCCCGCGTCCTGCGGATCTGGCCGGCGTTCGTCGTCGCCGTCCTGCTGCAAACGCTCGTGATCGGGACGGCGTTCACGTCCCGGCCGGCCATGGCTTATCTCGGCGACCCGGCTACCTGGGTCGCCGTTGCCCGCTCGCTCGTGTTCAGCCCGCCACTTGGACTACCGGGCGTATTCGACGCCAACCCGCTGCCGCGCGCCGTCAACGGCTCGCTCTGGACGTTGCGGATCGAGGCGCTTTGCTATGCCGGGCTGCTGGCCTTGTCGCTGGCCGGGTTGTTGCGCCCTGTCCGGGTGCTGCTCCCGTTGGCGGGCGGCTGGGCCTTGCTGAGCGCCGTTCTCGCCGCCCGTGCCGGATTGGCGCCGGCCTTCCTCGCCAGCCTGACCGTCGCCTCGATCGTGGACTGCGTGCTGCATTTCCTGATGGGCGCGGCGGTCTGGGTTTATGCGGACCGGGTGCCGCTGCGTGGCTCCTTCGCACTTGCGCTTGCGGCCGCCTTCGCCATTACGGCGGGGACAGGGCTGGCGCCGCTCACCCTGCATCTGGCCCTTCCCTACATCGTGTTTTGGTTCGGCTTGGCCCGGCCAGTCGCCGTTCCGCCGCTGGACATCTCGTATGGCACCTACTTATACGCCTTCCCGGTGCAGCAGGCGGTGGTCGCGACAGCCGGCCCGGCGATCGGGGCTAGCGGCCTCGTTCTGGCCGCCGCGCCCTTGACGGTGCTGCTTGGCCTCGCGTCCCGGCTGTGGATCGAGCAGCCGGCTTTGCGACTTCGGCGCTAGTTCCTCACGCCGGTTTGCGATCTGCCCTGCACGGAACGCATGTTTTGCGGCGCAGCATCGCCACTACGTTGCACTGATGCCGAACCCACAGATTCGCCGTCCGTTTGTCGTCGCGTCCGTGATGGCCGGCATGTTCATGATCGCCATCGAGGCGACGATCGTCTCAACCGCGATGCCGCAGATCGCCGGGCAGCTCGGCGACCTGCACCTCTATTCCTGGGTTTTCTCTTCGTTCTTGCTGACGCAGACCGCGACCACGGTGGTGTTCGGCAAGCTGTCCGACTTGTATGGCCGAAAGCCCGTGCTGTTGGTCGGCATTGCCATCTTCCTGGTAGGCTCCGTGCTGTGCGGCTTTGCGTGGTCGATGCCGTCGCTGATTGCGTTCCGCCTGCTGCAGGGGGTTGGCGCTGGGGCAATCCAGCCGGTGGCGCTGACGGTGGTCGGCGACCTCTACCCCGCCAGCGAGCGCGGCCGCGTGCAGGGTTGGCTCGCCAGCGTGTGGGGGGTGTCGTCGGTGCTCGGGCCGCTTGCCGGCGGGCTGATCATCCAGCATGCGAGCTGGGCCTGGGTGTTCTGGATCAACGTCCCGGTCGGCATGGCGTCGGCGTTCGGGTTCTGGCGCTTCCTGCATGAGGACGTTGGCCGCACCGCGCGGCATGTGGACGTGGCGGGCGCGTCGCTGTTCACCGTCTCGATTGCCGCGCTGATGCTGGCGCTGACCTGGGTCGGGACCGAGAGCCAGTTCGCCACCGTCATCGCAGGCGTCGTGTTCGCGGTCACCGCCGTCCTGTTCGTGCTGCAGGAGTTGCGGGCGCGCGATCCGATGGTGGCGTTCGGCCTGTGGTCGCGTCGTCCGATCGCCACCGCCAACGCCGCCACCTTGCTGAGCGGCATGACCGTGATCGGGCTCACCACCTTTCTGCCGATGTATGTGCAGGGCGTGCTCGGGCAGTCGGCGATGGTGGCCGGGTTCGCGCTGACGATGATGGTGCTGGGATGGCCGATCGGCGCCACCACGGCCGCCCGCACCTTCGGCCGGCTCGGCCTGCGCCGCACCCTCCTGGTCGGCGGTGCGCTGCTGCCGCTGGGCGGCGTCGCCTTCGTGTTGCTGGCGCCGGGCACGTCGCCGATGGTCGCCGGCGCCGGGTCGTTGGTGATCGGCCTCGGCATGGGGTTCCTGAGCACCTCGGCAATCGTGATCATCCAGGACAGCGTCGGCTGGGCCGAGCGCGGCACCGCCACCGCATCCAACATCTTCTCCCGCAACCTCGGCAGCACGCTCGGCGCGACCGTGCTGGGCGCGGTGCTGAACTACAGCCTGTCGCACCGCGCTCCCGGCAGCGACACGGTCGAGTTCGACCAGATCCGGCAGCTGCTGGACCATCCGGGCCTAGTTGCCGGGGATGCGGCCATCCGCGACGCCCTTGCCAGCGCGCTTCACACCACGTTCTGGGCCGTGTTCCTGATCGCGCTTTCGACGCTGCTGGTCGCGTTGCTGGTGCCGTCCGTGGCGCTGGTGAAGGCCCGGCAGAAGGTCGCCGCCGAGTGATCTCGGTCGAGCCGGCGACCGGTCCGACCGACGAGGTCCGCGGCCTAGTCGAAGCGCTCGAGGCCGAATTGTCGGCGCACTACGCGGCCGAGCAGCGGCACGGCCTGAAGCTGGATGCGCTGTTCCAGCCGCATATCCGCTTCTTTCTCGCCCGGCAGGACGGCAACGCGGTCGGTTGCTGCGGGGTCGCTTTGCTCGATGGCTTGGCCGAGTTGAAGCGCATGTTCGTCCAGCCCGCCGCACGCGGCAGCGGGGCGGCAGCGGCCTTGCTCGTGCGGGTCGAGGCGGAGGCGAAGGCGGCCGGCTACGTGACGCTTTGGCTCGAAACCGGCGATCGCCAGCACGCCGCCATCCGGTTCTACGACCGCTCCGGCTTCCGTCGCTGCGAGGCGTTTGGGGCCTACCGCGCCATGCCGCCCGGCGCCATTGCCACCAGCGTGTTCATGACCAAGCCGCTCCGCTAGCCGGTCCGGCGCGGACCTGCTAACCCGAAGCCGAGCAACAGCCTGGACGGACGGACCCGCAATGAGCGCCATCGCCGATATCGTCGCCCGCGAGATCCTCGACAGCCGCGGCAACCCGACCATCGAGGTGGATGTCGTGCTGGAAAGCGGCAGCATGGGCCGCGCCGCCGTCCCGTCCGGCGCCAGCACCGGCGCCCACGAGGCGGTCGAATTGCGGGACGGCGACAAGGCCCGCTACGGCGGCAAGGGCGTGCGCACCGCGTGCAGCAACGTCGAAGGCGAGATCTTCGACACGATCGGCGGCATGGATGCGACCGACCAGGTCAAGCTCGACGCGCTCATGGTCGATCTCGACGGCACCCCGAACAAGTCGCGGCTGGGCGCCAACGCGATCCTCGCCGTGTCGCTGGCGGTGGCCAAGGCGTCGGCCGACGATTACGGCCTGCCATTGTACCGCTATGTCGGCGGCGTGTTCGCGCGCACCCTGCCGGTGCCGATGATGAACATCGTCAATGGCGGCAAGCACGCCGACAACCCGATCGACATCCAAGAATTCATGATCCAGCCGGTCGGCGCCGCGACCTTCGCCGACGCGGTGCGGATGGGATCCGAAGTGTTCCAGGCGCTGAAGAAGCAGCTGCACGACGCCGGGCACAACACCAACGTGGGCGACGAGGGCGGCTTCGCCCCCGGCCTGAAATCGGCCGACGAGGCGTTGGGCTTCATCAGCCGCGCCTGCGAAACGGCCGGCTACCGCCCGGGCGAGGACGTCACCTTCGCGCTCGACTGCGCCAGCACCGAGTTCTTCGCGAACGGGCAGTATAAGATGGACGGCGAGGGCAAGGCGCTCGACGCCGCCGGCATGGTCGCCTACCTCGCCGACCTCTGCGCCCGCTATCCGATCGTCAGCATCGAGGATGGCTGCGCCGAGGACGACTGGGACGGCTGGAAGCACCTGACCGACATGCTGGGCGCGAAGGTCCAACTCGTTGGCGACGACCTGTTCGTGACCAACACCGAGCGCTTGCGGCGCGGGATCGAGACCGGCACCGCCAACTCCATCCTGGTCAAGGTGAACCAGATCGGGACGCTGTCCGAAAGCCTCGATGCAATCGAAATGGCGCAGCGGGCGCGGTTCACCACCGTGATGAGCCACCGGAGCGGCGAGACCGAGGACAGCACCATCGCCGACCTCGCTGTCGCGTCTAACTGCGGCCAGATCAAGACCGGGTCGCTGGCCCGGAGCGACCGGACGGCCAAGTACAACCAGCTCATCCGCATCGAGGCGGAGCTTGGCCCGGCCGCACGATATGCCGGACGGACCATCCTGAAGCGTTAGTTTTCTGCTGCTTCTGCGCCGGCGTTGATGTAAAGTCCCCGTGACCGAGGTGGAGCGGGCACGATGGGTTTCAGCGATTTCATGGGCAACACGGTCCGGGCAACGGTGGCGCCGACGCTGTTCCTGGGCCTCGTCGGATATTTTTGCTGGAACGCGACGCAGGGCGATCGGGGCCTTCAGAGCTACGCGATCCGGCAAACGCAGCTGAAGGCGGTGCAGGCCGAGCTCAAGCGGTTCGAAACGGACCGGGACGTGATGGAGCGGCGGGTGGCGGGGCTGCGCAGCCAGCACCTCGACCCCGACACGCTTGATGAACGGGCCCGCGCCATGCTGAACGTCGCCGATCCCAGCGACTTAGTCGTGATGTACGGGCCGGGACGGAAGCTGTTCTGACCGCCCTCCCGGTTTCGCGCCCGCGCCGGTCAGATGTGCAGGGCGTGTGGCGCTAGGAAGCCGACGACGCCGAGTGCGACCCCACCCAAGCCGAGCACCACGCCGCCGGCCCCGAGCAGGGCGACGCCGGTGATGATGGATGCCGAGGCGACCACGATGGCGACCTGAAGCAGGGCGGCGCCGTACTCGTACAGGTGGTAGCGGGCCATGGCGGTTTCTCGCTGCTCCTCGATATGGCGGGCCTTTTCGGCGAGCTGCTTCTTGCCGTCGCCGCCTTTAGGATCATCCTCCCAGCGGTTGGCGGTGTCGCGCCAGGTGGTCTGTTGTTTCTGCAGGGCGTCCTGCACTGCCGGGTCGGCCGGCTTGAGGAAGTCCGCAAGGTCGGCCGCCGCCCGCACTGTCGTTTGGCGGACGGTGCGGGCCTGGTAGAACGACCACGTGTCGGTGCTTTCGACGTTGCGGCTGATGGCTTCCGTTTGGGCGCTCTTGGCTCCGGTCTCGACCACCGCCAGGCAAAGCGCCAGCACGGCGATCAGCAGCGCGACGCGCTTGTTTTCGCCACCGTGATGCGCCTCGTGCGGAAGTCCTTCGGACATGATGGGGTCTCCGGTTTCATCGCCGGGCGAAGTGGTGCCATGATCGCGGCCAAGATGCACGGGAGGAATAAACGATGAGCGACGCATCGGTGCAGGAGCGCGTGGCCGGCAACACCACCGTGCGCCACGACGACCCGGCGGGCTTCGACTGCGGGTTGCGCCAGTTTTTCGCCTACCGCGACCTCGGCGTGGCCGACGCCTCCCGCGGCGGCTTCGGCGCCCACGTGATCCGGGCCGTGCCCGGCGAGCACGCGGCGGCGCAATGGCACACCCACTCACTCGATTTCCAGATGGTCTACGTCCTGCGCGGCTGGGTGGAGTTCGAATATGCCGACATCGGCCGGGTCCGGCTACAGGCCGGCAGCTCGGTCTACCAGCCGCCCGGGGTGGCGCACCGCGAGGTGACCCACAGCGACGACCTCGAGATGCTGGAAGTGACGTCCCCGGCCCAGTTCGAGACGCGCGTGGTTGCCGAACCCGGCGCCTAAGCGCTACAACGACGGCACTGCGGGCGTAGCATAGTGGTAATGCGGTAGCCTTCCAAGCTTCTGACGAGGGTTCGATTCCCTTCGCCCGCTCCACCCTCCCGATTGCGCCCGTGCGGGCTCGCCGAGGGCGGCCGCATCAGCGGAGCAGGATGTAATTGATCGTAATGGTGAACGTATAGGGGTTGCCGAGTTCCGGCGGCAGCGGCGGCAGTTGCGCGTTCCGCCAGGTTCCGACCGCCGCCATGTCGATGAACGTCGAGCCGGACCGGGATTTCAGCACCACCGATTGCACCCGTCCGTTGCCGCCGACGGTCAGTTCCACGTCGACCGAGCCATCCTCGCCGTTCTCCGCCGCCTGCCTCGGGTAGTATCGATGGTTGACCCAGTAGGTCTTCAGCGCTTCCCGCCAATCGCCGCCGATCCGGGCAGCGCGGGCGTCGAAGAACATGTCCGAGCGATCCGGCCCCTTCGGCACGCCGGGAGACAGGTCCAGCGACCGTGACGCCACGCTGCCGCGCGGCGCGGTCACGCGGGGCGCCGGTGCCCGCGACGGCGCCGAGTTGAAGCTGAGATCCATCGGGTTGCCGAACGTGCCGGGCGGCGGCGCGGTGCGCGGACGCGCCCGGGGCGGCGGCGGGGGCGGTGCGGGTGGCGCCGGAGCGGGCGTGGCGAGATCCGGCAGCGGTGGCGGCGGGGCAGGCGTTTGCGGCAGATCCAGGCGGACGTCGGGCGGACGCGGCGCCGCCGGCGCTGGCGCGGGCGGGGTTGTCGCGGCCGGCGGCGCCTGCAGGTCGGGCACGTCCGCAGGGGGCGCGGGCGCGGGCGTGGTCGGAGCGGTTTGAGCCGGAGCGGGGGGCGCCGGCAGCGGTTCGGCGGGTGTCGGAACGGGCGGCAGTGTCAGCTCAGGCGCCGGCTCAGCCGTGGCGGGCGGCGGCTGCTCCGGTGCGGCCGGATCGGGCGGCGACTCCGGGGCGGGCGTTTCCGGGCCGGGCAGCACCTCCGAGTCGGGCTGCTGCTGCGGCGGCGGCTCGGACGGCGTCTGCGGCAGGTCGGGCGCGGGTGGCGCCGGTGTCGGGGGCGGCGCCGTGTCGGCCGGTGGCGTCGGCGCCGGTGTGCCTTGGCCGCCCTCGAACATCAGCTCGTACGACGGCGCGGTCGTCGTCTCGCCCTCCTCGCGCCGGGGAATGCTCAGCAGCGCCGCCACCGCGAGCGCATGCAGCAGCAGCGACGCGGCAACGGTCCAAGCGCGCCGGCGGTCGCCGGGCCGGCCGTGCCAGCGCGATGCGGGCGAGACCCCGGCGAGGGAGGGGCGAAGTCGGACGCTGTTCATCTCTGCCGTTGCTATAAGCCGCATCGCTGCGATGCGGGAGATGAAGCGCCTCCCATGACTCCGAGTTTACGGCCGATCGGGCCAAGTCCCACACGGCCTCGCAGGCTTGACAATGCCCGCCCGTGGCCCTCTTTAGCGCGCTCGCGCGGCTGCAAGCGCCTCCCGGCCGGATCGCCGGCTGGAGGGGTGCATCCGGGCTGTGCAGGGGTGTAGCTCAATTGGCTAGAGCGCCGGTCTCCAAAACCGGAGGTTGGGGGTTCGAGACCCTCCACCCCTGCCAGGACCGGCCGGCACGCGGCGCCTGGCCGGTGCGGCGTCAGCAATTCCGCTTTGGCGCGTGCGGTGTGTCGATGGAGTGGGTGGAAGATGGCGGTGGCGATTGACCCGGCAAAGTTCGTCCGCGAAGTGCGGGCCGAGATCGCCAAGGTGACATGGCCGTCGCGCAAGGAAACCCTGGTCACGACCGGGCTGGTGTTCGCGCTGTCGGGCTTGGCGGCGGTGTTCTTCTTTGTCGCCGATCAGGTGATCGGCGTCGGTGTGCGGGCGCTGTTCGGCGTCGGATTTTAGAGCGGCGCCCTGGTCACCGGGTCGAGCTGCTCGTTCTTCAGTCAAGCAGAGCATGATCCGACAGGTCATGCCCTAGGGATCGTTTCGCAAATGGCCAAGCGTTGGTATGTCGTCCACGTCTACTCCGGCTTCGAGAAGAAGATCGCCCAGCAGGTCAAGGAGCAGGCGGCGCAGAAGGGCCTGGCCGATCTCGTCGACGAAGTGCTGGTGCCCGCCGAGGACGTGGTCGAGGTGCGCCGCGGCCAAAAGGTCAACGCCGAACGCAAGTTCTTTCCCGGCTACGTCCTGGTCAACATGGAGATGACGGACCAAACCTGGCACTTGATCAAGGACACCCCCAAGGTCACCGGCTTCCTCGGGACCAAGACCCGGCCGACGCCGATCAGCGCCGCCGAAGCCGAGCGGATCATCAAGCAAAGCGCCGAGGGCGTGGAACGCGCGCGTCCGGCCGTGCTGTTCGAAATCGGCGAGCAGGTCCGCGTCGCCGACGGCCCGTTCACCAGCTTCAACGGCACCGTTGAGGACGTGGACGAGGAGAAGGGCCGCCTCAAGGTCAGCGTCTCGATCTTCGGCCGCTCGACCCCGGTGGAATTGGAATACAGCCAGGTCGAGAAGGTCTGAGGGCCGGCTTACGAGTCGTCATCCCCGGGGCTCGACCCGGGGATCTCTCGCCGGCCGGTCCTAAGGTGTCCGGTTCCGCAACGTCCGCTGCAAATCCCGCTCGATCGGCGCCAGGCTGGTTTCGGCGATCTCGGCGACCACGTCCCGCCATTCCACGACGTCCGGCACGCGGGTCGGATTATCCCGCAGCAGTTCGCGCTTGATAAACGGAAACCGGGCGGCCAGCAGTTGCCGCCAGAGATCGCTGGTCGGGTTGAGCGGCGTGCGGTCCGCGACCGCCTCGCGCAACCGCAACGCATGACGGCGCCGCGCCTGCACGATCGGGTCGGCTATGTCGGGGCCGCCCTCGGCGTCCTCGAGCCGCTTGGTGTTGAGCAGGCCGACGTCGATGTCGGCGAGCAGCGCCTTGTACGGCCAGATCGCCCGGCAGGTGAACCCGGCGCGCAGCAAGGCCTGCGTCAAGCCGATCTCATAGAGCAGGATCAGCCAAGTCTTGGACCATGTCGGCACGACCCCGGCCCAGTATTTGCGCCACGTCTCGCTGGCGACCACCCGCGGGCTGAACGCCATCAGATAGGATTGCAGGTGGTAGCGGGACTGCCAGCTCTCGGTACAGCCCCAAACGTCGGCCACGGCGAAGTCGATGCTTGCGAACAGGTCGGCCACCGAACGGAGCGGGCCATAAACGCTGTCGTTGGCGATCACCACCATCTCGGTGTTCGGCCGCGGCAGCGCCAATTGCGTCACGCCCTCGCGCCAGGCGCCGAAATCGTAGCCGACGTTGCGGCGCACGATCACCCCGGCACAGACCAGCTTCAGCGCTTCCAGCACATCCGGGCGCAGCCTGCCCGCATTGGTCACGAACATCACCGACATCCCGGCCGCGGCGAGGCTGCGGACCTGATGCATCACGTGCGGTCGGACGTCGCCGGCCCCGTCCCAATGGGCGAAGATGCACACGCGGCCGCCGAGCGGGATCTCCCCATCCGGCCAGCGGCTGACGATCTGGCTCGGGTTGCGGTGCCGGACGAACTCGTGCCCGATCGCCGGCAACACGCGATAACGGATGACCAGGTAGCCTTGGTAGAACCACCTGCCGATCGAGCTGCGGACCACGCTCAGGCTTTCCCGATGCGGGCCAGGATGTCTGGAGGGAGTTTCACGTCCGGGAACGCCGCCGCCACGTCTCCTGTCAGGGCGGCCGCCTCGTCGATCGCGTCGAGCATGTCGAGCGCCTGCAGCTCGCCGCGCAGGGCCGCGAACCACAGCTCCGAACCCGGCGGACAGGCGCCGCGAACCCGGGCGAAGCGGCCGCGCGCCATGGCCGGCTCGCCGACCGCCCGGCGCCCGTCGGTCTGGACGTCCAGGATCGCCAGCGAGAACACGGTGTCGCGTTCGGCATCGTTCATCGGCCGCGTGATGCCGGGCTGGGAGAACGGCGCCGTGTCCAGTCCGGACGTCTTGGCCACCGCCCGCGCCGCGTCGTAACGCCCGGCATTCGCCAGCGTCGTCAGTGCCCAAGCAGCTGCCTCCGGCCCGGGCTGGTCCCGCCACGTGCGCTCGGCCAGGGCGACCACACCGTCATTGTCGCCCAGCATGCGCATCGCCTGGGCCAGGCCGCGCAAGGCGGCCCACCACAGCGTGCCGCCGCCGGGGATCACGTCGAGCACCCGCCGCAGCCGGCTGCGGGCCAGGTCCGGCCGGCCGAGCGGCCGTCCGTCGGCCGACGCCTCGAGGTCGAGCATCGCCAAGCAGAACAAGGCGTCGCGTTCCGCGTCCGTCAGCGGCATCGCCTCGGCCACGAACGGTGCCTCGTCCAGCCGGAGATCGGCCACCAGGGCGCGAGCCGGTCCGTAGCGGCCGGCATTCACCATGGTGGTCATGGCGCGCAGGCCGATCTCCCGCTTGCGCGCTTCGCCGCCGTTCGGAGCCGCGGGCAGGGCCGCCAGGCGTGCGGCCGCATCGGGGCTGCCGGCCTCGAACGCGCACAGCAGCGCCTCGGCCTGCGCCGTCCAGCCGATGTCCTCGGTTTGCCCGTCCTCCATGGCCAGCTCGCCCAAGGCGCGTCGCATCGCGTCGCAGGCCTGCGCGGCCAGCTTGAACTGCGTTTCCAGCACCGGCCGCGGCGTGCCGGCTGCCAGGCGTCGGATCGCCCGGGCATACAACAGGCCGCCGAGGTTGAGCGGCACCAGCCGCGCCATCTCCTCGAGGCTGCAGGTCGCCAGGGCAGCGGGCAGCGACGTGAGGCTGTCGAGCGCGAACCCGTACCGGGCGCGGCAAGCCGGCACCAGCAGCGCCCAGGCACGGTCGGCCGCGCCCATGTCGCCGTCATTGATGCTTTCGGTGTAGGCACGGGCGGCGAAGGCGACGAACGGGTCGCCGCGCGGGTCGACCGCCTCGGCCCGGCGTTGCAAGTGCTCGCGCAAAGCCCGCCGCAGCGTCGCGTGGTCCTGCTCGAGGTCGAGCGGCGCGTCGCTGGCGTAGGCCACCAGGGAGTGGCTATCGATCTGCACCTCGGCATGGGCAAATCCGGCCTGCTGCAGCAGCGTCAACAGGCTGTGTCGGTTCTGGATCACGAGATGCAGGCTGGGCGAGAGCAGCGGAATGATGATGCCGGGCGGCGTGTCCGGGCGGATGTCGTCGCCGTTCGGGGTGGTGAGCACGAGCACGCCGCCAGGCTTGAGCATGGCGCGAAGGGTGCGGACGAAGGCGCGCGGGGAGGTGACGTGCTCGATCACCTCGGACCCGGTCACCACGTCCATGGTCCCGCGGGCCTCGTCGTCATCGCGCAGGTAGCGCAGATCGATCGGCAGCCCGAGCGCGTCGCGGCCGAGCGCCGCAAGCGGTGCCGGGTCGATGCCGATGCCGCTCCAGCCTTTGGTCCGGAGCGCGAAATCCAGGCCGAAGCCATAGCCGCACCCCACCTCCATGTAAGCGGCGCCGGGGGCGCGGCGGAGTTGCGCCAGCGGACGCGTGATCAGCGACACGCCGGCGCCCTGCTGCACGTAGAACGGTACGCGGCCACGGTCGTTGAGCTTGGGCTCGGCGTAGTCGGGCGGCATCTGGCTGTCGTAGAAGTGCGCGGTGCAGTCCGGGCAATGGGCCACGCGCAGCCGCTTGGACGGGTTATCGGGCAGCTGCACGTCGACGGTGAGGACGAACGCCTTGTCCTTCGTGCTGCCGCAATTGGGGCAGGCCAAGGCTGCGAGGTCGTCCGGCGCCGGAGCCCCGGGCGGGGCGAAGACGATCGTCGGTGGCTGCACGACGCTCGTCAGCTCGCGCCCGGCGGGGAAGTGGGTTGCGTGCGGTTCGGCGCTCATGGCCGGGTTTTCGGCGGTTGCCTCCGCCCTGGCAAGGCCCCTACCCGGGCGGACGCACGGGCTGGGGCCGGCCGATCCCGCGATAGTCCAGCCCGGCGGCCGCCATGGTCACCGGGTCGAACACGTTGCGCAAATCCATCACCAGCTTACCGCGCATGGACTGCTTCAAACGGTCCGGCGACAAAGCGCGGAACTCGTTCCATTCCGTGACCACGACCAGCGCATCGGCGTCCCGCGCGGCATCATGGGCGTCGGCGCAAAAGGCGACGCTGGCCGGGAGCATAGCGCGCGCCACCTCCATGCCCACCGGATCGAAGGCGCGGATGACGGCACCTTCCTCGGCGAGGCGGTTGATGATCGGCAGGCTCGGAGCGTCCCGCATGTCGTCGGTCTCGGGCTTGAAGGTGAGGCCGAGCACCGCGATCGTCTTGCCGTGCACGCTGCCGCCGCAGGCTTGGATGATGCGTGCGGCCATGCCGGATTTGCGGGCGTCGTTGACCTGCACGGTCGCTTCCACCAGGCGCGACGGCGCGCCCCAATCCTGGGCGATGCGCATCAGCGCCAGCGTGTCCTTGGGAAAGCAACTGCCGCCGAAGCCGGGACCGGGATGGAGGAACTTGCGCCCGATGCGGCCGTCGAGGCCGATTCCGCGCGCGACGTCGTGGACATCGGCGCCGACCTTCTCGCAAAGGTCTGCCATCTCGTTGATGAAGGTCACTTTCATCGCCAGGAACGAGTTCGCGGCGTACTTGGTCAGCTCGGCCGTTTCGAGGTTGGTGAACAGGATCGGCGCCTCGATCAGGTAAAGCGGCCGATACAGCCGGCGCAGCACCTCGCGCGCACGCTCGCTGCCGGTGCCGATCACGACCCGGTCGGGGCGCATGAAGTCGCCGATTGCGCTGCCTTCGCGCAGGAACTCCGGGTTGCTGGCGACGTCGATCTCGAGATCCGGGCGGGCGCGGTGCATGATCTCGGCGATGCGGCGGCCGGTGCCCACCGGCACGGTCGACTTGGTGACGACCACCGCGTAGCCGGTCAGCGCCTTGGCGACTTGCTCGGCCGCGGCATTCACGAACGAGACGTCCGCGTGCCCGTCGCCGCGCCGGGTCGGCGTGCCGACGGCAATGAACACGGCGTCGACCCCGGCCACCGCCGCGGCCAAGTCATCGCCGAAGCTGAGGCGCCCGGCGGCGACATTGTCGGCAACCAAGCGGTCCAGGCCGGGCTCGTAGATCGGCATCTGCCCCGCCTTCAAGGCGCCCAGCTTGGCCTGGTCGACCTCGACCACCGCGACGTCCACGCCGAGGTCGGCGAAACAAGCGCCGGACACCAGCCCGACATAGCCGCCACCGATCATCGCTATCCGCAAGTGCCTGCCCTCCCGTACGGGGGGCAATCCAGCACAATGCCGGAGCCGGAGCCAGACCGCTCACTCCTCCGGTGAGCGGCGGGCGGCGGCTTCGTCGAGCGAGAGCTGCTCGCGGTGCGCGCGGGCTTGCTCGACCGCCGCCTGCCGGTCCTGCTGCAGCTGCTCGATCGACTCGAGAGCAGTGCGGCTGGCGGCGAGACTGGCACGGCAGCGAGCCACCGCGGCTTCCGCCCGGTCGTGGCGGGCCCGCGCGTCCGTCGCACGCTGCCGGGCGCCGGGCAGCCAGGCAGCGAGCGCTTCGACGAGGCTGTCGGCACCCGCGGGATCGGAAGCACGCTCGATCTCGTCATGGATGGCCTGTTCGGCCAAGGACGCGTCCGCGCTCGCCTGGCTGGCGAGCCCGACCCGCTCCACGAGTTCGCGCCGGGCTTCGTCGACCGCGCGGCGGCGCAGGCGCAGGACGGTGTCGAGCGGGTCACGCGGCATGGGTGGAGCCTTCCATCAGTGTGTTCAGGGCTGCGAACGCCTCGTCCAACGAGCTATGGCTGCCGCGGTCTTGCCGAAGCAGGGCTTCGATCTGCGGTGCGAGGCGGAGGGCACGATCGGCAGCCGGGTCGGCTCCGGGTTGGTAGGCACCGAGGCGGACGAGGTCGGCGAGCTCGGATTGCATTGCCAGCACGGCGCGGGCGTCGCGAACCAGGGCGTTCTGCGCCGGGTCCAGGCAGCCCGGCACGGTCCTCGACAGCGATCGGAGCACGTCAATGGCTGGATAACGTCCGGTTTCGGCGATGCGCCGGTCCAGCAAGGCATGCCCATCCAGGATGCCGCGAACGGCGTCGGCAATGGGTTCGTTGTGGTCGTCGCCCTCCACCAGCACGGTGAACAGGCCGGTGATGCTGCCGCGGCCGACGCCCGGCCCGGCACGCTCGAGCAGGCACGGCAACTCGGCGAACATGCTCGGGGGGTAGCCGCGGGTGGCCGGCGGCTCGCCGCTGGCGAGGCCGATCTCGCGGAGTGCCAGGCAGAACCGGGTCACGCTATCCATCAGCAGCAGGACCGACTGCCCTTGGTCGCGGAAATGGTCGGCCACCGTCATGGCCGCGTAAGCGGCTTCACGCCGCAACAAAGGCGGCTGATCCGAGGTCGCGACGACCACCACGCAGCGCTGCATCGCCGGACCGAGATCGTCCTCGATGAACTCGCGCACCTCGCGCCCGCGTTCGCCGACCAGAGCAAGAACGACGACGTCGCATTCCGCCTGCTGCGCCAGCATTGCGAGAAGCGTGGACTTGCCCACCCCGGACCCGGCGAACAGTCCCAGCCGCTGTCCGGTTCGGCAGGTCGTGAACAGATCCAACGCGCGGACGCCGAGGCTGAGCCGGGCACCGAGGCGCCCGCGATGAGCGGCGGGCGGCGGGGCGGCCCGAACCGGGCGGGGCGGACCGGGCGGGACGGCGCCTTTGCCGTCGAGCGGCTGGCCAAGTGGATCGACCACCCGCCCAAGCCAGTCGTTGCTGACGCGCAGGACAGTGCCGGACGGGCCGCCCGGCGCAGTGACGGGGAGCACGGCGCGCGTGCCGGGCCCTATTCCGGTGAGCGCGCCCAGTGGCATCGCTTTCGCAGCTCCATCGCGGAAGCCGACAACTTCCGCCGGAATGTCCAGCCGTTCCCGGCTTTGCAGCAGTAGCCGGTCGCCGATGCCGAGCAACGGATCGAGCCCGCTGATGCTGACGCCGAGGCCGGAAACGCCGGTCACGTGGCCGAGGGCGACCGGGGTGGCCAAAGCGCCGAGACGGGCACGCGCGGCGCTCATTCGGGTTACAACTGATGGTTGGTGCATTTTATCACCGCGCCTCGCTGGTTGGCGGGCAAGCCATACCGGGCAAAGCTTTCGTTCGAGTTAATCTCATTCTTGAAACGTTGCGATGGGAGAAAGTTCTCGACATTTGCACGTCATGGTTGCATACAGGGCTTAGGAAAATCTGAACGGGGGCACATGATGCGCGTTTTGATCGTAGAAGAGGGCGGGACCGGTAACACCACCCTGCCGCAGTTGTTGCGGAGCAACGGAGTGATCGTCGATCAGATCGATCGCGGCAGCGAGGCCATGGAGATGGTGCGGCACTACGACTACGACGTCGTCCTGGCCGATCTCATGCTGACCGACATGGAATGCTACGATCTGCTGCGCCGGATGCGGGCTGCGCGGATCGACACGCCCTTCATCGTTCAATCCGCCCAGGTCCGGCCGCAGGCCCGGATCAAGGCCTTCGCGATGGGCGCCGACGACTTCATCACCAAGCCGTGCGACCATACCGAGCTGTTCGCCCGCATGCAGGCGATCGTTCGCCGCAGCAAGGGTTACAGCCAGCCGACCCTGCATTGCGGTCCGTTGCAGCTCAACCTCGACAGCCGGGAAGTGTTTGTTGCGGGCCGGCAAGTGCACCTGACCGGCAAGGAATTCGCGATCCTGGAGCTGCTGGTGCTGCGCAAGGGCATGGTGCTGACGAAGGAGGTGTTCTTGAACCACCTCTACGGCGGCATGGACGAGCCCGAGATGAAGATCATCGACGTGTTCATCTGCAAGCTGCGCAAGAAGCTGGCCGAAGCCGGTGCGCCCAACGTGGTCGGCACGGTTTGGGGGCGCGGCTACATGGTGCGTGACGTCTCGAGCCATCCCATGCTGGCGACGACCGCGGTCCCCGCTCAGCGGATGGCGGTCACGGAGGAGCGGCTCTCGGCATGATCCGGTGCGGCTCGGCGTCGTCCCGCGCGACGGAGCCGGCTGCATCGTTCGCATGCCCCTGTGTCAGAACAACCCATGCAGAAACCAGGACAGGTCGCCTGTGCGTGAATCCAGACCATTGCCTGCTCTAAACAACCAGAATCGCTGCCCCGTTTCGTCCTCCACCTGGAAGTAGTCGCGAACCGATTGCGTTTCGGCATCCGTTAGCCACCACTCCCCATGTACCCGTTCCGGCCCGTCCGCCCGGCGCACGCGGTGCCGGCGTCGACGCCAGGTAAAGGCGATGGGCGGCTGATCCGGCAACGCCGCAAGCGCTTCGATGCGGCGAGGTGGATCAAGCAGGCGGGCTGGCGCCTCCAACCGGCTTGGCCAGGACCCAGGGTTCGCGGAATTGGCGTCATCGCGCCGGATCCAGGGGCGTTTCCAGGCGAAGATGGGAGGATCCGCATCGCCGGACGGGGCGTCGACCAAACGCAGATGACGGCACGCCCGATCGGGCGGCGACGTGACCGGCTCTGAGCCAACCAGGTGGATCTCGCGAGAGCGAGGCGCGGGCGAGGGTGCGGCGACACGGAGCGCCGGGCTGCAGGCGACAACGGCCAGTGCCGGGGTGGCATGGGCGGACGTAGCAGGCTCTGCTGCTTCTGCAGCCGGTGGACGGTCCGGCCGTGCGGGCGTGGTGGAACCGATTGCCGGCGGCGCACGATGGACCGATCGTTCCGGGACTTCGCTCTGCTGCGGTCCGGCGCGAAAGATGCGATCCTCGCCGAGTCGATTTGCCAGCCGATCCACCAACCGCGACACGTCCCGCACTCCGGGGTCGCCGTCCTGCTGCTCCCAACGGAGCGGTTCGGCCAGCGGCACCACTAACCGCATTGCCTCCACCCCCAGGCCGGGATCGACCGTTTCCAGCCGCTCGGCCAGCAGAGGCACTAGGTGTTCCGCGTCGCGCACGGGCCGCGCCGTGCCGACGCGCACCGCGGCCAAGTGGCTGTCGACCCGCTCGAACATCAGGTCCAATTGCCGGGCGCCGAGGCCAATGCGTTCCATCTCCACGCAAAGCGGCTCGACCAAGTGCCGGATGGCGACGGCCAGCGCCTCAGCCGTCAGCAGCGGCTCGAGGAAGCAGATGCGGCGCTGCAGCACTCGCTCGGGCAGCAAGGGGCGCAGCGGTTCCTGCACTTGGCCGTACGCCTGGTCGAGGCGGAGGCCGGGCAACGGGCCGAAACGCCGGGCGACCAGGGCGCGGGGAATGCGCGACAAGTGCCGGATCCGGTCGAACCCGAGCCGTCGCAACGTGGCCTCCAGTTCCGGTGGGATACGCAGGGCGGCAACCGGAAGCGTGGCCAGGGCGATCCCTTGCTCGCCTGGACGCACGATGGCCGGCCCGTCCTGGCCACCGTGCCGGGCCACGCCGTGCGCGGCGCCTGGGGTGTCGGCGACCGCGGCCCGGGCGTGCAGCCCATCACGGGCGAAGCGCGCCAACAGGTCACGCAGCAGCGCCGCTTCGCCGCCGGCTAAATGCGCGCAGCCCGTGATGTCGAGCCACAACCCATCCGTCCCATCGACGGCGGTGAGCGGGGTCAGGCGATGGCACCAACGGGCCAAGCGTTCCAAGGCGGCAGCGTCGGCGTCCGGTTCGGCTTCGGCGATCGTGAGGCCTGGAACGATCGCCAGCGCCTGCGCCACTGCCATGCCGGGTCGCAATCCGAGCGCCGCGGCAACCGGATCGGCCGCCGCGATGACCCGGCGACGGCCGTCGTGCGAGGCTGTGACGAGAGGGGCCGGTGATTCAGGCGACCGCGCTGCGAGGCGTCGCAGCCGATCCGTGGGCCAATGGGGCAACCAGACCGAGACGACCCGACGCATCGCATGCCTCCACGACCCACTCACCTGTCCGCCCGCCTCGGCAACGCAGCAATTCCAGGCGCCAGCGCATCCGCCCCAGCCCCGGAATGTGCGGCGCATGCGGAACGGGCGGTGCCGAGGGCTGCGGTCCGACCCGCCAGCGGGTAGCGGCTGCGAGAGCGCCTTCGACCTGTTCGCGTCGGCGCAGCAGCAGCGCCATCGCGCCTCCGGCCTGTGCGGCCAAGTGCAGCCGCCGGGAGATGGTCAGTGTGACCCGTGCCGTGACTTCGGCGACAACCCCCGCGAGACCCGGCTGGCGCAGGCCTTCCTCCATGACCATCAACGCGTCCGATCCTGCCTCGACATAGATCACCCGGCTCGGGTGCAGTCCGGAGGCGGCCAGCGCGGGGGCGAACAGGTCCGGGCGCTGCATGACCCAGAGCACCGGTCCAGGACGCCGGGCGAGCAGGCCGGCTGCGAACAAAGCAGGCGCTGCAGCGAACTCGACGTCGACACCGCTGCCGACGACTTCGTGCAGAGCGGCGGTCGCGAGGCCGCCACCGGGGAGGGCGCTGTCGATCTCAGGGATCCCGAACGGCAGCAGAGCGGCTGTCTTGGCCATGCCATGACGCTCGATCCGGGCGATTGCGCCACGCAGTTGATCCAGCATCGGAGTTTGAGCGGCGGCGGCCATGTTCTTAATTTGTTCTCAATGCCGCCCAACGTCAACAGCGAAGCGACGAGGAGACCGCTTTCACTCGAGGACTGGACTATAGAACGCTCTTTCTAAACTAAAAAATCTTAGACCGCTCGCCAGGATCTACACTTCAACCGGCCCGAATGTAAACGATGCTCACTCGAGGGTCAGCAGCACTTCAATGCACTACAGAATTTCCTTCACTGGGAACATCAGCCTCGTGGGCCTATCGGGATTTCCCAATCGGCGCGAAGCCTACGGTGCCGATCGGAACAAGTCGAGAACAGAGATGCGGAAAAAATGGCCTGGATCGGTGGGTGGGTCCGTGCCTTCATGCGCGCAGAGCTGAGGAGGATCGAGTCTTGAAGCATCTTTTTGCCCTGACCCTGGTGGCCGGGATCGGGCTGGCGGGGATGGCCGACGCCCGCGCCGCGACCTCGTCGGCGCTGCCCCAACTCACCGCGCCAGCATCGGTCCAGCTCGTATCCGGCGGCTGCGGGCCGCGCGGGTTCCGCGACCGCTTCGGCCGCTGCCGCCCGATCGGCTACGTGCCGCCGCCGCGCTACCGCCGCTGCCCGCCCGGCATGCATCCCACGCCTTACGGCTGCCGCCGCAACTTCTGATGGCGTAACACCGGTCCGGGCTGCGAGGCTGGGCACGGCCACGAGGTCGAACGCCCCCGGCCGACGCCACGTCTCGCAGCAGGACCGCCACCTTGGACACGCACGCCGCCCCACCGCCGTTCGCCGCCCCTTACGCCGAAGACGCCGCCGTCATCGCCGGCCGCTTGCTGGCCGCCGCCGCCGCCCATCCCGACGGTGACGCCCGGATCGACGCCGAAGCCGCGGCGCTGATCGGCGCCATCCGCGGCCACTCCGCCGGCTTCGGCGGGGTCGAGGCGATGCTGCGAGAGTACTCCCTGTCGACCAAGCAGGGCCTCGCGCTGATGACCTTGGCCGAGGCGCTGCTGCGGGTCCCGGACGGGGCGACGCAGGACCGGCTGATCGAGGACCGGCTTGGCCAAGCCGACTTCTCCCACCATGCCGCGCGCAGCGGCGCCGTGCTGATCCAGGCCACCACTTGGGCGCTCGGCTTGTCGAGCCGCATCGTGCTGCCGGGCGAGACCCCCGACAGCGTGCTGGCCGGGCTCACCCGGCGGCTCGGCACCCCGGCGGTGCGCGCCGCGGCGCGGCAGGCGATGCGGGTCATGGGCGGCCACTTCGTGCTGGGCGAAACGATCGCGGCGGCCCTGCGCCGGGCCGGCTCGGCCCAGGGCCGGGTGTTCCGCTACTCCTTCGACATGCTCGGCGAAGGCGCCCGCACCGCCGCCGACGCCGCCCGCTACGAACGCAGCTACGCGTCGGCGATCGACGCAATCGGCCGCGCCGCCGGCAACCGGCCCTTGCCGGACCGCCCCGGCATCTCGGTCAAGCTGTCGGCGCTGCACCCGCGCTACGAGGCCACCAACGCCGCCGCGGTCATGGCGGAGCTGGTCCCGGTCGTGGCGGGGCTGGCGCGGCAGGCCCGCGGGTTCGACCTCAACTTCACCGTCGACGCCGAGGAGGCGGACCGGCTCGAATTGTCGCTCGACGTGGTCGCTGCCGTCCTGGCCGACCCGGCGCTCGCCGGCTGGGACGGGTTCGGGCTCGCGGTCCAGGCCTATCAGAAGCGCGCCGCCGCGGTGATCGACTGGGTCGCCGAGCTCGCCGCCCGGCTGGACCGGAGGCTGATGGTCCGGCTGGTCAAGGGCGCTTATTGGGACACCGAGATCAAGCGGGCGCAGGAGCGCGGGCTCGACGACTACCCGGTGTTCTCGCGCAAGCCGATGACCGACCTGTCTTACCTGGCCTGCGCCGACCGCCTGCTCGCCGCCCGGCCGCGGATCTACCCGCAATTCGCCACCCACAACGCGCTGACCGTGGCGACCATCCTCGAGCGGGCCGGCGGCACCGACGGCTACGAGTTCCAGCGCCTGCACGGCATGGGCGAGGCGCTTTACGCCCATCTGCTGGAAACCCGGCCCGGGCTCGCGTGCCGCACCTACGCGCCGGTCGGCGGGCACAGCGACCTGCTCGCCTACTTGGTCCGGCGGCTGCTCGAGAACGGCGCCAATTCCAGCTTCGTGGCGCTGGCCGGCGATCCCGCCGTTCCGGTCGCGACCCTGCTGCAGCGCCCGGCGGCGCAGCTCGGCGGCCCCGCCGCGGCGCGCGGCACCGCCATCCCGCGGCCGCCCGACCTGTTGGCGCCGCGGCGCAACTCGCGCGGCGTGGAGCTCGGCCACCGCGCGTCGCTGCAAACGCTGCTGGCCGCGGTGCAGGCGGGCAGCGCCGCCGGGCCGTTCCGGGCGGCGCCTGTAATCGACGGGCGCGTGATCGATGGGCCCGTGATCGACGGCCGGGCGCGGGACGTCTGCAGCCCGATCGACGGCGCGGTGATCGGCGTCGTCGTGGAGTTGGAGCAGGCCGCCGACGCAGCCATGGCGGCCGCCGCGGCCGGGTTCCCCGCCTGGGCCCGCACGCCGGCCGAGTTCCGCGCGTCGGCGCTCGAACGCGCCGCCGACCTGATGGAAGCCGAACACGGCCGGCTGCTGTTCCTGCTGCAGACGGAGGCCGGCAAGACGCTCGACGACGCCGTGGCGGAGCTGCGCGAGGCCGTCGATTTCTGCCGCTACTACGCCGCAGAGGGCCGGCGCGCCTTTGCCGCCGGCGGCACCTTGCTGCCGGGTCCGACCGGCGAGCGCAACACGCTCGAACTGCGTGGGCGCGGACCGTTCGTCGCGATCGCGCCGTGGAACTTCCCGCTGGCCATCTTCGTCGGGCAGGTCGCGGCGGCGCTGATGGCGGGCAACACCGTCGTGGCCAAGCCCGCCGAGCAAACGCCGCTGGTGGCCGCCGCCGCGATCGCGCTGCTGCATCGGGCCGGCGTGTCCGGCACGGCGCTGCACCTCGTTCCCGGCGACGGCGCGGTGGGCGCCCGCCTGGTCGCGCATCCCGCGATGGCCGGCGTGGCGTTCACCGGATCGACCGCCGTGGCCCGGCAGATCAACCGCGCGCTCGCCGCCAAGGACGGCCCGATCGTGCCGCTGATTGCCGAGACCGGCGGCATCAACGCCATGATCGTGGACGCCACCGCGCTTGCGGAACAGGTCGCTGACGACGTGCTGGCCTCGGCGTTCCGCTCGGCCGGGCAGCGTTGCTCGGCGCTGCGGCTGCTGTGCGTGCAGGACTCGGTGGCCGACCGGGTGATCGAAACGGTGGTGGGCGCCGCCCGCACGCTGCGGGTCGGCGACCCCCGCGACACGGCGACGGCGATCGGCCCGGTGATCGATGCCGACGCCCGCGCCGCCCTGCTGTCGCACGTGGAGGCAATGCGGGCGTCGGCGATCGTGCACCTCGCGCCGCCCGCGTCGCCCGGGCCGCCCGGCCTTTACGTCGGGCCGCACGTGTTCGAGCTGCCGGGGCCGGAACACCTCGAGGCCGAGGTGTTCGGCCCGATCCTGCACGTGGTGCGCTGGCGCGGCGGTGAGCTGGAGCGGCTGCTGGATGCAATCGCCCGCAGCGGCTACGGGCTGACGCTCGGCGTGCAGTCGCGCATGGAGGCGACCGCGGCCGCAGTGCTCGATCGCCTGTCGGTGGGCAACGTCTACGTCAACCGCAACATGATCGGGGCCGTGGTCGGGGTGCAGCCGTTCGGCGGTCACGGCTTGTCGGGAACGGGGCCGAAGGCGGGCGGCCCCAACTACCTGCAGCGGTTCGCGACCGAGCAGACGGTGTCGGTCAACACGGCGGCGGCCGGCGGCAATGCCGAATTGCTGGCCGGCGCCGGCTGAGAAGGAACCGCTCCCCCTCCGCGTCGCGGAGGGGGAGCGGCGTCGGCGTTAGCGGAGGACGATCTCCACCCGGCGGTTCTGCGGCTCGCGCACGCCCGGGCCGGTCGAGACCAGCGGACGGCTGAAGCCATAGCCCTGGGTCGTGATCGCCTCGCGCGGCACGCCGAGGCGCACCAGCTC
The DNA here is from genome assembly GCA_963752225.1 of uncultured Alphaproteobacteria bacterium. Taxonomy (GTDB): domain Bacteria; phylum Pseudomonadota; class Alphaproteobacteria; order Acetobacterales; family Acetobacteraceae; genus JBBROS01. Next base: position 981,693 of record CAVVXS010000007.1, on the reverse strand, counting down.
GGCCGCCACGTTGTCCGCGCGACGGACCGAGAGCGCCTGGTTGTAGCGCGCCGTCCCCGTCGTGTCGGTGTGGCCGGACACCTCGATCCGCGTCACCTGCACCCGGGTGGTCGCCTGGGCGGCCTGGGCGACGATCTGCCGGGCGCGGTCGGTCAGGTCGGCGCGGTCCCAGTCGAAGAACACCAGGTAGGTGCGCGACGCGGCCTGCTCCGGCACGGCGGCCGGGGCGGGGGCCGGAACCGGCGGCGGCACCTGGTTGAAGGCGTAGCGCAGGCCGAGCATGACGGTGTGGTTGTAGGCCTCGGTCTCGCGGATACGGGTCGAGGCGATCACGCCGGGCGCGAAGTATTGGCCCTTGTAGTTCTGCGGATCGGTCACGCCGACGAACCGGTAATCGAGCGTCGCCGCCAAGCCGGGCACCGCGGCGATCGGGAACGCCGCGCCGATGATCGCCTGGTAGGCGAAGTTGCCGTCCGTGCCGGTGCTGCGGATCAGCGCCTGGTTGCCCTGCGAATACTGTACGTTCTGGTTCAGCGATTGCAGGTAGCCGGCGCCGACGCCGACATACGGCGTGAACGGCACGTCGAGGCCGAAGCTGGCCAGGTCGACATCGTACAGCACGTTCAGGAAGCCGCCGTACTTCTGCCGGTCGCCCGATGCGCGGGTCGGGGAGGGGACGAAGTTGCTGCCGCCGATGCCGCCGCCGTTCTGGAACACACCGAGCCGGCTGACGCTGTTCTGGAAGAACGTGCCTTCGATCTCGGCCCGCAAGCCGTTGCCGAACCCGTAGCCGAGGAAGGCGCTGGTGCGGAACCCGGTGTCGAACTTCTCGCGCAGCTTGCCGAGGCCGATCGAGGTGCCGCCGACGCGGACGGAGTCGACCCTCGACGAGTTCTCAAAGTTGGCGCCGGCTCCAAGCCCGACATAAACGCCGCTGATCGTCTCGGCTCGGGCGGCGAACGGCGCCGCAAGGAAGGTCGCTGCAAGCAGCAGGTGACGGATGTTCATCTTTGCTCTCTCTCGGTGACGCAGCACGGCCGTAAACAACTCGGCCGCCGCGCGCTGGTTGACGCGCATTCAACGGCGTGGACCAGCAAAGTTCTGGTGAGGTCGCCGCCATTTCGTAGACAATCGACGCGCTGTGGCGTGTTCAGCACACCTTTGGTCCGCTTGGCCGATTGTTGCCCTCAACTAGTCGAGCAACCGTGAGGTAAGTTAAGCGTCTTTAACAACCCTGTCATCGACTTCACGTTTGCGGATTCAGGCTTGAACAAGCGAAACTGTGCTTCGTCGAAAAATTGACGCGTGGACGCGATCCTGATGCGTGCCGCCCACCTCGCGGGAAAAATGGCTGGGCTGCATAAACTTTGTCTCGCCGACCCGGCAAATCACGCTATGTGAAGGGTCCGCCAGCGCTGGAGCCAGCCATCCCCGCCTTCAGAGTCGCCTCGCCTTGACCACAGCGCCGGCATGTTGACCCCGTACTCGTCAGAGGACCTTGGTCGCGTTTTCGACGCCAAAGTCCTGACCCGGGGCCGCACCCTGCTGCTGCTCGGCAGCGTCGCCGTGTCGCTCGAGAACGAGCGCATCGCCGTGGTCGTCGACCATCTCGGGCAGCGTCAGCACGGCAGCCTGCGCCCGGCGCCGCGCGGCGCTCGGGTCGCGTTCGACTGCACGTGCACCTGCGGCACGCCCAACTGCGCGCACCTTGCGGCGGGTGCGCTCGCCGCGCTCGACCGCTTCCCCGAGCTGCGACGGGTGGAGCAGCAGGACTTCCTCGGCGTTCTCGCGACCCCGGCTGCGGCGGAAAAGCGGCGCCTCGTGTTCGAGTTGTCGCCCGCCCGCCCGCCGGTCGCCTGCCAGGTCGCGACCGTGCTGGTCGGCGAACGCACCGGACGTCTGCAAGCCACCTCGCCGTCCCGGATCATGATCGACCCGTCCGTATCCAGCGCCGCCCGGAGCCTTGCGCGCCTGCTCGGCGGCGGCGAGGCGAGCCGGTCGCCGGTGACGGCGGCGCAAGTGCCCGACGTGCTGCCATTGCTGGCCCGGCTGGGCCAAGGCCGCTGGCAACCCACCGGCAAGACCCTGACCACCGGCGAGGAGCGAAGCTTTCCCGCGCATCAGCCGCCGCCGCTGCCGCCCCGGTCGGGCGTGATCCTGGGCGACACCGGCCCGTGGTATGTGGATGGCGCGACCGGAGCGGTCGGCCAAGTCCGAGTCCAGGCTCCGGCGCGGACGGCGGCGAAGCGGGCTGCCTCACCCTACGCCCGCCGCCCGGCGCCGCGTCGCGCCGTGCTGCCGCAGGCCGAGCCGGCGGTGGCGGCCGAACCGGTCATCCTCGACCAGCCGCTGGTGCCCATCCTGCGCCTGAGCCAGGTCGAAAGCCTCGACGATTACGGCCGGCGCAGCCGCATCGACGCGCTGAGCGTCGACTTCGACTACGAGGGCGTGCTCATCGCGAGCGACGACGAGCGTCAATTCGTGCGCGTCCGCCGGCCCGGCGACCGGGCCGGCAACGAGAGCTTCGTGCGCCGCGACCGGGCCGCCGAAGCTGCCGCGATCGCCATCCTGCGGGAAGACGGGCTGACCCAGATGCGGGTCGCCGGCGCGTCCGCCAAGGGCCGCATCGTCTACGTCCATGTCGGCCGCGACGCCTCGGAGCGTTGGCAGCGCTTCGTCCACGAGCGGGTTCCGGCGCTGGTCGCGCTGGGCTGGCGCAGCGAGATCGATCGCGACTTCGGCCCGAAGACGGTCCAATCGGTCGGCGAATACGACCTGCGCGTGGCCGATGGCGGGGGTGGCGGCTTCGCACTCGATTTCGGCATCGAGATCGACGGTGACCGGGTGCCGCTGCTGCCGATCCTGTCGCGTCTGCTCGACTGCGGCGGCATGGCGGCCGCGCAGGTGGTGGACGGGGAGGTGATCACCAGCCTCGATGACGGCCGCATCCTGAAGCTGCCGGCCGAGCGGATCCGGCGCCTGTTGGCGGTGATGTCCGACCTGATCGAGGCCGCGCAGCGGACCGTCGACGGCGCCCTCGTGGTGCCCGGCGCCGAGGCGCCCACCGTGATCGATCTCGAGGAGCTGCTGCCGACGCAGTGGGACAGCGCCGCCGTGGCCACCTACGCCCACCGCTTCCGTGGCGGCGACACCATCCCGGGCGCGGCGGTGCCGCCCAGCTTCACCGCAACCCTCCGGCCCTATCAGCAGCATGGCGTCGATTGGCTGCAGAACCTTCGGGCCAACGGCGTCGGCGGCTTCCTCGCCGACGACATGGGCCTCGGCAAGACGGCGCAAACCATCGCCCACCTCGTGATCGAGCACGCCGCCGGCCGGCTCGACCGCCCGGCGCTGATCGTGGTGCCGACCAGCCTGGTCGCCAATTGGGGCGCCGAGCTGCAGAAGTTCGCGCCGCATCTCGGCGTGGTCGTGCTGCACGGCACCGACCGCCATGCCCGCCGCGAGCAGCTCGACGGCGTGGACGTTGTCATCACGACCTACACCGTGCTGGCCCGCGACATCGAGCAGATGCGCCACCATGCCTGGCACATCGTGGTGCTCGACGAGGCGCAGGTGATCAAGAGCCCCGACGCCAAGGCGACCCGGGCGGTGTGCCAGCTCGACACCCGGCACCGCGTCTGCTTGTCCGGCACCCCGATCGAGAACAACCTGCAGGAGCTGTGGAGCGAGTTCGCCTTCCTGCAGCCCGGCCTGCTCGGCGACCGCAAGACCTTCGCCAAGCGCTTCCGCACGCCGATCGAAAAGAACAACGACGAGCAGCGACGGATGCAGCTGATCCGCCGGATCCGCCCGTTCCTCTTGCGCCGCACCAAGGCCGAGGTGGCGACCGACCTGCCGCCCAAGCACACCATCCTGCGCCGGATCGACCTCGCGGCCGAGCAGCGTGAGCTCTACGACACGATCCGCGGCACGCTCTACGAGAAGGTGCGCGAGCAGGTCGCCGAGCTGTCGCCCGCCCAAGGCCGGATCGTCGTGCTCGACGCGCTGCTGAAGCTGCGCCAGGTCTGCTGCGACCCGCGCCTGGTGAAGTTGCCGTCGGCGCGCCTGGTCGAAACGTCCAGCAAGCTCGACGACCTGATGGAGATGCTGGGCGAGATGCTGCCGGAAGGGCGGCGCGTGCTGTTGTTCTCGCAGTTCACCTCGATGCTCGACCTGATCAAGCTGCGGCTCGCTGCCGCCGGCATCCGCTATGTCGAGCTGCGCGGCGACACCCGCGACCGCGCCGGGCCGGTGCGGGCGTTCGAGGCGGGCGAGGTGCCGCTGTTCCTCATCAGCCTCAAGGCGGGCGGACGCGGCCTCAATCTGACCTCGGCCGACACCGTCATCCATTACGACCCGTGGTGGAACCCGGCGGCCGAGGACCAGGCTTCGGACCGGGCGCACCGGATCGGGCAAACCAAGTCGGTGTTCGTTTACAAGCTGATTGCCGCCGAGACGGTCGAAGACCGCATCGTCGCGCTGCAGCAGCACAAGGCCGACCTGGCACGCATCGCCCTCGGCGGGGCCGGCGAGGCCAACGCCGCGGATGTTACCGGGATTGGGCTCGACGACCTCGAGTTCCTGTTCGGCGAGAAGGAGCAACGGCTCGCGGCGTAGCGCCCGGGCCGAGGCTTACAGCCCGCCGAACCAGCTGAACCCCTTCTTCTCCCAATAACCGCCAGACGGGGTGTTGCTCACCTCGATCGCGGTGATCCATTTCGCGTTCTTGTAGCCGATCTTGTTCGACGTCCGCAGCCGCAGCGGATAGCCGAACGGATCGGGCAGAGGGGCGCCGGCATACCGGGTCGCGAGCAGCGTCTGCGGATGCAGCGCGCTCGCCATGTCGATCGAGGTCGGATAATCGTCCGCGGTCTTGAACGCGACGTACTTGGCCGACAGGTCGGCGCCGACCCGCTCCAGAAAGCTGCGCAGCGGCACGCCGGACCAGTGGCCGATATAGTCCCAGCCCTCGATGCAGATATGGCGGATGATCGTTTCCCGATGCGGGAGCGCGGCCAGCCGGTCGCGGGTCCAAGGCCGCTTGTCGTCGATCAGCCCGGCCAGCTCCAGCCGCCAAGCGTCGCCGTCCACCGGCTTGAGCTCCGCAAGGTCGAAATAGGCGTTGAAACGCGGCGCCACGGCCATCGAGGCCGGATACTCGGTCGCCAGCTTGTTCGGGTTGGACAGCGCCTCCTGCACCCGGTCGTTGAATGCCAGGATCGACAGCAACGCCCGGCCCACGGCGCCGTCGTCGCGCACGTCGCACCCGGTCAGCATCGTCAGCGCGCCGAGCGAGACCCCGCCGCGGATCAAGCCGCGCCGCTCGAGCGCGCGGACGAGCGGGCGGTGGTTGTCGAGGATCGCGGGATCCGGCAATCGGCTCGGGCGAAACATCGACCGCATCGGAACCCTCATCGTTCGACCACGGGGCCGCCGGTCACCATCGCCTTCAAGGTGGCCGGCACTGCCAGCGACAGCAGGACATGCACGCCGACGAAGGCCAGGATGAAGGCCATGCCCAGGAAGTGCAGGGTGCGCGCGCCCTGGAATCCGCCGAGCAGGTCGGTCAGCTCCGACAGCTGCACCGGCTTCCAGATCGCGAGCCCGGTCACGACCTGGCTGGCGCCCACCACGATCACGGCGATGTAGAAAGACTTCTGCACCGCGTTGTACGTCGTGAGATCGTCGTGCAGCCGGTCCAGCCGCACGCTGTCCCGCATCGTGCGCGCGAACTCCGCCGCGCGGATCGGCAGCAAGCGCGACCGGAACCGGCCGGTCACCACGCCGTACGCTAGGTAGGCGAGGCCGTTGAGCGTCAGCAGCCACATGGCGGCGAAATGCCACTGCAGCATCTTGGCCGACCAGCCGCCGAGCTTGAACAGGGACGGGAACTGCAACGTCCCGACGATCGGGGCATAGTTGTAGATGCCGCAGCCAGACAGGATCATGGCGAACATGGCCAGGGCGTTGGTCCAATGCATGACCCGCAACGGCCAGGGATGGAGGCGCCGGGTCCGGGCGCGGGTCGCGGTCGGCGCGGGCATCACGGCCTCGTCATCGAATGATCACGCGCCGTCTTAACCTACTTGGGATTCGTGTTGCAAATCCTCTGGCGAGATCCGGATCAAAATTGTTGCGTCGCGGCTCGGCTCCCGGAGCCTATTAAATCAACCGGCGGCCGGTCGGCCTAAAGCCCCGCGAACCAGTTGAAGCCCAGCTTCTCCCAATACCCGCCAGGATAGGTGTTGGTCACCTCGATCGCGGTGATCCATTTCGGGTTCTTGTAGCCGAGCTTGGTCGCCATCCGCAGCCGCAGCGGATAGCCGAACGGGTCCGGCAGGGTCTCGCCGGCATACTTGGTCGCGAGCAGGGTCTGCGGATGCAGCGCGGTCGCCATGTCGATCGAGCTCGGGTAGTCGTCGGCGGTCTTGAACGCGACGTAGCGGGCCGACAGGTCGGCGCCGACCCGCTCGAGGAAGCTGCGCAACGGGACACCCGACCACGCGCCGATGTAGTCCCAGCCTTCGACGCACACATGCCGGACGATCGTTTCACGCTCCGGCAAAGCGGCGAGCTGCTCCCGGGTCCAGGGCCGCTTCTCGGCGATCAGCCCGGCGAGTTCCAGCCGCCACGTGGCCCCATCGACCGGCTGCAGTTGCTCGAGGTCGAAGTAGGCGTTGAACCGCGGCGGCTTGAGCACCATCGACGCCGGGTATTCCGGCGCCAGCTTGTTCGGGTCGAACAGCGCCGCCTGCACCCGGTCGTTCAACGACGACACAGCACGGAGCGCCTGGCCCACGGCGCCGTCGTCGCTGACGTCGCATCCCGTCAGCATCGTCAGCGCGCCGAGCGACACGCCGCCGCGGATCAAGCCGCGCCGCTCGATGGACCGGATCAGCGGCCGGTGGTTGTCGAGGATGGCCGGATCCGGCACGCGCCGGGGGCGAAACGGCGATCTCATCCCCGGCCTCGCGCCATCGCTTCGGGCGTTCGCACCGCCGGGCCGCCGGTCAGCATCGCCTTCAGCGTCGCCGGCACCAGCAGCGACAGCGCCACATGCACCATGAGGAAGCCGACGATCACCGCCATGCCGGTGAAGTGCAGCAACCGCGCCGTCTGGAACCCGCCCAGCAAGCCGACCAGGCCGGAGAACTGCACGGGCTTCCAGATCGCCAGCCCGGTGACGACCTGCGCGATGCCGGCCAACATCACCACGATATAAAGCAGCTTCTGCACCGCGTTATAGGTCGTGAGATCCTCGTGCTCGACCTTGAAATGCAGCGTGTCCCGAACCGTTTGCACGATTTCGGCCACCCGGATCGGCAGCAGCCGCTCGCGCAGCCGCCCGGTCGCCAGGCCGTACCCGAGGTAAGCCAAGCCGTTCAGCGCCAGCAGCCACATGCCGGCGAAATGCCATTGCAGGCTCTTGGCCGCCCAGCCGCCGAGCTTGATCTCGCCCGGGAAATGCAGCGAGCCGAAGATGACGGAGTTGTTGTAGATGCCCCAGCCGGAGCCGATCATCACGAGCATGGCGACCGCATTGGTCCAGTGCATGATGCGCACCGGCCAAGGATGCAGGCGACGGCCCGAAGCGGAGTGTTCGGAGGCTGTTGTCGTGCTCATGCGGTCTGTTCGCAGCGTCGCCGCCGATCGTAACATCGGCGCCGCGGCGACGGGGAAACTTTTGCTGCCGCCGAACCGAACCGGTTCCGCCACCCATCGGAGCCCGCCATGCGGCTAGCCATTCTCGCGTTGATCCTGCCTTTGCTCGCCCCCTCGGCCGCGTTCGCCCAAACGCCCGGACCCCCGCCCGCCGCGGCGGAGGCCGCCGCCGGCAAGCGCTTCCCGCAACCGGTCCGGGTCGGCGACTTGGTCGGCCGGCAGTTGCTGGAGCCGATCGAGGCGCAGCCCGTGCTGGGCCGGGTCGAAGGCGTGACCCGGGGAGCGGACGGCGCGTTGGCGCTGGTGGTGCGGATCGGCGGCGTGCTCGGTATCGGCGGCCGCTCGGTAGCGGTCCCGGTCGCCGCGGTGGCGCTGCTGGGCGAGCATGTCGCCCTGCTGGACCTCAAACCCGGCGAGCTGCGGGCGCTGCCGACCGCTTCGTCCGACGCCGCCCGGCTCGGCCCGGACGAGCGCATCCGGGTCGGCCTGGTCCGGCCCTTCCATTGACCGGTTCTCTTCCCCCCGCCTAGGGTTCAGCGCAATGCTGCCGGGAGGAACCGATGTCCGACGAAGCGCTGTTCGACAAAGGCCTGCCGATCCGTCGTGAGGTGCTGGGCGCCGAATATGTCGACGCCTCGATGGCGAAAGCCGACGATTTCATGATGGCGTTCCAGCGCGCCACCACCAGCTGGGCCTGGGGCTGGGCGTGGGGCGACCCGACGCTCGACCGCAAAACCCGCAGCCTCATCAACCTCGCCATGCTGACCGCGCTGAACCGCGCGCCCGAGATCAAGCTGCACGTGAAGGGGGCGCTCACCAACGGGGTCACGGTGGAGGAGATCAAAGCCACCTTGCTGCACGCGACCGCGTATTGCGGCATCCCGGCCGGGCTCGACGCCTTCAAGGCGGCGCACGAAGTTCTGCTGGCCGAAGGCGCGCTGACGCCGCACCGGTAAGCGCCCGAAGACATCTGCGACCGACGCTGCACGCCTTCGACCGGCACGCGCCGCCGCTGCTGCCCGGCCGCGGCATCCGCGAGGCCTGATCTCGGCGCTTGAGGGACCCCATCATGGACGACACGCTGCCCCGCTACGAAGCTTTCGCCATCCGCTATGCCCGGCGTGATGCCATGCGGTCGGACCATTTCATCGGCGGCGACCCGCACGACGCGCCGATGCCGATGGATTATTACGTGTGGCTGATCCGCGGGCGGGATCGGGCGGTGGTGGTCGATGTCGGCTTCACCGCCGCCGTCGCGGCGCAGCGCAAACGGGAGCACCTGCGCGATCCGGTCGAATCGCTGCGGCTGCTGGACGTCGATCCCGACACGGTCCAGGACGTGGTGCTGACCCACCTGCATTACGATCACGTCGGCAACCTCGACCGCTTCCCAGCGGCGCAATTCCACCTGCAGGAGCCCGACCTGCACTATGCGGTCGGCCGCTACATGCGTTATCCGGCGCTGCGCCAGAGTTTCGAGGTGGACGACGTCGTCGAGCTGGTGCGGCTCAACTACAAGGGCCGGGTGCGGCTTTATAATGGTCCGGTGCAGCTGGCACCGGGGATCGAGCTGCGGCCGGCGCCGGGCCACTCGGCGGGGCTGCAATTCGTGCGCGTGCACACTGCCCGCGGCTGGGTGGTGCTGGCCTCCGACACGTCGCATTTCTACGAGAACATGGAGCAGTACCGGCCGTTCACGATCTGCGTCAACATTGCCGACATGCTCGTCGGCCACGACCTGATCCGCGACGCGGCGCCTTCGATGCAGCACATCGTTCCCGGCCACGACCCCGAGGTGATGCGCCGCTACCCCGCCGCCCGCCCGCATCTGGAAGGCATCGCGGTTCGCCTCGACGTCGCCCCATCCCGCTAACCCGCCCATCCGACAGGAGCACACTATGGCAACACCCCCGGCCCCCGCCCGCGAGCGCGTGCGCAAATCCGTCCCGGCACTGATCGACTACACCGAGAAGCTGATCTTCGGCGACGTCTGGGAGCGGCCCGGACTGGGCAAGCGCGACCGCAGCCTGATCACCGTCGCCGCCCTCGTGTCGTGCTACCGCCCGGAGCAGCTCGAAGGCCATCTCGGCCGCGCGCTCGACAACGGCGTCACCGCCGACGAATTGGCCGAGCTCATCACTCACCTGGCCTTCTACACCGGCTGGCCCGGCGCCATGACGGCGGGCAGCGTGCTCACCAAGGTGCTCGAAGCGCGCGGGGGCTGATCACCGCCTCCCGACGCGCCGGACGTGACGCCGGTGGTACGGACCGAGTAGGCTCGGCAGAGGCGGGAGGACGCACGTCGCGACATGCAACCCGGTGATCCCAACGCGGACGGGAAGGGCGGCGACCGCGTGGTCCGCTTGCGCCCTGCCGCGGGCGCCGGCCCGGCGGCCACCTCGCCGCGGCGCCATGGGGAGATCATGGCGGTCGCCCGGGAAACCGGGCGGGTCAGCGTGGACGACCTCGCCGAGCGGTTCCGCGTCACCCAGCAGACCATCCGCCGCGACCTCAACGAGCTCTGCGAGCAGCGCCTGCTGACCCGGGTGCATGGCGGCGCCATGGTGGCGTCGGGGGTCGCGAACCTCGCCTACGAAGCGCGTCGGCTGGTGTCGCAGCCGCACAAGCGGCTGATCGGCGCTGCTGCGGCAGCGCTGATCCCCTCGCATTCCTCCTTGTTCATCAACATCGGCACCACCACGGAGGAAGTGGCCCGGGCGCTGCACCGTCACGAGGGCCTGCTCGTGATCACCAACAACCTCCATGTCGCGACCGAGCTCTATCAGCGGCCCGGCATCGAGGTGGTGATGGCCGGCGGCACCGTGCGCCGCGCCGATGGCGGCGTCACGGGGGCGGCCACGGTCGAGATGATCAGCCAGTTCCGGGTCGACACCGCCGTGATCGGCACGTCGGCGATCGACGCCGACGGCACGCTGCTCGATTTCGACCTGCGCGAAGTCCGCGTCAGCCGCGCCATCGTCGAGCATGCCCGCCGCGTGCTGCTGGTGACCGATAGCAGCAAGTTCGCCCGTCAGGCGCCGGTGCGGGTCGCGCATCTGGCGGAGGTGGACGTGCTGGTGACGGACCGGCTCGATGCCGCTGCCGCCGAGTTGTGCCGGGCGCACGACGTCACGGTGGTGGAAGCGGGAGGCCCGCTGGAGCCGGAGGATTGAGCCAACCATTGTTCGCTTGCGGTTCGGTTTTGCTCGGAATAGGCTTCGAACCGAACAAACCGAAAGCGGACCGTGCAATCCGATCGGACCTACGACTTGGCGGTCATCGGCGGGGGGATCAACGGCAGCGGCATCGCCCGCGATGCGGCCGGCCGCGGCTGGTCGGTGCTGCTGTGCGAGCAGGGCGACCTCGGCGGCGGCACCTCGTCGGCCTCCACCAAGCTGATCCATGGCGGCCTGCGCTACCTCGAGCATCGCGAATTCCGGCTGGTGCGGGAAGCGCTGCTCGAGCGGGAGACGATCTGGCGCATCGCGCCGCACGTCGTTTGGCCGCTGCGCTTCGTCCTGCCGCACATGAAGGGGCAGCGCCCGGCTTGGATGCTGCGCGCCGGGCTGTTCCTGTATGACCACCTGGGCGGACGGCGGCTGCTGCCGAAGACCCGCACCCTGCACCTCACGCGCGACCCGGCCGGGGCGCCCTTGAAGCCTAGCTTCGACCTCGCGTTCGAGTATTCGGATTGCTGGGTCGAGGACAGCCGCATGGTCGTGCTGAACGCGCGCGACGCCGCCGACCGCGGCGCCGACATCGCGGTCCGCACCCGCGTCGTGTCCGCGACGCGCGATGGGCACGGCTGGATCCTGATGTTGGAGGACGAGGCCGGGCGGCGGCACGAGCGGCGGGCCGGCGCGTTGGTGAATGCGGCGGGCCCGTGGGTCGGCGACGTGCTATCGAACGTCATGCGCTCGAACGTGCCCGCCACGGTGCGGATGGTCCAGGGCAGCCACGTGGTGGTGCGCCGGTTATACGAGCACGACCGCTGCTACATCTTCCAGAACGCGGACGGGCGGATCTTCTTCGCCATTCCGTATGAGACCGACTTCACCCTGATCGGCACCACCGACCGCGACTACCACGGCGACCCGGCCGAGGTGCACGCAACGGCGGAGGAGGTTGATTATATCTGCCGCGCCGCGAGCGAGTATTTCGTCCGCCCGGTGACGCCGGACCAGGTCGTGTGGTCCTATTCGGGCGTGCGGCCGCTGTATGACGACGGCGCCTCGGTGGCGCAGGAAGCCACCCGCGACTACGTGCTGACGGTCGACGCTCCGGCCGGCGCCGGTGCGGTGCTGTCGGTGTTCGGCGGCAAGATCACCACCTACCGGCGGCTGGCCGAGGCGGCGTTGGAACGGCTCGCGCCCCATCTGCCGGCGCCGTCCGGGCGCGCTGCCGGATGGACCGCGGCCGAACCGTTGCCGGGCGGCGACTTTCCGCAGACCGGGTTCGACGCCGAAGTGGCGCGCTTGTCGGCGCGCGCCCCGTTCCTGCCGGCAGCGCTGGCCCGCCGCCTCGTGCGTGCTTACGGCACCCGGGCCGCCGCAATCGTCGGCGACGCGCATAGCGTGACCGATCTCGGCCGCGACTATGGGGCCGGGCTGACCGAGGCGGAGGTCGCCTATCTCCGGCGCGAGGAATGGGCGACCCGCGCCGCCGACGTGGTGTGGCGCCGCTCGAAGCTCGGGCTGCGGCTCACGCCGGCGCAGATCGAGGCGCTCGACGCGGCAATGGCCGGTGCCGGCCGGGCCGATCGGGCGGTGGCATGAGCCTGGTGCTCGAGGATGTCGGCATGGGCTTGCCGGGCGCCGTGGTGCTGGACGGCGTGTCGATGACGCTCGAGCGCGGCACGCTCAACGTGCTGCTGGGGCCGACGCTGTCGGGCAAGACGTCCTTGATGCGGGTGATGGGCGGGCTCGACCGGCCGGATCGCGGCCGCATCCTGCTGGACGGCGCCGACGTCACCGGGGTGCCAGTGCGGCAGCGTTCGGTGGCGATGGTGTACCAGCAATTTGTCAATTACCCGACGCTGAGCGTGTACGAGAACATCGCCTCGCCGCTGCGGGTCGCCGGGCTCAAGCGGGCGGAGATCGAGGCGCGGGTCGCCGAGGCGGCGCGGCTGCTGCGGCTCGAACCGTTGCTGCGGCGTCTGCCCGGCGCGCTGTCGGGCGGGCAGCAGCAGCGCACCGCGATCGCCCGGGCCCTGGTGAAGCGGGCGTCGCTGGTGCTGTTGGACGAGCCGCTCGCCAACCTCGATTACAAGCTGCGGGAAGAACTGCGGGAGGAGTTGCCGCCGCTGTTCGCCCGCACCGGCGCCATCCTGGTCTATGCGACGACCGAGCCGGCCGAGGCGCTGCTGCTCGGCGGCCGCACCACGACGCTGTGGGAAGGCCGGGTCACGCAAAGCGGGCCGACCGCTTCCGTGTACCGCCGGCCCGAGACGCTGGAAGCGGCGCGGGTGTTCAGCGACCCGCCGCTCAACGAAGCCGCGGCGGGCGCGCTGCCGGGCCTGCCGGCGGGCACCACGCGGGTGGGGTTCCGCGCCGAGCACCTGGGGCTGGGCGCGCCGCCGCCGGGCGCGGTGGGCTTCGAGGGCACCGTGTCGGTGACCGAAATCACCGGTTCGGAAAGCTTCGTCCATGTGGACGTCGGACCGGACCGCTGGGTCGCGCTGGTGCGCGGCGTGGTGGACCTGCCGCCGGGCCAGCCGGTGCGGCTGCATGTCGACCCGGCGCACGTGATGGCATTCGACGCCGCCGGCCGGTTCCTGCCGGGCATATCCCGCTCGGTCGAGGCCGCCGCCTGATGGCCCGCATCACGCTCGACGGCATTGCCCACGCCTACGGCCCGCGGCCGCAATCGGACGCCGACTACGCGCTGCGGCCGCTGCATCTCGTGTGGCAGCAGGGCCTGTCCTACGCGCTGCTCGGTCCCAGCGGCTGCGGCAAGACGACGCTGCTGAACATCATTTCGGGCCTGGTGCACCCGAGCGCCGGGCGGCTGCTGTTCGACGACACCGACGTGACCGACCTGCCGACCGAGCGGCGCAACATCGCCCAGGTGTTCCAATTCCCGGTCATCTACGACACGATGACGGTGGCCGGGAACCTCGCCTTTCCCCTCCGCAACCGCGGCATGAAGGCGCCGGAGGTGAAGGCGCGGGTGGCGCAGACCGCCGCCATGCTCGGCCTGACCGACGTGCTCGATCGCCCCGCCCGCAACCTGTCGGCTGACGCCAAGCAGAAGATCTCGCTGGGGCGCGGCCTGGTGCGGCAGGACGTGGCGGCGGTGCTGTTCGACGAGCCGCTGACGGTGATCGACCCCGGCCTGAAATGGGAGCTGCGGTCGAAGCTGAAGGCGGTGCACCGGGCGCTCGACCTGCTGATGATCTACGTGACGCACGACCAGACCGAGGCGCTGACCTTCGCCGACCAGGTTGTCGTCATGAACGGCGGCCAGGTGCTGCAGGTCGGCACTCCCGCCGAGCTGTTCGACCGGCCCGACCACACCTTCGTCGGCCACTTCATCGGCTCGCCCGGCATGAACCTGCTGCCGGCTTCGATCGACGGCGCCCAGGCCCGCATCGAGGGGCACGCAATCGGGCTGGCAGGCCGCTACGCGCCGCCGTCCGGGCGGGTGCAGATCGGGGTCCGCCCCGACTTCTCCGAATTGGCCGGGCCAGGTGCCGCGGGCGTGCCGGTGACGGTGGACCGGATCGACGATCTGGGCCGGGTGCGGCTGGCGCGGGTGCGGCTCGGCCCGCACAAGCTGGTCGCCACCGTGCGCGGGGACGTCGCCATCGACGGCACGCAGGCGCGGCTGCAGCTCGACCCGGCGCGCGTTCACGTCTACGCCGACGACGTTCGGGTCGTGCCTCAATGAAACCGATGGACAACCGCGCCTGGCTGCTGGTGCTGCCGGTGTTCGTGGTCGTGCTGTTCTCGGCGCTGCTGCCGCTGATGACGGTGGTCAACTACTCGGTGCAGGACAGCTTCGGGAACAACCAGTTCTTCTGGAACGGCATGGGCTGGTTCCGCGAGCTGCTCGACCCCTCGAGCGAGCTGGGCGGCCGCTTCCTCGACGCGCTCGCGCGCAACCTGGTCTTCTCCGCGGTGATCCTGGCGATCGAGGTGCCGCTCGGCATCTTGGTGGCACTCTGCATGCCGCGCGAGGGCTGGCGGCTGGCGGCGACCTTGGTGGTGATGGCGCTGCCGCTGTTGGTCCCGTGGAACGTGGTCGGTACCATCTGGCAGGTGTTCGCGCGCGGCGATATCGGCCTGTTCGGCGCCGCGGTGAACGCGCTCGGGATCGACTACAACTACGCCGGCAACGCCACCGCGGCCTGGTTCACCGTCATCATCATGGACGTCTGGCATTGGACGTCGCTGGTCGCTCTGCTGTGCTTTGCCGGGCTGCGGGCTATCCCGGACGCCTACTACCAGGCGGCGCGGATCGACGGCGCCAGCCGCTGGTCGATCTTTCGAAATATCGAGCTCCCGAAGCTTAAGCGCGTCCTGGTCATCGGTATCCTCCTCCGCTTCATCGACAGCTTCATGATCTACACCGAGCCGTTCGTGGTGACGGGCGGGGGACCCGGCAACTCGACGACGTTCCTGTCGATCGATCTGGTGAAACTGGCGCTCGGGCAGTTCGACCTCGGCAAGGCGGCCGCCATGAGCCTCGTCTACAACCTCATGACGCTGCTGGTGTGCTGGATCTTCTTCACCGCCATGACCCAGCTCGACGCGCCGAAGGAGCCGGCGCCATGAGGGCGCGCCGGATCATCCTCGGGTTGTACCTGCTTGGGCTGAGCCTGCCGATCTACTGGCTGGTCAATATGAGCTTCAAGACCAACACCGAGATCACCGCCGGCGTCTCGCTGTGGCCGCATGCGCCGACGCTCGCCAATTACGTGCGGATCTTCACCGACCCGTCCTGGTACGACGGCTACATCAACTCGCTGACCTACGTGCTGATCAACACGGTGCTGTCGCTCGCCTGCGCGCTGCCGGCGGCTTACGCGTTCAGCCGCTATCGTTTTCTCGGCGACAAGCATTTGTTCTTCTGGCTGCTGTCGAACCGGATGGCGCCGCCGGCGGTGTTCGCGCTGCCATTCTTCAACCTTTACTCAGCCGTCGGGCTGTTCGACACGCCTTGGGCGATCGCGCTGGCGCACTGCCTGTTCAATGTCCCGCTTGCGGTATGGATCCTGGAAGGCTTCATGTCCGGCGTGCCGCGCGAGATCGACGAGACCGCGCAGATCGACGGCTACTCGTTTCCGCGCTTCTTCTTCCGCATCTTCATTCCGCTGATCGCCAACGGCATCGGCGTCGCCGCCTTCTTCTGCTTCATGTTCTCCTGGGTCGAGTTGCTGCTCGCGCGCACGCTGACGACGGTGAACGCCAAGCCGATCGCCGCCATCATGACCCGCACGATCTCGGCGGCCGGCATGGATTGGGGCTTGCTGGCGGCGGCCGGCGTGCTGACGCTGCTGCCCGGCGCCTTGGTGATCTGGTTCGTGCGCAACCATATCGCCAAGGGCTTCGCCCTGGGGCGGGTATGACAGACTCACCCGCCTTCGCCTGGATGGCATGGACCTGGCAGACGGCGCTGTTCTTCGCGCTGATCGCCGCGACGCTGACGATCATGACGGCGCTGGCGGTGCGGCGGCCGGAGCTGCCGCGGCGCGGCATCCTGCGCTTTCCGACCACGCGCGGCGACCGGCTGTTCGTCACCTTGCTCGGGGCTGCGGTCATCCACGTGCTGTGGATCGGGTTCGGCGGCGTCGACGCCTGGCCCGCCATCGTTGCGTCGGTCCTGTTCGGGGTGGCAATGTTCCGCTGGGCCTAGAAACACCGCGGCCGGCATGGTGCGGGCCGCAAGGGGGAGAAACGAACGTGAAACGTCGCGATCTATTGGCCGGGTCGGCCGCCGCCGCCCTCGCGCTGGGCACCGCCAGGCGCTCCTACGGGCAGGGCATGGACGCCGCCCGCAAGTGGGTGGACAACGAGTTCCAGCCGTCCACGCTGACGAAAGAGCAGCAAATGGCGGAGATGGAATGGTTCGCCAACGCGGCCAAGCCGTTCGCCGGCATGGACATCAGCACCGTGTCCGAGACGCTGACGGTGCACGAATACGAAAGCCGCACCCTGGCGCAAGCCTTCACCGAAATCACCGGCATCAAGGTCAAGCACGACGTCATCCAGGAAGGCGACGTGGTCGAGAAGATCCAGACCGAGATGCAGTCGGGGCGCAAGCTCTACGACATCTGGGTCAACGACAGCGACTTCATCGGCACCCACTCGCGCTACAACCAGACGGTGCCGCTGTCCGACTTCATGGCCGGCGAGGGTAAGGCGGTCACCAATCCGGGGCTCGACCTGCCGGACTTCATCGGCCTGTCGTTCACCACCGGGCCGGACAAGAAGCTGTATCAGCTGCCGACCCAGCAATTCGCGAACCTGTATTGGTTCCGTTACGACTGGTTCGCCCGGCCGGCGATCAAGTCCGCCTTCAAGGCCAAGTACGGCTATGAGCTGGGCGTTCCCACCAACTGGTCGGCCTACGAGGACATCGCCGAGTTCTTCACCAACGACGTCAAGGAGATCGACGGCGTCCGCGTCTATGGCCACATGGATTACGGCAAGAAAGATCCGTCGCTCGGCTGGCGCTTCACCGACGCCTGGCTGTCGATGGCCGGCAACGGCGACAAGGGCATCCCGAACGGCCTGCCGGTGGACGAGTGGGGCATCCGCATGGAAGGGTGCCGTCCGGTCGGCAGCGACATCGCCCGCGGCGGCGACGTCAACGGCCCGGCCTCGGTGTACGCGGTGACCAAGTACCTCGAGTGGCTGAAGAAGTACGCCCCGCCGCAGGCGCCGGGCATGACCTTCAGCGAAAGCGGGCCGGTGCCGGCGCAGGGCAACATCGCGCAGCAAATCTTCTGGTACACCGCGTTTACCGCCGACATGGTCAAGCCGGGCCTGGCGGTGATGAACCCGGACGGCACGCCGAAATGGCGCATGGCCCCGTCGCCCAAGGGCTCGTACTGGAAGGACGGCATGAAGCTCGGCTACCAGGACGTCGGCTCCTGGACGATGCTGAAATCCTCGCCGCTCGACCGCCGCAGCGCCGGCTGGCTCTACGCGCAGTTCTGCGTCTCCAAGAGCGTCAGCCTGAAAAAAAGCCATGTCGGCCTCACCTTCATCCGCGAAAGCGACATCTGGCACAAATCCTTCACCGACCGGGCGCCGCAGCTTGGCGGGCTGATCGAGTTCTACCGCAGCCCGGCGCGCGAGCAGTGGACGCCGACCGGCAACAACGTGCCCGACTACCCGAAGCTGGCGCAGCTCTGGTGGCAGAACATCGGCGACGCGGCCGCCGGCACCAAGACGCCGCAGCAGGCGATGGACGCGCTGGCGGCGGCGCAGGACAGCGTGATGGAGCGGCTCGAGCGTGCCAACGTGCAGGGCGCCTGCGGGCCGAAGCTGAACCCGAAGACCTCGGCCGAGGAATGGTACAAGAAGGCCGAAACCAACGGTACCATCGCGCCGCAGCGCAAGCTCGCCAACGAGAAGCCGCAAGGCACGACGGTGGACTACGACGCGCTGATCAAGAGCTGGCCGGCAACGCCGCCGAAGCGGAGCTGAACCGAAGGCCAGGGGCTTTGCCCCTGGACCCCACCAAAGGCGAGCCTTTGGGATCACTACTTGAGTCCGGGGGGACCGGGGCCCCTCGGCCCCGGCGGGGCCTGGGGCAGAGCCCCGGCCTTCCCTGAAGGACAGCCATGACCATTCTCGCCCTCGACCAGGGAACCTCCTCCTCCCGCGCCATCGTGTTCGGCGCCGACGTCGAGCCGCTGGCGCAGTGCTCGGCCGAGTTCCCGCAGCACTACCCGCATCCCGGCTGGGTCGAGCACGACCCCGAGGACCTGTGGCAAACGACGCTCGACACCGCCCGCGCCGCCTTGCAGAAGGCCAAAGTGGACGCGGCGTCGCTGGCTGCCATCGGCATCGCCAACCAGCGTGAGACGGTCGTGCTGTGGGACCGCGCCACCGGCCGCGCCGTGCACAACGCCATCGTCTGGCAGGACCGCCGCACCGCGTCCGCCTGCGCGGCACTCAGCGCCGCCGGCCACGGCGAACTGATCCAGGACCGCACCGGCCTGGTGATCGACCCCTATTTCTCCGCGACCAAGCTCGCCTGGCTGCTCGACACCGTGCCCGGCGCGCGCGAAGCGGCCGAGGCGGGACGGCTCGCCTTCGGCACCGTCGACAGCTTCCTGCTATGGCGGCTGACCGGCGGACAGGTGCACGCCACCGACGCAACCAACGCGTCCCGCACCATGTTGCTCGACATCCGCACCGGGCAGTGGGATCCGGAGCTGCTCGACCTGTTCCGCATCCCGGCTGCAGTGCTGCCGGAGGTGCGCGACACCAGCGGCGCGTTCGGCACCGCGTCGGCCGAGCATTTCGGCGCCGCGGTGCCGATCCGCTCGATGGTCGGCGACCAACAGGGGGCGCTGGTCGGCCAGGGCTGCGTCGCGCCCGGCATGTTGAAGTCGACCTACGGCACCGGCTGTTTCGCCCTGCTGCATACCGGGGAGAGCCCGGTCCGCTCGTCGCACCGGCTGCTGACCACGATCGCCCTGCAGCGGGCCGGGGAGCGCACCTACGCGCTCGAAGGCTCGATCTTCGTTGCCGGCGCGGCGGTGCAGTGGCTGCGCGACGGCCTCGGCGTCATCAAGCAGGCGGCCGAGGTCGGCGATCTCGCCGCGCAAGCCGACCCGGCGCAGGACGTGTTCCTGGTGCCGGCCTTTGTCGGACTCGGCGCGCCGCATTGGGACGCCGAGGCCAAGGGCCTGCTGGTTGGCCTCACCCGTAACACCGGACGGGCCGAGCTGGCGCGGGCGGCGCTCGAATGTGTCGCGCACCAGACCCACGACTTGCTCGAAGCGATCCGCTCCGATCTCGAGTCCGCGGGGCTGCAAGCAGGCGCCGGCGTGTTGCGGGTCGATGGCGGGATGTGCGCGTCGGACTGGACGATGCAGTTCCTCGCCGACACGCTGGACCTGCCGGTCGACCGGCCGCGCTCGCTGGAAACCACGGCGCTGGGCGCCGCCTACCTCGCCGGGCTGGCGAGCGGCGTGTATCCGGAGCCCGACGCCTTCGCCCGGTCGTGGCGCGCGGCCCGCCGCTTCGAGCCGCATGCCGAGCCCGCCGAACGCGCGCGGCGCCGCGCCGGATGGCAGGACGCCGTCGAGCGGTCGCGCAGCCGCGCCGGATAGGCGGTTCCAGGTTGGGGACGTAAGGCGGCCCGAGTTCAGGGTTCGAGCGAGTAGACGACGCGCACCGCGATCCGCACCTGCGGTTGCGGCATGTCGCTGGGGAAGGGCGGCACTTGGCGTCCGTTCAGGGTCGCCAGCACCGCGTCGTCGAGGATGCTCGAGCCGGAGCTGCTGGTCACCGTCACGTCGCCGACCTGACCATTCCGCGCCACCGCGAAGCTGACGCCGACGGTGCCGGACTCGCCGCGCCGCCGGGCCGCATCGGGATAGCGCTTGTGGTCCAGCAACCACGCCCCGACCGCTCGGCGCCAAGCGGGGCTGATCGCCGCCGCGGCGACGGCCTGCGGCGCAGCCGCTGCGTCGGGCGGTGCGGCGAGAGGCGGCGCCGGGTCTCGCGAGGGCGGCGGCGCGGTCGTTGCCGGCGTGGGCCGCTCGGCGGCCGGCTTCGGGCGGCTGGCCGGTTTCGGCGCCGTCGGCTGCGGCGCCACCGTTCGTTTGGCGCTCGGCAGCGGCACCGGCGCCGGCGGGGGCTCGGCAACCGTCGGCGCGGGGGTTGGCGGTGGCGGCAAAGCCTCGGCCGCCGGCGGCGGGGGCGTAGGGGCATTGTCGGGAACGGGCTCGATCGGGGGAGGGGCGGCCGGTTCAGCCGGTGCCAATGCTTCGGGCGGCAGCGCCTCGGGCGCGAACGGGACCGCGGGCCTTTCGCGGGACGGCGCCGGCGCCTGGGCGGGTTCGAACACCATCTCGAACGGCTCTGCCTCCGGGTCCGGCCCGTTCGGCAGGCCCGGCGCGCCGAACCAAAGCAGCAAGCCCAACACCGCAAGGTGCGCGAGCGACGAGCCGGTCAGCGCGGCGCGGTGCCGAGGTGACGCCGGGCGGCCACGGCCGGGCCGGCGCTCGAGCGGCCGTGGGTCCGCGCGGTCGAGCCAGAAGCTCGCCCCGTCCCGGTCTGCGGTCTGCGCTGTTGCCCGGCTGTTCACGAACGCCGCCGTTCCTCCCGCGGCAAGCGCCGGCCGGCGCGGCGTCCCGCCATCAATGGCATTGCAGGTTGACCTCCGCCTGCGCGCGCCGGAGCTTCTCCGTCTGCTCCTTGGCCACCGGCGTGTCCCGGAACATGGCGCCCCGGTCGCCGAGCCCGCCCTGCTGCATGCGCAGGATGGTGTCGGCCTGCTCGTAGTCGGCATACGGCATCTGGTCGGCGATGACGTCGATGCCGCAAGCGCACTTGTCGAGCGCTTCCCGCTTGAACCCGTTGGACGCCAGGCAGCCGATCACGTAGTCGGCGCGGGCCGCCGTCGGATAATCGTTGACCGGGTGGTGCTGCGTTTGCGCCCGCACGGCTCCGGCGCCGGCGATGACAGCCGCCGCGGCCAAGGCGGGAAGCCAGGCGCGCCTCATGGTTCGGTCCCCCCATAGCTGAGCTTTTCCGAGAACGGCGGCAACTGCATCGCCGGGTCGCCGGGCATGTCGATGGTGATCGCCGCGATCCCGCCCGGCACCGCGTCGGCCAGGGTGAAGACGTAGCGCTTCTGCTTGACCATCGGCAGACGGTCGAACCGGTCGTCGTGCTCGAACGGCTGCACCGAGATGACGCGAGCGGGGACGCTGCGGCCCTCGAACGGGATCTCGGTCCCGGTGACGGTTGCGCGGTCAACGAACGATTCGCGGATGTTGTTGCGGAAATAAGCGGCAGACAGCCCGAGCGACTGCTTCATTCCGAGCACATCCCGTTCCATGACCAGCATGAGCAACGGGTTGCCGCGGAAGGCGTCCAGTTCCGGATAGTTAACCTTGCGAGAACCAGTTAAAAAGTCGAAACTAACATCCTTCGAACCGTCGGCGTTGACGCGCCGAATGTGCACCGCGACCTTGTCTGCGAAGCCTTCGGGGCCTTCGCGCACAAAGTCGTAATCCAGCGTTAAGGGTTGGCGCACATTTTGCAGATGCGGCGTTTCAAAGAGCGCGATCTGGGCCGCACTGAGCGGACGCGGGTCGTCGGCCGGAGCGACGTGCGCGGGCGCCTCGGCACGAGGCGTTTGAGCCAAGAGCGGGCTTGCCAAACATACGGCAATCCCCAGGAAGGAGATGGCCGCTGTCAACCCGTTCGAGCCAGGGCTCGGGAGAAAAGGCATGATTGAGCTAGTCCTTGTTTTTTGCCTGTCGGATACGCCTGACCGCTGCACCGAGAAACGTGAAGCTTTCACCGAATACGCAAACCCGATGCAGTGCACCATGAGCGCGCAGCAGCACGCTCAGGAATACCTCGCCGCCCACCCCCGCTACATGCTGGCGAAGTGGCGCTGCGAGGTCGACAAGCCGCACGACCGCCCGATCTGACCGCCGAGCGCGGGCGCCCGGCCGGCGGATTGGCCGGGCGCCCGCGGCTCAGAACACCACCACGCTGCGGATCGACTCGCCGCGGGTCATCAGGTCGAACGCATCGTTGATCTGCTCGAGCGGCAGCACGTGGGTGATCAGGTCGTCGATGTTGACCTTGCCCTCCATGTACCAGTCGACGATGTGCGGCACGTCGGTACGGCCACGGGCGCCCCCGAACGCGCTGCCTTGCCAGACCCGGCCGGTCACCAGTTGGAACGGCCGCGTGCTGATCTCCTGCCCGGCGCCGGCGACGCCGATGATGGTGCTCTTGCCCCAGCCCTTGTGCGCGCATTCGAGCGCTTGACGCATCAGCTTGGGGTTGCCCACGCATTCGAAGCTGTGGTCGGCGCCGCCCTTGGTTAGTTCGACCAAGTGCGCGACCATGTCGCCGCTGACGTCCTTCGGATTGACGAAGTCGGTCAGGCCGAACTTGCGCGCCAGCTCCTCGCGGGCCGGGTTGAGGTCCACGCCGACGATCTGATCGGCGCCGGCGATGCGGGCCCCCTGCACCACGTTGAGCCCGATGCCGCCAAGCCCGAACACCACGACGCGGTCGCCGGGCGCCACCTTGGCGGTGAACAACGCCGCGCCGACCCCGGTCGTGACGCCGCAGCCGATGTAGCAGATCTTCTCGAACGGCGCGTCCTCGCGGACTTTCGCCAGCGCGATCTCCGGCAGCACGGTGAAGTTGGCGAAGGTGCTGCAGCCCATGTAGTGCAGCACCGGCTTGCCCTTGTAGCTGAACCGGCTGGTGCCGTCCGGCATCAGGCCGCGTCCCTGGGTCACCCGGATCTTCTGACAGAGGTTGGTCTTGCGGCTGAGGCAATAGTCGCACTCGCGGCATTCCGGCGTGTACAGCGGGATGACGTGGTCGCCGGGCTTGAGCGAGGACACGCCGGGGCCGCATTCCCGCACGATGCCGGCGCCCTCGTGGCCGAGGATGGCCGGGAACAGGCCTTCCGGGTCCTCGCCCGACAGGGTGAACTTGTCCGTATGGCAAATCCCGGTTGCCTTGATTTCGACCAGCACCTCGCCGGCCCGCGGCCCTTCGAGCTGCACGGTGTCGATTTGCAACGGTTTGCCAGCCTCGAAGGCGATGGCAGCACGGACGTCCATGGGGCGTTCTCCAGGTGATCGGTGCCTGCACACTACAATGCTCGGCTGGCGCGTCCACCGTGTTAAAGCATCAGCAATGCTGTCATTTATGCTGCATCGCACAACCGTTTTTGTTGCGACGCACAATATTCGCGAGTGATAAAAATTACCGTTGTTTTATGTCTTGTTAAGTTTCCGGCCCCGCCCATACACTCGTTGGATGAACGAAGCGGCGGCGCTGACGCGCGGCGCTGAAGTTGTTCACCAGCTGCCGAACGGCAGATCGTTTTTGCCCATCAGGGAGGGGTCCGACGTGAAAATCTCGATGTTGTCTGCGCTCGCATGCACCACGATGCTGAGTATGGCGGCGGTTTTGGCGTCGTCGCCGGCTTCGGCGAACGATGAGTTGGTGAAGCTGCAGGGGGATGCCAACCAGTGGGTGATGCCCACCGGCAACTACGCCAACCATCGTTACAGCCCGCTGGACAAGATCAACGCGTCCAACGTCGCCAAGCTGCATCCGGTGTGGTCGTTCTCGACCGGTGTGCTGCGCGGCCATGAGGGCGGTCCGCTGGTGATCGGCGACACCATGTATGTGCACACGCCGTTCCCCAACAACGTGTTCGCGCTCGACCTCAACGACAACGGCAAGGTGCTGTGGAAGTACGAGCCGCACCAAGACCCGAGCGTGATCGCCGTGATGTGCTGCGACACGGTCAACCGCGGCGTGGCCTATGGCGACGGCAAGATCATCCTCAACCAGTCCGACGCGACCGTGGTGGCGCTCGACGCCAAGACCGGCAAGGAGCTGTGGCACGCCAAGAACGGCGACCCGGCCAAGGGCGAGACCATGACCATGGCGCCCATGATCGTGAAGGATAAGGTCTATGTCGGCATCAGCGGCGGCGAGTTCGGCACCCAAGGCCGGCTGACCGCCTACAACCTCAAGGACGGCTCGCAGGCCTGGAACGCGTTCTCGGTCGGGCCGGACGACCAGATCAAGATCGACCCGCAGAAGACCACCATGATGGGCAAGCCGGTCGGGCCGAACTCCTCGCTGCAGACCTGGCAAGGCGACCAGTGGAAGACGGGCGGCGGCTCGACCTGGGGCTGGTACTCCTACGACCCCGCCACCAACCTGATCTATTACGGGACCGGCAACCCGTCGACCTGGAACCCGGTGCAGCGGCCCGGCGACAACAAGTGGTCGATGACCATCTTCGCCCGCGACGCCGACACCGGTATGGCGAAATGGGTCTACCAGATGACCCCGCACGACGAGTGGGACTACGACGGGGTCAACGAGATGATCCTGGCCGACATCCCGGTGAAGGGGCAGACGGTCAAGGCGCTGGTGCATTTCGACCGCAACGGCTTCGCCTACACGCTGAACCGCGAAACCGGCGAGTTGCTGGTGGCCGAGAAGTATGACCCGGCGGTGAACTGGGCGACCAAGGTGGACATGACCACGGGCCGGCCGCAAGTGGTCGACCAATACAGCACGCAGCACAACGGCGAGGACAAGAACAGCCGCAACATCTGCCCGGCCGCGCTGGGATCCAAGGACCAGCAGCCGGCGGCGTTCTCGCCCAAGACCAACATGTTCTACGTGCCGACCAACCACGTCTGCATGGATTACGAGCCGTTCAAGGTGTCTTACACGGCGGGCCAGCCCTATGTGGGCGCGACGCTGTCGATGTATCCGCCGAAGGGCGACACCAACCTGGGCAACTTCATTGCCTACGACGCCGGCACCGGCAAGATCGTGTGGTCGGACCCGGAGCCGTTCTCGGTGTGGTCGGGCGCCTTGGCGACCGCCGGCGACGTGGTGTTCTACGGAACCCTCGAAGGCTACATCAAGGGCGTCGACATCAAGACCGGCAAGGAGCTGTACAAGTATAAGACCCCGTCCGGGATCATCGGCAACATCAACACCTACACGCATGGCGGCAAGCAATACATCGCCGTGCTGTCGGGCGTGGGCGGCTGGGCCGGGATCGGCATGGCGGCCGGGCTGGCCAACGACACCGACGGGCTCGGGGCCGTGGGCGCCTACAAGCAGCTTTCCAACTACACCCAACTCGGCGGCGTGCTGACAGTGTTCGGCATCGACTAAGCAAAGCCGACCCGACCCCCGGCCGCACACAACGCGGCCGGGGTATTACTTGGGAGTCTTCCAACCTATGCGTTACGGACCAGTGTTTGCGTTAACGGCCGGGATCTGCGCGGTCACGGCCGGCGGCAGCCTCCTTATTCCGGGCCCTGCTCGGGCCGAGAACGATCCCGTCTACACCGTGCAGAACGGCTCGGTCGATCAGCACGTCTACAACGGCTATCGCCGCTACGGGGAGTCGTGCCACCGCTGCCACGGGCCGGATGGCTCCGGAAGCTCCTATGCTCCCAATCTCACCGACTCGCTCAAGCACCTCAGCTACGAGCAGTTCACCGACGTCATCATCAACGGTCGGCAGAATGTGACGCA
Source organism: uncultured Alphaproteobacteria bacterium (assembly GCA_963752225.1). Lineage (GTDB taxonomy): Bacteria > Pseudomonadota > Alphaproteobacteria > Acetobacterales > Acetobacteraceae > JBBROS01. The sequence continues at coordinate 955,783 of CAVVXS010000007.1, read as the reverse complement.
GGCGCAGAATAACGTCATGCCGGCATTCGGCACCACCGAGGACGTCGTCAACTACCTCGACGACATCTACGGCTACCTGAAGGCCCGATCCGACGACAAGCTCGGCCGCGGCCGGCCAAAGCGCATCGGCGAGGACAGCGACAACGGCTAGGACCCTTCTCGCGGCCGCACTTGTGGCCGCGGTCGCCGCCGGGCCGGCTGCGGCGCAGCAGGCGGAGCTGATCACGCAGACCGAGCTCCGCGTCTGCGCCGACCCCAACAACCTGCCGTTCTCGAACCAGGCCCGGCAGGGCTTCGAGAACCGCATCGCCGACCTGATCGGGGCCGATCTGGGTCTGCCGGTCAGCTTCGTGTGGTTCCCGCAAACTGTCGGCTTCGTGCGCAACACCCTGCGTGCCCGCACCTGCGACCTCGTCATGGGCACCGTGGCCGGCGATGGCGTCATGGACACCACCAACGCCTATTACCACACCGGCTACATGATCGTGACCCGCCCCGCCGACCATATCACGGCGACGTCGCTGGGCGACCCGGCCGTAGCAGCGCTGCGGATCGGCCTCGTCGCCGCCACGCCGCCGACCGATCTCGCCCTGAAGCACGGGCTGATGCCCCATGTCCGCGCCTACTCCCTGGCGGTCGATACGCGAACCTCCAACCCGGCCCGCGCCATGCTGCAGGACGTGGTCGACGGCAATATCGACGTGGCGCTCGTTTGGGGGCCGGTGGCCGGCTACGCCATCCAGCATGACCACCTGCCGCTCACCGCGGCGTTCCTGGACGCCGAGCCGGGCGCGCCTCGGCTCGATTACCGGATCGGCATGGGCGTGCGGGCCAACGAGCCGGACTGGCGGCGTCGCATCAACCAGGCGATCCGCAAGCAGGAACCTGCCATCGCCAGCGTGCTGGCCGAGTATGGCGTTCCCATGCTCGACGAGCAGAACAAGCCGATTGCCGCAACGGCGCCGTAGCGGGCTGCCGCTGCTGTTGCTGCTGGCGGGGATGCTGGCCGCCGCCGTTCCGGAACCCGAAGGCTTCCGCCTCGACGACTACCGCGCCCCGGTTCCGTCGACCGTGGCGGGCGCCCGCGTCGTGTCGCTCGACGAGGTGCGTGGCATGGTGGAGCATGGGGCGGCCGTGCTCATCGACGTGCTGCCGGCGCCCCGGCGGCCGCCGGGCATGCGGCCCGGCACGCCGTGGTTGCCGGTCGTGCATCGCGACATCCCGGGCAGCCTGTGGTGGCCCGACATCGGCCGCGGCGTGCTTCCGCCGGCGCTCGAGCAGCAGTTGCGCCAGCGCCTGGCCGAACTTGCCGCCGCCCATCCGGGCTTGCCGGTGGTGTTCTATTGCCTGCGCGACTGTTGGATGAGCTGGAACGCGGCCAAGCGGGCGGCGCTGTTCGGCGTCGCCGCCGCCGCCTGGTTCCCGGACGGCACGGATGGCTGGCGGGAGGCGGGCTATGCCATGCAGGATGCGGAGCCCGACTTCCTCGGGCAATGAGACGCCGGACCAGGAGCAAGCGATGCCCGACCGAGGCCTGATGGCGCGCAAGACGGTCGACGACATCATCGCCGACAGCAACGCCCCCGACCACAAGCTGGCCAAGACGCTGGGACCCTTCAGCATTACCGCGATGGGAATCGGCGCGATCATCGGCGCCGGCATCTTCGTGCTGACCGGAACCGCGGCCGCGAAGTATGCGGGCCCCAGCATCATGCTGTCATTCGTGCTCGGCGGCATCGTTTGCGGCTTCGTCGGCCTGTGCTACGCCGAATTGGCGTCGATGCTGCCGGTCAGCGGCAGCACCTACACCTACACCTACGCGACCCTCGGCGAGATCTTCGCCTGGATGATCGGCTGGGATCTGATCCTCGAATACGCGATGGGAGCGGCGACCGTCGCGGTCGGCTGGTCCGGTTATGCGACGAGCCTCATGGGCACGATCGGCTTGCACATCCCGCCGGCCCTGGCCGCGGCGCCAGGCACGCCGGTGAAGCTCCCCGATGGCACCGAGACGGCTGCCCTGCTGAACCTGCCGGCCGCCGGCATCATCGTGGCGCTGACGGCGCTGCTGATCCTGGGAACCCGCGATTCGGCCCGGCTCAACAACGTGATGGTGGCAATCAAGCTGCTGGTCGTGGTCGCCTTCATCGTCGCCGGGGCGTTTGCCATCGACAGCGCGCATTGGCATCCGTTCATCCCAGACAATGCCGGCGAGTTCGGCCATTTCGGCTGGAGCGGCGTGCTGCGCGGGGCCGGGGTAGTGTTCTTCGCCTTTCTCGGTTTCGATGCCGTCTCGACGGCGGCCCAGGAAGCCAAGCGGCCGCAGACCGACATGCCGATCGGGATCCTGGGCTCGCTGGCGCTGTGCACGGTGCTTTACGTGCTCGTGGCAGGCGTGCTGACCGGGCTCGTGCCGTTCACCGAACTCGACGTGGCCGACCCGATCGCCAAGGGCGTGGACGTGATCGGACAGGCCTGGTTTTCGATCGTGGTGAAGATCGGCGCCCTGGCCGGGCTCACGACGGTGATCCTGGTGCTGCTGTATGGGCAGAGCCGGGTGTTCTTCAGCATGTCGGAGGATGGGCTGCTGCCGCCGGTGTTCTCGCGCCTGCAGACGTCGTTGCAGACGCCGGTCTGGAGCCACGTCATCGTCGGCGCCGTGGTGGCCGCGGTCGCGGCAACGGTGCCGATCGGCATCCTCGGCGAGATGGTCAGCATCGGCACCCTGTTCGCATTTATCCTGGTCTGCGGCGCAGTCATCTATCTCCGCCGCACCGACGCCCGCACCGAGCGGCCGTTCCGCGTGCCCGGCGTGCCGATCGTGCCGGGACTGGGCGTGCTGTTCTGCTTGCTGCTGATGGCCGGCTTGCCGCTGTTCACATGGCTTCGTTTGTTCGTCTGGATGGCAATCGGCGCGGGGATCTACTTCGCCTATAGCCGCAAGCATTCGGTGTTGCGGCACCCCCGCTCCAAGCCCTCCTGAGCACACAGGCGCTGTGACGCGCGTCACACGCTACGCCAGCGGCCCCGTGCTAACGCGATGTTTCGGTAGTGCACCGTGCAGGAGGGCGTCATGGCTGCCTCGGATGCCTCGAAAGATGTCGAAGACATCGTGACCAAAGGCGCGGAAGCCACCGCAAGCCTGTGGTTCAGTTACGTCTTCGTGCTGTTCTATCTGCTGGTCGCCGCAGCCGGCGTCACGCACCGGGATCTCTTTCTCGACAACCCGGTCAAACTGCCGTTCCTTGGTGTCGACCTGCCGCTGAAAGGCTTCTTCCGCGTCGGCCCGCTGCTATTCCTCGTGGCGCATGCCTACGTGCTGCTGCATTTGTCGATGCTCGCCGAGCGGGCGCGCGCGTTCCTCGCCAAGCCGACGCCGGCTCCGTTCGCGATCAACCTGTTCGTCGAGCTGCTGGTCGGCAACCGGCTGAGGCGGCAGCCGTTCGTTTCAGAGTTGGTCGTGGCCGTCGCCTGGCTGACCCTGATCGTCGGGCCCATCAGCCTGCTGCTGTTCTTCGAGGTGCAGTTCCTCGCCTACCACGACGAGTGGACCACCTGGATCCAGCGGGTGCTCGTTCTGGCCGACTTGGTGCTGATCTGGCGGCTTTGGCCCCGTATCGTATGGGCCGGACCACCGCAGGTCCTGAGCTGGCTCCGCCTCCGGCTGTGGCCGTTCTACACGGCAACGATCGGCGTCGCGGCCCTGGTCTTGGGTGTCGCGACCTTCCCGGGCGAAGGAATGCAGGAATGGGTGCCGTGGTTCCCGCTCCGCGAGGCGTTGGTCGCCGGACCCGTCGATCCCGCCACCTCCCGGCCCGCCAGCCTGTGGATCAACCGGCTGGTGCTGTCCGGCATCGACCTGGCCGACCGCAAAACCTACGACACAGCCACCAAGCTCTACGCCGCGCCCGTGATCACGTCCGCACGCGGTCGGCACCTCGAGGGCGCCGTACTGATCGATACCGTGCTGCCGCGGACCGACTTCACCAACGCGCACCTCGAAGGGGCTGCGTTCACCCGGGCCGCGCTGCACGGGTCTTGGTTCGACAACACGTGGATGACCGGTGCCGTCCTCGACAACGCCCAGATGCAGGGCGTGTCGCTGTTCCGGGCGCGGCTGGAAGCGGCGTCGCTGGCCGGCGCGAACCTGCAAGGGGCAGCCATCGCCGGCGCGCAACTCTGGGGCACCCTGCTCAACGGCGCCCAGCTGCAGGGCGTTTCGCTGGCCGGCGCCGACCTCCGCGGCGTGTCGCTGGCCGGGGCCGATCTGCGCGGCGCCAACTTGGCCGAGGCGTATCTCCAGGGCGCCTCGTTCCAGGGCGCCAACCTGGCGGGCGCGTCGCTGAAAGGCGCCGTTGTTTGGCGCACCGACTTCCGCTCGATCAAAGCCGAGAAGCCGGGCGTACGGGTCGTTGAAGCAGTCAAGGCGAGCGATCCGTCCTGCAAGGGCCTGGACAGGGAGCGATGCGCGGCGCCGGTGGATGTGCAGGCCATACACCGAGCGATCGACCGCTACGTCCTCGACGGTGAGGTGAAAGACCTCATGCTCGGCCGTTTGCGTCCCAATCTGGATCCCGACCGGCCGGCACCCGGCGAGGGTGAGATCAAAGCCAGCGACGCTCTGGTGGAAAACCCGGCGGGAACGCAGATCGTCCATGAGCGGGAGCTGCACAAGCTATGGAAGGAACTCGGTTGCGCAGCCGACGGCGCGCCGTTCGTGCTCGCAAGCTTCGTCCATACGCTGTTCGACGAGAAGGCGGTGCGGTTCAAACCCGACAGCGACGAACTCAGCCATCTCGCGAAAGAACTGAGCCAGCCGGCGTGCGCCGGCAGCATCGTCATGTCGGAGGAAACCAAGATGCGGCTGCTCGATCTCCCCCAGCCGACCGAGGAGTTGCAAACGCCGCTGATGATGACCAACCGGTCGGCGCCGGCCGCCAAGGGTTCGAACGTGGCGTCCGCCGCGTCTCCGCGGAGTCCGGCCAGGTAGTGCTCTCGCACCGGAGAAACGTGCGCCAGCCCCTTGGAACCGTCGCTTGAGCCGTGCATCCTCCGCATGGGGACGGGGGAGCCTGCCCCCCAAACGCAGGCAAGGACAAGAGCTGTGGTGGGTGGAACGCAGGACGTGGTCGGAGGGCGGCGACGCACGGTCTGGGGCGGGCGCACCCTCCTGCAATACTGGCTCATTTTCACCGGGCTGACCGTATTCGGCTTCGTTCTCCTGTGGCATTTCGGGCTGATCCGCCGGATGGTCTTGGCCGACCGCACCTACATCTCGTCGGCGATCGTCCTGCTCTATGTCGCGACCACGCTGCATTGCCTGTGGCGCACCGCCGCGGTGTCGCGTGAGGCCGACGCCACCCGCCAGGCCGCGCAGCTGCTCGCCGGAAGCGAGGGCCGCATCACCGTCAACGGCGCCCGCGTGGACGTCGAGGGCAGGGGGGCCTTGCCCGACGGCTTGGTGGCCGGCCATGTCCGCGACCTCGTGCTGAAGGCCGACGCGCAAACCACCCTCGCGCAGGGCGCCCGCTCGCTCGACCAGTCGCTGCTGCTGCGCGTGTTGGCGGTGCGGCTGCGCGGCTCCAACCCGCTCGGCGGCTTCGTCAGCGACACCATGATGAAGCTCGGCCTCGTCGGCACCATCATCGGCTTCATCGTCATGCTGGCGCCGATCGCCGGCCTCGACCCGGCCGACCGCGGCGCCATCAAGTCCTCCATGTCGCTGATGAGCGACGGCATGGCGATCGCCATGTACACCACCCTGGCCGGGCTGGTCGGCTCGATCCTGGTCAAGATCCAGTACTACATGCTCGAGGCCGCGACCGGCGAGCTGTTCGCCACCGCCGTCCGCATGCTCGAGCTGCACGTCGTCCCGGTGCTGGAACGGCCTTGGAACCGGGCAGGATGAACGACGAGTTCGACCTGTTCCCCCGCGAGGAAGCGTTCGACCCGTTCGGCGTGATGCTGTTCAAGGCGATGCAGGTTTTGGCGTTCCTGTTCTTCATCGCGCTGCTGAGCATCGCGCCCGACGCCAAGGAGGGCAAGGTCGACCCCAAGGCCGAGTTCCTGATCACCATGAGCTGGCCCGACAACCATCCCGACGACATGGATCTGTTCGTCGAGGACCCGCTCGGCAACGTCGTCTGGTATCGCCGCCACGAAGCCGGCTTCATGGTGCTGGAGCGGGACGACCGGGGCGGCGCCAACGATTTCATCACCGTGGCCGGCAAGAAGATCCCGTCGCCGATCCGCCAGGAAACCGTCAGCATCCGCGGCATCGTCGCCGGCGAATACACCGTCAACGTCTACCAGTTCGCCGCCCTGACCGGGGCGCCGGTTCCGGTTTCGGTGCGGGTCGAGAAGCTGAACCCGACGGTGCAGGTGGTGCACTACGACACGCTGTATCTCGACCACGGCGGCGACGAGAAAACGGCCGCACGCTTCGTGGTGGACGCCGACGGCCGCGTGACCGACGTGGCGCACGACCCGAAATCGCTGCTGCAGCGGCTGCGCGACCCGCGCGACGTGCAGCGCCGGCCGGTGCGGTGAGCGTCTGGCGACGCCGGACCGGGCCATGAGCCTGCAGGCGCAGGTGGTCGGCTTGTCGCTCGCTTATGCGGCGCTCGGCGTGCTGGCGCTGGTCGGCGTGGCGCGGACCCGCTGGCCGTGGCCGCTGAAATCCGCGGTGATCGTGCTCACCAGCCTCGCCTATGTCGGGGTGTTCTTCGGCACCAAGGGCCTGCTCGGCTGGTCCACGCCGGACCCGTTGCCGCCGCGGTTCCAGGTGCTATGGGCCCGCACCGTCGATCCCGACCCGGCCACCGGCAACCCCGGCGCGGTCCACCTCTGGCTCGAGGCCCTGGGCGACGACAACTTCCCGGCCGGCGAACCCCGCGCCTATCGCCTGCCGTTCTCGCGCCGCCTGGCCCAGAAAGTCGAGGCGGTGCGGGTCGAGCTGCAGGCCAACCACCCGCAAGGCGGCCGCACCGAGGAGGCCGAGGGTGCCCCCGACCAAGCGGCGCAGTCCAACGGCCCGCCGGCGCCGCTCAACCGCGACGTCGACCCCGGCGGCGACCCGGCCGGCGGCGGCAGCCTCGACCCGGCCATGCTGGGCGGCGACTCGAAATCGGTCGAATTCGCCCCCCTGCCGCGCCCCGCCTTGCCCGCCAAGGAAGCGCCGTAAGGGCGGGTCTGGGGGCGCCGCCCCCAGCGGGGTCCAGGGGCCGAGCCCCTGGCTCGTCTATCCCCGCCGCTCCAGCATCCGCGCCGCCAGCACCTGCTCGTAACGCGCCTTGGTGTCCTCGTTCATCGGATAAAGCCCCGGCAGCGGCACGCCGCGCCCGACCTCTTCCATGATCCACGCCTCCGCCTCCTCCTGCGCCGGCGCTTCCGACAGCACGTGGTCCAGCAGCGCCGCCGGGATCAGCACGGCGCCGTCGCCGTCCACCACCACCACATCGTCCGGAAACACCGCGACCCCGCCGCACGCCACCGGTTCCTGCCACCCCACGAAGGTCAGCGCCGTGACCGCGGCCGGCGCCGCCGCGCCCTGGCACCAGATCGGCAACCCGGTCGACATCACCCCCGCCAGGTCGCGCACCGCCCCGTCCGTTACCAGCGCCGCGACACCCCGCTTCTGCATCCGCGCGCATAGGATGTCGCCGAGGATGCCGGCGTCGGCGACGCCCATCGCATCCACCACGGCGACGCAGCCCTCCGGCATCGCCTCGATCGCCGCGCGGGTGGAGTTCGGCGCCGCCCAGGCCGCCGGCGTCGCCAGGTCCTCCCGTGCCGGCACGAAGCGCATCGTGAACGCCCGGCCCACCACCCGGGGCTGACCCGGCCGCAACGGCCGCGTGCCGCGCATCCACACGGTGCGCAGGCCGCGCTTGAGCAGCACGGTGGTGATCGTGGCGGTCGCGATCCCGCGCAGAACCGCGAAGGCGTCGGTGTCGGCGATCATGGGCAGTCCTGCTTTGAGGTGTCGGGGTCCGGCGATCTGCTCTACTCTCGCCCAAGCACGGCAGCGGCACGAGGGTTTTGCGATGCGAGCCAACCAGTCGAGCCCACCACGGGCAATGCCGCGCCGCACCCTGCTGGGCGTTGGGCTGGGCGCCGGGCTGGGCGTCGGCCTGGCCGCGGCGGCGATCCGCCCGGCCGGGGCCGAGGTGCCGCCGCTGCGCATCGCCCGCCAGTTCGGCGTCGGCTACGCCCAAATGGCCATCCTGGAAGACCGCAAGCTGATCGAGCGCCACGCCGCCGAGGCCGGGCTCGGCGCGGTCGAGGTCGGCTGGTCCACCTTCCGCTCCAGCGACGTCATGAACGACGCGCTGCTGTCGGGCGGCCTCGACATCGCCTCGCTCGGTGTGCCCGGCCTCGGCACCATCTGGTCGCGCACCGCCGGGCAGCGCTACGAGGTGAAGGGCCTGTGCGGCTTCAACCTGGCGCCGATCGCGCTCGTCACGCGCGAAGCGTCGGTGCACGACGTCGGCGACTACCGGCCGGGCATGAAGATCGCACTGCCCGCGGCCAAGGTCTCGAACCAGGCGATCTATCTGCAGATGGCAGCCGCCAAGCTGTGGGGCGAGGCGGACTACGCGCGGCTGGATCCGCTGACGGTGTCGATGAGCCACCCGGACGCGGTTGCGGCGCTGCTGTCCGGCGGCGAGATCACCAGCTATTTCGGCGCGCCGCCCTTCACCCAGCGTGCAATGAAGGCGCCCGGCGTGCACGAGGTGACGAACTCGAACGCCATTCTCGGCGGCCCGGCGTCGTTCAACATCCTCGGCATGCCGACCCGGTTCTACGACGCCAACCCCGCTTTGGTCCGCGCCGTCCTCGCGGCGCTGGCCGAAGCGACGGCGCTGATCGCCGCCGACACCGAAGCCGCGGCCGCCACCTACGCGAAGGTCACCGGCGACAAGACCCCGCTGCCCGACCTGGTCGAGGTGATGCGGTCCGGCATGACCTACACCTTGGACGTGCACGGCTCGCTGCCGATCCTGCAGTTCATGGCGGCGACCGGCGTGCTGAAACGGCGCCCGGAGCGCTGGACCGACTACATGCATGCCAGCGCGGCGGCGGGCACGGGGAGCTGACATGAACGCGCTGCCGGAGGGTTTCTGGGAAGACCGTTTCCAGGAAGGCAATACGCCCTGGGAGCGGGAAGGGCTCAACCCAGCGTTCCTCGCCTGGCGCGACTCGGGCGCGCTGTCGCCCTGCCGCATCCTGGTGCCGGGCGCCGGCCGCAGCCCGGAGCCGGCCGCGCTGCTGCAAGCCGGCTTCGACGTCGTGACGCTCGACCTCGCCGACAGCGCGGTGGCGGTGCAGAGCGCGCGGCTGGGTCCGAGCCGGGCGCTGCAAAGCGACGTCACCACCTGGCACCCCGAGGCGCCGTTCGACGCCGTCTACGACCAGACCTGCCTGTGCGCCTTGCCGCCGGACTTGTGGCCCGCCTATGCGGCCCGGCTGCGCGACTGGCTGCGGCCGGGCGGGCGATTGTTCGTCCTGTTCATGCAGACCACGCGTGACCCCGGGCCGCCCTTCAACTGCCCGCTGCCGGCCATGCGCGCGCTATTCTCCGGCTGGGAGTGGCCCGACGCGCTGCCCGATCCGGTGCCGCACCACTTCGCCGGCCTCGAGCAGCCGGCCGTGCTGATCCGCAGGTGAACGGCGGCTGCGGCGGCCGGCTATGCGCCGATCATCCTTGAGGTCGCCGGCGGCGTGCCCGTGCGCGGCCAGGCCGAGCGCTCGTCGAAGAACCAGGCCGCGCGCTCGGCGCCGTGGCGCAGCAGGCGCTCGATGAACGCGGTGGTGCGGTCGAACTTCGACGGGTAGTCGAGGCCGGTGATGTCCAGCTCGACCACGCGCAGCCGGATCGGCCGGTAGCGATCGGCCAGCCCGGGGTGGGCGGCCAGCATCTTGTTCATGGTCGCAATGAAATACAGCTCCTGTCCGAGCGACAGGTTGCCCGACAGCTCGTTGCGGCGGTTCTCGATTTCGGGAACGCTGCGCGGCTCCTCGATGTCCTGCTGCGGGTTGATCTGCACGACCCAGATCTCGTCCGGCGCCGGGTCGAGGTCGGTGAACTCGCGGATCGGCGGATTGGTGGTGAACAGCCCGTCCCAGAACAGCGTGCCGTGTGCGCGGACCGCCCGGAACAGCGGCGGAATGGCCGCCGACGCGATCAGGTCGTCGTAGGACAGCGTCTCGCCGGTGAACACGGTGCGGGCGCCGCTCAGGATGTCGGTCGCGCCGACCAGCAGGCGCGGCCGCGACCGCCGGGCGGCGGGCAGGGCGTCGAGCCCGAGATGCCGGGTCAGCAACGAGCGCAGCCGCGGCTCCGCCGTGGGTTCGTAAAGATACGGGCTGACCTCAGCCGTCACCGGCAAACGGGCCAGGAACAGACCGGCCGCATTGGCGGCCACGTCGAGCGGGTCGCGTGCCTCGAGGTCGCGCCAGAAGCCGTGCAGCCGGGCCACCGCGTCGTCGGCGCCGCCCGGGCCGTTCAGCCCGGCCCAGGCCAACGCCGCGCAAAGTGCCCCACCCGACGTGCCGCTCAGCGCCACGAGGTCGAACCGGTCGCGCATGGCCGGCCCGAGCAACGCGGCCAGGATGCCGGCCGCGAAGGCGGCGTGGCTGCCGCCGCCTTGGCACCCGATGGCCACACGCGGCCTGGACGCCGCCGCCGCCTCCGTCCGTTCCGCAGCGACCGGCGCGGCCGGCTCCGGTCCGGCCGGTACGCCCGGCCTACTTGCCTTGGGCGTCGACCTTGGCTTTTTCAGAGCGGTTCATCTCCTTGACCCCCGGGTCCTGCGACGTCGACCCGGTGGCCTGGGTCGTGCCGGCCGGCGGCGCCGGAGTGGGCACGGAGCTCTGCGCCGCCGGCTCGCCGCGGGGACGAACCCCGGGCGAGGCCGGCACCGGCTGCGCGATGGCAGCCCCCGCGCCGAGGATCCCCGCGCCGATAAGAAGAACGGCCGCACTGGCATGGAACATGTTCATGACGCGCCTCATGCCTCGAGTTGCTTGCCGATCGGCAAGCTGCGGATCCGCTTGCCGGTCGCGGCAAAGATCGCGTTGCACAGTGCCGGCGCAAACGGCGGCACGCCGGGTTCGCCGATGCCGCCGGGGGCCAGCTCGGCATTGGTCGGCGTGATCCAGACGTTGGTCACGAGCGGCGCCTCGTCGATCCGCGCCACCGGATAGTCGTCGAAATTGCCTTGCTCGACCCGGCCGTCCTTGAAGGTGATGGCGCCGTGCTTGGCGAGGCTCAGCCCCATGATCGCCGCACCCTCCATCTGCGACGCGATCCGCTCCGGGTTCACGACTTGCCCGCAATCCACCGCCGTATCAACGCGTGGGATCGTCAGCACGCCCTTCTTGTCCACCGACACCTCGACGACCGTCGCGATGTAGCTTGCGAAGCTACGATGGGCGGCGATGCCGATGCCGTGCCCCGGCGGCAGCTTGCGGCCCCACTCGCCCTTGGCCGCGGCCAGCTCCACCACCCGGCGCAGCCGCCCGGCGTCGATCGGGTAGCTGCTGAACGGCTCGCCGTAGTTCCACAGGTTCTCGACCGCACCCTCGAGGTTGACGATGCGGTCCGGACCGATCAGCTCCAACAGCATGTCCTTGGGATCGCGGCCGGTCTTGGCCGCAAGCTCACCCACCATCGACTGCACCGCGAACATGTGCGGGATGTTGGACACCGAGCGGAACCAGCCGATCCGCGTGTGCGCGGCCGCTTCCGGGTTCTCGGCGCGGATGTTGGGGATGTCGAACGGCAGGTCGGCGAGCCCCATGCCGCGCTCGAACGGCATCTCGTGCACGGCCCCGGCCGCGAACGTCGAGCCGATGCTCGGCGCCACGCTGCGGTGCCGCCACGCGGTCACCTTCGACGATGCGTCGAGCCCGACCTCGATCCGCTCGGCGGAGACCGTGTGCAGGAAGTCGTGGCGAACGTCGTCTTCGCGCGTCCACTGCACCCGCACCGGCGCGCCCAGCGCCTTGGACAGCAGCGCCGCCTCGAGCGCGTAGTCGCACTTGGACTTCCGCCCGAACCCGCCGCCCAGCAGGGTGACGTGCACGGTCACGTTCTCTTCCGGGATCTCGAGCATCTTGGCGAGATCCTCGCGGGTGCCGCCCGGGCTCTGCACCGGCGCCCACACCTCGACCTTGTTGTCGGCGAAGCGGGCGGTGGCGACCGGCGGCTCCATGCTGACATGCGCCAGGTGCGGCGCGTAGTACTCGCCGATCACGACCGTCTGCGCCGCTTGCAGCGCCTCGTCGGCGTTGCCGTTGTTGCGCACCACCTCGCCGGGCTTGCGCGCGGCGTTCTCGAGCTCCGTCCGATAGGTGACGCTGTTGTAGTTGGCGTTGGCGCCGTCGTCCCACACCACCTTCAGCGCGTCGCGTCCCTTGATCGCGGCGCCGGTGTTGCGAGCGACGATCGCGACCCCGCCCAGCGGCAGGAACTTCGACGGCCAGGGCCAGCCCTGCACCTCCATCACCCGCTCGACGCCCGCGACCGCCTCGGCGTCCTTGCCGTCGAACGAGACGAGCTTGCCCCCCGTGACCGGCGGCCGAGCGATGACGGCGTATTTCATCCCCGGCAGCCGCACGTCGGCGCCATACACCGCGGCTCCGGTGGTGATGTCGTGCAGGTCGGTGATGCCGATCCGGCCCTTGCCGATGTAGCGGAAGTCTTTCGCGTCCTTGAACCGGAGCGACGCCGTTTCCGGCACCGGCTGCTTGGCCGCGTCGGCGGCGAGGTCGCCGAAGCCGAGCCGCCGGCCGCTCGCCGCATGCACCACTTCGTGGTTGCTGGCCCGGCACTCGCTCGCGCTAACGTTCCAGCGCTGTGCGGCGGCCGTCTCGAGCATCGTGCGGGCGGCGGCGCCCACCTCGCGCATCGGCTGCAGGTAGTGCCGCGTGCTGCGCGACCCGTCGGTGTCCTGGTTGCCGTACTTCACCTCGTCGCCCGGCGCCTGCTGGATGCGCACCCGCGCCCAATCGGCTTCCATCTCGTCGGCGACGATCATCGGCAGGCTGGTGCGCACCCCGGTGCCCATTTCCGCCCGGTGCGCGAGGATGGTGACGATTCCGTCCGGACCAATCGCGACGAAGATGCGCGGATCGTTGACGGTGCCGTGCGGCATGGCGCCGGCGCCGGTCGCGTAGGCGGCCATGGCGCGGCGTGCGGTGATCGGGGCGGCGAGCACGAGCGCTCCGGCCGTGACGCTGCCGCGCATGATGGCGCGGCGGGATACGTTGCGGATCATGGCGATTAGGTCCCCGTTGCCGCGAGGCGGATCGCCGCCTCGATACGCTGATAGCAGCCGCAGCGGCAGATGTTGCCCGACATGGTGTCGCGGATCTGCTCGGTGGACGGGTGCGGGTTCTCGGTCAGCAACGCCGCCGCCTGCATGATCTGTCCCGCCTGGCAGTAGCCGCATTGCGGCACGCCCAGTTCACGCCACGCCTTCTGCACCGGATGGTCGCCGGCCGGGTGCAGCCCCTCGATGGTGACGACCTCCCGCCCGTCCACGTCCGACATCCCGGTGATGCAGGACCGCGCCGCCTGCCCGTCCACATGCACCGTGCACGACCCGCACAGCGCCTGGCCGCAGCCGAACTTGGTCCCGGTCATCCCCGCCTCGTCGCGCAGGAACCACAGCAGCGGGAGCGAGGGATCGCCATCCCAGCTTTGCTCGGTGCCGTTCACTTTCAGCTTGATCATTGAAGCCCTCCCTCAGTGCGGTATAGCTAAGCGTAACGCCGGTGCGCGACGCAACACACCATGCGCGGAGCAGGGCCGGATCGGCTCAGCCGGCCAGCACGTTCCGCCCGAGCCCGACCAGGCCGCCGACGATTGCGAGCAGCACGCCCGCTCCGACCAGCACCAGACCCGCAAGGAACATCCGCACGATCCTGTCATGGTTCGCGAGCACCAGCGACTGCACCGACAGCAAGCGCGCCAGCGACCAGACCTGCGCACCGATGCCCGCGGTAATGGTGATCAGGCCGACCAGGTCAGCCACGCTCCAATCGCCGGGATATCCGGCCCAGCGCGTCAGGAACGACAGCGAGAACCCAAGCAGGACGCTGATCGCGGTGACGGTCCCGTTGCGGAAATTGGCGTCCACGCGCGGTTCCCCGGCCGGAGCCGTTCGCCGCGATGCGTCCGTGCCGTCATCCATGGTCGTGCGCGCCGGCCTGCGTTGGGGTGTGTCAGATGACCACGGATCGCCCGGCGAAGCCACGCCGTCCCGCGTCGAGCACGCGATGGCTCGGCGTCAGGACGGCGGGGCGCTCAAGCCGGGGGTCAGGAGCCGATCGGACCGGCAAGTGCCGAGGAGGCCGGGAGCGCTTGGACGGCATCATGGGTCGCGGCCCGCTCGCTGAAGCGACGCGCCAGCCAGGCGCTGACCACGAGCTGCACCGGGTGGTAGAGCATGATCGGTAGCACGACGACGCCCAGTGCCGGCCCGGCGAACAGCACGCTCGCGATCGGGATCCCAGCCACCAGCGATTTCTGCGAGCCGCAGAACACGATGGCGACCCGGTCCGCGCGGTCGAACCCGCACAGCCGCGCCCCGGCCTGGGTGATCAGCAAACCCGACGCCAGCAGGCCGGCGACGACCAGCCCGAGCACCGCCAGCGTCGCCGGCGGAAGCTGGTGCCAGCTGCCCTGAATGACGGCGGCGCTGAACGCGGTATACACCACCAGCAGGATGGAGCCCCGGTCGGTCACCGCCAGCACCGACCGGTGCCGCGCGACCCAAGCGCCGATCCAAGGCCGCAGCAGATGCCCGGCAACGAACGGCAGCAGCAACTGGGCGAGGATCGTCCAAACGCCAGACCCGTCGATGGCCGCGCCATGGCGATGGGCCATGAGGCCGAACAGCAGCGGTGTCAGCAGCAGACCGGCCAGGCTGGACACCGTCGCCGCACACACCGCGCCCGCGACGTTGCCCTTGGCGATCGAAGTCAACGCGATCGACGACTGGACGGTGGACGGCAACGCGCACAGGAACAGCACGCCCAAGGCCAACTGTCCGGACAAGGCACCGGGGAACAGCGCGACGATGATCGTGCCCAGCACCGGAAACAGGGCAAAGGTCGTGCCCGCAATGAACGCATGCAGCCGCCAGTTGGTCATGCCCGCCAGGATCGCGTCACGCGATAGCCGCGCGCCTTGCAGGAAGAACAACGATCCGACGGCAACCAGGCCCAGCGCGCGGCAGATGGCCGCGCCACTCCCGCCGCACGGCAGCCACGTCGCAAGCGTCACGGTGCCGATCAGGGCAAGCACGAAGCCGTCGGGTCGCCACCTGCGCAACGCTCGGCCGTACTTGAACGTATGCAGCATGCGATGCGCTCCCCCCGCGATCCCATGCGCAAGGTGTCCCCGTCGCCGGATCTGCCGCTGTGACACGGCGCACACTTGATGGTCGGCGACGCGGCGCGGACGAGCCGACGGGTGGCTGGCCACGACCGACGATGATGAGCACTATTGCTACGCTGTAGCCCTCTGACAATGTTCAGCGTCCAACCAGAGACCGCTGTTCTGTTTGTTCAGGGGACTGTTCGGAACAGGCGGCGTTGCGCCGGAGTGACCGCGGAGGAAGTGACGGCATCCTCCCGTTTTTCACTGTACTATGCCTTGTAGCGATCAAGCTGGTAGAAGAGCGTCCCGTGAATGCCAAGGGCATTCTGCTTGCGGATTGGCCGCTTCCATATCTGCGCGAGAGCGGCTTCTACATCCTCTTGGTGCGGCAGTGTCGCCAGATCCTCAGCGTACTGGATATCCTGCTTAGGCTCCGGAAACAGCAGGGCAAATTCCTCGTGTGTAGCTTGGAATATACTGAAAGTGCAGTTTTGTGCGCCATCAATAACCTGAATGTTTCTCATTCCGCCTGCACCTTGAGGAACTGTGAAGCACTCGATGCCCAGATCCAGGTCCAAGTCGGCCAGTCGGGAGAGAATGCCCTTCGGAACTTCATCCCCAAAATATCCGTCCCCGAGAAATTGTACGATCACGCAGATCTTGCCGCTGCTTGAACTGAGCGACTTGAGGAATTCCTTGTGCGGCTCAATGCGGTCGATCAAGTCTACGACTTTATCGGCAAACCATTGATCGCCCGTCCTGTAGCGGCGGCTATGTCGCCATCGCGTATCGCGATGCACGCCCGGCAGTAGGGTGCCCGCCGGAGTCTTCCGCTGATCTCCGACGCGATGTTCAAAGCTTGCGTCCAATCCGAGCGCCGTGCTGATTTCCCCCGGATCGATGGTCGGGTGAGCAATAAATAACTGAACATCGAACCGTTTCGATGCCGGTTGCTCGACGTCAGGATCGTCGTGTTCCGTCACCTCTGTCCTTACTCCGGCGCTTCGCAGTTGGAGAAATCAACATGCCATCAACGGGCAATGCTCGCCAACCGAAAGCGGAGAGCGGCCACATACGGCGACTTCGCGCCAAGGGAGCGGGTGACAATTTGGATGGCAAGATAAAAGCAACACCTGCCTTCGGCCGGTTTGCTATAGACGATCAATGACTTACAGCGTTTCGCCGAAAACGCAACGGTGCTGCTTTTCCGGAAAAGCCGATGAACCAAGTTGAATTGCGCCACCCATCGCGGTTCTGCGGATTTCGACGGGGACGAAGCTTAGACGGCAAGACAAAAGCTTGGCCAGTTGGCCCGCAAATCTGGTTGGGATAATTAAGAGTTTCTGCGAGCGGCCAAATACCGCCTGCCAGTAGCTTCGACAAGAACGCCAACGCCAACGATATCAATGTGTGGACCGCCATCCGCACACCGTTGGGACAGGAAAGGGCCGGAAAGAGGAGGGCGCGTCCCGGCAGCGAAGTCCGGTGAAAGTCCGGTGAAAGGACTGGAGAAACCCGCTGACCCATGATAGGTTACATGTAACTTTATTGGAGAATTGTCGTGGCCTCGGCATCAAGCGCCAAGCCCTCGCGCATCAAGGTGCGAGAACATCGTGCGCGGCTGCGGGAGCAGGGTCTTCGACCGATCCAGATTTGGGTGCCGGACGTGCGGTCTCCCGCTTTCCGGTCCGAAGCACATCGTCAGTCAGCCGCGATCGCCGCCAGTGCTCATGCGCGGGAAGACCAGGCGTTCATCGACGCTGTCGCGGATTGGGGCGATGAGTGAAGCCCAGCGTTTAAGGAGAGGCGAAATATGGACCGTCGCTGGCGGCAAGGATTACGCCGGCAAGCCGCGCCCCACCGTCATCGTTCAGGACGATAGCTTTGATGGAACCGACTCCATCACGATCTGCGCTTTCACCACGGATGAGACGGACGCGCCGCTGTTGCGGCTGCTCGTGCAGCCGAACGAGCGCAACGGCCTGCGGGCGACGTGCCGTTTAATGGTGGACAAGATTACGACCGTGCCAAAGACGAAAGTTGGTGCGCGTGTTGGCCGGCTGGACGACGAGGACATTCTACGGCTCAACCAGGCCGTTCTTGTGTTCCTCGGGCTGGCCGTCTCACCACGGGCCAAGCAAGAGGCGTAACGGCCTATGGCACGAAGGGTAGCCACGGCTAAAATTGGGCTCCGGATCAGCGGCGGCAGCTAGAGGCGCGAACACCTCCGTGCCTCAGCCCCAGCGGGTGGAAGTCGCGGACAAGGAAGTCCGCATCATGGGATCGAAAGGTGATCTGCTCCGAACGCTTGCAGCATCCAGCGGCGTAAAACTGGCTATGTCCGGCTGCTCCGAACGCTTGCAGCATCCAGCGGCGTAAAACTGGCTATGTCCGGGGTTCGCAGTTCTGTTCCGAGTTGGCGGATGGGGTGGGATTCGAACCCACGGGACGCTTGCACGCCCGGCGGTTTTCAAGACCGCTGCCTTAAACCGCTCGGCCACCCATCCGGACCGCAGCCACGGTACGCAGACGGGCGGCGGCAGGCAAGATGGCCGGGGTTCCGTGACGCGAACACATCCGTTACACCGGCCGGTGTTGGAGGACGGACCCGCATGATCCCTTGCCGTGCACACTTCACCCTCGGGGCCGCCGCCCTCATCGCATCGGCCGCGCTCCCGGCCCGGGCCGAACCGCCACAGGATCCGCACGGCATCCTCACCTTCCAGGTCGAAAACGACGCCGCCTCCACCCTGCGCGGCACCTCGGACCAGAACTACACGTCGGGCCTGCGGCTCGGCTACACGACCGGAACCGACGGCGTTCCAGAGTTCCTCGCCCGCGCGGGCCGGGCCGTGTGGGGCGACGGCGTGCAGCGGATCAGCTTCGACCTCAGCCAGTCGATCTTCACGCCGCGCAACACCCAGCTGAGCCCGCCCGACCCGCGCGACCGCCCCTATGCCGGCTACCTCCACGTCGACGCCGCTTTGATCCACGACACCGACAACCAGCGCAGCGTGCTCGGCGTCAGCCTCGGCGTGATCGGCCCGGCGGCACTCGGCCGTCAGGTGCAGAACGGCTTCCACGACATCATCGGCGATACCGAGAACCGCGGCTGGCATTACCAGCTGCGCGACGAGCCCGCCTTCGAGGCGTTGGCGGAAAAGACCTTCCGCATTCCGCTGACCCATTTCGGCCGCGTCGAGGTCGACACCCTGCCGGCGCTGACCGCGGGCGTCGGCACGGTGCGCGACTATGTCCAGGCCGGCGCCAGCATTCGCATCGGCCAAGGCCTCGACAGCGATTTCGGCGTGCCGCGCATCCGCCCGGGGCTCAGTGGCAGCGATCCCTACACACCCACCCAACCCTTCGTCTGGTATGCCTTCGTCGGCGCCGACGGGCAGGGGATCGCCCGCGACGTCTTCCTCGACGGCAGTACGTTCCGCAGCAACAGCCCGCACGTGACCAAGAAGCCGTTCATCGGCGAGTTCCAGGCGGGTCTCGCGGTCATGCTGTACGGGGTCCGCCTCAGCTACACCCAGACCTGGCAGACGCAGTCGTTCAACGGCCAGAAAGCCGGCTTGTTCAATTTCGGCTCGTTCGCCGCATCCGTGCGCTTCTGACAGGCGCGAGGCGCCCCGGGGGAACCCCGGCCGGCGCCGGAAGCTTCTACTCGGATGTATGAACGTGACGATGTGTTCGCCGGGGTCACGGCGGTGGTGGCCGTCCCGGTGCGCGACGAGGCCGAGCGGATCGCCGACTGCCTGACCGCGCTCGCCCGGCAGGATGGCCCGGCGCCCGGGATCGTGCTGCTGGTCAACAACACCGACGATGCCACGCTGAGCGTGGTGGCCGACGTGGCATCGGGTCTCGACACGCCGATCGTGGCGATCGAGCACCGCTTCCCTCCCGGACACGCATCCGCCGGTGCCGCGCGGCGGCTGGCGATGGTGCATGCCGACCGCCTGGCACGGCCGGGCACGCCGCTGCTGTGCACCGACGCCGACGGGCGGGTCGCGGCGGACTGGCTGGAAGCGAACCTGTATCACCTCCGTCACGGCCTCGACGCGGTGTTCGGCTGCGCCATCATCGACCCGGTCGAGGCGGAGCGCATTCCGCCGGCGCTGCACGAGGCCGACCGGCACGAATGCGCCTATGCCGCGGCACTCGACGAGATCGCGCACTGGATCGACCCGGAGCCGCACGATCCGTGGCCGCGCCACAGCGAGCATTCCGGCGCCAGCATCGCCGTCACCCGGGCGATGTTCCGCGCCGTCGGCGGCATCCCGGATCGGCCCATGGGCGAGGACCGGGCGTTCGCGGCAGCGCTGCAGCGGGCGGGCGCCCGCGTCCGGCATGCGCCGGAAGTGCAGGTGGTCGTGTCGGGGCGGATTCTCGGCCGCGCCGAGGGTGGGATGGCCGATACGATCCGCCGCCGCCTCGTCGCACCCGACACCCTGCTCGACGACGCGCTGGAGCCGGTCACCGATCGGTTGGTGCGCCTGCATCACCGTCGCCAGACCCGGCTGCGCTGTGCCGCCGCCGGCATGCCGTTCGGGCCGGCCTGGGCGCGCCAAGACGCGGCGATCCCGTCCGTGCGGGTCGCCGTCACCGACCTGCCCGCCGAGATGGCCGCCGCCCAACGCGTGCTCGCCACGCTGCGCATGGACGTCGCCCTGGTCTAGCGGGTCTGGGCCGCCGGCCCCATCGGGTGCAGGGCAGAGCGCTCCGCAGCATCGACGTCCAAAACTGTTTCGTAACGCCCATCGAACAGCGCCAGAAAATCCGGTGGCAGCTGGAACCCACCCGGATCATCGTCGATCAGCCCGGCATATTGCGACCGGTGCGCCGCGATGGCGAGGCGTTTGGCCGGCAAATGCGCCGCGACGTCGACGCGCAAGCCGGTCGGGCACCGCGGCAGCATGGTCCCTGCACCCAACGTCCAACCCCAGACCGGATAAGCGAGGTGCCGCACCCCCGCCGCCGCCGCCGCGTGCGCCGCCATCCGATGCGCGGACAGGTGGTCGCAATGCGGATCGTGCTCCCAGCTCGCGAGAATGGTGCCGATCCCGTGGCGCCGGACCACTTCGCTGATCGCCTCGCCGGCCGCCGCAAGCCCCGGGCCCTCGAGCGGGCTGCGCGTATCCGGCAGGTTCAGGAACCCGAGCCGATCCGCCGGTAAGCCGAGCGCCGCGACGGCCGCTCGCGCTTCGTCGGCCCGGAGCGCGGCAAGCCGGGCCGGCGGGTAGGCGAGGGAGTTGGGATGCGACCCGGCGCCGTCGGTGACAACCAGCACGAACGGCGGCACGCCGCGAACGCAGCAGGCCGTGATCAGCCCGCCGCAGCCGAGGCTTTCATCGTCGGGATGCGGCGCCAGGATCAGCAGCGGGCCGTGTGCCAGCAGGTCATCCACCGGCCGGACCGGCAGGAGCCGCATCGCCTCGAGCACGTCGCGGGCCGGGATCACCCTTGCAGACCGTGCTGCGCCGCCTCTGTCAGCACGAGGTCGGGCGCCGGCTGCCGAAGGTAGGTGGCCAAGTCGCGCAGCAGCCGCTCGACCGGGTTGGGCTGCACCAGCGCCGCCAGGCCGAGCCCCCGCTGCGCATGGCGCATCAACTCGAAGCAGGCGCTCTCGACCGCGATCCGCGCCAGGTTGACGTAGGCGACCTGGTCCGCGACCGATCCGACCGCGTGCTCGGCACGCCTTGCCGCCTCGGACGTCCACAAGCGCGCCGACTCCTGGGCCACCAGCATCTCGCCGAACCGGGCCTGCTGCAGCGGCAACGCGTCGTGCCGCCGCGCCCGCAACTGCTCCCGCACCGCGTCGACCAACGCGTCCATGCCGCCCAGCGTCGCCGCCATGGTGCGCCACGCCCCGGTCGAGAAATCCGGCTCGCGCAGGTAATCGCCGGGACCGCCGAGCATGGCCGCCACGGGCGCCGGCAGCCCGTCGAGCCGGATCGTGCCGTTGGCGCTCGCCCGCATGCCGTGCAGCCGTGGCCCGACCGGCACCACCGCCTCGTCGCCGTGCAGGTGGAGCAGCGCCATCCGCACGTCATCCCCGTCATGCACCGTGATGAGCGCATGCCGCAGATGCCCGGCGCCGGAGCAAGGCCCCTTGCTGCCGTGCAGCACGCCGTTCTCGAGCGCCAGGACGTGGCCCGGCGCATCGGTCACCCACAGGCCGAACAGCTCACCCGCCGCGCAGGCCGCCGCGACGGAGGCGAGCTGCTCCGGCGTGCCGAACCGCACCACCAGCCGCACCACGTTGACATGTGCCTCGAACAGCCGCGCGACCGACAGGTTGGCCCGGCCCAGCAGCCGCAACGTGTCGAACGCGGCCTCGCCGCCCTCCGGTGCCGTGCCGAGGCCCTGGCCGCCGTGGCTTCTGGGCAGGGGCGCCATCGCCAGGCCGGCTGACCGCAGGCTGTCGATGTCTTCGGCGGGGAAGGCGGCTTCGGCGTCTAGCGCCGGCGCACGCTTGGCTATGGCGGGGAGGAGGGAGTGGAGCGAGGGCGCTGCCCTCGACCCGCCGGGGCCGGCGGCCCCAGACCCGCTATCGTTGAATTCGGAGGTCACCGGGGTTCAAGGGATGGCGTTGGCGAAGGTTCCGCCTTGTGTCAGTCGCCGGTGATGGCGACCTTCTGCGCGACCATGTCGCCCGCGCCCATCGTTTCCGCCAGCCGCGGCAGCGTCTTGCGCCGGCTCGGCATCAGCCAGCGCTGGAAGCGGTCGAGGTAGAGATAGACGACCGGCGTCGTATACAGCGTCAGAACCTGGCTCAGAATCAGCCCGCCCACCATCGCGAAGCCCAGCGGCTTGCGCAGTTCGGACCCGGCGCCGCTGCCGAGCACCAGCGGAAAGCCGCCGAGCAGGGCGGCCATCGTCGTCATCAGGATCGGCCGGAACCGCAGCAGGCAGGCTTCCCGGATCGCTTCCAACGGCGACACCCCCGCCTTGCGCTCGGCCGAGATGGCGAAGTCCACCATCATGATCCCGTTCTTCTTCACGATGCCGATCAGCAGGATCACCCCGATCAGCGCAATGACCGACAGGTCGTAGTGGAACAGCATCAACATCAGCAGCGCGCCGACGCCGGCCGAGGGCAGGGTCGAAAGGATGGTGACCGGCAGGATGTAGCTCTCGTACAGCACGCCCAGGATGATGTAGACGGCGATCAAGGCCGCCGCGATCAAGTATGGCTGCGTGCTGAGCGACGACTGGAACGCCTGCGCCGTGCCCTGGAAGGTGCCGCGCAGCGTCAACGGCGCACCCATCTCCCGCATCATCCCGTTGACCGCGTCCACCGCCTCGCCGAGCGCCGCCCCTTCCGCCAGGTTGAACGACAGCGTCACCGCCGGGAACTGGCTCTGGTGGCTGATCGCGAGCGGCAGCACCGGGCGCGTGTCCACCGACACGAACGTCGATAGCGGCACGGTCGAGCCGTCCCGCGCCTTCACGTACAGCTTGTCCAGCGTGGACAGGTCGCCCTGCATCGCCGGCGGCACTTCCAGGATCAGCTTGTAGGTGTTGAGCTGGGTGAAGTACTGGGCGATCTGCCGCTGCCCGAACGCGTCGTACAGCGTGTCGTCGATCACCTGCGGCTGGATGCCGAACCGCGCCGCCCGGTCGCGGTCGATCGTCAGCGACGCCGTCGTTCCCGCCACCTGCTGATCCGTTGCCACGTCGCGCAGCATCGGCAGCCCGCGCATGCGCTCGAGGATGCGCGGTGCCCACTCGAACAGCTCGGCCAGGTCGGCGTCCTGCACCGTGTACTGGAACTGCGACTGCGCCAGCCGCCCGCCGACATTGATGTCCTGAGCCGCCTGGAAGTTGACGACCACGCCGCCCACGTCCGGCGTCCTGGTCCGCAGCCGCGCGATCACCTGCTGCGCCGTCTCGGTGCGCTGATCGAACGGCTTCAGGGTGACCCAGATGCGGCCGTTATTGCCGGTCTGCCCGCCCAGCCCGGCGCCGATGCTCGACGACAGCCCGGCCACCGCCGGGTCCTGCGCGATCACCTCGGCAACCGCCACCTGCCGCCGCGCCATTTCCGAGAACGACACGTCCTGCCCGGCCTTCGTGATGCCGACCAGCACGCCGGTGTCCTGATTGGGAAAGAACCCTTTCGGGATCACGGCATACAAGTAGCCGGTCAGCGCCATCGTCCCGAAAAACACCAGCAGCGTGATGAACTGGTGCCGCAGCGCCACGTCCAGCGTGCGCCGATACCCGTTCTGCAGCGCGACGAAGAAGCTCTCGACGATCCGATACAGCACCCCGTGCTTCTGCCCGTGATGGTTTTTCAGGAAGCGCGAGCACATCATCGGCGTCAGCGTCAGCGACACCACCGCCGACACCACCACGGTGATCGCCACCGTCATCGCGAACTCGCGGAACAACCGGCCGACGATCCCACCCATCAGCAGCAACGGAATGAACACGGCGATCAAGCTGAGGCTGATGGAGATGATCGTGAACCCGATCTCGCCTGCGCCCTTCAGCGCCGCCTCGGTCGGGTTCATCCCGTCCTCAATATGCCGGTAAATGTTCTCCAGCATCACGATCGCATCGTCGACCACGAACCCGACCGCGATCGTCAGCGCCATCAGCGTCAGGTTGTTGAGGGAATAGCCGAGCAGGAACATCACCGCGAACGTCCCCACCAGCGCCAGCGGCACGGTGATGGAGGGAATGATCGTCGCCCAGAAATTCCGCAGGAACAGGAAGATGACCATCACCACCAGCGCGATCGACAGCAGGAGGGTGAACTGCACCTCATGCACCGAGGCACGGATCGTCACCGTCCGGTCCACCACCGTCTCGACCTGCACCGAAGGCGGGATCGCCGCACGCAGGGACGGCAGCGCCGCCTTCACCCGCTCCACCGTGTCGATGACGTTCGCGCCCGGCTGCTTGAAGATGAACAGCTGGATCCCGCGCTTGCCGTTCTGCCATCCCGCCAGCCGGGCATTCTCGGGTCCGTCCACCGCCTGGCCCACGTCGCGCACCCGCACCGGCGCCCCGTTCCGATACGCCAGCACCACGTCGTCGAGTTGGTTCGCCCGGGTCAGCTGATCGTTCGCGTAAACCGAGAACGACCGCTCCGGCCCATCCACCGTGCCCTTCGGCGAGTCGACCGTGGACGTCACCAGCAGCTGCCGCACGTCCTCGAGCGTCATCCCCATCGCCCCGAGCCGCGCCGGGTCGATCTGCACCCGGATCGCCCGCTTCTGCTCGCCGCCGATCGAAACCTGGCTCACCCCGCCGATCTGACTGATCTGCTGGCTCAGGATGTTGTCCGCGTAATCGTCCACGTCGATCAGCGGCAGGATGTCGCTCTGCACCGACAGGATCAGAATCGGGCTGTCGGCCGGGTTCACCTTGCGGAAGATCGGCGGGTTCGGCAGCGCCTTCGGCAACTGCCCGCCGGCATTGTTGATCGCCGCCTGCACGTCCAGCGCCGCCGCATCGATGTTCCGCTCGAGCTCGAACTGGACCACCACCTGGGTGTTGCCGGCGACGCTCACCGACGTCATCTGCGCGACGCCTGAGATCTGCGAGAATTGCCGCTCCAGCGGCTGCGCCACCGTGGACGCCATCGTCTCCGGGCTCGCCCCCGGGAATTGCGCCGTCACCTGGATGGTCGGGAACTCGACCCGCGGCAGCGGCGCCACCGGCAGCAGCGGGAACGCCGCCATCCCGATCAGCAGGATCGCCGCCATCAGCAGCGACGTCGCGACCGGCTTACGGATGAACGGGGTGGAGATGCTCATCCGCGTTGTGTGCCCTTCCTGCTCAGGACGCCGGCTTCGGCTCGATCGCCGCAACCTTGGTGCCGTTCGTCAACCGCGATTGCCCGCTCGTCACCACCTTGTCGCCCACCTGCAGGCCCGAGCCGATCACCGCGACCTTCCCGTCATCCTGCTCCACCTCCACCGCCTGCACCGCGGCCGTGCCGTCCGGCTTGACCGTGAAGACGTACAAGCCGTTGGACCCGCGCTGCACCGCGGCGCTCGGCACCGTGGTCGCCCCGGTCCGCGTCTCCATCCGCAACCGCACGTTCACGAACTGCCCCGGCCACAACGCGTCGTCCGCGTTCGCGAACACCGCCTTCAGCTTGATCGTCCCGGTGCTGACGTCGATCGAGCTGTCCAGCGTCAGCAACTCGCCCTCGCTCAGCTTGGTGCGGTCGTCGCTGCTATACGCCATCACCGGCAGCTTGCCCCGCTTCATGGCGGCCTGCACCTTCGGCAACGCGTCCTGCGGCAGCGTGAACACGAGCGCGATCGGCTGGATTTGCGCGATCGTCACCAGCCCGGTGCTGTTCGTGTCCGCCGCCCGGATGTAGTTGCCCGGATCGATCAGCCGCAGCCCAACCCGGCCCGACAGCGGCGAGGTGATTCGCGTGAAATCCAGGTTCAGCTGCGCCGCCGCCATCTGCGCCTCGTCGCCGCGCACCGCCGCCTCCGCCTGCGCGACACCGGCCTTCGTCTGGTCGAGTTTCTGCCGCGACGCGACCTGGCTTGCGGCAAGGTCGTTGTAGCGCACGAGGTCGGACCGGGCATTGACCAGCGCCGCCTCGTCGGCCGCCCGCTTCGCCGTCACCTGGTCCAGCATCGCCTGATACGGCCGCGGATCCAGCTGCGCCAGCAGGTCGCCCGGCTTGACCAACTGCCCCTCGGTGAACAGCACCTTGTCCAGCGTCCCGTCCACCCGCGCCCGCACCAGCACGGACTGGAACGCCTGCACCGTGCCGATCGCCCGTTGCACGACGGCGACGTCCTGTCGTTCGGCCTCGGCCATCGTGACCGGAACGGCGCCGCTCTGCGCCCGCGCCGGCGCGACTGCCAGCAGCACCATCACCGAGACCAACGACAGCGAACGCAGCACAGTCAAAAGCGCCTCGATCAAAGCCAGAGGTGATTGTTACCGGAGGCCGACCCTCCGAAGCCACTCCTTAGATACGGATGCTTACGGTAAACAGCAAACTCTTTACCGCTGGCTTAACGCGGCGACCGCATCCCCGTCTCCCCGCCTGACTGTTCCGCGTTGTGACCGCGGGGCGTCGTGACACCCCGATCCGCCCACGTCATGCTGCACCCGACGCCGCCACGCGCCCGAGGAACGATCGATGGACCATGCCACGCCGGGGCCGACGCCCAATGCCGAGATCCGCGACGCCGTCGCCCGCCTGTGCGCCGAGTTCCCCGGCGAGTATTGGCGCCGCCTCGACGCCGACCGCGCCTATCCCACGGAGTTCGTCGGCGCACTCACCGACGCCGGCTACCTCGGCGTGCTCATCCCGGAGGAATACGGCGGCGCCGGGCTCGGCCTCCGCGCCGCCGCCGACATCCTCGAGACCATCCACGCGTCCGGCTGCAACGGCGCCGCCTGCCACGCGCAGATGTACATCATGGGCGCCATCCTCCGTCACGGCTCGCCCGAGCAGAAGCAGCGTTACCTGCCCGGCATCGCCAGCGGCGAGCTCCGGCTGCAGGCGTTCGGCGTCACCGAGCCCACCAGCGGCACCGACACAACCAGCCTCCGCACCACCGCCCGCCGCGACGGCGACCACTACGTCATCGACGGCCAGAAGATCTGGACCAGCCGCGCCGAGCACTCCGACCTGATGCTGCTGCTCGCCCGCACCACCCCGAAAGACCAAGTGGCCAAGCGCACCGAGGGCCTGTCCACCTTCATCGTCGACATGCGCGAAACCAAAGGGCAGGGCCTCACCCTCCGCCCCATCCGCACCATGATGAACCACAACTCGTGCGAGGTGTTCTTCGACAACATGCGCATCCCCGCCGACGCCCTGCTCGGCACCGAGGGGCGCGGGTTCCGCACCATTCTCGACGGGATGAACGCCGAGCGCCTGCTGATCGCCGCCGAGTGCATTGGCGACGCCAAGTGGTTCACCGCGAAATCGACCGCCTATGCCCGCGACCGGGTCGTGTTCGGCCGCCCCATCGGCCAGAATCAGGGCGTCCAGTTCCCGATCGCCCGCGCCTACGCGCAGATGCGCGCCGCCGAGCTCATGGTCCATGCCGGCTGCGCCAAGTTCGAGGCCGGCGCCCCCTGCGGCGAGGAAGCCAACATCGCCAAGCTGCTGGCCGCCGACGCAAGCTGGGCCGCCGCCGAAGCCTGCGTGCAAACCCATGGCGGCTTCGGCTTTGCCGAGGAATACGACGTCGAGCGCAAGTTCCGCGAAACCCGGCTGTATCAAGTGGCGCCGATCTCGACCAACCTCATCCTGTCGTACGTGGCCGAACACGTGCTGGGCCTGCCGCGGTCATACTGAGCCGGGCAGGGCGCTCGCCGTCCCAAAGCCGCCTCCGACCCGCTAAAGCAACATCCGACCGAACCGAATGGGTTCGGGCGGATTTTGCTCTATCGACTTAGTTCTGGAGCACCACTCCGGAGCCGACTGACTCGGAAAGTGCTCCAGGCGCCGGGCGTTGCGGGGGCCGTCCGTCCGCAGCCCCCGGCGCGACCAGGATCGCGTCCGCGATCAGGGTGAACAAGCGATCGGCCCGAGACGCGAATGCCGGCTGGTCGTTGATCCACGCAAGCGCTGCCACCAGCGCGAACAGGTCGGCCCCCTCGAGGTCTGAGCCCCGAGGACCGTCTGCGGCCGGAGCGAACCCGGCCGCATCGCGGCCGCCCGCGACGGAGGGGGGGCTATTGAACGCCGTCGTCCGACGATCCCACCATGGGCGGATGCCGATGGCCGCGCGGGCAGGTCGGCGGCGCCGACCGATTCAGCCGATGACGAATACGTAATTGAAAGTACCCGGAGCACCGGACCGAGCCGCCGATTAGCACAAATCACATCGATTCAACCTCTAAGTCAGCAATGACTGCATCGGACAATTAAGTATTCCATCGGTTGCCTAGTCGTTTTGCATTAGTCCCGGACGTATAAGTCATGAGACCGCAACGTTAGCTTCCGCCAGCTTTCGACCGCTCCGATGGGGCTCAGCGAGGGCGCCGTGCAGAAAGAAACCCGCGCGTCTCGCGCTGGCACGGATCCGGAAACACGCATGCAGGAGAATGGAAGATGGCTGGACCAGGCGGCGGAGGCGGAGGTGGTGGCGGCGGCGGCGGTGGTGGCGGCGGGGGCGGCGGCGGCTTGGTTGGCAAGAAAGGTGGGCGCCCCGTTGCGGCTCCCGTCGTGCATTGGGGCAACCCCGACACCACGGGCACGCTCACTCTTGATACAACCAACATTATTCTACCGGTCGGCAGTCCCTCGTCGGTTAGTTGGGGCAAGGCGGGCGCGGGGAGCACGGACACCGTCGCCAACAGCAAGAATCAAAGTCAGTCCGGCACCAGCAGCGACAAGTGGACCGGCGGCACCGGCACTGACTTCTTCGACGGCGGCGCCGGCGCCGATACCCTGAAGGGCGGTCTCGGCGACGACGTCCTGGTCGGCGGCACCGGAGCCGACCGCATCGAGGGCACCGGCGGATCCGAGGTGTTCTACGGGCCTCCCCTCAACGGCGCCGACACTGGCACCGTGGTCATCGGCGCCAATGCTCCCGGCGGCGGCGGCTGGCTCAACCCGAAGAACCCGGCCAGCCAGGCGGATCCGGCTTTCAGCGCCTTCAAGGTCTCGATCACAGCGCATGCGAACGCCACGGTCAGCACCTCAGGCAGTGCCACGGTGACCACCACGCCGGTGACCACCACTGTCACTGGACCGTCCGGGGGCCTGTGGGACCTTACTCCTGGGTCAGGTATCATGGCGGGCCATTCGGCATTGGTCACGCCTCATTGGGATCCGAACTCGCCGAGCTCGGTCACAAACGCCGACGGCACGATCACCACCACAACCGGCGCCTTCGTGACACCGCCGCCGAACACTCAAGTGTCCGACAGCGACTTCCAGCTCGACGGCAAGTCCCAGGAAACGGAAAGCTTCGATCTCACCCGCGCCAATGGCCAGATTGCCGGCTTCGACGTGCTCTTCGTGGGCATGAGCGGGGACGGCAACCCGGCAAGCACCAACCCCGCGACCGACGCAGGCGAGGTGGCCTGGAAGGCCAAGGACGCAGACGGAAACGTGCTCAGCCAGGGCACCCTGCACAACATCGCGGGAAGCAACACTCTTCGCGCGGGAGCAACGTTCAGCGAGGATGCTGCCAAGCACGTGACCCGCTTGGAGCTCACGCCGACCGGCAGCACCGTCGTGACACCGCAAACCCTGGCCGTCCACTACCTGGACCCGAACACCTCGGACACCGCCCGGGAATCAGCCCTAACCAACGAGTTCGGTTCTCTGATCACGAGCCACAGTGTCAACGACTCGCTGATCCCGATTTCGAATGCGGGGTCGACCTGGAAGCTCGGCTTCAATGCCGACAGTCCGGACATCGGGGTCAACTACCGGGGCGATATCCTCACGGGCGGTGATGTCAACACGGCTATCAACTTCTCGGGCACCGGAGCGTGGGGAGACGGGGCGGCAGACACTTTCGTCCTCGGCACCGGCATGCAGGACATCCGGGACTTTGAAAGCGGCATTGACAAGGTCCAGGTCGGCATCTTCGGCCCGCCGTCGCCAGGCACCGCCGCCACGAGCGTCAACGATCTCGCCTATGCCGTCAAAGACGCACTGGAGATCGCCTACCAGGACAACCACAAAGACATGCTGCTGCTGCCGCAGGGCTCGATGCTGTGGAATGAGCACGGCATCGCCTGGAAGGCGAGCGACTTTCAGGCGACCACCGTCAGCGGCACGACTGCGGCACTGTTCACCTCGGACACCCCCGACGGGGCCGGCATGTTCCACTTCACCGGCGGCCTGGGGCTCGACGACACGGCGGGCCTGACTGCGGCGGGCCTGTCGAAGGTCTGACAAGCAAGGGCCGATCTTGCGGTCGGCCCTTGACCTTCTTTCACCTCAGGCTGCGGCTGAACTCGGGCGCCATCCTCACCGGCGGGAACGTCGACCGCCTCACCGGCGATGGTGCCGTAGGGTGGGGTGCGCCTGCGCACCCCACCACCCTCATCAACTGACGTCGGACATCGCCCACGAAGACGGCCAAGACCCAACACTCCATCCATCGACCACTACCCCGGACCGAGGCCCTTTCTATCCTCTTCAAGCTCCAGGGCCCGTGACTTTAGCATGCGCACCATGCAATCCCCTCCGATGACGCTGCCGATCGTGCCCGGTCCGGCGCTGAGGTAGGTGCAACGGCCCTTGCGGTATTCGAGCCAGGCGCGCTCGGCCGCCCGCAGCGCCGGCACGCCGGCAGGGTCGACGGTCTTGAGCGTTTTCTGATAGGCGGCGTTCAATCGCCGGTCCCATTGCTGGTGAGCTTGTCGAAGCAAGGCGACATGTCGGCGGTGGAGAGCTGGTGGCAGGCTTCGATCTGCGGATCGTCTTGGGCGCGAGACGGTCCGGCGGCGGCGAGCAGGCCAGAAGCGGCAATGAGAGCGGCGGCAGCGATGCGGCAAAACATGGCCGTTTCCTTTGTCGGGCGGGGCCGGCCAGGCTTGCCGGATCGGACAAGCCGCTGCCCGGGGTCGCCACCGTGATCCGCCGCAACTTAACACAGGCCCAACCGATCCAGGCGTGCGGAAAATCCTGACTTGACCCCCGACCCTCCGAAATGGTCCCCGTTGGTTTATGTCTGCCCAGATCGGGATCATAGGGGACAGCCCCGAGCGCCCTAACGGCGGCCACGCCGCGGGCACCGACGGCTATCGTGCTGCCCTCGACGAGCTCGTCGACATGGGCATCGACATCGCCCGCCGCCTCCATCGGCGGATCACCGCCGAACCCCCGGCTGCCGAACCCCCGGCTGCCGAACCCCCAGCTGCCGAACCACCGGCTGCCGGCCGCTCGCCCGGCGACCACTTGGCTGACGCCACCCCGGACCTCGAACCTCTCGCCGCCGCCTTCGACCGCGTCGCCCGCACCGTCCGCCGCTGCATCCTGCTCGCCCGCAGCCTCGACCGGCCGCCGCCTGCCGACCCGGCCATCGCTGCCGCCCGCCAGCGCGTCGCCGTCCGCACGCGGATCATCCGCGAGGTCGAGGACGCCATCGAGCGCACCGAATCCGGCTCCCGCGCCGAAACCCTGCACGTCGAGCTGCACGAGCGGCTCGACGCCCCCGACCTCGAACACGAGCTGCTCGCACGCCCCGTCGCCGACATCATCGCCGACATCGAGCATGACCTCGCCCTCGCCGCCGCGCCAGGCACCCGCCCGTGGAAGCGCCGAACCCCGGACGACGTCGCCGCCCTCCACGCCCGCGCCGCCACTCCGCCGAAATCGGCCAAGCACGATGCGCTGCCGGCCAACCCCGACCCACCGGTCCACGTGGCCAAGAAGCCCCGGCCCGTAACGGACCGGGCGCCGTTCACACCACCCGGTTGGCCCGCGCCACCACCGCCTCGAACAGCACCTGCGCGCCCGCCTCCGCCTGCTCGGGCTCGATGCTCTCCGCCTCGTTATGACTCAGCCCGTCCTTACACGGAGTGAAGATCATCGCCGTCGGCACGTGCCGGGCGACGTACACCGCATCGTGCCCGGCGCCCGACACGATCTCCCGCGCCGAATAGCCCAGCCGCGCCGCCGCATCCCGCACCAGCCCCACGCAGGCCGGGTCGAACGGCTGCGCCGGGATGCGGAACAATTCCACCAGCCGCAGCTCCACCCCGCAATCACGCGCGACGAACCCGGCCTCGCGCGGGAACTGCGCCGCGAGCCGCCCGATCTCCGCCTCGTCCGGATGACGGAACTCGACGCTGAACCGCACCTCGCCGGGGATGACGTTGCAGCTGTTCGGCAGCACCGTCAGCCGGCCGACGGTGCCGCGCCCGTCTTCGCCGCGGGCGCGCATCATGCGGTCCACCAGGTCGATCACCCGCGCCGCACACACCAGCGCGTCGCGCCTCGTGCTCGGCGGGGTGGTGCCGGCATGGCTGTCCTGGCCGACCGCGACCGCGTCGTACCAGACCTGCGCCTGCGCCCCGGTGACGACGCCGACCTGCTTGCCTTCGCGCTCCAGGATCGGGCCCTGCTCGATGTGCAGCTCGAAATAGGCGTCCGCCGGGAACGGCCGCGCCGGCTCCGGCCCGCGATAGCCGATCGCGTCGAGCGAGGCGCCGACCGTCTGCCCCTCGAGGTCCGCCAACGCCTCCGTCTCGGCTTGGTCGTACACCCCGGCCCACACGCCGGAGCCCATCAGGCTCTTGCCAAATCGGCTGCCTTCCTCGTCGGTCCAGTTCACCAGCTCCACCGGCGCCTCGGTGGTGATGCCGAGATCGTCCAGGCTGCGCATCAGCTCGAGCCCAGCCATCACCCCCAGCGCGCCGTCGAACTTGCCCCCGCTCGGCTGGCTGTCGAGATGGCTGCCGAACAGCACCGGCAGGCGGGCGGGGTCGCGGCCCGGCCGGCGCGCGAACATGTTGCCCATCGCGTCCACCCGGACCGCCAGCCCGGCCGCGCGGCACAGCTCGGAAAACCGGTCCCGTCCCAGCTTGTCCACCGGCCCCAGCGCCAGCCGCCGCACCCCTCCCTTCGGAGTCGCGCCGATCGCCGCCATCTCCATCAGGCTGTCCCACAGCCGGCGGCCGTCGATGCGTTGGTTGGTTCGCGCGTCGTTCATCTGTGCCTTCGTTGCCCGCAGGTTTGATCCGTGCACACTACGCACCCCGCCCCGCCGGGCAAGACAGCAACGGAGCCAGCCCGCGATGGCGCACGCCTTCACCACGCAACCGGTCGCGTCCGCGCCGCGCCCTGCCGAGTTGGACCATCCGTCTGTTTGGCAGGCCCGGGTCGACCTCGCCGCCTGCTTCCGCATGGCCAGCCGCCTCGGCCTGCAGGAGGGCATCTGCAACCACCTGTCCGCGATGGTGCCGGGCTCGGACGAGTTGTTCCTGGTCAACCCCTATGGCTGGGGCTTTCACGAGATCACCGCCTCCCGCCTGCTGGTCTGCGACTTCGACGGCCACGTGGTCGCGGGCGAGGGCGAGCCCGAGGCCACCGCCTTCTTCATCCACGCTCGCGTCCACAAAGCCCTGCCGCGCGCCCGCGCCGCCTTCCACACCCACATGCCGAACGCGACCGCCTTGGCCATGACCGAGGGCGAGCCGCTCATCTGGGCCGGACAGACCGCGCTGAAGTTCCTCGGCCGCACCGTCGTGGACGAGGATTACAACGGCCTCGCGCTCGACGCCGCCGAGGGCGACCGCATCGCTGCCAGCATGGGCGACGCTGACGTGGTGTTCATGCGCAACCACGGCGTCATGGTGGTCGGCCCGACGATTGCCGAAGCCTGGGACGACCTCTACTACCTCGAGCGCGCGTGCGAGGTGCAGCGCCTCGCTTTGTCCACCGGTCGGCCGCTCAAGCCGGTCCCGGCCGCGGTCGCCGAAGCCACCGCCCGCCAGATGCGCGAATCCGACCGCACCAGCGCCGCCCTCCACCTCGAAAGCATCAAGCGAACGCTGGACCGCGACTCGCCAGAGTATCGCCAGTGAGAGTATCGCCAGTGAGAGTATCGCCAGTGAGAGTATCGCCAGTGAAAGGATCGCCGATCAGTGTGTGGCCGGCGAGGTGGGTGCCGCCCATCGCCGCCTTGCTGCTCGCCGGCTGCACTCTGGTTGATCAGAACACCTTCAACCCGCACGCCGCCGACGCGCCGGTGATCCCGGCCGTGGCCCCGCCCGTGGTCGCCGCCGTGCCGGCCGGGCCGCCGCCGCTGCTGACGATCTCCCCCAAGGCGGCCCCCGCTGCCTATGCCGGCACCCTGCGCAAGGCGGTCGCCGATGCCCGCGCCCGCAAGCCCACGGTCACCTTCGACGTGGTCGAGATGCAGATGCCCGACACCCCCGCCGACGCCGCGATCGGTCATGCGGCGGGCGCGGTCGCCCGGGTGATCGCCGGCGAAGGCGTCGCACCCGGCCGCATCCGCCTGGCCGCCCGCCCGGACGCGAGCGCCACCCCCCAGGAGGTCCGGGTCTACATCCGCTGAACGCCGCTACTTCCGGCGCGCCTCGTCCACCGCCCGCTGCAGATCCGGCAACTCCGCCGCCCCGGCGATCAGCCGTGTGCCCACCACGAACGCCGGCGTGCCGTCGATGCCGATCTGCTTGGCCAGATCGAGGTTGTTGGCCAGCCGCTCCTTGATCGCCGGGTCGTCCATGTCGCGCAGCAGGCGCCCGCCATCCAGCCCGACCCGCTCCGCGTCGGCGCGCAGCGTGTCGCGGCTGGGCGGCGCCGAGGCCGCCATGATGGCGTCGTGCAGCTTGAAGTAACCGCCCTGGCGCTGCGCCGCGAGCAGGGCGCGGCTTTCCAGCTGGCTCGCATTGCCCAGGATCGGCAGGTCCTTCAGCACCAGCTTCACCTTCGGATCGGCGCGCATCAGGTCCGCCATGACCGGCAGCATGCGGCGGCAGTAGGGGCAGCGTGTGTCGAAGAACTCCACGACCGTCACGTCGCCGAACGGGTTGCCCGCCACCGGATCGGCGGGATCGGCCAGACGCGGCGCCAGCAACCCGAGCACGTCGCGAGTTCGCCTGGTCCTGCCGACGCGCATCGTCGGCCTGCAACGCGACCAGCGCATCGCGCAGGATCGACGGATCGCTGCGCAACGCATCGCGCAGCACGCCGACGATCTCCTGCCGCTGCGACGGGGCGAACCCGTCGGCCCGGGCTTGCGGCACGGAAGCTCCGGCCAGCAACAGGGCCATCAGCAGCGGGGGGAATGATCGCACCATCGGCACCTCGGCAGGGAAGCAGCCTGCATAGCACCTGCCAGCCGTCCGGTTGAAGCGGCGTCGGTCTGCCGCTATGGCAAACCGGTCTTGGGGAAGGAAGCCGATCCGTGCAGAGCACACCGTTGACCAGAGTTGCCGTCCTCATGACGGCGCTGCTGTCCGCCACGGCATGCTCCACCCTGAGTGCGGTCAAGAGCGAGTTCTTCGGCGGCTCGACCGCCGACTCCGGGTCGGAGCGGCTGAGCGGGTTCATCGGCGCGGCCGTCGCCGACGAGCCGCGCGCCGCCTTGGCCGGGCGCGAAGTGCTGGCGCTCGGCGGCACGGCGGCCGACGCGGCGGTCGCGGTCGGCTTCACCCTGGCGGTGACCTTGCCGTCGCGCGCGGGACTCGGCTCCGGCGGCGCCTGCCTCGTCTACAACCCCAGCCGCGACGGACCCGGCCGCGGCTCGCCCGAAGCGATCATGTTCACCCCCGTGGCGCCAAAGGGCGTGCCGGCCGGCGCCGACCGCCCGGCCGCAGTGCCGATGCTGGCGCGGGGCATGTTCGCGCTGCACGCCCGCTACGGCCGCCGCCCGTTCGAAGGGCTGCTCGCCGGGCCGGAGCAGATGGCGCGGTTCGGCGTCCCGGTGTCGCGTGCGCTGGTGCGCGACCTGGCTTTGGTCGCTGGCCCGCTGATGCAGGACCCGAACGCCCGCGCCGTGTTCGCGCCGGGCGGCACACCCCTGGCCGAGGGTGGCACCTTGCAGCAGCCGGACCTCGGCGCCAGCATCTCGGTGCTCCGCACCGCCGGCGTCGGCGACCTTTACCAGGGCGTTCTGGCCCGCAACCTGGAAGCGGCGTCCCGGCTCGCCGGCGGCCCGCTCAGCGTCGGCGAGCTGCGGGCCGCGCTGCCGCGCACCGCCGCTCCGCTGACGATCCAGTCCGGCCGAGACTTCGATCGCATTCCTGCCGCCCCCGGCCGATGGCGGCCTGGCTGCCGCGGCCGCCTACCGCGTGCTGGAGCAGCGGCCGTCCGATGGGACCGGCGCCCAAGCCCGTGCGGTCGGCGCGCTGCTGCGCTGGCGGGCCGCGGGCGGCGACCCGCAAGCGGTGTTGGCGGGCGACGCCAGCGGCGGCACGTTGCCCGCGATGCCCGCCAGCACCTCCTTCGCCGTGCTCGACCGCAACGGCGTTGCCGTCACCTGCGCGCTGACGATGGGCAACCTGTTCGGCACCGGGCGCATCGCGCCGGGGACCGGCATCCTGCTGGCGGCGTCGCCCAACACCTATGGCTCGCCGATGCTGGCGGCCGGCTTGGCCTGGAACGCCAACCTGAACGGCTTCCGCGCCGCCGTAGCCGGCTCGGGGCAGGAGGGTGCGGCGCTGGCCGTGGCGGCCGGCCTGAGCGGCGCGTTGCGGTCCGACGAGGCCATGCCGCGGCCGGTGCCGGAGCCGGGCCGGGCCAATGCGATCGCCTGCGCCCGCTACTTGCCGGACAGCGAAGGCAGCTGCAGCTGGGCCACCGACCCGCGCGGCGCCGGCCTGGCCGCGGCCGGGAACTGACGTGCTGAAGGTCGGCCGCGCGGCGTCCGCCCCGCCGTTCATGGTGATGGACGTGATCTCGGCCGCCAACGCGCGCGCCGCCGCCTTGCCGCCCGGCGCGCCGCACGTGATCCGCATGGAGGTCGGCCAACCCGGCACCGGCGCCCCGGCCGGCGCCATCGCCGCTGCCACCGCGGCCTTGGGCGCCGCCGACCCGATGGGCTACACCGAAGCGCTCGGCCGCCCCAGCCTGCGCGCCCGTATCGCCCGGCACAATCGCGAGTGGTACGGCGTCGACCTGCCCGCCCGCCGCGTCGCCGTGACGTTCGGCGCCAGTGGGGCCTTCCCGCTCGCCTTCCTGGCCGCGTTCGATCCCGGCGACCGGGTCGCGCTCGCCGCCCCGTTCTACCCGCCCTACGTCAACATCCTGGTGGCGCTCGGGCTCGAACCGGTCATCATCGAGACCGGGCCGGACACGCGCTACCAGCCGACGCCCGCGCTGCTCGACCAGCTCGACCCGCCGCCCGACGGGTTGATCGTCGCCAGCCCGTGCAACCCGGCTGGCACGATGCTAGCGCCCGCGGAACTGCAAGCCTTGGCCGACTGGTGCACCGCGCGCGGCGTGCGCCTGGTGTCGGACGAGATCTACCACGGCCTGCATTACAGCCGCCCGATCGCGACCGCTGCGGCCTACAGCGACAGTGCCATCGTCGTGAACAGCTTTTCCAAATACTTCTCCATGACCGGCTGGCGGGTTGGCTGGCTGGTGCTGCCCGACGAGCTGGTGCGGCCGGTAGAGTGCCTGGCGCAGAACCTGTTCATCAGCGCTCCGCATATCAGCCAGGTCGCAGCCGAGGCGGCCTTCGAGTGCGGCGCCGAGCTCGAAGCCAATGTGGCCCGCTACCGCCGCTCGCGCGACCATCTCCTGTCGGCGCTGCCAGAGGCGGGCTTCCCCGACTTTGCGGCGGCCGATGGAGCCTTCTACGTCTATGCCGACATCGGCGCCCGCACCAACGACAGCCTCGGGTTCTGCCAGCGCATGCTGGCCGAAGCCGGCATCGCCGCCAGTTCCGGGGTGGACTTCGACCGCACGCGCGGCCATCGCACGATGCGGTTCAGCTATTGCGGGCCGGAAGCCGACATGGTCGAGGCGACGGAACGGTTGAAGCGGTGGCGGTAAGGGCAGGGCGCTGCCCTGCACCCGCTGGGGCCGGCGGCCCCAGGCCCGCAGAATTCAGCTTTTCGCGGCAGCGAAGGCGTTGAACGTGATGAGGGTGTAGGTGTCCGCCACGCCCGGCAGGGTTTGCACCCGCTCGGTCACGAACAGGCCCGTGTCCTGCTCGGCGTCGAGGTAGAACTTGCCCAGCAAGTCGTATTGCCCCGACGTCGAGTAGATCTCCGACAACTCCTCGATCGTGTCCACTGCCTCCTGCGCCACGCGGTAGGCCTGGCCCATCTGGCATTTGATTTGGACGAAAATCGCACGCATGGGCGCCATCGTGCCATGCCGCCGCGTCTCTGGACAGTGAACTCGCCGGGCGTAGGCTGAGCCTTATAGCCGGGGAGGCCGCTTATGGCATTGGACCACACGAACACGAACACCACCCGCCTCGGCGGCTTGGTGCTGGCCGATGCGCTGGTCGCCCAAGGCATCGACCACGTGTTCGCGGTGCCGGGCGAGAGCTACCTCGACGTGCTCGATGGCCTGTACGAGGTCCGTTCGAAGCTGCGCCTCGTCACCTGCCGCTTCGAAGCCGGGGCGGTGAACATGGCCGAAGCCTACGGCAAGCTGACCGGCCGTCCCGCGGCCGCCATGGTGACGCGCGGCCCCGGGGCCTGCCATGCGGCGATCGGAGTTCATGTGGCACAGCAGGACAGCACGCCTATGCTGCTGTTCGTAGGGCAAATCCCGTTCGAGGAAACCGACCGCGACAGCTTCCAGGAAGTCGATTACCGCCGAATGTTCGGCCCGCTTGCCAAATGGGTCACCCAAGTCGACGACGCCCGCCGCATCCCGGAACTGGTCGCGCACGCCCTCGACGTGGCGACAACCGGACGGCCCGGCCCGGTGGTGATCGCGCTATCGGAGGAGATGCAGAAGCACCTCGTCGACGTGCCCGACCTAGCGCGCGCGCCGGTGTTCTCCGCCTTGCCCGACCCGGCCGCACTCGATCGCCTCGATACGCTGCTGGCGGCGGCCCGGCGGCCGTTGGCCATCTTGGGCGGCAGCTGCTGGTCGGCCGAGGGACGCGCCGCGATCCGCGACGTCCTGGTCGGCCGCGACCTGCCCGTAGCGGTCGGCTTCCGGCGGCAGGCGCTGTATGACGGCACGCTGCCCAACTTCGCCGGCGACCTCGGCGTCGGCCCCGACCCGGCCCTGGTCGCGCGCGCTCGCGAAGCGGACCTCATCCTGGCAATCGGCACACGCCTGGGCGAGGCGGTCACCCAAGGCTACACGCTGTTCGACAAGGCCGGGGCGATCCCGATCGTGCACGTCTACCCGGAAGCAAGCGAGATCGGGCGCGTGTACCGCCCGGCGCTCGGCATCGTCGCCGACGTGAATGCCTTCGCCTGCGCCGCCGCCGCACGGCCGAACCCGCCGGGACCGTGGGGCGAGTGGACGCGCAGCCTGCGCGCGCAGCGGACGGCCGGGCAGCGCGTGCCGGAGTACGGCGGCGCGCTCAACGTCGGCCAAGTGATGCGCGACTTGGCCGAACTTGCCGCGCCGGATGCGGTCTTCACCTCGGACGCCGGGAACTTTGCCGGCTGGCCCGCCCGCTTCATCGATTTCGGCGAGCACCAGCGCTTCATTGGCCCGACCAATGGCGCGATGGGGTACGGGGTTCCGGCAGGGATCGGCGCCGCCATTGCCTACCCCGGGCGGCAGGTGATCGTGTTCGTCGGCGACGGCGGCATGCTGATGACCGGGCAGGAGATCGCGACCGCGTTCCAGGAAGGCGCCGCGCCCATCCTGCTCGTGTTCAACAACGGCATGTACGGCACGATCCGCATGTATCAGGAGCGGACCTATCCCGGCCGGGTCTCGGGCACGAAGCTCACCAACCCCGACTTCGCCAAGCTGATCGAAGCGTTCGGCGGCCATGGCGAGGTGGTGTCGGCCAGCGCCGAGTTCGGTCCCGCCTTCACCCGCGCCGCCGCGAGCGGCCGGCCGTCGCTGATCGAGTTGCGGATGGACCCGGATCAGATCACGTCGCGGGCGACCATTGCGCAGTTGCGTGCGGGGACGGGGGTGGTGAAGCCGGCTCGCTGACAGCCGGCGCGGTCCGGCCGCGGCGAGCGTGGACGAGGATGGCGACGAGCAGGCCGGCGAACACGACCGATCCAAGGCCGGGCTGCAGGAACAGGCCGGCGTAGAGCGCCAAACCCGGCCAAACCCAAGCGGCGATCGCCACGCCTCGGAGCACGTTCGCCGGGCGTGCCTGCAGCAGCATGGCGGCGGCGGCGGTCGGGCCGATCATGTCGTAGGTCATGGCATAGGGCGTGACGAGCGGCACCGAAGCCAGCGCCAAGGCAAGTGGCGGCGGCGCCCCGTCCCGGCGCGCCCGGAAGGCGTGATACCCGAGCAATCCGAGCACGAGGGCCGTCGCCGCAACTTGCAGCAGCTGCGCCAGGACGACGCCGCAGCCCGCCGCCCGGAACGCGGCGAACGGGGTGACCATCAGCTCCTGCATGTAGAGCGTGCCGAACGGGACCTTGTCGAACCCGAGGAACACATACCGGGCGGTCGGCAAGACCTGGGTGAAGTAGTCCACCCACACCGACGGCCGGAAGCACAGCGCCGCCAAGCCCATCCAAGCGGACGCGAACAGGCCGGCCCACAGGATCGCTCGCCAACGCCAGGCGGCCAGCACGCAAACCGGCGCCACGATCGCCATTTGCGGCTTCAGCACCGCCACTGACATGCAGAGGCCAGCGAGCCAGGGGCGCCGCTGCGCTTGGGTGATGGCGCCAATGGCGCAGGCGGTCATCAACGACCCGTTCTGCCCGTCGAAGACGGTTTCGAGAACGGCCGGGGAGCAGGCGACGGCGGCTCGGGTGGAGAGCGGCAGCTTCGTCAGCCGCAACCCGGCCCACAGCAACCCGAGCGTCAGGGCGGTCCATACCGCCATGCTGGGCAAGGGCGGCAGCAAAGCGAGCGGCGTCGAAAGCAGGATCATGGTCGGCGGGTAGACCCAGTAGACCATGTCGAGGCCGGGCTGGAGCAGCGTCGCAATCTGCTCGTTGAAGCTCGCCGTGGTGAAGAGCAGCGGCGTATGGCCCGCGAGTGCGGTGCGGCCCGAAACCCACATGATGATGTAGTCCTGCAGCACGGTCGAGTTGTTCGGCGTCACGATGCTGCCGGGGAATGCCGCCCAGATGCGCTGGGCCGTCATTAAACCCGGGAGGACGGCGATCAGGACGAGCAGGGCGCGGAAAAAGCCAGGCAAGCACAGCCTCCGAGAACGTCCGCCATTTAACCGGCTTCGGCCACGGCCTGCTGTTTGGTTGTGTCGTGATTTGTCCAGCCGGCGGACGAACGAGCGGCGGTGCGCCGGATGGCGCCACCGCCGGTCCCGGCGCCCTACCGCAAGGCGGCGCCGGTTGCCTTCGTGACCGCGGCCACCACCTTGGCCGACGCCGCCTCGATCTCGGCGTCGGTCAGGGTGCGGTCTTGCGGCTGGAACACCACCTCGATGCCGACCGACTTCTGACCCTCTGGCAGCGACGCGCCCTCGAACACGTCGAACAGCCTTGCCGCCGCAATCAAGGTCCGCTCCGCGCCGCGCGCCGCGCGCAGGATGGTTTCGGACGCGACCTCCCGCCCGACCAGGAACGCGAAGTCGCGGCGCACCGGCTGGAAAGCCGGTAGGTTCGGCGCCGCGCGCTTGCGGCGCTTCGGCTCCGGGATGCGATCGAGGAACACCTCGAACGCAGCCGTCGGGGCGGCGAGCCCGAGCGCCGCCGCGACGCGCGGATGCAAGGCGCCGAACGTCGCGAGCACAAGCTTGGGGCCTTGCCGCACCTGCCCGGATTGGCCCGGGTGATACCAGTCCGGCGCGTCGGTGGTCACGGCAAGGCTGTCCATCGGCAGGCCCAGCGCTTCGAGCACCGCCATGACGACCGCCTTCGCGTCCATTGCTCCCAGCGGCCGCGCCGCCATGCCCGGGTAGCGCGGCGTGTGCCCCGACAGCACTCCGGCCGCGACAACCTCCTGCCCGGACGGCCGGAACCCCGGACCGGCTTCGAACAGGAGGCTGTCCGGCAATCCGCGCGCCGCGTTGCGCCCGGCGGCCAGGGCCAGCGTGACGACCGGGGTGGACCGCATCTGGTCGAGATCCGAAGCGATCGGGTTGCTGATCCGCAGCTCGGGCGCATCGCCGCCGAACAGAGCCGATTGCTCGTGCGCAACGAAGCTGAACGTCACGCATTCCAGCAGCCCGGCCGCCGCCATCGTGCGCCTGGCCAAGGCGGCGCGAATTTGGCGCGGCGTCAGGGTGGCTTGCGGCACCGCCGCCACGGCCGGCAGCGAGACCGGCGGCACCCCGTCGAGGCCGCGCAGGCGCAGCACCTCCTCCACCAGATCCGCCTCGGGCTCGGCAACGGCGCAGCGGGCCAGCAGCTCGGCCACCCGGTTCTCGCCGAGGGTCGGACTGGGGTCGAGCACGATCGGCGCGGCGACATCGTTGCGCCAGGACGGCACGCCGAACGTCGCCTGCGCCGGGTCGCGCGACCGCAGCACGAAGCCGAGCCGTTCGAGCGCCGCTACAGCATCATCGGCCGGCACGTCGGCGCCGCCGAGGCTGGCAAGCCGCTCGAACCGCATCGTCGCCGTGCGCTGCCACGCGGGCGCGGCGCCGGCGGACACGGGCGTGCTCGCTTTGCCGCCGCACAGGTCGATGATCATCGCTGTGGCCGCTTCGAGCGCGTCCGGCAGCAGGGCCGGGTCGATTCCGCGCTCGAACCGTTGCCGGGCGTCGCTGGTGATGGCGTGGCGGCGGCCGGTCAGCGCGACCGACACCGGGTCGAACAGCGCGCATTCGATGAACACGGTGGTGGTCGCCTCGGTGCAGCCCGTGTTCTCGCCGCCCATGACGCCGGCCAGCGACACGACGCCGGACCCGTCGGCGATCACGCAATCCTCAGGCTGCGCCACATACTCGCGGCCGTTCAGCGCCAGGAACGGCTCGCCGGCCCCGGCGCGCATCGTGAGCACCGGGCCCGCAACGCGGTCGGCGTCGAACACGTGCAGCGGCCGGCCGAGGTCGAAGCAGAAGAAGTTGGTGACGTCGACCAGGGCATTGATCGGGCGCAAGCCGATGCTAGTCAGCCGCCGCTGCAGCCACTCCGGGCTCGGCCCGTTGCGGACACTGCGCACGGTGCGGCCCAGCACCCAGGGGCAGGCCGGGTGCTCGGTCACCCAGCGGATCGGGCTGTCGAACCCGGACGGCACCGGGGCGGGCGACCACGGGCGGAGCGTGCCGAGGCCGGACGCGGCGAGGTCGCGTGCGACGCCGCGCACGCCGAGCGCATCGCCGCGGTTGGGGGTGACGGCGATCTCGATCACCGGGTCGGACAGAGCGGCGTAGACGGGGTAGGGGACGCCCACGGGCGCATCGGCCGGCAATTCGAGGATGCCGTCGTGGCTGTCGCCCAAGCCCATCTCGCGCACGCTCAGCAGCATGCCGGCGCTGGTCACGCCGCGGATCTCGCCCACCTTGAGGGTGATCCCGGTGCCCGGGATGAAGCTGCCCGGCGGCGCGAACACCGCCTTCATGCCGGCCCGGGCGTTGGGCGCGCCGCAGACCACGCTGACCGGGCCGTCCCCCGCATCCACGATGCAGGCGCGCAGCCGGTCGGCATTGGGGTGCTGCT
This sequence comes from uncultured Alphaproteobacteria bacterium, assembly GCA_963752225.1. Classification (GTDB taxonomy): domain Bacteria; phylum Pseudomonadota; class Alphaproteobacteria; order Acetobacterales; family Acetobacteraceae; genus JBBROS01. The sequence goes on along the minus strand of CAVVXS010000007.1, from coordinate 912,261 downwards.
CGGCGCTTACCACGCGCGCGACGCGAAACGGCGCCAGCGCGGCACCCGGGTCGGTGACGCCCTCGAGTTCGAGCCCGATGCCGGTCAGCCGGTCAGTGATCGTCTCCAGCGGGGCGTCGGTGTCGAGGTGGGTCTTGAGCCAGCTCAGGGTGAACTTCATCCCTACACGCCCTCGTGCAGGATCGCCGGCGCCAGCGGATCGGTGCCGTAATGCCGCAGCCAGCGCTGGTCGCTCTCGTAGAACGGCCGCAGGTCGGGGATGCCGTGCTTCAGCATCGTGACCCGCTCCACCCCCATGCCGAAGGCGAAGCCCTGCCATTCCAGCGGGTCGAGCCCGCAATTGGCCAGCACGCGCGGATGCACCATGCCGGAGCCCAGGATCTCCAGCCAATCGGTCCCGCCGCCGATCTCGCCGGTGCGCTTGTTCCAGCCGATGTCGACTTCCATGCTGGGCTCAGTGAACGGGAAGTACGAGCTGCGGAATCGCACCGGCAATGTGGCGATGCCGAAGAACGCCCGCAGGAAGTCGATCAGGCACCCCTTCAGGTGGCCGAGCGTAATGCCGCGGTCGAGGACCAGGCCTTCGCATTGGTGGAACATCGGGCTGTGCGTCGCGTCATGGTCGGCGCGGTAGGTGCGGCCCGGCGCGATCACCCGCAGCGGCGGCGGTTGATTGAGCATGGAGATGATCTGCACGTCGCTGGTCTGGGTGCGCAGCAGCAGCGGCCGGCCCTCCTCTCCACTAGGGCGTGTGCCGGGCAGGTAGAACGTGTCGTGATCGGCGCGGGCCGGGTGATGGGCGGGGATGTTGAGGGCGGAGAAGTTGAACCAGTCCGTCTCGATGTCGAGACCTTCGCCGACGGTGAACCCCATCGCGCCGAAGATCGCCGCCATCTCCTCCATGGTGCGGGTGATCGGGTGGATCAGCCCGCGCGGCCGCGGCGTCGGCGGCAGGGTGACGTCGATCCGCTCCCCGGCCAAGCGCGCATCCATCTCGGCGTCCTCGAGCACGGCCCGGCGGGCTTCGATCGTCGCCGTCAGCTGGTCCCGCAGCGCATTCAGCGCCGCGCCCCGGGCCCGGCGCTCGTCCGGCGGCAACCCGCCGAGCTGCTTCAGCAACCCGGTCAGCCGGCCATTCTTGCCAAGCGTCGCCACCCGCACCGCGTCCCAAGCGCGAAGGTCGGCGGCGGCGGCTAAAGCGGCCTCGGTTTCGGCATGGAGCGCGGACAGCGCGTCGGACATCGGGAGTGGCCTGAAATGGGAAGGGCCACCCCTTAGGGCGGCCCTTCGCGTGTTGTCCAGCCTGCGCGCAGGGGTTACGCCGGCAAGCTGCCCGGGTGCTCGGTCAGCTCGTTGAGCTCGGCGACGGTCGCGTTCTCGCCGGGCGAGTGGGCCATGACCTCCTTGACCTGCTCGACAATGGCGGCGAAGCCGGTGGGATCGTCGAACGCGATGGCGGCGAGGATCTTGCGGTCCATCTCGATGCCGGTCGCCTTCACCCCGGCGATGAAGCGGCTGTAAGTGATGCCATGCTCGCGGACCGCTGCGTTGATCCGCTGGATCCAGAGTGCGCGGAACTCGCGCTTCTTTACGCGGCGATCGCGATACGCATACTGGAGCGACTTTTCCAGCCGCTGCAACGCAATGCGGTAATTGGTGGAGCTGCGGCCGACGAAGCCCTTGCTGGCTTCGAGGACCTTCTTGTGACGGGCGTGGGTGGTGACGCCCCGCTTGACGCGTGCCATGGGTCAGGCCTCCTTCAGGCGATGCCGTAGGGGGCCCATTGCTTGACGGTCAGCCCGTCAGCATGGGTCAGCACCTGGCTGCCGCGGTTCTGCCGCTTGGCCTTCTGCGTGCGGTTGATCAGGCCGTGGCGCTTCTTGCCGGGACCGGCCAGCACCTTGCCGGTTGCGGTGATCTTGAAGCGCTTCTTGACGGAGCTCTTCGTCTTCATCTTGGGCATTTGACACTCCTGCTTCGATCTTGCGGCCGGCCCGGGTGGCCGGTTGCGCAAGCGTCGCGGCCGGGCATGCCCTGATCAGGCCCGGTTTCGCAGACGAAGCCGCGCTCTATACGGGACGCGCGCCGCCCCGGCAAGCCTGCCGGGCCGTCACCGGCGGTCGCAGTTGCCCGTCAGCGTGTTGAAGAACTCGCCGGACCGGCAACTCGGGGTGCGGGACGGAGCGGCGGCCGGAGCAGCGGCCCTGTATGGCGCCGGCACCTGATAGGCCGGCACCGGCGAAGGCGGGACGGCATAGGGGGCGGGGTAACCGGCATAGCCCGGCGGCGGATACACGGCGTAACCCGGCGGCGGGTACGCATACGGATAGGCCGGCACCGCGTAGACTGGGGCCGGATAGTAAGGGCGATAGTATGGATAGCCATACGGATAGGCGTAGGGCCGGGCCAGCAATGCGCCGGTCGTGAGGCCGATGGCCGTGCCGAACACGAAGGCGCCGCCGCCCCACGCCTCGGCCGGCCGAACTGGAGTGGCACAAGCTGTCGCGGCGACCACGGCCGCACAAGCGATGCGAGAGATCACGGTCACCTCCAGAGAAGCTGCTGTCCCCGTTACGTAGCATGGGGCGACGTCCCACAAGCGGGCGGCGACAAAATTTTCACCGATCCGCCCTAGCTTCCGGCGCCAGTCAGTTCCGGCAGCTGCGTCGCCCGGGCCGGGTCGTCGGCGATCAGCTTGTTCGCTTCCGCTTGCGCGGCGAGGAAGGCGCGCACGTGGCCGGGGTTGGCGGCGGTGAACCGCTTGGCGCCGGACACCATGTCGAGCGAGACCAGGCTGATCCATACCGACTCCGCCTCGGCCCGGGCCGGCCGGGCGGCCGCGAGGGCGGCGGCGGACAACATCGGCGTGCGGCGGTGCATCGTCGGCGCGTCTTCGGAAGCGCGGCTATCCTCGCACGAACCGCCGCCCTATATCCGAACGGCATGCCCATCCCGTTCCTCAAGATGCACGGCGCCGGCAACGACTTCGTCGTGATCGACGAGCGCCGCCGCCCGTTCGACCTGTCCCCGGACCTGGTGCGCCGGCTTGCCGACCGGCGCCGGGGCATCGGTTGCGACCAGGTCATCACCCTGCACCCGCGGCCGCCCGGCACCGATGCGGACCTCGTGATGCGTATCCGCAACCCCGACGGCTCCGAGGCGGGCGCCTGCGGCAACGCGACCCGCTGCGTCGCCGAACTGCTGTTCGAGCAGACCGGGCACCCGTTCCAGGTGATCCGCACCGCCGCCGGCGACCTGCCGGCCGAGCGTCTGCCCGACGGCCGCTTTCGCGTCGACATGGGTCCGGCGCGGCTCGGCTGGCAGGACGTGCCGCTGTCGCGGGAGATGGACACGTTGCATCTGCCGCTGCCCGGCGACCCGGCCGCGTGCAGCATGGGCAACCCGCACGCGACGTTCTTCGTCGACCACCCCGATATCGCGGAGCGGGACGGCCCGGCGCTCGAGCGGGACCCGCTCTTCCCCGAGCGTGCCAATATCGGCTTCGCCCGCATCGACGGCCCGGACCGGATCCGCCTGCGTGTGTGGGAACGCGGCGCCGGGCTGACGCTGGCCTGCGGCTCCGGCGCCTGCGCCGCGGCCGTCAATGCGCATCGGCGCGGCTTGACCGAACGCCGCGTCGCCGTCGAGATGGACGGCGGCACGCTGGAGATCGAGGTCCGCGCCGACGGGCACGTGCTGATGGCCGGGCCCGCCGCCACCAGCTTCCGCGGCGAGGTCGAGCTCTAGCGATGGCGGACATCGTCACCTTCGGCTGCCGGTTGAACATGGTCGAGAGCGAGGCCATCCGCGGCTTCGCCGAGCACCTCGGCGACACGGTGGTGGTCAACACCTGCGCCGTCACCTCTGAGGCCGAGCGGCAGGCGCGCCAGGCCATTGCCCGGGTCCGGCGCGAACGGCCGCAGGCGGCGATCGTGGTGACGGGTTGCGCCGCGCAGATCGATCCCGCCCGCTGGGCGGCACTGCCGGGGGTGACGCGGGTGCTTGGCAACGTGGAAAAGCTGCAGCCGGCCGCGTGGCAGGAGGCCGGCTCGTCCGTCGGCGATATCGGCCGGGCCGAGGAGCACCGGCCGGCGCCGCTGCCCGGCATCGCCGGCCGGGCCCGCGCCTTTCTCGACGTGCAGCAGGGCTGCGACCACGCCTGCACCTTCTGCATCATTCCGCAGGGCAGGGGCCGCAACCGCTCCGTGCCGGTCTCCGTCGTCGCCGGGCACCTGCGGGCGCTGGTCGAGGCCGGGTGCAACGAGGTCGTGCTGACCGGCGTGGACCTCGCGAGCTGGGGCGCCGACCTGCTCGGGGCGCCGTCGCTGGGGCGGCTGCTCGCCGACGTTCTGGCCGCCGTGCCCGGCCTGCCGCGGCTGCGGCTCAGCTCGCTCGACCCGGCGGCGCTCGACGACGCCTTCTGGGACGTGCTGGCCGACGAGCCGCGGCTGATGCCGCATTTGCATTTGTCGCTGCAGGCGGGGTCCGACCTGGTGCTGAAGCGGATGCGCCGCCGCCATTCGCGGGCCGGGGCGCTCGCCGCCATCGCCCGCGCCCGCCGGCTGCGCCCGGGCCTCGCGATCGGCGCCGACCTGATCGCCGGCTTCCCGACGGAAACCGACGCGCTGTTCGAAGACACGCTGCGGCTCGTGGACGAGGCCGCCATCCCCTACCTGCACGTGTTCCCATACAGCGCCCGGCCCGGCACGCCCGCCGCACGCATGCCGCAAGTGCCGGCGCCGATCCGCCGCGAGCGCGCCGCTCGCCTGCGCGCTGCCGCCCGGCCGCATGCCGCCGCCCTGCACCGCCGCCTGCTCGGCACCGAGCCGGCGATCGTTGCCGAGCGCGGCGGGCGCGGTCATACCGAGGGATTTGCGCCGGTGCGGTTCGCGGCGCCGGCCGCGGTTGGCAGCCTGGTCCGACGGCGCGTCCTTGCGGCCGATGCGGACGGCGTGGAGGTGGCCTGATGGCGCTCGGCTTCTTTTCGCGGCTGAAGGAAGGGCTCGCGCGGTCCACTCAGAAGCTCACCGGCGGCTTGGCCGCGACCTTCACCCGCCGCAAGCTCGACGACGCCGCCTTGGAAGAGCTCGAGGAGCTGCTGATCGCCGCCGACATGGGGCCGGCGGTGGCCCAGTTCATCATCGACGAGTTCCGCCGCAGCCGGTTCGGCTCCGAGGTCACCGACAGCGAAGTCAAAGAGGCGCTGGCGGGGGAGATCGCGAAAATCCTCGAACCGGCAGCCCGGCCGCTGGTGATCGACCGCTCGCTCAAGCCGCACGTCGTGCTGGTGGTCGGCGTGAACGGCACCGGCAAGACCACCACCATCGGCAAGCTGGCGCAGCAGTACCGCGCCGAGGGGCTGCGTCCGGTGCTGGTGGCCGGCGACACCTTCCGCGCCGCCGCCGTCGAGCAGCTGCAGATTTGGGGCACCCGCACCGGCGCCCCGGTGATCAGCGGGCCGCCCAACACCGACAGCGCCGGGTTGGCGTTCAGCGGCTTGCAGCGCGCCCGGGCGGACCGGGCCGACGTGCTGCTGATCGACACCGCCGGGCGCCTGCACAACAAGGGCGCGCTGATGGAAGAGCTGCGCAAGATGATCCGCGTGCTCAAGAAGCAGGACCCGGCGGCGCCGCATTCCGTGCTGCTGGTGCTCGACGCCACCACCGGGCAGAACGCGGTCGAGCAGGTGCGGGTGTTCAAGGAGATGGTGGACGTGACCGGGCTGGTCGTCACGAAGCTCGACGGCAGCGCCCGCGGCGGCGTGGTGGTCGCATTGGCGGACGGGTTCGGCCTTCCCGTGCATGCGGTCGGTGTCGGCGAGAAAGCCGACGATTTGCGCCCGTTCTCGGCAAGCGACTTCGCGCGCGGGCTCGTCGGCGCAGCTTGAGACGCGGTCTGGGGCCCGCGGCCCCAGTGGGTGCAGGGCCAAGCGCTGCTCTTACCATCGCCAGGCGCTTGCATTCCCGCCCGACCTGCCGCACATAACCTCGCAATTCAGCGATCCGGCCCTCGATCACCATCCGGGCCGATGCGACCGACCGGGCGCGCGGAGTTTCCGCTGCGCCCGGCCCTGTTTGGAGAACCCGCCGTGTCCGAGACCGCCAATCCGCTCGCCAAGATCCGCAATATCGGCATTACCGCGCATATCGATGCCGGCAAGACCACCACGACCGAGCGGATCCTCTACTACACCGGCGTCAGCCACCGCATCGGCGAGGTGCATGACGGCAACACAACGACCGACTACATGGCGCAGGAGCGTGAGCGCGGCATCACCATCACCTCGGCGGCCGTCACCTGCGAGTGGAAAGACCACCGCATCAACATCATCGACACGCCCGGCCACATCGACTTCAACATCGAGGTGAACCGCTCGCTTCGCGTGCTCGACGGTGCCGTGTTCATCATCGAGGGCGTGGCGGGCGTGCAGCCGCAGAGCGAGACCAACTGGCGCCTCGCCGACCGCTACAACGTCCCGCGCATCATCTTCATCAACAAGCTCGACCGCACCGGCGCGGACTTCTATCGCGCCTTCGACACGTTGAAGGAGAAGCTCGACATCGTGGCGCTGCCGCTGCAGCTGCCGATCGGGATCGAGGACGGCTTCCTGGGCGTGGTCGACCTTGTCGAGATGAAGGCGATCATCTGGGAGGGCGGCGAGCTCGGCGCCAAGTTCCACGACGAGCCGATCCCGGACGACCTGAAGGAGCGCGCGGCCGAATACCGGCAAACACTGCTCGACACCGCGCTCAGCGTCGATGACGCGGCGATGGAGGAGTATTTCGAGAAGGGCGACGTCGACGTCTCGACCCTGAAGCGCTGCATCAAGGCGGGCGCCATCAGCGGCGCGTTCCGCCCGGTGCTGTGCGGCACCGCCTTCAAGAACAAGGGCGTGCAGCCGTTGCTCGACGCCGTGCTCGACTACCTGCCGAGCCCGATCGACGTGCCCGGCATCAAGGTCGCCGCCGAGGAGGGCGAGGAAGAACACGCCGAACGGCGCGTGATCCCGGCCGACATCAGCGCGCCGTTCGCCGGGCTCGCGTTCAAGATCATCAACGACAAGTACGGCACGTTGACCTTCGTGCGTGTCTATGCCGGCTCGCTCAAGAGCGGCGACACGGTGATGAACACCACCAAGGACAACCGCGAGCGGATCGGCCGCATGTTCCAGATGCACGCCGACAAGCGTGAGGAAATCAAAGAGGTGCACGCCGGCGACATTGCCGCCTTCGTGGGCCTGAAGGATACCGGCACCGGCGACACGCTGGCCGACGCCTCCGACCCGGTCGTGCTGGAGCGGATGTCCTTCCCGATCCCGGTGATCGACATCTCGGTCGAGCCCAAGACCAAGGACGGCGTCGAGAAGATGACGCTCGGCCTGCAGAAGCTGGCCGGCGAGGACCCGAGCCTGCGGCTCAAGACCGACCAGGAAAGCGGCCAGACGATCCTGTCCGGCATGGGCGAGCTGCACCTCGAGATCATCATCGACCGCCTCAAGCGGGAGTTCGGTGTCGACGCCAACATCGGCGCGCCGCAGGTGGCCTACCGGGAAACCATCAGCAAGCCGCACACCGAAACCTACACCCACAAGAAGCAGACCGGCGGCAGCGGGCAGTTCGCCGAGGTCAAGATCACCTTCGAGCCGCTCGACCGCAACGGCGGCGTGGTGTTCGAGAACAAGGTGGTCGGCGGAACGGTGCCGAAAGAGTACATCCCGGCGGTCGAGAAGGGCATCAAGAACCAGTGCGAGACCGGCGTGCTTGCCGGCTTCCCGACGGTCGACTTCAAGTACACCTTGGTGGACGGCAAGTATCACGACGTCAACTCGTCGGCGCTCGCGTTCGAAATCGCTGCCAAGGCCTGCTTCCGCGACGGCATGAAGCGGGCCGGCCCGATCATCCTGGAGCCGATCATGGACGTCGAGGTGACGACGCCGCAGGACCATGTCGGTGACGTGGTCGGCGACTTGAACCGGCGCCGCGGCACGATCCAGAGCCAGGATAGCGCCGGTAGCACCGTGATCGTCCGTGCTCACGTGCCGCTGAAGGAGATGTTCGGCTACATCAGCCAGCTCCGCGGCATGACCAAGGGCCGGGCGTCATTCACCATGCAGTTCCACCACTACGATCCCGTGCCGCGCAACATCGCCGACGAGATCATGGCCAAGAGCGCCTAACAGCCAGTCATCGTCTCGGCGGCCCGACGGCCTCCGAGACGATCTGACGCCGGAGCCGGGCAACTCGTCAGCCGCATCGTTGTTGTGGCCTGATGGATAGCATTACCGACACCGACGTCTTCGAGACCGATGTCCCTGCTCGCCTGGACCGATTGCCCTGGGCGCGGTTCCATTGGCTGGTCGTCATCGCGCTCGGCATCACATGGATTCTCGACGGGCTCGAGGTGACGTTGGTCGGCTCGCTCGGCGGGGCCATTTCCGCGAGCCCCAAGTTGCACCTGACCGAGGGCGAGTTCGGCGCGACGGCCAGCTTCTACCTGGCTGGCGCCGTGGTTGGGGCATTGGGCTTTGGCTGGCTGACCGACCGGCTCGGGCGCAAGAAGCTGTTCACCGTGACCGTGCTGATCTACCTGGTGGCGACGGTCGCGTCCGGCTTGTCTTGGAGTTTCTGGTCGCTGGCGATCTTTCGCTTCATCACCGGTCTCGGGATTGGCGGCGAATACGCGGCGGTCAACGCGACCATCCAGGAACTCATCCCCGCCCGCAAACGCGGCTTCACCGATCTCTGCATCAACGGGACCTACTGGCTCGGCGCGGCGCTCGGCAGCGTCGGCGCCGTGGTGATGCTCGACAAGGACGTCATCGACCCCGAACTCGGCTGGCGGATGGCGTTCGTGATCGGCGGGGTGATCGGGCTCGGGGTGCTGTTCCTGCGCCGCTGGATCCCGGAAAGCCCGCGCTGGCTGATGACCCACGGCGATCCCGAGGACGCCAGCAGGGTGGTCAAGGAGATCGAAGACCGAGTCGAGCACGAGACCGGCCAGCCGCTGCCGCCAGTACCCGGGCGAGCGCTTGCGGCTGCGGCGGCACAAGGGCGACTGGTTCGTCAAAAGCCTCGGCGTGATGTTCCGCGAATACCGGAAACGTACCATTCTCGGCGCCGTGCTGATGGCCGCGCAGGCGTTCTGCTACAACGCGGTGCTGTTCACCTATGCGCTGATGCTGACCAAGTTTTACAATATTCCCGTCGGGCATGTCGGCTGGTTCATGTTGCCGTTCGCGCTCGGCAACTTCTGCGGGCCGCTGTTGCTGGGCAAGCTGTTCGACGTGCTCGGCCGGAAGACTATGATTTCGGCCACCTACGGCATCGCCGGCGTGCTCATGGCGGCCACGGGCTTCATGTTTACCGCCGGCTGGCTCGACGCGACGCAGCAGACGATCGCGTGGACGGTCATCTTCTTCTTCGCATCGGCGGCGGCGTCGTCCGCCTATTTGACCGTCGGCGAGACCTTCCCGTTGGAAGTGAGGGCGGTCGCGATCAGCATCTTCTACGCCCTCGGTACCGGGTTGGGCGGCATTGCCGGCCCGGTGGTGTTCGGCGCGTTGATCCAGGGTGGAACCCGGACCGACATGCTGTATGGCTATCTGATCGGGGCGGCGCTGATGATCGTGGCAGCCGTGACCGAAGCCTTCCTCGGCGTGGAGGCGGCCGGCCGCTCGCTCGAGGATATCGCCCCGCCGTTGTCGGCGGCCTGACGACTTGCAACCTGCACGCTGGTTAGACGTTATCACATGCACGGCGTGTTGCCGTAACAAGGGAGAGTCACATGGTTGATTCCAATCGGGTCGAGGGTGCGTTCGACAAGGTCAAGGGTGCCGTGAAGGAAGGCGTCGGCAAGATGACCGGCGACGAAAAGATGCAGGCCGAGGGTGCCGCCGACAAGGCGAAGGGCACGGCCAAGAGCACGGTCGGCGGCGCCAAGGACGCGGTGCGCGACGCAGCCGACAAGATCTGATCGCGCCCTCGAGCGACGGATTAGGCGGGCGCCTCCGCAAGGGGGCGCCCGTTTCCGTTTGCGGGCGGTTGCTCTACGATGGGTTCAGCCAGGGTGAAAGGGCTATGCGTTGATCGACCGGACGACCTATCGGGATGCCATGGCCCGGCTTGGCGCTGCTGTGAACATCGTGACCACGGTCGGCTCTGACGGACGCAGAGGCTTTACCGCCTCGGCTGTCTGCAGCGTGACCGACGACCCGCCGACCCTGCTGCTGTGCGTCAACCGGGCCCATGACAGCCATGACCTGCTGAAGGCCAACGGGACCGTTTGCGTCAACACGCTGGCGGCCTCGCAGGAAGAGTTGTCGGGCATATTCGCCGGGTTTACCGGCCTGACCGGCGCGGACCGCTTCGACCACGGTGACTGGACGACGCTGACGACCGGCTCACCGGTTCTGAAGGATGCGGTAGTCTCGTTCGACTGCCGCATCACCGACGTGACCGAGGTGGGCACGCACACGGTGTTCTTCTGCGAGGTGGTGGACATCCAGTTGGGCGAGGCGCGCGAGGGCTTGATCTACTTCGGCCGCGCCTACCATCGGATCGTCGTCGAAGCGGCGTGAGGCGAGGCCCGGGGTACACCGTGCCTCGCCCCTGAAGCGTGGTTACATCTCGGCGTAGGTGCCGTTCTTCCACACGTACAGCACGTAGTCGGCCGTCGTGATGTCACCCTTCTTGTCGTAGCTGATCGGCCCCAGCACGGTGTCGATCTTCAGGTCGTGCAACGCCGCCGACACCTTCTTCGGATCGGTCGTGCCGGCCTTCTTCACGCCATCGGCCCACACCTGGATCGCCGCATAGGTGTAGAGCGTGTAGCCCTCGGGATCGAACCCCTTGGCCTTGAACTCCTCGACCACCTTGGCCGCGGTCGGACGCTTGCGCGGATCGGACGGGAAGGTCATCAGCGTGCCTTCGCCGGCCGGCCCGGCGATCTGCCAGAACTCCGCCGTTACCAGCGCATCGCCGCCGACCAGGGTCGTGCTCATGCCCTGGTCCTTGATCTGCCGCGCGATCAGACCGGTTTCGGTGTGGTAGCCGCCGATATAGACGACATCGATCCCGGCTTGCTTCAGGCGGCTCACCAGCGCCGAGTAGTCGCGCTCGCCCGGCACGTAGGCGGCATACATCGCCTCGGTCGCGCCGGCGGCGTTCAGCGACTTCTTGGTCTCATCGGCCAAGCCTTTCCCGTAGGCCGAGTTGTCATGCAGGATGGCGATCTTCTTGCCCTTGTAATGGTCGGCCAGATACTTGCCGGCCACGATCCCCTGCTGGTCATCACGCCCGCAGGTGCGGAACGTGTTCCAGCTGCCCTCATCGGTGAACTTCGGGTTGGTGCTGGCGGGCGTGATCTGCAGGATGCCCTCCTCGGCATAGACCTTGCTGGCCGGGATCGAGCTCGACGAGCAGAAATGCCCGGCGACGAACACGACCTTCTGGCTTGCAACCTTGTTCGCCGCCGACACCGCCTGCTTCGGGTCGCAGGCGTCGTCCTCGACGATCAGCTTGAGCTGCTTGCCGAGCAGCCCGCCCGCCTTGTTGATGTCCTCGACCGCCATCTCGGCGCCGGCCCGGAGCTGGCTGCCGAACGTCGCGTTGCTGCCGGTGAGCGGGCCGACGGTCGCGATGTTGATCTGCGCCTTTGCCACGCCCGCGGTGAGCGCCAGCGCCGCCGCCGCCATGAGAGTCCTGCGAAACATTCTTTCCCCCTTCGTATCCTGAACAAACCGGCGTGAAGCCTAGGCCGGACCCGTGGTGCGCGAAAGGTGCCGTGTCGCGAAGCCGAACAAACCCGGCATCGGACCATTACACCGCGTCATGGCCGGGCTCGACCCGGCCAGCTCGTTCCGCCGAGCCGCCGATCTCGGCACCCGTCGATGACGCCGGTCGGGTCGGGCTTGGGAGCGAAGGATCGCCAGTCATGCCGGGATCAATGCGCGCCCTCGAGATACGCCGCCCGGATCTCCGGCCGCGCCAACAGCTCCGCCCCCGGTCCGGCCATGGTGATCACCCCGTTCACCAGCACGTAGCCGCGATGGGCGAGGCGCAGCGCCTGATACGCGTTCTGTTCCACCAGCAGCACCGTCAAGCCGGTGTCCCGGTTCAACTGCCGGATCGCCCCGAAAATGCTGCGCACCACCAGCGGCGCCAGGCCGAGGCTCGGCTCGTCCAGCAGCAGAAGCCGCGGCTTGCTCATCAACGCCCGGCCGATCGCCAGCATCTGCTGCTCGCCGCCCGACAGCGTGCCGCCGCGCTGCGACAACCGCTCCTTGAGCCGGGGGAACAGGCCGAACACCATCTCCCGGGTTGCGGCGTAATCGCGCATGCCGATCACCTGCGAGCCCATCATCAGGTTCTCGCCCACGGTCATGCGGGCAAAGATGCGCCGCCCTTCGGGCGACTGCGCCACGCCCATGTGCATGATCTCGTGCGTCGGCCGCCGGCTGATGTCGTCGCCGTCCAGCAGGATGCGTCCGGCCCGCGCCCGCGGATTGCCGCAGATCGTCATCATCAGCGTGCTCTTGCCGGCGCCGTTGGCGCCGATCAGGGTCACGATCTCGCCGGGCTGCACCACGAGGTCGACGCCCTTGAGCGCTTGGATCGCGCCATAGAAGGTTTCGACGCCCTCGAGCTCCAGCAGTGGCCGCGTCACGACGGCCCCCTCACAACGGTTCGGCGCCGACGGTGGCGGCCACCGGCGCGTCCTCGTCGTCCTCGTCGCCTTCGCCGAGGTAAGCGGCGATCACCGCCGGGTCGGCGCGGATATCGGCCGGGGTGCCGTCGGCGATCTTGCTGCCGTGATCGAGCACCACGATGTGGTCGCTGATCCGCATCACCACGCCCATGTCGTGCTCGATCAGCAGGATCGAGCAGCCATCGGCCTGGATCGACTTCAGCAACGACGCGAGCTCGTCGCTTTCGCGCGGGTTGAGCCCGGCGGCCGGCTCGTCGAGGCAGAGCAGAACGGGCTCGGTGCACATGGCGCGCGCGATCTCGAGCCGGCGCTGGTCGCCATAGGGCAGGGCGCCGGCCGGGTCGTCGGCGCGGGACAGCAAGCCGATGCGATCGAGCCAGCCCCGGGCGCGGTCGATCGCCACATGCTCGGCCGCGCGATGGCCGCCAAGCCCGAACACCGCCAGGATGCCCGAGAACACGTTGGGCATCAGCGCATTGTGCTGCGCCACCAGCAGGTTCTCCAGCACGGTCATGCCGGCGAACAGGCGGATGTTCTGGAACGTGCGCGCCACCCGCGCCCGCCGGGCGATGCGATGCCCCGGCATCGATTGGAGCGTGTACTCGCCGCCGCCGGGGTGGCGCAGCAGCAAGGCGCCGCTGGTCGGACGGTAGAAGCCGGTGATGCAGTTGAACACCGTGGTCTTGCCGGCGCCGTTCGGGCCAATGACCGAAGTGATCTCGCGCGGCCGCGCTTCGAAGTCGAGCGCGTTGACCGCGGTCAAGCCGCCGAACCGCATCGTCAGCGCTCGGCAGGCGAGCAGCGCGTCAGCCACGGCCTTCAGCCACCATCTCGGCCGAGATCTCGTGCCGGCTGCCGAGTGCCACGCTCGGGGTCCGCCCCGACACCAGCCCGCGCGGCCGCCAGATCATCACCAATACCATCGCCAGCCCGAAGATCAGCATGCGGTACTCGGCCAGCCCGCGCACCGCCTCGCCGCCGCCGATCATCACTAGCGCCGCCAAGGCCACACCCACCTGCGACCCCAAACCGCCGAGCACCACGATCGCCAACACGATCGCGCTTTCGATGAAGGTGAAGCTTTCCGGGCTGATGAACGCGGCCCGGGTGGCAAAGAAGGCGCCGGCAAAGCCGCCGAAGGTGGCGCCCATGGCGAACGCCGTCAGCTTCGTCACCGTCACGTTGATGCCGAGCGCGCGGCACGCGATCTCATCCTCGCGCAGCGCTTCCCAGGCGCGGCCGAGCGCCACCCGGCGCAGCCGCAGCGTGACCCAGTTGGTCAGCAGCGCGAGGCCCAGGATGACGTAGTAAAGGAACGCCACCCGGTGCGACGGGCTCGCTTCGAAGTTCGGGAAGCCCAGCGACTGCACGAAGTGGGCGAAGGTGCCGGGATCGTCGGTGTTGTTGAACACCAGCCCGAACAGGGTCGGGCGCGGGATGCCGCTGATGCCGTTGGGGCCGCCGGTCAGCTCGGTCCAGTTGAGGATGACAACGCGGATGATCTCGCCGAAGGCGAGCGTCACGATCGCCAGGTAGTCGCCGCGCAGCCGCAGCACGGGAAAGCCCAGCAGCACGCCGAACGTGCCGGCCAGCAGCCCGGCCAGCGGCAGGCAGGTCCAAAAGCCGAGGCCGAAGTCGGTGGACAGCAGGGCATAGGCGTAGGCGCCGACCGCATAGAAGGCGACGTAACCGAGGTCGAGCAGCCCGGCCAGCCCGACCACGATATTGAGCCCCCAGCCGAGCATCACATAGGTCAGCACCAGGATGCCGAGGTCGATCAAATAGCGCTCGCCGAGGAACGGCATCGCGACCGCCGCCACGAGCAGGATCGGCGCCAGCAGCTGCCCGCCTCGCCGCAGCGTCTCGGCCAGGTGCCGGTTGGTGGCACGGGGGGTGCCGGGCGGCCCGCGCCGGTCTCGCCAGGTCAGCAGCGCCAGCCGGCCGGCGAACACCGCGACCACCGCCGCCGCCACCGCGAGCGGACGCCACAGCAGGCTCAGGCCGGTGTCGCCGGATTCGGTCTTGAGCCCGATCATCGGCCCGAACAGCCCCAAGGCCACCAGCGCCGAAAGGCCGGCGTCGCGCAGCGTGCCGCCCCCGGCCTTGGCCACGGCGGCGCTCACACCTTCTCCACGTCGGTCCGGCCGAGCAGGCCCGTCGGCATGAAGATCAGCACGAGGATGAGGATGCTGAACGCGGCCACGTCCTTGTATTGAACGCTGAAATAGGCGGACCAGAAGGTTTCGATCAGCCCGATTGCCAGCCCGCCCAGCACGGCGCCCGGCAACGAGCCGATGCCGCCCAGCACCGCAGCGGTGAACGCCTTTACCCCGGCGATGAAGCCGATGAAGAAGTCGATCACCCCGTAATACAGCAGGAACATGAACCCGGCGACCGCCGCCAAGGCCGCGCCGATGACGAATGTCAGGCTGATGGTGCGGTCGGTATCGATGCCGAGCAGCCCCGCCATCTTCAAGTCCTGCTCGCACGCCCGCATCGACCGCCCGAGCGGCGTCGCCGCCACCAGCCAGGTGAACACGCCGAGCACCAGCAAGGTGATCACGACGATCGCCACCTGCATCCATTGCAGCTGCACCGTGAAGCCGGCGGCGTCCGTCATCACCCGGAGCCCGCCCGGGATCGCCGGCGGGATCGGCTTGGTGCGCGCCCCTTGGCTGACCTGGACGAAATTCTGCAGCACGATCGACATCCCGATCGCCGAAATCAGCGGCGCCAGCCGGAAGCTGCCGCGCAGCGGCCGGTAGGCCACCCGCTCGATCGTCCAGCCGTACAACGCGGCGATCGCGGCGGCCATCAGCAACGTCAGCGCCAGCGCCAGCGGCACCGAGGTGATGCCCAGCGCCGACAAGCCCAGCATCGCGATCAGCGACAGGAAGGCGCCGATCATGAACACGTCGCCATGGGCGAAGTTGATCATGCCGATGATGCCGTAAACCATGGTGTAGCCGACCGCGATCAGCCCGTAGATCATGCCGAGCGTGACCCCGTTGATCAGCTGCTGCATCGCGTAAGCCAAATTGCGCCCTCGAACCGCTTTCATGCGACCATCCACGCGGTGCCGCCGCTTGGCAAGCGCGAGTTATGCCAGCCATGCAAAAATCGCCGCCCTGGTTGTGCAGCGCAAGACCGCCTACATGCACCGGACCATCAGACAGGAGCTGCCTTAGTGTTCACCGGACTGATCACCGGTGTCGGCACCGTCCGGCGGCTGCAGCCGCTGGGCGCGGGGCACGACATGCGCCTCGAGATCCAGGCGCCTTGGGACGACACCGCCGCCATCCCGCTCGGCGCCAGCATCGCTTGCAGCGGCTGCTGCCTGACCGCGGTTGCGGTCGGCCCCGATTGGTTCGCGATCGATGCTTCGGCGGAAACCTTGTCGAAGACCAACCTCGGCCGCTGGACGGAAGGCACGCGGGTCAATCTTGAGCGCTCGCTGCGTCTGGGCGACGAGCTGGGCGGCCATCTGGTGTCCGGCCACGTCGATGGGCGCGGCCATGTGACGCATGTGACGCCGGAGCACGGCTCCTGGCGGGTCGGCTTCGAGGTGCCGCACGAACTGGCGCGGTTCATCGCCTCCAAGGGCAGCGTGGCGGTGGATGGTGTGTCGTTGACCGTGAACGAGGTTGCGGGCACACGCTTCGGGGTCAACATAATCCCGCACACCTGGACGGCGACCACGCTTGGACAGCTCCAGGCCGGGGACGCCGTCCATATCGAAATCGACATGCTCGCGCGCTACGTGGCGCGGCTCACGGAGATGCAAAAGTGAGAACCGCGACCCTCACCGAGTATATCGCCAGCGCCGAGGAGATCATCGATGAGGCGCGCGCCGGCCGCATGTTCATCCTGGTCGATGACGAGGACCGCGAGAACGAGGGGGACCTCGTCATCCCGGCCCAGTTCGCGACACCCGACGCCATCAACTTCATGGCCCGCCACGCCCGCGGCCTGATCTGCCTGGCGATGACCCGGCAGCGCGTGGAGCAGCTCGGACTGCCGCTCATGAGCCGGTCCAACAGCAGCCGCCACCAGACCGCCTTCACCGTCAGCATCGAGGCGCGCGAGGGCGTTACCACCGGCATCTCCGCGGCCGACCGGGCGCACACGGTCGCGGTGGCGATCAACCCGGAAAGCGGCCGCGACGCGATCGCGACGCCGGGCCACGTGTTCCCGCTGGTGGCCCGCGACGGCGGCATGCTGGTTCGCGCCGGGCACACCGAGGCGGCGGTGGACATCGCCCGCCTGGCCGGCCTCACCCCGGCGGGCGTGATCTGCGAGATCATGAACGATGACGGCACCATGGCCCGTCTGCCCGAGCTGGCCGCCTTTGCGCAGCACCACAACCTCAAGCTCGGGACGATCGCCGACCTGATCGCCCATCGACGCCGGACCGAGCGGCTGGTGCGTCGGGTGCAGTCGGGCGCGCTGCATCATGCGGCCGGCGGTGATTGGACCCTGCACGTCTACGCCACCACCCTCGAGCACGCGGAGCACCTCGTGCTGGTGAAGGGCGACCCGGCGGCGCCGGGTCCAGTGATGGTCCGCATGCACGCGGTCGACATTGTCAACGACGCGCTCGGCACTCATCAATGGTCCACCCTGCACGGCGCCATGCGGATGGTCGCCGCCGAGGGACGGGGCGCCGTCGTGCTGATCCGCGACACCCGCCCCGACGCCGTCAGCGCGCGGGTCAAGCTGCTGGAAGGCAACCCGCGCCCGCTGCACTTCCTGCGCGATTACGGCATCGGCGCGCAGATCCTGACCGATCTCGGCATCCGCGACATGATCCTGCTGTCGAACAACCGGCGCACGGTGGTTGGTTTGGAGGGCTACGGCCTCAACATCGTCGAGCAGCGATCGATCGACGGGGCGGCGCAGGAGTGATCCGGCCGTGAGCACCGCCGACGCGCCGCCGGTCAAGGCGCCGCAAGTGCCCGGCCCACCGCCGCACCTGCTGGTGGTTCGGGCGCCCTACTACAAGGAGGTGGTCGACGGGATGACGGCGTCGGCCGAACGAATTCTGCGCGAATCGGGCGCGACGTTCGAAATCCTCGACGTCGCCGGCGCGTTCGAATTGGCTCAGGCGGTCCGCATCGCCTTGCGCGGCGACCGGCGCTTCGACGGGTACGTCGCGCTGGGCTGCATCGTGCGCGGCGGCACGGACCATTATGACCATATTTGCCGGGAAAGCATGGCGGGATTGATGAACGTGGCCCTGCAATTCGGCATTGCCCTCGGCAGCGGGCTGCTGACGGTTCACTCGATCGAGCAGGCGGTCGTGCGGTCCGCAGCCGATGGCCACAACAAGGGCGGCGAGGCTGCCGTCGCTGCATTGCTGCAGGTTGCCGCCGCGCGCCGGCTCGGCGCCGCGTGATGGCGGCGCCCGGCAAGACCCGGCCCGACGGCCGCCGTCCGCGCACCGCCTCGCGGGTCGCCGCCGTGCAGGCGTTGTTCCAAAGCGAGCAGGGTGGCGCCACGGTCGAGACCATCATCGACGAGTTCGTCCGCCATCGCCTGGGCGAAATGCCGGGGCCGGAGCATCTGGGCGGCGGTGGGTTCGAGGAGGGCAGGGTGCCGGACGCCCACGTACCGCTGTTTACCCGCATCGTCCGCACCGCGGTCGGGCAGCAGGACCGGCTCGACGCCCTGATCGCTTCGGCCTTACCGGTCGAATGGCCGATGACCCGGATCGACCCGGTGCTCCGCGCCGTGCTGCGCGCGGGCGGCGCCGAGCTGTCGATGGAGGACGGGCCGCCGTCGCGGGTCGTGATCAACGAGTACCTGGACGTCGCGCACGGCTTCTTCGACGGCGAGGAGCCGCGCATGGTCAACGGCATGCTGGATCGCCTGGCGCGTGAGCTGCGGCCGAGCGAGTTCCAGCCGGCGACGTGACCTTGGCGACGTGACCCTGGCGGCATGACGGCCGCCGTGACGGGGGCGCCGGCGGAATTCGGCCTGATCGCTCGCCACTTTGCCCCGCTGGCCGGGGCCGGCGGGCTCGGACTGCTCGACGACGCCGCGCTGCTGCGGCCGCCGCCGGGGCGTGAGCTCGTGCTGACGGCCGACGCGATGGTCGCCGGGGTGCATTTCCTGCCCGATGACCCGGCCGACCAGGTCGGGCGCAAGCTGCTGCGGGTCAACCTGTCGGACCTGGCCGCGATGGGCGCTGAGCCGCTGGCGTACCTCATGACCGTGTCGGCGCCGCGCTCCACCGAGGACGCCTGGTTCGCCGGTTTCGCGGCCGGGCTGCTGAGCGATCAGGCGGCGTTCGGCATTTCCCTGCTGGGCGGCGACACCACTGCGACGCCGGGGCCGATGAGCCTGTCGCTGACCTGCATCGGCCATGTGGCGCCGGGGGCGGCCGTCCGCCGCAACGGCGCCGAGCCCGGCGACGAGCTATGGGTGACAGGCACGATCGGCGATGGCGCGCTCGGCCTGTTGGCGGCGCAAGGCAAGCTGGCCGATCCGGACGGTTTCCTGGCCGGCCGCTACCGGCTGCCGCGGCCGCGGCTCGGGCTGTTGCGGCCGGGGTTGGTGCGGGCGGCCATGGACGTGTCCGACGGCCTGGTCCAGGACGCGGGCCACCTGGCCCGGGCGGCCAGCCTGGGCGTGCTGATCGAAGCGGCGCTGGTGCCGTTATCGGACGCGGCGCGGGCGGCCGGGCGGCTCGAGACGTGTCTCACCGGCGGCGATGATTACGAGCTGCTGATGGCGGTGCCGCCTGGTGGCGGCGAGGCGCTGCGCCTTGCCGCCGGCGCCGTCCCGGTCGCCCGCATCGGCCGCTTCTACGCGGGCGACGGCGTCGTCGTGCAGGACGCCGGCGGATCGCCGCTGCCGCTGTCCCGGACCGGCTGGAGCCACTTCTAACCCAGCCGGGCAGAACGGGCGCCCGGCTTTGGCGAGCCGCCTACAGCCCCGACTGCGCCCCGCTGCTGCCGGGTCCGGTGGAGCCGCCGGAGCCGCCGCCGCCGATGCTGGTCGCACCTGTGCTGAACTTGCCGATATTGCCCAGCAGTTGCTGCATGAAGCTCGCCTCGCTGCCCGGCGACGGCGTCGAACGCGACACCACCGCCACATCGCGGCTAGCGTCCTGCCCGAACTGCTGCACGCCGCGCAGCACGCCCGCCGGGTCGAAGTCCATCACCACTACGTTCTGTTCCATGATCCCCGGCATGCGGCCGATCCGGGTGCGGGTAGTTTCACTGATATACAGCCACCGGTTATCGTCGAACGTCGCCCGCGCCGTCGGCGAGCCCAGCAAGCTGCTGACGTCGGCCTTGGTCGAGGTGCCGACGACGAGCTCTTTCAGCTGGTCGGGGTCGATCTTGTTGCCGCGCTGCGTGCGCGGGGTCTCGATGACGCTGCACGCCGTCAGCGCGATCAGCAGCAGGACCATGAGGGAAAACCGGCCGGCACGCACGACGATTGCAAACTCCCCTAAAGGTCGGGTTCAGCGAGGGAGGCCCCGGACCCGGGCCTGTGTGCGCGGGCGGCGTTGCGTTGCACCGCGCGCTCCGTCGCCTATGTTGAGGCGACGGGGTGTCATGGGCGCCCCGCAATGTCAATTCCGACGAGGCTGGAGGACGCGATGCTGGGGTTGTTCCGGCGCAAGACGCACGAGCGCACCGGCTTTGCGCTGTATGCTGCCGCCGTGGCGGCCGCGCGCGAGCCGGCCTTCTATACGAGCTACGGGGTGCCCGACAGCCTCGATGGCCGATTTGACCTGATCGGCGCCCACGTGTTCCTGCTGATCGACCGATTGCGCAACGAGCCGGAGCCCGGCCCGGCGGTGGCACAGGCGGTGTTCGACGCGATGTTCGCCGACATGGACTTCAACCTGCGCGAGATGGGCGTGGGCGACATGACCGTGGGCAAGCGGGTCAAGCAGATGTGGGAAGCGTTCCACGGCCGCGCCAAGGCCTACGAGACGGCACTGGCCGCCGACGACGAGCCCGCACTGGCCTCAGCACTGGCCCGCAACGTGTGGCGGGGCGCGCCACCGCCGGGCACGCCGGAGGCCTTGGCGACGATCCTGCTGCGACGGCGGCACGCCCTGGCCGCGCAGCCCACGACTACGCTGTTCGACGGCACGGCCCGCTTTGCCGCACTGGAACCGGTTGCGGCATGACGCCCGAGTTGTCGCGCCGGGTCGGCGTGGATCGCTTGCCGGCCTCGGTCACGGTCGAGGCAGTGCCGGCGGAGCTGACAGCGGTCGCGGCGCGCCTGCGCATCCCGGAGGTGCGCATGCTGCGTTGCCGCTTCAGCCTGCGCCGCCGCGGCGCCGTGGTGGAGGCGGACGGGGTGCTCGACGCCGATGTGGTGCAGACCTGCGTCGTGTCGCTCGAGCCGGTCGAGCAGCATGTGAGCGAGCGGTTCAGCCTCCGATTCGTGCCGGAGGGGGCCGAGGGCGCGGACGACGATCCGGAGTCGCCCGACGAGATCCCTTACGAGGGATCGACCATCGATCTGGGCGAAGCCGCCGCGGAGCAGCTCGGGCTGGCGCTCGACCCTTACCCACGCCACCCCGATGCCGCGCTTGAGCCCGACGGCGCGCTCGAGCCCGGCGTCGAGCCGGCCGGCGATGCTGACAGCTGGGCTTCGCTGCTGCGGAGCCATAAGCTAGGCTGAACTTGCAGGCGAGCGGCTGCTCTGCTAGACGGCCCGCCTTGCATTCAACATCGTGACTGCCGTGTCGCCTTCGTGGGCGCCCGTGTCACTGCCCGGAGGGGCAACGATCCATGGCTGTTCCCAAGAGAAAGACCTCCCCGTCCCGCCGCGGCATGCGTCGTGCGCACGACGCGCTGCCGACGGAGGCCTATAGCGAGTGCTCGAACTGCGGCGAGCTCAAGCGTCCGCACCACATCTGCGGCCATTGCGGGCATTACAACGGCCGTGAGGTCGTGGCGGCCGAAGATCTGAAGGGCGTGGTTCGGGTCTGACGAGGCGCGGCGCCGGCTCGGCGGCCGCGCCGAGGGAGGCCGGGAAACGTTCGTGACCGATACCTATAGCCTCGCAATCGATGCCATGGGTGGCGACCAAGCACCGGAGATGGTGCTGGACGGCTTGGTGATTGCCGCCGAGCGCCATCCCGCAGCGCGCTTCCTGCTGACCGGCGACGAGACGAGGCTGCGTCCGCTGATCACCGTGCGCAAACGCCTGGCCGGCTGCTGCACGGTTCGCCACGCCGACGCCGCCATCCCGAGCGAGATGAAGCCCACCGCCGCGCTGCGGGTGCGGAACTCCTCCATGCGGGTGGCGATCGACGCGGTGGCGGGCGGCGAGGCGCAAGGCGTGGTATCCGCCGGCAACACCGGCGCGCTGCTGGCGTTGGCCAAGATCGTCATCAAGACGCTGCCCGGCATCGACCGGCCGGCCATGGCGGCAATAGGGCCTTCGGCGCGGGGCGACGTGGTCATGCTCGATCTCGGCGCCAACGTGCAGTGCGATGCCCGCAACCTGGTGGAGTTCGCCATCATGGGGGACGTCTTTGCCCGAACCGTGCTGGGCCTGCCGGCGCCGACCATCGGTCTGCTGAATGTCGGCTCGGAGGAGCTGAAGGGTGACGAGCGGGTGCGGGCCGCAGCCGAGGTGCTGCGGCGCAGCCATATCGGCGCCAACTTCCACGGCTTCGTCGAAGGCCACGACATCACTGCCGGCACCACCGATGTTGTTGTCACCGACGGCTTCACCGGCAACGTGGCGTTGAAGACCGGGGAGGGCGCGTTGAAGTTGGCGAGCGACCTCCTGAAGCAAATCTTCCGCGGCAGCATCGCCGGCCGGATCGCCTATCTGCTCGCCAAGCCCGGGCTGGACCGGATGCGGCTCTGGCTCGACCCGAGGCGCTACAACGGGGCCGTCATGCTGGGCCTGAACGGCGTCGTGGTGAAGTCGCATGGCGGCACCGACGCCGAGGGCTTCGCGCACGCGGTGGACGTCGCCATGGACATGGTCACCCACGGCTTCAACGAGAAGATCCGCCTCGGCCTCGAGCAAATCGAGCGGCTCGGACGCCCGGCCTTGGCCGCCGCCGTTTGATGGAGCGCGTCTGATGGTGCGCGCCGTCTTGGCGGGGGTCGGCCGCTATCTGCCGGAACGCGTGGTGAGCAACGCCGAGCTGTCCGAGCGGGTCGACACCTCGGACGAGTGGATCCGGGAGCGCACCGGCATACGGCAACGGCACCTGGCCGGGCCGCACGAGACCTGCGCGTTCATGGGCGCCGCGGCGGCGCGGGAAGCGCTTGACCGGGCCGGGGCGTCCCCGGCCGAGGTGGACGCGGTTATCCTCGCGACCGGCACGCCCGACCAGGCATTCCCGGCCAGCGCATTGCGGGTGCAGGCCGAGCTCGGCATCGGCCAGGGCTTCGGGTTCGACATCTCCGCCGCCTGCAGCGGCTTCGTCTACGCCCTCTCACTCGCGGACGGCATGATCCGTTCCGGCCAGGTCCGAGGCGTGCTGGTGATCGGCAGCGAGGTTTATTCGCGCATCCTCAACTGGTCCGACCGCGGCACCTGCGTGCTGTTCGGCGATGGCGCCGGCGCCGTGTTCGTCCGCGCCGCCGAGGGTGAGCGCAGCCCGGCCGCCGCTTGCATCCTGTCAACGCACCTGCATGCCCAAGGCACGCTCGGCGACATCCTGTACGTGGATGGCGCAGTCGGCCGGCCGGAGAGGCCGGGCCACCTCGTGATGAACGGCCGCGAGGTGTTCCGGCATGCGGTCGGCAAGCTGGCCGCGGTCGTGGACGAGGCGCTGACGGGCAATGGCCTGGTCCGGGCCGACGTCGACTGGCTGGTGCCGCACCAGGCCAATCAGCGCATCATCGACGCGATGGGCAAGAAGCTGGGCCTCGATCCGAAGCGCGTGGTGGTGACGGTGGACCGCCACGCCAATACCTCGGCGGCTTCCATCCCGCTGGCCTTGGCCGAGGCGGTGATCGACGGCCGCATCCGGAGCGGCGACCTCGTCTTGATGGAGGCGTTGGGTGGCGGCCTGACCTGGGGCTCGGCGCTCGTCCGCATGTAATTGCATGTAGGCGTAACGCCGGCACTGTGTGTCGCCGGTATCACAGCGTGTCGGGAATTGTTTAAGGTCAAGCGGTTTGCTTGACCCTCATCACCCGCGTGCTTAGCTTGCGCGCCATGAGCACGGTTACGCGCGCCCAGCTTGCCGAAACCATCTACGCCCAAGTCGGGTTGTCCCGAAACGACTCTGCCGCGCTGCTGGAAACTGTTCTGGAGCGTATGTCCGCTGCTCTCGAAGCAGGAGAATCCGTTAAAGTCAGCGGGTTCGGGACCTTTTCAGTGAGACAGAAAGGTCGTCGGATTGGCCGCAATCCGAAAACCGGGGTGGAGGTGCCGATCCTGCCGCGCCGCGTGCTGACGTTCCGTCCCAGCCAAGTGCTGAAGGCGCATGTGAACGGGACTGCCATCCCACTGACGGACGACGAATGAGCGGATTCCCGGACTTGCTGCCGCCTGATCAAACGCGGCTGGAGAACGGCCAAGTGTCGGTGGCTGATCCCGCGCGCAACCGGGCCAAGAAGGCTCCGAACGCCTTCCGCACCATCAGCGAGGTCGCGGACGAACTTCACATCCCGCAGCATGTATTGCGCTTCTGGGAAACCAAGTTCCCCCAGGTCAAGCCGCTCAAGCGCGGCGGCGGCCGGCGCTACTACCGTCCCGACGATATCCAGCTGCTGCGCCGCATTTCGGACCTGCTGTACATCCAGGGCTATACCATCAAGGGCGTGCAGCGCTTGCTCCGGGAGGGCGGCGGGCAGTTGTCCGACGACATCCCGCCTGCGCCCGCCGCCGAGCGGGCCGCCGCCGAGGTCGAGCGTGCGACGGCCGTTCCGCCGCCCGCGATAGAGCCCGGCGACTCGGATGCGGCGCCGAGCCAAGCGGAGGAGATCCGCCGCTTGCGGTCCCTGCTCACCGACGCCCTCAACGAACTCACCGCGCTCCGTCGCCTGCTTCCCTGACCGGGCCCGGTTGCTCCCTGGCCCGGGGGCTGTTACACCGCGCCTCGCGGTCGGAGCGTAGCGCAGTCTGGTAGCGCATCAGTCTGGGGGACTGGGGGTCGTGGGTTCGAATCCCGCCGCTCCGACCAGCGCTCGGCCCGATCATTTCCGCTCGGCTGCGTAAACCTCAAAGCTTGGCTCACTGGTTATCAGCTCGAATTCGGTTCGGAGCGGGATGATCTGCCCGACCAGGCTCTCGCAGTCGGCCAGCGAACACAACGGCACGACACGATCCACCAGCAATCGAACGAGGCCCGGACGTGGGGCCGCGGCAGCCCCCTTGGCCCGGAACCATCGCAGCACACCGGTGGTGCGCACCGTGTCCAGCACGAGCCGGTTGCGCAGGGCGTAGTAGACGATCTCGTCTCCGCGCAACCCGGGTGTCACGAACAGGTCGGCTGCGCCCATCCCGACGAGGGTTTCGGCCACGCGGCGGGCACCGGGGAAGTAGGCCGTCTCGTTCGAGGACAGTAATGTCCCGCTGCGCAACACCGCGGTCGAGAGCACCGCGGTCAGCGCCACCGCAAGCCCGCCCGCTATGGCCGGCCGCCACCGGCCGGCGACGCCGTCCAGGCTCATCGCCAGCAGCACGAGCAGCACCGGCAGGAACGGCAGCCAAATCCGCGGCGGGCCCGGGTCACGCACGACGGCGAACTGGAACACCAGCGCCGGCATCATCGCGAGCAGCAGCCCGCGGGCTTGCCACCGGCCACTCCGAGCCAGCAATGGCGCCGCGAGTGCCACGGCCAGCGCGGTCCAGCCGGCGACCTGACCCACGTCGCGTGACCAGTTCCGCATCAGGTCGCCGGTGAAATGCGGAAGCGTTTGCAGGACGGTGACGACGCTGGCGCGGGACTTGATGCCCTGGCTGGAACTGATCGCGTCCCATCCGCTGACGGTGAAGAACGGCACGTAAAGGAACAACGTCCCCGCGATCACGGCCACGCCCGCCAGCACCACCGCGCGCGCTCGCAGCCCGGTGGCGCGGCCGTCCTCGGTGGCAGCGAGGATCGCGAACCAGGTGAAGGCAGCGATGCCGGGCAGGATCATGACGATGTTCGCGTAGGCGCCGACGACGCCCGCGAGCACCACCGCAGGCCAGGTGGAGACGCCGCCCCGTCGAATAGCGCGCAGCCCGGCCCACAGCATGACCAAGCAACAGAATGCGACCGCGCTGTAGCCGCGGGCGTTCACCGAGAACTCGAGCAGCGGCGATGCGCCGGATACGAGGGCGGCCGCGATCAACCCCGCTCCCGGACCGCCCAGGGAGCGGGCGAGCGCGAAAGCGGCGGGGATGCAGCCCACCCCGAACAGGAACGCGGGCAGCCGCAGCGCCCAGACGGGATCGCCGAACAACGCCACGCAAAGCTGGATCAGCAAGGTGTTGAGCGGGTGATGATTGACGTCGGTCAGCAGCACCGGGGTGAGGTAAACGGGGCGCCGCGCATACACGACGTAGGTCCAGGCCTCGTCATGGCGGATGTCGCGGCCGAGGTAATGCAGCCGCAGCGCGACGCCGGCCAGCAGGATGCCCAGGAACAGCAGGCTTTCGGCCCGGTGCGCCGACCAGGCGGAGCGGCCGGCTCGCCGCAATCGCCCGGGCGCTGCGCGGGCGCCGGCGCGGACGGCGGCCACGCCCCGGCCGAGTGCGACGGCCAGCCGCTCCCGCGCCCACACCAGCAGCATCCAGCCCGCCAGCAGGATCGCGGAGGTGAGCCGGGCGCGCTCAACCAGGGCGTTGTAGCGAGCGGTGATCTCCCCCGAAACGTCGCCGGAACCGCTCAGCGACCCGAGCCGCGCGATCACCCACTCGCTCGGGATAAACGCCACCAGGCTGCCGGCCAGCGCGTAGGCGAGCAGCCCGCCCAGAACCGTCCACAGCAGGACGGGTGAGGCGCGCGCCGGCACGGGCAAACTCAGTCCGGCAGCAGCAGCGTTGCCACCGCCTGGGCCGCGATCCCCTCGCCACGGCCGGCAAAGCCGAGCCGTTCCGTGGTGGTCGCCTTGACCGAAACCCGGTCGGGCGTGGTCCCGAGCAGCTCGGCGACTCGGGCGATCATCGCCGGCGCGTGCGGGGTGATCTTCGGCCGCTCGCAGATCAGCGTGACGTCGACATTGCCGACCCGCCCGCCGCGCGCCCGGACCCGCTCGGCCGCGTGACGCAGGAAGCGGGCGCTGTCGGCGTCCTTCCAGGTGGCTTCGCTGGGCGGGAAATGACGGCCGATGTCGCCCTCGGCCAGAGCGCCGTAGATGGCGTCGCACAGCGCATGGATGCCGACGTCGGCGTCGGAATGGCCGGCCAGCCCGCGCTCGTGCGGCACCGTGACGCCGCACAGGATCAGCGGCCGGCCCTCCACCAGCACATGGACGTCGAACCCGGTGCCGGTGCGGGGAAACAGCGCCGGCTGCAGCACGCGTTCCAATCGCACCAGGTCCTCCGGATAAGTCAGCTTGATGTTGTCGTCCGAGCCCGGCACCAGCGCCACCGCATGGCCCGCCGCCTCCAGCAGCGATGCGTCATCCGTCGCGCCGGACCCCATCTCGCGATGCAGCGCGAGCAGCAGCGGGAAGCGGAACGCCTGCGGCGTCTGCGCCCGGAACAGGCCGTCGCGCGGCACCGTCGCCTCGATCCGCCCGGCCGCCGCGCGCTTGAGCGTGTCGGCGACCGGCAATGCCGGGATTGCGCCCGGCGCGGTCTGCAACGCGCGGCACAGGGCGGGCACCGTACCGGGAGGGATGAACGGCCGCGCGCCATCGTGCACCAGCACGAGGTCGGGACGATGCGCCGCCAGTGCCTCGAGCCCAAGCCGCACGCTGTCCTGCCGCGTGGCGCCGCCGGCCACGGCCGGCAGGACCGGCAGACCATCCAGCGCCGCCGAGATCGGACCGGCTTCGCCGACCGGCTGCAGCAGGTCCGTTTCGGCCAGCAGCGCCTCGGCCGCCCAACGCAGCACCGGCCGGCCGGCACAGGACACGAACTGTTTCGGCTGATCGGTTCCGAACCGGGATCCGGACCCGGCAGCGACCAGAAGGGCGGCGACGCGCATGGGCGTCTCATGCGGCCCGCTCAGCGACGCGTCAACCCGAGCCGCGTCTCGTGCGGAGAGCGATTGCATGCGGCGCTGTAACACCGTAATTTGCCCAAATCATGTGCAATCAGCCACTAACTCCGCGCATCGCGCCGATCACGCTTGGCAGCGGGCCGTCTGCAGTCCGTCTCGATACGCCGGTGGTGTTGGCGCCGATGTCGGGTGTCACCGACTTGCCGTTCCGCCGCCTCGCGAAGCGGCACGGCGCCGGGCTCGTGGTATCGGAAATGATCGCGTCCTGGGCAATGGTGCGGGAGAACCGCACCACGCTGCGGATGGCCGAGGTGGACGGCAGCGGCGGCCCGGCGTCGGTGCAACTGGCCGGTTGCGAGCCGGCGGCGATGGCGGAAGCGGCGCGGATCGCGGTCGGACACGGCGCCAACCTGGTCGATATCAACTTCGGCTGCCCGGTGAAAAAGGTGGCGGTGGGCCAATCCGCCGGGTCGGCGCTGATGCGGGACGAGGTGGCCGCGGCGCGGCTGCTGGAAGCGACGGTCAAGGCGGTCGCGGTGCCGGTTACGCTCAAGATGCGCATGGGCTGGGACCACGCCAATCTGAACGCACCCAATTTGGCCCGCATCGCCGAGGCGTGCGGCATCCAGATGGTGACGGTGCACGGCCGCACACGGCAGCAATTCTACACGGGAACGGCCGATTGGCGTTTCATCGCCCGCGTGAAGGCCGCGGTCGGCATCCCGGTAATCGCCAACGGCGACATTCTGACCGAGCAGGACGCGGCCGAGGCGCTCGCGCAATCCGGGGCGGATGGCGTGATGATCGGCCGCGGCTGCTACGGCCGGCCGTGGTTCACAGCCCTCGTCGCCCGCTTCCTGCAAACCGGGACGCCGCAGGACGAGCCGAGGTTGGCCGAACAAAAACGTGTATTGCTCGAACACTACGAGGCGATGCTCGTCCATTGTGGAAACGAAGCCGGCGTGCGTGTCGCGCGCAAGCATGTGTCTTGGTACTCGCGCGGCCTGTTCGGCTCGGCCGAGTTCCGCGCCGCGGTGAACCGCACGCCCTCGGCCGAAGCGGTGCGTGAGCTGATCGACCGCTTCTATGACCCGCTGATCGAGGCCGGCGCCAGCCGCGCCGCGGTGCGGCCCGAGCCGGACGCGCTCGCCGCATGACCGGTCTCGCGCGCCACAACCTCGCTCTGGTGAAGCCCGCCGCCACTCGGACGGCGGCGCCCGACGGCATGGCGATGCTGGACGCGTTGCCGGTACCGACCTTGCTGCTCGATGCCGCCAACGGCTTTCGCTACGCCAACCATGCCGCGGAGCAGTTCCTCGGGCTGTCGATGCTGCAGCTGGCGCAGATCCGGCTGTCCGCCCTGCTGCCCGAGGATAACCCGATCTTCAACCTGCTGGACCAAGTCCGCACGCACGGCGCGACGATCGTCGACCACGACCTCGCGCTCGAAAGCCCGCGGCTGCACAAGCGCGGCATCACGGTCCAAGGCACGCCGCTGAACGAGGAGCCCGGCGCCGTGCTGGTGACCCTCACCGACAGCTCGGCCGCGCGGGCGCTTGACCGGCAGATGGCGTTCCGCGGCGCCGCCCGCAGCGTCAGCGGCATGTCGGCCATCCTGGCGCACGAGGTGAAGAACCCGCTATCGGGCATCCGCGGCGCCGCCCAGCTGCTGGAAGCCAGCGTGTCCGACGGCGACCGTGAGTTGACGGTGCTGATCCGCGACGAGGCCGACCGGATCCGCGCCTTGGTGGACCGCATGGAGGTGTTCGGCGAGAAGCCGATCGAGCGCCGGGCGGTCAACATCCACCGGGTGCTCGAGCACGTGCGCCGGCTGGCCCATACCGGATTCGCCCAGACCCTGCGCATTCACGAGGTCTACGATCCGTCGCTGCCGCCGGTCTGGGGCAACCGCGACCAACTGATCCAGGTGATCCTGAACCTCGTCAAGAACGCCGCCGAAAGCATCCTGTCCGATGCGGGCATCGTCGAGCGCGGCGGGGGCGAGATCACCTTGACGACCGCCTACCAGCATGGCCTGCGCCTCGCCGTGCCCGGCAGCGGCCAGCGCCAGCACTTGCCGCTGCTGGTGACGGTGCGCGACAACGGGCCCGGCATCCCGGAGGACATCCGGCCGCATCTGTTCGATCCGTTCGTCAGCGGCAAGCCGTCGGGCAGCGGCCTCGGTCTTGCACTGGTGGCCAAGATCGTCGGCGACCATGACGGGCTGATCGAAGTCGACAGCCGCCCGGGGCGAACCGAGTTCCGCTTGTGCCTGCCGGTGCTGACCGAGGCCGACGCCGACGCTCCCTGATCAGCACGCTAGGATTTTAACCCATGACACGCGCCGCATGACACCACCCACCGTCCTGATCGCGGACGACGACCGCTCCATCCGCACCGTGCTGACGCAGGCCTTGGGCCGCTCGGGCTACCAGGTGCGCTGCACCGGCAACGCCGCGACGCTGTGGCGTTGGGTCGAGGACGGGGAAGGCGATCTGGTGATCACCGATGTGGTCATGCCCGACGAGAACGGGCTCGACTTGATCCCGCGCATCCGCCGGGTTCGTCCCGAGCTGCGCGTCGTGGTCATGAGCGCGCAATCGACGTTGATGACCGCGGTCAAGGCGGCGCAACGCGGCGCATTCGAATACCTGCCCAAGCCATTCGATCTGAAGGAATTGCTAGCGGTCGTCGGTCGCGCCCTGGCGTCCCCATCCGATCCGGCCGACGCGCCGGCGCCCGAAGCCCGCGACAGCGAGGAGCGGCTGCCGCTGATCGGCCGCAGCGTCGCGATGCAGGAGATCTACCGCTCGATCGCCCGGCTAACGACGACCGACCTGACCGTCATGGTCAATGGTGAAAGCGGCACCGGCAAAGAGCTGGTCGCGCGCGCCCTACACGATTACGGCCGCCGCCGCACTGGCCCGTTCGTTGCGATCAACATGGCCGCGATACCCCGCGAGCTGATCGAGAGTGAGCTGTTCGGGCACGAGCGTGGCTCGTTCACCGGGGCGATGAACCGCGCCCAGGGCCGCTTCGAGCAGGCCGCCGGCGGCACGCTGTTCCTCGACGAGATCGGCGACATGCCGGCCGAGGCGCAAACCCGGCTGCTGCGCGTGCTGCAGGAGGGCGAGTTCACCACCGTCGGCGGGCGGCAGCCGATCCGCGCCAACGCCCGCATCGTGGCCGCAACCCACCGCGACCTGCGCCAGGCGATCCGCGCCGGGCAGTTCCGCGAGGACCTGTTCTACCGGCTCAACGTGGTGCCGATCCGCTTGCCGCCCCTGCGCGAGCGGTTGGAGGACATCCCGGTGCTGGCCCGGCACTTTCTCGAGAAGGCGCGCGAGTCGGGCCTGGCCGGCAAAAGCCTCGACCAGTCGGCGCTCGACGGGCTGCGCCAGCACCGCTGGCCCGGCAACGTGCGCGAACTCGAGAACCTGATGCGCCGCCTGGCCGCGCTTTACCCGCAGGAAGTCATCACTGCCGACATCATCCACGCGGAACTCGCGGAAAGCACCGGCGGCAACGACGCCCCGGCGGCCGGCGTCGGCGCCCCGGAGCCGCTCGCGCTGGCGGTCGAGCGGCATATCCGCAGCTTCCTCGCCGCAAGCCGGGACGGCATGCCAATGCGCGACATCTACGACCAGGTGATCGCCGAGGTCGAGCGGCCGCTGATCCAGATGACGCTGTCGGCCACCCGCGGCAACCAGATCAAGGCGGCCGCGATGCTGGGCCTGAACCGCAACACCTTGCGCAAGAAGATCCGCGACCTCGATATTCCGGTCGTGCGCGGGATCGGCTGACATGGGGCTCAGGCGATGGCGTATGCTATCGACCTGATGCCTGAGGCAGAGGAACCCGCTGACGCATGAACGCACCGTTCGACCGCCGCTCGCTGCGCCCGGGTGAACGGGCGCCATCCCTGGCGCGCCGGCTGGTCGAGTCGATGCTCGGCAAATTCGTCACCCTGCTGCTGGCGGCGCTGGCGCTGGCGCTGGGCGTCGGCACCTTCATCGTGCTGTCGGGCGGCGTCGGGCTGTCGCGCCGACCGAACCTCATCTTCGCCCTGGTGCTGTCGAACCTGGTGGTGCTGCTGCTGCTGGGCGCGGTGCTGGCCGGGCGGCTCACCCGGGTCTGGGTCGAGCGGCGGCGCGGCTCGGCCGGCTCCCGCCTGCACGTCCGGCTGGTGCTGCTGTTCAGCGTGGTCGCGGTCACGCCGACCATCGTCGTGGCCGTGTTCGCGACGGCGTTCTTCAACCTCGGCATCCAGGCCTGGTTCAACGACCGCGTCCGCACCGCCCTCAACGAGAGCCTCGAGGCGTCGCGCGGCTATCTCGAGGAGCATCGCAACAACATCCGCACCGATGCGCTGGGCATGGCGAACGATCTCGCCCGCGCCGGGCAGATCCTTGCCAACGACCCGTACACGTTCGGCCAGATCTTGCAGACCCAGACGGTGCTCCGCGGGCTGACCGAAGCGATCA
Organism: uncultured Alphaproteobacteria bacterium; assembly: GCA_963752225.1. Lineage (GTDB taxonomy): Bacteria > Pseudomonadota > Alphaproteobacteria > Acetobacterales > Acetobacteraceae > JBBROS01. Next base: position 879,972 of record CAVVXS010000007.1, on the reverse strand, counting down.
TCTACGAGCCCGTCACCAACCAGGTTATTGCCGGGGTGGGCGTAATGTCCGGCTATGGCGTCGACCCGGCGCCGCGCGACGCGACCGAGCTGGCCCGCAGCGGCGAAGTGGCGGTGATCGGCGGCCCAGATAGCAGCCAGGTCCGCGCCGTGGTGCAGCTCAACGCAATGCCGTCGCTGATGCTGCTGATCGGCCGTCCCGTCGACCCGCAGATTCTCGACCACATGGCCCGCACCGAGCAGGCAGTGGCCGAGTACCAGCGGCTCGACGCCAATCGCTCCGGGCTGCAGGTGACGTTCGCCCTGATCTTCGCGCTGGTGGCCCTGCTGGTGCTGTCGGCGGCCGTGCTGCTCGGACTCGTGCTGGCCAACCAGATCGCCCGCCCAATCGGCCGGCTGATCCTGGCTGCCGAGCGGGTGCGGGCCGGCGACCTCGGCGTCCGGGTGCCGGAGATGCACAGCGAGGACGAGGTGGCCGGCCTGTCGCGCGCCTTCAACCGCATGACCGGGCAGCTCGCCGCGCAGCGCAGCGAGCTGATGGACGCCTACAGCCAGATCGACGAGCGCCGGCGTTTCACCGAAACGGTGCTGGCCGGCGTGTCGGCGGGGGTGATCGGGCTCGACGCCGCGGGCCGGATCGAGCTGCCCAACGCCGCCGCCGGGGAGTTGCTGGGCATGGACCTGTCGGCCGCGATCGGCGAGCGGCTGCGGGACGTGGTGCCGCAATTCGCCGACATGCTGGAGGAGGTGATCGCCCATCCGGACCGCGCGCGCACCGGCGAGGTGGAGATCGGCCCGACTCAGCGTCGCCGCACTTTGCTGGTGCGGATCGGCGCCGACAGCCGTGGCCGGGCAGGGGGCTACGTCGTCACCTTCGACGACATCACCGAGCTGCAATCGGCCCAGCGCAAGGCCGCCTGGGCCGACGTGGCGCGCCGCATTGCCCACGAGATCAAAAACCCGCTGACGCCGATCCAGCTCAGCGCCGAGCGGCTGAAGCGGCGGTTCACCCGCGAAATCACGTCCGATCCCGAGACCTTCGCCCAATGCGCCGACACCATCGTCCGCCACGTCGGCGATATCGGCCGTATGGTCGACGAGTTCTCCGCCTTCGCCCGCATGCCGCAACCGGTGATGCGGCAGGAGGATGTGGGCCGCACCGCCCGCGAGGCGCTGATCCTGCAGCGGAGTGCGCGCCCGGAGATCGTCTGGACCACGAACATTCCCGAGCGCGGGCCGCTGGCCAACTGCGACCGCCGTCTGCTCGGCCAGGCGCTGACGAACCTGCTGCAGAACGCGGCCGACGCGGTCGCCATGCGGGCGCGGGCGGAGGGCGAGCCGACCGGCCATATCGCCGTGGAGGTCGTCTCGGCTGACGGGATGGCGCTGATCCGGGTGCAGGATGACGGGGTGGGCCTGCCGGAGCAGGACCGGGCGCGGCTGACCGAGCCTTATGTCACGCACAAGGTGAAGGGCACCGGCCTCGGTCTCGCGATCGTCAAGAAGATCATGGAAGACCATGGCGGCCGGCTCGAGCTCGACGACCGCGCCGACGGCCCGGGCGCGGTCGCGACCCTGGCCTTGCCGCTGCTGGCTCCGGCATTGCCGGCGACGGTCTGATCGAGGCGGCGGCCCGACTCCCCGACCGCCTGCCGAGTGAACGTTACGGTCCAAACCGGGGCCCGGCGCACCAGACCGGATGGTGCGCTTTTCGTACCGCACAAACCGGGTTACACAACCGATATGCCACAGGACATCCTCATCGTCGACGATGAGCCCGACATCAGGATGCTGATCGAGGGCGTACTGGAAGACGAGGGCTACGCCGTCCGGCAGGCCGGCGACAGCGATGCCGCCATCGCCGCGTTCCGCCATCGCCGTCCCTCGCTCGTGATCCTCGACGTCTGGCTGCAAGGCTCCAAGCTCGACGGGCTCGGCATCCTGCAGGCGATGCACGTCGAGGAACCCCACGTCCCGGTCGTGATGATCAGCGGCCACGGCACCATCGAGACCGCGGTTTCGGCCATCCAGCACGGCGCCTACGACTTCATCGAGAAGCCGTTCAAGTCCGACCGTCTGCTGCTGATCGTGCGCCGGGCGCTGGAGGCGGCGCGGCTGTCGCGGGAGAACGCCGAACTCAGGCTCCGGGCCGGCTTCGATTCCGAACTGACCGGCGGCAGCCCGGCGATCGTCGGCCTCCGCGCGCAGATCGAGCGGGTGGCGCCAACCGGCTCACGCGTGCTGATCAGCGGCCCTGCCGGCTCCGGCAAGGAGGTCGCGGCGCGCATGGTGCACCAGCGCTCACGCCGTGCCGAAGGACCGTTCGTGGCGCTGAACTGCGCCACCTTGAACCCGTCGCGCTTCGAAGAGGAGCTGTTCGGCATCGAGGTCGGGTCCGACCCGGCGGCCACGCCGCGCCGCGCCGGCGTGCTCGAGCGCGCACATGGCGGCACCTTGCTGCTGGACGAAGTGTCCGACATGCCGCTGGAAACACAAGGCAAGATCGTCCGCGCGCTGCAGGACCAGACCTTCGAGCGGATCGGCGGTTCGACCCGGGTCAAGGTCGACGTGCGCGTGCTGGCCACCACCAACCGCGACCTGCAGGCCGAGATCGCCGCCGGGCGGTTCCGCGAGGACCTGTATTACCGGTTGGCCGTGGTGCCGATTCGCATGCCGTCGCTGCGCGAACGCCGGGAGGATGTGCCGGAGCTGGCGCGTCACTTCATCGAGCGCTCGGCGGAGTTGTCCGGCATGCCCGGGCGCGAGCTCTCGACCGATGCGCTGACCGCGCTGCAAGCCTATGACTGGCCCGGCAACGTGCGCCAGCTCCGCAACCTCATGGACTGGCTGCTGATCATGGCGCCGGGCTCGCCGCAGGACACCATCCGCGCCGACATGCTGCCGGCCGAAATCAGCCAGGGCGCGCCGGCTTTGCTGAGCTCGGACCCGTCCGCCGACTTGATGGCGCTGCCGCTGCGCGAGGCCCGCGACCTGTTCGAGACCCAATACTTGCAGGCGCAGCTGCTGCGGTTCGGCGGCAACATCAGCCGCACGGCCGGCTTCGTCGGCATGGAGCGCAGCGCGCTGCACCGCAAACTCAAGCAGCTCGGCGTCAACTCCGAAGACCGGGTGCCAAGTTGAGCCGCGGGGCCGGACCCTCGGCATGAGCCGGATCGCTTACGTAAACGGCGCCTACCTGCCGCAACGGGACGCCTCGGTGAACATCGAGGACCGCGGTTACCAGTTCGCCGACGGGATCTACGAGGTCGTGCACCTGCATGGCGGCCGCTTCGTCGACTGGGACCGGCATTTCGCCCGGCTCGAGCGGTCGCTGCGGGAGGTGCGCATCGCGCCGCCGATGGGCCGGGCCGCGTTGGAACGCGTTCTGGCCGAGGTCGCGGCGCGCAACCGCTTGTCGGACGGCCTGCTCTACATGCAGGTCACCCGCGGCGTCGCCCGCCGCGATCACGTCTTTCCCGCCGCCGGCACGCCGCCCAGCCTGGTGGTGACGGTCCGCCGCATCGCCGCCTTTCCGGCCGATGCCAAGCGCTGGACCACGACCGTCATCTCCCGGCCGGACGAGCGCTGGGCCCGTTGCGACATCAAGTCGGTCGGCCTGCTGCCCAACGTGCTGGCCCGGCAAGCAGCGCGCGAGCAAGGTGCCTCCGAGGCGATCCTGGTGGACCGCGACGGAATCGTGACCGAAGGGGCGGCGACCAGCTTCTGGATCGTCGACGCCACCGGGGCCCTGCGCGCTCCGCCGTTGAGCCACGCCATCTTGCCCGGCTGCACCCGCGGTGCGCTGGAAGCGGAACTGCGTGCCGAGGGCATCGTGCTGGACGAGCGCGCCTTCAGCCTGGAGGAAGCGCGCAAGGCGCGGGAAGCGTTCATCACCAGCGCAACCAGCTTCGTCAAACCGGTGGTCGCCATCGATGGCGACCCGGTGGCGGACGGGCAGGTGGGGCCGGTCACTCGCCGCCTGTTCGCGCTGTTCAGCCGGCATGTTGGGGGCGGGACCAACCGCGCCGCCTGAACGCGTTCCCGGCCCATCCGGCTGACGTCGCCGCCTTCGTTGGATCGCGGCTGATGCGAGCGTGACATGCACGAACGCTTGCCGTTGTGCGCTGCATCGTTAGAGTCGCGTCTGCCGTCCGCATGGTGACGGGTAAATCTCCGGACGCCTCGAGTGTCCGGACAACAAGAGGGTCTCAACGTGGCCGAAAAAGCCCAGAACGTTCAGGACGTGTTCCTGAATCATGTCCGCAAAGGCAAGACACCCGTGACGGTGTTCCTCGTCAACGGCGTCAAGCTGCAGGGCATCATCACCTGGTTCGACAATTTCTCCGTGCTGCTGCGTCGCGACGGGCATACCCAGCTCGTCTACAAGCATGCCATCAGCACGGTCATGCCGGGCGCCCCCATCCAATTGTTTGACCCGACCAAGGTCGAAGCCGCCGCCGGTCAGGAGGTCGCCACTGCCCCAGCCGCCGCATGAGGTCACGGCCGCCCCGACCAGGGCGGCCGTCATTCTTCCCTGGGAAAAGCCGGCACGGCAGGACGCGTCGCGCGCCGCCGAGGCGCAGGTGGCCGAGGCGGTAGGCCTCGCCGCCTCCATCGGGCTCGTCGCCGTGCACACCTCCATCCTGCCGCTCCGCACTCGCAAATCCGCGACCTTGATGGGTGAAGGCCAGGTCGAGAATGTGGGACAGGCGATCAAGGCCGAGGAGGTCGAGGTCGCCGTCGTCGACGCGCAGCTGAGCCCGGTGCAGCAGCGCAACCTGGAACGGGCGTGGGACTGCAAGGTCATCGACCGGACCGGGCTGATCCTGGACATCTTCGGCGAGCGCGCCCGGACCCGGGAAGGCATCCTGCAGGTCGAGCTTGCCCACCTCGAATACCAGCGCAGCCGGCTGGTGCGGTCCTGGACCCACTTGGAACGGCAGCGCGGCGGCTTCGGCTTCCTCGGCGGCCCCGGTGAAACCCAGATCGAGGCCGACCGCCGGCTGATCGGCGACCGCATCGTACGGTTGAGGAAAGAACTCGAGCAGGTCCGCCGCACCCGCGGCCTGCACCGTGCGGCGCGCAGCCGCGTGCCGTATCCGATCGTCGCCCTGGTCGGCTACACCAACGCCGGCAAGTCCACGCTGTTCAACGCGCTGACCGGGTCATCGGTGGTGGCGCAAGACCAGCTCTTCGCAACGCTCGATCCGACCATGCGCGGCCTCGACATGCCATCCGGTCGCCGGGTGATCCTGTCGGACACGGTGGGCTTCATCAGCGATCTGCCGACCGAACTGGTGGCCGCCTTCCGCGCCACCTTGGAGGAGGTTGCCGAAGCCGATGTCATCCTGCACGTGCGCGACGTCGCCCACCCCGACAGCGCGTCCCAGCGGGCGGATGTGCTCGAGGTGCTGGACGGCATGGTTCGGGACGGCACGCTCGACCCGAGCTGGCCGGCGCGCACCATCGAGGTGCTGAACAAGGCCGATCTGGTCGGCGGCCCGGCCCAGGTTCCCGCGCGCGAGAACTGCGTCGCGGTGTCGGCCATGACCGGCGACGGCCTGCCGGCGTTGCAGGCGGCGATCGACGCCCGCATCTCGGCTGGCATGGAAATCGCCGACTACGTACTGCCGGCGGCCGATGGCGCCGGCCTCGCTTGGCTCTACGAGCATGGCGAGGTGCTCGACCGCGCCGACGCGGAGGACGGATTGCACCTCAAGGTGCGCATGCTGCCGGCCGACCGGGCGCGGTTCGAGCGCGAGCATTGACCGGCGACGCCGGGCGGTTCTCAGCGGCCGCCCTGGCCAAGGTGGAGCAACTCGTCCGCGCCGTGGCCCGCGCCGAGATCATGCCGCGCTTCCGCAAGCTCGGGACCGGGGACGTTGCCGAGAAATCGGGCCCCACGGACCTCGTGACGGTGGCCGACGAGGCCGCCGAGGCGGCGCTCGCGACCGGCCTGTCGCGCCTGTTCCCCGGATGCGCGGTCGTCGGCGAGGAGGCGGCCACCCGCGATCCATCGCTGCTGGCGCAGGTGGGCTCGGCGCCGCTGTGCTTCGTGCTCGATCCGATCGACGGCACCTATAATTTCGCGTCCGGCCTGCCGCTGTTCGGCGTCATGGTCGCGGTGATGGCCGGCGGGCGAACGGTGGGCGCCTTGATCCACGACCCGGTCGGCGACGATACGGCCGTGGCACTGGCGGGCGAGGGGGCCTGGATCGCGGCGCCGGACGGGAGCCGGACGCCGATGCGCGTTGCTGAAAGGGCGCCGCCAGCCGACATGTCGGGCTCGGTGTCCTGGCGCTACATGCCGGAGCCGCGGCGAAGCCGGGTCTGCGCCCGGTTGCCGTTGGTGGGCTCGTCCTGGGACTATCGATGCGCCGCGCACCAGTATCGGCTGATGGCGGCCGGGCACTGCCATTACTCCATCTACAACCGGCTGCTGCCGTGGGACCACGCAGCCGGCGTGCTGCTGCACCAGGAAGCCGGCGGCTACACGGCCACACTCGATGGCCGGCCCTACGATCCCGCCGTCACCGAGGGCGGCATGATCTGCGCTCCCGACCAGACCGCGTGGGACGCGCTGCACCGGCTGCTGTTCGCGGACGAGGCGTAGGCGCCGCGCGCGCCCGGCGTCGTCAGCCGCGGCGTTCGGCCGCCTTCACCGCGACCCACTCCGCTTCCATCTCCGGCAGCGTCGCGTCGGCCGGCGCCCGGCCGCGTTCGGCAAGACGCGCCTCGACGGCGGTGAAGCGGCGTTCGAACTTGTCGTTGGCGCCACGCAGGCAGGCTTCGGGGTCGAGGCCCAGCTTGCGCGCCAGGTTGGCTGCGACGAACAGCAGGTCGCCGACCTCGTCGGCCAGGCGGGCCGGATCGGCGCCGGGCAGTTCGGCGCGCACCTCGGCGATCTCCTCCTCGAGTTTCTCCAGCACCGGCCCGGCGTCCGGCCAGTCGAACCCGACCCGGCCCGCCCGCTGCGTCAGCTTCAACGCGCGGGTGAGCGCCGGCAGCCCGGCCGGAATGCCCGCGAGCGTGCCGTGTTCGGCCCGCGCGCGGCGTTCCGCCTGCTTGTGCGCATCCCACGACCCGGGTGCGGCCTCCGCGCCAGCGAACACGTGCGGGTGGCGGCGGATCATCTTGTCGGTGATGGCCCGCGCCACGTCGGCGAACCCGAACAGGCCGGCTTCTTCGGCCATGCGCGAATGGTAGACCACCTGGAACAGCAGGTCGCCGAGTTCGTCCGGCAGCGCCGCCAGATCGCGCCGGGCAATGGCGTCGGCCACCTCGTAGGCTTCCTCGATCGTGTATGGCGCGATCGTGTCGAAGGTCTGCACCTGATCCCACGGGCAGCCGTGCACCGGGTCGCGCAACGCGGCCATGAGCGCCAGCAGCCGAGCGGTTTGCGCCGAGGCCTCGTCGTCTGAGGAGGGCGGAGTCAAGGTGCTACCGGCCCGGAAGCGCGCAACCGATCGGTCGCGACGACACCCACCAAAATCACATAATGCATATTATGGAAAGTGTCTGGCCAGGTCATGCGGACGTGCCGTCGTCCGGCAGCTCCAACACCAGCCCGTCGTGCCCCGGCTCGAACCCCGGCGGCAACCGCCGCTGCAGCCAGTTCCAGTCGACGTCGTAGCCCATGTGGGTCAGCACCACGCGCCGCGGCTGCACGCGTCGGCACCAGGCGACGACCTGTTCCAAATTGGCGTGCGTCTTATGCGGCTGGCGCTGGAAGCAATCCACGACCCAAGTGTCGACACCCTCCAGGATCGACAGTGCCTCGTCTCCAAGCTGAACGACGTCGGTCGAGTACGCGAACCCGCCGGCCCGGAACCCCAACGTCGGCTGGAAACCATGATCCTGCTCGAACAGCCTGAGCCGCAGGCCCACGACGTCGATCACGTCGTCGAACGCCACCACGTGCGGCACCAGCACCGGCCGGAAGAAATGCGGCGGCTGCCACGGCTTGAACGCGTAATCGAACCGCCGGTCCAGCTCGCTCAACGTCCGCTCGGTCGCATACGCGTCCAACGGCCGGCCGGCGACCCGGTTGAGGATACGCACATCGTCCAGGCCGAGCACGTGGTCGGCATGCGCGTGGGTGAACAGGATCGCGTCCACCCCCGGCACCCCGCAGGCCAAAAGCTGAGCCCGCATGTCCGGCGACGTATCGACCAGCAACCGGCCACCCGGCCCTTCGAGGACGATGCTCGACCGGGTCCGCCGGTTGCGCGGTTCGGCCGGGTCGCAAGCGCCCCAGTCGCCGAACCCATCCGCCCCGCCGATCTGCGGCACGCCGGCCGAGCCGCCGCAGCCAAGCATCACCACGCGCGGCATCACGCGGCTGCTTTGCCGAACAGCCGCCGGAAATTGGCCGTCGTCAGCTCAGCCAGCGCCTCGGGCTCCAAGCCGCGCACCTCGGCCAGTACGGCAGCCGTCCGCGCCACATAGGCCGGCTCGTTGCGCTTGCCGCGGAACGGTGTCGGCGCAAGGAACGGCGCGTCGGTCTCGACCAGCAGCCGGTCCGCCGGCACCCGCTCGGCGATGCCCCGCAGCTCCGTGCTTTTCGGGAAGGTCAGGATCCCGGAGAAGCTGATGAAGCCGCCCAGCGCCAATCCGGCCTCCGCCAAGGCGGCGCCGGAGCTGAAGCAATGCAGCAGGAACGGGTAGGCACCACCTTGATCCCACTCCTCTTTCAGGATCGAGGCAATGTCGTCGTCGGCGTCGCGGGCGTGGATCACCAGCGGCAACGCCGCCAGCCGCGCGGCGCGGATGTGCGCCCGGAAACTCGCCTGCTGCACCGGCCGCGGCGCCTTGTCGTAGAAGTAATCGAGCCCGCTCTCGCCGATGCCCACCACCTTCTTATGCCGGGTCATGGCGGCCAGCGTCTCGGGCTCCGGCACCGGCTCCTCGTGCGCATTATGCGGATGCACCCCCACCGTGCACCACACGTTCGGCAGCTTCGACGCCATCTCGATCAGGCTGCGCGCCTGGCCGAGCCGGGTCGAGATCGACACCATCTCGCCCACTCCGGCCGCGGCCGCGCGCGCCACCACGGCCTCGCGCTCGGCGGCCGGAAACATGTCCAAGTGGCAGTGCGAGTCGATCAGCATCGCCGCATCACATGGCGCCGGCGCCGGCGATTGCACCTCAAGCCGCAGCCTCGACGAAGCGCGGGAAGATGCCCACAGGCGGCGGCAGCGTCACCCCGCCCGGGCACGGCGTATCGAGCGCGGCGAGATCGCGCGCGTCCGGAGGCACGCCGAGCTGATCCAGCATCCGCCCCATGCTCCCCGGCATCACCGGCTGCAGCACGGTTGCCACCGGCCGCATCACATCCACCAGGACCCGCAGCACGGCCGCCATCCGCGCCGGGTCGGCCCGGCGCAGCGCCCACGGTGCTTCACGGTCGATGTAGGCGTTGGCGTCGCGGATCACCCGCCACACCTCCTCGATCGCATCGCCGAACGCCAACCGGTCCATCAACGGCCGCAGCACCGCCGGCAGCGCGCGGGACGCCGCCAGCAGCGCAGCATCCGCCGCCGTCGGCTCAACCGCATCGGGCAGCACGCCGCCGAGGTTTTTAGCGATCTGCGACAAGGTCCGCTGCGCCAGGTTGCCGAGATCGTTGGCGAGCTCCGTATTCAGCCGCCGGATCAGCGCCTCATCCGAGAAATCCCCGTCATTGCCGAATGGCACTTCGCGCAGCAGGAAGAAGCGCACCGGGTCCAGCCCGAACGTCTCGACCAAGTGCGACGGCGGCGTGGCGTTGCCGAGCGACTTGCTCATCTTCTCGCCGCGCACCGTCCACCAGCCGGTCGCGTAAACCCGGCGCGGCGGCTCCAGCCCGGCGGCCATCAGGAAGGCGGGCCAGTACACGGTGTGGAACCGGATGATGTCCTTGCCGACCAGGTGCACGTCGGCCGGCCAGAACCGCCACAGCTCGGTGCCGGTGTCCGGGAAGCCGAGCGCGGTGATGTAGTTGGTCAGCGCGTCCAGCCACACGTACATGACGTGCGCCGGGTCGTTCGGCACCGGGATGCCCCACGTGAAGCTGGTCCGGCTGACGGAAAGGTCCGTCAAGCCGCCGCGCACGAAGCTCACCACCTCGCGCTTGCGGCCCGGCGGCATCACCGTGTCCGGCACATCCTCGTACAACGCCAGCAGCCGATCCTGCCACGCAGACAGGCGGAAGAAGTAGGACGGCTCCGTCACCCACTCGACCGGTGCGCCGGTCGCGGGCGCATACCGCGAGCCGTCGGGCCGCAGCGCCGTCTCGTCCTCGGCGTAGAACGCCTCGTCGCGCACCGCGTACCAACCCTTATACTCGCCGAGATAGATCTCGCCCCGCTCGACCAGCCGCGTCCACAACGCCTGGCTGGCGACGCGGTGCCGCGGCTCGGTGGTGCGGATGAATTGGTCGTTCGACAAGCCCATCAGCTCGCCCATCGCCACGAACTGCGCCGCGACCTGGTCGGTGAACGCCTGCGGATCGAGCCCGGCGTCGCGCGCCGCCTTCTCGACCTTCTGCCCGTGCTCGTCGGTGCCCGTCAGGAACAGCACGTCGAACCCGTCGAGCCGCTTCCAGCGCGCCAGCGCGTCGGCTGCCACCGACGTACTGGCGTGGCCGATATGCGGCGCCCCGTTCACATAAAAGATCGGTGTCGTGACATAGAATGTTGGCTTCATGGGTCGGTCAGCAACTCCAGCCCCGCGACGATGGCGGTGCGCTTGTCCCCGTTGAACCGCTCCGTCTCATCCTGCAAGCGCCCCAGCGCGTGCCACACTTCGCCCCATTCCGCCAGAGCCCGTCCGCCCGCCCAGCCCGCCTCCCCGTTGCTGGCCGCCCGGCGCACCGCCTTGCCCAACCCGGACTGCAGCAACGTCATGAACGTCGAGAACCCGGTTTCGGTCCGCGTCGCCCGGTCCGCGACGTCGTGCATGCGAACGACGCCGATCCGCGGCACCTCGGCCAGGACCTGATCCACCAGTGCTGCGACGGCCAAGGCCCCCTCGCCCGCGAGTGCGGCGGCCTGCCCCGGCGCGCCCTCGGCAATCGCTGCCAGCCGCGACCGTTCGGCCGGCTCGAGATCGGGCAGCAGATGCCGCAGCGCCACTTCCATGTCCGCGGCCGCTAATGGGTTGAGCTGCAGCCGGCGGCACCGGCTGCGGATGGTCGGCAGCAATCGCCCGGGCGCATCAGCGGTCAGGAACAGCAGGCCGCGCCGCGACGGCTCCTCGAGCACCTTCAGCAGCGCATTGGCCGCGTTGAGGTTCATGTCGTCGGCCCCGTCCACCACCACCACCCGCCAGCCACCCTCGGCCGCGGTCAGGTGCATGAACCCGCCGATCGACCGCGTCTGCTCGACCGCGATCGTCGTCTTCGTGCGCTTGCGCTTCTCGTCGAACGCCCGCTCGATCGTCAGCAAGTCGGCATGGCTGCCGGCGGCGACGCGGCGGAACACCGGGTTGGACGGCGCATCCGGGTCGGCGCCGGGCGACAGCAGCCGCCGCGCCAATCGATACGCGAGCGTCGCCTTGCCGACCCCAACCGGCCCGGTCAGCAGCCAGGCATGGTGCATCCGGCCGGCCTCCAGCGCCTGTCGGAACGTCGCTTCGGCGTCGGCGTGCCCGAACAGCACCGGGTTCTCCCGCGGGGCGAGCATCAGCCGACCGCGGCCAGGATCGCGGCGTGGACCTCCGCCACCGTGCCGTCGGCGTCGATCACCCGGCAGCGCTCCGGTGTGGCGGCGGCGATCTCGGCGAACCCCTGCGCCACCCGGGCGTGGAACCCGGCGTCCATCCGTTCATAGCGGTCGAGCCCCTGCCCCCGCCCGGCCATCCGCGCGGCCGCCACGCCGGGGCTGACCCGGAGCACGAGCGTCAGGTCGGGTAGCCGCGGCAGCAACCCGGTCAGGCCGCGGATCAGGCCCAGGTCGGCGCCCTGGCCATAGCCTTGATACGCGAGCGTGCTGTCCGCGAAGCGGTCGCACACCACCACGGCGCCCGCCGCCAGCGCGGGCAGGATCGTCTGCGCGAGATGCTCGGCGCGGGCGGCGAAGTGCAGGTGCGCCTCTGCCGCCGCCGACCACCGGTGCGCGCCGCCCAGCAGCATCTCACGCAGGATCTCCGCCCCCGGCGCCCCGCCAGGCTCGCGCGTCCGCACCACCGGCACCCCGGCGCCGGCCAGCGCCTCGGCCAGCAGCCGCGCTTGCGTGCTTTTGCCGGCCCCTTCGCCGCCCTCGAGCGTGATGAACCGTCCTGCGGTTTCCTTCCCCGGGCTCACCCCCCGGTGACGTAGCGCGACAGCACTGCCACCGCCCGTCCCGGCAGACCGAGCCGGCCGACGTCGGCGCCGGCCAGCAACGGCACGTTCATCGTCGGCACACCGTGCCCCGATACCGTCAACTGCCCCAATTGGTCGCCTCGGCTGATCGGTGCCGGAACCGGGCTCGGATACTCGATGGCAATCTTCGCCTCCTTGCGCCAGTTGCGCGGCATCGTCAGCACGAGGTCCCGCCCTCCCACCAGCGGCACGGTCGGCCGGCTGCCGAGCCAGACCTTGGCGCTGTCCACCGTATCGCCGGCCGTGAACAGCGTCACATTCTCGAACTCGCGGAACGCCCATTCCAGCAGCCGCTCACTTTCTTCGGCACGCTGGTGCATCGACGTCATGCCGTTGGCGACGACGATGACACGGCGTCCGCCCCGCTGCGCGCTGGCCACCAAGCCGTAGCCACCTTCGTCGGTATGCCCCGTCTTGAGCCCGTCGGCGATCCCCTTCTGCACCAGAGGATTGCGGTTCTCCTGATTGATATTGTTGTACTTGAATGCCTTCTCGCTGTCGTAGCGGTAATACTCCGGGAAGTCGCTGATGAGGTGCCGGGCGATGCTGGCGATGTCCCGGCACGACATTCGCTGCGCCGGGTCGGGCCAGCCGGTGCAGTTGCGGAAGTTCGCCACTTGCAGGCCGAACTCCTTGGCCTTGGCGTTCATCAGCTCGACGAATTGCTCTTCCGACCCGGCGACCGCTTCGGCCAGCACGATGCAAGCGTCGTTGCCCGACTGCACGATCATGCCGCGGATCAGGTCCTCGACCTTCACCGTCGCTCCCAACGGCACGAACATCTTCGAGCCCTGCATCCGCCAAGCCTTCTCGCTGACCGGCAGTTCCTGATCGAGCTTCAAGCGGCCGGATTTCAGCATCCCGTAAACCAGATAGGCGGTCATCAGCTTGGTCATCGAGGACGGCGGCATCGGCGCGTCGCCGTCCTTGTCGAGCAACGTGGCGCCGGTGTTGAAATCCATGATCAGCGCCCACTTGGCCGCAGTGTCGACCGGACCGAGCGGCGTCGTCGCCGGACTGCCGGTCGCGGCCGGTGTCGCCGGCGGCGGCACGTGCGCCTTGCTCGGCCGCCGCGTCTGCGCCTGCCCGTCCCCGCCGCGCAGCACCGTTCCGGCAGCTGCCATGGCCGAACCGGCCAGCAGGCGTCGCCGCCCTACCCCAAACCTTTCCGCGAACGGTTCCATGCCGCAACTCCGCTCATTCAACAACGATCCGCGCATCCGTTAACCCTGCACGCAGCGCTTGGTCCAGCGCCGTATCGGCCGCCGCGACGGTTTCGAACGGGCCGAGCCGAACGACGTAATGCTCGGACCGTCCGACCCGCACCGGTTCGACGCGGGCTCCGAGCCGTGGCAGCCGCGCGGCCGCCCGGTGCGCGTAAGCCGCCTGCCCGAACGTCCCCGCATGGACGACCAGCGCACCGGGCAGGGCCGCGACACGCTGCACCTGCTCCGGCATGCGGTCGGGCACCGCCACCGTCTCTCCGACGGTCTCGGCCGTTGCTGCCGGTGCCGAACGGGCGATGCGCCCGCGCGTCGATTGCTGGATCCCCGGCGGCGGCGGCAACGTCTCGGCCGTCACGGCGCCGCGCGGCGCCGCCTGCATCGCCAACTGCGGCGCCCCGGCCAATTGGTCGCGCAACGCGAGGCTCGGGCCTTCCTCGATCTCGACCCGCACCCGCGCAATCCCGCCTGGCGTCATGCCCAGCAACTCGGCCGCTCGGCTCGACACCCCGATCAGCCGGTTCGGTGTATCCGGGCCGCGATCGTTCACACGTAGCGCCAGTTGTGCCCCGGTCTCGAGGTTCGTCACCCGGACAATCGACGGCAGCTGCAGGGTCTGATGGGCCGCAACCAGCGCCGTTGGGTCGATCAACTCACCGTCGGCCGTCACGCCGGTTCGGGGCGGCAGCACCGATGCGAGCCCGGTCGCGCTGTAATGGAAATCCTCGTGCGGGTAGAACCACGTGCCGGCAAGCTGGTAACCGCTGCCGACGACGTAATGGGCCGGACGCGGCGGCGCTCGCTGGGTGCAGGCCGCGAGCGCCGCGGCAAGCACCAGCGTCGCCAGGACCAGGACGTTCACGCGGCGGCGTCGCCCAGCAGGCCAACCGCCAGGCCGTAGAAGTCGGACGGATTGTAGCGGCGGATCGCGTTGAAGTTGGCGAACACGATGAAGCCTTCGCCCGGCGCCGCCCCGTCCGGCAACAATAGCCCACCCATCGGCTCGGTCCGGGTGAACCGCCGCCCGTCGTCGCGCAGCACGCCCAACCGCATCCACTCGCCGAGCGGCCGCTTGTTGTCGCGTCCGACGAGATCCCGCGGCAGGTCCACCGGCACCCGCACCGGCTGGCCCCACGGCTCGCCGCGCCGCCAGCCGCTGCGCGCCAGGTAGTTGCCGATCGAGCCGAACACGTCCGGCTTGCTGTCCCAGATGTCGCGCCGCCCGTCGCCATCGAAATCGACGGCGTATTGCAGGTAGCTGCTCGGCATGAATTGCGGCTGACCCATCGCGCCGGCATAGCCGCTGGTCGCCTTGGCCGGCGGCACGTCGCCCGCGTCGAGGATGCGCAGCCCGTTCAGCAGCTCCTTGCGGAAATAGCTGGCCCGGCGTCCCTCCCACGCCAGCGTCGCCAAGGCTTCGACCAGCCGGTAATTGCCTTTGTTGACGCCGAACCCGCTCTCGATACCCCAGATGCCGAGCAGCGTCGCCCGGTCCACGCCATACTGCGCTTCGACCCGGGCCAGCAGCGCCTGCTCCCGGGCGTAGTTCTCGCGCGCGGCTTGCAGCCGGGCCGGCGGCAGCACGCGGGCCCGGTATTCGGGCCAGGTCAGGGTGAACTCGGGCTGCCGGCGATCGGCGTCGATGACCTTCTGATTCGGCCCGACGCCGGCGAACGCCGCCGTCAGCGTCGCTTCCCGTATCCCCGCCCGCCTCGCCTCAGCCTTTACCGAGGCGACCAGGCCCTCGAACGACTCCGCCCCGGCGGCGGCCGCCGGCGCGGCGGCGGGGCCGGCCAAGGCGGCGGAAACGGTGATCAGGACGGCGCGGCGATGCAACATGGAAGCACGTCTGCCACATCGTCCCGCGTCGCAGCAACGCGATTGGACCGGCGCCGCAGTTGGCGCACACTGACCCGATAAGACGAGCCGATAAGATGAGCCGATAAGATGAGGAGGAACGTCATGGGGATCACCCAGGACCTGTCGGAGTTCACCGCCGCCATCCAGCTGGACCGGTTGCCGCCGCCGGTCGTCGCGCGTGCCCGGCTGCTGCTGCTGGACCTGGTCGGCAACATCGTCCGCGCCCGGCACGACGCCGAGAGCACGCCGCCGCTGCTGACCGCCGCCCGGGCCCTGGGCCTTGCCGCCGGCAATAGCACCGTGTTTGGCGACACCGCCCGCTACACGCCGGCCGGCGCTGCATTCCTCAACGGCGCGCTCGCCCACTCGCTCGACTTCGACGACACCCATGCCGAAGCGTCGCTGCATCCCGGCGCCCCGGTCATCCCGGCCGCCCTGGCCGCCGGCGAGATGGCCGGGTCATCCGGCGCCGACGTGCTGGCCGCCATCGTCGCCGGTTACGAGGTCACCTGCCGCGTGGCCCTCGCCTTGCCGGCCGGCGAGCATTACCGGCGCGGTTTCCATCCCACCGCGACCTGCGGCGCGTTCGGGGCCGCCGCCGCCGCCGCCCGGGTCTTCGGCCTCGGGCCCGACCGGGTGGCCGATGCGCTCGGCATCGCCCTCAGCCAGTCGGCCGGCAGCTTGCAGTTCCTTGCCAACGGCGCCTGGACCAAGCGCTTCCAGGTCGGCTGGGCGGCCATGGCGGGCCTGGCCGCCGCCACCCTGGCGCGCGAAGGCTTCAAGGGTGCGTCCGAGGCGTTGGAAGGCCGGCACGGCTTCCTGCAGGCCTATGCTCCAGCGCCGGTGCCTGCCCGGGCGACCCAGGCGCTCGGCCAGGAATGGGAGTTGATGCGGACGGCGGTCAAGCCATACCCGTCCTGCCGCTACGGTCATGCCGCGATCGACGCGGCGCTTGCGCTCCGGTCCGAGCTCGGGTTGCAGCCCGGCGAGGTCGAGCATGTGACGGTGGGGCTGCCGGAAAGCGGGATGCTGCTGGTGGGCGCGCCGGCGGACAAGAAGGCCGACCCGCAGAACGTCGTCGACGGCCAGTTCAGCGGCCCGTTCGTGGTCGCCTGCGCGTTGGTGACCGGGGCCATGGGCTGGGACAGCTACGCGCACCTGTCTGACCCGGCGGTCCGCGCCCTGTTGCCGCGGATCAGCTGCGAGCACGATTTGAACGCGCAGGCCGAATTCCCCGCCAACATGGCGGCCAAGCTCACGCTGCGTGCACGGGGCGAGACGTTCGTCCGCATGGTCCGGATCCCGAAGGGCGAACCGGAGAACTTCCTCGGCGACGACGAATTGCGGGCCAAGTTCCGCGCGCTGACATCGCCCATTTTGGGCGAGGATCAGTCCGGCCGGCTGGCCGACTTGCTGCTTTCGATCGATAGCGCCCCAAGCCTCGGGCCGCTCGTCAGGTCAGGCGCCCCCGCCCTTGGGGCACGGCTCGCGGGCGACTGAGTGTCGGCGCCGATGTCCGACCCTCTCCGGGTCGGACCGGCGCTCAGCTCGACCGGGTCGACTGGTCGGTCGCCTCATTGCGGGCTGCCTGCACCGCCTGAGCCGCGGCCTGCGCGGACAGTTCGTAGGCGTCGGCCAGCAAGGTGAGCCGGGCCGTGTTGGGCAGCTTGCGGAACGCGTTCAGCAGCAGGGCCTCCTCGTTCGACGGCTGCTCCGGCGCCGGGGCAGCGGCTTCAGCCTCGTTCTCGAGCAGGGCGCCGACGGGGACGCTGAGCGCCTGCGCGAGCTTGATCAGGCGCGACGTCTCGGGAAAGCAGGTCCCCCAGATCCAGGCGTGCACCGCAACCCTCGACACGTCCATCGTGCGAGCCAGGCTGGCCTGGGTGATCCCGCGCTCGCTCATGATGCGGGCGAGGTTGTGCCGGAAACGATCGCGGGACGGGTCGGACGAGCGCCCCTTTCCTTCTACGGGCCATCCCCGCAACGCCACCGGCTGCCGCTCGACCATCTCAAATTCCTTCACACCGTAGGTGGATGTTAGCGTCCGCTCCGACATCGGATTGATCCCGGTTCAAACTGGTAATCCTATTATCACGCCCAACCGCATCTGCAACGTTCAATTTGCCCCTTGAGTCAATTTTTCATTAAAAATTCCATAAACCCCGCGATTTACAACCCTCACGTTAGCCGACGATGACGGTTCGACGCCACCCTATTCTGCCGCACGGGCCACAGACGCTTGCGCAGACGAATCCATCGTCAAAAAACCCTCAAAAGCGAGCAGGAGCCATAACGGCGATGCATGGTTGTATCGACCGCTCTCATGCCGGTCGATCAGGGTCTCGATCGCGGACTCGTCGAACAGGCCGCTGTCCAGCATCGGCGCGCCGAGCAGCCGATCCCGCAGCAGCCCGGCATGCGTCCGGAACAAGCCGGCAAGCGACGTCGCGAACCCCTGCTTGCGCCGATACAGGATCTCAGCCGGCAGCTTCGGCTCCATCGCCCGCTTCAGCAGGTACTTGCCTTCCTGTCCCCGCAGCTTGAAGCCGGGCGGCAGCGACATGCCCCATCCCACGAGATTATGGTCGAGGAACGGCGCCCTCACCTCCAGCGAGTGAGCCATGCTGGCCCGGTCCACCTTCGTCAGGATGTCGCCGACCAGGTAGGTGTTGATATCGACGTACTGCGCCTGCAGCAGCGAATCGTCGCTGCTGCAGGCCTGCATCAGGTCCACCACCCGGGCCGAGGGGTCGTGGCCGTCGAGCCGTGCCCGTAACGGGGCCGAAAACAACCGCCGGCGTTGATCGTGGTGCACCTTCACAACCGTCCGGTAATAGCCGAGCGCGCTGTCGAGGCTAATCTCGGTCAACGTGTGCTTGGCGCGCAGCCAACGCGGCGCCCAGTCCATCTTCGGGTAGGCAGAGGCCAACTGCCCGAGCACGCTTCGGCGCAGCGGCGCCGGCACGTAGGCGCGAACCGCTTCGGCCAGTTGATGCCAGCGATACCGGCGGTAACCGCCGAACACCTCATCGCCGCCATCGCCGGAGATCGCCACCGTCACGTGCCGCCGGGCGAGCGCGCACACCGCTGCGGTCGGCACCGACGAGCTGTCACCGAACGGTTCGCCGAAGATCGCGGCCTGGCTGCGGGCCGCGGCGAAATAGTCGGCCGGCGGCGCCTGATCCACGTGCTGCGCGGTGCCGTAGCGCTCGGCGACCCGGCGCGCCAGCGGGGTTTCGTCTTCGGCACCGGGAAAGGCGATCGTGAAGGTTTGCAGCGGCCCCGGCATCAGCCCAGCCGCCGTTGCCACCACCGCGCTGCTGTCCACCCCGCCCGAAAGGAGCGCGCCCAGCGGCACGTCGGCCACGAGCCGGAGCCGGGTCGCTTCGGAGAGATGCCGGGTCAGCGCACCGATCGCCTCCCGCTCGCCGACCGCTTCGGTTGCGGTGGGGGCGGACCAGTAGCGGCGCGGTGCAGCGTGGCTGCCTTGCCGCAGCAGCAAGTAGTGCGCCGCCGGCAGCTTGTGGACGCCTTCGTAGATGGTGTGCGGGTCGGGGACGTAGCCCAGCGCGAAATAGTCGTCCACGGCCGCGCCGCTGATCCGCCGCCGCAGGTCCGGCACCTGCGCCAGCGCCCGCAGCTCTGACCCGAACAGCAGCGTCCCGTCCGGCTGCCGGGCGTAATAGAGCGGCTTCTTGCCGAGCCGGTCGCGCGCGAGGAAGAGGGTCTGCTGCCGCCGGTCCCACAAGGCGAACGCGAACTGCCCGTTCAGGTGCTGGAGGCAGTCCGGACCCCAGCTTTCCCAGGCATGGATGATCGCCTCGGTGTCGGAGTGATCGCTGCGGAACACGTGCCCGAGCGCTTGCAGCTTCGGCCACAGCTCGGGGAAGTTGTAGATCTCGCCGTTGAACACGATGACGACCGTCTCGTCCTCGTTCCACATCGGCTGATGACCGCCGGCGACGTCGACGATCGACAGGCGGCGATGGCCGAAGCCGACGCCGGGTTCGACGTGGAAACCCTCGCCGTCCGGGCCGCGATGCGCCAGCACCGTCGTCATCCGCGCCAGCAGCGTGCGGTCCACCGGCGCGCGGTTCGGGTGGTAGATGCCGGCCAAGCCGCACATGCGCTCTCTCCTCGCGGCGGACTTTGCCGCAGGCAGCGGCGGCATGCCAGCGCCGCGTTGCCCGGACCGTCAGACAGGGTGAACGGGATGAACCTTCGCACGGACTTGCTCGATGATCTCGATCAACTGGCGCGCTTGATTCGGCGCCGAGAACGCCGCGCTGAACGCCGCGGACGGCGGCCTGCTCACGATCGGCGTCTGCAGGAACCCCAGCAGCCCGGCGTCGAACACCTCCGGCGGCGCGTGCAGGTCGAGGCAGGCGTGCGGCACCCCGGCCAAGGCCAGCACCGATTCGGTCGGCGACCCTGGAACCGTGATCGCCAGCACCGGACGGCCGGCCCGGACATACTCGTACAGCTTCGCGGGCACCTGCAGGCCAGGATTCCTGGCGTTCATGTCGAGCAGCAGCAGCCAGTCGGCGTTGACCATCTCGGTCACCGCTTCCGCACGCGGCAGGTTGCGGTCGATGCTGACCAGGACCTTTCTGGCCGCAAGCGCGGCGGCGTTCGCCTCGCCCAGATCCAAGCAGGCCGGGTCTGCGCGCCCGACCTGGCGGACTTGCAGCTGTTCGGGGTCCAGTATGCCGCGCTTGAACAGCCGTTCCAGGCTCAGCAGCACCGGCAGCAGCGTGCGGTCGCCATACAGCGTGCCGATATGGGCAAGCACGCGCCGCGTGCGGAACGTCACCGGCGCCGGCGCGATCACGTCGTCCGGATCGTAGCCGTTCCAGATCACGTGAAACTTCTCGCGCAGGGCCGGGTAGCGCTGCCGCAGCACGTCGGCGGAGGCTTCGGTGTTGGCGATCACCGCATCCGCCTGCTCGACCGTGAACCGCTCCACCAGCGGATCGAGCCAAGCCGCGCGCTGCGAACTGCGGTAGGGGTTGCCGAACAGCGGGTCGCGGAAGTCGGCAACCCAAGGCAGCCCGCACCGCTGCTTCAGCGCGAGTGCGACGAAATGCGTGACCAGGGGCGGGTGGCTCGACACCACCACGGTGCCCGGCAGCAGTTCGGCGCAGGCGACATGGAGGGCGTGCGGCAGCCAGACCAGGCGGTCGTCGTACGGCATCAGCAGCCGCTCGAGATGGGCGAGTGCGGCGGCCCGGATCCGCACCGTTCGCGGGATCACCGTCGCGCCTGCATCTGGCCGGGCCGGGCCAGGCCAAGCGGACGCGTGCAGCACCTCCACATCGTCGGCCGCGATGGCATCGGTCGGCGGCGCCGACGTGACCACCGTGACGTCGACGCCGGCCCGGCGCAGCCAGCGGGCAAACCGGTGCGGCCGCGCGGCGCCGATCTCGTTCTGCGGCGGGTAGTAGTAGGCGACCAGCAGCAGCCGCCAGGGCTTGACCGGCGCGGACGGCCCGGGCTCGGTCCCGGGAACCGCAACCGTCATCAAGCGCAGGCCGAGAGTGCCCGCGAACTCGAACGCGCTTTGCCGTTCCTCGGCCGTAAAGAACAGCGCGGCGGCGAGGCCACTGAACAGCAGCAGCCAGAACGTGTCGAGCATCAGTTGCGGGAACAACGCGTTCACGCGGGTGCCAGCCGCCGCGGCATAAACGAGCACGACCAGCAGCGCTATTCGCACATAGGCGCTCGTCCGGACTGGAAGCCGATGCTCACGGTTCGCCACCACCCAGCACGTCACCATGTAGGCGAACCAGGTGACGAGGGTGGCTATGGCGGCGCCGTAAATGCCCAAGGTGGGGATCAGGGCCACGTTGGCGACGACATTCAGCAAAGCGCCGCCCAAGGCGATCTGGCCCACGATCCCCGAGCGCTTGTTGATCAGCAGCAGGCTGCGGAAGAAGTCGCCGATCTCCCGCGCCAAGTAGGACGCGATAATGATCGGCAGCAGCAAGCGCGGCGGCAGGTAGGCGGCCGGCACCATGATGCGCAGCAGTTCCGGGCTGAACAACGCGATGCCGAGACCGGTCGCGAACAGCACGAAGCTGAAATAGGACGCGACTCGGGCGAATTGGGTCTTCCACTGGCCCTGGTGCGTGTAGCGATACAGCGTCGCGTTCCAGCTTTTGGCG
This sequence comes from uncultured Alphaproteobacteria bacterium, assembly GCA_963752225.1. Classification (GTDB taxonomy): domain Bacteria; phylum Pseudomonadota; class Alphaproteobacteria; order Acetobacterales; family Acetobacteraceae; genus JBBROS01. The sequence continues at coordinate 858,383 of CAVVXS010000007.1, read as the reverse complement.
AAGCTGTCGCCCACGAGGGCGCTGACCAGAATGGCGAACTTGTATGCCAGCGCGTAACGGCCGAGCTCGGCGAGGCTCACCGACGCGCTGAGAAAGAAGCGGTCCGAGAAGTGGATCGCGAAGTAGGAGAGGCTTGAAACGACCAGCGGCGCGCCGAATCGCACCAGTTCCGGCACATACAATTGGCGGAAATGCCACCCGACGTCGCGGCGCATGCGCAGGCCCAGGAACACGCAGCCCGCGGTGCTGACGACCAGCTTGCTGCTGACGAAGCCCCATACGCCTGCGTCCAGACCGCCGATGAACAGGATGTTGAGGCCGAGATTGACCGCCAGGGTCACGAGCGTATAGCGCAGGAAGAAGCGGGCATTGTTGCGGATCCGCTCGTACACCAACACGACTTCGGTCATGTTGCTGAAGAACATCGCCACGAAGGCTGCCCGCAGCAATCCGGTCCATTCGTCGCTGTGGAACACCAGCCGGCTCAGCTCCGCCGCCCCGGCCACCGCCAGCAGCGTCACGAACCCGCTCAGCACCGCCGTCACGATCAGCGAGGTCGAGACGACCGCCTGCTCGGCCTCATGGGTTGGCTGATCGTGGAACAGCCGGCTGAGCGCGGCGCCGATCGCCTGCAGCCCGAGCGCGATCGCGATCGTCTGCGTGCTGAGCTCGACCAGCTCGATCAGTCCATACTGCGCCGGGTTGAGGTAGCGCGCGTAGAACGGAATGGCGAGAAACCCGACCGCCCGGCTGGCGATGTTGCCGACCAGGTAAAGCGACGAATCTTGCAGCACCCGGCCGATCGGGGGCGAAGTTTCTTGTCCTGGCGCGCGGCGCAACCCGTCCATCAACACCCAAATCCAAAAAAAGCGCACGCGCCGTAAACATCTGCGCCGCTCCACACCCTAACGAAGCGCCGCGGGGGCAACAATCATTCGGGTGATCCAGCCGATACTACGGCCTATGCCCGTTCCCGATCGGCAATGCGAGGACACACGCAACATCTTGTCACGATCGCAGGCGCGTGAGATCGAGTTGCCGTGGGCGTTGTTGGAGGCGGAGCGGTTTTGACAGGCGAGCCCACCCGGGCCTTGGTGCAGGACGGCGGTGCCGCGGGAACGGGCGAGCTGTTTGCCGGCCGTCGCCCCTTGCCGGTTCCAACCGAGTGGACGCCGACGCTCCTGGTGGCGATCGACACCGAGGAGGAGTTCGATTGGCGCGCGCCGCCCGACCCGCGCCGCCGCTCCGTGACCAACATCCGCCATCAGCCGCTGCTGCAGGCGGTGTTCGACCGGCTCGGCGTCGTGCCGGCCTACTTGGTCGACCATCCGGTCGCAACCGACCCGGGCGCCGTCGAGATCCTGCGTGGCTTCGCCGCCGCCGGCCGTTGCGAGATCGGCGCCCACCTGCATCCGTGGGTCACGCCGCCGGTCGAGGAATCAGTCGACGCCTGGCACGCCTTCGCCTGCAATCTCCCGCCCGCCTTGGAGCGCCGCAAGCTCGAGACCCTGACCCGCGCCATCGAGGACGCATTCGCGTCGGCGCCCCGCATTTACCGCGCCGGCAACTACGGCATCGGCCCGCGCACCGCGGGGTTCCTTGCCGAATTCGGCTATGCCGTCGACACCAGCATCGTGCCGTTCACCGACTTCCGATCGCAGGGCGGTCCCAATTTCGAGCACTGGAGCGCCGAACCGTTCGAAACCTCGGAAGGGATCGTCGAGATTCCGCTTTCGGCCGGGTTCGCCGGACGTTTCGCCAGCAGCGGCCGTGCGGTCTTCCCCAAGCTCGGCAAGGGCCTCGGACGGACCTTGCGCATGCCCGGCATCGCCGCTCGGCTCGCGCTGCTGGAACGGGTCCGGCTCAGCCCGGAAGGTCATACGCTGCCCGAGATGCGGCGCCTGACCACGGCCGGACTGGCCCGGGGCGAGCGGCTGTTCCTGATGTCGCTGCACAGCTCGAGCCTGCTGCCCGGCGCCACCGAGTATGTCCGCAGCGAAAGCGACCGGACGGCGTTCATCGAGCGCATCGACGCCTATATCCGGTTCTTTCTGCATGAAGTGCAGGGTCGGACCGCCACCGTGTCCGAGGTCGCCGCGGCGCTCACGGCCGGCCGCACCCGGGAGCAACGCCTTTGAGCCGCATCTGCCTCGTCGGCGCCGGGTATATCTCCGCGGTCCATGCGGAGGCCATCCGCAGCCTGCCGGGTCACAGCCTCGCTGCGGTCGTCGACCCCAACGAGGCGGCCGCGCGCCGGCTGGCCGGCGGGACGGTCGCAACCTTTCCGTCGGTCGAGGCCGCCCTGGCCGCGAACGGCTTCGACCGTGCCCATGTGCTGGTGCCGCCTGAAGATCACCACACCGTGGCCCTTCCCTTGCTCAAGGCCGGCAAACCCGTGCTGCTAGAAAAGCCGCTCGCCGCGACCGGCGAAGCCGTCGCCCGCCTGGTCGAAGCAGCGGCGGCCGGCACGGCGCTCGGGGTGAACCAGAACTTCGTCCACCACCCTGCCTTCGCCCGGCTGCGCGCGACCGTCGAGGCCGGGCGGCTCGGCCGGCCGCGCTTCGTCGGCTGCACCTACAACGTGCCGTTGCGGCAACTCGGCCTGCGCCAGTTCGGCCATTGGATGTTCCGCCAGCCCGGCAACATCCTGCTCGAGCAGGCGGTGCATCCCTTGTCGCAACTCGTGCTGCTTGCCGGCCCGATCGGCGACTTCGCCGCCCTGGCCGGTCCGGCGCAGGAGATCGCCCCGGGCCTGCCGTTCGTGCCGACCCTCAATGCCTCGCTGCAGGGCACCCGCCTGCCCGCCCAGCTCCGCTTCGCGGTCGGCCAGGACTTCCCGTTCTGGCAGGTCGAAGTCGTGTGCGACGACGGCGTTGCTGTGGCCGACATCCTCGCCAATCGGTTCTTCACCTATGACCGCACCCGATGGCTGCCGGCCGTGGACGAAACCCTGTCCGGCCTGCGCACCGCGGCCGGGCTGGCGGCCGACAGCGTCAAGGGCGTGCTCAATTACAGCCTCTCGACCGCCAAGCTGCGGCCCCGCAGCGACGCCTTCTTCCTCAGCATGCGCGCCAGCATCGCCGCCTTTCATGGCGCGCTCGACGCGAATCGCCGGCCGGAACTGGACGCGGAGTTCGGCGCCGGCCTCGTCACGCTGTGCGAACGCATCCGCGACGCCGCCTTCCCCCGTGTGGCACCGGCCCCGGCGTCCGCCCCCGCCCAAGCTTCGGGATCCGCAGCTTCCAGCGGCGCCGCGCCGCCCGACGCCGCCATCCTCGGCGGCACCGGGTTCATCGGCACCCACGTGGTCCGCCGCTTCCTCGACGCCGGGCAGCGGGTCGTTGTCATGGCCCGCAACGTGCGCAACCTGGCCCCGGTGTTCGCCGACGAGCGTGTGACCGTGCTTCGGGGCGACATCAACGACCCAGAAGCGGTGGCCCGCGCCATTCGCGGCGCCCGAGTGGTCGTCAACCTCGCCCATGGCGGCGGCGGGAGCTCGTTCGAGGCGGTGCGCGCGGCCATGGTCGGCGGCGCGGAGACGGTCGCCCGTGCCTGCCTTGCCGAGGGAGTGGGGCGCCTGGTCTACGTCGGCAGCATCGCTTCGCTTTACCTCGGGCCGCAGCCGCAGCCCGTCACCGGCGCCACCCCGCCCGACCCGGAGGAGCACAAGCGCGGCGACTACGCCCGTGCCAAGGCCCTGGCCGACCGGGCCATGCTTGCGATGCACGCGGAGAAGGGGCTGCCGGTGGTGATCCTTCGCCCGGGCGTCGTGGTCGGCGAAGGCGGGCTGCCGTTCCACAGCGGGGTCGGCTTCTACAACAACGACCAGCATTGCATCGGCTGGAACGCCGGCCGCAACCCGCTGCCGTTCGTGCTCGTCGAGGACGTCGCCGACGCCGTGTTCCGCGCCGCCTCGGCGCCGGGCATCGAGGGCCGCAGCTACAACCTGGTCGGCGACGTCCGCCTCAACGCCCGCGACTACACCGCTGCCCTGGCGCAGGCGCTGCGCCGGCCGCTGCGCTTCCACCCCCAATCGGCCAAGTTCCTGTGGGCGGAAGACAGCGGCAAGTGGCTGGTCAAGCGCGCCACCGGGCGACAGGTGCCGGCGCCGTCGCAGCGGGATTTCCTGTCGCGCGGCATGATGGCCGAGTTCGACGTGTCGGACGCCAAGCGCGACCTCGGCTGGTCGCCGGTCGCCGACCCCGACCGCTTCCTCGAGCGCGCCGTCCGCGTCCACGCAATGCCCTGGGCCGCGCCCTGAGCCGATGCCTGCGCCGCTGCTGCTGCACGTGTTCTCCACCTTCGCGGTCGGCGGGCCGCAGGTGCGGTTCGCAACCGTCGCCAATCATTTCGGGCGGCGGTGGCGCCATGAAATCGTCGCCATGGACGGCAACTTGGCTGCGCGCGAGCGACTCGACGCCGGGCTCGACGTCGGCTTTCCCACGCTCGACCTCCCCAAGGGCGACACGCTCGGCAACATCCGCCGCATCCGCGCGGCACTCCGCGCGCTCCGCCCGGCGACGCTGCTGACGAGCAACTGGGGCACGATCGAATGGGCGATGGCGAACCGGATGCCGCTGGTGCGTCACGTCCACGTCGAGGACGGGTTCGGCCCGGAGGAGCGCGCGCGGCAACTCCCGCGCCGCGTGCTGGTCCGGCGCCTGTGCCTGGCCCGGCGCACCGTCGTGGTGCCCTCGCTCACCCTGCAGCGGATCGCGACCGGCACCTGGCGTCTCGACCCCGCACGGGTCCGCTATTTGCCCAACGGCGTCGACCTGGCCCGCTTTGCGGCTGGCCCGGCGATGACCTGGCCCGGCGAGGGGCCGGTGGTTGGCACCGTCGCCGCCTTGCGCCCGGAAAAGAACGTCGCCCGCCTGCTGCACGCCTTCGCCCACGCGAGCCGCTCGCGCCCGGCCCGCCTCGTCGTGGTCGGCCACGGGCCCGAACGCCCGGCCCTGGAGGGGCTGGCCCAGACGCTCGGCATTCGTGTGGTCTGGGCGGGTCACTGCGCCGACCCGGCGCCGATGCTGCGCGGCTTCGACGTGTTCGCCATGGCGTCCGACACCGAGCAGATGCCGATCTCGCTGCTGGAGGCCATGGCGTGCCGCCTGCCAGTGGCTGCCACCGACGTGGGCGACATCGCCGCCATCCTGCCGCCGGAGCAGTCGCGCTTCGTGGTGCCGCTCGATCCCGAACCGCTCGGCGAGGCATTGGCCAGCTTGATCGACTCCGCGGACGAGCGCCGCCGGCTCGGCGCCGCGAACCGTGCCCGAGCCGAAGCCTGCTACGGCCAGGCGAGCATGTTCGACGCGTGGGCGACCGTATACTCCGGCGGCTAACCGGCAGATCGCGTCAGGCGGGCCGCCGGCCCGGGCGCCATTGCCAGGTCAGCGTCGATCCGACGGCGTAGTTCCACACCAGGCTCATGGCCGCACCGGCCACCCCAGCCGCCCACCACGCCTGATGCCCGGCGCCCAGCACGAAGGCGGCGATGCTGAGGTTGGCCTCGGCGCCGATGCTGCAGACGACGGCGAACACGGCGAAGCCGCGCCACAAGCGCGAACCCCGCAGCCGATGGTCGCGGAAGGTGAAGTTGTTGTTCAGCCAGAAATTCCCGGCGATCGCGCAGCCGGTGGCGACCCACTGCGCCGCGGGAAAGCTCAACCCTGCCATCAGCCCCGTCCGCAGCACCAGCAGGTGCGCCACCAGACCCAGCGCGCCCACCCCCGCGAACAGCAGGAAACGGACCGGCAGCACGTGCCCCACCGCCTTGTCAGCCAGCAGCAGCAGGAAATCGAGCAGCACACCTGCATCGAGCTTGCTCTCGCCCGCCTGCCTGGTGCCGAAATGGAACGGCAACTCCACCACGACCGGCTTGGCCGGAAGCGAGGCCAGCACGTCGAGCAGGATCTTGAACCCGACCGCGGACAGGTTCGGCAGCGCCCGCTGCAGCACGTCGCGCGGCAGCATGAAGAAGCCGCTCATCGGGTCTGCCACCGGCGTGCGCAGCAGCACCTGACCGAGCCGGGTCGCTACCCCCGACATACCGGCCCGGGTGCGGTCCCACTCGCCGAGGTCGCCGCCGGGCACGTAGCGGCTGCCGACGACCACGTCGGTGCCGCCGCGGCGCAGCACGTCCAGCATGCGCGGCAGCAGCGTCTCGTCATGCTGCAGGTCGCCGTCCATCGCCGCCACGAACGGGGCGAGGCTGCATTGCGCCCCCTCGACGAACGCGGAGGCGAGGCCGCGCCGGCCGACCCGGTGCAGCAGCCGCACGCGCGCGTCGCGCCGCCCGATTGCCGCAATGGCGTCGCGGGTTCCATCGGTCGACCCGTCGTCGACGAACACCACTTCCCAAGCGATGCCCGCCAGGCCGGCTCGCAGCCTTCCGACCAAGGTTGCGATATTGTCGTGCTCGTTCAGCACCGGCACAACGATGCAAAGCTCCGGCGCCGGATGGGTCACCTCGGGGCGATCGATCGATTCGAGGATGGAGACCTCCCCTGCGTCCATGTGTCTCCCAGCCCATAATGAGCGGCTAGGCGCCGATCAATGGTCGTCACCGCCGCGACGGTCTCACGGGGGAATGATCGTGCCGCGTTCAACCCCCGATGGGTCGGCACGTAACGTCAGCTTGAAGTTAAATTGGAGGACGCCATGAGGAATGCTGCAGCCGCGTTGGCCTTCACGCTCCTAGCTGTGCCTGCCTTTGCGCAGTCGAGCGCCACCCCATCGCCGCGGGCCCAAGGGTCGGCGAACGGTGCGCCGGGCTCGGGCATCAACGCGCCGGCCGGGGCCGCGAACGTCGGCCCGCAGGGCGGCAGCAACCCGAACGTCAACGGCAACCTCGGCAGCACCATGGCCCCATCCACGCAACTTCCGGGCGCCGGGTCGTCGGCGGCGCCCGGGCTGGGCGCATCGCCGGCGCCGGGGCGCTGAGGCTCGGCGGCCGTCGTTTCCGGAACACGGTAGTTCGCAGATGAGCGCCGACCCGAGCGCACCCGTCGCAGTGTCGATCACCGGCGACGTCGCCGTCATCACCATGAACGACCCGGCCCGGCGCAATGCGCTGGGCCGGACCATGCTGGCCGGACTCGTCGCCGCTTTCGAGCAATCCCGTGCGGCGCGGGCAATCATTCTGCGCAGCGCACCGGGCAGCCGGGTCTGGTGTGCCGGGTTCGACATCGGCGCCTTGGCGCCTGGCATCGACCCGCTGGCCCAAGACGGCCAGCTGCAGGCGCTGTTCAGTGCCGTGCAGCACGCGCCGGCACCAGTGATCGCGCAGTTGGACGGGACCGCGTGGGGCGGCGGCACCGACTTGGCGCTTCGTTGCGACATCGCGATCGGCACGCCGGCTTGCACCCTCGCCTTCACCCCGGCGCGGCTCGGACTGCCCTACGATCCCGACGGCTTGCTGAACGTGCTGCTGCGGGGCGGCTTGTCGCTGGCGATGGAGATGTTCGCGACCGGGGATGCCATCCCGGCCGAACGAGCGCTCGCAGCGGGGTTGCTCAATCACGTCGTCCCGGACGCCGAGATCGACGCCTTCACCGTGGCGATGGCCGAGCGGATCGCGGCCAACGCCCCGCTGTCGGTGACAAGCGCCAAGCAGCAGCTCCGGGCCTTGAACGCCGCGCTGCCGCTGCCCGGCGCCGTGCTGCAGCGGCTCCTGGAAGGGCGGCGGCAGGCACTCGACAGCGCGGATTTCGCCGAAGGCCTGGCCGCCTTCGCCGAAAAGCGCCGCCCCGTATTCCGCGGCCGTTAGCCCGCGCGCCGGACGCTCACTCCGGCGCTTGCGCCGCGGCCGGGGTGGCCTTCGGATCGGCCGCAACGGGCGCCGGCTTGGGCTGCTTGTCGATGGCCCCGGTCATCGGGATGAAGAACACGCCGACGTCCTTGCGCGAGTGCACCTTGCCCTCCGCGTCCTTGGTGTAGACGTAAAGCAGCTGGCCACGCTTGAACGGCTGGCCGATCGGGATCAGCATCCGGCCGCCCGGCTTGAGCTGCTTGAACAGGTCCGGCGGCGCGTACTGCGCGGCACAGGTGACGATGATGATGTCGAAGCCGTCTTTCACTTCAGGCCAGCCGAAATAGCCGTCGCCCACCCGGGTCTGCACGTTGTCGTAGCCGAGCGGGGCGAAGATCTTCGATACCGCCTGCCCCAAGGGCTCGATGATCTCGATCGAGTAGGCCCGCTTGACGATGCGCGACAGCAGCGAGCTTTGGAAGCCGCTCCCGGTGCCGACCTCGAGCGTGGTGTCGCCCGGCTGCGGCTTGCAAACCTGCGTCATGTAGGCCTGGCCGAGGTAGTCGCTCAGCGCCGATCCGTAGCCGAGCGCCCACGGCTTCGGGTCGTCCTCGTAGGCCATGCCGCCCTGCGACCGGTGCTCCGGGTAGAAGTAGTGGTAGTACTCGCGCGGCACCTCGCCGAACGCGCGCAGCACGGCCGGGTCGGCGCTGCCGAGCCGCTCCTTGAGGTAGGATTCGATCCGCGCCATCGCCGCCGGCTTGCGCGCCTGGATGGCCTGGAACTGCGCCTCCGTCAGGTCGACCGGCCGGCCCGACTTGCGCATCGCCTCGAGGTAGGCGTCACGCGTCCAGCCGGAGCCGGACGCCGCGTGCGCCGCGAACGGTGCGGCGACCGCCCCCGCCAGCAGGGTGCGACGGGTCAGTGGGTTGGAGATGCTTGCCACGACAGGGACTTTCGAACGGATGGAAAGGAGACGATGGCGAGCACATAGAGGATCGCGGCGGCGAGCAGAACCCTGTCGAAGCCAAACTGCACCGCAACGAGGTTGGCCAGTGGCGTGGCGACCACGGAAAACGCGCCGTTGAGCCCCCACGCCCAAGGCAGGAACCCGCCCCCGGCTGTCCCGGCCCGCGCCAGCCCCATCGGGAAGGGCATGCCGAGCGCGACCGACACCGGCGCCGTCACCGCGAGCAGCAGCGCCGCCCGCACCGGGAATGGCAGCCCCAACGTCGCCAGCAGCAGCGGCTCGAGACCAACCAGGACGGCGATGCACCAGGCCACGATCACGCCCCCGACCAACCCGATGCCGTAGCGCCCGGCCCGGTCCGCGGCGAGGCTGCCGAGGCCCGAAAAGACCAGCATCCCGGTCAGCACCAGGGCGAAGGCGCTGGTGCGGTCGTTGAGATACAGGCTCGCCCGCTCGATCAGCACGATCTCGATGAACAGGAAGCCGAGGCCGAGGCTCGCGAAGTAGACCACCGGCTTCAAGATCGCCGGCCGACCGGCGCCCGCGACCTTGGGCGCCAGCAACGGCACCGCCAGCACGATCGCGGCGAGCACGACCGCCTGGCCGAGCACGGCGAGGTTGACCAACTGTCCCACCTCGGGCTGCGGCAGGATCTCGATGCGCTTGAGGATGTTCGGCACCTGGCCCAAGCGCAGGATCGAGTAGAAGGTGGGCCGGTCTAGCGTGATCGGCTCGAGGTTGAACGCCGCCTGGCTTTCGCTCGGCTCGCCCCGCAGCACCGCACCGGCCTCGTCCGCGACCGCGTCCTCCGACCCGGCGCCCGACGTGACCTCGCCGCTTTCGAAATTGACCGCCGGCAGGTCGTTGTAGATGCCGGCCCGTGCCGCCACGACGTCGATTCCCGGGTAGTACGACAGGTCGAACGACCGCTCGTCGCAGAACGCCTTAACGATCGCCAACCGGGCCGCGTCCCATGGTTCGGCGGAGGCCAGGATGCGCAGGTTCCAGGCCGAGCGATACACCACGACATGCGCCGCCGGGTCGGCGACGCCGGCGCGCAGCAACGCGTCCCGCACGGTGGCAAGCACGCGCAGCGCATAGACCGGCAGCTCGCGGATCGAGACCGGCACCGACAGCAGCCCGCCCGGCGCCAGCGCGCCCAGGTCGGCCGCCAAGGCCTCGGCAGAATAGGCGGTGGCGTTGGCCTCCGACGCGTCGAGGAAGTCGGCGGCGATGTCCACCAGGTCGTAGCGATGGCCCGCCCGCGCCGCTGCCAGCGCGCTGCCGCCGAGCAGCCGGACGCGCGGGTCCGCCGCCATGGCCGGCGCCGTCCCGAGCCCATGCTCGATCGCATCGCGCAGCACCGGGTCGGGCTCGACCGCGTCGACCCGCGCGGCGCCGAGCTGCAGCGCCTGCTCGATCCGGTAGCCGCCGGACGCCCCGGCGAGCAGCACGGAGCCGCCAGGGCGCAGTTGATACGGCAGCGCATCCAGCGTCGCCGGCGCGTAGCCGGCCTGCAATCCCGCCGGCTTCGGCAGGGCCGCGACCCGCGTCCCGTCACGATACAGGCCCAAGGCGGGGTCCGGGCCGGCGACGCCGAGCAGACCGGCATTGTTCGACAGGTCCACGTCGACCCGCTCGGTGAAATCGTCGAGCAGGGCGTAGAGGCCGCGCGGCGACCGGATCTCCGCGACCTGCTTTGCATCCGGCGTATGAAGCGGTGCGTAGATTGCCTTGAAATCGTTGTAGTCGGCCCGGCTGTCCAACAGCAGCAACGCTTCGCCCGCAAGCAGCGCCGCCACCGCAGCCAGCGCCGGCCCGCGCCGCTTGCCAAGCAGCGCACTCGCCGCCAGCGGCACGAGCAGCGCGGGCACGAGCTGGAACGGGTGCACCACCGCCATCAGCGCCAGCACGCCGGCCGCGCCGGCCCCCGCCCCGGTCAGGTCGAAGCCGTACACCCGGTTCACCCGGTCGCCGTTCAGCACGAACACGAGGCTGATATACAGCCCGGTCAGGAAAAAGAACGGAAGCAGCACCGCATAGTAGAGCGCGATGTTCCAAAGCTGCGGCACGAAGGTAGCGGCGTTCTGCAGCTGCAGCGGGTTGAACGGGTTGACCGTGGTGGCCCAGAACCCCGCCGCCGCCGATGCCACCAGCGGCCCCGGCAACCAGGCCAGCAGGGCCGCGCCGTGCCGCGCCGCCCAGTCCCGCACCAGCGCCACCGCGACGCCGCTGAGCGCGAAACCGACCATGACGATCGAGATCACCCAGTAGCCATACTCCGACCATTTCGCGACGGCGAAATAGCGGGTCAGCGCGATCTCGAATGCGACTGCGGCGCCCGAGATGAGGAACAACGGCCACAACGACATACGCCGCACAATGCGGCCTGGCGCGTCGGGACCGATCAAGGCCAGACCCGGCGCCGGATGAACCCGCCCATCACTGAGTTGAACCGGGCCGCGTCGTCGACGAACAAGGCGTGGCCGGCGTGTTCGAACACGACCGCCTCGGCCGCCGGGTGGTGCGCCGCGAGGTTGCCGGCCTGTTCGGCGAAGCGCGGGCGCACGACGTAGAGGATTGGCTTGCGGACCGAATAAACGGCGTCCCGCCAATATTCGCGGGGCATGCCGTAATGCGACAGTTGCGCCGCCGCGGTGGCCGGCGTGCTGAGCGCCGCGTCGGTCAGCGCCAGCAGGTAAGCCGGGCCCGGCGAGGAGCGGAACATGCCCGCGACGAAGCGTCGCATTTTCTCCTCCCGCGGCAGGCGCGGGCCGGGCCGGGCCGGCGCGGCCGGGACTGGAACCGGCGCCGGGTCCTCGCCGACCGAGTTGTCCACCAGCACCAGCCCCGCCAATTGCCCGTCGCCGTATTGCTGCACGTAGGACAGGCTATCCAGCACGCCCAGCGACCACCCGACCAGCAGCACCTGCCGCGCCCCGATTGCGGCGATCAGGTCGCCGATATCCTCGCCGCGGCGCTGCGGGGTATAGCCGCGTGATGGCGCCTCGCTGTTGCCCTGTCCGCGCGGGTCGAGCGCGATGACGTGGTAGCGGGACGAAAAGGCGTCGATCTGCGGCTTGAAGATCCAAGCCGGCATGGTCCAGCCCGGCACGAACACGATGGTCGGCGCGCTGCGTGGCCCGGCCTCGATGACGTGCAGGCGCACCCCATCCGACGTCGTGAACTGCAAGTCGGCCGCCCATAGCGTCGCCGGCGCCAGCAAAACGGCAAGAAGCAAAACCAGGCACGCACGTGTCATGACCGCTTGTATGGCCGGCAACGCCGAAGCCGTGTCAACATGAACCGCACAACGGGACGGGGGACCGGCGTGGATGACGGGGATGGAAGCGGCCGGGGTCGGCAATTGGCAGCGGCGGTGATCCTGCTGCTGGTGTTGGTCGGCATAGGCTTGTGGCTGTCCGGGACGCTGCGCGGCGCGTCGAGCATCCAGGATTGCGTCGCCTCGGGCCGCACCAATTGCGCGCCGATCCGGTAGAGCGGCCGCGACTTTTCCTGACACGCTGCCCCCGGGCGGCGTCACCGGCGGCCGTGGTAGAAGCCAGCCCATGCTGCAGGCCCTCGCCATCGACGTCGCCCGCCTCGGCCTGTGGCTGCTGCTGCTGGCCGTCCTGTTCGTGCCGCTGGAACGGCTGTGCGCCATCCGCCCCGCGGCCTGGTGGCGTCCCGGCACTGCCGCCGACATCGGCTTCTTCTTTATCAACGGCCTCGTACCAGGCGTTGTTCTGGCGTTCCCACTCGCTTTGATCGCGCAGGCTGCGCACTGGGCACTCCCAAGCGCGATGCGGGACGGGCTCGCAGCAACACCGTTGCCGGCTCGCATCGCACTCTCGTTCCTGGTTGCCGAGATCGGCTTCTACTGGGGACATCGCTGGTCGCATGAGGTCCCGTTGCTGTGGCGGTTCCATGCCGTCCATCACCAGCCCGACCACCTCGATTGGCTGGTCAACACCCGCGCCCACCCGGTGGACCAGGTCTTCACTCGGCTATGCGGCCTGGCGCCGCTCTACGTGCTCGGACTCGCGAGCCCTGCCAACGGATCAAGCAGTGTCGCACCAGCCATCGTGCTGGTGGCCGGCACGGTGTGGGGTTTCATGATCCACGCCAACCTGCGCTGGCGACTCGGCCCGCTCGAGAACGTGGTCGCGAGCCCGGCTTTTCACCATTGGCACCACGTCCGCACCGGACCGATCAATCGCAACTACGCCGCGACGCTACCCTGGCTCGACCGCGCATTCGGCACCTTGCACCTGCCGAGCGGGCAATGGCCGGAGCAATACGGTATCGCCGACACGGGCGGCGACCGGCCGCTGCGTCAATGCGCGAGCTCCTTCGGCATCGCCGCCGAGGAGCGCAGCGGCAGGTCGCGCATGCCCGCCGCCACCGCGAACGCCGTCAGTAGCACGCCCGCGCACACGGCGTAGCCGAGCGCGAAGCCGTTCGCCAGCGCCGCTCGCGCCACGTCCATCGACGCCGCATCCAGCCCGGCCAGCCCGGACCCGCCGCGCAACGAGCCGAGATCGACCGGTTGGGTCACCCCCGCCGCCAGCAGGCCGGCGCCGAACCGGGCCGCGAGCAACGCGCCCACCACCGTGCTGCCGAACGCCCCACCCATGGAGCGCAGGAATAGCAGCGAGCCGGTCGCCGAGCCGACATCGCGCCGCTCGGCTGCGTTCTGCACCTGCACCAGCACCGACGGCATGGTCATGCCGGTGCCGATGCCGAGGAGCACCGTGCACGGCAGGGCCAGCCACAACGACGCTCCTGCGGTTGTCAGTGCGAGCGCCGCAAAGGCCAGCACGATGGCGCCGAGCCCGCACAGCACGATCGCCTTCACCCGGCCGAATCGCCGGCACAACTGCCCCGACACCAACGCGCCCACCACGTTGCTGCCGAGATACGGCATCACCAGCAAGCCGGAGGTCGAGGCGTCGTAACCCTGCACCAACTGGAAATAGAGCGGCAGCAGGAAGGTCGCGCCGAACAGCCCGAACGACGTGCAGAAGGCGATCGAAACGCCGCGCGAGAAGGTGGCGTTGCCAAACAGCCGGGGCGGCAGGATCGGGTCCACCGCGCGCCGCTCGTGCCAGGCCAGCATGCCGATCAGCGCCAAGCCGGCCAGGAACAAGCAGCCGATCGGCGCCGAGATCCACGGGAACTCGGTTCCGCCCCAACTCAGCAGCAGCAGCCAGGCGGTGACGCCCGCCACCAGCAACCCTGCCCCGGTCCAATCGATGCGGGCCGGCCGTCGCACGTGCCGGATCAGCAGCAGCGCCCGATTGCACAGCAGCATCGCCAGCAGCCCGAGCGGCAGGTTGGCCCAGAAGATCCAGCGCCAGGACAGATGGTCCGACACCCAGCCGCCGAGGATCGGCCCGGCAATCGACGACACGCCCCACATCGAGGCCATGTACGCCTGGTACCGCCCGCGCTCCCGCGGCGACACCACGTCCGCAATCGCCGCCTGCGCCATCGCGAACAGTCCGGCGCCGCCCACGCCCTGAACCGCCCGGGCCACGATCAGCTGCGGCAGCGTCTGCGCGAAGCCGCACGCCATGCTGGCGACGATGAACAGCGCCAGCGCCGGCAGCAGCAGCGCCCGGCGGCCGTAGATGTCGGACAGCTTGCCGTAGATCGGCGTCGCCGCCGTGCTCGTCAGCAAGTAGGCAGTGACGATCCAGGACAGGTGACCGAAGGCGTTGAGGTCGCCGGCGATGGCGGGCACTGCCGGGATCACCACCGTCTGGTCCAGCGACGCCAGGAAGATGCACAGCATGATCCCGAACACGACGCGCAGGATTTGCTGGTGGGTGTAGGCCGGAACGGCGTCCGGAATGGGGGGAGCGGGTGGCGCCTCGGCGGTCAGGGGCGCCGGGCCTGGGCTGACATCCGGCATCTCCCTGGCTTACTCCGCCCGGGGCGCGCCGTCAGCCCCGAAATGCTGCACCTGCTCAGCCGGCCATCTGCGGCGCCGGACCGCGAGTGGTGTCCAGACCCGCGACGGGCGGAAGCTTGATGACCTCGCCGCCTCGAGCAGCTTCGTAAATCGACGCCATGATGCGTTGATCTTGCAGCCCTTCCTCGCCGGGCGTGTGCGGCGTCCGACCAGCGCGGATGCACTCGGCGAAATGGTCCATTTCCTGCGCGAACTGGTTCTTCTCGGCGAAATGCCGCTCGTCGAGCGACGACGCCTCCCCGGCCTTTCGGCCGATCCGCATCTGCAGCCCTTCGTACCCGAACGCCCGGTCGAGTGAGATCGTCGCGTCCCGCAGCATCACGCCGAGTTGCCGCGCCTCGTGGTGGCTGTAGCCGCTCATGCAATTGGCGACAATGCCGGACGGGAAGCGCAGGGTGAAGGCGGCGATGTCCTCGATCTCGCGGAACCGCGGGTCGTCGGCCGGCTGCGTCATCTGCGCGGTGATCGCCACCGGCTCCTCGCCGGTCAGATAACGCGCGGCGCTGAGGCAATATAGCCCGACATCCGGCAGCGAGCCGCCCCCGGCCTGCTTCAGAACCTGCCGCCACTGCCCGTTCGGACGGTCGTTCTGGCCGTTCACGGCACTGATGGCCCGCAACGGCCCATATTCGCCCCCGCGCACCATGTCGATCGCCGCCCGGTGATACGGGTTATACTGCAAGCGATAGGCGATCATCAGCAGGCACTTGGCCTCGGCGCAGGCGCGCACCATCCGCTCAGCGTCGGCGACCCCGGTCGCCATCGGCTTCTCGCACAGGACGTGCTTGCCGGCTTGCGCCGCGCGCACGGTGTATTCGGCGTGCATGTTGTTCGGCAGCACGATGTAAACGAAGTCGATCGCCGGATTGTCGCGGATGCGGTCGAAGCCGGCGTAGTCGTACAGTCCCTGGGGCGGCACCCCGTACTGGTCGGCGACGGCACGCGCCTTGGCCGGGTCGCCGCTGACGAGCGCCGTGACCCGCACATGCTTGCTCGTCAGCGTCCCGGGCAGGATCTGGTCGATCGCCAGGTGTCCGAGACCGACCACCGCGACGCCCAGCTTGCGGTTGACCGGGTCGAAGTTGCTGGTCGGCCCTTCCACCTCGGTGTCGGTATGCAGCTTCGGCAACTCGACCCGGTCCCCCGCGGCGTGACCGCGCAGTTCATCGGGCTGATCGGCCTGCGCCGCGGCGCCGAGTGCCAGCACCGGGCCGGCAATCGCGGCGCCGAGCGCCGCCCGCCGGCCCAACTCCGCCATTAGGACGCGGTCCCCGGTGCGGCCATCTTGCGATGCAATTCGGCCGTGACGCCGGCCGGCAGGAAGTTGGCGATGGCCGATTGCAGCTTGTTGTGCCACCCGGTGACGACGTCCCCTTCGCCCTTCATCATCGCGTCGAAGCCCTGCTTGGCGACCATTGCGGCGTCATCCTTCTTGGCCGTGCCGACCTTGGTGTCCATCATGTCGGCCCGCTCGAAGAAGTCCGTCTCGGTCGCGCCGGGCATCAGGCAGCTCACGGTCACGCCGCTGCCCTGCAACTCGTGGCGGATCGCGAAGCTGATGCTGTCGAGGTAGGCCTTCGATGCGTTGTAGACAGCTTGGAAGGTGCCCGGCATGAAGCCCGCAATCGAGCCGGTGATCAGCACCCGCCCGTTGCCACGCTCCTTCATGCCCTTCAGCACCTTGTGCAGCAGATAGCTCGTGCCGGTCACGTTGGTGTCGATGACCCGGCGGATGTCGTCCCAATCCTGATCCACGAACCCGCGGCCCAACCCACGCCCGGCATTGGCGAGCAGTGCCGCCACGGGACGCCCGTTGAGCGCGGCCAGCAGCTTGTCCACCCCCTCGATCGTCGCGAGGTCGGCCTCGACCGCCTCCACGCCGGTGCCGTTCTGCCGCAGGGTGTCAGCGGCGGTGTTGATGGCAGGCTCATCGGCGGCGATCAGCAGGTCGAAGCCGTTCCGCGCGCATTCCCGAGCCAGCTCGAAGCCGATGCCGGTGCTGGCGCCGGTCACGACGGCGATCTGCTTATGGTCGGCCGGTGAGCCAGCGAACTTGCTGATGGACGATTGGTCGGGATTGAGGTCGGGCATGGAAGCCTCCTGGATCGGGTTGGTTTCCCACCCCAATGCCCGGTAAGCCCCGGCGTTGCGTCACGTTCGAGTAAGCGCTCAAGCGGCGCGTGCAAGCTCCTGGCGCAGCACGCCATCCACGATCACTGCCCGCTGCGCATACGTGTGCTCGGCCAGCACCCGCCGCCGCCCGGCCTCGCCGATGCGGCGAGCGTGGTCCGGCGTCAATGCCTGCAGCTGCTCGGCCACGTCCTGCCCGTCGCGGGCCACCAGCACCTCGGCGCCGGGTTCGAGAAACAGCTCGATCCCTTCCCAAGCGTCGGTGATCAGGCAGGCGCCGGCGCCCGCCGCCTCGAACACGCGGGTGGCCGGCGAGAAGCCCACCTGCGCCATGCTGTCCCGCGCCACGTTCAGGACCGCCTTGGCCGAGCAGTTGAACGCGTTGTGGTCGGCGGTGCCGACATGCCCGATCGCCCGCACGTTGGCCGGCATCGGCTTGTCGTGCCAGCCATTGCCGCCCAGCAGGAAACGCTGCTCCGGGCAGCGCGCGGCGGCGTCGAGGAAGAACGCCTCGACCCGCCGTTCACGGTCCGGCAGCCGGTTGGCCAGGAACGACAGATCGGCGGCGAAGCGTGGGTCGGGCGGCGCCGGGCAATGGCTCGCGGGGTCCAGCGCGTTGTAGACCGGCACGCACAGGCGGGCGCCGAGGCCGGTATAGGCGTCCACCACCGGCGGGCCGCCCCCGTAGGTGAACACGCCATCCAACTGCGGCAGCGCGGCCCGGATCGGGTGGGCGGCATCCGCCCGGATCGCGTCCAGCGTCGCCGCCGCGTCGACGTCCCAGAAGATCCGCAAGGCGCCGGGCCGCGCATGCCGGAGGATGCCGGCCAGCAGCTCGTCGTCGAACACGCCCACGCCGCTCGCCTTGACCACCACATCGGCGCGGACCGCTTGCTCGAGCACGCCGCGCAACCCCTCCTGGGTCGCCGGGTAGACGACGACCCGGGCGTAGTCGGGTGGCTCGATGTCGCGGTGCTGTTGCCGGTCGAACGCGTCGGGCTCGAAGAACGTCACCCGGTAGCCGAGCGGCGCCAGCGCGGACAGGATGCCGCGGTAATAGGTCGCCGCTCCGTTCCAATAGGACGAGACCAGGCTCGAACCGTAGAAGGCGATGTCCATCAGGCGCTGACCAACTTGCTGTCGAGGCGTTGCAGGATCCCGAGCAGCTCGTCCACGCGATGCGCGCAGGTGTGGCGGGCTCGGATGGTGGCGAGGCCGTGTGCGGCCAAGTCGGCCCGTAAGCCGCGGTCGTGGATGATATCGCGCAGGCGGGCGCGCATTTGGCCGCCGTCGGCGGCGGTCATGAAGTCCGCACCTGGCGTGAACAAATACTCGCTATCGTCCCACGGCGCCGACACCAGCGGGATCCCGCAGGCGAGCGCCTCGAACACGCGGATGGTCGGGATGCCCGGCAGCAAGGTCGCGTAGAAGCGCCGCGGTACATGCACCGTCAGCAGGTGCCGCGCGAACACGTCGGGCGCTCGGTAATTCGGCAGCCAGCCCCGATACGCCGCGCCGTAGCCGGCCAGCATGGCCCGTGCCGCGTCCGGGTAGCGCACGCCGTAAACGTCGAGCGGCAAGCCGGCGTCGTTCGCGGGCGCGAACAGGAACGCCTCGAGCTCCGCCGTTCGTTCGCCGTCGCCCCAATTGCCGATCCACACCGCGCCGTCCCGCGCCGTCTCGACCGCTGGAGGGTGGAACAAGGCGACGTCGGCCGCCTCGTGCCAAACGAACACGCGCCCGCCCCAGCCCCAGCCGCGATACACCTCGGCCAGCGTCGCCCCGAAAGCCAGCACGCCATCATAGGCCGACAAATCGTAGCGCCGCATCGCCTCCGGCTCGCTGACGGCGCGATGATGGGTGTCGTGGAACAGCAGAGTGAACCGCCCGCCTTGGGCACGCAGCGCACCGATGCCGGCCACCAGCGCGGGTTCGTTCCATTCGTGCACGATCACCAGGTCGGCGCCGTCCACGGCGGCGGCGAGGTCGTCCTCCGGCGCGTAGACCGAGCTGTCGAGCGCGGGGTAGGCGGCGCGCCAAGCGTCCGGCCCGGCCGGTCCGGCGTCGGCCAACAAGTTCACGACGCTCCAGGCGCCGGCCGGCTCGAAGGCCTGCACGTCATGCCCACGCGCCAACAGCTCCCGCAGCACGCCGCGCAGGAAGTGCGCATTTCCATGGTTCCAGCACGAGCGCAGCGAATGGGTGAAGTACACCACCCGCATCAGCCGGACGCCTCCAGCCGCATCGAGGCAGGCGACGCCGACATCAACCGCCGATGCACCCGTAGCGTCCCGTCCACCATGGCATCCCGCGTGAAGCGCCCGGCACGCTCGCGCGCCCGCTCGTTTGGACCGGCGTCCAGCGCCGCCTGCAGCGCCGCCGGGAGTGCGGCTTCGTCGCCCACGAAGGTCGCCACGCCATCCCACAACTCGCGAAAGGTCGGGATGTCCGACAGCACCAGCCGCATGCCGGACTGCGCCGCCTCGAGCACGGCGAGGCCGAACGGCTCGTAGCGTGCCATCGACGCGAACACGGTCGCCGCCGCATAGGCTGTCGCCATCTCCGTCGCGTCTAAGCTGCCGAGCGGCTGGCAATGGGCCAGCGTCGTGCGCGTGCCGTTCGGACCCTCGAGCGGACCCGCCGCGCGGACCGGAGCGTCCAAGCCCGCCGCCGCCCGGTCCAGCATCGCCACACCCTTGGCTTCGTCCCACAGTCGCCCGGCAGTGAGCACGGCACGTTCCCGGCCGATCGCCGGGCGTGGCCGCGGTTCGGCCCCATTATGGACGACGGTGAGCGCCGCGGCGCCGTACACGGCCCGCACCGCCGCCGCATGCGCCACGGTCGGCGCGATCACCGCCGCGGCCCGGCCGAGCCCGGCCCGCATGGCCTCGATCCGCCAGCCGAAGTCCGCCGGCACCGGTTCATCTCCGCGCATCGCCCGCCACCACGTACCGACGCAGGAATGCGCCACGGCCACCGCCGGCACCGGCCAACGGGCCGCGCCGACGAGCGCCGGTGTATGCAGATGCACGCCGGCCACGCCCATCAGCGCGGCGAGCGTCGCGAGGCGGTCGCTCGCCTCCGCCAACTGCTCAGGACGCTCGGCGGTCCAATCGAGCGGCAGGCCGGTCTGGACCAGTGTCACTCCCCGCATGTCCCCGAGGTCGCGGCGCTTCCCGGCGTCGGCCGAGGGCCCGAGGACGGCGACCACGCAGTCGATTCCGCGATCGGACAACCCCCGGGCGAGATCGCGCGTGTAGTGCCAAACACCGCCCACGCTATCGGTCGTCAGCAGGAGGCGGGTGCGCCCGCCTAGTCCTTCCGGCATGCCCGTTCCAGTTCCGGCAACGGCAGCGGCCGGCCGTCCTGGATGTCGGAGAACTGTTCGAACTGGCCGAGATAGTGCTCGTGCGCCCGCTCCCACGCCATGTCGTCGGGCAGCCCGAACAAGCGGCGGTAATCGGGCGAGCTCGGATAGGGGTACAACGGTACCGGATCGTTGGCCCACACCTGTTCGGCCTTCAGCCGGCCGCGCCAGGCCTCGACCGCGGCGTCGTCGTCGGCCGGAGTCTCGATCAGGTTCGCCTGGACGAACGGCACGTGGCGCCGGGCCAGGATCAGCAGCTCGGTCAGCTGGTCGGTCGTCAGCTTGCACCGCTTGTCGAGCGCCGCCCGTCCGTCCTCCGTCAGGCTCTCGACCCCGGCCTCGATGCTGACGCAGCCGGCGCGGCCGAGCAGTTCGACCATGTCGGGCTTCCACAGATCGATCCGGGTCTGGATCCCGAACTCCAGGCCGCGGCCGACCAGCGCCTCGAGCAGGGCGCGGTTGGGCAGGAAGATCTCGTCGATGAAGTAGAGATAGGTGACGCCCTGTGCCCGCAAGCCGTCGATCTCGGCGAGCAGCGGCGCCAAATCCCGCCGGCGATACGCGTCGCGGAAATCGATCTTGGCGCAGAAGGTGCAATGGTAGGGGCATCCTCGCGACGCCTCGACCTCGGCGCCGGGCCCCTGCGGCGTCCGTTCGAACCGGTGGTGGTGGTGGTGGTGCCGGGCCACCCATTCGGCCGGCCACGACAATGCCGGCGTGTCGGTGAACCGGCTAGCCTGCGGACCGCCGGACTGCTGCAAGGTGCCGTCGGAGCGAAGGATGGCCGTTCCCGGCAACTCACCCGGGACGGCGCCGTTCGCCAGCGCCGCCACCACCTCCTCGCATTCGCCCAGCACGGCGCACCCGGCGCCCAGCTTCTCGAGCGTCGCCTGCGGCGTGGCGGAACCGTGCGGTCCGACCGCGACCGTCAAGCCCGCCGCGTCTCCCATCGCATCGAGCATCTCGCGCGGCACCCGCAGTTCGGGTGGTGCGCAGCGCCAGAACAGGTAGCTTGGCGCGGTCGGCACGACCGTCATGGCCGGGCTGAACGCCCTCACCTCGACCGCCAACTCGGCATAGGAGCGGCCCATCAGATGGCCGTCGAGCAGCAGCACCTCGTGGCCGTCACGCTCCAGCAGCGCCCGGCAATAGCCGAGCTCGAGCGGCAGGTGCGGTTCGCGGCAGCCGAAATAGATGCTGCCGGCAAAGGTCCAGGGCGGGTTGACGAGAGCGACCTTCAAGCGGCGTTCCCAGCCGCCATTGCCGGCTCGGCCTGCCGCTGCTCCGACCCGGCCCACGCGGCCAGCCGGCGCAACCCGCTGCGCCAGTCGAGCGCGGGGCGCAGCCGCAATGCGTCGCTCACGCGGCGGGTATCGGCGACGAAATAACGCTGATCGCCGGGCCGCCACTCGTTGAAGCGAAGATCGGGGGTGCGTCCGGTGATCTCGCCGATCTCGGCCAGCACCTGCAGCAGCGTCACCGCATTGCCGGGGCCGCCGCCGAGGTTGAAGGCCTGTCCCGACACCGCGCCGATTGACGCCCAGGCCGCCAGGTAGGCGTTCACCGCATCGTCGACGTACAACACGTCCCGGACTTGCCGCCCATCACCGAATATGCTGATCGGCCGGCCCGCCAGGACCGAGAACAAGAAATGCGCGAGCCAGCCCTGATCCTCGGTCCCGCGCTGCCGCGGCCCATAGATGCAGCTCATGCGCATGACGCAGGCCGGCAATCCGAAGCTGCGCGCATAATCGAGCACGTACTGGTCGGCCGCCCCCTTACTGCAACCATAGGGCGTATAGAAGTCGAGCGGCCGGGCCTCGTCGATGCCATGCGCGCGCAACCCGGCCTCGGTCGGCAGGTAGGCGTCGTCGTCACGGGCCAGGGGGACGTCGGTCAGCGCGCCGTACACCTTGTTGGTGCTGGCGAAGACCAGCGCCGGCTTGTCCGCCCGGCGCCGCAGCACCTCGAGCAGGTTCATCGTCCCACGCAGATTGACCTCGAAGTCGAGTTCGGGGTCTTCAAGGCTGGTGGTCACCGCGACCTGGGCCGCCATGTGGAATACCGCCGACACGCCGTGCGCCGCCTCGGCCAGGGCGGCGCGGTCGCGGATGTCGGACACGATCGGTTCGATGCGATTGCCATGGCGGCGTTGCAACCAGTCCAGGTTCGCTTCAACGCCGGGACGGGCGAGAACGTCGAACACCCGGACCGTATGACCCTGCATGGCCAAGCGGTCGGCGAGATTGGAGCCGATAAAGCCGGCGCCCCCTGTCACGAGCACACGGTGCGGTGTCGCGCTCACGCCACCAGTCCGCGCTGCTCGAGCTCCCGTCTAGCATCCTGCACCCGGTCCTCGGCCCGCTGCTTGCGCACCCACTCCGCCAGCTCGCCCAGGCTGTCGTCGAAGCTGCGTCGCGGAGCAAAGCCGAGCACGTCGCGCGCCAAGGAGATATCGGCGAAGCAGTGCCGGATGTCGCCGACCCGCGCCTTGCCCATCACTTCGGGCGTGAGGTTCGGCACGCCCATCGCTTGCGCCAAGGCGGAACCAACCTCGAGGATGCTGACATCCTGGCCGCTGCCCACGTTGAACACCTGCCCCGCGGCAGCCGGATGTTCGAGCGCCAGTATAAAGGCACGGGCGACGTCGTCGACATGCACGAAATCGCGGCGCTGCTCGCCATCCTCGAACACCAGCGGACGCTCCCAATTCTGCAGCCGCGATGCGAAGATCGCCAGCACGCCGGTGTATGGGTTCGACAGCGCCTGGCCCGGTCCGTACACGTTGAACAGCCGTAGCGCGACGCCCTCCATCCCGTACACCGGAGCGACCGTGAGCGTCAGCCGCTCCTGCACGAACTTCGTCAGCGCGTAAACGGAGGCGAGGTTGGGCCGCTTGCTTTCCGGCGTGGCGATCGGCGTGAGCGCGTTCCCGTCGGGGCCCACCGGATCCCAACCCGACGAAAGCCGGCCCGGCGGCCGGCTCACCTCGTCAATGATGTCGCCCGACCCGGTGCGGTAACGCCCTTCGCCGTAGATGCTCATGCTGCTGGCGACCACAACTCGACGCACGGGATGGTCGATCAGGGCCTGGAATAGGACGGCCGTCCCAGTGTCGTTCACGGACACGTAGCGGTCGATCGCATACATGCTCTGCCCGACGCCCACTTCGGCGGCCAAGTGGATGACCGCGTCGACGTTGCGCAGCGCGTCCGTGACCCGGTCGAGGTCCCGAATATCGGCCCGGATCAACTCGACCTCGTCCATGACCGCGTTCCGGGTGACGGCACTGCGGTGCACCTGGTCGATCAGACTGTCATACACTCGGACGGAATAGCCACGTTGCAGCAATGCCCCGACAACGTGGCAGCCGATAAACCCGGCGCCACCGGTAACCAACACCCGTCCACCCATGCAGCCTGCGCCTCCGTCCGTCGCGTATGCGACAATTGCCGACCGAAATCGTCGGCCGATTCGGCCGGACCCCGACGTGAACGCGGAACATACACGCCCGACGCTAGGACTGCCGTCACAATCCTTCAACTCGCCGTGAGGCGGGCGCTGACAGCCTCGCTGCTTTGGCTGCCCGGCGGTCTCCCTTGAACTCTCTCTTAACGTTTCAACGGTATGGTTCCGCCATCAGAACTCGAAACAAGGCGGGCTCATGTCTATAGACCGTTCGATCAACGTCCTGATCGTGGACGACTACAAGACCATGTTGCGGATCATCCGCAACCTGCTGAAGCAGATCAATTTCAACAATGTCGAGGAAGCGTCCGACGGCACGGAAGCGCTGCACAAGCTGCGCAGCGGCCATTTCGGCCTGGTGATCAGCGATTGGAACATGGAGCCGATGACCGGGCTTCAGCTGCTGCAGGAGGTGCGTTCGGACGCCCGCCTGAAGCAGACGCCGTTCATTATGGTGACGGCGGAAAGCAAGGCCGAGAACATCGTCGCCGCCAAGCAGGCCGGCGTCTCCAACTATATCGTCAAGCCGTTCAACGCCGAGACGCTGCAAAGCAAGATCGAGAAGGTGTTGGCCCATGCTTGATTCTGATCAGCTGGTCGATCGGCTGGCGGCCGAGGTGCGCGACGTCACGCTGCTGGCCGAGATCGAGGACCTGGCCCGGACCATCGCCACCACGCGCGCCGAACTGCAGCGCCTGGACGCAGGTCCGTTCATTGCCGGCCACATCCCTGCGGCGACCGACGAGCTCGACGCGGTGGTCGCGCATACCGCGTCCGCGACCAACGTCATCCTTGAGGCCTGCGAGCAACTCGAAGCCGCGACGTCGAACGGACAGGTGATCGACGCGGAGACGCTGGGCCGCGCGACGACCAGCATCTTCGAGGCGTGCAGCTTCCAGGACATCACCGGGCAGCGCATCAAGAAGGTCGTCGGCACTCTGCAAGCGATCGAGCAAAAGGTCGGTGAGATGCTGAAGCTGTTCGGTCAGGGCGAAGAAATCTCGGTGGAGCCGGTGTCGGAAGAAAGCCTGACGAACGGCCCGCAATTGCCGGGCAAGGCGATGGGTCAGTCGGACATCGACGCGCTGCTCGCCGACTTCTAGGGGCAATCCAGACCGGACGACCGCTCGTCCGGTCCGGTCGCCACATCTCGCGACCCGGTGTTGCCGCTCGCCGGAGCAGTCTCGCGCCTCGCGGCCTGTGTCGCGATCCGCTGGCCGGTGGGACGCTGCCCCCTATAGCCGACGTTCGGACCGTCCACGCGCTCGTGGTGCTCGCGCGCGCATCCAAGGTTCACCGAACCCCGTAAGGCTCTCAGGCTCACGTGCGCGGCATGCCTGCCGCCGTGGCTTGGATGGAGACGATTCGCAACGGACGGCACTAGCAGATACGTCTTAATGTCTCCACGGCAATCATTCGCTAACAAAACGCATCAAAAGGCAACACTACCGTCTATAGACGGCGTGCAAAGTGAGATTTATTTATACATTAATGAGTTCTTATTAACCACGCAGTAATTTTCTATTAACAAACTACTCACAGGCATGATGCATGATCTTCTTCAGGCAATAACGCCTCAGGAGAACGAGCATGTCGAAGACCATCAAGACCGCCCCTGCCAAGCCCGCTTCGACCAAGGACACCGGCCGCGTCCACGTCGGCGGTGGCATGATGCGGTTCGCGGCCAGCGCCGCGCCGGCGAAGACGCGCGACGCGGGTAAGGTTCACGTGGGCGGCGGGATGATGCGCTTTTAAGCCACTGCTTCGGGTTGTTTGACCCCGGGACACGATTCCTGTGCATTGCCAGGATTGCGATAGCTGCGGCCGTCGTTAATCCTGGCAACGGCCACCGGCATAGTCGGATCGATGGACACGGGAGACGCGAGCATGACCGCACAATCAGGGACAGCGGCTGACGAGGGCGTTGTCCAGATCGTCAAGTTGATTCCCGACGGCCGGCCACCCAAGCGCGCAGATCGCTCCGGCGCCGGCTACTTGCCTGGGAGGGCGATGCGATACTGCGACGCCCTGACGTCCGCCACCGGGTATGGCTACTGGGTGTTTCCACCGATCGACTTGCAGCTTATCTGGGACGGTGAGCAGATCTACTGGTCGTTTGGCGACGCAGCGGCTTGGCTTCCGTTGTCAGGAAGCTCGAGCGGAGCCGTGCAATTCCCGGGATTTTCCGACTTGTTCGACAGCAAGGCTCCGGTGGAACTGCAAGGCTATTCTCCCCCGTTCCTGACCGCACTTCCTGAACTGGGCGGAGTTCAAATCTGGACCGGCCTATTGGCTCGGACGAAGCCGGGCTGGAGCCTGTTGGTTCGACCGCCGGTCAACCTGCCCGGAATACCCGGCTTGACGGCTTGGGAAGGGTTGGTCGAGACCGATCACTGGTTCGGTCCGCTGTTCAGCAATTTTCGCATCACCAGGACCGACTTCCCGGTGCGGATTCGCTCACATGCCCCGTTCCTCCAGATCCAACCCGTGCCCCAACTTGCGTATCGCGAAAGCGTCCTCAACCAAGCGTCCCATGCGACGGTCGACGACATGAGCGCGGCGGATTGGGCTGACCTCGCCAACGTGTTGTTGCCGGATGCGGATGATGCGCAGCAAGGTGGCTACGCCGTTCGCCTCCGGAAGCGGCGGGCTTGCCCGCACCACGCTGAAATTCTGAAAGCAGCGGTCAGCGAACCGAGCTAATTTGACTGCTAATCGGGAATCCCAGCAAGCCGCAGGCCCTCAGCGTAATATTCGCGGTCAGCCGGGCGCAGGGGTGGCCTGGCGATAATTCGGTCAACTGTGATCGCCGGGTCGACCGACCTCAACAACTCGAGGCATTCTTCGATCTCGGCGGCTCGACGCAGGTGGCCCAGAATCGCGAGCCGCACCTTAAGCGCTGACGCATGGCCCGGCTTACGAGCCAGAACGCTCAGGGCCAACTCGTCTGCGCGAGCGAGGTCCTTCAGAAAAAAATATGCCGTCATGGCCGCATGCTCCACGAAAAACACATGCGGGTCCGTCGGCGAAAGCGACTCAGCCATGAGTGCCTCATTAACGGCTGTCTTATGGTCGCCTGAATAGATATGGGCCCAACTGCTGAGTGTCCACGCGATGGGCAAGTTCGGGTTAAGCGAGATCGCTCGCTGGTGCAGGACCAGCGCCGCCTCCGGATCGTGAAGGAGGTATGCTTTCACGTGGCCGGCGATTGTGACCCCGCGTGCGTCCAACGGATCCAAAGCGACCGAACGTTCGGCGGCCAACCCGGCCTGTTCTGCGGCCGTTTGCGCATCCTGAACCCAGCCCTGCCCCAGACCGATAATGTGCCAGTAAGCCAGCCACGCATGCGCCGCCGCATAATTCGGATCGAGGCGAATAGCCTCGAGCAGTCGGTCTTTGGCAACAAGGAACCGGGCCTTGTCGGGGTGGTAAATCCCCTGGATCGCCGTCAATACGGCCTGATGGGCGGCGGCATTGGGCAGCTGCACCGTCTCGCCGCGGTACTGATGCCGCTGCAGCAGCTCGGGGTCGATCTGAGCGACGGTCTGCGACGCGATCTTATCCTGCAGCGAAAACAGGTCTTCGGTGGTGCCTTCGAACCTTGACGCCCAAATCACCTCGAAGTCCATCGAGACGTCGAGCAAGGTGACGGTCACGCGGATGCGCTGCCCCGACGACTGGATGGTGCCGCTGATGACGTAGTCGAGATTGTAAGCCCGGCATTTCGCCAATGCGTCGGCCGACGCGCCGGACCCGTCCCAAAACGACCCGGTCGCGATCAAGCGCGGCATCCTGAACCGGGCGAGCGCGGCGGAGATCTCCTCCGCCATCCCCAGCGACAACCCGGACTCGAGCGGCGCCCCCAAGCTTCGGAACGGCAGGACGGCGATCCGCCAGCCCTGTCCATGAATCGAGTCGTCCGACATCGGCAGCGGCTGCTGCAACTCCGGGGGCTGTTCATCGCCCGGCCCGATGGCCGGGCCATCGCTGTCGTGCGAGGCCGCCTGTTCGGACCCGCCCAGCGGCGGCCTCGCCGGGGCGTAGGTGTTGTCGAAATCGTCGGCGAGCGGGACGAACGCTTGCTGGAAAACCAGGTTCTTCCACAGCTTCTCGAGATGGGCGTCGAATGCGGGATCGAGACCTTGCAGATTTTGGCACAACAGCAGTGGCCCGCCCGCGCCCTCGCCCGGCTCCTTCCATTTGATCGCGGCCGGGTCGTGGATGTCGACCCAGATGCTGGCAGCCGGAAGCGACAACCGTCCGGATGCGGTCGAAAGGATCGGCGGCTGCCCGCAAGCCGCCAGCGCGAGCTGCAGTTCACGCAGCGCCTGCCGCATGGAGTTGGCAGCATGGTCCCGCGGCTTGTTGCTCCACAATAGCGACGCTGCATGATCGCGCCGCAGCGGCTGCGGCATGTGCGCGGCTACCAAGGCGAGCAGGCCGCGCGCCTTCTTGCTGACGGGGAGCACCGACCGCCCGTTCTCGAGCGACGCCGTGAAATCTCCAACCAGCCGAAGCCACAGTCGCACGTTGCCCTGCGTCTGACGCCCGTGTTCGCCGGTCTCCGACATCACATCCAACTGTCCCACGTCATGCTCCGATCCACTGTCGCGCAGATGCCCGACCGGTATGGACTCTATTCTTATGGGAAAATGCTTAGATTATCAAATTGGCGCGCGGGCGTGACACGCTGTTCCTTTCGCAAGCCAGTGCTTTATGCCGTCCATTCAATGATGTGCTTCTGGTGCGATGATCGCAATGGGGGAAGGCCGGGTCGCGCCGTCGGGCGTCCCGCACGAGAAAAGATAGGCGCGGCCGCGTCGGCGAGATCGTCAGTAACCGGTATGTATCCTTAATCACCGTCAGGGACGGTTCTTTTGAGATAGCGGTCCTACCAGCACCAGTATCACAAGGACAAAATACTAAGTCAGTCGCGTAACAGCGCCCCGAATTACCTTGACCGGGTCGAGTATGCGAATTACCACGGATTAACTTCTATTCACCCGGAAGAGCTCGCCTTGACAATTTTTGACGCGTCATGGGCAGCGACCGGTGCCCCACCCGCCGTCCACCCGGCCTGACCGCGCCGATCGTGTTTCCTGCGATCAAGCCGCAATCGTTTTTGTTCACGATCGTTCTCGGGCTCCTCGCGGCGTTGCCGGCGTTGTCGCTCGACATCAGCATTCCGACGTTAATATCCCTTCAACATGAATTCCTCGCCTCCCCCGGCGCGATCGGACTGACGATCAGCTTGTTCATGGTCGGATTCGCCACCGGGCAGTTCGGCGGCGGTCCGATATCCGACCGATTCGGGCGGAAACCAGTCTTGTTGATCGGCTTACTGACCTATGCGCTGTCCAGTGTCGCCTGCGCCGGTTCGGTGAACGTCCAGCAGCTGGTCGTCTGGCGGTTCATTGAAGGCGTGGGCGCCGGGTGTTGCGCCGTGCTCGCCTTCGCCATGATCCGCGACCTGTTCGAAGGCGATGCGGCGCGCTCGAAGCGGTCCTACGTGACCGTCGTGTTCGGATTGGCGCCCATGCTGGCCCCCAGCATCGGCGCGTCGGTGATGAACGTGCTGGGCTGGCGCCCGGTCTACCTGGTGCTTGCATCCGGCGGACTGGTGCTCCTGCTGGTCGTGTTTGGCGGCGTGGCCGAGTCGCGGCCGGTCGCGGCGCGCGGCCGCGCGCATGGCTCGGTCATTCGGGCCTATGGCATCGTCCTAGCCAACCCTCGCTTCGTCGGCCTCGTGTCCGTGAACGCGCTGAGCTTTGCCACCCTATTCGCCTACATCGCCGGCTCACCCCTGGTGCTGATGGGCAGCTTGCACCTTCCAGCCATTCTGTATGCCGCCTTCTTCGCCTGCACCGCCGCGTCTCTCACCCTCGGCGCCTGGGCCAGCGGCCGCCTTGCTGCCAAGGGCGTCGGCCCGAGCCGGCTGCTCTGGCTAAGCTTGCTCGGCGCGGCGGCAAGCGCCGTCGGTCTCGCCACCCTGGTGGCATTCGGCGCCACCCTGCTCGGCCTGCTCATTCCGCTGCTGATCGTGAACGTGTTCTGCCGCGGCCTCGTCTCGCCGAACGCGCAGCACATGGCGCTCGAACCGATGCCGCACTACGCGGGCACGGCCGCGGCCGCGGTCGGCGTCGTTCAAATCCTCACCGGGGCCGCCGCCAGCGCGCTCGTGGCGTATCTGTTCCCGATCCTGGGTCCGCTCAGCATGACCGGCGTCATGGCGGTGTGCGCCGTCGCGGCATTCGCGCTGTGGAGCCTGCTGGCTCCCGCCCTGCCTCGCACCGCCTAAACGTCGCGGGAACTCGACTCCGCGTTTCTGGCTCGGGACGGTAGGGTTCACTGAGACTTGGAGGACTGCGACCGTGACCCTTGCCGCAACCACACCCATACCGCTCGACCTGTCAGGCCTGCGCGTCGCCATCACCGCCGGCGCCGGAGGGATTGGCCGGGTCATCGCCGACAGCTTTGCCGCTTGCGGTGGCCACCCCTTCGTCAGCGACGTGGACGAAGCGGCGCTGGCTGATTGCGGCCACCCTGGCATGCGCGCCGACGCCGGCCGCGCCGATGAGCTGGACCGGTTCATCGACGCGGCAGCCGAGCGGCTGGGCGGTCTCGATGTGCTTCTCAACAACGCCGGCATTGCCGGTCCAACCAAGCCCGTCGAGCAGATCACCCCCGCCGAGCTCGACGCCGTGCTGCAAATCGATCTTGCCAGCCTATTCCATTGTGCCCGCCGCGCCGTGCCGCTGCTGCGGGCGGCCGGTGGTGGCAGCATCGTCAACCTGAGCTCGGCGGCAGGGAAGTTCGGCTTCCCGCTCCGCAGCCCCTACAGCGCCGCCAAGTGGGGCATCATCGGCTTCACCCGCACGCTGGCGATGGAGCTCGGGCCCGACCGCATCAACGTCAACGCCATCCTGCCCGGTCTCGTCGACGGCCCGCGCATCCGCAGCGTGCTGCGCAACAAGGCCCACGCCAAAGGCATCAGCGACAATCAGGAAACCGAAGACGCGCTATCCCGTGTCAGCCTCCGGTCCTTCGTCAGCCAGCAAGACATCGCCAACATGGCCCTCTACCTCGCCAGCCCGTTCGGCCGCACCATCACCGGCCAGGCCATCAGCGTGGATGGCGGCATGGAAGGCCTGCTCTAAAACTAAGTCGATAGAGCAACTTAATCCGACCGAACTGATCCGGTTCGGTCGGATGTTGCTCTAGCTACACCGGATCCCAGCTGAACACGTCCGCGCTGCGGTCGAGCGGCAGCAACCCGGCTCGCAGCGCGGGCAGCGCGTGCTCGGCCACCAGCGCCGGCGTCCAGCCCTCGCCGCGGTGCACCGACCGCAGCGGCCGGCTTTGCGACATCAGGAAGATCTCATTGTGCCGGGCCGCGAACACCTGACCGGTGACATCCCTCGCCGCGTCGCTCGCCAGGAACACCGCCAGCGGCGCGTTCTTGTCCGGCGTCATTTGCTCCAGCTTGGCCACCCTCGCCTTCTGCTCCGGCGTGTCGGCCGGGATGCTGCTCGTCATACGGCTCCAGGCGAACGGCGCGATGCAGTTGCTGCGAACCCCGAACCGCTGCATGTCGAGCGCGATCGATTTCGACAATGCGACGATCCCGAGCTTGGCGGCCGAATAGTTCGCCTGACCGAAATTGCCCACCAACCCCGACGTGCTGGTCATGTGCACGCAGGCGCCGGACCCTTGCGCCCGGAACGGCTCGGCGGCCGCCCGGCTCACGTAGAAGGCGCCGTTCAGGTGCACGTTGACGACCGCCAGCCAGTCCTGCGGCGACATTTTGTGGAAGATGCCGTCGCGCAGGATGCCGGCATTGTTGACCACCGCGTCCACCCGGCCGAACTTGTCCATGGCGCACTGGATGATCCGCCGCGCACTGTCCCATTCGGCGACGCTGTCCGTGTTGGCCACCGCCTCGCCGCCACGCTGCTGGATGATCTGCACGGTCTGCTCGCCCGGCGTCGCCGAACCGCCCTCGCCGGCCAAGCTGGCGCCGATGTCGTTGACCACCACCCGCGCGCCCTCGAGCGCCATCGCCAGCGCGATCTCCCGCCCGATCCCGCCGCCGGCGCCGGTGACGACCGCCACCTTCCCTGCCATCAGCATCAGACGCGCTCGATCAATGCGGCGATGCCCTGGCCGACGCCGATGCACATCGTCACGACCGCCCGCTTGCCGCCCCCGCCTTGCCTGCTCATCGTTTCCATCGCATTCACCGCCGTCATCGCCAGGCGTGCCCCGCTCGCCCCCAACGGGTGACCCAGCGCGATGGCGCCGCCATGCGGGTTCAAGCGCGGGTCGTCCTCCGCCACGCCCAATTGCCGCAGCACGGCAATGCCCTGCGACGCGAACGCCTCGTTCAGCTCGATCACGTCGACGTCCTTCAGCGTGATCCCGGTCCGCGCCAGCAGCTTCTGCACCGCCGGCGCCGGGCCGATGCCCATGATGCGCGGCTCCACCCCGGCCGTCGCCATCGCCACCACACGCGCCCGCGGCGTCAAGCCGTGCCGGTTCGCCCCCGCCTCGCTGGCCAGCAGCAGCGCGGCCGCCCCGTCGTTCACCCCGCTGGCATTGCCGGCCGTGACCGTGCCCGGGTTGCGGAACGGCGTGCGCAGCTTCTGCAGCATCTCCATCGTCGTGTCGCCGCGCGGGTGCTCGTCGGTGTCGACCACGGTGTCGCCGCGGCGGCCCTTGATCGTGACCGGCGCGATCTCCCGCGCGAAGAACCCGCTCTCCTGCGCCGCGCGCGCCTTCTGCTGGCTGCGCAGCGCGAACTCGTCCTGCGCCTGCCGGGTCACCTGGAACTGCTCGGCGACGTTCTCGCCGGTTTCCGGCATCGAATCCGTGCCGTACATCGTCTTCATGAGCCCGTTCACGAAGCGCCAGCCGATCGTGGTGTCGTAGATTTCAGCCGCCCGCGCGAAGGCCTCGGTCGCCTTGCCTTGGACGAACGGCGCCCGCGTCATGCTCTCGACGCCGCCCGCCAGCATCAGCTCCGCTTCCCCGGTGCGGATCGCCCGCGCGGCAGTGCCGACCGCATCGAGCCCGCTGCCGCACAGCCGGTTGATCGTGCTGCCCGGCACATCCACCGGGAGGCCGGCGAGCAGTGTCGCCATCCGCGCCACGTTGCGGTTGTCCTCGCCGGCCTGGTTGGCGCAGCCCATGTAGCAGTCGTCCAGCGCCGCCCAGTCCACCGAGGCGTTGCGCTCCTTCAGGACGCGGATCGGGTGCGCGGCGAGGTCGTCGGTGCGCACATCCTTCAGCGCGCCGGCATAGCGGCCGATCGGCGTCCTGGCGTAGTCGCAGATAAAGGCCTCAGGCATGGCGCGTCCCTCCGTTTGCGCCATACGTTGGCCGCGCCGCATGGGTTCGTCCAGCCGCCGCGACCCGTCCATCACAGGCCCGTCCTTCAAGGACCCGTCAAAGCAAGCCGGTGTCGCGGAAGCTGAGCGTGCGGCCGTTGCCGACGATGATGTGGTCCCGCAGCTCGACCCCGAGCGCTTCGGCCGCGCGGCCGATCTCGGCGGTCATGTCGATATCGTCGACGGACGGCGCCGGGTCGCCGCTCGGGTGGTTGTGCACCAGCACGATCGCCGCCGCTTTCAGCTCGAGCGCGCGCCGCACCACCTCGCGCGGATACACCGGCGTGTGGTTCACCGTTCCGGTCGCCTGCACCTCGTCGGCCTTCAGCATGCCGCCCGCGTCGAGGAACAAGATGCGGAACTGCTCGATCCGCTCCCGCGCCAGTGCCGCGGCCAAATAGGCGCCCAGCCGCTCCGGATCGTCCAACACCGGCTGCCCGGCCATCCCCGCCCGCGCCAGGCGAACCGCGGCCTCGTGCACCAGCTTGATCGCGGCGACGCTGTGGGTTCCGAGCCCGTTGACTTGGCGCAGCTCCGTCTCGGGCGCCGCGAGCACCGCGGCATAGCTGCCGAACCGATGCACCGCAGCCCCTGCGGTGGCCCAGTCCATGTGCGGGAGCACGAAGCCGAGCAACCGCGCCAAGGCCGCAATGTCGCCATCGAGCGAGGGCGCGGCGCGAGGCGAGGGCTGCGGCGTCGCCTGCCGCACGCTCTGCGCCAAGTCCGCCAAGGCCGCCAACGCGTCGAACTGCAGCGGCGCTTCCGCGAACCCGCCCGCGCTGCGGAACGGCGCCGAGTGCATCGGCACCGGCTCGGGCGCGGCCGGCTGGACCAACGCCGCACTCATCGCGTCGGCCGCCGCTTTGCGCAACCGCGCCCAGGGTTCGCCGGGCCGCTCGGTGCTGCGTCCGGCGGGGAATAACCGGAGCGTGCTCGGCAGGCCGGGACCGGCCAGCCGGACGCGGACCCGTCCGGCGCCCGGCAGTCGCTGGATCGCCGCCGCTGCAGCGGTCATCGCCGCATCCGCTTCCATCCCGAGCGGCACGCTGCCCGGCGCCAAGTCGACGACGACGTCGAATGGCGGGGTAAAGGCTTGCGGCGTCCTCGTCCGGCGGGTCAGCCAGGCCAGCACGTCAGCGACGTCCCGCGGCGCCGACCCGCGCCGAGCCGCCGGCGCCGACCACCACCATGTCGTGCACCGCGACCGACACCGCGCCCGCGGCTCGGCGCACATGCGACAGCATCGCCGCGTCGGCCGCACCGATGCACGGCGCCGCCGCCCCCGCGTTCCGCCACAGGATCGCCGCCGTCGCATAGCGGTCGAGGGCGTGGCGCAGCAGCTGCCGCGTGACCCGCGCCGGGTCGTCGGGATCGTCGAACCGGCATTCGCCCAGCAGCTGGTTGCGGTTGTTCAGCAGCAACGCGCCGCAGCCCGGCGGCCGCAGGCTCCGCGCCGGCGCATCGAGGTAGCGGTCCAGCGCATCCCAGTCGGACAGGACCACCCGCTCGATCCGTTCCGCCTGCGCCAGGCATTTCGCCGCATCGGCCACCAGCGCGAACGCCTCGGCCGCCCGCATCGGCACCTCGGCGTCGTCGAGTGCCGGCCGCGGCGCCGAAAGCGCGGCTGCCAGGCTGCCGAACCGATTGATCAGCGCCTTTGCCCGCGGCTTGGTGTCGCCGCGCGGGATGCCGAGGAACAGCACCATCTCGAGGATCTCGTAGTCGGCGAGCGCACCGGCCGCCGCCAGCAGCCGTGTCCGCATGCGGCCGCGATGACCATGCGGCCCGGTGCTGCTGAACGGAACAGGATTTTGGGACGCGTCCAAGTAATGACCTTGCCGATGTCCGAAGGTCCCCATGTAACATCGGTCATAGAACCGCCGCCACGTGCGCCGACAACTGCCGACAACTCTTGACCTAGCCGCCGGAACCTGTGGCCCGCTAGTATCCGCCCCATGATCGCCCGCATCAGCAGCTTCGCGTTCAGCGGCATCGACGCCGTGCCGGTCGAGGTGCAGGTGCAGATCGCCTCCGGCCTGCCGAGCTTCATCGTCGTCGGCCTGCCGGACAAGGCGGTCGGCGAGGCGCGTGAACGGGTGCGCGCGGCGCTGACCTCGATGGGCCTGTCGCTGCCGCCCAAGCGCATCATCATCAACCTGGCGCCGGCCGACCTGCTGAAGGAAGGCAGTCATTTCGACCTGCCGATCGCGCTCGCCGTGCTGGCCGGCATGGACGTGCTGCCGCGGGACGAGCTGGCCGGCTACGCCGCGCTGGGCGAGTTGTCGCTGGATGGCGCCTGCAAGCCGGTGGCCGGCGTGCTGCCGGCGGCGATGTCGGCGTCGTTGCGCGACCTCGGCCTGATCTGCCCGGCGGTGCAAGGCGGGGAGGCCGCTTGGGCCGGCCGCATCGAGGTGCTCGCCGCCCCCGACCTGCTGTCGATCATCAACCATTTCCGCGGCACCCAAGTCCTGTCGCCGCCGGACACCGCGGGCGCGCAGGCGGAGCCGGGCGGGCCGGACCTGGCGGACGTGCGCGGCATGGAGTCGGCCCGGCGCGCGCTCGAAGTTGCCGCCGCCGGTAACCACAACCTGCTGCTGGTGGGGCCGCCCGGGGCCGGCAAGTCGATGCTGGCCGCACGCCTGCCTCGGCTGCTGCCCGACCTGTCGCCGGTCGACGCGTTGGAGGTCAGCATGGTCCACAGCGTCGCCGGCATGCTGGACGGCGGCCGCCTCGTGATGCGTCCGCCGTTTCGCGAGCCGCACCACGGCGCGTCCATGGCGGCCTTGGCCGGCGGCGGCCAGCGCGCCCGGCCCGGCGAGGTCAGCCTCGCCCATCGCGGCGTGCTGTTCCTCGACGAGCTTCCCGAGTTCCCCCGCCCCGCCCTGGAGTCGTTGCGGCAACCGCTTGAATCCGGCAAGACCACCGTCGCCCGCGCGGCCGCCCACGTCACCTACCCGGCTCGCTTCCAGCTTGTGGCCGCGATGAACCCCTGCCGCTGCGGCTACCTCGGCGACGCGGCACGCGAGTGCAACAAGGCGCCACGCTGCGGCGAAGACTACCTCGGGCGGATCAGCGGACCGCTGCTCGACCGCATCGACATGGTGGTGCACGTGCATCCGACCTCGCCGGCGGAGTTGTCACGGGCGCCGCCGGGCGAATCGAGCGAGACGGTGGCGGCGCGCGTCGCCACCGCGCGGCAGATCCAACGCGACCGGTTCGGTCCCGACCGTGGCGCAACCAACGCCGAAGCCGGCATGGATGACCTCGACTTGCAACCGGACGCGCGGGCGTTGGCCGAGCAGGCGGCCGAGCGCCTGCGCTTGTCGGCCCGCGGCTTCACGAGGGTGCTGCGGGTGGCGCGAACGGTCGCCGATCTCGCGGCGTCGATGCTCGTCCGGCGCGCCGACGTGGCCGAAGCCTTGGCCTACCGGCACCGCGTCCCAGGTCGTCAAACTTAGCCGGGAAATCATTGCGGATGGTGGGCGCGACAGGGATTGAACCTGTGACCCCCGCCATGTCAAGGCGATGCTCTACCGCTGAGCTACGCGCCCATCCGCTCGATGGCGGTCTTCTAGAGCCTGGGCTTGGCTTTCGCAACCGTGCTCGCGCCGGCACGTGACAGAACTCCCGGCGAACGCTTCTATATGGGCATGGATCACGCCCTCCCCGGTGCGCCTCCGCCGTTCGAACTCGCGTCGCCGACCATTCAGTCGGCGCCGGTGGTGTTCACGTCGCCGCATTCCGGACGCCTCTACCCCGCCGACTTCATCGAAGCCGCGCGGTTGGACCCGGTCGGCTTGCGGCGCAGCGAAGACAGCTTCGTCGACGAGTTGTTCGCAGGCGTGACCGAAGCCGGGGCGCCGCTGCTGTGCGCGACCTTCCCGCGGGCTTATTGCGATCCGAACCGCGAGCCGTGGGAACTCGACCCCGGCATGTTTGCCGACGCGTTGCCGCCATGGGTCAACACCACCAGCGCCCGAGTCGGCGCCGGACTTGGAACGCTGGCCCGCGTGGTCGCGACTGGCGAGTTGATCTATCGCGACAAGCTGCCCTTCAGCGAGGCGGAGTTTCGCGTCCGGACCTTCTGGACCCCGTACCACGACATGCTCGCGGCCTTGATCGCCGAGACCCGGGAGCGGTTCGGCGCCTGCTTGCTGATCGACTGCCATTCGATGCCCGCCCATGCGGGACGCGGCGCCTCGCCCGACGTCGTGCTCGGCGACGCGCACGGCACGGCCTGTTCCGGCCGGGTCACGGCGTTGGTCGAGTCGACGCTGTCCGGAATGGGGTACGTCGTCCGGCGCAACGATCCTTACGCCGGCGGCTACATCACCCGGCATTACGGACGACCGCGCGACGGCGTCCACGCGCTGCAGATCGAGATCGCCCGCAGCCTCTATATGGATGAAGTACGGTTCGTGCGGCGCCCCGGCTTTGCCGCGCTGCGCGACAACCTCTCCGCGTTGGCGGCGCATCTGGCCCGGTCCGCCCCGGTTCTGATCGCCCCCTGACCTCCGAGCACGCGAACGGCGCCCGCCAAAAAAATGGCGGCACCCGAGGGCACCGCCAAGTTTAGGGAGGAAACGTCCAAGCAAGGGACCGAGGTCCGTTGCTGAAGGAAGAATACGACTAACTTTCTGCCGGCTGCAAGCGTCATTTTTGCGATGCACCATTTCCTTACGAAACAAAAAATCACCTGTCGTTAAGGGTTCCTTCATCGCGCCGTGGCAGACAGAGCGCATGAACGTACGGCGCACGCTCATCCTGCTGCTGGTGTTGGCGTGGCCCTGCTTGGCCGAGGCGCAGCCAACCGGCTTGTGCCGGCCCGCGATTTCCGCGGCCGAGCGAAG
Source organism: uncultured Alphaproteobacteria bacterium (assembly GCA_963752225.1). GTDB lineage: Bacteria > Pseudomonadota > Alphaproteobacteria > Acetobacterales > Acetobacteraceae > JBBROS01. The sequence goes on along the minus strand of CAVVXS010000007.1, from coordinate 820,488 downwards.
CCTCAACGTGCCGGATCGGCTCATGCAGGCGGTGGCCATCATGGAAAGCGGGCGGCGCGACCCATCCTCGGGCAGCATCGCCGCTTGGCCGTGGACGATCAACGTCGAGGGCGTCGGCGAGGTGTTCGATACCAAGGCGCAGGCCATCGCTGCGGTCAACGCGCATCGCGCCCGCGGCGCCCGCTCGATCGACGTCGGCTGCATGCAGATCAACCTCAAGCACCACCCCGACGCCTTCGCCTCGCTCGAGGAAGCGTTCGACCCCGACGCCAACGCCAAATACGCCGCGAAATTTCTGCAGCAGCTGCTGGCGCAGACCGGATCCTGGCCGCTGGCCGTGGCAGGCTATCATTCGCTGACGCCGGACATCGGCGGCGACTACGCCAAGAAGGTGCTCGCGATCTGGGCACGGCCCGAACGGGCCAACACCATGCCCGACGTCGGGCGAGCCATGGCGCACGCACCCCCGCCACCGCCGCCACCCGTCGCCGTCATGGCCAGCAACGCACCGACCTTGCCTGCGGCACTTCCACCCGCGGCGCACCTGCTGTCGGCGCCGGGCAGTGCGGCGCCCCAGCTGACCGGCCGCGGCCTCGACTCCTACCGGGCCATGCCGACCCGGCTGGCGACGCTCGGCCTGTTCCCGCGGTCCTGAGCCGGTCGAACTGCCGGTCGCTCGACGCAGCTGCGGCGCCGTTCGCTACTCGGTTGTCCGGCGGTGCGGACACGTCGGCGACTACGAACCCAGCTTCCCTTCCAGCAACGAGCGGGCGACCACCGAGAAATCCTTGCCGCCCAACCCCGACTCCGACAGCTTCGCATAGGCGTCGCGCGCCACCCTGCCGAGCACGCTGGCAGCGCCGGTGGACGACGCCGCGTCCGCCGCCAGCGACAGGTCCTTCAGCATCAGGTCCACCGCGAAGCCAGGCACGTAGTCCCGGTTGGCGGGCGAGGCCGGCACCGGCCCCGGCACCGGGCAGTAGCCGGTCAGGGCCCAGCACTGGCCGGACGACGTGCTGCTGATGTCGAACAGCGCCTGCGCCGGCAAGCCGAGCTTCTCCGCCAACGCGAAAGCCTCCCCGACGCCGACCATGGAGATGCCGAGCATCAGGTTGTTGCACACCTTCGCCGCTTGCCCGGCGCCGGCCGGCCCGGCGTGAACGATGGTGCGGCCCATCTGCTGCAGCAGCGGCTTGGCCCGCTCGAACGCGGCCTCGGCGCCGCCGACCATGAAGGTCAGCGTCGCGGCCGCGGCGCCGGTGGTGCCGCCCGAGACCGGCGCATCGAGCAGGGCGAAGCCGCGTTGCTCCGCCGCGGCCGCCATCTCCCGCGCGGTCGCCACGTCGATCGTCGAACTGTCGATCAGCAAGGCGCCGGCCGGCGCGGCGTCGAACACCTCCGTCAGCACGGCCCGCACGTGCGGCCCGGCCGGGAGCATCGTCACCACGACGTCCGCCCCGGCTGCCGCGTCGGCGACGCTGCTCGCGGCCTGCCCGCCGGCCTCGGACAGGGCCGCACGAGCGGCCGCGGACAGGTCGAACCCGCGCACGACGTGCCCGGCGCGCACGAGGTTCGCCGCCATCGGGCCGCCCATGTTCCCAAGCCCGATGAACCCGATGCTGGCCATGGCCGATCTCCTACGTGAACAGAACCAGCGCCTTTGTTAGCGTGATCCAGATGCCCCAGGCCAGCGGCACGCCGACCGCCGCCCAGGCCAGCAAGGCGGGGGCGCTCAGTCCCCCGCGGCCGATGCCGAACGATCCGCCCCCGGCCGCCGTCGAGGCCTGCGTCGACACGCCGTCCGGCATATACCACCGCTCCGCCACCGGGCGGACCAGCAGGTTGCAAACGAACCCGACCACCAGGAAGCCCGCCAGGATGTAGAGCGTCGTCTGGTAAGCCTGCTCACGCGCGACGCCGGAGCGGATCTGGTATTCCGGGATCTGGGTGATGACCAACGGCCCGATCACGCCGGCGGTGGACCAAGCGGTCAGCAGCCGACCGTGGATGGCGCCGACATATTGCGTTCCGAACATGTCGGCGAGGTAGGCCGGCACGGTCGCGAAGCCGCCGCCATACATGGACAGGATCACGCACATGAACGCCACGAACAGCGCCACGCTGCCGGCCTGCGCAGCCAGCGGCGAGCCCGCGTACATGGCGCACCCCAGCGCGAAGAATGTGGCGTAGGTCATCTTGCGCCCGATCCGGTCCGACACGGAGGCCCAAAAAAATCGGCCGCCGATGTTGAACAGGCTCAACAGCCCGACGAAGCCGGCCGCGATGGTGGCCACCTGCCGCGCCTGATCCGGATTGAGCGCCGCGAACCGCGTGCCCGGCGCGCCGATCAGGCTGCCGCCGAACATCACCTGCAGCATCGGCGACGCGACCGCCAGCACGCCGATGCCGGCCGACACGTTGAGGCACAGCACCGCCCAGATCAGCCAGAACTGCGGCGTCTTGTGCGCGTCCCGCAAGTGCACGTTGCGGCGGGTGATCATGCCCGACTTGGCGACCGGCGGCGTCCAGCCTTCCGGGGCCCAGTTGGCCGGCGGCACGCGATAGCCGAACGCGCCCGACAGCATGAACACCAGGTAAATCGCGCCCATTGCCAGCAGCGTCTGCCACACCCCGCGTGACGCGACCCCCTCGCCGAACCGGTTCATCAGCGTATCGGCCAGCGGCGACCCGATCAGCGCGCCGCCGCCGAATCCCATGATCGCCATCCCGGTCGCCATGCCGCGCCGGTCCGGGAACCATTTGATCAAGGTCGACACCGGCGAGATGTAGCCGAGCCCGAGGCCGATGCCGCCCAGCACCCCCGATCCGAGCCACATCATCCAGAGCTGGTGCGTGTAGACGCCGAGCGCCGAGATCATCAGGCCGCCGCACCAGCACAGCGCCGCATAGACGCCCGCGCGACGCGGCCCGACCCGCTCGAGCCAGCCGCCCCAGATCGCGGCCGAGGAGCCGAGGAAGATGAAGAACAAGGTGTAAAGAACCGTGACGTCCGAAACCCGCCAATCGAAGGCGGTGGTGAACAGCATCGTCAGCAGGCCGGTGTCGGCGGGCGGAGCGACCGACTTGTCCACGCCGATAACGCGCGTCAGCGGCAGCCAGAACACCGAGAACCCATAGGCCATGCCGATGCAGAGATGGATCGCGAGCGCCGCCGGCGGCACCAACCAACGGTTGAAGCCCGGCCGCGCCACGGTCCGCTCCCGGTCCAGCAACCCCGCGTCCCGCATTGGACGATCTTCGAGGACAATGCCCTCTGCCATGACGAACCCCCCAATTGTTGCGTGTTCCGCAATTATCGATTTTTTAACGGTGACTATGGCCCGAATTGCGACGGTTTGGCAATGACGTCGCTAGAGCGCGCTTGTCGCTGCTTTGTAGGAAATTGTCGGGGCGAGCGCCAGCAATGCCGCAGTCAGCGGCGCCACCGGGTCGCGCTGCGGATAAAGCAACCCGATCGTCGGCACCGGCCCAGTTTCCTCGATCGGGATCAGCCTGATCCCGGCCGGGAGCCCGAACGCGTCCGCCAAACCGAGCGACAGCACGCTTGCCCAGTGTCCCGTCCGAACGTGACACATCAGGACGATGATCGAGTCGGTTTCGAGCGTCGCGTCGGACCAGCTACCGGCCGCGCGCAGCCGCGCCTCGACGATCCGCCGGTTCTGCATGTCCGGCGTCAACAGGCAAAGCGGCACCTGCCCCATCTCCGCCCAGCCGACCGTGTCGCCGAAGCCGGACGCGGCGGCCGCGGCGATCGCCAGGCAGTAGCGCTCCTGGTACAGCGGCAGCATCCGGTGGCGTGCGGACGCCTCGCCCGGCAGGTAGGTCAGGCCGGCCTCGATCTGCAGGTCGTCCAGCAAGCCGAGGATATCGTCGGACGTTCGCGACAACACGCTGAACGTGACGTTCGGATGCAGCGCGCGGTACGGGGTCGTCAACTCGGCGACGGCGGGCAGCGCCGACGGCACAACCCCCAGCCGCAGCCGCCCCTGCAACCGCGCCGGCGTGCCGCGCAGGTCCGCCCGCATCGCCCGCGCATCGGCCACGATCCGCCGGGCCCATTCGAGCGTGCGGTCCCCCTCGGGCGTCAGGCCATGGAACCGGCTGCCGCGACTGACGAGCAGCACGCCGAGCGTTTCCTCGAGCTGCTTGATCCCCGACGACAAGGTCGGCTGCGTGACGCCGCAAGCTGCCGCGGCCCGGCCGAAGTGCCGCTCTCGCGCGAGCGCCAGCAGGTATTCGAGCTTGTCGATCATCCCACGCGGCGGCGGAACGCCATCGCCGCGGCGGGCGCCCGCACCTTGTCGCCCGAGATGAAGAACACGAACACCGGGCGTGCCGTCTTGCTCGCCGCGGCGCCCGCCCGCGGCAAGTCGTCGGCCGCCCGCCCCGCCGCCCATGCCTGAACCCGCGTCGCCCAGGCATCCAGCGCGGCCGAGGCATAGCCCTCGGGCTCGTCGAGCGCGTTGTGCTCCAGCCGCGCATAAACGAAATCGGCCGTGAGATCGGCCAGCAGCGTGTGCTTGTCGCTTTCGATGATGGCGTGGGCGACATTGTGCTCGCGCAGCAGGTCCATGTAGGCCGGATCGCCAAAACTCTCGTGCCGCACCTCGAACACGTGGCGCAGGGTCACGCCGTCCTGCTGCCGCGGCAGATGGCCGAGGAAGGCGGCAAAGGTTTCGCGATCGAAGGCGCGGGTCGGGGGGAACTGCCACAGGATCGGCCCGAGCTTCGCCCCGAGCTCGGTGATGCCGGACACCAAGAACGCCGTCACCAGTTCACCCGCGGCGGCCAGGTCCTTCTTGTGCGTGGTGAACCGCGACGCTTTCACGGCGAAGACGAACCCGTCCGGCACCGCGTCGCGCCATTTGGCGAAACTCTCGGGCTTCTGCCGGCCGTAAAACGTGCCGTTGATCTCGATCGCCGACATGCGCTCGCCGGCATAAGCCAGCTCCTGCGCATGCGGCAGGCCGTCGGGGTAGAACGGGCCGCGCCAGGGCGGAAAGGTCCAGCCGCCGATGCCGACGTGAATGCGTGCCATGGCGAGAGACTGCGCCAGACCGGCGCGGTCCGGAAGACCGGCCGTGGCGCTTCATTGGCCGAGGCCGATATCGGCCGGGCCGCGCCTCCGCTACGGTGGCGCGCCATGACGCTCATTCCGCACGGCGGCCGGCTGATCGAGGCGCGGCGGCGCTACCCGGATGCGCCGCTGCCGTGGCTCGATCTCTCGACCGGGATCAACCCGCACCCTTACCCGTTCGTGCCGCCCGGCGCCGAAGCGTGGTGCCGCCTGCCGGAACCCGAGCAGACCGGGGCGCTGGAAGCGGCCGCGGCCGACGCCTATGGGGTGGCCGACCCCGCCGCTGTCGTCGCCGCGCCTGGCACCCAGGCCTTGATCCAGCTGCTGCCGCGCCTCCTGCCGCACCGGCGGGTAGCAATACCGGGGCTCACCTATGCCGAGCACGCGGCGGCGTGGCGGAACGCCGGAGCCGAGATTGAGCAGCACGAGCCTGCCGCCGCGCTGGTGCTGTGCAACCCGAACAACCCCGATGGCGCCCGGCACGAGCCGGCCAGGCTGCGCGAGCAGGCACGCATGCTCGACCTGCTGGTGGTGGACGAGGCGTTCGCCGATTTCGAGCCCGGCTTGAGCCTCGCGCCCGTTCTGCCGCTGCCCGGCGTGGTCGTGCTGCGGTCGTTCGGCAAGGCGTACGGCTTGGCCGGGCTGCGTCTCGGCTTCGCTTTGGCCGAGCCGCGGCTGGCCGCCGCCATCCGTGCCGCGCTCGGCCCCTGGGCGGTCAGCGGTCCGGCCGTGGAGATCGGCCGGGCGGCGCTCGCGGACGCCGCTTGGCGGCAGGAGGCGGCAACGCGGGCCCATCACGACGCCGCACGCCTTTGCCGACTGCTTGAGACTGCCGGGCTCCGATCCGTCGGCGGCACCGCGCTGTTCCGCACTGTGAGCAGCCCGGACGCCGCGGCGACCGCCGAGCATCTCGCCGGCGCTGGCATCCTGGTGCGCCAATTCGCCGCCGCCCCCAGCTGGCTGCGGTTCGGCCTGCCGCCCGATGAGGCCGCCTGGACCCGCCTTGCCGGAGCGCTGAACGGTCCTTTCTAGAGCACTTCCCGAGCCAATCGGCTCGGGAGTAGTGCTGTAAAACTAAGTAGAAAGAGCAACTTGATCCGACCGAACTGATCCGGTTCGGTCGGATGTTGCTCTAGTTCCCGGCTCCCGCCCCTTCGGCGCGCAGCAACGCCTCGGCCAGCTGCATCTGCCGGAACGGCTTGGCCAGAACCGGGACCGAGCGCAGCGGCTGCGGCAAGGCCAGCGCGTCGTAACCGGTCGCGAAAATGAACGGCACCTGCCGATCGTGCAGCAATTGCGCGACCGGGTAGCTCAGCCGGCCCGCGAGATTGATGTCGAGCACGGCCGCGTCCAGCGCCACGTTCGACGCCTTGTCCAGCGCCTCGTCCAAGCGCGATGCCGTGGCCACCACGTGGCAGCCGAGCTCCTCGAGGAACTCCTCCATGATCATCGAGACCATGCTCTCGTCCTCGACCACCAGGACGCGCAATCCGGCGAGGCGATCCGTGTCGGTCATGCTTGCCGCAACCAGCCGACGCGCGGGAATTGCACCACCTCGGCCGGGGTCGAGACCTCGTCGATGGGCGCTTCGACGACGCAGACGAGGCCGCCGGGCTCGAACCGGATCGACGCGGTGCCCCCCATGCGGCGCGCTTGCCGGAGCTTGAGATCCACGCCCAGAAGCGTGCTGCGCGCGATCCAGGCGCTCGTCACCGGCGCCGCAACGGAAATCGGGCCCGCGACGATGGTCATGGCGCCGGTATTGCGAGGCGAGTGCGCGCGAAACGGCGGGGCTGTTGACCTCACTACGCGGCTCCTCACCCCTCGCCCGCACCATGAGGCGCCTACTCGCCCGCGGACCCGATCGCCCCGCCCGGCCTGCCCCGTTTTGCAACGGTTTTGTCTTAATGTGAAGGCATGATTAACATTCTCCGATCGGGCCGCCAACCGGCTGAATTGTCATGCGATGCCGATTTGCTACGTTTGAGAGACGGTGACGCGGTGCCAGGCGGCGCTCAGGTAGCCCTTGAAGTTCCAGGCCTGGTCCGGCAACGCCGGCTGGGTCTGCCCTGCCGAGTCCCAGGCCCTGACCGCCAGTTCGTGACGGCCGGGCGGCAACCGAATGGTGGCGTGCCACAAGGTCCAGCTCCAGGGTCCCTCGCCGGGCTGCAGCGTCGCTTCCAACCAGGACCGGCCGCCATCGGCCGACACCTCCACCCGCACCACCGTCCGGGCGGTGGCGACGGCGTAGCCGCGCAGCGTGGTCGGCCCGGCTGGCAGCATCGCGCCGGCCGCCGGCTCGCAGATCGCGGCATTGAGCGGCATGTCGTTGATCTCGACGCCGCGCGTCCAATCGACGGTCGCCTCGGACATTTCGGCCGGCAGCATCTTGTAGTCGCGCTGCTGCATGTGGTTGGCGCTGGGCCGGTCCTGCACCGTGATCCCCGCCAGCCATTTCGGGCTGCGCACCCCGGCAAAGCCCGGCGTCACCACGCGCAGCGGGAAGCCGTGCTCCGGCGCCAGCGCTTGGCCGTTCATCTCGACCGCAAGCAGCACGTCGGGCGACATCGCCTTCGACATCGGGATCGAGACGCCGAACCGGAACCGGCCCTCCTTCGGCATCTCGACCTCGTCGCAGCAATCGAACGCCACGTGCCATGACGCGCCGGTCTCGGCCCCGCCCGCCCGCAGCACGTCGGCCAGCGCTACGCCGGACCACTCGGCGTTGCCGATCGCGCCGCCCGCCCAGGGATCGCCGGAGGTGGGCCGCACGCGCTGCAGGTCGGCACGCCGGTTGCCGGCGCACTGCATCACTGCGACCACCCTGTGCCGCGGAAAGCGCTGCAGCAGCTCCGACACCGTCAGGTCGAGCGGGGTCGCGACCGCACCCCCGACCCGCAGCCGGTGCGTGGCGCCGTCGAGCCGGGGGATGGTCCCGTGCGTCCGCACGTAGAAGTCGCGCTGCGCCGTGGTCGGCGCGGCCACCAGCCGGCCGAGCGGCGGTTCGGCGTTGAGCGGCTTGTCCGAGTGAACGATCCAGCCCGGGCCCACGCTCAGCGGCCCGGCACCAGCAGGATCTTGCCGGTATGCCCCGCCGCCTGCATCCGCGCGTGCGCCTCGGCCGCCCGCGACAACGGGAACACCTCATTGGTGACCGTGCGGATGGCGCCGCCTGCGATCTTCGGCCAGACCTTCTCCCGCAGCTCCGCCACCACGCGCGCCTTGAACGCCGGCGGCCGGGTGCGCAGGGTGGAGCCGGTGTAGGTGATCCGCTTCAGCATGATCGGCATCAGGTTCACCTCGACCTTCGAGCCTAGCGCAAAGGCGAGCTGCACGATCCGTGCCCCCGGGGCCGCGGCCTTGATGTTGCGTTCGACATAGGGGCCGCCGACGATGTCGAGGATCATGGTGGCGCCGCCTGCTTCCCGAAGCACGTCCACGAAATCCTCGCGGTCGTAGTCGATCACCCGGTCGGCGCCGAGTTCCTGGCACACCCGGCAGCGTTCCGCCGGGCTGTCGGTCGCGAACACGCGCACGCCGAAGGCGTGGCCGAGCTGGATCGCGGTCGTGCCGATGCCGCCGGCGCCGCCATGCACCAGCAGCGTGTCCCCGGACTTGAGGCCGCCCTCCAGGAACAGGTTGCTCCACACGGTCATGAACGTTTCCGGCAGCCCGGCCGCGTCCTGCACCGAGACGCCGTCCGGGACCGGTAGCACGTGCGATGCGTCGGCGGCGCAATACTCGGCGTAGCCGCCGCCATCGGTCAGCGCGCAGACGGTGTCGCCGGGCTTCCAGGCGGTCACGGCGTCGCCCACCGCGACCACCTCGCCCGCGATCTCGAGGCCCAGAAGGTCGGACGCGCCGGGCGGCGGCGGATACAGGCCCTTCCGCTGCATCATGTCGGGCCCGTTCACGCCGGCAGCGGCCACCCGAACAAGGATTTGGTCCGGCTTCGGCACGGGCACGGGCCGGGTTGCGGTCGTCAGCACCTCGGGCCCGCCGGGGCCGGTCATTTCGACGACGGTCATCGTCAAGGGCATGGTCTCGGGCGGCATCGCTATTCCTCGGTCGCGGCCGGCAGCACCTCCGTCGGTGCCATCGGCAGGTTGGGCGTGCGACGCTTTGGCACGGGCGGCGGCGGAACCCAAGGCCGCGCGCCCCGGTCCGCTCGCGACGACAACACCACCGGACCGTCCGGACGTAACCACACGGCGTGCGCGCCGTCCCGCCACACGGTGAACCGGTCCAGCAGCGCCGCTCCGGAGCAAACGCCGCGGGCAGGCTCGGCCGAGATCACGATCTGCACACCAGTGCAATCCGGGCGCGGCGGCGCCGGCTCGTGCCGGCCCGGCTCGCGCAGCAGCAGCGCGCCGCCCGAGCGGCAGCCGTCGGGGTCACAGCCGGGCCCGAGCGGCAGCCACTCGCGGACGGCCAAGTGGTCGCGCCAGGAGTCGCGCACGAAGGACGGCGCGCCGGACCGGGCTTGCAGCCGGAAGCCGCCGGCGTCGCGAAGCGCGATCAGCCGGGCGTCGTCCGACACCAGCACGTCGGGCAGCGGCGCGAAGGCCGGCGACGCCACGCCGAGCGCCATCACCAACACCCCCGCCAGCCGCACCCGCGTCCGCCACAGGCACAGCCAGGCGAGCCCGAGGCTGAACACCGCCAACCCCCAGCCCGGCAGCGGCGGCACCGGCAGCGTCGCCGACGGCCAGGACGCGACGTTCCGGGCGACGGCAATGATCGCCTCCAGCCCCCAACCCATCGGCGTGAAGGCGAGCTGCTCCAGCCCGACCGGCATCAGGAACAGCGCGGCGATGCCGAAGGGCAGCACCCACATCGCCGTCAGCGGCACCGCGACCACGTTGGCGGCGATGAAGTAAAGCTGCACGTGCCCGAAATGATAGGCGCCGTACGGCGCCGAGGCGGTCCCGGCGAGCAGGCTCGTGAGCACCAGCATCGCAACATGCAGCGCGACCCGCCGCCAGCCGGCCCCGTGCAGCCGGCCGAGCAGCGGCCGCAACGCCCCGTAGCCGGCGATCAGCGCGGCGACGGCGGCAAAGCTCATCTGGAACGACACGCCGACCACCTCGGCCGGTGCGATCAAAGCCAAACCGGCCGCGGCGAGCGCCAAACCGCGCATCGACACCGCCCGGCGCCCGACCACGACCCCGAGCGTCACCAGCGACGCCATCGCGAAGCTGCGCAGGATCGGCACGTGGCCGCCGGTCAGCACCAAGTAGCCTGCCCCGGCCGCCAGCGCCGTGCAGGCCGCGATCGACTTTGTCGGCCAGTGCAGCGCCGCATAGGGCCAGGCCGCGAGCGCCAGGCGCGTCACCAGCATGAATAGCCCCATGACGATGCCGATATGCAGTCCGGCCACCGCCAACAGGTGGGCGAGCCCGGAGTCACGAAATGCCGCCCGATCGGCCTCCGGGATCGCCCGCGTGGTGCCCGTCAGCAACGTCGCCGCGACCGCGCCGGCTGGGCCCGGCAGCGCCGCCATGGCGCGCCCGGCGATTCCATCCCGCAGCGCCTGCACGCCGGTCGCGAGGCTCGACGGGGCCGCGCGCTCGATAACCCGGACCGCCGACAAGGCGGTGCCGCCGCCGCCGATGCCGGAAAAGAACGCGTCCCGCTGCTGATCCCAACCGCCGGGATAGGCCGGGTTGGACGGTGGCCGCAGCAAGGCGCGGACCTCGATCCGGTCGCCGGCCGCCACCTCGCCGTCGTCGCCGCGCTTGGCCCGCACCCGCACCAGCCGGCGCAGCGGCGGCTCGCCGGGCGTCAGCACCACATTCTCCAGCACCAGGCGGCGTCCGTCCGGCAGCACGTCCACGCCGCGCACCACCGCCGACAGCACGACCGCCTTGGACGGCAACGGCTCGAGCGGCAGCGCCCGCGCGGCCGCCCATTGTGCGGACGCGAAGCCGAGCCCGGCTGCCGCCAGCAGCAACCCGGCGGCCCGCACCGGCGGCAAGCGCCAGGCCGGGATGGCGATGGCGGCCCCGGCCAGCGACGCCGCCAGCCCCCACCACGCCGCCGGCTCCTCGCGCTGCTGGAAGTAGAGCAGCACGCCGGCCGCCATCGCGACCGAAAGCCATGGCACGAACCGGCCTCGTTCCGCATCGACCCAGGCAGCCAGCCGCTCGGCGGAGCCGGCGAACCGCTGCCCTCGCCCGGTTGGCGCCCCCGCCCAAGCCGCCGAAGCCATGCTCATGCGTGTACACTAACGCGTGATCATGCCTGAAGCCAGGAAATCTTAAATTCCCATTAACAGTGTTGGCGTCGCGAGCAACGTCCGTGCCGGCCCGCTTGAGTGCCCCGGTCAGTCCTCCGCCAAGACCTCGCGCAGCGTCCGTCCGTGGTATTCGGTGCGGAACCGGCCGCGCCGCTGCAATTCCGGGACAAGGAAATCGACGATGCCGTTCAGGTCATGCCGCAGCGCCACGGTGTGGCCGAGCATGAAACCGCCGCGCTCGCCGGTCTGGATGAACGCGTCCTCCAGCCTGTCCGCCATCTGCTTGCCGGTCCCCGCGATGGTCTTGTCGTAGGCGGTCGCGAACTGGGCGCCGTACTCGAAGAACTCCTCGCGGGTCATCTCGGTGTCGGGGCCGAGCCGATGCGCGAGGTCGAACAGGATGCCCATGGGCGAGCCGTTCTTGGCCACGATGTCGGCCTGCAGCTCGCGGGTGGTGAACCGGGCCGGCACGGTCGAGAGATCGTAGCCGGTGTTGTAGGACAGGAAGGCGCCGATCGCTTCGGGCGGGATCGCGGTCAGCAGGCTTTCCTTGCGGGCGATCGCCTCGCGTTCGGTTTCGGCGACCACGATCGGCGTTTGCCACAGGATGCCGACCGATGCCGGGTCGCGGCCGAGCTCCAGCAACGCTGCATCCAGCGCCGCCCGGTGCTTGACCTGGGCATCGAGCGCCATGTCCGGCCCGAACACCGTGTCCGCCACATAGGCCGACGCGCGGATGCCGCGTGGCGAGCCGCCCGCCTGGATCAGCACCGGCCGGCCTTGCGGCGAAGGCGGGGTGTTGAGCGGCCCCTCCACCTTGAAGAACTTCCCGGCATGAGACATCGCGTGCACCTTCGAGGGCTCGGCGACCCGGCCGGTTTCGCGGTCCCAGATCACGGCGTCGGCTTCGGTCGCGTCCCACAGCTTGCGGCAGACGTCGACGAACTCCTCCATGCGCTCGTAGCGGTCGGCATGGCCCATGAGGCCGTCGTAGCCGTAATTGGCGAAGTCGGCCGGCCGCGTGCTCGCGACCAAGTTCATGGCGATCCGCCCGCCGGTGATGTGGTCGAGCGAGTTCATCAGCCGCGCGATATAGTACGGATGCATGAACGACGACGAATAGGTGATGCCGAAGCCGATGTGCTGCGTCACCCGCGACATCGCGACCATGTAGGGGCTGAGGTCCTGGCGGGGGAAGCTGATGCCCCACTCGACCGCTGCGTCGCGTGAGCCGCGCCAGGTGTCGGGCACGCCGGTGCCGTCGCCGGAGAACAGCATGTCGAGGCAGCCGCGCTCGGCGGTGCGCGCGATCCAGTCGAACATGGCGACGTCGGGGAAGGTATGGGTGTCCCATCCGCCCGGCAGCCGCCAGCGTCCGCCGAGGTGGTTGTAGGAGAAGTCAAACCCGAGGTGCATCTTCTTCGGCAAGCGCGGTCTCCTGTCGGTGGCGGCGAGAGCGGCGATGGCTCAGCAAGATCGGTGCCGAGATACGGCTGTGTGACGGTCGTGGCCATGCTACAAGGGCGGCCGTTGATCCCACAGCGAGGACGGGGCGGAATGCGCGGCTTCCGAGCGGACTGGGCGTTTGCCGCGGCCGCGTTCATGCTGGCGCTGCCGGCGAGCCTCGTTGCCCAGTCACGCAGCCCGTTCGACGGGACCTGGGTCGTCGTGCTGACCTGCACCGCCGCCCATGACGGCGCGGCCGGATACACGTTCCGCTTCCCCGCCACCGTCCAGAACGGGATCCTGCATGGCGAAAACGGGGTACGCGGCCAGGCCGGCTCGATGTCCCTCGACGGCAGCATCGCGGCGGACGGCCAGGCCATGCTCGTGGCGCAAGGCCTGACCAACAACCCGGTCTACTCGGTCGGGCGCGTGCCGCCGGCGATGCCGTACACCTACCATCTGCAGTCCACGTTCCAGCCCACGCGGGGGACGGGCAAGCGGATCGAGCTCAGGCCCTGCGAGGCGGTGTTCTCCAGGCAGTGAGCCCGGGGCGGCGGGCGCCGCTCTTCCCTGCGGGGCTCGGCATGTTAGACACCGGCCCATGCCGAACCCCCATTCCGCCCCGGTCCGCACCCGCTTCGCGCCATCACCCACCGGCCTGCTGCACATCGGCGGTGCCCGCACCGCGCTGTTCAACTACCTGTTCGCCCGGCACCATGGCGGCGAGTACCTGCTGCGGATCGAGGACACCGACCGCGAGCGCAGCACCGAGGCGTTCACCGCCGCCATCCTGGACGGGCTCGCCTGGCTCGGCCTGTCGCCGGACCAGCCACCGGTGTTCCAATCCACCCGCCAGGCCCGGCATGCCGAGGTTGCGCACGCCATGCTGGCAAGCGGCCGCGCATACTATTGTTTCTGCACGCCCGAGGAACTGAAGGCGATGCGCGAGCGCGCCTTGGCCGAAGGCCGCCCGCCCCGCTACGACGGAACTTGGCGCGACCGCGACCCGGCCACCGCACCGCCTGGGGTGAAGCCCGTGATCCGCCTGAAGGCGCCGCGCGATGGCGAGACCATGGTCGACGACCTCGTGCAGGGCGAGGTGCGGGTCGCCAATAGCGAGGTGGACGACCTCATCATCTTGCGCAGCGACGGCACGCCGACCTACCTGCACGCCGTCGTGGTGGACGACCACGACATGGGCATCACCCACGTCATCCGCGGCGACGACCACCTGACCAATACGTTCCGGCAGGTGCAGATCTTCCGGGCGATGGAGTGGGAGTTGCCGCGGTTCGGGCACCTGCCGCTGATCCACGGGGCGGACGGGGCCAAGCTCAGCAAGCGCCATGGCGCGGTGGGGCTGCTGGAGTTTAAGGAACAGGGCTACTTGCCGGAGGCGCTGTGCAACTACCTGCTCCGGCTCGGCTGGGCGCACGGCGACACCGAAATCATCGACCGCGACAGCGTGATCCGGGTGTTCGACATGAGCGGCGTCGGCCGGTCGGCGGCGAAGATGGATTATACAAAATTGCTGCAAGTGAACGGGGTTTACCTCCGCGGCGCCGACGATGATCGGCTCACCGACGACGTGGTCGAGCGTCTGGCCGCCGCCGGGCTGCCCGCCGCGGCGGCCCGGCCGCGTATCCGAATGCTGATGCCGGGGCTGAAAGAGCGGGCGAAGACGTTGGCCGAACTGGCTGAAAGTGCCGCATTCCTGGTGCGGAGCATGCCGCTCGATTTCGAGCCGAAGGCGCAGGCGATGCTCACGCCCGACAACAAGGCCATGTTGTCGGAAGTCGCGACCACGCTGGCCGGCACCGATTTCTCCCCGCCGGCGCTGAGCGACGCCTTGCGGCAGTTCGCCGAAGCGCATGGCAAGAAGCTCGGCCAGGTGGCGCAGCCGCTGCGGGCCGCGTTGACCGGCAGCACCATGAGCCCCGGCATCGACGACACCCTGGCCGCGCTCGGCCGCGACGAAGCCCTCGCCCGCATCGCCTACGCGGCTTCGTGACTGTGCTGCCCCGATCTCAAACGACGTCATGGCCGGACTTGATCCGGCCATCTCTCCACCGGGAGGCGTCCTCGTCACCACGGGCGAGAGATCCCCGGATCAGGTCCGGGGATGACGTGTTCGCGTCGTGGGTCACCGCCCGATGAGCGACCTGCACTACCCGCACCGGCATCTGTTGGCGATCGAAGGCCTGCATCCGCCGCACATCGCCGCCCTGCTCGACCTCGCCGAAAGCTACGTGCTGCTGAACCGCTCCGGCAAAACGCAGCGCGATCTGCTGCGCGGGCGGACGCTGATCAACCTGTTCTTCGAGGACAGCACCCGCACCCGCACCAGCTTCGAGCTGGCCGGCAAGCGGCTCGGCGCCGACGTGATCAACATGTCGGTTTCGACCAGCAGCGTGAACAAGGGCGAGACCCTGCTCGACACTGCCGGCACGCTGAACGCCATGCGCTGCGACCTGCTGGTGGTGCGGCACGACCAGTCCGGCGCGCCGAACCTGCTGGCGCAGAAGGTCTCGTCCAGCGTCATCAACGCCGGCGACGGCACGCACGAGCACCCGACCCAAGCGCTGCTCGACGCGCTGACGCTGCGCCGCCGCCGCGGCACGCTGGAGGGCCTGGTTGTCGCGATCTGCGGCGACATCCTGCACAGCCGGGTCGCACGTTCCAACATCCACCTGCTTTCGGCGATGGGAGCCAAGATCCGCATCGTCGGACCGCCGACACTGATCCCCGCCTCAGCGGCGGCCCTGGGCGTCACGGTCTTCCACACCATGGAGGAAGGCCTCGCCGGCGCCGACGTCGTGATGATGCTCCGGCTGCAGCGGGAGCGGATGAAACGCGGCCTGGTGCCCAGCGAGCGCGAATATTTCCGCTTCTTCGGGCTCGACCGGGCCAAGCTGGCGCATGCCCGCAAGGACGTGCTGGTCATGCACCCGGGGCCGATGAACCGGGGCGTCGAGATCGACAGCGCCATCGCCGACGACCTTGTGCACAGCGTCATCGGCGAGCAGGTCGAGATGGGGGTCGCCGTGCGCATGGCGGTGCTCGACGTGCTGTCCCGCCGGACCACGCGCAATGCATGACCTCCTGTTTGCCGACATCCGCCTGATCGACCCGGCAACCGGTCTCGACGAAACCGGCTCCCTGCTGGTGCGCGGCGGCCGCATCGCCGATTTCGGCCCCTCGATCGGCCGCCCCGAAGGCGTGCCGGTGTTCGAAGGGCGCGGCGCCATCCTGTGCCCGGGCCTGGTGGACATGCGCGCCAGCCTCGGCGAACCCGGCTTCGAGTATCGCGAAACCGTGGCCAGCGCCGCGCGGGCTGCGTCCTCCTCCGGCATCACCACGCTGGCCGCCCTGCCCGACAGCCGCCCCGCGCTCGACGACCCGGCGCTGGTCCAGCTCATGACCAACCTCGGCGAGGCGACCGGCGCCATCACCGTGCTGCCCTACGGCGCCGTCACCCGCGGCTGCCGCGGCGAGGAGCTGGCCGAGATCGGCTTGCTGCGCGAAGCCGGCGCCGTCGCCTTCACCGACGGGCAGCGCGCGGTCGGCGACGCGCGGCTGATGCGCCTCGCCCTCAGCTACGCTCGCGGCTTCGACGCCATGATCGTGCAGCACCCCGAGGACCCGGCGCTGGCTGCCGGCGGCGCGGCCACCGAGGGCGAGCAATCGACCCGCATGGGCCTGCCTTCCATCCCCGCCGCCGCCGAAGCGATGATGGTGGCGCGCGATCTCCGGCTGGCCCAGCTCACCGGCGGCGCCATCCACTTCGCGCATGTCTCGACCGGCGAAGCGTTGGAGCTGATCCGCCGGGCCAAGGCGGACGGTGTCGCCGTCACCTGCGACACAGCGCCGCCCTACTTCGACCTGAACGAGACCGCGATCGGCGATTTCCGCACCTACGCCAAGCTGTCGCCGCCGCTGCGGCCGGACGCGGACCGGCTCGCCGTCTGCGCGGCGCTGGCGGACGGCACGATCGATGCAGTCGCCTCCGACCATCAGCCGCGCGACGCCGACGACAAGCGCCTGCCGTTCGCGCTGGCGACGCCGGGGGGCGCCGGGCTCGCGACCTTGCTGGGCGTGACCTTGGCGCAGGTGCATGGCAACGGCTTGCCGTTGCTGCGGGCGCTGGAGCTGTTGACCGCCGGTCCCGCCCGGGTGCTTCGGGCCGAGGCAGGCCGGCTGCTGAAGGGGGCGGCGGCGGATCTCTGCCTGTTCGACCTCGAGCGCGCCTGGCAGGTGGAAGCCGGGCAATTGCCAGGAAAGGCACAAAACACCCCGTTCGACGGGAGGGCGCTGGAGGGCCAGGTGATCGGCACCTGGAAGGCCGGGCGACGGGTGTTCGGGTGACGGCCGACCCGCGCTTGATGACGATCCTGGTTGCGTCACTGGTGGGCGCCTATTTGCTCGGCAGCATCCCGTTCGGTCTCCTGCTCAGCCGTTGGGCGGGGTTGGGGGATATCCGCGCCATCGGATCCGGCAACATCGGCGCCACCAACGTATTGCGCACTGGCCGCAAGGACATCGCTTTGGCGACGGTACTGCTGGACGGCGGCAAGGGCGTGGCCGCAGTGCTGGTCGCCGGGCAATGGGGGTTGTTGTTCGCCTTGGTCGCCGGCGTGGCCGCCGTGGTCGGGCATTGCACCTCACCCTGGGTCGGGTTCCGCGGCGGCAAGGGGATCGCGACCGGCGCCGGCGTGCTGCTCGCCTGGTCGTGGCCGGTCGGCCTCGCATGCGTCCTGATCTGGCTGGCCGCCGCCTTCCTGACCCGCCGCTCCAGTGCCGCCGCGTTACTTGCGTGCGTGGCGGCCCCGGTGCTGATGCTCCTGCTGGAGAGCCAGGCCTTGGCCCTCGCCGCAGCCCTCGTCAGCCTTTTGGTCATCGTCCGCCACAACGGCAACATCCGCCGCCTGCTCGCCGGCACCGAGCCCAAGATCGGCGCGAAGTGATGGACGCGAACTCTCATCCTCGCCGTCATGGTCGGATGATTCGATCTCGCCTCAACATACGGCGCGCCGTCCGGTCGGTGCGTCACCATGGAATTCCACGCGCTCACCGTGGCGGCAGCGTGAGTGCGTGGATGGTCAGATCGCGCCCGACGGTGACGGGGGGGACATGACCACCGCCCGGCTCCGGCTCGCGCGCTCGGACGGGGTCGGGCCGATCACCTATCGCCGGCTGCTCGAACGGTTCGGCTCCGCCCAGACAGCGCTCGATGCGCTGCCGACGATCGCCAACGAAGCCGGCCGCGCCATCGTCAACATCCCGTCCGAATCGGACGCGAACCGCGAGATCGAGGGCGTCGCCCGGCTCGGCGGGCGCATCCTGTTCCCCGACGACCCCGACTACCCGCCGCTGCTGCTGCTGCTGGAGAACCCGCCGCCCGTCATCTCCGTGCTCGGCGACGTGTCGGTGTTCCAGGCCCGCGCTGTCGCCTTGGTGGGCGCCCGCAACGCCTCGGCCAATGGCCGCCGCCTGGCGGAGATCCTCGCCGGCGACCTCGCCATGCGCGAGATCGCGGTGGTGTCGGGCCTCGCCCGCGGCATCGATGCGGCCGCGCACGAGGGCGCGCTGCGCACCGGCCGCACCATTGCCGCCATCGCCGGCGGCCTCGACATGCCCTACCCGCCCGAGCATGCCGATCTGCAGGCCCGCATCGCCCAGGCCGGCGCGGTCGTGGCCGAGGCGCCGCTCGGCACCGCGCCGCAGGCCCGGCACTTCCCACGGCGCAACCGCGTCATCGCGGGCCTGGCGGAAGGCGTGGTCGTGGTCGAGGCGGCGCCGCAATCCGGCAGCCTGATCACCGCACGCCTCGCCGAGGAGGCGAGCCGCGAACTGTTCGCCGTGCCGGGCTCGCCGCTCGACCCGCGCTGCCGCGGCTCCAACGACCTGATCCGCACCGGTCAGGCACACCTGACCGAAAGCGCCACCGACGTGCTCGAGCACCTGCCGCGGCGTCAACTCAAGCCGCGCCGGGCCGGGGTCGCCGAGGCCGCAGCACCCTTCGACGCCGGGGGTCTGGATCCCACGATGGTGCGGCTGAGATTGCTGGAGCTGCTAAGCCCGGCCTGGGTACCGGTTGACGATCTCGTGCGGCGCTGCCAGTTGTCGCCCTCGGCCGTCCTTGGCGTGCTCGCCGAACTGGAGGCCGAGGGGCTCGTTCAGCAGGCGGGAAGCCAGGTCTGCCTGGTCGTCTAAATACGCCGTCGGGCGAAACGTTCAGGAGCCGCGCTCCAGCTTAAGGACAGTATGACAGACGTCGTCGTCGTCGAATCGCCGGCCAAGGCCAAGACCATCAACAAGTACTTGGGCGGCAACTACACCGTGCTGGCGAGCTTCGGTCACGTGCGCGACCTGCCACCCAAGGACGGCAGCGTGCGCCCCGAAGAAGGCTTCGCGATGGACTGGGCCGCCGACGAGCGCGGCAACCGCCAGGTCGCGGCCATCGCGAAGGCCGTCAAGGGCGCCGGCACCCTTTACCTCGCGACCGACCCGGACCGCGAGGGTGAGGCGATCAGCTGGCACGTGCGCGCCATGCTGGAGGAGAAAAAGGCGCTGCGCGGCGTCGACGTGCGCCGCATCACCTTCAACGAAATTACCAAATCGGCCGTCACCCACGCCATTGCCCACCCGCGCGAGCTCGATCAGCCGCTGATCGAGGCCTACCTGGCGCGGCGGGCGCTCGACTACCTGGTCGGCTTCACCCTCTCGCCGGTGCTGTGGCGCAAGCTGCCCGGCAGCCGCAGCGCCGGGCGGGTGCAATCGGTGGCGTTGCGTCTGGTATGCGAGCGGGAAGCCGAGATCGAGGCATTCCGGCCGCGCGAGTACTGGACGGTCGAGGCGCACTTCCTGACGCCGGCCGGCGCTCCGTTCACCGCGCGCCTCACCCATCTCGACGGCAAGCGGCTGGACCAGTTCGATCTGAACACCGAGGCGCTGGCGCTGGCCGCCAAGCGCGCGGTCGAGGCCGGCAGCTTCACCGTGGCCCAGATCGAGCGTCGCCGGGTCAAGCGCCACCCGCCGGCGCCGTTCACCACCAGCACCTTGCAGCAGGAAGCCTCGCGCAAGCTGGGCATGGGCGCCCAAGCGACCATGCGCTGCGCCCAGCAGCTTTACGAAGGTGTCGAGCTGCAAGGCGAGACCACGGGCCTCATCACCTATATGCGGACCGACGGCGTGCAGATGGCGCGCGAAGCCATGATGGCGATCCGCGATCATGTCGGCGAGGCTTACGGCCGCGACTACGTGCCGGCCCAGCCGCGCGAATACAGCAGCAAGGCCAAGAACGCCCAGGAAGCGCACGAGGCGGTTCGCCCGACCGACGTCGCCCGCACCCCGGACAGCGTCGCCCGCTACCTCAACGACGAGCAGCGCCGCCTCTACGAGCTGATCTGGAAGCGCGCCGTCGCCAGCCAGATGCAATCGGCCGAGCTCGACCAGGTCGCCGTCGACGTCGCCTCCGGTGGCACGAGGCTGCGCGCAAACGGCTCCATCGTCGCCTTCGACGGCTACCTGAAGCTCTACCGCGAGGACGTGGACGACGCGCCGGAAGGCTCTCAGGCGGGGGCGGACGAAAGCCGCATGCTGCCGCCGATGCATGAAAAGGATCCGGTCGACCGCGAGCGCGTGAACGCCGACCAGCATTTCACCCAGCCGCCGCCGCGTTTCTCCGAGGCGAGTCTGGTCAAGAAGATGGAGGAGCTGGGCATCGGCCGGCCCAGCACCTATGCCAGCATCCTCTCCGTTTTGCGCGACCGCGAATACGTCCGGATGGAGAACCGCCGCTTCATCCCCGAGGACCGCGGCCGCCTGGTAACCGCCTTCCTGACGAGCTTCTTCGAGCGCTACGTCGATACCGGCTTCACGGCCGCGCTGGAGGAGCAGCTCGACGATATCAGCGGCGGCCGTGCCGAGTGGCGCGCCGTCATGCAGGCGTTCTGGGAGCAGTTCAGCCTCGCCGTCGAGCAGACCCGCGAGCTGAAGATTTCCGACGTGATCGACGCGCTGGACCACGACCTCGGCGAGCACTTCTTCCCGGCGCCGGCGGACGGCAGCGACCCGCGCCTGTGCCCGGCCTGCCATGCGGGCCGGCTCGGCCTGAAGCTCGGCCGCCACGGCAGCTTCATCGGCTGCTCCAACTATCCCGCCTGCCAATACACGCGCCGCCTCGCGATCGAGAGCGGCGATCAGGCCGGGGAGACGCTCAAAGAAGGGATGCGTGAACTCGGCCACCATCCGGTGACCGGCGAGACGATCACCGTCCGGCGCGGCCCCTATGGCCTCTATGTGCAGCAGGGCGAACCCAACCCCGAAGACAAGAAATCGAAACCGCGCCGCACCTCGCTGCCGAAGGGCATGGACGGCGAAAGCATCACGGTGGAGCAGGCGATCGGCCTGTTGTCGCTGCCGCGGCTGGTGGGCGTGCACCCGGAGCGGGGCGAGCCGATCGAGGCCGGCATCGGCCGCTTCGGGCCGTTCGTGCGGATGGGCAGCGTCTACGCCTCGCTCGACAAGGACGACGACGTGGTGTCGGTCGGCATCAACCGGGCCGTGGACGCGCTGGCCAAGAAGCTCGACAGCGTGCGGAGCCTTGGGCCGCATCCGAAGGACAAGCAGCCGGTGATGATCAAGAAAGGGCGGTTCGGTCCTTACGCGCAGCATGGTTCGACGGTCGCGAACCTGCCGAAGGACATGGGCATCGACGATATGTCGCTCGATGACGCGGTGGCGCTGCTGGCCGAGCGCGGCAAGGCGTTGAAGGGCAAGGGACGGGCGAAGGCGGCGCCGAAGAAAGCGGCCGCGAAAGCCGCGCCTGCGCCCGGGACCGCGACGAAGCCCGCATCAGCCAAGAAGGCCGCGGCAAAAAAGCCGGCCAAGCGTGCGACCGGGAAGAAACCGTCGGCTCATCCACCGGCGCGCAAGGCCGGGTAGTGGCGCGCCGGCTTCGCGGCAGCCGCGCCCGCTCTCGCGCCGAGCCGGCCGACGCGCCACCGCCCGGCACCCTGCCCACCCGCGACGCGATCCGCGCCTTCATCGCCGCCTCGACAGGCCGGGTCGGCAAGCGCGAGATCGCCCGGGAATTCGGGATTGGACCCGAACTGAAGCCGGCATTGCGCGCTTTGCTCAGCACGCTGAAGGAGGATGGCGCGATCGCCCCGGCCGGACATCGCCGCTTTGCCCCGCCCGGGCGCCTGCCCGAGGCAACCGTCGTGCGCATCACCGGAACCGACAATGACGGCGAGCCGATCGCACGCCCGGTGGATTGGGAAGGGGACGGGCCGCCACCGATGGTGCTGATGCACCCCGAGCGCCGCGGCCAGGCAGCGTTGGCCCCCGGGGAGCGCGTGCTGGCCCGGCTGCGCCCCATCGGCAACGGCAAGTACGAAGGCCGCACGGTCAAGCGCTTGTCCGA
This sequence comes from uncultured Alphaproteobacteria bacterium, assembly GCA_963752225.1. Taxonomy (GTDB): domain Bacteria; phylum Pseudomonadota; class Alphaproteobacteria; order Acetobacterales; family Acetobacteraceae; genus JBBROS01. The sequence continues at coordinate 798,279 of CAVVXS010000007.1, read as the reverse complement.
CGCGCCCGGCCGGATCCTCGGCGTGTTCCGGCCGAACCCGCAGGGCGGCGGCCGCGTGGTGCCCACCGATCGCCGGGCCAAGGCCGAGTGGCGCATCCCGCCCGGCGAGGAGATGGGCGCCGAGGACGACGAGATCGTATCCGCCACCCCGCTGCCCGATGCCGGGCTCGGGCTGAAGCCCGCGCGCATCACCGAGCGGCTGGGCAAAATGGGCGACGCCCGCTCCGTCAGCCTGATCTGCATCCACACCCACGACATCCCCACCGAGTTCAGCCCCGAGGCGCTCGCCGCCGCCCGCCGCGCCCGCGCCACCCCGCTCGGCAAGCGCGAGGATCTGCGCGACCTCGGCCTCATCACCATCGACGGCGAGGACGCGCGCGACTTCGACGACGCCGTCTGGGCCGAACCCGACACGTCCAACAACGGCTACCGCCTAATCGTCGCCATCGCCGACGTCGCCCATTACGTCCGGCCCGGCTCGCCGCTGGACCGCGCCGCCTCGAGCCGCGGCAATTCCTGCTACTTCCCCGACCGTGTCGTGCCGATGCTGCCGGAGGAGCTCAGCAACGGCTGGTGCAGCCTGCGCCCCAATGAGGACCGCGGCTGCTTGTTCGTGGACATGCGGATCGACGCCGCGGGCCGGAAAACCTCGCACCGCTTCGGCCGCGGGCTGATGCGCAGCCATGCCCGCATGACCTACACGCAGGTGCAGGAAAGCCGGGACGCCGGCGAGGACCGGTTCAGGCATCTGTATGCCGCCTTCGAAAAGTTGCTGGCGGCCCGGCAAACGCGCGGCACGCTCGACCTCGACCTGCCGGAGCGCCAGGTGTTCCTCGTCGACGGCAAGGTCGAGCGGATCGTGCCCCGGCCACGCCTCGACAGCCATAAGCTCATCGAGGAGTTCATGATCCTCGCCAATGTCGCTGCGGCGGAGGAGCTGGAACGGCTGCACCGGCCCTGCATGTACCGCGTGCACGCGCCGCCGTCCGAGGAGAAGCTCGAGGCGCTTCGCACCCTGCTGCATGGCATGGACATCTCGCTGCCACCGGGCAACGCCCTGCATCCGCGCGACCTCGACCGCGTGCTGCAAAAGGTCGCTGGCACGGAGGAAGCGCCGCTCGTCAACGAGATCGTGCTGCGGGCGCAAATGCAGGCCTCGTACAGCCCCGACAACATCGGCCATTTCGGTCTCGCTCTGACCCGCTACGCCCACTTCACCAGCCCGATCCGCCGCTACGCCGATCTCTTGGTGCACCGGGCGCTCATCACCGGCCTGAAGCTCGGCCTCGGCGGCCTCGACCCGGACGAACCCGCCCGCTTCCCCGAAATCGCCGAGCACATCAGCGCCACCGAACGCCGCGCCGCGCTGGCCGAGCGTGACGCCATCGACCGCTACCTCGCCGCCTACATGGCCGACAAGGTCGGCGCCACCTTCCCCGCGCGTATCTCCGGCGTGCAGCGCTTCGGCGTGTTCATCACCGTGCTCGACAGCGGCGCCAGCGGGCTGATCCCGATGTCTGGCCTCGGCGACGACTTCTTTGTCTACGACGAGCCGACCCAATCGCTTTCGGGCCGCCGCACCCGCATCACCTGGCACTTGGCGCAGGAGGTCGAGGTCCGCCTGGTCGAAGCGAGCCCGGTGACGGGCGGCATGATCTTCGCCATGGCCGGCGCACCCGGCAGCCGCGCCAGGCCCGACCAACGGCCCGAGCCCGGCAGCCGGGCGCCGGGCCGGGCGGGCCGCCAGGGTCGGCAGACCCGCCGGTGAGGCGGCTGGCCGCGGTTCTGCTGCTGCTGGCCTGCCCGATCTGGTCGCCAGCCTTCGCCCAGGCGCCGCGGATGCGTGAAGGGTTCGACCTGTCGCTCGCCATCTCGGTGTTCTCCACCGCGCTCGCCTTCATCGCGCCGCGCGCCCTCGAGCCGGTATCGGTGCAGCAGCTCGCCTTGTGGGGCCTCAGCGCACCGGCGTCGCTCGACGGCTCGCTCACGACCGAGTTGCGCGACGGCACCGTGGTGCTGCTGCAGGACGGGCGCCCGGTGTTCAGCCGGCCGGCGCCCAAGGGCGACGACCCCGGCGAGTGGGCCGTCTTGGCCGCAAGCGTGCTGGAGGCGGCCGCGACCGTGTCGCCCAGCTTCCGCGCCGCCGGGTTCAACGCCGAGGTCGCCAGCTTCTTCGACGAGGTGTTCAACCACCTCGACCCCTATTCGCGCTATATCCCGCCCGGCGCCGCCGATCTTGACCGCGCGCGCCGATCCGGCGAGGCCGGAGTCGGTCTCACCATCGCCCGTGACCGCACCGGCTTCGTCGTCACCGGCGTCAATGCCGACGGCCCCGCCGCCGAAGCCGGCATCCGGGTCGGCGATCGCGTCCTCGCGGTGGACGGACAGTCGACCGCCGGCAAGGACCTCGAGACCGTGCATGGCTGGATCGCCGGGCTGGAGGGCACCGACATGACGTTGTCGGTCCGCGCCCGCGGCGGCCCGCTGCGCACCGTCGATCTCGAGCGTGCCGTGCTGCCGGCCGAGACCGTGTTCCCAACCCGCTTGAACGACATTCTGCTGGTCCGGATCATCAGCTTCAACGCCGACACGGATCAGCGTCTGGCCCGTGAACTCACCCGCAACCTGCAAGGCGCGGCGGGGCGGCCGATCCGCGGGGTGGTGCTCGACCTGCGCGGCAATCGCGGGGGCCTGCTGCGGCAGGCGGTGGCGGCAATCGCCCTGGTGCTCGACCACGGCCTGGTGGCCATCACCGCCGGTCGGGACCCGCAAGCGGCGCATGAATGGCACGGCAGCGGCACCGACCTCGCCGGCGGCCGCCCGGTTGTCGTCCTGGTAGATGGCCGCTCGGCGAGTGCCGCGGAGATCATGGCCGCCGCCCTTTCGGACGGAGGCCGCGGCGTCGTCGTCGGCAGCGCGACGCTGGGCAAAGGCCTCGTGCAGACGATCAAGGTGCTGCCCGACGGGGGCGAGCTGTTCGTGTCATGGAGCCGGGTGCTGGCCCCGTCAGGTTGGCCGATCCAGGGCCTCGGCGTGCTGCCGCAAGTGTGCACCAGCCTCGGTCCGGACAACCTGGCGTCGCAGTTGCAGGCGCTCGATCGCGGCACGTCGCTCCTGTCGGACGCAATCGCCCGGCATCGCGGCGCCCGCGCGCCCTTGCCCGCGGCGGAGGCGCTCGCGCTGCGCAGTGCCTGCCCGGCGTCCGAGGCCCGCGACGCCGACCTGACCGCCGCCCGCTTCCTGGTCGCCCATCCGACCGCCTATGCTGCGGCACTGTTGTCGGCGCCGCCCTGACCGCCGTTCGAGCGCCACGCGCACGCCGGACTTGACCCCGCGGGTCCGGATGCGCATGTTCCCGCCCTTCGCGGCCCCGCCGGCCGCATCGCAATTCATAGGGTTCCGGCCATGGCCAAGAACAACACCGTTCAGATCAAGCTCGTCTCGACCGCGGACACCGGGTATTTCTATGTCACCAAGAAGAACGCCCGCACCACGACCGGCAAGCTCGAGCTGAAGAAGTACGACCCGGTGGCGCGCAAGCACGTTGCGTTCAAGGAAGCGAAGATCAAGTAGCGCCGTCGGCGTCACCCGCCCGCCCCTCCCGGACTGACCGGGATTGCGGGCGGGGACGCCTTGACTAAACGCCGCTCGGCAGCTCAGCGCGCGGCGAACTGCGTTTTGCCGAACATGATCTCGCGTTCCTTGTCGCTGATCGCACCCTGCCGCCGGTGCTCGGCCAGCACCTCGACCCCGCGCTGCACCGCCGGACGGGCTGCAATGGCGTCGTGCCAGCGCTGCACGTTGGGATAATCCGTCAGCGCGATCCCTCGCCGCTCCGGGTTTCGCACCCAGGGGAAGGTGGCGATGTCGGCGATGCTATACTCGCCGCCGGCCAGGTACTCGGCGTCCGCCAGCCGCTTGTCCAGCACGCGATGCAAGCGCTTGACCTCATTGGTGTAGCGTTCGATCGCGTAGGGAAGCTGTTCCGGCGCGTAGGCCGCGAAATGGTTATACTGGCCGAACATCGGCCCCACCCCGCCCATCTGGAACATCAGCCACTGCAGAGAGGCGAGCCGCTCGAGCGGATCGGCCGGAATGAGCCGACCTGCCTTCTCCGCCAGGTAGATCAGGATCGCACCCGACTCGAACAGCGTCACCGGGCGGCCTCCCAACCCGTCATGATCGACGATCGCCGGGATCCGATGGTTGGGGTTGATCGCCAGGAATTCCGGCTTGAACTGGTCGCCACCGCCGATATTGACCGGAATGACCGTATACGGCAGCGCCAACTCCTCGAGCGCGATGTGCACCTTGTGGCCGTTCGGGGTGGGCCAGGTCCAGACGTCGATCATAGATGTCTCCGTTTTAGGTCAGGCCGGTAAGTGGGGCGACAACGGCCGCGGTTCCAGCCAGCGGCGCGGCACGATCTCACAACCGCCACGGCCACCATTAAGACCTTCTTCAGGTTTTTCCCGGAAAACGAGACGGCAACCCGTTCCTGGAACATCACCCCCGATGACGTTCGTCCAGCATCTTGCCCGGCGTCCCGCGCCCTATCCGACCGACATCCGGCCTCGGTTCCGAGCCACCCCACGGCTCGCGCTAAGCTCCGGCGAGCGGATCGGCTACACCGTTCGTGTGCCGGCCGGCGTGCCGGTCTCGGCGGCACTCGAACTCGCCTGTGAACTGGCGCAATCGAGCGGCCTGCTCGTGAGCCTCGCCGTGTCCCCCCCGTTCCAACCGCTTCCCGCCCTTGCTGCTGAGGCGCTCCTCCGGGCCGGCACGGCGGCGGACCAACTCGAGCTTGCCGTGTCGCGCGGCGGTGTCGAGCAGGCCGGCATCGAGGCCCTGCTCGCGCTGTCGGCGATGCGGGACCAAGGCATCGGCGTCGCCCTGCGCGGGTTCTCGGCCCGGACGGCCGGATTGGTGCCGCGCCTGCCGCTCTCGACGGTCGTGTTTGCACCCGGCGCCATCGCCGCCGTGCCGGGCATTGCCGCCGCGACGGCCTCGGTCGCGACCTTGCTGCGCATGGCCCGCAGCCATGGCCTGCGCAGCGTCGTCCCCGGAATCGAAACCGAGGCCCAGCGGGCATTGCTGTCCGGCCTGGGCTGCGATGCCGGGGAAGGCAGCCTGTTCGGCACGGCCGTTCAGACGCGCCATACCGCCTGACGCAGCGACTTGCGGCGACACCCGGCTTGCGCCAGCGTCGCCGCCATGACCGAGCCGACCCGTATCGAAGCCAGCATCCTCCAGCTGACCACCGCCCGCGGCCCCGACAAGTCGATCTGCCCCAGCGAAGTCGCCCGGGCCTTGCATCCCGGCCCGGATCCGGACGGCTGGCAGTCGCTGCTGACGCCGGTTCGCCAAGCCGCCGTCCGGCTTGCCGGGGCCGGGCGCATCGACATCTTGCGCAAGGGCCGGGTGATCCCGGCCGACGAGGTGCGCGGAGTGATCCGCCTGCGCATCAAGCGCGGCGCGGGAGAACCTGCGTGAAGCCCGGCATCGGCGCCGTCCTGCGCGACGCCTGGCGGCTTGCGCTGCCGTATTTCCGCTCCGAGGAGCGCTGGAGCGCGCGCCTGCTGCTCGCAAGCATCATCGTGCTCAACCTCGTCATCGTGTGGATCAACGTCCAGCTCAACACCTGGCAGGGCGCGTTCTTCAACAGCATCCAAAATAAGGATGGCACCGCATTCCAATCGCTGCTGCTGTTCGGCCATTCGGGCGAGGACGGCTACATGCCAGGCTTCACCCTCCTGGCCGCCGCCTACGTCCTGATCGCGATCTACCGCACCTACCTGCGCCAATGGCTGCAGATCCGCTGGCGCGCCTGGATGACTGGCCGGCTCTTGGCCGACTGGCTGTCCGACCGCGCCTATTACACGATCGGGTTGCAGCAAGGCCCGGGCGCGACGGACAACCCGGACCAGCGGATCGCCGAAGATATGCGCTCCTTCACCGACGACACGCTGCGGCTCGGGCTCGAGCTGTTGTCGCAAGTCGTGACCCTGATCAGCTTCGCGCAGATCCTGTGGGTGTTGTCGGGCACGGTCACGCTGCTCGGAGTGCCGGTCCCCGGCTACATGGTGTTCGTCGCCATCCTATACGCGATCCTCGGCACCGCCCTCACCCACCTGATCGGCAAGCCGCTCGCCAGCATCGAGTTCCAGCGGCAGAAGGTCGAGGCCGAGTTCCGCTTCGCCCTGGTGCGGGTGCGGGAGAACGCCGAAGGCGTCGCGCTGCACGCCGGCGAGGCGTCGGAGGAATTCGGCTTGCGGACCCGGTTCGCGGCAATCATCGGCAACGTCCGGTCGCTGATGAACCGGCAGAAAAAGGTGAATGCCTTAATCGCCGGTTACAGCCAAGTCGCGGCCATCTTCCCGTTCGTGGTGGCTGGTCCGCGCTATTTCTCAGGCGCCATCACCTTCGGCGACCTGACCCGGATCGCCGGCGCCTTCGCGACCGTGCAGGATGCCCTGTCCTGGTTTGTCAATTCCTATGCCGAGTTGGCGGTCTGGCGCGCCACCGTCGACCGCTTGACCGGTTTCCACAACGCGATCGGCACCGCGCGGGCTCTGGCGGAAGGCGGCGTGCGCGTCCGATCGGGGGGCGACGGCGTCGTGCTGCATGATGTGACGCTGGCATTGCCGGACGGCCGGGCGCTGCTGGCCGGGGCTGATCTGGACCTGCCGTCGGGGCGGTCCACGGTGGTGTCAGGGCGGTCGGGCACCGGGAAATCCACCTTGTTCCGCGCGATCGCCGGCATTTGGCCGTTCGGCAGCGGCACGGTTGAGCGGCCTTCGGGCAAGATCCTGTTTCTGCCGCAACGCCCCTACATCCCACTCGGCACGCTGCGCCATGCGGTCGCCTACCCGCGGTCGCCGTCGGAGATTTCAGACGCGGCGGTGCGTCGATCGCTGACCGACGTCGGGCTGGATGCCTTGCTGCCCGATCTGGACACCGAGCAGCCCTGGGCGCAGCGGCTGTCCGGGGGCGAGCAGCAGCGCTTGGCCGTGGCCCGCGCGCTCCTGCTCGAGCCGGCCTGGCTGTTTCTGGACGAAGCGACGGCTAGCCTGGATCCGGAAGCCGAAGCCGATCTGTACCGCCTCCTGCGCGAGCAGTTGCCCAACACCACCATCCTTTCGATCGCTCACCGGGCCGAGGTCGCGCGGTGGCACGACGCCTCGCTCGTGCTCAGGGATGGAGCGCTGCGCGCAGCGGAGCCGGCGAAAGCCGCTGGACACCCGATCTGACGCCCGCCGACCCCACCTATCTTCGCAGCATCATCGCCCAGGCGCTGGTGCGGCGGCGCAACGGCCGGAGAACGCAGGGCCGAACACCTGGCGGAGGCGTTGCGCCTGGCCGGCCTGGTCGTCATGCAGGCGCCGCCGGCGCCCAAAGCGGGAAATGAGACGGCGTGATGCGGGCTTGCACCGGCAGTCGTCGCGCACGAGGCTCGAGGTTCCAGGCGAGGTGCTGCCATGGCGATTGAGGGAACTCTCCACCGCTACTTCATGAACAACGCGCATCTTCGCATGCACAAATGGCTGCATTATTTCGACATCTATGAACGGCACTTCGCCCGGTTCCGCGGCCAATCCCCGACCGTGCTGGAGATCGGGGTGTTCGGCGGCGGCTCGCTGGCGATGTGGAAGGAGTATTTCGGTCCCGGCGCGACCATCCTGGGCGTCGACATCGACCCGGACTGCGCGCAGCACGCCTCCGACGGCATCGAGATCTTCATCGGCAGCCAGGACGACCCGGCGCTCATGGACCGGATCCTCGAGGCGCATCCGCGGATCGACATCGTGCTCGACGACGGCAGCCACCGCATGCCGCACATGATCGCGACATTCGACCTGCTGTATCAGCGCATGCACCCGCGCGGCGTCTACCTGGTCGAGGACACCCACACTTGCTACTGGCCCGAGTTCGACGCCGGGGTGCGGGCGCCGGGCTCGTTCATGGAGTTCGTCAAGGATCGGCTGGACGACCTGAACGCGATGCACACCCGCGGCGCCCTGCCGGTGTCGCCGTTCACGCGTACGACCGACGCGGTCTGCTGCTACGACAGCGTCGTCGTGTTGGAGCGCCGTCCGCAAGGCGCGCGGCAGGCGCCGGTCACGGGACCCGCACCGTGACGGACTCCCCGCCTGCCCTCAATCGGTCACGAGGCTGTCGAGGCAGCGGATGAAGTCGTCGATGGGAATGTAGACGGGGTCGCGGTTATAGACCCAGCCCTCCGGGACCGCGAACGCGGCGCAGGCATAATCCACGCCGGCGACATAGGCCGTGAACCGGAACGTCCACTTGGCATACATGGCACTCGGGAACAGCTCGACCACCCGGGTGCCGCCGACGCAGAACATCAGGTTCACCAGCCCCGCGCCATGCTCGGCAATCACCAGCCGGCAACCCCGCATCAGGGTAATCTGTTCGGCGATGGTGAGGTTCTCGAGATGCACCGGCGTGAACCCGCGCTCAACCGCGGCAGCTTCGAGCTCGTCTATGTTCTCCGGCACGCGCGAGGCCGCGTGGCGGCGCGAGATGTAGATCCGCTCGGCTCCGGCCGCAGCGGCCCCCGGCGGCGGCCGGTACGCGGCAAAGGTGCCGGTCAGGAACCGGGTGATGAGCGAGGCCCGGAACGCACCCTGCCGCCGGGACACGGTGGGGATCAAGACCGTGTCGGCCCGGACCGCGCTGTTCGCCCAACCGTCCCGCGTCGCGCCGCTCAAGCCGAGCGCGTCGAGCAGCGTGAAGCGCTCGGCTTCGAACGCCGGGCTGCAATAGCGGCGGTCGAAATACAGAATCTTGGGCGCGAGACGGGTCTGCTCGTCCAGCGATGCGACGTAGAACAGCGGCAGGATCTCGCACATGAAGATGGCGTGGTTGAAGTTGCCGTAGCGCGACGCGGCAACCACGGTGGGAGCGTCCACGGGATCGCCGAGGTCGGCTTGGCTGAAGTTCTCGGCCAGCGACCCTTCGAGCGTTTCCTCGATGGCCATGTTGTTCCTCAGCACCGCCCCGGTCCTCGACACGATCGCGTTGGCGACACGGGTCATCGCCACTTCGGGAAACAGGTAATGGAAGGGCGCTTCGGCGCTGGCGGGCGCCCCGGCCATGCTGGACTGGACAACCGGGCAGGCCGGGATCACGGCTTCCTGCGCCGGGATGATCACCTTGAAGTCCCCGTCCTGCTCGAGCGGATCGAACAGGCCGACCCGCCGCCGGCGGAACAAGTTGATCGGGAGCTCCTTGATGGACGCGTGGTCGAGGCTCGTCATAGCGCAGCTATGACCGCGTCGGTGCTTCAGAGCAGTTGCTGGTGAGATGAAACGGCGTGGTGGGTGCTGTAGGGTTCGAACCTACGACCCGCTGATTAAGAGTCAGCTGCTCTACCACCTGAGCTAAGCACCCGCCGGCCGCGCCGCCCGTGGGCCGACGCGAGGCGCGCCGTATAGCAGCATGGTGCGGCGATGCAAACCCCGTCCGCTGCACACGACCGCGCGTTCCGAACCGCCGTAACGATCGAGGCCACAGGTCAACCCCATGGACACGACCGCCGCCGTCGCCAGCATCCGGTTCGGGCTCGGGCGAACCCCTGGGGAGGTCGATCTCGCCGACCCGCGGCGCTGGCTCGTGCAGCAACTGGCGGGGCCCGACCCGGGCCCGCCGGCGGCCAGCGTGGCCGAGGCGTTCGCGGCCTTCGAGCAGGACCGGCAGGCACGCCGGGACGGCAAGGACGCGGCAGGCGGCCCGCTTGCCACCGCCGAGACCGGACACGCCCGGGCGATCTACCGTGCCGACAGCCGGGCCCTGCTGGACCATGCCCTGACCACCGGAACACCGTTCCGCGAGCGCCTGGTTTGGTTCTGGGCGAACCATTTCACCGTCAGCATCCGCAAAGGCATGATCGCCTCACTGGTCGGCGCCTATGTGCACGACGCCATCCGGCCGCACGTCACCGGCCGCTTCGCCGACATGCTGCTGGCGGTCATGCGTCACCCGGCGATGCTGGTCTACCTCGACAACCCCATGTCGGCGGGGCCGCACAGCCCGGCCGGCAAACGCGGCAACCGCGGCTTGAACGAGAACCTGGCCCGCGAATGCCTCGAGCTGCACACCGTGAGCCCGGCGTCCGGCTACTCGCAGGCGGACGTGACCGAATTTGGCCGCGTGCTCACCGGCTGGTCGGTGGAACGGAACGACCCGCCCGGCTTCCGCTTCCGCCCCGCTTTGGCCGAGCCCGGCGACAAGCTGGTGCTCGGCCGCCGCTATCCGGAAGGCGAGGACGGCGGCGTGCTCGCGTTGCAGGCGCTGGGCACGCATCCGGCGACGTATCGGCACCTCGCTACGAAGCTCGTGCAGCATTTCGTCGCCGACGTGCCGCCGGCCGCCGCCGTCCGGCGGATCGAGGGCGTGCTGCGCGACACCGGCGGCGACCTCGGCGCGGCGGCGGCGGCGCTGGTGGACCTCCCGGCCGCCTGGGAGAAGCTGACGAAAGTGCGGCCGCCGCAGGACTACCTGATTGCGGTGTTCCGCGCCGCCGCCCTCCCGCCCGAGCGCCGGCCGGACCTGCTGCCGCTGCTGGCGGGGCTCGGGCAGCCGGCGTTCAACGCGCCGCTGCCGAACGGCTGGGTGGACGCGGCGGCGGAATGGACCGGGCCGGAGGCGCTGCTGCGCCGGGTGGACTGGGCCTATGGCTTTGCCGGCCGACCGGAGCTGCCGGAGCCGATGCAATTGGCCGATGCGGCGCTCGGCCCGCTGCTGAGCCCGGCGACGGCAACGGCCCTCCGCCAGGCCGGGTCGCGGCGCGACGCCGTCACACTGCTGCTCGCTTCTCCCGAGATGCAAAGGCGCTGACCATGACGCGACCCGCCTACCGTCACCGACTCAGCCGCCGCGGCGCACTGCTGGGCCTCGGGGCGGCCATCAGCCTCGGCCGCGCCTCGCTGGCCCTGGCCGCGGCGCCGACGGACCGCCGGCTGGTCGTGGTCATCCTGCGCGGCGCGCTCGACGGGCTCGCAGCGGTGATCCCGTACGGCGACGCCGCGCTCGCCGCCCAACGCGGCAGCCTGCTGCCGCCGGCGCCGGGACAGCCGGACGGCATGCTCGAACTCGGCGGCTATTTCGCGCTGCACCCTGTTCTCACCGGGCTGCACGGGATGTATCGCGCCGGTGAGCTGCTGCCGGTGCACGCGGTCGCCGGCCACGTCCGCACCCGCAGCCATTTCGAGGCGCAGGACCTGATGGAAAGCGGCGCCGACCAGCGCATGACCTCGGGTTGGCTGAACCGCGCAGTCGGGCAGATGGCGGCCGGACCCGCGACGGCGCAGCCCATCTCGATCGGCATCAGCGCGCCGTTGTTGCTGCGCGGGCCGGCCCCGGTCGGCGCCTATGCGCCGCAAAGCTTCACCCAGCCGCAGCCGGACCTCTATGCCCGCCTGATCGCGTTGCATGCCGCCGACCCGGTCACCGGCCCGTCGCTGCGGCAAGGGTTGGCCGAGCGCGGGTTCACCGGCGCGCAGCTCGCGATGCATCAGCCGGATGCGCCGGCTGGCGGGCGTTATGCGTTCGCCACTCTCGCCGGCACCGCCGGCCGGTTGCTCGCTGCGGCCGACGGGCCGCGCGTCGCGGCGATGGAGCTGGGCGGCTGGGACACCCATGCCGGCCAGGTGCAGCGGCTGGCGGCCCCGCTGAAGCAGCTCGATGATGGGTTGACGGCGCTGCGCGACGGGCTGGGCGAGGCGTGGCAGCGGACGGCGGTGCTGGTGATGACCGAGTTCGGCCGCACCGTGCACGCGAACGGCACCGGCGGCACCGACCACGGCACCGGGACGGTCGCGTTCCTGGCCGGCGGCGCCGTGGCGGGTGGCCGGGTGCAAGCCGACTGGCCGGGCCTGGCCGACGGCAATCTGTTCGAAGCGCGCGACCTGCAGCCCAGCCTCGACCTGCGGGCGCTCGCGAAGGGGCTGCTGGCCGCGCATCTGAAGCTCGACCGCCGGGCCTTGCTGCAAGCCTTTCCGGGCAGCGAGGACGTGCCGCCGGCCACAGGGCTGATCCGCGCATAGGCCGGCGGGTCCGGGGGCGCTCGCCCCCGGCGGGTCAGGGCAGAGTCCTGGCCGGCTCGCCCACCGTGGGTTCAACCCAACGCCAATGCCGCAGCAGCCCGAGCGCGCCGAGGCCCAACAGCAAGCCGCCGCAGCAAACGATGAACGGCACGACGCCCACCCGCGCGATCACCGACGGCGCCGCGAGCATCGCCACCAGCGTCCCGGAATTGCCCATCGCCATGGATGCGCGCATCGCCGCCGCCCGGTCACCCGGAAGCAGCCGGGTTTGCCGCAGCACGGCCACCGGGATGTCGCTCATCGGGCCGCCGACCGCACTGACCGCCGCTCCCGCGGCCAGCCCGACAAGCTGCCAAGCCGCCGGCAGCAGCCCGGCCAGGCCCAGCAGGACCATGCCGGCTCCCGTCAGCGCCGTGCCGCCGAACATCAGGAACTGCGGCCGTTTCGGCAGGGTTCGGCCGCCCAGGACCAAGGTGCCGGCCAGGTTGGTGCAGCCATAGGCCGAGATCACCAGGCCGAAGGCGCCGAGCCCGCCGCCACCCGGCCCCGTCAGCCCGTTCCGCTCAATCAGCAGCGGCACTGCCAGGAAGTAGGTCGCGAACCAGCCGCCATTGACCAGGGCGCTCACCGACAGCGTGAACCCCAACAGGCGATGGCTGCGCACTGCCCGCAGGCCGCGGAAAATGCCGTGCCAGAGCGGCTCCCGCGTCGTGAGCCGCGGGACCGAGGCCGGCCGCCACCGGCCGATCAGCCGCAAGGCCAAGGCGGAGGCTAGAAAGCTGAGCGCGTCGAGGGTGAGGAAATGCACGACCGGCACGATCCCCGCGACCAAGCCGACCAGGCCCGGGCCGAGCAGCCGGGCACTCCGCTCGGTCGCGTCGAGCAGCCCGTTGGCCGCCGGCAGCAGCCTCGGGTCCGCGACGACGCCGGGCAGCACCGCCTGCAGCGCCGGCTGGAACACGGCTTGTCCCAGCGCCAATACCACCACCGCCGCCACCAGCCCCGCCGCGTGCGGACGGCCCATCAGCAGCCAGGCCGCCACGACCGCGGCCAGGATCGCCGCCCGCACCAGGTCGGCGGCGATCATGCTGCGCCGCGGATCCCAGCGGTCGGCCCATCGCCCGATGCCGAGCACCGCCAGCAGCACCACCCCGGCCTGCAGAGCCGACAGATAGCCGGCTTGGCGGCCGAGCACGCCGACCGCGACCCAGGCCAGCGCCACCGCGTAAAGCTGGTCGCCGAGCGCGGACAGCGAAAGGCCGCCCCAAAGCAGCGCCGTCGGCGCTTGCCGCAGCGGTTGGAAGACACGCAAAGCCCGGATACCTGCGATCGGTGCCGAATCAAACTCGCATGGCGGCCGCAACGCGGCAACCGGTCCCGGCTGGACCGCCGGCGCCGATGTGCTTACCCCGGGCGGTATGCAGCCGGAGCCGACGCCCATGACTTCCCTCGCCGCCTGGCCCGTCCGGGTCGCTGCCGGACACCTGCGCACCGTGGCTGCAGCCGCCGTCGCGCTCGCCGCCTACCCGTTGCTGCCCCGCGCCTTGCCGGCGTCGACCCGGTCGATCATGGCCTGGGATGTTGCGGGCGTTATTTTCCTCGCCCTGACGGCGCTGCTGTTCCTGCGTGAAGGCGACGACACCGCCATGGCCAAGCACGCCATGGCGCAGCAGGAAGGCGAGTGGACGATGTTCTTCGTGACCCTGGCCGGCGTCGCGTTCAGCTTTGCCGCGCTGATCCAGGAACTACCGGGCACCAAGGACAAGGCCGCCGACCTGCGCGCGCTGCATGTGGCCCTGGCCGGCGCCACGCTGCTGCTGTCCTGGTTCGTGACCCATATCGTGTTCGCTTACCGCTATGCGCATGAGTACTACACGACCTCGCCCGGCGGCACCGAGGTGGATGGCGGGCTCGAGTTTCCCGGCAAGGAGCCGCCGGATTATTGGGACTTCCTCTACTTCGCCCTGGTGCTCGGGATGACGTTCCAGGTGTCGGACGTGGTCATCACGTCCCGCAAGCTGCGACGGCTGGCGACATTGCACGGGTTGATCGGGTTCGTGTTCAACACCGTGATCGTGGCGCTCACGGTCAACGTCGCCGCTTCGCTGCTGAGCTAGGGCACTTCCCGAGCCATTCGGCTCGGGAGTCGTGCTCTAAGACTAAGTCGATAGAACAACTTAATCCGACCAAACTGATCCGGTTCGGTCGGATGCCGCACTAGCGGGTGATCGCCAGCATCGAGTCGCAGTCGATCCGGCCGGACAGCAGGCAATCCTCGAGCCGCGCCTTGCTGGCCAGGTGCTGCACCAGGACCAGGCCGACCACCACCAGGAACAGCGCGAAAGCCAGCCCGGCCAAGCTTCCGGTCAGGCGATTAGCCTGGGCTTGTTCGTCCTCGTAGCCTGGACTGATACGGCGCATCGCGGCACTTTCCTGGCTCGTTCCCCGCGGCCTATTCTAGGCCTATTATCCCGGCCATTGCCAATCGTAAGCGATGACTTAACGGCCGAACGCGTCAGGGAACCGGAATGGCGTCCAACGAGGCCGCGCTCGACCATCTTCGCGCCAGCCATCCGGGGTTCACGCCGCTGATCGAGCGGGCCGGGCCGCCGCCCCCGGCCGGCCCGCGAGTCGAGCCGTTCGAGGCGTTGATCCGGGCGATCGCCCACCAGCAGCTGCACGGCAACGCCGCCCGCGCGATCCTGGCGCGGTTCCATGCCTTGTTCCCAGCCGGCGCCCATCCGAGCCCGGCGCAGATTGCAGCAACGACCGATGCGGCGCTGCGCGGCTGCGGCTTCTCGGCGAGCAAGACGGCGGCGATCCGGGACATCTGCGACAAGGCGCTGGCCGGCGTCGTCCCAAGCGCGGCCGAAGCCGAGGCGCTGGACGACGAAACGCTGATCGGCCGCATGATCACGATCCGCGGCGTCGGCCGCTGGACGGTCGAGATGGTGCTCATCACCGCCCTCGGCCGGCCGGACGTGCTGCCGGTGGACGATTTCGGCGTGCGCGACGGTTGGCGAGTGCTGACCGCGACCGACCGGCCGCCGAAGCCGAAAGAGCTGGCCGTGATCGGCGCCGCGTGGGCGCCCTACCGCTCGACCGCGGCGTGGTATCTTTGGCGGGCGTCGGACGCCGGCAAGGCGATCAAGCAGTCGACCTGAGCGCCGCCGCGCCCCCGGTCAGCGCCGCGGCGTGATCACGGTGATGGTGGCGTCGCGTCCGTTGACGGTGGGCATGGCCGGCACCGGCTTAGCCGGGCCGCCGGCGCCGCGTGCTGCCGAACCCGCCGTCTTGGCCGAGGCGGAGGATATCAGGCCGTAACGGCTCGCCAGCCGCGCGATATCGTCGGCGCGCGTCACGCCGCCCCAGGCGCCGAGGCCCACGACGCAGACCACCGCTCCCCCGATCAGGACGCGCCGCTTCGTCCCGGCTTTCTTCCCCTCGTTGTCCTTGGCCACGATCCGCTTCCTCGTTTTCCAAGCGCAACCATAGCGCACCCCGCGCGGTCTGGCAGCGGCGGCCGCGGAACCATGACAAGTCCCAACATTCCTCAACCGAGGAAGGCGCGCACCGTGTCAACGAACGCGTCCGGCGCTTCGGCATGCAGCCAATGCCCGGCGTCGCGCAGGCTGGCGAACCGCGCCGCCGGGAACAGCGCCCGGAACAACGCCCGATGCTCCGGCTGCACGTAAGGCGAGCGCTCGCCGCGCAGCACGAGCACCGGCCCGCCATAGGTGCCGTACGCATCCCACCGCTCGATCGCCGGCAGCCCGGCGGCGATCTCGTCGAGGCCGATGCGCCAGGCCGGCGGATCGCCGAAGCGCAGGTTCTGCAGCAGGAACGCCCGCACGTCCGGGTCGGGCGCCGCCTCCGCCATGGCGGCATTGGCGTCGGCGCGGGTCAGGCCGGGCCGCAGCGGCAGCGCCTGCATGGCCGCCGCGATGGCGCGGAAATGCGGCTCGTAGGTGACCGGTGCGATGTCGGCGACGACCAGCCGCTCCACCCGGTCCGGGGCGGCCAGCGCCAGGTGCATCGCCGTCTTGCCGCCCATCGAGTGGCCGACCACGGCCGCGGCGCCGACCCCCTCGGCGTCGAGCGTGTCGAGCACGTCGCGCGCCATCACCCGGTAGTCGAACGCCGGTTCGTGCGGGCTGCCGCCGTGGTTGCGCGCGTCCAACGCCAGCACCAGCCGCCCTTCGGCCAGCCGGCGCTGCACCCGGCCCCAATTGCTGGCCGCCCCGAACAGGCCGTGCAGCAACACGAGCGGGCGCCCCTCCCCCATTCGGACCGTCTTCAGGATCACCGCCCCGCACTCCCCGCCGCCAGCGCCGCGCCGCCCAGGATCAGCCCTGCGCCCGCCAGCACGCTGGCCGTCAACGGCTCGCCCAGCCAGGCGGCCGAGATCACCAAGCCGAGGGCCGGCCCCGCCAGGAAGCCGACCGAGGCCACGATCAGCGGCAGCGCGAGCGTCGCCTGCACCAGGCACCAAGTGCCGAGCGGGGCCATTACCAGGCCGATGCAGCCGAGGCACACCAGGCTTGGCTGGCTCCAACGCCCCACCCCGTGCGCCAATGCCATCGGCAGCAGCGCCACGGTGGCGATCGCGAAGGCCCAAGGCAGCAGGGCGAAGAAGGGCTGCCGCGGCGGAAACCGGCGCACCACCGCCATGCTGATCGCCCAACACAGCGAGGACCCCAGCAGGAAGGCGTGGCCCAGCAGGACCGGGGCGGATGACCAGTCGATCGCCCAGGGCCCGACCAGCACCAGCACGCCCGCCGCGCCCAAACCGGTGGCGAACCAGCGCCGGGCCGAGATCGCCTCGTGCGTCAGCAGCACGGCGATCGGCACCGTCCAGATCAGCGTCGCGTTGGACAGGATGGCCGTGCGGCCGGCCGGCACCCAAGCGACGGCGGCGTGCGCGAAGGCGAAGAACCCGGCCAGCTGCAGCAGCCCGATCGACAGCAGCGCCGGCAGGTCGGCCCGCCCCGGCAGCCGCAGACCCCGCGTCGCCGCGACCGCCGCCGCCGCGACCACCGCCGACAACCCGGCCCGGCCCAGCGCGAACCAGGACGGCCCGGCGCCATCGAGCAACGCCACCTTCGTCACCGGCCAGCTCGCGCCCAGCAGCACCACCGCCAGCCCGAGCTGCAGGAGTGCCGCGGGCGGCAGCCGCACCCCGGGCTCGGCCACGGCGCTCATCGGCCGACCAGCCGGGCGTATAGGTCCGGGTCGGTGGCGCCTTCGGTGCTGAACAGCAGCACTCGGCTGTCCGCATCGAGCCGCAGCGCCGCACGCGCGGCCGGGTCGCCGGCTGCCAGCATCAGCCCGGCAAGCCCGGCCGCACCGGCTTCGCCGGACACCACGCCCGCCGCGGCCAGCAACCGCATCGCCGCCACCGCCGCCGCGTCGGGGATCGCCATGAATGCCGCCGCCGAGCGCTCCAGCTCACCCCAGGCGAGCAGGCTCGGCTCGCCGCATGCGAGCCCGGCCATGATCGTGTCGAGCGCACCGGGCGCGGTGACCGCCCGCCCGGCTTCGGCGCTCAGCAGCAAGCAGGCGGCCTGCTCCGGCTCCACCACCACGACGGCCGGCGGCGGTTGGATCCGCGCCCGGCAATGCACCGCGACGGCCGCCGCGACCCCGCCCACGCCGGCTTGGATGAAAACGTGGGTGGGCGCGTCCGGCATCTGGTCCAGCGCCTCGTCGACGGTCAGCCGGTAACCCTGCATCACCTCACGCGGGATCTCGGTGTAGCCGGGCCAGGAGGTGTCGGAGACCACGAACCAGCCATGCCGATCCGCGGCCGCGCTCGCCGCGCGGACGGCGTCGTCGTAGGTGCCGGGCACCCGCTCGACCGTCGCGCCGTAGGCCGCGATGGCCTCGGCCCGGCCGGCACTGACGCTGGCGTGAACGAAAATGCGGCAGGCGGCGCCGAACCGCTGCGCGCCCCAGGCGACGCTGCGCCCGTGGTTGCCGTCGGTCGCGCAGCAAACGGTGACGCCGCCGGCCGCCGCCGCGTGCACGCCGGCAACGAGGTCGGCGGTGGCCGCATGCGCCGCCACGCCGCGCCGGGCCAGCTCGGCCCGGAGCACGCCCAGCACGGCGTAAGCGCCGCCGAGCGCCTTGAAGCTGCCGAGCCCGAACCGCGACGCCTCGTCCTTGATGTGCAGCGCCGCGACGCCGGCTTGCGCGGCGGCGGCGGGCAGCGGCACCAGCGGCGTCGGCGCGTAACCCGGCCACGACGTGATCTCCGCCCGCGCGCGACGAAAGCCGGCCGCGTTCAGCGTCACGACCCCCGGAACACCGTGGCGCGGGTTCGGCAGCAATCGGAACGGGACGTCGAACGGCATGGCTGGCAGATTTGCGCGCTGCCGGGCCGAGGGATAGTGCTGCGGCGCAGATTTGCTGGAGGGCAGCCATGCATATCACCATCCTGGGCGGGGCGGGGTTCCTGGGCCGCAAGGTCGCGCTGCGGCTTGCCGCCGCTGGCAAGCTGGGCGACACGCCGGTCAGCAGCCTGACCTTGTTCGATCTCAACCCGCCGCCGGCGCCGGACGCCCCGTTCCCGGTCCGGACCCTGGGCGGCGACCTCGCTTACATGCCGATCGGCGCGATCCCGCCACAGACCGATGTCGTGTTCCACCTGGCCGCGGTGGTCAGCGCCGCCGCCGAAGCCGATTACGAACTCGGCCGCAACGTCAACGTGCGCGGCACCGACGCGGTGATCGATGCCTGCCGGGCGCTGGAGAAAACGCCGCGGGTGGTGTTCACGAGTTCGGTGGCGAGCTTCGGCGGCGGGCAGGACGCGGTGTTGGGCGACGACGCGCGCCAGGTGCCGACCAACTCCTACGGCGCGCAAAAAGCGGCCGCCGAGCTGTTCCTGGCCGACGCGACCCGGCGCGGCTTCCTCGACGCGGTCTCCATCCGCCTGCCGACGGTGGTGATCCGGCCCGGCCGCCCCAACAAAGCTGCCAGCAGCTTCGTCAGCGCAATCCTGCGCGAGCCGCTGCTCGGGCTTCCCGCCGAACTGCCGGTGCCGGACGGGTTCAAGGTCTGGATCTGCAGCCCGCGGCGGGCGGTCGAGTGGCTGCTGCATGCGGCGATCATGCCGACGGCGGAGATGGGGCAAGACCGCGGCGTGAACCCGCCGGGCCTGAGCGTGCCGGTCGGGGAAATGCTGGCCGCATTGGACCGGGTCCGCCCCGGCGCCTCGAGCTTGGTTCAGCGCGTGCCCGACGACACGGTCGCCGGCATCGTCGGCGGCTGGCCGGCTGCGTTTGCGCCGCAGCGGGCCGAGACGCTCGGTTTTTCATCGCACGAAACGTTGGACGCGCTTGTCGAAGCGTTCATCGAGGACGATCTCGAGGCAACCCGGGCGGACCGCGCAACATAATAGGTACACGTTACGCAATCTTCATTCATTCGGCGCTGCGGCAGATTGATCCGGGGGCCGGTCGGACGCATGAATAGAATGGTCCCCCGCCTTCAACCGGCTAATCCGCCATGTCGCCTCCGTCGCTGAGCAGCAGCCACCCCCTCGCGGGCTACGCGGCGGCTGCCCGCGCTCGGTTCCGCTTCGTCGATACGATGGCGCACGCGCCGCAGGCGCTGCGTGCGCTCGTCCGCGCCGACGAGATCTGGCTAGTCGTGCTGGCCGCCGTGGTCGGGCTCGCCTCCGGGCTGGTCGTGGTGGCCATGTCCGAAGCGGCGCAGCTGATGCACACCGTGTTCTACGGGCTGGCGATGGGCGAGTACCTGTCGTCGATGGTGTCGCTGCCGCCGGAGCGCCTGCTCGTGGTGCCGTGCGTGGGCGGGCTGTTGCTGGGCGCCGCCGGATGGGCGCTGGCACGCTGGCGCCCGACCCGGGTGGTGGACCCGATCGAGGCCAACGCGCTCTATGGCGGCCGGCTGGCGCTGAAGGACAGCCTGATCGTGGTCGCGCAAACGATCTGGTCCAATGGCGTCGGCGCGTCGGTCGGGCTCGAGGCCGGCTACACCCAGATCGGCTCGGCCCTGGCGTCGCGGCTGGGCTTCGCGTTCCGCCTGCGCCGGACCGACCTGCGCCTGCTTGTCGGCTGTGGCGCGGCCGGCGCCATCGCGGCGGCGTTCAACGCCCCGCTGACCGGCGCCTTCTACGCGTTCGAGCTGGTGATCGGCACCTACTCGCTAGCGACGCTCGCTCCGGTGGTGATGTCGGCGATCTGTGCCGTGTCGGTCATGCGGCTGATGATCGGCGGCTCCGAGTTCGACCTCCGCGTGCCGTCGTCGATCGAGGCGATCGACTACGTGCCGATCCTGGCGCTGGGCATGCTGGCCGCGCTCGGCGGCGTCGCGATCATGCGCGGCGTCACCCTCGTCGAGGACCTGTTCCGCCGCAGCCGCGTTCCCGGCTGGCTGCGCCCCGGCGTCGGCGGCCTCGCCGTGGGCCTGCTGGCGCTGCTGAGCCCGGCCGTGCTGTCCTCGGGACATAGCGCGTTGCGGGTGGCGCTCGACGCGCCATACAGCCTGTCGCACATCGGCGTCCTGATCGTGCTGAAATCGGTGGCGTCGGCCATCAGCATCGGCTCGGGCTTCCGCGGCGGGCTGTTCTTCGCGTCCCTGTTCCTGGGCGCCCTGCTCGGCAAGCTGTTCGCCGGCGCCTTGGCCCTCGTCACGGTGGTGCAGGCGGTGCCGGCCGTGGTGTGCGCGCTGGTCGGCATGAGTGCGCTCGCGACCGCGGTGGTGGGCGGACCGTTGACGATGGCGTTGCTCGCGCTGGAAAGCACCGGGTCGCTGCCGATGACGGTGGCGGTGCTGACCGCGAGCGTCGTCAGCGCCATCACCGTCCGCCGCACCTTCGGCTACAGCTTTGCCACGTGGAGGTTCCACCTGCGCGGCGAGGCGATCCGCAGCGCGGTCGACGTCGGCTGGATGCGCAACCTGACGGTGGGCCGGATGATGCGGCGCGAGTTCCGCCGCGTGCCGCTCGACATGTCGCTGGAAACGTTCCGCCGCTCCTTCGCGCTCGGCAGCGTCGCGCGGGTTGTCGCCACCGACCAAGCCGACCGCTACGCCGGCATGCTGGCGACCAGCGAAGCGCACGCCGCGCCGGAAGGGGCCGAGAAGCTGGCCGACATCGTGCACCATCGCAAGACGGTGCTGCTGCCGCAGATGAGCATCAAGGAAGCGGTGCAGATGTTCGAGCGGTCCGAAAGCGACGCGCTCGCGGTGGTCGACGGAGCCGAAACCATGCGGGTGATCGGCGTGCTGACCGAGCAGTACGCGCTGCGGCGCTACAGCGAGGAGTTGGAGAAGCGCCGCCGAGAGTTGTCGGGCGAATAACCAGGCGAGAAACGGGGGGCGGGTAAACGCCCTGCGTTAGTGTTTCCTATACGTTCGCACGGTAAATTCTGCCCATGCGGCTCAAGCTTTATCGTGCCCCCACCGTTGCGGCGGCCATGGCGCAGGTCCGGGAGGAGCTGGGCGCCGACGCGCTCATCCTCGCGACCCGTCGCGTGGCCGGCGGGGTCGAGGTTACGGCCGCGCTCGAGCCGCCGGCGCCCGCCCTGCCCGACCCGGCGTGGGCCGAGGCGCTGCGCTGGCATGGCGTGCCCGCGGTGCTGGCCGCGGCGCTCGCCGCCGGTCCGCTCGAGCATGCGTTGGCGGAAAAGCTGCGCTTTGCTCCGCTCGACCTCTCGGCCACGTCGCCGCCATTGCTGCTGGCCGGACCGCCGGGCGCCGGCAAGACCCTGACCGTGGCGCGGCTTGCAACCCGGCTGGTGTTGAGCGGGGTCAAGCCGATGGTCATCTCGACCGACGGCGAGCGCGCCGGCGCCGCCGAGCAGCTGGCCGCGTTCACTCGCCTGCTCGGTCTGGTGCTGATCGCCGCCCCCGACGCGCTGACCCTATCGCGGGCCATGATGCGCCGTCCCGCCGGGGTGCCGGTGCTGATCGACACGGCCGGAACCGATCCGTTGTCCGCGGTCGCCCAGGCGAGGATTGCCAGCTTGGCCGCCACCGCCGGCGCGCGCACCGCTTTGGTGCTGCCGGCCGGCCTCGATGTGAATGAAGCCGCCGACGCCGCCGCCGCTTTCGCGGCCGCCGGGGCGGCGCACCTGATCGCGACCCGGCTCGATGTGACCCGGCGGCTGGGCGGCGTGCTCGCTGCCTGCTCGGCCGGCCTGCCTTTGGCCGAGGCCGGTATCGGTCCCGGCGCGGCAGACGGCCTGGTTTCCTTCACCCCCGCATTCCTGGCCGCCCGCTTGGCGGCCCCCGCCACCAGAAAGGCCGCGTGATGACCTCCCCTCGCTTCATCGCCATCGCCTCCGGCAAAGGCGGCGTGGGCAAGACCTGGTTCGCCATCACGCTGGCACACGCGCTTGCCCGGCAGGGCCGGCGGGTGCTGTTGTTCGACGCCGATTTCGGCCTCGCCAATGTCGATATCCAGCTCGGGCTCACGCCGCGCCACGATCTCGGCCAGGTGCTCGCCGGCACCATCACCATCGACGCAGCGATCGAGCCATGCCCCGGCGGCGGGTTCGACGTGCTGCCCGGCTGCAGCGGCTCGGGCGCCCTCGCCTCGCTCGATCCCTCCGCCCTCGACCGTGTGCTCGGCCTGCTCCGCGGCCCCGGTTCCAGCTACGACCATGTCCTGCTCGACCTGGGCGCCGGGCTCGAGGGCGGTGTCCGCCAGGTCGCGGCCTGGGCCGATGCGGTACTGGTGCTGGCCACCGATGAGCCCACCAGCCTGACCGACGCTTATGCGACGCTGAAGCTCCACGCCGCCGATCGGCCCCACGGCGACATGCGTCTCGTGGTGAACCAGGCGGCCACCCCGGCGGCCGCCGAGCGGACGGCGGCGGTGCTTGCCCGGGTGTGCAACAGCTTTCTTGGCCGGGCCCCGACCTACCTCGGCGGCGTGCGCCGGGATCCGCGGGTGCCGGCCGCGATCCGCCAGCAAGCGCTGCTGCTGACGCGCCACCCGGCCACGCCCGCCGCCGTCGATGTCGAGCGCATCGCCGCCGCCCTTTGATCCTGGCACGCCACCCCATATGAACTCAGGCGCGACCGGAATGGGAGGCGGCATTGATTCAGACCGGCCCCAACCGGGACCTCCGGGTCGACTTCTTTCGCGGCTTGGCCTTGTGGTGGATCTTCATCGACCACATCCCGGCGAACTGGATCGCGCAATTCTCGCTGCGGAACTTCGCGCTGTGCGACGCGACCGAGGTGTTCGTCTTGCTGGCCGGCTACGCCGCCGCGATCGCCTATGGCCGCAGCTACGACCGCAACGGCTGGCTGTTCGCCGGTGCGGACGTGCTGCGCCGGGCCTGGACGTTGTATATCGCCCACATTTTCTTGTTCGTCGTGTTCAGCGCGCAGGTGTCCTACTCCGCAACGGCGCTCGACCGGGCGGACTACCTCGACGAAATCCATCTCGACGTGCTCGCGGACGCGCCGTATCGCGCGATGCTCCACGCCCTGCTGCTCAACTTTCAGCCCGCCTACCTCAACATCCTGCCGATGTATGTGGTCTTGCTGGCGATGTTCGCCCTGCTGCTGCCGCTGCTCCGCTACCCCGCGATCCTGCTCGGTATCTCGGCCGGCCTTTACGTCGCCGCGCGGTCGTTTGGCTGGAACTTGCCGTCCTGGACGGATGGCGGCTGGTACTTCAACCCGCTGTGCTGGCAATTGCTGTTCGTGATCGGCGCCGTCATGTCGCGGCATAGCCTGCGGCCGCCGGTCCCGCTCTGGGTGCTCGACCTGCTCGCGGGCGTCGTCGTGCTGGGCGGCTTGCTGCTGGTCTGGCTGGTCTGGCCGAGCGACGATGTAAGCGCTCACGTGCCGCGGCTGCTGACTCGGATGGTGCTGCTGGTCGACAAGGAGGGCATGCACCCGATGCGCCTGCTGTCGATCCTCGCGCTGACGTGGACGGCGATCCGGCTGATCCCGTTCCATGCCCGCTGGTTGCGGAATCGATGGGCCGCACCGTTCGTCCTGTGCGGCCAGCATTCGTTGCCGGTATTTTGCAGCGGCATCGCGCTGTCGTTCCTCGGCCGGCTCGTGATGGAGGAGCAGGGCGGCTGGCCCGGGCAGGTGTTGGTCAACCTTGTCGGACCGGTCGCGCTCGTCGCCGTCGCCGCACTCGCGGCATGGTATCGAGACAAGGGCCGCCGGGCCGTAACCGAGGACGGTGCGCGCGAGGCGGTCAGGCCGACAAGTCCTGGCTTGCCGGTGATTTCCCGCCCTGGTAACGCTGAGGTGACATGATATTACGTCTCCTCGTTCTCGCATTCCTCGGCTTGACCGTGGGAGCGGTCAGCACTCCGGCGGCGTTGGCCGGGGAAGCGTGCCAGGCGCCTGACGAGGTGGCCGGTTCCGTCGGTGCCCTGCCGAAGGTGGCGGCCGTCCTGAAGCCCGGCGGCGCGCTGCACGTGCTTGCGGTCGGATCGGCGACGATGTTCGGCCCGGACGCGACCTTGCAACCCGGCACGGTCACCGCCCAGGCCGTCAGCCGCAGCCGGGTCGCGACCTTGCCGCCGTCGCAATCTTTGGCGGCGGTCTCGACCGAAGGTGCCTTCCCGCGGCAGATGGCGAGTGCCTTGCAAGCGGCGGTTCCAGGGCTGACGGTCGACGTCGTCTTTCAAGGCGGCCGCGGTTTGTCGGCGCCTGAAATGCTGGCGCTGATCACGGCCGAACTGAAGAAGGACACGTTCCAGCTCGTGCTGTGGCAGACCGGCACCGTCGAGGCCGTCCGCAACACGCCGCCGGGCGAGTTCGCTCAAGTGCTGTCCGAAGGTGCCGAAGCCGTCGAGGCGGCAGGCGCCAATCTCGTTCTGATCGATCCGCAATACAGCCGCTTCCTGCAAACGAACAGCAATCTCGATCCCTATACCCAGGCGCTGGCTCAGGCCGCGGCGATGCCCGGTGTGGTCCTGTTCCATCGCTTCGACCTCATGCGGGCTTGGGCCGGCGAAGGTCAGCTCGACCTGGAGCGGACTTCGAAGGCCGACCGGCGTCGGACCGTCGAAGCCCTGCATGCGTGTCTCGGGATGCATCTCGCGCGAATGATTTTAGCCGGTGCGCGGCCGCCGGCTGACACGCCGCCATAACGCTGCTCGCGGTTCTGTGCAGTTTGGTTTGGATGAACGCGGCAACTCAATTCACGCCGCGCGCTTGTAATTCGCATGATCAACCCAACGGCACATCATGTGGAATGGCTCCACGACGAACAGGATACGTTCACCCATTGGGTGAAGGTTGGCCTGCAACGGCGTTTTGGCCTGCCGCAGGAATTACCGCATGAGATGCTCGTCCTGGTCGACGACGTGGCCGCCCGCGACTAGCCTGGCCGCGTCAATCAGTTCGACGACGACGAACTAGCCGCGTCGGCGAGCCGGCTTCAAGTGGTGATAGAACGCCGATCGGGGCGGCATCAGTGCGGTGCCGCCCCTACTCCGTTCGGCGGTTAGGTCCGGGTGCCCGACGTTACCGTCGCGTGCAGGTCATACCGGTCCGAGTTCATCACCTTGTTCCACGCATGCACGAAATCCTTGACGAACTTCGGCTGGGAGTCGGAGCAGGCATAGACCTCGGCCAAGGCACGGAGCTGCGAGTGCGAGCCGAAGATGAGGTCGACCCGCGTCGCGGTCCACTTCACCTGCTTCGTCGCGCGGTCCCGCCCCTCATAGGTGTTCTCGGTCGCTGCCGGTTGCCACTCCGTGCTCATGTTGAGCAGGTTGACGAAGAAGTCGTTCGTCAGCGTGCCCGGCTTGTCGGTGAACACGCCGTGCTTGGAGCCGCCGGCATTGGCGCCCAACACCCGCAACCCGCCGAGCAGAACGATCATCTCCGGCGCAGTCAGCCGCAGCAGCTCGGACCGGTCGACCAAGGCCTCTTCCGGCGCCATGAACTGCGCGCCTTCGTAGTAGTTGCGGAACCCGTCAGCGGTGGGCTCCAGCGGCGCAAACGATTCTGCGTCGGTCTGCTCTTGCGAGGCGTCCATGCGTCCGGGGGTAAACGGCACCTTGATGTCGGTCCCGGCCGCCTTCGCCGCCTGCTCGATGGCCGCGCAGCCGCCGAGGACGATCAGGTCAGCGAGCGAGACCTTCTTGCCGCCAGGCGCTGACGCGTTGAAGGCAGACTGAACGGCCTCGAGCTTCTGCAGCACGGTGGCCAACTCGGCAGGGTTGTTGACCGGCCAGTCCTTCTGCGGCGCGAGGCGGATGCGTGCCCCGTTGGCGCCGCCGCGCTTGTCCGACCCGCGATAGGTCGAGGCCGACGCCCAGGCGGTCGACACCAGCTGCGAGACCGACAAGCCAGACGCGAGAAGCTGGCCCTTGAGCGCCTCGATCTCCCCTTCACCGATCAACGGGTGATCGACCGGCGGGATCGGGTCCTGCCAAATCAGCCGCTCCTTCGGGACGAGCGGGCCGAGGTAGCGTTCGATCGGACCCATGTCGCGATGGGTGAGCTTGAACCAGGCGCGCGCGAACGCGTCCGCGAACTGCTCCGGGTGCTCGTAGAAGCGGCGCGAGATCTTCTCGTAGGCCGGGTCCATCCGCAGCGCGAGGTCGGACGTCAGCATCGTCGGCAGGTGCTTCTTGGACGGATCATGCGCGTCCGGAATATCGGCCGGGGCGTCCTTGGCCTGCCACTGCCAGGCGCCGGCCGGGCTCTTGGTCAGCTCCCACTCGTACTTGAACAGGTTGTCGAAGTAGTGGTTGCTCCACTGCGTCGGCGTCTGCGACCAGGTGACCTCCAAGCCGGCAGTTATCGCGTCCGGCCCGACGCCGGTGCCGTGCTTGCTGCGCCAGCCGAGACCCTGGTCCTCAATCAAGCTGCCTTCCGGTTCCGCACCGACGAAGGACGGGTCGCCGGCCCCATGGGTCTTGCCGAACGTATGGCCGCCGGCGATCAAAGCGACCGTTTCTTCGTCGTTCATCGCCATGCGGGCAAAGGTCTCGCGGATGTCGCGCGCCGAGCCGACCGGGTCGGGCTTGCCGTTCGGACCTTCCGGATTGACGTAGATGAGGCCCATCTGCACGGCGCCGAGCGAGTTCTCGAGCTGGCGTTCGCCGCTATACCGCTCATCGCCGAGCCATGTGCCTTCCGGGCCCCAATACAGCTCCTCGGGCTCCCAGGTGTCGGCGCGGCCGCCGGCAAAGCCAAACGTCTTGAAGCCCATCGACTCCAAGGCGACGTTGCCGACCAGCACGAACAGGTCGGCCCAGGACAGCTTATTGCCGTACTTCTGCTTGATCGGCCACAGCAGGCGCCGTCCCTTGTCCAGGTTGGCGTTGTCCGGCCAGCTGTTGAGCGGCGCAAAGCGCTGCTGCCCGCCGCCGGCGCCGCCGCGGCCGTCGGTCGTGCGATAGGTCCCGGCGCTGTGCCATGCCAGGCGGATGAACAGGCCGCCGTAATGCCCGAAATCGGCCGGCCACCAGGGCTGCGAGTTGGTCATCAGCGCGCGCAGGTCATTGATCACTGCATCGAGGTCGAGCGTCTTGAACGCCTCGGGGTAGTTGAAGCCCTCGTCCATCGGGTTGGCGCGCTGGGAATGCTGGCTCAGCGTGTTGAGGCTGAGCTGGTCCGGCCACCAATCGCGGTTGCCGCGGCGCGAACGCCCGCCCGACATGGGGCACCCGCCCCCCGCCTTGTCCGTCATGCCATCCATGTGTCTCTCCTTTGACGTTGGATCGTTCCGTTCGGCCGGACGTCCCTGCCAACTTGTGCCGAGCGCCTGGCTGATACGGCGCTCGCGGCGACCCGGCGAACCGCACTCTAACCGCGTCTTGCTCGATTGGGAAATCGAACGGGCATCTGAGTTCGATCGACTGCAACGATGAATGCGTCCGGCTAAAGCCGGTGGACGCCGGCCGGAAGATGCTCGCGAAGCGTTGCCGCCACGAGGTGGATCTCCCGACGCCTCGGGTAGCTGCGGCGCCATGCCAAGCCGATGCGGCGTCCGACGCCGGGCTCCAGCGGCCGCGTGGTGATCGATCGAGCGTCCGCGTCGCCGCACGCCATCGCCGGCAGCAGCGTCTTGCCCAGACCTGTCGCCACCATTTGGAGAATGGTCTCCAGGCTGGTGGCGCGGAAATCGCCGTCGGCGTCGTGGTCCGCCACCCCGCAAATCGCGAGTGCCTGATCGCGCAGACAGTGGCCTTCGGTCAGCAGCAGCAAAGGCTGTCCGCGCAGCTCGTCCTCGCTCATGACCTTGGCGGCGGCGGGCCGCTCGGTTTTCGGCTCGGCGAACCAGAATGGCTCGTCGAACAGCGGCAGCGTTTCCAGCCGGTCATCGGCGATCGGCAGCGCCAGCAATGCCGCGTCGAGCCGGTGCGAGCCGAGCCGCTCCAGCAGCGGACCGGTCAGATCCTCGCGCAGCACCAGCCGCAGCTCCGGGTAATCCCTTTTCAAGGCCGGTACCAGCCACGGCAGGATGTAGGGTCCGAGCGTCGGGATGACGCCGAGGTTGAACCCGCCGGCCAGCGGCCCGGATGTCGGCTGCCCCACGCTCATGATCGCTTCGACGTCGGCCAGGACCTGGCGCGCGCGCCGTGCGACGTCGGCGCCCGTCGCCGTGACGCTCACCGACTTGGTCGTGCGTTCGAACAGCGTCACGCCGAGCTGCCGTTCGAGGCGCTTGATCTGCGCGCTGAGGGTCGATTGCGCCACGCCGCACGCGCCGGCTGCCCGGCCGAAGTGGCCATGCTGGGCAACGGCCACGACATAACGGAGGTCCTGCAACGTCATCCGTGCCTGATACCTATCGACTGCGTCAATCAGTGGCGGCGCACTGACGGGTGCGCCCGCATGCCGGATCGGTCAAGATGGCCTTCATGGCTAGGCCGGCAAGCGAGAGAGCAGCCGTCCCCCGTTTCAGCGCGCAGACAGAACTGTTGTAACAGGGCCGCGCGACCTAAGGTCCGCCCAGGCGGCATGACAGAGTGACAGCGATGAAAGTAAACGGTGTTCCGTTCCGATCCGTTTGGGTTGACGAGACCGACTCCTGGTCGGTGCGGATCATCGACCAGACCCGGCTGCCGTGGTCGGTGGACATCGTTCGGCTGACCGACCTCCGCCAGGCGGCCCACGCGATCCGCAGCATGCAGGTGCGCGGGGCGCCGTTGATCGGCGCCGTGGCCGCCTACGGGCTGGCTCTGTCCCTGCGCGCCGACCCGTCAACCGCCAATCTCGAGCAATCCGCCGAGGTACTTGCGGCAACGCGGCCGACTGCCGTCAACTTGCGCTGGGCGCTCGACCGCATGCTGACCCGGCTGCGCAACACGCCGGTCGCCGACCGGGTCGCGAGCGCCTACGCCGAGGCTGGCCTGATCGCCGAGGAGGACGTCGCTCAGAACGAGGCGATCGGCCGTCATGGCCAGGTGCTGATCGAGCAGGTCGCGGCCCGCCGCTCCGGGCCGGTCAACGTCCTCACCCATTGCAATGCCGGCTGGCTTGCGACGGTCGATTGGGGCACCGCGCTGGCGCCGATCTACAAGGCGCACGACGCCGGCATCCCGGTCCATGTCTGGGTCGATGAGACGCGGCCGCGCAACCAGGGGGCGTTCCTCACCGCGTGGGAACTGGGCAAGCACGGCGTCCCCCACACCGTCATCTCCGACAATGCCGGCGGGCACCTGATGCAGCATGGCCGGGTCGACCTGGCGATCGTCGGCACCGACCGGGTGACCCGGACCGGCGACGTCGCCAACAAGATCGGCACCTACCTCAAGGCCCTCGCCGCGCACGACAACGACGTTCCGTTCTGGGTCGCCTCGCCGTCCAGCACCATCGATTGGGGGATCGCCGACGGCATCGCCGAGATCCCGATCGAGGAGCGCGACGGCAGCGAGGTCACGACCATCTCCGGCCGCGGGCTCGACGGGCAGGTCACCCTGGTCCGGGTGGCGCCGAGCAGCAGCCCCGCCGCCAACCCGGCGTTCGACGTGACGCCGGCCCGGCTGGTCACCGGCCTCATCACCGAACGCGGCCGCTGCCCGGCGACGACGGCCGGCCTGGCCGAGCTGTTTCCCGATCACGCCTGACCGGACGCGACAACGCGGCGGCGGCATGCCGGGCATTGACCTGCGGCGCATCACGCCGTTTCGGCGCGGGGCGGCAGTGAGGGCCGCGTTGCCGCTGCTGCTCGCGTTGCCGTTGGCCGTGAGCGCCTGCTCAGCCGCCCGCAAGCCGGCGGTGTCGCGTGCGGCTGGCGCGGACGAGCGTCTGCCGCCCTATGTCCGCAATCCGCCGGAGCCGTTCGCCCGGGCCACCGCGGTGGCGGTCGCCGAGCGGGAATGGCGCGCCTTCGGCAGCCCCGTCGATGACGACCCGCCCGACATCAAGGTGATCCCACGGGAGTTTCGGCCGGACAAGCAGCCCGGCCTATGGCAGCGGGTGGCCGATTACTGGTGGGCCGGCCAAGACGCCGGCACCGAGGAGTCGGGGTGGAGCAGCCGCTACAACGAGAACGGGACAGAGTATGCCGGCGACGCACCGGCCTGGTCGGCGGCGTTCGTCAGCTACGTGATGCGCACCGCCGGCGCCGGGCACCGCTTCCCGTATACCCCGCTGCATGCCGACTACGTCAACGCCGCCGCCCGCCGCGAAGGCGTGCTCGGGATCGAGCGTCTGGAGACCTACCCGCCCCAGCCCGGCGACCTCGTCTGCATGACCCGCGCCGGCAGCCGCCCGTTGCGGTTCGACGATTTGCCGGCGCCGCGATTCTTCGGCCATTGCGACATCGTCGTATCCGCGCAGCCCGGCACGCTCCGGGTGATCGGCGGCAACGTGTCGGGCGGCGTCACGATGAAGCACGTGCCGGTCACCCCGGCCGGCACCCTCGCCGCCCCGGACGGCAGCGTCGTCGATACCCGATATCCCTGGTTCGTCGTGGTGCGCGTCCGCTACGATTTTCCGGCCGCGCCCCCGTCGTCCTGATGTCCGGGTCGCACGCGGCCGCCGTCAGCGCTGACTCCATGGCAGCCCCGACGCCTTCCAACCGGCCAGCTTGCCGCGGTGGCCCTCGGCGTCGGGCGGACCCTCGAAGCCATCGACGATATTGAAGGAATGCGGAAATCCGGCTGCGACCGCCGCCTGCGCCGCCGCCTGACTGCGGACGCCGCTGCGACACAGGAAGTAGATCTTGTTGTCCGGCGTCAGCCCGGCCTGCCGCATGTGGTCCACGAACTGCGCGTTGACCTGCATGGTCGGAAAGACCTGCCACGGGATCAGCACCGGATCCTGACCGGTCACCTCGAGGTCGGGCAAGCCGACATAGGCCCACTCGGCGTTGGTGCGCACGTCCACCAGACGTGCGCTCTTGTCGGCTTGCAAACTGTCCCAAACCCGCTTCGGATCGACGTTCTCGATCATGCTGCGCTCCTCGGTCATGGCGTGCGGTGACCCTGCCTCAGCGTTTCCGCCGGCACAACGGGCGGCGAGGCTCAAACGGTGCCGTCGATCACCCGGCGGATCAGCGCCTCATAGGCCGTCAGGTAGCGCTCCATCCCGAGCGTCCGTTCCGCATAGGCGCGCGCGTTGCGGCGCATTCGGGTGGCGAGCTTGCGGTCCTCCAGCACCTCGGCCACTCCGTCCACCAGGGCGGCGACGTTCGGGAAGTCGACCAACAGCCCGGTTTGCCGATGCGTCACGAACTCGCGCAGGGGCGTCGTGTCGCTGGCGACCAGGGCACACCCGCAGGCCAGCGCCTCGCGCAGGCTCCAGCTCAGCACGAAGGGATAGGTCAGGTAGATGTGGGCGTCCGACCGCTGCAGCAGCTTGAGGAACGTCGGATAAGGCACCTGCCCCGGGAAGCAGACGCGCGCCGGGTCGATGACGTGCCCGACTTCGGCCAGCATGTGCTGACGCCATGTGGTGCCGGCCAGTCGTGCGCCGTAGCTGACGCCGTCATTGCCGACCATGACAACCTTCAAATCGCCGCGCAGCCGCTGCAGGCGAGGCAGGGCCCGCATCAGGGTGTGGAAGCCCCGATAAGGTTCGAGGTCGCGGGCCACGTAGGTGACCAGCGGATCGCCGGGCTCCACCCGGAACCCGTCGAGTTCGAGCGGCTGCGTGCGCACCGCCGGCGCCGGGCGGCAGAGCTCGAGGTCCACGCCTTCGGGCAGGACGCTGATCTTGCGACGGGCCCAGTCCGGGTAGGTGGAGTGCTGGAACTCCGTCGGCGTCTGGCCATGGCCGGGGTTGTTGAGCGACAGCAGGTTGATGGCGTTCTTGGCCCGAACCCGGGCGTAGCCGCCGGGCGGCTCCTTGAACTCGGGGTCGAACCCGACATCGATGCCGCGGTCGTGGTAGAAAAACTCGAAGTAGCCCAGCAGCGGCACGTCGGGCCAGACGTCGCACAAATTCAACATCTCGCCCCAGCCGTGATGGCCGATGATGATGTCGGGGGTGAAGCCCAGGTCACGCAGGCGCAAGGCGAGCTGTTCGACGATGCGGGCGCGGCGCACCGCAAGGTCGAGGTCCTGCACCTCGTCAGCAGCCGCGCTGTTCGGCGGCGGGCGGTGGTAGACCAGCTTGCGTACACCGGGAATGTGGTTGTCGTTCGGCTCGGAGATGAACACCACCTCATGGCCGCGGTCGCGCAAATGCCCGACCAGATGCAGGAACTGCCCGGGGAAGTTCTGGTGCACGAACAGATACTTCAAGCGGGTGGCTCCAACCGCGACTGAGCTGGCGAGCGTCGGCCGAAGTGGTGATCGGGCGGGAACGGTCCGGGCACGTGCCGACCCGGCGGCGACGTCAGCGCCGGCGGGTGGGCGCCGGCGACGGGCCGCCGCTCGGCTTGGCGCCCGCCCGCCCGCCCCGCTTCGCCGTTGGACGGGGCTCGGCGGCCGGCTCGGACCGCTTGGCGGGTGCGGCGCGCTTGCCCGGCGCCACTTTGCCGCGTGGCGCTGCGGCGGGCACCGCGTCCTCGATGGCGAGGGTGAACGACTCCAGCGCCGCCATGCTCTCGGCTTCACACGGCTCGCCGTCGCCGACCGGTCCTACGGTGCTGCCGTCGACGAAGGTCGCGGACAGGCGGACTCGCTTGCTTTCTGCCGACGCGCCGCGCAGCCGCACCCGCAGGCCCAGGATCGGCAGCGACATGCCGCGGCTGCCGCAGAACTGGCCGCCTTCCGACCAGGGGCTGAGCCAGCCGCGGCCGAGTACGGCCTGGTATTCGATGTCCGACACCGGCACGTCGGCAGCCGGCGCGATCCCGAAGCCCTCGATCCAGCGCTTGCTGCCGGGCTCGCCGGCGGTTTCGCCGAGCATGCTGCCGACGTCGCCGCGACCGTAGATGTGGCTGACCACCTCCATCACCTTCGCCGCGCCAGCCTTGGCGGCGCGACCAGTTGCCGGCGCCTCGACCGCGGCGACGGCCGGGACGTCGAGGCCGCCGACCCGCACGAATTGCAGCTGTGGCGCGTTCGCCGTCGCGCCCGGGGCCTGGTATACGGTGACGAGCACGTTGGCCCGCATCTGGCCGACCCGCACCAGCGTCGCCGAATC
Source organism: uncultured Alphaproteobacteria bacterium (assembly GCA_963752225.1). Taxonomy (GTDB): domain Bacteria; phylum Pseudomonadota; class Alphaproteobacteria; order Acetobacterales; family Acetobacteraceae; genus JBBROS01. Next base: position 764,710 of record CAVVXS010000007.1, on the reverse strand, counting down.
CGGCCCCACCCAGCCTTGCGCGCTCAATCCGGCGACCTCGACCTGGCCGGCCTCCGGGCCGGGCGCGGGGCTGATCCGGACGGTCGGCAAACCGGTCTGGGCGTCCGGCAGCGGACTTCCGGGGGCGGTGAAGACGCAGTAAATGCCGGGCTCGAGCGCCATCATGTGGCCGGAAACCTTAAGTTCCGCAATCTGGCTAGGGGCGGTCGGGGGAGCACGGTCCGGCATCGAATCTCTCGAGTGAATCCAGGGTTAAATCGAACGGGGCGGACATTGCGACGCGCGGTCGGCACGCGCAAGTCGGAGCAAGGCGTCGTTCACGCCCCGGGCAGACAAGCCGAGCGGCAGGACCCAGCCGTACCCGCCGGCGCGGATGCGTTCGGCCGGTGCGCCGAGGTCGAACACGAACGCCGGCAACCCCGCCTCCCAGGCGCGGGTGAGCGTGAAGCACCAGCTTTCCGGCCAGATCGAAGGGATGAATGCCGCCTGCGCGCCCTGCTCCCGGATCAGCGCGACCGCGTCGCTCTCGGCATAGAAGCCGGTCACGAACACCGGGCCGGCGCGCAGCAGCCGCTCGTCGTCGGACGTGAAGCCGACCACGACGAACTCCAGCGGCAGCTTGCGCGCGGCCGCATCGCGGGTGCAGGCGAGCAGCACGTCGAACCCCTTCTCGACGCCGATCGCGCCGATGACGACGACCCGCAAACGATCGCCGTGCAGCGCCGGCGCCGGCCCACGAGCCAGGGTCGTGTCAGGTTCCCACGGCTCGACCTGCGCCGCGACACCAGGGAAATGCCGCGCGATCCGCACGGCGGCGTCGGCCGAGGGCGCCACCACCCGGGCGGCGGCACGCAGCTCGGCGGCCGAACGGGCGAGAAGCTCGGGCACGCTTGGCTCGTCCTCCAGGAGGCTGCCGAGGTCGGCGAGGCAAGCCTCGCAGCCGGCCACGTCCGGCTCCCCGCAATAGCGGCGCTCGGGGCCGACCAGGGCGATGCGGCCGCAAAACCGGGCGTAGTCGTGCACGATGCTGACGGGTGCAGCCCGCAGCCGGGCGGCGAGGCCGGCGACCGCGTGGTGGTGCCCCAGCAGATGGTGCAGCTCGACCGTCCGCACCCGGTCGGGCCGCAGCAGCGCCGCCAACTCCGGCAGCCCGGACGGCATCGGAAACACCAGATTGGGATAGGCCGGCCCGCCCCAGTCCTCGAGGCAAACGCCAGGCCCATCCCCCAGCCGTGCCGGGCGCAGCACGATCGCACGATGCCCGGCGTTGACCGCCGCTTGCGCCCGCTGCGCCACCACTCGCTCCACGCCGCCGCCGCCGCGGTGGGTGATGAATGCCAGCGCACCTCCCCGGCGCCGGCGGCCGGCCCACCTGATCGCATCCATCCGCGCCCGCGCCGGCCGCAGCGGATCCGCCCGCACGTGCTCGGCGATCAGCGCGTCGTAGCCGGGATGCAGCCGCTCCAGGATGGCGCCGTTGCGCCGGATCAGCTGCGCCCGGGCGGCTCCGAACGACGCGGCGCCGGCATGGCCGACGAACACGTCGAGGGCGGCCACGTGCCGCCAACCGTGGTGCCGGGCGCGGAGGCAGAAATCGTTTTCCTCGCCATAGCCTTGGGCGAACAGGTCCTCCCGCAGCGGACCGGCTTGGTCGAGGCAGTCGCGCCGGACATAAAGGCAGAAGCCGACGCCCACCGGCAGGTCTGCAACCTGGCCGCGATTGACTTGTTGCGCCAACGAATCCAGCGCCACCGTTTCCGCCAGGTCCGGGACGGGGTTGCCGCCGTCGGGGTCCGGGTAGCTGACGACGGTGCCGTCATTTGTCAGCGGGGTCGCGGTGCCGACGCCCGGTGCGGCATAGGCGGCGGCGCGCAGCCGCTCGAGCCAGCCCGGCGGCACCAGCGTGTCGCTGTTGAGCAGCACCACGTCGCGACCCGCGGCGGCCTGCATCCCGGCATTGGCGGCGGCGGGGAACCCGGCATTCGCCGGCAGCCGCAGCAGCCGGATCCGCCGCCGCCGCGCCAACGCGTCGAGCGCACGCCGCAGCTCCGGGTCCGGCGACGCGTCGTCCACCACGATCACACGCGTGCCGCGCCGGAGCGACGTCAAGACGGCGTCGAGGCACGCGATCGTCTCGGCCGCGCCGCGGTAGACCGGGATGACGACGTCCACACCCGGCGCCGGCCGGCCGATTGCCGGCGCCGGGCCGATCACGTCGGCCCAAACCGGCGCGAACCGCTCGCCTGCCAGGCCGGCAGCGGCCCGCCGCTCGAGGCCGGGTTCGAGCGGGCTGCCGAGCAGGTGCCGCCCGTCCGGCCCGCGCAGCGAAAGCGGCTCGCCGAGCCCGGCGACTTCCGCCGCGCTCAGCTCGAACCGGCGCGGTTGCATCAGCGGACGATCGAGGTCGAGGCCGGTCGCGGCCGCGGTGGCGTGCAGCAGCCGAGTGCCGAGCGGGCCGCTCGCGTCCAGGACGGGCACGGCGCCGGGGTCGGTCGGCGACCAGGCCCAGCCGACGACGCCGCCGTCGCGGGCTTCGGCGCACCCTTCGAGCCCGGCGAACGGCGGCAGCGCGAGCGGGCTGCCGAGCATGGCACCGCCCGGCCCCTCGACCTCGAGCTTCGCGGCCAGCCGCCACCCGGCCGGAAGCTGGATGCCGGCCACCGGCGCGCCATCCAGCGTCACGGACCGCGGCGGCACGCTCGTGAACAGGCGGCCGTCTTGCTGCAACGCGCACCAGCCCCGGGGTCCGGCCACGGCGTCACCGAGTTGCTGCAACTCCGGCGTCAGCACGCGGCAGCTGATCAGCGCGGCAACGGCCGCTTGCGCCGCGGCCCCGTCGCCGAGCCGGAGCGCGCAGGTCGCCAAGCCGGCCCACGCGTCGGCGATGCCGTGCCGCCGGGCCAAGGCCTCGAACATCGCCCGTGCAGCCTCGTAGTCGCCAAGCTGCAGCAGGGTGGCCGCCAGCGAAAAGGCGATGCTGCCGTCCTGTGGTAGCATGCGATGCGCCCGCTGCAACCAGCGCTTCGCCTCGGCCGGCCCCTCGGCCGCCTTGGCCCGGCGCCAGGTCTCGCCGACCAGAGCCTGCCAGCGCTCGTCACGCGTCTGCGCGGAACGGCGCCCGGCCGCCTTGGCAGCGTCGGACAGCCACGGGGTGGTCACCGGGTGAACGCTAGGCTGCGGGGACGATCCGCTTCGGAGCTTCGCCGGCCTGGTCCGCTGCCTGACCCGGCGATTGAGCCGACGCGGCGAGCGCAGCCTCGAGCTCCAGCAGGTCCTGTGTCGCCTCGGCTACCCCGGCCTTCTGCGCCGCCTGCAACGCGGCCCGGCCGCGCGGGATGTCCTGCTGCCCGGCCAGGTTGCGGATCAGGTAGCGGCCGAGCATCAGGTTGGCATAGGGATGGCCCTTGGCGGCCGCCTTCTCGAACCATTGCTGCGCCGCGCGGCGGTCGGTCGGGACGTCGTGGCCGCCGCCGAGCAAGGCGCCCATCGCGAACTGGGCGCCGGTGTGCTCCTTTTCCGCGGCACGCTGGAACATCACCTGGGCGCCGGCGTGGTCGCGCGGACCGCCGCGGCCGTTGACCATCATCTCCGCAACCGCGACCTGCGCCTCGACCATGCCGGCTTCGGCGGCGCGATGGATCCAGTGCCGCCCCTCGACCAAATTCGCGTCGGCGCCGCGGCCTTCGGCCAGCATGCGGCCATACCAGAACTGCGCGTTCACCACGCCGTCGGCAGCCCGCCGCAGCCACTCGGCCGCTTGCTGCTCGTCGCGCTCGATGCCGACGCCTTCGGCCAAGCAGACGCCGAAGTTGAACGCAGCGACAAGGTCACCGCGGCGCGCCGCTTCCTCGAACCACTCGCGCGTGCGGATGCGGTCCTCCTCCTTGCCGGCACCGCGCAGCACGAGCTGCGCCAGGTTGCCGCGCGACTCTGCGTCGCCCCGCTCGGCGGAGACGCGGAACCACTTGGCCGCTTCGTCGGGATCGCGCGCCAGGCCGGCGCCGGTGAGGTAAAGCATCGCCAGGGCGCGTGCGGCCAGGCTGTGGCCTTCCTCGGCGGCGCGGGTGTACCAGGTAGCTGCCTCGGCGTAGTTGGGCGGCAGTTCGCCACCGCCGCGGGCATATAGGTCGCCGATCATCGCGGCCGCCTCCGCGTCGCCGGCCAGCGCCGCCCGGCGCAGCCAGGACTCGCCCTTGACCGGGTCCTTGGCAACACCGCGGCCTTCCATCAGCATCATGCCGAACCGGGCCATGCCTTGGCGCACATTCATCGACGCCGCACGTTCATACAGCTTCGCGGCCGCGGCCAAATCCGGCTCCACGCCCGAACCGGCCTCCAGCATCGTCGCGAACAGGTAGACGCCCAGCGGCAGCCCTGACTCGGACGCCTTGGCCATCTCGACCGCCGCCGCGGCCCGGTCGGCGTCGGTGGTCGCATCCCGCAGCATCGCCAGCGACAGCCCCATCGCGCCCTGCGGGCAGCCGGACGCGGCCGATTTGGCGTACCACTCACGGGCCGCCGCAAGATCCCGCAGATGCTCCGGTCCCGACGTCAGCAGGTAGCCGATCAACGCCTGCGCATCCGCCAGCCCGGCTTCGGCGGCCGGGAGACCCCATTTATAGGCGAGGTCGAAGTTCGGCTCCGTGCGCCCCTCATCGGCGAACACCGAGGGCCGGCCGGCCACCTCCTTGGTGGCACCGGTGAGATAAAGCGCAGCCAGCACCGACTTCGCCTCCGCCTCGCCCGCGGTGGCCGAGCGCAGCAGCCATTGCATCGCCGAAGCGCGGCTGTTCGGCACGCCGCGGCCCTCGAGATAGGCCTTGCCGACCCAGAACTGCGCCCGGCGGTTGCCCTTGCGCGCTGCCTTGGCCAGCACCGGGAAGGCCGCGCCCAGCTTGCCGGCGCCGGCGTCGGTGAACGCCTGATTCAACAGCGCCCCGGGGAACAGCCAGCCCCGGAAACGCCGGGTCAGCCCAGCCACGCCGCCCCCCGGCGTTCGCCGGCCGGCCTCACGGCTCGCGCATCCCGTCCATCGCCACCGGCAGCACCCGGCTCAGCAGGTAGCTCAGCACCGTCCGCTTGCCGACCTTGATGTCCGCCGTGACCGGCATGCCCGGTGTCACGTGGAAGCCCGACGGCGTGTCGTGCAGTTTCAGCTCGTCGATCGTAACCCGGCTGCGGAAGAAGGCCGGACCTTGTTGCGGCATCTGTTGCACGCCGCGCTGCTTCTCGTCCGGATTGCCCTGGAAGCTGTCCGGGCTGACGATGCGGACGGAACCCTCGGCGCCGCCGTACTGCGTGAACGGGAAGGCGTCGAGCTTGATCGTCACGGGGTTGCCGGGGCGGACGAAGCCGGCATCGCTGCCGGGCACGTTGATCTCGACCTCGTTCGGGGCGTCCAGCGGCGTCAGGCTCATCAGCTGCTCGCCCGATTGCAGCACGGAGCCGGGCGACACCTTGGCGATGTTGAGCACGATCTCGTCCTGGTCGGCGCGCAGCTCGACCAGTTGGTGACGGCGGGCGGCCTTGTTGAAGTTCTCCTTGGCGTCGCTCAGCTTGCGGCTCGCGTCGGTCAGCTCCTGGTTGACCTGGCTGCGCCAGTTCTGGTCGTAGCCGTCGCGCTCGGCCTCGAGTGCGGCGATGTCGCGCTTGCCCTGCTGCACCTGGGCGATGGCGCCGTCCAGGCCGCGCCGCACCTCGAGCCGGCTGTCGGTGGCGGCGAGGCGGTTGATCTGGCTACCGACCTGCAGCTTCTCCAACTCGATCCGCTTGGATTCGAGTTCCTCAGCCACCTTCAAGCGCTCGCCATACGCCTTGACGTCGCCGATGGAGCGCTGGGATTGCGAGTAGAGGCTGGCGATCTTCTGGTTGTAGCCTTCCATCTTGTAGGCGCGCTCGGACTTGCGCTGCGCCGCGATGGCCGCCTGCATCAACGCCATCGGCGTTGAGTTGCGCGGCGTATACGTCTTGCCCGACGCCTCCGCCGTCAGCCGGTCGACCTCGGCCTGGAGGCTTTCGACCTGGTTCTGCAGCGCGCCCGCATCGGCGGCGGCGAAGGTCGGGTCGAGGCGGGCAAGCAGCGTGCCCTTGCGCACCACCTGGCCTTCACGGACGTCGACGCTGCGGATGATTGCGGTTTCCAGCGGCTGGATGACGCTGGTCGGGTTCTCGGCGACCACCTTGCCTTGCGCGGTGACGACCTTGTCGATCGGGATCAGCCCGGCCGCGGCAAAGCAGGCGGCCACGAGCGACGCCGTCACCCAGATGGTGCCGCGTGCGGCAAACATCACCGGCGCCACGCTCAAGGCGGCGGTCGGCGAATGGAACTCCAGCAGCGACGGCAGCGCCATCGCCTCGGCCCGCTTCGATGCCTTGCCTTCGCGTCGGATTGTGACTGCGCTCATGCTCGAACTCCGTATGCTTCGGCGCGGCGGCCGCACGCGGCGCCGGCCTGTCGCAGCCGGCGGCCGATCACCGCGCCAGCTGCTCCCATCCCTCGCCGGATCCGGCGAGGCGCTTCGTTCCGCCGGACGGGGCGGCTAGTCACCCTGGACGGCGACCGGTACCAAGGGCGCCGGGCGGTTGACCGGGTCCATGTGCCGGTTCTGCTGCGACCACAGCGTGCGATAGATCGTGCACCGTTCCAGCAGCACCTTGTGCGGGGCCATGTCCACGACTGCGCCCTTGTCCATCACCAGGATCTGGTCGCAATCCAGCAGCGACGACAGCCGGTGCGACACGATGACCATGGTGCGGCCCTTGCCGAGCCGGGTCAGGTTGGCGTTCACCAGAGCCTCGCTCTCGGGGTCGAGCGCGCTGGTGGCCTCATCGAGGATCATCAGCTTCGGATCGACGATCACCGCCCGGGCGATCGCGAGGCGCTGCTTCTGCCCGCCGGACAGGTTGGCCGAGCCTTCCTCGATGAAGGTGTCGTAGCCGCCCGGCATCCGCTCGATGAACTCCTCGGCGCCGGCCAGGCGCGCGGCCCGCACGACGTCATCCAGCGTCAGCCCCGGCCGACCGGCGGTGATGTTGTCGCGGACGGTGCCGCGGAACAGGAAGTTGTCCTGCAGCACGACACCGTAGCTACGGCGCAGGTGCGTCAGGTTGATCTCCCGCAACTCGATCCCGTCGATCTTGAGGAAGCCGGTGTATTCGCGATTGATGCCCTGTAGCAGCCGCGTCAGCGTGCTCTTGCCCGAGCCGCTGCGGCCGACCACGCCGACCATGGTGCCGGCCGGAATGCGGACCGAGACCTTGTCGAGCGCCGGCAGCTTGGAGCCGGGATAGGTGAAGGACAGGTCGTCGAACTCGACCGTGCCCTGGATGCGCGGCCGCATGCCGCTCTGCATCGCCGCCGTCTCGGTCGGGTTGTTCAGCACGGAGCCTACCTGCCAGATGGACGCGCGGACGTCCTCGAAATCCTCGATCAGCCGGGCGAGTCCGACCAGCGGCTGGCTGACGCGGGAGCCGAGCATCATGAACGCAACCAGGCCGCCGACCGCGACGCCGGTCTGATCCGACAGCGCGATATAGGCGCCGACCAGGATCACGCCGCGCTGGATGAACGATTCCAGCGGCGCGATCAGCGTCTGCGGCCAGTTGGCCAGCCGCCCCGCTTGCAGCTTCAACGTGCCGGCAATGGCGACGCGCTCGTCCCATTCGGACTTGCGCTGCGGCTCGAGCGCCAGCGACTTCACGGTGCGGATGCCGTGTACGGTCTCGACCAGCGTCGTGCCCTTCATCGACTCCGCCACGACCTGCTTGCCAATGATGCGGCGCAAACCCGGCAGGAACATGATAATGACGCCGGCGATCAACGCCGCGCACACCAGGACGATCGACGCGAGCGTGGTGTCCATCCAGAACAGGATCGGCAGCAGGAAGAACAGCGTGAACATGTCCAGGAACGTGCCCATCAGCTTCCCGGTCAGGAACTCGCGTATCTTCCAGATCTGGGCGATCTTGTAGTTGGTCTGGCCGGCCGGGTTCTTCTCGAAATAGTCCAGCGGCAGGCCGAGCAGGCGGTTGAACATGTGCAGGTTGAGCTTGGCGTCCACCCGGGTCGAAACCACCTGGGTGATCTCGCGCCGGGCATAGCCCAGCAGCGTCTCGTAGGCTGTGGTGATCGCCAGGATGGCGCCGAGCAGCGCGAGCGTCGAGATGCTGTGGTGGGTCACGACGCGGTCCACCACCGTCATGACGAGCAGCGGCGGGATGATCGCCAGCGCGCTGAGCGCGATCGACGCGACGCACACGTCGCGCATCGACCGCTTTTCGAGGAACACGAGGCCCATCAGCCAGCCGAGGGTGAACGGCTTGTCGGCCTCGGACACGGCACGGTTGGTGCGGATCAGCAGCACTTCGCCGCCCCACACCTCGGCCAGGCGCAGCTCGTCCACCGGGACCGGATCGCTATAGAAGTCAGCATGCGGGTCGCGCAGCCAGACCACGTTCTTAGCGGCGTCGGAGGCGACCATCAGCGCCGCAGTACCGTCGCGCATCAGGATCACCACCGGCGGCGGCGGATTGGACGAGCCGTGCAGCTTGAACAACGAACGCCACCGAACCCGGTCGGCCTTGGCATAGAGGCCGGACTCCCGCGCCCAATTGGCCAGCGCGGCGGGGGACGGCACCTCCTCGCCGACGACCGGCCGGAAGTCGGTCGGGCGCAGTTCGACGCCATGGTGGCGCGCTGCCGCGACGACGGCCAGAACCCGGCCGTTGGCGACCGTCTCCTCGCCATCGATCATCACCGGATCGAGGCGCGGCACGGGGATCGCGTCGCTGGAGGAGCCGAGCCCTGGGGTGCTTTGGTCCACTGGGATTTCCTTCTGCGGCTTGGACGAATGGCTCGGAGACCACCGCCGGTGGGCAGGCCTATAACACGAGATTGCGAGCTAGCCACTGGAGTTGGAGTTAGCAACTGTTAGCCAGTTTAGGCTTACACTCTGATAGTGCAACGAATTTCCGCGCCGACCAAAGCCGGCCAATACCGTATACGGAGTATCTGACCCACCGCCCTTGTCGTCGGCAGACCTCGCAACTAAGAACGTGCCATGGAAATCCGTCCCGCCATCCCGGCCGATATCCCGCAAATACAGGCCATCTACGCCCATCACGTCCTGCACGGCGCCGGAACGTTCGAGGAAGCTCCGCCCAGCGTCGAGGCCATGATGGAACGGTTCGAGAGCATTACGGGCCATGGCTGGGCGTTCGTGGTCGCCACCGATGAGACCGGGGTGGTCGGCTATGCGTATTTTACGCAGCTGCGCGACCGCTCGGCTTACCGCTACAGCGCCGAAGACAGCATCTATGTTCGGGACGATGTGCGCGGCCAAGGCGTCGGCAAGGCGCTGGTCGCCCGGCTGCTGCAAGACGCCGACCGGGTCGGCTTCCGCCAGATGTTCGCGGTGATCGGTGATTCCGACAATGTCGGCTCGATCGGGGTGCACACCTCGCTGGGCTTCCAGCGCGTCGGCGTGCTGCGCGCCTGCGGCTTCAAGTTCGGCCGCTGGGTGGACGCCGTCTACATGCAACGCGCGCTCGGCCGCGGCGACACCGACATCCCGGCCTGACCGGCCGCCCCACCTAACTCAGCCGATACCGCCCGGACACGATCGGGTCGTCGGTCAGCGCCGCGCGAACGGCCTGCTCTGCCTCCGGGCCGACCACGGCCAGTACGCCGTCGAATGCCGTCCCGCGGCCCACCGCCCGCTCGCGGAATAGGGCCGCCAGCGCCAGGGCGGCGCCGCTCCGCGGCAAGCAGCAGGAACATTCGGCCGGGTGCCCACTCGTCGCGGCACCGAGCCGAGCGAATGGGGCGGCCGCGTCCGGGCCGTCCGACAGCACGGCCTCGCCGGGCTGCCGCTCGGACAAAACGCCGAAGCGGACCGGTAGCCGGGCGTCGATGAAGCGAGCCATGGCGGTGCAACCCCCCAAGCGGAACCAAATCGCCGCATGGACATAAGGATAAGTTTATGTCACATGCAAGCCCATGGATCCGCTTCTCGCTGCCCTGCGCGCTTGCGCTGAACCGACCCGTCTTCGCCTGTTGGCCCTGGCCGCCCGCGGCGCCTTCTGCGTCGTCGAACTCACCGAGATCCTCGGGCAGTCCCAGCCGCGCTTGTCGCGGCATCTGAAACTGCTGTGCGACGCCGGCGTGCTCGAGCGGGTGCGCGAGGGCGCCAACGTCTGGTTCGGCCTGCCGCCCGATGCCGGGCTGGTGCAGGACATCCTGCGCCACCTCCCAGAGGAGGACCCGGTTCTCGCCGCCGACCGCCGGGCGGCGGCCCGGGTGTTGGCCGAACGCGCCCGCATCGCTTCCGAAAGCTTCCGCCGCCAAGGCGCCGATTGGGACGAGATGCGGGCGCTCGACCTGCCCGCCGCGGCGATCGAGGCGGCATTGCTCGGCCTGCTTCCCGCCGGTCCGCTCGGCCGCGTGCTCGACATCGGCACCGGCACCGGCCGTCTGCTGGAGCTGCTGGCGCCGCGCGTGAGTGCCGGGCTCGGCGTGGATGCGAGCCGCGCGATGCTGGCTCTTGCCCGCGCCCGCTTGGCCAAGACCGGCTTCGGCCATCTCTCGGTGCGCCAGGCGGACATGTATAGCCTGCCGCTGGCCGGCACCTACGACGTGGTGGTGCTGCAGATGGTGCTGCATTACGCCGAGGACCCGGCCGCGGTGCTGGCCGAGGCCGCCCGGGTGCTGGCGCCCGGCGGCTGCTTGCTGGTGGTCGACTTGGCCGAGCATGACCGGCTCGCGCTGACCGAGCGCCTGGCGCATCGCTGGCCCGGATTCGCCGACGACACGCTGGCGCGGCTGCTGGCCGGCGCCGGCCTGCGCCCCGGCGCGCCGGCCGCCGTGGCCGGACCGATCGAAGTCCGGCTCTGGCCGGCGACGATGCCGGGCACCGCTTCCGCCTCTCCTGCCCGCTCCACCCCCGCTTTGCTCACCGAGGACGCACGATGACCACCAGACCACACCTGCTGCAGGCGCTGCGCGACCGGGTCCTGCTGTGCGATGGCGGCATGGGCAGCCGCGTCCAGGCGCTCACGCTCGACGTCGAGCGTGACTACTGGAACCAGGAGAACTGCACCGAGGTGCTGAACCTGTCCCGCCCCGACCTGGTACGCGAGATCCACCGCGGTTACTTCGAGGCCGGCGCCGACATGGTGGAAACCAACACGTTCGGTGGCAGCACGATCACCCTGGGCGAGTTCGGCTTGCAGGACCGGACGTTCGAGATCAACAAGACCGCCGCCGAGCTGGCACGCGAGGCCGCCGAGACGTTCGCCGACGGGCGGCACCGCTACGTGCTCGGCAGCATCGGGCCCGGCACCAAGCTGCCGACGCTGGGCAACATCGCCTACGACCCGCTCGAGGCGGCGATCGCCGAGCAGTGCCGCGGCCTCGTGGCCGGCGGGGTGGACGCCATCCTGATCGAAACCTGCCAGGACACGCTGCAGATCAAGGCCGCGGTCAACGCCGCCAAGCTGGCGCGCCGCGAGGCCGGCACCGACACCCCCATCTTCGTGCAGGTCACGGTCGAGACCACCGGCACGCTGCTGGTCGGGCCCGACATCGCCGCCGCCGCGACGGTCATCCATGCGCTCGACGTGCCGCTCATCGGCCTCAACTGCGCCACCGGGCCGCAGGAGATGGCCGAGCACGTCCGCTGGTTGGCCGCCAACTGGCCCGGCCTGCTGTCGGTGCAGCCCAATGCGGGCCTGCCGGAGCTGGTGGACGGCAAGACCCATTACCCGCTCGACCCGGCCTCGATGGCGTCCTGGATCGAACGCTTCGTGTCCGAGGACGGCTTGAACCTGGTCGGTGGCTGCTGCGGCACGTCGACGCCGCACATTCAGGCGCTTGACGCGATGCTGCGGCGGATCGGCAAGAACGGCCAGGACCGGCCGACGCCGATTGCGCGCAAGCCGGTCTGGGTGCCGAGTGTGGCCAGCCTGTATGGTCAGACCGCTCTGCGGCAGGAGAACAGCTATTTCTCCATCGGCGAGCGCTGCAACGCCAATGGGTCGAAGAAGTGGCGGGAACTGCAGGAAAAAGGCGACTGGGACGGTTGCGTGGCGGTGGCCCGCGAGCAGGTCGCGGAAGGCTCCAACAGCCTCGACGTCTGCACCGCCTTCGTCGGACGCGACGAGATCGGTGAGATGAATGAGGTCATCACTCGCTTCACCGGCAGCGTGAACGCGCCGCTGGTGATCGACAGCACCGAAACGCCGGTGATCGAGGCAGCGCTGAAGCTGCACGGCGGCAAGCCGATCATCAACTCGATCAACTTCGAAGATGGCGAGAAGGCAGCCGCCGACCGTCTTGTGCTTGCGAAAAAGTTCGGCGCCGCCGTAATCGCTCTCACGATCGACGAGGAGGGCATGGCGAAAACGCCCGAGGCCAAGCTCGCGGTCGCCAAGCGGCTCGTGGCGTTCGCCTGCGACACGCACGGCCTGGCGCAATCGGACCTGCTGATCGACCCCCTCACCTTCACCATCGCCACTGGCAACGAGGACGACCGCAAGCTCGGACAGTGGACGCTGGAAGGGATCAAGCTGATCCGCGACGCGTTTCCGGACATCCAGATCATCCTCGGCCTGTCCAACATTTCGTTCGGCCTGAACGCCGCCGCGCGTGCGGTGCTGAACTCGGTGTTCCTCGACTATGCGGTGAAGGCCGGCATGTCGGGCGCGATCGTCCATGTCAGCAAGATCAGGCCGTTGCACCTCATTCCTGAAGCCGAAGCGAAAGTCATGGACGACCTGATCTTCGACCGCCGGGCCGAGGGCTACGATCCGCTGCAGGTGCTGCTGGAAATGTTCGCCGAGCGCAAAGCGGCTGATGCCGTGAAGAAGGTGAAGTCGGAAACGGTCGAGGGCCGCCTCAAGGACCGCATTGTCGACGGCGATCGGAAAGGCTTGAGCGAGGAGCTCGACCTAGCGATGCAGACGCATGCGCCGCTCGCGATCATCAACGACATCCTGCTGGACGGGATGAAGGTGGTTGGCGAGCTGTTCGGTGCCGGCAAGATGCAGTTGCCGTTCGTGCTGCAATCGGCCGAGACCATGAAGGCCGCAGTTGCCCATCTGGAACCGCACATGGAGCGGGTCGCGGGGCAGGAGAAAGGCACCATCGTGCTCGCCACCGTGAAGGGGGACGTGCACGACATCGGCAAGAACCTGGTCGACATCATCCTGACCAATAATGGTTACCGGGTGGTGAACCTCGGCATCAAGGTGCCGCTCGCCGACATGGTCAGCGCCGCCCGCGAGCACCGCGCCCATGCGATCGGCATGTCCGGCCTGTTGGTGAAATCGACCGTCGTGATGCGCGAGAACCTTGAGGAGATGAGCCGTCAGGGGCTCGAGATCCCGGTCATGCTGGGCGGCGCCGCCCTGACCCGGAACTACGTCGAGGACGATTGCGTGCAGGCCTATGCCTGCGGCCGGGTCGCTTACGCGCGGGACGCGTTCGACGGGCTGCATCTGATGGACCGCGTCACCGGGAACGGCTTCGACGATTACCTGGCCGCGCTGCAGTCCAAGCGGTCCGGCAAGGCGCGCAACACCAAGCGCACGCTCGGCCAGGCCGACAACCGCGCCTTCGCCCCGGTGGACGTGCTGGCAGTTCAGCAGCGCCGCCGCCGCATCACCGGCGACGTGCCGGTCGCGCAGCCGCCATTCTGGGGCGCGCGGGTGATTGAGGCGCCGACCAAGGCGGTGATCCCGTTCCTCAACGAACGCAGCCTGTATCAATTCCAGTGGGGGTTCCGGAAACAGGGCAAGTCGCTGGACGATTTCCTGGGCTGGGCCAAGCAGGAGCTGCGGCCGGTGATGCGCCGGATGCTGGGCATTGCCGAGGCAGGGGACATCCTGAAGCCGCAGGCGATCTACGGCTACTGGAAGGCCGCCGGGCAAGGCAATGATCTCATTGTATTCGACCAGGACGGCCAGACCGAACTATGCCGCTTCAACCTGCCGCGGCAGCCGAAGCAGGACGGCGAATGCATCGCCGACTTCTTCCGCGACGTCGATGACGGCGAACGCGACGTGATCGGCTTGCAGGTCGTGACCGTCGGCCAGAAGGCGAGCGACACGGCGCGGGACTGGTTCGAGGATAACCGCTACCAGGACTACCTCTATTTGCACGGCTTGTCGGTCGAGGTGGCCGAGGCGATGGCCGAGTACACCCATAAGCGGATCCGCGCCGAACTCGGCTTCGCCGGCGAGGACGACCGCGACATGGAGCGCATGCTGGCGCAGCACTACCGCGGCAGCCGCTATTCCTTCGGCTACCCGGCTTGCCCGAAGCTCGAGGACCAGGTGCCCTTGCTGCGGCTGCTCGGCGCCGAGCGGATCGGCGTCAGCTTGTCGGATGAATGGCAGCTCCACCCGGAACAATCGACCAGCGCCATCGTCGTGTTGAATCCAAACGCCAAGTACTTCTCGGTATAGGTCAGGCCGGTCCAGTGCGCTTCCCGCGCCGAGTGGCTCGGGAGTAGTGGTCTAGAAGGTTGATTTTGTAGCAACACCCGACCAAACGACCTCGTTTGGCGGGCCGTTGCTGTCGGCGCCGCCCCCAGCGGATCGAGGGCAGCGCCCTCGATCTTCCCCACCGCGGGGATGACGCCCCGCCGCCCGCAGGCTAAACCCCACGCGTCACCAGTCGGGCAGGCCGTGCAGCGGATACAACGAATCGCCGTGGGCACCATTGCGGTCGGAGTCGTCGTTCTGGCGATGAAGGCGGCTGCGTGGTGGCTGACCGGCAGCGCAGCGCTCTACTCCGACGCGCTGGAAAGCGTGGTCAACGTCGTTGCCAGCCTGATCGCCTTCGGCGCGCTGCGGTTGTCGGCGATGCCAGCCGACGCCAACCACCCCTACGGCCACGCCAAGGCGGAGTTCTTTTCCGCCGTGATCGAAGGTGCGCTCATCATCGCCGCGGCGCTGTCGATCCTGCATCACGCCTGGTTGGCGTGGCAGAATCCGGTGTCGCTCGAAACGCCTTGGTTCGCGCTCGGCCTGACGGTGGTGTCGACCGTGCTGAACGGCGGCTGGGCCGAGCTGCTGACCCGGGTCGGGCGGCGCGAGCGCTCGGCGGCGCTCCTGGCCGACGGCAAGCATCTGTGGTCCGACGTGGTGACGTCGGCGGGCGTGCTGCTCGGGCTCGGTATCGTGTTGCTGACCGGCCAGCATTGGGTGGACCCGGTGGTCGCCGCAGCCACGGCCGTGCACGTGCTGTGGTCTGGGCTCGGCGTGGTGCGCAGCTCGGTCGGCGGGCTGATGGACGAGGCGCCCGATTCGGCTACCATGGAGCGCATCCGCCGGGCGGTGAACGAGCATGCCGACGGGGCCCTGGAAGCGCACGACCTGCGGACCCGGCATGCCGGCCGGTACACCTATCTCGAGTTCCACTTGGTCGTGCCCGGGGCGATGCGGGTCGATGAGGCGCACGAGATCTGCGACCGGGTCGAGGCGGCGCTGAAGGCCGAAGTCGAGGGGCTCGTGGTCACGATCCACGTGGAGCCCGAGCTGAAGGCCAAGCATCAGGGCGTGCTGGTGCTGTGACGCGGTTCCCGCCCGGCGCTTGATGTCCCGCTCCCGCCTCGCCGCGGTTCGCTCCTTCGCGCGGCGGCCCGGCGTGGCGTGGTTCGCAGCCGGGTCGCTGCTGGCGCATGCGGCGCTGGCCTGGCTGGTCCTGCCGCATGCCGGGCGGCAGGAGGCGGCCGACGCCGCCACCGCGCCAATCGAGGTCGAGCTGGTCAACCAGGCGCAGCAGATCGAGGGCTCCCCGCCGCCACACCTCACGGAACCGCCCCCGTCGCCGCCGGCTCCGGCCTTGCCGCCCGATCGGCAAGCCGCCCTGCCGATGCCGGCGCCGCAGCCGCCGTCCCAATCGGCAACACCGCCGGCACCGGCAACCACGCCCAAGGTCAACCTCGGCAATGCCGACGAGGACGTGGAGGGGCTCAGCGTCACCGGCCGCAACGTCGTGCCGCCCCGGCCCGACGCCGCGGTGCGCAACAAGCCGCCGCGCTACCCCGCCGACGCGGTCCGGCGCCGCGCTGAAGGGACGGTCGGGCTGCGCGTGCACGTGACCGAACTCGGCCTGCCGGCTTGGGTCGAGGTGATCGAAAGCAGCGGCGACGGCAGCCTCGACCGGGCGGCGCGTGACGCTGTCGCGCGGTGGCGGTTCCAGCCGGCGCGCGACGGCGCCCGGCCGCTCGCGTTCGACTACGACTTCGAGATCCGCTTCCGACTGGGAGACAGCTAGCGGCCGGAGTGGTACAGCCTGCGCGGCGGCGGCGATTCCGCGCGCCGCGGGGGAGACAGGGCATGATCCGGATCGACCGGGTGGTGACACGGGGCGGCGACGGCGGCGAGACTTCGCTCGGCGATGGCCGCCGCGTCGCGAAAGACGACCCGCGGGTCGAGGCATACGGCACCGTCGACGAGGCAAACGCCGCGATCGGCCTCATGCGCTTGCACGTGACGCAAGACGACGAGGCGGACGCCATGCTCGCGCGCATCCAGAACGACTTGTTCGACGTCGGCGCCGATCTTTGCGTCCCGGGCGAGGCCGGCGACCGGTTGCGCCTGACGGACGCGCCGGGCGCCCGGCTCGACGCCGAGATCGCGGCGATGAACGCGGCGTTGAAGCCGCTCGAGAGCTTCATCCTGCCCGGCGGCAGCCCGGCCGCGGCGCATGCCCACCTCGCCCGCACCCTGGTCCGCCGGGCCGAGCGCCGGGTGGTGCAGCTCGCGCGCGTCGAGACGGTGAACCCCTGCGTGATCCGCTTCCTCAACCGCTTGTCGGACCATTTGTTCGTGCTCGGCCGGCGGCTCAACCCTGGCGGTGACGTGATCTGGACGCCGGGTGCCAATCGATGAAGGGCCGGCGATGAACGACACCCCGCATCCCGTCGCCGATCCGGCCGCCAAGGACACCCGCTCGGTCGCCGAAGCCGAGGACATGCCGCTGCCGCACAACGTGCAGTCGGTGTTCCTCGGCGGCCTGTTCCTGCTGGCGCTGCTGTGGGCGATGAACGTTGCGCAGGAGGTGATCCTGCCGGTGGTGATCGCGATCGTGCTGAAGTTGCTGCTGCAGCCGCTGGTACGGCTGCTCGAGCGCATCAAGCTGCCGAGGGCGGTGGGAGCGTTGATCTCGGTGCTGCTGCTGCTGGGCGTGTTCGCGCTGCTCGGCGCGGTGCTGTCGGGCCCGGCGTCGCAAATGGTCAAGGATTTCCCCGGCCTCGTGACCAAGGCGCAGGAGCGGCTCAGCTCCATGCAGGGTGTGGTCGAGCGGTTCAAGCCGTTCCTGTCGCGGTTCGGCATCGAGAACACCAACCCGATGGACCTGCTCCACTTCAACCCGGGCGGTCTGGCCGGTTCGATCGCCGGCGGTGCGAGCGGTTTCGCGTCCCACCTGATCGAGACGCTGCTGATCCTGTTCTACATGCTGGTGTTCGGCGAGACGTTCATGCGAAGGCTGGTCGAGGTGCTGCCGCACTTCCGCGAGAAGAAGCAGGCCGTCGAGATCGGCGACGCGGTCGAGCGCGACATCAGCGCCTACCTGCTGACGATCACGGTCATCAACGCGGTGGTGGGCATCCTGGCGGGCACGACGATGTGGCTGTTCGGCGTGCCCGGCGCGGTCGTGTGGGGCGTGCTGGCGTTCGTGTTTAACTATGTGCCGATCCTGGGTCCGATCGCGGGTGTGCTGCTGTTCGCGATCGTTGGCCTAGCGACGCTGGGGCCAAGTTGGGAGGCGCTGCTGCCGGCCGCGGTCTATCTCGGCCTGCATTTTGCCGAGGGCGAGGTCATCACCCCGATGCTGCTGGCCAAGCGGTTCACGCTGAACCCGATCGCGGTCATCGTCGCGCTGATCTTCTGGTTCTGGATGTGGGGCGTGCAGGGCGCCATCCTGTCGGTGCCGCTGCTGGCGATCACCAAGATCGTCAGCGACCGGTTGCGTCCGCTGCGGGCACTGGGGCACCTGCTGGAAGGATGACGAGCGGTCGACAACGGGCCGTCCGTTGTGATATCGTATCGGTATGCCGCTCCGTCTTGCTTGCCTTCTCCCTGTGCTGATCGCGACGGCGCTTGGTGCCTGCGCCGCGCCGCCGCAGGCTCCGGCAGCGCCCGCGAATGCGAGGTTCGAGCCGGCGCCGACGCCGTCCGGCCCTTATCCGCGACGAGGCTCCGGGATCGGATCGCTCGAGATGCCGATCCCACCCAAGATGCCGCTCGGCACCGGGGCGGTCCCGGTCAGCAACAGCGCAGCGCGCGGCTCGATCGTCACCGGGATCAGGCAGAGCTTCTAGAGCCGCAACCGACGTTCTTCAGCGCCGCCCTTCGCGGACCAGCAGCAGCAAGCTTGCCAGCGCCACCACCTCGAACAGTCCGACGCTGCGGCCACTGCGGTGCCGGGCGTTGTGGGCGACGATGTTCTGCACCGCCGTCTGCGGTGTTTGCGAGGTGAGGGTCGGGTCGGCCGCGGTGCGGGCGGCGAAGGCCTCCGCACTGCCATGGTGGCTCGCCCAAACCTTGGTGAACTCGGCGCCAAGCAGGAAGATCTGCGACGAGTAGTAGATCCACGCCAGCACGATCACCAGCGCGCTTGCCGCGCCGTAGCTCGACGCCATCGAGCTGCTGCCGATGTAGAGGGCAATCGCGGTCTTGCCCACGGTGAACAGGAACGCGGTCACCACGGCCCCGACCCCCACGTCCTTCCACGACAACTGCCGGTCGGGCAGGATCTTGTAAACGGCCGCAAATAGCGCCGAGACGATCAGGAACGACAACGCGAAGCTCGCCCATTGCAGCAGCGTCGCCGCACCGGGCACGAAGGCGTTCATGTACTCGCCCACCGCATGCAGCGCCGCGCTGACCACCAGCGACACCAGCAATAGGAAGCCGAGCGTGCCGACCAAGCCGAGGCTCGCCGCACGCGCCTTCAGGATGGCGGTCAGGCCGCCTTTCGGCTCCGCCTTCCAGATGTAGTTCAGCGTCGCCTGCATCTCGCCGAACACGCCCGTCGCCGTGACCAGCAGCGTGCCGATGCCGAGCACGGTGGCCCAAATGCCGCTCTGTTTGTTGCCCGCACTCTTGATTGCGGTCTGGATGAAGCTTGCGGCCTGGTCACCCATCATGCCTTGCAGTTGACCGACGATGGCGCCCTGGGCCGCCTCCTCGCCGAACACCAGCCCGGCGATGGCAATGCAGATCACCAGCAACGGGCCGATCGACAGCACGGTGTAGTAGGCGATGGCGGCACCCCGGCTGAGCGCGCCGTCCTCGATGTAATCCTCGAAGGTCTCCGCGATCATCGTCCAGATCATCTTCAGGGTGTTCATCATCCTGCCTGCCCTGCCGGCCTACTCTGGCGCTGCAACGAAATTCCGAGAGGATGGTTGCAGCGAGGCGCCGACCCTAGCCTCGTGTGCCGCCATCGGCCACACTGCGGCGATGCAAATCGACGCCGTGCTCGCCCATATCGACCAGACCCTCGACGCCGCGCGGGAGCGCTGGTTCGAGCTGCTGCGCATCCCGAGCGTCAGCGCACAGCCGGCGCATGGGCCCGACTGTATACGGGCGGCCGAATGGGTGCGCGACCAGCTGGCCGGGCTGGGGTTCACCGCCGCGCTGCATGCGACGCCGGGCCACCCCGTGGTGATCGGGCAGCACCCCGGGCCGGGGCCGGGTGCGCCGCACGTGCTGTTCTACGGCCACTACGACGTGCAGCCGGCCGAGCCGCTCGAGCTGTGGACCGCCGCCCCGTTCGATCCGAAGCTGACCGACGGTCCCCAGGGCCCGCGCGTCGTTGCCCGCGGCGCCGTCGACGATAAGGGCCAGTCCATGCTGTGGCTGGAAGCATTGCGCGCCTGGCACGCCACCACCGGCAGCCTGCCGGTGCGGGTGACGGTGCTGGTCGAGGGCGAGGAAGAGGTCGGCAGCCCCAATCTCGAGACGGTGCTCGCCGCGCATCGCGACAGGCTGGCGGCCGACGTCTGCGTCATCAGCGACACCAACATGTGGAGCATCGACACACCGGCGCTGACGACCCGGCTGCGCGGCATGGCGTATGTCGAGCTGCGCATCAAAGCCGCCAACCGCGACCTGCACTCGGGCCTGTTCGGCGGCTCCGCGCTGAACCCGATCAACGCGCTCACCCACGTGCTCGGCGGCCTGCACGACGCGGAGGGCCGCATCCAGCTCCCGGGCTTCTACGACGGCGTCGCCGATGTGCCGGCAGCGTTGGCGGCCGAGTGGAACGAACTCGGCTTCGACGAAAGCGCGTTCCTCGGCGGCGTCGGCCTGCAGCATCCGGTCGGCGAACGCGGCCGCTCGCCGCTCGAACGGCTCTGGGCCCGCCCGACCGCCGACATTAACGGAATCTGGGGCGGCTACCAGGGGCCGGGCGCGAAAACCGTGATCGCCGCGGAGGCGGGTGCGAAGGTGTCGTTCCGGCTCGTGCCTGGCCAAGACCCGGCTTCCGTGGTCGCGAGCTTCCGCGAGTTCGTCGAGGCGCGGCTGCCGCCAGGCGCCCAAGCCACGGTCGACGTGTTCAGCACCGCGCCGGGCGTCGAGATCCCGCTCGGCAGCCGGTTCGTGGCCGCGGCGCGGACGGCGTTGTCGGACGAGTACGGGCGCCCGGCGGTGATGATGGGCAGCGGCGGCAGCATCCCCGTGGTGGAGAGCATGCACCGGCTGTTGGGCCTCGACAGCTTGCTGATGGGGTTCGGGCTGGAAGACGACCAGGTGCACTCGCCCAACGAGAAGTTCGAGTGGCGCTGCTTCCAGCACGGCATTCGCGCGCATGCGCGGCTGCTCGGGGGGCTTTGACGGGCGATGGTGGGCTAGCACCCACCCTACGTCAGCGGCGGCGGGCCGGTCTCGATAAGCCGCATGAGCACGTCGAGCCGGTCGGCCTCGGCGGCGGGCTTGTCGAAGCGGAGCCGGGCCACGCGCGGGAAGCGCAGGGCGACGCCGGATTTATGCCGTTGGCTCCGCTGGGCGGCGTCGAACGCGATCTCCAGCACCAGGCCGCGCTCCACTTCCCGCACCGGGCCGAACCGCGCCGTCGTGTGATTGCGGATCCAGCGGTCGAGCGTCACCAGCTCCGCGTCGGTAAAGCCGGAATAGGCCTTGCCGACCGGCACCAGCTCGCCGTCGTCACGCCACAGGCCGAACGTGTAGTCGCTGTAGAAGCTGCTGCGCTTGCCGTGGCCGCGTTGCGCATACATCACCACCGCGTCGATCGTCAGCGGGTCGCGCTTCCACTTCCACCACTGCCCCTTGGGCCGCCCCGGCACATAGGCGCTATCGCCGCGCTTGAGCATCAACCCCTCGATGCTGGCGGCGCGGGTCCCGGCGCGGATGCTCGCCAGCTCATCCATCGTTTCGAATGGGATCAGCTCGGACAGGTCCATGCGGGCGGGTCGCGTCGCACCGAACCAGAGCTCCAGCCGGCGGCGGCGTTCGTCGAACGGCAAGGTCCGAAGGTCGGTGTGGCCGTCGAACAGGATGTCGTAAAGCCGCACCGCGAGCGGGAAGTCCCGCAGCATCTTCGCCGACGGCGCCTTGCGGTTCAGCCGCTGCTGCAGGTCGGCGAACGGGGCCACCGCCTTCTCCCCGGCGGCCCCCTCGCGCATCACCAGCAGCTCGCCGTCGAGCACCGCCTCGAAGTTCATCGCCTCGAGGATCTCCGGGAAGGCGCCGGACACGTCCTCAGAGCCGCGCGAATAGATGCGCCGCCCCTGCGGCGTGGCGACAAGCTGCACGCGGATGCCGTCCCACTTCCACTCGGCGCGGTAGGCGGAGGCGTCGAGCACGGCGATGTCGGGCGCTTCCAGCGGATGGGCCAGCATCGGCGGCCGGAACACCGGCGCACCGGCCGGGTCGGGCCGCTCGGCGCGGCCCTCGAGCCAGGCGAACAGCGGCGCGTAGGGCGGCACGAGGCCGTGCCACACCTCCTCGATCTCGTCCGCGGCGATCGCTCCGCCGGCCAGCTCCGCCAGGGCGATCTTGGCGATGCGGGCCGAGGCGCCGACCCGCAGCGAGCCGGTGATCAGCTTCAGCAACGCGTAACGTGTGGACGCGTCCGAGGCGTCGAGCCAGGTCGCGACCGTGCCGGGCAGCTCGGCCTTCGGCGTGGACAGCAGAGTCTGCACCACTTCGGTCAGGCTCGGGGTCGGCGCGTTGGTCGGGCGCTCCGGCCACATCAGCGCGACCGTCTCGGCGAGGTCGCCCACATAATCGTAGGACCACGCGAACAGCACCGGGTCGGTCCGATCCTCGGCCAATGCCCGGATCAGCGCCGGCTTGGCCGCTTGGAACGCGAGCTCCCCGGTCAACGCCGCAAGGCCGAAGCCGCGGTCCGGGTCGGGCTGGGTCGCGAAGTAGCGGCGCAGCAGCGCGACCTTTGCCAACCGGCCCGGCGAGAACGTCAGCCGCTCCAGCAGCTCCGCGAATGCGATCACTCGGCGGCCACCGCCGGGTCGGGCGCGTCGGCCTCCTCGTCGCCGTAGCCGATCAGCCGCAGCGCGCGGCCGCGGATGCCGCGCTGCTCGGCGGCATGGATCAGCGCCTCCTCGCGGCCATGCGTCACCCAGACCTCGGGCGCGCCGACGTCGTCCAGCGTGGCCAGCAGCTCGTCCCAGTCGCTGTGGTCGCTGATCACCAGCGGCAGCTCGACGCCCTTGCTGCGCGCCCGCTGCCTCACCCGCATCCAGCCGCTGGCCATGCAGGCGACCGGCTCGTTCAAGCGCCGCGCCCAGCGGTCGGCGATGGCGCTGGGCGGCGCGATGACGATGGCGCCGGCCAAGTCCGCCTTGGCCTGCACCGTCGCCGGCAGCAGCGGCCCGAGCGGGACTCCGAGGCGCTCATAGGCGGCGCATAGCGGCAGCATGGCGCCGTGGAGGTAGATCGGCCGGTCCCAGCCGGCGTCCCGCAGCAGCGCGATCACCCGCTGCGCCTTGCCGAGCGCATAGGCGCCGACGACATGGGTGCGTTCAGGAAACAGGGCCACGCTGTCCAGCAGCTTCGCGACCTCGCCGGCGGCATCGGGATGGCGGAACACCGGGAGCGCGAAGGTGGCCTCGCTGACGAACACGTCGCAGGGGATCGGGATAAACGGGCGGCAGGTCGGGTCCGCCACCCGCTTATAGTCGCCGCTCACCACGGCGCGGCTGCCGCGCCACTCCATCGCCACCTGCGCCGCGCCCAGCACGTGGCCCGCCGGCTCGAGCCAGACGGTGACCTCGCCCACCAGAAGCCGCTCGCCATAGCCGAGCGTCTGCTGCGTGACACCGGCCCGGCCCTCCCCCATGCGGACGTCCATCAGCGCCATCGTTTCCGGACTGGCCAGGACGGCGCCATGGCCGGGGCGGGCGTGATCGGCGTGCGCGTGGGTGATAATGGCGCGCGCGACAGGGCGGATCGGGTCGATGTGGAACCCGCCGGGCTCGCAAAAGAGCCCGTCCGGGAGAACCTTCAGCCAGGTGTCGGGATGCATGGTGCTGCGGTCAGCCCGGCCCCGCGGACGGTCCCCGGGCCACCCCCGGGGACGACGTCACGAATGGCCCGGCTTCTAGCCCGGCTTGCGGTTGCTGTCGGTCGAGAGCGGGACCGGAACCCACTGCATGCCGTTGCCGCTTTGCAGAAGCATCAGCACCGTCTTGCGGTTCATCTTGCGATACTTGTCCATCAGCTCGGCCACGTCCTGCGGCTTGGACACGGACTGCTGCTGCACTTCGACGATGACGTCACCGGGCTTGAGGCCCTTCGAGGCGCCGAAGCCGTCGCTGTCCACGTCCGTCACCACGACGCCCTTCTGATCGGCGCCCAGCTTGAACTGGGAGCGCAGCTCGTCGGTGATGGGCGCCAGCTTGGCGCCGAGCCCGGCAATCGCCATCGTCGGGTTCGGCTTCGGCTTGTCGGGCGCGGCAACGCTGGCCTGCTGGATATCGTCCGGCAGTTCGCCGACCGACGCCTGCACCGTCACGGACTTGCCGTCGCGCCACAGTACGACCGGGACCGACTTGCCGATCGGCGTTTCCGCCACGATCCGCTGCAGCGACTTCACGTCCTTCAGGTCCTGGCCGTTGAACTTCTGGATGACGTCGCCGCCCTTGATTCCGGCTTCCTCGGCCGGGCCGCCATCGTTGACGCGGCCGACCAGGGCGCCGGCGGGCTCGTGCAGGCCGAGGCTTTCGGCGATGTCGGGCGTCACCGGCTGGATGCTGACGCCCAGGAACCCGCGCCGCGCCCGGCCATACTCACGCAACTGCATGATGACCGGCTTGGCGAGGTTTGCCGGCACCGAGAAGCCGATGCCGACCGACCCGCCCGACGGCGAGTAGATCGCCGTGTTGATGCCGACAACCTCGCCCTTCATGTTGAACAGCGGCCCGCCCGAGTTGCCGCGGTTGATGGCGGCATCGGTCTGGATGAAGTCGTCGTATGGACCTTGGCGGATGTCGCGCCCGCGGGCGCTGACGATGCCGGCCGTGACCGACCCGCCGAGGCCGAACGGGTTGCCGATCGCCAGCACCCAGTCGCCCACCCGGGCGCCGTCGCTGTCGCCGAACTGCACCGCCGTCAGCGGCTTGTCGGTGTCGACTTTCAGCAGCGCGAGGTCCACCCGCTCGTCCTTGCCGACCAGCTTGGCCTTGAGGCTGGTGTTGTCGGTCAGGGTGACGCTGATCTCGTCGGCGCCGTCGATGACGTGGTTGTTGGTAACGATATAGCCGGCCGGGTCGATGATGAAGCCGCTGCCGAGGCTGACGGCATGCCCGCCGGGGCCAGGACCCGGACCGCCTTCGGGACCTCCCTGCGGGCCGCGGCGCCCTTGGCCCGGGCGATTCCGCTCGAGGAAGTCACGGAAGAATTGTTCAAACGGGCTGCCCGGCGGCATGCCCAGATCGGGCGTCCCGCGGTCGGCCCGTTGCTGCGTGGCTTGGCTGCTGCTGACATTGACCACCGCGGGCGACAGCGACGCGGCGAGGTCGGCAAAGCTCTCGGGGGTTCCGGCTGCAACGGCGTGTTGCGGCAGCCCGGCAGGGAGCGCCAGCGCCGAAGCAAGGAGGGCGGCGCGCAAGAGACGAAGGCGCATGGGGGTCACTCCAGATTTGCGGCGTCAGGTCGATTTGTCACAGTTGGGGTTTTGGCAAGCGTTCGCCAACTCTGGTCGAAGGCAAACTTAAGGCAAACTTCAGGCCAAGCACCCCAGGAAACGATGCCAACGTCCCGGCTCCGCCCACGTTGCGGGACGGCAGAGCCAAGGGCGCCGGGTCTGAACGTCAATCCGGCTTCGGCGCTTCCCGCAGCAGCTTCAGGAAATCGACATCCGGCGTCAGCACGAGGCGCGAGCCGCTGTTCGGCCCGAACGCCTCGCGGTAGGCCTGCAGCGTCCGGTAAGTCGCGTAGAACTCGGGATCCCGCTGGAAGGCGTCGGCGTAGGTCTTGATCGACAGCCGCTCGCCATCGCCGCGCAGCTTGTCGGCGTTGGCGCGCGCCTCGGCCAGCAGCACGGTGCGGTCGCGGTCGGCGTCGGCGCGAATGCGCAGGCTGGCTTCGGCCCCTTCGGCCCGGGCCTGGCTCGCCACCCGCTCGCGTTCCGACTTCATCCGGCCCAGAATCGCCTGGGTGTTCTCCTCCGGCAAGTCGGCCCGGCGGATGCGGACGTCCTCGATGCCGATCCCGAACCCCTTCATCTCGTCGCTGACCTGCCCCTTGATGAGGCCCATGATCCGCGTCCGGTCGTTCGACAGCACGTTGAGCAGGGTCTCGTTGCCGAGCACCCGCCGCAGGCTGGAGGTCACGACCGAGTTCAAGCGGGCGCGGATGCCGTTCTCGGCCGGTCCAACGGCCTGGAAGTAGCGCAAGCTGTCGGTGATGCGGAACCGGGTGAAGCTGTCGACGATCAGCCGGCGCTGGTCGGCCAGGATCACCTCCTCGCCACCGCTTTCGAAGTCCAGCAGCCGGCGGTCGAAGCTGATCACCGTCTGAATGAACGGGATCCGTGCGTGCAGGCCCGGTTCGCTGATGACGCGCTTGGGCTCGCCGAACTGGGTGATCAGCACCTGTTCGGTTTGGTTGACGGTGAACAGGCTGGCGGCGACGAGCAGCAGCACGAGGACAGCCGCCACCGCGGCGCCGAGACTGGCGGTGGTGCGGTTCATCGCGAGATCCCCCCGTTGGCCGGCCCATTGGACGCCTGCGGCGGGGAGCCCGGACGCGCCGGCGCCGCCCGCGACGGATCGAGCGGCAGGTAGGGCACGATGCCCTGCAGCTTGTCGTCCACGACGATTGACGGGGTGCGGGTCAGGATTTCCTGCATCGTCTCGATATACAAACGCTTTAACGTCACGTCCTTGGCGGCCGAATAGGCCTGGTAGACGCTCAGGAATCGCTGCGCTTGGCCGCTGGCTTCGGCGATGATGGCTTGGCGCGCGCCTTCCGCCTCGGCTGTCAGCCGGGCCGCGTCGCCGCGGGCGCGGGGGATGATGTCGTTGCGGTAGCTTTCGGCTTCGTTGCGCACACGCTCGGCGTCGGTGTTGGCCCGCTGCACGTCGCGAAAGCTGTCGATCACGGCCGCGGGCGGGTCCACCCGCTGCAACTGCACCTGCGTCACCTCCACGCCGGCGCCGTACTGGTCGAGGATCGCCTGCGTGCCGGCCGTCACATCCTGCTCGATCCGCGCTCGCGCTTCCGTCAGCGCCGGCTGGATCGGCGTCCGCCCGATCACCTGCCGCATCATGCTTTCCGCCGCCGACTTTACCGTTTCCTCGGGGTTGCGCGTGTTGAACAGGAAGGCGCCGGCGTCGCGGATGCGCCAGAACACGGAAAAGTTGATGTCGATGATGTTCTCGTCGCCGGTCAGCATCAGCGCTTCCTCCGGCACCTCCCGGGCGGCGCTGCCCGGCAGGTCGCGGGTGGGCCGCAGGACCACGCCTCGGTCGCCGCCGCCGGCCCGGAACCCGACCTCGACCCGGTTGATGCGGGTGACGGCAGGGGTTTCGGCGCTCTCGATGGGCCACGGCGCGTGGTAGTTCAGGCCCGGCAAGGTCGTGCGATTGAAGGCGCCGAAGCGCAGGACGATGCCCTGCTGGTCCGGCTGCACCCGGTACACGCCGCTCGCCAGCCACACCGCCGCCGCGACGATCGCCAGCAGTGCCCAGAGCCGGCCGTTGCCGCCGCCGCGGCGCCCGAACGATCCGCCCGGGCCACCCGGCACGAAACGGCGCGCCTTGTCCTGCATGCGGGCGATCAGATCGTCGAGATCCGGCAGGCCACCGCCGCCCGATGGCCGCTTGCCGCCGCCGCCCCACGGGTTGTTCGGACGCCCGTTATTGGGGCCGCCCGGCCGCGGGTTCTGGTTGCCGCCGTCGCCGCCCGGGTTGCCCCACGGGTTCGGACCGCCGCCGTTGTTCCATGACATTGGCCGAAGTGCTCCTGTTTGCAGCCTTGCCGCAGCGCGCCATATGCCGCATCGAGACAGAGCGCGAGATATTGACCAGCCAATGAGGATATACAAGCGATGACGCTCCCCACGCCCGAGGGGCTCCGCGCCGCCCTGCGCGGCCTGACCCTGCCAGGTGGCGGCGAGATTGCCGCGCTGGTCGACAGTCTCGAGGTGCGCGGCAGCCTCGTGCACCTGGCGTTGCGGGCTGAACGCCAGCAGGCGGCGGCCATGGAGGGGGTGCGGCAGGCGGCGCAGGACCTGCTCGCGCGGCAGCCCGGTGTCACCAACGCGACCGTCGTGCTCACCGCGCACCGGCCCGCCGCCGCTCCACCGCCGGCCCCGACCCGTGCGCCGCCGGCGCAGAAGCCGAAGCTGCTGCCCGGCGTGCGGCACATTGTCGCGGTCGCGTCCGGCAAGGGCGGCGTCGGCAAGAGCACCACCGCCGTCAACGTCGCCGTCGCCTTGGCGCAGCAAGGCCACAAGGTCGGGCTGCTCGACGCCGACATCTACGGTCCCAGCTTGCCGCGCATGCTTGGCGTGTCGGCCAAGCCCGAACTGCGCGACGGCGTCATGGTGCCGCTCGAGGCCTGGGGCTTGCGGGTGATGTCGATCGGCTTCCTGGTCGACTCCGACACCGCCATGATCTGGCGCGGCCCGATGGTGATGAGCGCGCTGGAGCAGATGATGGGCCAGGTCGATTGGGGGCCGCTCGACATCCTGGTGGTCGACATGCCGCCCGGCACCGGCGACGCACAGTTGACGATGGCACAGCGGGTCAGCCTGAGCGGGGCCGTGATCGTCAGCACGCCGCAAGACATCGCTTTGATCGACGCCCGCCGTGGGGTGCGGATGTTCGAGAAGACGCAGGTTCCGGTGCTGGGCCTGGTCGAGAACATGAGCGTGTTCTGCTGTCCCAATTGCGGGCACAACACGCCGCTGTTCGGCCACGGCGGCGCCCGGCGGGAGGCGGACGCGCTGGGGGTGCCGTTCCTGGGCGAGGTGCCGCTGCTGCTCGACATCCGCACCACCGCGGACGCTGGCTCGCCGATCACCGCGAGCGATCCGAACAGCGTCGCCGCCGGCGCCTATCAGGAGATCGCCGGGCGGATCTGGCAGGCACTCGCGCAACCGGCCCCCGCCGGACCGCGAATCGTGGTCGAATGACCGCAAGCCCGGCCATCGAGCGGATCCATTCGCCGGGTCCGGAGATCGAGGAGGCGATCCTCAACACGTTGCTGGCCTTCAACGAGCAGGCTGGCGGGCCGCCGCGCTACGTGCCGGTCGCACTCGTGCTCCGTGACCCGGCAAGCGACGCGATCATCGGCGGCCTATGGGCGGACCTGTATTACGACTGGTGCTTCGTGAAGCTGCTCGCCTTGCCGGAGGCGCTGCGCGGCCAGGGCCATGGCACACGGCTGATGCGGGACGTCGAGGCGATCGCCCGGGACTACGGCGCCGTCGGAATTTGGCTGGACACGTTCAGCTTCCAGGCGCGAGGGTTCTACGAACGGCTCGGCTTTGCCGTCTTCGCGACGCTGGACGGTTATCCACCCGGCGGGAGCCGCTTCTTTTTGCAGAAACGGCTCTGACGACGGGAGCGGTTAGGCGTCTTCGCCGACTGCTCGGCGGCGCAGGTCGCGCAGACGGTCCTGTCCGCCGGGTGTGTGCGGGTCGATCTCCAGGAGCTTCTGCCAAGCCGCGTAGGCGCCGCGCCAGTCACCGCGGCTTTCGGCCAAACGCGACAGGTCCTGCCAGGCGGCGAAATGCCGCGGCTCGCGCCGGATCACCTCCTGCAGGTCATGCACGCCCCCCTGCGGGTCGCCCATGTGCAGGCGCGCGGCGGCCCGTCCGCGCCAGGCCTCGAGCAGGTCCGGATCAAGGTCGAGCGCCGCGTCATAGCTGTCGAAGCTGTCGGTGGCGGCGTTCTCCGCCAACTCCCGCTGGCCGCGCGACAGCAGCAGCTTGACCGCCGGGCTGGCCGCTTCGGCCCACGCGGCGCGCAGCTGCGCCTCGATCGCCCCGGCCGCTTCTTCGCTCGGCGCGCCGCGCAAGGCGGTCAGCAGACCCTCCACGGTCGGCTTGCCGGGAGTAGCGGGGGCTGCTTTCGGCCGGGCCGCCTCGTTAGGCGGCGCCTGCGCCATTGCCGGCGCCGCCAGGGCCGCGGCCGCGAGCAGCGCCCACACCGCGTGCCCGGCGGTCATGCCGCGGGCCGAACCGCCGACAGCGCCGCCGGCGCCGGCCCGCCGGCCATCCAGTCGAGCAGCTGCACCGTATGCACGACCGGCACCCCACCCGCGAGTTGGGTGATGCAGCCGATATTGCCGGCCGCGATCAGATCCGGGCGGGTGCGGGCGATGTTCTCCAGCTTACGCGCCTTGAGCCGCCCGGCGATCTCCGGCTGCACCAGGTTGTAGACGCCCGCCGAGCCGCAGCAGAGATGCCCTTCCGCCGGCTCCACCACCGTGAACCCGGCGCGCTTCAGCAACTGCTTCGGCGCATCCAGCACCCGCTGCCCGTGCTGCAGGCTGCAAGCCGCGTGATAGGCCACCCGCATCGCAGGGGCGGGCCGCGACGGAGTGTAGTCGAGGGTCGCGAGATACTCGGAGATGTCCTTGGCGATTGCCGAGACGTGCTCGGCCCGGCTCCGCCACGGCTCCGGCTCGGTGCGGAACATGAAGCCGTAATCCTTCACCGTCGTGCCGCAGCCCGACGTGTTGACCAGCACCGCGTCGAGCCCCTCGCCCTCGACCTCGCGGGTCCAACCGGCAATGGCGTTGCGGGCGGTCTGCATCGCCGCTTCGTGCCGGCCCATGTGATGGGTCAGCGCGCCGCAGCAGCCAACGCCGCGGGCAACCACCACCTCGACGCCCATCCGGGTCAGCAGCCGGATGGTCGCCTCGTTGATCGCCGGGTCGAGCACGGTCTGGGCACACCCTGTCAGCAACGCGACCCGGCCGCGCCGCTCGCCTTGGGCGCGGTGCACCTGCGGACGCGCGCTGTCGCCGGCGGGCGGCAGCTTGCCGGGCGCCAGGTCCAGCATGGCGTGCAGCCGCTCGGCCAAGGTGCCGCGGCGCGGCAGCAGTTTCCGGAACGGCTTCGCCAGCCGCGCGCCGGCCACCGCGGCACGGAACAGGCGCGGGTTCGGCAGCACGCGGGACAGCACGTTGCGCAGCAGGCGCTCCGGCAGCGGCCGGTCGTAGGTTTCCTCGATGTAGCGCCGGGCGTGGTCGACGAGGTGCATGTAGTTCACCCCCGACGGGCAGGTCGTCATGCAGGCCAGGCACGACAGGCAGCGGTCCACGTGGCGCACGACCTCCTCGGTCGCCGGCCGGCCGCTTTCGAGCATGTCCTTGATCAGGTAAATCCGCCCGCGCGGGCTATCGAGCTCGTCCCCGAGCAGCACGAAGGTTGGACAGGTCGCGGTGCAGAAGCCGCAATGCACGCAGGTCCGCAGCACCTGGTTGCTGCTGGCGGTGTCGGGATCGCGAAGCTGGGTGTCGGAGAAGGTGGTCTGCACGGCGGATCAGAAGTCCTGCGTAAAGGCGGCCGGGATTGAGGATGCCGTGCGGGTCCATGGCCTCCTTGACCCGGCGGGTGATGCGGCTGAGCGGTGCC
Source organism: uncultured Alphaproteobacteria bacterium (assembly GCA_963752225.1). GTDB lineage: Bacteria > Pseudomonadota > Alphaproteobacteria > Acetobacterales > Acetobacteraceae > JBBROS01. The sequence continues at coordinate 733,623 of CAVVXS010000007.1, read as the reverse complement.
GGCTCGGGCGGCACGACCTCGACCGCTGCGCGCATCGTGTCAGGCCCGCGCAGCAGGGTCCAGGTGCCTCGGGCCGCCGCCGCCGCCACTGCCACCCGTTCGTGCAACGCCGGGGCGCCCGCCACCCACAGCAGGCCGCCGCCCCAATCCATGAACGCCCGCGCGCCCGCTTGCTCGATCGCCTCGAACACGCCCGGGCCGGCGGATGGGCGGACCGAAATCCGCCACACCGCGTCGCCCGGTGGCGCGTCCAGCGGCACGGCGTCGCGGATCGCCCGCCAGGCAGCAAGGCTCGCGTGATGCGGCAGACGCTCGGCGGCGCCGAACGCCGCCAGATCGGCGGTGAGCTTGCCGAGGCGGTAATCGACGCTGGGCGCGAAATCCTCGATGCGTATCAGCGCCACGTCGCCATGACCCGCAAGGTCCGGCACGCGCGCCGCCGCCGCCGCGGGCAGCCAAGCCGCCCCCGACACCCCATAGGGCGAGCCCAGCGCCGCCGACAGCGCGGCGACCGCCCGGGGGGCGCCCAAGCCACGCAGCACGATGCTGCCGGTCTGCTCGGCCACCGGCAGGACCTTCAAGGTCACCTCGGTGAGCACGGCCAGGGTGCCGTGGCTGCCGGCGATCAGCTTGCACAGGTCGAGGCCGGTCACGTTCTTCAGCACGCGGCCGCCGGACCGGATCAATTCGGCCGCGCCGTTGACCGCGCGCACGCCCATGACGTGGTCCCGCGTGGCGCCCCAGGCGACCCGGCGGGGACCGGACAGGTTGCTCGCCACCACGCCGCCCAGCGTCTGCGGCCCTTCGCTTCCGAGCAGCGCCGACAGGTCGGGCGGCTCGGCGATCAGCCCCTGCCCGCCTTCCGCGAGCTTGGCCTCGAGGTCCGGCAATGGAGTCCCGGCGCGGGCCGCGACGATCAGCTCCTGCGGCGCGTGCAGCGTGACGCCGACGAGGTTGCGTGTCGACACCGTGCGGGCCGCCTGCACCGGGCGCAGCATGCCGCGCTTGGTGCCGCGGCCCTCGATCGCGAGCGGCTCGCGCCGGGCGGCCGCGTCGCGGATGACGTCGATCAGCCCGGCCTCGTCCCCCGGCGCCCCGTCGACTGGCTCGACCAGCGCGAGACCGGGGCGACCCGGCTCAGGCGGCAATTGGCGCCTGGGCGGCAGGCGCGTCCAGCAGCGGGAACACCTTGCTGGGGTTCAGCAGCCAATCGGGATCGAAGGCGGACTTGATCCGGCGCTGCTGCTCCAACTCGATCGCGGTGAACTGTACCGGCATCAGGTCCCGCTTCTCGACGCCCACGCCGTGCTCGCCGGTCAGGCAGCCGCCGACCTCGACACACAGCTTCAGGATGTCGGCCCCGAACGCCTCGGCTTTCTCGAACGAGCCCGGCAGGTTGGCGTCGAACATGATCAGCGGGTGCAGGTTGCCGTCGCCGGCATGGAAGATGTTGGCGACCTTGAGGTCGTACTGGTCGCTCATCTCCCCGATCCGCCGCAGCACCAGCGGCAGCTGACCGGTCGGGATGGTGCCGTCCATGCACAGGTAGTCCGGGCTGATGCGGCCGATGGCGCCGAACGCTCCCTTGCGTCCCTTCCAGATCGCCAGGCTTTCCTCTGGCGACTGGCTCACCTTCATGCTGAGCGGTGCGAATGGCCGGCACAGGTCGGAGATCTTGCCCAGCATCCAATCCTGCTCGGCCACCGACCCTTCGACCTCGATGATCAGCATCGCCTCGGCGTCCATCGGATAACCGGCATGGGCGAACGCCTCGCAGGCGTGGATCGCCGGCCGGTCCATGAACTCCAACGCGACCGGGATGATGCCCGACCCGATGATCGCGTCCACGGCGCGGCCGGCTGTCTCGTTGGCATCGAACGCCACCAGCATGGCACGCGCCCCCTCCGGGCTGCGCAGGATGCGGACCGTCACCTCGGTGACGATGGCCAGCATCCCCTCGCTCCCGGTCATGATGCCGAGCCAGTCGTAGCCGGCGGCGTCGAGATGGGCGCCGCCGAGGTCGATGACCTCGCCCTCGATGGTGACGGCGCGCAAGCCCAGCAAGTTGTTCACGGTGACGCCGTATTTGAGGCAGTGCGCGCCGCCGGAGTTCATGCCGACATTGCCGCCGATCATGCAGGCGAGCTGGCTGCTCGGGTCGGGCGCGTAGAAGAAGCCCTCGCCGGCTACGGCCTGGGTGATGCCGATGTTGGTCACGCCGGCCTGCACGGTGGCGGCACGGTCGGCGAAGTCGATGTCGAGGATCCGGTTCATCCGCATCATGCCGACCACGACGCTGTCGGCCATCGGCAGAGCGCCGCCCGACAGGCTGGTGCCGGCGCCCCGCGGGATCACCCGCACGCCCTCCCGATGCAGGAAGCGGAGCACGGCGGCCACCTGCTCGGTCGTTTCCGGAAGCACCACTGCAAGGGGAATCTGCCGGAACGCCGGCAGGCCGTCAGTTTCGTACGGCTTGAGCCGGATCGGCTCGGCGATCACGCCGCTGTCCGGCAACAGTCGTCGCAAGCCGGCCACGATCTCGTCACGCCGGGCCATGATTTCGGGCTTGGATGGCGGTTGCGCGATCATCGGGTCCCTCCGGCCTATGAGAGCTAGATGGACCCCCGGCAAGGAGGCGGCAAGGGCAGCAGCCCGAAACGACCGGGCTAAGCAGCCCGGCGCAGGGCTAGCCCTGGCGGGCCTTCATCCGCGGGTTCTTCTTGTTGATGACATAGACGCGGCCGTGCCGGCGCACGACGCGGCAGTTCTTGTCGCGGGTCTTGGCCGACTTGAGGCTGTTGCGGATCTTCATCTCAAAACCTAAGCGGCCGCGGGGGCCGGGATGCGAACGGGAGGCGGGTTGCTACCCAGCGGGTCCCGCCCTGTCAAGTCCGAACCACCCGCGTCAGCTGAACTCCGTCAGCACGTAGCGGACCGTTTCGGCGCCCGGCACGCTGGGCTGGTGGCGATGCGCGGGACCGGCCGGGATGTGCAGCATGTCGCCTGGCCCGGCCTCGACCGTGTGGGTGTCGAACCGGTAGCGGATCCGGCCGGACAGGATGAAGATGCTGTGCCCCGTCTCGCACCACGCCGGATCGGGCGCGCCCGGCGGGTCGGGCGCGCGTTCCTGATAGCGGAGCGCGATGCCGAACCCCGACACCGCCTCCCTCACCTTCAAGGCTCCACCCTGCGCGGCGAGCGGGTGGTCGGCGGCACGGAACAGGTAGGGGCTGTCGGTCATGGCGGCAGGGTAAGCCGGTCCGGGTTGACCGCAAGCGGCTTTGCGCAGATGGGGTGCGCGATGCGCCACTTCAATTCCTGGTCCATGTTCCTCCTGATGCTGTTCGCCATTGTCGGGCTGTGCGGCCTGTTTGCGAGCTACGCTACCAGCATCCCGCTCGAACGCGGCCTGGCCCGCAGCGCCACGCTCGACCAAGTCCTCGCGGCCGAGGCCGGCAGCGACACGGCGCGGCTCGAGCGGTTGCGGCCCGTCCTCGGGTCGCTCGGCAGTGACGTGCTCGACGGCACCGGTCCGCTCGCCGACCGCGTCGCCGCCGCCCGGGCGGTGGTGTTCGACGAGGAGCGGCGCGAGGCGGCGAGTGTCGCCTATCGCACCCGGCTGATGCTCGGCGTCGTCACGGTCCTCGCTGCCATTCTCGGCGCCGGCATCCTGGGCCTGGCCCGGCGCACGCCGGCCTGATCTGCATGGCCTGAGCGCCGGCGGGTCCGGCTACTCCGTGACGGCTTGGCGCGCCGGCTGCGCCGCGGCGGCGCGCCAGGCCTTGCCGGCCAGCCGGCGCCGCATCGGCCGCGGGACGGACACCGTGTCCGCCGCGGGCTCTGCGAACCGGCGCAGCAACGGCTCCCGCTCGGCATCGTCGCGGCGGTTGTGCTGCCAGCGACCATATGCCGCCGGGATCAGCCGATGCAGGTAATCCCGGGCCTCGAAGCGCAGCAACGCGCGCCACAACTTGCTGCGCGGGTAGAGGAAGGAGCGGACGGCAGGCGTCGACTTCAGCATCGATGTGAGGAAGCGCTTGCGGTCGAGCACCGGGTGCAGGAACGGCGCCTGAGCCACGCTGCCGAGGTCTTCTTCCAGCAACGGCGGGAACCAGCGATAGCCGTCGACTTGGCCAAACTCCTCCAGCGAGCGCGCCTGCAAGCCGGCGCGGGCGCTTTCGGTCGGGATGAACACCTCCGCGTTGGGCCAGAAGCCGATATCCGGCACGGCCGCCATCTCACGGCGGCGCCGGGCCAGGGTCTCGAGGGCGTGGCGGGAGAACGCGGTCAAGCAGATCAGCGAGCCCTGCAGCTCCTCGAGCGGGTAGGTTTGCCGGTGAAAAATGGTCCAGAACCAGTCGTGCTTTTGCGTGCCGATCGGGAGATGCAGCACCTCGGTCCCTTCGGCGGCCATGCGGGTGATCAGCTGCTCGAAGTTCATCCGCACCACGACGTCGTATTCGACGAACACGTAGTAGTCGTAGTCGGGATGCCGCTCCTGGAACTGGTAGTGCGCGTAGTCCGGATTCCACCACAACAGCGAACCCCGCTCGAAGCGGTCGGCGAACCCCATCGAAACGATCTCGGCGTTGCTGGTGCGGACGACGCGGTCGAACGGCACCGGCCCGACCGAGCCGTTGGTCTCGTCCACCGAGACGAAGAAGTCGCCCGAGCCGCACACTGCCTGGCAGCGGGTTGCCTGTCGCTGCACGAACGGGTCCCAGGTGTAGGTCTTGAAGACGACGGCGAAGCGCATGGGAGTGGACCCGTCTTGGCTGGAATGGGACGATGAGTTCGGCCTGGCCGGACCGTTGCTGCCGCTGGCTCGCGTCATGTCGCCAGGCCCGCGAGGACGGCCGACGCCGCCGGGCCGGCGGCCAAGGCGGGCTGCAGCGAGGCGGCCGAACGCGACACCAGGCTCCTGCGCACAGGCCGCGCGAACCGGGCCATCTCCTCGCGCAGCACGGTGACCACTTCGGCCAGGTCGGCTTCGGTCATGCTGTCGAACAGCGGCAGGCTGATGATGCGGGCGCCGACGTCGTCCGACACCGGCAGCGCGCCGCCGAGGGTGAAGCCGGCGAAGTAATCCTGCTGCAGCACGTGCGGGCTGAAGTAGGTCGCGCAGCCGATGCCGCGCTGCTGCACCGCAGCGACCAGGTCGGACCGGTGGGCCGCCAGCATTCGGGGCAGCATCGCGGGCGCGAACTGGTGCGCCTGGTGACCCGGCGGCTGAGTTTGGAAGGTCAGCTCCGGCAGGGCATCGCGGTAGCCCTGCATCAACGCCGATCGGCGCGCCAGCATCGCGTCGTTCTCGCCCAGCCGCAGGTGCGCGACGAGGGCGCTCACCTCGCTGAGCTTGGCGTTCAGCCCCGGCATGGTCGCGACGCGCGGCCGGCCGAAGCCGAAGTTGCACATCTGCCGCAACGTCGCGATCGCGGCGGGGTCGGCGCTGTAGATCACCCCGCCCTCGCCGGTCGCGAACGACTTGGTGGCATGCATCGAGTAGACGATCAGCCCGCGATACCCGGCGCCGTAGCCGCGGCCGTCGGCCGAGACGGTGCCGAGCGAGGCGGCGGCGTCCACCACCACGGGAATGCCGTGGCGCGCGGTCAGCGCGGTGTAGCGCGAGAGGTCGAGGTCGAAACCGAACGTGGCGTACGGCATCACCACGGCAATGTCGGCGCCGTACTGCGCGATCAGCCGCTCCTCGTGGTCCGGACAGGCGGTCCAGGTCGCCGGGTCGATGTCGCAGAACAGCGGCGTCAGCCCGCACCACATGGCCGCATGTGCGGCGGCGGCGAAGGTGAAGGACGGCATCAGCGCGTATTTGGTCCCGGTCGGACGGCCGCCGATCGCCTGCTGCACCGCCAGCATCAGGCCGATGGTGGCGTTGCAGACGGTCATGCAGCCGCCTTCACCGCCAAACATACGGGCGACCATGTCCTGCTCGAACGTGGTGTTGGCGGGTCCGAAGTTGCTGAAGATGCCGCTCTCCTCGATGGCGCGGAGGCGGTCGGCGGCCTGGCTCAGCCGGGGCGGGTTCGGCCGGATCAAGGGCACGGACATGTCAGGCCACCTCGGCGACCGCGGGCTCGTTGAGGGAAACCTTCGCCGATGCAGCCGCGTCGAGCAGCAAGGGCGCCGGATCGATGGCGGAGAGCACCGCGTTGACGATCAGCGAGCCGACGTCGTGCTGCCACAGCCAAAGCCCATTGGCCTGGCCGCGGAAGCTCGCTTCGCCCCCCAACTTGCCGCGCGGAACGAAGCCGGCCGCAAGACCGATGCCGAATAAGCCGGGGATCGGCTGCTCGCCGGCGTCCAGCACGCGGCACAGCCCGTCGACCATCGGCCGCTGCGGACCGGTTTGCGACAGCAAGGTGATCGGTTCGCCGTTGCGGTCGTGGACGGCCAGGCCGCGCGGGCGATAACCGAGCGCGGCGATAACGAGATCGGCCTCGTCGAGCAGGCGCGCCGCTTCTGCGTCATCGGCAGCGAGCTGATGCAGGCGCAGCCGCGGCTCCGGCGGGCGTCCGCCAAGGCCGCGCGCCTGCATGACGAGCTCACGCGAGTCGAGCCGGAAGCCGGCAAAGCGAAACACCTTGCCGCTGATCGGGCAGATGTCGTCCTCGGACCACTCGGAATAGTCTTCGGCCAATGCCGAGGCGCGGTCGGGGTAATAGATGCGCAGCGGGCGGCGGTGCAGGAGCGACACGCCGCCGGCGCCGAACGACACCCGCGGCATGCGGTTCAGCAGCGCATGGGCGACAGCCGCGGCACTGGTCGAGCCGCCAACGACCACTACGCGGGGCTCCTGCTTGCCTTGCAGCAAGTCGGCGACATGCGCGAGCCCGCCCGTGGCCAGCACGTCGCCGGACTGCATCAAGCGGTCGCCGCAGCGTTCCAGCAGGGACACTCCGCCCACCATCTCGGCCGCGAGGCGCTCGATCGGCTGATGCGCCCCGGTCGCGACGACGACGTTGCGCGTCAGCAGCGTTTGTTCCTGTCCGGTGCCGGCGTGGCGCAGGTGCACGCTCCACCCGTCGGCAACGCGGGTTGCGGCGACGACATGATGATCGGCAAGCACCTGGCTCGCGGGATGCTCGGCAATGATCCGCTCCATCGCGTCGCCGACCAAGCCGAGGAAGCGCCCGGCGTCACGCAGCGCGACTGCACCATCGCCGGCCTCGGCGAGCTTCTGGGTTAGCGGATGGTCGTTGAGCCGGGTCAGCTCGGTCTCGGTGTCGGCCAGCAAGCAATCGACGAAGGTCCGGCCGCTGCTGTCGGAGTTGATGCCGTACCCGCCGATCGAGCCGCAGCCGAGCCGGCCCGATTGCTCAATGATCGCGACCCCGCCGTCGAGCAGGGCTGCCAGCTCGCCCGTCCGATGCGCGGCGAGCAACGGCGCCAACCCGGCCGGGCCGCCGCCGACGATCACCAAGCCTAGGTACTTGGGCTGAGTCCGCATCACTGAAGCTCCTCGAAACCTTTGGTCACGTGCCCGACGCCATTTCGTATTAGATCAGCAACGATCTGTGGCGTTCTTAGCTAGTGTCAATCCACCGTGAAAACAAAATCTTTGTGAATAGCTCACATTTCGTACTTGCAATATCTGCAGCGTTGAGGTGCGCCTCAACGCGTTCACCCAACCCTCCGCATCCGTTAGGTTAGTCCTTACAGATGCGCCAAAACCGCGCGGTGGTAATGAACATCCCGTTAGATCCATCCTGACCAACAACGCGGCAATTTTTAGGCCGCGGCCATAAAACGAGCCGGCCGCTCGGACCGTCCACACCAATTCCAAATAACGCGGGGGCGTTGCGCCCGTTCGGGTGAGTAGGTCGATCCCGTGCGGCGCCGGACGTCGTGTCGCCCGCGTTATCCTCGCCGCCTCCCCGTGCTGGAGGAAGTGACACGGGCCGCGGCGGCGGCGCAATTCTCACGCCCGAGGAAAGACGCGCTCATCGGCCGACCAGGCCCCTTCCTTCCGGCACTGTTGCGCTGAACCCACAAGCGCCGTCCGAACCAAGACCGGCGGGGTGGCCCTCAGGCCGCCACGCGCACCACGGTTACGACCGGCCGCCCGCCTGCCGGCTCGACGACGTCGCCGGGCTCGGCGCCGGTCAGCGCTTGCGCCAGCGGCGACGTCCACGCCAGCAGACCCCGCGCCGGATCCGCCTCGTCCTCGCCGACGATGCGGTAGCTGGCTTCGCTGCCGTCAGCGCGGCGGATCGTCACCAGGCAACCGAACCCGGCCACCTCCGGCGCAGGCGGCGGCTCGATAAGCTGGGCGGTGGCGCGTCGCGCCCGCCAATAACGCAGGTCTCGAGCGGCCGCCGCCCGCGCCGGGTCGTCGGCGGCCGCGCGCTCCATCAGGGCGGTCAGGCGGGCGACCTCGGTGTCGATGCGTTCGAGGCCATGCCGGGTCACGAGGTTGGGCGCGTTGCTGACCGGGCGTTCCGGCAGCGCGGCGGCGTTCTTGTCGGCGGCGTCCTCGGACACGAATGCACGGCTCATGGCGGCACGATGGACCGGCTGGCGCCCGGCCGGCAACGCCCCGGCCATACCGCTCAGACGCGCACCCTGGGCGCCGACGCCTACCGCTGCCGCGCGCATTGCGTCGCCAACCCGCGTCCCATAGCGTGGGGTCTCCCGCATCGACCAGCAACGAACCGCCGCAAAGGCGGCGCGGGAACCGCAAGGGAGGATCGTGTGATGCCGAACATGGAACCGGGACGGCGTGAGGTGCTTGGGGCGGCGGCGGCATGCTCGCTCGGGTTGGGGGCCGGCAGCCTCCCCGCCCAGGCCGCGACCGCCGGCGAGACGGTGCCGCGCGGCGGGATCGACGCCGTGCTGCGCCGGGCCACCGACGCGCACGAGGTGCCCGGCGTCGTCGCCATGGCAGCCAACGGCAAGGGAGTGTTCTACGAAGCCGCGTTCGGGACTCGCGATCTCGCGCGCGGACCGGCGATGACGCTCGACACGCTGTTCCGCATCGCTTCGATGACCAAGCTCGTGACCTCGATCGCGGCGATGCAGCTGGTCGAGCAAGGCCGGCTGGCGCTGAACGAGCCGGTGCCGCCCATCGACGCGGCCTTGAGCGCACCGCAGGTCCTGGACGGCTTCGACGCGGGCGGCGCGCCCAAGCTCCGCCCGGCCAAGGGGCCGATCACCCTGCGCCACTTGCTGACCCATACGGCCGGGTTCAGCTACGAGCAGTGGGACGCCAACACCGCCCGCTACGTGGGGGTGAGCGGCATGCCGTCCACCAGCACCGGCAAGCTCGCCTCGCTGCGGCTGCCGTTGGTGTTCGACCCGGGCGCCCGCTGGGAATACGGCATCAACATCGATTGGGTCGGGCAGATCATCGAACGGGTGAGCGGGCAGAAGCTCGACGCCTACTTCGCCGAGCACGTGACCGGGCCACTCGGCATGAAGGACACCTCGTTCTCGCCCACCCCCGAACAGCGCGCGCGGCAGACCAGCTACCACCAACGCATGCCGGACGGCTCGCTGCAGCCGCAACCGCTGGAGACGCTGTTCACGCCGGAGTTCTGGGCCGGCGGCGGCGGCCTCTACTCCACCGCGTCCGACTACATGACGCTGCTGCGGGCGGTGCTGGGCGGCGGCGCCCTGAACGGCACGCGCATCCTGCGCGCCGAGACGGTCACATCGATGAACACGAACCAGATCGGCGATCTCGAGGCCGGGATCCTGAAGACCACCCTGCCCGCCCGCTCGACCGACGTCGACTTCTTCCCGGGCCGAAGCCTGAAGTGGGGACTCGGGTACATGATCAACATGCAGCCCGGCCCCAATGGGCGCAGCGCCGGCAGCCTGACCTGGGCCGGGCTGTTCAACACCCATTACTGGATCGACCCGGCCCGCGACCTCGCCGCCGTCATCATGACCCAGGTGCTGCCGTTCGGCGACGTGCCGACGATGCGGCTGTACGGCCAGTACGAGCGGAGCCTGTACGACGCCTTGGGCGCGGCATAAGTCCCGGCATGAGCGGCACGCGCGGCATCTTCCGGCTCGACGGCAAGGCGGCGATTGTCACCGGCGCCGGCTCGGCCGGACCGGGCTGGGGCAATGGCAAGGCCACCGCGGTGCTGCTGGCACGGCAGGGTGCGGCCGTGTTCGCGGTCGACAACCGCGCCGAGGCGGTCGAGGAAACGCTGGCGATCATCCGGGCCGAGGGCGGCACCGCCACTGCGCACGTCGCGGACGTCACCGTGGCGGGCGAGGTGGCGGCGGCGGTCGATGCCTCGATCGCCGCGCACGGGCGGCTCGACATCCTGGTCAACAATGTCGGCGGCTCGCATCCCGGCGGCGCCGAAAGCATGGCCGAAGCGGACTGGGACCGGCAGCTCGACCTCAACCTGCGCAGCGCCTTCCTGTGCTGCAAGTTCGCCTTGCCGCATCTGCGGCGGCAGGGACGCGGCGCCATCGTCAACCTGTCGTCGATTGCCGCGCTGCGGATGAGCGCGGGGCGGCCCCATGTCGCTTACAGCGCGGCGAAATATGGCGTGATCGCGATGTCGAAGTCGATTGCGATGGAGCACGCGCAGGCCGGCGTGCGCTGCAACACGATCGTGCCCGGCCTGATGCACACGCCGCTGGTCGAAGCCCGGCTGGTGCGTCAGCTCGGCGCCAACGACGCCGAGCAATTGATCGCCCGCCGCAACGCCCAGGTGCCGATGGGCAAGATGGGCGACGCCTGGGACGTCGCGCACGCGGTGCTGTTCCTCGCATCCGACGAAGCCCGGCACATCACCGGAACCGAACTCGTCGTCGATGGCGGCATCTCGGCGGCGATGCCCTGACCGCGGGTCTGGGGCCGCCGGCCTCAGCGGGATTCAGGGGCAGAGCCCCGGTCAGCGATAAATGAACGCCGGGTCGTCGAGGTCGATGGCGGGAAAGGCGTCCTTTTCCGCCCAATGATCCTGGGTGTGCTGCCATTCCGGCTTGTCGCCGCGCTTCGGCAGCAGATGCATGCCGCGCCGCAGGTAGCCGGGATTGAAGTCCTCGGTGTCCATCCATGGCCCCAGCTTCATGTCCGCGTCCTCGGGCCGGAGCGCAACCGTCACCTTGCGGGCATTGCGCGCCCGCATGTGCCGCAGCAGCCGGCAGACGAAATCGGCGACCAGGTCGGCCCGCAACGTCCAGCTCGCGCGGAAATAGCCGAACACCCAGACGAGGTTCGGGACCCCGGTGAACATCATGCCGCGGTAGGTGACGGTATCGGAGAACACCAGGTCTTCGCCGTCGATGCTGAAGGCGATGTCGCCCAGCACATTCAGGTGGAACCCGGTCGCCGTGACCACGATGTCGGCCGGCAGATGGGCGCCGGACGCGAGCTGCAGACCGGTCGCGGTGAAGCGCTCGATCTGATCGGTCGCCACCGACGCCTGGCCGGAGCGGATCGCCTGGAACAGATCGGCGTCGGGGATGAACGCGAGCCGCTGCTGCCAAGGCCGGTAGCTCGGCGTAAAATGCGTGTCCACATCGACGTCGGGCCCAAGGTGCAGCCGGGCTTGCTCGAGCAGCTCCTCCCGGACCTTGTCGGGTTCGGTGAAGGTGCGGCGGGTGAACTTCGCTTGCTCCTGCTGGATCTTGCGCCGCACCACCTCGTGGATCCAGCTCTCGTCGATGCCGAGACCTCGCAGTTCGTCGGCGATCTCGATCGCGTTGCGCCCGGTACGGAACCAGGTCGGCGACCGCTGCAGCATCGTCACGTGCTCGCAGCGCCCGGCGAGCGACGGCACGATCGTGGCCGCGGTCGCGCCGGAGCCGACCACGACGACGCGCTTGCCGGCGACGTCGAGGTCGTCCGGCCAGGTCTGCGGATGAACGATGCGGCCGGTGAACTCCGCCATGCCGGGCCATTCCGGCGTGTAGCCCTCCGAGTGCCGATAGTAGCCCTGGCACATCCACAGGAAACCGGTCGTGACCCGGATCGCATCGCCGGTGTCGGTGCGGGTGATGTCGAGAGTCCAAAGATTGTCGGCGCTCGACCAGGACGCGGCTCTGATCTTGTGGTGGTAGCGGATGTGCCGGCCGAGATCGTTCTCGTCGATCACCTCGCCCATGTAGTTCAGGATCTTGTCGGCGGTCGCGATCGGCGCGCCGACCCAGGGCTTGAAGCGGTATCCAAACGTATAAAGGTCGCTGTCGGAGCGGATGCCGGGAAAGCGGTGGGTGCGCCAGGTCCCGCCGAAGCCGCCCTGTTCCTCGAGCACCAGGAAGCGGGTTCCGGGGCATTGCGTGACGAGGTGGTAGCCGGCGCCGACGCCGGAGATCCCCGCGCCGACGACGATGACGTCGAAGTGCTCGACCTCGCTCGGGCGGCGGGCGACGGGGAGCGTGGCGGTTTCGGACATCGTTGGCTCTCCGTGGAAGTTAAGCGAACGCCCAGCGCAAGGTCCGGGCAATCCCGAGCGTGCCGGCCCGTACCAGCGGGCGGGAGGCCGGGGCCGACAGTCCGTGCAGGCGCCGCGCCCAATCCGGCAGCAGGTCGACGCCGGCCTGCATCGTCAGCGCCTGCAGCGGCTCGGCCAGCCGGTTCGGCGCCGGCTGGTTCAGCACCAGGCCGGCGACCTCGCGGGTGCGCGCGTCGCACATCATCTGCGGCCGCATCGCCCCGACCAGGTCGCGTGCCTCGGCCCGCGAGCGCGGGATCGGGTCCGCGCCGAGTGCCGCAGCCATCCGCGCCATCTCGGCGTAGTAGCGGTCCTGGTCGGCCCCGCTCATGCGCGGCTCAGCGTAGCGGACCCAGGCGCCCAGGAAGCTCGACGCCTCCGTCACATGCACCCAGGCCAGCAGCGCCGGGTCGTTGGCCGTGTACGGGCGGCCGTCCGGCAGCGTGCCGCGGACATGGTCGTGGATGGCGCGCACGCGCGCGATCACGGCCTCCGCCTCGTCGCGGCCGCCATAGGTGGTGAGCGCGATGAACCGCGCCGTGCGCCGCAGCCGGCCATGCATGTCGGCGCGAAAATTGGAATGGTCCCACACCCCGGCCAGCACCGCCGGGTGCAGCATCTGCAGCAGCAGCCCGGACACCCCGCCGACCAGCATCGAGGTCACGTCGCCATGCACCCTCCAGGCGACCGAGCGCGGCCCGAATAGCCCGTCCGTCCGGCGCTTGACCGGGCTCTCGCCCCGGGTGCGGTCGTTGAACAGCGCGACCACCTCGGCGGCGATGGCCTGCTTCAACGGCCGTGTGACGGCGTTGCGCAGCGATGGGAAGGACGGGGCGGCGGTGCGCGGGTAGGCCATCAGTGGCCGCGGGAGGAGCGGGAAGCGAGAATCATGCCCACCGATGATGGGATTGCGGGGCCGTTTCGCAATGCGTCAGGCCGCCAGCCGCCGCACTTCCCGCCACTGCCAGAACAGCAGGATCGGCACGCCCCAAGCCAGATCCTTGCCGCGGCGCAGCAGCGACACCGCAAGTGCGAGGTCGGCCGGGACGCCGAACAGCGCGCCCACGCCGACATAGCCGGCTTCCTGCACCCCGGCCGCGCCCGGCACCACGAACGCGGCGGCGACGAGCGCGTCGAGCAGCGCTTCCAACGCCAGGGTCGGCAGCAGGTCGACCTCGGCGCCGAGCAGCCGCAGGCTGACCCAGGTGCCGGCGCCGGTCGCGAACCATCCCGCGAGATGCAGGGACGCCGCCGCGCCCAGGCGCCGCGGGGCGTAAAGCCGGGCCAGCTCGGCCTCGAGCCGGCCGATGCCGCCGCTTTTGCTGAACCACTCGCCCAACAGCCGCATGCCCAGCAGGCGCAGGCCGCGGCCGAGCCGCCGCCGCTGCCACACCCCGGCGCTCAGCAATGACAAGGCAACCGCCACCCCCACCGCGAGCGGTGCCGCCACGGACGCGCCGGCGCCGAGCGGCCGCAGCAGGATCAGGACCGCCACGCCGAACAGCGCGAACAGCAGTTGCGCGAAGATCTCTGCGGTGACGTCCACGGCCGTGCCGGCGGCGGCGGCGGGCCAGGGCACGCCGTGCAGTGTGATTGCCCGGGCGCCGATCACGTAGCCGCCGATCGGGCTGAACGGCAGGCAGGTGGTGGCCGCATCCCGCACCATCCGCCCCCACACCAGCAAGCCGGCTCGCACCTCCGGCATGACCTGGGCCCAGGCCAGCCCGAGCAGCAGGAAGATGCCGGCCTGCACCAGCAGCAGCAGGCCGAACCCGCCCCATCCCACCGACAGCGTCGCCGCCCACACTGCCCCCACGTCGAACCATGCGACGAGCAGCAGCGCCGCGCCGACGCCGGCGAGCGCCAGAAGAAGGGGCAGTTTCCGCATATCTGCCCGCCCCTACACCACCACGCCCGGTCCAGGCTATAGACGCCGGCCATGTTCGATTCCCCCACGCTCGTCACCGGCGCCACTGGATTCGTCGGCTCGGCCGTCGCCCGTGCGCTGCGCGACCGCGGCCACACGCTGCGGCTGCTGACCCGGGCGGGCAGCGACCGTACCCTGATCGAGGGCGTCGGCGAGCCGGTGGTGGGCGACCTGCGCGAGCCCGCCAGCCTGGTTGCGGCGGTGCAGGGTTGCCGCTTCGTGTTCCACGTGGCGGCGGATTACCGGCTCTGGGTGCCCGATCCCGGACCGATGATGCAGGCCAACGTCGATGGCACCACCGCCCTGCTGCGCGCCGCCCGCGACGCCGGGGTCGAGCGGATCGTGTATTGCAGCAGCGTCGCCGCCTTGGGCCTGGTTGGCGACGGCACGCCGGGCACCGAGGACACCGAGGTCCATCCCGAGGCGATCGCCGGCGTCTACAAGCAGTCGAAGTATCGCGCCGAGCAGGCGGTGCGCGCGCTGGCCCGCGACGAAGGCGTGCCGGTGGTGATCGTGAACCCGTCCACACCGGTCGGCCCGCGGGACATCAAGCCGACGCCGACGGGAAAGATGGTGCTGGACGCGGCCGCCGGGCGCATGCCGGCCTACATCGACACCGGGCTCAACATCGTCCACGTGGACGATGTGGCACAGGGGCACCTGCTGGCGCTGGATCGCGGGCGCATCGGCGAGGCCTATATACTGGGCGGGACCGATTTCGGCATGGCGGCGATGCTGGCGTTGGTCGACGAGGTCGTGGGGCGTCCGACCGCCCGGAGGGTGCGCCTGCCCAATGCCGCGCTGTATCCGGTGGCGCTCGGCATGGAAGCGGCGGCCCGGGCGTTCGGGATCGACCCGCTGGTCACCCGCGAGATGCTGGCGATGGGCAAGAAGCGGATGTTCTTCAGCAGCGCCAAGGCGGAGCGCGAGCTCGGCTACACCGCCCGCCCGGCGCGCGACGCCTTCGCCGACGCCGTCGCCTGGTTCCGCGCCCAGGGCCGGCTGTGAGGGCGGCGATCATGCCGGCTGTGACCGCCATCGCCGCCTTGGCGCTGCTGGCCTGGGTCTACCTGCTCGCGTTCCACGGCCGGTTCTGGTCGGCCGGGCCGGTGCTGGCGCCGGTGCGGCCGGACGCGCTGCCGGCGATGGACGTCGTGATCCCGGCGCGCGACGAGGCCGAGGGGATCGAGGCGGCGCTGCGGTCGCTGCTGGCGCAGGACTACTCGGGCGAGTTGCGCATCACCGTGGTGGATGACGGCAGCAGCGACGGCACCGGCGCCATCGCCCGGTCGCTGGCCGATAAGCGGCTCTCGGTGATCGACGGCGCCCCGCGCCCGCACGGATGGAGCGGCAAGCTGTGGGCGGTGTCGCAAGGTGTCGCCGCCGGCGATGCCGGCCTGCTGCTGCTGACCGACGCCGACATCGTGCACGATCCGCTGCACCTCGCGACCCTGGCCGCCAAGCTCGAAACGGGCCTCGACATGGTCAGCGAGATGGTGGAGCTGCGCTGCACCAGCCTGGCCGAGCGGGCGCTGGTCCCGGCCTTCGTGTTCTTTTTCCAGCTGCTTTATCCGTTCGCCCGGGTGAACGACCGCCGGAGCAAGCTTGCGGCCGCGGCCGGCGGCACGATGCTGCTGCGGCGGGAAGCGCTGGAGCGCGTCGGCGGGATCGCCAGCCTGCGGGGGGCGCTGATCGACGACGTGGCCCTCGCGAAGCGGCTGAAACCGCATGGGCCGATCTATCTCGGTCACAGCCGGCTGGCCCGCAGCGTGCGGCCGTATCCCGGCGCCGCCGATATCTGGCGCATGGTCGCCCGCACCGCCTATGTCCAGCTCCGCTTCTCGCCGCCGCTGCTGCTGGGCACGGTGTTCGGCCTGGCTTTGGTGTGGCTGGCGCCGCCGGCGATCACGTTGTTCGGGCACGGCCCGGCGCGCTGGCTGGCTGCGCTCGCATGGGCCGGCTCGACCGCCTCGTTCCTGCCGACCCTCGGCCGCTTCCGCCAATCGCCGCTTTGGGCGCTGGCGCTGCCGGGGATCGCCACTTTCTACATGGCCGCCACGGCCGGCTCCGCCCTCGACCACCATCGCGGCCACGGCGTGCAGTGGCGCAACCGGCGCTACGAAAAGGCCGGCGCATGAGCGCCAGCGTAGAGGCTGCGTCGGGCAAGGACCGCGGCGATGAGAACTTCCCGGTCGGCTCGGTCCTGATCCGCCCGGCGCTGCGGCCGCACGTCCACGCGTTCTACGCCTTCGCCCGCAACGCCGACGACATCGCCGACAGCCCCGACCTCGGCGCCGACGACAAGCTGGCCCGGCTGCAGGTGATGGAGGACGTGCTGCTCGGCCGCGCCGTCACCGGCGCACCCAGCGCCGCGGGGCTGCGCCGCAGCCTCGACGCGACCGGGGTCACCTCGCGCCACGCGCTCGACCTGCTGGCGGCATTTCGCCAGGACGCGACCAAGCGCCGCTACGCGAGCTGGGACGAGCTGCTCGACTACTGCCGCTTGTCTGCCATGCCGGTCGGCCGGCACGTGCTGGACTTGCACGGTGAGGACCCGGCGACCCATGTGCCGAGTGACCCCCTTTGCGCCGTGCTTCAGGTGCTGAACCACCTCCAGGACGGATCGAAGGACTTGGCCGCGCTCGACCGCTGCTATCTGCCGCTTGACCTGCTCGACGCTGCCGGCGCCCGGGTCGAAGACCTGGCCGGCCCGGCCGAGACGCGCGGCCTGCGCCTCGTGTTCGGGCAGCTGCTCGACGAATGCGACCGCTTGATCGCCGCGGCGGCTGCCCTGCCGCGTATGGTGCGCGACCGGCGCCTTCGCATCGAGTGCGCCGTCATCGTCGGCCTCGCCCGCCGGCTGGCTTGCCGCCTGCGCGCCGGCGACCCGGTGGCGGGCCGGGTCAAGCTGCTGAAGCAGGACGTGGCGGCAAGCGTGCTCGGCGCCGTGCGGTTTGCGGCATGAGGGCGCTCGACGCCGACCCGGCCGACCTTGCCGCCGTGGAAACCATCGTCAAACGCGCCGGGACCTCGTTCCATCGCGGCATGAAGGTGCTGCGGCGGGACCGCCGGGCCGCGATGTATGCCATCTACGCCTTCTGCCGCATCGTCGACGACGTCGCCGATGAACCGGCGCCGCTGCCGCACAAGCTGGCCGGGCTCGAGGCCTGGCGAGCCCGCATTGCCGGGGTGTTCGCGGGCCACGCCGACGACCCGGTCACCCGCGTGCTGATCCCCGCGGTCCAGCGCTACGCGCTGCGCCAGGACGACTTCCTGGCCGTGATCGACGGCATGGCGATGGACACGGAGCAGCCGATCGTCGCCCCTGACCTGGCCACGCTCGACCTCTACTGCGACCGGGTCGCGGCCGCGGTCGGCCGGCTGTCGGTGCGCGCCTTCGGCGACGCCTCTCCGGACGCCGACCAGGTGGCCTGGCATCTCGGCCGCGCATTGCAGCTCACGAACATCCTGCGCGACGTGTCCGAGGACGCGGCCCGTGGCCGGCTATACCTGCCGCGGGAATGGCTCGACGAGGCCGGCATCCCCCCCAATCCGGACGAGGCGCTGCGGCACAAGGCGCTGCCGGCGTTGTGCGCCCGGATGGCCGCCGCGGCGCACCGCCATTTCAGCCAGGCCGAGGCGGCCATGCTGCGATGCGACCCCCGCGCCATGAAGCCTGCCCGGCTGATGGGCGCCACCTATGCCGCCTTGCTGGACCGTCTGCAGCAGCGGGGCTGGTCCGATCCGGATCGGCCGGTGTCGCTGGGCAAGTGGCAGAAGATCTGGATCGCCTTGAGGCACCTGTGAACCACGTTCACGTGGTGGGCGCGGGGTTGGCCGGGTTGGCGGCCGCACTCAGCCTGGCCGAGGCCGGCGTCGCCGTCACCGTACATGAGGCCGGGCCGCAAGCGGGCGGGCGCTGCCGGTCCTACTTCGACCGGGCGCTCGGCTGCCAACTCGATAACGGCAATCACCTGCTGCTGTCCGGCAACCGCGCCACGTTCGCGTTCCTGGACCAGGTCAACGCGCGCGCCACCATGACCGGCCCGGCGACGGCGCTGTTCCCGTTCGTCGACATCGCCACCGCCGAGCATTGGACCGTGCGGCCGAACGCCGGCCGCCTGCCGTGGTGGATGTTCGCCCCCGGCCGGCGTGTTCCCGGCATGCGCTTGCGCGATGCCCTGCCGGCGCTCGGCCTGCACCGGGCCGCCGCCTCGGCGACCGTGGCCGACGTGCTGCGGCCCGGCGTGCTGTATCGGCGCCTGCTCGAGCCGCTGGCGATCGCCGCCCTGAACACGCCGCCGGACGAGGGCAGCGCCCGGTTGCTGGGCGCGGTGGTGGGCGAAACCTTGGCCGCAGGCGGCGCCGCCTGCATCCCGGCATTCCCGCGCGAGGGGCTTTCGGAAAGCTTTATCGACCCGGCGATCGCCTGGCTGCGTGGCCACGGCGCCTCGGTCCGGCTCGGCAGCCGCATCGCCGCACTTACCCTGGACGGCGGCCGGGTCACGGCCGTGGGCGACATCGCGGTCGGGTTCGACGAAGCGGTCGTGCTGGCCGTACCCGCCCCGGTCGCGACCGCGCTGCTGCCGGGCTTGCAGGCGCCGGACCGCTTCCAGGCGATCCTCAACCTTCACTACCGAATCGATGCCGACCCGGGGCCGGCCGGTTTCGTCGGCGTGATCGGCGGCACGGCGGAGTGGGTGTTCGTCAAGCCAGGGGTTGTCAGCGTCACCATCAGCGCCGCAAATCGCGCCGTGGACACACCCCCTGATGTTTTAGCGCAACAGGTGTGGAGCGATGTGCGTGCTGCACTGCAGCTAGAACAACCCATTCCCCCCTATCGCGTCGTAAAGGAGAAACGAGCGACGTTCGCCGCAACCCCGGAACAGGAGGCTCGACGACCTGTGACACGCACGGCGTTCCGCAACCTGACCCTGGCCGGCGATTGGACCGCCACCGGGCTGCCCGCAACGATCGAAGGGGCCATCCGCTCCGGGCGGGCCGCTGCCGCGCCATTCTTTGAAGGTGTTAATTCAAATCAAAATGCCACCTGATGTCAGCATTCCCGACCTGGCCAGCCGCCCAGGTCTGTTTACCCGGCCCGACCCGCACTTCGACGCCTCACTCGAGATGGCCATCGAGGGCGCGTCCGCGGCGCTCGTGCGGTTGCAGAACCCGGATGGTCATTGGGTGTTCGAGCTCGAGGCCGACGCCACCATCCCCGCCGAATACGTGCTGCTCGAGCATTACCTCGATCGCATCGACGCGCCGCTGCAGGCCAAGATCGGCGTGTACCTGCGCCGCATCCAGGGCGAGCACGGCGGCTGGCCGTTGTTCCATGACGGCGCCTTCGACATGTCCGCCTCGGTCAAGGCCTACTTCGCGCTGAAGGCGATCGGCGACGACCCCGACGCGCCGCACATGACCCGGGCCCGGGGCGCGATCCTCGCCAGGGGCGGCGCTGCCCGCACCAATGTGTTCACACGCATCCAGCTCGCCTTGTTCGGCCAGGTGCCGTGGCGCGCCACGCCGGCAATGCCGGTGGAGATCATGCACCTGCCGCGCTGGTTCTTCTTCCACCTGTCGAAGGTGTCGTACTGGTCGCGCACCGTGCTGGTGCCGCTGCTCGTGCTGATGGCGCTGCGGCCGCGCGCCCGCAACCCCCGCGGCGTCTCGATCGAGGAACTGTTCGTGGTGCCGCCGGAGCAGGTCACCGACTGGATCCGCGGCCCCTACCGCAGCGCCTGGGGTCCGGTGTTCAAGGCGGTCGATTCCGTGGTCCGCGTGGCCGAGCCGCTGTTTCCCAACGCGTCGCGGCAGCGGGCCGTGGACCTTGCCGTCGCCTTTGTCACCGAGCGCTTGAACGGCGAGGACGGGCTGGGCGCCATCTACCCGGCCATGGCCAATAGCGTGATGATGTTCGACGCGCTCGGCTACGCCCCCGACCACCCCGATGCGGCGACCGCCTGGGGTTCGGTGCGCAAGCTGATGGTCGAAACCGCGGACGAGGCTTATTGCCAGCCCTGCCTGTCGCCGATCTGGGACACCAGCCTGGCCGGTCACGCAGTGGCCGAGGCCGAAGGGGGCGCGAGCCCTGAGGTGGACGCCGCCTGCGCCTGGCTTGCCGAGCGCCAAGTCACCGACCTCAAGGGCGACTGGGCCGACATCCGCCCCGACGCGCCGCCCGGCGGCTGGGCGTTCCAATACGCCAACGCGCACTACCCCGACGTGGACGACACCGCCGTGGTGGGCATGCTGCTGCACCGCAACGGGGATCCTCGGCATCAGGACCGCGTGCTGCTGGCCCGCGACTGGGTGCTCGGGATGCAGAGCAGCAACGGCGGCTGGGGCGCGTTCGACGCTGATAACGACCACGACTTCCTCAACCATATTCCGTTCGCCGACCACGGCGCCCTGCTCGACCCGCCCACCGCCGACGTGACCGGCCGCTGCGTAGGCTTCCTGGCGCAGCTCGGCCATAGCGCGACCGAGCCCTGCATGGCCCGCGCAATCGAGTATCTGCGGCGCGAGCAGGAGCCGGACGGCAGCTGGTTCGGACGCTGGGGCACCAACTACATCTACGGCACCTGGTCGGTGCTGTGCGCGCTCAACGCCGCCGGGCTGTCGCACGACGACCCGGCTATCCAGCGTGCGGTGGCGTGGCTGCTGGCCAAGCAGCGGCCGGATGGCGGCTGGGGCGAGGACGAGGAAAGCTACGCCGACGCGCCGCATGGCGAATACCACCGCAGCACGCCGTCACAGACCGCCTGGGCCCTGCTCGGCCTGATGGCCGCCGGCGAGACCGGGCCTGCCGTCGCCCGCGGCGTCGCCTGGCTCACGCAGAACCAGCGGGTGGACGGCGAGTGGTCGGAAGAGGCGTACACCGCCGTCGGGTTTCCGCGCGTGTTCTACCTGCGCTACCACGGCTACCGGCTCTTCTTCCCGTTGCTCGCGCTGGCGCGGTTTCGCAATCTCCGGCGCGGCAACATGAACCGGGTCGCGTTCGGGTTCTGACGAGGCGGGGCGGCCCGGGCCGGTCTGGCCCGGGCCGCGTCGTCAGCCTAGGCCTTCGATCGCCGGCGTGACCATGCGCCGAGGCGCCGGTTGAGTGACCGCTTCGGCCGTCCGCCACCGGATCTTGCCGGGCGTCTTGCAGGCGTCGCACACCGGGTGCCAGTCGCCGTGCAACGTCCCGCATTGCAGGCAGCGCCAGGACGGGCCGGGTGACGCGGTCGGGATGTGGCGCAGCGCCTCCTGCGACGCCTCGCCGCCGCCGTCGTGCTCGGCGAGGTCAGCCATCAGCAGCCACAGCCGGCGATCGTTCAGGCCCGCCTTGCGCGCGGTCTCGGCATGCCGGCGCGCATCGGCCACCAATCCGGCGTCGAGCGCGGTCCGGGCCAGCAGCAGCGCGCTGTCGGGGTGGCCGGGATTGGCGGACGCCAGCCCGCTCGCGGCCTTGTAGCGCGACGGGGCGTCGCTGAACGGCGCGAGAAAGGTGTCCGCGACGTCGGGTTGCGGCTGCATCGACCAGGCCCGGCGCAGCACGTCGAGCGCGGAGCGCTCCCGGCCGCCTTCGCGCAAACGCTTGGCGTAGGCCACGGCGGCAGGCGCCAGCGACGGATCCGCTTCGAACGCCTGCTTGGCCTGACGCAGCGCGGCGTTGGGATCAGTTTCCTCCTCGGCCGCCGCTACGCCCAGCGCGGCACGGGCGCCGGGGTCGGCCGTGTTGCGGCGGCTGGCCGGGCCCATCAGCCGCAGCGCCTCGCGGTATTGCCCGGTCTGCAGCGCGAGCTGGCGCCGTTCCTCCGTCAGCCAGGCAGCGCCGGGATGGGCGGCCTCGGCCTGCTGCGCGAGCCGGGTCGCTTCGGCCCAATCCTGCCGCGCCACCGCCTGCCGCAGCAAGCCGCGCAGGCCCAGCAGCTTGCCGTCGGACCGCTTGGCCAGCAGCTTGAACGCTTCGGTGGCCTCGTCCTCGCGCCCGGCCTGCCGCCCGGCATTGGCCGCCAGCAACAACGTGAGCGGGGTATCCCCCAGCAGCTTGCGGCTGCGCTCGGCTTCGCGCCGCGCGGCGCCGCCGTCGCTGGCCGCCAGCGCCACCAGCGCCCGCGACACCGCGACGTCGCCGCGGCTGCGGTTCCGCTCGCGCCGCCGCTGCCGCATGACCCGTGGCGCTCGCCACACCCCGGCGAGCAGCCGGATGACGATGTAGATCGCCAGGAACAGCAGCCCCAGCAGGGTGAGTGCGACCGGCGACGAGGTCTCGATCGTGGTCCCGGCGATGTTGGCCGACACGACGCCTGGCAGGCCGGCCACCCACCAGGCGAACCAGATGCACAGACCGGCGACGATGGTGAAGCCAATGACGCGAAGCATCAGCCGCGGCCCGCCAGCTCGCCAATGGCGGCGCGCGCCTCGATCAGGGACCGGGCCTGGGCGACCCAGTCGCTCATTGCTTCCTTGGCCGGACCGGCCAAGCCGTCGAGCGCCTTCACCGCGCCGACCAAGTCGCCCGCGTCCAGCGACTGCCTTGCCTGGGCCAGCACGCCGGCGATCGGGTCGCCCACCAGCACGCGGTCACCCTGGCGCACCGTCACCGATTGCTGGGCCTTGGTCCACATCCGGTTCAGCAGCGGCTGGTTGTCGGTGATGGCCGGCTGGCTGACGCGATGGGCGTTGTCGGCGGCCTGGTCGAACGACAGCCGCAGCCCGGCCTCGGTCGGCGGCGCGTCATGCGCGAACCGCGCCAGCGCCGGCGGCGCACCCGGGATCTCACCCAGCCGCTGACCGGCTTCCAGCGCGGCGCTGGCCGATTGCAGCCGCCCGGCAAGCTGGGCCTTCTGCGCAACCGAAGCGAGCTTGCTGGCTGTTTCGGAGAGGCTGGACGCCGTCTGCTTCTGCTGCGCCTCGGCGGCGTCGAGCCGCTTGTTCTGCTGCGCCTCGGCCGTGTCGAGCCGCTTGCCGAGCGCGCTGGCGTCGTCGGCGGATTTGCGCGCTGCGGCCTCGATCTGCGATTGCAACGGGCCCAGATCGACCGGCGGCTTGGCTTCCAAAGCCGACAACCGTGCCTCGAGCGGGGTCAGGTCCACCGGCGGCTTGCCTTCCAGGGCGCCGAGCCGGGCTTCGAGCGGCTTGAGGTCGACGGTCGGCTTGCCTTCCAGTGCGCCCAGCCGGGTCTCGATCGGGCGCAGGTCGGTGATCGGCGGCGGACGCGATTCGAGCGCCGCCAACCGCGTCTCGATCGACTGGATCTCCGGCATGGCCGGCACCGGGCGATGCTCCAGCTCGGCAACGCGGGCGGCCAGCGGCGCGACGTCCGGAACCGCCGGCGCGGGCCGGGTTTCGAGTTGGTCCACGCGTCCCTGGATGGCGTTGATCTGCTCGCGCAGCGTGTCCATCCGCGCCACCTCGAGTGCCGCGCCGCGCGGCAGCACCGGGTGCTTCCACAGGTAGATCAGGGAGGCGGCCAGGATGACGAACCCCACCAGATACAGCACCGGCAATGCGTCCAGCCGCTTGGACGGCGGCGACGGCTCGATGCGCGCCCGCTCGGCCGGGATCGCGCCCGACGCGGCAGTGGGGGGAACGGAGTTCGGGGAGGTATCGTCGGTCATAGCAGCGCCAGCACCTGGTCCAAGGTCGGCAATAAAGACACACGGACCCGCCGCCAGGGCAAGGGGGTGAGCACGTCGGCGGCGGGCCGTCCGATCGCGCACGCATCCACCTCGGCGAGCGCCGGGCGAAGGGCCGCCGGCAGCAGCCGGGCGAAGCTGCGCGCCGTGCGCGCGGACAGGAACAGCGCCGCGTGCAAGCGTCCGCGCGCCAACGCATCCGCGGCTTCGGTTGGGAATTCCTGGGGCTCGGTGACCGAATACGCCAGGCGTCGGCGAACGACGAACCCCGCCGCTTGCAGCGTTGCCGCCATCTCAATCCCCTCCCCGTCTGCGGTCGCCAATAGCAGAGTTGAAGATTGAGCGAAATGTTGCGGGGCCGCGGCGACAAGCTGGGCCGCCGCCCCCCCGGCACTGGCCACCCGTTCGAACCCGCTTGCCTTCGCGCGGGCCGCCGTCGCATCGCCCACCGCCAGCAGCGGGACGCTACGCAGGCCGGCGATCGCCGGTAACGCATTGCCGCTGGTAACGACGATGCCGTCCAAGCGACCGTCGACGGCGCCGTCCCATCTTAGCTCGAGCGTCGTAACCCGCAGGAACGGTGCCACTACCGGTCGCCAGCCGAGCGCCTCCACTCGATCGGCGGTTGCACCGGCTTCCGCCGCCGGCCGGGTGATCAAGACCTCGCGACGGGCGCCGGCGCCTGTCACGGCAGGTGTACGGAGGTGCCCGCTCCGGACTTACCCGAGAACATCGCGCGGGCAGTCGGCGCGCAGGCCGGCGCCGAGTTCGGCGCCCAGGCGGGCCGCATCCGTCGCCGCGCCCTGGACGCTCCGCTTCAGCAGGAACGTCCCGTCCGGCCGCGCCACGAGCCCGGTCAGCTGCAGCTCCGGCAATCCTCCTGCGGCGGCGGGCAGCAGCCGCGCATGGCCGCCGATCGGCGTGCGGCAGTTGCCGTCCAGTGCGGCCAGCAGCGCCCGCTCGGCGGTCGACACCGCCCGCGCTTCCGGGTCCTCGATCCCGGCCAGCAGGCCGTGCAGCGGCGCGTCGGCTTCGCGCACCGTGATGCCGACAATGCCTTGCCCGGCGGACGGCACCATCAGATCGGCGTCGAGCACCGCCATCGGCACGTCGCGCAGGCCAAGCCGGCGGATCCCCGCCAGGGCGAGCAGGCTCGCGGTGCAGTCGCCGCGCCGCACCTTGTCGATCCGCGGCTGCACATTGCCGCGCAGCAGCACCGTGCGCAGGTCCGGCCGCGCATGCAGCAGCTGCGCCGTCCGCCGAAGCGAGTTGGTGCCGATCACGGCACCGGCCGGCAGCATGCTCCAGGGATCGTCCTCACGCGCCGGCGTGCAGCCGGGCCCCAGGATCAGCACGTCGCGGGCGTCCTCGCGCTTCAGCGTGCAGGCGAGCACGATGCCGGGCGGCAACTCGGTCTCGAGGTCCTTCAGGCTGTGCACCGCGAAGTCGATCCGGCGGTCGAGCAGCGCCTCGTGGATCTCCTTGCTGAACAGGCCCTTGCCGCCGATCTCTGCCAGCGAGCGGTCCTGCACCGCGTCGCCGGTGGTGCGGATGACGTGCTCCTCGAAGACTGGCTGCCCCTGCACGCCGAGCGCCAGCACCGGACAGAACCGGGTCAGCAAATCCAGGAAGCCGCGCGTTTGAGTGCGCGCCAGCGGCGACCCGCGCGTTCCCACCCGCAACGGCAAGCGGCGGCCGTGATGCACCACGGGCGGGCTGGGAAAGGGATGGGCGTCGGGCATCGCGGTGTCCTATGAGATCGCGACGCCGAGGAAAAGAGCAATGCAGCCGACCACCGACACGCCGTTCGGCCCCGCGACGAGGCCGGTCTGGGGCCCCGTCTTGGGCCCCGTCTTGGGAATCGAGTCGTCCTGCGACGAAACCGCGGCCGCCGTCTTGGCGCCGGACGGGTCGATCCTGGCCGAGGCGGTGCTGAGCCAGGGCGCCGACCACGCTCCGTTCGGTGGCGTCGTGCCGGAGATCGCCGCGCGCGCCCACCTGGCCCACCTGCCCGGCATGGTGCGCGACGTGCTGGCCCGGGCCGGTGTCGCGCCGGGCGGCCTCGCCGGGGTCGGCGCCAGCAGCGGCCCCGGGCTGATCGGCGGGCTGATCGTCGGCGCCGGGTTCGCCAAGGGCATGGCGCTGTCCCTCGGCGTGCCGTTCGTCGCGGTCAACCACCTCGAGGCGCACGCGCTGACCGCGCGCCTGCCGGGCTTGGTCGAGCATGGGGCGGCGTTCCCTTATCTGCTTTTGCTGCTGTCGGGGGGGCATTGCCAATGCCTCGCGGTCGAGGGCGTCGGCGAGTACCGGCGGCTTGGCGGCACCATCGACGACGCCGTCGGCGAGGCGTTCGACAAAGTGGGAAAGCTGCTTGGCCTCGGCTGGCCCGGCGGACCCGCGCTCGAACGGCTGGCGCGCGACGGCGACCCGGCGCTCGAGCCGTTCCCGCGCCCGCTGCTGGGCCGGCCCGGCTGCGACTTCAGCTTTTCCGGCTTGAAGACCGCCGTCGCGACCCGCGTCGCCGCCTTCCCGGCCGGGGCGCTGCCGCGGCAGGACGCCGCGAACATTGCCGCCGGGTTCCAGGCGGCGGTTGCCGCGGTGCTGGCGGACCGCGCGGCGCAGGCGCTGCGGATGATGCCATCCGCCCGCATGCTGGTGGTGGCCGGCGGGGTCGCGGCCAATGGCGCAGTGCGCACGGCGCTATCGGGCACGGCCGCGGCGGCCGGCTTGCCGATGGTGGCGCCGCCGCTGCGGCTTTGCACCGACAACGCCGTGATGGTGGCCTGGGCGGCGATCGAGCGGCTTCGGCTCGGCTGGCACGATCCGCTCGACGCCCCGCCTCGCCCGCGCTGGCCGCTGGCGGACCTCGCTGGGCGGGTCAGCCAGCCATCGCCAGGTCCACGAGACCCAGATCCAGCACGCCCCGATCCGGCACGCCCCGATCCGGTACGCTCAAATCCGGCGTCGACGGCAGCGGCCTGAGCGTCGTCACCACGCTCGGCGCCGCCGCGGCGCTGCGGTCGTAACGCGCCAGCACCGCCGCCTGCAAAGCCGCCTCGTAGCCGCGCGACAGAGGCCGCATCACCTGGTCGCGTCGCAGCCGGGTCAGATCGAGGCGATGAGCTGAATGGTCGAGGCGGCTTGGATCAGGAGGGACAGGCTGGGGACGGCGTGAACTCCAAGGCAAGGGGTCGTTCGCGCGGCGGAGTGACGACGCGCCGGCGGCACGGTCGCGTCGTTCGAGCCATGCCGCGGCGGCCGGACCGGGCGCGCGGGTTCGCGCGGCGTGACAAGCGGCGGCAAATCGGGGCAACTGCGCCCTCCGCAGCGGGACGCCAGATTGAACTACCGCCACGCCTTTCACGCCGGCAACTTCGCCGATTGCACCAAGCACGCGCTGCTGCTCGCGATCCTTAATCGCATGACGCGCAAGCCGGCGCCGCTCTTCGTGCTGGATACCCATGCCGGGCGCGGCGAGTACGACCTTCTGGGTGAGGCCGAGCGGACCGGGGAATGGCGGGACGGATTCGCCCGCCTGCTGCCGCCGCCCGCCGCGTTGGCGGAATACGTCACCTTGGCCGAGCGCCTGGGCCTTTACCCCGGCTCGCCCCGGATCATCCGCGCCTGCCTGCGCGCCGGCGACGCGCTCGCCTGCTGCGAGCTGCACCCCGACGACCACGCGGCGCTGCGCCGTCTGTTCCGCGGCGACAGCCAGGTCGCGGTGCATCATCGCGATGGCTACGAAGCGGTCGGCGCTTTGCTGCCGCCGAGCGTGCAACGCCGTGGCCTGGTGCTGATCGACCCGCCCTTCGAGTTGCCCGGCGAGTTCGACCGGGTGGTCGCCGCGCTGCAAACCGGGGCGGCCCGCTTCGACCACGGGGTGTATGTCGCCTGGTATCCGATCAAGCACCGAAGCCCGGTCAGCGCCTTCCACGCCGCACTTCGCCAGACGGGGTTGCGCGACATCGTCGCCGCCGAGCTGTGGCTGCGCGAACCGACCGACCCCGCCCGGCTGAACGGATGCGGGCTGATGGTGCG
Organism: uncultured Alphaproteobacteria bacterium; assembly: GCA_963752225.1. GTDB lineage: Bacteria > Pseudomonadota > Alphaproteobacteria > Acetobacterales > Acetobacteraceae > JBBROS01. The sequence goes on along the minus strand of CAVVXS010000007.1, from coordinate 705,610 downwards.
CAACCCGCCCTACGGCTTCGAAGCCGACACGGCGCCCATCCTCGGCGCGCTGTGCGACGCGCTGGGCGAGGACGGCCGCGGCACGGCTTTGCTGCGCCTGGCCGATGAGTGACCCGGCAAGCGAGTCGCCTCCGAGTGACGTCGCCGTCGTCGGCGCCGGCGCCTGGGGCACGGCGTTGGCATTGCAGGCGCACCGTGCCGGCCGGCGCGTGACTCTCTGGAGCCGGTCGCCGCTGCCGGGCCGCGTCAGCCCGCATCTGCCGGGCCATCCGCTGCCCGACGCCATCCGGCTGACGACGGCGCCGCCGCTTGGGGCCGCCGCGACCATCCTCGCCACGCCCGTGCAGCACCTGCGCGCCATCGTGTCGCAGCTCGCGCCGGACGGCCCGCTGCTTGTGGCGGCAAAGGGCGTGGAGGCCGGCCGCCTGCTGCTGCCGCTCGAGATCGTGGCCGAGCTGCGACCGGGCCGTGCCGCAGCCTTCCTTTCCGGGCCCAACTTCGCCCACGAGGTCGCCGCCGGCCTGCCGGCGGCCGCGGTGGTGGCGGCCGACGACCCGGCCTTGCGCGCCCGTTTCGCCGCCTTGCTCGGCAGCCCGTCGTTCCGCCTGTATGGCAACGACGACCCGGTCGGGGCGCAGCTCGGTGGCGCCGCCAAGAACGTGATCGCCATTGCCGCCGGCGCGGTGATCGGCGCCGGGCTCGGCGAAAATGCCCGCGCCGCCCTCATCACCCGCGGCCTGGCCGAGCTCGGACGGCTGGTCGCAGCACTCGGCGGCCGTGCCGAAACCGTCGCCGGCCTGTCCGGGCTCGGCGACCTGCTGCTGACCTGCACCGGCCCATCGAGCCGCAACTTCCGCTGCGGCCTGGCGCTCGGCCGCGGCAAACCGCTCGCCGACGCCGTGGCCCAAGCCGGCGGCGTGGTGGAAGGGGTCGCGACTGCGCCGGCGCTGCTGGCCCGCGCGGCCGGCGTCGAGCTGCCGGTCTGCGCCGCGGTCGCCGCCTTGCTGGCCGGCCGCACCACCTTGGCCGAGGCGATCGCCGCGCTGTTGTCGCGCCCCGTGCGGGACGAATGATGCGCCTGCCGCCATGCTGAGGGGCATCGTCACCGTTGGCGGCTGGACCATGGTCAGCCGCATTTTCGGCTTCGGCCGTGACGTCATGATCGCCGCCTTGGCCGGCACCGGCCCGGTCGCCGACGCGTTCTTCGTGGCGCTGCGGGTGCCGAACCTGTTCCGCCGCCTGTTCGGCGAGGGCGCCTTCAACGCCGCCTTCGTGCCGGAGTTCTCCGGCATCCTCGCCACCGAAGGCGCGCCCGCCGCCCGGCAGTTCGCCCAGGAAGCGATCGCGGTGATGGCGTTCTGGCTGCTGCTGCTGACCGGCCTCGGCGAGATCTTCATGCCGCAGCTGATGGACGTGCTGGCACCGGGCTTCGCCGACGTGCCGGGGAAGCAGGCGCTGACGGTCGACCTGGCGCGCATCACCTTCCCTTACGTGTTCCTGATCTGCCTGGCCGCCTTGCTGTCGGGGGTGCTGAACGGGCTCGACAAGTTCGCCGCCGCTGCGGCGGCGCCGATGGTGTTCAACGGCGTGTCCATCGCGGCAATGCTGCTGCTCACGCCCTACGTGCCGACCGTCGGCCACTCGCTGGCCTGGGGCGTGTCGATCTCCGGCGTGCTGCAGCTTGCCTTGCTGGCCTGGGCGGTGCGGCGGTCGGGCATGGCGCTGCACATCCCGCGCCCCCGGCTCACGCCGCGGATGCGCATCCTGCTGCGGCGCATGCTGCCGGGCCTGGTCGGCGCCGGGGTGACGCAGCTCAACCTCGCGGTCGACGTGGTCATCGTCAGCTTCCTGCCGCCGGGCTCGGCCAGCCTGCTATACTACGCCGACCGGGTGAACCAGCTGCCGCTCGGCGTCATCGGCACCGCGGTCGGCACCGCGATCCTGCCGTTGCTGTCACGCCAGGCGCGCGGCGGACAGGCCGCCGAGGCGGTGGCGACCTTGAACCGCGCCATCGAGATCACCCTCGTGCTCACCTTGCCGGCAGCGCTGGCGCTGGCGGTGGCGGGGCAACCGATCATGGAGGTGCTGTTCGGGCGCGGCGCGTTCGACGCCCGCAGCGCCCTGCTCGGCGCCCAGTCGCTGGCCGCCTACGCCTTCGGCCTGCCCGCCTTCGTGCTGCTGAAGGTCCTGGTGCCGGCCTTCTTCGCCCATGGCGAGACCGGGACGCCGGTTCGGGTCGGCATGATCGCGATCGGCATCAACCTGTGCCTCAACCTGCTGTTCATGGTGCCACTGCAGCATATCGGCCCGGCGCTCGCGACCAGCCTGTCGGCGCTGTTCAACGTCGTGACCCTGGCCGTGCTGCTCAGCCGCAAGGGACGGCTGGCACTCGACGCCCGGCTGCGCCGCCGCCTGCCGCGCATGGCGGGCGCGGCCCTGGCGATGGCGGCAGTGCTGATCTACGCCCAAACCTGGCTCGCCCCGCTGTTCGGCACCCACTGGCGCTATGCGGCACTCGGCCTGATGGTCGGCGGCGGGGTGGCGGCGTACGGGGTGGCGGCGCAGCTGCTCGGGGCGTTCAATGTCGGCGAGCTGGCCGGCATGGTCCGCCGCCGCCGCGCCGGCCGCGGCAGCGCTTGACCGCGGCGCGCGCCACGCAGAAAACGCCGCCATGCAGCGCATCTTCTCCGGCATCCAGCCTTCGGGCGTCCCCACCCTCGGCAACTATCTCGGCGCTGTCCGCAACTGGGTGGCGCTGCAGGACAACCACGAGTGCATCTACTGCGTGGTGGACCTGCACGCGATCACCACTTGGCAGGAGCCGGCCGGACTGACCGCGGCGACGCGCGAGATGGCGGCCGCTTTGCTCGCCTGCGGCATCGACCCCGCGCGCCACATCCTGTTCAACCAGTCCGCCGTCCCGGCCCATGTCCGCCTGAGCTGGATCTTCAACTGCGTCGCCCGGATCGGCTGGCTGAACCGGATGACGCAGTTCAAGGACAAGGCAGGCAAGGACCGGGAGAACGTTTCGGCCGGGCTGTACGTTTATCCCAACCTGATGGCGGCCGACATCCTGGCCTACCACGCGACCCGGGTGCCGGTGGGCGACGATCAGCGGCAGCATGTGGAGCTTGCCAACGACATCGCCGCGAAATTCAACCACGATTACGGGCAGCCGTTCTTTCCGGTTATCGAGCCGCTGATCCTGGGTCCGGCCGCCCGGGTCATGAGCCTGCGCGACGGCACCAAGAAGATGAGCAAGTCCGATCCCTCGGACCAGAGCCGCATCAACCTGACCGACGACGCCGAGACGATCGCCTTGAAGGTGCGCCGGGCCAAGACCGACCCGGAGCCGTTGCCGAGCGAGCCGCAAGGGCTTGAGGGCCGTCCCGAGGCGCGCAACCTGGTCGGCATCATGGCGGCCCTGCTCGACACCGACGCTGCCGCGATCCTGCGCGACCATGGCGGGAAGGGTTTCGGCGATTTCAAGGCCGCGCTCGCCGAGGTGGTGGTGGCGCACCTCGCGCCGATCGCCGACGAAACCCGGCGTTTGCTTTCCGACCCTGGCCACGTCGATGCCATCCTGCGCGACGGCGCGGGCCGGGCGGCCGCCATCGCCGACCCGATCGTGGCCGAGGCCGAACGGCTGGTCGGCTTCCTGAAGTGAGCCGGCCGCGCAGGGCCGGGACCGCGTGAGCGGCTCCTGGCCGGCGCTCGACGCGGTTCTCGCACATCTCGGGACGGCCCCGACCCGAACGGGCTCGGTGATCGCAACGGTGTACGGCGACGCGATCCAGCCCCGGGGCGGCTCGATGCTGCTGGCCGACCTGCTCCAGCTCATGCGACGGCTGGGCGCGAGCGACGGCGTGGTGCGGACCGCGGTCTCGCGGCTGGCCAAGGACGGCGTGCTGCAGGGGCGCCGGGCCGGGCGACAGAGCGCCTACGCGCTCACCCCGGCCGCCGATGCCGAGTTTCGCGAGGCGGTGCCGCTGATCTACGGGAGTGGCGGTCCCGCGTGGGACGGGCGTCTGCATCTGGCGTTCCCGGAACCCGGCGCCGATCGCAGCGGGCTGGAGGCCGCCGGCTATGCCCTGCTCGCGCCCGGCGTGCTCGTGTCCCCCTCACCGGCGCCTGGCTCGGTGCTTGGCTCGGTGCCTGGGCTCGGTGCGAGCGGACCGGCCTCGGCAATGCGGCAACTCGCGGCCCGGGCTTGGCCGCTCGCCCGGCTTGCCGAGGCCTTCACGACCTATGCCGACCTGATGCGCCCGCTTTGGCCAGTACCCGGCGCTCGATCCCTTGGACGCCATGGCGACCCGAATCGTGGTGATCCATGCCTGGCGCCGGATCGCGTTGCGCGACCCGCGGCTGCCGGCCGGACTGCTGCCGGCAGATTGGCCCGGCCGCGTGGCCCGGCGGCAATGCACCGACATCTACGCCGCGGTCGCTCCGGCATCCGAAGCGTGGCTGGATGCCGCTTCGGCCGGCGAAACCGCCCTGCCGCCCGGTCCGGACCCGCGCGACCGCTTCGAGCAGGCACCGCAAACGACAACGCCCTCTCCCGAGGGAGAGGGCGCGCCTTGCCGGATGTGAGCCCGACTAGCGGCGGCGGTAAACGACCGTCGGCGCCGGCTTGGTCGCGAGCGCCAACAGGAAGCCGATTCCGGCGGCGATCAGCACGGAGGTAACCGGGCGCTCGTCGATCTTCTCGGCGACGATGTCGCCGTATTCCTCGATCTGATCCAGCAGCCCGCTGCCGTAATCGCCGGCGACGTCGCGCACGGTATCCTTGGCATTGCCGTAGACCCGCTGCGCCTTGCCGGCAACTTGGTCGATCTTGCCTTCGGCGCGGCTCTTCTCGTCACCGGTGATGCTGCCGACTGCGCTTTCTGCCTTGCCGCCAATGGTCCGGGCAACGCCCTCGACGCGGTTTTCGTCCATGGTTCGCTCCTTGCGTTGATATCGTTGCCGACAGAACAACCATCGCCGCCGCCGGTTCCCGAAACACCTCTAACATTACAAAATTCTTGACACGTCAGCGAAAACGTCATATTTCACGCGGACCAACGAAGAAGGCGCCGCGATGTATACGCAAGCCCTCAATGCCCGGCCCGAGCCGGCCGCACCGAACAGCCCAGACGATGCCGGACGGCTCGCCCGCTTTCAGGCGCGCATCGACGCCGAGGACCGCATCGAGGCGAATGACTGGATGCCGGATGCGTATCGCCGTACCCTCGTCCGCCAGATCAGCCAGCACGCCCATAGCGAGATCGTCGGCCAACTGCCGGAAGGCAAATGGCTGACCCGCGCGCCCAGCCTGCGCCGCAAGGCGGCCCTGCTCGCCAAGGTGCAGGATGAGTGCGGCCATGGCCTATACCTATATGCTGCGGCCGAGACGCTCGGGACCGCACGCGAGGAGCTGATCGACCAGCTGCTGTCCGGCCGGGCCAAGTACAGCAGCATCTTCAACTATCCCGCGCTGACCTGGGCCGATATCGGCGCCATCGGCTGGCTGGTGGATGGCGCGGCGATCATGAACCAGATCCCGCTATGCCGTTGTTCCTACGGCCCTTATGCCCGGGCCATGGTGCGGGTGTGCAAGGAGGAAAGCTTCCACCAGCGCCAGGGCTTCGAGATCATGCTCACCCTGTGCCGCGGAACGCCGGCGCAGAAGACGATGGCGCAGGACGCGCTCGACCGCTGGTGGTGGCCGGCGATGATGATGTTCGGGCCGCCGGACGGCGAGAGCCCCAATAGCGACACCAGCATGGCGTGGAAGATCAAGCGCTTCTCCAACGACGAGTTGCGGCAGCGGTTCGTGGACGCGATGGTACCGCAGGCCGCCGTGCTGGGCATCACCGTGCCCGACCCGGATCTGCAGCTCGACGAGGCCACCGGCCGCTACCGGTTCGGCGTCATCGACTGGGAGGAGTTCCGCCAAGTGCTGGCCGGCAACGGCCCCTGCAACCGCGAACGCCTCGCCGAGCGGCGGCAGGCGCATGCCGACGGCGCCTGGGTGCGGGAAGCGGCGCTGGCCTGGGCCGCCAAGCGCGAAGCGAGGCAGGCGGCATGAGCCAGACGCCATCCAACCTTACGCCGCTTTGGGAAGTCTTCATCCGCAGCCGCAACGGCCTGGCGCACAAGCATGCCGGCTCCGTGCACGCGGCCGACGCCGCCATGGCGCTGCAAGCGGCGCGCGACGTCTACACGCGCCGGGGCGAGGGCCTATCGATCTGGGTGGTGCCGAGCGCCGCGATCACCGCCAGCGACCCGGCCGACCGCGACATGCTGTTCGAGCCGACCGCCAGCAAGATCTACCGCCACCCCACGTTCTACGAGGTGCCGGACGAGGTCGGCCACATGTGATGGCGACCACCAGCATCACCGTCCACGAGACGCCGCCGGTGCTGTTCACGCTGCGCCGCGCCGACGACGCGTTGATCGCCGGGCACCGCCTGTCGGAGTGGTGCGGCCGGGGGCCGACGCCCGAGGAAGACATCGCGCTGGCCAATATGGGGCTCGACCTGCTCGGTCAGGCGCGCAGCCTGTATGCCCGCGCGGCCGAGCTCGAAGGCGCCGGGCATGACGAGGACCAGTACGCCTACATGCGCGACCCGCCGCAGTACCGCAACCTGCTGCTGCTGGAGCTGCCGAACGGCGACTTCGCCCGCACCGTGATGCGGCAATTCTTATACGCCGCGTTCATGGACCCGTGGTGGCGGGCGATGACCCGGTCCACCGACGCGACCCTGGCGGCCATTGCGGCCAAGGCCGCCAAGGAGGCTGCCTACCACCTGCGCCACAGCGCCGAATGGGTCATCCGGCTGGGCGACGGCACCGCGGAAAGCCATCGCCGCGCCCAGGACGCGCTCGACCTGCTGCTGCCCTATGCCGGCGAGATGTTCGGCCCGGCCGACGAGGCCGATCTCGTCGCCGAAGGCTTCGCGGCTGACTCGGCGGCCCTGCGCGGTGAATGGGAGCGCACGTTGGACACCGTGCTGGCCGAAGCGACCCTGACCCGTCCGGCCGGCACCTGGTCGCACTCGGGCGGCCGCAGCGGACGCCATACCGAGCATCTCGGCTTCCTCCTGGCCGAGATGCAGCATTTGCCCCGCACCCACCCGGGCGCCAAATGGTGAGCTTGGCCGATCGTGCCCGCGCCGCCGCAGCAACCGTGGTCGATCCGGAGATCCCGGTGCTGACCATCGCCGACCTCGGCGTGCTGCGCGGCGTGACGGAGCGCGACGGAGCGGTCGAGGTGGCGATCACGCCCACCTATTCCGGCTGCCCGGCGATGAACGTGATCGCTCTCGAAGTCGAGCTCGCGCTGGAGCGCGCCGGCATTCCCGGCCGCGTCCGCACCGTGCTGGAACCGGCCTGGACCACCGATTGGATGACCGAGGAGGGGCGTCGCAAGCTGCTCGCCTACGGCATCGCCCCGCCGGCAAAGGCCACCGGCCGCCGCGCGCTGTTCGCCGCCGACGAGGCCAGCTGCCCGCGCTGCGGGTCGGCGCGAACGGAATGCATCGCCGAGTTCGGCTCCACGTCGTGCAAGGCCCTTTGGCGCTGCCTCGACTGCCGCGAGCCGTTCGACCAGTTCAAGTGCCACTGAGGAGCGGGATGGCGGCGCGCCCCGGCTTCCACCCGATCCCGATCGCCGGCATCCGCCGGGAGACCGCCGACGCGGTCGCGATCACGCTCGACATCCCCGACGCGCTGCGCCCGGCCTTCGCCTGGAAGCCCGGCCAATACCTCACGCTCCGCACCGCGCTCGACGGCGAGGATGTGCGCCGGTCGTACTCGATCTGCTCCGGCGTCGATGACGGCGTGCTCGCGGTGGCGGTCAAACGCGTCGCCGACGGCCGCTTCTCGACCTGGGCGCACCAGGCGCTGCAGCCCGGTCACACCATCGATGTCATGCCGCCCGAGGGCCGCTTCACCGTCCCGCTCGACCCGGCGGCACGGCGCAGCTACCTCGGCGTCGCCGCCGGGTCGGGCATCACCCCGGTGCTGTCGATCCTGAAGTCGGTGCTCACGCGTGAACCCGGCAGCCGCTTCGTCCTGCTGTATGGCAGCCGCAACACGGCCGGCATCCTGTTCCGGGACGAGCTCGAGGCGTTGAAGGACCGGTTCATGCACCGGCTCTCGATCGTGCACATTTTGTCGCGGGAGCAGCAGGATATTCCCGTGCTGAACGGCCGCCTCGACACGGCAAAGCTCCGGGCGCTGCTTCCCGGGCTGTTCCCGTCCGCCCTGCCCGACTACGCCCTGCTTTGCGGCCCCGGCGAGATGATCGAAGCAATGTCCGGCGCCCTGCTCGCGGCCGGCCTCCCGTCCGAGCGCGTCCTGAGCGAGCGGTTCGCGACCGGCGCGCCGCGTCCGCCCCGGCCGGCGCCGCCACGCCCGGACCAGGCCGCTTTCGCCACGGCGACCGTGGTCGCCGACGGGATCCGCACGCCGGTGCCGATGGCCGACGGCGAAACCGTGCTGGACGCGGCCCTGCGCGCCGGCCTCGACCTGCCCTACTCGTGCCGCGGCGGCATGTGCAGCACGTGCCGCGCCCGGGTGGTCGAGGGGGCCGTGGCGATGGACGTCAATTACGGGCTGGAACCCTGGGAAACCGCGGCCGGCTACGTGCTGACGTGCCAATCCCGTCCGACCACGGCGACGCTCACGGTCGACTTCGACCACGTCTGACAGGGGCGCTCAAAGCCGTTTGGTCATGTCCACGAAGGTCCAGCCCGGCCGCTCGGGGTTCGGTCGCCGCCCGGTTTCGACATAGCCGTGCTCGCCATAGATGCGGATGTTCCGCGTCATCAGCGGGTTCGTGTAAAGCCGCACCTCTGCGAGTCCGGCCGAGCGGGCCAGCTCGTCGGCGAAGTGGAGCATCCAGCGGCCGATCCCGGCGCCTTTGAGCTCGGGCAGGACGGCAAGGCTGAAGATCACCAGATGGTCGGCCACCCGTTCGATGACCATGGCACCGGCCGCGGTGCCGCCCTCGAGCACCAGCCAGACCTGGCCGGCCGCAATCCGCGGGACGTAGTCCTCGGTGACCGGCAAGGGCTCGCGGTCCAGCACGGTGCTGTACTCGCGGTAGGCCGCAACGGTGATCTGCCGAACGGTGTCGAGGTCGCCCGGCGTCGCGAGCCGCGCCTCGGGCATCAATCGGCCGCCAGCTTCGCCCCGCGCAGCCGCATCGCGTCGCCGAACGCAGCGAAGATCGCCCGCGACACCGCATCGGTGGTGAAATCGTATTCGGGATGCCACTGCACGCCCACGGTGAGCGCCGGCGAAGCCGGGTGCCGCACCGCCTCGATCGTGCCGTCCGGCGCGGCGGCATCGGCCACCAGGCAGGGCGCGAGGCGGTCGATGCCCTGGTTATGCAGCGAGTTCACCGCCAACTCCGTCCGCCCGGCCACACGATGCAGCCACGAGCCGGGCAGCACCCGCACCGTATGCGCCTTGCCGGTCCGCACCCGCGCATCCGGGTGCAGCGGCGTCGAGTGGTCGAGTTGGTCCGGCAGGTCCTGCAACCGCTGATGCAGCGTGCCGCCGAGCGCCACGTTCATCTCCTGCAGACCGCGGCAGATTGCGAGCACCGGGACGCCGCGCGCAACCGCCGCCCGGATCAGCGGCAAGGTCACCCGGTCGCGGCCGGTATCCTCTGGCGTGCCCTCGACATGCGCCGGGCCGCCATAGAGCGAGGGCTGTACGTTGGAGCGGCTGCCGGTGAGGATAATGCCGTCGAGCCGGTTCAGCAGCGTTTCCACATCCGCCGCCTCGCCATTGGCCGGCAGCAGCACCGGCACGGCATCCACGATCTGGTCCACCGCGCGCACGTAGGTGTCGGACGCGGCGTGGTTCAGCATCCCATACGTGCCGAACGCTTTCCTGCAGCAGGAGATACCCACCAGCGGCTTCATCGGTGCAGTGTGTCCCAAACCGGATTGCGTCTGCAACACTGACCTATCATCGGCCGATGTTGTTTTCGAAGAATTTCGGATCGACGAACTCGAACAAGCTATCGGGGTAGGAGCCGCCAAGTTCCACGTTGCTGAGCGTCACCCGCGTTTCGTGCCGCTGCGGGTCCAGCACCGTCCATTGCCGCAACGCCAGCGGATTGTCGGCGAACACAAGCGTCAGCACCCCGTCCTGCGGCGAACGGGTGCGCACCAGGCCGACCTGCAACTGACCGGGCTGGCGCACGAAGGACACGATCGTCACTTCGCCCGACAGGCGCAGATTATCCTGCAGCAACAGCCCGAGCGGCGTCGAGCTCAAGGGGATGTTGCTGGTCTGCTTCAGCTGGCTGTCGTTGAACACCAGCAACCCGTGGCCGCCGACCAGCAGGAAGGGCGCCGGCGGGTCGTATTGGAACCGCATGCGCCCCGGCCGCAGCAGCCAGGCCTGGCCCGCGCTGGTGCCGCCATCGGGTGCGACTTGAAGGAAACGGGCGTGCAGCGACTTGATCGAGTTCAGGTAGGCCTCGATCCGCCCCACATCGGTCCGGTCTTGCGCCGATAGCGCGGCGGCACGAACCTGTGCCAGGGCGGCGGGCGGCGCGAGCAATGCAGGAAGCAGAATAAGCAGGGAACGGCGACGCATCGGACTTATCTGGCGTGACGGACGCCGAGGTTTAAGCCCCAATTGTCGGTAACTGCCATGCCGCCGCCCGGTGGGGTTCCGCGCTTTGTGCAAACCCGGCACCCCCGTTGGCGTTCCAACCGCAAGCACAGGAGGACAGGATGGCCGAGAACGAGAAACCCGAAGTCACCGGCACAACCGGCGCCCCCAATCCCAAAAGCGGCAGCAGCGACGCCGCGCGCGGCGTTGGCGGCCACAGCAAGGACGCCGGGCACACGCCGGGTTCGCCCGCCGAATACGTCGAGAAGAACGAGCCGGCCGAAAAGCCGAAGCCCTGACACCCGGCTGCGCCGGCCGGGGCTTGGCTGCCGTCCTCGGCCGCCGCAACGCCCTTGCCGGCTTCGGGCTGACCGCCCTGCTGGGCGCCCCTCCGGGACAGGCGCAGACGGGCGGCTTCATCACCCTCGCCTCCACGACCTCGACTGAAGAATCGGGGCTGTTCGGCCATTTGTTGCCGCTGTTTCGCGAAGCGTCCGGCCTCGACGTCCGGGTCGTGGCGGTCGGCACCGGCCAGGCGTTGACCATCGGCAGCCGGGGCGACGTTGACGCGTTGCTGGTGCATGACCGGGCGGGCGAGGACAAGTTCGTGTCCGACGGCTTCGGCATCGACCGGCGGGACGTGATGTACAACGACTTCGTTCTGGTTGGCCCGCGCAGCGACCCGGCCCGCGTGGGCGGCGGGCATGATGCAGTCGCGGCGCTTACGGCGATCTTCGCCTCGCGCGCGCGCTTCGTCAGCCGCGGCGACGACTCCGGCACCCACCGGATGGAACGGCGCTTATGGAAGGCGGCCGGCATCGTGCCGCACCGGGTTGGGCCGACCTACAAGGAGGTCGGCCAGGGCATGGGTCCGACGTTGAACGCGACCACCGCCATGAACGCCTACACCCTGACCGACCGGGCAACCTGGGCCAATTTCCGCAACCGCCAGGACATCGTGATCCTGGTCGAGGGCGACCCGGCGCTGTTCAACCCGTACGGTTCCATCCTGGTCAACCCGGCCCGGTTCCCGCACGTCAAGGCGGCCGAGGCCGTGACGTGGCACCGGTGGCTCACCGGCGACGGGGGACGGGCGGCAATATCCTCCTATCGGATCGGCGGACAGCAGCTCTTCTTCCTGTCGTAAACGTCAGCACCGTCAGCGGCCCGGCCCGAGCCGAACGAGGCTGCTCGCGACCGCACTCACCGCGAGCGTCAACGTCATCAAGATCACGCCGAGGGCGAGGGCGAGCGCGAGGTCGCCCCGGCTGGTTTCCAGCGCGATCGCCGTCGTCATCGTCCGGGTGACGCCGCGGATGTTGCCGCCCACCATGACGATGGCGCCGACCTCGGCGATCGCCCGGCCGAACGCCGACAGGAACGCCGTCAACAGGCCGGGCCGGGCCATGCCGAGCAGCGTTGCCACGCAGCGGACGGTGCCGGCGCCGTCCACCCGCAACGCGTCGCCATACTCGGACCACAAGCCCTCGGCGGTGCGGTGCACGAGCGCGGCTACGATCGGCCAAGCGAGCAGCGTCTGCGCCATGACCATGGCGGCCGGCGTGAACAGCAGGCCCAGCGATCCCAGCGGCCCGGCCCGCGACGCCAGCAGGTAGACGATCAGCCCGACCACGACCGGCGGCAAGCCAAGCAGCGCGTTCAGCAACACCAGCACGGCGCCGCGGCCGGGAAACCGTGCGATCGCAAGCCAGGCGCCGGCCGGCGCTCCCAGCAGGAACGCCAGCAGCGCCGCCGACAGGCTGATCCGCAACGACAGCAGCACCACCCCCACCAGCTCCCGGTCGAGGCCGCCGATCAGCCGGACGGCAAGCAGGAAGGCGTGGCCGATATCGTCCATGCCGCCTTGTCTGGCGGGGTTTTGGCCGGCGCGGAAGGGCTGCGCTACAAGCCCGCATGCCTACGCTGCCCAAGACCGTCCTGTTCGTTCTGCTGCTGTGGGGCGCGGGACCGCTCAGCGCCCAGCCGACGAGTTGCACCGCCCTGTTCGCCGGCGGCGCACCCCCGGCCCTGCTCAACCCCAAAATGGCCCGGCGCACCACCCCGCTCTGCTACAACGCCTACGCCGCGCTGGCGTCCGGCGTGACCAAGGGGCCGCTCTGGTCGGCCGAACGGCTGACCCGGGACGGGCTCGACGCCGCCCGCTCGCTCCCGCGCGAAGGCGAGTTCCATCCCGACATCCGCCTGCCCGCCGCCGACCGCGCCTGGCTCGAGGACTACCGCGAGTTGGGTTTCGACCGCGGCCACATGGCGCCCTCCGGCGACATGCCCGACGCCGAGGCGCAGCAGCAGAGCTTCTCCCTGGCGAACATCGTCCCGCAAGCCGGCCCGCTCAACCGCGGCGTCTGGGCGGCAATCGAATTGGCCGTGCGCACGCTGGCAGAGCGCCGCGGCGAGTTGTTCGTCGTCACCGGACCGGCCTACGTTTCCGCCGAGGTGAAGGCGATCGGGCCCGACCAGGTGCTGGTGCCTTCGGCCACCTGGAAGGCGGTGTACGATCCCCGCACCCGCGGCAGCGGCGTTTACGTCTGTTCCAACATCGACGCGCCGCGTTGCGCCGTCGTCAGCGTGGACAATTTGCGCTCGATCGTCGGCGTCGACCCGTTTCCCGCGGCGCCGGAAGCGTCCAAGCGCACCGCCATACGCTTGCCGCAGCCAGATGACGGCAGCCAGCGGCGGCACCCGTACCGGCCGCCGCCGGGCTTGCTGTTCCAGTTCTTCGGCCGCTGACTTACCCGGCCCCTGTTCTGCCCGAAAAAGGAGACACGATGTCCACGCTCATTCCGTTTGCCGACGACGCCGCCTCGGTTTCAATCGGCCAGCTCACGGTCGAGAACGGCAGCCGGCGGGTCACCCTGTACGGCTCGCTCGACCTCACCCGCGACAAGGCGGGGTTGGCGGAGGCGCGCGCCTTGAAGGCCTTGCTGGACCAGGTGGTGCAGCATCTCGAGGCCGAGGCGGACTTGCCGGAGCACGCCCCGGCCGCCGCCCCGGCCCGTACGGTCAAGAACCCTTTTGCGTGACCGCCGGCGGCGTCACGGCTTCGCCGCCCCTCGCGTGTTGACGTACACCGCGTAGATCGAGGTGCTGGCGGCCATGAACAAGCGGTTCCGCCGCTGCCCGCCGAAGCACAAATTGGCACAGGTTTCCGGCAGATGGATCTTGCCGATCAGCTCGCCGGTCGGCGCCAGGATGCGCACCCCGTCCTCCTTGGGGTCGGCCCAGCCCATGCTGCACCACACGTTGCCGTCCACGTCGCAGCGCAGCCCGTCGGTGAACCCGGGCGCGAAGCCCTCGGCGAACACCTTGCCGCCAGAAAGCTTGTCGCCGTCCACCGCAAACGAGCGGATATGCGCGGGGCCGCCATGGGTGATGCCGCTGTCGATGATGTAGAGCGTCTTCTCGTCGGGTGAGAACGCGAGCCCGTTCGGACGCGTGAAGTCGCCGGCGACGACGGTGGCCGTCCCGGTGCTGGGGTCGAGGCGATACACGTTACGCGGCAGCTCCGCCGTATCGGTGTGCCCCTCGTAGTCGCCGTCGATGCCGTAGCCGGGATCGGTGAACCAGATCGCACCGTCATTCGATACGACGATGTCGTTCGGTGCGTTCAGCTTCTTGCCTTGAAAGCTGTCGATCAGCACCGTGATGGCGCCGTTATGCTCGGTCCGCGTCACCCGCCGTGTGTCCTGCTCGCAGGTCAGCAGCCGCCCTTCGCGGTCCACGTTGTTGCCGTTGGAGTAGTTCGACGGCTTGCGGAACAGGCTGACGTGGCCGTCCTCCTCGGACCAGCGCATGAGGCGGTTGTTGGGGATGTCGCTCCAAACCAGCTCACGCGTCGCGCCCAACCAGACCGGGCCTTCGGCCCAGCGATAGCCGGTGGCGATCCGCTCGATGGCGGCGTTGCCGACCTTACCGGAGAACCGCTTGTCGAGCACCTCGACCCGCGGGTCCGGGTAGCGCGTGCCCGGAAGGTCGCCGAGCGGCAAGCGGTCGGCGCGCGCGGCACCGGCCGCGGCCAGGCCGGCAAGGGCCGTGGTTCCGCCCAGGAAATGGCGTCGTTCCATCGTCTTCTCCCCCAGTTGCGCCGCCTTGATGGCGGCTACCGCTGGAGGGTCGTGCGTTCAGACAGGCAACGTCAAGGCCAGGGGCGCTCCCTTCGCGGTCGTTCCACCTGTCTCAAACCGCACAGGCCGCTCCGCTTCGTTCAGATGACCGCTTCCTGCGCTGCGCGGGCGCGGGTCTTCAGCGACAACGCACCGGCCAGGCTGATGACCGCGGCGGCCGTCAGCCACAGCGCCGGGGCGGCGCGGTTGCCGGTCATCTCGATCAGCCAACTCGACACCAGCGGCGTCACCCCGCCGAACAGCGCGGTCGCCAGGCTATACGCCAGGCTGAACCCCGCCGTGCGCACCTTGGCCGGCATGATCTCCGTCAGCATCGGCACCATCGCGCCGTTGTAGACCCCGTAATAGGCGGAGAACACCAGCACCGTCGCCAGCAGCTTGCTGAAGCTCGGCGCCGCCACCAGCCACAGCATCAGCGGATACGCGGTCACGATCGTCAGCAGCGGCATCGCGATCAGCACCGGCCGCCGCCCGATGCGGTCGGAGATGGCGCCGCCGATCGGCAGCCAGATAAAATTGGACAGGCCCACGCACACCGTCACGATCAGCACCGCCGTCGCATCGAGCTTCAGCGCCACCCGGCCGAATGTCGGCGTATACGCGGTGATCAGGTAGAACGCGGTCGTCGTCAGCACCACCATGCTGACCCCCATCAGGATCAGCGCCCAGTTCTGGGCGACGATGCGGAACACGTCGCCCGAACTGCGCGCGTGCTCCATCTTCTCGAACGCCGCCGTCTCCACCAATGAACTGCGCAGCCAGAAGATCAGCGGGATGATCGCGCAGCCGACCAGCATCGGGATCCGCCAGCCGTAGCTGCCCATGTCGGCTGGCGACAGCATCGTCGTCAGCGCGGCGCCGATCAGCGCGGCGAAGATCACCGCGACCTGCTGGCTGCCGGATTGCCACGACACGTAGAAGCCGCGATGGCCGGGCGTTGCGATCTCGGCCAGGTACACCGACACGCCGCCCAGTTCGACCCCCGCCGAAAACCCCTGCAGCAGCCGCCCGAGCAGGACGATGATCGGCGCCGCCACCCCGATTTGCGCATAGCTCGGCGTCACCGCGATCGACAGCGTGCCGACCGCCATCATCGCCAGGGTGACGATCAAGCCGATCCGCCGCCCTTTCCGGTCGATATAGGCGCCGAGGATGATGGCCCCCAGCGGCCGCATGAAGAAGCCGACGGAAAACGTCGCCAGCGACGCCGCAAGCGAGGCGAACGGGTCGTCGCTGGGAAAGAACGTGTCGCCGATCGCCTTGGCATAGAAGGCGTAGACGAAGAAATCGTACTGCTCGAGGAAATTGCCCGACGCGACCTTCAGCACGTCCCACAGCTTCTTGCGCCGTTCCTCCGGCGTCATCACGGCCACCGCGCTAACCTCCACGCGCCGGCATCGGCTCGAGACCGCTGCGCCGGATGGCGTCGGCCGCTTCGGGCGCCGACAGGAAGGCGAGCAGCGCGCGGGCTGCCGCCGGGTGCGCCGAGGTCCCGAGCACGCCGGCCGAGAACACCGTCGCCTGCTGCGCGCCCTCCGGCAGCAGGCCGACCACGGTGATACCAGGGATCGGCTTGAGCTCGCTCAGTTGCTGGAAGCCGAGCTCGGCCTCGCCCCGGGCCACCACCAACCCGACCGGCTCGGCCGGGATCATCCGGGCGCGGCCTTGCATCTGCTCGGCAATGCCCATCGTCTTGAACAGCTGGTTCTGGATGTAGACCCCCGACGCGCTGTCGGAGTACGCGACCGACTTTGCATGCAGGAAAGCCTGCTTCAACGCGTCCACGCTGGAGATGTCGGGGGTGGGCGCACCGGCCCTGACTGCCATGGCGATGCTCGAGCGGGCGAGGTCGATGTGATCGGTCGGCGCCACCTGCCCTGCATCCACCATCTTGTTCAGGGCGTAACCGACCATGATGACGACGTCGATCTGTTCATGCCGGGCGATCCGCTGCGGCACCGCGTCCACCGTGGCCCCCATCGAGGGTCCCCATTCGGCAACGAGCGTATGGCCGGTTGCCCGCTCGAACTGGGGCGCGAGTTCCTTGTATGCCGCCGCGAACCCGCCGGAACTCACGACGTGCACCTCGTCAGCCGAGGCGGGCGCTTGGGACCCGCACAGCCAGGCCGTCACCAGAAACGCAATTCGCAGCATGGACGCCCTCTCCAATTTTTGTTAAACCTGCCTCATCACATCTCCGGGAGGCAACGATGCGTCACGCAATCAGCGCCTTCAGCGTTTCGGGCTGCCGCAGAACCATGTCGCCGTCCAACTCGCCCAATACGCCTTGCTCGTGCCACTGCCGAAGCTGCTTGTTGACGCGCTCGCGGGTAGCGGCGACCTGGGCACTGAGTTCCTTTTGCGACAGCTTGATCCGGATCCGCACCCCTTCGGGAACGGGCCGCCCGTGCTGCGCCGCGAGGTCGAGCAGCAGCCGGGCCAGGCGCGACGACAAGGAGGCGAGTGCCACGTCCTCGAACGCCGCGCTGCTGCGGCGCAGGCGGTCGCACAGGATCTCCATCAGCCGCAGCATCAGGTCGGGCCGGGCGGACAGGAATGGCAGGAATGCCGCGCGTTCGATGACCAGCAGCAAGCTATCGGTCATTGCCGTGACGTCCGCGCTGCGTTCCCGCCCGTCCAACAGCGCGATCTCGCCGAGGAAGGTGCCGGCTTCCATGATCCGCAGCGTCACCTCCCGCCCCTCGCCGGACACGGCGCTCACCCGCATCCGCCCGTGCACCAGCACCAGCAAGCATGCGTCGGTGCCGCCGCGCCGCACGACGACCGTGTCGCGCGCCGCTCGCCGCTCGTTCGAGAGCCCGGCCAGTGCGTCGAGGTCGTCCCGTGGCAGGCTGGAGAACAGGTCGATCGTCGCCAGGACGTCGCGCTTGGCCGCACGGCTCAGTGCAGCCATCGACCTCGCCCTGACTGTATCCGTGGAGCCACACTGCGCATCTAGCACCGGCGACGCCGGGTCCGAAAGGTGGGTAGATGTGACGTTCGTCACAGGCGTTGCCGCGATGACACGGCAGGCTCGCCTTCACAGCCTCGGATGGCTGCAGGAGGCATAGATGATTGGACGTGGAACGGTCGCCGTGGCAGCGAAACCGACCTTGCAATGGTGGCATCGACGAGTGGGGTCCAGCTGGGGCGTCGCCTTCATCCTCGTTGTCGACTTGATCGCGTTCACCGCGGTGTTGTCTCCCGGCCATTCGAGCGCCCCGGCCGGCGACGCGGCATCGCTTGCTCTGTGCTCAGCCGGGGAGGGCTAATTTGATGCGCCATCTTACCCTTGTGCATTCGCGGCAGATCACTGCCGATCTGGACCGCGGCTTCACCGCCCGCGACCACATCACCATCAGCGGGTGGATGCAGGACGCGGCCGAGCACGGCTACCGGCGCATCCTGATCGAGCGCGGCTCCGCAGCCGGCGGGCCCGAGGACGCGGGCTACATGCTGATCTACGCACCGGCACGGGAGTGGGCAACGTGGGGGCTCGCGCGCAGCGGCGATGACATCGTCGTCTGGCACTGCGGCACCGGCGCCGACCTCGGCCGGTTCTCGACGATGCGCACGGCGCTGGAAAGCCTGCCGCCGGTCCCGGCCGAGACCAGCCGCAAGTGTCCGGAACCGCGCCGCCCCGCCGCGCGTTTCTCGTCGGTGCACTCGATCTGATCGGGCGCAATCAACGGAGGTTACACATGAAGGGTATTCTTGCGGCAATCGCGATCGGGGCGCTCGCCATCAGCGCAGCGCCCGCCCAGGCAGCCGGCTGCCTCAGCGGTGCCGCGGTTGGCGGCGTTGCCGGGCACGTCGCCGGACACCATGGCGTCCTCGGCGCGGCGGCGGGCTGCGCGGTCGGACACCATCAAGCGAACCGCAACCGTGATGCCGCCGCCCAGCGGAACACGAATGCGAACACCACTGCCCAGCCCGACACCACCACGAACTCGACCAGCCGGAACTAAGCCGAACCCCGGCCGCGACGCGTCGCGGCCGGGCCATGGCAAGCAAGTGCCTCGGAGCGGCGGCGTTGGACGGATCGTCCAGTGCCGCCGTTTCCATGTGCGGCCTCCGTCGGCTCGGGTGCCGCCGGCAAGGCGGGCTTTATAGTCCCAGGAAGCGGCGGGCGCCGGCGGCCAGCACACGCAAACCCATCGCCAAGTCTTCCGGCGCCGTGTCTTCGGCCCAGTGATGGCTAATCCCGTTGATCGACGGCACGAACAGCATCGCCGATGGTACATGCCGCGCCATGTATTGTGCATCGTGCCCGGCCCCGCTCGGCATGCGCTGCCAGCGGTCCGGCGCAAGCTCGGCCGCCGCGGCCGCCAAGGCGTCCTGTAACTCCGGATCGCACAAGGCCGGCCGTGATTGGCTCATCACCTCGAGGGTCGCTTCGCAGCGGTCGGTGCGGTTCAACTCCCCCACGCCGCGGCGCAGAACCGCGTCGAGCCGGTCGAGCACGTCCGTGTCGATGTCGCGGAACTGGAACAGGACCTCGGCCGTGCCGGGGATGATCGACGCCGCGCCCGGCGTCACCGCGATGCGCCCTGCCGTCCATACCGTCCGCAGGCCGCAATGGCGCGGGAATTCCTCGTCCAGCCAGTGGAGCAGCCGGACCGCGGCCCGCCCGGCGTCGCGGCGCTCGGCCATGGTGGTGCCGCCGGCATGGTCCTGCATGCCTTCGAAGGTGATGCGGTATTGCCAGATCGCGACGATCCCGGTCACGACGCCGACCTGGTGCCCGGCGCGCTCGAGCGTCGTGCCCTGCTCGATGTGCATCTCGAGAAAGCCCTTGTAGCGCTCGAGCTCCATTGCCAAGCGGGGCCGCTCCCCCAGCCCCGCCTCGGCCAGCGCCTGGCGCAGGGGCTTGCCGTGGTAGCGGTTGGCCAAGGCGTCGATCTCCGCCTCAGGCAGCAGCCCGGTGAACGAGCGCGAGCCGACGAAGCTGCCGTAATGGCCCTCCTCGTCGGCGAAGGCGATGCAATCGCAGGGAACGCCGGCCCGCGCGAGCGCGATGGCCGCGACCACGCCCAACGCGCCGTCGAGCCAGCCAGCCTCGTTCTGCGATTCGATGTGACTGCCGACCAGCAGCTTTGGGCCCGTCCCGGGATGACGGCCGAGCACGTTGCCGACGCCATCCATCTCGGCCTGCAACCCGGCCTCGGTCATCCGTTCCATCAGCCAGGCCCGGCTTTGCATGTCCTCGGCCGAATAGGTCGGGCGGTGCACACCAGTCTTGAAGGCGCCGATCCGGCGGAGCTCGTTCAGGTCCTGCAGGAAGCGGTCGGTGTCGGGCTCGGGCGGGGTGTTTTGCATCGCCGCACAGTGGCCAAAGGCGCCCCGCCCGGCAAGCCGGTCAGTCGATGGCCGGCACCCTGCTGCCGAACGGACCGTTCAGGCGGACAATGGCGTAGTTGATCCACATCGCAAAGCTGACCCAAACGATGTAGGGCGCCAGCAGCCACGGTGCGGCCGAGGAGAACGGCGCGAGGCCCACCATCATGGCGACGATCGAGACCCACAGCACCGGCATCTCCACCATCGCCCAATCCGGCCGCTTGGCTTTGAAAAACAACGGGCTCCAGACTAAGTGGAGGACGAAGTTGGCCGCGAACAGCCCGACGATGCGCAAGCGCGCCGCGTCGTCCGGCGCACCCTCCCACGACAGCACGCCGGCATAGGCCCACAATGCCAGGATCACGGTCCAGGCCGGGCCGAACAGCCAGTCGGGCGGCTGCACCCGCGACTTGCGCAGTCCGCGGTACCACGGGCCGATCTCGGTCAGCAGGCCCCCGGCCCCAGCCAGGACGACCGCCGCAGCGGCGAAGGAAATATAAGTGGCGATCAGGCGAACATATCCCCGGGGCAGCTCCGCCGCAATTCGTCGCCCAAGGCGGCGCCGGCCCGTGCCGCATCCGCCCGCGCGCATTCCACCGTTTGCCGCAGGACGAAGCTGCCGTCAGCCCGCGCCACCAGCCCGGTAAGCCGCATCCGGTCACCCGGCAGCAACCGGGCATGGGCGCCGATCGGGGTGTGGCATGAACCGTCCAGTGCGCCCAGCAGCGCACGCTCCGCCGCGGCCATGATGTTGGCGTCCGGGTCGGCGATCGCCGCCAGCAGAGCGTGCAGCTCGGTGTCGGTCGCGCGCACCGTGACGCCGACGATCCCCTGGCAGGCAGCCGGCACCATCAGGTCGGCGTCGATCACCACCGACGCCTCATGCTCAAGACCGAGCCGGTTCAGCCCGGCCATCGCCAGCAGGCTGGCCGAGTAGTCGCCGCGCCGCACCTTGTCGAGCCGGCCGTGCACGTTGCCGCGGATGTTGCGCACCACGAGGTCGGGCCGGGCGGCCAGCAGCTGCGCTTGCCGCCGGACGCTGCTGCTGCCGATTACGGCGCCGTAGGGCAGCGCATCGTAGGGGCTTTCGCTGGTCGGCTCGTGGCAATCGGGACCGAGGATCAGCACGTCGCGCGCGTCCTCGCGCGGCAGCGTGCATGCCAGTACGACGCCCGGCGGCAGCTCGGTCTCGAGGTCCTTCAGGCTGTGCACCGCAAAATCGATGCGGCGGTCCAGCAGCGCCTCGTGGATCTCCTTGGCGAACAAGCCTTTCCCGCCCAGGTCGGCCAGCCGCTCACCGGTGGCCTGGGTGGCGTCGCCGGTGGTCCGGATCGCGTGCTCGTGGAACACGTCCATGCCGCGCAGCACCGGGCAGAACTTCGTCAGCAGCGACAGGAACATGCGCGTCTGCGTCAGCGCCAGCGGCGAAGCGCGGGTGCCGACCCGCAGCGGCAGTCCGCGGTGGTGCGGCGCAACCTTAGGGCGTGCGGGCGCAAGCGGGGCCGCAGTCTTCATCTCAAGTTCCATCATCACCCCCCAGGTGGCCATATTCCGCCGCGTTCACAGGCGCGGTCGCAGATGATCTGATTTGCGCTGGCACGGTCACACCCCGAATGAGGGGTTGAGCCGTACCACAGCAAGGTTAAGAAAAGATGCGAATGCCACCCAGGCCAAGTAGGGCAGCAGCAGCCGCGCAGCGTTCGGCGACACCGGCCACAACACCGCAATCAGTGCGGCGATCGACAGCCAGAACGGCACCGCCTCGATCAGCGCCCAGTCCGGCCGCCGCACGCGGAAGAACAGCTCGCTCCAGCCGACGTTCAGCAGGGCGTTGACCGCGAACAGCACCAGGATGCGCTGCCGCAGCGCCCGCGACCGCGCCGCCCGCCAAGCCAACACCCCGGCCAGCGCCGTCAAGGCGTAGATCAGCGTCCAGGCCGGGCCGAACAGCCAATCGGGCGGCTGCCAGGACGGCTTTTGCAGCCCGTAATACCACGGCCCGAGCTCGGTCGCGCTCGCGCCCAGCGCCGCCACCGCCATTGCCGCCGCTGCCGCGACCAGGATCGGGGTGGCGCGCCCGCTCATGCCCGCGCGAAACCCAGCAGGTGCGCCATGTCCTTGCAGAAGATGCGCAGGTGCGCCATCGGGTCGCGCCGGGCGAGCTTCTTGTTCATGTAGCCCTCCCAGGTCATGCGCTGGACGTCCTTGTCGCGGCACATCGCCACGAACTTTTCACGGCGCTTGTCGCTGGAATACCAGAAGGCCTGCATGATCCCGAGAATCCAGAATACTCGACCATGAGCATGCATGAACTGCTTGCGGGCATGCCGGAGCGAGCGCACGTCCCCGGTCCTGTGCAGCTTGACCACTGCCTCGGCCGCCAGCCGGCCGCCGAGCATGGCGTAGTAGATCCCCTCGCCCGACGCCGGCGCCACCACCCCGGCGGCGTCACCGGCCAGCACGACGTCGCGCCCGTTGTCCCAGCGCCGCATCGGCCGCAGCGGGATCGGCGCTCCCTCGCGGCGCACGGTGCGTACGCCGTCCAGCCCGGCGCGGCGACGCAGCGCCCCGATCGCCGGGCGCAGGCCGAACCCTTTGCGCGCCGACCCGGTGCCGACGCTGGCGACCTTCCCGTGCGGAAAGATCCAGGCGTAGAAGTCGGGCGACAGGCCACCCTGGTAGTAGACGTCGCAGCGTGAGCCGTCCCAGCCGTCCGGCACTTCCACGATTTCGTGGTAGGCGAAGACGTACTTGACCCGCTCCCAGCCTTTGACGCACTGCCGGGCCACCTGCGACTTGGCGCCGTCGGCGCCGATGACCGCGCGGGCATGCACCCGGACCGCCGCGTCGCCGCCCTTGGGCACGTAGCGCACGACCGCGCCTCCATCCGCGTCGCGCTCGACCGCCTCGAACGTGCCGTCCACCTTGGTGGCGCCAGCAGCGACCGCGCGCTCGCGCAGCCAAACGTCGAACACCTCGCGGTCGACCATGCCGACGTAGCCGCCGTCGGCGATCGGCATGTCGGCTTCCTTGTCGCTCGGCGCCACGATCCGTGCTCCGGTCGCTCGCGCCACGATCAGGCTGTCGGGGATGCCGAACTCGCGCACGAGGATCGGCGGGATGGCGCCCCCGCACGGCTTGATCCGCCCGGCCCGGTCGAGAAGCAGGACCTGCAACCCTTCGCGCGCCAAGTCGGCCGCCGCCACGGCGCCGGATGGGCCGCCGCCGACCACGACGGCGTCCCACGTGAACTCAGGCTCGTGCATCCTGTCCCCCCCACGCCATGCTTGCCGGCCGCTCGGCCGGAGCCTTGAACACGCCCACCGCCAGCGTCGCCGCCAGCACGAAGAGTCCGGCCTCACCCACGAACACGGCAGCGTAGGCGAGCGCCGGATCGCCGAGCGTGAGCCGCATCACATCGCTGGCGCCGGTCGCCAGCAGGCCGCCGGCGCCGAACGCCAGCGCCTGGGCGGCTCCCCACATGCCCATCCGGGTGCCGCCGCGCGACGCCCGCCCGGTTTCCGCCAGGCCCATCATCGAGCCGATCGCCGCGACCGCGAAGGCGCCGTTGGCAACGCCCAGCGTCACCACCGCGGCCCGGAGCGGCGCCCCAGGCCCGGCCAACCCGGCCGCCGCCAGCCCCAGCGCGGCCAAAGCCGAACCGGCGCAGCCGCCGACCGTCCAAGCCCGCATCGCCCGGCGGCTGAACGACCCGGTCAGAAATCCATGCGCCGCCACCAGCGCCATGCCTGCCAGGATGCCGCCATGATGCAGGCCGGTGAGCCCGGTCGATTGCCCCGGGCTCAGCCGGAATACCGCGCCTGCGAAGGGTTCGATCACCAGTTCCTGGCCGGAATAGGCCAGCATCGACACGAACACGAACAGCGCGAAGCCGCGCGCCTGCCGCTCCCGCCACACCCCGCGCAGCGCCGCGGAGAAGCCCGGCGGCGCCTCGCGCACCGCCGGTGCCTCCGCCCCGCGCTCCATGCCGCGCACGGCCAGCACGGCGACCAGCACGGCAACGGCCGCTACGCCGGCGACGACGGCCACGAGGCGCTCCGGCCCGAACGGGTCGAGCAGCCGGCCGGCCGCGGTCGCGGTGACGGCAATGCCGAGCAGCATCATCAGCCACACCACGGTGGCCGCCTGCGCCCGTCTGCGGGCGTCGACTCGGGCGGCGAGCAGGGTCAGCAGCGAGGTTCCGGCGGCGCCAACTCCGACGCCCACCGCGACGAACCCCGGCAGCGCCAGCGCCAGGCCGAGCGCCACACCGCTGCCCATGACCGCCACGCCGGCCGCCGCCGCGGTGGCGCCGAAACCGAGCGCCGCCATGCCGCCGACGATCCACGGCGTCCGCGTGCCGCCCATGTCGGAGCCGTAGCCGAGCCGCGGGCGCAGCACCTGGATCGCGTAATGCAAGGCCACCAGCGCGCCCGGGACGATCGCCGGCAGATGCCATTCGATCGTCATCACCCGGTTCAGGGTCGAGGTCGTGAGCACCACGACCGCACCCAGGCCGGCCTGCACCAGGCCGAGCCGCAGGATGCCGAGCCACCCGAGCGGCGCCGCCGTCACGCGCCACCCCGCAAGGCAAAGGCCACCAGCAGCATGCCGAGCACGAAGCCGAGCGTGCCGGTTCCGTTGTACCACGGGGCCAGCCGCCGCGGCTCGCGCAGGAACCGGAGCATCAGCCCGACCTGCACCGCCAGCAGCGCCGCGACCCCGGCCGCGAACCATGGCCGGTCCCAGCCCAGCAGCAACGCGATCACCACCGCTTGGGGCGCCCCCATCACGACGCAGGCGAGCCGCGCCGCGCGCTCCGGCCCCAGCAGGACGGGCAGCGAATGGACGCCCATCCGGCGGTCGCCCTCGATCGACTTGAAGTCGTTCAGCGTCATGATGCCGTGCGCGCCCAGGCTGTACAGCGCCAGCACTGCGACCACATGCAGGCCGGGCCAGGCGCCGGCCGCCAACGCCGCGCCGGTGAACCAAGGCAGCCCTTCATAGCAGGCGCCGCAGGCGAGGTTGCCGATCCAGCCATTCTCCTTGAGGCGCAGCGGCGGGGCGCTGTACGCCCAAGCGAGCGCCAGGCCGATCACCGCCGCACCGAACACCAGCCGTCCAAGGACCGCCGCGACGGCGAGCGACGCGATGGTCCAGGCCACCGCGATCAAAAGGCCGCTGCGCCCCGGCAGCCGCCCCGAGGGGATCGGCCGGTCCGGCTCGTTGATCGCGTCCACGTGCCGGTCGAACCAGTCGTTCGCCGCCTGGCTGGTGCCGCACACCATCGGCCCCGCCAGGACGATGCCGAGCACGACCGTCCACCACGGGCCGACCGGCGCCGCCACCGACACGGCGCCGCACATGAATGCCCACATCGGCGCGAACCAGGTGATCGGCTTCAGCAGCTCGAGCGCGGCCGCCGGGCCACGTCGGCCGGACGTCGCGGCGGGAGCCGACAAGCGCGCGCCCCCGTCCATCAGTCGCGCCCCGTCGGCTCGAGGTCGCCCAGTCCGTAGCGGCGCAGCTTCACGTATAGGCTCTGCCGGCTCAGCCCCAGCATCTCGGCGGCCGAAGCGCGGTTGTCGTTGGTCAGCTCGAGCGCGGCCTCGATCGACAGCCGCTCGATCACCTCGGTCGCTTCCCGCACCAGGTCCTTCAGCGCAACCCGGCCGATCAGCTCCTGCAACTGCTCGACCGAGCGCGGCAAGGCGCGCGACGCCTTGGTTTCCACCCGCAGCCGCGGCCCGACGTTGCGGATGGCGAAGCCGAACGACGGCTTGCCGTTGTCGATCGCAACGGCCGAGATCTCCACCTGCGCCGAGGGTCCGACCTCGGCGCGCAAGGTGGTGGCAAAGAACCGCACTACGCCGCGCTGCCGCAAATTGGCGATCAGCACCGTCATGTCGACCGGCGACTCGCCGATCCACCGGTCGAGCGACTGTCCGCGCGCGGCGTCCTCGGCGGCAAGCCCGGCCATCTCGACGAAGGCCGCATTGGCGGTGACGATGGTGCCGTCATTCTCGGTCACGACGAAGGCATCGGGCGCGCTCTCGACCGCGCGCAGCAGCTTCGACTTCACCGCCGTCAGCGACGACGCGGCCGCGACCGCATGCGCCGACGAGATGCGCACCAGCAGCATCGTCACATGGTCCTGCCGGAACGCGGTGGCGCGCAGCACGACCTCGCGGTGGGCGTGCTTGAGGTGGATGCGCAGGTCGTCGGAGGCTTCGCCGTCGCGGGCCGCGTGCAGGTATGCGCCCACCGTGTCGGCGTCGGCGAAGCGCGGCAGCAGCGGGTGGCCGACGATGTCGCGCAGCTCCGCGCCGAACATCTCGCGCGCGGCCGGGTTGGCCTCGAGCACGCGCCCGCGCGTCAGATCAAGGATCAGCACCGCCTCCGAGGAGGTCTGGAACAGCAGGCGGTAGCGCATCTCGGCGTCGCGCAGGCGGCTGAAATCCTCTTCCAGCGAGGCCTGGGCATTCATCAGCCGCTGCTGCAGCACCGAAAGCGCACGCTGGTCACGGCCGAACAGCACCATACGGCCCTCGCGGCCGAGCTGCACGCAGCAGTACAGCAGCGGCACGCTGCGCCCATCGGGTGCGAGGTGGTTGACGCTGCGCCAACGCGGCTCCGACCGGGCCGCATCCTGCATCAGGGCGGCCACCTTGATCTTGCTGTCGATCGCGACGGTGGCCGACATCGGGTTGCCGATCCAGTGGCCGCCGCCGTCGAGGTCGGCCAGCAAATCCTCGTTCTGGATCGACATGTCGAGGATCACGCCCGCATCGTCGATGACCAACGTCACGTCCGACGCCGCCGCGATCAGCGCGGCGGCGGAGCCTGCATCGAGATTGCCGAGCGCCGTGGTGGGCGACATGAAGCCGCCCCCGACATTGCTTCCACGCGCACCGGGTGCCTTGTGGCCATGATCCTCAACCACGAGGCCCCCGATGGCGCATCACATGCGTCCGTCCGAGAGTTGCAGCAGGGCGTTCGCCCGCACCACCGCCTGGTGGCCATCGATCGCGGTCGCGTCGGCGCCGATGCGCCCGGCGAGCTCCGGGTCGGCCAGAAAGGACGGGCCGCCGACCATGATGATGAGGTTCGCGTTGCCAGACGCCCGGCGCATATCCGCAATCAGCGCCTCCGCGTCCGCCACCCGATCGTCGCAGGCGAAGGATAGCCCGACCAGCTCGGTCCGCTCCCGCTTGATCAACGCCAGCGCTTGCGCGCGCGAACCGACCGGCCCGAGCCGGGCTTCCCAGCCGGCGCGCACGAAGTAGTCGAGCACCAGCGACAGGCCGAACGTGTGCTGCTCGCCGGGAACTGGCATCAGCAGGACGCGCGGCGCCCCCAGCGGCGGCGCGGCATGGTCCAGCGGCTGGGCCGCGAGCGAGCGTTGGGCGTTCTGCAGCCGCAGAACCCCGATCGTAACATCGGCAAAAGTGCACGTATCATTCTCCCACATGACGCCGAGCTGCCGGGCAGCAGGCGCGAGCAGGTCCTCATAGATGGATGCGGGCGACGCGCCGGAGCGGTGCAGCTCGGTCACGAACACTGCGACGTTGTGGCTGACGGGTTCAAGACACAAGGCGACCAGCTTGCGCACGGCGACCTCGCCGATGGCGGGCGCGGCCTTCACTTGCACCGGGCGATCGATCCAGCGCATCGCTACCAGGCGCGGTATGACGTCCTGGCGCACCGTGTCTTCGAGGATCGCCATCCCGTCGCGGCCGAGCCCGCCGACGGCGGACGACCGGACTTCGCCGCCGGTGCGACTACGCCCATCCGTCCAGCTCTCATCCTGTTGCACGTGTTGCGACATGGACACCATCGTCTTCTCCCCAAGCTTGTTCGATCGTGCAGGGAAGTGTCAATCGCGATTTACGTAAGGTTCGCTTGACACTTTGTTTGCTGCCGTCCTAGCCTTCGTTTAGGTGAGCCGGGCGCCACGGACTCGCTGGAACGATCAAATGGGCGCCGACGGAAACGGTCATGAATTGCGATCCGGCAACTCTGCAACCCGACCTCGATCGATGACACTCACGACCTCGTGATTCTCAACAAGGGGAACCGTTCGCGATGTTCACGTCAGCGCTTGGCCGAGTGATTGCACCATTTGATTGCTGTCCGTGGGGCGGCGCGGTTGGCCGTCCGGTCGTGGTGAGCCGCCCGCGCCCGCTCTACAGCGCCGAGCAACGGGCGCGCCGCGACGCCTCGCCCTGGACGCTCGTTCAGGGTGTGCTCGCGCCGCTACAGTTCGCGGTGTTTCTGCTCAGCCTCGGCTTGGTGCTGCGGTTCCTGGTCACCGGCGACGGCGCGCTGGCCGCGACCGGCAGCGTGGTGGCGAAGACCATGGTGCTCTACGTCATCATGGTCACCGGCGCGGTTTGGGAGAAGGACGTGTTCGGGCGCTACCTGTTCGCGCCGGCGTTCTTCTGGGAAGACGCGACCAGCATGATCGTCATCGCCCTGCACACCGCCTATCTCGCGGCGCTGCTGAGCGGCGGCATGAGCCAGCACGGGCTCATGATGCTGGCCCTGACCGCCTACGCCACCTACGTCGTCAACGCCGTCCAATTCCTGGCCAAGCTGCGCATGGCGCGGCTGCAGCCGGCGGCGTGGCAGCCGGCGCCGTCCGGATCCGCCGCGTTCGGGTTCGGCCAGCAGGCATGAGCGCGGCTGCCCCCGCGACATTTCAGGCGGCAACGGGGGGACCGGCGGCGCTGGGCTGCCTCGATGCACCGGTGTTGCGCCAGCGCGGCCAGCGCGAAGTGTTCTGCGGCCTGACCGGGATCATCTGGCTGCACCGCAAG
Source organism: uncultured Alphaproteobacteria bacterium (assembly GCA_963752225.1). Lineage (GTDB taxonomy): Bacteria > Pseudomonadota > Alphaproteobacteria > Acetobacterales > Acetobacteraceae > JBBROS01. The sequence continues at coordinate 676,689 of CAVVXS010000007.1, read as the reverse complement.
ATCCAGGACGCGTTCTTCCTCGTGGTGGGGTCGCGCACCTGCGCCCACCTGATCCAGTCGGCGGCCGGGGTGATGATCTTCGCCGAGCCCCGCTTCGCCACCGCCATCATCGACGAACGCGACCTCGCCGGGCTGTCGGACGCCAATGACGAGTTGGACCGGGTGGTGGACCGGCTGCTGTCGCGGCGTCCCGACATCCGTATGCTGTTCCTGGTCGGCTCGTGTCCTTCCGAGGTGATCAAACTCGATCTCTCGCGGGCGGCCGAGCGGCTGTCGGCGCAGCACATGCCGCAGGTGCGGGTGCTGAACTATTCCGGCAGCGGCATCGAGACGACTTTTACGCAAGGCGAGGACGCCTGCCTCGCGGCGCTGGTGCCGATCCTTCCTGCCGAGGCGCACGGAGCCGCGCCGTCGTTGATGGTCGCGGGCGCCTTGGCGGAGGTGGTCGAGGATCAGCTGCGCCGGCTGTTCGACGCGATGGGCGTCGGCCCCGTGCATATCTTTCCGCCGCGCCGCTCGACCGACCTGCCGCCGGTCGGGCCAGACACGCGCCTGCTGCTCGCGCAGCCATTCCTGACCGAGACCGCCCGCTTGCTGGAGAACCGCGGCGCGCAGCGACTCGCCGCCCCGTTCCCGCTCGGCGCCGAGGGCACCACGGCCTGGCTCGCCGCCGCCGCGGAGGCGTTCGGCGTGCCCGCCGCCCGGTTCGAGGCGGCGGTCGCCGCGCCCCGCGCCCGCGCGACGGCGGCGGTCGGCCGCCATCGCGAACGGCTTGCCGGCAAGACCGCGTTCTTTTTCCCCGACAGCCAACTCGAAATCCCGCTCGCCCGGTTCCTGTCGCAAGAGCTCGGCATGCGCTTGGAAGAAGTCGGCACGCCCTATTTGCACCGCAGCCACATGGCCGCCGACCTCGCGCTGCTGCCGGCCGGCACGCCGCTCAGCGAGGGGCAAGACGTGGAGCGGCAGCTCGACCGGTGCCGGGCGGCACGACCGGACATCACCGTTTGCGGCCTCGGCCTCGCCAATCCGCTCGAGGCCGAGGGCCTGACGACCAAGTGGAGCATCGAACTGCTGTTCACCCCGATCCAGGGCTTCGACCAGGCCGGCGACCTTGCCGAGCTGTTCGCCCGGCCGCTGGTCCGGCGCGACCGGTTGCGGGTCTAGCCCGGTGCAGCTCACCCTTTGGACCTATGAGGGGCCGCCGCATGTCGGCGCCATGCGCATCGCGACCGCGATGGAGGGCGTCCACTACGTGCTGCACGCGCCGCAAGGCGACACCTACGCCGACCTGCTGTTCACCATGATCGAGCGGCAACCGAAGCGCCCGCCGGTCACCTACACGACGTTCCAGGCGCGCGACCTGGGCGGCGACACCGCCGAGCTGTTCAAGACCGCCGCCGCCGACGCCTATGCGCGGTTCCAGCCCGACCTGCTGCTGGTCGGCGCGTCCTGCACCGCGGAGCTGATCCAGGACGATCCCGGCGGCCTGGCCCGCGCGCTGGCGCTGCCGGTGCCGGTGGTCGCGGTCGAGCTGCCGGCCTACCAGAAGAAAGAGAACTGGGGCGCCGCCGAGACCTTCTACCAGATCGTCCGCGCCTGCGCCGGGCCGCACGCGCCGGCGCCGGGCACCAAGGCGGCGCCGGCGCCGCGCTGCAACGTGCTCGGCCCGGCGGCGCTCGGCTTTCGCCACCGCGACGACCTACAGGAGGTCCTGGGCCTGCTCGCGCGCATGGGCGTCGAAGTCAACGTCGTAGCCCCCCTCGGCGCACGGCCGGCCGACCTCGCCCGGCTCGGCGACGCCGCGTTCAACGTCGTGCTCTATCCGGAAATCGCGGGCTCGGCAGCCGCGTGGCTGCAACGGACCTTCGGCCAACCATCCACCCGCATCGTCCCGATCGGCGCCGGCGCGACCGCAGACTTCGTCCGCGAGGTCGCCGCGCTTGCCGGCATTGGGCCGGAACCCGGCCTGGCGCAGATCAGCCGCCTGCCCTGGTACTCGCGCTCGGTCGACAGCACCTATCTCACCGGCAAGCGCGTCTTCATCTATGGCGACGCGACCCACGCGGTGGCCGCTGCCCGGGTCGCGACCGAGGAGATGGGGTTCACCGTCGTCGGCCTCGGCACCTACAGCCGGGAGTTCGCTCGCGAGGTCCGCGCTGTCGCGGCCAAGCTCGGCCTCGAGGCGCTGGTGACCGACGACTACCTCGAGGTCGAAGCGGCCGTTGTGGCGTTGCAGCCCGAGCTGGTGCTGGGCACGCAGATGGAGCGCCACATCGCCAAGCGACTCGGCGTGCCCTGCGCCGTCATCTCCGCCCCCGTGCACGTGCAGGACTTCCCGGCCCGGCATTCGCCGCAGATGGGCGTCGAAGGCGCCAACGTCCTGTTCGACACCTGGGTGCATCCGCTGATGATGGGGCTCGAGGAGCACCTGGTGGCGATGTTCCGCGACGATTTCGAGTTCCACGCCGACCACGGGCCGTCGCACCTCGGCCACGCCGCGGCTGCCGCGCCGGCGCCCAACCCGGCCGCCGCCGCCGCCGCCGCCTCGGCGACCTGGGCCGCCGACGCCGACAATGAACTGAAAAAAATTCCGTTCTTCGTGCGCGGCAAGGCGCGGCGCAACACCGAGCGGTTCGCCGCCGAGCGCGGCGTCGCCACCATCACCGTCGACACCCTGTATGAGGCAAAGGCGCATTATGGACGGTAGCCTGCTCGCCTCCCCGCCTGGCGCGGCCCCGATTCGGGTCGTTGTCGTCACCATGGACAGCCATCTGTCCGGCGCCGCCGCCCGCGCCCATGCCCGGCTGCAAGCCGAGATCCCGGGCTTGAGCCTGGTCGTCCACGCCGCCGACAAATGGGCCGGCGACCCGGCCGCACTCGAGCAGTGCCTGCACGACATCGCCCACGGTGACCTCGTCGTGGCGGCGATGCTGTTCCTCGAGGACCACACCAAGCTCGTGCTGCCGGCGCTGCAGGCCCGGCGCATGCACTGCGACGCCATGCTGTGCTGCATGTCGGCACCCGAGGTAACGAAGCTCACCCGGCTCGGCCGCTTCGACATGTCGCAGGAGGCAAGCGGCGCGCTGGCCATGCTGAAGCGGCTGCGCGGCGGCAAGAAGGACGCGAAGGGCACCAACGGCGTCGGCTCCGACGGCGCCGCGCAGATGCGCATGCTGCGGCGGCTGCCGAAGCTGATGCGGTTCATTCCCGGCACCGCGCAAGACGTGCGCAGCTACTTCCTGGCGCTGCAATACTGGCTCGCCGGCTCCGACGAGAACCTCGCCAGCCTGGTGCGGATGCTGGTGCAGAAATACGCCGCCCCGCAGCGCCGGCCCGGCCACGCGCTGACGGTCGCCGCCCCGCTCAGCTACCCGGATCTCGGCCTTTACCACCCCGACCTGCCCGGCCGCATGACCGAGCGGTTCGACGACCTGCCGCGCACCGGCCTGGCCGGCACGGTCGGGCTGATCCTCCTGCGCTCCTACTTAATTTCCGGGAATGCCGGGCACTATGACGGGGTGATCCGGGCGCTCGAGTCGCGCGGCCTGCGTGTCGTCCCGGCGTTTGCCAGCGGCCTCGACGCCCGTCCGGCGATCGAGAGCTTCTTCATCCGCGACGGCGTCGCCAGCGTCGATGCCGTCGTGTCACTGACCGGGTTCAGCCTGGTCGGCGGCCCCGCTTATAACGACAGCCGGGCGGCGGAAACGCTGCTGGCGCGGCTCGACGTGCCGTACCTCACCACCCACCCGATCGAGTTCCAAACCCTGGAGCAATGGGAGCAGGACCCGCGCGGCCTGCTGCCGGTCGAGGCGACGATGATGGTGGCGCTGCCGGAGCTGGACGGCGGCATCGCGCCGATCACCTTCGGCGGCCGCTGCGGCCGGGCTGAAACCGCGAACCCCTGCCCCGGCTGCGTCGGCAAGACCTGCACCCGCGACATGGTGGCGCACCCGGAGCGCGCCGCGACGCTCGCCGACCGGGTCGCGCGGCTGGTGGCGCTGAAGCGGACGGCACGGGCGGCAAAGCGGGTGGCCGTCGTGCTGTTCAACTTTCCCCCGAACGCCGGCGCCACCGGCACCGCGGCCTATCTCGGCGTGTTCCAATCGCTGCACAACACGCTCACGGCGATGCGCGATGGCGGTTACAGCGTGGGCGACCTGCCGCCGGACGGCGACGCGTTGCGCAAGATGGTCGTGGATGGCAACAGCGCCCAATACGGCGCCGACGCGAACGTACTTGTCAAAATCCGGGCGGACGACATCGTGCGGCGCGAGACCCACCTCGCCGAGATCGAGGCGGCGTGGGGACCGGCGCCGGGCAAGCAGCAATCCGACGGCGCCCATGTGTTCGTGCTCGGCCGGCAATTCGGCAACGTGCTGGTCGGGCTGCAGCCGGCCTTCGGCTACGAGGGCGATCCGATGCGGCTGCTGTTCGAGCGCGGGTTCGCGCCGACGCATGCCTTCAACGCCTTCTACCGCTACCTCCGCGAAGATTTCGACGCCCATGCCGTGCTGCATTTCGGCACCCATGGCGCGCTGGAGTTCATGCCGGGCAAGCAGGCCGGGCTGTCGGCGGCGTGCTGGCCGGACCGGCTGATCGGACATCTGCCGAATTTTTATCTGTATGCGTCGAACAACCCGAGCGAGGGCATGATCGCCAAGCGCCGGGCCAACGCCACCTTGATCAGCTATCTTACGCCGCCGGTGGCGCATGCTGGGCTGTATCGCGGCCTGCTGGACCTGAAAGCCTCGCTGGACCGCTGGCGCGCGCTGGAGCCCGACGCCGACGCCGAGGGGCGCACGACCTTGGCGCTGCTGGTCCAGGCGCAGGCGGCCGCCGTGGACCTGGCGCCGGCAGAGCCGGCCTGGACCGAGCCGGAAGGGGAAATCCTCCGCCTCGGCGCGATGCTGCTGGAACTGGAATACGCGCTCATCCCGCACGGCTTGCACGTGGTCGGCCAGCCGCCGACCGCGGCGGAACGCGCCGAGCTGCTCGACGCCGCCCATGTCGCCGACCCCCTCGAACGCGCCCGGCTCGACGCGCTGCTGGCGGCCGACCACGAGATCCCGGCCCTGCTGCACGCGCTCGATGGCGGCTACACGCGGCCGGCGCCGGGCGGCGACCTGCTGCGCACCACCGAGGTGCTGCCGACCGGGCGCAACCTGCACGGCTTCGATCCGTTCCGGCTGCCGAGCGCCTTCGCGGTGGCGGACGGCGCCCGCCAGGCCGAGCGCCTGCTGGCCCGGCACGCCGCCGACGGCAAGAAGCTGCCGGAAACGATTGCGATGGTGCTGTGGGGCACCGACAACCTGAAGTCGGAAGGCGGCCCAATCGCCCAGGCGCTGTGGCTGATGGGCGCGGCGCCACGCTCGGACAGTTACGGCCGCCTCTGCGGCGCCCGGTTGGTTCCGCTCGCCGAGCTTGGCCGGCCCCGCGTGGACGTCATCCTCACCCTGTCCGGCATCTTCCGGGATTTGCTCCCCTTGCAGACGCGGCTGCTCGCGGAAGCGGCGTTGCTGGCCGCCGAGGCGGACGAGCCCTTGGCGGAAAACTACATCCGCAAGCATGCGCTGGCCTTCCAGGCCGAGCATGGCGGCACCTTGGCCGACGCGGCGCTGCGGGTGTTCGGCAACGCCGACGGTGCTTACGGCGCCAACGTCAACGCCTTGGTCGGCGCCGGCACCTGGGACAGCGAGGACGAGCTGGCCGATGCCTATCTCGCCCGCAAGGGGTTCGCCTACGGTGCCGACGGCCGCCCCACCAAGCAGGCGGCGCTGCTGCACCAGGTGCTGGCGACGGTCGAGGTGACCTACCAAAACCTCGACAGCATCGAGCTCGGCGTCACCACGGTGGACCACTACTTCGACACGCTCGGCGGCATCAGCCGGGCGGTGCGGCAGGCGCGCGGCGCCGCGGCGGACGTCTATATCGGTGACCAGACCCGCGGCGACGGCTGCGTCCGCACCTTGGGCGAGCAGGTCAGCCTCGAGACCCGCACAAGGGCGCTCAATCCGAAATGGTATGAGGGGCTGCTGAAGCACGGCTACGAGGGCGTGCGCGAGATCGAGTTCGCATGTGGTCAACACGCTCGGGTGGTCGGCGACCACCGGCGAGGTAAGCCCGTGGGTCTATCAGCAGCTCGCCGAAACCTACGTGCTCGACCCCGAGATGCGCGATCGCCTGGCCGCGCTGAACCCGAAGGCGAGCCTCAAGATCGCCAATCGGCTGATCGAGGCGACCGACCGCAAATACTGGGCCCCCGACGCCGCCACCCTCGACGCCCTGCGCCGGGCCGGCGAGGACCTGGAAGACCGCCTCGAGGGCGTCGCCCCCGCCGGCACGAGTTTGGAGATTGCCGCATGACCGTTGCAACCCTTCCCTTTCCCATCCGGAACAAGGTCCGCGCGGATGGCGACGGCAGCGTGCAAGTCAAGCTCGATGACAGCCCGCTGGTCGGCAACGCCAAGGTGTTCGCCGTCTACGGCAAGGGCGGCATCGGCAAGTCCACGACGTCATCCAATCTCTCGACCGCGTTCAGCAAGCTCGGCAAGCGGGTGCTGCAGATCGGCTGCGACCCGAAGCACGACAGCACCTTCACCCTGACGAAGCAGTTGCTGCCGACGGTCATCGACGTGCTGGAGAGCGTAAACTTCCACTCGGAAGAGCTCCGGGTCGAGGACTTCGTGTTCGAGGGCTATAACGGCGTCATGTGCGTCGAAGCGGGCGGCCCGCCGGCCGGCACCGGCTGCGGCGGCTACGTGGTCGGGCAAACGGTGAAGCTGCTGAAAGAGCATCATCTGCTGGAAGAAACCGACGTCGTGATCTTCGACGTGCTCGGCGACGTCGTGTGCGGCGGGTTTGCGAGCCCGCTGCAGCATGCCGACCTCGGCCTGATCGTCGCCGCCAACGATTTCGACAGCATCTTCGCAATGAACCGGATCGTCGCGGCGATCACGGCGAAAGCAAAGAACTACAACGTCCGGCTCGGCGGCGTGATCGCCAACCGCAGCGCCGCGACCGACCAGATCGACCGCTTCAACGGCCAGACCGGGATGCAGACGCTGGCCCACTTCCCCGACCTCGACGCCATCCGGCGCTCGCGGCTGAAGAAGTGCACGCTGTTCGAAATGGACCCGACGCCGGAGCTCGAAGCCGTCAAGCTCGAATACCTGCGCCTCGCCGCCTCGCTCTGGGCGGGCGTGACACCGGTCGAGGCGACGCCGATGCGCGATCGCGACATCTTCGACCTGCTCGGCTACGACTGAGATGCAGGGCGCCACCTACCTCGCGCGCCGCGGCGAGCTGCAGACCTACTTCGACCAGACCGCGGTCCGGGCCTGGGAGCGGCTGACCAGCGACGCCCCGGTGTCCGGCATCCGCGCCACCGTGCGGGCCGGGCGGGACCGCATGCGCGCCACATTGCTGTCCTGGCTCCCGGACGATCTTGCCGGCCGCCGGCTGCTCGACGCCGGTTGCGGCACCGGTGCCCTTGCGGTCAGCGCCGCGCAGCGCGGCGCCGACGTGGTGGCGATCGACCTCTCGCCCACGCTGGTCGGCCTGGCCCGGGAGCGCGCGCCGGCGGACTTGGGGATCTCGTTCCGCTCCGGCGACATGCTCGACCCGGCGCTCGGCCGCTTCGACCATGTGGTGGCGATGGACAGTCTGATCCATTACACGGCGCCCGACATGGTCCGGGCGCTGTCGGCGCTCGCTGCCCGCGCCGGACGCTCGGTGGTGTTCACCTTCGCCCCGCGCACGCCCTTGCTTGCTGCGATGCACGCCACCGGCCGCCTGTTCCCCCGCCGCGACCGCGCGCCGGCGATCGAGCCGGTCCGCCCGGCCACGCTGGCCCGGCTGCTCGGTGCGGAACCGTCGCTGTCCGCCTGGACGCTCGGCCGCACGCTGCGCATCGACGTCGGGTTCTATAAATCCGAGGCCCTGGAGCTGGTGCGGCGATGATCGCCCGGCTCAACGACGCGGCCATCCGCACCTGGGGACGCATCGGCACCTCGTTCATGCCGTTCGCGGACGCCGCCTCGGCTGAGCTGCCGATGGCGCGGCTGCTTCGGCTGAGCCTGTTCCAGGTCACGGTCGGCATGGCCGTCGTGTTGCTGATCGGCACGCTCAACCGGGTCATGATCGTCGAGCTCGGCGTGCCCGCCTGGCTGGTCGCGGTCATGATCAGCCTGCCGCTCGTGTTCGCCCCGCTGCGCGCCGTGGTCGGGTTCAAGTCCGACACCCACCGCTCGGTGCTGGGCTGGCGCCGCGTGCCCTATCTCTGGTTCGGCACGCTCGTGCAGTTCGGCGGCCTGTCGATCATGCCGTTCGCGCTGATCCTGCTGTCGGGCGACAGCAACGCCGCCCCCTGGGTCGGACAGGCCGCTGCGGCCTTGGCGTTCCTGCTGGTGGGCGCCGGCCTGCATACGGTGCAGACCGTTGGCCTCGCGCTCGCCACCGACCTCGCCCCGCCGCGCGCCCATCCGAAGGTGGTCGCCTTGCTGTGCATGATGCTGCTGCTCGGCATGCTGACCTCCGCGCTGCTGTTCGGCGCCGTGCTGGCGCATTTCTCCGAGATCCGGCTGATCCAAGTCGTGCAAGGCTCGGCGGTCGCGACGATCGTGCTGAACTCGGTCGCGCTCTGGAAGCAGGAGCCGCGGCGTCCGGCGTTTACCACCGGTGCCGGCGGGGTCAGCTTCGCCGAGACCTGGGCGCTATTCGCCGCGACGCCGCAGGCCCGCCGCCGTCTGGTGGCGCTCGGCCTCGGCACGGTCGCGTTCAGCATGCAGGACATCCTGCTCGAGCCGTATGGCGGCCAGGTGCTCGGGCTGAGCGTCGGCCAGACCACCGCGATGACCGCGTTGCTGGCGATCGGCGGCCTCGGCGGCTTCGCAGTCGGCGCCCGGCTGCTCGGCCGCGGTGCCGACCCGTATCGGCTTTCGGGCGCCGCGGCCCTGGCCGGGCTCGCCGCCTTCTCCGCCGTCATCTTCGCCGCCCCGCTCGCCGCACCAGGGCTGTTCGCGAGCGGCGTCGCCGGCATCGGCTTCGGCGCCGGGCTGTTCGCGCATTGCACACTGACGGCAGCGATGATGTCGGCGCCGCGCGGCCAGGTCGGGCTCACGCTCGGCATCTGGGGCGCGGTGCAGGCGTCGGCCGCCGGCAGCGCGGTCGCCGCCGGCGGCTTGCTGCGCGACGGCATCGGCCTGCTCGCCGATGCGGGGCGGCTCGGCCCCACCCTCGCCGTGCCGGCCACCGGCTACGTCGCCGTCTACGTGCTCGAGCTCGCGCTCCTGTTCGTCACCCTCGTCGCGGTCGGGCCGCTCGTCCGCGCCGTGCCGCAGTTCCGCTCCGCCACCCTTCAACCCGGTTGAGGTCCACCATGCAGCCCGGCGCCATCACCAACTACATCGACGTGGCCCAACTCGCCCTTTACGGGTTCTGGCTGTTCTTTGCGGGGCTCGTTTACTACCTGCACCGCGAGAACAAGCGCGAAGGCTACCCGCTGGTCTCCAGCGACGGCAAAGGCACCATTATCGAGGGCTTTCCCTTCCTGATGCCGAAGCCGAAGACCTTCATCATGCCCGACGGCAGCCGCATCATGGCGCCGCGCGGCGAAACGCCGGAGCCGCTCAACGCCGTTCCCACCGCCAACTTCCCCGGTGCCCCGTACGAGCCGCTCGGCAACCCGATGCTGGCCGGCATGGGCCCCGGCGCATGGGCCCGCCGCGCCGACCACCCGGACCTCGCCTGGGACGACAGCCTGCCGAAGATCGTGCCGCTCCGCGTGGCGCCCGCCTTCTTCCTCGCCACCGAGGATCCGGACGCGACCGGGTTCGACGTGGTCGGCCTTGACGGCGAGATCGCCGGCCGAGTGGTGGATGCCTGGATCGACCGCTCCGAGGTGGTGATCCGCTACTACGAGGTCGAGTTGGCCGACATGAAGCGGGTGCTGATCCCGCTCAACTTCCTGACGATGAATGTCGTCCAGCGCCGCATCAGCACCAGCTTCATCACCGGCGCCCAGTTCGCCGACGTGCCGGCGCTGAAGAACCCCGAGCAAGTGACGCTGCTCGAGGAGGACAAGATCATGGCCTACTACGCCGGCGGCATGCTTTACGCCACGGCCGGCCGCGGCGAGCCGATCCTGTGAGTGCGACACTCGACGCCGGGCATATCCCGGTACGCCGGACGGCGGCACGGCACGCTCTGCCAACCGCCTTGCCGGCGGGCGAACGCGTGCTGTGGCGTGGCGAGCCGGATTGGCGAGCGATCGCACGGCATGCGCTGCACCTGCGCGGGCTCGGGCTGTATTTGGCGATCGTCGTGGCCGGCGTCGCCATCGTGTCCGCCCGCCGTGGCGACCCGGCAGCCGCGATCGCGTGGGAAACGACCCGGGCGGCGTTGGTCGCCAGCGTGCCGCTGCTGGTCGGCATCACCTATGCCTGGCTCGCCGCACGCGCCGCCGCCTACACCATCACCAACCGGCGCGTGGTCATCCGCATGGGCTTGGTGGTGCCGTTGACGCTCAACCTGCCGTTCACCCAGATCGACGGGGTGGCGATGACGGAAAAGCGCGACGGCACCGGCGACGTGGCGCTGCAACTCGCGCCGGGCAGCAAGGGGCTCGGCTGGTTCATCATGTGGCCGCACACCCGGCCGTGGCACTTCGCCCGGGCACAGCCGTTGCTGCGCGGGCTGCCGGACGCCGCCCGTGCCGGCCAGATCTTGGCCCAGGCGCTTGCCGAGACGGCCGCGATGTCGGTTGTTGTGGACCCGCTGACAGGAATTGTGGACAGTAAGGACTGTCACCACGGCGGGACGACCGTGGCCGCCTGACGAGGAACCGCCGTGCCGAACGCCACCGCCTCCGCGACTCCGTTCCCCCGCATGCCGCTGCTGCTGATCGGCGGCCTCGTGGCCTTGGCGCTCGGCATCGCGATCTCGGGGCCGGGCACGGTGGGCGGCACGACCCCGCCGCCGACGGCGCCCGGTACTCGCTGAACGCACCCTGGCCTTCGTCGACCGCGACGACCACGCCGTCGTCGCCCGCGAGAACGGCCGCGACGTGGCCGTGTTCGAGGGTGAGCAAGGCTTCCTGCGCGGCATCCTGCGCGGGCTGAACCGCACCCGGCGCGGCCGCGACATCCCGCGCGACGCGCCGTTCCACCTCGCCGCCTACACCGACGGCCGCCTCGTGCTCGACGACCCGGCCACCGGCGTCCGCCTCGACCTCGCGGCCTTCGGTCACACCAACGAGGACGTATTCGTCGCGCTGCTGCCGATCCAGGAGCGCCGGCGATGAGCGAGGATTGGCTGTTCGGCCGCCGCACCGTGCAGGCGCGGGCGGAGATCGACATCGAGAAGACGCAGGAGAGCTTCCACGCCTACGCCGTCCCCGACGGGGTCGCGATCCGGCCCGGCGACGTGGTGGAGGTGCACGGCGTGCCGACTGACATTGCCTTCGGCGAGCACGTGCAGATGGAATGCCCCGCCACCGTCAGCCGCGCGGGCGCCCTGCTGCGCGGCTGGACCGCGTTGACGTCGATGTTCCTGCTGACCGAGCTCTACGAAGTTGGCTTCGAGCCCCCCAGCCCCATCGGAGACACGCCATGAGCATGGCCGCGACGGCTCCCGCCCGGCGGGAGGTCAACGAATTGACCAAGCTCGCGCAGCAGGACACGATCCTGACGCCGCGCTTCTACACCACCGACTTTGCCGCAATGGAGCGGCTCGATGTCGGCCGGGTGCGCGCCGAATGGGACGGGCTGATCGCCGAGATGCGCGCCGACCCCAATAAGGGCCATTTCATCAACGAGACGCCGTTCAACTTCGACCTCTCGGCGCTCGACCCCGACGTCCGCCGCGAGCTGCTGGAGTTCCTGGTGAGCTCGGTCACGGCCGAGTTCTCCGGCTGCGTGCTCTATGCCGAGATCAAGAAGCGCATCAAGGACGGCGACATCCACGACCTGTTCGCCTTCATGGCCCGCGACGAGGCCCGGCACGCCGCCTTCATCAACGATGCGCTGAAGGATGTCGGCGTCGGAGTCGATCTGAGCTTCCTGACCAAGGCCAAGAAGTACACCTACTTCCAGCCAAAGTTCATCTTCTACGCCACCTATCTGTCCGAGAAGATCGGCTACGCCCGTTACATCACCATCTTCCGGCACCTCGAGCGCCATCCGGAGCGCATGATCCACCCGATCTTCCAGTGGTTCCAGGAGTGGTGCAACGACGAGTTCCGCCACGGCGAGGCGTTCGCGCTGCTGATGCGCTCCGACCCGAAGCTCACCAGCGGCCTCAACAAGTATTGGGTGCGGTTCTTCCTGCTGGCGGTGTTCGCGACGATGTACGTGCGCGACCATGCCCGGCCGGCATTCCACGCCGCACTCGGCATCGACCCGACCGATTACGATTACCGGGTGTTCCGTATCACCTCCGACATCGCCCGCCAGGTGTTCCCGGTCGAGCTCGACATCGACAGCCCCGTCTTCCGCGCCGGGCTTGAGCGCATGCGCCGCATCACCGAAGGGCAGCGCGCCGCCCGGGCGCAGGGCGGATTGGGCGGCAAGCTGCGCCAGCTTGGCCTGACCGCCGCCGCGGGTGCCACGTTCCTGCGACTATTCCTGCTGCCGGCCAAGCGCAACGACGCACCGGCCACCGTTCGCATGTCCCCGGCCTGGTAGCGTGCAAGGGTTGCTCTACCCGGCCGCGTACGCCCTGTTCGTTTGGTGGTTCTCCACCGGCGTGATCGTGCTGCTCGACAACCTGCCGCGGCGGACCTTCCGCTGGAGCTTCGGCGCGGGCACGGCGCTGTTCGCGGTGTCGCTGTACCGGCTTCATGCCGGCGCCGGCGATGCGTCCGAGACCGGCGCGTTTGCCGCCTTCACCTACGCGTTGATCGCCTGGGGTTGGCAGGAGATGAGCTTCTTCATGGGCGTCGTCACCGGTCCGCGCCGGGTCGGCGCGGCGCCGGACGCGGCGCTCCGCACCCGGTTCTGCCAGGGGTTTGCCGCCAGCGTCTGGCACGAGCTTGCCATCCTCGCGACCGCGGCGCTGATCGTGGCGGCCACCTGGGGCGCGCCGAACCAGGTCGGCACCTGGACCTTCCTGCTGCTGTGGCTGATGCGGACCAGCGCCAAGCTGAACGTCGTCCTGGGCGTGCGGAACCTCGGTGAGGAGTTCCTGCCGGCACACCTGCACTACCTGCTGAGCTTCATGGCGCGCCGGCCGATGAACGGGCTGATGCCGCTGTCGCTGACGGCGGGCACGGTCGGCACCGCCTTGTTGGCGCAAGCAGCACTCGCCGCTATATCTCCGGCACAGGCGGCCGGGCTGACCTTCCTGGCCACGATGCTGGCCCTGGCGGTCGTCGAGCATTGGTTCCTGATCCTGCCGCTGCCGTTCTCGCGGCTATGGGCCTGGGCGCTCAGGGCCAAGCGGGCGCGGACGGTGCCGGTCCGGACCCGCGTCGCGTCATCGTTGAACGAGCACGTCCAGCCGGACCGCGCTCTGGGGGGATCGAGCCATGGACTACCAGCACTTCTTCCGTAACAAGCTCGAAACCCTGCGGCGCGACGGCAACTACCGGGTCTTCGCCGACCTGCAGCGCAAGCGCGGGAGCTTCCCCCGCGCGACCCATGTGGACGGGCGCAACAACAACGACGTCACCGTCTGGTGTTCCAACGACTACCTCGGCATGGGTCAGCACCCCGAGGTACTGGCGGCGATGCACGAGGCGCTCGACGCGTGCGGCGCCGGCGCCGGCGGCACCCGCAATATTGCCGGCACCAACCACTACCACGTCCTGCTGGAGCAGGAGCTCGCGAGCCTGCACGGGGCCGAGTCGGCGCTCCTGTTCAATTCCGGCTACATGGCCAACTGGGCGGCGCTCAGCACGCTCGGCTCGATGATGCCCGGCTGCATCATCCTGTCTGACACGCTCAACCACGCGTCCATGATCGAGGGCATCCGACACAGCCGCACGGAGAAGCAGATCTGGGCGCATAACAGCCCGGCCGACCTCGACCGCAAGCTCGGCGAGCTCGACCCGGACGCCCCCAAGCTGGTCGCCTTCGAGAGCGTCTATTCGATGGACGGCGACATCGCGCCCTTGGCCGAGATCCTCGACGTGTGCGAGCGCCACGGTGCTATGAGCTACCTCGACGAGGTGCACGCGGTCGGGCTGTATGGGGAGCATGGCGGCGGGATCGCCGAACGCGACGGACTCGCCCATCGCATCACCTGCATCAACGGCACGCTGGCCAAGGGTTTCGGCGTGATCGGCGGCTACATCGCCGGGTCGGCGGCGCTGTGCGACTTCGTGCGCTCATTCGCTTCGGGCTTCATCTTCACCACCGCCCTGCCCCCAGCCGTCGCCGCCGGTGCGCTGGCGAGCGTGCGCCACCTCAAGACCAGCAGCGCCGAGCGGGAAGGGCAGCAGCGCAACGTGGCCCTGCTGCGGGCCAAGCTCGACGCCGCCGGGCTACCGCATGCCGACAACCCCAGCCATATCGTGCCGGTGATGGTCGGCGATCCCGTGCGGTGCAAGCAGGTCAGCGACACCCTGCTCGATCAGTACGGTATTTATGTCCAGCCGATCAACTATCCGACAGTTCCGAAAGGGACCGAGCGCCTGCGGATCACGCCGTCGCCGCTGCATACCGAGGCCGACATCGACCATCTGGTCGCGGCGTTGTCGGAAGTATGGGCGCAGATCGGCCTGCAACGCGCAGCCTAGAATGGTGCAAATCCCGAGACTGCGAAGCATTCGCAACTAAACTCGTAGCGGTATCCAACTCCGTCTGGAATATTTCTCCCTCGGCGCGCGTTGCCGATCTCGGATGCACGCCCATAGATTGAGCGGGCCCGAGACAATGAAGGGGACGACCATGGATCATTCTAATAACTCGTCGCGGCGCGGTGTGATGCGGACCGGTTTGGGGCTGCTCGCAGCCAGTGCGGCCTTGGCCGGCACGGCCAAAGCCCAGGATCAGAAGATCGCCAAGAACCTCGTCCAATATCAGGACGGGCCGAAGGACGGCAACGAGTGCGACAAGTGCGTCAACTGGGTGGCGCCGAACGGCTGCAAGATCGTCGAGGGCACGATCAACCCCAAGGGCTGGTGCGTGGCTTACGCGCCCAAGGAAGGCTGAACAAACGACCGAGGCACGTCATGGCCGGACTTGATCCGGCCATCGCGTCCCCCGATCCTGCCGCGATCGAGTGCGGGCGTTAGATTACTCCCGCTTCGCGCAGCAAGGCGATCCGCCCGGCATCGTAGCCGAGCACGTCCGACAGCACCGCCTCGGTATGCTGGCCCAGCGTCGGCGGCGGCAGCCGGTAATCCGCCGGCGTTTCGCTGAGCCTTACCGGGTTGGCGATCACCTTTACCCCGCGCTCGGTCGCGGCATGCGGCATATCCACAACCACGCCGCGCGCCTGCACATGCGGGTCGGCAAACACCTTCTCCAGCGTATTGATCGGCCCGCAGCCGATCTTGAGCGCCTCCAGCCGATCGACCCACCAGTCGGTCTTTTGCCCCTGCATCACCGGCGTCAGCGTGTCCGTGACCAGTTTGCGGTTGCTGACCCGGGCGGCGTTGGTCGCGAACCGCTCGTCAGCCAGCAGGTGCTCCAAGCCGAAATGGTCGCAGAAGCGCTTGAACGTCGGGTCGTTGCCGATTGACAGGACGATGAACCCGTCCTCGGTCGGGAACACCTGGTAGGGAACGATGTTGGGATGGTCGTTGCCCAGCCGGGCAGGATTTTGGCCGGTAGCCAGGTAGTTCATGCCCTGATTGGCGAGCCAGGCGACATGGGTGTCGAGCATGCCAATGTCGACCTGCTGCCCGTGCCCGGTCGCCTCGCGGTGCCGCAGCGCTGCCAGCACGCCGATGCAGCCATAGAGCCCGGCAAACAGGTCGGCGACCGGGATGCCGACCTTCATCGGCAGCCCGTCCGGCTCGCCGGTCAGGCTCATCACCCCGCCCATCGCCTGCACCAGCCCGTCATAACCGGGGCGCGGCGCGTAAGGGCCGGTCTGCCCGAACCCGGTGATGCTGCAGTAGATCAGGCCCGGAAACTTGGCATGCAGCTGCTCATAGCCGAGGCCGTACTTGGCCAGCGCGCCGACCTTGAAGTTCTCGACCAGGATGTCGCATTGGGCGATCAGCTCCAGTGCCACTGCCTGGCCTTCAGGTTTACCGATATCGAGCGTCACGCTGCGCTTGTTCCGGTTGACGCCAACGAAGTAGGCACTTTCCTTCGTGTCGGGCATGAAGGGCGGTGCGAAGCCGCGGGTGTCGTCGCCGGCGCCGGGGCGTTCGATCTTGATGATGTCGGCGCCCATGTCGCCCAGCATCTGCGCACAGGTCGGCCCCGCCAGCACCCGGGTCAGGTCGAACACCTTCAAACCCTTTAA
This sequence comes from uncultured Alphaproteobacteria bacterium, assembly GCA_963752225.1. GTDB lineage: Bacteria > Pseudomonadota > Alphaproteobacteria > Acetobacterales > Acetobacteraceae > JBBROS01. The sequence continues at coordinate 660,273 of CAVVXS010000007.1, read as the reverse complement.
CGGGCCGGTCGGCTCACGGGCGGTGGCAGCATCGGTCATGGCAAATCCGCTTCCTCGGTACTCTTGTTCCAGGCTGGGCCCAGGTCCATTGTCGGCAGCAGCGATAGCTAAACTAGCCCTAGAGAGCAAAGCACGATGCTGGACCGCCCGCACCCGACCCCCGACGCCGTGACCCTGGATCAGGGAGCGTTGGCGACCGCGTTGTCGGGCAAGCATTTCATCGGCGGCCGGTTCGTGCCCGCCCGGTCCGGCAAGACCTTTCCGGTGGTCAATCCCGCGACGGGGGTCGAGGTCGGCCAGGCCGCCGAAGGCGACGCGGCGGACGTCGACGCCGCCGTGCAGGACGCGCACCGGGCGCAGAAGGAATGGGCCAAGCTGCCGAGCCGCAAGCGGGGCGCGCTGGTCGGGCAATGTGCGGCGCTGCTGAAGGATCACGTCGAGGAGTTGGCCCGGCTGATCGCGCTCGAGACCGGCAAGGCGCTGCGCACCGAGAGCCGGGTCGAGGCCAATGCGGTGGCCGACATCTTCGAGATGTATGCTGGCCTCGGCGGCGAGCTCAAAGGTGAGACGGTGCCGTTCGCGCCCAACGTACTCAGCGTGACGGTGCGGGAGCCGCTGGGCGTCGTCGGCGCGATCATCCCTTGGAACGTGCCGATGCTGCTGATGGCGCTGAAGGTGGCGCCCGCGCTGGTGGCCGGCAACACGGTGGTGGTGAAGTCGGCTGAGGAAGCGCCGCTGACGGTGCTACGGATTTGCGAGCTGATGAACCGCATCCTGCCGCCCGGCTGCTTCAACATGCTGAGCGGCTTCGGCCCGGACTGCGGCGCGCCGCTGGTCGAGCATCCCCTGGTGCGCAAGGTGACCTTCACCGGCTCGGTCGAGGTGGGCCGCATCGTCAGCAAGGCGGCGGCCGAAAAGCTGATCCCGGTCACGCTCGAGCTGGGCGGCAAGAGCCCAATGGTGGTGTTCGCCGACTGCGACTTCGAGAAGACCGTCATGGGCGCTGTTACCTCGATGCGCTTCACCCGCCAGGGCCAGAGCTGCACCGCCGCCAGCCGCATCTACGTCGAGCGGCCGATCTATCAGAAGTTCGTGGACGCGCTCGCGGCCAAGGTGGACGCGATGAAAATGGGCGATCCGCTGGACGAGGCGACCGATATCGGCACCATCATCAGCCACGACCAGTTTGCCAAGGTCGAGGGCTTCATCAAGGAAGGGCTCGAAACGGCCGGCGCCCATGGCCGCGCCTGCTCGGCGATGCCCAGTGACCCGGCATTGACCAAGGGTCTGTTCATCCGCCCGCACATCTTCACCGACCTGCCCAACGAGAGCCGGCTGGTGCAGGAGGAGATCTTTGGCCCGGTGACGGTGGTATTCCCGTTCGACGACGCCGAGACGGTGCTCGCCCAGGCCAACGGCACCGAGTACGGCCTGGCCGCCTCGTTGTGGACCAACAACCTCAAGGTCGGGCTCGACCTCGCGCACCGCATGGAAGCCGGGTTAGTGCAGATCAACCAGAACCTGGTGGTGCAGGCCAACCTGTCTTACGGCGGCGTGAAATCGAGCGGCCTGGGCAAGGAAGCCAGTTTGGAGTTGATGCTCGAGCACTTCATGCATAAAAAAACCATCATGGTGAACTACGCTTGACCACGATGACGAAGTCCGACCGCAACATCTCGCCCACGCTGATGCCGAAACCGGCCGACTACGCGTTCGATCTCGACCGCACGCTGCGCTCGGTCGTGGCCCTGCGCGCGACCGTTCCCGACGACGCGTTCACGGCCAGCACGCTCGGCACCGAGCGGGCGGGCAGCGCGGTGCATATCCGTCCCGGCGTGTTCCTCACGATTGGCTACCTGATCACCGAAGCCGACACGGTCTGGCTCTCGACCACTGACGGGCAGGCGGTCCCCGGGCATGCCATGGCCTACGACCAGGAAACCGGGTTCGGCTTGGTGCAGGCGTTGGGCAAGCTCGATTTGCCGGTGATGTCGCTCGGCGACAGCACCGCGGCGCGCCTGGGCGAGCCGGTGGTGTTTGCGGCCGCCGGCGGGCGGCGCCAAGCCGTGGCCGCCAAGGTCGCCAGCCGCCAGGAGTTCGCTGGATACTGGGAGTACTTGCTCGACAACGCCATTTTCACCAGCCCGGCGCATCCGTTCTGGGGCGGCGCAGCGCTGGTCGGCAAGGACGGCGCGCTGCTCGGCATCGGCTCGCTGGTGCTGCAGCAAGGGGGCGAAGGCCGGCGGCAGGACATGAACATGGTCGTCCCGGTCGAGCTGCTGCTGCCGATCCTCGACGAGCTGTTGTCGTACGGCCGCGTCACCCGCCCGGCCCGGCCGTGGCTCGGCCTCTACGCGATGGAGGATGACGAGGCCTTGGTGGTCGGCGGCCTCGCCGATAATGGCCCGGCGGAGAAAGCCGGCGTGCGCGCCGGCGACCGCATCCTGGCGGTGAACGGGACCGAGGTGCCGGACCTCGCCGGGCTATGGCGGGCGGTTTGGGCGTCCGGTCCGGCCGGCGCCTCGGTGCAGGTGAGCCTGGGCCGTGGCAGCCGCAACACCGCCGTCACGATTGCCTCGACCGACCGCGTCAGCATTCTCAAGGCGCCGTTCCTCCACTGATGCCCCCAAGCTGATGCAAACCGCCTGATGCGCGTCCTGGGCCGGCTGCTGATCGGGCTCGTCGTGCTCGTCGCATTGCTGGGCGGCGCCATCGGCGGGCTCGCCTGGTATTCGCTGCCGACCTCCGGCCTGCATGCCGCGATCCCCGGCCTGTCGGCGCCGGTGCACCTCGACCTCGACCCCGATGGCATTCCGCGGATCAAGGCCGCCAACGCCCTCGACGGGGCCACCGCGCTCGGCTTCATGCACGCCCGCGATCGCATGTTCCAGATGGACATGATGCGGCGCGCCGCGTCGGGCCGGCTGTCGGAAATCGCCGGTTCGCCCACGGTGCGCTACGACCGCACCATGCGCATTATCGGGCTGCGCCGCCGGGCGGAGTCGGACCTGCCGGGGCTGAGTGCCGAGACACGGGCGTTGCTCGACGCCTATGCGCGCGGGGTCAACGCCTGGATCGACCTGCGTGGCCGCTTTGCCGCGCCGGAGTTCGTCGTCTCTGGTCCGCCGGAGCCGTGGACGCCGGTGGATAGCCTGCTCTGGGGCAAGACGATGGCGATCTGGTTGTCGGGCAATTGGCGCCAGGAACTCAGCCGCGCCGCGCTGCTGGGCCACATGCCGGCCGACAAGGTGCGGGCCTTGTGGCCGGCGCATGACGCGACGCCTGGGCCAGCCGCCTCGCTGGGCGACGCCGCCGCGCGCTTGGCCGCCACGGTGCCGGCCTTCCCGGAACCGTTCACCTTGCCCTCGGAAGCCAGCAACGAATGGGCGGTGACCGGCGAGCACAGCGCCACCGGTGCCCCGCTGCTGGCCGGCGACCCGCATCTCGGCTTCTCCATGCCGGCGATCTGGTACTTGGCCCGCATCGAGACGCCCGACGGCGTGCTGGCCGGCGCCACCGCGCCCGGCGTTCCGTTCCTGATCCTCGGCCATAACGGCCATGTCGCCTGGACCTTTACCACCACCGGCGCCGACACCCAGGACGTGTTTGTCGAGACCGCGGCCGGCGACGACCATTACGCCACGCCCGACGGCCCGCAGCCTTTCACCAGCCGCGATGAAACCATCCTGGTGCGGTTCCAGGACGACGTGGTGCAGCACGTGCGCGAGACCCGGCACGGGCCGGTGCTCAGCGACGTCGATGGGCAGGATGGCCCGATCCTCGCGGTGGCGATGGCCAACCTGGCCCCGCACGACACCGCGCCGGACGGGCTGCTGACGCTCAACCGCGCGACAACGGTCGCCGACGCGCAAAAGGCGGCGGCGCAGATCAGCGCTCCCGTGCAAAACCTGCTGGTGGCCGACGGCAAGGACATCGGGCAGTTCACCACCGGCCGCGTTCCGCTGCGCCGCGCCGGCGACGGCACCTTGCCGGTTCCGGGCGCCGACGGCGCGCATGACTGGACCGGTTTCGCCGAGGGTGACCGTCTGCCGCACCAGATCGACCCGCCGAGCGGCCATCTGCTGAATGCCAACGAGCGGGTGGCGCCGCCCGACTTCCCGGTGTTCATGGGTCAGGACTGGTTCGGCGACTGGCGCGCGCAGCGCATCCGCGCCCTGCTCGAGACACGCAGCACCCACACCGTCGCGAGCTTCGCGCAGATGCAGGTCGACGGGGTCAGCCCGTTTGCCCTCGCGGTACTGCCCCGCCTGCTGCAGACCGAACCCGAGGACGCCGACTCCCGCCGCGTGCTGGGCGTGCTGCGGCGGTGGGACGGCAGCATGCGGGCCGACTGGACCCAGCCGCTGTTGTTCAACGCCTGGATGCGGCGGCTCGAGGCGGCGCTGCTGGAGCGCGAGGGGGTGGACCGGTTCCTGGCTGGGCCCACCTCGGACATGGTCGCCCGTGCGCTCGGGCCGGAGGAAGCCACGTGGTGCGGGCGGGATTGCGGCGCGACGCTGTCCCGGACCTTGGCGCAAGCGGTGAAGGACGCCGGCGATGCGACCTGGGGCTCGGTGCACGAAGCGGAGTTCCAGCATGCCTTGCTCGGCCGCCTGCCGCTGATCGGCCGGCTGTTCACATGGACGGTCGACCAGCCCGGCGACGACACCACCCTGTTCCGCGGCAGCCCGCGCTCGCCCGGCTGGGAGTCGGTGCACGGGGCAGCATTTCGCGGCGTCTACGATCTTTCCAACCTGGACCGGAGCCTTTTCGCGCTGGCGCCGGGGCAATCCGGCAACCCCTTCACGCGTGACGCGTCCAGCACGCTCCAGTCATGGCGGATCGGTGATACGATCCGGCTCGGCCCCTCGGCCAAGACCGCGGACACGATCGAATTGCACCCATGAGCTACAGCGGACTGCCCATCTCGCTCGACGACACGGCCCTGATCGAAGGGGTGCTGTGGCGCCGCGCTTGGGCCTGGATCATCGATTTCGTGTTTATCGCCGTGCTCGCGTCGGCGCTCTGGGTGGTGCTGCTCGTGCTGGGCGTCGTGACGTTGGGCCTCGGCTTCGTGCTGATGGCGCTGCTGCCGGCGGTGCCGCTCGCCTATCACATCCTGTTCGTCGCCGGGCGGCGCCATGCGACGCCGGGCCAATCCATGCTGGGCCTGACGGTGCGGCGGGACGACGATCTCGGGCCGCCGAGCCTCGCGCAATCGGTCGTGTTCACGGGCCTGCTGTGGCTCACTCTGTCGATCGGCTTCTGGCCGCTGCTGGCGGCTTTGTTCACCGTCCGTCACCGCGCCCTGCACGATATCGCCGCCGGTGTCGTGGTCGTGCGTCGGGATGCGTTGACCCTTCCCCCTGGTTTCGCGAACATGGCGGCCCGATGAGTTACAAGCCACCCCGCCGTCCGCAGTTCTTCTACACGACCGCGCCGCTGCCGTGCCCCTACGTGGCCGGACGCACGGAGCGAAAGGTCGTCACCGAGATCACCGGGCCCGAAGCCGAGAACCTGCACGATCGGTTGTCGCGGGCCGGTTTCCGCCGCAGCCACAACATCGCCTACGCCCCGGTCTGCCCGGCGTGCCAGTCCTGCGTGCCGATCCGCATCCCGGTCGCGACCTTCACCCCCGATCGCGGCCTGCGCCGCATCCTGCGGGCCAACGCCGCGGTCGAGAGCCACGACGTTCCGCCGCGCGCCACCGCCGAGCAGTTCCAGCTATTCCAGCGCTACCAGCAGCAGCGCCATGGCGACGGTGACATGGCGACGATGAGTTTCTACGACTTCCGGGCGATGGTGGAGGATACGCCGATCGACACCACCATCACCGAGTTCCGGGCGGAGGGGCGCCTGGTCGGCTGCTGCCTCACCGACCGGCTCGGCGATGGCTTGTCGGCCGTCTACAGCTTCTACGCGCCGGAGCTCGATCGGCAGTCGCTCGGCTCGTTCGCCATCCTGTGGCTGGTCGACCGGGCGCGGGCCGAGGGGTTGCCTTACGTGTACCTCGGCTACTGGGTGCCCGAGAGCCGGAAGATGGCCTACAAGGCTCGTTTCCGGCCGTGCGAAATCCTGGTCGGCGGCACTTGGCGCATGCTGACCGACGCGGAAGTCGAGGAAGGCTCCGGCGCCGAACGGGCGCTTGTGCAAGCGACGACCGGATAGGCGCCAGCGGCAACAGGGCGACCGAACCAGTTGGCTCCAGTGTAGCTCAGTCCGGTGCAGCTCAGCCGAGTTCCCGCCCCGCCTCGGCCGCGGCCCGCAGCCGATGGAAGCTGCGCCGGCTGAACGGCAGCATCAGCAGGTAGATCAGCCCCGCCCCGGCGAGCGCCGCCCAGGGATCAGCCACCAGCAGCGCCGTGAAGGTGCCGATGCCCAGCAGCACCGGCAGCACGTAAGCGCCCGGCACCTTGAAATTCTTGAAGCTCCAGACCGGCAGGGTGGAAACCAGCAGCAATGCCGTCCCGACCAGCGACGCGGCGCAGAAAATCGGGTTGTGCGCCAGTGCCGACACCCATTGCACGCCAAGCTGCTGCGATTCGAGGCCGAGGAACAGCGGGAACATCACAAGCCCCGCCCCGGCCGGCGCCGGCACGCCGGTGAAGAAGTTATAAGCGTACGCGTGAGCGATCGGCGGCGGCGCGTCCAGAGCGGCGTTGAACCGCGCAAGCCGCAGCGCCATGCACACGGCGAACATCAGGCATGGCGCAAAGCCGAAGCCGCCATAGGCTTCGAGCGACCAGAGATACAGGATGAACGCTGGCGCAACGCCGAAACAGCAGAAATCCGCCAGGCTGTCGAACTCGGCGCCGAAGCGGGAGGTGGCCTTCAGCATCCGCGCCAGGCGGCCATCGAGCCCGTCGATGCACCCGGCGACCATCACCGCCACCGCCGCCGATCCGAACCTCGCCTCCAGCGCATAGCGCATGCTGGTCAGGCCGGCGCAAAGCCCAAGCAGGGTCAGGATGTTGGGGACCATCCGGTTGAACGACAAGCCGGCGACCCGGGGCCTCGCCCGGGCGCGCAGCTTGGTCCGAAAACGGCTGACCGGCGACACCCTTGTGTCCATCAGGCCAGGCCCATCTCATCGGCCGGAACGGTTTGTTCGGCGGCTTCGACCGGGGCAAGCTCGGCGATCACAGTCTCGCCGCCGATCATGGTCTGCCCTTCGGCCACCAACGGGACCACGCCTTCGGGCAGATAGAGGTCCGTGCGGCTGCCAAACCGAATGAGGCCGAACCGCGCGCCCGCCCGCACCGGGTCACCCTCCCGCACCTGGCAGACGATCCGGCGCGCGATCAGCCCGGCGATCTGGACGACGGCAAAGCTTCGGCCGTCGGCGGTCCGGATCGCCAGGGCGTTGCGCTCGTTCAGGTCGCTGGCCTTATCGACGCTGGCATTGAGGAAGGCGCCGTGCCGATAAGCGATGCGCGTCACCACGCCGTCGACGGGAACACGGTTCACGTGGACGTCCATGACCGACAGGAATGTCGCCACCCGCCAGCGCGGGGCCGGTCCGAGACCGAGTTCGGCAGGCGGCACGGCGGGCGACACCGAGACCACGCGCCCATCAGCCGGGGCGACGACGGTGCCGGGCCGGCCCGGCGCCACCCGCTCCGGGTCGCGAAAAAAGTACAGGCAGAACAGGAGGAACAGCGTCCCCAGCCAGAATATCCAGGCGCCGACCGCGAGGCCCAGCAAGGCGACCAGAATGCCGGCGATGATGAAGGGCTTCCCGGCCGGATGCGGCGGGGCGACTACGGTGCGAAGTGTCTCGGACAACGTCATGATTTTGCCTGTATGGGGCCGGCTCCCGGGCCGCACAAGGACGTCAGCGGACCGCCGCCACGCTCAGCTTGGCGGCACCGCGAAGGTTTGACCCGGATAGATGCGCTGCGGGTCGCGGATCTGTTCCCGGTTGGCGAGGTAGATCACCCGGTACTGCATGCCACGCCCGTATGCCAGGCGGGCGATCCGCCACAAGTTCTGGCCCGGCTGCACCACGACCTTGCCGCCGGCGAGATCGGCCGCCTGCATCGCCACCCGCTGGAACGGCAGTTCGAGCCGGGCGGTGACCTTGCCGTTGCGGTCGAGTTGGTCCACCCGCACCGTATGCACGCCCGCCGCGACCGGCACGGCCGGGGTTAGCGTCCAGCGTCCGGCGGCGTCGGCGTGCACGTCGCCGGCCGGCGCGTTGTCTACGTAAAGCCGCATCGTCCCATCCGCCGGCGCGCTGCCGGTGAACCGGATCGCGCCGGCGTCATCGTAATCCACCGTATCCAGCGTCAGCCGGGGCGCGCCGTTGGGCGGACGCGACCCGTCCCCCAACACGCGTGGCGACCCGGCGTTCGGCACCAGCACGACGCTCACGGGCGACCGCGCGTCACCGGCAACTTGGACCGGCGCCGGGTGCGGCACCTCGAGCACGACCGAGCCGTCGCCCTTGACCTCCTCGCTGCCGGCGCTGCGCGACGCCAGCGTCAGCTCGCGCCCGCCCGGCGCAAGCGGCGCGGCCGGGATGGCGACGAAATTGCCTTGCCGGTCGGCGTGGGCACGAGCCACTTCGACGCCGCTGTCCCGGACGATCACCTCGGCGCCAGGGGCGGCGCGTCCCGCGATCACGGCGTCGCCACGCGGTCCGACCCGCACGACGTCGAAACTCGGCAAAACCAGATCCGCCGCGGTCCCGGTTGCGGCCGCGCCGGGCGAATGTTCGCCCAAGACCGCCGCCGGGCCGGTCAGCAGCGCGCGCGGCATGTCGACCACGTCGAACGGGTGCGGCTTCGGCCAGAAGTAGGCGACCACCGCGAACGCCGCCAGCGCCACGACCACGGACACCACCGTGTTGCGGTAAGCGACGGGCCGCGGTCTTGCTCCTGGGATGGCCATCAAGTATTTATAAGCGTTAGGCCTCGCATCTGCAATCATGCCGTAATGTTACGCCGCGCGGGTTAATCACTTCCTTATGCGCGGACGCTGTGCAGCCGTCAGCCGTGCGTGCCGCGCAGCAGCCGGGCGCCGATCCACGCCGCGCCCACGACCAATCCGGCCACCAACACAGGCGCGATGAGGCCGGCCGCGCGCCGGGTTCGGCGCCGCATTGCTCGCTCCGTCACCGCAATCGACGCCGGCGTCGCCAGTGCGCCCAGGCAGGCCAGGTCCACCACGCCAAGGCCGCCGCGCATGGCCCGGCCGGCGCCGATTTCGGCGCCAACGAGCGCCAGCATCGACAAGCCGGCCGGGATCACCGCGCCCCGTGTCGTCGCCCAAAGCCCAGCCGCCACCGCCGCCAGCACGAGCGCGAGCCCGGCAGCGCCCGGCGCGCCGGCCAGCGCCGAGGCACCCCACACGGCCGCGGCCACGGCCCAAACGCGCCGCGGCTCGGTGCCACCGGTGCCGCGCAGCAGCCAGGCCGCCGCGAGCGCGCCAAACCATACCCGCCAATATTCCGGCCGCGCCGCCGGCGTCGCCGCGAGCCACCACGCGGCCAGCATTGCCGCCCCGGCGCTCACCCAGCGGCTGCGCCACCGCACGCCCAGCACGGCGCCCGCCAGCAGCATCCCGGCCGCCCCAACCAAGCCGTCCACCGGCGTCCGGGGCGATATCGCCGACCGTGGATTGAGCCCGGCAAGCAAGGCCCAGCCAATCAGCGCCGCCGCGGTCGCGACGGCAGGCGCCCAGAGCGGACGCCGCCGCGCCAGCAAGCCACCCGCGACCGCAACCGCCGCCGCGGCCAGTGCCGCTGCAAACGGAGCGGCGGTTGCCGTGAGCCGTGCCAGATCGATTGTCACAGGCGCCGCATGGGCACCCGGCGCGTTTCCGTCAAGTCGACGGCTTGCTAGGTTGCTGCCGTCGATCCCAGCCAGGAAGCTCCATGCCGCGCAGCCCCACCGCCCGCCTGCCCGTCGGCCCCGCCAAGCCACGCGTGCCCGTTCTGTCGATGCGGGTCTGGGACGCGCCGACCCGGCTGTTCCATTGGGCCATCGTCATCCTGATCGCGTTCAGCTACGTCGCCGTCAAGAAGGACTGGCTGCAGCTGCATTTCCTGTCCGGCTACACGATCCTGACGCTGCTGTTGTTCCGCGTGGTCTGGGGCTTCGTCGGCAGCGAAACCTCGCGATTCGGCGCGTTCCTGCGCAGCCCGCTGCACGGCCTGCGCCACCTGGCGCAATTCGGCCGGCGCGAGCCCGACACCGAGATCGGCCACAACGCCGCCGGCGGCTGGATGGTGTTGCTCATGCTGCTGGCGCTGCTGGGCCAAGCCGGCACCGGACTGTTCAGCCGGGAAGACGACGGCGTCATCGAGGCGCCGCTCGCGCATCATCTCGAGCGCGCCACCAGTGACCAGGTCACCGGCGTGCACGCGCTCCTGTTCAACATCATCCTCGAACTCGTCGCGCTGCATATCGTCGCAATCGTGGCCTACGCCGTCGTGAAGCGGCACGACTTGGTGCGGGCGATGGTGACCGGCAAGAAACGCCTGCCGGCGACCATGCGGCAGCCCCGCTTCAGCAGTCCGTTGCTGGCGGTGGGCGTGGCCGCCGTTTCGGCGGCGGCGGTCTGGGCGGTCGTCACGTTCGGCTAAGCGGCGCCGGGTTACGGGGCCGCGGGCTCGATCAACGTCCGCGGCCCCCGGCTGCCTTCTTGGCCGGCGCCTTCGCCTTGGGCGCGGCCTTCGCCGCAGCTTTCGCCGCCGGCTTCGGTGCGGCCTTGGCGGCGGCAGGCTTGTCCACGGACCCGTCCGGGCCCTTGAGGCTGGCTCGCAGCGCCGCCATCAGGTCCACGACGTTGCTTTCCGGCGGCGGCTCCGCGTCCGCCGTCACGGTCGCCCCGGCCGCCTTCCGCTCGATCAGCTCCTTCAACGCTTCCGCATAGCGGTCGTGGAACGACTCCGGCTCGAACGCTCCCTCCTGCTTGCCGATGATCGCTTGCGCGATCTCGATCATCGACGGGTCGGCCCGCAGGTCCTCGAGCCCTTCGAACACCTCCGTGTCCTGACGCACCTCATCATGCGAATGCAGCGTCGTCAGCAGCAGGCCGCCATGGCGCGGCTCGATCGCCACCGTGCGCTCCCGTCCGGTCATGACCACCCGCCCCAACGCCACTCGGCCGGCTTGCGCCATGGCGTCCCGGATCACCGCGAACGGCTCTTGCATGTCGCTCTTGCCGGTCGGCGCCATGAAGTAGGGCTGGTCCCAATACAGCCGATCGATCGACGCCACATCCACGAAGCGCTCGATCTGAATCGTCTTGGTGCTTTCCAGCCGCACCGACTTCAAGTCCGTGTCTTCGACGATCACGTAGCGGCCGTGCTCGAGTTCGTAGCCATGCAGCAGCTCGCCGCGCGGGACCTCCTGCTCGCCGTCGGGCAGCGTCGGATCCTTCCACGCCTGCTTGACCCGGTTGTGGCTTTCCGGGTGCAGCAGATGGAGGTGCACCGTCGCGCCCTCGGTCGTCGCCTTGAACAGGGCGACCGGGCAGGTCACCAACGACAACCGAAGATGCCCTTCCCAGACCGGCCGAGCCATCCGAACACCCTCTCCGACGCATCGTTGCAATCCCAGGCTGAACGGCGCCGGACCGTGCCGGTTCCTGGCCGTCAACGATGCCGGCCGGCTTTCGGCTCGGCCCTGAGGCCGGTCGTGGACAAGCCGGCTCCGGCGACGCTGTTTCAGGCACATAACACACAGGTTGATTGCGCCAGGACTGGGAAATGCTTACAAACCAGAACGACTTAGCAGGTGCTCGGGGATGTTCGGCGTGACGCAGGCGGTGTGGTGATGCAAGCATCATCCGGAAGCGAGGCAGCACGGCTCGAGGCGGTTCACGCTTGTTCGATCCTGGATACCCCGCGGGAAGCCTCCTATGACGGACTCGTCTTCACCGCGGCGCAGCTGTTCCGGGTGCCGATGGCGATGCTGGCGATCGTCAGCGAGGACCGGGTCTGGCTGAAGGCGAATGTCGGGCCGTTGCCGCGGGACTGGCCTCGCAAGGCGACCTTCTGCGCCGCCGTGGTCGAGCGGGACAAGGTGCTGGTGGTCGAGGACGCGATGACCGATGCGCGCTTTGCCGACCTCCCCCCGGTCACCGGCCGGCCGAACATCCGCTTCTACGCCGGCGTCCCGGTGCACGGTCCCGGCGAGCAGCCGGTGGGCACGCTGTGCGTGATGGATCACGTCCCGCGGACAGTGCCGGAGCGTGCCCGCCTGCAGCTCCTGCAACTCGCCCGCGAGGCGGAGGAGATGCTGAACCTGCGCACGCGGGGCTCGGACGACACGGCCTGACGCCGCGCTGCGCGTTCAGGGCAACGCCGGCGCGGCTGTGATCAGAGGCGTCCCATCACCAGCAACGCGATCACGATGATCACAACCAAACCGAGCCCGCCGCCGAACGCACCGCCGCCGTAATAGCCCGAGCGCCAGCCATAGCCGCCGCCGGCGAACAGCACCACGAGGATGATAATCAGGATCAACGACATCGGCGAGCCCTCTGCTGCGTCATTTTGTCAACGCACCGAAGCCGCCTAAGGTTGCGGCAGCCCAACCTCCCTCCGCTGCAGAGGGAATAGGCCGCCGCGGCCGAATTCAGCGGTTCTTGTAGTTACGGTGGCAGCCGCCGCAGGTCTTGCCCATCGCGTCGAACGCAGTCGCGAACGCCGCCTTGTCGCCGGTCTTGGCGACCTCGCCGAGCTTCTCCGCCGTGGCGGCCATCGTCGCCGCCGCCTTCTCGAAGCCTGCCCGGTCGGACCAGATCTCCGGCTTGGCCTTGGTCTCGTGCCCGGTCTGGGTGCCGTCGGGGAACAGCGCGGGATAGGCGTGGCCCCACTTCGCCATGCCGCCGGCGCCATCGGTGAACGGCTTCACCTCGGCACTTGACGCCACCCCGGCCTTCATCGCTTCCATCACCCCGCCGACCGCCGCCATCCCGGCCTGCCGCGCGGCGATGATCTCGTCGGGCTTCAAGCTGATGCCCTGGGCCATGACCGCCCCCGACAAGGACAGCGACACGAGGCCGACCGTCAGCAAAAATTTTCTCATGCAGGCTCCCTATCTATGGAAAACTGAACCCAGCAGGTCCAGGCGGCGACGAACTGTCGCCTCACCCGGGCCGTTTCCCCCCAATCCTCCGGGTCACGCCAGCCCGGGGCGATCGTTGCACCCTGGCAGCCGATCCGCCATGGAGAATCTTGCCTGACGTCATCTCGCTGCCAAAGGATGTTGATGCCCCACTCGCCTCAAGCCGACACCCCACTCTCGGTCGCCGTGTTCTGCGGCTCGCGATACGGCGCCGATCCGGCGTTCCGCGCGTCCTGCGTCGAGCTCGGGCGCGGGCTCGCCGCGGCCGGGATCCGGCTTGTCTACGGCGGCGGCCAGGTCGGCTTGATGGGCGTGATCGCCGACGCGGTCATCGAAGCCGGCGGCGAAGTGCTCGGCATCATCCCGGAGTTCCTGCAGCGTCGGGAGGTCGCGCATCAAGGGCCGGTCGCACTGGTCGTGACCGACAGCATGCACGACCGCAAGCGCCAGATGTTCGCCGCCGCCGACGCGTTCGTGGCCATGCCCGGCGGCCTCGGCACCTTCGACGAAACCATCGAGATCACGACCTGGCGGCAGTTGGGCTTGCACGACAAGCCGATCTTCGTGTGCGACGTCGAGGGCTGGGCCGGGCCATACGTCGCGATGCTCGAGGCAGCCGTCGCCCAAGGCTTTGCCGCGCCCGAGACGGCCCGGCTTTACGACGTCGTCGCGGACGTGCCGGCGCTGCTCGATCGGCTCGCGTCCCTCACCCGCCCGGCGCCGGGTCAGCCCGAGCGCGTGTAAACCGCCGCACGCCCTTGCCCCCCTCGGGCCGACCCGCTATACGCGGCGCCTCGGTCGGGGCGTAGGTACAGCCTGGTAGTACGCTTGCTTCGGGAGCAAGAGGCCGGAGGTTCGAATCCTCTCGCCCCGACCAGAATTTCTCCCGTGGCACAGGCTCAAAGGCGTCGGCCGCTGGCCGCGTCGAACAGGTGCAGCGCGGCCTCCTCGAAGCCGACCTCGATGCGCTCCGGCACCGGCACGGCGCCGGGCAGCTTGCACAGAAGCGCCGTGCCGTCGCTCATCCGGCCGTGCACCAGCGTCTCCGATCCCAGCGGCTCCACGAGTTCGACGGCGACCGGCACCCCGCCCTGGCGCAGCGCCACGTTCTCCGGCCGGACCCCCAGCGTCACCGCCGGGCCGGCCCGGGCCGCCGCGACCTCGACCCGCTCGCCGGTCGCGAGCCGCACGGCGCCGTCCTCGGCCGCGCCGGGGAGAAAATTCATCGCCGGCGCGCCGATGAAGCCGGCGACATAGGTGTCGGCCGGGCGGGCGAACACCTCCATCGGCGTCGCGAGTTGCACCGGCCGCCCCTCGTGCAGCACCAGCAGCCGGTCGCCGAGCGTCATCGCCTCGACCTGGTCGTGGGTGACATAAAGGCTGGTCACGCCCAACCGCCGCTGCAGCCGGCGGATTTCGGCCCGCATCTGCACCCGCAGCTTGGCGTCGAGGTTGCTGAGCGGCTCGTCGAACAGGAACAGCTTCGGGTGGCGGACGATGGCGCGGCCCATCGCCACACGCTGCCGCTGACCGCCGCTGAGCTGGCGCGGCCGGCGCCCGAGCAGCGCGCCGATGCCGAGCAGGGCCGCCGCCTCGTCCACCCGCGCCGCGATCTCCGCCCGAACTCAGGCCGCGGATGCGCAAGCCGTACGCCATGTTGTCCCGCACCGTCATGTGCGGGTAGAGCGCGTAGTTCTGGAACACCATGGCGATGTCGCGCGCCGCCGGGTCGACCCGGGTCACATCGCGCCCGTCGATGCGGATCGTGCCCGCGGTCGCGGTCTCGAGCCCCGCGACAAGCCGCAGCAGCGTGCTCTTCCCGCAGCCGCTGGCGCCGACGATGACCAGCATCTCGCCGTCGGCGAGGGCGAGGTCCACGCCCTTGAGGATGTCGGCGGCGCCGAAGCTCTTGCGCAGGTTCTCGAGCGAAAGCGTGGCCATGCTATTTGTCGCTCTCCGACAGGCCTTTGACGAACCAGCGCTGCATCAGCACCACGACGGCGACCGGCGGCAGCAAGGCGAGCACCGCAGTGGCCATCACCTGGTTCCACTCCACCGTGGCCTCGGTGCCGATCATCTTGACGATGCCGATCACCACCGTGTCGAGCCGCGGGTCGGTCGCCACCAGCAGCGGCCACAGATACTGGTTCCAGCCATACACGAACAGGATCACGAACAGCGCCGCGATGTTGGCCGCTGACACCGGCAGCAGGATGTCGCGGAGGAAGCGCAGCGGCCCGGCGCCGTCCATCCGCGCCGCCTCGACCAGCTCGTCCGGGACGGCGAGGAACACCTGGCGGAACAGCAGCGTCGCGGTCGCCGACGCGATCAGCGGCACCGTCAACCCGGTGAAGGTGTTGATCAGCCCGAGCCCGGCCATGACCGCAAAGGTCGGGATGATGCGCACCTCGACCGGCAGCATGAGGGTCAGGAAGATGACCCCAAACGCCAGCCCCCGCAGCGGCCAGCGGAAGAAGGCGATGGCGAAGGCGGACAGCACGCTGATGACGATCTTCCCGACCGCAATCGCCATCGCCATCCCGAACGACACCAGCAGCATCCGCCACACCGGCTGCCCGTGGCCGCCGTCCAACAGCACGTCGCGATACACGCCGAACCCGTCGAGGGTCGGCAGCAGCGACAGCTCGCCCCGCGCGATCACGTCGGCCGGCTGCGTGGAGCCGGCGAAGGCCAGCCATAGCGGCAACGCGAACAGTGCCACGCCCAGCACGAGCACGACATGCGCCACCCAATCAGTCCGCACGGCGGCGACCCAGGAAGCGAAACTGCACCATCGTCAGCAGCACGACCGCCACCATGAGCACGACCGACTGCGCCGACGACGAGCCGAGGTCGAGGTTGACCACGCCGTCCCGATACACTTTGACAACGAGCGTCTCGGTCGCCTTGCCGGGCCCGCCGCCGGTGAGTGCGGCGATGGTGCCGAACGTCTCGAACGCGGCGTAGACGAGGTTGACGACCAACAGAAAGAACGTGGTCGGCGCCAGCAGCGGCAGGGTGATGGTGCGGAACCGGCGCCACCCGCGCGAGCCGTCCATGCGCGCCGCCTCGACCACGCTGCGCGGGATCGCCTGCAGCCCGGCGACAAAGAAGATGAAGTCGTAGCTGACCTGCTTCCAGGCGCTGGCCAGCACCACCACCGCGAACGCCTGGCCGTCGCGCAGCTTGTAGTCCCAGGCGACGCCGTGCGCGTTCAGCCAGCGGCCCAGCAGTCCGATCTGCGGGTGCAGCACGATGATCCACAACACGGCGGCGACCGCCGGCGCGATCGCGTAAGGCACGATCAGGAGCGTGCGATAGATGCTGCGGCCACGCACCACCTCGTCGGCGAAGACCGCCAGCAGCAGGGCGACTGCCATCGCCAGCAAGGAGACGGCGACGCAAAACACGGCCGTCCGCCCGG
Source organism: uncultured Alphaproteobacteria bacterium (assembly GCA_963752225.1). Lineage (GTDB taxonomy): Bacteria > Pseudomonadota > Alphaproteobacteria > Acetobacterales > Acetobacteraceae > JBBROS01. The sequence continues at coordinate 643,770 of CAVVXS010000007.1, read as the reverse complement.
CGCTTTCGAGGTAGAGCGGGTCGGCGAACAGGTCGGTGAAGTTCTCGGCGCCGACGAACTCGGTGCGCAGGCCGAACGCGTCCTGCCGTTGCAGGCTCGACCAGATCGCCTGGCCGGCGGGCCACAGGAAGAACACCGCGGTCAGCAGGAGCTGGGGCGCGACGAGGAGCAGCGGCAGTAATAAGCCTGGGAAAATTGTTCTACGATCCATCTCAGGGGCTCTGCCCCTGAACCCCGTTGGGGCCAGCGGCCCCAAACCCGCCCTTGATGGATTTCAAAGGCTTCGCCTTTGATGGGGTCCAGGGGCAGAGCCCCTGGCCTTTCTCATCCTCATTAGGCTTTGTTCGCCCGTTCGAAGTCTCTCAGCACCCGATTCCCCCGCGCCACTACGCTGTCCAGCGCCGCCTGTGCGGTCTGCTGGCCTTGCAGCGCCTTTTCGGTTTCCTCGTAGATGATGTTGCGGATTTCCGGCATCCGGCCCAGCCGGAACCCCTTGCTGTTCGCCGTCACGTGGCCGCGCGCGAGCTGCTTGATCGGCACGTCGGCGCCGGGGTTCTTGTCGTAGAACCCTTCCTGCTTGCTGAGCTCGTAACCCGCGAACGTCACCGGCACGTAGCCTGTGCGCTGGTGCCACGACGCGTCCTGCTTCGGTTCGGCGATATACTTCAGGAACGTCGCCACCCCCTTGTACTCGGCCGCGGTGCGTCCCTGGGCCGTCATCGTCCACAGGCTGGCGCCGCCGATCACCGAGTTGAGCGGATCCTTGGTCAGCGCCGGGTCAAACGGCAGCGGCGCCTCCGCCCAGGCGAACTTGGCGTTCTTGCCGACGTCGGCGCGCGACCCCGACGACATGAACGCGACCGCCGCCTCGCCCGAGTAGAACAGCGGGTCGGGTGCGTTGTCTCGCCCGGCGTATTTGAACAGGCCCTGCTTCGACAGATCGAGGAAGCGGGTCAACTGGCCGACGAACGGCGCGCTGTTGATCTTGAGTTCCGTGCCCAATCCCTCGAACCCGTTCGCCAGAGTCGCGAATGGCAGGTCGTGGATGGCGCCGAAGCATTCGAGCTGCACCCAGGAGAACCACGACGAGGTCGAAGGCGTGGGCGCGGCGGCCTTCGCCTTGATCGTCTCGAGCGCCTTGATCACGTCCGGCCAGGTCGAGGGCGGCGAGTCCGGGTCGAGCCCGGCTTTCGCGAACGCGTCCTTGTTGTACCACATCACCGGCGTGGACGAGTTGAACGGCATCGACGCGAGCCGCCCGTCCGGCAGGCTGTAATAGCCTTTGACCGCGCCGACATAGGCGGCCGGGTCGATCGCGACCCCGCTTTCCTCGATCAGTTGCCAGGTCTGCTTCACCGCCGGGCCCGCCGCCAGCATCGAGCCGGTGCCGACCTCGAACATCTGCACCAGATGCGGTGCCTGGTTCGCCCGCCACGCGGCAATCGCCGCGGTCAGCGTTTCCGGGTAAGTGCCCTTGAACACCGGCACCACCTCGTAGGTGTCCTGGGCGGCGTTGAACCCGGCGCAGATTCGGTTCACCTCCTCGCCGAGCGCGCCGTTCATGGCGTGCCAGAACACAACCCGCGTTTTCGCGCCCGTGGCCGGCGCCGTCTGCGCCTCGAGCAGCGTCGGCGTGGACGCGGCGGCGGCCAAGCCGGCCAGCAGCGATCGGCGTTTCATGGTCGGCTCCCCCCCCAAAATGTCGCCGTTGCATAGCGGTCCGGCGTTTCACATTGCTTGCGATCCTGCGGCAGAACGATGACGCGGCCAAGGCCCAAGCCTGAATTTGCGCGGATCTGGGGGCGCTGCCCCCGGCGTTGGCCTTGCCTTAATCGTTGTCCCCGCGGGTCACCCGCGCCAGCACCTCGCGCTTGCCGACGTGGTTGGCCGCGCTGACCACGCCCTCCTTCTCCATTTGCTCGATCAGCTTGGCCGCCCGGTTGTAGCCGATCGACAAGTGCCGCTGGATGAAGCTGGTGCTCGCCTTCCCTTCGCGGCACACGAGGTCCACCGCTTGGTCGAACAGCCCCTTTTCCCCGTCGCTCGCGCCCGCGATGCCGGATAGGCTCGGTTGCCCGCTATCGCCGTCGTCATCGGCGCCGTCCGTCACCTCGTCGTCATAGGTCGGTTCGGCCTGGGCGCGGAGGAAGGCGACGATATCCTCCACCTCGCGGTCGGCCACGAACGGCCCGTGCACCCGGCCGATGCGGCCGCCGCCTTGCATGTGCAGCAGGTCGCCCATCCCCAGCAGCTGCTCGGCCCCCTGCTCGCCCAGGATGGTGCGGCTGTCGAACTTGCTGATCACCTGATAGCTGATGCGGGTCGGGAAGTTGGCTTTGATCGTGCCGGTGATGACGTCCACCGACGGCCGCTGCGTCGCCATGATCACGTGGATGCCGGCCGCACGCGCCATCTGCGCCAAACGCTGCACCGCAGCCTCGACCTCCTTGCCGGCAACCATCATCAAGTCGGCCATCTCGTCGATCACCACCACGATGAAGGGCAGCGGCTTGAGCACCAGCGGCTGCTCCTCGTGCACCGGCTTGCCGGTCTCGCTGTCGAACCCAGTCTGCACCCGCCGCGTCACCACCTCGCCGCGGGCCAGCGCCTCCGACACACGCTCGTTGTAACCGCCGACGTTGCGCACGCCGAGCTGGCTCATCGCCCGGTAGCGCCGCTCCATCTCCCGCGTGGTCCATTTCAGCGCGGTGACCGCCTTGGCCGGCTCCGTCACCACCGGCGCCAGCAGATGCGGGATGCCTTCGTAGACGCTGAGCTCGAGCATCTTCGGGTCGATCATAATGAGCCGGCATTGGTCCGGGCTCATCCGGTACAGGAGGCTGAGGATCATGGCATTGATGCCGACCGACTTGCCCGAGCCGGTGGTCCCGGCGATCAGCAGATGCGGCATGCGCGACAGGTCGGCCACCACCGGCGCGCCGCCGATGTCCTTGCCGATTGCGAGCGCAAGCTTGCCCGGGTGCGACGCCCAATCGGCGCTGCCGAGGAGCTCGCTCAAGAACACCGTTTCGCGCTTGGCGTTCGGCACCTCGATGCCGATCACGTTGCGCCCCGGCACGGTGGCGATGCGCACCGCAGTCACGCTCAAGCTGCGCGCCACGTCGTCGGCGAGGCCAATCACCCGGGCGCTGCGGATGCCGGGGGCGGGCTCCAATTCATAGAGCGTCACGACCGGGCCGGGGCGGATCTCGCGGATCGTCCCCTGCACGCCGTAATCGTTCAGCACGCTCTCGAGCAGCCGCGCATTGGCTTGCAGCGCGTCCTCGGTCGGACCGGCGTCGGCGCGCTTGGGCGGCGGGCTCAGCAGGCTGAGCGGCGGGAACTGCCACCCGGTTTCCGCGAGCGGCAGGCTCGGCTGTGCCGGCGCCGGCGGCTTTTTCGGCAGGACCGAGACCTTGGGCCGCGCCGGCTGCGCGATCCCGTCATCGACCGGCGGCGGCGGCAGCACGACCTCGCGCGGCGGCGCCGGCGGGATTGGTTGCGGACCGGCCTTGGGCTCGGCCGCTGGGGCTTGGGCGGCAGCCGGCTCCACTGTCGGGGCCGGGGCCGGAGTGGAGGATTTTGCCGGGCCGGGGATGGAGTCGCCAGAAGGGGCGGCAGCGGGCGCCGGATCGCCCTCGGGCTCCAGCAGCCGGCGCACCGGTGCGCTCACCACCCGCGCCGCTTCGGCCGCCTTGGTCGCGCTGCGCGCGACCGCACCGGCCATGTCGCGCCCGTTCCGCACCGAGCCACGCGCGACGCCCACCGCACCGCGGCCGGCCGCGCGCCACTCTCCCCCGGTCAAGCCGAGCGCGACGACGATCAGCAGCAGCGCCAGCACCGCCTCGAGCGCCAGGACCACCCACGCGCCAGCAGGGCCGAGCAGGCCCATGCCCATCCCGGTGCTATAGCGGCCGAACTCGATCCCGATGGCGCCGCCGAGCCCGGCGCTGCTGGGCCAGTTCACGCCTCCGAACGGCCAAGGCAGCATCGCCAGCACTGTCGATGACACCAGCAGCGCGAGCAGCAGGAACAGCACCCTGGTGCCGAGGTGGAGCGGCCGGGCGATCCCCACCCGATACGCCCAGGCCAGCATCGCGACCGCCGGAAGCACGCCGGCCAGGCCGAGATATTGCACCAGCAGGTCCGCAACCGCGGCGCCGCCGGCGCCCAGCAGGTTGGAGGCCGGACGCGCGGTCGCGGTGTCGAATGACGGGTCGTGCGGATTGTAGGTGGCGAGCGTCACGAGCAGCACCAGCGCCGCCACGGCGATCGCGATCCCGAGCAGCTGCCCGATACGATGGCGAAAGATGAGCTTGAGATCGTTGGAAGCGAATGCGACGGCCATGCCGCCGACTACATCACGGTTGATGGCCCAGTTTCAACGGCATAGTCGGCGATGTTGCCACGCCAACACACGTAGCGCCGCAACGCCCCGACCGTAGCAGGCACATGGGGGCCGCGCTTGACCCGGCCGTCCTCTGTTGCGGAGAACGGCCGAATCGGCACCTGAGCGACCTAGCCCAGGCGCTCGCCGTGCAGCACGACGTCGAGCCCTTCGCGCTCCTCCTCCTCGGACACCCGCAACCCGACCACCACGTCCACGACCTTCAGCAGGATGAACGTCATCACGCCGCTGAACACGATGGTGGCCGCGACCGCGATCGCCTGTGCCTTGAACAGCGCGGCGCCACCGATATAGACGCCGTCCGCATGGTCGGTCGTGGCCGACAGCGGCCCGTAGGCGAAGACGCCGGTCAGCAGCGCGCCGATGATGCCGCCGATGCCGTGCACCCCGAAGGCGTCGAGGCTGTCGTCGTAGCCCAGCAGGTGCTTCATGGTGGTCGCGGTCCAGAAGCAGCCGACGCCCGCCACCAAGCCGATGATCAGCGACGGACCCGGCAGCACGAAGCCGGACGCCGGGGTGATCGCCACCAGCCCGGCCACCGCGCCCGAGATCGCGCCGAGCACCGACGGCTTGCCCTTGGTCACCCACTCCGCGAACGTCCAGCCGAGGGCCGCCATGGCGGTCGCGATCTGCGTTACCGCCATCGCCATGCCGGCCCGGCCGCCGGCACCCAGCGCCGACCCGGCGTTGAACCCGAACCAGCCGACCCACAGCAGCCCGGCACCGATCACCGCAAAGGCCAGGTTGTATGGCGCCATGTTGTCGCTGCCGTAGCCGACCCGCTTGCCGAGCACGAGCGCGCACACCAGGCCGGATACGCCCGCATTGATGTGCACCACAGTGCCGCCGGCGAAGTCCGCCGCACCCAGGTCGGCCAGCACGCCCACCGGGTTGAACACCCAATGCGCTACCGGCGAGTAGACCAGCACCGACCACAACCCCATGAACAGCATCATCGCCGAGAACTTCATGCGATCGGCGAAGGCGCCGGCGATCAGCGCCGGAGTGATGATGGCGAACGTCATCTGGAACATCATGAACACGGTTTCCGGGATCGTCGTCGCCGAGGCGGCGTCGGTTCCGGCGGCGACCGTGAACGGCTTATCCCAGTTGATCGCGATGCCGTTCAGCAGCACCCGCGAGAAGTCACCGACCCATTTATTGCCATTGGTGAAGGCGAGGCTGTAGCCGACCACCATCCAGAGTACGGTGACGAGCGCGCAGATGCTGAACGACTGCATCATCGTCGCCAGCACGTTCTTCTTGCGCACCATCCCGGCGTAGAACAGCGCGAGGCCGGGGATGGTCATCATCAGCACCAGCGCCGTGCTGGCCAGCATCCAGGCGGTGTCGCCGGTGTCGACTTTGGCCTCCGCCGCCGCCGGAGCGGCCGCCGCCGGCGCCGCATCGGTCTGCGCCAGCACCGGCAGCGCCACGATCACCAAGGGCAAGGCCCATATTGCCGCCCGGCCCAACGCCTTCCAACCCAGGCGCATCACAGCGCCTCGCCGTCGATCTCACCGGTGCGGATGCGGACTGCTCGTTCGAGGTCCATGACGAAGATCTTGCCGTCGCCGATCTTGCCGGTATGGGCCGACTTCATGATCGCCTCGACCACTTGCTCGGCCAGTTCGCTCGGCACGGCGACCTCGATCTTGACCTTCGGCAGGAAGTTCACGTGGTACTCCGCGCCGCGATAGATCTCGGTCTGGCCCTTCTGACGGCCGAAGCCTTTCACTTCCGACACGGTCAGGCCTTGCACGCCCAGCGGCGTCAGGGCTTCGCGAACATCGTCCAGTTTGAACGGCTTGATGATGGCTACGATCAGCTTCATAGACCCGTCCTCTTCCCTGTTTCGCGCCCTGCGCCACATCCGGGCCAGAACCTCTAAGTGATCACTTATCAAGAACCGTGCCGCCCTTGGTGGATGGCTCGATACGGTTTCGCCGCGCGCCGCGCCCACGCCGTAGGCAGCCGGCTGCTACGGTCGTAACCTTGAACACCGAACTGCCGTGCCTAAAAAGCGGGCAATGGAGATGGATCTTGGGAAATTCGGTTGAGGTGGACGTTTGCGTGGTCGGCGCCGGACCGGTCGGCGGCACCCTCGCGTGCCGTCTCGCGGCCGGCGGGGCGCGGGTCGCGGTCATCGACCGTGCTCCGTTGCCGCCGATGGAGCACCCGGACTTCGACGGCCGCGCCTATGCGGTCGCGGCCGGTTCGCGGACCTTGCTGGAAGCGGCCGGCTTGTGGGCCGCCTTGCCGCAAACGCCGGGGCCAATTCTCGACATTCGGGTGTCCGACGGCCGCGTCGGACGCGCCGCCTCGCGCCTGCACTTGCATTTCGACCATACGGAGGCGCGCCGCGACGGCGCCGACCCGACGCCGTTCGGCTGGATGGTGGAAGCGCGCAGCCTGCGCGTGGCACTCAACGCCACGCTGAACCGCCACCCCAACCTGCGGCTGATCGCGCCGGCTGAGGCCACCGTGTCCCGCAGCAGCGCCGGCGCCGAGGTGACGGTGCCGGGCCACCCCCCGATCGCGGCACGGCTGGTCGTGGCCGCCGAAGGGCGCACGTCGCGGTTGCGGGACGAGGCCGGTATCAAGGTGACCCGCGCCGCCTACAACCAGCGCGGCATCGTCTGCGCCGTCACGCACGAGCGGCCGCATCACGGCGTGGCGCTCGAGCACTTCCTGCCGGCCGGCCCGTTCGCCCAGTTGCCGATGGCGGCCACCGAGGCCGGGCAGAACGTGTCCGCGATCGTCTGGACCGAACGGGCCGCGACTGCCGACCGGATTGCCGCGATGGACGCGGACCGCTTCACGCGCGAGGTCGCCCGTCGGCTCGGTCCGCATCTCGGTGCAATCGAGCTGGTTGGACGGCGCTGGGTGTATCCGCTCGGCGCGCTGCATGCGCAGCGCTACGTCGATACGCGGCTAGCCCTCGTCGGCGACGCCGCCCACGGCATCCATCCCATCGCCGGCCAGGGTCTCAACCTCGGGTTCCGCGACGTGCTCGCGCTGTCGGACCTCGTGCTGCGCGGGCTGGAGCGGGGCGAGGACATCGGTGGCGAGCCGCTGCTCGCCGCCTACCAGGCCCGGCGCCGTCCGGCGAACCTCACGATGCTGGCCGCGACCGACGTGCTGGATCGGCTGTTCAGCACCGACAACCTGTTGCTGCGCGCTGCGCGCGACATGGGCATTGCCGCCGTCGACGGGATGCCGTTCCTCAAGCGCGCCTTCATGCGCGCCGCCATGGGCGCCTGAAACCGCCGGCCAAAGGCGCGAACGGCGCCTCCCCTTAGGGGGAAATTAACCTTTCCCCCCGATGCTGGCGGTTATGCAGACCGCCATCCCGACGCCAGATCCGATGTCGAGCGCCGCTGGCAGCTCGGTGCGCCGGCTTGCCGCCGCGGTCGCGGTCGCAACCGGCTTGGCGAGCACGGGCCGCGACATCGACCTCAACGGCGTGGACGGGCTGGCGGGGCTGCTGTGCGCCCAGATGCTCGACCTCGACCCGACCGAAGCGATGGCGCTCAAGCCGACCCTCGTTGCGCTGGAACAAGACGTTGCCAGCCTGATGGCCCTGCTCGAAGCCAACTCGAAATGACCACCCAACGGCAAAAGGCAGCTCCATGCAAAACGCGATCCCCAACCTGCTTCCCATCGTGGCGGCACTTGCCGGCGTGCTCGCGCTGGCCGTGCTTGCAGGCCGCGCGGCACGGCTGACCGGCCTGCTGAAGACCGGGTCCGGCCAGCGGCTGTCGGTCCAGGACGTGTTGAGCCTCGATCGGACCCGGCGGCTCTGCATCGTCCGCTGCGATGGCCGGGACGTGCTGCTGCTGCTCGGCAGCGCCGACCAGGATGTGATCGGCTGGCTGCCGCCCAGGACGCACCGTGACCGCGCGCCGGTCCGGGATCGCCCGGCTTCTGCTTCCCGCGATCGTGGTTCTCGCGGCACTCGCCTGGCCCGAATTGGGCCATGCGCAATCCGTGACGCTGGATATCGGCGCGGCCGGCCAGGCCGGGGCAACGAGCCGCCTCGTGCAGCTCACCGCACTCGTCACCGTCGTCTCGCTGGCGCCGAGCCTGCTGGTGATGAGCACCGCGTTCACCCGGATCGTCATCGTCCTCTCGCTGCTGCGCGGGGCGATCGGCGCGCAGGGCACGCCGCCCAACACCGTGCTGATCGGCTTGGCGATGTTCCTGACCTTCTTCGTCATGCAGCCGACGCTCGAGGACGCCTGGCAGAACGGGGTCGTGCCGATGAGCGCGGGCCAGACCACCGAGATGGAGGGACTGCGCCGCACGGCCGAGCCGTTCCACCGCTTCATGAGCGCCAACGTGCGCGGCGCCGACCTACAGCTGTTCAACGATCTCGGCGCCATCGCCCCGCCCGACAGCCCGGCCCAAGCCTCGTGGCGGGCCTTGATCCCCGCCTTCATGGTCGGTGAGCTGCGCCGGGCATTCGAGATGGGCTTCCTGATCTACCTGCCATTCCTTGTCATCGACCTCGTGGTCGGCAGCGTCCTGATGTCGCTCGGCATGATGATGCTGCCGCCCGGAGCCGTGTCGCTGCCGTTCAAGCTCATCTTCTTCGTCATGATCGACGGGTGGCGGCTAATCTCCGGCAGCCTCGTCCAAGGCTTCGTGGGCTCATGACGGCCGCGGGCCAGACCCCAGGCATGCAGGCCGCCGGCCGGCGCGTGTGGAGCGCTCAGTCGACCAGGAACCACCAGCGAAACATGGCCGTCTCCGCCCAGCGCTGCCGGCGCAGGCCGTAGCCGAAGGTGCGCAGCCGGCGCAGCGTTCCGCCCGCGAGGCCGCTGCGAACCGCGTCGAGGGTTCGCCGCGACTCCGGTGACAACAGGCCGGGCTGCGCTTGCAAGGCGGCGACGTGGTCGCGGAACACCGCCATGAATGCGCCGGGACCGCGCCGCAACGCTGCGACCGCGCGCCGGCGGTTCGACGGTGGCGCGCCGACGGCGTTGCCGGCGTGCTGGCGATACAGCACTGTCGGTTGGTCATCGGCGACGATGCGCCCGCCGGCCGCCGATACCACGAGGTAGCTCCACCAATCGTGCAAGCTCGACGACGGCGCCCGGCTGCCGGCCACTAGGACTGCGGCGGCGTGGTTGAGCACGACCGTGCATCCGGTCGCGATGTTCTGGGTCAACGCCGGGCCAAAGCCGGGCCGCACCCGCACATGCGCGGAGTCGCAGATCCGCCGCAGCGCGGTGTCGACCAGCACCTGCCGGCTGCAATACAGGCCGGGCGTCGGCTCGGGACCGAGTTGCGCGAGGCTGCGGGCCAGCTTATGCGGCAACCAAACGTCGTCCTGGTCGGCATATGCCACCGTGCGGGCGCCGGCCGCCACTGCGGCGCGCAGCAGCACCAGATAGCTGGTGGTCACGCCCATATGCCCGGCCTCGTCCACACGCCGGCAGCGCCCGGCGCCGGGCCCGGACGCGAAGGCCTCCATCACCTCGACCGTCGCGTCGTTGGACCCGTCGTCGCGCCAGAACAGCACCCACGCCACGCCCTGTTGCCCGAGAAAGCTGTCGAGTTGGGCCGGCAGGTAAGCCGCGCCGTTGAAGGTCGACAGCACGATGGCGACGGTATCCGGCGGGAGTGGCGGCCGCATGCCCCCCGGTCAGCCCGCTGCCTGCTTGGACGGTTGCCCGGCCACCTGCCCGCTGCCGAGCAGTTCGTCCACCGCCCGCCCGACGCCGTCCCGCCAATCCGGCAGGCGTTGGCCGAATACCCGGGCTAGCCGGCCGCAATCGAGCCGGCTATCGGCGGGGCGCGTGACCGGGGTCGGCCAATCGGCGGTCCGGATCGCATCCAGCAACGGGATTTTGTGGCCATACCGGCCCGCCAGGGCGAACACCCGTTCGGCCAGGCCGAACCAGGTCGCGGCTCCGCTCCCCGCCGCGTGCAGCACGCCGGCGTACTCGTCCCGCCACCCCGCCTGCAGATGGTCGGCCACGCCCAGCAGGGCAACCGCGAGATCGCGGGCCGACGTCGGACAGCCCCGCTGATCGTCGACCACGCGCAACCGGTCCATCCGCTGCGCCGCCGCCAGCATCGAGCGCACGAAGTTCTTGCCTGCGGCCGAATAAACCCATGATGTCCGCAGCACGATCGCGCGCCGGCACGCCCCCAGGACCGCCTGCTCGCCGGCGAGCTTGGTCACGCCGTAGGTGCCGACCGGACGGGTCGCGTCCTCCTCGACATAGGGTTCGCCCTTGTCGCCCGCGAACACGTAATCGGTCGACACATGGATCAGTGGAATGCCGGCGTCCTCGCACAGCCGGGCCAGCACCTCCGGCCCATCGCGATTGGCGCGCATTGCTGCGTCCGGCTCCGTCTCGGCCGCGTCGACGTTGGTCCAGGCCGCGGTGTTGATCACCATCGACGGCGTGCCGGCCGCGAACGCGGCGGCAACCGTCTCGAGCCGGTCGAAGTCGAACGCGGGCCGGCCGATGCGGCGGACGCGCTCGCCGCCTTCCTGCGCCAACGCAGTCGCCAACTGCCCGGCGCCGCCGGTGACGAGGATCGTCACCGGCTGAACAGTCCGTGCGAGTCGCGGAACCGCGGCAGCACCGCATCCTTCTCCGACAGCACCGCGTCCGCGGGGCCGACCGGCCATGGCAAGGCAAGATCGGGGTCGTTCCAGATCACGCCACGCTCGCTTTCCCGGCTGTAACGGTCGGTGACTTTGTACAGCACCTCGGTATCGGGCTCGAGCGTGCAGAACCCATGCAGGAAGCCGGGCGGGATCCAGAGCTGCGACCAATTCTCTGCCGACAACTCGGCCGCGGCCCACCTCCCATAGGTCGGCGAACCCTCGCGCGCGTCGACCGCGACGTCCCAGATCGCGCCGCGCACCACGCGCACCAGCTTGCCTTGCGGATGCGGTGCCACCTGGCAGTGCAGCCCGCGGATCACCCCGCGATCGCGCGACAGGCTCTGGTTGTCTTGCACGAACGGGCCATCGATGCCGGCGGCGGCAAACCGCTCGGCGTTGAACACTTCGGAGAAAAACCCTCGGCTGTCGGCGAAGCGCGGCGGGCTGACGAGGATCACGTCGGGGACATCGAGACGCTCGACCTTCATGCGTGGATCCCATCAGCCAGTTCCAGCAGCAGCCGGCCCAGCGTGGTCTTCGACAACTTCCGGGCGCCTTCGCGTAATACCGCGGCGTCGATGAAGCCCATGCGGAACGCCACCTCTTCGGGGCAGCCGACCAGCATCCCCTGCCGGTCCTGGATCGTCTGCACGAACGTCGCGGCCTGCAGCAGGCTGTCGGGCATGCCGGCGTCGAGCCAGGCGCAGCCCCGGCCGAGCCGCTCCACGTTCAGCGTGCCGTGCTCGAGATAGATCTGGTTCAGCTCGGTGATTTCGAGCTCGCCGCGCGCCGACGGGGTCACCCGGCGGGCATACTCCGTCACATGCGCGTCGTAGAAGTAGAGGCCGGTGACCGCCCAGTTGCTTTTAGGCGCGGCCGGCTTCTCGACGATCTCCAGCGCCCGGCCGGACTGATCGAACGTGACCACGCCGTAGCGCTCCGGGTCGCGCACCTGGTAGGCGAACACGGTCGCCCCCTCCGGCCGGGCCGCAGCAGTGCGCAGCAGCACGCCGAGATGGTCGCCGAATATCAGGTTGTCGCCGAGTGCCAGCGCGCAGGGTTGCCCCGCAATCCAGTCCTCGCCGATGTGGAATGCCTGGGCCAGGCCCTCCGGCTTGGGCTGCTCGGCATAGGTGAAGCTGACGCCGAACCGCTCGCCGGCGCCGAGCAGGCGGCGGAATTGCGGCAGGTCCTCAGGCGTGGAGATGACCATGATGTCGCGGATGCCGGCCAGCATCAGCACCGACAGAGGGTAATAGATCATCGGCTTGTCGTAGACCGGGAGCAGCTGCTTGCTGCTGCCGAGCGTGATGGGATGCAGGCGGGTGCCGCTGCCGCCGGCGAGAAGGATGCCTTTCACAGCCCCCTCCTCATGTCGATCGAACCGGGCAGCATCGGCTATGCCGCGGTGCCGAGGCGCTGCCCGGCATAGTGCCCGGCGCGGATCGCACGCCACCACGGTTCGTGGTCGAGATACCACTGCACCGTCCGGCGCAGGCCTTTGCTGAAATCGTGCGGCGCGGTCCAACCCAGCGCGACCGTAGTGCGCGCCGGGTCGATCTCGTAGCGGAAATCATGCCCGGGACGGTCGTTGACGAAGGTGATCAGCCGCTCCCGCGGCCCGGCCGGGTCGGGCCGCAACTCGTCGAGGGTGGCGCAGATCGCCTGCACCACCTGCAGGTTGGTGCGCGGCTGCCGGGCGCCGATCGCCAGCGTGGCGCCGGGCTCGGCCCGCTGCACCGCCAACGTGAGCGCTTCGGCGTGATCGTCGACGAACAGCCAGTCGCGCTGATTCGAGCCGTCACCGTAAACCGGCAGCGGCTTGCCCTCGATCGCGTTCAGCGTCACCAACGGGATCAACTTCTCCGGGAATTGCCACGGGCCATAGTTGTTGGTGGTGTTGGTCACGAACGCCGGCAGGCCGTAGGTGTGGAACCAGGCCCGCACCAGGTGGTCGGACGCCGCCTTGCTGGCCGAATAAGGGCTGCGCGGATCGTAGGGAGTCGCTTCCGTGAAGGGCGGGTCGTTGGGCCCGAGCGCGCCGAACACCTCGTCGGTGGAGATGTGGTGGAAGCGGAACCGGGCCTTGGCCGCCGGGTCGAGCGCCGACCAGTATGCCCGCGCGGCGTCGAGCATCACGAAGGTGCCGACGACGTTGGTGCCGATGAACGGGGCCGGCCCGTCGATCGAGCGGTCCACGTGGCTTTCGGCGGCCAGGTGCATCACGGCGTCCGGCCGGTGCGTGGCGAAGATCTGCCGCATCGCGTCGGCGTCGGTGATGTCGGCCTTCAAGTGCAGGTGGCGCGGGTGGCTACCCGCCTCCTCGAGCGCGTCGAGGGAGGCCGCGTAGGTCATCTTGTCCACGTTGATCACGTGGTGATCGGTGGCCCGGATCATGTGCCGGACGACTGCGGAACCGATGAATCCACAGCCTCCCGTAAGCAGAATGCGCATCATGAACCCCGGTTTAGCCCGCCCCGACCAAGGGCTTGATAAGCCAATCGCGCCGGGTTGCAAACAAGGAAGGAACAAGCCGCGGCACCGGCTCGCTCGGCCGCACGGGGGTCGTTTCGGCGGCGCGAGGACGCGGCGGATCGGGAATCATCTAGTCGTATGATCAGGGAGGTGTCATGAACGTCCGCATGCCGCCCCAAACTCCCCGGGATCCTCGAGGGGCCCCGAAACGGCCGGCCGGTGCGGCCGGGCGACGCGGCGCCGCCCGCTTGTCGAGCCGACCCGCCGCTCCGGCGCCGGTTGCGCGGGATGTGCGCCTCGCGGGGGGCGCCGTGACCGGGCTGCTGCCCGATGGCGTGCCGTACGAATTGGCGCTGATCTGGAACGGCGCGCTGGCCGGCTCCGCCACGGTGCTCCCGAGCGGCGCCTTCCGCATCCCGACGCCGCCCGGCGCGGTTGATGGGCGGTTCGACGTGGTCGAGGTCGCAACCGGCCGCAGCATCCTGCCGGCTCCGGGGGAGATCGACGTCAGCAGCCGAATCACCTGGCTCGGCTGGGCGTTGCGGGACCGCTCGATCGAGGGCCGGTTCCAGGTGGCGGCCGAACCCGACGGCGCGCCGCCGCCGCGCCACCTGCTGGTGCAGGCATGGCACGACGAGGCGCTGTTCTTCCAAGCGGTGGCGGCCGCGGGCGAGGACGGCGTGCACCGGTTCCGCGGCGCGGTGCGTCTTCTGGTCCGGCTGGACCAGGTGGTCACGCTGCGGCCCAGCATTGCCGGGCGCGAACTGGACCAGCCGTTGATCTTCACCGCCGATGATCTCGGCGCGACCGGCCACCTCGACGAGGTCCGCGTGACCGGCATGCGCGGCTGGGCGATCGATCCGCGCGACCGGTCCGACCGCCTCCTGATCGAGTGCCGCCTCGACGGCGAACGCTTCGCGACGGTCGAGGCCGGCACCATGCGCGACGACCTGCTGGCCCACGGGCTCAGCGACGGCCGCTCCAGCTTCGAGGTGCCGCTGCCGGACGGCTTGGACCGCACCCGCCCGTGGCGCCTGCAGGCACTGCTGGCCGGTACCGAGACCGAGCTGATCGGCAGCCCGATGACCCTGCCCCCGCTGCCGCCAGTCGTCGGCGTGTTCGACGCGATCGAGGGTCCGTTCGCAGGCGGCTGGGCGGTCAACATGCGTGACCCGGCGACGCCGCTCGCGCTCGAAGCGGTGTGCGGCGGCGAGGTGATCGGCAGCGGCATGGCCAACCTCTACCGCGGCGACGTCGAGGCCACCGGCATGCCCACTGCCTGGTGCGGTTTCCGCTTCCTGCTGGACCGGCCGCTGGTGTCGCTGTTCGACCGCGACATCATCATTCGCACGGCCGGGTCGGAGCACACCATCGCCGGCTCGCCGCGCCAGGTCAGCCGCAACAGCAACATCGTCCGCCATCTCACCCGGGCTGCCACCCTGCCCGGGCCGACGCTGCAGCGGCTGTCGCGCCGGATGACCCGGCAAACCGCCGCCACCACGGTGTCGATCGTGATGCCGGTCTACAACACGAAGCGGGCTTGGCTGGCCGAAGCGCTGAACAGCGTGCTCGGCCAATGGTCGGCCAATTGGGAATTGGTCTGCGTGGATGACGGCTCGACGGCGCCGCACGTGGCCGAATTGCTGCACGCCGCGAGCAGCCACGACGCCCGCATCCGGGTGCTTCGACTGCCCGCCAATGCCGGCATCGCCGCGGCAACGAACGCCGGCATCCAGGCCGCACGCGGCCCCTACATCGCGTTCCTCGATCATGACGACGTGCTGGAGCCGGACGCGGTGCACAAGCTGGCGGTGGCGGCGCAGCAAAGCGGGGCCGACCTCATCTACAGCGACGAGGCGGTCACCACCGAGGACGTCGACAACATCGTCGAGGTGCGCGCCCGCCCTGCCTTCAGCCACGACTACTACCTGAGCCACCCTTACTTCGTGCATCTCGTCTGCGTCCGCACCGCCCTTGCGCGGCGGCTGGGCGGCTGGGACGAGACGTTGCCGATCTCGTCCGACGTCGATTTCGTGCTGCGTGCGGTCGAGGCTGCGGGCGCCATCGCCCATGTGCCGAGCGTGCTGTATCGCTGGCGCACCCATGCCGGCAGCACGGGGCATGCCAAGCTGGACCAAGTGACGGCCGCCATGATCGGGATCCTGTCGCGCCACCTGCACCGGCTCGGCCGCGCCGCCACGGTGCGACCGGGCTTCCGCTACAACGAATACCGGATCGACTGGCCGGATGACGGCGGCGAGGTCCTGATCGTCATCCCGACCCGGAACCGGGTCGACCTGCTCAAGACCTGCATCGACAGCATCGAGGCCACCAGCCCCCGCGAGCGCTACCGCATCGTCGTGATCGACCATGAATCGACCGACCCGGCCACGCTCGACTATCTGCGGGCGATTTCGGGCCGGCACGCGGTCATGCCGTACAGCGGCGTGTTCAATTACGCACGCATGAACAACCTGGCCGTGGCGACTCACGGCCGGGATGCAGCCTACCTGCTGTTCCTCAACAACGACGTGGAAGCGAGGGAGCCGGGCTGGATCGGCCGCCTGCGCAGCCTGGCCGGGCGCCCGGAGGTCGGCGCGGTCGGACCGCTGCTGCTGTACGGCGACGACCGGGTGCAGCATGCCGGCGTGCTGATGGGCTTCAGCGGCGCCGCCGACCACGCGATGAAGTTCCATGCCGCCTATCTCGGGGAAGGCCGCCACCCCGGCTACAATTGCAACCTGACCGCGGTGCGCGACTATTCGGCCGTGACCGCGGCCTGCGTCATGATCCGGGGCGAGGTGTTCCGCGGGGTCGGCGGCTTCGACGAACGCTTCGTCATCGGCTTCAACGACACCGATCTGTGCCTGCGCATCGTCGAGGCGGGGTTCAAGGTGCTCTACGACGGGTTCACCGTGCTGTATCACCACGAAAGCGCGACGCGGACCCAAAGCAAGTCGGTGCACCACCCCGAGGACGACGCGCGATTGCGGATGCGTTGGGGCCGTTATCTGACCGGCGGGGGCGACCCGTTCTACAACCCGCTGCTGGCGCCCAGCGGCACCGACCACACCTTGCGGCAGGATGCGGGATGCAAGGGACGGATGGGCGTGCGCGTCATGGCTGGGCTGGCCGGTTCAGAGCACGCGGCCGCACCAGTCCGCCGCCAGCCGCGCGACAGCCGCAAGCGGATCCGCGCCGGGTCGCTGACAGAGGCCTCATGAGCACCATAGCCAGACGCCGTCGCGGTGACTAAGCGAGGCCTCGGCGCGCGCATGGCCGAACATGCAAGGCGCGTCCCATCACAGCAGCCGGTCTAGCAGGAATACGGGATGAAGTGGTTTTTTGCGCTCAGCGAGAGCAGCTTGAATGTCGCCGACCAGGGATGGAAAGACCTGATCAGGGTCGCAGTCCGGTCCGCCCGCGCTCACACGGATCTCGAGCCCCATTTCGTCTACGACGGGCTGCCGAGCGCGTTCACCTCTGAGTTGGCCGGCCTCGGCGTCAAGATCGTCCAGCACCGCGTCTCGTTTCTCGACCGCTTGCTCGCCAAGCGGGCGGCGTCGGGCTTCCGGGAAGACCCGGTCTACAACGCCATTGCCGCGGGGGCGTACCTGCGGGTCGAGATCCCGCTGATCGAACAAGCCGAGGAGTTCGTGCTCTACACGGACTGCGACGTGCTGTTCCTGCGCATGCCCGACCTCGGCGACATCCGGCCCGAATACTTCGCCTGCGCGCCGCAACGATACCAGACGGACTTCGCCGACATGAACTCGGGCGTGATGATGATGAACCTGCCCGCGTTGCGGCAGAACGTGGCCGAGATCAGCGACTACATCATCGAAAATTTTCATCGCCTGAACGGCTTCGATCAGCCGGCATTCCGCGAGTTCTACCGCGGCCGTTTCGCACGGCTGCCGCTCGAGCTGAATTGGAAGCCTTACTGGGGATTGCACCCGGACGCCGCTGTGATCCATTTCCACGGTCCCAAGCCGGAAACCGTGCGGACGCTGCTGGAGAAGCCGCACCAGCCGGTGCCGCCCATCCTGCGCGAATTGTTCGGGGAGAACGTGGACAGCTACCGCGCCTACCTCGCGGCGTGGGACGCCGTGCGGGCCCAGCCCAATCCGACCGGCGGCGGTTAGAGCATCCGCCGCCGTCACTGCAGGTTGGCGAGAACCTCCGACGGCTCGATCAGCAGGCGCTTGTTCCAATCGCCTTCCCCGGTTCCATCCACTTCGTGGCCGCACCGGACCTCGCGATACGGCTGCTGCTTGAACCCTGCCAGCATCCAGAAGAACACGTCCGGCATCGCCGCCGGCATGAACGCCGTGATCCGCGTGCCGGCGCCTGCGAACACCAGGTTCGTCAGCCCGGCGCCGGTCACCCCGGCGATGTGCCGGGCCCCACGGAACACATAGATCTGCTCGCGCAGGCTCATCCGGCCCGGTTCGGCGATCAACCAACCCTGCTCGGCCAAGGCAGCGCACACTGCCGGCTCGTCCTGCAGGCTACGGCGGTCGCCCGCCCGGCTGACCCAAACGTCGCGCGGCGGCCCCGCCGGCACCGTGAGCGCAAGCCGGTCCAGGCACTCGATGACGAGCGGCGAGTAATGCACCCCGTGCGCCGTGAGGCCGTGCACGACCACGAGTTGCTCGTAACGCTGCGGACCCGCCTGGCGCACGTCGACCTGCGACGCGGGGACGCCGATCAGCTCGACCGAGTCGCGCATGACCTGGTTCATCGCCTCGGCCGCCACCGGCAAGCGGAGTCGCCACTGGCGGGCGGCGAGGTGCCGCAGGTTCAGGGCCGCAATCGGCAGCATCTCGACCAGCCAATGACCATAATTGCCGATCCCGGCCTTTTCGCACAGCAACGTGACACCGCGCTGATAAGGCAGCCGGCCTGCTTGCGCGTGCTCGCGGACCGACGTCCACGCGCGCTCGACTTCGCCGGGCGTCGCCTGGTGGATCGTTTGCCGCAGCAGGTTCAGGTCGCGGTCGAACACCAGCCCGGGGCCCTCGACGGTCGCATTCGGCACGACGCTGCAGATGACCTCGCGCCGGCCGTGGGTTTGGTGCCACAGGCGCGAGTAGACGCTGCGCAGATGCTCGGACAGCAACTCGCCATGGCGCAGCTCGGGGGGCTGCGTGGTGAACGGCGGCGAGAAGAACGTATCGACCCGAGCGCTTTCGGCGATGTCGACCACGTTGGGCCACGCTGCCCCAGAAATCAGCGGCACCGAGGCATCGGCCCGGGACCATCGGCCAAGTGCGTTGGTGTGGGCCTTGCCCGGTCGGTGCAAAGCGCGGTCATGTTCATCGGCACTGCGCTTTCTCCGCATTGTCCCGCAACGCGTCAACACGGGCTGTTCGTTGATCCGAAGGCAGTGGCTTGCCAGGGTGGGCGCAACTGCGACCGACAGGAGCTCCGGTGACCCGCCACGACGTCATCACCCGCCTGCTTGGCCTGTTCAAAACGCCAGCCTATCTCGAGGTCGGGGTGAACAAGGGCGAGACCTTTCACCGGGTCACGGCGGCGCGGAAGGTCGCCGTCGATCCGCGGTTCCTGTTCGACGCCGCCGCGCGCGGTCATGCCGGGACCGAGTACCACGAAGTCCCGAGCGACGTCTTCTTTTCGGGACAGAGCGGCCCCGTCGGCCGGTTCGACGTGATCTTCCTCGACGGGCTGCACACATTCGAGCAGACGCTGCGGGACCTGCTGAACGCGACGTCGGTTCTCAGGCCCGGCGGAGTGATCGTCATTGATGACGTCCTGCCCAACTCGTTCGACGCCTCGCTACCGGATTACCGACAGGTGGAGCGGCTGCGATCGACGGCGCCGGCCATCGGCACCGGATGGACCTCGGACGGCAGTTGGATGGGTGACGTGTTCAAGCTCGTGTTCTTTATCGAGACGTTCATGCAGCACTATGCGTTCGCGACCGTGGCCGAAAACCATGGGCAGACGGTCCTGTGGGAGCAGGTGCGGCCGGCGCCGGCGCTGCCGCACCGGACGATGGAGGAGATCAGCCGGCTCGACTATCGCGACACCATCCTGCGCCGCGCCGTGTTCCGGATCATGCCGCTCGGTGCAATCGTGGAGGAGATCGGCCGGGCCCGCGCCGCCCCCGGCCCGGCCGCCGCTCCGGCCCGCTAGGCGCGATGGATCGGGTCGATCCAGCGCACCGCTTCCGGCTTCTCGACCGGCTCGATGTCCAGGTTCACCACGACCGCTTCGTTGTCGCTGCGCACGAGCACGCATTCCAGGGTCTCGTCGGTGCTGGCGTTGATCTCCTGGTGCGGCACGAAGGGCGGCACGAAGATGAAGTCGCCGGGCCCGGCTTCGGCGACGAATTCCAGCGCGTTGCCCCAACGCATCCGCGCCCGGCCACGCAAGACATAGATCACGCTTTCCAGCGCGCCGTGGTGGTGCGCCCCGGTTTTCGCGTCCGGGTGGATGTGCACCGTGCCGGCCCAGATCTTTTGTGCGCCGACCCGGGCGAAATTGATCGCCGCGGCGCGGTTCATCCCCGGCGTTTGCGCCGTGTTGGTATCCAGGCTGTCACCGGGGATCACCCGCACCCCGTTGGTTTTCCAGTCCACCGCGTCCATCACCGCCTCCGTGTTGCGGTCTTACCGTGACTCCGCCGGACGAG
This sequence comes from uncultured Alphaproteobacteria bacterium, assembly GCA_963752225.1. Taxonomy (GTDB): domain Bacteria; phylum Pseudomonadota; class Alphaproteobacteria; order Acetobacterales; family Acetobacteraceae; genus JBBROS01. The sequence goes on along the minus strand of CAVVXS010000007.1, from coordinate 623,601 downwards.
CAGGGCAACGTGCGGCCATGCCCGACCTGATCCAGCCCGACACGCCGGTCCGTCCGCCCTTCCCGGCATCGCCGCCGCCGGGCGCGCAACGGCTGGCGCGGGTGCTGCTGAGCATTGGCTTCGTCCTGCTCGGCTTGTTCATCCTCGAAGGCTTCCTGCGCGCCCTCGTCTGGTCCGCGATCCTCGCCATCGCAACATGGCCGCTTTACACCCGCATGCAGGCGCGCATGCCGGGCGGACGCAGTTCGGTGCTGCTGCCGGCGCTGTTCACGGTCGTGAGCACGTTGGTGGTGCTGGTTCCGCTCGTGCTGCTGGCGTACCAGGCCGGGTCCGAGGCGCGCTCGGTGTCCGCGTGGGTGCGCGACGCCCGGCAGCACGGGGTGCCGTTGCCCGACGCGCTGGCGCACCTGCCGGCCGGGCAGGCGCAGGTCAGCGCGTGGTGGCAGTCGAACCTGACCGATCCGGAGGGTGCGCGCGCCACTCTCGGCCGCCTCGACACCGAGCTGCTGACGATGGGCCGCTCTTACGGCAGCCGCATCATGCACACCGCAGTGAATTTCGGCTTCACCATGCTGGCGTTGTTCTTCCTGTATAAGGAGGGACCGAGTCTCGGCCGGCAGATGCAGGTCGCGGCCATGCGCTTGTTCGGCCCGTCCGGCGAACCGATCGGCCGGCAGCTGATCGCGTCCGTGCACGGCACCGTCGACGGGCTGGTCCTGGTGGGGTTGGGCGTCGGCTTCGTGCTCGGCGTCGGCTACACCGTGGCCGGCGTGCCGCATCCGGTGCTGCTGGGCACGATCTCGGCCGCCGCGGCGATGATCCCGTTCGCACCCTGGTTCATGGTCGCCATCGCCGCGCTGCTCGTGCTGGCCGCCGGCAAGACGGTCGCCGCCGCGGTGCTGGCCGCCTATGGCGTGGCGGTGATCTTCATCGCCGACCACTTCGTCCGGCCGGTGCTGATCGGCGGCGCCACCAAGCTGCCGTTCCTGTGGGTCCTGCTCGGAATCCTCGGTGGCGTCGAAACCTTCGGCCTGCTCGGCCTGTTCGTGGGCCCCGCCGTGATGGCCGCGCTCATTCTGTTGTGGCGGGAGTGGGTCGGGGATGCCAAAACGGCGTCCTGATCACCTATACTTGACCTCTCAACAAGTGAGCTTCACCCGTCATGGACACCCCGAGCCCCACCGCCGCCTCCGGCCATGCCATCCAGACGGCGGAGATGCGCGCCCGCATCGTCGGCAAGCTGACCTACCAGGTCGGCAAGTCGCCGGCCTCCGCCTCGCTGCGCGACTGGTTCCTGGCGACCGCGCTGGCGGTGCGCGATGACATCGTCGACCATTGGTTCGAAAGCACGCGGCGCAGCTACGAGAACGGCGCCAAGCGGGTCTATTATCTGTCGCTCGAATTCCTGATCGGCCGGCTGCTCGCCGACAGCATCGGCAATCTCGGCGTGACGGAGGCGGTGCGTGACGCCTTGGCGCTGGAGGGGGTGGACCTCGAGGCGCTGCGCAACGAGGAGCCTGACGCGGCGCTCGGCAATGGCGGCCTCGGCCGGCTGGCGGCGTGCTTCATGGAGTCGATGGCGACGCTCGGGGTGGCCGCGTACGGCTACGGGATCCGCTACGAGCAGGGGCTGTTCCGCCAGGGGATTCAGGACGGCATTCAGCAGGAGCATCCCGAGGATTGGCTGCGCTTCGGCAACCCGTGGGAGTTCGAGCGGCCCGAGGTATCCTACCCGATCGGCTTCGGCGGCGCCGTGGCTGCTCACCGCGATGGGGACGGCCGGGTCACCTATGCCTGGCATCCGGCCGAGACGCTGTCCGCGGTCGCCTACGACACGCCGGTGATCGGCGGCCCGGCCCGGGCCGACGCCGTGCTGCACCACGCCAACACGCTGCGGCTGTGGTCGGCGCGGGCCGACACGCCGCTGCATCTCGAGACGTTCAACCGCGGCGACCATGTCGGCGCCCTGCAGGATCGGGTGCGGACCGAAGCCGTGTCGCGCGTGCTGTATCCCGGGGACGAGAGCGACGCCGGGCAGGAGTTGCGGCTGCGGCAGGAGTTCTTCTTCGCGTCCGCGTCCCTGCAGGACCTGCTGCGCCGGCACATCGAGCAGTTCGGCTCGCTCGATAACCTGGCCGACAAGGTCGCGGTGCAGATGAACGACACTCACCCGGCGATCGCGGTCATCGAGCTGATGCGCCTGCTGATGGACGTGCACGGGCTCGAGTGGGAGGCGGCCTGGACCTCCACTGTCGGCACGATCGCCTACACCAACCACACGCTGCTGCCCGAAGCGCTCGAGACCTGGCCGGTGAGCCTGATGGAGCGGCTGCTGCCGCGTCACATGCAGATCATCTACCTGCTGAACGGCCGCCATCTCGAGCATGTCCGCTCGGTCAAGGGCCAGGATGACGCCTTCCTTGCTGCCACCTCGCTGATCGACGAGCGGAACGGCCGCCGGGTGCGGATGGGACACCTCGCCTTCCTCGGCAGCCACGCCATCAACGGCGTGTCGGCGCTGCATACGACCCTGATCCGGCAAACCATTTTCGGCGACATGGACGGCATCTACCCCGGCCGCATCCAGAACAAAACCAACGGCATCACCGTGCGCCGTTGGCTGCATCGCGCCAACCCGGGCCTGACCCGGCTCATCACCGAGACGATCGGCGGGCGGGTGCTGACCGATGTCACCGCGCTGTCGGACCTCGCCGCGCATGCCGGCAAACGGTCGTTCCAGACGGCGTTCGCCGCACAGCGTCACACCGCCAAGGTGGCGCTGGCCCGCACCATCGAGGACCGCACCGGCATCGTCGTCGACCCGGCCGCCCTGTTCGACGTGCAGATCAAGCGCATGCACGAGTACAAGCGGCAGGTGCTGAACGTGCTGCAAGCGGTCGCGCTGTACGATGCGATCCGCGCGCAGCCGACGCGGGACTGGGTGCCGCGGGTCAAGATCTTCGCCGGCAAGGCGGCACCGGGCTACTGGATGGCCAAGCTGGTGATCCGCCTCGCCCACGACGTGGGCCAGGTGATCAACGCCGACCCGTCGGTCGCGGGCCGGCTGAAGGTCGTCTTCCTGCCGAACTACAACGTGAGCCTCGCCGAGCAGATCATCCCCGCCGCCGACATCAGCGAGCAGATCTCGACCGCCGGCATGGAAGCGTCCGGCACCGGCAACATGAAGCTGGCATTGAACGGCGCGCTGACGATCGGCACGCTCGACGGCGCCAATGTCGAGATCCGCGATCATGTCGGGGCCGACAACATCTTCATCTTCGGCCTGACCACCGAGCAGGTGGTAGCCCGCAAGAACCGCGGCCTCAACGCCTGGTCCGCCGTCGAGGCGAGCCCGTCGCTGCGCCAAGCGCTCGACAGCGTCAGCCGGGGCTCGTTCTCGCCCGGCGAGCCGGACCGCTATCGCGACCTGGTGAACCATCTCATCGACCAGGACAAGTATATGGTCTGCGCCGACTTCGACAGCTACGTCGCTGCCCAGGACGCCGTCGACCGGCTGTGGCGCGAGCCGGCGCAGTGGTGGCGGGCGGCCGTGCTCAACACGGCCAACGTGGCGTGGTTCTCGTCGGACCGCACCATCCGCGAGTATGCAACCGATATCTGGAACGCGCCCATGGAGCACGCATAACGGCCGCAACGGCAGCTTGAGGGAGGAACGTCTTGCAAAATCGGACCACAGGATCCAGCGCACCGCCGGTGCGTCACGCGATGGCGTACGTGCTCGCAGGCGGACGCGGCAGCCGGCTGCTCGAGCTGACCAACATCCGCGCGAAGCCGGCCGTCTATTTCGGCGGGAAATCGCGCATCATCGACTTTGCGCTGTCCAACGCGCTCAACTCCGGCATCCGCCGCATCGGCGTTGCCACGCAATACAAGGCGCACAGCCTGATCCGGCACCTGCAGCGCGGGTGGAACTTCTTCCGCCCCGAACGCAACGAGAGCTTCGACATCCTGCCCGCGAGCCAGCGGGTGGACGAAACCGCGTGGTATTCGGGGACCGCGGACGCTGTCTACCAGAACATCGACATCATCGAGAGCTACGCGCCCGAGTTCATGGTCATCCTGGCCGGCGACCACGTCTACAAGATGGACTACGGCCACATGCTGACGCAGCACGTCGAGCAGAACGCCGACGTGACGGTCGGCTGCGTCGAAGTGCCGCGCATGGAGGCGACCGCGTTCGGCGTGATGGCGGTCGACACGGAGGACCGCATCACCTCGTTCCTGGAAAAGCCCAAGGACCCGCCGGGCATCCCCGGCGACCCCGACCATGCGCTGGCCAGCATGGGCATTTACGTGTTCTCGACCGATTTCCTGTTCGACCAGCTCCGCCGCGACGCCGCCGATCCGCAGTCCGATCACGATTTCGGCCGCAACATCATCCCGCACATCGTGCAGGGCGGCAAAGCCGTCGCGCACCGCTTCGCCGCCTCCTGCGTGCGTAGCCGGGCCGAGACGAAGTCCTACTGGCGCGACGCCGGCACGGTTGACGCCTATTGGGAAGCCAACATCGACCTCACCGACTTCGAGCCCAAACTCGACCTGTTCGACCGGGAGTGGCCGATCTGGACCTATGGCGAGATCGTGCCACCGGCCAAGTTCATCCATGACGAGGACGAGCGCCGCGGACAGGCGATCAGTTCGCTGGTGTCCGGCGGCTGCATCGTCAGCGGCACCAGCGTCAAACGCTCGCTGCTGTTCACCGGCGTGCACACGCACTCCTACGCCAATATCGAGGCCGCCGTGGTGCTGCCCTATGCGCAAGTCGGCCGGCACGCGCGGCTGAAGAACGTGGTGATCGACCGCGGGGTGCGCATTCCGGACGGGCTCGTCGTCGGCGAGGATCCGGCTCTCGACGCCGCCCGCTTCCGGCGCACCGAGCGGGGCATCTGCCTGATCACGCAGCCGATGATCGACGCGCTCGAGCGGTAAGCGCTGGGGGCGGCGCCCCCCGGACCTGCCCAACACTTTGGAGAGTTACCCTGAAAGTTCTCGCTGTCGCGTCCGAGGTGTTCCCCGTCATCAAGACGGGGGGCCTCGCGGACGTCACGGGCGCCTTGCCCGGCGCGCTCGCCCCACTGGGGGTCGAGGTGCGCACCTTGCTTCCCGGCTATCCCGCGGTGCTGGCTGCCCTGCCCCGCGCCAAGACGCTGCATGCGTTCGACGACCTCATGGGCGGCCCGGCCCGCATCCGTGCGGCAACGGCCGATGGTCTCGCGCTGCTGGTGCTGGACGCGCCGCATTTGTTCGATCGTCCCGGCGGCCCCTACAACGACGCATCCGGTACGGACTGGCCGGACAACCCGCAGCGCTTTGCCGGCCTGTGCTTGGCCGGCGCCGCCATGGCCCGCGGCGCCATCCCGAACTGGCAGCCCGACCTGGTGCACGCCCATGATTGGCAAGCCGGGTTCGTGCCCGCCTACCTCGCCTATGACGGCGGCCCGCACGTGCCGAGCGTGTTCACGGTCCATAACCTGGCTTTCCAGGGCTGGTGCCCGGCCCGCCTGCTCGGCGACCTCCACCTCCCGCCCGGCAGCTTCACCCTGGACGGGGTTGAGTATTACGGCGGCATCAGCCCGCTGAAGGCCGGGCTGCGGCTGGCCGACCGGATCACCACGGTCTCGCCCACCTACGCCGACGAGATCACCCGGCCCGCCGACGGCGCCGGATTGCACGGCCTGCTGCGCACCCGCGCCGGCGACACGGTGGGGATCGTCAACGGCATCGACACGACCGTCTGGGATCCGGCCAAGGACAAGCTGCTGCCGTCCCGCTACAGCGGCGCTGCCGCCAGGCGGCGCGGCCGCAACAAGACCGCGCTGCAGGCGCAGTTCGGGCTCGAGCCCGGGCTCGGCACCTTGTTGTTCGGCATCATCAGCCGCCTCACCGACCAGAAAGGCATCGACCTTGTGCTGGCCGCGATCCCGGATTTGCTGGCGCTCGGCGCCCAGCTCGCGCTGCTCGGTGCCGGCGACCCGGCGCTGGAAGCCGGGCTGCGCGACGCGGCGGCGCGGCATCCGGGCCGGATCGGCGTCCGCATCGGCTACGACGAACCCTTGGCGCACACGATTCAGGCCGGCGCCGATGCGATGCTGGTGCCGTCGCGATTCGAGCCGTGCGGCCTCGTGCAGCTCTGCGCCTTGCGCTACGGCGCGTTGCCGGTGGTGTCGCGCGTGGGCGGGCTTGCGGACACCGTGGTGGACGCCAACCCCGCCGGGCTGGCCAGCGGCGTCGCGACCGGCGTGCAGTTCCTGCCGGTGGATCGTGACGGCCTCGCCTTCGCGCTCCGCCGCACCGCCGCGCTTTGGGCCGACGGCGACGCCTGGCTGCGGATGCAGCGCAACGGGATGCGCACCGACGTAAGCTGGGGGGCGGCCGCCTCCGCTTACCGATCGGTGTTTCACGGCCTTGTGGGGAAACCAACACCGACAAGCGCCGTATAACGAGTTACCCGGCGCAGGTCCCCCCCGATCGCGTCGGTTACGAGAGAGGCGCGGCCTGAGCATCATCCCCCCCGATCGCTCGGTCGCGCCCTTTCTGTTTCGTCCCGACGACTTCCGCAGCAAACTGGCATTGGTCGCCGGAGTGCCCCCATGCGGATAGGAATTGTTGGAATCGCCGGCCGGATGGGCCGTCTGCTCGCGTCCGAGGTGCGGGCCGCCGGCGCAACGCTTGCGGGCGGCGTGGTGCGCCAAGGCGGACAGCCCGCCGGCGACGACGTCGCGGTATTTCCCGACCTGGCCGCCCTCGCCGGGGCGAGCGACGTCGTGATCGACTTCACGATCTCTCGTACTGCGCAGGCCCATGCGGAAACTCTTGCCGCGGCCGGGGTGGCCTGGGTGCTCGGCACGTCGGGTTTGTCGGCCGGCGACGAGGCCGCGGTGGCCGAGGCGGCACGGCGCATTCCCGTCGTCTACTCCGCCAACTTCTCTCCCGGCGTCACGCTGCTGCTCGAGCTCGCCGAGCGCATGGCCGCGGCCTTGCCGGGCGACGCCTACGATGCCGAGATCGTCGAGATGCACCATCGGCAGAAGGTGGACGCGCCGTCCGGGACCGCCGTGGCCTTGGGCCGGGCGGTCGCGTCGGGGCGCGGCGTGGATCTCGCGGCCAACAGCGAAAGCGGCCGTGACGGCCACACCGGCCCGCGGCGGCCGGGCGCCATCGGCTTCGCGGCACTCCGCGGCGGCCAGGTGGTCGGCGAGCACACGCTGCTGTTCGCCGGCGCCAGCGAGCACGTCGCCCTCACCCACCGCGCCTTCGACCGCCGCGTCTTTGCGACCGGCGCCGTCCGTGCGGCCGGGTGGGTGCACCGGCGGCCGCCGGGGCTGTATTCGATGCGGGACGTGATGGCCGGTTGAGCTTCGCCGCCCGCTTCCCCGCGCTGTTCCACGTCACCGACCGCGCCGCCGTGCCGGGCATCCGCGAGCACGGGCTGCTCTCGGCCCGGCAGTTGTGCCGGCGGCACGGCATCGATGATCCCGCTTTGCTGCGGCAAAACCGCACGGCCTGGGCCGAGGTCGGGCCGGCTGCGTTGCGCCGCCAAGGCATGCGCGACGCGGTTCTGCGGCCGCGGCTCGACCCGGCGATCAGCTGCGAGGCGTGGCGGTGGTTCATCAACGGCCTGGTGTTCCTGCTGCCGACCGAACACCTGGCGCGCCGCTTCCGCCGCAGCGAACCCGGCCGAGACCAGGTGGTGCTGCGGTTCGCGACGCAGGACCTGGCCGCGGCGGTCGAGCTTTGCGCGTGCCGGTTCAACAACGGCTATGTCGACCGCGCGCCGCCCGCCACCGCGCGCAGGCGCCGCTTCGACGACTACCGGCCGATCGCCGACTGGGCCGGGTCTCCGGTCAGCGAGGTCGTGGCGGCCACGCTGATCCCGCCGGTGGTGCCGTTCACGCTGCTGTCACCACCTTGACCATGTTCCGCCTTTCGGCCAAACCCTGCGCGCCCCGGCGCTCGGCCGGTGCGGCGGGCGATCGCGCAGCATAGCGCGACGCCGCACCCCCAGTTCATCGAAGTCGCGACAAGAGGAGAAATCCATGCGCGCCAAGGGCGAGTATCTGTTCACTTCCGAATCGGTCTCGGAAGGCCATCCCGACAAGGTCGCCGACCGCATCAGCGACACCGTGCTGGACGCCTTCCTGGCCGCCGACCCGCAGAGCCGTGTCGGCTGCGAGACCCTGGTGACGACCAATCGCGTGGTGATCGCCGGCGAAACCCGCGGACCCGCCTCGGTCACGCCAGAACTGCTCGAGCACCTGGCGCGCGAGGCGATCCGCGACATCGGCTACGACCAGTCCGGCTTCACCTACCGGGAAGCGACGCAGATCGAGTGCCTGCTGCACGCGCAATCCGTCGACATCGCCAAAGGCGTCGACAGCGCCGGCAACAAGGACGAGGGCGCCGGCGACCAGGGCATCATGTTCGGCTTCGCCTGTAACGAGACCCCGGCGCTGATGCCGGCGCCGATCCATTACGCCCACCTGCTGCTGCGCCGCATGAGCGAGCTGCGCAAGGCTGGTGACCCCGGCGCGGCCGGGCTGCTGCCGGACGCGAAAAGCCAGATCACCGTGAAATACGTGGACGGCAAGCCGGTCGGCGCCGACGCGATCGTCGTCTCGACCCAGCACGAGGCGGGCATGAGCCATGAGGAGATCGAGGCCAAGGTGCGGCCGATCGTGGACAGCACGCTGCCGCAAGGCTGGGTCACCGCCGACACCAAGTTCCACATCAACCCGACGGGCATCTTCGTGATCGGCGGACCTGATGGCGACGCCGGGCTGACCGGGCGCAAGATCATCGTCGACACCTACGGCGGCGCCTCGCCGCATGGCGGCGGCGCGTTCAGCGGCAAGGACCCCACCAAGGTGGACCGCAGCGCCGCCTATGCCTGCCGCTATCTGGCCAAGAACGTGGTTGCGGCGGGGTTGGCCGACCGCTGCACGATCCAAATCAGCTACGCGATCGGCGTGTCCTACCCGCTATCGGTCTACGTGGACCTCGAAGGCACCGGGCGCGACGTGGACGAGGCGAAGCTCGAGCGCGTGCTGCAGGAGATGATGAACCTGAGCCCGCGCGGGATCCGCGAGCACCTGAAGATGAACCGGCCGATCTACGTGCCGTCGTCGGCCTACGGCCATTTCGGCCGCGAGCCGGACGAGGCGCTGGGCACCTTTACCTGGGAGCGGACCGACCTCGCGCCGGCGCTGAAGAGCGCGTTCGGGCGGTAGCCATGGCGGCGGCGGCGCCAGAACCGCATGCGGTGATGGTCAAGCCGCCGGCCGACCGGCTTTACGGGCGCATCAAGGGCCATACGCTGCGGCCGAAGCAGCAGCGTATGCTGGATGTTGCCCTGCCGCGGCTCCGGGTGGCACTCGATCGGGCCGCGCAACCGGCCCTGTTCTTCGACACGCCGGTGCGACGCCTCGCGCTGGAGGTCGGCTTCGGCGGCGGCGAGCACGCCTTGACGCAAGCCGCGGACCCGGAGTTGGGCCTGATCGCCTGCGAGGTGTTCACCGCCGGCCTGTGTTCGCTGCTGTCCCGCCTCGTGGGCGAACACGACGACGAAGCGACGGCGGCGCTGCCGCACAACCTTCGCGTATGGGACGACGACGCCCGCATCGTGCTGCGTGCACTCCCCGACGCCTGCCTCGACACCGTGTTCCTGCTGTTCCCGGATCCCTGGCCCAAGGCGCGCCACGCCAAGCGCCGGTTCGTCCACCCCGAGCAGGTGCCGCTCGTCGCCCGGGTGCTCAAACCCGGCGGTGAATGGCGTGTCGCCAGCGACGACCCGACCTACCAGGCCTGGGTTACGCAGGTCATGGAGGCGCAGCACTGGTTCACGCCCACCACCCCAGCGGCCACGCGTCCGGACGGCTGGCCACCGACGCGCTATGAAGCCAAGGCGATGCACGCCGGCCGCCGCCCGCTGTTCTGGTCGTTTCGACGTTCGGCCACGGCCTGGCCAGCCGCAGCCGGCGGCGGCGTCGCAAAGACGGCATGGAACCCCGCATCAGCCTAGCCGCGGACGCCGCCGAGAGCCGGGCCCTGACCGGGCTGCGCGGCGTGGGCGCTATGCTGGTGCTGCTGCACCATTACTTTCTGCACCTGCCGCCCGATCTGCGTGCTCCGTGGTTCGGCGGCCTGCTGCTGAAAGGCTACCTCGGCGTCGACCTGTTCTTCGTGCTCAGCGGCTTCGTCATGGCGATGGTGTACGGGCCATGGTTCGCGGCCGCTGGGTCCGGCCGGTGGCGCTGCTTCGCGGTGTTCCTCGTGCGGCGGGTGGCGCGGCTCTGGCCGCTGCATGCCGCTGTGATCGCGGCCATTGTCGCCCCGCTGCTGCTGTCCGGCGGGTCGATTTCGGCGCGCCTGGTCGCGATCAACCTGGCCATGCTGCAGGCTTGGGGCGTCAGCGCGGAGATCAACTCGCCGGCCTGGTCGATCAGCACCGAATTGCTGGCCTACCTGTTGTTCCCGCTGCTGGTCCCGGTCGTGCTGCACAGCCGCCACGGGGCGGTGGCTGGCCTCCTGTTCACCGTCGCCGCCCTGGCGCTTTGCGTCGCCCTGGCCTTGCCGATCGGGCCGGTCCGGCGTGGACCGCTCGACATCTACTTTAACTACAGCGTATTGCCGGTGTTGCGCTGCCTCGCCGGGTTCGTGCTCGGCATGGTCGCGTGGCGGGCCGGGCAGATGCCCGGGCTGCGGCAGTTGATGGACCGCGGCGCCGGTTGGGTCGGACCCGGCGCACTCGCGCTGATGCTGGCATCGATGCTGGGGCGGGTGCACGACCTGCTGATCTACCCCCTGCTGCCGGTGATCGTGCTGGGCCTGCACGCCGGGCGGGGTCCGCTATGGGCGGGGTTCGCGACAGGTCCGGTCTACCGGCTGGGCGTGATGTCCTACGCCATCTACCTCGTGCACGTGGTTCTGCTACGGCTCGTCCCGCTCGGTTGGGGGCCGTTCCCGCTTGAACTGGCGGCCTATTTCGCCGTGGTGCTCGCCGTCGCGCTGCTGGCCCACCATGGGGTGGAGCTTCCTGGCCGCCGGCTCCTGCGCGGTTGGGGTGAGGCGCTGCTGGCCCGCGCCTTGCCTCGGCCGGCCGCCGCCGCGGCGCCGCCCTTGCAGGGTGGGCCAGGGTAGATTATCTACTCGCCATCCAATCTCTCCGATACTAAGCGGGGGTGGCCTTAACGGGCCGCCTTTTCTGTTTTGGACCCACGCGATGGCGCGAGCCGACCGACCTGACGCACTGAGCGACGACGCGAGACATTCCGGCCTCGAGGCCCGAATCGCGGCCGCTATAACGCCGACCTTGGAAGGGCTCGGCTATGAGTTGGTGCGCGTGCTGGTGCTGGGCCGCGAACGTCCGACCGTGCAGGTGATGGCCGACCGCGCCGACGGCCAGCTGATCGCGGTCGAGGATTGCGAACGGATCACTCACGCGATTGGCGCCGTGCTGGACGTGAACGACCCGCTGCCCGGCGCTTGGAACCTCGAGGTCAGCAGCGCCGGCATCGACCGGCCGTTGACGCGGGTGAAGGATTGGGTGCGTTTTGCCGGGCATCAGGCGCGGGTGGAGATGCTGGCGCCGGTGGATGGCCGCCGCCGCTTCACCGGCATCATCGTCGGCGCCGACGCGACGGCTGCCCGGATGCGCCTCGACGACGGCACCGAAGTCGTGCTCCCCCTCGCCGACCTGCGGCGTGCTAAGCTTATCCTCACCGACGAACTGATCGCGGCCACCGCCGCCCCCACCCACGCCTTGCCGAACTAAGGAGCGCCTTCGATGGACACCTCCGTTTCCCGCCCCGAACTGCTGCTGGTGGCCGACGCCGTCGCGCGGGAGAAGTCGATCGAGCGCGAGGAAGTGCTGGAAGCCATGGAGCAGGCGATCCAGAAGGCCGGCAAGGCCAAGTACGGCCACGAGAAGGACATCCGCGCCACCATCGACCGCAAGACCGGCGACGTCCGGCTGACCCGCTGGACCGAGGCGGTGGAAACGGTCGAGAACGACGAGACCCAGATTCCGGTCCACATCGCTCGCAAGTTCCAGCCCGACATCGAGATCGGCGGCCACCTGGTCGACCCGTTGCCGCCGATCGACTTCGGCCGCATCGCTGCCCAAACCGCCAAGCAGGTGATCGTGCAGCGGGTGCGCGAATACGAGCGCAAGAAGCAATTCGACGAGTTCAAGGACCGCGTCGGCGAGATCATCAACGGCGTCGTCAAGCGCACCGAGTACGGCAACCTGATGGTGGAGCTCGGCCGCGCTGAAGCGCTGCTGCGCCGTGACGAGCTGATCCCGCGCGAAAGCTTCCGCAACGGTGACCGGGTGCGGGCCTACATCTACGACGTGCGGGAAGAGCTGCGCGGGCCGCAGATCTTCCTCAGCCGAACCCACCCGGCGTTCCTCGCCAAGCTGTTCGCCCAAGAGGTGCCCGAGATCTACGACGGCATCATCGAGATCAAGGCGGTCGCGCGCGATCCCGGCAGCCGCGCCAAGATGGCGGTAATCAGCCGCGACCAGTCCATCGACCCGGTCGGTGCTTGCGTCGGCATGCGCGGCAGCCGCGTGCAGGCCGTCGTCCAGGAACTGCAGGGCGAGAAGATCGACATCATCCCGTGGTCGTCGCAGCACGCGACCTTTGTGGTGAACGCGCTGGCGCCGGCCGAGGTCACCAAGGTGGTGATGGACGAGGAAGCCGGCCGGGTCGAGGTGGTGGTGCCCGACGAGCAGCTGAGCCTCGCGATCGGCCGCCGCGGCCAGAACGTGCGGCTGGCGAGCCAGCTCACCCGCTGGGACATCGACATCCTGACCGAGGCGGAGGAGAGCGAGCGCCGTCAGGAGGAGTTCCGCCGCCGCACCGGCCTCTACGTCGAGGCGCTGGACGTGGACGACGTGATTGCCGGCCTGCTGGTGACCGAAGGCTTCACGAGCGTCGAGGAACTGGCCTACGTGCCGCCGGAAGAGCTGGCCGAGATCGAGGGGTTCGACGAAAGCGTGGCCGACGAGTTGATCCGCCGCGCCCAGGCCTTCCTCGATCGCCGCGACACCGAGCTGACCGAGAAGCGGGTGGCGCTGGGCGTGTCCGACGAGGTCGCCTCCATCGAGGTGCTGACCCCGGCGATGCTGGTGGCGCTGGGCGAAAAAGGGGTGAAGACGCTGGACGACCTGGCTGACCTCGCCTCGGACGAGTTGACCGAGATCGTCGGCACCGATGGCATGGACGAGGACACGGCCAACCAGGTCATCATGGCCGCACGGGCGCACTGGTTCGACGAAGAGCAGGCGGCGCCGGCAATGGCAATGGAGGCGGATCACGACCATACCCCGTCACCATGAGCCGCCCGCGGTCCACAATCCTGGCCTGATCGCCGCCGACCACCGTCCGGCTGACGCCGGTCCGGCTGCGGCATTCGCCGAAGACGACGAGCCCGAGCCCGAGCACGGCCCGCTGCGCCGCTGCGCCGTGACCCGGCAGCACGGTGACCGAGCCCGGATGCTGCGCTTCGTGGTCGGGCCGGACCGGATGGTCGTGCCTGACCTGCTTGCAAGGCTGCCCGGGCGGGGAATCTGGTTGAGCGCGCGTCGGGATGTGTTAGAAACTGCTCGCATCCGTGGCGCGTTCGCCAGGGCCGCCAAGGGGTCGGTATCGGTGCCGGCCGACCTGGTTGACCGCGTGGAGATCGGGCTGACGCGCCGAGTGACCGAACTGCTTGGTTTGAGCCGACGTGCGGGACAGGCGGTCTGTGGCTTCCAGAAGGCGCGCGAGCGGCTGCAAGCCGGACGCGCGGCTTTGGTGATTCAAGCGTCGGACGGGAGCGTTGATGAGCGTGCCCGGTTCGTGAGTGGCGCGAAGGACATTCCGGTTGCATGTCCGTTGCCGGCGGCGGCGTTGGGGGCGATTTTCGGACGGGATCAGGTCGTTCACGTGGTGATCGCGCCGGGTCGGCTGGCCGAGTCGCTGGCGATCGAGGCGCAGCGCCTCGCCGGGGTTGCCGGCACGCCAGCAACCGGGGTTGCCGGACCACCGGCAACCGGGGTTGCCGGCCAACCGGTAACCGAGGTCGCCGGCTAACCGGTAACCGAGGTCGCCGGCTCACCGGTGGCGGGACAGGATTAGGCCGGCGGCGACGCCGCGCGGCTTGGAAACGAAAGACGCTGCCCAATGATACGAGGCAGCTTGATGGATGAAACAGGCGGGTCGATGAGCGATAGTAAAGATCAGGAAGCGGCAAAGGGTCGGTTGTCACTGCGTCCGGCAGGACGCGCCGAAGTGGGCCGGACCGTCGACGCCGGTTCGGTGCGGCAGAGCTTCAGCCATGGCCGCTCAAAGGTGGTGCAGGTCGAGGTGCGCAAGAAGCGCAGCCCGGTCGCTCCGCCGGCGCCTACCGCTCCGGTCACGGTAACACCGGCGGCGCAGCCGGGCCGCCCCGCACCGGCGCCCCGCACCGCCGCTCCTGCCCGGGGCCTGACCGCGGCCGAGATCGCTGTCCGCCAGCGCGTGCTCGTCGAGCAGCAGAAGGACGCGGCCCGCCGCGAGGCCGAGCGGCGTGAGCAGGAGAAGATCTCGATCCTGTCGGCCGCCGAGGAAGCCCGGCGACGTGAGGAAGAGGCCCGCAAGGCCGCGGAGGAAGATGCCCGCCGCGCCGCGGAAGAGCAGGCCGAGCGGGTCGCACAGGAAGCCGCGCAACGTGCCGCCGAAGCCGCCCAGGCAGCGCAGCCGGCCCAGGCAGCGGGCGCGGCGACGGCCGCTCAACCGGTCGCCAAGGCCGCGACCCCGGCCCCGGCCGCCAAGCCCGGCGACGCCGCACGTCCGGCCGCGCCGGGTACGCTCAGCCTCAAGCCCACCCGCCCCGGCGAGGAGGATGAGGCGCCGCGCCGTCGCCCCGGCATCGTCGTGCCCGGCCGCAAGCCCGGCCCGGCCGTGGTCAAGAAGGCCGGTGACGGCCGCCGCGCCGGCCGCATCGACGTGCTCGCCGCGATCGAGGGCGACGACGACAAGAGCCGCAGCCTCGCCTCCGTGCGCCGCCAGCGCGAGCGTGAACGGCGCCAGGCCGAGTTGGAAGCTCTGCGCAGCGATCAGGTGAAGGTGGTGCGCGACGTCGTGCTGCCAGAGACCATCACGGTGCAGGACCTCGCCAACCGTATGGCCGCCCGCATGCCCGACGTGATCAAGGCGTTGATGCGCATGGGCGTCATGGCCACGCCGGTGCAGTCGATCGACGCCGACACGGCCGAGATCGTGGTGCAGGAGTTCGGCCACCGGGTACGCCGGGTCGCCGAGGACGACGTGGAACTGGGCATCGACGGCGAGGAAGACGTCGACACCGAGTTGCTTCCGCGCGCCCCGGTCGTGACCATCATGGGCCACGTGGACCACGGCAAGACGAGCCTGCTCGACGCGCTGCGCTCCACCGACGTCGCGGCCGGCGAGGCCGGCGGCATCACCCAGCACATCGGCGCCTACACGGTGCAGACAAAGGCCGGCAACAAGATCACCTTCATCGACACACCGGGCCACGAAGCGTTCACGGCGATGCGCAGCCGCGGCGCATCGGTGACCGACATCGTCGTCCTGGTGGTCGCCAGCGATGACGGCGTCATGCCGCAGACGATCGAGGCGATCCGCCATGCGAAGGCGGCCGACGCACCGATCATCGTCGCCATCAACAAGATGGACAAGCCGGACGCCAACCCGAACCGGGTGCGCCAGGAGCTGCTGAGCCATGAGATCGTGGTCGAGGAGCTCGGCGGCGATACCCAGGACGTGGAGGTGTCGGCGACCAAGCGCACCGGCCTCGAAGCGCTCGAGGAGGCGATCATGCTGCAGGCCGAGATCCTCGACCTGCGCGCCAATCCGGATCGCGCCGCCGAGGGCAGCGTGATCGAAAGCCGGCTCGACCGCGGCCGCGGCCCGGTCGCCACCGTGCTGATCCAGAAGGGCACGCTGCACCAGGGCGACATCGTGGTGGCCGGCGCCGAATGGGGCCGGGTGCGGGCGATGCTCGACGACAAGTCCAAGCAGATCAAGGTGGCGGGCCCCTCGACCCCGGTCGAGATCCTCGGCCTGTCCAGCGCGCCGTCGGCCGGCGAGCCGTTCGTCATGGTCGAGAACGAGCAGCAGGCGCGGGAAATCAGCGAATTCCGCCAGCGCAAGCTGCGCGACCGTGCCGCCGGCGTCGCCACCGCGGCCCGCGGCACGCTCGACGAGATGCTGGCCCGCATCGTCGCCGGCGAGCAGAAGGAAGTTGCGGTTCTGGTCAAGGCCGACGTGCAGGGCAGCGCCGAGGCGATCCAGGCCACCGTACAGAAGCTCGCGCACGAGGAGGTCCGGGTGCGGGTGTTGCTGGCCGCCGTCGGTCAGATCACCGAAAGCGACGTGCAGCTTGCCAAGGCCAGCCAGGGGGTGATCGTCGCCTTCAACGTGCGTGCGACAACGCAGGCGCGGGAGCTGGCGCAGCGGGATGGCGTCGACATCCGCTACTACTCGATCATCTACGATGTCGCCGACGACATCGAGAAGCTGGTCCGCGGCAAGGTGGCGCCGAAGGCGCGGGAGAAGTTCCTGGGCTACGCCGAGATCCGCAAGGTGTTCGACATCACCAAGACCGGCAAGGTCGCGGGCTGCATGGTCACCGAAGGCCTCGTCCGGCGCGGCTGCGGCGTCCGCCTGCTGCGCGACGGCGTGGTGATCCACTCGGGCGAGCTCAGCCAGCTGAAGCGCTTCAAGGACGACGTCCGCGAAGTCGCCCGTGGCTACGAGTGCGGCCTGAGCTTCGCCGGCTACAACGACCTGCGCGAAGGCGACATGGTCGAGTGCTTCGAGGTGGAGATGGTGCCGGGGTGAGCAAGCCGCCCCGGTCCCCCTCGCCCCGCAAGCCCGTGTCGGCAAAGGCGCCGACGCAACGTCAGCTGCGCGTCGGCGAGGAAATCCGTCACGTGCTCGCGGGGGTGTTCCTGCGCGGCGAGTTCCGCGACCCCGAGCTTGCCAGTGAGCGTGTGACGGTGACGGAGGTTCGGGTCAGTCCCGACCTCCGCAACGCCACCGCCTTCGTGGCGCGGTTGGGGCGATCGGACATCGAAGAATTGCTGCCGGCGTTGAAGCGGGCGGCCGCCTATCTGCGCGGTCAGGTGGCGCACGAGATGCGGCTGCGGGTGGCGCCGAACCTCAGCTTTCAACCCGACACGACGCTCGATTACGCCATGCAGATCGATCGGCTCATGAAGCGCCCGGACGTGGCGCGGGACCTGGAAAGCGAATAGCCGGAGGGCCGTCTTCCGGCCCGGCGCTCACACCGCCCCCGCCAGCGCCAGGCAGTCCACCCGGCCGCCGTTGATCCACGCGATCGCGTAGCCCGCCGGGGACATCTGTTTCAGCAGCGCGCCATCGGGCACGTCGATCCACTCGTCGGTGCCTTCGGCCCAGTGCCGCTTGGCATATAGCACCTGGTAATGGCCGTCGGTGACGCGCAACTCCGACAGGTCAAGCGGGCGGCCGTCACTGACGTTGCAGCAGTTGCGGCCGGCGGCGTTGTTCTGGCCGCGGATCCAGTCTTCGAAGCCGCGCATGATCCGTCCGTCCCGGCTTTCCGGCGGCGGCGGGGCCGCTTGCGCGACGCCGATGGACAACACGATCACAATGGCAAGCCAACGAAACATACCGCCTCCCGGTGTGAACAAGACGCGGCTGCGCGTCAGGCGCTCGCTGACGTGAGTCGAACGCCACCCGTTCGGTTACCATTGCCGGGCAGGCGGATGCAGTCACAACCCTGCATGCTCTGGACGATCCGCCGGGCTGGGCCTACACCCCCGCCACCCAAAAAACGAGTTGAACCCCCATGCGCAAGAAGCGCGGCCGGCCGTTGAACGGCTGGCTGATCATCGACAAACCCCCGGGCCTGACCAGCACGGACGTGGTGAACAAGGTCAAGCGCGGCTTCGATGCGCAGAAAGCCGGTCATGGCGGCACGCTGGACCCGCTTGCCACCGGCGTGCTGCCGATCGCGTTCGGCCACGCCACCAAGACCGTGCCGTACGTCATGGACGGAACCAAGCTTTATCGCTTCACGCTGCGGCTGGGGGAGGCGCGCGACACCGACGACGCCGACGGCGCGGTCGTGGCCCGCTGCGACGTCCGCCCATCCGACGAGCAGCTGCGCGCCGCCCTGCCCGGCTTCATCGGCGATATCATGCAGGTGCCGCCGGCGTACTCCGCCATCAAGGTCGCGGGCGAGCGCGCCTACGACATGGCGCGCGAGGGCCGCGCGCCCGACCTGCCGCCACGGCCGGCCCGGGTAGACCGGTTCGAGCTGATCGAACGTCCCGACCCCGACACCGCGGTGTTCGAGGTGCAATCCGGCAAGGGGGTCTACATGCGCAGCCTGGCGCGTGACCTGGCGACGGCGTGCGGCACGGTTGGCCACATCGCCGCCCTGCGCCGGCTGCGGGTCGGACCGTTCACGGAAGTGCAATCGATTTCACTGGACAAATGCGTGGGCAGCCCCGATACCCCGCCCATCCCCCCGGACCTCCTGCTTCCGGTTGCGACCGCGCTGGCCGACATCCCGGCGCTGGCCTTGACTGAATCGGAGGCCTTCGGCCTGTCACACGGCCAGGCAATCAGCCTGGTCGACCTGATGGGCCGCATTCCACCGGCGGCCGATCCCGATGGCGGATTGGCTCGCGCCATGGCGGGGGGGCGCGTGATCGGGTTGTGCCGCCTCGAGGGCGGAATGCTGCGTCCCGAGCGCCTGCTTTAACCCCCATCCGGAGCATCACGATGTCGATCACCGCGGAGCGTCGCACGACGCTGGTTTCCGAGTACAAGTTGGCGGATGCCGATACCGGCAGCCCCGAAGTTCAGGTCGCGCTGCTGTCCGAGCGGATCAGCAACCTGACCGAGCACCTCAAGACCCATGCCAAGGATTTCCATAGCCGCCGCGGCCTGCTGATGCTGGTCGGACGTCGGCGCCGCCTGTTGGACTACCTCAACAAGAAGGACAGCGCTCGCTACCAGACGCTCATTCAGCGCCTGGGCTTGCGCCGCTAACGCTTAACGCCCGGCGTCAATGGTGGCGCCGGGCGGCCGCACACCGGCAGGGCTGCCGGCAGCCCGTGGGCTCCGCGATTGCGACGGCGCCTCCGGCCACTTGGTTCCGCGGTCGCACCCGAATGCGCCGCGCCCTTGTCGCCCGAGACGCCGCACCCGTGAAGCGAACCCACGCTCGCCCGCTTCCTGCCCTTCGTCGAAGGGATACACCTATGTTCAACTACTTCCGCAAGGAACTCGAGTGGGGCGGACGCACGCTCATTCTCGAAACCGGCAAGATCGCCCGCCAGGCCGACGGCGCCGTGCTCGCGCGCTATGGCGACACCATCGTGCTGTGCACCGCGGTCGGCGTGCGCACCCCCAAGCCTGGCCAGGACTTCTTCCCGCTGACGGTCAACTACCAGGAGAAGGCGTTCGCCGCCGGCAAGATCCCGGGCGGCTTCTTCAAGCGTGAGGGCCGTCCGTCGGAGAAGGAGGTCCTCGTCAGCCGCCTGATCGACCGCCCCATCCGGCCGCTGTTCCCGGACGGGTTCCGCAACGAGGTCCAGGTCGTCGCCACCGTGCTGAGCCACGACATGGAGAACGACCCCGACGTGGTCGCCATGATCGGCTGCTCCGCCGCACTCACCCTGTCCGGCATCCCGTTCTTCGGCCCGGTCGCCGCAGCCCGCGTCGGCTTCCACGAGGGCGCCTACGTTCTCAACCCGACCGCCGAGCAAATGGGCACGACCAAGCTCGACCTTGTCGTCGCCGGCACCACCGAGGGTGTGCTGATGGTGGAAAGCGAGGCGCAGGAACTCTCCGAAGACGTGATGCTCGGCGCCGTCACCTTCGGCCACGACGCGATGCGCCCGGTGATCCAGGCGATCATCGAATTGGCCGAAGCCGCGGCAAAGGACCCGTGGGACGTTGCCGAACCGGCGCCCGAGGTGGCCGCGCTCAAGACCCGCATCGACGCCCTGGCGCGCACCGGCATGGCCGAGGCGTATACCGAGACACAGAAGCAGGTCCGCCAAGAGAAGGTCGCCGCCGCCAAAAAGGCCGCGACCGACGCGTTGGTCGCCGAAGGGCTCGACGGGGAAAAAGCCAAGCCGCTGTTCAAGAAGCTCGAGGCGGACGTCGTCCGCAACGCCATCCTCGACACCGGCAAGCGGATCGACGGCCGTGACACCCGCACGGTGCGGCAGATCATCGCCGAGGTCGGCATCCTGCCGCGCGCGCACGGCTCCGCCCTGTTCACCCGCGGCGAGACGCAGGCGCTGTGCGTCGCCACGCTCGGCACCGGACAGGACGAGCAGGTCATCGACGCGCTGGAGGGCGAGCGTCGCGAGCACTTCATGCTGCATTATAACTTCCCTCCCTACAGCGTTGGCGAAGCAGGCCGCATGGGTTCGCCGGGCCGGCGCGAGATCGGGCACGGCAAGCTCGCCTACCGCGCCGTACGGCCGGTGCTGCCGGAAAAGGGCAACTTCCCTTACACGCTCCGGGTGGTCAGCGAGATCACCGAAAGCAACGGCTCCAGCTCGATGGCGACCGTTTGCGGCACCAGCCTGTCGCTGATGGACGCCGGCGTGCCGCTGAAGCGTCCGGTGGCCGGCATCGCCATGGGCCTGATCAAGGAGGAGCGCGGCTTCGCCGTGCTGTCCGACATCCTTGGTGACGAGGACCATCTGGGCGACATGGACTTCAAGGTGGCCGGCACCGAGGAAGGCGTTACCTCGCTGCAGATGGACATCAAGATCACGTCCATCACCGCCGACATCATGCGCATAGCGCTCGACCAGGCGCGCGAGGGACGGCTGCATATCCTTGGCGAGATGGCCCGCGCCATCACCGGCGCGCGCAGCGACGTCGCCGCGACGGCGCCGAAGATCACGACCATCAGCGTGCCGAAGGAGAAGATCCGCGAGGTCATCGGCACCGGCGGCAAGGTGATTCGCGACATCGTCGAGCAGTCCGGCGCCAAGATCGACATCGAGGACGATGGCACCATCAAGATCAGCTCGAGCGATGACGCCAAGTCGCAGAAGGCGATTTCGATGATCCGCGGCATCGTCGCCGAACCGGAAGTGGGCGTGATCTATAATGGCAAGGTGGTGAAGACCGCCGAGTTCGGCGCGTTCGTGAACTTCCTCGGCGCCAAGGACGGGCTGGTGCATATCAGCGAGCTGGCGCCGACCCGGGTCGCCAAGACGACCGACGTGGTCAAGGAGGGCGACCAGGTGAAGGTCAAGGTCCTCGGCTTCGACGACCGCGGCAAGGTCAAGCTGTCGATGCGGGTGGTGGACCAGGCCAGCGGCGCCGACATCACCGATCAGGTCGGCGCGAAGCCGGGCCGTGAGGGTGGCCGTGAAGGCGGTGGCCGCGAGCGTCGTGACGCCGCCGCCGAGTAATACGCGGTCACAAAACGTGAGCACCGGGCTGGACTCTCGGCCCGGTGTTCCAATCTAGCTCAATTCAACCGTGCATTCGGGGCTGCAGCGGACATGAAGGCCATCAACGAGATCCGCATGGGCGGCGTGGACGTGCTGCCGTTAGTCGAGGGCGGAAAGGGCATCGGCGTGTCCACCGGCGTATCGTCGGGGCACTGGGCGGCCGCCGGCGGGGCCGGCACTTTCAGCGCGGTGAACGCCGACTACTACGACGAAGACGGCAATCCGCTCGATCAGACCTATCATGGCCGCACCCGGCGCGAGCGCCATGAGGAGCTGATCCAGTTCGGCATCCAGGGCGGCATCGCCCAGGCCAAGCGCGCCTGGGATCTCAGCGGCGGCAAGGGCCGCATCCATGCCAACATCCTGTGGGAGATGGGCGGCGCCGAGCGGGTGATCAGTGGCGTGCTCGAGGGTGCCAAGGGCATGATCCACGGCCTGACCTGCGGCGCCGGCATGCCGTATCGTCTGTCCGACATCGCCGCCAAGTTCGGTGTGCACTATTACCCGATCGTCAGCTCCGCCCGCGCCTTCAACGCGTTGTGGAAGCGCGCCTACAGCAAGGCGGCGGCGTTGTTGGGGGGCGTCGTTTACGAGGATCCGTGGCTTGCCGGCGGCCATAACGGCCTGTCCAACGGCGAGGACCCGACCAAGCCGGAGGACCCGTTCCCGCGCGTGCTCGCGCTCCGCAAGCTGATGCGCACATTCGGGCTGGACCAGGTGCCGATTATCATGGCCGGCGGGGTGTGGTGGCTCGAGGAGTGGGAGGACTGGATCGACAACCCCGATCTGGGACCGATCGCCTTCCAATTCGGCACCCGTCCCTTGCTGACGCAGGAAAGCCCGATCAGCGACGCGTGGAAGCAACGGCTGCTGACGCTGAAGGAGGGCGACGTCTTCCTCAATAAGTTCAGCCCGACTGGCTTCTACAGCAGCGCCGTCAACAACGGCTTCATCCACGAGCTGCGCGACCGTGCCGAGCACCAGGTCGCCTACACCACCGAGCCGGTGGGCGAGCACGTGGCAATGCTGGGCATCGGACCACGCAAGCGTCCGGTCTACTTGACGCCGCCCGACTTGTTCAACGTCGAGGGCTGGATCGCCGCCGGCTTCACCGAAGCCCTGCGCACCCCCGATGCGACGCTGATCTTCGTTACCCCGGAGCGGGCGGCGCAGATCACCAAGGACCAGGTCGAGTGCATGGGCTGCCTCAGCGTGTGCCGCTTCAGCAATTGGAGCCAGCACGAGCCGACTTTCGACAACGGCAAGAAGGCCGACCCGCGCTCGTTCTGCATCCAGAAAACGCTGCAACAGGTGCGCCGTCACGACCAAACGCAGGACGCCATCGAGCACCAGCTGATGTTCAGCGGCCACAACGCGTTCCGCTTCGCCAGCGACCCGTTCTACTCCAACGGCTTCATCCCGAGCGTGAAGCAACTCGTCGAGCGGATCATCTCCGGCCGCTGACCACCCTGGCTGCCTCGCTCGAGGGCGAGGGCTTTGGGGCGAGGGCTTCGGTCAGCGCTCGTTGGCGAGTTCGAGGGCGCGGGCGTAAACCGTCTTGCGCGGCAGCCCCGTCGCTGTCGCCACCAGGGCAGCGGCGTCACGCACGCTGGTTCCCTGCAACGCGCGGCGCAGGGCCGCGTCCAGGTCCTCGGGGTCGGCCGCTTCCTCCGGCGCAGAACCAAGCACGACTGTGATTTCGCCCCGGGGCGCATGGGTGGCGTAATGGGTCGCCAGCGCCGATAACGGGCCGCGCCGCACCTCCTCGAACCGTTTGGTGAGTTCGCGGCAGACCGCCGCCGGCCGGTCGCCGAACACGGATAGAAGGTCGGCCAGCGCCTCGGCCAGGCGGTGCGGCGCCTCGTGCCACACCAGCGTCGCCGACAACCCGGCGCGCTCGGCGGCACGCAAGCGGGCAAACCCGGCCAGGCGCGCGGCCGAGCGCGGCGGCGGGAAACCTGCGAACAGGAACGGTTGCGGCGGCAGGCCCGACAGCACCAGCGCCATCACCGCAGCATTCGGACCCGGCACCGCCGACACCGGCACGCCCGCCTCGACCGCCGCCCGCACCAGGCGATAGCCGGGATCGGACACCAGCGGCGTGCCCGCGTCCGACACCAGCGCCATCCTGGCCCCACGCTGCAGCCGTGCCACCAGCGCCGGCGTCCGCCCGGCCTCGTTGTGATCATGCAGCGGCTCGGTCCGAACTCCGATTCCGTATTCGCTCAACAGCCGCGCGGTGGTGCGGGTGTCTTCGCACAAGATCAGATCGGCGCCACGCAGCACATCCAGCGCCCGCGCTGAAATGTCTCCGAGATGGCCAATCGGGGTGGCTACCAGCACGAGGCCGCTTGGTATAGACGCGGATGACGTGGGCTCGACCTCTTGATCGATGGCCACCTCGGGAGGTGTCGATGTTTCGTCTCGTGGCTCGGCTGGTCCGGTCATCAGGTCTCCTCCGCACGGGACCCCTGCCCCGGCGCGCACTCGCCGCCAGCACCGCCTTGTGTGCGGCGCTGGCGCTGTCGGCTTGCGTAGCCCCGCCACAGTCCCGAGGCTATGGCGCATCCGTCCCGGGCGCGGCGTCGGCGCCGGACACGGCCGGGCCGGGCCGTCGGATTGGCATCCTGCTGCCGCTGACCGGCCCGAATGCCGAAGTGGGGCGGGCCTTGCTGCAAGCGGCCCAACTCTCGCTCGGCAGCCCCGGCCGGCCCGGCAGCCCCGACGGGCTGCCGCTCGATCAGTACGACACGGCCGGCACGCCCGAAGGCGCGGCCAACGCCGCGCACGCCGCCCTGTCCGGCGGGGCGGGCCTGCTGCTCGGCCCTTTGACCGCTGCCGAAACCGCGGCTGTGGCGCCGGTCGCCACGGCGGCCGGCGTTCCGGTGCTGGCCTTCACCTCCGATGCGAGCCTGTCCCAACCGGGCGTGTGGACGCTCGGCATCACCCCGGCGCAGCAAGTGCGCCGGCTGGTGCTGGCGGTCGGCGCCGAGAACAAGGGCCGCCTGGCCGCCGTGCTGCCGCAGAACAGCTTCGGCGACGCCCTGGCCGCCGGGTTGCGCGCCGCGGCCACCGAGGCGAGCTTGAGCGAACCGCGCATCGTCCGCGCGCCATACAGCTTCACCGGCTTCAACGACGCCCTGAAAACGGTGTCGGATTACGGCAGCCGGCGCGGCGCCATCGAGGCGCAGCAACGGGCGGCACGGGCCAGCAACGACGCCGACGGACGCCGCCAGGCTGCCGAGATCGGCCGGCAAGCGCCGCCGCCGCCGCCGATGGACGCGTTGCTGCTTGGTGCGTCGGGTGGGCTGCTCGGTCAGGTCGTGCCGCTGCTCGCCTTCTACGATCTGCCGCCGGATCAGGTCCGTATTCTGGGCCCGGCCACCTGGCTGCGCGAGGCATCGCAACTGCCAGGTCTTGCCGGCGCCTGGTTCGCCGCCCCCGACCCGGCGGCGCGCACCGGGTTCGAGCAGCAATATGCTGCCAAATACAACGCTCCACCCCGCGACTTCGCCTCCATCGCCTATGACGCTGCCGGGATGGCCCGGTCGGTCGCCACGCCGCAGGGGTTCGCGGTGAACGCGCTGTCTCGCCCGGACGGCTTTGCCGGCGCCGACGGCCTGGTTGCGCTGCAGCCGAACGGCCAGGTGCGCCGTGGCTTGGCTATCTTCCAGGTGGACCGGGGCGGCAGCCATATCGTGCAGCCGGCCCCGCAATCGCTAGCAGCCCCGGGCGTTTAGCCGGCCGGCCGGCCGCGGCGCCGTGCGCGCCCTGCAATACCCGC
Source organism: uncultured Alphaproteobacteria bacterium (assembly GCA_963752225.1). GTDB lineage: Bacteria > Pseudomonadota > Alphaproteobacteria > Acetobacterales > Acetobacteraceae > JBBROS01. The sequence goes on along the minus strand of CAVVXS010000007.1, from coordinate 598,312 downwards.
TTCGCCTCGCTGCGGTGCTGGCCGTCGGTCCAACCGGCGTTCTGCTGGTGCTGGCGATGGGCGGGGCGATGGGCTGGAAACCGGCCGCCGCCGGCATTGGCGCCGTGGCCGCCTACGCGGTACTGCTGGCGTTGCTGTGGGTGCAGGACCTGGATCGCGTGCTCCGGGCCTTCCGCGGCGACCCGAGCATGGCCGCACCCAAGGCGCCGCTGTTCTCGGCCACTTCCCACATCGCCCGTGAAGCCGATCGCCTGTCGCGCGCCACCGCTGCGGAGCTCGCCGACGCCGCCGCGGTGGTGCAGGCCGAGCAAGCGCTGGTCCGCCTGCTGCCCGATCCGCTGGTCGTGCTCGGCCGGGGGCGCGCGGTATGCCGGACCAACGACGCGGCCGAGGCGGCGTTTGGCCCGGCGATCAGCGCCGTGCTGCGCCATCCCGACCTGCGTGCGGCCATCGACCGGGCGCTGGCCGAGGGCCGGCAGCAATCGGCGGAACTGAGCTTACCGGTCCCGGTGTCGCGCGAGGTGTCCGCCACCGTCATCCCGCTGCTCGCGCCGCTGGCCGATGGCGGCCGGCTCGTGGCCGTGCTGTCGGACCGCACCCGCGAGCGTGCGGTCGAGCGCATGCGCGCCGACTTCGTCGCCAATGCCAGCCACGAGCTGCGCACGCCGCTCGCCAGCCTGATCGGCTTCATCGACACCTTGCGCGGTCCGGCGGCCGACGACCCGCCGGCACAGGCGCGGTTCCTGGGCATCATGGCCGCACAGGCGCAGCGCATGAACCGGCTGATCGACGACCTGCTCAGCCTGTCCCGCATCGAGCTGACCGAGCACCAGGCGCCGGCCGAGCACGTCGAGCTGCAGCCGCTGATCCGGCGCCTCGCGGCGGCGTTCGAGCCGCAAATCCGCGGCCGCCGCCAACGCTTGCGGGTGGAGTGCCCGTCCGGCTTGCCGCCGGTCCTGGGCGACGAGGACCAGCTCGAGCAGGTGCTGCAGAACCTGCTGGACAATGCGGTAAAATATGGCCGTGAGGACGGGACGCTGCTGCTGGCGGCACAGGACGCGGCCCCCGGTCCGCCCTGGCCGGCACGGCCCGGCGTCGTCATCACGGTGGCCGATAACGGGCAGGGCATCGCCCGCGCTCACATCCCGCGCCTGACCGAGCGGTTCTACCGCGCCGACAAGCAGGGTTCCCGGGCGGTCGGCGGCACCGGGCTGGGCCTCGCCATCGTCAAGCACATCGTCAACCGGCATCGCGGCCAGCTCGCCATCGACAGCACCGAACGCGTCGGCACCACCGTCACGGTGTGGCTTCCCGCGGTGCTGCCGCGGGCTCGCGCGCCGAAGGCAGATGGCGCACCAGCCAAAGCATGATCAGCATGGCCGGAAGAGCCGCGAAGATCGTCACGGCATAGAACTCGACCCAGCCCATCGCCGCCGCAAGCACCCCCGAGAAACCGCCGAGCGTGCGCAGCCCGAGTGCCGATAGCGACGACAGCAGGGCATACTGGGTCGCGGTGAAGGCAACCGAGCACAACGACGCCAGGTAGGTGAGGAAGGCCGCGTCGGCCATGCCCTCGGCCACGTTCTCCAGCGCGATCTTGAGCACCAGGATCCGCCAATCGCCCTGGCTGACGGCCAGCGCAAAATAAAGGCTCATCGACGCCATCTGCACGAAGCCGGTGGCGATCAGTGCCCGGCCATTGCCGATGCGGCCGATCAGCCACGCCCCGGCAGCGGCCCCCAACAAGCTGGCAGCCAGGCCCGGGATACCGGTCGCGTCGGCAATCGCGTTCCGGTCGAAGCCCATCGCGTTGTAGAACGGCACCGCCATGGTATGCGCGAGCGCCTCGCCCAGCTTGAACAGCATGACGAAGGCCAGGATCGGCAGCGCCCGCGGCCGCCGGAGAAAGTCACGCAACGGATCGACCACCATTAGGCTCAGCCGCTGCTTCAAACCGGTCGCCGCCGCGCTCGTCCTGTCGCGCACTGGCTCGGCCGCGGCCAGGGTCGCAAGCATCGCCACCGCCAGCAGGCCGGACATGACGGCCAGCGCGCGATGCCAGTCGAGCAAGCTTGCCAAACGCAGCACGCCCGGTCCGCCCACCAGCAAGGCCAGGCGATAGCCCCAGATGTAGGTTGCCAGCGAGACCGCCCGCATGCGGTCGGAGGGAAACGTCTCGATTCGCCAGGCGTCGAGCACGATATCCTGGCTCGCGGACAGGAACGCCATCACCGCTGCCGCGGCCACGAGCCGGACCGGCGACTGCACCGGGTCACTCCAGGCGTATAGAAGGCAAACCCCCGTAAGCGCGGCCTGAATCAGCAGCAGCCAGCCACGCCGCCGCCCGAGCCACGGCGGCCGAATGTGGTCGAGCAACGGCGACCACAGGAATTTCAGCGTGTAGGGCAGGCCGATGCTGGCGGTGAAGCCGAGCGCCTGCAGCGACGTGCCGCCCTCGGTCAGCCATTGGCGCAGCGGCAGCGCGGTCAGCGCGAGCGGCAGCCCGGCGTTGAACGCCAGGACGGCCATGACCCAAAGCTGTCGATTCGCGAGCAGGGAAGACGGCATGCCCCGTGGCTATGCCGTCCCGCCCTGCCCCGCAACCGGCGCCTGTTAGCGGGCGGGCACCGCCGAGCCGTTCAGACCGCTATCGGACTGCGTCCCCGTCGTGGGAGCGGCAGCCGGGTGGCGCGCCCGGCGTGCCCGGCGGCGGGACCGGTGCGTGGATGCCGTCTGCCCCGACGGTGCAACGCGGGTGTTGGCGACCGTGCCGGTGCCACCGGCCGGGGTGCCTTCGGAGTTGCTCGGCGCCGTCGTGCTGCCGACCCCGGCCGACGGACCGTTGGTCGCCTGGGCAAAGGCGGGTTCGGCGGCGAATGAGAGGCCGATCACGAGCGCACAGGCGGCCGCGGACAAGCGGCGATTAATGGACGTCATAGGCAAACTCTCCCAGGTGATAGTCTTCGGCAACGTCCCCGGTGCGGCCGGGGTTCCCGGCCGGATCAGGCCGCTTCGCTGTCGGCCTTGCGCTCGGCCCGCTTGCGTTCGTTCGGATCGAGGTAACGCTTGCGCAGCCGCACCGCGCTCGGCGTCACCTCTACGAGCTCGTCGTCCTCGATATAGGCAATCGCCTGCTCGAGGCTCATTCGCCGCGGCGGGATCAGCAACATCGCGTCGTCCTTGCCGGCGGCCCGAATGTTGGTGAGCTTCTTTTCCTTGATCGGGTTGACCTCGAGGTCGGCGCCGCGGCTGTTCTCGCCCAGGATCAGGCCGGTGTAGACCTTGTCGCCGGGATCGACGAACAGCGTGCCGCGCTCTTGGATATAGAACAGCGCGTAGTGGATCGCCTGCCCCGACTCCGTGCTGATCAGGCTGCCGTTGCGGCGCCCTTCCATCGGCCCGGCCCAGGGCTGATAGCCGGCGAACAGCCGGTTCATGATGCCCGAGCCGCGCGTGTCGGTCAGGAACTCGCCGTGGTAGCCGATCAACCCGCGGCTCGGCATCAGGAATGTCAGCCGCACCTTGCCGCCGCCGGACGGGCGCATGTCCTGCATCTGCGCCTTGCGCCGGCTGAGCTTCTCCACGACGACGCCGGAGTAGGGCTCGTCCACGTCGACCAGCACCTCCTCGAACGGCTCCTCGCGCTCGCCCGTTTCCTCGTTCTTGCGGGTCAACACGCGCGGACGGCCGATCGTCAGCTCGAACCCCTCGCGGCGCATCTGTTCGATCAGCACGCCGAGCTGCAGCTCACCGCGACCGGCCACCTCGAACGCGTCGGTTTCGCTGCTCTCGGTGATCTTGATGGCGACGTTGCCTTCGGCCTCGCGCATCAGGCGATCACGGATCTGCCGCGACGTCACCTTCTTGCCTTCCTTGCCGCCGAGCGGGCCGTCATTGACCCGGAACGTCATCGCGAGCGTCGGCGGATCGACCGGGATCGCATGCAGCGGCGCCGCCAGCTCGGGCGCGCCGACCGTGTCCGGGACCGTCGCGTCCGTGAGCCCGGCGACCGCCACGATGTCGCCCGCCTCGCACTCGTCCACCTGCACCCGGTCGAGCCCGCGATAGCCCATCAGCTTCGTCAGCCGTCCTGTCTCGACCACGCTGCCGTCGGAGCGCAGGACCTTGACCGGCATGTTGAGCCGGGCTCGCCCCTGCTCCACGCGCCCGGTCAGCACGCGGCCGAGGAAGTTGTCGTAGTCGAGGATGGAGGCGACCATCGCGAACGGCGCCTCCTTGTCCAGCGTGGTCGGCGGCACGTGACGCATGATGAGGTCGAACATCGGCGTCAGGTCTTTCCGCGCGCCCTCCAGCTCGAGGTCGGCCCAGCCCTGGCGGCCCGACGCATAGAGCATCGGGAAGTCGAGCTGCTCGTCGGTGGCGCCGAGGGCGGCGAACAGGTCGAACACCTCCTCATGCACCTCATCGGCGCGCGCGTCCTGCCGGTCGATTTTGTTGACCACCACGATGGGCTTGATGCCGCGCTGCAGCGCCTTGCCGACCACGAACTTGGTTTGCGGCAACACGCCCTCGGCCGCGTCGACCAGCACCACGCAGCCATCCACCATGCCGAGGATGCGCTCCACCTCGCCGCCGAAATCGGCGTGACCGGGCGTATCGACGATGTTGATGCGGGTGTCCCGCCACATCACGCTGGTGCACTTGGCCAGGATCGTGATGCCACGCTCCTTTTCCAGGTCATTCTTGTCCATCGCCCGTTCCGCCACCTGCTGGTGTTCGCGGAACGCCCCGGATTGCCGCAGCAGCTGGTCGACCAGCGTGGTCTTGCCATGGTCGACATGGGCGATGATGGCGATGTTGCGGATGTCCATAGAGGTCCTTGGAAACGACTTGTTGCGGCGCACACATAGTCCGCCGGGCCGCCGCTTTCGAGCGTTAAAAACAGGAAGCCCGCCTGCGCTCCGGTCTGGACGACCGAAGTGCGGCGGGCTGGAAGGCCGGAACGTGCGGGATCGGGTTAGTAGGTTCCGGTCGTGCCGCCGGCCGGCGCGACGTTGGTGGCCGGTCTACGCGGCGGGATCCGGTCGTCCATCGCCATCGCGATCGCCTGCTTGGCGCCGTTCAGGTCACGCGCGCCCAACGCCCGGCGCGCCTGGGCGATGTTCTGCACCATCGCCGCCTGGTCGGGCTGCGACGCCATGCTGGGATCGGTCGTGCGGCTCAGCACCCGGGTTTCCGCCCGCTCGAGCGCTTCCTGCGCCGCACCGGTCCGGCCCTGGCTCAGCAGCCGCTGCGCCGCCTCGAGCAGGTCGCGCGGCGTGCCGCCCGCCGCGTTCGGGTCGGGCAGGCGCGATCCCAATGCCTCCGGGCGGGAAGACGGGGTCAGGTTGGTGGCGCGGGTCGACAACGGTGAACCGACTCCGCCGCGGTAAGCCGTGGTGGGCGGCGCCGCGCCCTCATCCACCGCACCCGGATCGGTATGCGCCGGAATCGACGGGTTGGCGCGGCCCATCCGTGCAGCCCGGGCGCCGCGCATCGAGCGGTAGGAGCGCATCGGCGGACCTTCCGTCGTGCCGCCGATCGCACTGCCGCCGAGGCCCGGGGTCGCCACGCCGGCGCCAGCCGGGGCGGAGTTCGACGGCTGCGGCATCTGCGAGGCCGCATTGCCGGCCGGAGGGGATTGCGTGGTGCTGCTGCCACCGGCTTGCGCCAGGGCGGCGCCGGTCGTCAAAGCCAGCACGGCCGCCGACATCAACAAGGTATTCCGCATTCTGTTCTCCCATGGACCCCAAGGGTCCCGCCGGTTGATGGCCCGTCTTTTCGCCATCCGTCCTTGGATGGCCGGGCTGCAGGGAGGCAACGACCCCTTCCGACGCAAGTTCCGTCCAACGATCTCGTTTCCGCGATCGACGGCGCCCTTCGGCAGGTGCGTTTAGCCGACCGAAGCCGCCATGGCCCGCAAATCCCCGGACGGCCGAGCGCCGTACTGCGCGATCACTGCGGCAGCCGCGTGGCTGCCCAGCGCGCCGCAGGATGCGAGCGGACGGCCCGCTGCCATTCCGGCCAGGAACCCGGCCGCATACGCGTCGCCGGCGCCGGTGCTGTCGACCAGGCTCGCCGGTGCCGCGGCGATGACGATCCGCTCGCCCCCGTGCACCACGACGCTGCCGTCCTCGCTGCGGGTCAGCGCTGCCAACGCCACGTCCTGCCCGGCTCGTTCCGCCGCGGCGTCGAACGTGTTTTCCTCGTACAGGCTGCAGATCTCGGCTTCGTTGGCGAACAGGATGTCCACGTGCCCGGCCACCAGCTCGCGGAACGCGTCGCGGTGACGGTCGACGCAGAACGCGTCCGACAGGCTCAGCGCGACCCGGCGCCCGGCCGCGTGCGCCAGCTCCGCCGCCCGCCGGAACGCCGCCTGCGCCGCCGGCGGATCGAACAGGTAGCCCTCGAGGTAGGTCACCGCGCTGTCGCCGATCACCGCCTCGTCGAGGTCGTCCGGCCCGAATGCGACGCAGGCGCCGAGGAAGGTGCTCATCGTCCGCTGCCCGTCCGGCGTGACCGCGATCAGGCACCGCGCGGTGGGGGCGCCGCCTTGCAGTGCCGGGGTCGGGAAGGCGACGCCGATCCGCTCCATGTCCTGGCGGAACACGCCGCCGAGCGCGTCGTCGGCCACCTTGCCCAGGAACGCCACTCGCGCGCCCAGCCCGGCGGCCACCGCGCAGGTGTTGGCGACCGAGCCGCCGCTGCTTTCCTGCCCGGGCGGCAGCGCCATGTACAACGCTTCCGCGTCGTCGGCCGAGATCAGCGCCATGCCGCCCTTGCGCATGTCCCGCTTGGACAGGAACGCCTCATCCACGGGCGCCACCACGTCCACGATCGCGTTGCCGATGCCGCACAGGTCGAAACGGGCTTGTGTCATGGCGGCTCCTGCCGTGTTGCAAGCGCGGCGGGTAACATCCACGTCCCCCACCTGCAATATCGCCGTCCCTTCCGATCGCTACGAGGCGCTGCCGACCATGCTGTCTCCCCTGTTCCGCGCCCTGCAGCAAATGGACGACCCGGTGTTCGTGGGCGTGCTCCTGCGCAGTCTCGCCCTGTCGGTGCTGGCCTTCATCGGCCTGCTGGCCGGCAGCGCCTGGGCAGTGCAGACCCTGGTGGGGCAGCCCGGTTGGATCGGCTGGGCCGCCGGGCTCGCCGGCGGCATCGGCGCCGCGCTGCTGGCGGTGTGGCTGTTCGTGCCGGCGGCGCTGCTGATCGCGACGCTGTATATCGACCGGGTCGCCAACGCGGTCGATCGGCGGTTCTACCCGCTGCTGCCGCCGCCGCAGCAGGGTGCCTCCCTCACGGTTCAGGCTTGGGACGGCGTCGCGCTCGGCGCCCAGGTGCTGGCGTGGCAGGTCGTGGCGCTCGGCCTCGCTTTGGCGCTGCCGGGGGTCGGGCTGCTGCTGGGCTGGGCCATCACCGGTTGGGCGATCGGGCGCGGCCTGTTCGTCGGCGTCGCCATGCGGCGGATGGGCCGGGGCGACGCGCTGCGGGTCTACGCCGCCCGGCGGGCGCCGGTGCTGCTGCTCGGCGGGCTGTTCGCCTTGGCGGGGACCGTCCCGCTGCTGAACCTGCTCGTGCCCGTGCTCGGCGTCGCTGCCTTGACGCACGTCCTCAACAACGCTCCGCACCCGTCTGAGCCTGCGGCATTCCTTCCACGACCATAACCGCAAGGCGGCCGCGTGGACGGCGGCACTCTCAGCCGATCCGGACGGCAAGCCGCCTATCACTTCATCCTGAGCCATGTTACGCGTCGGCGAAGTGGATGCCCCGCCCACCGCACCCCGCGGCCGCGGCGGCTCCCCGAGTTTGAAAGGGGGTTCCGCGTGTTCAAGCGCCGCAAACCCGATGACATGCCGGGCATTCCGCCCGCCCCACGACCCGATGGCGCGAGCCCGGCGGGCGACGCCGGAGCCACCGGTCTCCTCAACGGGCGCCGGGTCGACGATGGCTCGAGCCTGCCGCCGTTTCGCAACGCCGTCCCTTACCCGACATCCACCACCGCCAAGGAAGCTCCTGCCATGGGCCGTTCGCCGTTCCCCGCGCCACCTCCGCCGCCGAACTCGAACCAGGGTCAGGGGCCCGGCCCGGGCATGTCGTCCTCTGTTGCGCAATCGGGGCCGGGTGGCATTCCCAGCGCGCCCCGGCCGGGCAACGCGGCCGGCCAGCGGCGCGAGCAGGCGGAGCGGCGCACCCTGGTGGTTGGCCGCGGGATCAGCGTGCAGGGCACCGTCACCGACGCCGAACGCCTCGTGGTCGAGGGCACGTTCGAGGCCAGCATCGTGCACGCGACCGAGCTGGTGATCGCTCCGGGCGGCATGTTCAAGGGTGAGGTCGAGGTCGAGGACACCGAGGTTGCCGGCACCATCGACGGCACGCTGACCGCGCGCGGCAACCTGATCGTGCGGTCCACCGGCAAGCTGCTCGGCACCGCCCGCTGCCGCCGGCTGCAGGTCGAGGATGGCGGCCAGATCACCGGCCGCATGGAGATGATCACCGAGCCGGCACGGTCCGAGCCGGCCCCGGCGATGATCCCGACCCGCTCCGTCTCGGAGCCGCTACCCGGCGCCTGACCTCCTAGCGGCGGGCGGGGTCGGTCAGTAGCCGGCCGCTCCGCCGGCGCCGCCGCGGGGATCGTGCGCCCCGAACAAGGTCGCGCCGCCCGCGTCCGGCACGGCCAGCACCAGCGATTGCGCGCTGCCGGCCGGCGGCGCCGGGGCCAGGCGGGCGCTGCCGACGGTGATCGCCTCGGCGATCCCCCAGGGCGCGCCCTCGACCACCTTGTGGCCCATTGCTTCCAGCTTCGCCGCCGTGTCGGCGCTGAGCGCGAACCGCTCGGCGGTGATCACGTCCGGCAGCCATTGATGGTGGAACCGCGGCGCGTCCAAGGCCTCCTGCGCGGTCATGCCGTAATCGACCACGTTCAGGATCGCGTTCAGCACGGTGGTGATGATGCGCGGGCCGCCGGGACTGCCGACCACCATCGCCACCTTGCCGTCGCGCTCGAGGATCGTCGGCGTCATGCTGCTGAGCGGCGTCTTGCCGGGCGCGACCGCATTGGCCGCGCCTTGCACCAAGCCGAACATGTTGGGAGAGCCGGGCTTGGAGGTGAAATCGTCCATCTCGTTGTTCAGCAGGATGCCGGTGCCGGGCGCCACCTTCTTCACCCCGAACCAGTCGTTCAGCGTGTAGGTGACGGACACCGCGTTCCCTGCCCCGTCCACCACGACGTAATGGGTGGTGTTGTCGCCCTCATGCGGCAGCGGCGTGACTTGGGCGGAGGGCGTGGCGTGGGCCGGGTCGATGCGCCCGCGCACCCGCGCGGCATAGGCCGGGTCGGTCAACTCGGCGACGGGGTTGTCGACGAAGTCGGGGTCGCCCAGCCGGCTGTTGCGGTCGTAGAAGGCCTGGCGCAATGCCTCGGTAATGACGTGCACTGCGGCCGCAGAATGGAACCCCATCCCCCGCAGGTCATAGCCGTCGAGCACGCCCAGCACTTCGCACAGCACCACGCCGCCGGAACTCGGCGGGGGCGCCGAAAGCACGTGGAAGCCGCGGTAGTCGCAGCCGACCGGCGCCAGCTCACGCACCGCGTAGCCGGCAAAATCCGCGTTCTGCAGGATGCCGCCGCCGTCCTGGCTGGCCGCCACGATCGCCTGACCGATTGAGCCGCGGTAGAAGGCGTCCGGCCCGTCCTGCGCCAGCAGCTCGAGCGAGCCGGCCAGGTCGGACTGCACCAGCCGGTCCCCCACTGCGAGCGGCTTGCCGTCGTGGAGGAAGATCGCCGCCGCTTCCGGGTCTCGCCCGAGGCCGCTCGCTTCGGCACGCAGCAACGCGTCGTCGCCGGGTTCGATCACGAAGCCGTCCCGCGCCAGCCGGATTGCCGGGCCAAGCAGCGCTTGCCGCGGCATGCGGCCCCACTTCACCCGGGCCGCCTCCAGCCCCGCCGCGGTGCCGGGCACGCCGACCGCGAGCCAGGTCTCGGTCGAGCGGCCCTTGGCGACCGAGCCGTCCTCGGCAAGGAACATGCCCGGCGTCGCCGCGGCCGGGGCCTTCTCGCGGAAGTCGAGGAAGCCCGAACTGCCATCGGCCATCCGGACGGTCATGAAGCCGCCGCCGCCGAGATTACCGGCCGCCGGGTAAGTGACGGCGAGCGCGTAGCCGACCGCAACGGCGGCGTCGACCGCGTTGCCACCCTTCTTGAGCACGTCCAGCCCGGCTTCGCTGGCCAAGTGTTGTGCCGAAACCACCATGCCCTGCCGGCCCGGCACTGGCGCCGGATCGAATGCCGAAGCAGGCGCGCTGGACAGCGTTGCCAGTGACACCATGAGGACGAGCGGAGCGCGCATACGGAGTGGCCTCACGACGGTTCGCCGAATCATGCACGCCGGCGGCACGACTGGCCAGCCACTTGCACTGCCGCCGCCGCCCGTTTGCTCACGCATTGTTTGGCACCTCATCGAACCAATTTCGATCGAGCGAGTTACGTTGATGTCAGGAGCCGTGGCGAAACAGAGAGGTTCGCAGTCGAGCGCGAGACATCGTACGATTTTGTCTCGGCGCCTGAGCAAACGTTCACCGGAGAGTTACCATGAAATCTATCACTTTGTCCGCAATCGCCGCATTGTCTTGCTTGGCGGTCGCAGGTTGCGGCACGACCCAGCCCAACACCGTCTCGAGCGGCAATGCACCGGGACAGGCGCCGAGCGGCATCACCTCTTCCAACGGCGGCGGCATGCGGCAGACCGGCGCGATCCCGAACGTCAGCATCGGCGGTGGTCAGGCGACCACGACCTCGGTGCCGAACAGCAAGGGCGCCGCGTACTAGCGGACACGCCGGCCCGGGACGTCCGGGCCGGACCCGTCAGCCTCCGCCAACCAGCCGAGACATCGCGGCGGGCTCCTGCTAGCCGTAGCGTTCCTCCGCCCACGGGTCACCACGCATGTGGTAACCCCGCTCCTCCCAGTAGCCGGCCCGGTCGGCCACGACGAACTCGATCCGTTGCAGCCACTTGGCACTTTTCCAGAAGTAGAGATGCGGCACGATCAGGCGCACCGGGCCGCCATGGTCACGCGGAATGGGCTGATCGTTCCAGTGGGTCGCCAGCAACGCGTCAGGCGACGCGAAGTCGGCAAGCGGCAGGTTGGTCGTGTAACCGTCATGGCTGTGCAGCACGACGAACGCGGCGGCCTCGCGCGGCCGCACCACGTCCAGCAGATCGCGCGTGGTGACGCCGCGCCACCGGTTATCATAGCGCGACCACGTGGTGACGCAGTGAATGTCCGACACGCTGTCGCGCTGCGGCAAGGCCAGGAAGCCGGGCCAATCGAGCGAGATTTGCTCCTCCACCTCGCCAAAGACCCGCAGCGACCAGCGCTCGGTCGGCACGTCGGGCTGCACGCCGAGATCGAGCACCGGCCAGTCGCGCACCAGATGCTGCCCCGGGGGCAGCCGCTCATCCTCCGGCCGGGCGTGCCGGCCGGTCAGGAACTTCCCGGCCGCAGCCCAGAGTTGCTTGGTGCGGGTGAGCTTGGATTCGTCCTGCGGCGGCTGATCGGTCATGCCACGTTATGCCGCCACAGCCAGGGCCCGGTCCAGCAGGACCACCGAATGCACCGCGCGCCGGCCGCCGAGGTCGGCGATCTGATGCCGGCACGACGTGCCGTCCGCGACCACCCAGTCATCCGCCGCCGCGGCGCGAACCGCCGGCAGCAAGGAGGCCTCCGCCATCGCCCGGCTCGCTTCCTGCGTCTCCGATTGGTAGCCGAAGGCGCCCGCCATGCCGCAGCACGAGGACTGGATCGGCTGCACGTCGAGCCCCGGCACGCGGCCCAGCACCGATAGGGCGTCCGGCCAGGCGCCGAACGCCTTCTGGTGGCAATGCCCATGCACATGCGCCCGGCCTGACATCGGCCGCAGCGCAAGATCGCCGCCGTGCCGCTGCAGGAACTCGCCGATCAGCATGGCACGGGCCGCCAGCGCGTCCGCCTCGGCGCCGGGCAGCAAGGCGGTAAACTCGTCGCGCAGGGTCAGGAGACAGGACGGCTCGAGCCCCACAACCGGGAGCGTGCCGGCCAACGCCGCCAGCGTCCGCCGCGCCTCGGCTCGGGCCCGGTCCACCATGCCCGCCGACAGATAGGTGCGGCCGCAGCACACAGGCCGGCCGGGGGGGACCACCGGATTGAACCCGGCCGCACGCAGCACACGGACCGCGGCACGCAGGTTCTCCGGCTCGAAATACCGGTTGAAGGTATCGGCGAACAGCAGCACGTCACCGCGCGGCGCCCGCCCGCCATCTGCTTCGGCATTGCGGAACGGCCGGTTGCTCCATTCCGGCAAGGGCCGTGCGGCCGCGAAACCCGTCCGCTCCCCCAGCCGGCGCAACAGCCCGACCCGGTTGCGCAAGTTCGCCAGCCCAGAGAACCGGGCCGCCCACGGCGCGTAGCGCGGCATCTCGGCGACCAGCCGCTCCCGCAGCGCGACGCCGTGCCGGCTCGCCCGCGCCGCCAACACCTCGATCTTCATCCGCGCCATATCGACACCGGTGGGGCATTCGCGCTTGCACGCCTTGCATGACACACAAAGCTTCAGGGCATGCGCCACCTCGTCGCCGGCCAGCGCGTCGGGGCCGAGCTGCCCGGTCAAGGCCAGCCGCAGCGTATTGGCCCGGCCGCGCGTCAGATGCTCCTCGTCGCGGGTGACCCGATAGCTCGGGCACATGCTGCCGGCGTGGAGTCCGCGGCAGGTGCCGTTGTTGTTGCACATCTCGACCGCCGGCAGCAGACCGCCTTGCGGGCCAGGCCAGCCGCTCCAGTCGAGCACCGGCGTCACCGGCTCCGGCGCGTAATCCGGGCCGTAGCGGAACAGCGTCCGGTCGTCCATGCGCGGCGGGTGCACGACGCGGTTCGGGTTCAGCAGCGCGGCCGGGTCGAAGGCGTCCTTCACCGCCTCGAAGGCGCGCACGATGCGGGCGCCGAACATGCTCTCGTGGAACTCGGACCGCACGATGCCGTCGCCGTGCTCGCCGCTATGGCTGCCCTTGTACTCGCGCACCAGGGCGAAGCACTCTTCGGCCACGGCGCGCATGGTGCGCACGTCGGCCGGGTCCTTCATGTTCAGCACCGGCCGCACGTGCAAGCAGCCGACGCTGGCATGCGCGTACCAGGTGCCTTTGGTGCCGTACTTGGAAAAAACCTCGTTGAGGCGCTCGGTGTAGTCGGCGAGGTCCTCGAGCCCAACGGCGCAATCCTCGATGAACGAGACCGGCTTCCCGTCGCCGCGCATCGACATCATGATGTTCAGCCCGGCCTCCCGCACATTGGCGATCGCCGCTTGAAACGCCGCGTCGGTCGCGCGCACGACGGCGCCGGGATAGCCGAGGTCGGCCATCGCTTCGTCCAGCCGGGCAAGCGTCTCCAGGAGCGGCCCATCCTCGTGGCCGTGGAACTCGACGATCAGCAGGCTGTCCGGCTCGCCGATCAGCATCCGGTCGATCGTGGGCCGGTAGATGTCGATGCCGCGCCCGAGGTCGATCATGGTGCGGTCCACCAGCTCGACCGCCTCCGGGCCGAGCGCCACGAGGTGCTTCGACGCCTCCATCGCGGCGCGGAAGCTGGGGAACTGGCAGATGCCGAGCACCTTGCGCGGCAGCACCGGCTGCAGCTCGAGCTCGAGCGCGGCCGAGAACGCCAGCGTGCCCTCGGACCCGACCAGCAGCCGGGCCAGGTTCTCGCGCCCCGCACGCCGGGCCGCCGGCGTCAGCACCTCGATGTTGTAGCCGCCGACCCGGCGGAGTTGCTGCGGAAAGCGTGCGGCGATCTCGTCCGCCTCGGCGGCGCCGAGCGCCCGCAACCGCTGGATCAGCGCGGCAATCCCGGCCGGGACGTCGGCGCCGAGATTGTCCGGCAACGCGCCGAAGGTGTGGCGGGTGCCGTCGGCCAGGATGGCGTCGATGGCGCGCACGTTGTCGGCCATCAGCCCGTAGCGGATCGACTTCGCGCCGCAGGAGTTGTTGCCTGCCATGCCGCCGATGGTGCAGCGGGCGTTTGTGCTGGGGTCCACCGGGAAGAACAGCTTTGTTCGTGCCAGCTCCTGGTTCAGGTGGTTCAGCACCAAACCGGGCTCCACCCAGGCCCGGCGCGCCGCCGTGTCCACCTCCAGCACGCGGCGCAAATACTTCGTGCAGTCGATCACCAGCGCCCGGTTGACCGTCTGGCCGCACTGGCTGCTGCCGCCGCCACGCGGCAGCACGGGAACCCCGTGTTCGCGGGCGATGGCGATCGACGCCGCGGCGTCGTCGATCGAGCGCGGCACCACCACGCCCACCGGCTCCATCTGATAGATCGAGGCGTCGGTGCTGTAGCGGCCGCGGTCGGCGCGGCTGAACAGCACCTCGGCGTTTGTTTCGCGCCGCAGCCGCTCGGCGAGCCGAACGTCGCCGACCGGGGTCAGGCCACGGCTGCCGTCAGGCAAGGGCCGCGCTCCGCGTCACCGCATCGCTGGCGAAGGTCAGGTCCGGCCGCATGGTGAATGCCGCTGCGATGCCGACCAGCAGCAACCCCATGGTGCCGTAGAACGGCAGCGACCAGTTGCCGGTGGCGTCGATGATCCAACCGAACACCACCGGCGAGATGATCGCCGCCAGCGCGGAGCCCGAATTCATCAACCCGCTGGCGGTGCCGGAATGCTGCGGGGCGATGTCCATCGGGATGGCCCACATCGGCCCGATCGTCAGCTCGGCGAAGAAGAAGGCGCCGCCCAGGGCCAAGGCCGCGAGCGTCGGGTCGGTCACGAACAGCACGGGTGCCGAGCAAAGAAAGGAGCCGACCATGCCGAACACCACCAGGTCGCGCCGCGCCCGGGTCAGGCTGCCGGTGCGGCGGTAGAGCCAGTCCGACACGAACCCGCCGAGCGCATCGCCGACCACCCCGCAGCCGAATACCAGCATGGAAAACAGTGCGCCATTCTTCAGATCAAGCTTGTAGGCATGCAGCATGAATTGCGGCACCCAGGACAGGAACGTCCACAAGGTCCAGCCGTAGCAGAAATAAACGAACGTCACCGGCGCCATCCGCCGCAGCAGCGGTCCCCAGGGCGTGGGCGCCGTCACGATCTTGGCCCGGGAGGCCGGCAGCGCCGCGAGGTCCGCCTCCGTCATGCCAGGATGCGTGCGCGGGTCGTCGCGGTAATACCAGGCCCAGACAGCGACCCATACCAGGCTGACAAGGCCCATGACGACGAACGAGCCGCGCCAGGAGATCAGCGCAATCAGCGCGATGACGGCCGGTGGGGTGATGGCGTTGCCGAGCCGGGCGGCAGAATGGGTGATGCCCTGCGCCCAGCCGGACTTGCCGCCGGGCAGCCAGCTCGACATGGCCCGTGTTGCGGTCGGGAAGGTTGCGCCCTCGCCGAGGCCCAGCAGCACGCGCGCGCCAAGCATGGTCCACAGCCCCCCGACCAAGCCCGTCAGCATGGTCGCGACCGCCCAGGTCAGGCCGCAAACGATCAGCGTGCGCCGCGCCCCGAAGCGGTCGCCGAACCAGCCGCCGACCACCTGACAAACCAGGTACGGATAGCCGAAGGCCGAGAACACCAGCCCGAGCTGGGTGTTGGTGAAGCCCAGCTCCGATTTGAACACCGCAGCCGCCGAGCTGACGTTCACCCGGTCCACGTAGGTGATGAAATACATCGCGCACAGCAGCAGCAAGACGTTGCTGCTGGCGTTCCACTCTCGGTAGACGCGGACCAACCACCGCCAAATGAACATGTGTAACCTCCCGTCTGAACCAGCGATGGCCGCTTAAGCGGCTCGTTGCGCTGTGTCGCTGGCACGCCCGGCCAGCACGTCCATCGCTGCCGCAACCCCGCCGGCCGCGTGCGGCACGCCAGCCAAGTGCAGGCCCATCTCGACGCCGGCAATGGTGCCCATCAGCATCAGGTCGTTGAAGTCGCCGAGATGGCCGATGCGGAACACGCGCCCTTTCAGCTTGCCCAGCCCCTGCCCCAGCGACATGTCGAAGCGGTCGAGGATGACCGCCCGCAGCGCGTCGGCGTCATGGCCGTCCGGCATGACGACGGTCGTCAAGACGGAACTGTATTCGCGCGGGTCAAGCGCCAGAACCTCGAGCCCCCAACCGCGCACCGCCGCCCGCGTCGCCGCGGCAAAACGGTCGTGCCGGGCGAACACTTGCGGCAGGCCTTCCTCGTCCAGCATGCGCAGCGCCTCGTCGAGGCCGTACAGCAGGTTGGTGGCCGGCGTGTAGGGGAAGTAGCCGGTCTTGTTCGGCCCCATCATCTCCCGCCAATCCCAGTAGGAGCGCGGCATCCCGCCCGACTTGGCCGCCGCCAGTGCCTTCTCCGAGACCGCGTTGAAGCCGAGCCCCGGCGGCAGCATCAATCCCTTTTGGGAGCCGGCCACCGTCACGTCCACGCCCCAGGCGTCGTGCTTGTATTCCATCGATGCCAAGGAGCTGATGGTGTCGACCATGAACAGCGCCGGGTGGTCGGCGGCGTCGATCGCGCTGCGGATCGCGGCAATGCGGCTGGTCACGCCGGTGCTGGTCTCGTTGTGCACCACCATCACGGCCTTGATCGCACGGCCGGTGTCGGCCCGCAGCCGGGCCTCGACGTCGGCCGGGTCGACGCCGTGGCGCCAGTCGCCCGGCACGAACTCGACCTTGAGGCCGAGCCGCCCGGCCATCGCCTGCCACAAGGTCGCGAACTGCCCCGTCTCGTACATCAGCACCGTGTCGCCGGGCTGGAGCGTGTTGACGATCGCCGCTTCCCAGGCGCCGGTGCCGCTGCCCGGGAAGATCACGACGGTGCCGTCGGTGCCGAATACCCGGCCCATGCCGGCGAGCACGCGGCGGCCGAGTTCACCGAACTCCGGGCCGCGATGGTCCATCGTCGGCATGTCGATCGCCCGCAGGATGCGATCGGGCACGTTCGACGGTCCCGGGATCTGCAGGAAGTGTCGGCCGCTTTTGAACGACCCGGAATTGTGGCCCATGACGTGCTCCGGCGGATTTTGCATGCAATCGGGAGGTCGCACGGGACCGAAGAGGGCGCAAGCCGGAAAGCTTTGCATGCAATCACGGCCGGGTCATACTGCCGGCATGACCGCCGTCGTCACCCCGTTTCCGCGCCCGGCCGCCGCCGCCTCGCTGCATGAGGGGCTGCTCGACGCCCTGCGCACCCTGATCGATCATGGCGACCTCGCGCCCGGCGCCCGCGTGCCGGAGCGCGCCTTGTGCGAGCGGTTCAACGTGTCCCGCACGCCACTCCGCGAATGCTTGAAGGTGCTGGCCGCCGAGGGGCTGGTGCAGTTGCTGCCGAACCGTGGCGCCCGCATTGCCACCCTCGGTGACGAGCACCTCGTGCACCTGTTCGAAGTGATCGCGGCGCTCGAGGCCGAGGGCGGGCGGCTGGCCTGCGAGCGTATCACCGCGGACGCGCTGGCCGAGATCCAGGGCCTGCACTACCGCATGTACGCGCACTTCCTGCGCTCGGAACTGCCCGAGTATTTTGCGCTGAACCAGGCCATCCATGAGGCGATCCTGCGCGCGGCCGCCAACCCGGTGCTGCTCAGCACCTACGCCGCGCTCGCCGGGCGCATCACCCGCGCCCGCTACATGTCGAACCGCATCCGCCCCGATCGCTGGAAGCAGGCGATGGACGAGCATGGCGCCATCCTCGACGCGCTGGTCGCCCGCGACGGGGCCGTGCTCGGGCCGTTGCTGGCGAAGCACCTGCAGGGCAAGCGCGACATCATCATGGCCTCGATGCCGTCCCGCGCCGAGCCGGCGCCGCCCGGGTGATGCGCCGGTCTTGATCACGCTGGCCGAAGCCGAGGGCTGGCTTGCGGCCCGGACGGCGCCGCTTCAGGCCGAGACGGTGCCGCTGCACGACGCCGCCGGCCGCGTGCTGGCCGGCGACGTCGAGCTCGCGATCCAACCCGCGGCGCCGTTGGCGACGATCGAAGGCCTGGCGGTGCGTGCCGCGGACACCGAGGGCGCCGGCGAATATGCCCCGCTTCCTGTCGGCGGGATGAAGGTGCATTCCGGCGACCTTCTCCCAACGGGCGCCGACGCCGTGCTGCCGCCGCATGCGCTTGACGGGAGCGCCGCACTCGCTGCCGTCGCGCGCGGCTTTGGCACGGCGGCGGCGGGCCACGACATCCCGCTCGGCAGCGTTCTCGCGGCTGGAACCCTGCTCACCCCGCTGCATTTGGCCTGCCTGCGCGCCGATCCCGCCGTGATCCGCCGCCCGCGTGTCGCCGGCGCCCGCACGCCGCTGCTGCTGGCGTTGCTGGACGCTGCCGGTGCCGTCGCGGCCGACGCCGATCCCGACCTCGTGCTCGACCCGGCCACGGCCGCGACCTGGCACGCGGAGGCGATCGGCATCCGGCCGGGCGAGTTTACCGCGCTCGGCCTGACGAGCGGCGTCCCCGCCGTGCGCCTGCCGCCTCACCCGGCCGATGCCGCGACGGCGTTCCTGCTGCTGGCCGCCCCCGCCCTGCGCCGCATGTCCGGGCGTCCGGCGCCACGGCCGGTTGCGGCCGTGCTCACCCGCAAGATCAGCTCGGTGCTCGGACTGGTGGACGCGGTCCGGGTCCGTTGGAACGGCGCCGAGGCGACCCCGCTTGGCCCGGCCGAGGGGCTCGGACTGCTCGCGGCGGCGGCGGCCAACGGCCTCGTGCTGGTGCCCGAAGGCAGCGAGGGCTACCCCGCGGGCGCCACGGTCCCCATCTGGCCGCTATGAACGACCTGTCCGCAACCCTCCGCGCCGCCGCCCGGCAGGACCAGTTCCTCGACGTCGTCAGCCGCGAGGAGGCCGAGGCGCGCTTCCGCCGCCACCTCACCCTCGCCCCGCTCGGCGCCGAGACCGTGCCGCTCGCCGCCGCCCGCACCCGCGTGCTGGCCGAGGACGTGGTCGCCGACGTGGACGTGCCCGGCTTCGACCGTGCCAGCCTCGACGGCTTCGCGGTCCGCGCCGCCGACACCGAGGGCGCCAGCGACGCCGCCCCTGCCATCCTGCGCCTGACCGCCGACCTGCTCACTCCCGGGACGGTGCCCGCCGCCGCGGTCGAGCCCGGCTGGGCCAGCGTGATCGCGACCGGCGGCGCCATCCCGCGCGGCGCCGACGCCGTCGTGATGATCGAGCACACCGAGGCGTTGCCGGGTGAACCGCTGCGGATCGAGGTGCACCGCGCGGTCGCGCCGGGCAACGCGGTGGCCGGCGCCGGGTCGGACATCGCGCTGGGGGAGACGGTGCTGCGCGGAGGCCGCGTGCTCGGTTCGCGCGAGATCGCCATGCTGGCCGCGGTCGGCGTGGCCGCCGTCCCGGTGTGGCGCCGGCCTTTAGTCGCCATCCTGTCCACCGGCGACGAAATCGTCGCCCCCGGCGCGCCGATCCGGCCGGGCCAGGTCTTCGACAGCAACGCCGCGCATTTGGCCGCGGCCGTCGAGGAACAAGGCGGCCAACCGCTGCCGCTCGGCATCGTCCCCGACGACCCGGCCCTGCTCGAGGCGGCGCTCGACCGGGCTCTGGCGGCCGCCGACATTGTCTTGCTCTCGGGCGGCACCAGCAAGGGCGCCGGCGACCTCGCCTCGCGCGCCGCCGGGCGGCTGACCAACCCCGGCATCGTCGTGCACGGCGTGGCACTCAAGCCCGGCAAGCCGCTCTGCCTCGCCGTGCAGGACGGCAAGCCGGTCGCGATCCTGCCGGGCTTCCCGACCTCGGCGATCTTCACTTTCCATACATTTGTTGCGCCTATCATCCGGGTGTTCGCGGGCTTGCCCCCCACTCGCGAGCAGGTCGTCGAGGCGACGCTGCCGATGCGCATCGGCAGCGAACGCGGGCGCACTGAGTACGTGCTCAGCGCCCTGGTGCCGGATCCGGAAGGCACCCTCGCGGCCTACCCCACCGCCAAGGGCTCGGGCGCCGTTACCAGCTTTGCCGCGGCGGACGGTTTCTTCGCCGTGCCTGCCATGACCGAAAGCGTCGCCGCCGGGACACGCGTCTTCGTGCAGCGGATCGGCGACGCGCCGCCGCCCGACCTGGTGGTGATCGGCAGCAACTGCACCGGCCTCGACCTGCTGGTCGGGCTGCTGGAGCGGGACGGCCTGATCGTCCGCTCGCTCGCGGTCGGCAGCCAGGGCGGGCTCGCGGCGGCCGCGCGCGGCGCCTGCGACCTAGCCGGCATCCACCTGATGGACCCAGCGACCGGCGAGTACAATCGCCCGCTGCTGCCGCCCGGTGTCACCCTCGCCCGCGGCTATGGCCGGCTGCAAGGTGTGGTGGTGCGCGCCGACGACGCCCGCTTCGCCGGCTGCTCGACGGCCGCCGCCGTGGTCGCGTTGGACGACCCGAGCGCGCTCATGGTCAACCGCAACGCCGGCAGCGGCACCCGCGTGCTGATCGACCGCCTACTTGACGGCCGCCGTCCACCGGGGTTCGCGCATGCGCCGAAATCGCACAACGCGGTGGCCGCTTCGGTGGCGCAGGGCCGCGCCGATTGGGGCGTGGCGATCGCCACCGTGGCGCGCGACTACGGCCTGCGTTTCCTGCCGCTGCAGGCCGAGCAATACGACTTCGCCATCCCCGAGTCTCCGCCTGGCCCGGCCGCCGGTGCAGCGCTTCCTTGAGCTGCTGCGCGCGCCTGCAACACGCGACGCCTTGCGCGAGAAAGGCTTCGAGCCCGCGTGACGACCGCCGCGGTGATCCTGGCCGGCGGCCTCGCCCGGCGCATGGGCGGCGGTGACAAGTCGCGCCTGCTGGTCGGCGGCCGCAGCATCCTCGCCCGCATCGTCGACTGCCTCGTGCCGCAATTGGACCGGGTCGCGCTCAACGCCAACGGCGACCCGGTGCGGTTTGCCGATTTCGGCTTGCCGGTGCTGCCCGATCCGCTGCCCGGCAATCCCGGACCGCTCGCCGGCGTGCTGGCCGGGCTCGACTGGGCGGCGGCAAACCGGGCGGAGTGGCTGGTCAGCGTATCCGGCGACTGCCCCTTCCTGCCCGGCGACCTCGTCACCCGGCTGCACGCAGCCCGCGGCGCCGGACGCATGGCCGTCGCCGCCTCGGGCGGCCGCACGCATCCCGTCGTCGCACTGTGGCCGACCGGCTGCCGCAGCGAATTGCGCGAGTTCCTGTCGGCCGGCGAGCGCAAGGTTGGCGCCTTCACCGCCCGGCTCGGCGGGGGCGTCGCCGAATGGGCGGCCGAGCCGATCGACCCCTTCTTCAACGTGAACTCGCCGGAAGACCTCGCGCGCGCCGAGGGCGCGCTGCTCGCCCCTATCTCCGGCGGTTGGCGGCCGCGTTCGCAGTCCGAGTGATCAGAGCGTCGCCAGCACGCTTTCCGCCTTGCTCACCTCGAACCCGCCCGGCGGCTCGACCGCCAGCGACGCCACCACCTTGTCCTGCACCACCATCGCGAAACGCTGGCTGCGGATGCCCAAGCCGCGCGCCGTCAGATCGAGCTCGAGCCCGAGCGCCTTGGTGAACGCGGCCGTGCCGTCAGCCAGCATCAGGATACGCCCGTCCACGCCCTGGTCGCGCGCCCAAGCGCCCAAGACGAAGCCGTCATTGACTGCCATGCAGGCGATCGTGTCGACGCCCTTCTCATGCAGCGCCTCGATGTTCTGCAAGTAACCCGGCAGATGCCGCGCGCTGCAGGTCGGCGTGAACGCGCCCGGCACCGCGAACAGCACCACCTTCTTGCCCCCGAACACCTCGTCGGTCGACGTCTCCTTGGGACCCTCCGCGGTCACCATCATCAGCTTGGCGCTTGGAATGGTGTCGCCGACCTTGATCATGGGCGTGTGTCCTTCATGGTGATCATCCGAGTCGTAGCCGCAGGCCGAGATGGTGTCACCTTCCCGCTTGCTCCGGCGCTATGATGCGACAACATGAATAGCATGATCGACGCCGCCTCACTGACTGGACAACTGCTGATCGCCATGCCGGCGATGGACGACCCACGCTTCACGCAAAGCGTGATCCTGGTGTGCGCCCACACCGACGAGGGCGCGATGGGCATCGTGCTCAACCGGCCGCTCGCCAAGCCGAGCTTCGATGCCTTGCTCAACCAGCTCGACGTCGAGCCGACGCCGCCGGCGCGGCAGATCCGGCTGTGCGAAGGCGGCCCGGTCGATCACGGCCGCGGCTTCGTGCTGCACACCGCGGATTGGACCGGGGACGGCAGCCTGCAGGTCGCCGACAATTTGGCGCTGACGGCCAGCCTCGACATCCTGCACGAGATCGCCCTCGGCCGCGGTCCGCGCGAAGGGCTGCTGGCGCTGGGTTATGCGAGCTGGGGTCCGGGGCAGCTCGACCGCGAGATGCAGGAGAACGTTTGGCTCAGCGCCCCGGCCGCCCACGACGTGCTGTTCGACACCGAGTACGACACCAAGTGGCGCCGGGCGATGGCGATCCTGCGCATCGACCCGATCCTACTGAGCGGCGCCGCCGGCCACGCCTGAGGTCCGGGCGGCCGCTGCCGCGTCCTTACCAGACGAACGAACCGACCGCCGCGACCGGCGCCAGTCCCGCCCGCCCGGCTTCGGCCGCGATCGCCGCACGGTCCTCGCCGAGATGCTCGCCGTGCAGCCCGCCGAGCACCCAGCACGCATCCACGCCAATCGCCGCGGCGCCGGCAATGTCGGTGCGGAGCGCGTCACCCACCGCGAGCACGCGGGGTT
Source organism: uncultured Alphaproteobacteria bacterium (assembly GCA_963752225.1). Classification (GTDB taxonomy): domain Bacteria; phylum Pseudomonadota; class Alphaproteobacteria; order Acetobacterales; family Acetobacteraceae; genus JBBROS01. Next base: position 575,611 of record CAVVXS010000007.1, on the reverse strand, counting down.
TCGGCACCTGCAGGATGTCCAGCACGGGTCCGTAGATCAGCGGATCCGGCTTGCCGACGTCGCGCACGTCGCCGCCCATGGCGGCATAGCGCCGGGCCAAGGTGCCGGCGCACACCACGCGGACGCCGCCGCGGATCACCTCGAGGTCCGGGTTGGCGCAGATCATCGGCAATCCGGCCGATGCGCATCGGCGCAGCTCGTCGTCATAGGCGGCCGGGTCGGTCGGGTTGGTGTGGTCGTCGGGTCCGGTGTTCAACACGCAGCTCGCCCCTTCCGGCGTGTCCAGCACCTCGAGCGCCAGTCCCTGCATCACGTTGCGATCCCGTGCCGGACCGAGATGGTAAACCCGCTCGCCGAGGGCCTGCGACCAGGTGTCCGGCCGGTCGCGCAGCAGCAGGAACGACGCCTCGCCCGACGTCATCACCCCGTCGTACAGCCTGTCCTCGATGCCCATCTTGGTCAGTTGCCGCCGCACCGGATCGCCCCGGCGGGGCGCATTCGACAGCAGCACGATCCGCTTGCCCGCCCGCCGCAAGGCCTCCAAGCAGTCGCGAGCGCCGGGGTAAGGGCGCACCCCGTCATGCACCACGCCCCAAAGATCGAGGATGAAGCCGTCATAGCCGTCCGCGAGCTCGGCCATCCCGCGAATAAATTTCACCGTGCCGTCCCGACTGCGGCGGCGACGCTCGGCAGCCCGGCGGCGCGCAATGCCGTCCGCAACTCGCGCTTGAGCCGCCCCACCAGAGCCGGCCCCTCATAGGTGAATGCCGTGTAGACCTGCACCAGACTCGCCCCCGCTTGCAGCTTCGCGAGCACGTCGGCCCCGCTGCCGACGCCGCCGCAGCCGATCAGCACCAGCCGGCCCGCCGCGAACCGATAAGCTCGCGCCAGCACGGCCGTGCTCGGCGCCAGCAACGGCGGCCCGGACAGCCCGCCCGCCTGCCCCGCCTGCGCCGAGCGCAGCGTCGCCGGCCGCGCGACCGTGGTGTTGCCCACCACGAGCCCCTCGACGCCGTGCGCCACCGCCGCCTCGACCACCGCCTCCAGCCCCGCCTCCGACAGATCCGGCGCGACCTTGACCAGCAGCGGCGGGCGTACCGGAACGGCGGCCGCCACGGCGGCCAGGATGCGCCGCAGCTGCACTTCGCCTTGCAGGTCGCGCAGGCCCGGCGTGTTCGGCGAACTGACGTTGATCACGACGTAGTCGGCGTGGGGCGCCACCGCGGCGATCAGCGCCGGGTAGTCGCGCTCCGGATCGGCGCCCTCCTTGTTGATGCCGACGTTGGCGCCGACCGGCGCGGCGCGGCGCCGTAGGGCAGCAAGCTGCGCCACATAGGCGTCGAGCCCGCGGTTGTTCAGCCCGTAGCGGTTGATCACCGCCCGGTCCGCTTCCAGCCGGAACACCCGCGGCGCCGGGTTCCCCGCCTGCGGCCGCGGCGTCACCGTCCCGGTCTCGACGAAGCCGAAGCCGAGCCGCGACAAGCCGCGCACTGCCACCGCATCCTTGTCGAACCCGGCTGCGAGCCCGATCGGGTTGCGGAACCGCAGCCCCATCGCTTCGGTCTCCAGGCCCGCGTCGCTGCCGTGCTCCTGCCCGGCGAGGCCGAGGCGCAGCGCCAGGACGGCCCAGCGATGCGCCCGCTCGGCGTCCATCCGGCGCAGCAACGGGGTCAGGGCAGTGGCAAGGGCGGGAACCATGGCGCGGGCTGTCTGCCCGATCCCAGCTCGCTTGAGAAGAGCGGGCTGCCCCGGTAGGGTCCGGCCGCCCGGACGAGAACCATGTGGAAAGAGCCGTATCTCGAGACTTGCTGCCGCGCCGCGCTGCATCGCCTGGTGCTGGCCGCCGACGTCGGCCGCCCGCCGCAGTTGAAGGACGGCCCTTGCCTCGAGCGTCTGGCCGGGATGGGCCTTGCCGCCACCCGGCCGGATGGTCGCTTCACCACCACCCAGGCCGGCCGCGCCCGCCACCGCAGCGAGATCCTGCACGCCGGTCCGGCCGAGTGACGGTCGAGGCGGCTCCGCGCGTCCGGCTCGAGGCGCTCGATGCGTATCGTGGCCTGGCCGCGCTTTGGGTCGTCTTGTACCACGTCCTTCTGCGCTATCCGCATTTCATGGCGGGCCGCGACACCCCGGCCGAGCCGCTGCTGCCGGGTCTCACCGCGCTCGACCTCGGCGTGCTGCCGGTGCTCTGGTTCTTTCTCATCAGCGGCTTCGTGATCAGCTGGACGGTGGATCGCTGCAAAACACCGGCTGATTTCATCGTCAGCCGGGTGTCTCGCATCTACCCGGCCTACTGGGCGTCGTTGCTGCTGACCGTCGCGGTGGTCGGATTGTGGCCCCTCCCGGGCGCCGCGCCCTCGCTGCGGGACATCCTGGTCAATGCGACGATGCTGCAGGCCTACCTTCTCGTGCCGAACGTGGCCGGCGTTTACTGGAGCCTGACGGTCGAGCTGATGTTCTACGCCTACGCGCTGGCGCTGTTCGCGGCCGGGCAATGGCATCGGGTTCGTTGGGCCGCGTTGGCCTGGGCGTTGCTCTGCCTGGCCGACGCCGTCATGGGTCAGTTCGGCGTCGTCCTGCCCTGGCGTGCGCGCCAGCTGCTGCTGCTGCCCTACGCGACGTTCCTGGTCGCGGGCATGATGCTCTACCAGCTTTGGCGCGGACAGCACCGGGGCTGGTCGGTCACTACGATCGCGATCTGCCTCGTCACGGTCTTCATCACCTACCCGCCGGGCCCCGCGCTCATGTGCGTGGCCGGCATGGGCCTGATCTTCGGCGCGTCCCACGGCCGCATGAAATGGCTTGCGACGGCGCCGCTGGTCTGGCTGGGCTCCGTGTCATACCCGCTCTACTTGGTTCACGAGTACCCGGCCTACGTCGTCCTCCGCGCGGCCGACCGGGCAGGCTGGCCGCACGCGCTGGCAATCGTTGCCGCGATCTGCCTGGTGCTAAGCTTGGCAACGGCCGTGAGCTACACTGTCGAGCGGCCCGCCCTGCGTGCAATCCGGCGCGGGTGGCAGCATCGGGCAGCTATCCTGGGACGTGCCGCTAAGCCGAGTTGACCATTCGTGAACAATTCACCGAAACTGACGTAAAGGTGAGTTTTCCTAGTTGCGTTGGCGATAATTCCTAGCTTAGATGGTCCGGCTCAATCTTGAGATTCGGGGCTGGGTCTTGAAACACGACGATATCTGGCGGGCTCTCGACACTCTTGCGGCCGAGTACGGTTTATCGGCATCGGGCCTCGCCAAGCGGTCCGGCCTCGATCCCACCACGTTCAACCCCAGCAAGCGCCGCATGCCAGACGGCCGCGCCCGTTGGCCGAGCACCGAAAGCCTGGCCAAGGTCCTTGACGCTACCGGCGCCAGCCTCGAGCAATTTACCGCACTGGTCACCGGCACCCGCACGGTCGGCTCCGCCCGGCCGCCCCGGCGTATTCCGTTGCTCGGCTTCGCCCAGGCCGGCAATGCCGGGTATTTCGACGACGCGGGTTTTCCGGTCGGCGCCGGCTGGGACGAGATGAGCCTGCCGGAAATCGGCGACCCGCATGCCTACGGGCTGGAGATCGCCGGCGACAGCATGGAGCCGGTGCTGCGGGACGGCGACACCGTGGTCGTGTCGCCCGCCGCCCCGATCCGCCGCGGCGACCGCGTGGTTGCCCGGACGGTGGCCGGCGAGGTGATGGCCAAGCAGCTCGCCCGCCGCTCGGCCAAGCGAATCGAGCTTCGCAGCCTCAACCCCGCCCACCCCGACCGCAGCTTCGATCTGGCCGAGGTGGCGTGGGTGCACCGGATCATCTGGTCCAGCCAGTAGCGGCCCGCGCACCCCCCTTTCCCTCGGCCGCGACCCGCGCCACCATGGCGCCTTGTCAACGGAGGCCGTCGCCGATGCGCGCACTCGCCCTGCTGCTGCTGTTGATGCCCGACCTGGCCCGGGCTGCCGAGCCCGTCGACCTCGCCTTGGTGCTGCTCAGCGACGTGTCGCGCAGCGTGGACGACACCGAGTTCCAGATGCAGAAACAAGGCTATGCCGCAGCCTTCCAGGACCCGCGCGTGCTTTCCGCGATCCGCAACGGCGCGATCGGCGCCATCGCGGTGGCTTATGTGGAGTTTGCCGGGTCATACGAGGTGAAGACGGTGATGGATTGGCGCATCGTCCGCGATCCGGACAGCTTGCGCGCCATGGCGGACGCCATCGAGGCGGCGCCGCGCTCATTTTGGGGCCGTACCAGCATCAGCGCCGGCATCGACCGCTCGATGCAGCTGCTGGCCGAGGCGCCGGTCGAGACAACGCGGCGGATCATCGACGTGGCCGGCGACGGCACCAACAATGCGGGCCGGGAAGCCGTGGCGGCTCGCGACGACGCGGTCGCGGCCGGCATCACGGTCAACGGCCTCGCCATCATCAACGACCACCCGGTCAGCTACACCTACGCGCACGTGCAGCCGCCAGGTGGCTTGACCGAGTGGTATCGCACCAATGTCGTCGGCGGCCCCGGCAGCTTCGTCATCGAGGTGCACGAGTTCCCCGCCTTCGGTGAGGCGATGACTCGCAAGCTGATCAACGAGATCGCCACCCTGTCGCCCGCGAAATCACCCTCGTAACCGTCGCCGGTGGGCGCGAGCCCATCGCGGCAGGCAAGGACCGCATCCCATGGGCCTCCTCGTCGAAGGCCGCTGGCAGGACCAGTGGTATGACACCAGCAAGACCGGCGGCGCCTTCCAGCGCAGCGAAAGCCGGTTCCGTCACCAACTCGGCGACGAGCGGTTCCCCGCCGAGCCTGGCCGCTACCGCTTGTATGTCTCGCTCGCCTGCCCATGGGCCCACCGCACGATGATCTTCCGGGTGCTGAAAGGGCTCGAGGACATGGTCCCGGTCAGCGTCGTGCACTGGCATATGGCCGAGCAGGGCTGGAGCTTCGAAACCGGCCCCGGCGTTGTGCCCGACCCGGACGGCGCCCGCTATCTGCACGAGATCTACACCCGCGCCGACCCCAGCATCACCAGCCGCGTCACCGTGCCGGTGCTGTGGGACACGCAATCGCGCACCATCGTCAACAACGAGAGCGCCGAAATCATCCGCATGTTCAACACGGCGTTCGACCGTCACGGCGCCAAGCCCGGCGACTTCTACCCGGAGGCGCTGCGGCCCGAGATCGACGCGCTCAACGCCCGCATCTACGGCTCGGTCAACAACGGCGTCTACAAGGCCGGCTTCGCCACGACGCAGCAGGCGTATGAGGCGGCGGTCCAACCGTTGTTCGAGACGCTGGACTGGCTGGAGGACCGGCTCGCGCATCGCCGCTATCTTTGCGGCGACGCCATCACCGAAGCCGATTGGCGGCTGTTCACCACGCTGGTGCGGTTCGACGCGGTGTATGTCGGGCATTTCAAGTGCAACCTCCGGCGCCTGACCGACTACCGCAACCTGTGGGGCTACGCGCGCGACCTCTACGCGCAGCCCGGCATCAAGGCGACGGTCGATTTCCTCCACATCAAAGGCCACTATTACATGAGCCACCCGACCATCAATCCGCACGGCATCGTCCCCGTCGGCCCGCTGCTCGACTGGGAGTCGCCGCATGTCCGCGAGCGCGGGGTGCAATACGCCTGATGGAGATCCGCAACCTCGGCCGCTCCGGCCTGCGCGTTTCAGCCATCGGCCTCGGCTGCAACAATTTCGGCGGCCGCATCGACCTCGATGCCTCCCGCCGCGTGGTGCACGCCGCGCTGGATGCCGGTATCACCCTGTTCGACACCGCCGACGTCTACGGCGAGCGCGGCGGCTCCGAGACGGTGCTGGGCGAATTGCTCGGCGACCGGCGCAAGGACATCGTGCTGGCGTCGAAGTTCGGCATGCCGATGAACGACGCCGAGACGCTGAAGGGCGCCAGCCGCCGCTACATCGTCGCCGCCGTCGAGGCCAGCCTTAAGCGGCTGCGCACCGACTGGATCGACCTCTACCAGCAGCATTTCCCGGACCCGCTCACCCCGGTCGAGGAAACGCTCCGGGCGTTGGAGGACCTCACCCGCGCCGGCAAGATCCGCTATTACGGCTGCAGCAACTTTCCGGCTTGGCAGGTGGTGGAGGCGGCCTGGACCGCGCGGGGCAACAATATGGCCGGCTTCGTGTCCTGTCAGGACGAGGTCAGCCTGGTGGTCCGCCGGCACGAGACCGATCTGATGCCGGCCATGCGCGCCTACGGTTTGGGCCTGCTGCCCTACTTCCCGCTCGCCAGCGGCCTGCTGACCGGTAAGTACCAGCGCAACACGCCGATGCCGGAGGGCGCGCGCCTGACCAAGACGGCGCGCCTGGCCGACAAGTATCTGACCGAGAAGAACTGGGCCGTTGCCGAGAAGCTTCAGGATTTCGCGGCGTCGCGCGGCCACACCATTCTCGAACTCGCATTCTCCTGGCTGCTGTCGCGCGCGCCGGTCAGCAGCGTGATCGCCGGCGCCACCAAGCCGGAGCAGATCGCCGCGAACGTCGCCGCCGGTGGTTGGACCCTGACCGCCGAGGAGATCGAGGAGGTCGACGGGATCACCGGCCCGCCGACGTAACGGCACCCGTTAGCTTCACCCTCACGAAATCGTCGTGTCGTCGAACCCGGCCCCTTGCCGGGCGCTGTGGCTTGGCGACGCGGCGTTGACGCCGATCGGGGGAGCCTCACGATGCCAACCGACCCGGCCGAAGCCGCGGCACCATCCGTTGAAGTGGAGATCGTGCCGGTGCTGGAAGAGCGCCTGCACGTGGCCAAGCGCACGGTCGAGACCGGGCGGGCGCGTGTCCACATCGGCGTCTCCGAGCACGACGAGGTGGTCGAGACCGCGTTGAGCCGGCAGAGCGTGGACGTCGAGCGGGTTGCGGTCGGCCGCTTCGTCGACCGGCCGCCGCCGGCTCGGCGCGAAGGCGACACGATCGTCGTGCCGATCATCGAGGAGCGGGTGGTGGTGGAAAAGCGGTTGTTCCTCCGGGAGGAACTTCGCATCCGCATCGATGAGGCCCGTCACGTCGACACTCAAACCGTCACGTTGCGTCGCGAGCACGCCGAGGTCGAGCAGGCCGCGGCTCCGCCCAACCCAGAAAGGACCACCACATGAGCGACAATACGCACGATGCACCCCGCCTGAACCAGGCCGCAGCGCATGATACCGGCCTCTACGACCCGGCGGTGCACGACAACCAGATCGTGGCGCTCTATGAAACCGACGCCGAGGCCCGTGCTGCACAGGACGTCCTGGTCCGGGCCGGCTTTGCCGCGAACGCGATGCAGGTCATGAGCCGCGACACCGGCTCTGCGTCGGCCGCTACGGAGTTGTCGAGCAGCGACGGCGGGCTGTGGGGCTCGATCAAGAGCCTGTTCGTGCCCGACGAGGAGCGCAATACCTACAACAGCGCCATCGCCCGGGGCCATGCCATGCTGGTCGTCACTCCGGACCGCACGATGGACCGGCAGCATCTGATCCACACGCTCGAGCAGACCGCTCCGCTCGACTTCGACGCCAAGCTCGAGGAGTGGCGCCAGACCGGCTACGACACCACGGGGTCGGCGTCGGGCACCCCCACTTCGAACACGGCCACCGCCGGCCATGCTGTGGACGCCGGGTTGAACACCACGCCGAACGCCAGCGCAGCCGGCACCGCCAGCGCGGCCGCCACTCCGGCCGCCGGCTTGTCGACCGGATACGCGACGCAGGCTCCAGGCCGCGCGGCGCCCACGTCGGACACCACGGCCAGGACCGAGGCCGCAGCCCATAACGTGGTCGGCAACGACGCGTCGCCGGAAACGATCAAGGTCATGGAGGAGCGCCTCCGGGTCGGCAAGCGCGAAGTCGCGGGCGGCGCAGTGCGGGTCCGCAGCTACATCGTCGAGCGCCCGGTCGAAGAGACCGTGCAATTGCACCAGGAGCATGTCGACATCGAGCGCCGTCCGGTCGACCGGCCCGCGACCGCCGCCGACTTCGGCGCCTTCCAGGAGCGTACCATCGAGGCCCGGGCGACCTCCGAAGAGGCGGTCGTCGGCAAGGAAGCGCGCGTCGTGGAGGAGATTGGGTTGAGCAAGCAGGAAAGCGACCGGACCGAAACCGTCCGGGACACCGTGCGCAAGACCGAGGTCGAGGTCGAGGGAGCCGGCGACGCGGCGGGGCAGAAGGGCTCGTTGCCGGGCAACGTCGCCGCCAATCCGAACGCGACCCCGGGTGCGAGCACCAGCGGCACCAACACTCCGCGCAAGTAGCGGCTCGCCGCGTCGGGCCGGTCCGCGTCGTCGCTCAAGCCCTCCCGGTTCGCCGGGAGGGCTTTCGCATGGGCGGGCCTCAGCGTGGCATCGGGCCGGATAGACCGGGGTCGGCCCTGAACTCATCGACCAGGAAGTCGATCACCGCCCGCGACCGCGGCGCAAGATTGCGCTGGCTCGGGTAGACCGCATGGACCGGTGCGGCCGGGGCGCGCCAGTCCGGCAGCACCATCTGCACCGCTCCGGTGGCCAGTTCGCGCTGCAGCAGCCAGCTCGAGGTCACCGCCAGGCCCATGCCGGCAATCACGGCGACACGGACCGCTTCGGCGCTGTCGGTGCGGAAGCGCCCGTGCACGCGGACAGTGCGCGGACCATCGGCGCTTTCCAGCTGCCACAGATCCGGATGCGCGTTGCGGTCTTGCAGGATGCATTCGTGCCCGGCGAGGTCCTCCAAGGTCGCCGGCACGCCGTGCCGGGCGAGGTACTCGGACGAGGCCATCACTGCGCGCGACACCACGCCGATCCGGCGGGCGATCAACGAAGCTTCGCCGATCTCGCCGACCCGCACCGCCACGTCCACGCCCTCATGCACGAGGTCGGTCGGCCGGTCGTCGAGCCGCAGGTCCACCTCGAGCTTCGGGTAGCGGGCCAGCAGGCTCGGCAGCCGCGGTGCGATCACCACCCGCCCGAACGTCACGCTGGAGCTGACCCGGACCAATCCAGCCGGCCCGTCATGGTGGCTGCCGACCGCGCTCTCGGCCCGCTCGACCGCCTCGAGCACCGCCCGCGCCGGCCCCAGCAAGTCCTGCCCGTCTGCCGTCAGCGCCAGGCTGCGCGTGGTACGCTGCACCAGCCGGGCGCCGAGATGGGTTTCGAGCGCGCTCACCTGCCGCGACACGGCCGGCTGGGTGAGCCCGAGCTCCCGCGCGACGGCCGAGAACGATCCGGATTCCGCCACCCTGACGAACACGCGGAACCCCGCCACCACGTCCATCTCAGCGCGCGGCCCCCGGCGCGCGACGCCTGTCTGCGGCCGGCACCCGGCCGCCGCGACCACTAAACCGTAAACACGGACGGCCTTGCGCCCGCACTGCCGTTCGCCGATTTAACTGGTCTGCCACCATACGAGGTTCACCATGTCCGTTGACGTCAAGTACCGCACCTCCGCCACCGCCCATGGCGGCCGCGACGGCGAGAGCCGCACCGATGATGGCGCGCTGGCGGTCAAGCTGGCGGTGCCGAAGGAGATGGGCGGCCCGGGCGGCGGCAACAATCCCGAGCAGCTTTTTGCCGCCGGTTACGCCGCTTGCTTCCTGGGCGCGATGAAGTTCGTCGCCAGCCAGAACAAGGACGGCACGCAGGTTCCGAACGACGCCAGCGTCCAGACCTCCGTCGGCATCGGCCCCCGGTCCGAGGGCGGCTTCGGCCTCGACATCGAGCTCAAGGTCACCCTGCCCGGCGTTGATCATGCAGCCGCCGAGGCGCTGGTGCAGAAGGCGCACGAGGTCTGCCCCTACAGCAACGCGACCCGCAACAACGTGCCCGTCCGGCTGAGCGTCGCCTGATGATCACCGCCACGCAGTGGGATCCGGCGAAACCGGCCGAGCTCCCCGGCCGTGGCGGCACCATGCGCCACGTGGCCATCAAGGCCGGCCACGTGGCGGCGCGGCACCATCACGGCCACGAGCAGTTCCTGTTCGTGGCCGCCGGCGCCGGCCGGCTCGAGTGCGAAGCCGGCAGCGTCCCGCTGCATCCCGGCACCGCGCTGCACCTGCCGGCCGGGGAATGGCACAGCGCCGAGTTCACCGCCGACACCGTCCTGATCGAGTTCAATCTCGCCCCAGCCTGACGGCCCACCCTGACTGCGCCGCCTGACCGCGCAGGCTCTTAACGATGTTTTCACCCGCGCGGCCGTAGCATCCGTCCACCTTTGACAGGACGGGTATGCTCGCGTTACCGCACCATCAGATCCGCCGCACACTGGCTTGGCTGGTCGACGCCGGTCCCGGCGTCCCACCCGAGGTGCGTGACGTGCTTGCCGCGCAGCTGCAAACGTCGCGCAGCACGGTCGTGCTGGCCGGATGCAACAGCGTGCTGCTCGATGCGGTCGCGCTGCAGCTCGATCCGCGCCCGGTCTTTGTGGTCCTGCTGCTGCTGAACGGGGCGTGTCTGGTCGCAGGTTCGATCATCCGCCGCATCTACGACCAAGCTCTGCGAGCCGGGCGGCAGCCGTTGCTGGATGCGCACGTGGCCTTCGCGTTGACGTGGTGTTCGCTGCAGGGGGCGACTGCTTACGCCGCCATGCTCAGCCCGTCGAACCCGTTGCGCATGGTGGTCGGCCTCAACACGCTCGCGATCATCGGGCCGACCTGCGCCCGCAACTATGCCGCGCCGCGGCTGGCCCTGCTGATGATTTGCCTCATCGACCTACCGTTCGCCGCCGGATTGACCCTGTGCGGCGACCCGTGGCTCCTGGTGCTGGTGGCACAAACGCCGGTCTTCCTCTACGGCAGCCACAGGATCATGCTGGCCTTCCACCGCCTGGCCGTCACCTCGCTCAGGGCCCAGCACGAAAGCCGGGACCGCGCCCGCCGCGACCCGCTGACCGGTCTCGGCAATCGCCTCGCTTTCATGGACCTCGTCGACCGTCCGGCGCGGGAGGATGCGCCGCTCACGGTGCTGTGCCTCGATCTGGATGGCTTCAAGGAGGTCAACGACACATTCGGCCACCACCTGGGCGACGCCTTGCTGCAGTCCGTGGCGCGGCGGCTGGAAGCGGGCACGCGGCCCGGCGACACGGTCATCCGGCTCGGCGGCGACGAGTTCCTGGTGGTGGCCGCTTCATTGCCCGCGGACGCCGCCTCCGAGCTGGCCGACCGCCTGATCGAGCGTATCTCCGGCGAGGCCTATCTGCTCGAAGGCGGCCGGTTGATACGGGTCGGCGTCAGCGTCGGCTTCGCCTGCGGGCCGCTGGACGGCGCCTGCCTCGAGACTTTGCACCGCCGGGCCGACTTAGCGCTCTACGCCGCCAAAGCGCAGGGCAAGGGCGTTGCCAAGCGGGTTCCTCCCGGCGCCGCTCCGGCGCCGCCGCCGCGCGCCGAGGCCAAGCGAGGCAACGCTCCGAACCGGGACGGGTTGGATGCGGTCGGGCCAGACCCGGCAGGCCACGCGGTGTCGGCGCTTCAGGCCCGGTAGAACGGTGCGTCCCCCAGGATCGTCACCCGCGTCCCGCTTCGCGTATGCGGGAAGTAGTCCCAAAGCGCCTTGTGCTGCGCCGAGCGGTTGTCCCAAAAGGCGACCGACCCTTCCGCCCAGCGGAAACGGCAGGCGAATTCGGGCGTCTCGATGTGCCGGAACAAGAAGGCCAGCAATGCATCGCTTTCCGGCCTGCTCAGCTCGTTGATCCGCGTCGTGAAGAAGGAGTTCACGAACAAGGCCTGCTTCCCGGTCACTGGATGGGTGCGCACGACCGGATGCACCGCCTGCGGGTAGACGCGGTCCCGGTCGTCGTTGCCGTAACGGCCGCGGTAGAAATGCTCGCTCGCATGCGTCGCCGTCAGCCCGGCCAGCATGGCCCGCATCGGCGCCGAAAGCGCTTCGAAGGCGGCAACCATGTTTGCGAACAGCGTATCGCCGCCCACCTCGGGCAGCACGCGCATGTGCAGGATGCTGCCCATCGGCGGCTCCGGCTCGCACGACACGTCGGAGTGCCAGCCTTCGCCGTTGACGAACTTCGAGTTGGCGTCGGCGTGGATCACCATCACCTCGGGGTGGCCCGGCACCGACGGTGCGGCGGGATGCACGTGCAAGGTGCCGAACATGCGGCCGAACGCCATCTGCTGCGCGTGGTCCATGGTCTGATCGCGGAAGAACACGACCATGTTCTCCATCAGCGCGTCGTGGACGATGCCGAACGCCTCGTTGCCGAGCGGCCGTGACAAGTCGATGCCGTGGATCTCCGCGCCGATCACCGGCGTGACCTTCCTGATCGTGATCTGGTCCCCCATGCTCCGTTCCTTCTTGCGTCTTGCTAGTTACCCTCGCCGGCGGCGGCTTCGGCAAAGAACAGGTCGCGCCAGCTCTCCGGCAGGTCCTTGATCGCGCCGGTCGCATGCATGAAGCGGGCGAACGCCATCATCCGCTTCGGCGCGGTGGTCCACTCATTCTCCGGGCGGCGGATCATGTCGGCCGCCCGGTCCGGGGTCAGCCGCGCCTTCTCGATCCGGACCCATGCGGCCCCGGCCGCGGCCGGATCGTCGCGGATGGCCGCCATGGCACGCTCAAGCGCGGCCCGGAACGCTTGCAGCACGGCCGGATGGGCGTCGGCGTAGCGGGTCGTCGTCCAGACGACGTTGAAGGTGTGCGGGCCGCCCAGCACGTCGTAGCTGTTGAGCACGCGGTGGATGCGCGGGTCGGCTGCCTCCTCATACATGAACGGCGCCGAGGTGAAATGCGCGGTCACCTCGGAGCCGCCGCCCAGCAAGGCCGTCTCCCCGTCCGGATGTCCCATTGAGACCGTCAGCGGGTCCAGCCGATACTGCTGGCCGGCGCCGAACGCCTGCTCGGCCGCCATCTGCAGCACCACCGCCTGGACCGATACCTTCACGCCAGGCAGGGCGATCCGGTCGTTGGCGCCGAAGTCGCGGATCGACTGCACGTCCGGCCGGTTCGACATCAGCCACGTCGGCATGTTGCCCAACGCCGCCACGCCCCGCACCCGCAGGCTGCTCCGCGTGCGGCTCCAAATCGTCAGCATCGGCCCGACGCCGCCGGCGGCGAGGTCGATGTTGCCCGAGATCAGCGCGTCGTTGATCGGCGGCCCACCGGTGAACGTCACCCACTCCGGCACGAGTTCGAGGCCACGCGCCTTGCCTTCGGCTTCGAGCAAGCCGCGGTCCTGCATCAGGATCAGCGGCAAATACGACAGCCCGAACTGCCGCGCGATCCGCACCGGTTCGGCCCGTGCGGCGTGGACCGCGCCGGCGAGCGTCAGCAACGCCAGGGCCGCCGCAATCCTCGCCACCCTGCTTTGGCCCGACACCGACATCTCCCCGGACTGTCGGTCCAGCCTATCCGCCGGCGACCGGTCTGTCAGCCGGCAGGCGGGACCTGCAGCCGCCGGCTTGACCCTGCGGCCGGCGCCGGTGTTCTTGCCTGGCATGCCCAGCCCGCCCGCCCCCCCTCGCCTGGGCCTCGTCATCGGCGCCGACAGCCTCCGCACCCGGCGCTCCGGCGTCGGCCGCATGACGCTCGAGATCGTCGACGCCGTCCGCGGACGGCCCGAGATCGCGGCCCTCCGCTTGCTGATCGGCGACCGCCTGCACGACCCGGACCGGGTGCTGGCCGAACTGGCCGCCCTTCCGCCGGGCGCCGCCTTCGAACCGCCCGCAAGCCATTCGCGGCGACCCGGCCTGCTGCTGCGCACCAAGCGCCTCGTCGCCAACGTCCCCGGGGTGCAGCCGATGCGGCGGCTGAAGACCCGTGTGGCCGCCCGGGCCGAACTGCGCGAGCTGCGCGTCGCCGGCGGCGGGCGGACCGTCTACCACGAGCCGAACATGATCCCGCAGGCGTTCGGCGGTCCGACCGTCGTGACCGTCAACGACCTGTCCTGGCACCATCACCCCGAGTATCACCCGCAGGATCGGCTGGACTGGATCGCCCGCAATCTCCGCCGCACCCTGGCCGACGCCACCCGCTTCGTCGCCATCTCGCGGTTCACCGCCGGCGCGCTGGCGCAGGAGCTGGGCGTCGACCCGGCCCGTATCGACATCGTGCCGCTCGCCGCCGGCGCCCAGTTCGCGCCGATGACGGCCGAGCAAGCCGCCGCCACGCTGACGGCGCACGAGCTGCGCGATCGGGGCTACGTGCTCAGCGTGTCGACCCTCGAGCCGCGCAAGAACTTCGATCGGCTGGTCGCGGCGCATCTGGCGCTGCCGGAAGCGGTGCGGCGGCAGGTGCCGTTGGTGATCGTCGGCGGCTCCGGCTGGGGCACGACGCTCGGCAGCGCCGCGGTGGATCGCGCCCGCGCCGACGGCAGCCTGCGCCTGCTCGGCCATGTGGACGACGCCGGGCTGGTGGCGCTGTATGCCCGCGCGGCGGTGTTCGCCTATGTCAGCCTGTACGAGGGATTCGGCCTGCCGGTGATCGAGGCGATGGCGACGGGCTGCGCCGTGCTCGCCTCCGCGACCACCGCCACCGGCGAGACGGCCGGCGACGCCGCCGAACTGGTCGACCCGCGCGACGTCGACGCCATCGCGGCCGGGTTGCGGCGCATCCTCGAGGACGGCGCGCATGCCGAGCTGCTGCGCCGCCGCGGCGCCGCCCACGCCGCCGGGTTCACCTGGGACCGCACCGCGACGGCGCTGATCGGGAGCTGGCGCGCGGCGCTCGCCTGAGCCCCTCTGGGCCCCTGGTCACGACCGGCAGGCACCCCAACATGCAATCTATGATCACGCCCGACCCCGTCCGGCCCGGCCAGGAAAGCGTCTGGACCTTCCCGCGCCCCGCCGTCGCCGAGCCCTGCGCGCGGCACATCCGCATCGTCCACCGCGGCGTCGTGCTGGCCGACACCAGGCGGAGCATCCGCACGCTCGAGACCAGCCATCCGCCGAGCTACTACATCCCGCCGGCCGACATCGACATGACGCTGCTGCACGAGACCGGGCGGCAGACCTTTTGCGAGTGGAAGGGCGACGCGACCTATTTCGACGTGCAGGTCGGCGGCGTCACGCTCCGTCATGCCGCCTGGAGCTACCCGGCGCCGAGCCGCTCCTTCGATGCATTGCGCGACCACGTCGCCTTCTACGCCGCCCCGTTCGACGAGTGCACCGTCGACGGCGAGCGCGTGGTGCCGCAGGAGGGCCCGTTCTATGGCGGGTGGATCACCTCGCACGTCGCCGGGCCCTTCAAGGGCGCGGCCGGCACGACGTTCTGGTGACCGGCCCGGCGCAACGGCAACGCGCGGGTGGCGGGCGTCAGCGGTTCAGCAGCTTCGTCAGCCGCCGCACGTCGTCCAGCGCCGGCAGGTCGGCGACGGTCGTGACGACGTGCCGGATCGACGATGCGTCCAGCCCGCCATAGCCCGCGCATTCCGTGAACTTCGCCGCGACCTCGTCCCAGCTCATCGGATCGGCCGGGCTGCCCTTGCCGTAATCGGCCCGGCCGCACACCACCGAGCCGTCGGTCCGATGCACCTCGATCAGCGTCGTCATCTTGTCGAACCCGGCCGCATCCGCCTCCGGGTCGACGTGGAAATCCACCCGCGCCATCATCGCCCGCACCTCCGGCGAGGCGACCGTCGCGTCGGTGTAGTCGCGCAGGCCCGCGCGCCGGCGCAGCAGCAGGATCGCCATCGAGAACGGCATGGAGAACTTCGCTTGCAGCTCGTCCTTGGGGTCGTTGTGCAGCAAGGTGGTCGGCATGTGCCGGTTGGTACCGACCCGCACCGACGCGACCTGCTCCGGCCGGATGTGGTGCTCCTCGATCAACCGCGACAGCAGCGACATGCCGGGATGGGTCAGCGAGCCCGACGGGTACGGCTTGATCGAGATGCCCGGCGTTGCAAACGTCCACGGCGCGCCCAGCCGCCCGCGGATCGCCGCGTCGTCGTAGCCGCCGGCGGCCGCGTTGTAGAAACCGCGCCGCGCTTCGAGCACCGTCGACGTCGCCGACCAGCCGCGCCGCACCAAATCCGCGGCCAGCACCCCGCTTTCCGCCGAGCGCCCGGGATGGAACGGCTTGGTCATGCTGCCGAAGTTCTCGCGCAGCCCGGCGGATTGGCTGCCGGCCAGGCCGAGCACGAGCGCCGTGCGGTCCGCGTCTATCCGCAGCAGGTTCGCGACCCCCGCGGCGGCGCCGAACGTGCCGCAGGTGCCGGTGGTGTGGAACCCGTCTTGGTAGTGTCGGGGCGCGGCCGCCTCGGCCACCTTGCAGCACACCTCGATCCCGACATGGTAGGCGGCGGTGAAGGCCGCTCCGCTGGCGCCTTCCCGCTCCGCCACCGCGAGCACGGCCGGCAGCACGGGGGCGGTCGGGTGCATCAGCAGGCCGTACACGCGGTCGGTGGCCACCGCGAGCTGGGTGTCGTCGAAATCGTCGGCATGGATGGCGATGCCGTTGGCGAAGGCCGAGAACCGCGCCGGCAGCCGCATCGCAGTGCCGAGCACGCTGCTGTCGCCCGCGGAAAAGCCGAGATCGGCCAGGTAGGCGGCGACGATGCGCCCGCTTGGGGCGACCGACCCGGCCAAGGCGAGGCCCAGCCCGTCCAGGATCGACTTGCGGCCCAACTCGACCACCGCGTCGGGCAGGTCGCGCACCGTCGTGCCGGCCGCGAACGCGGCGACGTGGCCCGTCAGCGACGGGGTGTCAGGATCGGCCATGCTGTTTGCCTCAGGTCGGAGCACTGGCCGGAGCGTCGTCCCCGGCGGCATCCGGAGGCCGGGGTTGGCTGACCAGCACGTGCGCCCGCGCCAAGTCCGCGGCCCGCTCGCGCTCGCCGCGGCGCACCGCGTCCAGCAGCTCCCGGTGCTCGGCGTTGGACTTGGCCATTCGCCCCGGCGTGACCAGCGACCGCCGCCGGAACAGATGCAGCTCCTGGATCAGCCCGGCATATTGCTCCTGCAGCCGGGTGTTGCCGGCGGCGCGGACGATGCAGCCGTGGAACTCGAGATTGGCGTCGTAATAGGTGTCGAGGTCGGCGGCCGCCGCCGCCGTTGCCATGGTTTGGACCAGCGCCTCCATGGTGTCCAACACCTCCGCTGCAGCGCCGCCGGCAATGATCCAGCTCGCCATCGAGAACAGCGCCGCGCGGAGGTCGTAGATCTCGGCCGCCGCCCGCGCGTCGACCGTGCGCACGAACACGCCGCGGTTGGCGATGCCGACCACGAGCCCATCCCGCTCGATGGTGCGCAGCGCTTCCCGCACCGGCCCGCGGCTGATGCCGAAACGGGCGGCGAGCTCGGCCTCGTTGAGCCGGGCGCCGCCGGGAAACTCGCCAGCCATGATGAGCTTGCTCAACTCGGTCGCCACGATCGACGACAGCGTGCTGCCGCGGCGCAGCTCCAGCAGCGTGGGCGGCGGCAGGCTCATGGCCCGACCACCGGCCGGCTGCCGATGTTCGACAACCGGTTCACGAGCACGATGATCGCGAAGGTCACCAGCAGCAAGGCAATCCCCAGGACCGAAATAGCCCCGAGGTCGCCGCTTTCGTTGAGGTCGTAGATCACCACCGAGATCACCTTGGTGTTCGACGTGGTCAGCAGCACCGTCGCCGACAGCTCGCGGATGACGCCGATGAACACGATGCACCAGGTGGCGACGATGGTCCGCTTCAGCAGCGGCGCCGTGATCTGCCACAAGGCGCGCAAGCGCGACGCGCCGAAGATGCGCGACGCCTCCTCCAGTTCGACATGCAGGCCGGTCAGCGCCGCCTGCACCTGCTGGAACCCGGCCGGAAGCTCCAGGGTGACGAACCCGACCAGCAGGATCCACAAGGTGCCGTAGAGCACGAACGGCGGCCGGGCGTAGACCAGGAACAGGCCGACGCCCATGACGATGCCCGGCACGGCCAACGGCGCCATCGCCAGGCTGGCAAGCGCCCGGTGCCCAGGAACTAGCCGGCGGCCGCTGAGATAGGCAACCACCAGCACCATCGCCGTCACGATGGTCGCGCTGCCGACCCCCAGCAGCAGCGTGTTGATCATCGCGCCCCGCGTGGCCGAATAGCCCCACAGCGCGAAGGCGATGTGCTCGGTGCTCAGCGTCGACCACGACAGCGGGTCCGACAGGTTCTTGACGACGGCCGCCTTCAGCAGCGCGAGATAGGGCAGAAACACCGGGCAAGCGAGCACCAGCAAGCACAGAACAAGCGCCGGCCAGCGCCAACCGCCGAGCCGGATGCGGCGGGCATTGCTGTTCTTGCCGCCGACCACCACGAAGGAGCGCCGCCCCAGCAGCCACCGCTGCAGCTGCAGCACGCCGAGCGTCACCAGCAGCAGCGGGATCGATGCGGCCGCGGCCAAATTGGTTTGCGGCGGATACTGGAACAGGCTCCAGATCCGCGTCGTCAGGGTGTGGAACCCGCCCGGCATCGCCAGGATCGCCGGCGTGCCGAACACCGTCAGCGCCTGCATGAAGGCAACGAGCCCGCCGGCCAGCATCGCCGGCAGCACCAGCGGCAGCGTCACCCGGCGCATCGTCTGCCACGAACCGCCGCCCAGGATCGCCGACGCGTCCTCGAGATCGGCCGGCACCCGCTCGAGCGCGTTGGCCAGCAGGGTGAACACGAAGGCGAAGGAGTAGCACGCGATCACGAACACCACGCCGGTCGTGGTGTAGATGTCGAACACGTAGTCGTACTCCTCGAGCCCGAGCGCCCAGCGCCCGAACTGGTTCAGCATTCCCGAATTGGGCGCGGCCAGCAGCTCCCAGGCGATGGCGCCCAGGAACGGCGGCGTCACGAACGACGCCGTCACCAGCGCCCGGACGGCGCCGGCGGCCGGCATGTCGGTGCGCGCAACCAGCCAAGCGACCGGGGTCGCGACGGCGCAGGCGGCCAGCGCGGAACAGACGGCGATGCCGAGCGAGGTGAGCAGCGGGGTGCTGAGCGCCGGGTCGGTCGCGAGCTTGGCAAGGTTCGCGAACGTCGGCGCGCCGATGGCGTCGGTGAGCGCGAAATAGCCGAGCCAGCCGAGCGGCAGCAGCACCAGGATGCACAGCACGGCGGCCACCGCGACGAACACCGCCATCGACGGATCGATCCGGCGCCGCGGCCCCGCCGGCACCGGCGAGGCGATCGGCAGCGTCAACGACGATGCGGGCGGCATGCGTCGAACAAGGACATGACGGCGTATTCGACCGGACAGCTCACTACACGCCGAACACTTGGGCGTAGCGCTGCTTCAGTTCGTCGGTGCCGCGAGCCAGCGCCGCCGGGTCGGCATGCAGCAGCTTGATCTCCGACAGCGGCTTGCGGCCGGGCTTCAGCACCACCTTCGGATGGAATGAGCGCAGCCCGCCGACATCGCCCATGAGTTGCTGGCACTCCTGGCTGAACAGGAAGTTGGCGAACAGCCGCGCCGCATTCGGGTGCGGCGCATCCTTCAGCACGCCGGACTGACCCGGAACCAGCGGCGAACCTTCGGGCGCGTAAACGATCTCGACCGGCTCGCCGCCTTCGCGCAGGAAGAAGCAGTTGTATTCGTTGCCATCGGCCATCACCGAGCGCTCGCCTTGCGCCACCTTCTTGGGCGGCTCGGTCGAGGATTGCACCTGCATCACCCGCTGCTTGGCAAGCTTCTCGAAATACTCCCAGCCGAGCGCCTGCACGATCGCGTAGGTGCCGGTCAGGATGGTGCCGCTATAGGCCGGATGCGCCTTGACCATGCGCATCCGCCATTGCGGCAGCAGCAGGTCGGCGAGGCTGCGCGGCGCCTGCTCGGGCTTTACCTGGCGGGTGTTGTAGGCGACCACGCTGAGATGCGCCCGCACGGTGGCGAAACAGCCATCCGGGTCTTTCTGGTCGGCTGGCCAGAACTGGCCGACGTCGTCCGGCACGAACGGCGCCATCCAGCCGCGCGCCTTCCAATCGATGAAGCTCGTGATGTCGGAGCTCTCGACCACGTCGGCCTGCTTGATACCGCTGCCGTATTCCTGCATCAGCCGCTGCAGGATCCGCTCGGCGCCGGAACGCTCAACCCGCAATTTGATCTCGGGAAATTCGACGTTGAACAGCGCCGTCATCTTCTCGGCCACTGCCACGTCGACCGAGGTGTAGAAGGTGACGGCGCCCTCCTGCTTGGCCGCGGCCACCAGCGCCGGCGAGGCTTGCTGGGCCCAGACGGGCCGCCCGGCCAGCAGCGCGGCGCCGGCAAGCACGGTGCGGCGGCGGATCAGCATGGCAGCGCCCTGCACTGCTCGGGCGGCAAGTGGATGCCCACCGTGCTGCCGACCTCGGCCAGCGTCCGCAGTCCCGTCGTCGCCCGGATCTGCGCCCCGCCCGGCAGTTCCAGCAGGTAGTCGCGCTGACCGCCGAGATAGGTGTGGCGCCGGACGGTGGCCGGGAACTGGTTCGGCCGCTGGCCGTCGCCCAACTGGCCGATCTCGACGTCGCCGGGCCGGATCGACACCGGCGTGTCGCCGGTTTTGCGCGGCACCGGATTGCCGCACTGGATCAGCAACGGCCCGCAACGCACCGCCTGGCCGTCCACCTGGCCACGCAGGATGTTGGTGCCGCCGATGAAGCGGGCGACGAACTCGGAGTTGGGCCGCTGGTAAATGTCCTCCGGCGCGCCCACCTGCTCCACCCGGCCGCGGTTCATCACCACGATGCGATCCGCTGTCGTCATCGCCTCGCTTTGATCGTGGGTGACATAGACGGTCGTGTAGCGCAGCTCGTCGTGCAGGCGGCGGATCTCGAACCGCATCTCCTCCCGCAGGTTGGTGTCGAGGTTCGACAGCGGCTCGTCCAGCAGCAGCGTCTGCGGCTCCACCACCAGGGCGCGGGCCAGCGCCACCCGCTGCTGCTGCCCGCCCGACAACTCGCCCGGCGCGCGGTCACGCAGCGGCGTCAGCTTGGCGATGTCGAGGATGCGCGCCACCTTCTGCTCGATCTCGGCCCGCGGCAGCTTCCGCACCCGCAGGCCGTAGCCGACGTTCTCGGCGATGCTCATGTGCGGCCACAACGCGTAGCTCTGGAAGATCATCGACATGCGCCGCTGTTCGGGCGGCACGGTCGCGGCCGGGCTCGACAGCACGCGGCCGCCGACGGTGATGGTGCCGACGTCAGGCGACATGAACCCGGCGATCAGCCGCAACGTGGTGGTCTTGCCGCAGCCGGACGGGCCGAGCAGGCAGACCAACTCCTCGTGCGCGATTGCCAGGTCGATGCCGTCGGCTACCACCAGCGGGCCGTAACTCTTGCGAATGTCGTTGAGCTCGACTGCGGCCAAGGCGTCCCTCGTCGGCGCCCTGCGGACGGCGCTTCTGTCGGCAGCGTGGTCAGCCGGGTGCGGGCTTGTCAACTGTGAAGCAGCCACGGGTGAACTGTTGACAATGATCTCGTGCCGCCCGTCCACTGAACCGAACGGGCCCGGCACGAGGACCTGCATACCGGGAGATCCACCCATGACCGGACCAGCCGCCATCAGCCGTCGCGCCACCGTGACCGGGCTTGCTGCCGCCTTGCTTCCGTGCGGCCGCGCCGTGGCGGCGCCGGTCGTGACCGACGCGATGCTGGCCGCCGCGAACAGCGAAGGAACGGTGGTATTCCACACCTCGATCGAGGTCGGGCTGTGCGAGAAGATGATCGCCGCGTTCAACACCCGCCATCCCGGGATCCGTGTGCAGCTCGAGCGCACCGGCGCCGAGCGCATCCTGCAGCGCATCAACCAGGAGTACGCCAGCAACATCTACGCCGCCGACGTGGTGGAAAGCTCCGACACCGGCATGTTCGTGGATTGGAAGCAGCGCGGCTGGCTCGCCGCCTTCGTGCCCGACGACGTCGCCGCGAGCTGGCCGGCTGACGAGCGCGACCCCGACGGCCGCTTCGCCGCGGTGCGCGCCTCGTTGAGCGTGCTCGGCTACAACACCAGGCAGGTCAAGGCCGAGGACGCGCCGCGCGGCTTCGCCGACCTGCTGCAGCCGAAATGGCGCATGCGGCTGGTGAAGGCGCATCCGAGCTATAGCGGCTCGATCTACACCGCGACCTACGCCACGGTGCAGGCGCTGGGCTGGGACTACATGGAGAAGCTCGCAAAGCAGCGTGTCATGCAGGTGCAGTCCGCCACCGAGCCGCCGAAGAAGATCGCGGTCGGCGAGCGCTCGGTGATGGTGGACGGCACCGAATACGTGTTGCTGGCGATGCAGGACGCCGGCTCGCCGGTGATGCCGATCTACGCCGTCGAGGGCTCGCCGATCTTTTCCGGCATGTGCGCGGTGATGGAGCGGGCGCCGCATCCGAACGCCGCCCGGGTGTTCCAGAGTTTCCTGTTCTCCCAACCCTGCCAGCAGGTGATGTCCGACGTCGGCTTCCTGAGGTCGTTCCATCCCGGCGTAACGGAAAAGGCCGGCCGGATGCCGCTGGACAAGATCAAGCTGCTGCGCTCGACCGCCGACGAGCTGGCCGCAGCCGCGGAAGAGATCAAGCGCCGCTACGCCGCCGTGTTCGGCGTTTGACGATGGACTCCGCCCCTCCCGCCCCGGCCGTCGCCGAAACGCTCGGCGCCTGGATCGCTTCGGCCGAGATCCCGTCCGGCTGCGCGGCGATGGCCGGCAAGCTTCTGCTCGACGTCGCCGGGCTGTGCATCGCGGCGCGGGGGGAAGGCTACGTCCGGGCGGCCATCGCCAGCGCCGAGCCGGGGACGGCGTGCACCGCCTTCGGCCATTCCGGCGGGTTCGGCGCCTATGACGCGGCGCTGATCAACGGCACCGCCGCGCATGGCGAGGATTACGACGACACCTTCGAGGGCGGCCCGGTGCATTCCGGCGCCGTCGTGGTGCCGGCGGTGCTGGCCGCCTGCGAGCGCGAGGCGCTGCCCGGCGCCGCCGCGCTGCGCGGCATCGTGGTCGGCGCCGAGCTGATGTGCCGGCTGAGCCTGGTGGCACCAAAGGCCATTCACGCGGCCGGGTTTCACCCGACGGCGGTGCTGGGCACCCTGGCCGCCGCGGGCGGCGTCGCAGCAGCGCTCGACCTGCCGTCCGGCGAGGCGGTCGCGGCGCTCGGTATCGCCGGAAGCCTGGCATCGGGGATCATCGAATACCTGGCCGAGGGCACCTGGACCAAGCGCATGCACGCCGGCTGGGCGGCGCAATCCGGGATCCGCGCGGCGCTGATGGCGCGGGCCGGGTTCCTGGGGCCGCGGACGGTGCTGGAAGGCACGCATGGCTTCTTCCAAGCCTTCGCGCCGTCGCGCACGCCCGATTTCACGCCGGTGCTCGACAGGTTGGGGCGGGACTGGCTGGTGCCGTCGATCGCCTTCAAGCCTTACCCGTGCGGCACCATGACGCAGCCATTCATCGACTGCGCTATCGGGTTGCGGGCCCGCGGCGTCGATCCGGAGCAGGTCGAGGCGATCGTCTGCAAGGTCGGCGAGGGCACCGTGCACCGGCTCTGGGAGCCGCTGGCCGACAAGCAGCGGCCGCGAACGCCATACGCCGGCAAGTTCAGCACGCCATTCTGCATCGCCGTTGGCCTGCTCGACGGCCGCGCCGGCTTTGAGCAGTTCACCGAGGCCCGCATTGCCGACCCGGCCGTGCTTCGCCTGGCTGCCAAGATCCGCTACGCGATCGACCCGGCGGACGAATACCCCCGCAACTTCACCGGCCACCTCCGCGCCACCATGGCCGACGGCACGGTGCACGAGTTGCAGCAGCCGCACATGCGCGGCGGCGCGCGCGCGCCGTTGAGTGCCGCCGAGATCGCCGACAAGTACGCCGGCAATGTCCGCTACGGCGGCTGGGATGATGCGCGCGCCGGGGCACTGCGCGAAACGCTCTCGACCCTGTTCGAGGCGACCTCGCTGGCCGGCCTGCAAGGTGCCCGCGCATGAGCCGGCCACTCGAGGGCCGCACCGCGGTCGTGACCGGCGCTGCGCGCAACATCGGCCGCGCCATCGCGCTGGACCTCGCGGACGCCGGCGCCCGGGTGGTGGTCAATGCGCGCCAGTCGGCCGCGCTGGTGGAGGAGACCGCCGCCTTGATCCGCGCAGCCGGGGGCGAGGCCCTGGTGCACCTGGGCGACGTGACCGATGAGGCTGCGGTGAAGGCGCTGATGCAGGAGGCAGCCGGGTTCGGCGGCGGCATCGACATTCTGGTCAACAACGCCGCCATCCGGCGCGAGACGCCGTTTGCCACCCTGCCGCACGCCGAGTGGCGCGAGGTGCTGGCGGTGATCCTGGATGGCGCCTTCCTGTGCACGCAGGCCGCCCTGCCCTGGCTGCGGCATTCCCCCGGTGGCGCTGTGGTCAATATCGGCGGCCTGTCGGCGCATACTGGCTCGCCTGGGCGGGCGCATGTGGTCGCCGCGAAAGCCGGCCTGTCCGGGCTGACCCGGGCGCTGGCGCACGACCTGGCGCCGGACGGGATCACCGTGAACTGCGTGGTGCCCGGCCTGATCGACACCGTGCGCGGCACGTCCACCGGCGGCACCCCGGCGATGCACGGCCTGCACAAGACGTTGGTGGGCCGGCGTGGGCAGCCGGAGGAGGTCGCGGCGCTGGTCGCATTCCTCTGCGGTCCAACCGCGCGCTATCTCACGGGACAGACGATGCACGCCAATGGCGGTGCGTTCTTGACCTGAGGCCACGGGACCGGGCGCTCGTCGGCGCCATCCCCGGTCGCCGCTCGACGTCATCTCCGGACGCGAATCCACGTCATCCCCGGGCTTGAC
This sequence comes from uncultured Alphaproteobacteria bacterium, assembly GCA_963752225.1. Classification (GTDB taxonomy): domain Bacteria; phylum Pseudomonadota; class Alphaproteobacteria; order Acetobacterales; family Acetobacteraceae; genus JBBROS01. The sequence continues at coordinate 550,991 of CAVVXS010000007.1, read as the reverse complement.
CCGGGGATCTCTCGCCCGCCGGGCCGTCCCGCTCCCGGGCAAGAGATGGCCGGATCAAGTCCGGCCATGACGTGGTGGGCGTCGGTTGGGCGCGTGTAGGCGACCGCCCCGACTACCGCCCCTGGAACGCCGGCTTGCGCTTTTCCATGAATGCCGTCCGGCCCTCGGTATAGTCGGCGCTGTCGAAGCATGCCGCGACCGCGGCCAGCGCGCCGTCCATGTCGCGCTCGGCCGGGTCGCGGATGGCCTGCGCCAGGATGAACTTCATGCCTTTCACCGACAGCGGCGCGTTGCCGGCGATGCTGCTCGCCAGCTTGTCCACGGTCGAGTCCAGCTCCGCATCCGGCACCACTTGGTTCACCAGCCCGATACGCCCGGCCTCGGCCGCGTCGATGCGGTCGCCGGTGAACAGCAGCTTGCGCGCATGCGCGTGCCCGACCAAGCCGATCAGCCGGCTGCACATGTCGAACCCGTAGGCGATGCCGAGCTTGGCGGCGGGGATGCCGAACGCGCTGCCGGTGGACGCGATGCGCAAATCCGCCTGCATCGCGATCCCGAGGCCGCCGCCGAGGCAAAAGCCCTGGATGCGGGCGATCACCGGCTTCTCGAACGCGGCCAGCTTGCGGCGCCCGGCGCTCGTCAGCTTGTCATACTCGCGCTGCGCGTCGGCGTTGCTGCGGCTTTGCTCGAACTGGCTGATGTCGGCGCCGGACACGAAGGCCTTGTCGCCGGCGCCGGTCAGAACCACCACCCGAACCTCGGGATCGCCGTCCCAGGCGTCCAGGATGGCCGTCAGCCCGTCCCACATCTCGACCGACATCGCGTTGCGCTTTTGCGGCTGATTGAAGGTGATGCGCCCGATCCCGCCCTCGACCTGGGCCAGCATCTTGCCGCCGGCAAATTCGCGCGCTCCTGCGACGTCGTTGGGCATGTGGCGATCCTCCTGATGGTGCCGGGACGCTAGGCATTCGGCGCATTGTTGACAATCGGCAACCCGGGTCTGAGGCTTTGCGCAACCACGAAGGGACGGGAATGGACCACTCCGACGCGACACCCGCGCTGCTGCCGTCGACGGGCGTGCTGATGGACGGGTTCACCCGCCGCCGCATCGAGACCTCGGGCGCCGAGATCGAGGTCGCGGTGGGCGGCAGCGGTCCGCCCTTGCTGTTGCTGCATGGCAATCCGCTGACCTTGGTGAGCTGGCACCGGATCGCGCCGAGCCTCGCACGTCACTTCACCGTGGTGGCGCCCGACCTGCGCGGCTACGGCGACAGCTCCAAGCCGGACGGCGGCGACGACCATGCCGCCTACACGTTCCGGGCGATGGCGCAGGACGGCGTCGAGGTGATGCAGCAGCTCGGCTTCGAGCGGTTCGGCGTTGCCGGGCACGATCGCGGCGCCCGGGTCGCGTTCCGCATGGCGCTCGACCACCCCGGCCGGGTAGCCCGGATTGCGGCGCTCGACATCGTACCGACCTATGAGGTGCTGACCAACATCACGTTGGGCTGGGGGCTGGAAAGCTATCACTGGTTTTTCATGGCGCAGAAGGCGCCGTTCCCGGAGCGGCTGATCTGCGCCGACCTCGACTACTACATTCAATACAAGCTGAACAAAAAGGGCGTCGGCCTCGAGATCTTCTCACCCGAGGCGATGGCCGAATACGTCCGTTGCACCACGCCGGAGCAGATCCACGCGATCTGTGAGGATTACCGGGCGACCGTCACGCTGGATCTCGAGATGGATCGCGCCGATTTCGGCCGGCGCCGGATCGAAGCACCGGTTCTGGTGCTGTGGGGCAGCAACAGCCATGTGGGCCGCCATTTCAAGCCGCTCGAGGCCTGGGCGCCCTGGGCGCCCAATTGCCGCGGCTGGGCGATCCCCACCGGCCACTACCCGGCCGAGCATCGTCCCGATCTCGTCTACCCGGCCTTCCACGAGTTTTTCCGGGAGTCCGGCGGCTGACGCAGTCCGTGGACCTTCCGCCGGCACGGGCATGAAACCAATTTAAGCAAGTGCTCACAAAATCGTTCTGTTGTGTCGTAATCGTGGCCGCAACTCGCTCTGTTCAAACGGGCTTACCGCACGCCGCACCGTCCACGATCGGGCTGTTCGGCCCGCACGTTCATGACGGAGCCAGACATGCCGCCGAGCACCACGTCCAGCAGTCCACCCACCCCACCCGATTACGACGCCCTGCTTCGAGCCGGGCGCCGTGCCGCCATGCAGGGCCTTGCCCGGCGCGTGGCCGGCGTTGCCGCCGCGACCGCAGCCGGCGTGGCGGCAATGACGACCCCCGGCCAGGCCCAGGCGCCGACCGACGCGGACATCGGCAATTTCGCCCTCAACCTCGAATACCTCGAAGCGGAGTTCTACCTCCGTGCCGTGACCGGCCAAGTCCTGGCCGCGAGCGACACGAGCGGCACCGGCACGAAGGGCACGGTGACGGGGGGCAGCAAGGTGCCGTTCAGAAGCACCGCGATCGCCCAATATGCCCAGATCCTCGCGGTGGACGAGCAGGCGCACGTGCGCTTCCTCCGCGCCACGCTCGGCGCCGCCGCGGTCGCCGAGCCGAGCATCAATCTCTCGACGAGTTTCACCAACCTCGCCATTGCCGCCGGCCTGATCCAGGCCGGGCAGACGTTCAACCCGTTTGCCGACGACGTCAGCTTCCTGCTCGGCGCCTACATCTTCGAGGATGTCGGCGTCACCGCCTATGCCGGCGCCGCGCGCTTGTTGACGAGCCCTGACATAATCGAGGCTGCAAGCGCCATCCTCGCCACCGAGGCGTATCATGCCGGGGCGATCCGGACGCTGCTGGCCAATATCGGCGCCGGCCAGGCGACCAACGCCATCTCCGCCCTGCGCGCCAACCTGTCGGGCGGCAACAACGACCAGGGGCTCATCATCCCCGGTGAGAACTTCAACTTCGCCAGCGCCGACTCGAACGGACTCGTGTTCCGGCGTACGCCGCAGCAGGTGCTGAACATCGTCTACGGCGGCGGGGCGGCCGCCTCGTTCCTGTTCTTCCCCAACCGCGTGAACGGGACCATCCAATGAGCCCCCGTTTCCGCGCCACGACGTCCAGGAGTGCAACCATGACCATCGACGCATCGATCGACCCGTTGCCGCAGCTCGCCCTGCGGCGGCGCGGCGTGCTCGGCACGCTTGGCGCCGGCACCGTCACCGCCGCCTTGGCCGCGGCCGGCACGACGATGCTCGGCAGCCGTTCGGGCTGGGCGCAGGCCGTGACCGACGCCGACCTGTTCAACTTCGCCCTGAACTTCGAATACCTGGGTGCCGAATACTACCTGCGCGGGCTAACCGGCCAAGGCCTGCCGCCCAACGTGCTCACCGGCGCCGGGACGCGCGGCACGGTGCTCGCCGGCGGACCGGCAGCGTTCGCGAGCCCGGCGATCGCGCAGTACGTGCAGCGGCTCGCGGTCGACGAACTCGGCCACGTCCAGTTCATCCGCGCGGTGCTGGGCGCGGCGGCGATTGCCGAGCCGCAGATCGACCTCTCGGTCGCGTCTTGGACCACGACAGCGATCGCCGCCGGGCTGATCACGCCGGGGCAGACGTTCAATCCTTACGCCAGCGACGTCGGCTTCCTGCTGGGCGCCTACGTGATCGAGGACGTTTGCGTGACCGCGCTGGCCGGCGCGGCGCGGCTCGTTGCCAGCAAGGACAACCTGGAAGCCGCGGCCGGGTTGCTGGGCGTGGAGGGCTACCAGGCGGGCGCTATTCGCACGTTGCTGGCCAATGTCGGGGCGGGGGCGGCGACCAACGCGATCTCAGCCTTGCGCGCCAACCTGTCCGGCGTCGGCGACAACGGCGTGCTCAGCGCCGGCCTGCAATTCAACTTCACCAACACCGACACCAACGCCCTGGTGTTCCGCCGCACGCCGCGGCAGGTGCTCAACATCGCCTATGGCGCTGTCGGCGCGCCGAAGGGGGGATTCTTCCCGAACGGCGTCAACGGCACCATCACCGCCTAACCCAAACGACTGAACGACTGCAGGCGTCCCTGGCCAGTCGGCCCGGGACGTCCGTCAGCTGGACCCGAGTTCGGCCTGGATCGCTTGATCCAACTCATGGGTGCGGAACGGCTTCTGCAGGAAGCGGCGCACGATGGGCTGCGGCACGAAGTAGCCCGAGATCAGGATCACCTTGAGATTGTTGCGGCGCCGCCGCGCCAGGTCGGACAGCTCGAGCCCCGACATGCCCGGCATCCGCACGTCGGTCACCATCAGCTCCAAGTCGGGACGCTCATCGAGGATCGCGAGCGCATCGTTGCCGTTCGACGCTTGGACGACGTCATACCCCAACTCGCCGAGCATGTCCGCGGAGGTTTCACGCACGTCGTCGTCGTCGTCCACCAGCAAAATCATGTGCGCCCGATTGGCCAGCCGGCCCTCCCAGGAGTTGCGGCAGTACGATGCCGGTAATGGGTTGTAGGAGCAGCCCGGTCAGAAAGGGATATAACAAAGCCGTGGTCAACCGGCGCGCGCAAATTTGGAGCCGATTGTCAACCGGACCGAGATCCGAGAAATCGGGCGAACGCCGCGAGTGTCACCTCCGAAACGTAGTGCTCGATCCCTTCCGCGTCGGCTTCCGCATCCTCGACCGGGACGCCGACCGCGACCAGCAGCTCGACCACCACGCGATGCCGCGCACGCACGCGGGCCGCCAGTTCCTGGCCCGCATCGGTCAGGAACACGCCCCGATACGGCAGCGCCGTCACCAGCCCTTCACGCTTCAGCCGGGCGATCGTCTTGACGGCGGTGGCGTGCGCCACGCCCATGCGCCGGGCCACGTCCACCGTTCGCGCTTCGCCGCCAGTCGCCAGGAGATCAGCGATCAGCTCTGCATAATCTTCGAGGAGTGTGGCCGAACGGGCACGCCGCGCCTTGCCGAATCGCGTGGCCTGCGCCGGCTCCTGCGGCATTGCCGGGGCCTCGCTGTGCACGGCGGGCTTGTCGCGGACGCCGGTCATGACACCGCCCCAGTCCCGCCGCGCGGCGAACGCGGCAGCAGAGTCGATGTCCCAGGGACGCCCGGGGGAATGGCGACAGGTCGCACCGGGCGTTGATGTCTTGGCATCATCTTGCCGTCAAGTCTGAGATCTAAAGCCCGTGACACGAGTTATAGCCTTGGCTATATTCCAACGCAGAATGGCCGGCGCACACTGGCCGGCGCACACTGGAGTGACACGATGGCCGACGGCCACGTTCGACGAAGCCTGACGGACCAAACCACCTTCAACATCCGCGAATTGCTCGCCGGGCGCCGCCGCGGTCTGCGCGCGTACTTGCCGTTCATCGGCCCGGCGTTCATCTGCTCGGTCGCCTACACCGACCCCGGCAACTTCGCGACCAACATCCAGGCAGGCGCCAAGTACGACTATTCGCTGCTGTGGGTGGTGGTGCTCGCCAACGTCGTCGCCATGCTGTTCCAAGGCCTTTCCGCCCGGATCGGCATCGTCACCAACCGCAACCTCGCCGAACTCTGCCGCGAGTATTTTCCGCGTCCGGTCGTGTGGGCCATGTGGGCCGTCAGCGAAGTCGCCGCGATGGCGACCGACCTGGCCGAGTTTCTCGGCGGCGCCATCGGATTGTCGCTGCTGCTGCACGTCCCGCTGCTTTGGGGCATGGCGATCACCGCCGTCCTGACCTACGCGATCCTGACCGTGCAAGGCCGCGGGTATCGGCCGGTCGAGCTCATCATCGGCGGCTTGGTGGCCGTCATCAGCCTTTGCTACGTGGCCGAGTTGTTCCTCACTCCGCCCGACTGGCGGGCCGCCGCCACTGGCGCCGTCCTCCCCAGCCTGCCCGACCGTGGCGCGCTCACCCTCGCCGTCGGCATGGTCGGGGCGACGGTGATGCCGCACGCCATCTACCTCCATTCCAGCCTCACCCAGGATCGGGCGCCGGCTCGCAACGAAACCGAGCGGCGCATCCTGATGCACTATTCCAACGTCGAGGTCGTCGTCGCGCTGACGATCGCCGGCCTCGTGAACATTGCCATGGTGATGATGGCCGCGGCCGCGTTCCACACCGGGCACGAGGACGTGGCCGAGATCGAGACCGCTTATCATACCCTGGTGCCGCTGTTCGGCGTCGGCGCGGCTGGCATTTTCATGCTGTCGCTCATCGCCTCGGGCCTGAGCAGCTCGGCGGTCGGCACGATGGCCGGCCAGGTCATCATGCAGGGCTTCGTGCACATCCGCATCCCGATCTGGGTGCGCCGGCTGGTCACCATGGCGCCCGCGTTCGCGGTGGTCGCGTGGGGCGTGAATGCCACCGAGGCGCTGGTCGCGAGCCAGGTGGTGCTCAGCCTGGCGCTGCCGGTGCCGATGGTGGCGCTGGTGCTGCTGATGCGCCGGGCCGACGTGATGGGCGCCTACGCCGCGAGCCGGCGCATCAGCGCCGTCGCCATCTTAGCCACGATTGTGGTCGTGTCGCTCAACGTCCTGCTGCTCGCGCAGGCGTTCGGCGTGGCACTTCCGGGCCTGTCCGCCGATTAGTCCGGCTGCGGGACGGCGGCGAGAGAGTTGTTCGCCTGCCCGCTTCTTACGGCGTCGGCACGCGTTGCATGCCCATGGATTGGCTTCAGCTCGTCACCCTTCTCGCCGGCACCGTCCTGCTCGTGTTCATGCTGCAGGACGCATTCGAGGTGATGCTCCTGCCGCGGCGGGTGCAACGCCAGGTGCGGCTGGCATCGTTATGGTTCCGGTTCGCCTGGACGTCATGGGCGCGGTTCGGCCGCCGCTTCCCCCGCGGCGCGTCCCGGGAGGCGTTCCTGGGCCCATTCGGCCCGATGTCGATGCTGGTGATGTTCGCGATCTGGGCGGCCGGCTTGGTGGTGGCGTTCGGCATGATCTACTGGGCGCTGCAGGGCACCTCCCGCTCCTCGCCGCTGTTCGAGCAGGTCTACATGAGCGGCGTGACCTTCTTCACGCTCGGCTACGGGGACGTCGTCCCGCACACCGTTCCCGCCCGCACCGTGGCGGTTTGCGAGGCCGGAAGCGGCATCGGCTTCATCGCGGTCGTGATCGGTTATTTGCCGGTGTTGTACCAGTTCTTTTCCCGGCGCGAGGCGCATGTGATCCAGCTCGATGGGCGCGCCGGGTCGCCGCCGACGGCCGGCACGCTGCTGGCCCGGCATGCCGAAGGCGGCGGCATGGACCAGCTCGACACCTTGCTGCGCGAATGGGAGATCTGGGCGTCGGAGTTGCTCGAGAGCCATCTCTCCTACCCGATGCTGGCCTACTATCGCAGCCAGCACGTCAACGAGTCGTGGCTCGCCGCGCTTGGCTGCATCATGGACTCGTGCGCGCTGGTGCTGGTCGGGGTGCAGGATGTGCGGCCGCTGCAAGCGCGGATGACCTTCACCATGGCGCGCCAGGTGCTGGTCGAGATGGCCCGCTCCTTCGCCGTCCAGCCGTCGCGCTTCACCGGCGGCGACCGCCTCGACGCGGCCGGCTATGGCGTGCTCGAGACGGCGCTGATCGGCGCCGGCGTCGACTGGAACCCGGGCGAAGGCGGCCGTGACACCCTCGCCGCCCTGCGCGCCACCTACGAGCCTCTGCTGGACGGCTTGGCCGTCCACCTGCTGCTCGACATCCCGGGCTGGCTGCCGGCCAATGATGAATCCGACAACTGGGAGCAGGGTCCGCGCGGCCTGATCGCCGCGCGCCTGATCGCGGAACTGTCCAGCCGCTGGCAGCATGAACACGCTCCCGGTCCGGCCGGGCAGCCGGGCTGGCGCCGCCTGCGCCAGCGCTTCCGGACCGAGCGTTCGCCGCCATGAACAGGCAGCGGGGGGCGCTTGCGACGGATCCGATGCAGCCTTAATGGCGGATAACACGCGTGACACCGCGCGTTGGCCGGCCGAAACCAACCCCGCGCATCCGGGAGCAGCGTTGTGAGCAGTCCGAGCGCCGGGTCACCCATCCCCGTCCAGACCTGGACCGAGGCGGAGCGGCTCCAAGCGCTCGAAGACTACGCCATCCTCGACACGCCTCCGGAACCGGCGTTCGACGAGATCGTCGAGCTGACCGCGAGCGTCACCGGCGCCCCGGTCGCGATCGTGAACCTGATCGACGCGGGCCGGCAATGGTTCAAGGCACGTCATGGCCTTGCGCTCAGCGAGACCGGGCTGGACTGCTCGATCTGCGCCCGGTTGCTGCAGCAGCCGGGCTTGACGGTGGTGCCCGACCTCGCCAGCGACCCTCGATTCCGTTCGAACCCGCTCGTCGAAGCAGGCACGGACGCATGGGACGGCGCATGGGACGGCGCCGCCGGTCCGCGGGAACCCGTCCCGGACCGGACCGGGCTGCGCTTCTACGCCGGCGCTACGCTGCTCACCGCTGCCGGCCTGCCGCTCGGCAGCCTTGCCGTGTTCGATCGCGAACCCCGTCCGGACGGGCTGTCGCAGCTGCAGGCATCGGCGTTGCAGGCCCTCGCTCGCCAGGTCATGGCCCAGCTCGAGCTGCGCCGCTCGCTCGCCGAAGGCGCACGCACGGAGGCGGCGCTGCGGGCCAGCGAGACCCGGCTCGCAACCATGTTCGCGCAAGCGATCGTCGGCCTGAGCGAGGTCGATGCGGAGGGGCGCTATCTGCGGGTCAATGGCGAGCAATGCCGCATGCTGGGCCGCAGCGCGGCCGAGCTGACCGGCCAAAGCGCGCTGGCGCTCACCCATCCCGACGACGTCGACCGCAGCCGAGACGCGTTGTCGCAGGTGCTGGCGACGCGGGAGCCGGTCCGCTTGCTCAAGCGCTACCTGCGCAGCGATGGCGCCACGGTCTGGGCCGAGCTCGGCATCGTCCGGCTCGACGACCCGCAGGGCCGGCCGCGCGCCGTCCTGGTCTCGGCCAACGATTTGACGGACCGCATCGCCGCGACCAACCGGCTGATGCTCAGCGAGGAAACGCTCCGCTTGGCGACCGACGCCGGCGAGATCGGCACCTGGGACGTCGATTTGGCGACCGGCCTGCTGACCTGCTCGGACCGGGTGCGGTCGATGTTCGGCCTGCCGCCCGGCGAGCCCTGCCACAAGCAGGATTTCGAGGCCGCGCTGCATCCCGACGACCACCCGGCGGTCCGCGACGCCTTCGCCGACGCGCTCGATCCGTCGCGCCGCACGGCGTTCGACGTCGAGTTCCGCATCTTCGCTCAGGACGACGGCAGCCTGCGCTGGGTGGCGGCCAAGGGGCGCGGCGTGTTCGACACCGACGGGCGCTGCGTCCGGGCCCTCGGCACCGCGATCAACGTGACGGCTCACCGGGACCACCGGCAACGCCTGCGCGAAAGCGAGGCGATGCTGGCCGAAAGCGAGGCCAAGTTCCGCGGCATCACCGACAGCATCGACCACATGGTCTGGTCGAGCTTGCCCGATGGCCACCACGATTTCTTCAACCAGCGCTGGTACGACTACACGGGTGTCCCGCCCGGCTCGACCGACGGCGAGGCCTGGCGGGACTTGTTCCATCCCGACGACCAGGCCCGTACCTGGTCGGTCTGGAACCACAGCCTCACCACCGGCGAGCCTTATCGGATCGAGTACCGGCTGCGGCACCGGTCGGGGCAGTATCGCTGGGCGCTCGGCCGCGCCCAAGCGGTCCGCAACGCGGACGGACGCATCGTGCGCTGGTACGGCACCTGCACCGAGATCGGGGAGATCGTCCAGGCGCGCGAGGTCCTGGCCCGGTCGCGCAAGGAGCTGGAGCGCGAGGTCGCCCGGCGGACCGCCGAGCGCGACCAGGTGTGGCGCAACGCCCAAGACCTGCTGCTCGTCGTCGACGGCGACGGCCTTTGCCGCGCCGCCAACCCGGCCTGGACCGCCTTGCTCGGCTGGAACCCACAGGAGGTGGTCGACGCCTTCGTGTTCGACTTCATCCATCCCGACGACCTCGCCGACAGCCGGCATGCGTTCGAGCGGGCGATGGCCGGGCAGCTCTCGTCCTACGAGAACCGGATGCTGCATCGCGACGGCAGGTTCCGCATCATCTCCTGGATGGTCGCGCCGCACGCCGGCAACCTATACGTCAGCGGCCGCGACGTGACCGCGGCCCGTGCTGCCGAGGAGGCGCTCGCGGCCACCCAGGAGCAGCTCCGCCAGGCCCAGAAGATGGAGGCGGTCGGTCAGCTCACCGGCGGCATCGCCCACGACTTCAACAATATGCTGTCGATCGTGATCGGCTCGCTCGATCTGCTCGGGCGCCGCCTCACCCCGGACGCGTCCCGCGAGCGGCGCTACGTCGACGCTGCAATGGAGGGCGCCCGGCGCGCCGCGCAGCTCACGCAGCGCTTGCTCGCATTCTCGCGCCAGCATCCGCTGCAGCCCAAGCCGGTCGCCGTCAACGCCCTGATCACCGGGATGCTGGACCTGCTGCGGCGTTCGCTCGACCCCGGCACCGAACTCCACCCCGTGCTGGCGAACGACGTGTGGTGGACCAATGCCGACCCGAACCAGCTCGAGAACGCCTTGCTCAACGTCGCGGTCAACGCGCGGGACGCCATGGACGGAAGCGGGCGGCTGACGATCGAGACGGCCAACGTGGCGGTCGAGGACCGCTACACCATTGCCCATGGCGGCGTGCCGGCCGGCGAGTATGTGCTGATCGCCTGCACCGACACCGGCAGCGGGATGACCGCCGAGGTGATGGCCAAGGCGTTCGAGCCGTTCTTCACGACCAAGGAAGTGGGCCGCGGCACCGGGCTCGGCTTGTCGCAGGTGTATGGGTTCGTCAAGCAGTCCGGCGGGCATGTGAAGCTAATGTCCCAGCCCGGCCACGGCACCACCATTAAACTGTATTTGCCGCGCTTGACCGCGCCCGAGCTGCCGCCCGCCGGCATGCAAGCGGCCGGTCCCGCGCCGAGAGGCGACGCACGCGAGGTGGTTTTGGTCGTCGAAGACCAGCCCAGCGTGCGCCAGGTCAGTGTCGAAGCGCTGCAGGCCCTCGGCTACAGCGTACTCGAGGCCGGGACGGCCGACGCCGCGATGGACCTGCTGCGAGCCCATCCGGATGTGGTGCTGCTGTTCACCGACGTCGTGATGCCGGGAAGCAACGGTCGCAAGCTCGCCGACGCGGCCGTGCGCAGCCGGCCCGGCCTGCGCGTCCTGTTCACCACCGGGTATACGCGCGACGCCATCGTCCATAACGGCGTGCTGGACGACGGCGTCAACCTGATCGTCAAGCCGTTCACCGTGGCCGAGTTGGCCGCCAAGGTTCGCGCGGCCCTGGAAGCGCCCCCCGGCTTGCCGCCGGAACTCAGAACGTAACCGAACTGCGCAGGCCGAACACCGCCGCGTCGCCGAGGCGCTTGCCCGGGTTGGCCGGGTTCGGCACGCCGCCGTTGAGGTTGAAGATATACTGCGCCGTCGGCTGCACCTGCAGCCACGGCGCCAGCTGGGCCTGATAGGTCAGTTCCAGCACGGTCTCGTTGCGGCGGATCGGGTAGGCGGACCCGGTCGCCAGGGCGATGTCGCTGTCGAGCTTGCTAGCAGTGTCGCTGATGCGGGCGTAGGCGACCCCGAGCCCGAGCGTGTCGCTGTCGCGGCCCGGGATCACGCCTTTCCAGGTCGCGCCGCCATCGACGTAGACGTTGACCAGGTTGCGGTCGCCCGGAACCCCCATGGCCCGGAGGAACACGCCGATGCCGCCGTCTTTCTGGCCGGCGGGCCGCCACACGAGCTGGTCTGCCACCGCGTACACGCTGAAATTGCCGCTCCGGTTGCGTCCGATCGCGTCCAGCGTCAGCGGCGTGATCGACTGGCCGTTGGCATTGCGGCGCTGGTCGGCGAAGTTTTGCGAGTTGTACCAGGCGCCCAATTTGTAGAGCCCGGGCAGGCCGACGGCATCCTCCCCGCCGTTCAAAGCAAATTGCACCTCGGCAATGGCGAACACGCCGTCGTTCAGCCGGAACGCGGTGCCGGACGGGTCGCGTGCTTGCGGCAGCCCGGTGCCGGTCCCGGCGGGGTTGCCGTTGAACACCCCGGCCAGCAGGGTCAGGTCGTCGCGGGCGAACCAGCGCAGCCTGACCCCGGGCGTCGCCAATGGGTAGGACGGGCCGCCGGACGGCAGGTCGGTGCTCGGCAGGGTGGACCAGCCGAACGTGTGGTTGAGGAACACCCCGCCGTACTGGGTCAGCATGAACTCCTGGTCGGCAGCGAGCTGGCCGACCCGGATCTGCAGCGCCTTGTCGAACAACGCCTGCTCGTACCAGAGCTCGAACAGCAGCGTGCCGCGCGCCGCCTCGAGGCTGCTGACGGTTTGCAGGTTGTTGCCGAGGTTGTTGAAGCTGAGGCCGCGGCCATGGATCTGCAGCGCGGTGGCATTGAAGATGCCTCCGGTCCAGCCGAACGCTTTCTCGGTGTCGAGCCCGACCCCGACCTGCGTCAGGCCCTCGTAGATCACGCCGCGCCGCACGCCGCCGGTGGCGTTGCCGAACACCTCGCTGCTTTCGCTCAAGCCGAACGTCAGGCCGCGCGCGGCCAATCCGGAGCGGACCCCGCCGTAATCCGGCAGCAAGTTGGCACGGTCCCACAGCCCGGCCGCCGGGCTCTGCTCGGCCGGCTTCACCCCGGCTTCGCCCCCGGCACCGGTCGAGGACCGGTTCTCGGGCGCGGCCGGCAGCGTCGTCTCGCCGGGTTGTCCGATGCTCGGCGCCTGAGCCGCGGCCGGAAGGCATGCCGCCAACCAGGTTGCGACGCCGAAGGTCGCAAGAGTGGCAGGTTTCATGCGCGTGCGCCCGCCCCGGAGCACACACAACGCGTTGCTGTCATGGCGGCGAGCCCATGGCTGTTCGGCTGTTTGTCCCGTCGAGGCCGCGCTACGGCAAGCAAAGATGAACGGCGGCGACGGCGGAACGCGGCTTGCCCGGCGGGCCGTGGCGGATCAGCCACAATCGCCCGGAACGAGGCGCGCTGGCGGGCGGATTGTTACGGATTTGTTTGCGCCCGATACCCTGACGGGGTATCCTTTCACGGCATGCCGAAACCGGACTCGGATACGGACAAAACCAAGCTTCGAAAACGCCTCAACCGCATTCGCGGCCAGGTCGAAGCATTGCAGCGCGCCCTCGAACAGGACATCGACAGCACCAGCCTGCTGCAACAGGCCACCGCGTGCCGAGGCGCCCTCGACAGCTTCATCGCCACCGTGATCGAGGATCATATCCGGGCGCGGGTCGTCAACGCCGATGACGGGGTTGCCGCCAAGTTCGCCGCGGAGGAGTTGATCGGCATCGTCCACTCCTACCTTACTTGAGAGCGGACGAGGACGACGAGGACGGGCCGCCGTCACTCGCCAGTGGAAAGTTCTACATGACCCCCGCGGGGCGCGACGCCCTCGAATCCGAGATGGCGGCGCGCAACGCCGAGCGACGGCGGGTGGTCGAGATCGTCGCCTGGGCGGCCGGCAACGGCGACCGATCGGAGAACGCGGACTACAAGGAAGGCAAGCGCCGCCTGCGCGAGATCGACCGGCGCCTGCGCTTCCTCAATCGCCGCCTCGCCAATGCCGAGGTGATCGACCCCGCCGTCCAGACGCAGCGCGACGCCGTGTTCTTCGGTGCAACCGTGACCTACGCGGCGGCAGACGGGAACGACGCCGTCGCGCCGGTGACGGTAACGATCGTCGGTGTGGACGAAGCCAACCTCGCCGCAGGCACCATCAGCATCGCCTCGCCGGTGGCGTTGTCCTTGCTGCGGGCGCGGGTCGGGGACGAGGTCAAGGTCCGCACCCCGCGCGGCACCAGCGTCATCGAGGTGATCGCGATCCGATACCCCGGACCGCACGGACGCGCATAGGCGCGGGCAGCGCCAGGACGACGCTAGATTCGGGTGTGTAGCACGCAGACGAGGGTGAACAGCCGGCGCGCGGTTTCCTGGTCGATCTCCGCCTTGTTGGCCAGGCGGGCCTGCAGCAAGGCCGCACCTTCGTTGTGCAGCCCGCGCCGGCCCATGTCGATGGCCTGGATCCGTTCGGCCCGGCCTTCCTCGACCGCCATCATGTGGCTGTCGACCAGCATCTGATAATCCTTGATCAACCCACGGAACGGACCCAGCGCCAGGCCCAGGGCGGTGATCGGTTCGTCCGCCTCGTTGCGCACGTCGAACACCAGGCGGCCCTCCTGGATCGACAGCCGCAGCAAATAAGGCCCGGGCGGCGGGCTTCGGCCGCCTTGTGCGCAGAGTGCGAAGTTGTTCTCGGCCTCGAGGTCGGCCACGGCCTGGGCACGGTCCGCCTCAAGAATCGGGGACAGCCGGGTCAGCGCCTCCCCGTCCAGCACCACCTGCAGCAGCCGGGTCGCGGTCACGCGTCGTCCGACTTGACCATGCCAAGCTTCAACATCAGCCCGAGCGTCGCGCCTTTGACGGGACGCAGCAAGACCAGGCACATCACCAGGCACACCGGCAGCCAGATCGCCGCCTGCAGCCACAGGTCCGGGTGGTAGAGAGTTTCTACCCCGAAGATCATCGGCGCCAGCAGGTGGCCGACGATGAAGATGGTGAAGTAGGGCGGGGCGTCGTCGGCGCGGAACGCGCCCAGCGGCGCGGTGCAGTTGCTGCACACCGGCACCACCTCGAGATAGCCGGCAAACGCACGGGTCTTGCCGCATGCCGGGCACAGGCCGCGGGCGCCGCGCCACATGGCCGTCAGCAGCGGGGGCACGGGCCAGGCCGGGGCGACTGCGGTGCGGTCGGGCTGCCATACGTTGGGCGGAGTGCTGTCTGGCACGGGGAGCCTCATGCGGTATGGCGCAGCCTTGAACGGCGCGCCGTTGCGGTCAACAGGTGATGCGGCGGGTGCCGATCATCAACCTGGATGGCTTCAACGCCGGGCCGCGCGGTTGCGTTGCCGCACGCCCCTGCCGGGCCCGGCGGCAAGACGGTCCTTCTTCGACGGGGGCCTTCTTCAAGACTCGGGGCCGGACCTGCTAAGCACCGTGCATGCGACGCCCCCACGACAAGCTCGAGCGCGACCATGGCGGCCGGGTCGCCGGTGTGGACGAGGTCGGGCGCGGGCCGCTCGCCGGACCGGTGGTGGCCTGCGCCGTGGTGTTCGCCGCCGGCATCCCGCGCCGGCTCCGGCCGCTGATCGACGACAGCAAGGCGCTGACCGCCGCCCAACGGCTGGCCGCCTACGACGCCCTCCACCGCTGCCGCGGCATCGAGATCGGCGTCGGCGCCGCGTCGGTGGCGGAGATCCTTCGCCTCAACATCCTCCATGCGGCCATGCTGGCCATGCGGAGGGCGGTCGGCCGCTTGCCCGGCCTGCCCGACCTCGCGCTGATCGACGGCAATTGCGCGCCGGCGCTGCCCTGCCCCAGCCGCTGCTGCATCGACGGCGACGCCACCTCCCTGTCGATTGCCGCCGCCAGCATCGTCGCCAAGGTGGTGCGCGACCGCGCGATGGCCCGGCTCGCGGCCCGGCACCCGCATTACGGCTGGCACGAGAATGCCGGCTATGGCACCCGCGCCCACCGCGCCGCCCTGCTTACGCACGGGGCGACGCCGCACCACCGCGCCGCGTTCGGCTCGGTTCGCCTGCTGCTCGAGGCAGCCGCGGCCTAGCGCCGCAGTTCGCGGAGCGCCGCCACCGGCCGGGTTGACCCGGCTTCGTCGCCATCGGCACGATGCCTGGCGTTGGGGGATACCTTGGACGCCGGTCGCGAACTGCCGCTCGATCAAATACTGCTGGGCGACTGCGTCACCACGATGGCGATGCTGCCCCCGGCATCGGTCGACTGCATCTTCGCCGACCCGCCGTACAACCTGCAACTCCGCGGCGAACTGCGCCGGCCCGACGACAGCCTGGTGGACGGGGTGGACGACGAGTGGGACCGGTTCGCCGACTTCGAGGAGTACGACCGCTTCACCCGCGCCTGGCTCGGCGAGTGCCGCCGCTTGCTGCAGAAGGACGGGACCATCTGGGTGATCGGCGCCTACCACAACATCTTCCGGATCGGGGCGATCCTGCAGGACCTCGGGTTCTGGATCCTCAACGACATCGTTTGGCGCAAGTCGAACCCGATGCCGAACTTCCGCGGGCGCCGCTTCACCAACGCGCACGAGACCATCATCTGGGCCGCCCGCAGCCGCGACAGCCGCTATCGCTTCAATTACCAGGCGATGAAGGCGCTCAACGACGACCTGCAGATGCGCAGCGACTGGCTGGTGCCGCTTTGCACCGGGCCGGAACGGCTGCGCAACGCGCACGGGCTGAAGTTGCATCCGACGCAGAAGCCGGAAGCCTTGCTGCACCGTATCCTCTTGAGCAGCACGCTGCCGGAGGACGTCGTGCTCGACCCGTTCCTCGGCACCGGCACGACCGCCGCGGTGGCGAAGCGGCTGCACCGGCGCTGGATCGGCATCGAACGGCACCCGGCCTATGTGGAGGCGGCTTGGGCCCGCGTCCGCCGCGAGCGCCGCGCGCCGGCGGGCGGTCTGGCGACGGCGCCGACCAAGCGGGACGCCATCCGGCTGCCGTTCGGCAGCCTCGTCGAGCGCGGCTTGGTGCCGCCCGGCACCGTGCTGATGGACAAGCAGCGCCGGGTCAGCGCCGTGGTGGCCGCGGACGGGACGCTGTCCTCGGGGCTCACGACCGGCAGTATCCACAAGGTCGGCGCCACGGTGCAGAACGCGCCGAGCTGCAACGGCTGGATCTTCTGGCACCTCGAACGCGACGGCCGGCTGGTGCCGCTGGATACGCTACGGCAATTGGTCCTGGCCGAGGCCGCGGCGCCGGCTTAACCCGCGCGGGCGCCCGCCAGCCGGGTGGCCAGCACGACCAGCGTCACCGCAATCAGGTGCATCGCCAAGTCCACCGCCGACGCATCGTGCTCGTGGAACAGCGTGAGCAGGCTGGCCGCCGCCGCCGCCGCCGCCAACCCGGCCATCGCCGCCGTGCGCCCCGGCCAAAGCGGGCAGGACAGCCGCAGCATCCACAGTAGGACCGCCGAAAGCGGCAGCGAGACCAGCGCGATGAACGACACGCAATGCATCGCAACCGGCATGTCGACCGGCGGCACGCCCGGGATGCCCCAGCCGCGCAAGCACCCCCACCCGCTGGCGCCCAGCCACAGCAGCGCCGGGGGCGCCGGCAACGCCATCCACAGGCGCGAGCGGCCCGGCACGCTCAGCTCGAATGCCGCCAGCGCCGCACAGACCGCCGTCAGCACCGACCCCAGCATTGCCCAGCGCAAATCCGCCGCGTCGGCCAGCCGCTGCCGCGTTGTTGGCAGGTCCGAGGTCATCGCCAGGGCCGCTCCCAAGATCGCCACCAGCAGCAGCCACCCGCCCGCACGCCAGGCCGGCGGGCGCAAGCGCCGGACGGGCTGGAGGTCCGAGGCGAGCGAGGCGATCACCCGATCATGGTTCATGGCTCGTCCGGTCCGAGGATCGTGCGCAGCGACCGCAACGCCCGGTGCAGGTTGACCTTCAAGGCGCCGACGCTGCGCCCCGTGCTCGCCGACACGTCGCGCAAGCTCCGTTCCTGCAAACCGAGCTGCTCCAGGGCTTCCCGCTGACCCGGCGGAAGCAAGGCCACCGCCTCTGCCAGCCGGGCCGCCCGGCCCTGCTCGCTGACATGCTGCTCGGCCCCGGCCGCCGGGTCGGGGTGGCTTTCGTACGCCAACGGCACGTGCAGCTCACGCGAGGCATGACGGCCGGTCCGCCGCCGCGCGTCGATCGCCCGGCGCTGCACGATCGCCCGCAGCCACGGAACGAACGGCCGCGCCGGGTCGAAGGTGTGGCGGGCGCGGTGGATGGTGACCAGGGTGTCCTGCACGACATCATCGACGCTGCTGGCGTCGGCGCCGGCTTGCCGCGCCAGTCGACGGATCAGCGGCACGCATTCCGTCAGCAGCCCGCGATAGGCCTGGGCATCGCCCGCTTGCGCCGCCGCCATCAGCTCGCGCCAGCGCATCGGCTCGGCTGCCGCGGACCGCGCCCCGGACGGGAGAGCGGCGTCGGAGGTCATCGGCTCGGGTGATCGATCGAGGGGCAACGCCGCGGACAGCATGAGCGCTTGTTCGTGCCGCCCGGCATGGCCGTTACGCCGGAGCCAGCGCCGGTCCGCCGGGCGCCTCGTTGGCCGGCTCGGGCTCGGTCGGCTCGGGCTGCCGGATATGCGGCAGGCGGGCCAGGCACGCAGCGACTGCCTCACGCAACGAGTTCGTGTAGAGATCGGCTCCCACCATGGTGCGCATCCGGTCCTCGGCAACCAACGTGGCGTCAGCCTGCCACAAGCCGACGATCGTGTGCAGGCCCGGCGCACGCTGGCGTAGCCGCCGCATCAAATAGCGCAGCGCCGACAGGCTGCCGGCCGCTTCGAGGTAGGAGACGCAGACCAGGTCCACCCCGGACATGTCGAGCCCGTCGATCACGCCGCGCGCCACCGACCCGGCCGCTACCACCCGCGCATTCACGCCGCGCTTGGCCAGCACCTGCGCCAGCATCAGGCACGCCGCTTCGTCCAGCGGGCCTCGCCCGGCCACGCACAGCACCGTTCCGTTCGGCTGCCCCGGCACCTGCTCGGCCGCCGGTCCCGCATCCTCGCGGTCGGCAAGGTCGGTGACGACCTCGCCGATCGAGTCCTGGATGTGGCTGAGCTGCTCGGACGTCAGCACGCCGCGCAACGAGTCGTTGGCAGCCATCTGCAGCCCGCGCAGCGCGACCTCGTCGTAGTAGTCCGACAGCGACTGATCGCGCAGCAGCACCTCGGCCTGATCCAGCGCCTCGTCGGCGTCGCCCGCGAGCATGCGCTGATAGAAGCTCTCCGCCGGCGTCAACGCCGGCCGGTCGCCGAGCAGGACGTCGATGAACTGCAGATGCTCGACATGGCGCCCGAGCACCACCAGCAGCAGGGTCAGCGGCATTGACAGAATCAGGCCGACCGGGCCCCACAACCAGGTCCAGAAGATCGCCGAAACCACTACCGACACCGGCGACAAGCCGGTGCTGTGCCCGTAGGCCAGCGGCTCCAGCACCTGTCCGGTGATCCCCTCCACCACGACGAACATGCCGAGCGTTTCGACCGCCATCGTCCAGCCGGGATCGACCGCCGCCGCCAGCAGGATCGGCAGCAAGCCGGCGCCGACCGCGCCGATATAGGGAATGAAGCGGAACAGCGCGGCGATGATGCCGAACAGCGCCGGGCTCGGCACCCCGATCAGGAACAACCCGACCGCGACCACCACTCCGAACGAGGCGTTCATCGCGAGCTGGGTGAGGAAGTAGCGGCTGAGCCGGGCCGCCGCATCGTCCATGGCGGCCGTGGTGCGATGCAGGTCGGCTGAGCCGAACAGGCGGATCATGCGATCGCGCAGGTCCTCCATCTGCATCAGGATGAACACGGCCACGACCAGCATGATGCCGAGCGACCCCAACGGCGAGAGCACCGGCAGCAGCACCCGCTCGATCACCTGGAACGGCGTCGCGTCGGGCTGGTGCACCTCGACCACGGTGGGCTTGGGCTTGTCCTCGCCGCCGGGCTTGGCCGGCTGGGTTGCGGGTTTCGGCGCTTCGTCGGTGCTGCGGCCGAGCCTGCTCGACAGGACGGTGGCCTGCTTGGTGACGTAGTCACGCACCACCCCGACCTTCTGCTCGACCGTGAAGGCGTACTCGCTGGACCGGGCGCCGAGCTGGGTGATCTGCGTGCCGATGACGACGCCGAGGGCCAGGATGATGCCCAGCGCCAGGAACACCGCGAGGAACACCGAGGGCACCCGCCACAAGCCGATCCGCCGCAGCCGCGCGACCAGCGGCGCCAGCACGAAGCTCAACAGGATGGCGAGCGTGATCGGGATCAGCACCTCGCGCCCGACGTAAAGGCCCGCGATCACCACGACCGCGACGGCGAGCGTCATCATGCTGCTCGGGGTCGGCGTTTCGGCCGCCTTGATCTTGGTTTTGAGGCCGTTCGTGGTGATCGATTGGATGGGCATGGTTGTCGTTCCGCTGTTGGTGCTCTGAACGCACGGTGGGCGCCGGCGTTGAGCGATCGCCCGATTAAGCGCAGAACCCCTTCGATGACGCGGCAATTCGATACGGTTGTCATCGGCGCCGGCGCTGCCGGGCTGATGTGCGCCGCCGTGGCCGGCGGGCGCGGCCGCCGGGTCGCGCTGCTGGACCACAACCGGGAGGCCGGGGCGAAGATCCTGATCTCGGGCGGCGGGCGGTGCAATTTCACCAACGAGCACACCGTCCCGGACCGGTTCCTCGGCAGCAACCCACGCTTCTGCCGCTCGGCACTGGCTCGTTACACGCCCGCCGACTTCATCGCCCTCGTGCGCCGGCACGGCATCGCCTACCACGAGAAGACGCTGGGACAGCTGTTCTGCGACGGCTCGGCGCGCCAGATCGTTGCCATGCTGCTGGCCGAATGCGCCGCCGGCGGGGTGGAGGTGCGGCTGGGCGTGCGGGTGACGGATGTGACGCGCAGCGACCGGTTCCGGATCGAAACCGACGCGGGACCGCTCGAGGCGCCGACCCTGGTGCTGGCGACCGGCGGCCTGTCGATCCCGAAGCTGGGCGCCAGCCGCTTCGCCCATGACGTGGCCGGCCGGTTCGGCCTCGCGCTCACGCCGGTCCGGCCGGGCTTGGTGCCGCTCACCTTCGATGGGGCCTTGCTCGAAACGATGCGCCCGTTGAGCGGGGTGGCGCTGCAAGTGGTCGCACGGGCGGGGAAGATGGCCTTCACCGAGGCGCTGCTGTTCACCCATCGCGGCCTGTCCGGCCCGGCCGTGCTGCAAGCGTCGTCCTACCTGGAGAGCGGGGCGCCGATCACGCTCGACATGCTGCCCGGCACCGACGCCGCCGCGGCCCTGCTCGACGGCAAGCGCCGACGCCCGCGCGCCGAGCCGCGAACGGTTCTGGCCGAGTTGCTGCCGCAGCGCTTGGCGGCCGCTTTGGCGGAGCGCCTGCCGGTGTTGCCGATGGCCCAGCAGCCGGATCGCGGCCTGCGCGCTTTGGCCGCCGACGTGAACGCTTGGCGGCTGCAGCCGTCGGGCACCGAGGGCTTTGCCAAGGCCGAGGTGACGCTGGGCGGCATCGACACGGGCGGGCTCTCGTCGCAGACGATGGAAGCCCGCACCGTGCTTGGCCTGTTTGCGATCGGCGAGGCGGTGGACGTCACCGGCTGGCTCGGCGGCTACAACTTCCAATGGGCCTGGTCGAGCGGCTGGTGCGCCGGCATGGCGGTGTAAAACCGGGCGGGTCTAGGGCCGCCGGCCCCAGCGCTTAAGCCTTCAATACCGCCGCAATCTCAGCCTCCGAGTAACCCAACCCCGCCAGCACACTCGCCGTGTGCTCGCCCTTCTCCGGCGTCGGCGAGCGGACCGCCTTCGAGACGCCCTCGATGTTGACCGGCGACGCGACGATCTCGAAGCGCCCCAGCCGCGGGTGGTCCACCGGCGTCGCCAGGCCCAAGTGCTTCACCTGCGGATCGGCGAACACCTGGTCGATCGAGTTGATCGGGCCGCACGGGATGCCGGCGCCTTCGAACAGCTCGATCCAATGCGCGCTCGGCTGCGTGCGGGTGATCTCGGAGATCGCGGCGTTGATTTCCTTCCGGGCGGCACTGCGCTGCTTCTGCGTCGCCCAGTCCGGGTTGGTGGCCCATTCCGGACGGCCGATGGCTTCGGCGAAGCGGGCGAACAGCCGGGCGGAGCTGGCGGCGATGTTGATGTGCCCGTCGCTGGTCGGGAACACGCCGGTCGGGATGCCGGTCGGGTGGTCGTTGCCGGCCTGCCCGGCGACGTCGCCCTTCATCAGCCAACGCGCCGCCTGGAAATCGAGCATGAAGGTCTGCACCTCCAGCAACGAGGTGTGCACCCAACGCCCCACCCCGGTGCGCTCGCGGTCGAACAGCGCGGTGACGACGCCGAACGCCAGCAGGTTGCCGGCGGTGAGGTCGGCGATCGGGATGCCGACCCGCACCGGCCCTTGCCCCGGCAGGCCGGTGATGCTCATCAGCCCGCCCATGCCCTGCGCGATCTGGTCGACGCCGGCGCGAGCGCTGTAGGGGCCGGTCTGCCCGAAGCCGCTGATGCTGGCGTAAACCAGGCGCGGGTTCACCTTGTGCACGTCATCCCAGGCGATCTTGAGGCGGTGCTTCACGTTGGCCCGCATGTTCTCGACGATCACGTCGGCCGTTTCGACCAGCTTCATGAACGCGGCGTGGCCCTCGGGCGACTTCAGGTTCAGCTGCACCATCCGCTTGTTGCGATGCAGGTTCTGAAAGTCGGGCCCGTCGCGGTCACCGCTGATCTCCTCGCCGCCGGTGTCGGGCGGCTCGATCCGGATCACGTCGGCGCCCCAATCGGCCAGGTGGCGGACGCAGGTCGGACCGGCCCGCGCCAGGGTCAGGTCGAGCACCACGATGCGGTCGAGCGGGAGCCGGGTTGCCGCGTGGAGATCGGCCGGGTGGGTGTCGGGCATGCGCGGTTTCCCGTTCAGGTGGTCCGGTCCGAGTCTTCCACGCGTGTCAACAATTGGCAATCAACGGGTTTGTGCCAGCATTCGTGCCACCAGCGCGCCCGGCACCGCCCAGCCGCCGGCGCCTTCGCGCCGTCCCGCGACCTGCACGCCCGCGAGCCGCCAGGTGCCGCCGTCGAGCGTCAGCACGGCGCCGCCGCTGCTGCCGCGGGTTCCGCTGCAGTCGTGGTGCAGCAACGGCGCTCCGTCCGGGTCCACGTCGTAGCCCAGGACCGCACAATGCGGATCCACCGCCAACCGCTCGGCGCGGTCCTGTCCGTAGCCGCCCAGCGCCAGCACTGCGTCGCGCGGGAGCGCCGCCGGCGCCACCGGCACCGTCCCCGCAACCGGTTCGGCGAAGTGCAGCAAGGCGACGTCGCGGCCTCGGTGCGCCTCCGGGTCGCGCGCCGCGTCCGGCGCAACCTCGATGGCGTCCGCGACCATGTGCCGGGCGAAGGTGCCGTCGGCATAGCCCAGGAGGAGATGCACGGCGCCCGGCGGCGCCACATGGCCGAGGCGGCGGACGCCCAGGCAGTGCGCTGCGGTCACCGCGTAATGCGGGGCCACCATGACGGCGCTGCAGCGGGAGATTCCCGGCACTTGCAGCCGCCCGACCGCAGACCAGGGCAATGAACGCAAATCGGCGCCGACCCGAGGATCGCTCGGGCCGACGCCGGGAAGCAATGCGAGGGCGAGCGCGGCAGCCCGGAAGGGCCGCCGCGACCGGGGCTCAGGTGTTCTCGACGGACACCGCTTCGGGTCCGCGACGGCCGTCGGCCACCTGCATCTTGACGCTCTGATTGGGTTCGAGCCCGCTCAGCCCGCCGCGGTTCAGGGCCGAGATGTGCACGAACACATCCTTGCCGCCGCCCTCGGGCATAACGAAGCCGAAGCCCTTCTCGGCGTTGAACCACTTCACCGTGCCGCGCATCTCGACGGCGGTGCTGAGGTCCACCGGGGCGCGCGGCGAGGGACGCGGACGGTCGCCATAGCCGCCTCCCATGCCGCCGCCCATGCCCATGCCGCCACCACCGCCGCCGCTGCGGCCGCCGGTTTCGGGCGTGGCCGTGGTCTCGTCGACGCTGTTGACTTCGGCCACCTGCGGACCCTTTTGGCCGGCCGAGGTCAGCACGCGCAACGTGGCGCCCGGCGAGACCGTCTGGTAGCCGGCCCGCGACAAGACGCTGATGTGCAGGAACGCATCACCGCCGCCCCCGGCTAACTCAACGAAGCCGAAGCCCTTCTCGCCGTTGAACCACTTCACCACCGCAGTCGTTTCCGGCCCGGTCGGCGCGTTGAAGCCGCGCGGAGCGCCCCCGCCGAACGACGGCCGGTCCGACCCGCCGCCGCGTGGCACGAACGCATCCCTCGGCACGTATGGCTCGTCCCGCCGCCCTCCGAAATCGTCGTCGCGACTGCGGCCGCGGCTGCCCCGGCGAGGGCTGTCGAAAGAACGGCGGTCTGGTGTGCTCATATGGGTGTCTCAAACAGGCTGGAAAACGGACGGGATCGTCGGGCGCGCCGGCGTGGCTCTCCCCACTCTCATGCCAAGCGCACTTTCACAGTAACGGATTTTGCCGACGATCGCTAGCGGCGATGGCGTCCAATCACTCAGCCGCTTTCGTTGCCGCGGCGGCACGGACCACCTCGACCGAGCGCTCGGCGCAAGCGGCGCGAGCATTGGCCGCCATATACGACCCCAACACCGCTGCCACCTGGCAGGCCGTCATCCGCTTGCGCGGCCGGGCCGCGGGCTGCCGGTTGAGGTTGATCCGCATAACGCCGCCGCCCGGCAATTGGATGCGCAACGTCCCTTGCTGGATCGCGCGCATGTAGAGCGGCACCCCCAGGCTCACCGGCGGGATGCGGCCCACGGCGATCGCCGCCACCCGCTCGCGGTAGTCGGCGGCCAGCACCGGCGTGCGCGAATGATACCAGCCGGTCGCCACATACCAATTCGAGCCCGCATCGTCGCGCAGCTGCCGCAGGAAGCGGGCGGCGTAGTCGGCGTTGGCGGCCGGGTCGAAGGCGTCGTCGAGGGTCCGGAAGGCGCGCGGATGGGATTGCAAGTTGATCTGGGTGCAGCCCACGTCGATCTGGCGCACGCCGCGGTCGAGCGCCGCCCGCACCCAGGCCACGGCGGCCGGCTTGCTGTCGAAGTAGAATGCCGCGCCGTCGGCATTGACCGCCCAAGGCCATGGCTGCAGGCCCGGCATGGGCGGGATCGGCCGCCCGCTTTCGGCTTTCGCGAGCGCCAGCAGCAGACCCGGCAGGGTTTCGTGCCGCTGCTCGGCCGACGCCAAGGCACCCGTGCACAGGGCGCTTTGCTGCTCGGTCCAGCCCGGCTCGGCGGCGCGGGCCAAGGACGGCAGGACTGCCAGCAAGCCGAGGAGAAGAAGGCGCATCGCCCGGCCTCTACCAGCCTCTCGGCCGCACAGCCACCGTCGCGCCGCCCTCCCTGCCCGGCCCCGGCAGCAAACCGCGTGGCGGCGCCCTCCAAGCACCCGACGGCTTCCGATCATTTTGCCGTGATCTGTTTGGCGGGCCCCTGTCCCGCGCCCAGGCCGGCCGGTGCGGCCGTAACCTCCTCCGCTTCGGGCAGAAGATCGCCGGACGGCTTTTTCCCGACCAGGGGGGGCGCGACGAACGGCGCAAACCGCTGCTAGGTTGATGGTCAAACCGGTTCAGGGATTCGAACATGCCTTCAGCGCTCATCCTCGGTGCCTCGCGCGGCCTCGGCCTCGGCCTTGCCGGCGAGCTCGTCCGCCGCGGCTGGACCGTGACCGCGACCGTGCGCAAGGCGGCCGACAAGGAGCGAGTTGAAGCGGCCGGCGCGACATCGGTGCTCGCTGACATCACCGACGCGGGAAGCCTGGGCGCGCTCGAGGCCACGACCCCGCCCGGCCTGGACCTGCTGTTCGTCAATGCCGGCATCTCGGAGCCGGCCGACACCGCCGCGATCGACACGGACGGGATCGGCCACCTGTTCCTGACCAACGCCGTCGCGCCGATCCGCGCCGCCGAGGCGTTGCTGGGCCGGCTCGCCGCCAACGCCATCGTAGCATTCATGAGCAGCCGAATGGGGTCGGTGGCGCTCACCGAGGCCGACAACAAGGCGATGTACCGCGCCAGCAAGGCGGCGCTAAACTCGCTCACCCGCGGCTTCGCGGCCAAGCACGGCGACCGGCACCCGGTGCTTTCGCTGCATCCCGGATGGGTCGCGACCGACATGGGCGGCGCCGGCGCCGACCTCGACGTCCCGACCAGCGTGCGCGGCTTGGCGGACGTGATCGAGGCGCGGCGGGGTAAGCCCGGGTCGGCCTTCCTCGACTATGCCGGGCGCGAACTGGCCTGGTGACGGTGGACCGGCCCGCACTCGAAACGGCCGGGCTGTTCGACCTTCAGGTCAACGGCTTTGCCGGCATCGACTTCAACGACGAGCAGCTGACGCCGGACGGGCTGGACCACGCGCTGGAACGCATGCTGGCGACCGGCGTCACGCAATGCCTGCCGACCCTGATCACGGCGACCGAGCCTGAGCTGGCCGACCGGTTCGCCGCCCTGGACGCGGCGGTCGGGCGCAGCCGGCTTGGGCCGATCATGGTGCCGGGCTACCATCTCGAAGGTCCGTTCCTGAACCCCGCGCCCGGCTTCCGCGGCTGCCATCCGGCCGGCGCCATGCGCACCCCGGACAAGGGCTTGCTGGAACGGGTGACGGCCAAGCTGCGGCGGCCGGTCCGGCTGCTGACCCTGGCCGCCGAGCTGCCCGGCGCCGAGCGGCTGATCGCCTGGGCGGTGACCCGCGGCATGCTGGTCTCGATCGGCCATTCCGATGCCGGCGCCGCCGTCGTGGACCGTGCCGCCGCCGCCGGGGCGCGCATGTCCACCCACCTCGGCAATGGCCTGCCGCAAGTGCTGCCGAAGCTCGACAACCCGCTGATGGCGCAATTGGCCGAGGACCGGCTGGTGGCCGGGTTCATCGCCGACGGCATCCACGTGCCGGTCCCGGCGCTCCGGGCGATGATCCGCGCCAAGGGGCCGGGCCGGGCCGTGCTGGTCACCGACGCGGTGTCGGCCGCGGCGACCCCGCCCGGGCGCTACAGCTTTGCCGGCATGCCGATCGACGGCGCGCTGGACGGCAGCGTGCGCACGCCGGGGCCGCCGCGCACCCTGGCCGGCAGCGCGCTGACGCTGGATCGTGCGGTGCGCAACGTGGTGGCCTGGGGCATCGCGCCCGATCTCGCCGCGGCCGCGTCCATGGCCAGCAGCGCCCCCGCCCGGCTGTTGGGCCTGTCGCCGCGCGGCCGGGTGGAGTGGACCGCGGACGGGCAGGTTGCCGGGGCGGCGTTCGACGAACTGGTGTACCGTTCGCCGGCATGATGGAGCGTTGACCATGGCATTGACCCGGCGGACCACGATCGCGCTCGGCGCCGGGCTGGCCGCAAGCCTAGGACGCCCGGCGCTCGCAGCGGCGGTGCCGATCACCATCCTCGACGTCGGCGGCGCGCTGCAGTTGATGCAGCCGGCGTTCGAGGCGTTCCGCGCCGCCAACCCCGGCATGCTGTCGCGGCTGACGTTCAGCAAGGCGCCGGCGCCGGAGTTGTCGGCCAAGCTGCGGGCGCAGCAGGCGGCGGGCCGGGTGGACATCGACCTCGTGCTGACCGGCAGCGACGGCTTGGCGTCCGGCTTGGACGGCGGGCAGTGGGAGCGGCTGCTGCCGGACCACGCGGCCGAGCTGCCGGACTTCGACGCGGTTCTGCAGCCGCCGGCGCTCGCGCTGCACAAGGCGCAGGGCCAAGGCTTCGGCGCCGTGATGAACTACTACCCGTCCGGCCCGCTGCTGGAATACCTGCCCGACCGGGTGCCGAACCCGCCGACCACGGCGGCGGCGCTGCTGGACTGGGCGCGCGCGCACCCGGACCGGTTCATGTACGCCCGCCCCGCCAACTCCGGGCCCGGCCGCACCTTCATGATGGGGTTGCCCTATCTGCTCGGCGACCGCGACCCCAAGGACCCCGTGCACGGCTGGGACCGCACCTGGGCCTATCTCGAGGCGCTCAGCCCGTTCGTCGAATACTACCCGAGCGGCACCGGGGCGACGATGAAGGAGCTGGGCGAGGGCTCGCGCGACCTGATCGTCACCACCACCGGCTGGGACATCAACCCGCGCGTGCTCGGCATCGTGCCGAAGGAGGCGCGGGTCGCGGTGCTGGACGGGTTCCACTGGGTGTCGGACGCGTTCTTCATGGCGGTGCCGCGCGGCGTGCCGGCCGAGCGGCTGTCGGTGCTGCTGGCGATGATGCGCTTCGTGCTCGAGCCGGCGCAGCAGGCGGTCAGCTACGACGACGGCTACCTGTATCCCGGCCCGGCGGTGCGCGACGTGCCACTGTCGATGGCGCCGGCCAAGTCGCAGGCGGCGCTCGCTGAGTATGGCCGGCCCGAGTATGCGGCGCTGATCGCGGACCACCCGATCGAGCTGCCGCTGACGACGGATCGCATGGTCGTCGCGTTCCGGATGTGGGACGAACGGATCGGGTCGAAGAAGGGCGCCAAGTAGCGCCCGTTCTCCGGTCCGTCATTCAGCAGGTCGGGTGCTGGAACCCCGTCGGCGCCACGCCGGGCGGCGCGAAGATGATGTTGTCGGTCTTGCCGTTGTCGGCCACGCCGGCCGGCACCTTGCCGAGCCCCACGAGCGCCCGCATCTTGTAGGCGATGGTGTGATCGGTGCAGGCGGTGTCGCCGCTGACGCCCAGACCGCCGATCACCTGGCCGTCCTGGTAAAGCGCAACCCCGCCGCCGAAGGTGATGATTTCCGCCTGGGTTCAAGCCAACTCCGTTCCCCCGCAGCGGGTTGGCCGAGTTGTCGGTGGTGATCGAGTTGAAAAACGGGTTAAATGGGTTGGAGTTGTTCAACCCATACAGAGAGCCGCCGGGCTGCGTCGCGGCATAAAGGTTGGCGGTCGAGAGCGCCAACTGGTTGTTGGAGAAGTCGTTCGCCGTCTCCGCCTTGGCAATGGCAATCGCCCGGCTGCCCGGCCAGGCATCACCGGTCTTCGCCACCCCGCACAGGATGCCGTTCCGGTCCACGACCGCCGCCCACATCATGTTGGGCTTGAACAACCCGCCATTGTCTTCCTTCACGACCGTTTCCAGTGCCGACTTCAGCGTGGCAACCGCACTCGAACCCAGGCCGCAGCCGCTTCCGCGCCCGCCGCCATCGTCAGCCCAGGCCGCAGCCGAGGACAAGCAAAGCAGGAAGGTCGCCAGCAACGATTTCTTCATCGCGTGTCTCCGCTGTTTGATGCCGGGTAGGCAGCGGACGGAACGACAAGGTTTCGAATTTGTCAAGAATTGTTCCGCAACGTTCGACAGACGATAACGAAATGGTCACGCCGAGTGACCCACCGGTTCAACGCCGCACCAATCCACGATCACCCGCGCAATGACCTCCGTCACGTCCCGCATCGACCGCAGCCCGACACTTTCGTCGATCCCGTGGATGTTGTCGGCGTCCGGCCCGTAGCAGGTCGCCTCGGCGCCGCCGGTCAGCACGTAATGGCGGGCATCCGTCAGGCCCGGGGCGGCGTAGTGCCGCACCGCGTCGCCGGTCACCTGTTGGTGCGCGTCGGCGACCGCTCGGGCGATCGCCTGCTCGGGCGGGAACAGGCAGCCATCGGCCATGAAGCCGCCGAACGACACCGCCATCCGCGCGCCGCGCAGCCGCTCGTCCGCCGCGGCGTCGGCGACCAGACGCTCCACCGCGCGCGCCACCTCGTGGCAGGATTGGCCCGGCATCACCCCCACCCGCACACCGAGCTTGGCGCGGGTCGCGACCGAGCTGTTCCATTCGCCGCCTTGCAGCGTGCCGATGTTGACGTTGATCGGATGGTTCTCCGCGGCGAACGCCGGGTGGCGCCGCTCCGCCCGATTGGCGTCGCCTTCGAACACGCGGAAATGCTCCATCAGCACCGCCGCCGCCTCGATCGCGTTCACCCCCGCCTGCTTGTCGCGCACATGCGCCGGCTTGCCGGTGATGGTCACCCAGGCCCAAACCACGCCGACCTCGGCCACATAGAGCGCGTTGTAGCCCGGCCCCGGCTCCGGGATCAGGCAGGCGTCGGGACGCGGCAGCGCATGCATCACCGCCAGCGCGCCGTTGCCGGTGCATTCCTCCTCGATGACAGCAGCGAGCTGCAGTTCGGCGGCCGGCTGCAGCCCCGCCAGGCGCAAGGCGCGCAACGCCATCACGATCGACACCAGCCCCGCCTTCATGTCCCCGGCGCCGCGCCCGAACATGCGGCCGTCGCGCACCGCGGGCTCGAACGGCGGCGTGGTCCACAGATCGGCCGCGCCTTCCGGCACCACGTCCACGTGCCCCTGCAGCATCAGGCTTCGCCCGGCGGCGTTGCGGGGCCGGTGCACGGCGACCACGTTGTCCCGCCCGGCATAGGAGATCAGCGGCGGCGAGAAGCCGGGCACGTCGCGTAACCGGTCGACCTCCACCGGCACACGCCGGGGCGCGAGCCCCAGCCCCTCGAACACGCCGGCCATCGCCTCGAGGCAGCCCGCCTCCTCGCCGAGCAGGCTGCGATGCCGCACCAGCGCCGCCAGCAGCGTCACCGCCTCGTCCTGCAGGCTGTCCACCGCCTGCTGCAGCGCCCGCTCCCTGCCGGTATCCACCTCTGCCGCCATCCCGTGCTACCTTTCGATAATGTCCGCCCCCCGAATCCGGCGCCTGTCCGAGCGGCTGGTCAACCGCATCGCCGCCGGCGAGGTGATCGAGCGACCGGCTGCGGCGGTGAAAGAGCTGGTGGAGAACGCGCTCGACGCCGGGGCCAGCCGCATTTCGGTGTCGCTCGACGGCGGCGGCATCGACCGCATCGTGGTCGAGGACGACGGCAGCGGCATGGACGCCGCCGATCTGGCGCTCGCGGTCGAGCGGCACTGCACCAGCAAGCTGCCCGCCGAGGACGACCGCGACACCCTGGTCCGGATTGCCACCCTGGGCTTCCGCGGCGAAGCGCTGCCGTCGATCGGCGCCGCCGCCCGGCTGCAGATCACCTCGCGCCCGGCGGCGTCGCCGCACGCGCACCGGCTCCGGGTCGAGGGCGGCCGGGTCGATGCGGTCGAGCCGGTGGGTGCTGCGCCCGGCACAAGGGTCGTGGTCAGCGACCTGTTCTTCGCCACCCCGGCGCGGCGCAAGTTCCTCAAATCCGCCCGCACCGAGGCCGAGCACGCCGAACAGGCGGTCACCCGCCTCGCCTTCGCCGCGCCGGCGACCGCGTTCCGGCTCGAGCTCGACGGCCGCCTCGTATTCGACCTGCCGGCGCAGGACCGCGCCGCCCGGGTGGCCGCCTTGCTCGGCCTCGACATCGACCTGCTGCCGGTGCGGGCCGAGCGCGACGGCCACGTGCTGGCCGGGTTCGCCGCGCCGCCCAGCCACACCCGCGCCACCCCGGCGGCGCAGAGCCTGGTGGTCAACGGCCGGCCGGTCGCGGACCCGCTGCTGCGCACCGCCGTACGGGTCGCGTTTCGCGACGTGATCGAGGCCGGGCGCCATCCGGTGGTGGCGTTGTTCCTCGAGCTGCCGCCGGACACGCTGGACGTCAACGTGCACCCCGCCAAGACCGAGCTGCGCTTCCAGGACGGGGCGGCGATCCGCTCGCTGGTCATCGGCGGCCTGCGCGCCGCGCTGTCGGGCGGCGCCGGGACGGCCGCGCCGCGCTGGGCACCGACGCCGTTTCCCAACCGGCCGCCGCTGCGGCTGGTGTCGAGCCATCCGGCCTATCCCGCGATGGCGGCGGCGCGCGGGTTCGCCGAGGCGGCCCTGCCGTTTCCGGCGCCGCCCGCCGCGCGGGCCCTGGCGAGCGACGCGGCCCCGCTGCCTGCGCCCCGGCCCGAGCATCCGCTCGGCGCCGCCATCGCCCAGGTGTTCGACACCTACATCCTCGCCGTGTCTGCGGCGGGCAGCCTCGTGCTGGTGGACCAGCATGCGGCGCATGAGCGCCTCACCCATGAGGCGCTGCGCACCCAGCACATGGCCGGCGGGGTGCAGAGCCAGCCTTTGCTGCTGCCCGCGGTGGTGGACCTCGCCCCGGCCGATGCGGCCCGCCTGGCCGCCGCCGCCGACGCCCTGGCCCGGCTCGGCCTCGAGTTGGAGCCGTTCGGGACCGGCGCCGTCCTGGTGCGCGCGCTGCCGGCGGCGCTGGGCGCGCCGGAGCCGCGGCCGCTGCTGCAGGACATCGCCGACGCGCTGGCGGAAACCGGCGAGGCGACGCCGCTGGAAGCCAAGCTCGATGCGATGCTGGCGCGGCTGGCCTGCCACGGCAGCATCCGCGCCGGCCGCCGGCTCAACGGCGCCGAGATGGACGCGCTGCTGCGGCAGATGGAAGCGACGCCGCGTGCCGCCACGTGCAGCCACGGCCGCCCCACCGTGCTGACGCTCAGCCGGGCGGAAATCGAGGCGCTGTTCGGCCGGCGCTGATCGCCGGCGTCCAAAGTGGGTTACGCGCCGAACGCGCCGTCGATCGTGTGCATCGCCCCGGTGACGAAACCCGCCTCCGGTCCAGCCAGCCAGGCGACCATGCCCGCGACCTCCTCGGGACGGCCGTGGCGCTTGAGGGCCATGAAGCCGTGCATCAGGTCCCGCATCGGCCCGTCCGCCGGGTTGGCGTCGGTGTCGATCGGACCAGGCTGCACGACGTTGATCGTGATGCCGCGCGGCCCGAAGTCCCGCGCCAGCCCGCGCGCCATGCCTTGCAGCGCGGACTTGCTCAGGGCGTAGGCCGCCATGCCCGGAACCGGCATGCGGTCCCCGTTCACCGAGCCGATGACGATGATGCGGCCGCCGGACGGCATCCGCCGCGCGGCCTCCACCGAGGCGTGATACGGCGCGTGGACGTTGACCCGGAACAGCCGGTCGACCGCATCCGGGTCCTGGTCCAGCGCGTCGCCGAACAGGGCGAAGCCGGCGTTGATCACCAGCACGTCCAACGGGCCGCAGTCGCGCACGCGCGCGATTACGGCGTCGCGGTCGGCGCTGTCCGTCTGCACCGCGGTGCCGCCCGTCTCGGCGGCCAGAAGCTGCGCCGCATCGGCCGACCCGGCATAGGTGAAGGTCACCGCCGCGCCGTCGGCGGCGAATTGCTTGACAATGGCCGCCCCGATCCCGCGGCTGCCGCCAAGGACGAGCACGGTTTTCCCTGCGAACACGGCCATGATCCCTCCTTCGAACGTCAGGTTTGACGCATTGGGCTACTCTGCCGAGCCAACCGTCAGCCGCCGGGCGGGCGCACCGTAACGGCGACGGCGATCGCGTGGTCGTTGGGTTCGATCGTCACGGTGAAGCGGTCGGGGCCGACATAGCCCGGCTGCGGCAGGTATGACACGGCGGGCGAGCGGCCGCTATTGGCGAAGCCGGCCAGCGCCCGCCCGTGCTCCGGGTTGACGGTGATCAGCGCGTCGGTCGGGAACGCCTGCAGGTTGGGGTCGAGCACGATGAACTCGCACGCCTGGCCGGAGTTGGCGACGCTCATCTCGGTATGGACCGCGGTCTGGCTCAGCAGAAAGAACTTCTTCACGTCACACGGGCCGCGCACGTTCTGCGGCTGCAGCGGGCCCTGGTCGTTGCGGTCGAGCCCGGCGCAGCCCGCCAGCAGCAGCAGGCCGGTCGCCGCCCCGATTGCAGCTTTGATGCGTCCAATTGCCATGTCCCGCTCCTGCCCGTGGTGCGGCTGCTACGCGCGGCGCCGGGGCGCGTTGCACGGCGCCTCAGCCGCGGCACACCAGCATGGTCGCGGCGCCCGCGGTGAACTCGGCCAGCACCTCGCCCGGTGCCGGGGGCGCGTCCGCCCGCCCCTGCTCCAGCACCAGCAGCGCCGCCGGCGCGATCCAGCCGCCCCGGCGCAACGCCGCCAGCGCCGGTTCCAGCAGCCCCTGGCCGTACGGCGGGTCCAGGAACACCAGGCCGCACGGCGCACCCGTTGGCGGCCGCAGCACGTCGCCCGGGATGACCCGGCACCGCGCCTCTGCCCGGCAAGCGGCGATGTTGCGCCGCAACGCCGCCAACGCCGCCCGGTCGTGCTCGATGAACGCGGCGTCCGCGGCGCCCCGCGAAAGCGCCTCCAGCCCCATCGCGCCGGTGCCGGCGAAGGCGTCCAGCACGCGGACACCCTCCACCGCGCTGCGCCCGGCCCAGGACGCATGCAGCAGCCGGTCGAACACCGCCTGTCGCACCCGGTCCGCGGTCGGCCGGGTGATGTCCCCCGCCGGCGCCTCGAGCCGGCGGCCGCGCCAGGCACCGGCGACGATCCTCATTAGGCCGCCCTCACTTGGCCGCCCTCACTTGGCCGCCGGCAACTGCTCCCGCAGCACCTTGCCCGGCACCTCGTCCACGGCGCCGCGATGGAGGTTGCCGAGCTGGAACGGGCCATACGCCACCCGGATCAGCCGGCTGACCTGCAGGCCCAGATGCGCCAGCACGCGGCGCACCTCGCGGTTGCGGCCCTCGCGCAGGGCGACGCCGAGCCACACGTTCTCGCCCTTGCGGGCTTCCAGCGCCGCCTCGATCGGGCCGTAACGCACGCCCTCGATGGTGATCCCGTCGGCGAGGCGCGCCAGCGCCGCCGGCGCCACCTCGCCCCAGGCGCGCGCCCGGTAACGGCGGATCCAGCCATTGGCCGGCAGTTCGAGCCGCCGCGCGAGCGCCCCGTCATTGGTCAGCAGCAGCAGCCCCTCGCTGTTGAGGTCGAGCCGGCCGACGCTCACCACCCGCGGCAGGCCGGCCGGCAGCTTCTCGAACACGGTCGGCCGACCTTCCGGATCGCGATGCGTGGTCACCAGCCCTTCCGGCTTGTGATAGCGCCACAGCCGGGACCGGTCGGGCGCCTCGACGACCTTGCCGGCCACCTGCACCACGTCGTCGGGGCCGATGAACGTGGCCGGGTGGTCGATGCGTTGGCCGTTGACCTGCACGCGCCCCTCGGCCAGCAGCTTCTCCGCGTCGCGCCGGCTCGCGACGCCGGCGCGGGCCAGCCACTTGGCGATCCGCTCGCCGCGGCCGCCAGGCTCGGGGTTGTCGGCGGCGGCTTCGGTCACCCGCCGGCCGCCGCGACGAACGCCGAGAAGATCTTCGCATCCGCCGGGTCGATCAGGAATTCGGGGTGCCATTGCACGCCGAGCGCAAATCCGTAGCGCGGGTCCTCGATGCCCTCGATCACCCCATCCGGCGCGGTCGCGTTGATCACCGCGAAGCGGCCCGGCGCGCGGACCGCCTGGTGATGCGCGGAGTTCACCTGCATCGTGTCGCGCCCGGCGATCCGGTGCAGCAGGGTGCCCGGCACCAAGGTGACGGTGTGGCCCGCCTGGTCGCGCGGGTTGGTCTGCTCGTGCTCGAGCGCGTTCTCGACGCTGTCGGGGATGTGCTGCAGCAGGGTGCCGCCGAGCGCCACCGCCAGCAGTTGCTGGCCGCCACAGATGCCCAACACCGGCATGTCGCGCGCCAGCGCGCCGCGCACCAAGGCGAGTTCGGCGGCGGTCCGGCCCTCCTTCAACGTCACGGTCGCATGGCGCTCCCCTTCGCCGTACAAGCCCGGGTCGACGTCGAAGGCGCCGCCGGTGACGACCAGGGCGTCGATGCGGTCGAGGAAGTGCGGTGCCAGGCCGACGTCGTGCGGCAGCGCCACCGGCAGCCCGCCGGCGGCTTCCAGCGCTTCGGTGTAGTTGGCGCGCAGCGCGTACCACGGATATTTGGAGTAACCGCCCGGCTGCTCCGCATCCAGGGTGACGCCGATGAGGGGTTTGATGCGTGACGACATAGGCGCCGTGAGTAGACCCCCCGGGGCCGGCCCCGCAAGCGGCGGCCCGATGGAGCTTGCCCTGCACGAAGCGCGGGCGGCGGCCGGGCGCGGCGAGGTGCCGGTCGGCGCCGTGGTGCTTGGGCCCGACGGCGCCGTGCTGGCTGCGTGCGGCAATCGGGTGGAGGCCGACCGGGACGCCAGCGCCCATGCCGAGCTGCTGGCCTTGCGCGCCGCCGCGCGGGCGCTGGGCTCACCGCGGCTGCCGGGTTGCACGCTGGTGGTCACCTTGGAGCCCTGCCCGATGTGCGCCGCCGCCGCCGTGCATTTCCGGGTCGGCCGGGTCGTGTTCGGCGCCTACGACCCCAAGGGCGGCGGCGTCGACCACGGGCCGCGGTTGTTCCAGTTGCCGTCCTGCCTGCACCGTCCCGACGTGGTCGGCGGGGTGCGTGAAACCGAGTGCGGCGACCTGCTGCGAGTGTTCTTCGCCGGCCTGAGGAGCTGAGGCCTAAACCGTGCCGGGGCCGGAACATCGTGTCCCTGCTGCTCCGGGCCGGTCTGTGAAGCGATGCTTGGCGATTTCCGAACTTTCGTGACTTGTTAGCGTAACGAACTAAGCACACTGGATGAGGGCTTCCCGCCATGCCCTTGCCGAGACCCCCTCGCCGTGTCGAACCCCTGCCACCCCGTCGTTCAGGCTAGCTCGACCCCGGTCCGCGCCGTCCCGCACGGTCCGGCCGAGGCGTCGGCGTCGGCGTCGCCGCCAGCGGGTGCGGGACCGGCACACGGCGTGCCGCACCCGCATCCTCACCATCCCGGTCCGCACCACACGCATCACCCGGCGGCGACGCACGCGCACGCGCATGCCCATGGTCACGGGCACGGCGTCCCGCACGGGTCGGCCCACGCGGCGCCTCACGGCCCGCACGTCGGACAACCGCCGCCGGACACCGCCGCGGCCTGCGTGCGGCCGCCGGGCCAGCACCTCGCCGCCGCTTCGGACTTGGCGGCCCTGCGCTCGGTGGCGGCGTCGAGCAGCGCGGCAGCGGCCGGGGCCGGCGCACGCGGAGCACGAAGGGGCGTGCCGGGCGTGGCAGGCGGCGGAGTTCCGGGACTGACCGCGCTCGGCGGGGCCGGCAGCCTGATCAAGGCCGCCGCCGTGGTGGCGGCGTTGGCCGGCGCCGGCACGGTCGCCGCAGTGAGCGCATCGCCCGCCGCGCTGCTGGCGAGCCCCGCCGCCAGCGGCACCACGACCCCGTGGAGCGTTCCGCCCGGCTTCTCGTCGGGACCGTCGATGGCGACCTACCCGACCCCGACGCCCACCCCGCCGATCCCGACCGACCGGCTGCCGGCCTCGCCGTCCACGCCGGGCTCGGGCGCGCCGCCGGTCGTCGTCGTTCCCGAACCGTCGACCCTGGCCGGCTTGGGATCGGCCCTGCTCGTGCTCGCCGCGACGTCGGGCCTGCTGCGGAAGCGCAAGGCGACCTGCGCCGGTTGAAGCACGTCCCGAGCCGACCGGCTCGGCCTCGCCGCCGGCGACCCTTTCCGACATTTCCATCCGTTTCGAAGCAGCACCGGTCCTTCGCAGGCGCAGAGCGTCGTGTATGTTGCGTTAACGCACCGATGGTCTACGCCCATGACATTCAAGCTGCTCGGTTTCACTTGGTCTTCCGACAAGAACGTCACCTACACCTTTGCCGACGGGGCGAACGGCACCTTCTCCGGCATGATCACCGACCCGGCGCAGCAGGCCGTGGTGCGCCAAGCGTTCAAGGCGTGGAGCGCGGTGAGCGGCCTCACCTTCAAGGAGGTCCCGGCCGCGCAAGAAGGCACCGCCGATATCCTGATCGGCTACGCGATCCTGCCTACCTCCCAACTCGGACTGACCACCTACGCCACGACGGCGCAGGCGCTTCCCGGCGAGACCGTCAAGCTCGTCGACCCGTCGGTGGAGCCGGTCGTCAACCAAGATGGCACGCTCACCTTTGCCGGCACCAACTCCACGTTCTACCAGGCCGCATTGCATGAGATCGGCCACGCGCTCGGCCTCGGCCATTCCGACAGTGCCGCCGCCATCATGTATCCGGAGCTGTCCGGCGCCAATCGCGGCCTGAGTGCCGAGGACATCGCCGGGATCCAGGCCTTATACGGACCGCCGGGCTTCGCCGCCCAGCAGAACACGACGACGGGCGCCTCGAGCGCGAGCGCGATGGACGCCTATGTGGGACCGGTGTCCTACCTCGACTACCAGTCGATCCAGGTCACGACCGATTCGCTCAACCTCGCGACGTCGACGGCGAACGTGTTCCTGGTGACCGGATTCGGCAACGACGCGATGTCGGTCACGACCGGCCGCAACGTGCTGGATGCCGGTGAAGGCAGCAACTATCTGACCGGCACGGCCGCCGGCGCCGGCACTGACACGTTCTTCGTCAACGCCACCCACATCGCCGGCAGCGTCTGGGACACGGTGGTGAACTTCCACGCCGGTGACGCGGTGACGTTCTGGGGGTTCCACCAGGGAACGTCCACGGTGGCTTGGGTCGACAATGAGGGCGCGGTGGGCGCCAAGGGGCTGACATTGCATTCCGAGATCGGCGGCGCCGGGACCGGCGTCAACGCGTCGCTGACGCTGGCGGGACTGACGTCGGCGGACCTGGGCGTGCTGCGGATCGAGTACGGCCACCAGGACGCCGGAGACTACATGGTGATCACCCACCTGTAGCGGCGCCGCTGGACGGCGTCAGGTCACCCGTTTGCGGGTGTGGAAGGCGCCGGCCTGCCACGAGCCGGTCGACAGCACCTCGGCCATGACAGACACCGCGTCCCAAAGGTCGGTGTAGCGCAGGTAAAGCGGGGTGACGCCGAAGCGGATTATGTCGGGCGTGCGGAAGTCGCCGACCACGCCGCGAGCGATCAGCGCCTGCATCACCGCATAGGCGTCGGGGTGACGGAACGACACCTGGCTGCCGCGGCGGGCGCCGTCGGCCGGCGTTGCGCATTCGAGGCCGGGGCAATGCCGGGCGGCAAGATCGATCAGCAGCGTCGATTGCTGCAGCGACTTCGCCCGCACCGCCTGCATCGGCGCCCGCAACGCAAGGTCCACGCCGACCTCGAGCGCGGCCATGGCGAGGATCGGCGGCGTGCCGACCACAGCGCGGGCGATTCCCGGGGCCGGATTGAAGCCAGGATGGAAACCGAACGGCTCGGCGTGGCCCAGCCAGCCGGTCAGCGGAAAGCGCGCCGCCGCTTGCAGGGGCTCGGCGACGTAAAGGAACGCCGG
This sequence comes from uncultured Alphaproteobacteria bacterium, assembly GCA_963752225.1. Lineage (GTDB taxonomy): Bacteria > Pseudomonadota > Alphaproteobacteria > Acetobacterales > Acetobacteraceae > JBBROS01. The sequence goes on along the minus strand of CAVVXS010000007.1, from coordinate 512,432 downwards.
CGCGCCGGGGCCGCCATTGAGGAATTTGTAGCCGCAGCCGACCGCGAGGTCCGCCCCGGCCGCCTCGAGTTCGACCGGCACGGCGCCGGCCGAGTGCGCCAAGTCCCACAGCACCAGCGCGCCGGCCGCATGTGCCGCCCCGGTCAGCGCCGCCATGTCGTGCATGGCGCCGGTGCGGTAGTCGACATGGGTCAGCATCAAGACCGCAACCTCGGGCCCGAGCGCCGCGCCGATCTCCGCCGCCGGCACCGTGCGCAGCGCGTATCCTTGCCCCAGCAGCGCCACCAGTCCCTCGGCGATGTAGCCGTCGGTCGGAAAGCTGCCGGTCTCGGCCAGGATCACCCGGCGGCCGGGCCGCAGCCCGAGCGCGACGGCCAGCAGCTTGAACACGTTCACCGAGGTCGAGTCGGCCGCCATCACCGTGCCCGGTGCGGCGCCGATCAGCCGCGCCAGCTTGTCGCCCACGGTGGCGCCCAGGCCGATCCAGCCGGCGTCGTTCCAGGAGCCGATCAGCCCCTCCCCCCACTCCCGCTCGATCACCGCCGCCACCCGGCCCGGCGTCGCCCGCGGCAGCGCGCCGAGCGAGTTGCCGTCGAGGTAGACGACGCCGGGGGGCAGCGTGAACGCGTCGCGGAACGGCGCCAGCGGGTCGTCCCGGTCCAATGCCGCGCACTCGGCCCGGCTGAGCACCGTCACTCGACGCGGTAGCGGGCGTCGGGCGGGATGCCGAGCCCCTGCACCATCCGGTTGGTTTGCGCCGCCATGCCGACGATGGCGAGCAGCTCGCCATGCTCGGCCACGCTCATGCCCTTGGCCCGCGCGGCGGCCGTGTGCGAATGGATGCAGTACTCGCAGCCCTGCGCGATCGACACGGCGAGATAGATCATCTCCTTGACCTTGGGCTCCAGCGCGCCGGGCCCCATCACCGCTTTCAAGCCGTCCCAGGTGCGCCGCAAGGTGGCCGGGTCGTGCGCCAGGCCGCGCCAGAAATCGTTGACGTAGTCGTCGCCGCGCAGGGCGCGGATGTCGGCGAACACGGCTTCCGCTTCGGGCGGCAGCTCGGCGTCGCTCAGCAGGCGGACGGTGGCCATGGCGGCTCCTGGGTTGCTCGGCCGACGGTACGTCCCGGCCAGGCGCGCCGCAATCCCGCTACGCGGCGGCGCGCAGATCTCGGTGCGCGCGGGAGACGTTCGCGGTCTCGGCTTCGCGCGTTTCCTCCAGCCGCCATGCGACCGCGACCGCGACCAGCGCGGGCACCAGCAGCACGAAGAACGTGCCGCTCCAGCCGAACCAGCCGGCCACCGTGCCGCCCAACACGCCGGACAGAGCGCCGCCCGCACCTTGCAGCGTGTTGAGGCCGCCGAGCGCCGTCTGGGTGCGGCCGGTGCCCCAGGTCAGGTCGGCCGCCAGCACCGGCGTCGCGACCCCGAGCAGGCCCGAGGCGACGCCATCCAGCACCTCCGCCGGCACCAGCCAGAGCGGGTCGGTAACGGTCGCGCACAGCACCGCCCGCACCGGCTGGGCAAGGCACGCCAGCAGCAGCAGGTGGCGGCGCCCGCGCTGATCGGCGAGCGACCCGGCCAGCAGCGCCACCGGGATCATCGTCATTTGCGCCGTCACGACGTAGATCGCCGTCCATTGGTTCGCGTCATGGCCGTTCGCCACCAGCCGCTGCGACACCAGCGACAGCATGGAGCCGCTGCTGAGGTTGAACGACGCCAGCACCAAAGCCAGCAGCAGCAGCGAGCGGTGCCGGAACAGGTCGCGCATCGAGCAGCGATGCTCCTGCTCGTCCGGCTCGTCCTCGTGCCAGCCATGCGCGCGGCGGCCGTTGAACGACGCGCCAGGCGTGGTCGCCACCGCCAGGATCGCGGTCGTCGCCATGCCGCCCAGTACCGATGAACGGCGCCACCCCGCCAAGCAGCGAACTCAGAAAATAGATCAGCACCGCCGCCGACACGATGCCGGCGTGGTTGAACGCCTGGTTGCGCGCCTGCTGCTTGGGGAAGCCCGACTTGCCCACGATCCCCAGCGTCAGCAGCGTCAGCATCGGCAGCAGGAGCGTTCCTCCGGACGCCGCCAGCAGCTGCGCCCCCAGCACCGCAACCGTCGATTGCGCCCGCGCCAGCAGCAAAGTGCCGGCCAGGATCGCGCCGCACGACAGGCCGAGCAGCAGCCGCGGATGCCGGGTCTGATCGGCGAGCCAGCCGGCCGGGCCGTTCAGCAGCATGCCGCCAAGCCCGACCAGCGTCGTGATCAGGCCGACCCGGGCCGGGCTCCAATGCCCGGTTTCCGCAAGCCAGGTGGACAGGAAAGGGCCGAGGCCGCCTTGGATGTCGCCGGTGAAGAAGTTGATCGCGGCGAGGTGCGCGGTGGGCGACATCGCTGGTTCAGGCCGGCGCCTCCGACCCGATGTCGCGGGCCCCTGCCCGCGCCCCGATATCGCGGCGGCAGAAGCCTTCGGGCCAACGCACGTGATCGATCGCGGCGTAGGCGACGGCGCGCGCGGACGCGACGTCCGGGCCGGTGCCGCAGATGGTCAGCACCCGGCCGCCATCGGCCAGCAGCCGGCCGTCCGCCACCCGCGTGCCGGCCTGGAACACCAGCGCGCCGGGCTCGGCCGCGGCTGCCTCGAGCCCATCGATCACGGTGTCGCGCCGGGGCTCGACCGGGTAGCCCTCCGCCGCCATCACCACCGCCACCGCCGCCTCGTCGCGCCAGCGCAAGTCGAACTGCGCCAACTCGCCGTCGCACGCGGCCACCAGGCCAGGCAGCAGGTCGCTGCGCAGGCGCGGCAGCAGCGCCTGGCACTCCGGGTCGCCGAAGCGCACGTTGTATTCCACCAGCTTGGCGCCGTCCGGCGTCAGCATCAGGCCTGCGAACAGGATGCCGCGGAACGGCGTGCCCCGGGCCGCCAGGGCGGCCAGGGCGGGGCGGATGAACCCGTCCATCGCCTGCGCCGCATCGAAGCCGGCCACCGGCGAATAGGCGCCCATGCCGCCGGTGTTCGGTCCGACGTCGCCGTCCCCCACCCGCTTATGGTCCTGCGCGGCGCCGAGGAAGACCGCATCGGTGCCGTCGCACAACGCGAACAGGCTGACCTCCTCGCCGGTCATGCATTCCTCGATCACCAACGAGCCGCCCTCGGCCATCAGCGCCGCGACGGCGGCCTCGGCGTCGGCTTCGGTTGCGGCCACCACCACACCCTTGCCGGCGGCCAAGCCATCCGCCTTGACCACGATCGGCGCGCCGCGGCGGCGCACGAACTCGATTGCGGCGGCGGCATCCTCGAACCGCTCCCAGCGTGCGGTCGGGATGCCGGCTTCGTCGCACAGGGCTTTGGCGAACGCCTTGCTGCCCTCGAGCTGCGCGGCGGCCTTCGTCGGGCCGCAGCAGCGGATGCCGGCCTCGGCCAGCGCGTCCGCCAAGCCTGCCACCAGCGGCGCTTCGGGGCCCGGAACCACGAGCTCGATCTGCTCGTCGCGGGCGAACTGCACCAGACGCTCGATGTGGGTGGCGCCGATCGGCACGTTGGTGGCGAGCGCCGCGGTGCCCGGGTTGCCCGGCGCCACGAACAGCTTCGTGAGCACCGGCGAGGCCGATAGCGCCCAGGTCAGCGCATGCTCGCGGCCGCCATTGCCCACCACCAGAACCCGCATGCCGTTCTCCGCCCGCTTCGCACCGCCGCCGCTGTAGCATAGGGTCGGCCTATGGACACTGCGACCACCAACGTTCCCGAATACACCGTCAGCGAGATCTCCGGCGCGGTGAAGCGCACGCTGGAAGGCGCGTTCGGCCGGGTGCGGGTGCGCGGCGAGGTCACCGAATGCAAGCGCTACCCGTCCGGCCACATTTATTTCTCGTTGAAGGACGAAGGCGGCAAGATCGCCGGCGTCGTTTGGAAGAGCGCCGTGGGCAAGCTCGGCCTGGTGCCGGAGAACGGCGTCGAGGTGATCGCCACCGGCCGGGTCAGCGCGTACGGCGACCGCAGCTCGTATCAGCTCGTGGTCGAGCGGATGGAGTATGCCGGCGCCGGCGCCCTGCTGGCGCGGATCGAGTTACTGCGCAAGCGGCTCGCCGAGGAGGGCCTGTTCGACGCGGCGCGCAAGCGGCACATCCCGCTCCTTCCGGCGGTGGTCGGCGTTGTCACCTCCGCATCCGGCGCCGTGCTGCACGACATCCGCACGACGATTGCCCGCCGCTTCCCCCGGCCGGTGCTGGTCTGGCCCGTCCCGGTGCAAGGCGAAGGCGCGGCCGAGAAGATCGCCGCCGCCATCGCCGGGTTCGACCGGATATCCCCCGGCGGCTCGCCGCCCCGTCCGGATGTGCTGATCGTGGCGCGCGGCGGCGGCAGCCTCGAGGACCTGATGGCGTTCAACGAGGAGGCAGTGGTGCGCGCCGCCGCGCTCTGCCGCATCCCGCTGATCTCGGCGGTGGGGCACGAGACCGACCACACGCTGATCGACCTCGCCGCCGACCGCCGGGCGCCGACCCCGACCGCCGCCGCCGAGCTGGCGGTGCCGTCGCGGACCGAGCTGGTGGCGACGATCGCGCAGGAAGCCGCCCGCTTGGCCGGCGCGCTGCACCGGGTCACGCAGGAGCGGCGGCTGCGGCTCGGCGTCGCGGCACATGCCTTGCCCGATCTGCCCGGCCTGCTCGGCGGTGCCCGGCAGCGGCTCGACGATCGCGGCCAGCGGCTTGCCTTGGCGATGCCGAACCTGCTGGTGGCGCGCCGGGCGGCGCTCGGGCGGGCGGAGCGACAGATCCCCGACTTGCCCGGCCTCGTGCGCGGCGCACGCCAGGCGTTGCGGGCGCAGGCGGACCGGCTGCTGCTGGCCTTGCCCAACCTCGTCGCCCGCCGCCGCGGCGGCCTGGCCGAGGCGCGGCTGCCGACTCCGCTGCTGCTGGTCGCGTCGTCCCGCGCGGGATTGCGCCTGGCGGGCTCGGGGCTGGCGGCAGGGCTGCAGCGCGCGGCCGGGCGGCACCGTGAACGGGAAGCACGGGTGGCGGCGCGGCTGTCCCCGGCGGCGCTGCAATCGTCGCTGCGCGAAGCACGCACCCGGCTCGAGGCGACCGCGTCCCGGCTCGAAAGCGTGTCGCACGCGGCGGTGCTGGCGCGCGGCTATGCCCTGGTGCTGGACAGCGCCGGGCATGCAGTGACCCGCGCTGCCGCCGTCCGCCCGGCCGCCCGTCTCGTGGTACGTTTCGCCGACGGCGAGAAGGCGGTCACCGCCGATGGCACGCGACCGCATGCCGCCGGGCCGGCGGTCACCCCGAAGCAGACGTCGCTCGGGCTCTGACGCCGTGCTGTTGTTGCGGCCCTAACCGGCCGGCGGGTAGTCGGCGCCGAGGCTCGTCTCCTTCCACGCTTCGATGTCGGCCAAGGCCGCATGCAGGCGGTCGGTCACCGCCTTCACCCCGATCGTCCCGAGCACGAGGTGGCGCGGCGGATGGGCGGCTTCAGTGATTGCGATCATCGCCGCCGCCGCGCGGACCGGGTCACCGGGCTGCTTGCCGCTGGCCTCGGCGGTGCTGCGCAGACGGGCGCCGACGGTGTCGGCGTAGTCGGGAATGCGGCTCGGCGTTTGCGTCAGCGAGCGGCCCGCCCAATCGGTGCGGAACGGACCGGGCTCGATGCAGGTCACACGGATCCCGAGCGGCCCGACCTCGGCCGCCAACGCGTCCGACCAGCCTTCCACCGCGTGTTTGCTGGCGGCGTAGTAGCCGGAGCCGGGAAAGCCGGCGAAACCCGCGACCGACGAGATGTTGATCACGTGCCCGCGCCGCCGCGCCCGCATGCCCGGCAGCACGGCCCGCGTGAGCGCGAACAACCCGAACACGTTGGTGTCGAACTGGCGCCGGATTTCGGCCTCCTCGCCCTCCTCCACCGACGCCTGGTAGCCGTAGCCGGCGTTGTTCACCAGAACGTCGATCACGCCGAACCGCTCCTCGGCGGCCGCGACCGCCGCCGCGATTTGCGCCGGGTCGGTGACGTCCAGGTCGAGCGCCAGTCCGCGGTCGCCGGCTCCGTCCAGCAGCCCCGCCCGCCGGTTCCGGTCGCGCGCCGTCACCACCGCCCGCCAGCCGCGTTGCAGCACGAGCTTTGCGAGTTCGTGGCCGAAGCCGGTGGAGCAGCCGGTGATGAACCAGACGGGTGTGCTTTGAAAGTTGTCGCTCATCGGGTCGGATCCTATCGTCGCGTCGGCGACTAATGCTGGGCACCGTTCCCGGTTGCATGCGTCAGCGACGCCGTTGGGAAGGAACAAGCGATGACAGACAGCGTGCGTGGCGGCGGCTGCAATTGCGGCGCGGTGCGGTTCGAAGCCCGCGGCGCGCCGGTCCGGGTCGGCGTGTGCCACTGCCTGACCTGCCGCAAGGAAACCGGCAGCGCGTTCATGGCCTTTGCGGTGTTCGACCGCAGCCAAGTTACCGTGACCGGCCAGACCGCCGACTGGACTGCGAGGACAGACCACCGCCACTTCTGTCCGACATGCGGATCCACCCTCTTCGGAACCCACGACGACGACACCGAGGTCGAGATCAGGCTCGGTGCGCTGGACGACGCCCCCTCCGGATTGACGCCCGCCTACGAACTCTGGGTCGGACGCCGCGAAACCTGGCTGCATCCGGTGGCTGGCGCTGCGCAGCAGCCGGGCAACCGTCCTTGAGCTGAGGCGCCCGGTGACCAGTTCGGCGCCGGTGAACGATCGGCCGCATCCCGCGCTATTACCCCGGTCAGCACGAGAGCAGCACGATGGACGACACGCGCATCTGGAGTTTCGAGGAAAGCCTATGGACCGCGGACGCGCAGCATTACCGAGAGTCGATCGATGACGAGTGCCTGATGGTGCTGCCGACGCCGCCGTTCGTGATGAGCGGGCAGCAGGCGATTGAGGCGGTCGCCAGCACGCCGCGCTGGTCGAAGGTCGAGTTGACCGACCGCCAAGTTGCCCGCCCGCAGGAAGGCCTGATCGTCATCGCCTACAACGCCCGGGCAGAGCGTGAGGGGATCTCCCCTTACGAAGCGCATTGCACCTCAACCTACCGCCGCCTGGCGCACGAGGAATGGCGGGTGGTCCAGCACCAGCAGACCCCGCCGCTCGTCGCCAGCAAGTAGGCTGTCGTATGGGCCGGGCGCGCCGCTCACTCGGGCGCGCCCGCGTCTGTCAGCCTCGGAACCGGACCAATTTGCCGACCGGTTCTCCCATCACCTCGTCGTCGCGCATGACGGCCTGCCCGCGGATCACGGTCGCCACCGGCCAGCCGGTCACCTGCATGCCCGCGAACGGCGTCCAGCCGCAGGGGGAGACGATCCAGCTCTCCTCGATGGTCCGGCGCCGCTTCATGTCCACCAGGGTGAAGTCGGCGTCGTAGCCGGCGGCGAGCCGCCCTTTGCCCACCGCGCCGTAGATCCGGGCCGGGCCGGCGCACATCAGGTCCACCATGCGTCCGAGCGACAGCCGCCCGGCATTCACGTGATCGAGCATGACCGGCACCAGCGTCTGCACGCCCGTCAGCCCGGCCGCCACCTCGGGCCATGGCCGCTGCTTGGCGGCGCGGCTATGCGGGGCGTGGTCGGAGCCGATCGTGTCCGCAGTGCCGTTCCGCACCGCTGCCCAGGCCGCGTCGTAATGCCGACGGTCGCGGATCGGCGGGTTCATCACTGCAAAGCCGCCGAGCGCATCGTATGCGTCCGGGGCAAACTGGGTCAGGTGGTTGACCAGCAGCTCGGCGCTCGCGACGTCGCGGAACCCGGCGATGTAGTCGAGCTCCTCGGCGGTCGAGACGTGCAGGATATGCGCCGGCCGCCCGGTCTTGCGCGCCAAGGCCAGCAACCGGCGCGTGCCCAGGAAGGCGCATTCCACGTCGCGCCACACCGCATGCTGGCTGTAGGGCTCGCCCGATTGGAACATCGGCCGCCGCGCCTGCAGCCGGTACTCGTCCTCGCTGTGGAACGAGACGGCGCGCCGGCCGCTGCGCATCACCGCTTCCAGCGTCTCGTCGTCGGCGATCAGCAGGTCGCCGGTCGAGCTGCCGGCGAACACCTTGACCCCGCACACGCCGGGCTGCAGTTCGAGCTCGCCGAGTTGCCCGACATTGCCGGGGGTGGCGCCGACGTAGAAGCCCATGTCGCACCAGGCGTTGCGCTCGATGTAGCCTTCCTTCCAGGCCACCTGGTCGGCGCTCGTGATGCTGGGGCTGGTGTTGGGCATGTCGAACACCGCCGCGAGCCCGCCCAGCACCGCCGCCTTGGTGCCGGTCGGGATCGTCTCGATCGCGGGGTCACCGGGGTCGCGCAAGTGGACGTGCGGATCGATCAGGCCGGGCAGCACGTGCAGGCCGGCCGCGTCGATCGCCTGGTCGGCCGTCGCTCCGGCGCCTAGCCCGATGGCGGCGATGCGCCCGTCGCGCACGCCCACATCCACCGCCGCCTCGCCCCAAGGCAGCACGCACGTGCCGCCCCGGATTATCAGGTCGTAGTGCTCGGCCATTACCCGCTCCCCAACACCTCGAATACGTCGCCGCCCGGCGCCCGGCCCTCGATATGGGCGCGGTGCCACAGGGCGTAGAACAGCAGGGTCCAGGCGGCAAACCCTTCGCGGTGACGGCCGGCATGGCGGAACAGCGCTTCCACCCGGTCGGGCCGGGCGATCGCCGCGACCCCCGGCTGGGCGGCGACCAGCGGCCCCAGCCGCGCGCCCTGCCCGGCGATCCAGGCGCCGATCGGCACGGTGAAGCCCTGCTTGGGGGCGAAGGGCTGCGATGCCGGCAGCGCCCGCTCGAGCCAGCGCCGCAGCAGCCACTTGCCGCGGCCGCCTTGCACCTTGAGCCGGTCCGGCAGCCGGAACCCGGCCGCCGCGACCGCGGGATCGAGCATCGGGGTGCGGCCCTCGACGCCGTGCGCCATCAAACACCGGTCGAGCTTGATCAGCAGGTCGTGCGGCAGCCAGTCCGCCATGTCGGTCGCCTGCGCCGCCATCAGCCGGGTGCGGCCGGGACGCGCCCCCTCGCCCTCGCTGATGGCCAACCCGTCGCGCCAGCCGAGCGGCGGCGTGCGCAGCACGTCCAGCCGGTCGAACGTGCCGCGCCCGCGCATCAGCCGGCCGCCCTGCCACCAGGGCCGCATGGTGCTGCGGTAGCGGCCGTAGCCGGCAAAGATCTCGTCGCCGCCCTCGCCGCTCAAGACGACCTTCACGTCGGGCCGGGCGTGGCGGGCGAGGAACCAGGTCGGGATGATGGCGTAGTCGGCCGCCGGGTCGTCCATGGCGGCGACGATCTCAGGCAGATGCCGCCACACCATGGCTTCGTTGATCAGCAGCGTCCGGTGGCGGGCGCCGACCGACTGCGCGATCACCGCCGCCTGGGCCCGCTCGTCCGCCGCGCCCGGCGCATCGAAGCCGGCGGTAAAGGCGAGCACGCCGGCATTGTTCAGCCTGGCCATGCAGGCGAGGATGGCGGCGCTGTCGACCCCGCCGGACAGGAACATGCCATAGGGCACGTCGCTGCGCTGGTGCAGGTCCACGCTCTCCATCAGCGCGCGGTCCAGCCGCTCGAGTGCCGCGTCTTCGCCGATCTCCTCCGGACCGCCATCCGGCAGCGCCGCGACCCGGCTTCGCTCGAGCACGTGGCCGTCGGCGATGCGCAGGGTTTCGCCGGGCAGCACGCGCTGGATCCCAGGAAAGATGGTGTCGGCGCCGGTGGTGAACTGCATTTGCAGCAGCTCGTCGCGGGCGGCCGGGCGCACGTCGCGGGCTACCAGGCCGGCGTCGAGCAGCGCCCGCGGTTCGGAGGCGAAGGCGAGGCCGCCCTCGATCAGCGCGGTGTAAAGCGGCTTGATGCCGAACGGGTCGCGGGTCAGCAGCACGCTGCGGCCCATCCGGTCGTGGATGGCGATCGCATACATGCCGCGCAGCGCGGTCGCATAGCCGGCGCCGTCGCGCAGCCAGAGATGCAGCGGCGATTCGCAATCGCTGCCGGTGGCGAACGCCGTCTCGGGCATGGTCCGCCGCAGCGCCGGGTCGTTGTACACCTCGCCGTTGGCCACCAGGGTCGCGGGCCCGGCGAACAGCGGCTGGTCGCCGCCGGCGACGTCGACGATCGCCAGCCGCGTATGCACCAGCGCCGTTCGTCCGACGACGGAATGGCCGGCGCCGTCGGGGCCGCGATGCGCGAGCGCCGCTTCAAGGGCCGCCAGCGTGGCGGCGCCCGGCGGCGCCGCGCCGGGCGCCAGCACCAGCCCGGCGATGCCGCACATCAGGCCGGCTCCAACGTGGCCAGGACGGCGCGCCAGCGGGCGATCACCGGCGCTTCGGCATGGATCTGCTCGAACTCGGCCCGGCCGGCGCGGCCGAGGCGGCGGGCGAGGTCTTGGTCGGCGATCACGGCGCCGATCGCCTTGGCGAGGTCTTCCGCGTCCTCCACCGGGGCGAGCAGGCCGGTCTCACCAGGGCGGATCAGCTCGCGCGGGCCGGAAGCGGCCGCGGCGACCACGGGGACCCCGGCGGAGAATGCCTCGAGCACCACGTTGCCGAGCGGCTCAACGCGGCTCGGCACCGCGAGCAGCGTGCAGGCCGCCAGCAGCGCCGCCTGGTCGCTGCGCCAGCCGAGCCAGTGCACCCGCCCGGCGACTCCCTCGCGAGCAGCAAGGTCCCGCAGCGCGGCCCGCTCCGGGCCGTCGCCGGCAATGGCGGCATGGACACCCGGGAGGCGGGTCAGCGCGCGGATCAGCACGTCGAAGGCTTTGTTGCGATGCAGCCGTCCCATCGCCAGGACCGTGGGCGAACCGGCCGGCACCGGCAAGGCTGCGGCAGGGGCGCCGGCCATGTCGGGCGCGAAATTCGGCAGATGGTGCACCCGGGCCGCCGGCCAGCCCTGCGCGATGATCCCGTCGACAAGGCCGTGCGTGTTGGCGACGAGGTGGTCGCAGCGGGCGAATCGGCGCAGGTCGTAGGCGCCGCCGAGACGGCCGACCAGCGCGTAATCGCCGCGCGGCGCGTGCACCGCGGCGCGGCTCATCCAGGCCATCACCAAGCGCGGCGCGAAGGCGCGCAGCCGGCGGCGCAGGCGCGGCCGGGTCAGCAGATCGAAGGCGCCGCCGAAGCCGAGCTCCACCGGCGCCAAGCCTCCCGCGCGCAGCCGCCCGGCCCGTGCCGGGTCGCGGCGGATGACCGGTAGCACGGTGTCACCGGCCCTATGCAGCGCCACCGTCAGGCGCTCGAAGAACAACTCGGCGCCGCCGGCCGTCGCGCCGGCCATCACGTGCGCCATCCTCATGGCTCGAGCAGCCCGAGCGCGGCCTGCAAGGCGGTTCGCACCGGCAGACAGTGCATGGGGGCCTGCCCTGGCGTGCCGTCGGCCAAGGCGACCGCGGTGCGGCGGCCTGCTGGCGCGTATTCGCGGGCCGGAGTCGGCCCGAACAGGCCGAGCGTGGGCGTGCCGGCCGCTGCCGCCAGGTGCATCAAGCCGGAATCGTTGCCGACGAACAGCCCGCAGCGCGCCAGGCAGGCAGACGCCTCCGACAAGCTCAGCTTGCCGCCGAGGTCGACGGCGCCGGGCAGGGCATCGAGCACCGGGGCCGCCATCTCCTGCTCCGCTGCACCGGGCCCGGCGAAGATCACCGGGCGCGCCCCGGGGCTGCGCGCTTGGAGACCGTGGAACAGCGCGACGAACCGGTCGGGCGGCCAGACCTTTCCGGCCCAATTGGCGGTCGGGCCGAGCCCGATCAACGTGCCGCCGGCGTCCGGCAACAGCGCCGAGGCACGGGCCCGGTCGGCGGCGCTGGTCCAGCAGACCGGCAGCGGCGGCGGCTCGATCCCGAACACCATGCCGAGCTGCTCGGTTTTGTGGCCCGGCCGCTTGCCGCCGCGCAGCACCACGCGGCGGCGGGCGCGCACGAAATAGGCCAAGGCGGAGCCACGCAGGTCCACGACCAGGTCCCACGGCGTTCCGGCCACGTCCCGCCACAGCGTCAGCCAATGGCGGTCGAGGGTGCGTTTCTCCAGCACCAGGGTGCGGTCACGGCGCGGCATGCGGGCGAACACGCCTTCCGCCACCGGGCCACAAGCGACTGTGAATCGGGCGTCCGGGTAGGCTCGGAGGAGGTGGTCCAGCAGCCCGGTCGAAAGGACCGCGTCGCCCAGCCGGGTCGCGGTGATGAACAGGATTCGCATCTGCCGCACGCTGTAGCACGGGCCGGCTTGTTCCCGCGCCCCGCGACGCCCATCCTTCTGCGATGACGAAATTGACGCTGCTGCCGGACCGCGCCGTGCTCGAAGTGACCGGGGCGGACCGGGTGGGCTTTCTGCAGGGCCTGGTGTCGAACGACGTGACGCTGGCGGTGCCTGGGCATGCGGTGTGGACGGCACTGCTGACCCCGCAAGGCAAATGGCTGGCGGACTTCTTTATCGTGGCGGAGCCGGACCGGCTGCTGCTGGACGTGGAAGCGGCGCAGGCGGCGATGCTGACGCAGCGGCTGACCCGGTTCCGGCTCCGGTCGAACGTGTCGATCGGGCCGACGCCGCTGCTGGTGCATGCTGGCTGGGACGGTCCGGCGCCGGCCGGTGCGGTGGCCGATCCGCGGCTTTCGGTGGCGGGATGGCGCCTGCTGACGGCCGCGGCGCTCCAAATGACGGCGACGCCGGAGGAGTACGACCTGCACCGGCTGCGGCTCGGTTTGCCGGGCGGCTCGCTCGACATGGAAGCGGAAAAGACCACGCTGCTCGAGGCCGGGTTCGATGCGCTGCACGGGGTGTCGTGGACCAAGGGCTGCTACATGGGCCAGGAGCTGACGGCGCGCACCAAGTATCGCGGCCTGCTGAAGCGGCGCCTGGTACCGGTGCGGGTCGAGGGGGCGCTGCCGCCGCCGGGGACGCCGGTCCTGGCCGGCGCAACCGAAGTCGGGGCAATGCGATCCGGGCGCGACGGTTGGGGCTTGGCGCTGCTGCGGACGGACGCGGCGGAGGCAGCGGCGCTTGCGTGCGGCGGAGCGGTGCTGCGGCCTGCGGTCCCGGCCTGGATGCTCGCCGAGGTGGCCTGACCGGCGCCGCGGCGCTTCGGACTACGGGTGCGGCAAGGCGAGGCGGCGGCCGATCCAATCCGGGCGGGGCAGCCTCGCATGGGCCAGCGACGCTGCATCGAGCGACGCCTTCGTGGCCTCGGGCCAGGGCACGCTGCGGCGGGTGGATAGGTCGACGGTGAGGTACATCAACTCCTGCAACGCCGCGACGGCGCCATCCCGGTCACGGCGGAGCTCGTGGGCGACGTGCAGCCGCTTGCGGTCGGCGCCGAGCACGATCGAATGTGCCGTGGTCGCGTCGCCCTCGAGCAGCTCCGCCTTGTAGAGCGTGTGGGTTTCGACGGCGAACGTGCCGCAGCCGGTGCTTGCGCGGTAGCTTTCGCCGAGGCCGATCGCCTGCCACAGCGCGTCCGTCGCTTCGTCGAACAGCACGATGTAGTAGGCGAGGTTCAGGTGTCCGTTGTGGTCGATCCACTCGGGGCGGACACGGCCCGGGCGTGACACGAACGGGGCCGGCAGTGCCGGCCCCGCCGCTCCGGCGTCAGGTATTGTCGTCGAACCCGCCGCCACCGCCGCCGTCGAAGCCGCCGCCGCCGCTGTCGAAGCCACCGCCCGCCTGATCCCAGCTCGACTGGGTGTCGAACGAGCTGTCCTTGGCGTCGCCGCCGCCGGCGAACGGGTCGTTGTAGGCCGTGTCGGTCGAGAAGCCGCCGGGATCGGTCGGCACCACCCCGGCGCCGTCGAACGACGTGTTGCTCGCGTCACTGCCACCGCCCCACGGCGAGGCAGCAGCGGTGTCGGTGCCATGGTGGCCGCCGAAGGCGCCCATCAGCGCGTTGCCCACCACCATGCCGCCGGCGACGCCGGCCGCCGTGGTCAGCGCCGAGCCAAGGAAGCCGGAGCCGCCGCGCTGGAACATGCCGGGCTGGTAGCCGGGCGCGTATTGCGGTTGCGGCGGCGGCGAGGTCGGCTGGAAGCCGCCGCCCCCACCTTGGTTCCACGGGTTGCCACCGCCCATGCCGGGCCGCTGCTGCGGCTGATTGCCGCCGCCGCCGCCGAACAGGCCGCCGAGGAACCCGCCGCTGCGCTGCTGCGGCTGCTGCTGCATCGCCTGCTGCGCGGCGTTGCGGGTTTGCTCCAACTCCCATTCCAGACGCTTGATGCGGTTCTGCGCTTCGGCCAGCGCCGCTTCGGTCACCACCGCGGTCTGGGTGATGCGATAGCGGGCTTCCGGGTACTGCTGGAACTGCTGAGCGATCAAGGCGTCCGCGTCGCGGTCGATCGGCGGCAGGTTGGGCTGCGTTGCCGGCACGCTGCCACCCATGAAGCCGCCCGACTGGGGCGCACCGGCGACCCGAGCGATGAACCGGCTGATGAGGTCGCGTTCCTCGTTGGTCATTGGTTTGATCCCACTGAGGTTGAGGTGTTGGGTTAAGGGTTTGTAGCCGAGGGGCAGTTGGCCCGAAACGAACTCTGGTTCAACCCCCCGGTTCGGCCGCGATGCGGGCGGGCAAGCCGAGGCGCGGCCACTCGATCGCCGGGCAGCGGTCCATGATCACCGTCAGCCCGGCGGCCCGCGCCCGGGAAGCTGCCGCCTCGTCAATGACGCCGAGCTGCATCCAGACCGTTCGGGCGCCCAGCCGGATCGCGTCGTCCACCACCGGCCCAACTTGGTCGGACGCACGGAACACGTCCACCATGTCGAGCGGTCCGGCCTGCTCAAGCGTAGCCACCACCGGCGCGCCGTGCAGCGTTTGCCCGGCGATGCCCGGGTTGACGCCGACCATGTCGAAGCCGCGGGCGAGCAGGAAGGCGAACACGCCGTTGCTGGGCCGTTCGGCACGATTGGACGCGCCGACGACGGCAATGCGCCGTGTGGTGGTCAGGACGGTGCGGACGGTGTCGTCGAGTGATGCGGTCATGGCCGTTGCATAACGCTTCTCCGCCCGTATGGTGCCGCCCGATGAGCACGCCACCCAGTTTTCAGGAGCTGATCCTCCGCCTGCACGCCTTTTGGGGCCGGCAAGGCTGCGTGATCCTCCAGCCCTACGATGTGGAGATGGGCGCCGGCACCTTCCACCCTGCCACCACCTTGCGCGCGCTGGGGCCCAAGCCTTGGCGCGCCGCCTATGTGCAGCCGAGCCGGCGGCCGAGCGACGGCCGCTACGGCGACAACCCCAACCGGCTCGGCCATTACTATCAATACCAGGCAATCCTGAAGCCGAGCCCGCCCGACTGCCAGGCGCTGCTGCTCGACAGCTACCGCGCGATCGGCCTCGACCCGATGCGTCACGACATCCGTTTCGTCGAGGACGATTGGGAGAGCCCGACGCTGGGCGCCTGGGGTCTCGGCTGGGAGGTCTGGTGTGACGGTATGGAGGTGACCCAGTTCACATACTTCCAACAGGTCGGCGGCATCCCGGTGGCGGTGCCAAGCGCCGAGTTCACGATCGGGCTCGAGCGTCTGGCGATGTATGTGCAAGGCGTGGAGAACGTCTACGACCTCGATTTCAACGGTGCCGGCGTCAGCTATGGCGACGTGTTCCTCCGCAACGAGCGGGAATACAGCGCTTACAGCTTCGAGCACGCCGACACCGAGATGCTGGCCCGGCATTTCGCCGACGCCGAGCAAGAATGTTCGGCATTGCTGCGGGAAAACCTGCCGTTGCCCGCCTACGACCAGTGCATCAAGGCGAGCCACTTGTTCAATCTGCTGGACGCACGGGGCGTGATCTCGGTTGCCGAGCGGGCCGCCTATATCGGCCGGGTCCGGACGCTGGCGAAGGGTTGCTGCGAGGGTTACCTGGCCGGGGAGCCGGCGCTTGCCTGAGCTGCTGCTGGAGCTGTTCAGCGAGGAGATCCCGGCCCGCATGCAGGCGGGGGGCGCGGCAACCCTGGCGCGACTGTGCGGCGACGCGCTCGCCCCGCTGGCGCCGGTTGACGTGCGGACGTTCCATGGCCCGCGGCGGATCGCGCTCGCAGCGACGGTGAACCGGGCCGTTGCCGCCAGCAGCACCGTCGAGCGCGGGCCGCGCGCTTCGGCCCCGCCGCAGGCGCTGGAGGGGTTTCTGCGCAAGCACGGCGCCACGCGCGACCAGCTCACGGACGAGGGCGGCCACTGGGTGCTGAGCAAGGCCACCCCGGAAGTGCCCGCTGCAACGCTGATCGCGGCCGCGCTGCCCCCGCTGCTGCGCCGGTTTCCTTGGCCCAAGAGCATGCGCTGGGGCGGCGGCAGCCTGTTCACCTGGGTCCGGCCGCTGCGCCGCATCCTGTGCGTGCTGGACGGCGAGGTGGTGCCGTTCGACCTCCGTGACGGTGCCGATGACGGGCACGGGCTGCGCAGCGGCGACGAGACCGAGGGCCACCGCTTCCTGGCCCCCGGCGCCTTCGCGGCGACGTCGCTTGCTGCTTGGCAGGACGGGCTGCTGGCGCGCCGGGTGATCGTGGACACGGCCGAGCGGCGGCAGCGCGTCGCGGACGGGATCGCAGCGCTGGCGGCGGCCGAAGCGTTGACGGTCGTGCCCGATGACGGGCTGCTGGACGAGGTCGTGGGGCTGGTGGAATGGCCGGTGCCGCTGCTGGGCCGGATCGACCCGGGCTTCATGGACCTGCCGCCCGAAGTGATGCAGGTCAGCATGCGGGTGAACCAGCGCTACTTCGCGCTGCGCACTGCCGATGGCCGCCCGGCGCCGCGCTTCGCGTTCGCCGCCAACATCGAGGCCGACGACGGCGGCGCCACCATCATCGCCGGCAACGAGCGGGTGCTGCGCGCCCGCTTCAGCGACGCCCGGCATTTCTGGGACCTCGACCGGCGCACCAAGCTGGCCGACCGGGTCTCGGCGCTGGAGGGCGTCACCTTCCACGCCAAGCTTGGCTCCCAGGCCGCGCGGGTTCGGCGGCTCGAGCAACTGGCCCGCACGCTGGCGCCGTTCTGCGGCGCCGACCCGGCGCTCGCGGCCCGCGCCGCGCACCTCGCCAAGGCCGACCTCACCACCGGCATGGTGGGCGAGTTCCCGGAGCTGCAAGGCGTGATGGGCGGCTACTACGCCCTGCATGACGGCGAGGATCCGGCCGTGGCCGCGGCGGTGCGCGACCACTACGCCCCGCGCGGCCCGGCCGACCAGGTGCCGACGGCGCCGGTTTCGGCCGCCGTCGCCTTGGCCGACAAGCTTGATCAGCTCGCGGCGTTTTTCGCGGCCGGCGAAGTCCCGACCGGCTCGGGTGACCCGTACGCCTTGCGCCGGGCCGCGCTTGGGGTGATCCGCATCATCCGCGAGAACGGGCTGCGCCTGCCGCTGCGGACCGTAATGGAGGCGGCGGGAAACGGTCTCCCCGCGCCGGTCCCGGTCACGGCGCTGCTCGACTTCATCGCCGACCGGCTCCGGGTGCAGCTCCGGACCGAGGGCGCGCGGTACGACGTGCTGTCCGCGGTGTTCGCCGCCGGCGCCGATGACGACCTCGTTCGCCTGCTCGCCCGCACCGAGGCGGTGGCCGCGTTCCTGTCCACCGCGAACGGCGCCGACCTGCTCGCCGGGGCGCGGCGCGCCGCCAACATCCTCCGGATCGAGGAGAAAAAGGACGGGGTCGAGTATAGCAGCGAGCTAGCCGACCCGCGCCTCGCGGTCGAACCGGCGGAAAAGACGTTGTTCACCGAAATCGACGCAACGTCCGCGAATGTTAACAGCCGCATCGAAGCCGAGGAATTCGGCAGCGCAATGAGTGCGCTCGCGCAACTTCGCCCCAGTTTGGACGCTTTCTTCGACCATGTGACCGTCAACGATCCAGACCCGGCGCTCCGGCGCAACCGGTTATGCTTGCTTGCCCGCGTCGGCGCTGCCATGGCACAGGCTGCCGACTTCACCCGTATCGAAGGCTGAAAGAGACCCGCAATGTCGCACGTGATGACCAAATGGGTGTACAGCTTCGGCGCCGGCCATGATGAGGGCCGCGCCGACATGCGCAACCTGCTGGGCGGCAAGGGCGCCAACCTGGCCGAGATGGCCAATATCGGCCTTCCCGTCCCGCCCGGCTTCACCATCACGACCGAGGTCTGCACGGCCTTCTACGACAACGACCGGCACTACCCGGTCGAGCTGCAGGAACAGGTGCAAGCGGCGCTCGCGCTGATCGAGGACGCGGTCGGCTTGAAGTTTGGCGACGCCGAGAAGCCGCTGCTGGTCTCGGTGCGCTCCGGCGCCCGGGTGTCGATGCCGGGCATGATGGACACGGTGCTGAACCTCGGCCTCAACGACGACACTGTGCGCGGGCTCGAGAAGGCCAGCGGCGACCCGCGCTTCGCCTGGGACAGCTACCGCCGGTTTATCCAGATGTATGGGTCGGTGGTGCTCGGCGTCGATCACCACCGCTTCGAGGAGATCATCGAGAACGCGAAGATCGACGCGGGAGTAACTGAAGACACAGCACTTTCCCCGGCAGACTGGCAGCGCGTCGTGTCCGAGTACAAGGAGATGGTGCAGGAGGAGCGCGGCGCTCCGTTCCCGATGGACCCGCACGAGCAGCTTTGGGGTGCCATCGGCGCGGTGTTCGGATCGTGGATGAACCCACGCGCCAACACCTACCGCCGGCTGCACGACATCCCCGCGAGTTGGGGCACGGCGGTCAACGTCCAGGCGATGGTGTTCGGCAACATGGGCCAGGATTGCGCCACCGGCGTCTGCTTCACCCGCGACCCCTCGACCGGCGAGAACATTTTCTACGGCGAGTTCCTGGTCAATGCTCAGGGCGAAGACGTGGTGGCCGGCATCCGCACTCCGCAGCCCTTGTCGAAGCTGCGCGCCAATCCCGGCGAGGTCAGCATGGAGGAGGCGCTGCCCGCCGCCTATGCCGACCTGGTCGCGGTGCGGGAGAAGCTCGAGCGGCACTACCTCGACATGCAGGACATCGAGTTCACGGTGCAGCAGAACAAGCTGTATATGCTGCAAACCCGCAACGGCAAGCGCACCGCGGCGGCGAGCCTTCGCATTGCGGTGGAGATGGCCAATGCCGGGCTGATCGACCGCACCGAGGCGATCAAGCGGGTTCCGCCTTCGTCGCTCGACCAGTTGCTGCATCCAACGCTCGACCCCAAGGCGCAGCGCACGGTGCTGAGCAAGGGTTTGCCGGCCAGCCCCGGTGCCGCCAGCGGCACGGTGGTGTTCAGCGCCGACGAGGCCGAAAGCCGGGCCGCCAAGGGCGAGGCGGTGATCCTGGTGCGGATCGAGACCAGCCCCGAGGACATCCACGGCATGCACGCGGCCCGCGGCATCCTGACCACCCGCGGCGGCATGACCAGCCACGCCGCCGTGGTGGCGCGCGGCATGGGCCGCCCCTGCGTCGCCGGCGCCGGCGGCATCAGCGTCGACTACGGCGCGCAGACCTTGCGCGCCGGCGGCACCACGGTTCGCGGCGGCGACACCATCACCCTCGACGGCGCCACCGGCGAGGTGTTCGTGGGCGCGGTCGCGATGATCGAGCCGAGCCTGTCCGGCGACTTCGCCACCCTGATGGAATGGGCCGACGGCGTGCGCCGCCTGCGCGTCCGCACCAATGCCGAAACGCCGCTCGACGCCGAGACCGCGCGCAAGTTCGGCGCCGAGGGCATCGGCTTGTCCCGCACCGAGCACATGTTCTTCGACCCGGCCCGGATCGGCGCCGTGCGGCAGATGATCATGGCCAACGACACCGCCGGCCGGCGTGCCGCGCTGGACAAGCTGCTGCCGTTCCAGCGCCAGGATTTCACCGAGCTGTTCCGCATCATGGCCGGGCTGCCGGTGACGATCCGCCTGCTCGACCCGCCGCTGCACGAGTTCCTGCCGCACCGCGAGGAGGAACTGCAGGACGTGGCCGAGGCGCTCGGCCAGGACATGGACAGCATTCGCCGCCGCGCGTCCGAACTGGCCGAGGCGAACCCGATGCTCGGCCATCGCGGCTGCCGCCTCGGCATCTCCTACCCCGAGATCTACGAGATGCAGGCGCGCGCCATTTTCGAGGGCGCCATCGCCGCCGCCAAGGAAACCGGCGAGGCGCCGGTGCCGGAGATCATGATTCCGCTGATCTCGATCCGGCGTGAGCTGGAGATCACCCGCGCCCAGGTGGACAACGTCGCCCGCGCCGTGTTCGCGGAGCAAGGGCAGTCGATCGAGTACATGGTCGGCACCATGATCGAGCTGCCGCGCGCGGCCATCGTCGCCGACAAGATCGCCGAGATCGCCGACTTCTTCTCGTTCGGCACCAACGACCTGACGCAGACGGTGTTCGGCCTGTCGCGCGACGACGCCGGGCGCTTCCTGCCGGACTACATCAACCAGGGCATCCTGCCGAAGGACCCCTTCGTCAGCATCGACGTCGAGGGGGTCGGCGAGACGGTGCGCATCGCCGCCGAGCGCGGGCGCAAGACCAAGCCCGGCCTCAAGATGGGCATCTGCGGCGAGCACGGCGGCGACCCCGCCAGCATCGCCTTCTGCGAGGAGGTCAAGCTCGACTACGTGAGCTGCAGCCCGTATCGCGTGCCGGTGGCGCGGCTGGCCGCGGCGCAGGCGGCGCTGGGCGTGGGGGTCGACCGGACGGCGTAAGACCGGCTTCTAAACCGGTCAGCGTTCGGTCCGGGCCGCTTCTCCCCTAAGGATGCCGCGTCGGTGCGGGAGAGATCCCCGGATCAAGTCCGGGGATGACGTGAGCGGAGTCCGGGACGGCCTCTTTACGATTCCGCACGTCAAGCGCACCCTGACGGCATGAGATCGCACGTGGCCAGGGTGAACTTGCTGATCGGGACCGGGCACTTCCTGTCCCATTTCTACATGCTCATCCTCCCGCCGTTGTTCCTCGCCTGGCAGCCGGCCTTCGGCGTCAGCTTTGCGGAACTCGGCATGACGCTGATGCTCATGAGCGGCATCACCGCCCTGCTGCAAACGCCGGTCGGATTCCTCGTCGATCGGTACGGCGCTCGCCGTTTCCTGGTGGGCGGCACGCTCATCATGTCGCTGTCGATCTGCGCGATGGGGTTTGCGACCGCGTTCTGGCAGATCCTCGCCTTGGCGGCGCTGAGCGGCGTCGGCAACTCCGTCATCCACCCCGCCGACTACGCGATCCTGAGCGGCTCCATTCCCAAGGACCGCATGGGCCGCTCGTTCGCGATGCACAGCTTTACCGGCAATCTCGGCTTCGCGTTCGGGCCGCCGGTGATCGCGGCGCTGCTGCCGCTGCTGGGCTGGCGGGGCTCGGTGATGCTGCTCGGCGCCTTGGGCGTGCCGGTGGTGGCCGCGATCCTGGTGCAAAGCCGCATCTTGGTGGACCAAGTGCGCCGGCACGACACCGAGGCCACGATGTCCGGGCGCGAACTGCTGATGACCAGGCCGATGCTGATGTTCTTCGGCTTCTTCTTCCTCGCCGCCATGGCCAGCGCCGGGGTGCAGGCCTGGGTGGTGACGGTGCTGCACCAGGTGAAGGGCATCGACCTCGCGGTCTCGTCGGCGGCGCTGACCGGCTACATGGTCGGCAATACCGGCGGCGTGCTGGTGGGCGGCTGGTTCGCCGACCGGGCAAAGCGGCTGGCGACCATCACCATCGTGCTCACGGTCGTGTCGGCGACACTGACGTTCCTGGTGGGCTTGCTTCCGGTGGGCGGCGTCGTCGCTTGCGCCATGCTGTTCTGCTCGGGCTTGGCGCTCGGCACCAGCCGCACCCCGCGCGACGTGATGGTCAAGGACGCGGCGCCGCCGGGTCAGATCGGCAAGGTGTTCGGCTTCGTCAGCGCCGGGCTGCCGCTGGGCTCGGCGATCACCCCGGTGCCGTTCGGCTTCCTGATCGACCATGGCCGGCCGGAGCTGGTGCTGAGCCTGGTGTCGGCGCTGCTGCTGGCGAGCCTGTTGTGCATGGGCACCGCCCGCTCGAGCGGACGGGCGGGCGTCGCCGTCGCGGCCGAATAGCGGCTCAGATCCCGGACAGCGTCCCGGCCAGCACCGGCGGCAGCGTTGGCCGCGGCGAGCCCCCGACCGGTTCCTGGCTGACGAGGAGCTGCGTTCCCGCCGGCACCGGGATCGTCAAGCGCGCCCGGCCGCTCGCCGGCAGCAAGCCCATGCTGACCGGCGTCGTAGCACCCGGTGGCACCGCCCAAAGCTGGAGCGAGCGATCCTGCGGGACGTTGGTGTCGCCCACCGCCACCACGGTCGCAGCCCCGTCGGGTCCGACCCGGACCAGGAAGGTGGCACCGGGGCGGCCGAACGGCGACAGCGCCGCCACCAGCGGCTCCGGCGCGGGTGCCGGTGGCAGGAGCAGCAGGAAGCCGAGGCTTGCGGCGACGGCCAGCGCGGCGCCGGCCGTGGCCCGCCACACCGTGAGGTTGTCCCACCCGAACCGCCGCAGCGGCGCCGCGCGGGTCAGGCCGGTCGCCAGCGCCAAGCGCCGCCACAGGATCGGCGGCGGCGCGATCGGCTCGACCAGGTCGGCCAACGGCGCCAGACGCAGTTCCCATGCGGCGATGCTGGTCGCCATGGCGGGCTCGTGCAGCGCCAGCGCCTCGACCGCGCGGGCTTGCGCCGGCTGCAGCACGCCCAGGACGTACTCCGCCGCTTGGAGGTCGCGCTCGTCCTCGGGATCGAGGCGTTCGGGCTGATCGCTCATGCGAGCTGGCGATCAAGACACGCGCGCAGCGCCAGCAGGGCGCGGCGAATCCCGGATTTCACCGTGCCCAGCGGCTGGCGCACACGGTCGGCGACCTCGGGATGGGTCAGCCCCTCGACGAAGGCCAGGATGACGAGGGTGCGCCGGCCCGGCTCCACCTCCTCGAGGCAGCGCTGCAGCGCGGCGCCGTCGCGGGATGTCTGCAACCGCTCGAGCGGCAGCGGGTCGGGGTCGACCGGCTCGGGGATCTCGCCGCCCAGCACCTCGCGCTTGGTGCGCCCGACCGCGTCGAGCGCACGATAGCGCACCAGGCTGATGAGCCAGGCGCGGCCGTTGCCGCGGACGGGGTCGAAGCGGGCGGCGTTGCGCCAGACCTGCAGCATGGCGTCGTGCACGGCGTCGGACGCGAGCGGGGCGTCGCGCGTGATGCGCATCGCCACCCCGTACAGGACCGCGGAATAGCGATCGTACAATTGGCGGAATGCGGCACCGTCGGCCTGGGCGCAGCGGGCCAGAAGCATTGCGACCTCGTCATGTGACTCGGGGTCTTTCGGCGCAGCCTGCATCATTCATGCGTTATGGCCGCGAGAACCCGATGGGGCAAGCAGACAGCCGCGACGGCCGAACGGCCGGCCAGCCGGGGTCAGAGTTTTGAGTTGCCGACCGGCGCGGGACGTGCTCCAGCGGGAGCTCGGGACGCGGCAGCCGGGCCTGGATCGTCCGGGCGGCGGACGAGCGCGAGCAACGCGCTGCGAGAGCGGGATTCCATGTCGGTTCCTTTTCCACTCGAATACTTGGCGCCGGCTGCGGCCACCCCCGGCCACAAATCCTTGCTGCTCGAATACTTGCGACCGCCATCCCCGGATGCAGCAGCGCAAGCATTTTGTGTGACGCCGTGACGAAGCTGGCGGCGCATCCGGTGCGGGTTCCGCGCCGACCGGTGTTTGCCCGGCACGCCGCCAGCCTGCTGGTGCTGCGGCCGGGCGCGGACGGGCCGGCGGTCCTGATGGGCTTGCGCGGCGCCGGGCACCGGTTCCTGCCGAACCGGCTGGTCTTCCCCGGCGGGGCCGTGGACCGCGCCGACCGCACCGCCGAGGTCGCGGCCGAACCGGCGCCGGCGTTGCTCGATCTGCTGCAGCGGCGTGCGCATCCCCGACTGGCCCGCGCCATTGCCGTTGCGGCCGCGCGCGAGCTGGCCGAGGAAACCGGCCTCACGCTCGGCACGCCGCCGCGGTTGGACCGCCTCGGCTACCTGTGCCGGGCGATCACGCCGCCGGACATGCCGATCCGCTTCAACGCCCGCTTCCTGACGGTGCCGGAAGCGGCGACCGAGGGCGAGCCGCGCGACAGCCGCGAGTTGGAGGGCGTCCGGTTCTACCCGGTCACGGAGGCGCTAACCCTGGGGCTGATGGGCGTCACGCGCTGGGTGCTCGAGCAGCTGCTGGCGTCGCTGCAATCCGGGCCCGCAACGGCCGGCCCCTTCGTATTCAGGGGCGGCCGGCCCGAGGTCGACCGCTGACGCCGCTTGGCCGCCCGGCTACAGGTGGAAGTAACGCGCAATGTCGGTGAAGCGCTCGACCGCCGACGGCTTGATCGGCGCCAACGCCTCGATGTAGCCCTGCAAGGCCGTTTCGCCGTCGCCGAGTGCCGTCATCTCATCGACGATGGCGCCGTAATTGCGCTCGAGCGTGGTCGAGGCCGGGTCGAGGCCGGTGACGCAGATGAGGCCGGTCGGCGGCGAGTCGATGGCGATGATCCGCAGATCGGGCCGGTGCTTCTGCAACGCCCAGACCGCCTTCCACACATCCCCGGTCCACCAGCCGGGCACGACGGAGCGGGTTCGCATCTCATGGTCGCCCTCTTCGCGGCAGGCCATGAAGATGTCGCTTGGAAGACAGTCGTGGATCACCACGAGGGAGTTAGGGCGGCAGCATTTCTCGACGTGGAGGAAGTCGCGCAACAGGAACTCCGCCAGATGCAGGCCGTCGAGGTAGGCGAACTCCACCTTGCCGCCGAGCACGGCCTCGGCGTCGTGGTGGCGGAAGAACCGGTCGCTCGTCATCTGGAACAGGTGGCAGCTCGGCTTGCCGCGCACGATGTCGTGGCGGATATCGAACGCCGGGTCGATGGCGATGGAGCGGCATCGGGCCAGGCGGAGCGAATCGCCGTGCCGAGTGCCGATCTCGAGGTAGGTTTCGGGCTGCAGCTGCGTGTGGAAACGTTGCAGGACGGTCAGATACTCGGCTGCATGCAGGTCGATCTGGAACGGGGTGGGCGGCATTGCGGGCTCCAGAACCGGGGTGTGCGCGGCCGGCGGCGTCACGCCTCGAGGGCCGCGAAGAAGGCCGCCAGCTCGCCGTCGTTGAGCGAGTATTCCTGCACGCCGTTCGGCGCCACCCGATCATCCTCGGGCATCATGACGACGCTCGACTGGCCGCAAAGCGCCGAGATGCGCAGCTGGATGGCGTTCGGGCAGCGGATGAAGCCGACGCGCAGTCCGGGCGGTCCGAAGATGGTGCCGTGCATCGCCGAGCCGTACTCGCCGATGACGTGGGATGCCGAACGGAACAGCGCCGCCTGCTCGAGCAATGACATCGCCTCGGGGCGGACCACCTCATAGCCGTGCCGCTCGGCCATGCGCTCGAACCGCTCGCGGCTCGAGAACAGCTTCTGCATGCCGTGGGTGTGCTTCTCGAACGCGACTCGCGAGATGCAGAGCTTGCGCCGGCCGGGCGCGGATGCCGGCGTGCCGACCGAGCCGACCACCTCCCGCATGTAGGGGTGGAAGTGGTACTCCGTGTGAACGTAGGACGGGAGGCACGCTTCCTGAACGGCGAGGCGCTCACTGCCGCGCCGGAAGAAAATGCAGCGGTCACGCGTCACGCCGGCGAACAAAGCGAGCATGGCGAGCGCCCACTCCGGGGTGTCGTGCGGCAAGGCGAAGCGCGCCTGCGCGAACTCACGGCCGAGCACGTCCCGCGCGATCATGAAACGCGGGATGAAGTCGACCAGCCAGTGCCCGTAGATCAGATGTCCCGGCCCGGTCGCCACCACGCACAAGCCGTGCACCGGCAATTCCTTGGCCGGCGGCGCCGCGAGCGGGCTGTCGGGCATCGGACGATTCGCCCATTCGACGGCCACGCCGGACAGGTGCGAGCCATCGGTGATCTGCCGCTCGCCGTGGAAGGTATAACCCGGTCCGCTTACGGTGACGTCGCGGACGAAGCCGCAGCCGATCGGCGCAATCGTCTTGGCCTGATTGTTTACCGCCCCGAGCCCAGCGCAGGTCGCGGGCGGTCCGATGACGGTCAGAGGCGCGGGCGGCGACGAGGGAGCAGCCGGCCGCAGCGTCACGGCCGACCGGACCGCGCCAAGACTCGCATGCAGTTTGGCCAGGTGCACGGCGCCGATCGTCAAGGCTGTCACAAGAACGAGTCTCCCGGCGGCGGGCTGCTATCCACTGTCGATAGGCGGTCCCGAGCGCGCCCATCAGCTTACCACAATCCTCTCTAAAGCCGGGTATCGCCTCATTCCAGCAGAGTCGGCATGCAATACCAGACCGCCGCTGCACTGACGATCAAGTATTAATTTTGATACAGCGGCTGCCGAGCCGTGCATTGTGTTGCTCTTCCCCGAGCCGGCATAGTAAGCAAGATTTTACCGCAGCGACTTCGGTCTGTTGCAGTATCGGGATGAGTATCGGAGCCAGGTATGCAGGACAATCATTGCCCTTTGAACCTGGATAATCTCGGGCCGGTATGGTCCCGGTTCGATGCACGGCATTATGGCCGCCACGACGCTGCCGCCACTCGGGCCGCTCGGGATGGCGCTGCGTCGGCATTGCACGATTACTTGCACCGCGGCAGCCAGCTCGGCTACCAGCCGAACATCTACTTCGATCCCGGCTTTTACGTGTCGAGCAATCCCGAGGCGAAGGCGGCTATCGCCAGCGGCGCCAGCACGTCGGCCTACGACCATTTCAGCCGGGTCGGGTGGCTCGATCAGAGCCCGCACTGGCTGTTCAACACCGCCATCTACCGCGCCAACAGTCCCGACCTCGCCCCGGCTTCGCTGCGCGCCCTCGGCGGCCTCTACGGCCATTACCTGTCGCACGGGAGCAGCGAGCGCCGCATCGCCCATTTGCTGTTCGACCCGGACTTCTACCTCGCCTCGCTCCCGCCCGACGCCGCGGCCGAGGCGACGCCGCACCCATTCCACCATTACCTGGCCAACGCCGGCCGCATCGTGCCGGAGCCGCGGACCTCACCCTACTTCGACCCGTCATGGTATCTGGCGACCTACCCGGACGCCAATGCCGCGGTCGCGGCCGAGACCTGCCGATCCGCGCTGCACCATTACCTGGTGATCGGCGTTCCCGAAGGCCGCGATCCGCTATGCGATTTCTCCGAGCAGGATTACCGGAGCCTCAACCCCGACGTCGACGCGGCGGTCCGCGAAGGGCTGTTCCGCAACGCCTACGACCATTTCCTGAACTTCGGCGTTCACGACCCGCGCTCGCCGTCCCGCGACGTGGACCTTCCCTTCTATGCGACGCAGCCCTCGGTCGGGCGGGACATGGACGGCGGCGACTATCCGAACCTGTTCGCGCACCTGCTGCAGGTCGGGCTGCCGGCCGGGCTGCCGCTCCGCCGCCCGATCCCGCGCGACTTCGCCTTGGACGAGGCCCAGACCCGGCAGGCGTTCTTGAGCCAGGCGCGACGTGCCTTGCCCGCGCTGGGCCGCCGGCCGCTCGACTTCACGGTCGCCGGGCCGGCCGCGGTCAGCGTGATCGTCATCCTGCGCAACCAGTTCGCGCTGACGATGCAGACGCTCGCGAGCCTGCGGCATAGTTTCGGCGGCGCGATCGAACTCATCATCGTCGACAACGGCAGCAGCGACGAGACGCTGCACATCGCCGACGTGGTGCGTGGCGCACGCATCATCCGGTTGGAGCGGAATGTCGGCTTCCTGCGCGGCTGCAACCTGGCACTCGAGCACGCGACGGCGCCGGCCGTGCTCTACCTCAACAACGACGTCGTGCTGCACGCCGGGTCCGTCCAGCTCGCCCTCGACCGGTTGGCCCGCTACCCCTCGGTGGGAGCGGTCGGCGGCAAGATCGTCCGCAGCCACGGCATGCTGCAGGAGGCCGGCTGCATCCTGTGGCGCGACGGCAGCGGTGACGGCTGGATGCGCGACGCGCCGCCCGATGCGCCGGAAGCGAACTACGCGCGCGAAGTGGATTTCTGCTCCGGCTGCTTTCTGATGGTGCGGGCCGAGCTGCTGCACCGGCTCGGCGGCTTCGACGATGCGTTTGCCCCGTCCTACTACGAGGAGACCGATCTGTGCCTGCGCATCCAGCAGGCGGGCTTCAGCGTCGTCTATGACCCGGCGGTGGTGCTGACCCACCTCGAATACGCGTCATCGCGCAGCGTGCGGGCTGCGTCGGACCAGATGGTGATCAACCGCTCCGTGCTGCGCAACCGTCATGCCGGAGCGCTGCGGCGCCACCCGGTGGACCGCAGCAGCAAGGCCGAAGCGGCGGCGTTCGGCTCGCGCGGGCGGCGGGTGCTGTTCATCGAGGACACGGTTCCGTTGCATCGGCTCGGGTCCGGCTACGGCCGGGCGGCCGACGTGCTGACCGGCCTCGTCGAGATGGGCTGGCAAGCCACCGTGTTCCCGATGATCCCGGTCAAGACCCCGCTGTTCTGGATCACCGGGGCTCTGCCGGACACGGCGGAGATCCTGTGGGACCGCGACATCCGATCGCTGAAGTCGTTCCTGCAGGAGCGGCGCGGCTACTACGACCTGATCTGGATCAGCCGGGCGCACAATCTGCGCCAGCTGCTCGAGGTGATGGGCGCCTCGACCGACGATCTGGGCCACGCCCGCCTTGTGCTCGACACCGAGGCGGTGTTCAGCGTCCGTGACGCGGCGCGGGCGGAGCTCGACGGGTTGCCGTTCGACCTCGCCCGGGCGGTGAAGCGGGAGTTCGAGAGCACGTGGCGGTGCGACCACATCGTCGCCACCAGCGAGGCGGAGGCGGGGATCATCGCCGGGCTCGGCTCGACGTCGGTGAGCGTGGTCGGGGTGCGGCAGGACCCGCGCCCGACGCCGCGTCCGTTCGCGTCCCGCCGCGGCCTGCTGCATGTCGGCACCCTGACGCAGGACACGAGCCCGAACTACGACGGGCTCCGCTGGTATGTGACGTCGGTGCAACCGCTGGTGGAACGCCTGCTCGGCCCGGAGGACGCCACCCTGACCGTCGCCGGTTACTTATCCGACGACATCGACCTATCCTGGTTGCAGGGCAACAAGCTGGTCCGGCTGGTCGGGTCCACGGCGGAGCTGACCCCGCTGTTCGACGCCCATCGCGTCATGGTGGCGCCCACCCGGTTCGGCGCCGGCGTACCGGTCAAGATCGTCGACGCGGCGTCGTTCGGCATGCCGGTCGCAGCGACGACCCTGCTCGCGCAGCAGCTCGGCTGGAGCAACCGCCGGGAATTGGTGTGCGCGCCGCAGTCGCAGCCCGACGCATTCGCGCGTGCGGTCGTCGACTTGTACAATGACGAGCGGCTATGGACCGGCGTCCGCGAAGCAGCGCTCGCGGCGGTGCTCGACCAAGCAAGCCCGGCGCATTTCGAGCAGCAGCTCAAGCAGGCCGTTCAGGCGGCGGGCGCGAGCGTGCCGAAGCCGCCCCCGGCGTTCGTCGCCCGTCCGGCCGCCGCGAAAGCCACGCCGCCCGCGGCCCCGCACGCGGCCGACCCGGCCGCCGAAGAGGCCGCCGCCGTCGTGTTCCCGGCCAAGCGCGCGCCCCGGGCCCCGCGGCGTCCAGCCCGGGAGCTCGGCGCGCGCGAACGGCAGGCGTCGGAAGGCCGCGGCATCCGCCCCTCCTGACTGGCCGCCACTCGGGCAAGATGGTGAGCACTCCTCCCGAGCTGACTAGCTCGGGACGTGATTAGGCCGCGCCAGACCCGCCCGGTCAGGCAAGATGATCAACGGCGGGCTTGCCGCCGAAGCGCCGCAGCCGCCAGCGCGCCCATTCCGAGCAAACCGAAGGAGATCGGCTCCGGCACGGACGCTCCGGGGCTGGCGAAAGCGCTGCCGAAGAATTGCACCTGGCTCAGGCCGACGAAGCCGTTGTCGCCACCCCACGAGGCCAGGTTGCTGAACCGGATATACTCGGCCGTGCCCGCCCAGGCGAGCGTCTGGGCAAAGGCGGTGTTGGTGGTGCCGGGCGCTTGCGCCAGGCCGATACCGGTGGCGATCGTGGCAAAATGGGTGCCGTCCATCGAGGCTTGGGCGTCCATCGTCTTCACTCCGCGCTTGGTGAAAAAGCCGGGATTGCCGCTGTTCTCGTTGTAATTCCACACGTCCGCGCTCGTGAGATTGTAGATCCTGCCGAGGTCGAAGGTGATGCTCGGGCTCGTATCGGCCGGGCCCTGATAGGCGCCGTTGCCCCTCGTCAGCCACATGGTGCCGTCGGGCACGTTCGAGAACCCGCCCGTCGTGGCATTGAGGCCGGTTCCGCTGACAACGTTCGAGGCTTGCCGCTGAAAGACGCCGCCGAGTTCTGAAGACGCGGAGATGGTCACGCCGGAAATTGGGGCTGCCTGCACCTGCGTCGAAAGCGCGGCAACCACCAGCAAAGCAGCCGTTACAGTCTTGAACATCCTGTTCTCCACAGTCTCACTTTGTTCACATTTGCGTGATCTCCCTGCCAGACTGGTATTCGCTTTTCAAGGTAAATCGGGTGACTTCGACAATTCAGATCACTGATCCAGGTCGTTACGTCTAACGCATTGTCCGACCTGGTCTTATTCTCATTCACAATCGTTAATACCAACATTTCTTGAGCGAGACGGACATGGACTGGTCGAAAATACGGTGTGAGATGCTCGCCGCGCCGCCCGCCGGGCGACATCGGCGGCACACGGCGCCACTCTCGCGGGACGCCGCGGCGCCGGTTTGCGTCGCAGCGGCGCAAGCGCGACACTCCCTCTCCGACCGGAGTTGAGCGGCCCGTTGACCATCGCGCCTCCCACGAGCGCACCGCAAGGCGCGCTACGATTCCTGATCCCTCTCGTGGTCGCCGCCGGGTTCCTGATGGAACAGCTCGATGCGACCATCATCACCACCGCGATCCCCGACATCGCCCGAAGCCTGGACGAGACGCCGCTGCGGCTGAACCTCGCCATCACCAGCTACGTGCTGAGCCTGGCGATCTTCATCCCGATCTCCGGCTGGATCGCCGACCGCTTCGGCACGCGCAACGTGCTGTGCGCGGCGTTCGCCTTGTTCACGCTCGGCTCCGCCCTGTGCGGCATGGCCAACAGCCTCGCGATGCTTGTCGCTTTTCGCATCCTGCAGGGCCTGGGCGGGGCCATGATGAACCCGGTCGGGCGGCTGATCCTGTTCCGCTCATTTCCGAAATCCGACCTGATCCGGGCGATGAGCTACGTCGCGGTCCCGTCCATGCTGGGGCCGACACTGGGTCCGGTGCTGGGCGGGTTCATCACGACCTACCTCGACTGGCGCTGGATCTTCCTGGTCAACATCCCGTTCGGATTGGTCGCCATCGCTATCGCCTGGCGCACGGTCGGCAACCGGCGGGGTGCCGCGCCGTCACGCTTCGATTTGCCCGGCTTCCTGCTGGTCGGCGCGGGGCTGTTCCTCCTGCAGGCCGTGCTGGAAACGGTCGGCCGCGGTGCGCTGTCTTGGGCGGGCGAGTTGCTGCTGCTGCTGTCCGGGGGCGGCCTACTGCTGTTGTTCGCGTGGTATGGGCGGCGGCGGGCGGCGCCGGTGCTGGATCTGAGCCTGTTCCGCATCCGCACCTTCCGCATCGGCTCCTTGGCGGGCGGGCTGAGCCGGATCGGCATCAACGTGCCACCCTTCCTGCTGCCGCTGCTGTTCCAGATCGGCTTCGGGCTGAGCCCGGTCGCGAGCGGCAGCCTCACCTTCGTCATCAGCGTCGCAGCCGTCGTGATCCGGCCCATCACCGCCCGGCTACTGCGGATCTTCGGGTTTCGGCGGCTGCTGCTGGTGAACTCGGTCCTGTCCGGGGCAATGATCGCCGGGTTCGCGTGGTTCGACGCCGCCACTTCGCACGCCGTCCTGGTCGTCGCGATGACGGCCTTCGGCGTGGTGCGCAACACGCAGTTCAATGCGGTGCAGCTGCTGAGCTACGTCGACGTGCCGCCGCAGCGGCTGAGCCAGGCGACCAGCCTGGGCAGCGTCGTGCAGCAGCTGACGATGGGCCTTGGCGTGTCGCTCGGCGCCGGGCTGCTGGGCGTGCTGGCGGCGTCGGACGGGCGGCCGACGGTTGCCGAGTTCCAGCAGGTGTTCCTCCTGATTGCCCTGCTGCCGCTGTTCGGCATCCCGGGATTCCTTGCTCTTCGTCCCGGCGACGGCGCGGAAGTGAGCGGGCGCCGTCGGTAAGCGGGCCACATTGTTTCGATAGCACGCCGGACGCTTGTTCATGCTATAGGGTGGCCATGAGCGGCCCGAACTCGCCGGCTTGGACTGCGGCGGAG
Organism: uncultured Alphaproteobacteria bacterium; assembly: GCA_963752225.1. Lineage (GTDB taxonomy): Bacteria > Pseudomonadota > Alphaproteobacteria > Acetobacterales > Acetobacteraceae > JBBROS01. The sequence goes on along the minus strand of CAVVXS010000007.1, from coordinate 480,269 downwards.
CGCGATACCTGGCAACGGGTTGCGGCCCACCCATTCGAGCCGCCGCAGCCGCTGAACTTCACGACACGGTTGTCGCGCGACCTGGACTGGACGATCGCGTTCGCACGCGGCGCCGTCGAGGAATACCGGCGCTTCTGCTTCCTCGCCACGACGTCGGCCGAGCCGGTGACGCCCAGCGAGGAGGTGGACGAGGTGTGGCACCTGCACCTCACCTACTCGCGCGATTACTGGGAGGTATGGTGCGGCCTCGTGCTGGGCCGCCCGCTGCACCACGACCCGGCGGGGGGCGGCGGCGCCGAGCAGAGTTGCCTGCACGCCCAATACGCTGCGACCCTCGCGCGCTACGAGGCCTATTTCGGCCCATCGCCGGAAGCCTATTGGCCCGGCACTCAGCGCCGTTTCGGACGCCCCCGCTTCGTGATGGTGGACCGGCAGCGGCATCACGTCATCCCGCGGCCAAGCCAGCTCGGCCGGCGCATTCTCGGAGGCAGCCTGTCATGACGCTCAATCCGCTCGACTGGCCGGGTCAACCGTTCCTGGCGTTATATGGCCTGATTGCGACCGGCGCGTTGCTGATCATCGGCACGCTGCGGTCCCGGATCGGCCCCCATCGCGGCGGGCCAGCGTCGCCGCTCGACGAGGTCGAGCTGGGTTATCTCGCCGGCGGCCCGGCCCGAGCCGCCGATACCATCCTGGTCGCGCTGATGGCTGCCGGTGCCGCAGCCCCGGCCGTGCGCGGCGATCGCATCGAGTTTGACCCAACCGTGGCGGTCGCCCCGCCCTGGCGTCGCTACCAGCCGGAGTGGTCGGGCGGCATCAGCCGCAGGGAGTTCCACGCCCGGACGATCGACCGGTTGGATCCGGTCGACTTGCGGCTGCGAGCATACGGCCTGCGCCCAGACAGCAGCGACGTCGACCAGTTCCGGCGGACCGGCGCGGTCGTCCTCGCCGTGCCGCTCGTGTTGGGGATGATGAAGGTGGTGGTCGGGAGCCAGCGTCATCGGCCGGTCGACCTGCTCGTGCTGCTGATGATCGGCACGGTGGTGATTGGGGCGACACTGCTTCTGCAGCAGCCACTCCGCACCGAAGCCGGGTCGGCGGCGCTTGACCAAACCCGGCGTCGGAACGCCCGCGCGGCACGCGCACCGCTCACGGACGAACTGCCGCTGGCGTTCGCGCTAACCGGAGCCGCAGTCCTGCTCGGCACGCCCCTCGACGCCTTTGGCCGAAAGCTACAGGGCACCGGTACCATGGCGGTGGTCGGATGCGGCGGTGGCGGCGGCGGCAGTGGATGCGGCGGCGGCGGCGGGTGTGGAGGCTGCGGCGGATGAACCGCGCCTCCGGTCGCCATGCGTTTAGCCGACGCCCAGCACCTCGCGGTAACGCCGGAAGCATGCCGCCCCGCACTCGAGACGCATCAGCGCGCCTTCGGCGAGCGCCGGCGCCCAAGCCGGGTTCTGCTTGACCAAGGGCCACGCGGCCTCGGCGTTCCAAGCCTCGCTGTGCTTTATGTCGAGAATTGCGTGCAGGTCGAAATAGTGGCGGTCCTTGCCACTCACGCCGAGCCGCCGCAGCCCCTCGCCCACGAGCTTGGCCCGGCTCGGCGCCGTTTGCTCGATCACCCCCAATGCGCCGACCGAGTGGTAGGCGTAGCGGCGGTTCGCGGCGAGCGCGGCCATCGTGTTGGCCAGCGCAAGCGACTCCCACACCGTCGTCTCGACCCGCGGTTGCAAGCCGAGCTTGCTGGCGAGATGCTCCAGCATCGGGCCGTGCATGCCCTTCTCGTTGCCGCGGCCCATCTCGTCCCAGTAGTTGCGGGCGAGCTCAAGCTTGGCGCGCACCGGCAGCCGCATTTGCGTGATCGCGGTCAGATCGTCGAACCCGGCCTCGCCGGCGACTTCCTGCTCCAGGAACCACTTCATTTCCTCCATGCTGGCCTGTTCGGCCAACCATGGGAACAGCGGGTCATTCTGGCCTGGCCCGGTGTGCTCCAGCCTCTCGAACCAGCGGACGAACCCGTCGGGGTCGGTCGGCGCTTCGGCTGCCCGGGCCGCAACCTCGGCCCGCTTGCCTTCGAGCCAGCGGCCTTCCTCGACCAGCATCGATGCGTCGGCCGCCACCGCCTCTTGCCAATCCGCCTGCGGCAGGCCGGGCGTGAACCGGGCGGCGTTGAACGCGGCCAACCGGCGGTGCCAGCGGTCGTATTCGGTGAGGGCGGAGACGAGACTGCCGTCGGGCATGGCGAGGTTCCTGGTTGTTACCGCCCAGCAGGCGGCGGCTCGTGGGTTGCCGTCAGGACGACGGCGGCGATCCGGTCGGCATTGGCATAGGCACCGCTGTCGAGCTCTTCCCCGAACACGTCGGGATCAACCTCGTCGTAGCGCCAGCTCAAGCCGGACCCGTGAAGTCGGGCTAAAACGGCGTCACGGAAGGGGTCGCGCCCACTCACGATGGCGGCACCGGTGTAAAGGCCGAGCGTGCCGCCCCGATCGAGACGGGAGATCGCCGCATCCAGGATGCGCAGCGACAAGCCGGCCCCGAGCGGACCGCCGCCATGCCGGTAGGCGCGCTCGGCGGGGTCGACGAGATAGGGCGGGTTGGCGACGATCAGGTCGAACACGCCGGGCACGGACGCGAGCAGGTCGCTGTTGACGGCTTGCACCGCAACCCCGTTGAGCTCGGCGTTGGCCCGGGTCATCCGCAGCGCCGCGTCGTTGATGTCGACCCCGAACACCTCGGCGGCCGGGTGCTCGCGCGCGACCAGGATTGCGCCGGGGCCGGCGCCGCAGCCGATGTCGACGGCACGCCGAACTTGGCGGCCGAGCGAGCGCCGGATGGCCTGGGCAAAGCGGTAGGTGTCGGGGCCAAAGAACACAGCGTCGGCTGCAGACGTCGGGTAGGCCGAATGCACGAACAGCATCCCGTCGAGCTCGGACATGCGGATCAGGCTGCGATACCCGTCCTCGTCGCGGGCGATCACCTTTGCCGCCCGCATCGCCTCCAGCATCGCCGTTGGCAGCAGGCTTTCAGCGAAGGGCCGGTTCCAGCCGAACACGTCGCGCAGGTCGCGCGCCAGGCATGAGCGGCCGTCCCGGGCCAAAACTCGGGCGTGGGTCGCGGGGGTCGGCGTGACGAAGTGGTAGCCGGCCGCCTGCACCATGCGTGCAAGCGTGACTAACGCGTCCGTCTCCCCCTGCTTCATGATGTCGAGCATTGCTCGCTTAAAGCCGCGAACCCGCCCGGGGTTGCAAACGGCGCCCCCGTCACGCAAACGTCGCGGTCGGCGGTCAGCGTTCCAGCGAGAACAGGCCGATGCTGTTCGCCGCTGCTCTACCCCTGCCCGAGGAGCGGCCGCAGCACGTCCACCACGCCGTTGATCAGCAGTTGCACGCCGATGCAGAACAGCAGGAAGGCGAACAGCCGGGTCACGGTGCGGCTGCCGCTGCGGCCCAGCACGTCCGATAGACGGTCCGCATAGGCGTAGAGGGTCGTGATCAGCAGCGCGAGCAAGGCGGCGGCGGCGATCACCCCGGCGAAAAACCAACCGGCGCCCGCCACCGGATGCCCGGCGCCGATCGCGACCGAGACGGCGATGGTGCCCGGCCCGGTGGTGAACGGGAGCGTCAGCGGATAGAAGGCGACGTCGTCGGCTTCGCCGGCGCCTGCGGCTTGCTGCTGCTTGCGATCTTCCCGCCGTTCCGGCGCGCCCAGCAGCTCCCAGGCGAACAGCGCCAGCACGAGGCCGCCGGCGATGCGCAGGGCGGCGAGCGTGATGCCGAACACCGTCAGCACGTAGGACCCGGCGCACAACGCGACCACCATCACCATCAGCGAGTAGACGCCGACCTTCTTGGCCAGCCGCACACGCTCGGCATGGGTGCGGTCCGCGGTCGCTTCGCGAAAGATGAAGGCGCCGGCGACCGGGTTGACGATGCTGAACAGCGCCGGGAAGGCCAGCAGGAATGCCGAAACGAGGCCATCGCCGGTCATCGCGGCGCCCGGCGCAGCGGCAGGCTGGTGCGGTAGGCGACGCGCTTCAGCGCAAAGGCGCTTTCCACGCCGCGCACCCCGGGGATGCGGGTGAGCCTTGTGCGCAGGAACTCCTCATACGCGCCGAGGTCGGGGGCGACCACGCGAAGCAGGTAGTCGCTGGCGCCCGACATCACGTAGCATTCCATCACCTCCGGCAGCCCGGCGACGGCTTGCTCGAAGGCGGCAAGGTGATCCTCGGTCTGCGCCGACAGCCGGACCGAGACGAACACGTTGACCGGCAGCCCGACCCGGTCCTGGTCCAGCAGGGCGACATAGCCGCGGATGATGCCACCCTCTTCCAGCAGCTTCTGCCGGCGATGCGCAGGGCTCGGCGACAGGCCGGCGACCTCGCCCAGCTCGGCGCTGGTGGCACGGCCGTCGCGCTGCAGGTGATTGAGGATTGCGTGGTCGATCCGGTCAAGACGCATAGCGTTTGTGAACGATCCTTCGATGATGCGGTGCAACATTGGCACAATTTGCCAATTTGGCGTGAAGCCTAGGCCAAGTCTGGCAGCACCCGCCAGGGCTTCCTGCGCTATGCTGGCGCTCTCGAGTCACTGGAGTGCTGCCGTGGACATTGGCGTCGTTTCCACCGTCTCGGGCCCCATCACCCTCGACAGCCGTTATGTCGAGCTCGACCGCCCGGTCCTGCTGTCCGGCGTGCAGGCGCTGGTCCGTGCCCTGCTGGAACAGGCGCGGCTCGACCGCGCGGCCGGGCTGCGGACGGCGGGGTTGGTGTCGGGCTACCGCGGATCGCCGCTGGGCGGCGTCGACCAGGAGCTGTGGCGGCGCGAGGTGCTGCTGCGGGACGCTGACATCCGCTTCCAGCCGGGGCTGAACGAGGACTTGGCCGCCACCATGCTGTGGGGCAGCCAGCAGATCGACACCTTCCCCGGCAAGCGCGTCGATGGCGTGTTCGGCATGTGGTACGGCAAGGGGCCGGGCGTGGACCGCAGCGCCGACGCGCTGCGCTGCGCCAACACCATCGGCACCTCGCGGCTCGGTGGCGTGCTGGCGGTCAGCGGCGACGACCACGCGGCGCACAGCTCGGTGTTCCCGCACCAGACCGACGGCATCTTTCAAAGCGTCAACATCCCGGTCTTGGTGCCGGCCGACGTGCAGGACATCGTCGATTTCGCCCTCGCGGGCATTGCGCTGTCCCGGTTCTCCGGGCTGTGGGTCGGGTTGAAGACCATCGCCGAAACCGCGGAACAACATGGATTGGCGGTGCTGCCCTCCGAGCGCGCCTTCGCCCTCCCCGATTTTGTCCTGCCGCCGCATGGGCTCAACCTCGATCCGGCCCTGCCCTGGCCGGCGCAGCGCCGCGAGCTGGAGCGGCGCCTGCTGCAGGAGCGGTTTCCGGCTCTGCGCGCTTGGGTGCGGGCCAATCGGCTGGACCGTTTAGCGCATGGCGCCGCGTCCGCGGAGATCGGTCTCGTGACCGTGGGCAAAGCGCATCACGACGCGATGCACGCGTTGCGCCGGCTCGGGCTGGCGGGGCATCCGGGCATAGCGGTGTACAAGGTAGGCATGGCATGGCCGCTCGAGACCGAGGGCGTCCGCGCCTTCGCCCGCGGCAAGCGGCTGCTGCTGGTCGTTGAAGAAAAGCGGTCGCTGGTCGAAATGCAGGTGCGGGACGCGCTGTACTCGCTCGCAGATCGGCCGGCGGTGCTCGGCAAGACCGATGGCAGTGACGCGCCACTGCTGCCCGACACCATGGAGCTGTCGCCGGAGCTGCTGATCGCAGCGCTCGCCCGCGTGCTGCCCGGCTTCGGCATCGACGTGCCCGCGGTCGAGCTCCCTGCTGCGGCGTCCGCCGTCGAAGGGCTGGTGCTACGAGCGCCGATGTTCTGCGCCGGTTGCCCGCACAACACCTCGACCAAATTGCCCGATGGCAGCTACGCCATGGCGGGCATCGGCTGCCACACCATGGCGGTGACAACCAGCCCCGACACCCGCACCTTCAGCCAGATGGGCGGCGAAGGCGTGCCTTGGGTCGGGCTCTCCACCTTCACCGCGACCCCGCACATGTTCGCCAACATGGGCGACGGCACCTATCAGCACTCCGGCCTGCTGGCGATCCGCCAGGCGATCGCCGCCCGGACGCGCATGACCTACAAGGTCCTCTACAACGACGCCGTGGCCATGACCGGCGGGCAGCCGGCCGAGGGCGGCCCCACCGTGGTCGGCATCGCCCGGCAGCTGAGCGCGGAGGGCGTCGGCCTGCTCGCGGTTGTGGCCGACGACCCGGCCCGACTTCCCCCCGCATCCGAGCTGCCAGCCGGCACGCTGCGCCACGGGCGCGACGAGCTGGACGCGGTGCAGCGGCGGATGCGCGAGCACGACGGCGTCAGCGCCATCATCTACGACCAGGTCTGCGCCACCGAGAAGCGCCGCCGCCGCAAGCGCGGCAAGATGGCCGCCGCCGAAACCCATGTCACGATCAACACCCGGGTGTGCGAGAACTGCGGCGACTGCACGGTGCAGTCGAACTGCATCGCGATCGAGCCGGTCGACACCGAATACGGCCGCAAGCGCCGCATCAGCCCGACGAGCTGCAACACCGATTTGAGCTGCTTGAAGGGGTTCTGCCCGAGCTTCGTCACCAGCAAGGGGGCCGCCCCGGTGGTGGATCACGCGACGCAATGGCAGGCGCGCGAGGCCGAGCTTGCCGCCGGCCTCACCGAGCCGCTGCTGCCGGCGCTGACGACACCGTGGCGCGGCCTGTTCGCCGGAGTCGGCGGCGGCGGCATCGTCACCTGCAGCGCGGTGGTGGCGATGGCGGCCCACCTTGAAGGGCGGACGGTCAGCACGCTCGACTTCACCGGCCTGGCCCAGAAGAACGGCGCCGTCGTGTCGCATGTGCAGATCGGCGCGGATGCGCTCGACGTGGTGCGGATCCCGACCGGGGAGGCCGACATGCTGCTGGCCGCCGATATGGCGGTGGGCGCGGACCCCGACGTGCTCGGCCGCTGCGCCAAGCGGGCAGCCGTGATCGGCAACCTTGACCTGCAAGCCGGCGCCGGGTTCCTGAGCAACCGGGACCTGCGCATCGACGCCGGGCTGCACCGCCGGGCGATCGAGCGGCGCACCGACAAGGCGCAGTCCGTTTTCCTGCGCGGCAGCCTGGTCGCGGAGCGGCTGTTCGGCACGGCGCAGGCGGTGAACACGTTGCTGCTCGGCCTCGCCTGGCAGCGCGGCCTGGTTCCGCTGAGCCAGGCGTCGCTGCTGCGGTCGATCGCCCTGAACGGCACCGCGGTGGCGATGAACGAGCGGGCGTTCCGCTGGGGCCGGCTGCTGGCAGAACGGCCGGCGCTGATCGACGAGATCCTGGCCGACACCGCGCCGCTGCCTGACGATCTGCCGTCCGTGATGGCCCGCCGGTCAACCGAGCTGGTCGCCTATCAGAGCGAGCGCTTGGCCCGGCGCTACCGGGGGCTGGTGGACGCGGTTGCCGCGGCCGAGACGCGGGTTGCGGGCGCGCCCGGCGCCTTGGCACGGGCCGTGGCAGACGGCGCTTTCCGTGCCTTCGCGATCAAGGACGAGTACGAGGTGGCACGCCTGCACGCCGCGGCCGAGTATGGCGAGACCCCAGTGTTCCACATGGCGCCGCCGCTGATTGCCGGCATCGACCCCGCGACCGGCCGCCGGCGCAAGCTGGCGATCCCCGGCCGGGTCGCATTGCCGCTGTTCCGGGCACTGCGCCACGGCAAGGCGTTGCGCGGCACCCCGCTCGACCTGTTCGGCTGGCAAGCGGAGCGGCGGGCCGAGCGGGCCTTTGCCCGGCAATACGAGCGCGACATCCGGGACATGCTGCCGCGCCTGCGCCCGGACACGCTGGACGCGGCAGTGTCCTTGGCCTCGCTGCCCATGGCGGTGCGCGGCTTCGGCCCGATCAAGGCCGCGGCGATGGCCGACGCCGTGCCGCAACGCGAGGCGCTGCTGGCCCGGTTGGATGCCGCTCCGCTAGCCGTGGCCGCCGAGTGACCTTATATCGGGGCGAAGAACAGGGAGGCCCCGATGCTCGACGCCACTGACCCGAATGCGCTGATCGTAGAGACCGCGCGCCGGTTCGCGCAGGAACGCCTGCTGCCGACGGCGGCCGCGCGCGAGCAGGCCGGACGGATCGAGCCGGAGATCGTGGCCGCGCTGGGCGAGATGGGGTTCCTCGGCGCCACCAACAGCAGCGATTGGGGCGGCAGCGAGATCCCGTACGAGACCTACGCGCAGGTCGTGGAGGAGATCGCCGCGGGCGACGGCGCCGTCTCCACCCTGGTGAGCGTGCACAACGCGCCGACCTGCGAGATCCTGGAGAAGTTCGGCACGCCCGAGCAAAAGGAACGTTGGCTCCGGCCGATGGCGAGCGGCCAGGCGGTGGGCAGTTTCGGCCTGACCGAAAGCAGCGCCGGGTCGGACGCCGCCGCCATCCGCACCAAGGCCGTGCGCAACAACAGCGGCTACGTCGTGAACGGCTCCAAGCAGTTCATCAGCAATGCCAGCATCGGCCAGACCACCATCCTGTTCGCCGTCACCGACCCGGCCGCCGGCAAGAAGGGCCTGTCCGCCTTCATCGTCGCCAACGATACGCCGGGCTTCTCGGTGGCCCGGGTCGAGCACAAGCTGGGGCAAAAGGCGTCCGATAGCTGCGCGTTGTCGTTCGACGACATGCATGTGCCGGACGACCAGCGCATCGGCGCCGAAGGCGAAGGCCTCAAGATCGCGCTCAGCACCTTGGAAAGCGGCCGCATCGGCATCGCCGCGCAAAGCGTCGGCATGGCGCGGGCGGCGCTCGACTACGCGATCGCCTATGCCAAGGAACGCAAGCAGTTCGGCAAGCCGATCATCGAGCACCAGGCCGTGGCGTTCCGGCTGGTGGAGGCCAAGACGCAGCTTGCCGCCGCGCGCGAACTGACGCTGAAGGCGGCGCGGTTGAAGGACGCGGGCGAGCCGGCGCTCGAAGCCGCCGCGATGGCCAAGCTGTTCGCGAGCGAGGCGGCGGAGCGGATCTGCTCGGCGGCCATCCAGACGCTGGGCGGCTACGGCTACCTCGCCGACTACCCGGTCGAGCGGATCTACCGCGACGTCCGGGTCTGCCAGATCTACGAAGGCACCAGCGACGTACAGAAGATCATCCTCGGCCGGATGCTCTGACGCAGGCATGAGCCGGCCGCTGCGGCGGCGCAGCCTGCTCGCGCTGCCGCTGCTGGCGACACCCGCCCTGGCCTGCTCGCGCCAGAAGGTGGCCGAGCTGCCGATCCGTCTGGTCGAGGGTTACGCGGTCGTCACGGCCGGTCTCGCCGGGCGGACGGTGAGCCTGTTGCTGGATACCGGGGCGCAAGGAATGCTGGTGACGCCGGAGGCAGCGGCCAGCCTCACCTTGCCGGCGGCCGGCGTCACGCGGATCTTCGGCACCGGCGGCAGCCAGGAGGCCCGGGTGGTGATGCTGCCGGGGCTGCGGCTTGGCGGCGTGCCGATGCCGGAGCAACTGGCTCCGGTGGCGCCGCTGCCGGTGCTCGCCACGGTCGCGCCGCCGCTGGCCGGGTTGCTGGGGGCGTCGCTGCTGCAACACTTCGATCTCGAGCTGAACGTGCCGGGCGGGCTCCTGACGCTTTGGTCCGGCTCCGACTGTTCCCCGCCGCCCGGCACCGTCCTGCCGATGGAGGTGTCGCGCGCCGGCGAGGCCTTCGTGCCGGTCCGGGTGAACGGGCGGCCGTTGCTCGCCGAGCTGGACAGCGGCAGCCGGGCAACGATCCTGGCCACCGACACAGCGCGCCGGCTGGGCCTCGATGCGCCGGTCTCGGCCAACACCGCACCGGGGATCGACGGCAACCGGCTGCCGGTCGGGCATACAAGGGCGCGGCTGGGGTTAGGCGACGAACGCCCGATCGACACGCCGGTCAGCGTCGCCCCGCTGCAACTCGAGCGCGGCGACATGCTGCTCGGGCTGGACCAGCTTGGCCGGCGGCGTGTGTGGATCCTTTACGGTGCCGGACTGGCCGTGTTCGCCCGCTGAGCGGCGCCGCGCGCCATGCCGAGCAGGACGGTCCGGGCGACCGCTGCCGGGTCGGCGGCGCGGGTGATGGGACGGCCCACCACGAGGTAGTCGGCGCCGCGGAGGATGGCGGACTCGGGCGTCGCCACCCGCTTCTGATCGTCACCGGCCGCACCCGCAAGCCGGATGCCGGGGGTCGCCACCAGCAACGGCGCCCCTGCGAGCGCGCGCAACGAGTCCGGGTCGTCGGCAGCCGACGCGATCAGCCCGGCGGCGCCGGCCCGGGCCGCTGCGCGCGCGCGCAACGCTACCAGCTCCGGCACGGTGCGATCGAACCCCATCGCCGCGAGCGCCGCGTCGTCCTGGCTGGTGAGCACGGTGATGGCGAACACCAGCAATTCAGTCCCGCGGGCGCCATCGGCGGCGGCGGCCACGATCTCCGGGTCGCCGTGCACGGTGACGATTCGCACCCCACGCGCCGCGACCGCGGCGACGCCGCGGCGCACCGTCTCGGGAATGTCGTACATCTTGTAGTCGAGGAACACCGAGCGGCCGGTGGCGACGAGGTCGTCGATCAAGCCATGCACCGCCGGATCGAAGAACAGCCACATGCCGATCTTGAAGAAGCGCACCACCTCGCCGAGCGCCGCGACCAGGGCGCGCGCGTCCGCCACCGTCGGCACGTCGAGAGCGACGATCAGGCGGTCGGCGAGCACGGAACCGGGCGCGTCAGCCAATCGGGCGGCTCGCGGGCGTCAGCAGCATGGAGAAGGACCGCACCGACAATTCACAACAAAGCCTAGCAAATCCTGGGTGAACGAAGTATACCTAGCAACGTAGATTACATTAACAAACATTTGTAACAGGACCGCAACATGCGCCCAGCCAAGCTTTACGCAACCGTGACGCTCGGCGCCGTCCTCGCCGCCGCCGCACACCCGGCCGCCGCGATGATCATCAACCCGACTTATGACAGCAGCATCACCTCGCTGTCCAACGGCAGCCAGATCCGCTCGGCGTTCAACGCCGTCGTCAACGATTACGCCAAGTCCTTCACCAACCCCGTGACCGTCAACATCGACGTGAGTTGGGGTTCGGTTGCGGGCGCCGCACTGCCGAGCTCGGCCTTGGGGGCAAGCACGACCGCGCTCTACGGCTATTTCAGCTATGACCAGATCCGGTCCTCGATGGCCAACGCGTCCAGCATCAATCCGACCAACACCGCTCTGTCGACGGCGTTGGCCAACCTTCCCGCCTCCGCACCCGCGGGTCAGTCGACCTACGTGGTGCCGTCGGCGCAGGCCAAGGTGCTCGGCATCATCAATGGCCGCGCGACCGGTACGGACGGCTCGATCGGCTTTGCCGGCACCCCGTCGAACTACGATTTCTCGCCGAGCAACGGCATCACGGCGGGCAAGTATGACTTCCAGGCGGTCGCCGCGCACGAGATCGACGAGGTACTGGGCCGGATCAGCGGATTGTCGAGCAGCAGCCCGGCCTGGGCCACCCCGTATGACCTGTTCCGCTACGCCGCACCGGGGGTCGCCAGCTTTTCCTACGACGACCCGGCGTATTTCTCGATCGATGGTGGCCGCACCGATCTCGGCGACTACAATGTCTCGCCTTATGGCGGCGACCGCGGCGACTGGGCCGGCGGCGGCGACGTGCAGAACGCCTTCATCGGCACCGGCCAAGGGCTCAACCTGACTGCCGCCGACATGCTGGGCTTGGACGTGCTCGGCTATGGCGGCACCCAGGTCGTGGCCAACCTGGCCGGCTCTCCGGCCGCGACAGCGTTCGCGCTGATCACCACCGACCCCACGAGCGTGCCGGAGCCCGCGACGGTGACGGTGCTGCTGGCCGGCCTGGCCGGGGTGGCATGCCTGCGCCGTCGTCGGCGCGGCGTGACTCGGCGCTAGGGCAGCGTCCACCCGAACCGGATCGGTTCGGGCGGAGCAACTTGCTGTAACTCCAGAGTTCTAGAGCACTAACCCCGCGCCGATGAGCTCGGGAAGTGCTTTAGGCCGACTGCAGCGGCGCTTCGAGCAGTTGCCGCTGCGCCTCGACCTCGCATCGGCTGAGCGCCGCGGCCAGATATGCGTCGAGCGGGAACGCGTTGTGGTCGACGAAGCGCCCCGCCACATGGGCCAGCACGCGTCCGTCATGCCCGGCGCCGTCCGCCACCGCGATCACCGAGCGCTGCAACTCGGCCCGCTGCGCGTCGTCGAGCTTGAGCTCGTCGGCGGCCCATTGCGCGAACAGCTTGTCGCGCCGCGCGAGCAGCCGGTAGCGGGTTTCCTGGTCGAAGGCGAATTTGGCTTCAAACGCGCGTTCGCGATCCTCGAACGTTGTCACGGGACTGGCTCCCTTCTTATCAACAACGACACGATCATAGGCCGCCGCCGCCCAATTGGCGAGCGTCAAGCGGTCTCCCGGAACAGTTCCCGACCGATCAGCATGCGCCGGATCTCGCTCGTCCCCGCCCCGATTTCGTACAGCTTGGCATCACGCAGCAGCCGCCCGGTCGGATAGTCGTTGACATAGCCGTTGCCGCCCAGCACCTGGATTGCCTCGAGCGCCATCCATGTCGCCCGTTCGGCCGCGTAAAGGATGGCGCCGGCGGCGTCCTTGCGCGTGGTCTCGCCGCGGTCGCAGGCCTTGGCGACCGCATACACGTAGGCGCGGGCCGCGTTCAGCGTCGTGTACATGTCGGCGATCTTGCCCTGCATCAGCTGGAACTCGCCGATCGCCTGGCCGAACTGCCGCCGCTCGTGGATGTATGGCAGCACCACGTCCATGCAGGCCTGCATGATGCCGAGCGGCCCAGCAGCCAGCACCGCGCGCTCGTAGTCGAGCCCGCTCATCAGCACGTTGACCCCGCGGCCGACGCCGCCGAGCACGTTCTCCTCCGGCACCTCGCAATCCTCGAACACCAGCTCGCCGGTGTTCGAGCCGCGCATGCCGAGCTTGTCCAGCTTCTGCGCACAGCGGAACCCGGCGAAGCCGCGCTCGATCAGGAACGCGGTGATGCCGCGCGGCCCGGCTGCCGGGTCGGTCTTGGCGTATACGACCAGCGTGTCCGCTTCCGGCCCGTTGGTGATCCACATCTTGGTGCCGTTCAGCACGTAGCGCTCGCCCCGCCGCTCGGCGCGCAGCCGCATCGAGACCACGTCCGAGCCGGCGCCGGGCTCGCTCATCGCCAGCGCGCCGACATGCTCGCCGCTGACCAGTTTGCCCAAGTAGCGGCGCTTCTGCTCGTCGGTGCCGTTCTTGCGGATCTGGTTCACGCAAAGGTTGCTGTGCGCGCCATAGGACAGCCCGACGCTCGCGCTCGCGCGGCTGATCTCCTCCATCGCCACGCAATGCTCGAGGTAGCCCATCCCGGCGCCGCCCCATTCCTCCTCGACCGTCACGCCGAGCACGCCGAGATCGCCCATCTTGCGCCAGAGGTCCTGTGGAAAATCGTTGTCGCGGTCGATCGCGGCGGCCCGCGGCGCGATCTCGTCGGCGGCAAACGCTTCCACGCTCGCGCGCAGCATGTCGGCGTGCTCGCCGAGGTCGAAGTTCAATGCGGGCGGACGGTTCACGAAGCTTGCGGACACGTGGCGTTTCCTTTTGACTCTCACGCAACAATAGGGGTGGGACGCGGAAATGACCACGCGCGCGCCGAGCTACGTGCATGGCGCCATCGATCGGCCGCTGCTGGGCGAGACGCTGGGCCAGAACCTGGACCGCACCGCGGCAAGGGTGCCGGACACGCTGGCGTTGGTGGTGCGCAGCCAGGGCGTGCGCTGGACCTACGCCGAGCTGAAGCAGCGGGCCGAGGCGTTCGCCGCCGGGCTGCTAGCGCTCGGCCTGCGGCGCGGCGACCGGGTCGGGATCTGGTCTCTGAACAACGCCGAATGGGTGGTGGTGCAGTTCGCCACCGCGAAGGCCGGGATCGTCCTCGTCAACATCAACCCGGCCTACCGCCGGACCGAGCTCGAATTCGCGCTCAACGCCGTCGGCTGCCGTGCCCTGATCACGGCCACGGCGTTCAAGACCAGCGACTATCTCGCTATCCTAACCGAACTGGTGCCCGAGCTGCCCGGCAGCCGCCCGGGCGCGCTGGCGTCGTCGCGCGTGCCGTCACTGGAGATCGTGATTCAGATCGGCGGCGAAAGCCCCGGCACCATCCCGTTCGCGGCCGTGGCCGACCGCGCCGGGCCGCAGCACGCCGACGAGCTGGCGGCCTTGGGAGGCCTGCTGCAATTCGACGACCCGATTAACATCCAGTTCACCTCGGGCACCACTGGCGCACCCAAGGGCGCCACCCTGACCCACCACAACATCCTCAACAACGGCCTGTTCATCGGCGACGCCATGCGGCTGACGGAGGCGGACCGGCTGTGCATCCCGGTGCCGCTGTATCACTGCTTCGGCATGGTGCTCGGCAATCTCGCCTGCACAACGCACGGCGCGACCATGGTGTATCCGGGCGAGGGCTTCGACCCGCTGGCGACGCTGGAAACGGTGGCGGCCGAGCGCTGCACCGGGCTGCACGGCGTGCCGACCATGTTCATCGCCGAGATGGACCATCCGCGGTTCCCGGAGTTCGACCTGTCCAGCCTGCGCACCGGCATCATGGCCGGCTCGCCCTGCCCGATCGAGGTGATGCGCCGCGCGGTCGAGCGCATGCATCTTGGCGAGATCACCATCTGCTACGGCATGACCGAGACCAGCCCGGTCAGCTTCCAGTCGTCCACGGACGACCCGCTCGAGCGCCGGGTCAGCACCGTCGGCCGCATCCATCCGCACCTGGAAGTGAAGATCGTCGATGCGGAGGGCCGCATCGTGCCGCGCGGCGTGGCGGGCGAGCTGTGCACCCGCGGCTACAGCGTGATGCTGGGCTATTGGAACGACCCGGCGCGGACCGCGGGCGTCATCGACGCCGCCCGCTGGATGCACACCGGCGACCTCGCCACGATCGACGACGAAGGGTTCTGCAACATCGTCGGCCGCATCAAGGACGTGGTGATCCGCGGCGGCGAGAACGTTTATCCGCGTGAAGTCGAAGAATTCCTTTACACCCATCCGGCGATCCAGGACGTCCAGGTATTCGGCGTTGCCGACGCGCGCTACGGCGAGGAGCTGTGCGCCTGGATCAAGCTGCGCCCCGACGCCACGCTGGATGCGGCCGCGGTGCAAGCGTATTGCCGCGGCAAGATCGCCCACCAGAAGATTCCGCGGCATGTACGCTTCGTGGACGCCTTCCCGATGACGGTCACGGGCAAGATGCAGAAGTTCCTCATGCGCGAGGCGATGCAGACGGAGCTTGGGGTCGAGGCAGCGCGAACGGCTTGAACAACTGCGTGACGCATCTTGGCGCGCCCCGGCCAGGACTTGATGGAACTCAGCCCTTGGCACAAGTTCATGGCATGCCGAGCTTCAGCCGCAGTATTCCGGAGGGCGATACCACCGAGCGTTCCGTTTGCACGCAATGCGGCTTCGTGGCGTACGAAAACCCGAAGATCGTGACCGGCTCGGTCGTCGTGCACGACAGCCAGGTGCTGCTGTGCCGCCGGGCGATCGAGCCGCGCCGCGGCTTTTGGACCTTGCCGGCCGGATACCTCGAACTGCTCGAGACGGTCGAGGAGGGCGCCATGCGCGAAGCCTGGGAAGAGGCGGAGGCACGGATCGCGCTCGATGGCGTGTTGGCGTTGTTCAGCATCAGCCGGATCGGCCAGGTGCAGGTGATCTTCCGCGCCCGCTTCGACGGACGGCCACAGTTCTCGCCGGGGCCGGAGAGTCTCGATGTGGCGCTGTTCGACTGGGAGCGGATTCCTTGGGACCAGATCGCCTTCCCTTCGGTGCATTGGGCGCTGCACGCATGGCGCGCCGGCGGTGACGGTCCACTGGGCATTCCCGCTACCAACCCAGCCACCGACCCGCGCGGCACCGAAAAGCTGGCGGAGGCGGGGGCGTGACGCAGCTCGGCAGCAGCAGCCGGGCGCTTCGGCTGGCGATCGTGCTGCTGGTCGTGCCGCCGCTTGCCGCCGCGGCCGAGCGCCGGCTCGACCTGCAAGTCTCGCCGCCCGATCCGACCCTGCCGCTGCCGCCGACCCCGCCGGCGAGCGGCCCGGCGTCCGCCTACCAGCCGGCGCCGTTGCCGAACCGCGATCTCGAGCTCGCGGCGCCCCGCGCCAGCAACGCGCCCTCGGTCGGGCCGAGCCTGTTCACCCGGCCTGATCAGTATCGCGGCGACGGCTTCGGCAAGGGCTCCACCGCGCAAGCCGAGCAGGAAAAGCGCGTTCGTCCGGGCGCCGGGTTCAGCTTGAAGCTGCCGTTCTCGCCGAACTAGGGCGAGCAGCTCGGCACCTCCGAGGTGCCTTCACCTTGCGATGGTGCACTGCACAAAAACCCGTGTGGACGTAACCATCTTTTAAGCCTCCCCGTTGCATACTCGTCTGAGCAAACGACGAGGAATTTATGCGGAACCGTGACTGCACCGAGCCAGCTGGATCGTTCGATCCGGTCGCGCTCACCCTGGCTCTGTGGCTTGCGCTGATGGTCGGTGTCGGCGGGCTCGTGCGCCTGTCCGAGGAGGCGTCGGCGAACATGGCGCTGGCGGAGGCGGCCGCGAACGGTCAGACGCTCGAGTCCGTCGAGTTGTCGCCCTTCAGCGTTCCTCTGTTGGCGACCGGGTTGTAGCAGCGGCAATCCACCCCGCCCCGGTGTCACGCGCCCGGCCTTCTTCCGCCAACTTCTGCAAGTGGGCCGTAACATTGCGTTCGGCCGCGCGCTGCAACGATGCAGCCACGCCCTCGTAAAGCCGCTCCATCAACTCGCGGGCGGTCTGCGGCGCCGAACCCAGCGCGGCGAGTAGCGCGGCTTCCCGCCCCTGACGGTGTGCCAGCAGATGCTGCACGAGGTGCCGGGGCGTCGGCAGCGGCGGCCCGTGCCCGGGGAGATAGAGCGCGTCGTCACGCGCCAGCATACGGTGCAGGCTCGCGAAGTACTGCTTCATGTTGCCGCCGGGCGGACCGACCACGCTGCTGGACCACGACATGACGTGATCGGCGCTGAACACGACGCCGCCGGGCCCGGCGAAGCAGAGGTGATCCGGCGCATGGCCCGGCGTGTGCAACGCTTGCCAACCCCAGGCCACGTCGCCGTCGTGCAGGGACACGTCCGGCTTGAAGCCTGGCACGGCCGGGTCGTGCCAAGCATGGACCGGTGCCCCGGTCGCGTCCTGCAACGCTCGCGTGGCGCCGAGGTGGTCGTGGTGGCCATGGCTCAGCAGGATGGCCCGCACCGGACCGCCGGCCACCGCCAGCACGGCCGCAACATGCCCGGCGTCGTCCGGCCCCGGATCCAGCACCACCACCCCCTCGCCCGCTCCGGTCAAGGCCGCGTCGATCAAGTAGGTGTTGGTGCCCCAATACGTCATCACGCTGGGATTGGGCGCGACAACGCGCCGAATCCCGGGCGCGACCGGGTGCGGCTCGCCTCGCGCCGGCTCCGGCTCGGTCAGGAACGGCATGTCGCCTCCGCCTCCATGCAGACCGCGCCGTCGCCGTCGAGCGTGCGCAACCGCCATTGCGACCCGTCTTCCCAAGCTTCGAGGCGCAGCGGCGCCCCTGCGAACGCCGGGCGCCGCCCGCGGAAGGCGAGCCGGGCCAACGACCGGTCGGCGACGAGGCCGGCGAGCCAGGTCGCCTGCAGCGGCCCATGCACGATCAGACCGGGATAACCCTCGACCTCGCGCACGTAGTCGGAATTGTAGTGGATGCGATGACCGTTGCCGGTCAGGGCGGAGTAGCGGAACAGCAGGACCGGGTCGGGCATCGCCTCGCCTCGCCGCGCCCCGGGCGGAGCCGGCGGCGCTGCGGGCATTGCCTTGGTCGCCGCCCCCTCGGCACCGCGGTAGACGATGTCCTGCTCTTCCTCGACGGCAAGCCCGGCCGGGCCGCTGACGTGGTGGCCCACCGTCACGAACACCAGGCGCCCGCTTCCGCCTTGCTTTTCGGTGACGTTCAGGATCGTGCTGCGCCGCTCGACCGGGTTGCCGCGACGGAGCGGCGCATGGAACGCCACGCGTCCGCCGGCCCACATCCGCCGCGGCAGGTCGTGGACCGGCGGCAGGAACCCGCCCCGCTTGGGATGCCCGTCCGGCCCCAGACCCTCGGCCGATACCCAGTCCTGGAACAGCATCCAATGCCAGAGCGGCGGCAGGGTCTCAGGCGCGGCGACGCCGAGCGTGGCGGCCAAGCCGTCCAGCAGCCGCGGCGATACCTCGTCCCGGCGTGACTCGGTTCGCCCGATCGTGTCCTGATACGTCATCGCCGCAGCTCAGACCGGCCCCGCGCCCGGGTCAACCAGGCTGCGGCCCGGACCCGGCTCGCCCCGTGTTCCGGTGCCCGGCCGCGGCAGGACGGGGTCCGGCGTTGGCCCGGTGAACCGGCCCCGCGCTCAGCATCGACAGGTCCACGGCATTGCCCATCGCCATGTAGCCGGCCCGGTTCGGATGCAGCCCGTCGCCGGGACCGCCGATCGTGCTGCCCGGGATGAACTCCGGCCGCATCGCCTCGCCGGGAGCAGCGGCGGTGACTGCGTCGAAATCGACGACGCCGTCGAACAAACCCTTGTTGTCGCGAATGAATGCGTTGATCGCCTGCCGCTTCTGCTCGACCTCCGGCGGCTTGTGCGCGTCGCTCGTCGTGCCGACGATGCTCGTCAGCGTCGCGCCGATCACCCGCACGCCGGGCCGCTTGGCGCGCAACGCCGCGACGCCCCGCTTGAACCCGTCGATCACCTGCTCCGGCGTGGCGTTGCCGTTGGTGCTGATGTCGTTGATGCCTTCCAGCCAGATCACATCGGTCACGCCGGACAAACCGAGCACGTCGCGGTCCAGTCGCGACAATGCGCTGGGCCCGCCTGCGAACGGCTTCCGGGGGCCGTACTCCGGCGGCCCCACGACTTGGTTGCCGCCGATCCCGGCATTGGCCACCCCGACCGCGGCGCCGCCCGCGCGCAAGCGGCGGGCAAGCACGTCGGGCCAGCGGTCATCGCCGTTCAGTGTCGAACTCGTGCCGTCCGTTATGCTATCGCCGAAGCAGACCACGAGCCCGGTGCCGGCCGGCGCCTGCACATCCAGCGCGTCGAGGAAGAACCAGCTCGTCGTGCTGTTCGGGAACGCGCGCTCGGCCTCGTCCCGGCCCTGGGCGCCGGCGCCGGGTGCGCCGATATAGCTGGTCTGCAGCGCCTTGGCGTGCCAAGTGAGCGGCCCGGTGTCGCCGGCCACGTGGAAGCTGACCGCGAGCTTGCGTCCTGGCAGCTCGGGCGCGTTGGGGTTGGCCACCCAGGGCAGGCTGACCGGGTCGGACCACACCTGCTCACCGGGCGCTACAGTCACCGCGCCCTTGCCGCCGCCGAAGCTGACCGGCCGGTTCGACCCCGGCATCAACGCCGCCCCGCTCCGCTGCAAGCCGACGAACGCGCCATCGAACGTGACCGGCTTCTCCCCATAGGCGTTGCTGAACCGCAAACGCACCTGCCGTCCCCACAATGTCGGCCGGATGATCAGCCGGAACGTTTGGTCGTGCGCACCCGTGTCCTGCGACGGCAAGGCGAAGCGAAGCTCGGGCTGCGCGGTCGGATTGCCCACGGGATACGGGCCCTGCACCGAGCCGGTCCAACTGGTGACCCAACCCTGGGCGGCGGCCGGAGCGGCGGCGAGCAACATGGATAGAAGGACGGCTGGCTTGTGCATCGGACCTCTCCGGTCAGGCGAACTGACTCTCGTTGGACTGGGCGGGGCGCGGGTGGATGGCCGGCAGGGCGGCGACGCCGGTGATCTCGACCCGCCATTCCGGCCGGGCCAGCGCGGCGCCGATCGTCATCCGTGCCGGCTTGTGCGCCGGGTCCATCCACGCGTCCCACGCACGGTTCATGGCGGCGTAATCGCCCATGTCGGCCAGCACGATTTGCACCGACAGCAGATGCCGCTTGTCGGTTCCGGCCTGCCGGAGCAAGGCGTCGATCTGCCGCAGGATGTCGGCGGTCTGGCCTTCCGCGTCGAGCGTCGCGTCGTCAGCGACTTGGCCGGCGAGGTAGACGGTGCCGGCATGGACCACGGCGCCGGATAGGCGATCCTCCCCGGCGAGACGGGCGATCATGAACTGTCCTCCCCACGCGGCCGGCACTGTGGCCCGGCCGTCTTCGCCGGGACCTTAGCCCGCTAGATGCGGCCTGCGAAGCCAGCGCTGCGCCAGGCTCGCATGCGGACCAGCGGCGAGGCTGCCGCCCCAGAGCAGGCCGGCCAGCAGCACGATCGCCGGCCCGGCCGGCAGATCGAGCCAATAGGCGGCGAGCAGGCCGGCGACCGAGGCACACACCGCCAACACCATTGAAGCCCGGATCTGGCCCGCGAGCCCGACCGACCAATGCCGCGCCGCAACCGCCGGCAGCATGATCAAGCCGACCGACATCAGCGTCCCCAGCGCCGCGAACCCGCCCACCACGCAGAGCACCACCAGCGCCAGGAACGCCAGATGCCAACGCGCCCCATGCCGCTGACTTTCCGCA
This sequence comes from uncultured Alphaproteobacteria bacterium, assembly GCA_963752225.1. GTDB lineage: Bacteria > Pseudomonadota > Alphaproteobacteria > Acetobacterales > Acetobacteraceae > JBBROS01. The sequence continues at coordinate 459,679 of CAVVXS010000007.1, read as the reverse complement.
TCGAAGCTGTCGAGCACCAGCGGCCGCCAGATCAGCGCGAGCCCCGGAAGCGCCACGGTCGCGACCCCGGCCATCAGGAACAAGGCTCCGTCGTCGACCGCCAGCACGCTGCCGAACAGCAACTGCTGCAGGTCGATGCCGCGGTTCTGCGACACGATGACGACGCCTAGCGCCAGCGCAACCAGGTAAACGCCCGCGAGTTGGCTGTCCTCCTTGCCGCCGGTGGCGCGCGCGAGCGCACCGGCCAGCAACGCGACCGCCAGCCCAGCCAGGAAGCCCCCCAAACCCATGGCCCACACCGACAACCCGCCCGCGACGGCGCCGAGCGCGATCCCGGGCAGGATGCCGTGCTGCAGGACGTCGCTCATCAGGCTCATCCGCCGCAGCACGAGGATCACACCCAGCGGCGGCCCGGCGAGCGACAAGGCGAGGCACCCCGCCAGGGCCCGCCGCATGAAGCCGAGCGCGAACGGCTCGCTGAACAGGGTCACGCGGCCGCGCGGCAGGGCGCCGCGTCGTCCGCCCAAGCCTCGGCGGTCAGGCGGGCTTGCAACAGGATGTCAGGCCTGACCACCTCGGCGGTTGGTCCCCACGCCACCGCATGCCGCGCGAGCAACAGCGTCGTCGGGAACACCGCCCGCACGAGTTCGATGTCGTGCAGCACCGCGATCACCGTCCGCCCGGCGCGATGCCACGCCTGCACCACGGCAAGCAGGTCGGCCTCGGTCCGCGCGTCCACCGCGTTGAACGGCTCGTCCAACAGCAGCACCGGCGCGTCCTGCACCATCAAGCGTGCGAACAGCACCCGCTGGAACTGCCCGGCGGACAGCGTTCCGACCGGACGCCGCTCGAAGCCGCCCAGTCCGACCGCCGCCAGCGCCTGCTCGGCGCGGGCGACCGGGATCGGCCGGAAAGGGCCGGCGGCGCGTGCTTGGCCGAGGGCGACGACCTCGACGCAATTGAGCGGGAACGAGCGGTCCAACACCGTCCCCTGCGGCAGCAGGGCCACGTCGGACGCGAGATCCACCCGACCCTCGGCCAAGCCGTGCAAGCCGGCGATCGCCCGCAGCAGCGTCGTCTTGCCCGCCCCGTTCGGCCCCATGATCGCAGTCAGGCTGCCCGGTTCGAAGCGGCCCGAAACATGGTGCACGGCCGGACGTCGGCCATGCGTGATGGTGACGTCGTGCAGCGTGACCCCGCTCACGACAGCGCCCAGGCCACGCCGACCCAGACCGCGGCGCAAAGCAGCAGCGCGAGCAGCAGACGCGGCCCCACGCCGGCCATCGGGGAAAGCGGATCGACCATAGGCGACGCTATACCACCACTCCTGGCGTGGCAGGCAATCGAGTGGACCGAGACCCGGCGCCGTGCGATTTTGTCTCAAATCCTGGAGGATGCGAGATGCCCAATAAACGGCGCGATTTTCTCAAAGGCGTGGCCCTAGCCGCGACCGCAACCGGCGTGGCCGGCCCGGGGATCGGCGAGGCAGCGGCGCAGCCAAGCGCCGCGTTCAGCATGCCACGGGGCATGCGGTTGCTGAACATGCGCGCCGACGGCGGCTATCGCCTCGGCGTGAAAACCGACCGCGGCGTCCTCGACGTGGTGGCGGCGGCCGGCATCCTCGGCCTGCCCGCGCCGCACGACATCGACGATTTGCTGCAAAACGGCCGTGGCGCGGCGTTGCGAGCCGTGGTGGACGCGGCCTCGGCGCGCCCCGACGGCATGCCGTTCCTGTTGGAGGAAAGCGTCGCCTATGGCCCGGTGGTCACACGGCCGGAAAAGATCATCATGATGGGCTTCAACTACAAGAAACATGCCGAGGAGACCGGCACGCCGATCCCGAAAGATCCACCGCTATTCAATAAGTTTAACAACAGCTTGAACTACCATGGCGGGAAGATCAAGCTGCCGGTCGAGACGATGAAGCAGTTCGACTACGAAGTCGAGTTGGTGATCGTTTTTGGCCGCGAGTGCCGCGACGTGACCGAAGCGGCCGCTCTGGACTACGTTGCCGGATATTGCACGGGGAACGATTTCAGTGCCCGAGACATGCAATACCTCACCTCGCAGTTCATGATCGGCAAAACCGCCGACGGCTTCGCCCCGCTCGGCCCTTACCTCGTGACCAGCGACTTGGTCGGTGACCCCAACACCCTGCGGCTCGAAACCCGGGTAAACGGGCAGCAGCGGCAGGATTGGAACACCAATGACATGATCTTCAACTGCCGGCAGCTGATCAGCTTCGCGTCGCGGATGTTCACCATCAAGCCGGGCGACATCCTGTTCACCGGTACGCCGCAGGGCGTGGTGTTCGGGATGAAGCCGAAGGAAACCCGGCCCTGGCTGGTGCCCGGCGACAAGATCGCGTGCAGCATCGAGAAGCTCGGCGAGCTGAAGTTCGAGCTGGTCTGACCGGCGACGGCCGCCGCCGCCTATCGCGATCGGCCGCGCCGGTTTAGGACACCGACTCATTATGTTTCAACCAGATCCGGATGGCTGCGAGTTTGACGAGGGCGAGATAGTGGGCAGCCCGCTTTTCGTATCGGGTGGCGATCGCGCGGTAATGTTTGAGCTTGTTGAAGAAGCGCTCGACCAGGTTCCTGTAGCGATACAGGAAGGAGCTGAACACGGGCGGATCGAGCCGATGGTCCATCGGCCGGATATTCGCCCACACCCCTTGTGCGGTCATGCTCTCGCGCAGGGCGTTGCTGTCATAGGCGCGATCACCGAGCAGGATCTGCCCCGCTTGCAAACCGTCGAGCATGTCGGCGGCGCTGCGCCCGTCATGCGCCTGACCCTCGGTCAGCTTGATCGCGATCGGCATCCCGTTCGCATCCACAAGCGCGTGGATCTTGGTGGTCAGGCCGCCGCGCGAACGCCCCATGCACTCGGCTCGAGCGTGGTCCCGAGCCTCGGCTGGGGTGGCGTGCGGGCCCCCTTTTTGACGTTGCCGCCATGCTGATGCACCCGGATCGAAGAGGCGTCGATCGCCTGCAGGTCGCCGTCATAGGCCTGCGAGACGGCCGCGAAGATGCGGTCCCACACGCCGAGCCTGGCCCAGCGCACGAAACGGTTGTAGCAGGTCGTCGGCGGCCCGTAGCGCTCGGGGATGTCGGCCCAAGGCGAGCCGGTCCGCATCCGCCAGTAGATGCCGTTCAACACCCGCCGGTCATCCACCCGCGGGACGCCGCGCGGCTTGTTTGGCAGCAGCGGCTCGATGATGGACCATTCGAAATCGCTCAGTTCGTAACGGCGCGGGGTCATCGCGGCACCTCCGGCCACGTTGAATCACCCCGCCCCGCGTCGCGCCAAGCAGTTTATGAGTTCAGGACCTAGACCGCCCCGATGCTCCTTGACTCTGACGCCGAGCTTCGGCGCGACCTCGTCCGGCACAAAGTCTTCGCCACCGGCTTGCTGGTGCTCATGGCCGGCCTGGTTGGCGTGAGTTTCGTCACGCCTCAGGGCTTGTGGTCCGAGCTTCTGCAGGCCAGCGCGAAGGCCGGCTTCGTGGGGGGCATTGCCGATTGGTTCGCAGTGACCGCGATCTTCCGCCATCCGCTCGGCATCCCCATCCCGCATACGGCGATCATCTCGACCCAAAAGGCACGGCTCGGCCGCGCCTTGGGCCGGTTCGTCGCCGGTCACGTCATCACCACCGCGGAAGTCAGCCGGGTGCTTGGCCGTCTCGACGTGTCCAGCATCCTGGCGCGGTTCTTTTCCGACTCGGCGGCGGTGCGGCCGGCGGCCCAGGCCCTTGCGGAAATGCTGCCCCGGATCCTGTCCACGATCGAGGACGGGCGTGCCCGGCGCACCGTGGCCCGCCTCACCCCTCGTCTGCTGGGCGGTCCCGGTGCGGGCGCCGTCGTCGCGCGCGCGCTAAGGACCTTGGTGGACGGCGGCCGGCATCAGGAAATGCTGCAGTTCATGCTCGTGGAATTGCGCAAGCTGATCGACAACAAGCACGACACGCTGCATCAGTTCATCCAAGCCAAGGTCCGCGCGCAGGGCGGTGCCTTGGTCGGTTGGGTCCTCGGCGCGCAGGTTGCTGACCGCGTCCTCGGCGTCTTGCGGACCGAGCTCGAGCGTGTCGACGAACAGGGCCATAGCTTCCGCGAGGCGTTCGACGTGTGGGTCCGCGGCGAGCTCGACCGCATGGAACACGACCCGGAACGGGCCGCCGAAATCGGTCGCGCCATCCGGCGCGTCGTCGCCCACGACACCGTGCAAGCCTGGCTTTGGGATGTTTGGGCGCGCCTGCGCCTGGCGCTGGAAGCGGACGCCCGCCGGCCAAACGGCCGCACACTTGCCCTGATCGAAGGGGCGCTCGGCAACCTCGGCCACTTCCTCGAAGAGGACGAAGGCGCGCGTGCACGCCTGCAACGGGCAACGGAGGGGGTCGTGGCCTCGCTCCTGCCGAGCGCCCAGGCGCAGCTATCGGATTTCATCGCCAACGTTGTGGCAAGCTGGGACACGGCGACCATTACCGACAAGCTCGAGCTGCGGGTGGGCAAGGACCTGCAATTCGTTCGAGTGAACGGCACGATGGTCGGGTTCTTCGTGGGCGGGCTGCTATTTCTGCTGCTGCACGCACTATCGGATCACGCGACACCCTGAGCCTACCAGACAAGGGCCGTTTTGCTCCGGTCCGCGCGCGCCGAAGCAGCCACGGCCGTCTGCCACTCCTGCACCGTCATGTAGCGCGAGGCCAGGAAGCGATAGGACTCATCGATCACCCGCCACAATCCTTCGGATTCTCGTACTTGGTTCGTCGGAAGCCCCTCCCAAAGCCGAAGGATCGGTTCCCAGGCGAGGAACGTGCAGTATAGACGGTCGCGCTCGGTGCGGATGAAGCTGCGTTGCTGGTCGAGGTTGCGCAGCGCGGGCAGGATCTCACTGTTCTGCGCATCGACCTCGGCAAAGCGCGCGGCAATCTGGCCCAAGGCGGTCGTGACGAGGCGAGTGACTTGAAACACCGTCTCTCGGCGCCCGGACGCCAACGACGATTGATCCTGCGCGACGAGCACGAGACGTTTCGCCATGGCCTTGGCCCGGTCCAGCAATCGCTCGCGCAACGCTTCGATGTAGGAAAGTTCGGCCGCGAGCTCCTCGATCATCGCCGCGACCGCTTGTCCGTCCGGGGCGTCGAGTTCATTCGCCGCTTTGCGCAGCGCCTCGGCAATGCGCGGGCGAAGCGCCGGGTCATCCATCGAAGCCAGCAGCATGCTCGACGTGGCCCGGCTGTCGTCGGCGTCGGCGATGCCCCCGATCCACTTGACCAGTTGCAGTTCCAAGCGAGCGAACGCCACCTGCTTGTGGACGGTGGACGGTTCCCAACTCGCCTCTCCGGTGAGGATTTCGGTAGGCAGTTTATCTCCCAGCTGGATGCTTGCAACGAAACGCAGGCCTTGTTCGACGTAGTGCAGCATCTGTGCGTCGGGGCTGTCCGGTCGGATTGCAAACAGGCGGGCCACTGAACTCAGCGGCACCACGACGTCTCCGGTATCGACGCTGACCGTCATAGCCGCAACACGGTCATCTTTCGTGAGCCGAAACACAGGCGAGCCAAGGGCGGCGAAACCCGGATGCAAGAATCGGCAATGCGTCGGTGTGGCCTCCATTCCTTGAGGATGAAGCGCCGGAGTTAAGCAAACCTTAAATCCGGACCACGAACCTTGGGAGGCTTTCCTTAACTTCTCGCGGTCAAGATCGCGGCGGAACCGTAACGCTGATCAGAAGGAGCATCGTATGGCTGCCGAGGACGAGATCGACGAGGACGATGCGGGTTGGGGATTGGGGGCCGCCGCGGCCGCCCAACCAGCTCGCGTATTGAGTCAGGCCGAGATCGACAGCCTCCTCGGCGACGCCGACACCCCGCAAGATCATGGCGAACAGACTGGCATCCAACGCATCGTCGATTCGGGGCTCGTTTCATATGAGCGGCTGCCGATGCTCGAGATCGTTTTCGATCGTCTGGTTCGTAGCCTGTCGAGCAGCCTACGCAACTTCACCAGCGACAACGTCGAAGTGGAAATCGATAACATACAGTCGTTGAGGTTTGGGAATTACCTGAACAGCTTGCCTCTTCCAGCGATGCTTGCAGTGTTCAAGGCGGAAGAATGGGATAACTATGGGCTGCTTGTCATCGACAGCGCGCTCATTTACTCGATTGTCGACGTACTGCTCGGCGGGCGGCAGGGCTCGGCAATCATGCGGATCGAAGGCCGCCCTTACACAACCATCGAGCGGACCCTGATCGAGCGATTGATCACGGTCTTCCTCGCCGAACTAGGGACGAGTTTCGAACCGCTCACGCCGGTGACGTTCCGGTTCGAGAGGTTGGAGGTCAATCCACGCTTCGCGGCCATCTCACGCCTTTCGAACGCTGCCGTACTCACGCGCTTGCGGGTCGATATGGAGGACCGTGGCGGCCGCCTCGAACTCTTGCTGCCGTATGCGACGCTGGAGCCGGTGCGCGAACTGCTCCTGCAGCAATTCATGGGCGAGCGGTTCGGTCGAGACCGGATTTGGGAAAGCCACTTGGCAGAAGAACTCTGGGAGACCGAGGTCCGACTTGAAGCGGTCCTCGATGAGCAGATCCTGCCGCTGTCCGAAGTCATGCGGCTCGAGGTCGGCAGCCGAATCATGCTCGGGAACGGTCCGGGCTCTTCGGTCCAGCTCCGTTGCGGAACGGTGCCGCTGTTCGAAGCGAGGGTCGGACGGCGGCAAAGCCGGGTCGCGGTCTGCATCGAGGCGGAAACTCGGCGGACGGCCACGTCTCCCCGCTAACGTTTTCTTCAGCACCCCACAATACACTGAACCGAATACCCGAAGGACTTGCACATGGACGATCTGCTGTCCGAGTTTCTTACAGAAGCCACTGAGAGCCTCGCAGGCCTCGACGAAGCGCTGTTGGTTCTCGAGCGAACACCCGGAGATGCGGCCTCGGTAGCCTTGATCTTCCGGCTCGTTCATACAATCAAGGGGACTTGCGGGTTCCTCGGCCTTGCACGGCTCGAGAAAGTGGCACACGCAGCCGAAAACGTTTTGGGGATGCTGCGAGAAGGATCGCTGACGGCAACACCGCCGCTCGTGACGACGATCTTCCACGCCGCCGACGCCATGAAGCTGATCGTCGCTGCACTCGCCAGCACCGGGGAGGAGCCATCGGGCGATGACTTCGCGATCATCTCGGCTTTGGAGGCGATCTGCAAAGGGTCCCCGCTTCCCGAGCCCGCTGAAACGACGCCAACCGCGGAGCCTGCAGCAAACTCGACCGCAGACCGGACTGAACGAACCAACTCGACGACCCCTCCACCCGTTGTGCTCGGAGCATCGGAGACGATCGCTTCACAAGAGCCCAGCGAGGTGCGCAGCGCGCCCGACAGTCCTGTAACCGATGGCGGTCTGGGCCAGCAGACGATCCGCGTAAGCGTTGGGGTGCTCGAAAACCTCATGACACTCGTGAGCGAGTTGGTACTGACGCGCAATCAACTGCTGCAGATCAGCCGAGGCAGCAAAGAGTCGTCGTTCGCCTTGCCAGTGCAACGGCTCTCGCAGATCACGAGTGATCTGCAGGAAGGCGTCATGAAAACCCGGATGCAGCCGATCGGAACGGCCTGGAGCAAACTGCCTCGGCTTGTACGCGATCTTGCTCGCGACCTCGGCAAGTCGATCGATCTCCGCATGGTCGGTGCGGAAACGGAGATCGACCGGCAAGTTCTCGAGCTTGTCCGAGATCCACTAACTCACATGGTGCGCAACAGCGCCGACCACGGCCTCGAAACGATCGCGGAGCGCCGAGCGGCAGGCAAGCAAGATACGGGAATCATCACGCTGACGGCCTATCACGAGGGCGGTCATATCACAGTCGAAATCGCAGATAACGGTCGAGGGCTACCCGTCGATCGAATTCGGGAAAAGATCGTCTCGAAGGGGCTGGCAACCGCCGCGGAAGTTGCGGCACTGAGTGACGCGGCAGTCCACCGCTACATATTTCATGCCGGTTTCTCGACGGCCGCACAAGTCACCTCCGTCTCGGGACGAGGTGTCGGGATGGATGTCGTCAAGACCAACATCGAACAGATCGGTGGAACAGTCGAACTGGAAAGCCAACAACACGTCGGCACGAAGTTCACCATCAAGATCCCACTGACGTTGGCGATTGTGTCCGCGTTGATCGTCGAAAGCCGGGGAGAGCGTTTCGCGATCGCCCAGAGCAGTGTGGCCGAGCTGGTTCACGCCAAACACATCGGACAGGACGGAACAGCTGGCTCCGCCGGGCAGGCCGTGATCGAGGACCTAGACGGAACCCCGGTGCTGCGGCTTCGCGACCGACTTCTCCCTCTCGTTCAACTGTCGGACATCCTTCGCTTGGATGGGAAGACAGAAACGTCGGACAAGTCCGGTCCTTATGTCGTCGTCATCGCAGTCGGATCGTGCAACTTCGGCATCGTCGTCGACAAGGTGTTCGACACTGAAGAGATCGTCGTCAAACCCGTGGCACCGATCCTGCGCGAAATCCCTCTATTCAGTGGCAATACCATCCTCGGTGACGGCGCCGTCATCATGATCTTGGATCCCAACGGAATCGCCCAAGCGTTGAACCTGGTTTCAAGCGGCACCGATCGGGCGGTGGCCGTGACCACCCAGGCAGGAACGAGCAGCGAGGCAGAAACGGCCATCCTTGTGTTCCGCGCAGGCTCGGGTTCGCCGAAGGCAGTTCCGCTCAGCCTTGTTGCTCGCCTCGAGCGTATTCAAGCGGATCGGGTTGAGACTTCGAGCGACCGCCTCGTCACGCAATACTGCGGCAGGCTGATGCCCCTCGTGCCGTTCACCGCGGCGTTCGACCCGACTTCTCGTCCCGAACATCCGGTTCTTGTGTTCACGGACAACGAGCGGAGCGTCGGATTGCTCGTCGACGAGATCGTCGACGTGATCCACGGGCGACTGAACGTCGAGATGGGCGCGGCCGGGCCGGGCTTGCTCGGGACCGCCATCGTGGCAGGCGCAGCAACCGAAGTCGTCGACACCGTATTTTGGTTGTCGAAGGCTGGGCAGGACTGGTTCAACCCAACGCGCCGCGGCACGAACGGAGCCGGACGGCTGCTGATCATCGAGGACAGTGCATTCTTCCGGAACATGCTGATCCCGGCTCTTTCCTCGGCGGGTTACCACGTAACCGCGGTCAATGATGCGGAGGAGGCGCTAACCCTCCGGAATGAAGGCATCGCATTCGATGCGATCATCTCGGACATCGAGATGCCAGGCATGGATGGCCTCGCCTTCGTCCGAGCCGCTCGAGCCCAAGGATGCTGGTCGACGTTGCCCATCATCGCTCTCAGCGGGCGCGCGAATGCCTCGGATATTGAAACGGGCCTTCGTGCCGGATTCAGCCACTACCTTGCCAAATTCGATCGCGAAGCGTTGCTCGATCGACTGCGACGTTGCTTGCAAACGGACCTGAAAGAGGCCGCTTAGTCCGGACGAGCGGTTCTAAAAGAGCCGGATGATACATGTCCCAGCGTCCGTTTCGGCCAAGGTCGTGCGCCGGAAACGGACGCCGGGACGAGGAGGGTTGACGAGGTGCAACGCGTCGGACGGCTGCGGGAGCGAATTGCGACCGATATGGCCGGCATCTCGCTCAAACCACACTCGCAATCACCACCGAACTCGGCCCCGAATCGAGCCGACACACCCGTCAGGCCCGCTCCCGCGCCGCTGTCGCCAACCTGTCTGCCCGCTCGTTCATCGCGTCGCCGGCGTGGCCGCGGACCCAGCGCCAATCCACGTCGTGGACCTTGGCCGCGTCCAACACCCGGCGCCACAAATCCATGTTCGCGACCGGGTCTCCGGCCGCGTTGCGCCAGTTGCGCCGAACCCAGCCCGTGTGCCAACGGGTCACGCCATTGCGCACATACTCGCTATCGGTATGCAGCACGACCTTGCAGGGACGCTTCAACGCTTCCAGCGCCGATGCTGCCGCGGTCAGCTCCATGCGGTTGTTGGTGGTGGCCGGGTCCGAACCGGAGAGCTCACGCTCATGGTCGCCGAAGCGCAGGATCGCCGCCCATCCGCCCGGTCCTGGATTGGGCTTGCAGCCGCCATCGGTCCAAACCTCGACGACAGCCGGACTGTCACAGGCCATAAGCCTGAGCCCCTTCGGCGCTCATGTGAAAGCGCAGCCGCCTCGCGTATTCGAGCGGATCCTTGCGCGTCACCAGCGCCCCTGCCGGCGTGTTGACCCAATCGAACAGCCGCGTCAGCAAGAACCGAAGCGCCGCCCCCTGGCACAGAACCGGCAGGTTGGCCTGCTCCGCCGGGTCAAGCGGCCGCACCCGGGTATAGCCGCGGAGCAGCGCCCGTGCCTTCGTCACGTTGAACTGGAAATCCGGCTCGAAGCACCACGCGTTCAGGCATACCGCGACGTCGTACGCCAGCAAGTCGGTCGCGGCGAAGTAGAAGTCGATCAAGCCCGATATGGCGCCGTCCAGGAAGAACACGTTGTCGGGGAACAGATCCGCGTGGATGTGCCCGCGCGGCAAGCCGTTCGGCCAGCGTGCCAGGATCGCCCCGGAAGCACGGTCCAGCTCGGCCGCCAGCCCCGGTCGAACCGCGTCGGCGCGCGGGAGGCAGTGCGCGAGCAAGGTTTGCCATCCGCCCGGCCCCAGCGCATTGGCTCGTTCCGCCGCGTAGCCTCGCCCGGCGACGTGAAGCTGCGCGAGCGCGGCGCCGAGCGGCTCGCAATGCTCCGGCCGCACCCGGCGCGGCCATACGCCCGGGAGAAACGTGGTAATGCAAGCCGGCCGCCCCGCCAACTCGCGCAGGCTGCCGCCATCGCGCCCGTGCACCGGCTGCGGACAGCTGATGCCGTGCCCGGCAAGGTGCTCCATCAGGCCGAGGAACCAGGGCAGTTCGGCCGGGTCGACGCGCTTCTCGTAGAGGGTAAGGATGAAGTCGCCGGCCGTGGTCCGAAGCTGAAAGTTGCTGTTCTCCACACCCTCGGCGATGCCGCGGAACGCTACCGCCGAACCCAGCTCATATTCGGTGAGAAAAGTCGCCAGAGCCTCGTCGGTCACCTCGGTATAGACGGCCATCGGAACGGGAGGTCTAGGCCGTCTGACGCGCCTCGAGCGGGGCCGGCAGCTTGAACACCACGTCCTCCTGGGTCACCCGGCGCTCCTCGATGATCAGCGTGTATCGCTCCGCCAGCAAGCGCAGCAGTTCCTGCACCAAGCTTTCCGGCGCCGACGCACCGGCCGTCAGCCCAAGCGTTCGAACGTCCTGCATCACCGCCCAGTCCCAGGTATTGGCCCGCGGCAGCAGGATCGCCTTGGTCGCCCCTGCCCGCTCGGCCACTTCCCGCAAGCGCTGCGAGTTGCTGCTATTGGGACTGCCGATCACCACCACGAGGTCGCAATCCCGCGCCACCGCCTTCACGGCCGCTTGGCGATTGGTGGTGGCGTAGCAGATGTCCTCGCGCTTGGGTCCCTCGATCAACGGGAAGCGCCGCCGCAGCGTGGCGACGATGTCGGCAGTGTCGTCCACGCTGAGCGTCGTCTGGGTGATGAACGCCAGCATCGCCGGCTCGGCGACCTCGACCGTTTCGGCGTCATGCACGCTTTGCACCAGCGTCATACTGCCGGGCGGCAGCTGGCCCATGGTTCCGACCACTTCCGGGTGCCCGGCATGTCCGATCATCAGGATATGCCGCTGCTCGCCGCCGCCGCCGGCGAAGTGCCGTTCGGCCTCGCGGTGCACCTTGCTGACCAGCGGGCAGGTGGCGTCCAGGTACATGAGATTGCGCCGCTCGGCCTCGGCCGGAACCGCCTTGGGGACGCCGTGTGCCGAGAACACCACGTGCGCGTCGGCCGGCACCTCGTCCAGCTCCTCGACGAACACGGCGCCCTGCGCCTCGAGTTCCTCGACCACGGTGCGGTTGTGCACGATCTCATGCCTGACATAGACGGGTTTGCCGTAACGCCGGAGCGCCTCCTCGACCACGCGAATCGCCCGGTCCACCCCGGCGCAGAAGCCGCGGGGCCCGGCCAGCACGACCCGCAACGCGGGCAGACCGTCGGCGGCGGCCTGCGATTGGGGATGATTGCTATGGTCCATCTTGTCCGGCCCGTTCCCGGCGCGCACCATGCGCGCGACTGTCGTATTGCTCAGCACCACATAGGCCGGCCCCGGTTGTCGCGCCACCCCGCCGCTCCGGAGATCGTCATGGCGTCCAGGCTCACCCGCTTCATCCTCCCGCTCGCGACCGCGCCGCTGCTCGCGTTGCCGGGCTGCGGCGGCACTAGCGGCGAGCAGTTCGCGCCGCCCTGCCCGGTTGCAAGCATTCCGCGCGATTTCGGCGACCTGCACCGCTTCCGCGGCAACGGGCGCGACCTGACCGACAGCGTGCTCGAGGGCCGCATCACCGGGCTGGACGGGTCGTGCACCCGCGACGGCCCGACCACGACGGTCGCGACCGTGTCGGTCGGCATCGAGCTGACCCGGGGCCCGGCCGCGCCCGGCCGGACCACCGACGTTTCCTACTTCGTCGCCGTGAGCGAGGGGGAGCAGATCATCGACAAGCGGGTCTACACGCTGCATGCGGAGTTCCCCGCCAACACCGACCGGCTCCGCCTGGCCGGCGACCAGGTCGAACTGCGCCTGCCGGTGACGCCGGAAAAGACGGCCGCGGCCTACCGCGTCTCGGTCGGCTTCCAGCTCACCCCGGCCGAGCTCGAGGTGAACCGCAGCCGGGCACGACGTTGAACCGCCCGGCCTCCAGCCCGACCGTCTGGTTCCTGTCGCATCCCGAGGTGGTCGTCGAGCCGGCTAAGCCGGTGCCCCGCTGGCACCTCGCGCCGGAGGGGGTTGCGAGGGCCCGCGCCGTCGCCGACCGGCTGCCTGAGCCGGACGCGGTCTGGTCCAGCACCGAATGCAAGGCGATCGAAACCGCCGGGCTGATCGCCGGCCGGCACGGCGTGCCGGTGCGGGTCCATCCCGGCCTTAACGAGAACGACCGGAGCGCCACCGGTTACCTGCCGCCGGAACGCTTCCAGCACGCCGCCGACCAGTTCTTCGCCTGGCCCGAGCAATCCTTCGCAGGGTGGGAGCGGGCGGTCGACGCCCAAGCGCGCATCCTGGCCGCGTGGCGCGAGATCGTTGCGGGACCCGGGACTTCGGCGTGCGGATCGATCGTCCTGGTCGGGCATGGCGGCACCGGAACGCTGCTCTGGTGCGCCCTGGCCGGGCAACCGATCGACCGGCGCCACGACGCGCCCCGGCAAGGCTGTTTCTGGCGCTGCGACCACGCACACAACACCGTCTCGTCAGGCTGGGCGACGTTCGAAGCGCTTACCGTGCCGGCGGGACCGGAGCGGTAAGTCAGACGATCTCGGCCGGGCGCAACCGGCAACGGGCCGCCAACCCGGCGTGCTCCACCTGCACCGTCGCGTGGCCGATGCGGAACCGCTCCTGCAGCATGATGCAGGCCGTCTCGACCAGATCCGCCCCCGGTGCGTCGCTGACCAGGTGCGCCGTAAGCGCCGACTCGGTCGTGCTCAGCCCCCAGATATGCAGGTCGTGCACCTCGGAGACCCCGGGCAAGGCGCCCAGCGCCGCCTCGACCGCCGGCCGGTCGATGCCGCGCGGCACCGCATCCATCGCCAGCTCGACGCTTTGCCGCATCACGCCCCACGTGCCCCAGGCGATGGCCGCGGCGATCAGCAGGCTTGTGACCGGGTCGACCCAATGCCAGCCGGTCAGGAGGATCACCGCCCCCGACACCACCACGCCCAAGGACACCAGCGCGTCGGACGCGAGGTGCAGGAAGGCGGCGCGCACGTTGAGGTCGTCGGATCCGCCGCGCATGAACAGCAAGGCAGTGCCGCCGTTGACCAGGATGCCGGCGGCCGCGACCCACATCACGGTGGCGCCGGCGACCGGCGCCGGGTCGCCGAAGCGGCGGATCCCCTCGACGGCGATGGCGCCGCAGCCGATCAGCAGGACGGCCGCGTTGATCAGCGCCGCCAGGATGCTGCTGCGCCCGAAGCCGTAGGTATGGCGGCCGGTCGGGCGCCAGCGTCCCATGCCGGCCGCCCCCCAGGCCAGCAACAGGCCGAGCACGTCGCCCAGATTGTGCAGCGCGTCGGCCAGCAGCGCCACCGACCCGGCAAGAAGCCCGAACACCACCTGCAGCACGACAAAGCCGCCATTGACGCCGGAGCCGACCGCGAAGGCGAGGCCGGAGTCGGGCACCGCATGCGAATGACCATGCGCATGGTCATGCCCGTGCCCGTGCGAGCCGCCATCGTGGCCGTGGTCGTGGGGGGAGTGATCGTGGTCGTGCGCCATGCGTCTCCGATGCCGAACAAACCGTGCCGAGGTCAAGCAAACCATGCGGTATTCGCGGAAGCGGGTCAGTTCACCCACTCCCGCATCCGCTTGCACGTTGCCTGGCCGGCGTTTTTCGGGCATGGTGCCGAAGTCTAAACCTTCCCCCGCGGGAGAGTCGCTGCAGCAGGCCGTTGGTCTGCGGGCAGCCGCCGAAGGCGCAACCGGCCCCCGGAAACGCTCAGGCTCCAGGACCGCGGCAGGGGATTGGACCTCTGGAAAGCCGGGCGGCACGCTGCCGCCCGCACCGACGGAGTAAGGACGCCGGGACACCCGGGTCCGAATCTCTCAGGTTCCCGGACAGAGGGGGGTCGCTCCGATTGGCAATCGCCAGTCGGCGACCCGCGTTCTCCTTCAGAACGCAAACGGGAGCGGCGTGTGTCCGATCAGAACGAAGAGCCGGTGCTCAATATCGAGCCCGAGGTGCCCGACGCCCTGCACCAAATTCCGCTCGATGCACTGCATCGGCGGCTCGGCGCCCGCATGGTGCCGTTCGCCGGCTACGAAATGCCGGTGCAGTATGGTCCCGGCGTGCTCGCCGAGCACACCCATACCCGCACCAAGGCCAGCCTGTTCGACGTCAGCCACATGGGCCAGCTCAGCCTGCACGGCGAGGGCGCGGCGGCGGCGCTGGAGCGGCTCGTGCCAGGCGACATCCAGGCGCTCAAGCCGGGGCGGCAGCGCTACACGCTGCTGCTGAACGAGGCGGGCGGCATCTTCGACGACCTGATGGTCGCGAATTACGGCGACCGGCTGGTCATCGTCGCCAATGCCAGCCGCAAGGAGACCGACGCCCACACGCTGATGGAGCACCTGCCGGACATAGAGGTGATGCAGCATCCGCATCGCGCCCTGCTGGCGCTGCAAGGGCCGGCGGCGGCGGCGATCATGGCGCCGCTCTGCCCCCTCGCCGCGGCGCTGCCGTTCATGGGCACCGCCGACGCGGACATCAACGGCATCCCGGTGTGGATCAGCCGGTCCGGCTACACCGGCGAGGACGGGTTCGAGATCTCGGTCGCCGAGGATCAGGCCGAAGAGCTCGCGTCTCTGCTGCTGGCGCAACCGGACGTGCTGCCCGCCGGGCTCGGCGCCCGCGACAGCCTGCGGCTCGAGGCCGGGCTGTGCTTGTATGGCCACGACATCGACGAGCTGACGACGCCGGTGGAAGCCGGACTCGCCTGGACGATCGGCAAGCGGCGCCGCACCGAGGCCAACTTCCCCGGTGCCGGGCCAATCCTGGACCAGCTCGCGCACGGCGCCGCCCGCCACCGCGTCGGCATTCGCCCCGATGGTCGCGCCCCCGCCCGCGCGGACACGCAGATCCTCGCCACCGACGGCACTGCGGCCGGGACGGTGACGTCGGGCACGTTCTCGCCCACGCTCGGAGCGCCGATCGCCATGGGCTACGTCCGCCGCGACGTCGCCGCCGGTCCGCTGCTGCTGATGGTGCGGGGCAAGACGCTGCCCGCCGCCGTCAGCCCGCTGCCGTTCGTCCCACATCGCTACGTCAAGGCCTGAGGAGCGCCCGCTTTGTCCGAACTCCGCTTCACCAAGAACCACGAATGGGTCCGCCTCGACGGCGACGTCGCCACCGTGGGCATCACCGACCACGCGCAACAGGCGCTTGGCGACGTGGTGTTCATCGAACTGCCGGAGCCCGGCCGTGAGGTGACGGAGGGCGAGGCCTGCGCCGTGGTCGAGTCGGTCAAGGCCGCCAGCGACGTGTATGCCCCGCTTGCCGGCACCATCACCGAGGTCAACACCGCCGTCGTCGATGACCCGGCGCTGGTGAACTCCGAACCGCATGACGGCGCCTGGTTGTATCGCATGACGCTGGCCGACCCCGACGCGTTCGAGGAGCTGCTGGACCAGTCGGATTACGACGAGCTGGTGGAGACGCTATGATGGACGCCGGCTTCGACCCGCTCGCCGAACTCACCGATCTCGAGGCCGCCGACGGCTTCGTCCGCCGCCATGTGGCGCCGTCCGGCGACGACCTTGCCGCAATGCTGGACGTGGTCGGCGCCGCCTCGCTGGACGAGTTGGCCGCCGGCACCGTCCCGTCGCCGATCCGGAGCAAGGCGCCGCTGCCGCTGCCGCCGGCGATCGACGAGGCGGCGGCCATCGCCGAGCTGCGCGGCTTGGCGGCGCAGAACGGGACCGCGAAGAACCTGATCGGCCAGGGCTATTACGGCACCCACACGCCACCGGTGATCCTGCGCAACGTGCTGGAAAACCCGGGCTGGTATACCGCCTACACCCCGTATCAGGCCGAGATCGCGCAAGGGCGGCTGGAAGCGCTGCTGAACTACCAAACGATGGTCTGCGACCTCACCGCAATGCCGATCGCCAACGCGTCCCTGCTGGACGAGGCGACCGCGGCGGCCGAGGCGGTGACGATGGCGCATGCCGCGAGCAAGTCGAAGTCGGACACCGTCGTGGTTGCGACCGACCTGCATCCGCAGACCCGCGCGGTGCTCGCGACCCGGGCGGCGCCGCTCGGCCTGACGCTGGTCGACGCGGAGCCCGGCGACCTGGCCGCGATCCGCGCCGCCAACCCCTTCGCGGTTGTGCTGCAGTATCCCGGCACCACCGGCGCCGTGCGCGACCTGCACACCGAGATTGCCGCCGCACACGAGGTGGACGCGCTGGCGATCGTCTGCGCCGACCTGCTGTCGCTCGCACTGCTGACGCCGCCGGGCGAGATGGGGGCCGACGTGGTGGTCGGCTCGGCCCAGCGTTTCGGCGTGCCGATGGGGTTCGGCGGCCCGCATGCCGGCTTCTTTGCCACCCGCGACGCGTTCAAGCGGCTGATGCCGGGCCGGCTGGTCGGCGTCAGCCAGGACGCGGCCGGGCACCCGGCCCTGCGCCTCGCGCTGCAGACCCGCGAGCAGCATATCCGCCGCGAGAAGGCCACCAGCAACATCTGCACCGCCCAGGTGCTGTTGGCTGTCATCGCCGGATTCTACGCCGCCTGGCACGGTCCGGAAGGCGTTCGCCGGATTGCCCGCCGGGTGAACCTGCAAGCTCGCCTCCTGGCGGCGGCCGCGACGGCCGCGGGGCTCACGTTGCGGCATGACGCCTATTTCGACACGATCGCGTTCGACGCGCCGGAGCCGGACGCGCTGCTGGCCATCGCCGCCGAAGCCGGATTCAACCTGCGCCGCCTCGACGGCGAAGGCATCGCCATCGCGCTGGACGAGACCGTGACCCGCGAGGAGCTGACCCGGCTCGCCGACCTGCTCGGCGCGCCGCTGGTCACCGCCCAGGCTTCGATCCCCGCGGCGCTGCTGCGCGGCACGCCGATCCTGAGCCAACCGGTGTTCTCGCAGTTCCACGCCGAGCACGAGATGCTGCGCTATCTCAAACGGCTCGAGGACAAGGACATCGCGCTCAACCGCAGCATGATCCCGCTCGGCTCCTGCACGATGAAGCTGAACGCGACGGCGGAGATGATGCCGATCACCCTGCCCGGCTTCGCCGACGTCCATCCGTTCGCGCCGCCCGAGCAGACACGCGGCTACCTGACCCTGATCGAGCGGTTGCAAGACTGGCTCTGCGCCGTCACCGGCTTCGCCGCCGTGTCGCTGCAGCCCAACGCCGGCAGCCAGGGCGAGTATGCCGGGCTGCTGGCGATCCGCGGCTACCATCGGGCCCGCGGCGAAGGGCACCGCAACATCTGCCTGATCCCGAGCAGCGCGCATGGCACAAACCCGGCTAGTGCGGTCATGGCCGGCTACCGCGTCGTCGTCACCGGCTGCGACCGCGACGGCAACATCGACCTGGCCGACCTCCGCGCCAAGGCCGAGAAGCACGGTGCCGACCTCGCCGCGCTGATGGTCACCTATCCCAGCACCCATGGCGTGTTCGAGACCGCCATCCAGGAGATCTGCGACGTTGTGCACGGGCATGGCGGCCAGGTCTACATGGATGGCGCCAACATGAACGCGCAGCTCGGGCTCACCAGCCCCGGCCTGATCGGCGCGGACGTGTGCCACCTGAACCTGCACAAGACCTTCTGCATCCCGCATGGCGGCGGCGGTCCCGGCATTGGCCCGATCGGCGTCGCCGCCCACCTCGCGCCGTACCTGCCGAACCATCCGGCCCGGCCCGACGCCGGCCCGGCGACCGGCCCCGGTCCGGTCGCCGCCGCCCCGTTCGGCAGCGCGATGATCCTGCCGATCAGCTACGCCTACATCCGCATGATGGGCGGCCCCGGCCTCACGCGGGCCAGCCAGGTCGCGATCCTCAATGCCAACTACATCGCGACCCGTCTCGGCGCCCATTACCCGATCCTCTACAAGGGAGCCGGCGGCCGGGTCGCGCATGAGTGCATCCTCGACTGCCGCGGCTTCCAGAGCGAGGCCGGCATCGGCGTCGAGGACATCGCCAAGCGGCTGCAGGATTATGGCTTCCATGCACCGACCATGAGCTGGCCGGTCGCCGGCACGCTGATGGTCGAGCCGACCGAAAGCGAGGCGCGGCCCGAGATCGACCGCTTCTGCGACGCGATGATCGCCATCCGGGCGGAAATTGCCGCGATCGCCCGCGGCGACCTCGATCGCGCCGACAATCCGGTGAAGAACGCCCCGCACACCGCCGCCGAGGTCATCGCGGACGCCTGGTCGCACGCCTACCCACGGGAACAAGCGGCATTCCCGCTGCCCTGGGTTCGCGCCCGCAAATACTGGCCGCCGGTGCAGCGGGTCGACAACGTCTACGGCGACCGCAACCTGGTCTGCACCTGCGCCCCGGTCGAGACGTACGCGCAAGCCGCGGAGTAGGCGCCGGACACCGACCGCCATGGGCAGTTCGATCCATGGCGGCGGCGGGCACGCTCCACTAGGCAACGCCGGTCACCGGCGGATTGCGAAACGTGGACACGGCGAGCGCGGCCAGGTCATACCGCTATCACCCGCTGGGCACGTTCCGGCTGATCCTCGCGGGGCTCGTCGTGGTCCAGCACGTGGTCGCCAACATGGCACCGATCGGCGGTCTGTACCGCTTCGTGCTGCCGTATGAGTTGGGCAGCCTCGCCGTCCTCGTGTTCTTTGCCCTGAGCGGGTTCGTCATCACCGAAGCGGCGTGCCGGGTCTACGTGGGCAAGCCGGTCCCGTTCATGACCAACCGCTTGCTGCGGATCGTGCCGCATTTCCTGGTGGCACTTGTCCTTGCAATGGCCATCGACGCCGTGTTCGATCAGGCCGGCACGTTGCGCTTGTCGGACCGCGAGTGCCCGTCACTGCCGACCGAGCACGTGTTCGATCTCCGCACCATCCTGGGCAACGTCGTCGGCTTCCTGCCCGGCGCCAACCGGCTGATCGGGTTCGACTTCATCTCGATCATCTGGGCCGTTCGCATCGAGATGATCTTCTACGGCGCAGTGTTCCTGGCCTTGCTGTTGCCGGCCCCCGGGCTGCTGCGGCGTGCCGCGCCGGCCGCGCTGCTGGCGCTCGGGCTGCTGACCGGCCTGCTCCATTACAAGTTCGGCTACGCTTTCTTCTTCCTGTTCGGCGCCTGCCTTTACGACTGCCGCGCCCGCGCCGACGCCGGTCGCGCTTGGTTGCGCGAGCACGCGCTGCCGCTGCTGCTGTGCTGCGGCGGCATGGCGTTGCACCTGCTGCTGATCCCGATGGCGACGGAAGCCGGGTATGACCGCGCGGTGCTGGCGCAAGCCGCGATCCTTGCGGCCTTGCTGGCGATCATGGCGTTGCTCGCGCTGACGACGACGTCGCCCCGCCCGCTCGACCAGCGCTGCGGCGATCTGTCCTACCCCGTCTACATCCATCACGAGAACGCCTTGGTGCTCGTGCTGTCGTTGACGACCGGATACAGCTACCCCGCCATGCTGGCCGGGGTCGCCCTCGCAATCGCCCTATCGTACGGGCTGATGCTCCTCGTGGATCCGATTGTGAACCGGGTTCGCGACGCGGTGCGCGGCCGCTCGCTGGATCGCGCGCCCGACCGCCGTGGTTTCACCGCCGCCGACACGACGGCGAGCATCCAAAGCCGCTGACGCGGCGCCGGGACGGCCCAGTGTCAGAAGTCGGTGCAGCGCCCCTTCTGTTCCCAATCGCCGAAGCGCGTCGGTTCCGGTCCGGCTGGACCGCCCACCTCTTTCGGCAGTTCCGGCTTCACGGCCGGCGTGATGGCGGGGTCCTCGGTCTTGGCGTCGTCTTCCATACCCATCGAAATGGGGAGCAGCGCGGCCCGCACCAGGGTCAGGCTGGCGAACGAGCCTTGATGCTTTCGGTCTTCAACTGCCCACAGGCGGCAAGGATGTCCTGCCCGCGCGGCGTCCGGATCGGGCTCGCGAACCCGGCGTCGGAAACGATGCGGGCAAACCGTCCCAACTGCTCCCGCGTGCTCGGCTGATAGGCGCTGCCGGGCCACGGGTTGAACGGGATCAGGTTCACCTTGGCTGGGATGCCGGCAATCAGCCGCACCAGCTCGCGCGCCTCCGCCTCGCTATCGTTGACGCCGCGCAGCATCACGTATTCGAAGGTAATCCGCCGCGCATTGCTGGCCCCGGGATACCGCCGGCACGCCGCGAGCAACTCGGCAAGCGGGTACTTGCGGTTGAGCGGCACGATCTCGTCCCGCAGCGCGTCCGTGACGGCATGCAGACTGACGGCAAGGTTGACGCCCAGTTCCGAGCCGCAACGGTCCATCATCGGCACGACGCCGGACGTGCTCAAGGTGATGCGGCGCCGCGACAGGCCGATCCCCTCGCCGTCCATGACGATGCGCATCGCCTTGGCGACGTTCTCGTAATTGTACAGCGGCTCGCCCATGCCCATCAGCACGATCGTGCTCAGCAGGCGCGGGGTCTCGCCTTGCGGGCTCGGCCATTCGCCGTAGGCGTCACGCGCGGCCATGAATTGGCCGACGATCTCCGCCGCCCCCAGGTTGCGCACCAGCCGCTGGGTGCCGGTGTGGCAAAAGCGGCAGGACAGGGTGCAGCCGACCTGGCTGCTGATGCACACGGCGCCGCGGTCCTCGGTACGGTCCGGGATGTAGACGGTCTCGGCCTCCTGCCCGTCGCGAAACCGGAACAGCCATTTGCGGGTCTCATCGGCCGAGGTCTGCACCGTGGCGATTTCGGGGCGCCCCACCACGAACCGCTCGGCCAGCTTCGCCTGCAGCGGCCGGGCGATGCTCGACATGCGAGCGAAATCGGTGACGCCCTGGTGATACACCCAGTGCCAAATCTGCTTGGCCCGGAACGGCTTCTCGCCGATCTCGGCCAACTCGGCGGCCAGGTCCTCGCGCGACAGCCCCACCAGCTCGCGGCGCCCGTCCGGCAACTGCACCGGCGGCGGGTTGAACAGCGCCGACTTCGCCAGCACCCGCTCCCGCTCGGCCTCCGTGAGCAGCGCGTTCATCTGGCCGGGCAAGCCTTGTTGATGGCCGCATAGGCGCCGGAAAACCCGCGCAGGCTGAAGCTGTCCGCCACCGTCGCATTGCGCGGCGCCGGTGACTTCGCGGTCGCGGTCCGGCCCTTGTCGAACGCCGCCACCACCGCCCGGCCGTCGCGCGCGAAGGCCGACCGGCCGCTGGTGTAGAACGCGAGCTCAGTGCGTTCGACCTCCACCGTCACCTCCGCCCCGGACGGGTAAGGAAACCCGGCGCTGATGGCCACCGCGTCCCGCCCGCTCGGACGTTGCGTGACCGTCAACACCACCTCGCCCCGCCCCGGCAGGGCCGGCACCGATGAATGCGCCCGCGTGAAGGCGTAGCAGACCGTTGCCCCTGCCTCGACATGCGTCGCCGCCTGCCAGTCGTCGAACGTGCCGATCGAGCGCGGCGCGGCGGCGGGGGCTGAGTGGGAGGAAGTGCGGGCGGTCGAGTGCGCGGACCGGTTCTGGGCCAGCGCGGGCGAGGCCAGCCCGACGCCAAGGAGGTAGGAGCCAATCACAACGGAAAGGAGCAGTCGCATGCCGGCACAGATACGGTCCCCCTGCTGTAAGGACAAGGCTACTTACTTCCAATCCGGTATGTGGCGCCGGAACACCGGATCGCCATGTCCGGACGCTGCCGGCAGGGGCTCCGCCGGGCCACCGGCTGCCACCGGCCGCGCCGCGAACCGGCCGTGCTGCAGCAGCCGGTCGTAGAGCACGATCGCCCCCGCGACGGCCAGGTTCAGCGCGAACCGGGTTGGGATCCGCACGATGTGGCGGCACCGCGCCCGCATCGCGTCAGACAGTCCCGAGCGTTCCGGCCCGAGCACGTAGGCCGCGCTCAACGGGTGCCGGAACGACGGCAGCTCGATCGCATCGTCCAGCAGCTCGATGCCGACCAGCGCGCACCCGCGCGGCAGCACAACCTCGTCCACCGCGCCGAAGCGCCACAGCGGCACGTGCGCCGGGGTGTCGGCGGTGTCCGCCCCGCGCTGCGCCCGCGCATCCCAGCCGGCACCAACGGTGAAGCAGAACGCGGCGCCGAACGCGTGCCCGGTGCGCAGCAGCGCGCCCATGTTCGCCGACTTCGACACGCCCTCGGCGCCGAGGCCGAAATATCCTCGTGCACCGGGCAATTTGGCGACTGGCATGGCGGCGGGATATGCCAGCCGCATGCACGACGCAACCGACGCGATCCTGGCCGGGCAATACGAGGCCTACCCCTATCCCGCCCGCGACCCGCGCGACGAAGCCAAGCGCCTGATCATCGGCAGCCCCAGCCACCTGCGTGAGATCGACCATTGGGTGTTCGGGGCCGCCCGGCCGCGCACCACCCCGCTGCATGCCCTGTTCGCGGGCGGCGGCACCGGCGACGGTACGATCATGCTGGCCCAGCATATGGCGCGCGACGGCCGGCCGGGCCGGGTCACGCATCTCGACCGGTCCACCCCGGCGCAGGCGATTGCCCGCGCCCGCGCCGAGGCCCGCGGCCTCGAGGTGGCGTTCGTGCAGGGGTCCATCCTCGACCTGCCCGGATCGGCGCCGGGACCGTTCGACTACATCGATTGCTGCGGCGTGCTGCACCATCTGCCCGACCCGGCGGCCGGCTTGCGGGCGCTGCTATCGGTGCTGGCGCCGGGCGGCGGCCTCGGTCTGATGCTCTACGCGCCGCACGGCCGCACCGGCGTTTACATGCTGCAGGACGCGCTGCGCCGGCTGGCCCCGGTCGACGACCCCCCCGCCGCGCGGCTCGACATGGCCCGACGGGTGATGCGGCACTTGCCGGAAACCGCCTGGCTGCGGGCCAACCGCTACTTCGGAGACCATATCGAGGGTGGCGACGCCGGCCTGTTCGACTTGTTGCTCAACCCGCGCGACCGCGCCTACGATGTGCGCAGTCTGGCTGCGCTGATGGACGACGCCGGTCTCGCCATCACCTGCTTCATGGAGCCGATGCGCTACGACCCGGCCGCCCTGCTCCCCGACCCAAAGCTGCGCGCCCGTATCGCCGCCCTCGACCCGATCGAGCGGGCCGCCCTGGCCGAGGACCTCGCCGGCAACATGAGCACGCACGTGATCTACGCCGTGCGAGCTACCGAGCGGCCGCCGCCGCCGGACCCCGCCGACCCGGCCGCGATCCCGGTCGCGCGCGAGATGCCGGGTCCGGAGCTCGCCCGCAATATCCGCCCCGACGGCACGCTGCCGTTCGTGTTCGACGGGCTGCGCGTGCCGGTCGCGGTGCCGCCGCTGGCCAGCGCCATCCTGCGGCTCATCGACGGCGTTCGCAGCGTGGGCGCCATCACCGCCGAGCTCGCCGGACGCGGCACGGCGCCCGCCGCGGTCGAACGTGCGTGGCGGCAGACCTTCGCCGCCTTGTCGGGCGTGAACCGCATTCTCCTGGCCGCACCCCACGGCGCCGGCACTGCATGTTCGACCAGCCCTATATCGTGATCTTCGGCGCCGCCGTTCGCGAGGACGGCTCGCCCAGCGGGGCGATGCGCGACCGGGTCGGCGCCGCCGCGCAGTTCGGGCGCCGGGTGCTGCCGCAACCGATGTACGTGGTCACCGGCGGCCAAGGCCGGCACGGCCCGCCCGAGGCGGACGTGATGGCCGACCTGCTGATGCAGCGGGGGGTGCATCCCGAGCTGATCATCCTGGAGCCGACCGGCCGCAACACCGTCCGCTCGGTGCAGGCCGTCGCCCGCCTGTTGCGCGGCGCCAAGGGACCGGTCTACGCGGCCACCTCGTCCTACCACATGGCGCGCTGCGTGCTGCTGCTCGGGCTGGCCGGGCTCGACGCCCATCGCAGCCCGCCGCCGGTCGGCCCGGCCTCGAGCCGGCTGCTGCGCCGCTGGTGGTGGCGGCTGCGCGAGATCCCCGCCGTGCCGGTCGACGCCGCGGTCCTGTTCTGGTTCCGCCTCACCCGCCAGATCTGATTGCCGGGTTCCACGCCGTTCCGCTCACATCGGCGGCAACTCCCTCGCCCCCACCCCGTTGCGTTCGCGTCCAGAGGAGAACGTCGCATGAGCATTTTCGGCTCGATCATGTCCAAGATCTTCAACCACCCCGCCGCGGCCGCCGCCCCGTCGCCCGGCGCCGACCCGGCCACGCCCGAAAGCGGCTCGACCCCGGCCGCCGGGCAATCGCCCGCCACCGGCGCGGCGGCGCCGGCCGTCGATGTCGGCGCGGTGTTGGCCGAGATGAGCAGCAAGGCGGGACAGCCGCTCAATTATCAGACGTCCATCGTCGACCTGATGAAGCTGCTCGGCCTCGACAGCAGCCTCGAGAACCGCAAGTCGCTCGCCACCGAGCTGCACTACAGCGGTGACACCAACGACAGCGCGGCGATGAACATCTGGCTGCACAAGCAGGTCATGGACAAGCTGGCCGAGAACGGCGGCAAGGTGCCGGCCGAACTGCGCAACTAAGCCGTAATCAAGGCTGCGCGGGGGCGTCGGGCGCCCCCGCGGGTTGCTCCGACATGGGCGCCGGCAACGGCTGGTTCTTGAGCGGCAGCGGCACCACGGCGACCTCGGCGGCCGGCTTCGCGGGCTCGACCGGCACCGTGTAATCGCCGACGATCCGTGCTTGCGAGCCCGAGATCACCAGCACCTTCTGCCCGATCGCCAGCGCCGTCTCGTCTTTTTGGGTGACGCTGACCATCTCGCCGTTGCCCTTGCGCACGATGTATTCGAACGCCGTCGTGTCGCCGGTGGCGCGCTCGATGCCGGTGCCCACGAGCCCACCCACCAGCGTCCCGCCGAGCGTGGTCAGCGCGGTCCCGACCGGCGCCTGGGATCCGGCGATGCCACCCGCCGCGGCGCCCGCAACCGCACCGGTCGCTCCCGTCGCTTGCACGAGCACCTTGCGTACGCCGACGACGGTTCCTTGCTCGACCTTGTTGGCCTGCTGCACCGCCACAGCCGCGTAAGTGTCGGGCGAGTAGTTGGGCGAGCAGCCGGCGAGCAGCACGAAGGCGAAGATCGGGCGCAACATGCCGCCCACTAGCGGCGAGTTGCCGGCGAAGGCAAGGC
The DNA here is from genome assembly GCA_963752225.1 of uncultured Alphaproteobacteria bacterium. Taxonomy (GTDB): domain Bacteria; phylum Pseudomonadota; class Alphaproteobacteria; order Acetobacterales; family Acetobacteraceae; genus JBBROS01. The sequence goes on along the minus strand of CAVVXS010000007.1, from coordinate 433,860 downwards.
CGGCTGCCCCGGCCGAAAGCTTCCTGACAATTGCCGACGCAGCAGCGGCATCTCGAGGCCAAACGGCGTCCGCGTCTGGTGCGTTCGCGGCGGCGACGCGTCTGGATCGCCGTCGTATTCCGAAGGTCGGCAAAAGCGCGGCTAAGCTTTGGCTACCAAACGGGCGACGGCTTACGCCGGGACTTGCCGATCATCTTGCAGACCGCCCGCGCCGTCCTTTCGCCGGGAGGCGTCAGGTCGCGCAAGCGGGCGGCCGCAAGCCGGCGCTCAGCGCCGCGTCTCGATGTCCCAAAATGGCCGGTTCGCCTCGTGATAGGCCTCGCCGCGGCCCACGCCGATGTCGGCCAACATCCGCGCGTCCATCTCCATCAGCACCCGCCGGGTCGTCCGGGCGCGCCACATCGCGCGGAGCGAGTGCCACGCCGCGCGCGGTAAAGCCTGCAGCGAGGGCTGGGTGCTGGCGGGATGGAATGGAAGGGTTCTCGTTGCCATGGTGACCTCCTATCGACCTCGTCGATGCACTCCCACATGGGACACCCTTGCGCATTAGGAAAACGAATTGCGCTTATATGCGACATCAGCGATCATGATGACCGTTCTGGAAGGAAGCCATGTCGCTCCCACTCGCGCTCGACCCCGATCTGCTTCGTGCGTTCGTGTTCATTGCCGAGGACGCGAGCTTCACCCGCGCCGCTGCCCGGGTGGGTCGCACCCAATCAGCGGTCAGCATGCAAGTGCAGCGGCTGGAATCGATGCTCGGCCAACGCCTCCTGACCCGCGGCAAGGGCGGAGCCGTCCAGCTCACGCCGCATGGCGAGTTCCTTCTGGCCCGGGCGCGCGAGATGTTGGCGCTCAACGACCAAATCTGGACCAGCTTCCGCTCGCCCGCCGTACACGGGACGGTGCGGCTCGGCACGCCCGACGACTACGCGCTGCGCTACCTGCCGACCATCCTCAAGCGCTTCGCCGAAAGCCATCCTTCGGTGCAGGTGGACGTGCTCTGCTTGCCGAGCTCGATGCTGGTCGAGCGCCTGCATAACGGCGACCTGGATCTGACCCTCTGCTCGGACGGCCACCAAGCGCCGGGCCGCCCGGCGGAGGTCCTCCTGCGCGGTCCGCTGGCCTGGATCACCTCCAGCAGCCACACGCCGCACCGGCAGGATCCGCTGCCGGTCGCCTTGGCCGCCGACCATTGCACCTGGAGCCTGGAAGCGCGCCGGGCGCTCGACTCCGCCGGCAGGCCGTATCGGGTGGCTTATCACTCGAGCTCGTTGATCGGCACCCACGCCCCGGTCATGGCCGGCTTGGCGGTCACGGTCGGGCCGTCTGCCTGGCTGCCGGAAACGTTGCGCGCCATGCGCCCCGAGGAGGGCCTGCCGTCGCTGCCGCAATTCGAGATCCTGATGCTGCGCAGCGACGACCCGCGGCAGCCGGTGACCGACGCGCTCGCCGAATACATCGCGGCCACCTTCCGGGCCGACCACAAGCAGCTGGCGGCGGCTTAGAGCACTTCCCGAGCCAATCGGCTCGGGAGTAGTGCTCTAAAACTAGGTGGATAGAGCAACTTCATCCAACCGAACTGATCCGGTTCGGTCGGATGCTGCTCTAACCGTCCTCCCGCCCCCAGCGGTCGCGTCAGTGGCCGCCGCCGGGCGCCCCGGGCCGCGCGCGCGTGAGCAGCGCGATGGCCCCCAAAGACAGCACCAGCCCGGCGCCGATGATGGTGAAGCAGTCGGCATAGCCCATCACCGTCGCCTGCCTCCGCACCTGGTTGGCGAGCGACGCCACCGCCCGGTCGTGTCCGCCGAGCACCGCCGCCGTCCGGCCAAGCCGCTCGGCCAGCAGGGTCGAATTGCTGCTGATCCGCTCGGCAATGACCGAGAAATGCCAATGCTCGCGATGCTCGGCGACCGTCGCCAGCATGGCGATCCCGACGCTGCCGCCGAGGTTGCGCATCATGTTGAACAAGGCGCTGGCCGCACCTGCCTGCGCCGGGCCGATGCCGACAGTCGCCATCTGCGACAGCGGCGAGATGATGAATGGCTGCCCCAGCGCCCGCACCAGCTGCGGCCAACGCAGTTGCTCGGCCGCGGTGTCGCCGCTCATCCCGAACCCGTTCATCAAGCAGCTCACGGCGAACAGCGAGATGCCGAACCCGAGCACCAGCCGGCTGTCGACATGCTTCATGATGATCGGCAGGAACGGCAGCAGGAACAGTTGCGGAACGCCCATCCACATCTGCACCATGCCGATCTGATAAGCGTCGTAGCCCTGCACCCGCGCCAGGTAGAGCGGCATAATGTAAACCGAGCCGTACAGCGCCAGCCCGGTCAGGAAATTGATGAAGCTCGCCGCTCCCAGCGAGCGCCGGGCCAGCAGCCGGAGGTCCAGCAGCGGCTCCCGGCGGATCAGCTCGATGGCGAAGAACGCCGCCAGCGACGCCGCCGCGATCACGCCGCACAGCCGGATCGTCGGATCGCCGAACCAGTCCTTCCGCTGCCCCTCCTCGAGCACGTATTCGAGGCAGCCGAGACCCGCGGCCATCGTCGCGATCCCGGCCCAGTCGCCGCGGCGCAGGCGGCCGAGCTGCATCGGCGCGTCATCCAGGCCGTAGAGGATCATGCCGATCAGCGCGGCGCCCGGCACGAGGTTGATGTAGAAGATCCAGTGCCAGCTGTACGTATCCGTCAGCCAGCCGCCGACCGTCGGGCCGATCGCCGGGGCGAACGTCACCGAAAGCCCGAACAGGGCGCCGGCGATCGATCGCTGCGCCAGCGGGATCCGCAGCAGCATGATGGTGAACGCGGTCGGGATCAGCACCCCGCCGGTGAAGCCTTGGCCGATGCGGAACAGGATCATCTGCGACAGGTTCGTCGCCAAGCCGCACAGCACCGAGAACACCAGGAACAGCGACGCATTGGCGACCAGGTAGCGGCGCAGGCCGAACACGCCGCCCAGCCAGCCGGTGAGCGGGATGACGATGATCTCGGCGATCAAATAGCCCGTCGAGATCCAGCTGCCCTCGTCGAGGCTGGCGCCAAGCGTGCCTTGGATGTCGGCCAGGCTGCTGTTGGTGATCTGGATGTCGAGCACCGCCATGAACGCGCCGAGCGCGCCGCCCATGAACGCCACCCAGTCGCGCAGCGATGCTCCCGTCCGCGGCACGACCGACGCCGCACCGGCAGGAAGCGCGCCGCTCATGGTGCAGCGGCAACCCCGCCGGCAAAGGGCGCGGCAGCGAGCGTCCGCAGCTTGCCGGCCGGCGCCGTCCGCGTGTCCACCCCTGCCGTGACCGACAAGCCCGGACGCAGCCGGTCGAGCGCGTCATCGGGCTCGAACCGGATCCGCACCGGCACCCGCTGCACGATCTTGGTGAAATTGCCGGTCGCATTCTCGGGCGGCAGCAGCGCGAACGTGCTGCCCGAGCCCGGCGCCAGGCTTTCGAGCCGGCCATGCAGCGTATGGCCCGGCAGCATGTCGAGGTCGAGGTCGACCTGCTCGCCGGCGCCCATCCGGGTCAGCTGCGTTTCCTTGAAATTGGCCACGACATAAAGGCCGGTCCCCATCGGCACCACGCTGAGCAGGCGGGTGCCCGGCTGCACATAGGCGCCGGCCCGCAACGAACGGTCGCCGACGGCGCCGTCCACCGGCGCCAGTATCGTCGCATAGGACAGGTTGAGCTCGGCCTGGTGCATGACGGCCTGCATGCGCAGCAGCTGCGCCTGGCTCCGCGCCGACTGCGCCTGCAGCACGGCGACCTGCTGCCGGGCGCCCTCGACGCTGGCGCGGGCGCGGGCGACAGCGGCCTCGCGGGCGCGAATGTCGGCCTGCGCCTGCTGCTGCCGCTGCACCGAGCCGGTGCCGGTGCGGACGAGGTCGGTGTAGCGGTTGAACTCGGCCCGGGCGAGCACGAGGGCCGCATCGGCGCTGGCGGCGTCGGCCTCCGCGACCGCAATCGAACTGGCCTGCAGCTTGAGCTGGGCCTGGATGCTGCCGAGGTCGGCTTCGGCGCCGGCAACGTCGGCGCGCGCCTGCTCGAGCGCGGCCTGCAGGTCGCGGTCGTCGAGCCGGGCCAGCACGTCACCGGCGTGCACCTGCTGGTTGTCCGTCACCAGAACCGCCGCGACCTGGCCGGCGAGGCGGCTGCTGACCGGGACCATGTCAGCGGCGACATAGGCGTCGTCGGTGGTCTCGAAGAAGCGGCCGACCGTCCACCAGCTCCAGCCATACCAGGCGAGGCCGCCGGCCACGACCGCAGCGAGCGCCCCGAGCAGCACGCGGCGGCGCCCGCGGCGCGGCGCCGGCGCGAGCGAGATCATGCCGACGGATTGCGATCCATCCATCGGCTCAAGCCTCCTGCGACGCGGCGGCCGCGGCGTCGGCCGGCGGCACGAACAACGAGATGCCTTCCAGCTCGAGCAGCTGATCGAGCACGGCGCCGAACTCCGCCTGCCGGGTGGGGCCGAGACGGCCGAAAAAGCGGGCCTGCTCGGCCTGCGCCGCCTCGATCGCTTGCGCCAGGCTGCGCCGGCCCGCGTCGGTGAGCGCCACGTGATTGGCCCGCTGGTCGTCCGGGTGGACGCAGCGGACCACCAGCCCCTTGCCTTCCAGCAGGCGGACGACCTTGCTGACCATCATCCGGTCCGTTGCGAGGACGTCCGCGAGGCAGCGCTGGGCCGGCCGCTCGCCTTGGCGGGCCAGGAAGTCGGCGGCGCGGAGCATGACGTATTGCATATGCGTGAGCCCGACCGGCGCCAGCGCCGCTTCCAAACGCCGGGTCCACGCATGCTGCACGTGCCACAGCCGAAAGCCGAAGCTGCGCAGCGGCGACAACTCGGTCCGGCCGGGGGGCACTTGGGCAACCATCTGGTCCATACGCGAATTAGTAACCATGGTTACAGAATTTGTCAAGCCCAGGGCTGCAGGCCAGCTTGACCACGCCTGCCCGGAGGTCCGAGTCTGGCGCTATGACCGCTCGGGATCGCCAGCCGCCAGCGCGGACGCCGCAGGCCGAAGCCGACCGCCAACGCCGCCTCGAACGGGAGGCGGCGGCACTGCGGGACAACTTGCGCCGGCGGAAGCAAGCGCGTGTGCAAGGCCCGGTGAACAATGCAGCGGACGGCTCGGCGGACCCAGTCAGCAAGCGGCCGAAATAGTCGGAATTGTTAAAGTTCCGTGCAAAAATGTTCTTTTTTTCGTGATCGGAATCGGCCAGTTTGGGTGTCGCTAGATGTGGCGCGCAACGGGCGGCGCCCTCGGTGGTGATCGGAGAGCTATCATTCGTCCCGGCTCGGACTTCCTGGCTGTGCGGCCCTCGTGGCAACGGCGGACCGGTGCGCAACGGCTGCGGCGCGACGAGGTGAGGCCGATCACCGGCATCGCCTTCGCGACCGTCGCCAGCCTCGTTCTGTGGGCAGTGCTGCTGCAGATGTTGGTCTGGGCGCTGACGAAGCTGTTCTGACGCGACGTCGTTTGCTCCGACTCGGCGGCTGGGCTAGAGCCTCGCGTCGCCGTCCAAAAGGGCGGCCGACCCGGCCCCGCCGCTCCGGCGCCCGGTTCCTCGAGGTGCCGATGCCCGTGATGCCCGACCACTGGATCCGCCGCATGGCGGTCGAACGCGCCATGATCGAGCCGTTCGTCGAAAGCCAACGCCGCGACGGCGTCATTAGCTACGGGCTATCGAGTTTCGGCTACGACGCCCGCGTGGCCGACGATTTTCGTATCTTCACCAACGTCGACAGCGCGGTCGTGGACCCCAAGGCGTTCAGCCCCGACAGCTTCGTGACCCGCAAAGGTCCGGCGTGCATCATCCCGCCGAACTCCTTCGCCCTGGGCCACACGATCGAGTATTTTCGCATCCCGCGCGACGTGCTGGTCATCTGCCTCGGCAAAAGCACCTACGCCCGTTGCGGCATCATCGTGAACGTCACGCCGCTCGAGCCGGAATGGGAAGGCCAGGTCACGATCGAGATCAGCAACACCACGCCGCTGCCGGCGCGGATCTACGCCCATGAAGGGATTTGCCAGTTCCTGTTCCTGCGCGGGGAGTTGGCCCCCGACGTCAGCTACGCCGATAAGGCGGGCAAGTACATGGGTCAGCGCGGCGTCGCACTGCCGCGGATGTGACCACAACTGTCCCGACTGTCCCGACCCTGAGGAAGACGAGCATGGATCGCATCCGCATTCGCGGCGGCAAGCCGCTGCACGGCAGCATCAGCATCGGCGGCGCCAAGAACGCCGCCCTCCCCTTGATGACGGCCGGCATGCTGACCGACGAGCGCCTGGTGCTCGGCCGGGTGCCGCGCCTGGCCGACATCGCCACCATGTCGGCGCTGGTGTCGCAGCACGGCTGCGCGGTGGAGCCCGACGGCCGATCGCTGTCGATCGGCGGCGCCATCACCAACACCGAAGCGCCATACGACATCGTGCGCAAGATGCGCGCCTCCATCCTGGTGCTCGGCCCGCTGCTGGCCCGCATGCGCGAGGCCCGCGTGTCGCTGCCCGGCGGCTGCGCGATTGGCACGCGGCCGGTGGACCTGCACCTCAAGGGGCTCGAGCAGATGGGCGCCGTCATCAAGCTCGAAGGCGGCTACGTGCACGCCGCCGCGCCCCGCGGCCTGCGCGGCGCGCACATCGTGCTGCCGTTCGCCTCGGTCGGCGCCACCGAGAACCTGCTGATGGCGGCCACCCTGGCCGACGGCCAAACGATCCTTGCCAACGCCGCCCGTGAACCGGAGATCGGCGACCTCGCCGCTTGCCTGATCGCGATGGGCGCCCGCATCGAGGGCGCCGGCACCGACCGGCTCGTCATCGAGGGCGTCCCGTCGCTGCACGGCGCGCATCATCCGATCGTCGCCGACCGGATCGAAACCGGCACCTACGCCTGCGCCGTCGCCATCACCGGGGGCGAGGTGGAGCTGCGCGGCGCCGATACCCGGCATCTCGGCGCCCTGGTCCATGCGCTGACCGAAGCCGGCTGCGAGATCGACGAGACGGCCGAGGGCATGCGGGTGCGCCGGGCGGACGGGCTGCGCGGGATCGACGCGATGACCGAGCCCTATCCTGGCTTCCCCACCGACATGCAGGCGCAGTTCATGGCGGTGATGTCGGTCGCCGAGGGCGCGGCGATGGTGACCGAGACCATCTTCGAAAACCGCTTCATGCATGTGCCGGAGCTGAACCGGATGGGTGCCCGGATCAACGTGCACGGTGCCTCGGCCATCATCCGCGGCGTTGCCAGCCTGTCCGGCGCGCCAGTGATGGCGACCGATCTCCGCGCCTCGGTGTCGCTGGTGCTGGCCGGCCTGGCCGCTCGGGGGGAGACGGTGGTGAACCGGGTCTATCATCTGGATCGCGGCTACGAAGCGCTGGAAGAGAAGCTCGCCTCCTGCGGCGCCACGATCGAGCGCGTCACCGGCTGACGGGCCGTCCGACGCTTTCCGAACCCTCAGCCCGACCGAGCGCCGCCTCTACGCCGACACCGAGCCTTGACGTCCCGAACGTCATCACGGGCCTCCCCTAAACGTCATCCCCGGGCTTGACCCGGGGATCTGATGCACGCCGCCACGACCCGCCGCCCCTCACCGCGAAGTATGGCCGGACCAAGCCCGGCCATGACGGGGCCTGGAACGCATGTGGGGGCGAGTCACGGCGCACGGCCCGCATCGTAGGCCGATCCGGTCGCACCAGCCCCGCGCCATCCCGGGTTCCCGCCGCACCCCGGCAAGTGCTATGGCCCCGCGATGTTTTGTCCGGCCCCCGCATGACCGCCCCGTTCCCGGCCGCCAGCCTGGCCGCCGCCGAGGTTGACGCGCCGCTGGTGCTGGCCGTGCCGAAAGGCCGCATCCTCGAAGAATGCGGGCCGCTGCTCGACCGCGTGGGCGTCAGACCGGCGCACGACTACCTCGACGAGGACAGCCGCCGGCTGCGCTTCCCCACCAACGACGCAAGCCTCGACGTCGTGCGGGTGCGGCCGTTCGACGTCGCGACGTTCGTGGCGTTCGGCGCCGCGCAGATCGGCATCTGCGGCGCCGACGTGCTGATGGAGTTCGACTACTCCGAAATCTACGCGCCGCTCGACCTCGGCATTGGTCGCTGCCGGGTCAGCGTCGCCGAGCCGGCCGGCAGTGCCGGCGCCGACGATCCTTTGACGTGGTCGCGCGTGCGGGTGGCGACCAAATACCCCAACATCGCCCGCCGCCACTTCGCCGCCCGCGGCGTGCAGGCCGAGGTGGTGCACCTGAACGGCGCGATGGAGCTGGCGCCGGGCTTGGGCTTGTCGCGGTTGATCGTGGATCTGGTGCAAACCGGGAGCACGCTGCGCGCCAACGGCCTCGAGGAAACCGAAATCATCGCCCACGTGACCAGCCGGCTGATCGTCAACCGCACCGCGCTGAAGACCCGGCCCGAGCAGGTCGGCGCCTGGATTGCCCGCTTCCGCGACGCGCTCCTTCCATGATCCAGCTCGACACCAGTGACCCCGGCTTCGAGGCCGCCTTCACCGCGCTGCTGCAGGGTGCGCGCGACACCACGGCCCGGGTGGATGCCGCGGTCTCCGCCATCATCGCCGACGTACGCGAGCGTGGCGACGCGGCGTTGCTCGACCTCACCAACCGGTTCGATCGTCAAAGCCTGACCGCGGCCACGCTCCGGGTTACGCCGGCCGAGATCGACGCTGCGGTCGCCGAGATCGCCCCGGAGCTGGCCGATGCGCTGGACCTCGCGGCGACCCGCATCGAGGCGTTCCATCGGGCGCAGCTGCCGCAGGACGTCGAGCTGCCAGACCCTGCCGGGCTGACGCTCGGGATGCGCTGGACGCCGCTCGATGCGGTCGGGCTGTATGTGCCGGGCGGCAAGGCGGCGTATCCGTCGTCGGTGCTGATGAACGCGCTGCCGGCCCGCGTCGCCGGTGTCGGCCGCATCGCCATGTGCGTGCCCTGCCCCGATGGGCGGCTGAACCCGCTGGTGCTCGCCGCGGCTCGCCGCGCGGGGGTCTCCGAGATCTACCGGGTCGGCGGGGCGCAAGCGGTGGCGGCACTCGCGTTCGGCACGGCGACCGTCGCGCCGGTGGACCGCATTGTCGGGCCCGGCAACGCCTACGTCGCTGAAGCCAAGCGCCAGGTGTTCGGCCGTGTCGGCATCGACAGCATCGCCGGGCCGTCCGAGGTGGTGGTGCTGGCGGACGAGCGGCAGGATGCCGACGACGTCGCAATGGACCTGCTGGCGCAGGCCGAGCACGACGAGAGCGCGCAAAGCATCCTCATCACCACCGGCCACGCGTTCGCCGGCCAGGTCGCGGCCGCGGTCGAGCGGGCGCTGCAGACGCTGCCACGCGCCGCCATCGCCGGCGCCAGTTGGCGCGACCACGGCGCCGTCATCCTGGCACGCGACTGGGACGAAGCCGCCGCGCTCACCAACCGGCTCGCACCCGAGCACCTGCAGATCATGGTCGCCGACCCGCCGGCGCTGTTCGCGAAGATCCGCCATGCCGGCGCCGCTTTCCTGGGCGCGTGGTGCCCGGAGGCGATCGGCGACTATGTGGCCGGGCCCAACCACGTGCTGCCGACTGGGCGCACGGCGCGCTTCGCTTCGGGGCTTTCCGTGTTCGACTTCCTCAAGCGCACGACCTGGGTCGCGGCCGGGCGGGACGGGCTGGAACGGGTGGGGCCCGCCGCCGTGCTGCTGGCCGAGGCCGAGGGGCTGTCCGCGCATGCGCGCAGCGTGGCCCGGCGTCTTGCCCGTTCGGCTTGACCCGGCTCCCGGCCATGATCACATTCCGCGGCATCATTGAAATACCACAGGAACAAGGAACCGAATGTCAAAAGAAGATATGATCGAATTCAGCGGAACGGTGATGGAATTGCTTCCCAACGCCATGTTCCGGGTCAAGCTGGACAACGAGCATAGCATCCTGGCGCACACGTCCGGCAAGATGCGCAAGAACCGGATCCGCGTGCTGGCGGGCGATCGCGTCAACGTCGAAATGACGCCATACGATTTGTCCAAGGGCCGCATTACATTTCGATTCAAGTAGCGCCGCTCACCCTCGCCTCCGCGAGCCCGCGACGGCTCGCCCTCCTGGCCCAGATCGGCATCACTCCCGATCGGGTCGTTCCCGCCGACATCGACGAGACGCCCCACCGCGACGAGATCCCGCGCCTGTACGCGCGCCGCATGGCCGGCGGCAAGGCGGCGGCCTGCGCAGCACCGGGCGGTTTCGTGCTGGCCGCCGACACGGTGGTCGCGGTTGGCCGCCGGATCTTGCCGAAGGCGAACGACGCTGCCGAGGTGCGCCGCTGCCTCGCGCTGCTGTCCGGACGCCGGCACCACGTGATCTCGGCCGTCGTGCTGGTGGCGCCGGGCGGCCAAGTGTCCGAGCGCGTGGTCGACAGCGCCGTGGTGTTCGCCCGGCTGCCACAGAACGAGATCGAGGCGTATGTCGCGGGCGGCGAAGGCGTGGGCAAGGCCGGCGGCTACGCCATCCAAGGCCGCGCCGCGGGCTTCGTGCGGTTGCTGACCGGCAGCTACAGCGGCGTCGTCGGCCTGCCGCTGTTCGAAACCGCGCAGCTGCTGAAAGGCCGCGGCTATCCAGTGCCTTGACCGCGCGACCCAGTGCCTCGACGTCGCACCAGATTCCGGGATCACGTCCGGCCATGACGCCGGGACGCTGACCACGCCATGAACGAGACCACCATCCTGGCCGCCTGCAGCCCCGGCGAGATCCGCGCGGTCGCGGTCCGGGAGGGCCGTCTGCTCGACTACGCAATCGAACGGCCCGGTGCGCCGGAGTGGGTCGGCGACCGGTTGCGCGGCCGGGTCGGCGCAATCGTGTCCGCCATGGCCGGCGCCTTCGTCGTCCTGCCGCACAGCGAGGGGTTCTTGCCCGACAGCCAGGGCGGCGCCGGGCTGCGCGTCGGCGACGCCGTCACCGTGGTCGTGACCCGCGCCGCCCAGGGCGACAAGGGGCCGCGCCTGTCCGCCCGCACCGAGCAGGCCGGCGCCGGACCGCCTGCCTTGCTCGCCCGCGGTCCGGGCGCGATCGAGCGGCTGCTGCAATGGCACGAAGGGGCGGCCGTGGTCGTCGACGACCCGGCGGTCTGGCCCGGCCGCGCCAGCCTCGCCGCCCGTGCCTGGGACGACGCCACCGAAGCCGCCGTGGCCGCCTTGGCCGACCCGATCCTGCCATTGCCGGGCGGCGGCCGGGCCAGCATCCATCCGACGCCGGCTTTGGTCGCAATCGACCTCGACGCGGGCGCCGCCACCGCCGAGCGCCGCGTCAAGGCCGGTGCGCAGCGCGACGCCAACCGGGCCGCCCTGCCCCACGTCGCGCGTGCGATCCGGCTGCGCAACCTGTCGGGCGGCATCGTCGTCGATCTTGCCGGGATGGCCGCGCGGGCACGCGCCGGGCTGGCGCCGGACGTCGCGGCTGCGCTGGCGCCGGACCCGCTGCGGCCGCGCTTTCTCGGCTTCACCGCGCTGGGCTTGGCGGAAATCCTGCGGCCCCGGGTTCACCCGCCGCTGCACGAGTTGCTGGCCGGTCCGCATGCGGCCGCACTGGCCGCCTTGCGCCGCCTGGCCGCGGAGGACGCCGCCAACCCGGCCGCGCGCCACCGGCTGCTGGCGGCGCCCGACGTCGCCGCCGCGCTCGAAAACGATGCGGCCGCACGGGCCGATCTTGCGCGGCGAACCGGTCGCCCCCTGATCCTCCGAAGCGAACCCGCGCTTGCGCCGGGCACCTGGCGAATGGAGGTCTTGCCGCGTGGCTGAAACCTGCCCCATCTGCGGCCGTCCCTCGGCGGAGGGCCGGCTGCATCCGTTCTGCTCCCGCCGCTGCGCCGACGTCGATCTCGGCCGCTGGTTCACCAATGTCTACGCCGTGCCGGGGCCGCCCGACGAAGAAACGGCCGAGGACGTTGCCGAGGAGGACTGAGTGCAGGGGCGGGCTTGATCCCCGGCCCGGCCTGGGCTAACCACCCTGCCTCCGCCCGGCGCCCAGGTAGCTCAGTTGGTAGAGCATGCGACTGAAAATCGCAGTGTCGCTGGTTCGATTCCGGCCCTGGGCACCATTTCCTGCTAATCCGCGGTGGCGGCTACGCGCTGGGTCGAGCGGGCCGCAACCACCCGCGCCAAGGCGACCAACTCGCCCAGCGACAGCACGATCGTTTCCTCCTCGCCCTCGGCCCGCAGCGCCTGCAGCAGCGGGCTGGTGGCCTCGGCCTGCCACAAGCAGACCACCACCGGCAGGCCCGGCGCTTGGCGCTGGATGCGCCGGAGGAGGTATCGGATGCCAGCCGCGGTGCTGCCCTTGTCGAGCACCGACAGGCAGCAAAGCGCGGCACTCTCGAACGGGCTCGACTTGTCCCGGCCGGCGCCCAGCACCGTGTTGGACACTTGGCGGACGCCGAACCCGCTCCGCTGCAGCACCTGCACGGCCATCGCCGTCGCCAAGCCGTCCAATTGGCCGCGACCGGGAATGCAGAGTATGGCGCCGTCCTGCGTCCAGCGCGGCGGGACGGCGGCGCCTTCGGCCGGCTCGGCGGCAGGCCGGCGGGACAGGGTGCCCAGCAGCGTCTCGAGGTTCGTGTGGATGTCGTCCAGCCGTTCGAACGCCAGCGCGTCGCGGGCCAGGTCGGTCTGGATCAAGGCCAGGCCGAGCATGGCCACGCGGTCGTAATAGTCCTGCAACGAGGTACTGGCGATGGCGCGCTCGGCCGCGAGCGTCATTTCACGCGTGTTGCCCTCGAGCGCGCGCTGGTAGAAGGTTTCCGCCGGTTCCAGCGGCGGGGTGTCGCCCAGCATGACCTCGAGGAACGCGAGCGGCTCGATGTAGCGCCCCAGCACGACCAGGCACACCGTGAGCGGGGTCGCGAGCAGCAGGCCCACCGGGCCCCACAGGAACGCCCAGAACGCCGCGGCAACGATGATGGCGATGGGCGACAGGCCGGTGCTGTGGCTGAACAGCAGCGGCTCCAGCACCTGCGAGACCACCACATCGGTCAGGATAAACAGGCCCAGGACAATCAGCGCCAGTGACCAGCCCGGCGCGACCGCCAGCGCCAGCAGGACCGGCGGCACAACCGCGATCACCGTGCCGATGAACGGGACAAACCGCATCGTGCCGGCCAGGATGCCCCACAAGGCGGCGCCGGGCAGGCCGACGAACCACAGCCCGGTCGCGACGAACACACCGAACCCGGAGTTCAGCAGCAATTGGAACAGGAAGTAGCGCGACAGGCGCCGCGCGGTGTCGTTCAACGCCAGGATCGTCCGCTGCAGGTCCTTGCGCCCCAGCAGGCGGACCAGGCGGTCGCGCAGGTCTTCGCGCGCCATCAGCACGAAGATCGCGAACACGGCGACGACGCCGGCCGTTGCCAGCGGGCTGAACAGCGGCAGCACCACCGACCGCGCGAGCGACAAGGCCGAGGACGGATCGAGGTCGGCGGGGACGGTGCTGCTCGGCGGTCGTGCCGCGGCGGGGTCAGCCCCCCCACCGGCGCCCACGGTATCGCGCAGCCGCTCGGCCAGGTGACCCAGCGCCTCGCTTCCGGCCGCCAACGACCTCACCTTGTCCTGGATGGTGTCGTGATACGACGGCAGGCTGCGCGCCAAGGACGACGCCTGCCCGGCCACCACGGTGCCGATGGCGCCGATGACGACGAAGGCCGCCATCACCACGATCAGCACCGACGGGCCGCGGCCGAGCCGCAGCCGCTGCAGCAGCAACACGAGGGGCGCCAGCATGAACGCCAGCAGGACGGCCAACACCATCGGCACCAGCAGCTCGCGGCCGAGATAGAGCCCCGCCACCACGATGGCGCCCGCGTTCAACGCCGCGACGCCCGTCGCGTGCGGCCGCGTCGTGGCCACCGGCGGCAGCTCCGGCAGCGGCTGGTTGCCGAGACCGCTCATCGCTGCTTGGCTCCGGTCGAGGCCGAATCCGGGCGACGATGCAGCGGCCGGCGCGCCCGGCTGCGGCACCCCGGCCCCGGCGGCGCCTGACAGGAGGCACGAGGATGACGAAGGTGTTGCTGGTCGAGGATCATGAGGAGCTGTGGGACTTCCTGTCGCGCCGGTTGCGCCGGCATGGCTTCGAGGTGGTTCTGGCGCATGACGGCCAGCAAGCGCTGGACCAGGTCGGGGCCGCCCAGCCCGACATCGTGCTGCTGGACATGGACCTGCCGGTGATGGACGGCTGGACGGTGGCGCGCACGCTGCGCCGCGGCGCGCTCCCGGACCAGCTGCCGAACCAGGTGCCGATCATCGCGCTCACTGCCCATGCCATGACCGGCGACCGGGAAAAGGCGATCGAGGCCGGGTGCGACGAATACCATCCGAAGCCGGTCGACTTCCACAAGCTGCTCGAGCAGATCGACGAGGCGCTGCTGCGTCGCGAAGACGCCGATCTCGACCGGACGTAGCGGCCGGCGCGTCAGCGGCCACCGAGCGGCCAGAACAGCAACAGCAGCGGCAGCCCGGCGACCACCACCGCCAGCGACAGCGGCGCGCCGAGCCGGGCATAGTCGCCGAACCGGTAGCCGCCGGGTCCCATCACCAGCGTGTTGCACTGGTGCCCGATCGGCGTCAGGAAGTCGCAACCCGCACCCAGCGCCACCGCCATCAGGAACGTGTCCACGCTCAGCCCGAGCTTGGCCGCCAGGCTGGCGGCGATGGGCCCCATAATCAGCACCGTCGGCGCGTTGTGCAGGAACGGTGTGACGATCATCGTCAAGACCAGCACCATCGCCAACGCGCCGGCGCCGGGCACTCCGTGCACCGCGCTCAACATCCAGCCGGCGATCAGGTTGGTGCCGCCGGTGTCGCGCACCGCATGGCTGATCGGGATCAACGCGCCGAGCAGGATCAGCACGTGCCATTCCACCGTCTCGTACGCCTCGTGCATCGTCATGACCCGCAGCAGCAGCAGGATCACCGCCGCGGCAAAGAAGGCGATCGCCACCGGCACGAGCTTCAGCGCCACCAGCAGCATCGCCACCCCCAGCACGAACGCCGGCAGGAAGCTGCGGTCGTTGCGACCAAGCGTGATGCTGCGCTCGGCCAGCGGCAGGATGTGCAGCTCGCCCAGCATGTCGGGCAGCCGCGCCGACGCGCCGCGCACCACCATCACGTCGCCGGCGCGCAGCCGGACGCTGGACAAGCGCTGGGCGATGCGCTGGCCGCTGCGGCTGACAGCGAGCACGCCGGCGTCGAAGCGCTGCTCGAGCTTGGCGTTCGCCAGCGTGTTGCCGACCAGCGGGCTGTCGGCGGTCACGACGCCCTCCACAACGTTGGCCCCCCCGTCGCCGCCACCCGACAGCTCCAGCCGCGCCCGGACGACCAGCCGTTCGAGGTCGGTCGGCTCGCCGCGCAACAGCAGCACGTCGTCGCCGCGCAGCGCGAAGCCGGGATGGGGCGGGTAGCGGCGGAACCGCTCGCGCACGACCAGCGCCACCCGCACGTCGCCCTCGGCCATCGCCTCGAGCTCGGCGACGCTGCTGCCCGCCAGCGGCGAATCAGCGGTGATCCGCGCTTCGGCGGTGTAATCCTCGAGGTTGAATGCCGCTTCCATCGACGAGGCCGCCCGGCGCCCATGCGGCAGCAGCCGCCATCCGACGGTCAGGAACAGGAAGCCGACGACAGCGATCGACAGCCCGACTGGGGTATAGGCGAACATGGAAAACGGCTCGCCGAGCGTGTCGGCGCGCACCTTGGCCACCAGGATGTTGGGCGACGTGCCGACCAGCGTCACCAGGCCGCCCAGCATCGACGCGAACGCCATCGGCATCAGCAGGCTCGAGGGCGACGTCTTGGTGCGGCGGGCGAGCTGCAGCGCGACCGGCATGAAGATGGCGAGCGCGCCGACGTTCTTCGTCACCATCGACAGCAGCACCACACAGCCGACCAGGACCGGCACCTGGACCGCGGTCGTTCGCAGATGCGGCGTGATCGGCCGCATCGCTGCCTCGACCACGCCGGAGCGGGCGATCGCGGCGCTGACGACGAGGGCAGCGGCGATGATGATGACCACCTCGTCCGAGAACCCTTCGAACGCCTTGGCCGCCGGCACCACGCCGATCAGCACGCCGACGGTCAAGGCGGCCAACGCGACCAAGTCGTATGGCAGCCGGCCCCAGATGAAGCAGCCGATGGTCGCCGCGATCAGCCCGAAGGCGAGGACCTGGTCGAGTGTCATGCCCTGATCCCCTGCGCACGGCCTTGAAGGCCCTCTAAGAACCTTGGGCCGGCCCCGGGGTTCCGGCATGCAGCCATTCAGCCGCTGCTGCGTTGCACCAACTCAACAATCGAGACGGCCGCCATCGGATGACGAACACGCTCGAGCACCGAGCCGGCGACGGACCGCCACGGCAGCCGGCGCCGGTTGCCTCACGCGAAGACTTTCAGATGGTCGCCGACGCCATCCCGCAACTGGCCTGGATTGCCGACGGCAGCGGTTACATCTTCTGGTACAACCGGCGCTGGTACGACTACACCGGAACCACCTTCGAGCAGATGGCGGGCTGGGGATGGCGGCTCGTGCACCACGCCGACCACCTCGAGCCGGTGACCGCCCGGTTCAAGGCATCGCTGGCCGCCGGCGAGCCGTGGGAGGACGTGTTCCCGCTGCGGCGGCACGATGGCGTGTTCCGCTGGTTCCTGTCCCGGGCCATGCCGCAGCGCGACGGCGACGGCCACGTCGTGCGCTGGTTCGGCACCAACACCGACATCACCGCGCAGCGTCAATCCGAGGACGCCTTGCGGCGAAGCGAGGCGCGGTTCCGCACCCTGATCGACGCGGCGGCCGACATCATCTGGTCGACCTCGTCGGACGGCCGGCTGCTGCCGCCGCAGGATGGCTGGAGCCGGTTCACCGGTCAAAGCGCCGCGGCACTCGAAGGCGCCGGCTGGCTCGACGCCGTGCATCCCGACGACCGGGCGCGCACCATCGAGGGATGGCAGGAGGCGGTGGCGGCAGCAACCCGCTACCAGGTCGAGCATCGGTTGCGCCGCCGCGACGGCGAGTACCGCGACATGGAGGCGTCGGCAGTCCCGGTGATCGACGGAACCGGCGCCGTGCTGGAGTGGGTCGGCGTGCACACCGACATCACCGCCCGCAAGGCGGCGGTCGAAGCGGTCGCGGCGGCGCGCGACGCGGCCGAAGCGGCGAACCGCGCCAAAAGCCAGTTCATCGCCAACATGAGCCACGAGCTGCGCACGCCATTGTCGGCGGTGATCGGCTACAGCGAGATGCTGGCCGAGGAAGTCGAGGATCTCGGCCACGCCCACCTGCTGCGCGACCTCGGCAAGATCGAGTCGAGCGCCCGCCATTTGCTGGGCTTGATCAACGACGTGCTCGACCTGTCCAAGATCGAGGCCGGGCGGATGACGGTGTCGCGCGAGCGGTTCGCGGTGGACGCGATGTTGGACGAGGTGATGGCCTCGGCCGAGGCCTTGGTCGGGCGCAAGCGCAACCGCCTGTCGCGCCTCGTCGAGGGCGCGCTGGGCGAGATGGTGTCCGATGACCTCAAGATCCGGCAATGCCTGCTGAACTTGCTGGGCAACGCGGCCAAGTTCACCGAGGACGGCGAGGTTGTGCTGCTGGCCCGGCGGGAAGACCGGGACGGCGCGGACTGGCTCGTGTTCGGCGTGCGCGACACCGGCATCGGCATGACCGAGGAGCAGCTCGGGCGCTTGTTCACCCGCTTCTCCCAAGCCGATGAAAGCACCACTCGGCAGTTTGGCGGGACCGGGCTCGGCCTCGCCATCACCCGGGCGTTCTGCCGCAAGCTGGGCGGCGACGTCTCGGTCGCGAGCGTCCCCGGCGAGGGCACGAACTTCACCATCGAGCTGCCGGCGGCATTGCCGGAGGGCACCGAGGACGTGGCGCAGCCGCTGGACTCCTCGCGCGCACCCGTCTCGGCCCGGCGCAACAACGTGGTGCTGGTGGTCGACGACGACCCATCGGCGCGCGAGTTGCTGACCCGCTTCCTGAGCCGAGAGGGGTTCGAGGTGCATTGCGAAGCGGACGGCAAAAGTGGCCTCGAGCAGGCCCGGGCGCTCCGTCCGCTCGCCGTGCTGCTCGACGTGGAGATGCCGCAGATGAACGGCTGGGCTGTGCTGCACGCCATCCGCTCCGACCCGGCGCTCGCGCAGACCTCGGTGATCATGGCGTCCGTGGTCAACGAACAGAGCCTCGGCTACGCGCTGGGCGCCACCGACTACCTCGTCAAGCCGATCCATTGGGACAAGCTGAAGGGCGCCATTGCCCGGCTGCGCGTCCGTTCCGGCGCCGGCGTGGTGCTGGTCGTGGATGACGACCACGACGCACGCGCGCGGCTCCGGTCGATGCTCGGCAAGGATGGCTGGACCGTGACCGAAGCGGCGAACGGCGCCGAAGCGCTGGCGGCGACGCAGGCGGCAATGCCGGCGCTGATCCTGCTGGACTTGATGATGCCGGTCATGGACGGGTTCGAGTTCCTGCAGACGCTGCGCGCCCATCCGGCCGGGCAAACCGTCCCGGTGGTCGTGCTGACGGCCAAGGACATGACCGCGGCGGAGCTGAACCTGCTGACCACCCAGGCCGACCGGATCGTGCGCAAGGGCAGCATCAGCCTGGCCGACCTCGCGCGCGACCTCAACGCCATCGTTCCACCCGAAGACGCGCCGCAGCTCGGCGCCGGAGACACGCCATGAGCCGCATCCTGCTGGTCGAGGACCACGAGGAGATCTGGGACTTCCTGTCCCGCCGTTTGAAGCGCCGCGGCCACGACGTGATCCTGGCGACGGACGGGCAGCAGGGGGTGGACAAGGCGCTCGCGGAACGGCCCGAAATCGTGCTGTTGGACATGAACCTGCCGGTGATGGACGGCTGGACGGCGGCGGGGCGGATCAAGGCGGACGCCGGGTCGACGCCGTTGCCGATCATTGCGCTGACCGCCCACGCCATGTCCGGCGACCGCGAGAAAGCGATCGCCGCCGGCTGCGACGACTACCATCCGAAACCGGTCGATTTTTCGCGTCTGCTGGAGCAGATCGAGGCGCTGGTCGGCAAGCCGGCGGCACCGGGCAACTGATGTCGGCGTCGCTGCTGGAGCGCTGGTTCGGCGGCCGCACGCAGCGGGACGGCGGTTCGGCGGTGCTGGAAGCGCCGGTGACCGGCTTCGTGCCGGCCGCGTTGTCGGCCGCGACCGAGCCCGCCGCTCCGGCGGCGCGCAGCCGGCGCGATCGTGCGCTTGGCGGGGCGGGCGACGTCTTGCTGGAAGTGCTCGCGGAGAAGGTGCTGCACGGCTGGCTGCAGAACCGGCACCAGACGTTGTTCCCGCTGACGGTCAATTTGCGCGCCATGCCGGCCAGCCAAGCGGCGGTGCTGGCGGAGATGATGGCCGTCGCAGCCCTGGCCGGCGGCGGACACGCTGCGGCGGCCCGCGCCTGGTTCACGCAAGCCGGCGCCGACCCGGACGCCTTGAGTGCCCTCGACCGCGCGCTCGTCGAGCCGCCGGCGTTGAACCGCGTGCTGGCCGCGGTCGCCGCCGAGGGGCTCGCGGCTTATGCCTACGTCGTGGCACTGGTTTCGCTGGACATGCGCGATCCGGCCAGCATGCACTTCCTGGACTTCCTCGCGGCTAAGCTTGCGCTGCCGACGACGGTGGTGCGGAGCGCCAACCGGCGCTACCGCCGCTGACGCGGTTCGAGCGGAATGGGAAGCATCGACGGCAGACCGCCAACATTCTCTAACATTTGGTGACACGAGAAGGCTTGTTGCTTTTTAGCTATTCCTGTCTCTGACGTGGACCGGAATATATTTAAGGGACACGCCATGCGAAACGTATCGCGGTTATTGGCTGCCGGGCTGATTTTGACCGGCGTAGGGATCGGATCGGCGCCGGCGACGACGCTGTTCAGCGACGACTTTCAGGGGACGTTGAGCCAGTGGGCGCCCGGCAGCAGCGGCCAGATCGTCGACGACCCGCTCGGCAGCGGCAAGGCGCTCGACTTCACTCGGACCATCGGCGGAGGTGACCTCTTCCAGCTTGCCGCGGTGGGCTCCTCGACCGGCAACTTTCACCTGAGCTTCGATTACCTCGGCAACTGCCCGCATGGCTGCGGCGGGTTCGTGGGCTTCAACTACCTCAACGGCCCCGAAGTTTGGCTGGCCGGCAGCGACAACTATCCGACGCCGACGCCGCTGGTGGAGGACGGCACCTGGACCCACGTCGCGCTGGACTTCACGGCGGCGACGCCGATCGTGCTCAAGCTGGAAGACTACAACGGCACGTCCGACGGCGGCACGCCGGGCAACGCGTTCTTCCGCAACCTGGTCCTGACGGATGGGGCAGTCGACCCCACCCCGGCCACTGTGCCGGAACCGACCTCCGCCGCGCTGCTGCTTGCTGGCGTTGCGGGTCTCGGCCTGCGCCGCCGCCACGCGGGCTGACGCCCGCCCCTCACGTTCAGCGTCCGGCCGAACGGATCCGGTTGGCCGGACGCTGCCTAACCCGGCTCGGTCAGCGTCCGCAGCGCGCCTTGCAGCGCCGCGTCGTCCACGAGCATGCGCCGCGAGATGTCGGCCAGCGTAATCCAGCCGATGACGGCGCCAGCCGCGTCCTGCACCGGCATGCGCCGGATATGGTTCGACGCCATCAGGTCCATCGCCGCCTGCAACGTGTCGTCGGCGCGGCAAGCGATCAACGGGCGCGACAACACGTCACGCACCGTGGTGGCGGCCGGATCCAAGCCGCGGGCGACGACGCGGTAAAGAATGTCGCGGTCGGTAACGATGCCGTCGAGCCGGGCTGCGCTGCCGACCGGCAGCGCGCCCACTTCGATTTCACCCATCAGTTCGGCGGCTGCCTGCACCGTGTCGCCGGCGCCGATGAACTCGACGTCGCGGCTCATGACGTCGCCGACGTTCATTCGGCCGGCGGCAGCTCGACGGTGCCGTCCGGCTCCAGCTCGAACAGCAGCACCGACCGGCCCGTCACGCCGTACTCGACGCCGATGTCGAACCGCGGCTCGCCCTCGAGGTCGGGCTGATTGGTGTCGATCAGCAGCTCCCATCCCTTGCCGCCCGTCACCTGCGGCAAGGTGAAGCCGAGCAGGTCGTGATACGCGTTCAGGATCAGCAGCAAGGTGCGGTCGATGCCGCGCCTGCGGATGCCGCTGGTTTGCGCACGGCCGTCGAGGATCAGGCCCATGCATTTGGCGCCAGGCTCGGACCAGTTCTCCTCCGTCATCTCGACGCCCGCCGGGGTGATCCAGGTGAGCTCGCGGATCTGCAGCTCCTCATTGAAGGAGCCGGTGAGGAAACGCTCACGGCGCAGGATCGGGAAGGTCTGCCGGATGCGGGCCAGCTTGCCGACGAACTGCATCAGCGACCGGCCGGCCTCGTCATGGTCCCAGTTCACCCAGGAGATGTCGTTGTCTTGGCAGTAGGCGTTGTTGTTGCCGTTCTGGGTGCGGCCGAACTCGTCCCCGCCCACGATCATCGGCAGGCCCTGGCTCAGCAGCAGCGTCGCGAGCATGTTGCGCTTCTGCCGCTCCCGCAGTTCCAGGATGTCGGGGTCGTCGGTCGCGCCCTCAACGCCGTGGTTCCAGCTGTGGTTGTTGTCGGTACCGTCCTTGTTGTTCTCGCCGTTGGCTTCGTTGTGCTTGTCGTTGTACGAGACGACGTCGTTCAGCGTGAAGCCGTCATGGGCGGTCAGGAAGTTGACGCTCGACCATGGCCGGCGACCGCCCCAGTTGAACTTGTCGGCCGATCCGGTGATGCGGGTCGCGACGTCGGCAAGCTTGCCCTCATCGCCCTTCCAGAACGCGCGGATGTCGTCGCGATACTTGTCGTTCCACTCCGCCCAGCCCGGCGGGAAGCCGCCGACCTGGTAGCCGCCGGGGCCGCAATCCCAGGGTTCGGCAATCATCTTCACCTGGTTCAGGATCGGGTCCTGCCCGACCGCGCGCAGGAAGCCGCTTTGCTGATCGAAGCCATAGGGCTCGCGCGCCAGGATGGTGCCGAGGTCGAAACGGAACCCGTCCACGTGCATGTCCGTCACCCAATAGCGCAGGCTGTCGGTGACCATCTGGATCACCCGCGGGTGGCTGAGGTTGACGGTGTTCCCGGTGCCGGTGTCGTTGATGTAGTAGCGCGGCTGGTCCGGCAGCAGCCGGTAATAGCTGGCATTGTCGATGCCTTTGAACGACAGCGTGGCGCCGCGCTCGTTGCCTTCCGCGGTGTGGTTGTAGACGACGTCGAGGATCACCTCGAGCCCGGCCTCGTGCAGGCGGGCGACCATCTCCTTGAACTCGGCAAAGGCGAAGTCCGGCACGCTGCCGTAGCGGCGGGCGGGGGAGAAGAAGCCGATCGTGTTGTAGCCCCAGTAGTTCGTCAGCCCCTTGTCGAGCAGGTAGTCGTCGTTGACGAAGGTGTGGATCGGCAGCAGTTCGACCGCGGTGACGCCGATCGACTTGAGGTGCTTGATCACGGCCGGATCGGTCAGGCCACGGAAGGTGCCGCGCAGGTTTTCCGGCAGTTCCGGATGGAGCTCAGTCATGCCGCGCACATGCATCTCGTAGATGACGCTGCGGTCGTAACCGACGCGCGGCGGCCGGTCGTCGCCCCAGGAGAACGCGCTGTCGATCACCCGGGCCTTAAGGTTGTATTTGGCGCTGTCACGCTCGTCGAACGTCAGGTCGTCGCCGGTTTCCATCTGGTAGCCGAACAGCGCCGGGTTCCACTCGATCTGGCCGACCACCGACTTGGCGTAGGGGTCGAGCAGCAACTTGTTCGGATTGAACCGATGCCCGGCCTCGGGCTCGTAGGGTCCGTGCACGCGGTAGCCGTAGATTGTTCCCGGCCGGGCGTCGGGCAGGTAGCCGTGCCAGATCTCGTTGGTGTACTCGGGCAGCTCGATCCGCTCCAGCTCGGTTTCGCCGCGGTCGTCGAACAGGCAGAGCTCGACCTTGGTGGCATTGGCCGAGAACAGGGCGAAGTTGACGCCCAGCCCGTTCCACGTCGCGCCGCGCGGCGAGGGGTGGCCTTCACGGACCCG
This sequence comes from uncultured Alphaproteobacteria bacterium, assembly GCA_963752225.1. Taxonomy (GTDB): domain Bacteria; phylum Pseudomonadota; class Alphaproteobacteria; order Acetobacterales; family Acetobacteraceae; genus JBBROS01. The sequence goes on along the minus strand of CAVVXS010000007.1, from coordinate 410,824 downwards.
GCTTCTCTTCATGATCTCGGACATCGGCGAACACCTCTGGCACAGGAATGGGGGTCGGGCGTTCGCGGGCGACGAACGACGTCGATAGCGGTCGAGCTGCGCGCGAGCGAACGGTGCCGCCGCTGGCGCGTGGCAAGAACATGCGGGAGGCGCTTCCGGTTTCCCCGCGCAACGCCGTTTCCAGTGACGTTGCCGGGGCGGAACGCCCCGAGGCTACGCCAATCCCAGCTCGGCGGTGATCCAGTCCACGAACAGCCGCAGCGCGCCGTGCCGTCCCGCCGCCGGCAAAAACACCAGCCGGTGACCGACATAGCGGCAATCCGCGGCCCGGCCCGACAGCGGCGCCACCAGCCGCCCGTCGGCGATCTCGCGCTCGGCCAGCCGCGTGCTTTCGAGCGCGACCCCCTGCCCGTCCACCGCCATCGCGACGGCGAGGAAGCTGCGATCGAACCGGGTGCTGCCCGCCGGCGGCGCCAGCACGCCGTTCAACCCGAACCAGTCGGTCCAGCGGATCATCTTGTTGTCGCTTTCGATCAGCGGCATCGCGAGCAGGTCGGCCGGTGCCTCGATGCGCGCCGCCAGCGCCGGGGTGCAGAGCGGCGTCACCACCTCCTCGCCGAGCGGCACCACCGTCAGCCCGGCCTGGCGCGGCAAGCCGTAGATGATGTCGGCGTCGAACTGGTCCGCGTTGAAGCGCGCGAAGTCGGTGCCGGTCGCGAGCTGGATCTGCAAGCCCGGATGCTGCGCCAGGAACCCCGGCAAGCGCGGGGTCAGCCACTGCGTCGCGAAGCTCAGAGCGCTATGCAGCCGCAGCAGCTGCGGCCCGGTGCTCCCGACGGCGCCCATCCCGCGCGCGAGTTCGGCGAAGCCCCGCTCGACATGGCGGCGCAGCGTCTCGCCGGCCGGCGTCAGCGTCACGTTCGGCCCGGCACGGGTGAACAAGGGCGTGCGCAGCCCGGCTTCGAGCCGGCGAATGGCGTGGCTGACGGCCGAGGGCGTCACATGGATCTCCTCCGCCGCCCGGCGGAACGAGCGGTGGCGCGCGGCGGCCTCGAAGGCCCGGAGCGCAGGCAACGGCAGGTGCACCAGCCGATGATGAACCGGAGTCACCCTAGGGTGCAAAGCGATCGTTTGCGCCGCGGCCGCCATTCGCCGAGCATCCCCCTCGACGACGGACCCGGCCAACGGGTCCGCACCCGGGAGGGGGAAGCATGCTGCTCGACGGCAAGATCGCCGTAATCTCCGGTGCCGCCAGCCCGCGCGGCATCGGCCTCGCCACCGCCCGGCTGTTCGCGGAGCACGGCGCGCGGGTGGCAATCCTCGATCTCCGCGCCGAAGAGGCCGCCGCCGCGGCGGCCGAGATCGGGCCGGAACACCATGGCTTCGAATGCGACGTCACGGACCATGACGGCTGCCTGCGCGCGGTTGCCGCGGTGGAGGCGGCGATGGGGCCGGTCGACGTGCTGGTGAACAACGCCGGCATCACCCAACCGCTCAAGTTCATGGAGATCGGCGCCGCGCATTGGGACGCCGTGCTGGACGTGAACCTGCGCGGGGTGCTGAACCTCAGCCAGGCGGTGGTGCCGGGCATGCGGGCGCGCGGTCGCGGCAGCATCGCCTGCATGTCCAGCGTGTCGGCGCAGCGCGGCGGCGGCATCTTCGGCGGCCCGCATTATTCGGCCGCCAAGGCCGGGGTGCTCGGCCTCGCGAAGGCGATGGCGCGCGAACTGGGGCCGGACGGCATCCGGGTCAACTGCGTCACACCCGGGCTGATCCAGACCGACATCACCGGGGGCAAGCTCACGCCGGAGATGAAGGCCGAGATCGCAAGCGGGATCCCGCTGGCCCGGCTGGGCGATGCGATCGACGTCGCGCGGATCTTTCTTTTTCTCGCGTCCGATCTCAGCGGCTACGTGACCGGCGCGACGATCGACGTGAACGGGGGGATGCTCATCCATGGATAAACCCGGCGGCAGGCCGCGCCGCAACGTCAGCAAGGATTTGCTGCGTGAGAAGGCCAAAATGATCCGGCGCGAGACGGTGAAGCTGACCGACATCTGCGGCAGCGGCCATTACGGCAGCTCGTTCTCGATGGCCGAGCTGGTGGCGTCGCTCTACTACGAATTCATGCATGTGCGGCCGAACGAGCCGCAATGGGCCGACCGCGACCGCTTCACCATGGGCAAGGGCCATGCGGCGATCGGGCTCTACCCGGTGCTGGCCGACCTCGGCTTCTTCCCATGGGACGAGCTTTACACCTACACGCGGCTGGGCTCGCCCTACGGCGACCACCCGGACATGAAGAAGGTGCGCGGCGCCGATTTCTCGTCCGGTTCGATCGGCCACAACCTGTCCGTGTCGGTCGGCATGGCGTTGGGACTGCGCAAGCGCCGCTCGGGGGCGCGGGTCGTGTGCATTATGGGCGACGGCGAGCAGGCCGAGGGCCAAATCTGGGAGGCGGCAATGAGCGGCGCGCATTTCGGCCTGTCGAACCTGGTCGGCATCGTGGACAACAACGCGGTCGGCTCGGACGGCGTCGTGGCCGACACGATGAACAACGAGCCGCTGACCGAGAAATGGACGGCGTTCGGCTGGGACGTGCGGCGGATCGACGGCCACGATCTCGACCTGGTGGGCGAGACGCTCGACTGGGCGCTGAACGTGCCGCGCGAGCGGCCGGCCCTCGTCATCGCCGACACGATCGCAGGCCGCGGCGTGGGGTTCATGGAGCACGCCTGGCAGTGGCACCTGGGCTTTCTCGGCCCCGAGGACCGCGACCGGGCGCTGGCGGAGATCGAGGCGGGGGTCGTGGGATGAGCGGCGCCTATTCCGCGATCGGCGGCAATCCCGCAGTCGACATGACCGAGACGACCGTGCGGCCCGGCATGGACCCCAAATCCTGGGACATGGTTGGCAGCCTGAACCTGTCGCTGCAGCTCCCCACTGGCGAGGTGCTGATCCAACTCGCGGATGAAGGCCGCGACGAGATCGTGGTCTGCACTGCCGATCTCGGGCGCCCGACCCAGGTGATCAACTTCGGCAAGCGCTTCCCCGACCGCTACTTCAACTTCGGCATCGCCGAGCGGAACATGACTGGCGCCGCGGCCGGGTTGGCGACCACCGGGCTGCTGCCGGTGATCTCCAATTACAGCTTCTTCCTGGCGCTGATGGGGGCGGAAAACATCCGCAACGACATCGCCTACCCCAACCTCAAGGTGCGCATGGTCGGCACCCATTCCGGCATCGCCATGGGGTTCTACGGCACGTCGCATCATTGCAACGAGGACATCGGCCTGCTGCGGGCCATCGCCAACCTGGTGGTGATGGCGCCCTGCGACGCCAACGCCATCCGCAGCGCCCTGCGCAGCACGATCGACCATGACGGTCCGATCTATTTCCGGGTCGGGCGCGGGCGGGAGCCGGTGGTGTACGACACGCCGCCGGACTGGCGCATCGGCGGCAGCACCACCTTGCGCGACGGCAAGCATGCCACCGTGTTCGCGATCGGCAACCTGGTGCACGCGGCGCTCGAGGCGCACGATCTTCTTGCCAAAGATGGTATCGGGCTGCGGGTGGTGGACGCCTACTCGATCCGGCCGATCGACGAGGCGGCCGTTCTAGCGGCAGCGAAGGAGCATGGCGTGCTGTTCTCGGCCGAGGAGCACAACGTCACCAGCGGCTTCGGCTCGGCGGTGGCGGAGGTGCTGGCCGGGGCCGGGTCGGGCGCGCGGCTGGTGCGGATCGGCATGCCCGATCAGGTACTCGTTGCTCGGACCGCCCACGCACTTGTATCGTCATTACGGGCTGGACGGGGCTGGCGTGGCGGCGACGGTTCGTGCCCAATTGAACGCGTAAACACGAGCGCCCCAAGGCGCCGCTCACGGGGGGAACATTGGTATGACGGGGTTTGCCGCGCCGGAACTGTCACGCCGCGCCATGCTGGGGGCCGCGGCGCTGCCGCTGTTTGCGATCCGCACCCGGGCGGCCGGGGCGGCGGAGTTCGAATACAAGTACGCGACCGGGCAGTCGCCTACGAACCCGATCAACACGCGGCTGCAGGAAGGGCTCGACCGGATCGCCAAGGCGACGGATGGGCAGCTGCAGATCAAATTGTTCCCGAACAACCAGCTCGGCTCCGACACCGACCTGATCTCGCAGGTGCGTTCAGGCGGGATCGAGTTTCTCAACGTGTCGAACTCCATCATGTCGACACTGGTGCCGGCGGCCGCCCTGGTGAATGTCGGCTTTGCCTTCACCAGCTACGACCAGGTCTGGCGCGGCGTGGACGGCGAGCTGGGTCAGTACATGACGGCGCAGGTCGAGAAGGCCGGGATCCAGGTGATCGGCCCGTATGCGGATAACGGCTTCCGGCAGATCACGTCCGCGGACACGCCGATCCGCACGCCGGCCGACCTCAAGGGCTTCCACATCCGGGTGCCGGTATCGCCGATCTTCACCGGGCTGTTCCAGGCGCTGGGCGCCGCGCCGACCAGCATCAACTTCAACGAGGTCTACACCGCGCTGCAGACCAAGCTGGTGGGCGGGCAGGAAAACGGCCTCGTGGTGATCGAGACCGCCAAGCTATACGAGGTGCAGAAGTTCTGCAGCCAGACCAGCCACATCTGGGACTGCTTCGGCGAGTTCGCCAACCGCCGCGCGATGGCCCGTTTGCCGGCCGCGATCCAGGATATCGTGCGGCGCGAGATCCGCCAGTCGATCCTGGACCAGCGCGCCGACGCGGCGAAGCTGGACGCGTCGTTGAAGGGGCAGTTGCAGTCGAAGGGCATGGAGTTCGTCGAGCCCGACCGGCCCGCGTTCCGGGCGGCGCTGCAGAAGACGAGCTTCTACGCCGATTGGCGCGGCAAGTTCGGCGACGCCGCCTGGACGGCGCTGCAGTCGATCTCCGGTCCTTTGGCCTGATGGCGTTCGAAGGCGAAGGGGCTTTGCCCCTTCGGACCCGCGGGTTCAGCGGGTCTGGGGGCGCCGCCTCCAGCGGGTCCAGGGCAGCGCCCTGGCTAGCCCCCATCGATCGCGCGCTAGCCCTGCTGATCGAAATACCGACCGTCCTCGCCACGGTCGCCGAAGTCTTCATCCTGCTGATCGGCGTCATCTCGCGCTACGTGTTCCACGCCCCGATCATCTGGTCGGACGAGCTCGCTTCCATCATCTTTCTATGGCTGGCGATGTTCGGTGCCGCGGTCGCGGTGCAGCGCGGCAAGCACATGCGCCTCACCTACGTGGTCGGCCGCATGCCGCCCGGCTTGCGGGCGGTTGCCGAGATCCTGGCGGTTGCCTTGCCGGTGCTGTTCGTCGCCTTCACCTTCAACGCCGCGCTCGAATACGCCGACGACCAATCGTTCATCGAGACGCCGGCGCTCGGCTGGTCCGGCTTGGTGCGGGCGGCAGCCTTGCCGGCCGGGCTCGCCTTGATCGCGGTCGCCGGGGTGGTGCAAATGCTGCACTACCGGCTGCGCGACATCTTGGCCGCGGCCGCGGTGCTGCTGTTGCTGGGCGCCGCGCTCTACGTCGCCGGGCCGACGCTGAAAGCGATCGGCAATTGGAACCTGGTCGTGTTCTTTATCGGTCTGCTCGGCCTCGCGGTCATGACCGGGATGCCGATCGCGTTCGGCTTTGCGATGGCGACCGTGGCCTACCTGCTGACCACCACCAGCACCCCCGTCAGCATCGTCATCGGCCGGCTCGACGAGGGCATGAGCAGCCTCATCCTGCTCGCCGTGCCGCTGTTCGTGCTGCTCGGCCAGTTGATGGAAATGACCGGCATGGCTCGGGTGCTGGTCGAGTTCCTGGCCGCGCTCGTCGGCCATGTGCGCGGCGGCCTGTCCTACGTGTTGATCGGCGCCATTCTGCTCGTATCCGGCATCTCCGGCTCCAAAACCGCCGACATGGCAGCGGTAGCCCCGGTGCTGTTCCCCGAGATGAAGCGGCGCGGCGCCAATGAGGGCGAGCTGATCGCGCTGCTGGCCGCCTCGGGCGCGATGTCCGAGACGATCCCGCCCTCGATCGTGCTGATTGTGATCGGCTCCGTCACTTCGGTGTCGATCGCCGGGCTGTTCACCGCCGGTCTGCTGCCCGGCCTGTTCCTGGCGCTCGTGCTCGCCTTCGTCGCCCGGCGCGCCGCGATCCGCGAGAACCACAAGGCCGTGCCGCGGGCGCCGCGCCGGGTGGTCGGCCGCACCTTCCTGATCGCCATCCCCGCTTTGCTGCTGCCGTTCGTGATCCGCACCGCCGTCGTCGAAGGCGTCGCCACCGCGACCGAGGTCAGCACCATCGGGGTCGCCTACACTGTCGTGGTCGGTCTGTTGATCTACCGCCAGTTCAACTGGCGCCGGCTGTATCCGATGCTGGTCGAGACCGCGACCCTATCCGGCGCTATTCTCCTCATTGTCGGCGGTGCCACCGCCATGGCCTGGGCGCTGACCCAGAGCGGGTTCAGCCACGCTTTGGCCGCGGCGATGACCGGGGTGCCGGGTGGGGCGGCGAGCTTCATGGCGATCTCGATCGTGGTGTTCGTCGGTACTCGGCAGCGTGCTCGAGGGCATCCCGGCGATGGTGCTGTTCGGGCCGCTGCTGTTCCCGATCGCCAAACAGGTCGGGATCAACGACCTGCATTATGCGGTCGTCGTGATCCTGGCGATGGGCATCGGCCTGTTCGCGCCGCCGTTCGGGCTCGGCTACTACGCCGCCTGCATCATCGGCCGGGTGCCGCCCGAGGTCGGGCTGCGCCGCATCTGGCCGTACCTCGGCGCGCTGGCGCTCGGCCTGATCGTGGTCGCGGCGGTGCCGTGGCTGTCCACCGGGCTTGTGCCCTCCCCCTGATCGAAGGAAAGCGACGATGAACCTCCACACGCTATTGGCAGCGCGCGCCGAGGCCGGACGGCCGGTGCGGGCCGGGCTGATCGGCGCCGGCAAGTTCGGATCGATGGTGCTGGCACAGGCGCAGCGCATCGAAGGGCTGCACATTGTCGGCGTCGCCGACCTCGACGTCGGCCGGGCACGGGCCGCGCTGGACCGGGTCGGCTGGCCGGCCGAGCGTTATGCCGCCCCCTCGCTGGCCGAGGCGGTGCGCACCGGCGGCACTTGCGTGCTGGACGACGCGAAGGCCCTCTGCGCGGCCGACGGCGTCGAGTGCATCATCGAGGCGACCGGCCACCCGCTGGCCGGCGTGCGCCACGCGCTGGCGGCGATCGACGGGGGCAAACACGTCGTCATGGTCAACGTCGAGGCCGACGTCATGTGCGGCCCGGCGTTGGCCGCCCGGGCACGCGCGAAGAGCCTTGTCTACTCGATGGCCTACGGCGACCAGCCGGCGCTGATCTGCGAGCTGGTGGACTGGGCCCGGGCGTCGGGGTTCGAGATCACCGCCGCCGGCAAGGGCATGAATTTCGAGCCGCGCTACCGCTACTCGACGCCCGACACGGTCTGGGGCTTCTTCGGCTTTTCGCCCGAGGAGGTCGCGAAGGGCGACTTCAACCCAAAGATGTACAACAGTTTTACCGACGGCACGAAGGCGGCGATCGAGATGGCGGCCGTCGCCAACGGCACCGACCTCGACTGCCCCGAAGGCGGCCTCGCCTTCCCGCCTGCCGGGCTGCACGACCTGGCGCGCGTGTTCCGCCCGGTCGGCGATGGCGGCCGCATGGAGCGGTCCGGCCTAGTGGAGATCGCCGCCAGCCAGGAGCCGGACGGGCGCGAGGTGACGAACAACATCCGCTTCGGCGTGTTCGTGACCTTCAAGGCGCCCAACGAATACGTTCGCGCCTGTTTCCGCCAGTACGGCCTGATGACCGACCCGTCCGGCTGGTACGCCTCGATGTGGCGGCCGTTTCACCTGATCGGGCTCGAAACCAGCGTCAGCGTGCTGTCGGCCGTGCTGCGCCACGAGCCGACCGGTTCGTCCCGTGCGTTCCGCGGCGACGCCGTGGCGTTCGCCAAGCGCGACCTGCAGCCCGGCGAAACGCTCGATGGCGAGGGCGGCTACACCGTCTGGGCCGATGCCATCCCGGCCCGGCGCAGCCTCGCCGAGGGCGGGCTGCCGATCGGTCTCGCGCACGGATGCAAGCTGAAGCGGCCGGTCGGCAAGGACGGCATTGTCCGCTTCGCCGATGTCGAGCTCACCGGCGATGCGGACGTGCTGGCGGTCCGGCGCGAGATGGAGGACGCGGCAAGGCCGGTGGCGCGGGCGGCGGAGTAGGCCCCCCTCGGCCAAAGGCGCCGCCGCCGGACTTCGCCGGAGCCGGCGGCCCCAGGCCCGCATCACCAGCGGTAGAGGACGTCCGGTTCGCGTTCCTCGTTGCGGCTGCCGTCGGTCTCCTCGACCACGTGGAAACCGTGTTTCTCGTAGAAGCGCCGAGCGAGCGTGTTCCGCTGGAAGGTCCAAAGCTGCAAGCTCGCGGACGCCGACTTTGCCACCTGCAGCAGGGCGCTGCCCCAACCACGCCCCTGGCTCTCGGGCAGGACGTAGAGCTGCTCGATCCAGCCGCCACCGAACGCGATGAAGCCCACGATCGAGCCGTCCACGGCGCCCCAAACGTCGCAGCGCGTGAAGACGTAATCGCGAAAGAAATGGCGGTCCTCGGCCGGCGTATGAAGCCCGGCCAGCCACGGCAGGCGATCGTCGAAGGCGGTCCGATGGATGACAGCAGCTTGGTCCATCTCGGCTTGGCTGAGACGCCGCAGCATCAGCTCTCCTGCCGCATTTGGGTATGCGCCAGCATTGCGAACAAACCGGTGCCGCCGATTACGGTGCCGATCAGCGACGGCTGAATGATCCCGAACGTCGCATGACCCGGGCCGGTCTGGCCGGCGAGGATCCAGGCGATCGGAGCGATCAGGAACTTGGCCGGGATTGCCTGCAGCTCCGTCCGCCCGGCCCCGGTGGTCCGCCTCTCGCCCGCGGCGAGCATGCGGCGTCTCCTCAAATCGCCAACTGCACCTTCATCGCGCGGCTGCGGTCCGCAGCCAGATCGAACGCCCGAATTGCGTCGGCAAGCGGGACCACTTCCGTCAGCAACGGCGCAACATCGATTGCGCCGGACGCGATGAAGCCGACGGCCCACTCAAACTCCTGATCGAAGCGGAAGGTGCCGCGCAGCTGGATCTCCTTGGCGACCAGCGTGTTGATCGGTACCGGGGCGTCGCCGCCGAGGCCGAGCTGGACGACGACGGCGCCGGGCCGGGCGACCGGAAGTGCGGCGGCCAAGGCGGCGCCGCTGCCGGACGCCTCGAACACCACGTCGAACCAGCCCTTGCCGGCGGCGAAGCGGTCGAGCCCGGACGGCTCGTCCCGCACGTTGACGGCAAGGTCGGCGCCGATCCGCCGGGCGATCGCCAGTGGCGCGTCGGCGAGGTCGGTCGCCACCACCTCGCGCGCGCCGCCGTGTCGCGCGACCAGGATCGACAGCGCGCCGATCGGGCCGGTGCCCGTCACCAGCACCCGCTTGCCCAGCAGCGGCCCGGCTTGCGTCGCGCCATGCAGGCACACCGACAGCGGCTCGGCGAAGGCGGCGTGCTCCAAGGACAGGCCTGTCGGGATGGGCACCGCCTGCGCTTCGGTGCAAACCAGCAGCTCGCGGAAGCCGCCCTGCATGTGCGGAAAGCGCATCGCGCTGCCGAAGAAGCGCATGTCGAGGCAGTGCCGCGGCTTCCCCTCGAGGCAGTATTCGCAATGGCCGCAGGGCCGGCTCGGGTTCACCGCGACCCGGTCGCCGGGCCGCACCCGGGTGACAGCGGCGCCCACGGCCGCGACCTCGCCGGCGATCTCGTGGCCGGGGATCAGCGGCTCGCGGATGCGCACGGTGCCGAAACCGCCGTGCTGGAAGTAATGCAGGTCCGAGCCGCAAATGCCACCGGCACGGATTCGCACCTGCACCTCGTTCGGCCCGGGCAGCGGCGCATCGGCGTCCTCGATGCGGAGGTCGCGGGCGGCGTGGATGACGGCGGCTTTCATGGGCGGACCTCCCGGGTCAGAGCACGGACAGCATGCCGCCGTCGACGTAGATGATCTGGCCGTTGACGTAGTCCGACGCCGCCGAAGCCAGGAACACGGCGGTGCCGATCAGCTCGTCCGGACGGCCCCAGCGCCGGGCCGGGGTGCGGCCCTTCACCCAGGCGTCGAACTGCGGATTGTCGATCAGCGCCTGGTTCATGTCCGTCAGCATGTAGCCGGGGCCGATGGCATTGGCCTGCAGCCCGTGCTCGGCCCACTCGGCCGCCATGCCGCGGGTCAGCATCTTGATGCCGCCCTTGGCCACCGTGTAGGGCGTGACCGTGGCGCGGGCGAGCTCGCTGGTGAGCGAGCCGATGTTGATGATTTTCCCATACCCCCGCGGGATCATCCGCTTCGCCGCCTCCCGGCCGATGACGAAGGCGCTGGTGAGGTTGGTTTCGATCACCCGGCGCCAGTCGGCGGTCTCGAGTTCCACCATCGGCCGGCGCAGCTGAATGCCGGCGTTGTTGACCAGGATGTCGACCGCGATGCCGTCGCGGTCAAACCGCTCGAACGCGGCGGTGATGGCGCCCTCGTCGGTCACGTCGAACGCGGCCTCGTGCACGGTGTGCCCGGCCTCGCGCAGAGACGCCGCGGTTGCCGCGAGGCGCCCGGCGTCGGAGCCGTTCAGCACCACCGCGGCGCCGGCCGCGGCCAGCCCCTCGGCCATCGCCCGGCCGAGCCCGCGGGACGAACCGGTCACGAGCGCGGTGCGGCCGGAGAGGTCGAACAACTTGGTGGACATTGGCGGCTCCTCGGGCTCCGGTTGCCGGCAGCTAACCACGCCTGCTGCCCGCGGTCAGCCCTCAGCCGGAAGCGGGAAGCGCTCCAGGAAGGTCAGGTAGTCCGGCTCGACATCGATCTGCAGGCTCGCGAGGATGCGCACGACGCCGGCGTAGAACCCGATCACGACGAGCAGCTCCACCAGCCCAGCCTCGCTGAAATGCGGGCACAACGCGTCGAACAGCGGGTCCGGCAGCGACGCCTCGTTGCTCAGGTGCCGGGCTGCCTGCAACACGGCGCGCTCGGCCGCGCCCAGCGTGGTCGGGCGGCCCTCGCTGTCATTCATCAGCGCGCGCACATCGGCCTCGGTCACGCCGAAGTCGAAGCCGATCTTGATGTGATGCGACCACTCGTACGGCGCCCGCGCGGTCCAGCCGACCTGGAGGATCGCCAGCTCGCGCAGCCGCGGGTCGAGCATGCTGCCATGCCGGATATACTGGCCCATGCCGTTCCAGGCCCGCAGCATGCCGGGGCTATGCGCGAGCAGGCGATGCAGGTTGATCGGGCGGCGCAGCAGATCCTCGTTGCCTGGCGCGAGGTCGGCGGTGTCGAGATAAGGGAGCCGGGCCATGGGCGTTCCTTTCAGTGCAGCGCTGCGGCGACCACGTCACCCATCGCCTCGGTGCCGAGCAGGCGAGTTCCGTCCTGGCGGATGTCGGCGGTGCGGAACCCGTCGGCGAGCACCCGGCGCACCGCCGCCTCGACCCGGTCGGCGGCATCATCGAGCCCGAAACTGTGCCGCAGCATCATTGCCGCCGACAGGATGGTCGCCAGCGGATTGGCGACGTCCTTGCCCGCGATGTCGGGCGCCGAGCCGTGCACCGGCTCGTAGAGCCCGAGCGTGCCCTCGCCCAACGACGCCGACGGCAGCATGCCGAGCGAACCGGTCAGCATCGCCGCTTCATCCGAAAGAATATCGCCGAACACGTTGCCGGTGACGATCACGTCGAACTGGCGCGGGTCGCGCAGCAACGACATGGCGGCGGCGTCCACATACAGATGCGACAGCTCGACGTCGGGGTACTCGCGCCCGACCCGCGTCACCACCTCCCGCCACAGCACCATCGTCTCGAGCACGTTGGCCTTGTCCACCGAGCACAGCTTGCGGCGCCGCTTCTGCGCCATGCGGAACCCGGCATGGGCGATGCGCTCGATCTCGCTCTCGCTGTAGCGCATGGTGTTGATGCCGACCCGCTCGCCGGACGGCAGGGTGGACACGCCCCGCGGCTCGCCGAAGTAAAGATCGCCGTTCAGCTCGCGCAGGATGACGAGGTCCATGCCCTCGACGATCTCGGGGCGCAGGCTGGACGCGCCGATCAGTTCGGGGAACAGCTTGGCCGGGCGGAAATTGGCGAACAGCGTCAGCTCCTTGCGCAGCCGCAGCAGGCCGGAGCCGGCGCGCTGGTCGCGCGGCAGCTTGTCGTTGGCGTAGTCGCCGACGGCGCCGAACAGGATTGCGTCCGAGGCACGCGCCAAATCCAGCGTGCGTTGCGGCAGCGGCGCCTCCCCCGCCTCCACCGCGGCGCCGCCGATCAGGCCGTGAGTGAGCTCGAACTGCAGGCCGGTGCGCTCCAGCGCCCGCAGCACCTTCAGCGCCTGCGGCACGGTTTCGCGGCCGATGCCGTCGCCCGGCAGCACGGCCACCTTCATTGCGTTGCTCATGCGTGGTCTCCGGGATGGGCAGCTTCGAAACGGGCGATGGCGTCGACGTGGCGCAGGCTGAGGTCGATGTCGTCGAGCCCGGTCAGCAAGCATTCCTTGACGAACGGGTCGATCTCGAACTGCCACGACGCGTTGCCCGGACCGGTCACCAACTGCCGCTCCAGGTCGACCACCATGCGCGCACCAGGGCGGGCGGCGAGTCCGGCCAGGATCTCCGCCACCGCCTCGGCCGGGAGCACGACCGGCACGATCCCGTTCTTCTGGCAGTTACTTTTGAAAATGTCGCCGAAGCTGGGGGCGATCACGGCGCGGAACCCGGCATGCAACAGGGCGTGCACTGCGTTCTCACGCGACGAGCCACAGCCGAAATTGCGTTCGGCGACCAGGATGCCGGCGTCGCGATAGGCCGGGCGGTTCATGACGAAACTCGGGTCGTCGCTGCCGTCGGGCCGATGCCGCAAGTCGTGGAACAGGCACATCGCCAGCCCCTCGCTGCGCGGCCGGCTGAGGAAGCGGGCGGGGATGACTTGGTCGGTGTCGATGTTGGGCGTCGGCATCGGCATCGCGACTGCGTCGAGACGGGTGAAGGGCTGCATCGCTCAGGCCTCCGCCAGGCGGCGTACGTCGGCCAGATGGCCGGTCACCGCCGCCGCCGCCGCCATTGCCGGGCTCATGAGGTGGGTGCGCACCGCCCGGCCCTGGCGGCCCTGGAAGTTCCGGTTCGAGGTCGAAGCGATGCGCTGCCCCGGCTGCCCGACCTCGCCGTTGGTGCCGAGGCACATCGAGCAGCCGGCGCTGCGCCACTGGAACCCGGCCGCGGTGAACACGCGGTCCAGCCCCTCCGCCTCCGCTTGCTGCCGCACCGGGGTCGAGCCCGGCACCACCCACGCCTCGACCCCGTCCGCGACCCGGCGCCCGGATGCGACGCGGGCGGCGGCCCGCAGATCGCTGATGCGGCCATTGGTGCAGGAGCCGATGAACACCCGGTCCACCGGAACGCCGTCGAGCGCGGTGCCGGGGTCGAGCCCCATGTAGTCGAGCGCCCGGGTCATCGCCGCCCGGCGCTCGGCGTCCGCGGCGTCGCCGGGGTCGGGCACGCGGCCGGTGATCGGCGCCGCGTCCTCCGGGCTGGTGCCCCAGGTCACCATCGGCACGATCGCCGCGGCGTCGAGCGCCACCCCGCAGTCGTAGGCGGCGCCGTCGTCGCTCGGCAGCTGCCGCCAGGAGGCGACCGCCGCGTCCCAGGCGGCGCCGGCCGGCGCGAAGGCGCGGCCGTGCAGGTGCTCGAACACGGTGTCGTCGGGGGCGATCATGCCGGCCCGGGCACCGGCCTCGATGCTCATGTTGCAGACCGTGAGCCGGCCCTCGACGCCGAGCGCGCGGATCGCGCTGCCGGCGTACTCCACCACGTGGCCGACCGCGCCAGCCGCGCCGATGCGGGCGATGATGGCGAGGATCACATCCTTCGCGGTGACCCCGGCGGCGAGCGCTCCATCCACGGTGATGCGCATCGTCCGCGGCCGCTGCTGCCAGATCGTTTGCGTGGCGAGCACATGGCCGACCTCGGTCGAGCCGATGCCGAACGCAAGCGCCCCCATGGCGCCGTGCGTGCTGGTGTGGCTGTCGCCGCACACGATCAGCATGCCGGGTTGGCTGATCCCCTGCTCCGGCCCGATCACATGCACGATGCCTTGGCGCGGGTCGCCGGGCCCGAACAGGGTAACGCCGGCCGCGGCGGCGTTGGCGGAAAGCGTCTCCACCATGGTGCGGCGCTCGTCGCTCAGCGCATCCACCACGCCGGCACCGGTGGCGACGTAGTGGTCGGCGGTCGCGATCGTGCGGTCGGGCCGGCGCACGCGCAGGCCGCGCTCGGCCAGCAGTTCGAAGGCGGGGCGCGAACCGTCATGCACCAGGTGCCGGTCCACATACAGCAGGCAATGGCCGTCGGCCCGTTCCAGCACGACGTGCTTGGTCCAGATCTTCTCGAACAGCGTGCGCGCAGCCATGGTTGGACCTCCCGGACGGTCGTCTCGCCACCGGCTTTCGCGGCCGGTCGGCAGCTTGGCGAGACCCGCTCGGTCTGGCACCGCGACAGTAGCCGCGGGGAACAGCGTCGGGAAGGCGACTCGGAGCGGCAATCGTCGCCGCCCGTCACTCGCACATCTCTGCGGTCGACCGGCCCAGGGTACTCGGAACAACCGGCCCATGTCGGGCCGAACGTCCGTGGGATCTTGCGCTAGCACACGTCTTGCACTCCGTTAGATCTCGAGATTTGAGGACGCGGCGATGCCTGATGGCCAGACGACACTGAAACCGACCGACCTGCGCACGGTCGGATCGCACCCGGATCATTGGTATCCGCTCGCCTGGTCGCACGAGGTCAAGCCGGGCAAGGCGCTGGGAACTCGCTTCGCCGGCGACCCGATCGCGATCTTCCGCAGCCAGGCCGGCGAGGTGTTCGCGCTGGAGGACCGTTGCGCGCATCGCCAGGTGCCGCTGTCGCGCGGCTTGGTGGACGGTACCACCCTTCGCTGCGGCTACCACGGCTGGGCCTATGGCACCGACGGGCGGTGCACCGACGTGCCGTACTTGGGCAAATGCCAGCTGCCGAACGGGGTGCGCGCGTATCCCTGCCGCGAGGCGGAAGGGCTGATCTTCGTGTTTCCCGGCGACCCCACGCTTTCCGAGCACGTTGCGTTTCCGTCGCTCGGATCGGTTGCCGACCCGCGCTACAAGACGCGCCGGTTCGGCCGCGCCATCGGCTGCCATTACACGTTCATGCACGAGAACTTGATGGACATGAACCATCAGTTCCTGCACCGGGCGCAGATGGGACAAATCCGGCCGCGTTTCCTCGGCCGGCGCTCGGGCGAGGACTGGCTCGAGATCGACTACACCTTCGCCCGCAACGGCGGCGGCATGTCGCTCGGCGAGCGGGTGGTGTTCGGCAGCCAGCGCGTCGGCGGCTGGTCCAACAACCGCGACAAGATGCGCATCCGCACCGAGTATCCGTTCCAAACGCTCAAGATCTGGGCCGGCGACGACTTGCCGGTGATGGATCTCTGGATCGCCTACGTGCCGCTCGATGCCGAGCAGCGCAGCAACCGCACCTTCGGCCTGCTTTCGGTGCGCCGGCCGCGCATCCCCGGGCTGATCGAGCTGGCTTGGCCGTTCCTCGTGTTCTTCACCGAACGGATCTTCAAAGAAGACCAGGAGATCGTGGAACTGGAGCAGGCGGCGTTCGACCGCCAAGGTGCGGACCACAACCAGGAGGTGTTCCCGCCGATCCAGGACCTCCGGGCCCTGCTGCGGCGCTGCGGGGTGGCGCCCGAGTGAGCGACGGCAGACCGGGGGACAACAGGACGCCCGGGACAGCCGGCACCGCGGTCGTGACCGGCGCCACCAGCGGGATCGGCCGCTGGATCGCGCTCGGCTTGGCGCAAGCCGGGTATCGGCTCGTGGTGCCGGCCCGCGACGCGGGGCGCGCCGATGCCCTGCGCGGCTGGATCGAGCAGCAGGTGCCCGGCGCGGTGGTGCTGCCGGTCGCCGCCGACCTCGCATCGGTGGCGGAAACGCGCGCCCTCGCCCGCGCCATCGCCGAGCGCCACCCGCGCTTATCGCTGCTGATCAACAATGCCGGCGTGTTCCGCGCCCGGCGCGAACGCACGCCGGAGGGCCACGACATGGTGCTGGCGGTGAACCACCTGGCGCCGTTCGTGCTGATGCGGGAACTGACGCCGGCGCTGGGCGCGGGGGCCCCCTCCCGCATCGTCACCACCGGCTCGTCTACGTCCGACCGCGCCCGGATCGACCCGGCGAACCTGGAACTCGAGCACGGCTGGAACATGGTGCGGGCCTACCGCCAATCGAAGCTGGCCGCGATGATGGCGACGTTCGAGGCCGCACGTGGCCTGATGGAGCAAGGCATCACCGCCAACGTCGTCCATCCCGGCATGGTCGCCACCAGCCTGATCCGCACCCCGGGCGTGATCGGGCTGGCCTGGCGGCTGATGGCGCCGCTGATCCGCACCGAGCAGGAGGGCGCGGTGACGCCCTTGCACGTGGCGCTGGCGCCGGAGTTGGCCGGCACGACCGGCACCTACTTCAAGGACAAGCAAGCCGTCCCACCCAACCCGCGCGCCCACGACCCGGCGGTGCTGCGCGCGGTGTGGCAAGCGACCGAGAGCCTGGTCGGCACCGGCTGACGCCACGAAGAGCGGGACGGCCGGCTCGGATTGCCTCAGCCCCTCCACCACGCCGCGAGCCCCGCCGCTGCGGCCATCAGGCCGAGCCCCGCGGCCAAGGCGCCGCGCCGCCGGGTCAGCCACATCTGCACGCTGAACCGTCGCGACTTCGCGCCCGAACGGGCCATGCTGCCCGGACGGCTCGCCCGACGGCGCGAACAGCGTGGGACGGCGCTGGCCGGCGACCTCCGTGCTGTCCGTCAACTGCCCCGCCGAGTTCAGCCGCTGGATCGCCCGATGCACCACGCCGGGGATCAGCCGCGTTGCCAGCCAGAACACCACCATGGTGCCGCTGACCGGCACCTCGTTCCGTTTCGAGGTCGCTGCCAGCAGCAGCGCGTCGGCGACGATCTCTGGCTGATACACGGGCTTGGCCGGACGCGGCGAGCCGGGCAGGTGCGAGGCGGCATGGGAAAAGAACGGCGTGTTGATCGCCGGCGGAAACACCGTCGTGAGCTGCACCCGGCTGCGCGCGTGGATCAGCTCGTGGCGCACCGATTGGGTGAAGCCGCGCACCGCGTATTTGGCGCCGGAATAGGATGACAGCACCGGCAGCGCATGGAAGGCGACGCCGGAGCAGACGTTGATCACCGTGCCGGCATCGCGCGGCACCATGCGGCGCAGCGCCACCCGGGTGCCGTTCACGGTGCCCATGTAGGTGACGTCGGTGACCCGGCGGAACTCCGCTTCGGGCACCTCGAGAAAGCCGCCGAACACGCCGTTGCCGGCGCAATTGATCCAGACGTCGATCGGCCCGAGCGCAACTTCCAGTGCGGCCGCGGCGCGTTCGAGCGCGGCGGAGTCGGCCACGTCCGCGGCGGCCGACGCCGCCGTGGCGCCCTGTTCGAGCAGCTCTTGTTGCACCGAGCACAGGCCGGCGTCGCCGCGAGCGATCAAGCCGACGCGCCAGCCGTGGCGGGCGAACAGCGCGGCGGCGCAGCGGCCGATGCCGGACGAACCGCCGGTGATCACGACGGTGCCGGCCTGCCGGCGGTCCCGCGCGGGCGCTCCGCCGGTCGAGCTGTCAGTCCGTCGCATCTGCGGGAACGGTAACGCAATCGGCGCGACCGGCAAGACCGGCGGCGACAGGGCTACTCCGGATGATCCAAGATCCTCACCCGGGGGTCGGCGGTGAGCTCGATGATGTCGAGCTCCTCCTCGCGGTCGCCAGGGTGACGATGCCGCGCATGCCGCACCAGGCGACCACGAGGCCCCCACCCACCGTGGGGCGCATCGATCGCGAGCGAGCCGATCGCCCGCCAGTTGTCGCGCATGTCGCGCGGCGAGGAATCGAACGCCGCATCCAGCAGCACCGGCGCCACGAACAGCGCTAGCGCCAGTTCGGGTTCGACGAACGCGCCGGTCGGCTAGCCCCGGCGGGCCACCGCCCGGCGGCGCGCGCCGATCGCTGCCGCCAAACGCGCCGCGGTCGCCGGATCGCGCCAAAGCAGCAGCAGCGTCGCCGCCAGCCCGGCATGCAGCAGCGCGGCGCCGGCGCCGACGTGGACCATGCCCCAGATCAGCGCCGGCCCTGCAGCGATCGCGGCCGCGGCCGCAGCATAGAGAGTCAGGCGGACCGGCCCGACCGGGTCACCCAGCCGCCACCAAACGCCCGCCACCAAGCCCGCGCCCATCAGCAGCTTCAAACCGGCCATCGCCCGCAGCAGATGCGTCAGCTCCGGCCCGGCCTGCTCCACCGCGGCGGCCGACGGCTCCGCGCCCGTCAACACCCAGCCGGCGGCGAACGCGACCACGATCGCCAGCAGCAGGATCGTGCGAGTGAACGCCGGTGAACGGCCGAGCGCACCGCGACCAGCAGCCGCTGTTCCAAGATTGGAAGGGCTCAACGGCGTCGTCGTCATGCGCGTGGTGCTCATGGGGTGCTTGCTCGCTGTTCGAAGGCGGCCAATTCCTCGGGCTCGGCCAGGTCCTCGTGGATCAACGTGACGGACGCGTCGCGCGGGCCGCGGCGGCAGGCACGCAGCAGCTCCTCGACCGCGGCTGCCTCGCCCTCCACGAACGCCTCCACCGTGCCGTCGGCGGCATTGCGCACCCAGCCGGCGACGCCCAGCCGGGCAGCCGCCCGCACCATCCAGTCGCGGTAGCCGACCCCCTGCACCATCCCGTGGATGCGGAGGCGCTTGGCGATCATGCCGCCGCGCTCAAGCGCAGGAAGCGCTCCGCCAAAGCGATGTCGGCCGCCACCTGCTCGCGCCGGCGCTCGGCTTCCACGTCCTCACCCCATTGCTCGGCTTCAAACAGCTCGTCCAGGATTGCGATCCGGTGCGCCTCCGCGGCGTCCAGCGCGCCGTCGGCCAAGGCGAGCCCCAGCACCGCGCTGCCGAGTGCCGGGATAGCGATGCCGAGCCCGGCCAGTGCAGAGGCCGGTTGGGCCGCCATCACCGCCTGCACCCGGGCCAGTGCGGCCGAGTCCTGGGCGCGGAACATCACCCCCTCGACCGGCTCCAGCCGCGCGCCGTGGCGACGTTCGAGCCAATCCAGCCAGGGCTGCCACTGCCGGGCCTGACGGATGACCAGCGCCTCGGGACTGGCCGCGCGGTAGCACAGCAGGTCGGTCTCGGCGTAGCGCGCGAGCTCGGCTGCGGTGGGCGCGGGGTCGGGCGCGATCCGGTCCTGCGCGGTGCCGGCCAGGCGGGTCAGTGGCACGGCGTCGTAGGTCAGCTCGCCGCCCTTCGCGCCGCCGGCCGCCTGCCACTCGGCGGCGATCGCCTCCGCAAGGGCGCGGTTCGGCACCAGCAACGGCGTGCCGCCGGGGATCCGCATCGGCTTGCGGTCGAGCAGGACGGCGTAACCGCCCGGCTGCTCGGCCAGGCTCGCCTCGTCCCAGAAGCGGCGGATCGTGCTCATCGTGTTCGCACTCATCTCACTGCGCGCGGGCCGCCGCAAGCGCCGCGCAGGGATCGGTGCTCGGACCGCCGATCGCAATGCCGAACCGGCCCGGCGCGATGGCGCCCTTGTCGGCCTGCGTCCGCGGCGTCCGGAACGGGCCGGACACCCGCACCGGAACCGTCACCGTGGTCGGGCCGATCCGCAGCACCGGGCGGAGATGCAGGTCCATCGTCTCGGCGCCGAGGTCGAGACGGCCATCGCCGTCGAGCCGGACACGGGTTGTGTCGAGGCCCAGAACCGGCATCGCGGCCTGACCGGCGTCGAGCTCGAACCGCACGCCGGCGCAGCGGGCATGGCTACGACCCGCCGCGTCGATGGGAATGTTGGCGCTGCGCAGGGCCGGGCCGAACAACGCCGCAAGCGCGGCATTCTCGATCTCGCCGTCCGTCAGCGACAAGGCCAGGTGTCCGGTCGCCGACCCGGCCAAGGCGTGGGCGGAGGCGCCGGCACCGTGCAGGTCAGCCTCGAGATCGACCGTTCCGGTCGCGGCGCCGGGGACGCCCAGCGCCGCCGACAGCCCGGCCGCGTCGATGGCCGGGGCATGCACGGCGACCGACGCCGTGGGCGGAACGGCGTTGGCGTCCGCCGCGACAATAACCGCGAGCGGGCCGCCCGGTGAAACGGCCATGGCCGGGTCGATCCGCAGCGTCCCGTCCTGCAGCACGGCGCGCAGGTCGAGGCCGCGGTAAGCGGCGCCGTGCCAGACCGCCTCGGCAGCGGCCAGCCGAAGATCCGCGTCGAAGCGGCGCAGCTCGCTAAACGGCAGCGGACGGTCCGAGATCAGCGTCCCGGGTGCTGGAGCGGGCGTCGGCGCGGGCGGGACCGGCGCGGTGGTTGGAGGGGGCGGCGCGGCGGTGGGCTCCGGTGAAGGCGCCATCGCCGTCGAGAGCGCGTCGATGTCGAGCCGCCGCGACTGCAACGAACCGCGGAGCGACGGACGCGGCGCAACGCCGAGCGCCACGTCGCCTGCCACGTCGCCTTCGGCCGACGCCAGCTGCAGCCCGCGTAGCAGCAGGCCGGAGCCACCGGGGGCCGGCGCCACGTGCGCGTCCAGCGTGGCCTTCGTCAGCCGCGGCAGCCCGACGCCCGCCAGGCGGCCGAGCCGTTGCAGGTCGGGCACCCGCGCCGTGATCGCGAGGCGCGGCGCGCCGCCGTGCGGGCTGAACGTGCCCTCGAACGTCCCGGCCGCGTCCTCGGCCGAGACCTGCCCGCTCACCGGCACGCTGTCGCCCCATGCGCCGACGGCCAGGGTTGCGTTGACCGGCAGGTCGTACACCGTCGCCTGCGCCGCGACCGCCACCGGCTGACCCGGCGCCGCCGTCGTCGCTTCGAGCCGGACCAGATGGACGCCCTTCATGGCCGATCCCAGGTCAGACGCGCCCACCACGAGCTTGAGGTCGCCCAGCCCGCCTGCCCCGGCCTGCCCGGTCAGCACGACGTCGCGCAACGGCGGCAGCGTGCGCCCGACCAGCGCACCGGTTGCGGCGAGATCGACGGCGGCCACCTGGAACGCCGCAGCCGGCTCGGCGCCCGCCGCGCGTCCCGATGCCGCCACTGACACTCCACCGCCGGCCAGGACCGCCTCGAACGGGACGCCCCGGCTCCGCGCGCCGGTCTGGCCGGACAGCGTGAACGCGGTGTTGCCGAGCGCCAACGAACCGGCCAGCTTGCCGCCCGACGGCGACAACGACAGTGACCGTATGGCGACGGCCGGCAGCCCCCGCCATTCCGCCCGACCGTCCGAAATTTCGATGGCGCCGACCGTGACCTCGGTGCGGGGCCGCGGCGTGGACGGCGCGGTGCCGGGCGGCGGTGGCGGCACCTCCCAGTTGCCGCGGCCTGCGGCGTCGCGCTCCAGCAGCAGGTCGGGGCCGGTCACCGATACGGAGGGGATTTCCACCCGGCCCTGCAGCAGCGGCCACAACGCCACCCCCGCCTCCACCCGGCGCACCGACAGCAGGTCGGGCCGGGAGAAGCCCGGCGGGTTGAGCACGACGAGGTCCGAAACCGCGACCCTGGGCGCGGCCGACCATGCCAGGCCGACCGAGCCGTCGATGCGGACCGGGTGGCCAGTCGCGCGCTGCAGCGCCGCGACGATATGTGCGCGTGCCGGGTCACTGTTCAGCACGGCCCCGGCGCCCAACGCGACCGCCACGATCGCCAGCACGACGACCGCCGCAAGGCCAAGCAGCAGGCGCCTCATCGGCGGGCGGGCTTGGCCGCGTGCTTGGCCTCGAAACCGAGCGTCTTGAATGTCTCGCGCATATGCGGCGGGAGGTTTGCCTCAACCAGCAGCCGCCCGCCGGCCGGATGCGGCAGATCGAGCGCACGGGCATGCAAATGCAGCTTCTCGCTCAGCCCATCCACCACGGCAGAGCCGGCGCCGTTCTGGTCGGGCTCGTGATACTTGCGGTCGCCCACGATCGGCGCGCCCAACGCCACGCAATGCACCCGCAATTGATGCGTGCGGCCGGTCACCGGGTTCAGCTCCATCCAGGCGAGCTTCTGCCCGGCATGGTCGATCGTCGCGTAATCCGTCACGGCCCGTTGCGCATCCTCGTCCTCACGGCTGGCCGGCACGCTGCGTTCCCCGCGCGGCCCCGCATATTTCAGCAAGGGCAGATCGATGCGGCCCTCGACCGGGACCGGCCGCCCGGCCACCACCGCCCAATACGTCTTGTGCACGTCGCGCCCACGGAACGCTGCCGCCAGCTTCGCCGCCGTGCCCGGCGTGCGCGCCAGCACCAGTACGCCGGACGTGTCGCGGTCCAGCCGGTGGACCAAGCGCGGGCGCGGCCCGCCCTCTTCGCGCAGTCCCTCGAGCATGCCGTCGAGGTGCTTGGTGATGCCGGGGCCGCCCTGCACCGCCAAGCCGTGCGGCTTGTCGAGCACGAACAGGTGGTCGTCCCGATACAGCAGCATCCCTTCCAGCTCGCGCCGCAGCAGCGGGTCGGGGCCGGGCTTCAGCACGATCTTCGGCGCCGGCCCGTTCGGGATCGGCGGCACCCGGATCGCCTGGCCCGGGGACAGCCGGGTGCCGGTTTCGGCCCGCTTGCCGTCCACCCGGATCTGGCCGAGCCGGCACGCCTTCTGGATCGCCGATTGCGGAACGCCTGGGAAGTGGCGGCGGAACCAGCGGTCGAGCCGGATGTCGGCCTCGTCCTCGGTGATGGTGCGCTGCTCAACCACGCTTGGTGTCCCGCAAGGAGGCCCAATGCTGCAGGCGCTTGGCCAATTCCCGTTCGAAGCCGCGATCCTTCGGCTGGTAAAACTCCATCCGGTCGAGGCCGGGCGGGAAGTAATCCTGGCCGGAGAAGGCGTCGTCGGTGTCGTGGTCGTAATCGTAGCCGCTGCCATACCCCAACGTCTTCATCAGCTTGGTCGGCGCGTTCAGGATGTGCGCCGGCGGCATCAAGCTGCCGGTGCTGCGCGCCGCCTTGGCGGACAGCTTCGTTGCCATATACAACGCGTTCGATTTCGGTGCGGTGCCGAGATAGACGATCGCCTGCGCGATGCACAGTTCGCCCTCGGGGCTGCCGAGCCGCTCATAGGCCTCCCACGCCGCCATCGCCTGGGTGAGCGCCGCCGGGTCGGCCAAGCCGATATCCTCGGACGCGAACCGCACGAGCCGCCGGGCAATGTAGCGCGGGTCCTCGCCACCCAGGATCATGCGCTGATACCAGTAGAGCGCCGCGTCCGGGTCGGAGCCGCGCAGCGACTTATGCAGCGCGGAGATGAGGTTGTAGTGCTCCTCCCGGTCCTTGTCGTAGAGCGCGGCGCGGCGGCCGATCACCTCGGCGAGCCCCGCCGCGTCGAGCGCCGGCCCGTCCGGGAGCGCCAGCAGTTGCTCAGCCATGTTCAGCAAGTAGCGCCCGTCACCGTCGGCCATGGCGCACAGCGCGGCCCGCGCCTCTGGCTGCACCGGCAGCATGCGCCCGGCTTCCGCCTCCGCCCGCTCCAGGATTTTTTCCAGCGCCTCCTCGTCGAGCCGCCGCAGCACGAGCACCTGGCAGCGCGACAACAGCGCGCCGTTCAAGGCGAAGGACGGGTTCTCCGTTGTCGCGCCGACCAAGACGATGGTGCCGTCCTCGACCACCGGCAGGAACGCGTCCTGCTGCGCGCGATTGAACCGGTGCACCTCGTCGACGAACAGCAGCGTGCGCTGCCCGGACGCGCGTCGCCGGGCCGCCTCCTCGAACACGCGCTTGAGGTCGGCGACGCCGGAGAACACTGCCGAGAGCGGGGAGAAATGCAGCCCGGCGGCGTCGGCCAGCAGCCGAGCGATCGTGGTCTTGCCGACGCCGGGCGGCCCCCACAAGATCAGCGACGCGAGCGCGTCACGCTGGAGCATGCGAGTGAGCGTGCCGGCGGGGCCGAGCAGGTGATCTTGGCCCACGATGTCGGCGAAGATCGCCGGACGCAAACGCTCTGCCAGAGGGCGGGACGCAGCCGGAGGGGAGAACAGCTCGGGAGTGGGCGCGGCGCGCGGCATCGCCATCATGTAGGTGGGCCTGGTGTCGGACGCCACAGGGAAGGGCGCTGCCCTTCACCCGCTGGGGGCGGCGCCCCCAGGCCCGCGGATCTATTCTTCTTCGGCGACCTTCTCGGCGACCGGCCCGCTATCGAGGCCCTTGGCGGCGACGTCGCGGTCGACCAGTTCGACCACGGCCATGGTCGCCATGTCGCCGTAGCGCATGCCGGCTTTCAGCACCCTGGTGTAGCCGCCAGCGCGGGCCTTGTAGCGGTCGGCGAGCGCAGAGAACAGCTTGCCGACAACAACCTCGTCTTGCAGCTGGCTCATCGCCTGGCGCCGGGCGTGCAGCCCGCCGCGCTTGCCGAGCGTGATCAGCTTCTCGGCCACCGGCCGTAGCTCCTTCGCCTTCGGCAAGGTCGTCGTGATCTGCTCGTGCTTGATCAACGCCTGCGCCATGTTGCGGAACATGGCCGCCCGATGGCTCGAGGTAACACCCAGCTTGCGGCCGGCAACACCGTGACGCATTCGTCCTGCTCCTACTCCAGGGCCGATCCGTTGATCGGCCCATCTTTACTCAGCTCCGGCCTAAAACGGCTCGTCCAGCCGCTTGGCCAAGTCCTCGATGTTTTCCGGCGGCCAGCCGGCCACGTTCATCGCCAGCGACAGACCCATCGCCGACAGCACTTCCTTGATCTCGTTGAGCGACTTGCGGCCGAAGTTCGGCGTCCGCAGCATCTCCTGCTCGGTCTTCTGCACGAGGTCGCCGATGTAAACGATGTTGTCGTTCTTGAGGCAGTTGGCGCTGCGCACCGACAGCTCGAGCTCGTCAACCTTGCGCAGCAGGTTGCGGTTGAACGGCAGGTCGTCCTGCGGCTCGTCCGCGCGCGCCAGCTGCGGCTCGTCGAAGTTGATGAACAGCTGCAACTGGTCCTGAAGGATGCGGGCGGCCAGCGCCACGCCGTCCTCCGGCGTCACCGCGCCGTTCGTCTCCACCAGCAGCAGCAGCTTGTCGTAGTCGGTGACCTGGCCGACACGGGTCGGCTCCACCTTGTAGCTGACGCGGCGGACCGGAGAGTAGATCGCGTCGACCGGGATCAGTCCGATGGGCGCGTCCTCGGGGCGGTTCGCGCTCGCCGGGACGTAGCCCTTGCCGAGGTTGACGGTGAACTCCATGCCGAGCTTTACCCCGTCATCCAGCGTGCAGATTACCAGCTCGGGGTTCATCACCTCGATATCGTGGCCGGTCTGGATCTGCGCCGCGGTGATCTCGCCGGGTCCGGTCGCGGTCAGCACCATCCGCTTCGGACCTTCGCCGTGCATGCGAAGCGCCAATTGCTTGATGTTGAGCACGATGTCGGTGACGTCTTCACGCACGCCGGGGATGCTGCTGAACTCATGCAGCACGCCGTCGATCTGCACCGCCGTCACCGCCGCACCTTGGAGGGACGAGAGCAGCACGCGGCGCACGGCATTGCCGAGCGTCATGCCGAAGCCGCGTTCCAGCGGCTCGGCCACGACGGTCGCGATCCGGCTCGGGTCGGAACCGGGCTCGACGTCGAGCTTTTCCGGCTTGATCAGGCTTTGCCAGTTCCTTTGCAGAACCATGGGCCAACTCCAACAAAAAGGGCCGGCGCCGCGTCAGGCGCGGCACCGTTGCATCAAATCCGTAGGCGACTCAGACCCGGCGGCGCTTACGCGGCCGGCAGCCATTGTGCGGGATCGGGGTCATGTCGCGAATGGCAGTGATCGCGAAGCCGACCGCCTGCAAGGCACGCAACGCGCTCTCCCGGCCCGAGCCCGGCCCGCTGACCTCGATCTCCAACGTCTCCATCCCGTGCTCGCGCGCCTTGCGGCCCGCGTCCTCGGCCGCGACCTGCGCCGCGTAGGGCGTGCTCTTACGGCTGCCCTTGAAGCCCTGCATTCCGCTCGACGACCAGGCGATGGTGTTGCCCTGGGCATCGGTGATCGTCACCATCGTATTGTTGAAGGTGGCGTTCACGTGCGCCACGCCGGCGATGATGTTCTTGCGCTCCTTGCGACGGGGCGCGCGAGTGGTGGCGGGCTTCGCCATTACTTGGTCACCTTCTTCTTGCCGGCGATCGCGACCGCCTTGCCCTTGCGGGTGCGGGCGTTCGTGTGGGTCCGCTGGCCATGCACCGGCAGGCCACGCCGATGACGCAGGCCGCGGTAGCAGCCAAGATCCATCAGCCGCTTGATGTTCATCGCGACCTCTCGGCGGAGGTCGCCTTCGACGCGGTACTCGCGGTCGATCAGCTCACGGATGCGCAGCACTTCCTCGTCAGAGAGCTGGTTCACGCGCCGCTCGTCGGGAATGTTGAGCTGCTTGCAGATATCGACGGCGTTGGATGGGCCGATACCGTAGATATAGCGCAGGCTGATCAGCACCCGCTTGTTGGTCGGGATATTCACACCGGCAATACGCGCCACGCTGCTCTCTCCTGGTCGCCCCCGAACGCGCCGAGATCGGCGAGGCCGGGTCGTGTTCGGGTTCCTGCTCGCCGTTTCGAGACGCTGGAAACCCGCAAAATGCTCAAGACGCCGTCCGTCCGACGGGACAGGCGAAGGGCGCGGACTATACAAGCGATCGACGCGGAGTCAACGCGATACAATCAACTCTGCGTGTGTTGGCCCAGTTTACCCGCCTTCTGGGCGGCGGCCACTGCCGCTTCGATCTGCTCGGTGACGCGGTCCATCTCGGCCATGCCGTCGATCGTCACCAGCCGCCCGCTGTTGCGGTAGTGCGGGAGGATGGGCGCCGTCTGCGTGTGATAGACCTCGAGCCGCGCCGCAACGGTCTCGCGCCGGTCGTCAGCGCGGCGGACGAAATCGTGGCTGCCGCAGACGTCGCAGGTGTTCTCGACCCGCGGCCGGTGAAAGTGGTCATGATACCCGGCGCCGCACTTGCCGCAGGTGAAGCGGCCGGCGATGCGGTCGACCAGCGCGGCGTCGTCCACCTTCAGCTCGATGACCGCGTCGATCCGCTGGCCCGCCCCTGCCAGCATGCGGTCGAGCGCCTCGGCCTGCACCACGTTGCGGGGGAAGCCGTCCAGGATGAACCCGCCCGACGCGTCGGGCTGGCGGATTCGCGTCTGCAGCATGTCGATCAGCAGCTCGTCCGGCACCAGCAGGCCGGCTTCCATCAGCGCTTTGGCCTTCTGCCCGGTGTCGCTGCCGGCCGCGACCTCGGCGCGCAGCATGTCGCCGGTCGAGATCTGAGCCATGCCGTGGCGCTGTTCCAAGCGCTTGGCCTGCGTTCCTTTGCCTGCGCCCGGTGGACCCAGCAGAATGACATTCATCGCCCCCGCCCTTTCACCCGGGCCTTCTTGATCAGCCCTTCATATTGGTGTGCGAGGAGATGGGACTGGATTTGCGTCACCGTGTCCATGGTAACGGAGACGATGATCATGAGGCTGGTGCCGCCGAAGTAGAACGGGACGCCATACCGGCTGATGAGGATCTCCGGCAGCATGCACACGATGCACAGGTAGATCGCGCCGACCGTCGTCAATCGCGACAGGATTGTGTCGAAATAGTCGGCCGTGTTGGTGCCGGGCCGGACGCCGGGGATGAAGCCGCCGTACTTCTTCAGGTTGTCTGCCGTCTCCTGCGGATTGAACACGACGGCAGTGTAGAAATAGCTGAAGAAGATGATCATCCCGGCATAGGCCGCCATGTACAGCGGCTCGCCGTGCCCAAGCTTCTGGCCGATCCAGGACAGCCACGAGGTTTGCCCGGTGTTGGAGAACCCGGCGACCGTCGCCGGGATCAGCAGGATCGAGCTGGCGAAGATCGGCGGGATGACGCCGGCGGTGTTGACCTTGAGCGGCATGTGCGTCGAGTTGCCGCCGAACATGCGCTGGCCGACCTGGCGCTTCGGGTATTGGATCACCACCCGCCGCTGCGCCCGCTCCATGAACACCACGAAGGCGATCACCGCGACCGCGATGAACACGAAGGCGATGATGAACAGCGGCGATAGCGCGCCGGTGCGCCCCAGCTCCAGCAGGCTTGCCAAGGCGTGCGGCAGGTTGGCAACGATGCCGGCGAAGATGATCAGGCTGGTGCCGTTGCCGACGCCGCGCGCGGTGATCTGCTCGCCGAGCCACATCAGGAACATCGTGCCGCCGACCAGCGACACCACGCAGGAGAGGCGGAAGAACCAGCCGGGATCGACCACGGCCGAGCCGCCGAACTGGCTGTGCATGCCTTCGAGCCCGACGGCAATGCCGTAGGACTGCACCAGCGCGATCAGCACCGTCAGGTAGCGGGTGTACTGGTTGAGCTTCTTGCGCCCGCTTTCACCTTCCTTCTTGAGCGCTTCCAGCGACGGCACGGCGGCCGACATCAGCTGCACGATAATGCTGGCGCTGATGTAAGGCATGATGTTGAGGGCGAACACGGTCATGCGGCCGAGCGCGCCGCCGCTGAACATGTCGAACATGCCGAGAATGCCGCCGCCGTGCTGGGACAGCATCTCCCCCATGACCGAGGCGTCGACGCCGGGCACTGGAATGTAGGTTCCGATGCGGTAGACCAGCAGCGCCCCAAGGGTGAACCAGATGCGCCGCTTGAGTTCTGTCGCCTTCGAGAATGTCCCGAGGCTCATGCTGGATGCGAGCTGTTCGGCCGCCGACGCCATCGTCATTCCCCCGACATGAAAACGGCGCCCGCCCGAGAACCGGTGCGGGCGCCGCTGATTTGAACGTGGTGCCCGGACCGTTCGGGCACAAGCCGATCAGGCAGCGGGCGCCTCGCCCGCGGCAGCACGCGGCGGCACGGTTACGGCCACGCTGCCGCCAGCCTGCTCCACCTTGGCGATCGCCGCCGCCGAGGCGCCGGAGACCTGCACGGTCACGGCCCGGCTGATCTCGCCTTCGGCCAGCAACCGCACGCCATCGAGCTTGCCGGTACGGACCAGGCCCGCCGCCTCGAGCGCCGCCTCGGTGATCGGGCCGTCGGCCGGCAGCTTGCCTGCGTCGAGCGCGCGCTGGATCGCGCCCAGGTTTACCGGCGCATAGGCCTTGCGGAAGATGTTGACGAAGCCCCGCTTCGGCAAACGCCGATACAGCGGCAGCTGCCCGCCCTCGAATCCGTTCAGCGCCACGCCCTCGCGCGCCTTCTGACCCTTGACGCCCTTGCCGGACGTCTTGCCCTTGCCCGAGCCGATGCCGCGGCCGAGCCGCTTGCTCTTGAGATGCGCGCCCGGATTGTCGCGGATTTCGTTCAGCTTCACTTCTCAGTCTCCCCGGCCGGCGTCGCCGGCTCGGCCACCACCAGATGAGCCACCCGGCGGATCATGCCGCGCACCGACGGCGTGTCCTCGAGCACGCGCGTCCGCCGCAGCTTGCCCAGGCCGAGCCCGGTCAAGGTTTGCAGCTGGTCCTTCTTGCGGCCCAGACCGGAACGAACTTGCGTCACCGTCACGGTGGGGCCCGTCTTGGCGTCAGACATCGGCCGTCTCCCCGGCGTCCACCGCCTCGCGCTTGCCGAGGATGTCCGACACCTTCTTGCCGCGCCGGGCGGCGACGCTGCGCGGGCTGGCGCAGCGCTGCAGGGCGGCAAAGGTGGCCTTGACCATGTTGTGGGCATTGCGGCTGCCGAGCGACTTGGCAACCACGTCGCCGATCCCGAGCGTCTCGAACACCGCCCGCATCGGACCGCCGGCGATGATGCCAGTGCCGGCCGTCGCCGAGCGCAGCACCACGTGCCCCGCACCGAACACGCCTTCGGCGTCGTGGTGCAGCGTGCGGCCTTCCTTCATCGGCACCCGGATCAAGCCGCGCTTGGCCCGCTCGGTCGCCTTGCGGATGGCCTCCGGCACTTCGCGCGCCTTGCCGGCGCCGTAGCCCACGCGCCCCTTCTGGTCGCCCACCACCACCAGGGCGGCGAAGGCGAACCGGCGTCCGCCCTTCACCACCTTGGCCACGCGGTTGATGGTGACCAGCTTGTCGATCAGGTCGTCATGCGGCTGGTCGCCACCGCCGCCGCGGTTGCGATCGCGGTCGCGTCCGCCGCGGTTGCCGCCGTCCCGTGCTTCCCGTGCCATCTGTCGAACTCCTAGAACGCCAGCCCGGCTTCGCGGGCGGCGTCGGCCAGCGCCTTGACGCGGCCGTGATACAAATAGGCGCCGCGGTCGAACACGACCTTGGTCACCCCGGCCGCGGTCGCCCGCTCGGCCACCAGCTTGCCGACGGCGGCCGCAGCACTACGGTCGGCCCCGGTCTTCAGCTCGGTCTTGAGACCCTTGTCGAGGCTCGACGCCGCGGCCAGGGTGCGGCCCTGGCCGTCATCGATGACCTGGGCATAGATGTGCTTGCCCGAGCGGAACACCGAAAGCCGCGGGCGGCCGGCCGCCTTCTGCCGGAGCTGGTAGCGCAGGCGCTGCTGGCGCCGCGCCTTCATGTCGAATGTCGCGGCCATCTTACTTCTTCTTGCCTTCCTTGCGCCGGATCTGCTCGCCCTCGTATTTCACGCCCTTGCCCTTATACGGCTCGGGCGGGCGGTGCGCGCGAATCTCGGCGGCCACCTGGCCGACCAGCCGCTTGTCCATCCCGGTGATGGTGATAGCGGTCGGGCGCGGCGTGGTGATGGTGATGCCGTCGGGCACCGGATAGATCACGTCATGCGAGAAGCCCAGGTTCACGACCAGGTTCTTGCCCTGCACCGCGGCGCGAAAGCCGGTTCCGGTGATCTCCATCGTCTTGGTGA
This sequence comes from uncultured Alphaproteobacteria bacterium, assembly GCA_963752225.1. Classification (GTDB taxonomy): domain Bacteria; phylum Pseudomonadota; class Alphaproteobacteria; order Acetobacterales; family Acetobacteraceae; genus JBBROS01. The sequence continues at coordinate 380,016 of CAVVXS010000007.1, read as the reverse complement.
ACCCCTCCGACACGCCCTTGACCATGCTGGCCACCAGCGCGCGGGTGGTGCCCCACATCATCCGGTTCGGGGTGGCGTTGGACCGCGGCGTCACCGTCACCTTGTTGCCCTCGACCGACGCATCGACCAGATCGGTCAGCGGCAGCGACAGGGTACCGAGCTTTCCCTTGGCCTGCAGGACGCGGCCCGCCAGCGCGACGGTCACGCCGGCCGGGACGTCCACGGGATACTTGCCTACGCGAGACATGGCTGCATCCTCCCTTAGAATACCCGGAACAGCACTTCGCCGCCCACATTGGCCGCGCGCGCCTCGCCATCGCTCAGCACGCCACGCGGGGTCGACAGGATCGACACCCCCAGGCCCGCATAGACCCGCGGCAGTTCCTTGATCTTCGAATACACCCGCCGGCCCGGCTTGGACACGCGGGTGATCTCCTTGATGACCGGCTCGCCCTCGTTGTACTTCAGCTCGATGCGCAGCTGCGCCACGCCGGGCCGCAACTCCTCGGCCGAATAGCCGCGGATGAAGCCCTCGCGCTTGAGCGCCTCGAGCACGTTGGCGCGGAGCTTCGACGCCGGGGCGACGCACATGGCGTGACGGCTGCGCTGCGCGTTGCGGATGCGGGTGATCATGTCACCCAATGGATCGGACATCGACATGGCGCGCTCCTACCAGCTCGCCTTGACGACGCCGGGCAACATGCCGGTGTTCGCCAACTGCCGCAGCATGTTCCGCGACAGCTTGAACTTGCGGTAGTTGCCGCGGGCGCGGCCGGTCAGCGCGCAGCGCAGGCGCACCCGCACCGCCGCCCCGTTGCGCGGCAGTTGCGCCAGCTTGATGGTCGCCTCGAACCGGTCCTCGACCGCCGCGCTGCGGTCCATCACCCGCGCCTTCAGCTCCGCCCGCTTCGCCTTGTCGCGCGACGCCATGGCCGCCCGCTTGTCGTTGCGGTTCACTGACGATGTCTTCGCCATCTCTGTTACTCCTCGGAACCTGCTGCGGCGCGCCGCAAGCGGTTTTCCAAACGCGTTGAACTTACGGCCGCGAGCACCGGACCACTCAGGTCCGGGCACCCTCCGGCTGGAACGGCACGTCGAAAGCACGCAACAGCGCCTTCGCTTCGGCATTGGTCTTGGCGGTGGTGACAAAGATGATGTCCATGCCGCGCACGTCCGTCACCTTGTCGTAGTCGATCTCGGGGAAGATGATCTGTTCCTTGAGGCCCATGGCGAAGTTGCCGCGCCCGTCGAAACCCTTATTGGCCGGGATGCCGCGGAAGTCGCGCACCCGCGGCAACGCGATCGTCACCAGCCGGTCGAGGAACTCGTACATCCGGGCCGAGCGCAGCGTCACCTTGCAGCCGATCGGCAGCCCGGCGCGGATCTTGAACCCGGCGATCGCCTTTTTTGCCACGGTCTTGACCGGCCTCTGACCGGCAATCAGCGTCAGCTCGGCCAATGCGGCGTCGAGCTTCTTCTGATCGGCCGCGGCTTCGCCGACACCCATGTTGATGACGATCTTCTCGAGCTTGGGCACTTGCATCGGGTTCGCGTAGTTGAACTCCGTTTGCAGCTTGGCGCGGATCTCCTCCTTGTAGCGCCGGGCCATGCGCGGCGTTTCCTTGGGCGAGCCTTCCGGCTTGCCTTCGGCGGCGTTGACGCCTTCGCCCTTCTTGGCGCGCGGCGTCTTGGCCGGCACTGCCATGCCCGGACCGCCGCGATTGCCGCCCTTGTTCTTGCTGTCGCTCATTCTATCAGCCCTCGATCACGTCGCCGGTCGCGCGTGCCACGCGGACCTTGCGGCCGCCCTCGAGCACACGGAACCCGACCCGGGTCGGCTTGTCGGTTTTGGGGTCGATCAGCGCCAGGTTCGACAAATGGATGGTCGCTTCCTGCTCGATGATCCCGCCCGGCTTGCCCATGCCTTGCGGCTTGACATGCTTCTTGGCGACGTTGACGCCCTGCACCACCGCCCGCTCCGCCTTCGGGAACACGGTCAGCACCTCACCCCGCTTGCCCTTGTCCGACCCGGTGATGACGACGACCTTGTCGCCCTTCTTGATGCGCGCGGCCATCACAGCACCTCCGGCGCAAGCGAAATGATCTTCATGAACTTGCGGCCGCGCAGCTCGCGCACGACCGGTCCGAAGATGCGGGTGCCGATCGGCTCCTGCGACTTGTTGATCAGCACCGCCGCATTGCGGTCGAAGCGGATCGCGCTGCCGTCGGGGCGCCGCACCGGGAACGAGGTGCGCACGATCACCGCCTGGTGCACGTCGCCCTTCTTCACCTTGCCGCGCGGGATGGCTTCCTTGATGGACACCACGATCACGTCACCGACCGACGCCGTCTTGCGCTTGCTGCCGCCCAGCACCTTGATGCACTGCACGCGGCGAGCGCCGGAGTTGTCGGCGACCTCGAGATTGGATTCGACCTGGATCATCGTCCGATCTCCTTAAGCCGAGGGCTGATGCGATTGGGCCTCGGCCGCCTGCTCGCGATGCTCGATCGCGGCGTCCTCCGCCTCCCGCTCGGCCACCGTCTCCGGCGCTTCCGGCGCCTCGACCATGTGGTGCGTGACCCGCTCCGGCGCGGTGAACCCGGCCGGGCGCATCACCGGCTGCCCGTTGCGCTCGACCAGCAGCCAGGTCTTGCGCTTGCTGATCGGGCGGCACTCCTCGATGCGCACCTGGTCGCCGACCTTGCACTGGTTCTCTTCGTCGTGGACCGCGTAGCCCTTCGAGCGGCGGATGAACTTCTTATACAACGGATGGATGATGCGACGCTCCACCAGGACCGTGCAGGTCTTGTCTTGCTTGTCGCTGGTCACCCGGCCGGTGAGGACGCGCCTCGGCATCGCCCTTCTCCTCTACTTGTGCCGGCCGGCATTGCCGGCGGGCTGCTTGCCGGCGGCGCGAACTTGCTCCGCCTGGATGGTCTTCACGCGGGCGATGTCGCGGCGCACCTTGCGCACGCGGCCTACGCCTTCGGTCTGCCCGGTCGCTGCTTGGAAGCGCAGGTTGAACTGCTCCTTGCGCAAATCCAGCAGCATCGTCTTCTGCTCGTCGAGGCTCTTGGCCCGGATGTCGGTCGGCTTGGTCATGCTCAGCCCTCACCGATACGCTGGATGAACTTGGTGCGGATCGGCAGCTTGGCAGCGCCGAGCGCCAGCGACTCGCGGGCCAAATCCGGCGACACACCGTCGATCTCGAACATGATGCGGCCCGGCTTGACCCGGCACACCCAGAACTCCGGCGACCCCTTGCCCGAGCCCATCCGCACCTCGGCCGGCTTGGCCGACACCGGCACGTCCGGGAAGATCCGGATCCAGACCCGTCCAGCCCGCTTCATCGAGCGTGTGATGGCCCGCCGCGCCGCTTCGATCTGCCGCGCGGTGATCCGCTCCGGCTCCAGCGCCTTGAGCCCGAACGCGCCGAAGTTCAGCGACGTCCCGCCCTTGGCCAGTCCGTGGATGCGGCCCTTATGAGCCTTGCGGTAGGTCGTCCGCTTGGGAGAAAGCATGTCCTGTCGTCCTTAACCCGGCGCGGTCGCGCCAAACTCTCGATACTGGCGCAGCAGCGCCAAACAATCAGCGTTGCGGCGCCTGCTCGGCCGCCCGGCGATCCTGCGCCATCGGGTCCTGCGCCAGGATCTCGCCCTTGAAGATCCAGACCTTCACACCGCAGGTGCCGTAGGTGGTCTTCGCGGTCGCGATCCCGAAGTCGATGTCGGCGCGCAGCGTGTGCAGCGGCACCCGCCCCTCGCGATACCACTCGACCCGAGCGATCTCGGCCCCGCCAAGGCGCCCGCCGCAGTTGATACGGATGCCCTGCGCGCCCAGCCGCATGGCCGACTGCACCGCCCGCTTCATCGCCCGGCGGAACGCGACCCGCCGCTCGAGTTGCTGCGCGATGTTCTCGGCGACCAGCGTCGCGTCGATCTCGGGCTTCCGGATCTCGACGATGTTGAGGCTGACCTCGGCCTTGGCCATCTTGGCCAAGTCCTTGCGCAGCACCTCGATGTCCTGGCCCTTCTTGCCGATCACCACGCCGGGACGCGCGGCATAAATCGTCACCCGCGGCTTCTTGGCCGGGCGCTCGATCACGACGCGGGACACGCCGGCGCCGGACAGCTTCTTGCGCAGATGCTCCCGCAGCTTGATGTCGGCCAGCAACAGCTTCGAGTAGTCGCCGCCGGCGTACCAGCGGCTGTCCCAGGTGCGGTTGATGCCGAGCCGAAGCCCGATCGGATTGACCTTATGACCCATGGGTTACGCCGCCTTCCGTTCGGACCTGCCGGAGCGTTCCGGCGTATCCGGCAATTGCGCCTGCTCGCTCACCACGATCCGCAAGTGGCTGAACCACTTCTCGATGCGGGACGCGCGGCCGCGGCCGCGCGCCATGAACCGGCGCATGACGATGGACTTGCCCACCTCGGCCCGGCTGACGACCAGACGGTCGACGTCGAGCTGGTGGTTGTTTTCTGCATTGGCAATCGCGCTCTCGAGGGTCTTGCGCACCTGGACCGCGATCCGGCGCTTGCTGAACGTCAAAGTCGCCACCGCCTGCTGCGCCGGGATGTTGCGGATCAGCCCCGCCACCAAGTTCAGCTTCTGCGGGCTGATACGAACGTTGCGCAAGGTCGCTTCGGCCTGATGGTCGGCGAGCGTGCGCGGATGCTTCGGCTTGCTCATGTCAGCCCCGCTTCGCCTTCTTGTCCGAGGTATGGCCGGTGAAGGTCCGGGTCGGCGAGAACTCGCCGAACTTGTGGCCGACCATGTTCTCGTTGACCTGCACCGGCAGGAACTTGTGCCCGTTATAAACGCCGAACGTCAGGCCCACGAACTGCGGCAGGATCGTCGAGCGGCGCGACCAGATCTTGATGATCTCGTTGCGGCCCGAGGCCCGCGACGCATCGGCCTTGCCCAGCAGGTACCCGTCGACGAACGGGCCCTTCCACGTGCTACGCGCCATCTCAGTGCTTCCCCTTCGGACGGCGCCGGATGATCAGGCTGTCGGTCCGCTTGTTCACGCGAGTCTTGTAGCCCTTGGTCGGCTTGCCCCACGGCGTCACCGGATGACGGCCGCCGGAGGTGCGGCCCTCGCCGCCGCCGTGCGGATGGTCGACCGGGTTCATCACGACGCCACGGTTGTGCGGCCGGCGTCCAAGCCAGCGGTTGCGCCCGGCCTTGCCGATCGACTGGTTCTGGTTGTCGGGGTTGCTGACCGCACCCACCGTCGCCATGCACTCGGCACGCACCACGCGCAACTCGCCCGACTGCAGCTTGATCTGCGCGTAGCCCGCATCCTTGCCCACCAGCTGCGCGTAGCAGCCGGCCGCCCGCGCCATCTTGCCGCCGCCGCCGATCTTGAGCTCGACGTTGTGGATGATCGTGCCGACCGGCATCGCGCCCATCGGCATGGCGTTGCCGGGCTTGATGTCGACGCGGGGCCCGGACACGACCTTGTCGCCGGCCTTCAAGCGCTGCGGTGCCAGGATATACGACAGCTCGCCGTCATCGTACTTGATCAGCGCAATGAACGCGGATCGGTTCGGGTCGTATTCGAGCCGCTCCACCGTCGCCGCCACACCATGCTTGCGCCGCTTGAAATCGACGAAGCGGTAGGTCTGCTTATGGCCGCCGCCGCGGAAGAAGCTGGTCGTGCGGCCGTGGTTGTTGCGGCCGCCCGTCTTGTTCTTGCCCTCGGTCAGCGTCTTGACCGGCTTGCCCTTCCACAGCTCGCTGCGGTCGATCAGCACGGTGCCGCGCAGGCTCTGCGTGACCGGGTTGAATTGCCTCAATGCCATCGTTCTGTCCCCAGCCCTGCGCTCAGCTTAGCCCGCTGGACATGTCGATCGACTGTCCCTCGGCAAGCTGCACATAGGCCTTCTTGATATCCGAGCGGACGCCGGGCCGGCCGCGGAACCGCTTCTGCTTGCCCTTCTGCACCAGCGTGTTGACGCCCAGCACCTTGACCCCGAACAGCGCCTCGACGGCGGCCTTGATCTCGGGCTTGGTCGCGTCGGCGGCGACGCGGAACACAAACTGGTTGCGCTCACTCACCAGCGTCGCCTTCTCGGTGATCACCGGCGCGCGCACCACGTTGAACATCGCTTCGCGCGACATCGTCGCCGCGCGCTTGCGGGCGACCTGGACCTGGCGGACGGTCATAGCGAGGTCCCCTCGACAGCATGGATCGGCGCATGTTCAGCCGGACCCTCGGCCGAACCGCCGCCGAGCCGGGCCTTCAGCCCCTCGATGCCGGACGAGGTCAGCACCAGAACGTCGTGCCGGATGATGTCGTAGACATTGGCGCCGACCGTCGGCAGCACGTTGAAGCCAACGATGTTCTGGCTCGCGCGCAGGAAGCTCGGGTCGACGGCGCCATCCACGAACAGGGCGCTCTTCCAACCATGCTGGACCAGCTTGGCCCGCAGCTCCTTCGTCTTGCCGCTGCCGCCGCCCACGTGGTCGACCACCACGAGCTTGCCCTCAGCTTGCTTCTGCGACAGGGCGCTGATCAACCCCAGCCGCCGCACCTTCTTCGGCAGGTCGAAGCCGTGGTCGCGCACCACCGGCCCATGCACGACGCCACCGGTGCGGAACTGCGGCGAACGCAGCGAGCCCTGACGGGCGTTGCCGGTGCCCTTCTGCTTATACGGCTTCTTGGTGGTGCCGGACACTTCACCCATGCCCTTGACCTTGTGGGTGCCGGCCCGACGCTTCATCAGCTGCCACTGGATCACCCGGGCGATGATGTCCGTCCGCGGCGCCGCTCCGAACAGCTCGTCCGGAAGCTCGGCCTGCCCGGCGGAACCGCCGTCCAATGTCTTGATCTCGATCTGCATCGTGTTGTCCTCAGGACTCGGCATGAGCCGGCGCCGGCTCCGCGTCCGCCGCGCCGCGCACCGCGGCCGGGAACGGCGCATCGGGGTGCCGCTTCTTCTTGATCGCGTCCCGCACCAGGACGAAGCCGTTCTTGGCCCCGGGCACCGCGCCGCGCACCATCAGCAAGCCGCGGCCCGCGTCGACGCCCGCCACCTCGACATTGAGCGTCGTCACCCGGTCCTGCCCTAGATGGCCGGCCATCTTCTTGTTCTTGAACGTCTTGCCCGGATCCTGCCGGTTGCCGGTCGAACCATGGCTGCGGTGGCTGACGGACACGCCGTGCGAGGCCTCGAGACCGCGGAAGTTCCAGCGCTTCATGCCGCCGGCAAACCCCTTGCCCTTGCTGACGCCGCACACGTCAACCTTCTGCCCGACCACGAAATGGTCGGCCGTGATGACCTGCCCCGCTTCGACCACCGCATCGGCGGCGCAGCGGAATTCGACCAACTTGGCCTTCGGCTCCACCTTGACCCGAGCGTAGTGGCCCTTGTTGGGCTGGCTGACGTTCTTCACTTTCGCCGTGCCCCAGCCGAGCTGCAGCGCGTTGTAGCCGTCGCGCTCTTCGGTGCGGACATCGACCACCTGCACCTCGTCGAGATGCAGGACGGTCACCGGAACATGGGTCCCGTCATCCTTGAAGATGCGGGTCATGCCGAGCTTCTTCGCGACGAGACCGGTCCGCCCGTTGCCGATGGTCATGGTACCGGCCTCCCTTACAGCTTGATCTCGACGTCCACGCCGCTGGCGAGGTCGAGCTTCATCAGCGCGTCGACCGTCTGCGGCGTGGGCTCGACGATATCGAGCAGCCGGCGATGGGTCCGGATCTCGAACTGCTCGCGGCTTTTCTTGTCTACGTGCGGCGAGCGGTTCACCGTGAACCGCTCGATGTGCGTCGGCAACGGAATCGGCCCCCGCACGCGCGCGCCGGTCCGCTTCGCCGTGTTGACGATCTCCCGCGTGCTGTTGTCCAGCACGCGGTGATCGTACGCCTTGAGGCGAATGCGGATGTTCTGGTTGTCCATCGGTACTCTTATCCGTTCAGGGGCGTGCCGCTCGTCGCGTTACTGGGTGATGCTCGCGACGACGCCGGCGCCGACCGTCCGGCCACCCTCGCGGATGGCGAAGCGCAAACCGTCATCCATGGCGATCGGCGCGATCAGGGTCACGTCCATCGACACGTTGTCGCCGGGCATCACCATCTCCGTGCCGCTCGGGAGCTCCACCACGCCCGTCACGTCGGTGGTGCGGAAGTAGAATTGCGGACGGTAGTTGGTGAAGAACGGCGTGTGCCGGCCACCCTCTTCCTTCGTCAGGATGTAGGCCTCGGCCTTGAACTTGGTGTGCGGCGTAATGGTACCGGGCTTGGCCAGCACCTGGCCGCGCTCGACGTCCTCACGCTTGGTGCCGCGCAGCAGGGCGCCGATGTTGTCGCCCGCCTCGCCACGGTCCAGCAGCTTGCGGAACATCTCGACGCCGGTGACGATCGTCTTGGTCGTGTTGCGGATACCGACGATCTCGACCTCGTCGCCCACGTTGACCACGCCACGCTCGATGCGGCCCGTCACCACGGTGCCGCGGCCGGAAATGCTAAACACGTCTTCGATCGGCATCAGGAACGGACGGTCGGTCGCGCGCGCCGGCTGCGGAATGTACTTGTCGACCTCAGCCATCAGCGCCAGCACCGCTTGCTCACCGAGCTCGGGGTTCTTGTCCTCGAGCGCCATCAGCGCCGAGCCCTTGATGATCGGGATGTCGTCACCGGGGAACTGGTATGAGCTCAGCAGCTCGCGCACTTCCATCTCGACCAGTTCGAGCAGCTCGGGATCGTCCACCATGTCGACCTTGTTGAGGAACACGACCAGCGCCGGCACGCCGACCTGGCGGGCGAGCAGAATGTGTTCGCGGGTCTGCGGCATCGGGCCATCGGCGGCCGACACGACCAGGATCGCGCCGTCCATCTGCGCGGCGCCGGTGATCATGTTCTTCACATAGTCGGCGTGGCCGGGGCAGTCGACGTGGGCGTAGTGGCGGTTGGCCGTCTCATACTCGACGTGCGCGGTCGAGATGGTGATGCCGCGGGCCCGCTCCTCGGGCGCCTTGTCGATCTGGTCATAGGCGGTGAAGGTCGCACCACCGGACTTGGCGAGGATCTTGGTGATCGCCGCCGTCAGCGACGTCTTGCCATGGTCGACGTGACCGATGGTGCCGATGTTGCAGTGCGGCTTGTTGCGCTCGAATTTCGCCTTGGCCATCTCGTCTCTCCATCGTCCGCCCAGGGCGGCGTCAGATTAAAGGTCGTCCGCCCGGAGGCGGCGTCAGGATCGGCACGCCACGTAGCGACGCCGGGTTACAACTTACGCGGTCGTTAAACTAGTTCTACCAGCGATAATGGCTGAACGCCTTGTTGGCTTCGGCCATCCGATGCGTGTCTTCCCGCTTCTTGACGGCCGAACCACGGTTGTTGACCGCGTCGTGCAGCTCGTTCGACAGCCGCTCTTCCATCGTATGCTCGCCGCGCTTGCGGGCACTGTCGATCAGCCAGCGGATCGCCAGCGCCTGGCGGCGGTCCGTGCGGACCTCGACCGGCACCTGATAGGTGGCGCCGCCGACCCGGCGTGACCGCACCTCAACCGCCGGCTTCACGTTGTCCAGCGCTTCGTGGAACATCCGGACCGGGTCGGCTTGCGGGCCGCCGCGCTTCTTCAGCACTTCCATCGCCCCATAGACGATGGTCTCGGCGGCGCTCTTCTTGCCGTCATACATCAGCGCGTTCATGAAACGCGTCACGACGACATCGCCAAACTTCGCGTCCGGCAGGATCTCGCGTCGAACGGCCTTGCGGCGTCGGCTCATCTCGCCCTCCCTCTACTTCGGCCGCTTGGCGCCATACAGCGACCGGCGCTGACGACGCTTCGGCAAGCCCTGCGTGTCGAGCACGCCGCGCAGAATGTGGTAGCGCACGCCCGGCAAGTCCTTCACCCGGCCGCCACGGATCAGCACGACGCTGTGCTCCTGCAGGTTGTGGCCTTCACCGGGGATGTAGCTGACGACTTCGTAGCCGTTGGTCAGGCGCACCTTGGCGACCTTCCGCAATGCGGAGTTCGGCTTCTTCGGCGTCGTCGTGTAGACGCGCGTGCACACGCCCCGCTTTTGCGGGCAGCCTTCGAGCGCCGGAACCTTGTTGCGCTTCGGCGCGGGCTCACGCCCACTGGCAATCAACTGGTTGATGGTCGGCATACGCCTCTTCCGATCCTTGTCCTGTTCGCGTCGCCCGAGCACGCGAGGCCTGTCACCGATCACAGAAATGCTCGCAGCCCGGGATGTCCCGTCCGCGATGCCAGCTTGACCCATGACCTGAGCCGAGCCCTGCGGCCGGCGGCGCCATGCGCGGTTCTGTAAACAGCGACCTGCCCGAATGAACGGGTTCGTCGAGGGCGCGATCCCTACGCCCGTGTCATGCGCACGTCAACACTTGTTCGCCGATGCAGGCTCAATTCGGCATGCAAGGCCGCATTGCAGCGAAGCATCAGCCGGCCGCCCGCGCCAGCACCGCCCGCAGCGCGTCGGGCCGGACCGCATCCCAGCCGGTGTAGGGATGCTCCGTGACGGCGACCAGCGACAGCGACACGGTCGAGACGAACAGATCGGTGCCGATCGCGATGGCAAGCGAGCGGCGCCGGTCGAGGTGGACGACCATGATCGAGAACGCTCCGGCCGTGTAGAGCAGGAACAAGGCGCCCCAGCGCACCGCATCGCCATACAGGCTGCCGGCGACGAGGCGGGCGGTGCGTCCCTGCTGCACCCCGTCCAGCCGGTCCTGCACCGACCGCCATGCCGGGCCGAGCGTGCCGCCTTCGACCAGGCCTTGCGCGACCGCGGTCCGGACCCGATCAAGCGACGCGCCTGCCGCGGCGCTCGCCTTCACGTTGAAGCCACCCCATTCCTCGCCAAGCGAACGATCGAGGTACTCCGCCACAGCCTGCCGCGCCAGGACGGCCGCTGCTGCGCCCTTGGCGTCGAGCGCACCCAGCAATGGCAGGATGGCGGCCGATTCCTGCGAACTCGCGCAGCAGCGCCGCCACCGCGGCGTCGTTGCGCCGCCACGCGTCGAGCGCCGTGAAGGACAGCAGCAGGGCGAACAAGCCGACCACCGCGCTCAAGATGGGCGTGTGCGGCGCCGACGCCGGGCCGAGCCGGACCGTGCCGAATACCAAGCCCCACAGCAGCACGGTGACCCCACTGCATAGGGCCAGGACGCACAGCAGGATGACGCCCGGCGGCCACAGGAACACCGGTAGGGTGATCTCGTCGATCGTCACCAGCAGCCTCCGTCGCGGCGACCGGGATCAGGCCCGGCCAACTACGACGGATCGTGGCAGCAGCAAAACGAGGCGGCAACGTTCGCACGCTGCCGCCTCGTCGAGGGAAGGACCGTTGGCTACTCGGCCGCTTCGATCGCCGGCGTTTCCGGGCGCAACCGCGCCTGGTCGCGTCCGGCCGCCACCTGGCGCAGGCGGTTCATCACCGAGCCCGTGCCCGCCGGGATCAACCGCCCGACGATCACGTTCTCCTTGAGCCCGAGCAGATTGTCGACCTTGCCTGCGGTCGCAGCCTCGGTCAGCACCCGCGTGGTCTCCTGGAACGAAGCCGCGCTGATGAAGGACTGCGTCTGCAGGCTCGCCTTGGTGATCCCCTGCAGCACCGGCATGGCAACCGCCGGGCGTTCCTCCTCCTTCAGCCGCTTCTCGTTCTCGGCCTCGAACTCCAGCCGGTCCACCTGCTCGCCTTGCAGGTAGGTCGTATCCCCGGCCTCGAGGATTTCGACCTTCTGCAACATCTGCCGGACGATGACCTCGATGTGCTTGTCGTTGATCTTCACGCCCTGCAGCCGGTAGACGTCCTGGATTTCGTTGACCAGGTAGTCCGATAGGGCCTCGACGCCCAGCACCTTGAGGATGTCGTGCGGCACGCGCGGGCCGTCGACCAGCGGGTCGCCCCGGCGGACGAAGTCGCCCTCCTGGACCGAGACGTGCTTGCCCTTCGGGATCAGGTACTCGGTTTCCTCACCGGTCTCGTCGTTCTTCACGATGACCCGGCGCTTGGCCTTGTAGTCCTTCCCGAATTCCACCCGTCCATCCATCTCGGCGATGATCGCGTGGTCCTTGGGCCGCCGGGCTTCGAACAGCTCGGCCACCCGCGGCAGACCGCCGGTGATGTCGCGGGTCTTGCTGCCCTCACGCGGGATCCGCGCCAGCACGTCGCCGGCTGCCACCTGCGCCCCGTTCTCGACCGACAGGATCGAGTCCGGATTCAGGAAGTAGCGCGCCTCCGCACCGTTCGGCAGCTTCAGCACCTCGCCGTTCTCGTCCTTGAGCTGCAGCCGCGGCCGCAGGTCGACGCCCTTGGCGTTCTGCTTGTAGTCGACCACCACCCGCGAGGTGAGCCCAGTGACCTCGTCGACCCGCTCCACCAAGGTGACGCCGTCGAGCAGGTCGAGGAACTCCACCCGGCCGCCACGCTCGGTCAGGATCGGCAGCGTGTAGGGGTCCCACTCCGCCAGCTTCTGCGTCCGGTGCACGGCCGAGCCGTCATCGGCCAGCAGCCGGGCGCCGTACGGCACCCGGAAGCGGGCGCGCTCACGGCCCTTGTCGTCCCGCAGCACCATCTCGCAGTTGCGCGACATGACCACGGGAACGCCGGACGAGTTGTTGACGACGTTGCGGTTGTTGATCTGCACCGTACCGTCATGGCTCGCCTCGACCGCGCTCACCTCGGCACCGCGCTGGGCGGCGCCGCCGATGTGGAAGGTGCGCATCGTCAACTGCGTGCCGGGCTCGCCGATCGACTGGGCGGCGATGACGCCCACGGCCTCGCCGATGTTGACCGGCGTGCCGCGCGCGAGATCCCGCCCATAACAGGCACCGCAGCAGCCAACCCGGCTGTCGCAGGTCAGCACCGACCGGATCTTGACCGTCTCGACGCCCTTGGACTCCAGCAGGTCCGCCTCGGGCTCCTCGATCAGCGTGTTGCGCGACACCAGCACCGCGTTGCTGACCGGATCCATCACGTCCTCGGCCGTGGTGCGGCCCAGGATACGCTCGGCCAGGCTGCTCACCACCTCGCCGCCGTCCATCACGGCTGCGACCGTGAGGCCGCGCTCGGTGCCGCAATCCGGCTCGACGATGATGCAGTCCTGCGCCACGTCGACCAGCCGCCGGGTCAGGTAGCCGGAGTTCGCCGTCTTCAACGCCGTGTCAGCGAGGCCCTTGCGGGCGCCGTGGGTGGAGTTGAAGTATTCGAGGACGGACAGGCCCTCCTTGAAGTTGGCGATGATCGGCTGCTCGATGATCTCGCCCGAGGGCTTGGCCATCAGGCCGCGCATGCCGGCCAGCTGGCGCATCTGCGCCGGCGACCCGCGCGCACCGGAGTGGCTCATCATCCACACCGAGTTGGTCGGCGTGCCGATCTCCTGCTTGCTGATCTCCTTCATCATCGCGCCGGCCACCTCGTCGGTGCAGCGCGACCAGGCGTCGACGACCTTGTTGTAGCGCTCGCCGGCGGTGATCAGGCCGTCCTGATACTGCTGCTCGAACTCCTTGACCTCGGTCTGGGTCTTGCCGATCAGCTCGCCCTTGTTGTCGGGGATGATCAGGTCGTCCTTGCCGAAGCTCAGGCCCGCGCGCGCGGCCTGGCCGAAGCCGAGCCCCATCAGCCGGTCGGCGAAGATCACGCACTCCTTCTGACCGCAATGCCGGTAGACGGCGTCGATCACGTCGGACACGTTCTTCTTCGTCAGCTGCCGGTTGATCAGGCTGAACGGCACATTGGCGTTCTGCGGCAGGATGTTGGCGATCAGCATCCGGCCCGGCGTGGTGGTCACCACCTGCCGCAGCTTGTTGCCTTCCGCGTCCACCGTGTGCCAGCGGGCGCGGATCTTGTCGTGCAGCTTGATCGCCCCCGCCTGCAGCGCGAACTCGATCTCACCGACGCTGCCGAAGGCGGACGTCTTCTCGTCCGGCGTCGCGCGGAACTCGGGCGTCTCGAGGCTCAGGTAGTAGAGCCCGAGGACGATGTCCTGGCTCGGCACGATGATCGGCTTGCCGTTCGCCGGGCTGAGGATGTTGTTCGTCGACATCATCAGCACGCGGGCTTCGAGCTGCGCTTCCAGGCTAAGCGGCACGTGCACCGCCATCTGGTCGCCGTCGAAGTCGGCGTTGAACGCCGTGCACACCAGCGGATGCAGCTGGATCGCCTTGCCCTCGATCAGCACCGGCTCGAACGCCTGGATGCCGAGGCGGTGCAAGGTGGGGGCCCGGTTCAGCATCACCGGATGCTCACGGATCACCTCTTCGAGGATGTCCCACACCTCGGGACGCTCCTTCTCCACCATCCGCTTGGCGGCCTTGATGGTGGTCGCGTGGCCGTACTTCTCGAGCTTCGAGTAGATGAACGGCTTGAACAGTTCGAGCGCCATCTTCTTCGGCAGCCCGCACTGATGCAGCTTCAGCTCAGGCCCGACCACGATCACCGAACGGCCCGAATAGTCGACCCGCTTGCCGAGCAGGTTCTGCCGGAACCGGCCCTGCTTGCCCTTCAACATGTCCGAGAGCGACTTCAGCGGCCGCTTGTTGGCGCCGGTGATGGCCCGGCCGCGGCGGCCGTTGTCGAACAGCGCGTCCACGCTTTCCTGCAACATGCGCTTCTCGTTGCGCACGATGATGTCGGGCGCGCGCAGCTCGATCAGCCGCTTCAACCGGTTGTTGCGGTTAATCACCCGGCGATACAGATCGTTCAGGTCCGAGGTCGCGAACCGGCCGCCGTCGAGCGGCACCAGCGGGCGCAGCTCGGGCGGGATCACCGGCACATGGGTGAGGATCATCCATTCCGGGCTAGCACCGCTTTCCGCGAAGGCTTCGATCAACTTCAAGCGCTTGACCAGCTTCTTGCGCTTGGCCTCCGAGGTCGTTTCCTTCAGCTCGGCGCGCAGCCGGACCTTGTCGGCGTCGGCGTCGATCGCGTGCAGTACCTTCTTGATCGCCTCGGCGCCGATGCCGACCTCGAACTCCTCGCCGAACTCATCCTGCTTGGCGGCCAGCGCATCCTCGGTCAGCAACTGGAACATCTTGAGGTCAGTGACGCCGGGATCGAGCACCACGTAGCTCTCGAAATACAGGATCTTCTCGAGCTCTTTCAGCGTCAGGTCGACCATCAGGCCGATCCGGCTCGGCAGCGACTTCAGGAACCAGATGTGCGCAACCGGGCTCGCGAGCTCGATATGGCCCATCCGCTCGCGCCGCACCTTGGCGAGCGTCACCTCGACGCCGCACTTCTCGCAGATGATGCCGCGGAACTTCATGCGCTTGTACTTGCCGCACAAGCACTCGTAGTCCTTGATCGGGCCGAAAATGCGGGCGCAGAACAGCCCGTCCCGCTCCGGCTTGAAGGTGCGGTAGTTGATGGTCTCGGGCTTCTTGATCTCGCCGTAGGACCAGCTCTTGATCTGCTCCGGGCTGGCGATCTGGATTTTGATCTGGTCGAACGTGACCGTGGAGCCAGCCTGGCCCAGGATCTTCATCAGTTCGTTCATGCGTCGAACCCTTCAGCAAAGAAACGCGGCCGGCTGGAACGCCGGCCGCCATAGCGACGTGTGGTCGAGTTAAGCGGGCCGGTTGTCCAAGTCGACGTTCAGGCCCAGCGACTTCAATTCTTTCACCAGCACGTTGAAGCTTTCCGGAATGCCGGCCTCGAACGTGTCCTGCTCGCGCACGATCGCCTCGTAGACCTTGGTGCGGCCCGACACGTCGTCGGACTTCACCGTCAGCATCTCCTGCAAGGTGTAGGCGGCGCCATATGCCTCCAACGCCCAGACCTCCATCTCACCAAAGCGCTGCCCGCCGAACTGCGCCTTGCCGCCCAGCGGCTGTTGGGTCACGAGGGAGTACGGGCCGATCGACCGGGCGTGGATCTTGTCGTCCACTAAGTGATGCAGCTTCAGCATGTAGATGTAGCCGACCGTCACCTTGCGCTCGAACGTCTCGCCGGTCCGCCCGTCGGTCAGGTACACCTGCCCCGACGTGTTCAGCCCGGCCTTCGTCAGCATGCCCTCGATGTCGGACATGCGGGCGCCGTCGAACACCGGCGTCGCGATCGGGATGCCCTTCTTGAGGTTGTCGCACAGCTCGAACAGCTGCTCGGTGCTCATCGGCTCGATCTGCGTCGCGAACACCTCCTCGCCATAGATGTCGCGCAGCTGATCCAGCAGCGCCTGCCGCTCGGCCCCGGTGCGGCGGTACTCGTCCACCAGGTGGCCAATCTGCTTGCCCAGCGAGGCGCAGGCCCAGCCGAGATGCGTTTCGAGGATCTGCCCCACGTTCATGCGCGACGGCACGCCGAGCGGGTTGAGCACGAGGTCGACGTGGGTGCCGTCCTCGAGGAACGGCATGTCCTCGACCGGCGTCACCCGCGACACGACGCCCTTGTTGCCGTGACGGCCGGCCATCTTGTCGCCGGGCTGCAGCTTGCGCTTCACGGCCACGAACACCTTGACCATCTTCATCACGCCCGGCGGCAGCTCGTCGCCACGCTGCAGCTTCTCGACCTTGCCGTCGAAGCGGGCCTGCAGCTTGCCGACCGCCGCGTCGAACTCGCGCTTCAGCGTCTCGATCTCGGCCATCACGCTGTCTTCGGTGACGCCGATGTGCCGCCACGCACCACGCGGATGCTCGGCCAGCAGCGCCTCGTCGATCACCGTCCCCGACTTGATGCCCTTGAACCCGCCGGCGGCCTTGCGGCCCAGCAGCTTCTCGCGCAGCCGGTTGAGGAACGAGCGCTCCTGAATCGCCCGCTCGTCGTCGCGGTCCTTTGCCAGGCGCTCGATCTCCGAGCGCTCGATCGCCATCGCGCGCTCGTCCTTGTCGACGCCGCGGCGGCTGAACACCCGCACGTCGACGATCGTGCCCGTGACGCCCGGCGGCAGCTTCAGCGAGGTGTCGCGCACGTCCGACGCCTTCTCGCCGAAGATGGCGCGAAGCAGCTTCTCTTCCGGCGTCATCGGGCTCTCGCCCTTCGGCGTCACCTTGCCGACCAGGATGTCGCCCGGGTTCACCTCGGCGCCGATGTAGACGATCCCGGCCTCGTCGAGGTTCTTCAGCGCTTCCTCGCCGACGTTCGGGATGTCGCGGGTGATCTCCTCCTGGCCGAGCTTGGTGTCGCGGGCCATCACCTCGAATTCCTCGATGTGGATCGAGGTGAACACATCGTCCCGGGCGATCCGCTCGCTGATCAGGATGCTGTCTTCGAAGTTGTAGCCGTTCCACGGCATGAACGCGCACAGCACGTTCCGGCCCAGAGCGAGTTCGCCCAACTCCGTGCTCGGCCCGTCGGCGATGATGTCGCCGATCGCCACCCGGTCACCAACACGCACCAGCGGGCGCTGGTTGATGCAGGTCGACTGGTTGGAGCGCATGTACTTGCGCAGCCGGTAGATGTCGACGCCATGGGTGGTGCCGTCATCGGCAGTTGCACGCACGACGATGCGGGCGCCGTCGATCTGGTCGACGATGCCGGGGCGGCGGGCGACGATGGTGGCGCCGCTGTCGCGGGCGACCGCCGCCTCCATGCCGGTGCCGACCAACGGCGCGTCGGCGCGGATCAGCGGCACCGCCTGACGCTGCATGTTCGAGCCCATCAGCGCGCGGTTGGCGTCGTCGTTCTCGAGGAACGGGATCAACGCCGCCGCCACCGAGACGAGCTGCCGCGGCGATACGTCCACCGCGGTCACGTCCTCGGGCTTGACCAGGCGGAAGTCCCCCTGCCGGCGGACCGAGACCAGCTCATTGGTGAACTTGCCTCCACCATCGGTCGGCGCGTCAGCCTGCGCGACGACGAGCTTCTCCTCCTCCATGGCCGAGAGGTACTTCCAGCCCTCTTGGACGACGCCTTCCTTGACGAGACGGTAGGGCGTCTCGATGAAGCCGTACTTGTTGACCTTGGCATAAGTCGCGAGGCTGTTGATCAGGCCGATGTTCGGGCCTTCCGGCGTCTCGATCGGGCAAATCCGGCCGTAATGCGTCGGGTGCACGTCGCGCACCTCGAAGCCGGCACGTTCGCGCGTCAAACCGCCCGGGCCAAGCGCCGACAAGCGCCGCTTATGCGTCACTTCCGAAAGCGGGTTGGTCTGGTCCATGAACTGGCTGAGCTGCGACGAGCCGAAGAACTCGCGCACCGCCGCCGCGGCCGGCTTGGCGTTGATCAGGTCGTGCGGCATCACCGTGTCGATGTCGACGCTGCCCATGCGCTCGCGGATCGCCCGCTCCATGCGCAGCAGGCCGAGCCGATACTGGTTCTCCATCAACTCGCCAACCGAACGCACCCGGCGGTTACCGAGATTGTCAATGTCGTCAATGGTTCCGCGACCGTCCTTCAGCTCGCACATGATCTTGACGGTCTTGAGGATGTCTTCCTTGCGCAGCACCCGCATGGTGTCGGGCGCGTCCACCCCGAGGCGCATGTTCATCTTGACCCGGCCAACCGCGCTCAAGTCGTAGCGGTCGGGGTCGAAGAACAGGCCGCGGAACAGCGCCTCGGCGGTTTCCGGTGTCGGCGGCTCGCCGGGGCGCATGACGCGATAGATATCGACCAGCGCATCGTCGCGGTTGGTGTTCTTGTCGACGGCCAGGGTGTTGCGCACCCACGGTCCGTTCGACTGGTCCACCGCCAGCGTCTGCAGGCTGGTGATGCCGGCATCCTCCAGCGCGGACAAGCGCGCTTCGGCCAGCTCCTCGCCGGCTTCGGCGAAGATCTCACCGGTCTGCTCGTTGACCATATCGATGGCGACGTAGCGACCGAGCAGGTCCGCCCGGCCCACCAACACCGTCTTGGTCTGCTCGGCGACCTTGCGCGCGGTGCGCGCGGTCAGCTTGGCGCCGGCCTCGGCCACGATCTGCCCGGTATCGGCGTCCACCAGCGGCTCGGCCAGTGTGATGCCGCGGTAAGCGTCGGCCTCGAACGGGCGCGCCCAGCCCTTCGGCGTCCGGGTGAATACGACCTGGTTGTAGAAGTAGGTCAGGATCTCTTCCGAATCCATGCCGCGGATCTCGCCGATATCCACGGTCTCGCCATTGGCGACCCGCTCAGCCCGCAGCGCCTCGGTGGCGGTGCTCTCGAGGGCGTACAGCAGCGTCGTCACCGGCAGCTTCCGCTTGCGGTCGATGCGGACGTAGACGAGGTCCTTGCTATCGAACTCGAAGTCGAGCCACGAGCCGCGGTACGGGATCACCCGGGCGGCAAACAGGTATTTGCCGCTGCTGTGCGTCTTGCCCTTGTCGTGGTCGAAGAATACGCCGGGGCTGCGGTGCATCTGGCTGACGATGACCCGCTCGGTGCCGTTGATGATGAAGGTGCCGTTATCGGTCATGAGCGGCATGTCGCCCATGTAGACCGGCTGCTCCTTGATATCGCGGATCGACCGGGCGCCGGTGTCCTCATCGAGGTCCCACACGATCAGGCGCAAAATCACCTTTAGGGGCGCGGCGAAGTTGAGGCCGCGCTGGATGCACTCCTCGACGTCGTACTTCGGCTCCTCGAGCTCGTAATGCACAAACTCCAACCGGCCACGGCCGGCGAAGTCGTCGATCGGGAAAACGGACTTGAATACTTCCTGCAAGCCTGTCTGGGTGCGGCTATCCGGCGGCACCACCATTTGCAGGAACGCTTCATAACTTGCCCGCTGCACGTCGATCAGGTTAGGCATCGGCGCAACTTCCGGGATCCGCCCAAAGCTCTTGCGGATGCGCTTCTGTCCCGTGAACGACTTGCTGATCGCGTTCATCGCTAATCCTTGACCCAGAGTTACATCCCAGAGGCGTCGGCCCGGCGGGATGGAATGCACGTCCGTGGCCTGGGAACCCCCGACCACCGGGGTCGTTACCTCGACTGTTAGCAGGGAATTACCAGCCAACGCATCTGGAAACGGCTGAGCGGGCGGCAACCCGATGGTTCCCGCCCGCCCTTATCGTCTGTGGCCCGACGGCACGCCGCCGGGCGAGTAGCACTACTTGACCTCGACAGCGGCGCCCTGATCCTCAAGCTGCTTCTTCAGCTTCGCCGCCTCGTCCTTGTTCACGCCTTCCTTAACGGTCTTCGGCGCGCCCTCGACGAGGTCCTTGGCTTCCTTCAGCCCGAGACCGGTGATGGTCCGGATCTCCTTAATCACGTTGATCTTCTTCTCGCCAGCCTTCGCCAGGATCACCGTGAACTCGGTCTGCTCCTCAACCGGGGCAGCCGGAGCTGCTGCTCCACCACCAGCGGCGGCAACCGCAACCGGCGCCGCGGCGCTTACGCCCCACTTCTCCTCGAGCATCTTCGACAGCTCGGCGGCTTCGAGCACCGTGAGCTTGCTGAGTTCTTCTACTAGATTCGCCAGATCGGCCATGTCAGACTTCCTTATCTAGACCCTGAGTGGTTCCAAACAAGGCCACGCCAGTGACCCTGTCCTAAATCGATGGCTGGGCGGCGATCAGGCCGCTTCCGCCTCGTCCTTCTTGGCATAGGCCCCAAAGACCCGGGCGAGTTGTCCGGCCGGCGCGGCGAGCACGCCCGCGACCCGCGTGGCGGGGGTTTGCAGCAACCCCACCAGCGTGGCCCGCAGCGTGTCGAGCGACGGCAGATCGGCCAGCGCCTTGATCCCATCCGCACTGAGCGTCTGGGTGCCAAGGGCGCCGCCGAGCACGACGAACCTCTCGTTGGTCTTGGCGTAATCCACCGCCGTCTTCGCCACCGCCACCGGGTCCTCCGACCACGCAAGCGCGGTCGGTCCCTTCAGCAGCGGCGAGATGCCGGTGAACCGGGTCCCATCGAGGGCGAGGGCGGCCAGCCGGTTCTTCGCGACCTTGTAGGTCGAACCCGACGCCCGCATCCGGCGACGCAAATCCGACACCTCGGTCACCGTCATGCCCTTGTTCAGGGTGACGACGACCATGTTCGTTTCTGCGAAGACCTGACCGAGCACGGATACGAACTCGCGCTTCTCCGTACGGTCCAAAACCCGTCTCCTGCTGGTCCTGGTGCGTATGGACCGCACCCGAACCGGGTTACCCCGGCGCCGCCACCATGGCGGCGCCGCGCCTGTCCGGGGCCGGGCGCCAAGCGCTCGGACCCTGTAGCCGGAACCGCTCGGGCCTGGGGTGAAACGCACCCGCAAACCTTCGCTTCCCCGTCTCCACGCGCGGGCCGCGGCCCTTTACTGTTCCCGGGGGAACGACGTGTGGTCTTGGACAGGTTCGGGGCGGCGCAAGCACCACCCCTGCGCACCGGCGACCGGGAGGTCGCGCGTTGCGCGACGCCCCGACACCGGTGAATTCGTCAAACGGCCGCGAGGCTCGCCACGTCCAGCCGCACGCCCGGCCCCATCGTCGAGCTGAGCGACGCGCGCTGCAGATAGGTGCCCTTGGCGCCGGCCGGCTTGGCCTTCTGGATCGCATCCACCAACGCCCGCACGTTCTCGGCAAGCTTCGCATCGTCGAAGCTGGCCTTGCCGATGCCGGCATGGATGATGCCGGCCTTCTCGGCGCGGAACTCGACCTGGCCGCTCTTGGCCGCCGTCACGGCGCCCTTCACGTCCATCGTCACGGTGCCAAGCTTCGGGTTCGGCATCAGACCGCGGGGACCGAGGATCTTACCCAGCCGCCCCACCAGCGCCATCATATCGGGCGTCGCGATGCAGCGGTCGAAGCCGAACGTGCCACCCTGCACCTGCTCGGCGAGGTCCTCGGCGCCCACCACGTCGGCACCGGCGGCGCGCGCCTCGTCGGCCTTCGGACCGCGGGCGAACACGCCGACCCGCAGCGTCTTGCCAGTGCCGTTCGGCAGGCTGATGAGGCCACGCACCATCTGGTCGGCGTGGCGAGGGTCGATGCCGAGGTTCATGCTGAGCTCGACCGTCTCGTCGAACTTCGCCTTCGCGTTGGAGCGGACGAGCTTGATCGCCTCATCGAGCGCGTAGCTCTTGCTGCGGTCGAACGTGGCGTAGCCGGCCTTCAAGCGCTTGTCGTGTGCCATCGGATCAGCCCTCCACCACGGACAAGCCCATCGAGCGGGCGCTGCCGATCAGCATGCGCACGGCGGCGTCGCTGTCGTTGGCATTCATGTCCTTCATCTTGGTCTCGGCGATCTCGCGCAGCTGCGTCATCGTCACCCGGCCCACCGTCGCACCTTTGCCCGGCGTCGTCGTGCCCTTGGTGATGCCCGCCGCCTTCTTCAGGAAGTGCGTGTTGGGCGGCGTCTTCATCACGAAGGTAAAGGAGCGGTCGCCGAACGCGGTGATCACGACCGGCGTCGGGGTACCGGGCTCGAGACCTTGCGTGGCCGCGTTGAATTCCTTCACGAACTGCATGATGTTCAGTCCGCGCTGACCCAGGGCCGGGCCGACCGGCGGCGACGGGTTCGCCTTGCCGGCGGGAATCTGTAGCTTGATGTAGCCGACGATTTTCTTGGCCAACTGCCTGCACCTTCCAGGTTGCAGGACCGCGGTTCATGACGGGTCGTGCCCGCCGTTCGGCAGCACCAACCCTCCCGCGCTCCAGAGTGAGGGCGGGCGTATAGCCGAGCAAGCGAGGTTCGTCCAGCATTTTCGCGCAATGCTGACTGGCCTTTGTCGTTGGGTCGGTTATACAGATCCCACCGTTCGTGACGCAAAGGTTTTGACCATGGCCCGCAGCCCCGGCACCACGCCTGCCCCCACACCTCGCTTCAACGAGACCGCGATTGCCATCGGCGCGTCGTTCGTAATCGCCGCGGTGCTGGCGACCCTTGTCACCGGCAACCCGTTGCGTGCCATGCAGCTCGCCTACACCGATTACAGCAACACGCCGGCGACCGGTGAAGCCAAGGCGTCCACCACCCGCGCGCCGGAAACCGCCACCCAACCAGCCGCGAAACCGTCGGCGACGGACACCAAGACGAACGGGTAGAGTACGCCCGCGGTCCGTCACCCACACGCACGCCACCTGCAACCACGTGATCCGCGGAGTTGATCCGCGAACCTCTCACAGCCGGAGCCACACGTTCCGGCGTCGAGACGCCGGGACGCCTCGGCTTAAGCTCCAGCCAGCGTCATCCCGTCGATCCGCACGGTGGGCGCATCGGTGCCGCGGCGGAAGCGCAGGTCGTTGGCGGGCACCATCGCCATGAACATCTCCGGCAATGTGCCGGCGACCGTGATCTCCGCCACCGGCTCCGCGAGGGCGCCGTCGCGGATCATGAACCCGGACGCGCCGCGGCTGTAGTCGCCGGTCAGGCCGTTGATCGCGGATCCCATCATCTCAGTGACATAAAGCCCCTCCTTGATGTCGGCCATCAACTCTGCCGGTGTCATTGAGCCGGGCTCCAGCCATAGATTGGTGGCCGACGGGCTCGGCGGGCCGCCCGTGCCACGGGCGGCGTGGCCGGTGGTCTTGAGGCCGAGCTGGCGGGCGGTGTGGCTGTCGAGCAGCCAGGTGGTGAGCACGCCGTCCTCGATGATGGCGCGAGCGGCGGTCGGCACGCCCTCGCCATCGAACGGCCGGCTGCGTAACCCGCGGCGGCGGCGCGGGTCGTCGCGGACCATGATGCCGGACGCAAACACCCGCTGCCCCAGCCTCTCCTTGAGGAAGCTCGTTCCCCGCGCGATCGCGCTGCCGTTGATCGCCCCCATGAGGTGGCCGAGCAGGCTCGTGGACACCCGTGGATCGTAGACGACCGGGATCTTCGCCGTGCGCGGCCGGGTCGGGTTCAGCCGAGCCAGTGCCTTTTCCGCCGCGACCCGGCCGATGGCCGCGGGGTCCTCGAGGTCGGCCAGGTGGACCGCGCTCGCGTAGTCGTAGTCGCGCTGCATTGCCGTCCCTTCCCCGGCGAGCGCGGTCGCCGAGACGGAATGGCCGGTGCGGGTATAGGTGCCGGCGAACCCGGCCGAGGTGACCAGCACCACCTCGTAGCGCGAGTAGCCGGCGTCGGCGCCTTCGGAATTGGTGATCCCCGGAACCGACAGCGCGGCCTCCTCGGCAGCGCTGGCCCGGGCCAGCAGGGCGGCGGCATCCGGCTCCTGCCCGTCATCCATGTCGAGGTCGACGCCGCTTACCGTCTGCGCCTCGTCGGCCAGTCCGCCATAGGGGTCCTCGGGCACGATGCGGGCCATGTCCACGGCACGCTCGGCCAGCTGGGCGAAGCCGGCCGGGTCAACGGTGGTGGACGACACGATGGCCGACCGGCGGCCGACGAACACACGCAAGCCGACGTCGCGGTTCTCCGAGCGCTCGAGCTGCTCGGTGCGGCGCAGTCGGCGCTGCACGTTGAGCGAGGTGCCCGACAGCAGCACGACGTCGGCGGCGTCGGCACCGGCCGCACGGGCACGCCCGACCAGGTCGTGCATCAGTTCGAGGCTGTTGCTCATGCGGCGAGCCGGTCCACGATCGCCGGCAGGCTCGGGATGTTCTCGGCCGGTCCCATCGCGGCCAGGGTGGGCGCGGCGCGGAAGATGCGGCGGGCGGCCCGCTGCACGTCGTCCACCGTGACGGCAGTGAGCTTGGCGACCGTCTCGGCAGTCGGGATCAAGCGGCCGAATACCTGGATCTGCCGGGCGAGCTGCTCGCAGCGGCTGCCGGTGCTTTCGAGCGACATCAGCAGGTTTGCCTTCACCTGGGCACGGGCGCGGTTGAGCTCGTCAGCGCTGACCTGCTCCTGCACCAGGCGCAGCTCCTCCAGAGTGACGGGGATCAGCTCCTTGGCTTCCTCCTCGCCGGTGCCGGCATAGATGCCGAACAGGCCGGTATCCATGAACGGCGCCGTGAACGAGTAGATGGAGTAGACCAGGCCGCGCTTTTCACGCACCTCCTGGAACAGCCGCGACGACATGCCGCCGCCGAGCAAGGTGCTGAGCAGCAGGGCCGGGTAGTAGTCGGGGTCGCCGTACGGCACGGACGGGAAGCCCAGCACGACGTGCACCTGGTCGAGGTCGCGCGCTTCGCGGAACTCGCCCCCGGCATAGACGCCGGGCGCATAGGCCGGCGGCGGCTCGGACGGCAGGTCGGCGAAATGCGCTCGCACCAGCTCCACGACCCGGTCGTGCTGCAGATTGCCGGCGGCCGCCACCACCACGTTCCGGGCCGCGTAGTGGGTGCCCATGTAGCCGACCAGCGCGCTGCGGCCCATCGCCTTGATGCCGCTCTCGGTGCCGAGCGTCGGGCGTCCCATCGGCTGGCTCGGGAAGGCGGTCTCCTGGAAGCGGTCGAAGATGATGTCGTCGGGCGTGTCGTTGGCCTGGCCGATCTCCTGCAGGATCACGCCCCGCTCCCGCTCGAGCTCGTCGGGCGCGAAGGTGCTGTGGGTCAGGATGTCGCCGATGATGTCGGCGCCAAGGGCCAGGTCTTCCTTCAGCAGCTTGACGTAGTAGGCGGTCTGCTCGCGGGCGGTGTATGCATTGATGTGGCCGCCGACGTTCTCGATCTCCTCGGCGATTTGCGGCGCGGTGCGGCGGGTGGTGCCTTTGAACGCCATGTGCTCGAGGAAGTGGGACGCGCCGTTCTCGGACTCGGTCTCGTTGCGGGTGCCGCTGGCGACATAGGCGCCAAACGACACCGTCTCGACCCGGTCCATCGCCTCGGTCACCACCAGCAAGCCCGACGGCAGCCGGGTCGCGCGGACGGTGTCGCCCATCATGTCGGCAAGGGCCGCGTCTCCGACGTGGGCACGGGTGGGACCGGTCATGCAGCATTCCTTAGCGTGAAGGCGCGCACCTGGGCCTCGATGGCGTCGAGGTCGTTGGGCGCGACGGTGAAGCGTTCGTCGCGTTCATATAGGTCGGCCAGGTGCCGCGGCAGAGGGGGGCGCTGCCCGGTCGCCGCGAACATGGCCTCGGGGAACTTCGCCGGATGGGCGGTGGCGGCGGCCACCATCGGCACGCGCGGGCACGGGTGCTGGCGGGCGGCGGCGATGCCGATCGCGGTGTGCGGGTCGGCCAGGTAGCCCCCGGCGTGGAGCCGGCGGATCTCCGCCAGCGTTCCCTCGTCGTCCAGCTGAAACCCGTGGAACAGCCCGCGCGCCCGGTGCCAGGCGGCGTCCGGCACGTCCATCGCGCCGGTGGCCCGGAAGCGCTGCATCGCGGCGGCGGTCGCGGCCGGGTCACGCTCGAGCAGCTCGAACAGCAAGCGTTCGAAGTTGCTGCTGACCTGGATGTCCATCGACGGCGACAATGACGGCTCGACGCCGGCCATGCGCATGTCGTTGCTCTGGAGGAAGCGGGCCAGGATGTCGTTGCGGTTGCTGCCGACGATCAGGCGGGCGATCGGCACGCCGATCCGCCGGGCCGCCCAGGCCGCGAGCACGTTGCCGAAATTGCCGGTCGGCACGCTGAACGCGACTTCCCGGTCGGGGCTGCCGAGCGCAACCGCGGCGGCCACGTAGTAGGGGATCTGCGCCGCGACCCGGGCCCAGTTGATGCTGTTGACTGCCGAAAGCTGCAGCTGCTCGCGGAACGGCACGTCGGCGAACATCGCTTTGACCAGGTCCTGGCAGTCGTCGAACGTGCCCTCGACCGCGATGTTGGCGATGTTGGCGCTCGGCACCGTCGTCATCTGCCGCCGCTGCACCTCGCTGGTGCGGCCATGCGGATGGAGGATCACCACATCGAGCTGCGGCCGGTCGCGGCACGCCTCGATCGCCGCCGAGCCGGTGTCGCCCGAGGTGGCGCCGATGATCGTGACCCGGCGCCGGTCCCGCGTCAGGACGTGGTCGAACAGCCGCCCGAGCAGCTGCATCGCCATGTCCTTGAAAGCAAGCGTCGGACCGTGGAACAGCTCCAGCGACCATAGGTTGGTTTCGAGCTGCACCAGCGGCGTCACCGCGGGATGGTTGAAGGCCGCATAGGACGCGCGGCACATCTCCAGCAGCGCGTCGGCCGCGACCGCCTCGCCCACGAAGGGCTGCAATACCCGCGCCGCCAGCTCCGGATACGGCATCCCGCGCAGCGCCCGCAGATCGGCGGGCGAGAAATGCGGCCATGCCTCCGGCACGTAGAGCCCGCCATCCTCGGCCAGCCCGGCCAGCAGCACGCCGGCGAAATCGCGAACGGGAGCGCTGCCGCGGGTGGAGACGTATCTCATCGAATGCGACCGTTAGTCTTTCTTGGCGGGGGAGGCCTCGTCATCGTCGTCGACGATCTCGTCCTCGTCGTCGTCCTCTTCCTCCTCGTCGTCCTGGCTCTCGTACCATTCCAGCACGTCGTCGTGGAAATCGGGATCGTTCAGCAGGCGCATCGCCAGCGCCACCGCAATCTCGTAAGGCTCGGGGATGTCGGTGGCACCGTCGGGCAGTTCGGTGGCCGGGACGACGCGGACGGTCATGGAGCCGTCCTCCTCGCCGACGACGAGCGCGACCTCGTTGGCGTCGAGGTCGACGGTGCGGGTATTGGCAGACATGGCGGCTCTCCGGGCTGGAAGCAGGCGGACGAATTCTGGCGCACGCGTAGCAAGCCCGGCGGGGCGCGGCTAGAGCAACATCCGCCCGAGCCGGATCGGTCCGGGCGGACGGAATCGCCTTATTTCCTGAGTTCGAGAGCACTGCTCCCGAGCCGATGAGCTCGCGGCGGGCCCGATGCCTTGCCCGGCAACCCGGCTGGATCAAGCCCGGCGCCGATGTTAGACTCACTCGCTACAGGCGTGCGTGAAGACGCCTGCCGAGGGAACGGGCATGGACACACAGGTCGGCACACTGGCCTACCCGCCGGCCGCCGTGCGCCGCCGGCCGATCCCCGGGATGGCGTGGCTGTGGAGCGGCCTGCTGCTCGCCGTGCTCGGCTTCCTCGTGATCTACCCCGTCGTCATGCTGGTGCTCGGGGCGCTGACCGGGGGCGACCCGGTGGTGGACGGCTATCGATGGGCCGATATCAGCCTGCGCCATTTCACCGCCGTGCTGGGCAACGAGAATGTGTTGGCGGCGCTGGGCAACTCACTGCTCGCCTGCGCCGGCGGCACGGCCTTGGCCGTTTTGGTCGGCTTGGCATTCGCTTGGATCGTCGTGCGCACCGACACGCCGTGCAAGGCGCTGATCGCCGCGGCCGGCATGCTGCCGCTGTTCGTGCCGCCGCTGGTGGGCGGCGTCGCCTGGGCCATCCTCGGGTCGCCCAAGACCGGGCTGCTGAACACGCTCGCGGCCAAGGCCGGGCTTGGCCTGCGGGTGAACCTGTATTCGATGTCCGGGATCATCTTCGTCTTCGGCATGTACTATGCGCCGTACGTCTACATGTTCACCTCGTCCGCGCTGAAGAACATGGACCCTTCGCTGGAAGAGGCGGCCGAGATGTCGGGCGCGTCCACCGCCCGCACGCTGCTGACGGTGACGTTCCCGCTGATCCTGCCGGCGATCGTGAGCGGAATGCTGCTGAGCTTCGTCGTGATGCTCGGCATCTACGGCATCCCGGCGGTGCTGGGCACGCCGGCCAAGATCCCGGTGCTGACGACCTATATCTATACGCTCACCGCCTGGTCGCCGCCGCTTTACAGCACGGCGGCCGCGGTCGCGGTGCTGCTGATGATCGTCACCGGGGCGCTGGTGTGGGCGCAGAACCGGGTGCTCGCCAACCGCTCGTTCACGACGGTCGCGGGCAAGGCGTTCCGGCCGCGGCCGCTGCGGCTGGGGCCGTGGCGCTGGCTGACGCTCGGGTTGGCCTTGGCGTACCTCCTCGTTGTCGTGGTGCTGCCGTGCCTGGCTTTGATCGTGGCGGCGTTCCGGAAATTCCTGTTCGTGCGCGACCTCGCGAGCCTGTTCGACCCGGCCCAATACAGCCTGATCCATTTCGACCGCCTGCTGTCCAACCCGCAAACGACGCAGGCGCTGATCAACACGCTGGAGGTCGGGCTGGCGACGGCGGCGGTCGGCGGCGCGCTCAGCTTCGCCATCGGCTACACCGTGGTGCGGACGAGGGTGCCGGGGCGGCGGCTGGTGGACATGGTCGCTACCATCCCGGTGGCGATCCCCGGCCTCGTCATCGGCGTCGCCTATCTCTGGGCCTGGATCGGCCTGCCGGGCGGGCTTTACGGCACGATCTGGATCCTGGCGCTGGCCTTCGTCGCGCGGTTCATCCCGGACACGGTGAAGGCGCTCAGCACCAGCCTGATGCAGATCCACCAGGAGCTCGAGGAGGCTGCATTCATTTGCGGCCGCTCCCTTCCCTCCACCATCCGCACGATCGTGGTTCCGCTGGCCCGTCCGGGCCTGATCGCGGCGATGACGCTGCTGTTCATCCTCAGCACGCGGGAACTGGGCTCGTCGCTATTCCTGTATTCCACCGGCTCGATGGTGATGTCGGTGCAGCTGCTGAACTACTACGAGGGCGGCAACCTCAGCATCACCGCCGCCTACAGCCTGATCCAGATGGTGCTGCTGGGCAGCGTGATCGGGCTCGGCCACCTCGTTTCGCGCAACGCCCAGGCTGGCAGCGTCGGCCGGTCCGGCTAATCCTCGAAGCATGGAGACACGCATGATCACTCGCCGCCAGGTGCTTGCGGGCACTGCCCTCGCGACCGTCGCCGGACCGGCGGGCGCCGCTGGCTACGACCCGCCCGGCAGCCTCGCCGACGCCGCCCGCAAGGAAGGCCGGATCGTCATGTACACGGCGAGCTTCACCGAGGTGGAGCAGGAAACCGCGGCCGCCTTCAACAAGCGCTTCCCGTTCGTGAAGCTCGAGATCATCCGCGCCTCGGGCGGGCAACTGATCACCCGGGTCAAAACCGAGGCCGCCGCCGGCAAGCTGGTGGCGGACATCGTCGACCACTCCGACCGCGGCCTGATGAAGGCGATCGAGGACCTGTTCATCGACTACGCCCCGCCCAATGCCGGCGATTACCTCGAGGCCAGCCGCATCTCGGACAAGCTCTGGCCGCGCATTACGCCGGTTTGGTGCTTTGCCTACAACACCGAACTGACCAAGACGCCGCCGAAGCGCTGGATGGATCTCACCGACGCGAAAGCCTGGCCGCCGGGCACCATCGGCCAGGTGATCGCCCCCTCCGGCGGCACCACCTGGACCCGCATCCTGTTCGAGCGGCAGGTGCTGGGCGACGACTACTGGACCAAGCAGGCCGCGACCAAGCCGACGCTCTACCCATCGAGCGCGCCCGCCGCCGACGCCGTCATCCGCGGCGAGGTGCAGGTCGCGCCGCTGATCCGCAACGTGATCTTCCCCAAGCAGAAGGACGGGGCGCCGGTCGAGCTGGTGTTTCCCGCCGAGGGCATTCCGGTCGTGCCCTATGCTTGCGGCATCCCGAAATCCTCGGCCCGGCCGAACGCGGCCCGCCTGTTCCTCGACTGGTGCCTGTCGGCCGACGGCCAGGCCTTCACCATGGCGGAGCAGGGCAACCTCACCTCGCTGAAGACGCCGCCGGTGACGCTGGCCGGGTTCGACCCCAAGACGAGCAAGATCTGGCTGCCGACCAACAAGGATTTTGCCGAGCTGCACGATTCCTGGACCGAGCAGTGGAACAACACGTACGGCTACCGCCAGTGATCGATCCAGATGTCGGCTGAGCTGCAGGTCCAGAACCTGCGCAAGGATTTCGGCACCGGCCGCGCGGCCGTGGACGGCGTCAGCTTCACCGTCGCGGCCGGCGAGATCGTGGTCCTGCTCGGCCCCTCGGGCTGCGGTAAGACCACCACCTTGCGCTGCGTCGCCGGGCTCGAGCATCCGACCGGCGGCGTCATCCGCAGCGGCGGCCAAGTGCTTTCGGCGCCTGCGCAGGGCATCCTGGTGCCGCCCCGGGCGCGGAACTTCGGCATGGTGTTCCAGTCCTATGCGGTCTGGCCGCACATGACGGTGCGGCAGAACGTCGCTTACCCGCTGAAGAACCGCGGCTTCGACCGCGCCAAGCGGGACCGCATGGTGGCCGAGGCGCTGGAGCTGGTGTCGCTGTCCCCCTATGTGGACCGGCCGGTCACGGCGCTGTCGGGCGGCCAAATGCAACGCGTCGCCCTGGCCCGCAGCATGGTGTACCACCCGCGCCTGCTGCTTCTGGACGAGCCGCTGTCCAACCTCGACGCCCAGCTCCGGCTGCGGCTGCGCGACGACCTGCGGCGGATCGTCAAAGCCGCCGGCTTGACGGCCCTTTACGTCACCCACGACCAAGCGGAGGCGGTGGTGCTGGGCGACCGCATCGGCGTGATGCGCGACGGCCAGCTGCTGCAGCTCAGCAGCGCCACGGACCTCTACAACGCGCCCGCCGATCCATTCGTCGCCAGCTTCACCGGCGCGTCCAACACGATCCCGGGCAAGCTCCGCACGCATGAGGCCGGGATGGCGACGGTGGAAGCCGGGACCGGGCAGATGATCCACGCCAAGCTGTTTGGCGCCGGCGTGCCCGGCGCGGCCATCTCGGTGATGATCCGGCCGGAGAACGTTGTGCTGGGCAACGGGCAGGCCGGCCAGCCGCATCCGAGCGTGAACGGCCGGGTGCTGACGGCGCACTACCAGGGCGTGCAGACGGTCTACGCGCTGGACGTGCTCGGCACCCGCATCGAGGCGGTCGAGATGGGCACCGCGCCGCGCTATGCCGCCGGCGACGACGTCCCGGTGTGCCTGCCGCCGACGCAATGCATGGCCTATGTGACCTGAGGCAGTCGAGCCTCCCGCGTCCGCACCCGGAGTAGCCATTGGTTCTGGACCAGCCCACTTTGGTGATCACGACCGCCGCGGTGATCGGTTTCACCGGGCTGGTGATGGTGCTGCTGCAGCGTCCGTTGGGAACGCTCGGCCCGTTGCTGGTGTGGGGAGTGGCCATGCTCCTCGGCAGCCTCGGCATCTTGCTCGGCGCCGTCTCGCGCGCGACGAGCTGGCTGCCCGAGGGCGTGTCGACGGCGGTCCTGCTGGCCGCGCCCGGCTGCTCCTGGACGGCCGCGCGCTTGTTCGCCGGACGGCGGCCGGTGCCGGTCCTGGTCGCGGCGGCGCCGGCGGCGTGGCTGGTGACCATCCCGGTGCAGGACGATCAATCCGGCTGGATCGCGGCATCCTGCCTGATCGGCG
Organism: uncultured Alphaproteobacteria bacterium; assembly: GCA_963752225.1. Classification (GTDB taxonomy): domain Bacteria; phylum Pseudomonadota; class Alphaproteobacteria; order Acetobacterales; family Acetobacteraceae; genus JBBROS01. Next base: position 348,085 of record CAVVXS010000007.1, on the reverse strand, counting down.
CGGCCTTCACCGGCTCGACCGCGGTCGAGCTGATGCATACCCGTCCCGCGATCCTGCCCAGCCGTGCTCCCGCTGTGGTGCTCCTGCTGATCCACGCCGCGGCCTATCTGCTGCGCGGCGGGGCCGCGCTCCTGCCGGACGAGCCGCACCTACCTTGGCTGGCCAACGTGCTGCTGCTCGAAAGTCTCGTGAACACGGTCGGCACCGCCTTGCTGCTGACCGGCATGGTCAAGGAGCGGGCCGAGCAGCGGACCACTGCCACCTTGCTTGCGCTGGCCCGGCAGGATGCGCTGACCGGGATCGCCAACCGCCGCCACTTCGACGAGCAGCTCGCCGAGCAGCTGCGCCGGGCCGGCCGCTCCGGCTCGGGGCCGGCACTGCTGATGATCGATGTCGACCACTTCAAAGCCTACAACGACGCCGCCGGGCACCATGACGGCGACATCTGCCTGCGCCGGGTCGCGCAAACCATCGCCCGTCATGTGCGGCGGCCCGGCGACCTGGCCGCTCGCTACGGCGGCGAGGAGTTCGCGGTCATCCTGGCCGACACGGACCTGGCCGGGGCGTTGGCCGTGGCCGAAGCGATCCGCGACGCGGTGGCGGGGATGGGCCTGCTCCACCCCACGTCGGGCGGCCCCATCACCGTGAGCGTCGGCGTGGCCGACCTGCCGGCCGACGCGCCGTCGCCGCAGCCGGCGTGGCTGGTGCGGCACGCGGACGGTGCGCTGTATCGGGCCAAGTCGGCGGGGCGCAACGCGGTCCGGCACGCTTGAGCGCCGGCCGTCCCCGCATCGGCGTCAGGCCGGCAGCCGCATATGCGCCGGCACCGGGGCGGTCGCCGTGAGCGGCGGGTCGAGCGGCAGCCAGATCGACCGGGCCAGCAACTGCAGCCGTCCCTCGCCGCCGCCATAGACGGGGTCGCCGACGACCGGGCACCCCAAGGACGCGCAGTGCACCCGCACCTGGTGGGTGCGTCCGGTCCGCGGATAGACCGCGAGCCAGGTCGTGCCGCCGCCCTCGCCCAGCACCCGCCACTCGCTGACCGCCGCCTGACCCGCCGGATCCGCCACCATGCGCCAGCCCGAGCGGTCGCTGTGCTTGGCGAGCGGCAGGTCCACCACCCCGGCATCGCCGGCCGGTCGCCCGCGCACGACCGCCCAGTATTCCTTGCGCGCCGTCCCGTCGCGGAACGCCGCCTGCGCCGCGTGCAGCGCCGCCCGGCGCAACGCCACCACCAGGCAGCCGGCGGTGTCGGCGTCGAGCCGATGCGCCAGCCACGGACCGTCCTTGCGGCGCGACAGTTGCGGAAACCAATCCTCGACGCTCGCGCCGCCGCGGGGCCCGGCATGCACCGGCAAGCCCGCCGGCTTGTCGAGCACGACGAAGCGCGCGTCCTGGAACAGGATGGAGGGCATGTCGCAGGTTGACACCCGGCGCCGCAGCCTGGAAGGGACGCCATGCCCGATGACCGCATCTGCGGCGCGAACGCCGTCGCCGCCCTGTTCGCGCGCCGGCCCGGCGACGTGAACCGCCTGTATTACACCGACGCCGTGAAGGAACAGGCCGGACCGCTCTGCGCCCTGCTCGCGCAGATGCGCCGCCCCTACCGGCTGCTGCCCGACGACGAGATGCAGCGCGCGGCCGGCACCATCCACCACGGCGGCATCTGCGCCCTCGCCTTGCCGCGGCCGGTGCCGATGCTGGACTGGCAGGACATCCCGCGGCACAAGCTGCTGGTGGTGCTGGATGGGGTCGGCAACCCGCACAACCTCGGCGCCATCGCCCGCAGCGCCGCCTTCTTTGGCGCCGGCGCCCTGCTGCTGCACGACACCGGCGAGCAGGCGATGCCATCCGACGCGGCGTATCGGGTGGCCGAGGGTGCGATGGAACACCTCGACCTCTTTCGCACCAAAAGCCTGCGCAGCGCCCTGCTGGCCATGGACAAGCACTACCGCACCGTCGCCGCGACGCTGGCCCCCGGCGCGGTGCCGGTGCAGTCGTTGCCGCGCGACCGGCCCGTGGCCTTGGTGCTGGGCAACGAGGAGCACGGCCTCAGCGCCGAGGCGGTCGCCACCTGCCGCCGCCAGGTCCGCATCGCCGGCACCGGCGCGGTACAGAGTTTGAATGTCGCCCAGGCGGCGGCGGTGCTGCTGTTTGCACTGTCCTGAACCCCGAGGTCCCATGCGCATCCACCTGCAGAGCCAAGCCAGCCAGCACAACTTCCCCCTCACCCCGGAGCTGTGGGCCGAGGCGGCGGCGCGGGCGCCGGACGTCTCGGACGGGCACGACGTCAGCTTCGGCGAGACCCCGGAGGAGTTCGCGGCCGCCGCGCCCACGGTGGAGGTGCTGATCAGCCAGACCGCCGCGCTATCCAGCCTGCTGCCGTTCCACGCCCCTGCCTTGAAGATGGTCTATTGCACCTCGGCGGGGCTCGAGAAGCTGGCGCCGTTCGACTGGCTGCCGCCCGGCGTGCCGCTGCTGAACAACCGCGGCACGCATGGCGCCAAGGCGGGTGAATACGGGCTGATGGCGCTGCTGATGCTGGGGTCGCGCATCCCGGAGCTGCTGACGGCGCAACGGGCGGGACGCTGGACGCCGCTGCACGGCTCGGTGCTGGCCGGACGGCACGTCGTCGTGGTCGGGCTGGGGGCGCTCGGCGGCAGCACCGCGACGCACGCCCACAACTTCGGCATGCGGGTGACCGGGGTGCGCCACACTGCCGCGCCGCATCCGGCTTGTGACCGCGTCGTCGGCATGGGCGAGCTCGACGCGGTGCTGCACGATGCCGAGTTCCTGTTTCTGGCGCCGCCGCTCACGGCCGAAACGCAGGGCCTGCTGAGCCGCGAGCGGATCGCCATGCTGCCGCGCGGCGCCGGGCTGGTGAACATCGGCCGCGGCGGGCTGGTGGACCAGGACGCGGTGATGGACGCGCTGGACGCCGGGCAGCTCGGCGGCGCGGTGCTGGATGTGTTCGTGCCGGAGCCGGTGCCGGAGGGCCACCGGCTGTGGACGACGCCGAACCTGATCATGACGCCGCACGTCTCGGCCGACGACCCGGCGACCTACAATCCGCGCTCGTTGGACATCTTCTTCGACAATCTGCGGGCGATGCGGAATGGGGAGCGGATGCCGAACCAGTTCGACTTCGACAAAGGCTATTAAGAGAACGGCTGGGGCGGCACCCTCTTAAGAAAAACTAAGAGCTGGGGCCAGCGGCCCCAGACCCGCCGGACGGGATCAGGCGCGCAGCAGGCCTTGCATCGGGCGCACGTCGTCGCTGCCGGGGAAGACCTGGCGCAGGGCGGCGGCGTCCAGGCCGAGATGGGCGCCCAGCAGGCCGATGCCGAGCTCCCGCAGGTCGGTGGTCGGCTGCAGGTCGCGATCCTCGAACAAATTGCGCGCGGCGAGACCCGGCCAATTGGCCTGCACCCGGCCGCCGGCCACCTTGCCGCCGGCGACGAACGCCGCCGAGCCGGTGCCGTGATCGGTCCCGAGCGTGCCGTCGGCGCGGACGGTGCGGCCGAACTCGGTCACGACCAGCACCACTGTCTGCTGCCACACATCGCCCAGCCCGGCCTTCAGCGCGACCAAACCGGCGTCGAGCTCGCTCAGCGCTGCCGCCAGCCTTGGCGGCTGACCGCTATGAGTGTCCCAGCCTTCCAGCTCAAGCGCCGCCACCCGCGGTCCGTCCGGCGCCCGCATCAGCCGCGCCGCCGAGCCGCATAGCGAGGCGAACGCGTCCCCGTCCGGCGCCTGCTTGCCGGTGAGGATCCGTTCGGAGAACCCGCGCTGCCGAATGGCGTCCATCAGCGCCGGGCCTGTCACCGGGTCCGCCGCGTTCAGCTTGACGATGCGCAGGTAGAGGTCGGTGTCGAGCGGGTCGAACGTGGCCGGCGCCCAGGTCGCGACGCCAACCGATCCGCGCAGCAGCAGCGGCACCGTCACGCTGACCGACACCGCCGCGTCGTTGCCCGGCGGCAGCGTCTGCGGCATCAGCGACAGCGCCCGGTTCAGCCAGCCGCTGTCCATACGCTGGTCGGCGCCGCTTTCCAGGTAGTCCTGCGCCTCGAAATGGCTGCGGCTGCGGTAATGCCCCGCCACCGCGTGGATCGGCAGCAGCTCGCCGGCGCGATACATGGCGTGCATGCCGGTCAGCACCGGGTGCAGCCCGTAGAACCCGCCGAGGTCGAGCAGCCCGCCCGGCCGCCCCGGCTCCGGCGGCAGCAGCTCCGGCCGCCAGCGCGCAAGGTCGGGGTCGCCGTACGGCACCACCGCCGACAGCCCGTCCATGGCGCCCCGCAGCAGGATCACCGCAAACCGCTGGTCGGTCGGGGCCGTCGCGAGCGCGAGCGACGCGGGGCCCATCACGACGGCGCTCGACAAACCGAGCAGCGCCGAGCGGCGCGACAGGCGGGGCAAATGCATCATCGCCGCATGAACTCCGGAGACGCCATCAGCACCGTCATCGCCGCCCGGCGCGACCCGGCGAACCGCACCGCCTTCAGCGTCTCGGCTCGCAGAAACGGCCCGAGACACGCGTCGGCCACCTCGGCCGGATCCGGGTCGGGATGACGCCCGGCGATCTTGTTGGCCAGCTCCGCCCGCCGCAGCAGCGCCTCGGGTCCGGCCCAGGCTTCCGAGCGGTCGGCCCAGCCGTTCGGCAGCGGCGGCGTCCAGAGCGGCTGCCCCAGCCCTTCCATCATCTCCGCGGCCAGCGTGGTCGTGACCGGCGTCGCTTCAACGGCGCGGGCGCAGGCGGCGATGTAGTCCATCGGCGAGCGCAGCTTGGTCAGCGGGGTCCAGGCGCCGGGCAGGTCGATCAGCGCCAGCGAGGCGGCGCCGAGATCGCCATGGGTGTCGCGCAGCGCTCCGGCGATCGTCGACACCGCCTCGGGCGGCGGATTATCGGCCACGAAATGGCGCACGAGCTTGGTCGCAATGAAGGTATGGCAGGACGGGTGGTCGGCGAAATACGCGAGCGCCTCGACGCCGCCCTGCTCGCCTTCGGGGAACTGACGGTCGAGCACCATCTTGGGGCCGGGCTCATGGGCGTCCGGGTTGAACGCGAAGCCGGGGTCGGGGCGGCTGAAGTCGATGGTCCAGCCGGTGATCACGTTGGCGAAGCTGGTGACGTCGGCCTGGTTGTAGCCGGACGCGGGGCTCAGCGTATGCAACTCGAGGCACTCGCGCGCCAGGTTCTCGTTCAGGCCGCGACCGGTCGACCGGCCCACGGCGCTGCCCGGGCCGACCGAGCTCCAATTGTCGAGATACATCAGCATCGCCGGGTGGCGCATGACCGCCAGCACCATGTCGGAAAAGCGCCCCGTGACATGCGGCCGGATCGCCTCGCGGATATAGGCGCCAGCGACCGGCAGGCACTCGAGCCGGTTGAGGCTGATGGCGAAGTGGTTGGTCCAGAACCACACCAGCCGCTCGCGGAACGGCGCGGTCGAGACCAGCGCGTTGTTCATCTGCTGGATCTTTTCCGACGCGAGCAGCTGGTTCACCCGGGTGTCGCTGCCGGGCGGCACCGGGTCTTGCAAGTCTCTGGCGCCACACGCCGAGGCACTGTCCGGTGTCGAGCGCGCCGGGAAACACCGACGGGTCGGGGCGGGTGATCTGCTCGCGCAGCCAGACGACGGGATCGGTCGGCAACGGCTCGTCGCCGCGCCGGCCGAGGCCGAACCGGATCATTGCCTGGGCTTGCCGCGCGTCCATGGGCGCGAACAAACGACAACCGGGCTGGCAATGTCCAGCCCATTCGTACGCTTCCGACCACAGCGGCGCACTCGGCCGCGATGCGGCCCCCGGTCCTCCGGGCGGGCGGTCAGATCCGGAACGTCTCGAGCGTTTCGGGGGCGAACATCTCCTCGGGCGTCAGCATCCGCTTCGACAGCCCCTGCTCGTGATGATAGCGCAGGAAGGTCTCGAGCACGTGCCGGTTGGCGGCGAAGCCGTAGCTCCACCAATCGTCGCCCATCTCGCGCCGGGCCTCCTCCACGGCGGCGATCTGCCACGGCAGCATGGTCTTGAGTGCGGCCGTGACGGCGAAGTTCTCGTAGGTCAGGCGCTGGCTGAGGGTGAAGGCCTTGAACAGGCTTTGCGCCACCCATGGGTTGGCACGGTACACGTCGCGGCGGATGACCACGACATGCATGATCGGGAAGATGCGGGTGCGTCGAAAGTAGTCGCGCTCCACCGGCACGAAGTCCGGGAACAGCCGGCGCACCCGGTCGGGCTCGTTGTAGAAGGTGCTGGGCGCGCGGGCGGTGTGGAAGGCGTCCAGCTCGCCGTCGGCGAGCATGCGGGCGATCGTTTGCTGCGGCCCGATTGGGCGGATGCGGATGCGCGGCGGCAAATCGAGCTTCAGCTTCTCGACCCGGCCCGGCTCCTCTTCGCCACCGCTGAAATACTCGACGCTGTCCGGCGCCACGCCGTACTCGTCGGCCAGGATGCCGCGGATCCAGACCGGCGCGGTCATCTGGTATTCCGGCACGCCGATGCGCTTGCCGACGAGGTCCTCCGGCCGCTCGATCCCGGCCTGGGCGTTCACGTAGATGCTGGAATGCCGGAAGCAGCGTGACGGGAAGATCGGGATGGCGATGAACGGCGGATCGTCCTGCATCAAGGTCACGCAATAGGAGCTCATGGACATCTCGGCCGCGTCGAACTCGCGGAACCGCGCCATGCGGAAGAATATCTCTTCAACCGGCAGGCTCAGGTAATTCAGCGCTACCCCGTCCGGCTGGACCGTGCCGTCCGCCAGCGCTCGGGTGCGATCGTAATCCCAGCAGGCGAGCGTCAGCGGCAGCTTGGGCATGCGGATCTCCGTCGAAGGGCTGCGACCGTAGCACGCGAGACGAGCCCTGGCCGACCGCGCGGCGCCGCAATTGCGCGTGGGCCGGCCGTCTGTCTACCGTCGGCCAACGCACGAGGAGGCGACCATGTACGGCGACGCGAGCACCGAGGCGGTGCGGCAGGCATTCTACGACCGCATCAGCACCCAGAACCTGGCCCCGCTCTGGACCTCGATGGCCGGCCTGATCACGCCGGAACCGCGCAGCCCGTGCCAGCCGGCGTCGTGGCGCTTCGCCGACATCCGCGCGGCGATGATGGAAGCGGGCGGCCTGATCACCGCCAAGGAAGCCGAGCGCCGCGTGCTGGTGCTGGAAAACCCCGGCTTGCGCGGCCAGTCGAAGATCACCACCGACCTGTATGCCGGCGTGCAGCTCGTGCTGCCCGGCGAGGTGGCGCCGGCGCACCGCCACACCCAGTCGGCGCTGCGCTTCGTGCTCGAAGGGAGCGGCGCCCATACCGTGGTGAACGGCGAGAAGACGTCCATGCAGGAGGGCGACTTCATCATCACCCCACCGATGGCCTGGCACGACCACGGCAATGAAAGCGACGCGCCGATGTTCTGGCTCGACGGGCTCGACATCCCGGTGGTGCAGTTCGTGGACGCCTCGTTCGCCGAGCATATGGGAGCCGACGCGCAGCCGATCACAAGGCGGGAGCGCGACAGCGAAGCCCGCTTCGGCGCCAACCTGCTGCCGGTGGACCATGCGCGCCGCGGCACAACCTCGCCGATCTTCAACTACCCCTATGCACGCAGCCGCGAGGTGCTGGAGGCGATGAAGCAGCAGGCCGAGTGGGACCGGTGCCACGGCCTCAAGATGCGCTACGCCAATCCGGAAACCGGCGGCCACGCCATGGCGACGATGGCGACGTTCCTGCAATTGCTGCCGAAGGGGTTCGCGACGGAGGCCTACCGCTCGACCGACGCCACGATCTTCGTGCCGTTCGAGGGCCATGGTCGGACCCATATCGGCCCGTCCTTCACCGTCGAGTGGGGCCCGCGCGACGTGTTCGTGGTGCCGAGCTGGCACACGGTGCGGCACGAGGCCGACGCGGAAGCGGTGCTGTTCTCGTTCTCCGACCGGCCGATCCAAGACGCGCTCGGCTTGTTCCGCGAGGACCGGGGCAATGCGTAGCGCGATCCTCGTGGCTTTCCTGTTCGCGGCCACGCCGGCGCTCGCCGACATCCCGGGCAACGTGATCAAGATCGGCGTGCTGAACGACATGTCGGGACCGTTCGCCGACCTGTCCGGCCGCGGCTCCGTCGTGGCCGCGCAAATGGCGGCGCGCGACTTCGCGGCAACGGCCGGCCCCGATGCGCCGCGCGTGGAAATCTTGTCGGCCGACCACCAGAACAAGGCCGACGTCGGCGCCGCCGTCACCCGCGCCTGGGTGGACCGGGACGGCGTCGCCGCCGTGGTGGACGTGCCGAACTCGGCCGTGGCACTCGCGGTCAACCAGGTGATGCGGGAGAAGGACCGCACCTTCCTCGCCTCCAGCAGCGCCTCCTCCGATCTCACCGGCAAGGCCTGCGCGCCGACCACGGTGCAATGGGTGTTCGACACCTGGGCGCTGGCCAACGGCACGGCCCGCGCGCTGGTGCAGGCGGGCGGCAACACCTGGTTCTTCATCACCGCCGATTACGCGTTCGGCCACACGCTGGCGCGTGACGCCGGCGCGGTCGTGGCGACCTTGGGCGGCCGGGTGATCGGCGAGGCGGCGCACCCGCTCGACACCGCCGACCTGTCGTCGCAATTGCTGCAAGCGCAATCGTCCGGCGCCCGGGTGATCGGCCTGGCCGACGCCGGCGCCGACACGGCGAACGCGATCAAGCAAGCGGCCGAGTTCGGCATCGGCCGCGACGGGCGGCAGCGCCTGGCCGGGCTGCTGGTCTTCCTCACCGATGTGGACGCGCTCGGCTTGCAGACGGCGCAGGGCCTGGTGCTGACGGAGGCGTTCTATTGGGACCTGAACGACGCCACCCGCGCCTGGAGCCGCCGGTTCGCCGAGGCGTTCGGCGGCCGCATGCCGACGATGAACCATGCCGGGGTGTATTCGTCGGTGCTGGCCTATCTGCGGGCGGCGCAGGAAGCGCAAACGCTGTCGGGCAAGACGGTGGTGGACCTGATGAAAGCGACACCGGTGGACGACACGCTGTTCGGCCCCACCACGGTGCGGCCGGACGGGCGGGCAGTGCATGCCATGTACTTGTTCCAGGTGAAGACGCCCGCGGAGTCGAAGGGTCGCTGGGACTATTACAAGACGCTCGCGACGATTCCGGCCGAGCAGGCGTTCCGGCCGATGCAGCAGGGCGGCTGCCCGCTGGTGCAGTGAGCGGCGCCGCCGGGCGCCATCGGCCAACCACGGGAGACACGGCATGTGCGAGATCTGCGACACCAAGGGACTGGGCTGGCGCGGCTGGCTGGACCTGCCGCCGCCGACGGTGTCGCGACCGCGCAGCGCCGGCTGGTCCGATCTGTCGCATCCGCTGCACCCCGGCATGCCGCGGCTGCCGTCCTTCCCGGAACCGAGCTTCCGCCGGCTCCGCTCGATCCCGGACGCGGCGGCCAACGTCACCGAGATGCAGATGGCCGTTCACACCGGCACTCACGTCGACGCGCCACGCCACTTCTTCAACGATGGCCCGGCGTTCGACGCCATCCCGCTCGACCGGCTGCACGGACCCGGCGTGGTGCTGCACCTCGACGCCGAGCCGCACGGGCTTATCGACGCCGGCGACCTTGCCCGTGCCACGCCGGAGGTCCGGCCCGGCGATATCGTCGCGCTCGACACGGGCTGGGCGGCCAAAGCCGGCACCGACGCCTATGCCGCCCACCCCAGCCTGACGGCCGAGGCGGCGCGCTGGCTGGTCGAGCGCCGGGTCAAGCTGCTCGCCTGCGATTTCGGCACGCCGGACATGAGACAGGCCCGACGCCCGCCGGGTTTCGACTTCCCGGTGCACAACACGCTGCTGTCGCAGGGCGTGCTGATCTGCGAGCACCTGACCAACCACGCACACCTGGCCGGGGGTCGGGTGGAGTTCGTCGTCGCCGCCCTCAACATACGCGAGTCCGACGGCGCCCCGGCCCGCGTGCTGGCTCGTGCCGTGGACGACTGACCGGAACGGGCAACACGGCAGCGTGCGCCGGGGGCGGCGGCATCGGCCCGAAACTTAGTTGACCGCCAGTTCGGAGCGACTTTACCGTCCCTGATGGCGACCGCGCGCAGCCGCGGCGTCAGGGAGGGTGAGTTGAATAGCGACGCCGCACCGGCACCCCGGTCCGCCACCGACGTGACACGCGACGCCCCCGGCGCGGAGCCCGTGCCCCGGCTCGAGATGCGCGGCATCTCGAAAACCTTTCCCGGGGTCAAGGCGCTCGACAACGTCCGCCTCAAGGCATGGGGCGGCGAGGTGCTGGCGCTGATGGGCGAGAACGGCGCCGGCAAGTCCACGCTGATGAAGATTCTGTCCGGCGCGCATCAAGCCGACCCCGGCGGCGAGCTACTGATCGACGGCCAGCCCGTGTCCATCACCGACCCGATCTCGGCCAAGCGGCACGGCATCGCCATCATCTACCAGGAGCTGGCACTCGCGCCGAACCTGACGGTGGCGGAGAACATCTATCTCGGCACCGAGCCGCATCGCGGCGGCCGCATCGACCGCCGCGCCATGCGCGACGGCTGCCGCCCGGTGCTGGAGCGGCTCGGCGCGCCGTTCACTCCGGACACCCTGGTCGGCGGCCTGTCCATCGCCGAGCAGCAGCTCGTGGAGATCACCCGGGCGCTGCACGCAAACTCGAAGATCCTGGTGCTGGACGAGCCGACCACCGCGCTCTCGTCGCGCGAAACCGACCGGCTGTTCGCGCTGGTGCGGCGGCTGCGGGCCGACGGGATCGCGCTGATCTACATCAGCCACCGCATGGCGGAGGTCTACGAGCTGGCCGACCGGGTCGCGGTGTTGCGCGACGGCGGTTACGTCGGCACCCTCACCCGTAACGAGCTCAGCGCCGAGGCATTGGTCAAGATGATGGTCGGGCGCGACCTTTCGAGCTTCTACACCAAGACCCACGATCCGGCGGGCAGCCGGGGTCCGGTCGTGCTCGAGGTGCGCGGCATGACCGATGGCGGCCGCCGGGTGCAGCCCTGCAGCTTGCAGCTGCATCGGGGCGAGGTGCTGGGCATCGCCGGGCTAGTCGGCTCCGGCCGCACCGAGCTGGCGCGGCTGATCTACGGCGCCGATCGTAAGGCAGGCGGCGAGACCTTGCTCGAAGGCAAGGCGCTGGACATCGGCGCGCCCGAGGACGCGCTGTCGCACGGCATCGCCTACCTGACCGAGGACCGCAAAGGTCTCGGCCTGTTCCTCGACCTGTCCTGCGGCACCAACATCAACCTGGGCGTGATCCACCGCGACGCCCGGGCCGGCGGCATGCTCGACCTGGCCGCCGGCAAGCGCCGCGCCGCGCAAGCGTTCCAGCAGCTCCGCGTCCGCGCCGCCAGCCCGCAGGTCACCGTCGGCAGCCTGTCGGGCGGCAACCAGCAGAAAGTGCTGCTGTCGCGCTGGCTCGAGACCGGGCCGAAGGTGCTCATCCTGGATGAGCCGACCCGGGGCGTGGACATCGGCGCCAAGTCGGAGATCTACCGAATCATCGACGATCTGGCCAAGCGCGGCATCGGCGTCATCGTGATCTCGAGCGAGCTGCCGGAGATCATCGGCGTCTGCGACCGCGTGCTGGTGATGCGCGAGGGGCGCATCGCCGGCGAGGTCGGCGGCCCCGGCGGCGCGCCGATCACCCAGGAAAACATCATGGCCTTCGGGGCCGGGGTCGCCGCCTGAACGGCGGGGGGAGGAAAGCATGTCCGAGGTGAAGGAGGCGGTTGCGGGCCCGGCGGCATCGGGTGGCGCCGGGCTGTCGTCGCGGCAGGTGCAGATCCGCAGCATCGTCCAGGCCATCGGCATGCTGCCGGTGCTGTTCATCCTGGCAATCGCCTTCCACTACTTGAGCGACCAGCGTTTCGTCAGTGCGCAGAACCTGTCGATCGTGGCGCAGCAGGCGGCGATCAACACCGTGCTCGGCGCCGGGATGACGTTCGTGATCCTGACCGGCGGCATCGACCTTTCGGTCGGCAGCATGCTGGCTGCGTCGGCCATGGCGGCGCTGCTTGCGTCGCTGATCGAGGGGTGGGGCTGGCTCGGCGTGCCGGCGGCGCTGCTGACCGGGCTCGGCTTCGGCTTGATCAACGGCTCGCTGATCGCCTTCGGCAAGCTGCCGCCATTCATTGTCACCTTGGGGTCGCTGACGGCGGTGCGCGGCATCGCCCGGCTGATGGGCAGCGACACCACCGTCTTCAACCCGGACCTGCCGTTCGCCGCGATGGGCAACGCCACGGTGCCGATCGCGCCGGGCTTCGGCATTCCGGTGCTGGCGATCATCGCCTTGGTCGTCATCATCGCCTCGTGGTACGTGCTGCGGCGGACCGTGCTCGGCGTCTGGATCTACGCGGTCGGCGGGAACGCGGCGGCCGCGCGGCTGTCGGGCATCAAGGTCTGGATGATCCTGCTGTTCGTGTATGCGACGTCCGGCTTCTTGGCCGGGCTGGGCGGCGCCATGTCGGCAGCGCGGCTGTTCGCGGCCAACGGCTTGCAGCTCGGCCAAAGCTACGAGCTCGACGCGATCGCCGCGGTGATCCTGGGCGGCACCAGCTTCGTCGGCGGCATCGGCTCGATCTGGGGCACGCTGATCGGCGCGCTGATCATCGCGGTGCTGTCGAACGGCCTGACGTTGGTGGGCGTGTCGGACATCTGGCAGTTTATCATCAAGGGCTTGGTGATCATCGGTGCCGTCGCGCTGGACCGCGCCCGGCTGCAGGGGAGCGCTCGGACGTGAGGCCAGGGGCTTTGCCCCTGGACCCCAGCAAAGGCAGGGCCTTTGCAATCCCGGACCTCATCCGTCGGGGTCTGGGGCCCGCGGCCCCAGCGGGTCCAGGGCAGCGCCCTGGCCTGCCCCAAATAACCACTGGAGGACTGCCCATGCTCAAAACTCTTCTCCTGGCCGGCGTGACCCTTGCCTTGGCCGCCGGCGCCGCCGGCGCGAAGGAGCTGAAGTCGGTCGGGATCACCGTCGGCTCGCTCGGCAACCCGTTCTTCGGCACGATCGGCAAGGGCGCCACCGAAGCGGCGCAGGCGATCAATCCGCAGGTCAAGATGCAGATCGTCTCGGCCGATTACGACCTCAACAAGCAATTCACCCAGATCGACAACTTCATCGCCGCCGGCGTCGACCTGATCCTGGTCAACGCCGCCGACCCGCGCGCCATTGCCCCGGCCATCAAGCGCGCCCAGGCGGCTGGCGTCACCGTGATCGGCGTCGACGTGGCGGCCGCCGGCGCCGACGCGACGGTGCAAACCAACAACACCCAAGCCGGCGAGAGCGCCTGCCAATACCTGGCCGACAAGATCGACCACAAGGGCAACGTGGTGATCGAGAACGGGCCGCAGGTCTCGGCAGTGATCGACCGGGTCAATGGCTGCAAGAAGGTGCTGAGCCAATACCCCGACATCAAGCTGCTGTCGTTCGACCAGGACGGCAAAGGCTCGCGCGACGGCGGGCTAAACGTGATGCAGGGCTTCCTCACCCGCTTTCCCTCGATCCAGGGCCTGTTCACCATCAACGACCCGCAGGCGGTCGGCAGCGACCTCGCCGCCAGGCAACTCAACCGTACCGGCATCGTGATCACGTCGGTGGACGGCGCGCCCGACATCGTCTCGGCGCTGAAGGGCCCGACCCAGGTTCAGGCGTCGGCCAGCCAGGACCCGTTCGCCATGGGCAAGCTCGCGATCCAGACCGGTTACGACATCATGAACGGCAAGAAGCCGGATAACCCGATGATCTTGATGGAATCGAAGCTCATCACCCGCGACAACGTCGGCAGCTACCAGGGCTGGAACTCGCTGACGCCGCCGCCCGGCATCTGCAGGCTGGCGGAGCTGCAACGATCCAGGCCATAGTCGGCGCATAAGAGTCCGAACAGGACGCCGCGAGGAGACTGTGCCGATGGTTTCGATCGTTTCGCGACGCCAGCTCGTGACCGTGCTGGGCGCCGGGACGGCGCTCGCCGCCCTGCCCGGCCGCGCCCGCGCGGGCTTGGCCGGCAAGGGCATCTATCCGGTCGCGACCTGCAACTACCAGGTGCAGTTCGTGGCCCAGGGCCGCGGCTTCTTCAAGGACGAAGGCATCGACAGCCGCCTCATCCAGGGCGGCAGCGGCGTCAAGACGCGCGAGATCATCGCTTCCGGCCAGGGCGATTTCGGCATCGCCGACTTCGTTCACCCGATGCTGCTGACCAACAAGGGCCGTCCCGCCAAGGCGTTGACCGGGGTCGATCGGATCAGCACCGGGCTGCAGTTCATGCTGCGTGCTGACTTGTTCGCGCAAGGCATTGATGATCTGGCAAAGTTCGTCGCGTGGCGCCGGCCCGACGGGCGCAAGCCGATCATCGGCGTGTCCTCGATCGGCGGCACCACGCATGTCTGGGCCAGCTACTACATGGAGCAGCTGGGGTTTGGCGGCACCGTCACCTGGCTCGGCGTCGGCAACGTCGACACCATGCTGGGGTCGCTGAAGTCCAAGCAGATCGACATCCTGGTCAACAGCATGTCGCTCGTGACCGAGGTCGAATCCCAGGGCTACGGCAAGATGATCTACGACGGCTCCGACGCCGCCAACTGGAACACGGTGATCGGCGGCCCAGTGCCGGTCACGGTCAACTACTGCCTGCAAGCGACGATCGACCGTGACCCGGCGCTGGTCCAAGCCTGGACCAACGCCGTCGTCCGCGCCGGTCGGTGGATCCACGACCACAGCCCCGACGAGGTGTACGAGGCGGTCGAGCCATTCGTCGGCAGCACGTCGCGCGCCGCGAACCTGATCGAGATCGCCGGCACCAAGGCGGTCGACAATCCCGGCGGGCTGATCGCCGAGGCCGATTTCGAGCACGGCGCCAAGGTGTGGTTCCGCGAGATGACGGGGGTGGCGCTGGTCAAGCTGTCCGACGTCTATGCCGGCGAGTTCGCGCGCAAGGCGAACGCCAAGTACCCCGCCTGATGCTGACCGAGGCGGCGGCGCACGCGGCGGCGCCGGCGTGCTCTCGCCCGTGCCGCGTCGATGTGCGCGGCCTCGGCAAGACGTTTCAGCTCGACGGCCGGCGCATCGACGCCGTGCAGGACGTCTCGTTCGAGGTGCGCGAAGGCGAGTTCGTGGCCCTGCTCGGCCCGTCGGGCTCCGGCAAGAGCACGGTGCTGAACATGATCGCCACCCTGCTGGCGCCGACATCCGGGGAAGCGCTCATCGATGGCCGCGCGGTGGTGCCGGGCCGCACCACGCCGCAGGTCGGCTACGTTTACCAAAAGGACACGCTGTTCCCTTGGCGCACGGTCGCCGGCAACATCGGCTACGGGCTCGAGCTGGCCGGCATGCCGGCCGCCGAGCGCCGCGCCCGGGTCGAGGCGGCGGTGGCCCGAGTCGGGCTGCGCGGCTTCGAGAACGCCTACCCCTCCTCGTTGTCGGGCGGCATGCGGCAGCGCGCGGCGCTGATGCGGACGCTGGTCAAAGAGCCGGAAATCCTGCTGATGGACGAGCCGTTCGGCGCGCTCGACACCCACACCAAGCTCGACATGCACGACGTGCTGCTCAGGATCTGGGAGCGGGAGCAGCAGACCGTGCTGTTCGTCACGCACGACCTCGGCGAGGCGCTGACGCTTGCCGACCGCATCATCCTGTTCTCCGCCCGCCCCGGCCGCATCAAGGACGTCTTCCCAGTGGACTTCCCCCGCCCGCGCGACGGCGTCGCGCTGCGCGAAACGCCGGCCTATGCGGCGTTGTTCTCGCGCGTCTGGCACTCGCTCGGCGAGGAGTTCGCCAAGGGCCGCAGCACGTGACCCGGCGGCTGTCGACGCTGGCCTGGCAGCTCGGCATCACCCTGGCAGTGCTGGCGATCTGGCAATGGGGCTGGTCGCTGCGCGCGGTCGCACCCTGGGCGGTCCCGGACATGCTCGACCCCTACTTCGTGTCGCGGCCGACCGAGATCTGGCGCCAGTTCCTGCGCCTCAGCTGCCTCGAGAACCGCACCGGCAGCTGGACCAGCCTCACCTCGGGCGAGTTCTCCGCCTGCCTCGGGCGCTACGAGAACAATCTGTGGAAGGCAGTCGCGGTCACGCTGAAGAACACCTTCTTCGGCTTCGTGCTCGGCGTCACGAGCGGCGTCGTGCTCGGCCTGATTCTGGGACGGTCGCGACGGCTTTCGGAAATCTTCGAGCCGTTCGTGACCGCGGTGAACTCGATCCCGCGCATCGCCTTGGCGCCGATCATCATCCTGGCGTTCGGCATCGGCGACGCGTCCAAGATCGCCACCTCCTGGATCGTCGTGGTGTTCCTCGTGTTCTTCAACACCTTCGAAGGCGCCCGCTCGGTGGACCGCGACTACGTCAACGCGTCGCGCTTGCTGGGCGCGTCGGAGTGGCAGATCACGCGGACGGTGATCATTCCGTCCACCATGGCCTGGGTGTTCGCCTCCTTGTCGCCGGCGATCTCGTTCGCGCTGATCGGCGTCATCGTCGGCGAGTTCATCGGCGCCGAGTTCGGCATCGGCCGGCTGATCATCGAATCGGAAGCACGCGGCGAGGCGGCCGGGATGATGGTGGCGGTGTTCGTGCTGATGACGGTCGGCGTGGTCCTGTCGGCGCTAATCCGCTGGCTGCAGAGCTACCTCTTGCGCTGGCAGGAGCAACAGCAGCACTGACGTCGCCGGCCGGCGCGGGCCGAACCGGCCTGTGGTATTCGAGCAACACTCGCCGCCCGCTTTTGCGCCTGCGTTGATGCTGCGGGACCCACCCCTGGGACCTGCCGGGCCGGATGCCGATCTCACCCCCGGTCGGGACGGAGCACCAGGATATCGAGCGCGGCATTCCTCCACCCGTGAACACCCCAATGCCTCGCGAACCGTTGAGCGGGTGCGCCGCGCGAACGCGGCCGCTGCCGCAAGACGGCCACGTTCCAGTGATTGTTAGGATGGCCTGCGGTCGGGAATAGCCGGTGCGGGCCGACCGTCATCGGGTGTGACGGTGGGACGGTGGAAGGTTGGGGCCCCGAATGGCACGCTGGTAACGTGGCGCTGCGGATTGATTGAAAGGATTCGGCTTGAAAGCACGTCCCTTCCCGAGCCTCTTGCTTCTTGGATTGCTTCCGGGACTGGCCGCTTGCACGAAACCCGAACCGATCAGATTGCGTCCGGTCGCCGCCGCGCCTCGTGCGCCGCGACCGGCCCGGGTGGCACAGACGCAGCAGAAGCCGTCCTACAACGCCGCGCCATCTTGTGGCCCGTCCGCTGCCGAGCCGGCCGGCTCGACCGACGCCGAGAAGGAGCGGCTGTTTCGCGCCTTCACGGAAGAGGAGGCGGCCGGAGCGCAGCGGCCCGGCGCCGAGCCGGCCGTCACCGCCGAACCCTGTCCACCATCGCAACGGTGACAACGATGAACCAGACCGCGACCACGTCGCTGATGCCCATGACGTCACCCGCCAGTTTGCCGCCGCCCGGCGGGAGGGACATGCCGGGCCGCGTCAACGCGTTCCTGTGCGATGGCGGCCGTGCGGTCGTGCTGACCGGGTCCGCACGAGCCGTGACGACGCGTGCGTTCGACGCCGTCTTGGCCGACTTGGTCAGCCCGGTCCTGCGGGTCGGCAATCCGCTGAAAGCGCCGCTGAGCTTGGCGCGCCTGGTTGTCCAGGTGGGTGGCGACCCAGCTGCCGAGGACGAGGCCGCCGCGCTGACGGAAGCGATCAAAAACCGCGCCGAGGGTGAACTGTCGCTCGTTTTGGCCATCAACGACGCCCATACCCTCGAGCCGGACGCGCTCCTGTTCCTCGCCCGCTTGATCGAACTGCGTGACCGGGCGCTGCCGCCGCTGCAACTCGTGCTGGCCGGTGACCCGGCGTTGCTCGACCTCTTGCCGCCGGCGGGGCTGGTTGGACCCGGCGGCCCGCAACCGGTCATGCTGATCCCGCTGGACGAGGGCGCGACGCCCGCCGCCGGACATGGTCGCCTGCCTGATCCGTCGAAGCCGGCGCCGGCTTGGCTGGGGGCGGTGGAGCGCAGGGTCGGGTCCACCGCGATCGGGGAGGAGCCGGAGGCTCGACTGTCCTTCGGCGTGGAGGACCTCACGCCTGGGGCCGGGTTGCCCGCCAAGCTGGCGCCGAAGCCGTCCGGCACGCCGGCGACCGTCTCGTCCGAACCGTTCCTGCCGCGCTTGCACGAGGTCGGGCTCGGAACGGCGTTGCTGGCCATTGCCGCCGCCTTCCTGCTCATGCTCTCGCCTCCTGAGCCGTCCTCCTCCCCGGCGGACACGGCAACCGGGACCAGCCTGCCGCAAGCGACCGCGCGTGCCGAGACTGCCACGCCTGCCGCCGCGCCGACGACGGAGGCGCCGGCGGCAAACCCCGGTGCCGACGCCGATCCGGCTGCCGCGGCGCCGACTGAGCAGTCGTTGGCCAGCAATCCGCCCGTTCGTCCGACCGCTGAAGCGGACGCCCTGCTGGCAGGCATCAGCGAGTCGCAGCTACGCCTGGACTTCGGCGCCTTCCTCCACCGGACCGGCTACGCCGCCCAAACCCCCGAAGCGCAGGATGCGCTGTTCCAAGAATACAAGGAGTGGCTTGCCCGCAACCTGTCTGGCCCGTCGCCGGGCCGCGTCCGCTAGAACAACGTCCGACCGAACCGGATCAGTTTGGTCGGATTAAGTCGGTTTAGCGACTTATTTAAGAGCACTACTTCCGAGCCGAATCACTCGGGAAGTGCTCCAGGCGGCTCGCCAGGATCGGGTCAGGAGCGGCGGTGTCGTTGGCGGAGAGGGTGGGATTCGAACGTCCTCTCCATTGTGCTCCGTTCAGCATTAAAGCGTTGTTATACAACAATCTCTTGGCTCGTGTAGCCTCGGTACTCCATTGATGTGCGTCGTATAATTCGTGATCGGGAATGGGACCGAGAAGGGGACCATGGATGGCGACGCACAAGCTGACAACGCTAAAGGCGCGCCATGCGATAAAGCCCGGGCGCTACGGCGGGTGGCGTAGCGACTTGTGTTGGAATGGCCTGATCGGCGTCTCCGGCGTGGTGAGGTTGGCTCGGGTCAGGCGGCGAGGTCAACCGGAACGGCGGCGGCGATCGGCTCGGCAAGGGTTTGCCAGCCGTCGACCTTGCGCATGGTGATCTGGCCCGACGCCAGCAACGCCCAGAACAGCATCGCCGCGGTCTCGGCTGACGGCAGCACGGTCTGCGTCTTGATCCGACGTTTGAATTCCTCATGCAGCCGCTCGATCGCGTTTGTGGTCCGTGCCGATCGCCACTGGCTGGAGGGCAGCCGGAGAAAGGCAAACAGGCGCTCACCGGCCTCCTCCAGGCTCGCCGCCACCGCCGGGCAGCGCAGTCGCCACTTGCGCAGGAACGCCCGGCGGCGCTGCTCCACTTCCTTGGCGCTCGTGGCATAGATCATGTCCGTGTAGTCGGCCGAGACCTCGTCGTGCAGCGCGTCTGGCGCGTGCGCCAGCAGGTTGCGATGCTTGTGCACCGTGCAGCGCTGGGCCGGCACCGCAGGCCACAGAGCTGCCAGCGCCCGCTCGAGGCCGGCCGCGCCGTCGGTGATCAGGAACTCCGGCGTGCGCAGGCCGCGGGCGATCAGGTCGTCCAGCACCGCCCGCCAGGCCGCCTCGCTCTCGCCGGCCATGTTGCGGATCGACAGCAGCACCTTTTGCCCGTCACGCCGCACGCCGAGCACAACCAGCAGCGACAGGTTGGTCGCCTTGCGGTCGAGCCGGACCCGCACGACCGTGCCGTCCAGGATCAGCCGCACGATGTCCTCGCCGGCCAGATCGCGCTTGCTCCAGGCCTCCCAGTCCGTGCGCACCTTGCGCCAGGTCCGGCTCACCACGTCCTTGCCCACTGTGCCACGGAACAGGGCGCCCAGCGCGCGCTTGACCCGCCTGGTGTTGGTGCCGGCCAGGTAGGCGCCGGCAATCAGCGCCTCGATCTGCCGCGTCATCCGGGCGTAGCGGGGCAGCACCGCGCTGCGCCACTCCTGAATGCCGCCGTCCGGCGCCGCCAAGCGGGCGCGCGGCACGCTCAGCTCGATCGGGCCGAAGCTGCCGGTGAGCTGCCGCTCGCGCGTGCCATGCCGATAGCCCTTCGGCGTGTCCGGCGCGCGCTCGTGACGGCCGCGCCCCAGCGCTGTTGTCAGCTCCTGCTCCAAAAGCTCGCCGATGAACCCGCGGATCCGCTCCCGGATGCCGGCCTCGATCGGGTCGAACCAGGCGCCGCCTGCAAACAGCGTCGTGTCGGCTGTCTCACTTGTCGTGCTATTCTGCTCCACGGCGTGGTCTCCACCGGCGCGTCAACGCCGGACTGGCTCGTTGCAACGAACCGGAGACTACGCCGCCACACGATTCCACCACCTTCACGACGGCACCCGCTACGGCGACGGGGACGGGCTCTACTTGAATGTCCGCCCGAACGGCTCGCGCGCGTGGCTGCTGCGTCTCAAGATGCCGGGTGGGAAAGTCCGCGACATGGGCCTAGGCAGCCTCGCAAATGTCACGCTTGCCGAAGCGCGAGGCGGCAGTCACGGCTCGCCAACCCATCCGCTCGGGCGTGGATGCCGTCGAGGCGCGAAGCGCGCTATTGCAGCGGAAGGCCGAAACCCAGGCATTCCATGAGATCGGCGAAAACTTCGTCCAATCCCAAGAGCCTGGCTGGAACAATCCGGTTCACCGCGCCCAGCGGCGGTCGACGCTTGCTATGTACGTGTACCCGATGCTGGGTGACATGCCCGTGAATGATTTCACGACGGCACATATCCGAGCGGTGCTGGAGCCGATCTGGACGACCAAGACTGAGACAGCTTACCGCCTGGGTGGCCGTATGAAGCGAATTTTGGCGAGCGCCAAGGCGATCGGGCTTCGGTCAGGCGAGAATCCTGCGGCGTGGAAGGGAGAACCTGCCGGACCTGCTGCCTCCACCAACTAGGACACCAACTCATTATGTTTCAACCAGATCCGGATGGCTGCGAGTTTGACGAGGGCGAGATAGTGGGCAGCCCGCTTTTCGTATCGGGTGGCGATCGCGCGGTAATGTTTGAGCTTGTTGAAGAAGCGCTCGACCAGGTTCCTGTAGCGATACAGGAAGGAGCTGAACACGGGCGGATCGAGCCGATGGTCCATCGGCCGGATATTCGCCCACACCCCTTGTGCGGTCATGCTCTCGCGCAGGGCGTTGCTGTCATAGGCGCGATCACCGAGCAGGATCTGCCCCGCTTGCAAACCGTCGAGCATGTCGGCGGCGCTGCGCCCGTCATGCGCCTGACCCTCGGTCAGCTTGATCGCGATCGGCATCCCGTTCGCATCCACAAGCGCGTGGATCTTGGTGGTCAGGCCGCCGCGCGAACGCCCCATGCACTCGGCTCGAGCGTGGTCCCGAGCCTCGGCTGGGGTGGCGTGCGGGCCCCCTTTTTGACGTTGCCGCCATGCTGATGCACCCGGATCGAAGAGGCGTCGATCGCCTGCAGGTCGCCGTCATAGGCCTGCGAGACGGCCGCGAAGATGCGGTCCCACACGCCGAGCCTGGCCCAGCGCACGAAACGGTTGTAGCAGGTCGTCGGCGGCCCGTAGCGCTCGGGGATGTCGGCCCAAGGCGAGCCGGTCCGCATCCGCCAGTAGATGCCGTTCAACACCCGCCGGTCATCCACCCGCGGGACGCCGCGCGGCTTGTTTGGCAGCAGCGGCTCGATGATGGACCATTCGAAATCGCTCAGTTCGTAACGGCGCGGGGTCATCGCGGCACCTCCGGCCACGTTGAATCACCCCGCCCCGCGTCGCGCCAAGCAGTTTATGAGTTCAGGACCTAGCATTACAGTTGCACTTTCTTTTTCCGATAAAATCGTTGCGCGCTGGCTTGATGTGCTCGGCGCCAGACTGACCAAGCTATGACGTAAGCAGGCCGGATGCGGCGCTGAGCCAAACGCGTCGCGACGCGGCGGATTTCCTGAATTGACCAGCCGATGAGTGCCGGGCCGCGCGACTCGGGCGGCGTATCGTTTGTGAGGCGGGCAAGAAGTTGGCGCGATGTCGAATGGTGGCCATCATCGCAAAGGCCAGCATCACCAAAGACACATGCCGGTGCCAGCCGTGCCATGAGCGGCTCTCGTTGTGGTCAAGCCCGAGCTCGTTTTTGGCGGCTTCGAAGCTATCCTCGATAGCCCAGCGACGTCCTTCAATGGCGACCAGCGTTTCGATGCTGGTCCCGGCCGGGCACCATGTGCTGAAGAATGCGCATTCGCCGTCAGCGATACTGCGTCGGATCAGCAGACCGCGCGTCCAAATGCCGCTTGTATCGTAATCCTCTCCATCGAGGTCGGCCAACTCGAGATAGGCCCAGTCGAACAGCCGTGGGCCTTTCGTGCCTTCGCCTGCGGACAAGCGTTGCCATGCACCAGGCTTGAGATCTTGCGCGATCTGCTGGGCCGTGCCGGCGATCCTCGGCTTGTTGATCCAGGAGCTGTAGGACTGGGTCGCGTGAGTGCCCAGCACGTAGCCTTTGCCCGCACGCCGCAAGGCCACCTCGATGTCACCGACCCCATACACGGTGTCGGCTGCGACCCAGTTGAACGGCACCTCGGCCGTGATGGCGCGCTTTATCATTCCGGCGGCCAGCTGCGGCTTGGTCGCAAAACCAATCTCCGCCGGCACATGGGCCGCGGCCATACGCGCAGGGTCATCCGTCCAGGCTTTCGGCAAATACAACGCGCGGTCGATGAAGGCATGACCATGCCGCGACACGTAGGTCGCGAATACGCCGATTTGGCAGTTGGTGATCTTGCCTGCAGATCCCGTGTATTGGCGTCCGACCCCGCAGGACGACTTGCCTTGCTTGAGGAAGCCGGTCTCGTCAATCACCAGCACTCCGTCAGGATCCGCCAACGTTTCGAGTGCATACTCTCGCACGATGTCGCGTAGCGCATCGGCATCCCAGCGGCCGCGCCCCAGGATGGCCTGCTGACGCCACGGGCCAGGATCGCCGGCCGCCTCGGCGCGCATCCATCCGGTCTTGCGCCGCTCGGGCCCAAGTAACCCGTCAAGGAACAGGCACGCCGATGCCGCTACCCGCTCCTGCGTGAACAACGGACACAACCGCGCCTTGGCTTCCCTCAGCGACGAAGCCCAAAGCTCTAGCGTTGCCTCCATCGATGCAGATTTAGGGTGAAGAGGTTGAAGCATTACAAGTCGCTGCCGTGGCAGCGAGGCCCCCCAGCCTTCGTTGCCGATCTCCTATCCAGGGACGGCGCCTGCGCGCGAGCCTAGGGGCAAGGTGGTGCGAGTTTAACATCGCGGAGCGGACGTGGACGGTCCCCGGGGAAAGGATGAAGAGCGGACGGCTGCACCGCGTGCCGCTGAGCGACGCCGCACTAACCCTGCTGAGTACGACACCGGCCCCTGCACGCAATCCTTATGCTTACGTGTTCCATAACGGTGACCCAGCCATCCCGCTGTCGAATGCGACGATGGCAGCCATCCTGAAAAGAATGGTCGTAAACGATGCGACGGTACACGGCTTTCGATCCCCTTTAGGACCTGGGCAGCAGAGTCGAACGGAGGCTACCGGCAGGATATCGTCGAGGCGGCCCTTGCGCACATGACAAAGGACAAGGTCGTGGCTGCCTACCAGCGCGGAGAGTTGTTTGACCTCAGGGCTTCGATGATCGCGGACTGGGCCAGGTTTCTCCTTCCGGGCGGGCTCGTGGGCTGCGTTCTGACGAGAAATACCACCGGACCTTACCAGCCCCGCGTAGGCGAAGCTGATTGTGGGTCGGCGTTAGGTGGACCCCTTCGATCGGCCTACGGGGTCCAAACAGAGATTAATCTCTACCAGCGACTTACGAGTTGAACTCCACTGCCCATAGGGGTTCCTCGATGACGCCGATCTACACGCGCCCGATCTCGCCCACGCTGCCGGTTTGTGGCCCGCGAGCGTGCCGAAAGGTACGGCGCTGGTCGCCGCCGACCAGAATGAGGAAATGCAGACCAGGATGTTCGCCTCGGGCCAGCACGCAGCCCTGGCCGCTCGCGTGACCTATGCAAACTTCCTCGGTGGCCCGGCCATACTCGAGGCGTTCCGTGCCGGCGCGCTGGATTTCGCCACTGTTGGCAATACCCCGCCCATTCAGGCGCAGGCCGCCGGAGAGACGATCCCCATCATCGCCGCGGTGCAGAGCGCCGACGTGGACTACCGCTTCGCGGCGTGCCCTGGCCTGAGCATCGTCCGGCTGGAGGATCTGCGGGGCAAGAGGATCAGCTACGGCGAGGGCACCGGGCGGCAGCCCTTCGTGCTTGGGGCCCTGCAAGTGGCTGGAACCGGCGTCAAGGAGGTCACCCTTATGCCGCTGCGCGCCGCCGACTTTCCCGATGCGGTGCGGAGTTCGCAATTGGACATCGCGGTCCTGAACGAACCCCACTATTCCCGCGACCTCGCCGACTACGCCGACCGTGGCGCGAAGCCGCTGCCCGACAGCGAATATGCCCGCATGCCCCGTGGCCTGTCCTACCTCTATGCGAGCGCTGCCGCCCTCCGCGACCCGGCAAAGACGGCCGCCTTGGCGGAATTCGTGTCGCGCTGGATCATTGCGAGACGCTGGTGCACGGCGCAGCCCACTGGCGCCGCTGACGGCTTCAACGTGATGCCGCCAATCCTGCCGACGCAGTTCGAGGCGTTCATGGCGCACGTGCTACCGATCCTGCGCCGACGCGGGCTGTTCCGCACGGAGTACCGGGGCACGACGCTGCGCAGCCACCTCGGGCCGCAGCGCCC
The DNA here is from genome assembly GCA_963752225.1 of uncultured Alphaproteobacteria bacterium. Classification (GTDB taxonomy): domain Bacteria; phylum Pseudomonadota; class Alphaproteobacteria; order Acetobacterales; family Acetobacteraceae; genus JBBROS01. Next base: position 323,329 of record CAVVXS010000007.1, on the reverse strand, counting down.
ACCCAACCAATTCTTCCCGCCGCAGCCATACCGCGAGCCTGCGGCCCTGCCAGCATGACCCGGCCGCGGCCATGACCCAGGACATCCGCGCGCATCCGGTCCGGCCGGACCAACTCAGCCGCGTCCCGGCACTCGAGGTCGATCGTGTCGGTAAAAGCTTCCGGGTCGCCGGCGCGGTCGTGCAGGCGTTGGTGGATGTGTCCCTGGCCGTGGACGACGGCGAGTTCGTGGCGATCGTCGGCGCCTCGGGCTGCGGGAAGTCGACGCTGCTCCGGCTCATCCTGGGGCTCGACACGGATCATGACGGCGAGATCCGGCTCGACGGCCGCCCGGTGCGCGGGCCCGGCCTGGACCGCGGCGTGGTGTTCCAGGACCATCGCCTGCTGCCCTGGCTGACGGTGTCGCAGAACGTCGCCCTAGACCCGAATAGGCCTGACTGGAATCGCGAAAGCCTCTTCCGAAACGGCCCTGATGTGTGATTCGAGGTTCTCCGGCTTTGGTCGGAGACATCGAATGGCGTGGCAGCGTGGGCAGGCTTACGGACAGGATCTGCGCGACCGGGTGCTGGCCTGCTCGGAGCTGACGTTGCGGGAGGTAGCGGTGCGGTTCGGTGTCAGCGCCTCTTACGTGTCGAAGGTCAGAGCCCGACTGCGGTATCTTGGCGATGCCAGGCCAGGGCCGCAACGCAACCACGTGCCGCCGCGCTTGGCGTCAGTCGCCGACGCGCTGCGGGACCGGATCAAGGCTAATCCAGACGCGACCTTGCGTGAGCTGCGCGACTGGGTGGAGCGGCAGCACGGCATCCGCGTCAGCCACCCGGTGATGTGGACGGTCGTGGCCCGGCTCGGCCTGACACTCAAAAAAACACCTGCGCGCCGCCGAGCAGAATCGCGAGGACGTCGAGCAGGCCCGCAAAGCCTGGGCCGAGTTGCAGACCCAGCTCGATCCGCGCCGTCTGGTGTGCCTCGATGAGACCTGGGCGACGACCAACATGGCGCGCACGCGCGGCCGGGCACCAAAAGGCGAGCGTCTGGTCTGCGCGGTCCCGCACGGACATTGGCACACCACCACGTTCCTGTGCGGGCTACGCACCACCGGCCTGGTCGCGCCGCTGGTGTTGGATGGCGCGATCAACGGCGCGTCGTTTCGCGCCTACGTCGAGCAGTTCCTGGCGCCGACGCTCGAGCCCGGCGACATTGTCGTGCTCGACAACCTCAGCTCACACAAGGTCGGCGGCGTACGCCAAGCCGTCGAGGCGCGAGGCGCATCACTGCTTTACTTGCCGCCTTACAGCCCGGACCTCAATCCGATCGAACTGGTGTTCTCCAAACTCAAGCGTCTCCTCCGGGACGCGGCCGAGCGCTCGGTCGAAGCGCTCTGGCACACCATCGGCCGTCTGCTCAACCGCTTCACCCCAGCCGAGTGCGCCAAATACATGCGCCACTGCGGCTTTGCACACTCAGGCCGATAAAGGTCTAGAGCACTTCCCGAGCTAATTGGCTCGGGAGTAGTGCTCTAGAACTTAGTAGATAGAGCAACTTAAGCTGCCCGAACCGATCCGGTTCGGGCGGATGTTGCTCTAGCGCTGCGGCGCAGCGGCCGGCCGGCGCACGAACGCCGGCGGCTGGTGGCGGAACAACTCGATCTGGTGGGACTCGCCGGCTTCGCGCGCGCCTGGCCGTCGCAACTTTCGGGCGGCATGTCGCAGCGGGTTGCCATCGCGCGGGCGCTGGTGAACCAGCCGCGCTTCCTGCTGCTCGATGAGCCGCTTGGCGCGTTGGATGCGCTGACCCGGCTGCGGCTGCAGGAAGAGCTCGCGCGGATGGTGCGCCGGCAGAGCAGCACTGCCGTGCTCGTCACCCACGACGTGGACGAGGCCGTGTTCCTGGCCGATCGCGTCGTCGTGCTGCGGCCCGATCCAGGCCGCGTCGCCGGCGTCGTGGACGTCGGCCCCGGCAATGAGAAGGACCCGCTCCTTGCCAGGCTTCGTGCGGTTGCGCGACGAGGTGCTGGCGTTGCTGGGCGTGAGCCCATCGCACGCGCCCGCTGCAGCCGCGGGGATGCGCACGGAACAGGCCCGGTAGAAGGGCCAGCTGGTTAGCCGCCCGTCCGCTCGTGACCGGCGCGGGGCGGATGCCGGTCCGGACTCACCCTGACACGGCCCGAGGCTGCCGCGGCTTTCATGCAACGCGCGTCGTCGGAAGCCTGTTTTCCCAGCGTCGGCGCAACGAGAAGGACGGCTCGTCGGGACCGGTCAGATGACGTAGTCGAACTCTGGCATGGACTGGTTCATCGTGACCCCTGGCAAAGCCGTGTGCGGTTTGCCGACAACGCGAGCGGGAACGCCGACAACGGAGGTGAACGGGAGCACGGCGTTCACCACCACGCTTCCGGCGCCGACCTTGGCGCCGACCCCGATCTCGATGTTGCCCAGAATCGTCGCACCGGCGCCGATCAGCGCGCCCCGGCGGATCTTCGGATGACGGTCGCCGGTTTCCTTGCCGGTGCCCCCGAGTGTCACGTTTTGCAGAATGGAAACATCGTCCTCGACCACCGCCGTCTCGCCGATGACAAGCCCGCTGCCATGGTCGAGCATCACGCCTCTGCCCATCTTGGCGGCCGGATGAACGTCGACGCCGAGGACTTCCGAGATGCGGCTTTGAATATGCCGGGCGAGGTGAACGCGCCCGCGATGCCAAAGCCAGTGCGAGACCCGCTGTCCCTGGAGCGCCAGGAAACCTTTGAAGTAGAGGAACGGTGTCAGGAACTCCGAATTGCTCGGATCGCGATCCCTCACGGCGGCGAGGTCCGCGGCCGCCGCGGCGAGGATGGCGGGATCGCTGAGGAAGGCTTGGCAAATAAAGGGAAGCAGCCCGTCCTGGTCGAGGTCGTGGCTGCCTAGCTTCTGTGCGATGCGGTGCGCCAGCGCCTGCCCGAAGCTGGCGTGATAGAGCACCGCCGCGTTCATCGCGCGTGCCAGGGCCGGGTCCAGCTCCGCTGCGGCGATCGCCTCGGCGCACAGCTGCGTCCAGATCTCGGTAACCGGGCCCGTAGCGAAGCCAGCGGGCTCGGAGGACAGCAGGCCGAAGCTGCTCTCTGGTTTGGTTGACACCTTCTTTCTCCACTAGGCGATACGAACTGCTCCAATTCGCTCTCAGCCGTAAACTACTATAGATCCGGTGTTGCCGCACCCTCCGGGGCAGAAGCCAATTCCTCCGACATTGCCAAGTGCGATGGAGGGCGCCCCCGTTATGCTGAAAATTCTTGCCTATTGTGCCAAGCCATTTCAGTCGATCAATCTCCCTACGAACGACGTGCAAGTATAGGATTTCAACTTTGCGGCCGGTCATTGAACAGTCTGACCCGAGTCAGCAAGGTTGGCGTATTCCGCCATTGGATGGCCACCCATGCATTCACGTGTCCCGTCTCGCCTGGCTCGGCGAACCGTCCTCGTCACCCTGGCTGCAACTGCCATGCTGCCGCGTTCCAGCCGTGCCGGAGGGAAAGTCGTCCGGATTGGGGTTCAGAAATACGGGACGTTGATCATCCTGCGCGAACGCAAGGTGCTGGAGCAGGCCTTGCGTCCGCTCGGCTGGGCGGTGAGCTGGCATGAGTTCCCGGGCGGCCCGCAACTGCTGGAGGCGTTGGCGGCTGGGGCGCTCGACTTCGGAACGACCGGCGAAGCACCGCCCATCTTCGCCCAGGCGGCCGGGTCGTCGTTGCTTTATGTCGGGTTCGAGCCGCCGTCGCCCACTGGTGAGGCCATCCTGGTGCCGAAGGACTCGCCGGTGCGCATGCTCGCCGACCTGAAAGGCCGCACGGTCGCGTTGAACAAAGGCTCCAACGTCCATTACCTGGTGGTGCAAGCTTTGGCTGCCGTCGGCTTGGCACCGTCGGATATCCAGCCGGCCTACATGGCGCCTGCGGATGCGCGCGCCGCCTTCGAACGTGGCAGCGTGGATGCCTGGGCGATCTGGGATCCATTCCTGTCGGCTGCGCAGGAGGCGACCGGCGCGCGGACGCTGGTGGATGGAACCGGGGTCGCCGGCCAGGCGCTGGCGCCGAACCGGCAGTTCTTTCTCGCCCACCGTGACTTTGCGCAGAACCAGCCGGGGCTGCTCCGCACGCTGAACGAGCAGGTCGACGCCACCGACCGCTGGGCCGAGCAGAACCAGGACGAGACGGCCAGGCTGCTTGCCGCCAGCATGGGGCTGCCGCACGCCGTGGTCGCCCGTGCGGTCGCCCGCATGGGCTACGGCGTGCGGCCCTTGACCGCGGAGGTGGTCGCCGACCAGCAGAAGATCGCCGACACGTTCTTCAAGCTCCGTCTCATCCCGCAAAGGCTCGACGTGGCGAGCGCGGTCTGGAGCCCCCGCGCGTAAGGTTCGGCCCAGTCGTGGCCGCGTGATTGTGGAGGATGACAACAGTGGGCGAGGCCAGCGAGATCACCGCTGGACCATCCGTGTCGGATCGGTCCGGTTGGCATGAGCTGTGGCGGACAGAGGATTGGTGGGCCGTCTGGCTCGGGCTGACGCTGACCGCGCTGGCCTTTTTGCTGTTCGTCAACGGATCGAGCCTTGCCTGGCTCGCAGTCACACCGCCCAAATGGTCCAGCTTCGCGCAGCTCGGTGGGCAACTCGCGGCCGATGCGCCGCGCTACGTCGCGCAATACGCAGTATGGACGGCGCTGTTCACGTTGGCCACGACCGTTCTCGGCTTCCGGGCGCGCGCCTTCGTCCCGGCCTTCACCCTGCTCTACGTCGCCTCGGTCGCGATCGTGGCGGCCGGAGCCTGGGAGAAGGCGCAATACTACAACCTGGAGCCGCCGCTGGTGGCGCTGGTGCTCGGTCTGCTCGTGTCCAACACGGTCGGGTTGCCGCGCTGGCTCGATGCCGGGTTCCGCGTCGAGTTTTATGTCAAGACCGGGATCGTCCTGCTGGGTGCGACGCTGCCGTTCACCCTGATCCTGTGGGCCGGGCCGGTCGCCATCCTGCAAGCGTCGGTGGTGTCGATCGCGACGTTCCTGGTGATCTTCTTTACCGCGATCCGATTGGGGTTGGACAAGCGCCTGGCCGCCACCTTGGGCGCGGGCGGCGCGGTGTGCGGCGTGTCGGCCGCCATCGCCATCGCCGGCGCAGTCCGGGCCAAGAAGGAGCACCCGCCAATCGCCATCACCCTCGTGGTCGGCTGGGCGATCGTGATGATCTTCCTTCTGCCCGTCGTTTCCGCGGCATTGCGCCTGCCGGCCGGCGTCGGCGGCGCCTGGATTGGCACGTCCGAGTTCGCCGACGCGGCCGGCTTCGCCGCGGCCCAGGCCTATGGCGGCCAAGTCGGCGCCTCGACCGGGATCAGCGGCACCCCGGACCAGGCGATCTGGTCCTACACCCTGATCAAGGTGGTCGGCCGGGACGTCTGGATCGGCATCTGGGCGTTGGTGCTGTCGATCATCTCGGTCACCCGCTGGGAAACCGTCACGGAGGGCGGCCGGGTCGATTTCGGCCAGGTCTGGTGGAGGTTCCCGAAATTCGTCGTCGGTTTCCTGCTGGCGTCCGTGCTCATCACCCTGGTCGTGCGCAACGCGAGCTACGGCGACTACAGCACCGTCGTCCGACCAGGCCTGGTCGGCCCCATCACCTCGCTCCGGGTCTGGGCCTTCACCTTCTGCTTCCTCAGCATCGGTTTGACAACTCGGCTGCGGGACCTGGTGCCGGCCGGCGGCCGGCCGTTTTGGGCGTTTACCGCCGGCGTTGCCGTCAACGTCGTCATTGGCTTCGTGCTGTCGGTCTACGTGTTCGGCGCCTATTGGGCGAGCCTGGCGCATTGACGGTCCACGGTTTCACCTGCGGTGATTGCCTCCATTTCCGCAACGACGCCACGCACCTCGAACAGAGTTTCCCCGGGCTCACGTCCATGAGTTCAGGGCGAGCGGCAGTACGGGCAGCGGATGGGCTCTGCAGCCGGCATGGGCTTTACCTGACCCACGCCGCCCGGTGCGACGATCTGGAGCTCCGCGCGACCCGACCCACCGGGCCGGCCAGCCCGGCGGGCGGCAGGCCGGGCTTAGCCTCCTGGTGGCCCCGCCGCCGACAGCCAGAGCGCCGGTAGGCCTGCGACGGTGCATGCGGACCGACCGGGCAGCGGGCGACGGCCTCAGCCTGCCGCGGTGCCGGCTCCCGGAGCGTCCGGGCGCATGGACACGATGGACGAGGTCGACCGCAAGCTGCTGGCCTTGCTGCAGGAGGATGTCAGCCTGCCGATGGCGGACTTGGCCGCACGGGGGGGCTGTCCCCGACGCCGGTCTGGAAACGCATCCAGAAGATGGAGCATGCGGGCGTCATCCGGCGCCGCGTCGCCTTGGTCGAGCCGGAACGGGTCGGCATCGGGCTGACCGTCATCGTCGCGGTCGAAGCGCCCGCGCATTCGCCGGAATGGATGGCCAACTTTGCGGCCGCCGTGAACCGCATGCCGGAGGTGATGGACGCCTACCGCATGGCGGGCGAGGTCGATTACATGCTTCGCGTTGCCGTGCCGGACATGGCGGAATTCGACGCCTTCTATAAGCGGCTGATCAAGGCCGTCCCGTTGAAGAACGTCACCTCGCGCTTCGCGATGGAACGTTTGAAGCAGACGACCGCCTTTCCTCTTCCGGCCCGCGCCTTTCGCGACCGGCGCGGAAGCGACGGGGACAATGGGGCGGCACTACCGGACAGCCCCGGTGCGCCACGGCCCTGAGACGCAGGGGAGCGGGCGGACTGGGCGTAAAGATCGCCGCTGCTTTCGCGCCGAGCGGTGTGGATGAAAGCCAGTGCTACGGCGCGATCCGCGTATAGACGTTGGCGGCAAATTTCTGGCCGGGGCCAATCTCTACTTGAGAGGTGCGGAAACACGTCCGAAGTTTAGCGTGTGGACATGCTGATGACTGTCGGCAGGAGTTTTCCCATGCACCTGAACCAACAGGGCCCGAACCTCACCCGGCCTGCTTTCATGCACTGCCCTCCCCGTCGACGCGGCTGTTGAGTTGCCCGGGCCGGCTCAGGCCGCCCGATCCAGTGATCCAGAGTCGAGCATCGGCCCGCATCGCCGAGGTGGTCCGGGCAGGAGAAACAGCGTGCATCAGTCCCACGTCATCGAGGTTTCGGGCCAGTTCGCCGGCGCCGCCGTCAGCCATGACGGCCGGTTCCGCTTCATCGCCGTCGATCCGCGGTTGGAAGAGCTGGACAACAGCATCTGGCCGACGCTGCCGGACGTGCAGCGCGTCGTCGGCCACTTGCTGACGACCGGGCGGCTGCCGGCCGTCCGGTCAAGCGAGGCCGCCTGATACTCGAGCCATCTGGCCAGCACAGGAGTTCATCATGAGCAGTGTGATATCGGTCGAAACCCAGCGCCCTACCCTGCGCGTCGAGGCAGACCTGCAGTTCCTGGTCCCCACCGGCGAGAAGCCTCGCAACTACGCCTACGACCCGCCCGGTGGCGCTTCGCGGTCCAATGCCCGCTATGCCCCGCAGCGCGTTGCCATCGAAGACGCACGCCGGCACGCCGTCGAGTTCAGGCTCGACCGCGAGGGCTTCGCCTTCGTCCAGCACTTGAGCGCCGTGCGCGACTTCTGGAACGAAGACGAGATCCTTCAAATCTACTATCCGGAAGCCGAGCGGCTGATCCGCGACGCGACCGGCGCCGACCGGGTGTTCGTGTTCGATCACACCCTCCGCCGCCGGGTGCCCGACGCGGAGGACTGCACAACGGGCCTGCCGCGGCAGCCGGCGACCCGCGTGCACGTGGACCAGACGCTGACATCCGGCCCGCAGCGCGTGCGCGACCTGCTGCCGGACGAGGCCGAGACGCTGCTGCGGGGTCGGGTGCAGATCATCAACCTGTGGCGCCCCATCGTCGGGCCGCTCTGGGACAGCCCGCTCGCGCTGTGCGACGCGCGAACGGTCGACTTCGAGGACCTGGTCGCCTCCGACCTGATCTTTCCCGACCGGGTCGGGGAGACCTACGCGCTCACCTACAACCCGGCGCAGCACTGGTCCTACATCCCCGGCATGACGCCGGCGGAGGCGCTGCTGATCAAGTGCTACGACAGCGCCGATGACGGCCGCGCCCGCTTTGCCCCGCACACGGCTTTCATCGATCCCGACGCCCCCTGGGACGCGCCGCCGCGTCAAAGCATCGAGCTGCGGACCCTGGTCTTTCACAACGAGGTGCCATGACCGCCGTCGTGCCCTGGACGGTGCTGGACAGCGCTATTACGTTCGCCGACCCGTGGCTGCGCGTCCGCAGCGATCAGGTCCGGACGGTCGCCGGCGACGTGTTCGGGCCCTATCACGTGATCGAGGCCCCCGACTGGGTAACTGTCGTGCCGCTGACACGGGACGGCACGCTGCTTCTGGTCCGCGAGTAACGGCACGGCATCGGCGCCGTCACCACCGGCCTGCCGGGCGGCCTGGTGGACCCGGTCGACGGCACCGACCGCTCGTCGGCCGCCGAGACGGCGGCTGCCCGAGAGCTGCGGGAGGAAACCGGCGCGAGCGGCGCGCTGGAGCGCCTGGCTGCGATCCACCCCAATCCATCGAACCAGACCAACACCGCGTTCTGTTTTCTGGCGACCACCGTCGAGCGCACCGGCCACCCGGTGCCGGGCGGCGACGGCGAGGCGCAGGACGTGGTCGAGGCGGACCTGGTTCGCGTGCTCGACGAACTCCGGGAAGGCGTTTCCACCTTCCACGCCGTGCATGCGGCGGCGCTGTGGTCGGCGGCGGCCCGGATCGCGGCAGACCAGTCCGGCCGCTTCGGGCTGCTCACCATCCGGCTCCGTCGCCTCCTTGTGGGCGAAAGCCCGCGATGTCCAACCGCCATCCGCACCGCCGTTGCTGCCGCCGAAGCCAGCGTCGCCGGCTGATCCGCACGCCTTGCCGAAGGAGCTTTCGTCATGACCAGCGTCACCCGCCGTAGCATCGTTGCTAACTTCACCGGCGCCGCGGCGATGGCCGCGCTGCCCATTCAGGCCGCCGAGCGGCCCGTGCTGCGCGTCGGCAACCAAAAGGGTGGGCTGCGTTCCCTGCTGGAAGCGTCAGGGGTGGCGCACGATCTCCCTTACACGCTGGAATGGGCGGAATTTCCTGCTGCGGCGCCGTTGCTGGAGGCGCTGAACGCCGGCGCGCTCGACCTCGGCTACCAGGGTGACCTCGCCTTTCTGACCTCCTTTGCGGCTGGGGCGCCGCTGCGGATCATCGGCGCCGGACGACCCTCGGCGGCAGCGCAGGCGATCCTGGTCAAGCAGGACTCGTCGATCCGCACTGTCTCCGACCTTCACGGCCGTAAGGTCGCCGGCAACCGCGCCGGCTGGGGACAATACTTGATCCGCGCGGCGCTGAAGCAGGCGGGCATGGCGCCCGGCGACGTGGACATCACCTTCTTGTCGCCCGGCGATGCCTCGTTCGCGTTCCGGTCGGGTGCTGTGGACGCCTGGGCAGTGTAGGACCCATACGTCGCATTGGAGGTGCAGCAGTTCGGCGCGCGGGTGCTGGTGGACGGGCGGGGCCTCACGCCCGCGATCATGCTGGTGGCCGCGCATGAGAGCGCGATCCAGACCAAGCGAGCGCAACTGGCCGACTTCCTGGCCAGGTTCCGCGCCGGCTGGGCCTGGGCGGACGGACACATCCCCGAATACGCGCGCTACAACGCCGCGCTGACCGGCCTGCCCGAGCCGGTGCTGCGCAGCACCTACGATACCGAACGGACCAATCCCACCGCCCTGACGCCCGCGCTGATCGACGAGTTGCAGGCGGCAGCCGGCGACGCGCTGGAGTTCGGGCTGCTGCGTCAGCGGCTGGACGTGCGGCGGGCGTTCGACACGACGCTCGACGCCGCCAGTGCAGCCTGACGGGACACGGGCGGTGCTGGTCCACCGTTCCGACGTATGGGTGCCGCCGCCCTCGCCGCGCGCAATTCGACGCTGCGCCGTGATTGTGGCGATGGCAGTGGCGGCGACCCTGCTGACCCATCGCGCGGGCCTGATCTTGCGATTCGGTGCCGGGCCGGTGACGCCCGGTGTGTGCCACGCCCCCGCCCCGGTTGGCCCGGCTCGGACGCCAGGTTTCTGATCGCCCTGCTGCCGACGGGGCTTATGCTTTCGTGGCGGGTATTCGGCAGCGTTTCCTCCCCAACTTCGGCCGGGATCTGAAGTCCCGGTCGTTTTTTGAGGGAATCCCGCCTTCGCCGGCGACCCACTCAGCGCCGGGGAATGGTCCCGCGATCCCGCCTTCCCTTACCTGACCAATGCCGCGAGAGACGTTGCAAGCAGCTCTGCCTGTCGCCTGATGTCGGGCACCGCCGTCATTTCCCAGAAGGTGCCGCGGGTGACGGGGCCGACCGCGAACAGGCGCCCCGAGAGCGCGCCGTCGCGCGACAGCAACGCACCGCTGGCCGAGGTCTCGAGACCGAGCCGCAGCGGGTCAGGCCGAATGTGGCCGGCCTGCAGCAGAGACTGGATCAGCGGGTGCGACACCCGGTCGTAATCGCAGGTCGGGCCCGAGCAGTTGATCACCCGGGTCACGACGGCGCTGGCCATGTCATCACGCCCTCGCACGCGCCAGGACACGCGAGTGCCGAGCGGGTCAGGCTCGAACGCACGGATGCGGCCGGCGTGAATGCGGAGCTGGCCGGCGGCCCGGGTCTGCTCGACCCGGGCCGCGACGGCGCCGGGCATGCGGTGCCGGTGCACCTCCCACCACGGCCGCAGATGGCGCAGGAAGCGGCGGCGGTCGGCCGGCGTCATGGCCTGCCATATGTCCGTGGTGAAAGACCGCAGCGCGTCGATCGTGGGCTGCCAGGGCCGGCCGTCGGCCAAGGCGGCCTTGGCCGATGTGCGCACCAGTCGCAGCAGCGATCCAAGCCGGGTCGGGACGGCGGCGAGCGAGGGCGGCGGCACGGCGGCAGCGGCGTGCTCTCGTGGCAGCAGCCCGCGGCGCGACAAGGCGTGGATCAGACCCGTGTGTCCCTGCTCCAGCAGCGAAACGATCGTGTCCACCATGGTGAGGCCGGTGCCGATCAGCAGCACGGGCTCGGTCGGCTGCAATCCGGCCAAGGCGTCCGGCGCCCAGGCGTCCGGCCGGTAGGCGGCCGTGTCGTAGAAGCTGGAGTCGGGGACCGGGGGCGGTTCCGGCGGGAAGGTGCCCAGGGCCAGCACGACCGCATCGGCCGCCACGGTGCGATCGCGGTCCAGCGCTAGCGTGACCCGGCCGCCGCAGTCGAGCGAGAGCACGTCGCCGCGCACGAGGTCCAGCCGGTCGCCCCGGGTCGGGTGCTTCAACTCCTCGTTCAGCAGTTGCCGTATGTAGGCGCCGAATTGCTGGCGAGGGACGAAGCTGCCTGCGTCGGCCTCGTCCATGCCCGGCTGCGCACGAAGCCAGTCCAGGAAATGGCCGGGCTGATCCGGAAAGGCGCTCATCCGCCCGGCGGGCACGTTCAGCAAGTGTGAGGGGTTCGGCGTCGCGTAGGCTTGGCCCCGACCAAATTGCGCGTTCCGCTCGATCAGGCAAATGCGTGTTGTGGGCGGACATCGCCGCAGCAAGTGCAGCGTCAGCAGCGTGCCGCTGAACCCGGCTCCGATGACGGCGATGACGGGCCCAGCCATGGCTGGAAGTCTACACGGACACCGGCTGGGCGGTGATCACGCCGTGGTCAGGATTAGCTTGTGCTCCGGTCCTCATTGGCCCGGCTTGTAGATCTGACCGAACACGCCGTTGTCGCCGAAATGCTCCCGCTGCACCTCGCGCCACTCGCCGAACACGTCGGCGATGGTGAATGTCTTGACGTTGGGGAACTGGCCCGCGTGCCGCGCCAGGGTCGCGGGATCGGTGGGCCGATAGTGGTTCCTGGCCGCGATCTCCTGCGCTTCCGGCGTCCACAGGAAGTGCAGGTAGGCCTCGGCCACCGCGCGGGTGCCGCGCTTGTCCACGACCTTGTCCACGACGGCGACGACCGGCTCGGCCACGATGCTGAGGGACGGGACGACGATCTCCAGCTTGGCGCGGCCGAGCTGGTTGACCGCCACGTTGGCGTCGTCCTCCCAAGCGATCAGCACGTCGCCCTGGTTGGGCTGTGCGAAGGTGATGGTGCTACCGCGCGCGCCGGTGTCCAGAACCGGGACGTGGCGGTAAAGCTCGGCGACGTAGGCGCGCGCGCGGGCTTGGTCGCCGCCGATGGCCTGCAACGCCCAACCCCAGGCGGCCAAATAGTTCCAGCGCGCGCCGCCGGAGGTTTTCGGGTTGGGGGTGATCACCGACACGCCCGGGCGCACCAGGTCGGCCCTGTCGTGGATGCGCTTCGGGTTGCCCTTGCGCACCACGAGCAGGATGGTCGAGGTGTAGGGCACGGAGCGGTTCGGCAGCCGATCCCGCCAGCCCGGCTCGATCAGCCCGGCTCGGTCAACGATGGCGTCCACGTCGGATTGCAATGCCAGGGTGACGACGTCCGCCTCCAACCGTCGATCACCGCCCGGGCCTGCGCACCGGAACCGTCATGGCTGGCGCGGACCTAGACGTCCTGTCCGGTCTGCTTCCTCCAGACGGCCGCGAAGGCCGGGTTGATCGCGGCATACAGCTCCCGCGTCGGGTCGTACGACACGTTCAGCAGCGTGGCCGGGGCTTGCGCCGCGGGGGCCTGCGATGCAGAGGCGGACAGTGATGCAATCGCGGCGAGCAGGGAGCGGCGTCGCATAGCGGTTCTCCGTGGTACGATGGGCATCAGTCGGCGCCGGCGGCCCGGGGCTCGAGCCCGGGCAGCGCCACCAGAACTCCTGACGTAGGCCGCCAACTGCTCGGCCGCGGCGCCAATGGAGACGGAGTCGGTGCGGACGACCAGGTCGGGCGTGGCCGGGCGGTCATACAGCGCGTCCACGCCGGTGAAGCCTGACAGTCGGCCGGCTCGCGCGGCGGTATAGAGGCCTTTCGGGTCGCGCGCTTCGCACACGTCGCGGTCGGCGTCCACGAAGATCTCGCGGAAGTCCTCGCCGACAAGTTCGCGAGCCAGCGCACGGTCTTCCATGCGGGGCGAGATCAACGCCACCAACACGACCAGTCCGGCATCGGCCATCAGCCGCGCCACCACCGCGGCGCGCCGCACGTTCTCGGTGCGGTCCTCCGGCGAGAACCCCAGGTCGGTCGACAGCCGCGCCCGCAAGGTGTCGCCGTCCAGTACTACCACGTCCAGGCCGCGGCGGAACAGCAACGTCTCCGCCGCGCGCGTGACGCACGGTGCGATCAGCCGTCAGGTGCAGATGCTGGAAACCTGGCTGGGTCAGCCATTGTTCCAGCGCTACAACCGACGGGTGGAACTCACCGAGGCTGGCGCCGCGTATCTGGCCGAGGTTGGCGCGGCGCTGGACCGCATCGCACTCGCGACGGCTCGTCAACTCGAACGCAACGAGCGCCGTCTGCTCCGGGTCAACGCGCTTGCCACCTTCACCATGCGCTGGCTGATCCCGCGCCTGTCAGCGTTTCAGCTTGCGCATCCGGCGACCGAGGTATGACTGACCACCTCCAATGCTCGCCTGCCGACGTCTCCGATCCGTTCGACGTTGCCATCCGCGGCGGCCCCGATCAGGTGCCGGGTCATGTGGCGCAGCCATTCCTCACCGAGCGCCGCCTGCCGGTTTGCAGCCCGGCGCTGCTGGCTCGCGTTCCGCTGCGCCGGGTCCAAGACTTACGGCAGCATACCTTGCTCCATGCGGCGACCCTGCCCGAGGTGTGGCCGCAATGGCTGTTGGCCGCCGGCGTACCCGACCTGGAACCGCAGAACTCCGTCACGCTGGAGCACTTCTACTTGACGCTCCAGGCCGCCCTCGATGGGCTGGGCGTCGCGATCGGACCGGAACGGCTGGTGGCGGACGACGTCGCCGAGGGGCGTTTGGCCAAGCCGTTTGCCGGTCCTTTGCTGCCGGCTCGCAGCTATCACACCTATGTTCCGGAGGCCCGGGTGCGCGATCCGGCCGCACTGGCGTTCTGCGATTGGCTTCGTGGGGCGGCGGCGGCGGCGAACTCGGCACAGCGATCCACGGTCAAGGCGACACCGGATGCAGCAATGCCGTTGCATCTGCTCGGAGCCTACACAGGCCAATACTGAAGCCTGCAGGGATCGCCCGACACAAACCCGCGGACGCGGTGGCTACACTGCATCGGGCATGCCGTTCAGCGCACGGCCCATGCGGCGAGCCAGTAACACAGCGCCGCCACTGCAGCCGAAGCGGGCAATGTGACACCCCATGCCACGACGATGCTGCGCGCCACGCCCCAGCGGACCGCCGAAACCCGGCGGGCTGCGCCGACGCCGACAATGGATCCGGTGATCGTGTGGGTCGTCGAGACCGGGATGCCCAGCCAGGTTGCGCCGAACAGGGCCAAGGCGCCGCCTCCTTCCGCGCAGAAGCCCTGCATCGGCGTCAGATGGGTGATCCGCGACCCGACGGTGCGCACGATCCGCCAGCCGCCGCAGAGCGTGCCCAGCGCCATCGCACCCTGGCAACTCAGCACGACTCACAGCGGCACATGGAAGCGCCCGGTCAGAAGCCCTTGCGAGTAGAGCAGCGCAGTGATGATCCCCATCGTCTTCTGGGCGTCGTTACCGCCATGGGCGAGGCTGAGCAGCGCCGACGAGACAAATTGCAGTATGCGAAACTGGCGGTCGACCGCGAACGGCGTGGCGCGAACCGCGAGCCACGAAGTGACCACGACCAGGACCATCGCCAGCAAGAAGCCGGTCAGGGGCGACAGCACGATCGCCGAACCGATGATCCCGACGCCGCCCCAAACCACCGCCACGACCCCCACCTTGGCCATGCCGGCGCCGATCAGGCCGCCGACCAAGGCGTGGCTGCTGCTGGACGGGATGCCGAGCCACCAGGTCAAAATGTTCCAGACGATGGCTCCGGCCAGGGCTGCGAGACGCGCAAGCCGATCTTCGACCGCGGCTGGCGGAGTTGGATCCGTCTCCAGCGCCCTGACAAGTCGCTCGCGGGCGTTGCTTGATTTGAGAGCCCTGGTCTTCTTGGACTTGCTCAGTGGCTTGGCAACGAGAAGCTTCGCCTTCTTCGGAGCAGGCACGTTCGGCTGTTCGAGCGAAGCGCCTGGCAAACTGTCCAGACCGGTCCGTTCCTTTGGCTTTGCCAACTCGCCCGACGGTCACCTGGGGTTGAACCCTGGTTGGGTTGGCTGACACGGGCACGTCCCCACTGACCACGAGTTGCCGTCTTCGGGCTTAGCTCGACAATGCGCCAAGTCCCCGGAACCTGAGCAAATCAACCGATCAACTACCCGTCCGCTTCCGTCGTTGTCTTAAACTCTCCTTATCCTTTTCCCTGTATCCAGCCCGCACAAAGCTGTTGGGGCATTTAATTGCGCTTTCTACTCGCCAACTGTCTGGGAGATATCTCGGAGCTAATCCCAGCAGCGGGATTAGCTTTGTTTATCACGGCCGCTCTATGCGGCTTGCAACTGATACCCGTTGGTCAGGGACTGTTCTTGTGCGCGTTCACGGTGGAAATCCCGCCTCAGCACTGCTCGCCGCCGCGAAGGCGGACGCGACCCTCGTGAGCACCCCAGCGCCTGGCTTCGCTGTCATTTACGGAGAAGCCTCAAAGGTTAGGGCTGCAATTGGGCTGGCCCTGCCGTGGAAGAGAGATGCCCCATGCTCGCCAACCTCATGAACGGCTCCACGAGCCTGCGAAACTTGGCCCAACTCCGACTTGTTGCAGAGCGGGTCATTGTAGCAGCCGTCTGGCTCCATGGCCCCATGTTGGCCGTTGCAGGCTGGATTGCTGGCGAGAACCTCTCTGTCGGCCTAGCGCTCTGGCTGGCTGCTGCGGGAAGCGCAACCGTCGCGCATCGTATCCAGCCAGGTGCCGCCAGTACTCGGGCAACAGTCGCAACTGCATTGTGTGTCATGCCTGCGTTGATTGTTATGGTGCTCGCTGGCTCCTCGTGGCAGGCCGACGCGCATATGATCTTCTTCGCAGACGTTGCCGTGACTGCGGCGCTTCTCGATTGCCAGGCCGTGATCGTCGGCGCGTTTGTCGTCGCGCTGCATCATCTCGCATTGAACTTCGTTTTGCCGGCCTTGGTGTTTCCTGGCGGCGCAGACCTAATCCGAGTGGTGTTCCACGCCGTTGTCCTGGTTCTCGAGTGCGCAGCCCTGGCTTGGCTGGTCAATCAAGGCGCGAAGGCGATCTCCGACGCCGAGGCGTCGGCTATCAAGGTGTCTGCGTTGGCCAACCTCCGTCAAGAAGAGCAAAGTCGACTAACAACGGAAGCAGCCATCGCGCAGCGGGCGACGCTGCACCAGACGGCTGACGCTTTTGAAGGCAAGATCGGCGGCCTGGTAGCGATCTTGGCGTGCAGCGCGACGGAGTTGCAGACGACGGCGGAGTTGATGTCGGTGACCGCGACCCAAACCAATCAACAAGCGACGACGGTTTCCGCCGCTGCAGGCGAAGCGAGAGTCAGCGTGCAGACTGTCGCGAGCGCGGCCGAACAACTGACGGCATCGATCCACGAGATCAGCCGGCAGGTGAACCAGTCGGCTCTGATCACCGAGAGGGCGGTTGCGGACGCGCGCCGTACCGACGCCATCGTTCGGGCGCTGGCGGACGGTGCAGAGAAGATTGGCGACGTCGTGAAGCTGATCGCCGGTATTGCTGGACAGACCAATCTCTTGGCCCTGAACGCGACAATCGAGGCCGCTCGCGCGGGTGATGCGGGCAAGGGCTTCGCCGTGGTGGCGAGCGAGGTGAAGAACCTCGCAGCGCAGACGGCCAAGGCGACTGAGGAGATCGGCACCCAGGTTTCGGCCATCCAAAGCGCGACAGGAGAGGCCGTAGCCGCCATCAACGCGATTGCGGTGACCATCGGTGAAGTGAGCACCATCTCATCGAACATCGCCGCGGCGGTCGAGGAGCAGGGCGCTGCAACAGCCGAGATCGCGCGGAGCGTCCAACAGACAGCTGTCAGCACGCAACAGGTCACTGCAACGATCGTGGGCGTGGGCCAAGCTGCAAATGACACGGGAGCTGCCGCCGAGCAGGTCTTGGGTGCTGACAGCGGTATCTCGAAACAGGCAGAGCAACTCACCAGTGAGCTCAACAGCTTCGTTGCCGGAGTGCGCGCCACCTAACGTAAATAGCCAGCACAGTTCCAACTCTCGCTCTACATACGGATGTATTCTACCTGGAGTAGCAGATGGGTGAGGATGGAAGGTTGGCCTTCGACGGCCAACGCTTTCCAAACTTGGCGAATGTGCGATCGCAAGGCGAAGAATAGCGCCTCGCGATCCTGCGCACGTATGAGGTCGTGGACGCGAAGGGCACTGCAACGCTCGACAACGCTTTGAGCATCGCTGCCCATGTCGCCTCATGTAAGGCGGCGTTCATGGTGATGGTGGACGCTGAGCGCCTCGTCTACAAAGCGACGTTCGGCTTCGTTCCACACTCAGATACAGTTCGGCGGTCAGGCTCGTTTTCTGACTTGGTGCTCGCCAACGGCGGCAAGCCGCTGATCGTAGCCGACGCAGCAGCCGAAACCTGCTTTGCCCCCCAGTATGCCGCAAACAGGAACGTGCGTTTCTTTGCCGATTTTCCAGTTGTGGCGACAAAGACTCACATCGTAGGTGTAGTCGGTTGCTTTGACTCGGCCCCCCGCCGGATTAACTGCGCGCAGATAAACACGCTGGAACGTATTGCCGAGAACACCATGGTAGCGTTTGAACTTCGGCGTGCATTGTATAATGCACGCCATCAAGCGCTGACAGACACGCTAACTGGCGTTGGCAACCGGCACGCGTTCTTCGAGCACAGCGAAGGCTTGTTTTCGGCACGTCCTGTGTCGCCGCGCAGTGCGCTCCTCTATGTCGATCTTGACGGCTTCAAGCAACTGAACGATCGACACGGTCACCATGCTGGGGACACGGCGCTGTGCATCGTTGCTGAATGCATACGCCGCAACGTTCGCGGTCGAGATTTTGCTGCCCGGATCGGCGGGGATGAGTTTGCGATCCTGCTCTCGGACTGCGACGACCCCGAACTAGGGAGTGAGAGGATCCGCCAAGAGATCCGGATTGAATTGCGCCTTCGGGGCTGGGCGGTGACTGCCTCGGTGGGATTGCTGACGTTTACTAATCCACCTTCCAGCGTATCCGAGGCGCTGGCGGTGGCAGATGCCCTTATGTATCGAGCGAAACAGGGCGGCAAAGACCGCGTCGCCAGCGCCGCATACAAGAACTCAGCAGCCGGTCAGGCGCTCCAGTGATCGCACAGCCCGCTCTGGCCACCGCGCTGCGAGGCGAGCGGGATGATCTCGGCGCCGGCAGACCGCGTGGCGGTTCCCGCAACAGGCTTCGCTTGCCTAGCCAGTGTCCCGATTTCGGAATTCCCATGCACATTGGTCCTGAACGGCTTTGGTCCGTTGGCAGAACCGCTGGATCGACGCCAGTGTTTTCGAGGTATGGAGCGCAGCGGCTTAAAGGTGGTGCAGCAAGCAATCTGGCTACCTTCCCAACCCTAGCCCGCGCTCCTGCCTGTGCCGCTCGCAATCCTGCTCCGGCTCTCGCGTCAGTCCGCGCCGCTTCCGCCCCGCCTGCCAGATGCCCGGGTTGCCCTCGGTCGGGGCAAGAGAATGGTCCCCACGATCGAACAAGAGAATGGCCGAACTGTGCACTTCCAGAACGGGCCCGCAAATCTACGAATCCCCTTAACCCGCATACTTTGGTGTCGCTTAACACGGCCAGGTGACGCACGCGCGCTGAACTGGTTGGACACACTGAATCCCATAGTCCCGATGTGCCGACATGCCGCTTCGGAGAAGGTCGAGCCGAAAGGCGGACGAACGGCTACAACAAGTCGCAGGAGCTAAATCGGAGCAAAAGAGTAGTATAACTCCATTTTTGCTATCAAGAGGTGTCCGTTCCGAGTCCAGGTTGGACGGCAATTGACGGGCAATATATAGCGGGTCACAGCATGAATGTCGGTGCGTTCTCGCGTTTACCATGCGTTCTGCCATCCGAAGATCGCGTTTGCCAAAGGTGGTTATGCCGCCGCTGTTGGCTGCATGGCATCGCGAAGCCAGGTCAACAACGCTTCAACGTCCGCCCGAGCACGCAGGTGTTCGGCCGTCCAGAGTTCTAATGAATGGGGGCCCTCGATGAAGCCGAGCGGCGCCACGAGGTGGCCGGCCGCGATCTCGCCTTCCACCAGCAGGCGGGGTACGACCGCAAGGCCAAGCCCGCACGCCGCCGCTTGCACCACGAGATAGAAGTGCTCGTACACCTCGCTCGGAGGAACCGGGAGGTCCGGCAGCCCGACCGCCGTTGCCCATTCCAGCCAGCCATGCGGTCGGGTCGCGGTCGCCAGCAGCCGCACGCGGGCTAGGTCCAACGGTGTATGGAGGCCGAGGCGGCTGGCATAGGCCGGGTGGCAGACCGGGCCGATCTCTTCCCGCACCAGCGTTTCGGCCAGCGCATTCGGCGGCGGCTGATACATGCTGTTGCGGATGGCGACGCTCACCTCGTCGCGGACGAAATCGACTTGGCCGTAGTTCACGTCCAGCCGAAGCTCCAGCGTGGGATGTGCGAGCTTGAAGCTTTTCAGGCGGGGCAGCAGCCAGAACATCATCACGGTCGCCGAGCAGGATAGGGTCAACGGCCTTGGCTGCACGCGGGACACTGCGAGGTGCAGGCGGTCGAAAGCTTCGGACAGCTCCGCTGCCAGTGACGCCCCTTCCGCCGTTGGCAGCAGGCCCCGCGGCAGGCGCTGCAAGAGTGGCAAGCCGATCTGGATTTCCAGCAGCTTCACTTGTCGGCTGACCGCGCCGTGCGTCACGTGCAGTTCCACCGCGGCCGCGCTCATGCTGCCCAACCGAGCCGACGCTTCGAAGGCACGCAACGCGTTGAGCGGCAGGCGGGCGGAAACAGGCAAGATCATTCCTTTGCGCCGTGAGTTTTTATCACAGGTCCACGGCAAACTCTCAGATGTTTTTTCTCAGCCCGCTATGTCAATCGTCGGCCCAAGAACAACAGGTCACGGCGAATTCGAGTGATGCGCGGCGTCCGGAAAGCATCCGGGGCGGCGCTCCTCCGATCATCAACGTGGCACTGGTCCGGGAGGTCGCATGTCCGTCCACACCACGCCACCAATGAGTCTGCCCGAAACAGCATGGGCCGGCACCCGCATCTGCCGGGCCATCGACCACCTGATCGGATTGCTGGCCGAGATCCCCGCGGCAATCCTGGTCGTCGCGGAGGTGGTCATCCTGCTGACAGGCGTGATCAGCCGCTACATGTTCCACAAACCGATCCAGTGGACGGACGAACTGGCCTCGATGCAGTTCATATGGCTTGCGATGCTGGGCGCCGTGGTGGCCTTCCGGCGAGCCGAGCACATGCGGATGACGGCGTTCATCAGCAAAGCCTCGCCAACAACGCGCCGCTATTTCGAAGCGCTGGCGCTGGCCGTAGGCGCCGGTTTCCTGGGCTTCATGCTGGAACCCGCGATCGAGTTCGCGGTCGAGGAATTGCCGATCACCACTCCGGCGCTCGAGATTTCCAATGCGTGGCGTGCCGGTGCACTGCCCTGGGGCATCGGGATGATGCTAGCCTTGAGCCTGCTGCGGCTGCTGACATTGCCGGGTTGGCGGACGACGCTGGCCGCCGTGGCTACCGCTGTATTGGTGGGACTGGCCTTCTATATGGCGCGGCCGCTGTTTGCGGGCCTGGGCAACTACAACTTGGTCGTGTTCTTCGTGGGTGTGGTCGCCTTGCTGGTGTTCGCCGGCGTGCCAATCGCCTTTGCCTTCGGGTCCGCCACCTTCGGCTATTTGGCGCTCACCACGCGCCTGCCCACGTTTGTGCTGGTTGGGCGGATGGATGAAGGGATGGGCCACATCATCCTGTTGGCCGTGCCCTTGTTCGTGTTCCTCGGCCTGCTGATCGAGATGACGGGCATGGCCCGAGCGATGGTGGGCTTCCTCAGCAGCCTGCTCGGCCATGTGCGCGGCGGCCTCTCCTACGTGCTCGTCGGCGCCATGTACCTGGTGTCCGGCATCTCCGGCTCCAAGGCGGCAGACATGGCTGCGGTGGCCCCGGTGCTGTTCCCCGAGATGAAGGCGCGAGGCGCCCAAGAAGGCGACCTGGTGGCCTTGCTGGCCGCCACCGGGGCACAGACCGAGACCATTCCGCCTTCTATCGTGCTGATCACCATTGGCTCCGTTACCGGGGTGTCGATCTCCGCCCTGTTCACCGGGGGGCTGATGCCTGGAGTGGTGCTTGGGGCCACGCTGTGCGGCGTGGTGTGGTGGCGGTACCGGACGGACGACATGCGGGGCGTCACCCGCCCGTCGGCCCGGGTGATTGGCCGGGCGCTGGTGATCGCCATCCCGGCGCTGCTGCTGCCATTCGTGATCCGCGCCGCCGTGATTGAGGGTGTCGCCACCGCCACGGAGGTGTCCACGATCGGCATCGCCTACACGATCGCGGCCGGGCTGCTGATCTACCGGCAGTTCCCGCTGAACCGGCTGTTGCCGATGCTGGTGAGCACCGCGGCGCTCTCGGGCGCCATCCTGCTGATCATCGGCACCGCGACGGGCATGGCTTGGGCACTGACACAGTCGGGCTTCTCCAACACTCTGGCGGCGGCGATGCGGGCGCTGCCAGGCGGGGCGCCAGTGTTCCTGCTGGTGTCCGCGGTCGGCTTCATCGTGCTGGGATCGGTGCTGGAAGGCATCCCGGCGGTGGTGCTGTTCGCCCCGTTGATGTTCCCCATCGCCAAGCAGGTGGGCGTGAACGAGGTGCACTACGCCATGGTTGTGGTGCTGGCCATGGGCATCGGCCTGTTCGCGCCACCCTTCGGCGTCGGCTACTACGCCGCCTGCGCCATCAGCAAGGTGCATCCCGACGCCGGGGTGCGGCCCATCGCCGGCTACATCGCCGCCCTCCTCGTCGGCCTGCTGATCGTCGTCTTCGTGCCCTGGTTTTCCACAGGGTTCCTGTGAGCAGGCACACCATCCTCCTTCGAACGGGATCCGTCGCATGAGCAAGCCTCTGGACAACCAACCTGGCGTGCCGGGCGCCATGACAATGGCGCGCCCCATCCGGCTCGAAGCTGATTACCTCGTAGAGACCGCTGCCGATCCGCGCCGCGCCGTGGAAACCATGGCGGGCGAGCAATCCAGCGGCACCTTCGTTCCCGTGCCCGGCGAAACGCCGGAACTGAAGGCGCGCTCCGCCGCCCGCATCGAGCGGCTGGAGCTGCTCGACGAGTTGGTGCCTGGCCCCGCCCTGCCCACCACGGCGTCCGTCGATCCTGCCAAGCTGCGCCGGGCCCGCGCCACCCTGTCCTGGCCCATGGACAACCTCGGCCCGTCCCTCCCCAACATGCTGGCCACCGTGGGCGGCAACCTGTTCGAGCTGCGGCAGTTCACGGGATTGCGGGTGGAGGACATCCGCCTGCCTCAGGCCTTCGCGGACCGTTACGGCGGCCCCCGTTTCGGGATCGAAGGCACGCGCCGCCTGTCCGGCGTGGAAGGGCGGCCGGTGATCGGCACCATCATCAAGCCCAGCGTGGGGTTCGGGCCCGACGAAACGGCGTCCTTGGTCGCCTCCTTGTGCGAGGGCGGCATCGACTTCATCAAAGACGACGAACTGCAGGCTGACGGGCCTCACTGCCCCTTCGACGACCGCGTGCGCGCGGTGATGCGGGTGATCAACGATCACGCGGACCGCACCGGGCGCAAGGTGATGTACGCCTTCAATCTGACCGGCGAACTGGACGAAATGCGCCACCGCCACGACTGGGTGCTTCGGCACGGCGGCACCTGCGTGATGGCCAGCATTCACTCGATCGGCTTGGTCGCTTTCACCGAGTTGGCCCGGTGGGCGCAGGTGCCGATCCACGCCCACCGCAACGGTTGGGGCGCGCTGACCCGGCACCCGCTGCTCGGCTGGTCCTACGTCGCCTGGCAGAAGGTGTGGCGGCTGGCCGGGGCGGACCACATGCACGTCAACGGGCTGAACAACAAGTTCTCCGAAAGCGACGAGAGCGTGGTGCGCTCGGCACGCGAATGCTTGGTACCGATGTTCCCGGACAAGCCTTGCCTGACCATGCCGGTGTTCTCCTCCGGGCAGACGGTGCGGCAAGCGCCGGGCACCTTTGCCGCGCTGGGGTCCACGGACCTGATCGTCACCGCGGGCGGCGGCATCATGGCGCATCCGGGCGGGCCCGGCGCCGGGGTGCAAGCCCTTCGCAACGCCTGGGAAGCCGCGGTGGCGGGGGTGCCGCTGGCGGACTACGCGCAAGACCACCCTGCCCTGCAGCAGGCGCTGGATCAGACGGCGTGACCACCCCCTTGCCCGCCGCGGGACCGCTCCTCGCCTTCTACGGCGACGACTTCACGGGTGCATCGGCGTCCATGGAAGTGCTGGCCTTCGCCGGCTTACCCACCGTACTGTTCCTGGCGCCGCCTTCCCCGGAGCGGCTGCGGGATTTTGCGGAGTTCCGCGCCGTCGGCATCGCCGGGACGGCGCGGTCCCGCTCGCCGGGATGGATGGACGAACACCTGCCCCCGGTGTTCCGGCTGCTCGCCGGGCTCGGGGCGCCGGTGCTGCACCACAAGGTATGCTCCACCTTCGACTCCGCGCCGGAGATCGGGTCGATCGGCCGGGCCGCGGAGATCGGCATCAGCCTGCTGCAGCCGGATTGGGTGCCCATGGTGGTGGCCGATCCCGGCATGGGGCGGTTCGAAAGCTTCGGCCACCTGTTCGCCCTGGCCGGCGACACCGGCTATCGGCTGGACCGCCATCCCACCATGTCCCGCCATCCCACCACACCGATGGACGAAGCAGATCTCGGCCGCCATCTGGCCCGGCAGACCACCCTATCGATCGGGCTCGTGGACTTCGTGCATGCCAAGCGCGGTGCAGCCGAGGCGCAGCTCGACCGTGCGTTGGCGGGGGGCGCCCGCATCGTCTCGCTGGACGTGCTGGACCAGGAAACGCTTGTAGAGGCTGGGCGGCTGATCTGGGAGCGGGGGGGTCGGCCGGTGTTCGGGCTGGGCTCCCAGGGGTTCGAGGCGGCACTGGTGGCCTATTGGGAGAACCGCGGGCTGCTTCCGCCTGCCGCCCCGAGGGAGCAGCCGGGCCGCGTGGACCGTATCGCCTGTGTGTCCGGCTCCGTGTCGCCCGCGACCGCACTCCAAGTAGAACATGCGCTGGCGCACGGGTTCGAAGGAATCCGGCTCGACGCCGCCCTGGCGGTGGACGAGGAGGCCTGGGCGGGCGAGTTGCACCGCGCCACGCAGGCGGCGCTGGCCGTGCTCGGCCAAGGCCGGGACCCGCTGGCCTTCAGCGCCACCGGACCGGACGACCCGGCGGTCGCCTGCTTCGGCGCGGCGCTTGCTCGAGAGGGTGCGTCCGCGGCAGCGGTGAACGAGCGCATCGGGTCCGGCATGGGACAGCTGCTCCGCACCGTGATCGAGCGGGCCGGGCTGCGCCGGGCCGTGATCTCGGGCGGCGACACCTCCGGCCGGGCCGCATCCATGTTGGGGCTGGACGCGCTCACCGCGATTGCGCCGCTCGATCCGGGGGCTCCGCTGTGCCGTGCCCACAGTCCAGCGGGCGGGCTGGACGGGCTGGAGATCGCCCTGAAGGGCGGTCAGGTCGGGCAGCCCGACTTCTTTGCGGCCGTCCGCGACGGAGGCCGCGCCGCCTAAGCAACGTCCATCAAACAATCCGCAATAAGAAGGAGGAGGGACTACCATGTTCATCACACGACGCAGGGCCACCGTCTTCGGGGCCGCAACGGCTCTGGCAGCCGCCACGCCGCTGCGCTACGCCCAAGCTGCGGAGTTCACCTTCAAGTGGGGCACCAACGTCCCGGAGTCTCACCCACTCAACGTTTACGGAAGGAAGGCGGCGGCCGAGCTGGCCACGCAGACCAACGGCCGGGTGGACTTGCAGCTGTTCCCCAACAGCCAACTCGGGGGCGACTCCGACATGCTGTCGCAGCTCCGTTCCGGGGCGCTGGAATGTTTCACCCTGTCGGGGGTCAACGTCCTGTCCACCTTGATCCCCACGGCCTCAATCTGGGGAGTGGGGTTTGCATGGAAGGACTATGACATGCTGTGGCGCGCGTTGGACGGCAAGCTTGGCGCGTCCCTGCGTGCGCAGATTACCAAAGCCGGGCTGGTCCCGTTCGAGAAGATTTGGGACAACGGCTTCCGCGAGGTCACCACCAGTATCCGACCCATCACCAAGCCCGACGACCTGAAGGGCCTCAAGATCCGCGTGCCGATCAGCGCCCTGTGGACCTCCCTGTTCGAGTCTCTGGGAGCCTCGCCCACTGGCATCAACTTCACCGAGGTATACTCCGCCCTGCAGACCAAAGTGGTCGACGGCCAGGAAAACCCTCCCGCGATCATCGCCGCGGCCAAGATCTACGAGGTGCAGAAGTTCTGTTCGCTGACCAATCACATGTGGGACGGCTGGTGGTTCCTGATGAACCGCCGCGCCTGGGCGCAATTGCCGGCAGATCTGCAGGCAACCTTCAGCCGCGTGATCAACGATGCCGCCATGGCGCAGCGGGTCGAGGTGGCACGACAGAACGAGGGGCTGAAGGGCGAGCTGGCGGCCAAGGGCCTGGTCTTCAACGAGGTAGACCCCACTCCCTTCCGGGACCAGCTGAGCAAAGCGGGCTTCTACGCGAAGTGGAAGGAGCGATTCGGCAACGAACAGTGGGCGCTGCTGGAAGAGTACACGGGCAAGCTGAGCTGATTGCACGCTAGCCCGCATGTCCCCGAACGTGGTGGGCACATCCCCATCGGAACCAACCAGGCTGCCGGGTGGCAGCTCGCCACTTCCAATGGACACTGCCGCTCCGGACGCCATGCGCTCGGCCCAGCATTCACGGACAACGTCATCGAGGAAGATCATGAACGAAATCGCAACCAGGATTGCACTCGTCACCGGAAGCGCCAACGGCATCGGCGCCGCCATCGCGGAGCAGCTGGCACGGGATGGAATGACCGTGCTGGTATCCGACTTGAACGAGGCAGAAGCCGGGCGCACCGCAGCCCGCCTGCGCGACGAGGGGATGCGGGCCGATCCGCTCGCCCTGGACGTCTCGAGCGCCGACGCCATCGCCGCGGCCTTCGCCGTGGTCAAGGAGCGCTACGGCCGTTGTGACGTGGTGGTGAACAACGCGGGGATTGCCAAGACATACCCCTTCTTGGATTTCCCGTTGGATAACTTCACGGCCACAATGGTGGTGAACGTCACCGGCGCAATGCTGTGCGCGCAGCACGCCGCCCGGCTGATGGTGCCCCATAAATGGGGCCGGATCATCAACATCGCGTCCGTTGCCGGGATGCGCTCGGTCAACAGCGGCCGCACGGCCTATGGCACCTCGAAGGCCGCCGTGATCGGGCTGACCCGGCAAATCGCCAGCGAGCTGGCGGAACTCGGCATCACCGCCAACGCCGTCGCACCCGGCCCCGTGAGCACGCCGATGACGGACGTGCTGCATTCCGCCGAGTTCCGCGGCACCTACACCGCTGCGATACCGATGAGGCGCTACGGTAAGCCGTCCGAGATTGCCGATATCGTGTCCTTCCTGGCATCTGACCGGGCAGCTTACATCACAGGAACGGTAATTCCGGTCGATGGCGGCTTCATGAGTGCCGGAGCGCTTCGCTAATGGGCAAGCGGCTGCAGCATTGGGAACGACAGCTTTCGGGCGGCGGCAAGCCTAGATGATGGTGAACGGCGGCCTATCGTGTGGATCCATGAGGTAATGCAGAGATCCTTCACCCTTCCCTGCTTGATTGTCATCGCCTTCGGAACGCCTGAGCCAGGCGATCATACCACCAAAACCGCAGCCTACGGCGAGACCCCTGGCCATATCACTATCTTTACGACTTAACGAGTTTCTGGGTGCCGAAGTAGCTCCCACTGGTGAGTTCAGTTTAGCTCACTGAGATCGACTTTTGCCCTCGCAGGGATCTCGAGAAGAAGTTCGCGTGCTGGAGCGGCGATATCGTAGGCGATCTCTCCGTAGGATTTCCGGCTCAGGAGAGCGTCAAGCCTCGGGATGGACTTCAGAGCGGGCAATCTGCGGCTGCCCGGAACGGCTTCCAGCCGCCGCCGGGCCCGTTTGGCCGATCGTTCGCTGCGGCAGGTGTGGCCCAATCGCAACCGTAGAACATCCCGTATCTTGCACATCGACACTCTCTCGCCCGGCACCTCGACCGTGACGCTGGACTTCTCCCGGCCGGGCAAGCCGACGGACAACGCGTTCATCGAAAGCCTGAACGGCAAGTTCCGGGCGGAGTGCCTGAACGCGCACTGGTTCACGAGCCTCGACGACGCGCGGGTGAAATGCGAGGCTTGACGTAGAGACCACAACGAAGTTCGCCCACACAGCGCGATCGGCAACAAACCCACGATGACGCTCGTAAATCGGTCAGGACCACATGGCCCATCCTGACCGCCAGACGCTGGGAATCGTCCAGCCAACCGGTCCAACGATGGGGAGCAGCTCACGAAGGCTGGCCTCTCAAGCTAAAAACGGTCCAAAGAACCGGGGCAGGTCACTTGGAACCTTAGCGTCTGCTCGGCTCGTGGTTGCCGCTTCGTGGCCGAGCTCGCCTGATGGTCACCTTGGTCTGGACCCGCTCGGGCAACGGTCCATCCCGGTGCAATCCATGCCAGGCGAGCACGGTATCCACAAGAAAGGCGGCCAAGGCGCAAACGGTGCAGACCAGAGCAAGCCCGAATAGCGAGAACAGCCAGGACGCGATCTCCCCAGCCCGCAATCCACCGACGAACAGCACGAAGGCTGCACCGCACGTAGCGGCGCAGCCTGTCGCGCAGAAGATGACGGCCACATCGAGGGCAGTTCGACGCTGCCTCAAGCGCCCCAGGTGGGCGGCGTCTGTCACAGGATCCGTCGCGGTGCCGTCGTTCAACTGAGCGAAGATCTGCTCCGTGTGGTCGGACACCCGCGCTAGTCTGGTGTTGAAGGTGTTCAGCAGAGTGCCGATACCGGACAGCAGAAACACCGGGGTGAGCGCCACCTGGATGATGTGCGCGACCGTATCGATGGCTTCGCTCGCAACGAGACCAGACACGGCGCCAGGAACCTGATCGACTGCCAAAACGCCTCCAATCAACTTCAGGATTGTCGTTCGCGGCACCAGCAACGGTTACTGGGCAGCGTCTGTCCGTGACGAGGGAAGCATGGGACAACCGTTCCATGGTTCCGACCGCCTCGTCGAGATCCACGGCGGGTTACGTCAGCACTCGCGCCAACATCCCTGGTTGCCCGGAGTAGGACAAGCAATGAGATGGGCGGTAAGGGCCTGACGATCGATCGCGACGGGGCGATCGATGACGAACGCAGCGGCACGGTGCTGAACCGGGCGCAGTATCCGTCCGACGTGGTCGCGCTCGTGGTGCTTTGGCGTCTGCGCTACAAGCTGTCGTTGCGCGACTTGCCTGAGATGTTCGCCGTGCGCGGCATGGTGTTCAGCTACGAGGCCTTGCGCGACTGGGAGGCCAAGCTCACGCCCGTTCTGGCCGACGAACTCCGGCGCCAACGCAGGGGCAAGACCGGCCGGAGCTGGTATGTCGATGAGACCTACGTCAAGGTCGATGGGCGCTGGTGCTACGTATACCGCGCCATCGACGGCTGCGGCGCGCTCGTGGACGTGCTGTTCAGCGAGCGCCGGGACATGGCGGCGGCGAAGGCATTCCTTCCGCTCGGCCAAGGCGGTGACCGGCATCACGCCGGATCGGGTCACGACCGACGGCCATGACAGCTACCCGCGCGCAATCCGCGCCGAGCTGGGCAAGGCCGTGCGGCACCGAACCAGCCGCTACCTCAACAACAGGCTGGAGCAGGATCGCCGCGGCCTGAAAGGCCGTTACCGGCCCATGCGCGGCTTCAAGTGCCCGAGCTCGGCGGCGCGGTTCTGTCGCGGGCACGACAAACTCCGCAACCACCTTCGTCATCGCAGTCGCCGCAACCAGCACGTCCCTGCCGTCCGCCGTAAGTTGCTTTTCCTCCGCCGCACCGTGAACGTGCTGTCCATCCTCGAAGCCGCGTGACGCGGAGGCTCAGCCCGTCCGGGAGCATGATCTACACTGGGTGGCGCGAGAGCTGACAGAGCCTGCCTCCCGCGCTGCGACGATGTTGCATCGGCACCGGGCAGAAACTGAATTGCCCACCTCAACCCGTCTACCGAGCTCCACAACCTGCTGCGGCGGCAGCCGAAAGTAGTCGGAGGCGCGAACGGCGTTGAGGCCCCGTCGTTTTTGTCGGCCGTGATCTGCCTGTGTCGTCGGCCCTGAAAAGCCCCTCTGCCCTGCTTTCTGCAGTATGCCGCGCGCTATGCCAGTCAGGACGTTCGCACGTTATCTTCAGCTTCCTTTTCAACCGAGGGGGCCGGCTGCTCATTGCGGGACCCCCGTTCAGCAACTGCCCGCTTCTTCTCCTCTTTTTTCTCGGCTTTCGATCGTTCACGCGCAAGCTTCTGAAAATTGTAGTTGACCTTCATTCTACCCTGTCCTCAAACATCTCGAGCTGAACTCTAACTCACAAGAGAGCCGACCGGTATAGCTGCCACGGCAATTTACCATTCTGCAACCTCCTCCCCCTCGAACGATATCGCCAGCTCGAGCAGCCGATGAATGGCGCGATTGCCGACGAACAACGAGCGTTGCCACGCTAGTGGTCAAAACCTGACGGTTGGTGCCCGTCACGAGTTGGAGGTTGAAGCGCATGTTTGACGCGAACCAGCGACAGCCCGATTACGACAGGCTTCTGCGAGCGAATCTTGAGCGGGTCTTCAATGAGCGCGACGCCGCGAAACGCTCCGACGCCCTTGACGAGCTTTTTGTGGTCGAGCCTGTCATGTACGAGCCGACCAACGTCGTTCGTGGGCGAGCGGCCATCTCTACGATCGCCGGCGTGCTGCTGGAGCAATACGGTCCGGGATTTCGCCTCACACCCGAAGGCATCGCAGTGGGACACCACGGCTTCGGGGTGCTGCGCTGGACCGCCGGCCCCGACGACGGCCCGGCTGCAGTGACTGGGTCGGATGCAGCGGAGATTGTCGACGGGAGGATCGCGCGGCTCTGGGTTCTGCTTAACCCACCGGGCGCGTGACCGGCCCACAAACATGCCTGGTTATGGGCTGTCTCTGCCTGTGTAGTGAAGTCCGATCGCTGGATGCAGGCTGCGCGAGCGTTCGCATTGTGGCGAATGCGCCAGTCGAGTCGGCAGGAACGCTCGAGCGGGCGGTTTGAAAGTGGTTTTGCTGGTGGATAAACGGCAACCGCTTTCCCCCACGGTTCGTTGACGTGAGCTCCTCAGGTAAGAAAGCCGATGATCAGGTCGCCTGCGGCGCTGCGCCCCACAGCTATGCTATCGATACTCGCCGCCGCATTCCCGTTTGCGATCGGGCGCGCGGAGACGCCCGGGGTTCGCGTCGGTCCGGTTGATCTCAAGCCTTATGCGCTGCTGCAACTAGACGAGGGCGGGACCTTTGGCCAAAACCGGGGCGGCGGCCAGGGCACTGGGTTCAACATACGGCGGGCCCGCCTCGGTGCAGAGGCGACCATCGCCGATCGGGTCGAGGTCGGCGTTGTCTATGACTTCGGCAGCGCGCCGGGCAGCAACTCAAGGTTCTTCGAGGCCGATATCGCCTATACCGGGCTTGATCCGTTCGTCGTGCGCGCGGGCATCTTCAAGCCTGCCTTCACCCTCGAATACGCGCAATCCGCAGCCGACATCCTCTTCCTCGAGCGCGCCAGCATCGTCAACATCGTCGGTGGCCTCGTGGCCGGTGCGGGCCGCACCGGCGCTCAGATCGGCGCGAGCGGCGACCGTTGGTTTGCCGCCGGGTTCCTCACTGGCGGCACCACCGGCCCGGGCGCGCAAAGCGATCAGCGCGCAATCTTGGGCCGGGTCGCAGGCCTCGCGATCAAAACAGACAACGTCTCGCTGCACCTTGGTGCGTCCGGTGCTTGGCTCTACCAGGTGTCCCGCAGCGGTGACGGCCAGCACGCGTTAAGTTTCTCCGACCAGCCGGAACTGCAAATCGACAGCGTCGACGCGTCGCTCTCGACGGGAGCGCTGAACGCAACTGGCGCCCGAATGGGCGGCTTTGAGGCAGGACTGTCCTGGAACAGGTTGTGGGTGCAGGGCGAGTGGTATGGTCTGCGCACCGACATCAGCGGTGGCGGCGGGCGCGACCTGTTTTTCTCGGGCGAGTATGTGCAGGCAGCCTACACCGTGCTGGGCAAGCCGCGACAATGGAAGCCCAAGATCGCGGCCTGGGGCAGCCCATCGCCGACCGAGGTATTCAACCCGCTGACGAACCAGTGGGGTGCGGTCGAGATCGCTGCCCGGTTATCGGCCGCAAACCTGAACGACGGCACGATCCGCGGCGGCCGCCAAACCGTCTGGTCTGCAGGAGTGAGTTGGTATCCAGTCGATCCGCTCAAGTTCACGCTGCAATATGAGCATGCCGACGTCACCGCCAATGCCGAGACGCGGCAGCTGCACGCCATCGCAGTTCGAGGCCAAGTCCGCTTCTGAACATACGTTCGCTGCGGCAAACGCTGCGAGACGCACCCGCATTGCCGGACTTCGCTGAGCCATTTGGAACTGAGCTCGGCTCCAGCCGCTAGTCCCAAGCCCGAGAACACTGCTGAGGTTGAGATGCCGAGAATCCTGGTTGCCTCGTCGCCGGTGGAGATCGATGCGAAGGCCGACGAGTTGGAGCTGCCGCCCGAGGCGTCCGAGGTTGCGCGGCACATGTTCCATGAGCTGACGGACCGTCTGGGCAAGGCGGTGATCGCGCTGGAGATGCAGCACAAGGAGTGGCCGGAGCATCGGTTTTATTTCGGCACAGAGGGCCGCGAAATGGCGGCATTGCTGAGTGGCCTGGCAACACAGCCCAACGTTCTCGATGTGACGCACGGCGTTGGGACGAAGCAGTTGAATATGGCCGGGCTCTACATCCTGGAGCGCCAAGGTTCGTTTGTAGGCGTTCTTGTCGGGCACCAGACCCACGAAGGCTTCGACCTTCCAGGCTGACGTTGCCGAGACTTGGTGCACGGAGTGCGTCGGTGTCAGCGATACACGCGCACTAGATTATGGCAGATGTTATAAGGCACGGTAATTCAACTAGTAACCTCGGTTTTCCTCTCCGAGAATCACCACGACTCCTTCGTGTCGAATCCTGACTTGCAGGCCGTGTCTGGTTCTGAGACGCAACGTCGTTATCGGTAGCTCGCGACAACGGCCTTAAAGCAGAATCTGTTACGTAAGCCAGAGAGCTAGAGGTGCGCTTGAGGGAGCTTCCGCGCCATTGCTGACATCCTTTCAAGCCTCGACTGCTGCCCTAAGGTCAGGACTTACGTTCGAGACGGAGGCGGAGTTGCTCTTGACGTCCTTAAGCGTTGGAGCTGAGAACCTGGCTTCACCCAGGATGCGAACATCGGGGAAGCCTAACGCGCCTTCAAGCACTTCAATTGCGTCGAACAGCATTTGAAATTCGCCTCGATCGCTTTCTTGCGTTTAGGGATGCCCCGAGCGCGCGCGTTCTGGGCCACCATCGCCGTCTCGCCGACCAGGAACAAAAGATCTCGTACAAATCCGGCCGGCGATGGGGGCTTGGCCCTGGCAACCACTTTATCGAATGCCGGTCCGGCATCGTCACCCTCGGCAATTTTCTGCAGCAAGGCGTCCCAAGCCGGCGAAAATTGCCGAGTTAATGTTTAGCCGCCAGGGCCAGCTACCGTTCGGGATATCGTTTGACCACTGCTTCCGCCCCGTTTCGCTGCTGGTTGATGCCGTCCGGAAAAGCAGTGGGACCAAGAACGGGACTTAAACTACTAGCCGTCAGAAAGCCTACACCATCTAAACGAACTAAGCTGTGCGCTTGGCGGAGAGGGTGGGATTCGAACCCACGGTGGCTGTTACACCACACCGGTTTTCGAGACCGACACCTTAAGCCACTCGGCCACCTCTCCTGCGGCGCAGGTGTATAAGGCCTCGGCAGCGGCGCTGCAACGCCTCCGGCAGCGCCGGCTGACGGGACGCGATCGTTGACACGGCGGTGCGACCCGACTACATGACCGCGCTCCGGCACGGGACCAACGAGTCCCGTCGTCCCATGTCCACAAGAAGGGCCGTCCGGTCGAACCGGAACTGCCGATCAGGAAAAACTACGATGTATGCAGTCATCCGCACTGGCGGAAAGCAATATCGCGTCGCTCCGAACGACGTGCTCAAGATCGAGAAGCTGCCCGGCGAGGCCGGCGAGACGATCACCTTCACCGATGTGCTCGCAGTCGGCAGTGCGGCGGGCGGCACCACGCTCGGCACCCCGGTCGTGGCCGGCGCGACCGTGACGGCGACCGTCATCGCCCAGGATCGGCTCGACAAGATCATCATTTTCAAGAAGCGCCGCCGCCAGAACAGCCGGCGCAAGAACGGCCACCGGCAGCATGTCACGGTCGTGCGCGTCGCCGGCATCACGGCGGATGGACACCAGGCTCCCCTCAATGAGCAGCTCGCGGGCTCGGAAGCGCCGGTGCCGGCCGAGGTGGCAGCCCCTGACGAAACCGTTCCGGCGTAAGGAGACCCTCTCATGGCACACAAGAAAGCAGGCGGCTCGTCCCGCAACGGGCGCGACACCGCCGGACGCCGCCTCGGCGTCAAGAAGTTCGGCGGCGAGAGCGTCATCGCCGGCAACATCATCATCCGTCAGCGCGGCACCAAGATGAAGCCGGGCCTCAACGTCGGCCTCGGCAAGGACCACACCATCTTCGCGCTCGTGGACGGCCACGTGAAGTTCACCCGCAAGGCCGAAGGCCGGGTGCACGTCTCGGTCGAGCCAGCCGCCAACGACAACCCGCCGGTTCCGGCCGCCGCCGAATAGGCCGCCGACCGCTTTTCACGCGCGGAGGGGTCGGCTTGCGCCGGCCCCTTTTGCATTCAGGGCAATCATGAAGTTCCTCGACCAGGCCAAGATCTACACGCGCTCCGGTGATGGCGGGAACGGCGTCGTCGCCTTCCGCCGGGAGAAGTACCTGGAGTTCGGCGGTCCCGATGGCGGCAACGGCGGCAAGGGCGGCGACATCGTGTTCGTCGCCGCCGCAAACCTGAACACGCTGATCGACTTCCGCTACACCCAGCATTTCCGGGCGCCCAAAGGCGGCAACGGCGCCGGCAGCGACCGCACCGGCGCCGGCGCCCCGGACGTGGTGATCGAGGTGCCGATCGGCACGCAGATCCTGGCCGACGACAAGGAAACCCTGCTCGCCGACCTCGACGCGCCGGGCAAGCGCGTGGTGCTGTGCCGCGGCGGCGATGGCGGGCACGGCAACGCCCACTTCAAGACCAGCACCAACCGGGCCCCGCGCAAGGCGACGCCGGGCTATCCCGGCGAGGAGCGCTGGGTGTGGCTGCGCCTCAAGCTGATCGCCGATGTCGGCCTGGTCGGGCTGCCGAACGCCGGCAAGAGCACGTTCCTGAGCGTGGTTTCGGCTGCCCGGCCGAAGATCGCCGACTATCCGTTCACGACGCTGCACCCGCAGCTCGGCGTGGTGCGGCTGAACCACTCCGAAGAGTTCGTCATTGCCGACATCCCCGGCTTGATCGAGGGCGCGCATGAAGGCGCCGGGCTCGGCGACCGCTTCCTGGGCCATGTCGAGCGCTGCTCCGTGCTGCTGCATTTGATCGACGGCACCGCCAAAAGCCCGGTTGCCGCGTGGCGCACGGTTCGGGAGGAGTTGCACGCCTATGGCGGCGGCCTCGCCGACAAGCCCGAGCTGCTGGTGCTGAACAAGGTGGACGCCATGACGCCGCATGAGATCGGCGTGCGCCGCGCCGCGCTGCGCCGGGCCAGCGGCCAGGACGTCATGCTGCTGTCCGGCGCCACCGGCGAGAACCTGCCGGCGGTCATTCGCGCGCTGATGGACCGGGTGCATCACCACCGCACCCCCGACCTCGTCCCGGCGTGACCACCCCGTCCATCGCCACCGCACGGCTGCTGGTGGTGAAGATCGGCTCCGCGCTGGTGGTCGATCACGATGCGCCCCGTGCCGGCTGGATGGAGGGCGTGGCGGCCGACATCGCCGCCGCACGCGCCCGCGGCACCGCGGTCATCGTCGTCTCGTCCGGCGCCATCGCCCTCGCCCGCCCCGTGCTCGGCCTGCTGCAACCGCGGCTGCGGCTTGAAGAGAAGCAGGCGGCGGCCGCGGTCGGGCAGATCCGCCTGGCGCAAGCCTGGACCGAGGCGCTGCAGGCGCACGGGCTTACCGCCGCCCAACTCCTCCTGACGCTCGACGACACCGAGGATCGGCGCCGTTATCTCAACGCCCGCGCCACGCTCACCACCTTGCTGGCACTCGGCTGCATTCCGGTGATCAACGAGAACGACAGCGTGGCCACGGCCGAGATCCGGTTCGGCGACAACGACCGCCTTGCCGCCCGCGTGGCCGAGATGGTGCAGGCGGACCAGCTCGTGCTGCTGTCCGACATCGACGGGCTCTATACCGCCGACCCGAAGCGCGACCGGGCCGCCCGGCACCTTCCGGTGGTACCGGTGCTGACGCCGGCGATCGAGGCAATGGGGGGCGAGCCGCCGCCGGGCTATTCGAGTGGCGGCATGCGCACCAAGCTGGTTGCCGCGCGCATCGCGACCCAAGCCGGCTGTGCGATGGCGATCGCCGTCGGCGCCACGCCGCACCCGCTCGCCGCGCTGGTCGAGGGTGCCCGCTGCACCTGGTTCCTGCCGGCCGACGATGGCTTGACCGCGCGCAAGCGATGGATAGCCGGATCGCTGCAGCCGGCCGGCCGCCTGGTGGTGGACGCGGGTGCCGCCCGCGCGCTGGGCCGCGGCCGCTCGCTGCTGCCGGCTGGCGTGCGGTCGGTGGAGGGCGAGTTCGACCGCGGCGACCCGGTGCTGATCCAAACCGAAGACGGTGCCACCTTGGCGCGCGGGCTCAGCGCCTATGCCAGTTCGGATGCGCGCCGCATCGCCGGGCATCGCTCGGAAGAGATCGAGGCCCTGCTGGGCTGGCGCGGCCGCGACGAAATCGTCCACCGCGACGACCTCGTGCTCGCCTGAGTGATGCGGGTCCGGGGCCGCTGGCCCCGGCGGGTGCAGGGCAGAGCCCTGCTACGGGATGACCTTCTCCGTCCTCAGCCGTGCGAACAGCTCGGTGAACGAGTTCCTCGGTCGGCTGATAGTCCAGGAACCCCAACCGCCGGCTGCGCCCCATGTCGGTCACCACTTCGATGGGCCGCCCCAGATCGGCGTCGGTGTGCCAGGCGGACGTCAGGCTGCCGAGATCCGCCTCGATCAGCCCATGCCGCGCTGCCAGCTCCGCCCAGATCGGCCCGGCGTCGGCGAGTTGGCGCTCGAGCGGCACGCCGTCGCCGTCCGGCGCCACCGGCGCCACGCCGAACCATTCCGCCAACCGCGCCCACATCCAGCTCCACCGGAAGACGTCGCCGTTCACCACGTTGAAGGCCGTGTTGCGCGCGGCCGGCGTCAACGCCGCCCATTCGAGGTGCCGGGCCAGCAGCCGGGCGTCGGTCATGTCGGTCAACGAGCGCCATTGCACCGCCGAGCCCGGAAAGGCGAACGGCCGCCCGGTGGCGCGGCAGATCGACGCGAACGCCGCGAGCGTCACCCCCATGTTCATCGCATTGCCCAGCGCGTAGCCGATGATGGTATGCGGCCGATGCACGCTCCAGCCGAAGCCGCGGCGCTCGGCGGCGGCGAACACCTCGTCCTCCTGGGCGTAGTAGAAGTTCTCCACCGGCAGCCGGGGCTGCTCCTCCCGGAACGGCGTCTCCGGCAGGGCGCCTTTGCCGTAAGCCTCGAACGGTCCGAGGTAGTGCTTCAGCCCAGTGACCAGGGCCGCGTGCCGCACATCGTCGCCGGTTGCCTCCAGCAGGTTGCGGACCATCGCGGCGTTGACGCGGATGTTCTCCGCCTCGGTCGGCTGCCGCATCCACGTGGTGATGAACATATGCGTCGGCCGCACGCCGTCCAGCCCGGCCCGCAGCGACGCCGGGTCGAGCAGGTCGGCCGCAACCGGCGCCATGCCGTCGATCGCGGGCGGCCGGCGGGCCAGGCCGTGCACGGTCCATCCTTGCGCCAGCAAGTGGCGGACCAGGTTGTTGCCGACGATGCCGCTTGCGCCAGCGACCAAAGCGATGTTGCTCATGAAGATCTCCCGGCCGCCTCGGCGGCCATCAGCCGTCCCGACGGCCACTGGCCGTCACACCGGCCACCGGTGCCAAACGTCGTGCGCCCCCTCCCAGATCAATCTGACCGCGACGTAAAGCACGATCAGCAGCCCGACCCAGGCGATCCAGCGCCGTTTCTCCAGCAGCGCCGCCACGACCCGGGCCGCAAAGCCCATCAGCACGACCGAGAGTCCGAGCCCGGCGACCAGCACCCACGGATGGTCCCGAGCGGCGCCGGCCACCGCGAGCACGTTGTCGAGGCTCATCGATAAATCGGCCAGCACGATCTGGATCATCGCCGCCCGCATCGTCTTGGGCGGCGCCTTGGCACCATGCAACGCGCGCGTGCGGGCGCTCGGCCGCAGCTCGCGATACATCCTCCAGCACACCCACAACAGCAGCAGGCCACCGGCAAGCAGCAAGCCGACGATCGCCAGCAGTTGGAGCGTCACCAGCGCCAAGGCGATGCGCAACAGGGTCGCAAAGCCGATACCGACCAGGATTGCCCGCGACTTCTGCCTCGGCTCCAGCCCAGCGACCGCCATGCCGACGACGATGGCGTTGTCCCCGGCCAGCACCAGGTCGATCAGCATCACCTGGACCAAGGCAACGAGCTGCGGCCACAACTCGCTCATCGGCGCAGCCTTGCCATCGCCTGGTGGGGGGCGTAACCGCGCATCGCACCGTCAACGCACAAAGGGCCGCACATGGTTCCCCGCTATTCCCGCCCGGCAATGACCGCGATCTGGGCGCCCGAGAACCGGTTCCGCATCTGGTTCGAGATCGAGGCGCTGGCGGCCGAGGCGATGGCGCAGCACGGGCTGATCCCGGCCGAGGCCGCCGCGAACATCCGCGAGCGCGGCGGCGCCAAGGTCGCGACGATCACGCAAGCCGACCTCGACCGCATCGACGCGATCGAGCGCGAGACCCGGCACGACGTGATCGCCTTCCTGACCTGGCTCGCCGAGGGGATCGGGCCCGACAGCCGCTTCGTGCATCAGGGCATGACCAGCAGCGACGTGCTCGACACCTGCCTGTCGGTGCAGTTGACGCAGGCGGCCGACCTGCTGCTGGCGGACGTGGATGCGGTGCTGGCCGCACTCGAGCGCCGAGCAATCGAGCACAAGTACACCCCCACCATCGGCCGCAGCCACGGCATCCATGCCGAGCCGACCAGCTTCGGCCTCAAGCTCGCCGGGCACTGGGCCGAGTTCGCCCGCAACCGTGCCCGCTTGCTCGCCGCGCGCGCCGAAGTCGCGGTCTGCGCCATCAGCGGCGCGGTCGGCACCTATGCCCATCTCGGCCCGGCGATCGAGCAATACGTGGCCGGCCGGCTGGGCCTGCAGCCCGAACTCGTCTCCACGCAGGTGATCCCCCGTGATCGCCACGCCGCCTTCTTCTGCACCCTGGGCGTCGTCGCCAGCGGCATCGAGCGGCTGGCGACCGAGGTGCGCCATCTCCAACGCTCGGAGGTGCGCGAAGCCGAAGAATTCTTCCACGCCGGGCAGAAGGGCAGCAGCGCGATGCCGCACAAGCGCAACCCGGTGCTGTCGGAGAACCTGACCGGCCTCGCCCGCATCGTCCGCGCTTGCGTGACCCCCGCCCTCGAGAACGTGACGCTCTGGCACGAGCGCGACATCAGCCACAGCAGCGTCGAGCGGGCGATCGGCCCGGACGCGACCGTGACGCTGGATTTCGCCCTCGCCCGGCTGGCCTCGATGACCGAGCAGCTCACGATCTATCCGGAGCAGATGCTGGCGAACCTCGAAAGCCTCGGCGGCGTGGTGCATAGCGGCGAGGTGCTGCTCGCTTTGACCCGGGCCGGCATCCTGCGCGAGGACGCGTACCGCATCGTGCAGCGCAATGCGATGGCGACCTGGACCGCACTGGGCAAGCCCGGGGCGCGCGGGTTCCGCGACAATCTGCTGGCCGATCCCGACGTCGCCGGCCGCATCGCGCCGGCGGAGCTGGATGCGGCGATGGGGCTCGACATGCACCTGGCGCACGTGGACCACGTGTTCGCGCGCCTGTTCCCGGACCGCGAGCGTTCATCCGAGGCGGCGTGACCCGCCGACGCGGGATCGGGCGTCTGCTGCCACAAGTGGCACCCGGGCCACCCCCCTGCTATACGGTCCGCTCGACGACAGGGAACAGGTGATGGCGCGCCGCCGGCAACTCTACGAAGGCAAGGCGAAGGTGCTGTTCGAGGGTCCCGAGCCCGGGACCCTGGTGCAGTACTTCAAGGACGACGCCGCGGGCGGCAAGGATGGCAAGGACGGGGTCATCACCGGCAAGGGCGTGCTCAACAACCGCATCAGCGAGTATTTGATGATGCGGCTCGCCGAGATCGGCGTGCCGACCCATTTCGTGCGCCGGTTGAACATGCGCGAGCAGTTGATCCGCGAGGTCGAGATGATCCCGCTGAAGATCGTCATGCGCAATGTGGCCGCCGGGTCGCTCAGCACCCGGCTCGGCATCCCGGAAGGCACCCGCCTGCCGCGCAGCATCATCGAGTTCTATTACAAGAACGACTCGCTCAACGATCCGATGGTGGCCGAAGAGCACATCACCGCATTCGGCTGGGCGGCGACCCAGGACATGGACGACATCGTCGCGATCTCGTTGCGGGTGAATGACTTCCTGACCGGCTTGTTCTTGGGCGTGGGCATCACGTTGGTGGACTTCAAGCTGGAGTTCGGCCGGTTGTGGGAGGAGGACGACATGCGCATCGTCGTCGCCGACGAGATCAGCCCGGACAATTGCCGGCTGTGGGACAGCAAGACGTCGGAGAAGATGGACAAGGACCGGTTCCGCCGCGACCTCGGCCGGGTCGAGGAGGCCTATCAGGAAGTCGCCCGCCGCCTTGGCATCCTGCCCGAGGCCGGCAACAACGACCTGAAGGGGCCGGAGACGGTTCAGTGAGGCTTGGCCAGTGAGGAGAGGCCCGTGAAGGCGATCGTCACCGTGATGTTGAAACCCGGCGTGCTCGACCCGCAGGGCCGGGCGATCGGCCATGCCCTCGGCACCCTCGGCTTCGAGGGCGTGGGCGAGGTTCGCGCCGGCAAGATCATCGAGCTTGAACTCGACGAGACCGACCCTGCGGAAGCGCGGCTGCAGGCCGAGGCGATGGCCAAACGCCTGCTCGCCAATACCGTCATCGAGAGTTTTCGCGTCGAGGTGAGTGCATGAAGATCCTGGCCCTGGCCGCCATCGCCGTGCTTGCCTGCAGCGGCGGCGCGCAGGCGCAGCGAATGTCCAACCTGACCGGCCAAAAGCTCGTGGAGATGTGCAGCGGGCGCGACGCGAGGCTGGTGGAAGCCTGCACCGCCTACATAGATGGCATCGCCGACAGTTCCGCCTTCTATCAACGCCTGCGCCCGGCCGATGGCAGCAAGGGCGCGGCTTTGCCGGGCTACATCTGCATCCCGAAAGACGTCACCGGCGTGCGGCTGCGGGAGTCGGTCGTGCAGTGGTTCCGCAACCACTCCGACCAGGCCAACCGCCAAGCCAGCGGCATCGTGCTGCGCGCCCTCGACGAGACCTATCTGTGCCCCGGCGAGCAGCCGCACGTGCCGAAAACCGAATAGGGCCACTGCAATGAAAGCCGGCATCGTCGTCTTCCCCGGTACCAACCGGGAGCGCGACATGGCGATCGCGCTGCACCGGGTGACGGGGCAGAAACCGCGAATGGTGTGGCATGGCGAAACCACCGTCGACGGCCTCGACCTCGTGGTGTTGCCGGGCGGGTTCAGCCACGGCGACTATCTGCGCTGCGGCGCCATGGCGGCGCGCAGCCCGGTGATGGCGGCGATCCATGCGTTTGCCGGCCGCGGTGGTCACGTGCTCGGCGTCTGCAACGGCTTCCAGATCCTGACCGAAGCCGGCCTGCTGCCCGGCGCCTTGCTGCGCAACGCGTCGCTGCGGTTCCTGAGCCAGGACTGCCACCTGCGCGTCGAGCGCAGCGACACGCCCTATACCAGCCACTACCAACGCGGCGCCGTGTTCCGCGCGCCCATGGCCCATGGCGACGGCAATTACTTTGCCAGTGACGAAGAGCTCGATCGCCTAGAGGGCGAGGGATTGGTGGCGCTGCGCTACTGCTCGGCCCATGGCACGCTGTCGCGCGAAGCCAACCCCAACGGCTCCGCCCGGCACATTGCCGGGGTGCTGTCGCCCAACCTCCGCGTGATGGGCCTGATGCCGCATCCCGAGGACCTGATCGATCCGCTGCTCGGCGGCACCGACGGCCTGCCGCTGTTCCAGGGCATGGCCGAATCCATCGCCGCATGACCCAAGCCGTCGACCAATCCCTGGCCCGCCAGTTTGGCCTGTCCGCCGGAGAGTACGACCGCGTGCTCGCCATCATGGGCCGCACCCCGTCGCTCACCGAGCTCGGCATCTTCAGCGTCATGTGGTCCGAACACTGCAGCTACAAGTCCAGCCGCGTGCACCTGAAAACCCTGCCGACGCAGGCGCCGTGGGTGATCCATGGCCCCGGCGAGAATGCCGGCGTGGTGGCGATCGGCGACGGCCTGGCCGCCATCTTCAAGATGGAGTCGCACAACCACCCGAGCTTCATCGAGCCCTACCAGGGTGCTGCGACCGGCGTCGGCGGCATCCTGCGCGACGTGTTCACCATGGGCGCCCGGCCGATTGCCAACCTCAACGCGCTCCGCTTCGGCGACCCGGCACACCCCGCTACGCGCCGCGTGGTGGACGGCGTGGTGCGCGGCATCGGCGGCTACGGCAACTGCGTCGGCGTGCCCACCGTGGGCGGCGAGGTCAACTTCCACCCCGCGTTCAACGGCAACCCGCTGGTCAACGCCATGACCGTCGGCATCGCCCCCGCTGACCGTATTTTTCTGAGTGCCGCCGCCGGCATCGGCAACCCCGTGATTTATGTCGGCGCGAAGACCGGCCGCGACGGCATCCATGGCGCCACCATGGCTTCGGCCGAGTTCGGCGCCGACTCGGAAGAGAAACGGCCGACCGTGCAGGTCGGCGACCCGTTCGTGGAGAAGCTTCTCATAGAAGCCTGCCTCGAACTGATGGCGACGGACGCGATCGTGGCAATCCAGGACATGGGTGCCGCCGGGCTGACCAGCAGCAGCGTCGAGATGGCCGGCAAGGGCGGGGTTGGGATCGACCTCGACCTCGACGGAGTGCCGCAGCGCGAAACGGGCATGACCGCCTACGAGATGATGCTGTCGGAAAGCCAGGAGCGCATGCTGATGGTGCTGCGCCCCGACCGCATGGAGGTGGCCCGCGCCATCTTCACGAAGTGGGAGCTGGACTTCTCCGTGGTCGGCCACCTGACCGAAACCGGGCACATCGTCGTGCGGCACCGGGGACACGTCGAGGCCGACATCCCGCTCGACCCGCTCGCCGAGCAGGCGCCGCTGTATCGCCGCCCCACCGCCGAGACGGCGAAGCAGCCGCCGCTCGGCCCCGTGGCCGACCCGGTCGGCCTCGGCCCTGCGCTGCTGACGTTGGTCGGCTGCCCGGACCTCTGCAGCCGGGCCTGGGTGTGGAACCAGTATGACAGCACCATCGGCGGCCAGACCGTGCGCCGCCCGGGCCAAGCCGACGCCGCGGTCGTGCGCATCGAGGGCCACGACCGGGCGCTCGCGCTGACGACCGACTGCACTCCCCGCTATTGTGCCGCCGACCCCGAGACGGGCGGTGCCCAGGCGGTTGCCGAGGCGTGGCGGAACCTGACCGCGACCGGCGCCCGGCCGCTCGCCATCACTGACAACATGAACTTCGGCAACCCCGAGAAGCCCGAGATCATGGGCCAGTTCGCCGCCAGCGTGCGCGGCATCTCGGCGGCGTGCCGGGCGCTCGACTTCCCGGTCGTGTCCGGCAACGTTTCTTTGTACAATGAGACCGAGGGGAAAGGCATCCTCCCCACGCCGGCGATCGGGGGTCTCGGTGTGCTCGATGACGCCGCCCGGGCGGTCGGCCAGGCGCTCCGGCCCGGGCTGTCGCTGGTGCTGGTCGGCGCGACGGCCGGCCATCTCGGCCAGTCCCTGTGGCTGCGCGAGATCGCCGGGCAGGAGGCCGGGCCGCCGCCGCCAGTCGACCTCGCGGTCGAGCGCCGCAATGGCGACTTCGTCCGGGCGCAGATCCTGGCCGGGCTCGTCGCCGCCTGCCACGACGTGTCCGACGGCGGCCTGCTGGTTGCGGTCGCCGAAATGGCGCTGGCCGGCGACACCGGCGCCACGCTCGCGGCCGAGGGAGACCACGCCTTCTGGTTCGGCGAGGACCAGGCCCGCTACGTCCTCGCCGTCGCTGACCCGGCGCCGCTGTTGGACGCGGCGCGGGCCGCCGACGTGCCCGCGATGCTGGTCGGCAAAGCCGGTGGCGACGGTTTGAC
The DNA here is from genome assembly GCA_963752225.1 of uncultured Alphaproteobacteria bacterium. GTDB lineage: Bacteria > Pseudomonadota > Alphaproteobacteria > Acetobacterales > Acetobacteraceae > JBBROS01. The sequence goes on along the minus strand of CAVVXS010000007.1, from coordinate 279,647 downwards.
ACTGCCCGGTGCAATGACAATATCGCTGACAGAAATCCGGGACGCGCATGAGCGCTTCTTTCCGGAATGGATGGGGACTTAGGCCATGGCGATGGGTGCCAGCGAGATCGAAGCCCTCATCAAGGAGGCGTTGCCGGACGCGGTCGTGACGATCGAGGACCTTGCCGGCGACGGCGACCACTATGCCGCCACCGTCACCAGCAGCGAGTTCCGGGGCAAGAGCCGCGTCCAACAGCATCAACTCGTCTATGCCGCCCTGCAGGGCCGTATGGGCGGCGCGCTGCACGCCCTGGCGCTGCAAACGGCTGCGCCGGCGGACTAAGTTACTGCTGCAGACCGCCGCGCCGAACGAATAGGAGAACAGCATGAGCAACCCGGTTACCGAGCGCATCCAGAACGACATCACCGCCAATCCCGTCATGCTCTACATGAAGGGCAACGCGATGTTCCCGCAGTGCGGTTTCTCCGCCCGCGTGGTGCAGATCCTGACCCACCTCGGCGTGCCGTTCCAGACCGCCAACGTGCTCGAGGATCCGTCGCTGCGTGAGGGGATCAAGGAGTTCTCCTCCTGGCCGACCGTCCCGCAGCTCTACGTCAAGGGCGAGTTCGTCGGCGGCTGCGACATCGTCACCGAGATGTTCCAATCGGGCGAATTGGAGACGATGCTGACTGAGAAGGGCATCTCGCACCAAGCCGCCGCCTGATCCCTCCCGCGCTGCAACAAGACACGTCATGGCCGGGCGAAGACCCGGCCATCTCGTCCCCATGAGCCGCGCCTTTCCGGGCTACCCCCCCAGCGCGTTCGACTTCCTGCGCGGCCTCGCGGCCAACAACGAGAAGCCCTGGTTCGAGGCCAACCGCGCCACCTACGAGCAAGCGGTCAAAGCACCTTCCGCCGCACTCGTTACCGCCGTGGCCGAGGCGCTGCGCGCCCGTGACCTGCCGCTCGAAGGTGAGCCGAAGCGGTCGGGCTTCCGCATCCACCGCGACACGCGGTTCAGCAAGAGCAAGGTCCCGTACAAGACCGCCGTCGGCAGCGTCTGGTATCGCCAGGGCAGCGGCAAGGACGGCGCCGGCATCCTCTACTTCCAGCTCGCCCCCGGCGGCTGCTTCACCGCCGCCGCATTCTACATGCCGGATCCCGAGGTGCTTAGCGCGATCCGCGAGCGCATCCGCGTCCACCCCGACCGCTTTCTCGCAATGTCGCAAGCGCTTCGCGACCGCGGCCTCACGCTCGAGGTGTCTGACATGCTGAGCCGTATGCCGCGCGGCTTCGAGGACCTCGCCGCAAGTCCGGTCGCGCCGTCGATCAAGCTCAAATCCTTTATCGTCCGGTGTCCGGTCACCGACGCCGAGGCGCAGTCACCCGGCGTGGTCGACGCAATCGTCGGCTTTGCCGCCGACGCGCTGCCGCTGCTGCAGTTCGGGTGGGCGGCGGTGGACGAGGCACGGTCGGCTTAACAGCGCAGGGGCACCGCCCCTGCACCCCGCTGGGGCCGGCGGCCCCAGGCCCGCTGGGGCTTGTCCGGGTCGGCGAAAGGCGCATTTTAGCGGGGCCACCAAGCAGGGAGCGGGCAGCCAGATGATCCGCCGCAATCTTCTTCGCGGAGCCGCCGCCCTCGCCGGCGCGCCGGTCGCCCGGGCCATTGCCGCGCCGTCCGGCGCCATCCCGCCCTGGACCCTCGAGCAGGGCGCGCCGATCGCCGAGGACCACTACGGCGCGCCGTCGCCGTTCGAAAAGCACGTGGTTCGCCGTCCGCGGGAGAAGCTGCTGTTCGACACCGCCGGGTCGATCGTGACCCCGCTGCAGGATCTCGACGGCATCATCACGCCCAACGGCCTGCACTACATCCGCAGCCACGCCGGCACCCCGGCCATCGACCCCGACCGGCATCGGCTGGTCGTGCACGGCATGGTGGACCGGCCGCTCAGCTTCTCGATGGACGACCTGATGCGGTTCCCGTCCATCTCGGTGATCCATTTCCTCGAGTGCTCCGGCAACACCGGCCTCTACAAGGCGTCGAACATCAAGCCCGATTTCACCGTGCAGGACACGCACGGCCTGCTGAGCTGCGCCGAGTGGACCGGGGTGCGCCTCGCCGACGTGCTGGCCGAAGCCGGGGTGCAGCCCGGCGCCACCTGGATGCTGGCCGAGGGCGCCGACGCCTGCGCCATGACCCGCTCCATCCCGGTCGCCAAAGCCATGGATGACGCGATCCTGGCTTATTCGCAGAACGGCGAGCGGCTGCGGCCCGAGAACGGCTATCCGCTGCGCCTGTTCCTGCCGGGCTACGAGGGGAACACCAGCATCAAGTGGCTGCGGCGGCTCAAGCTCGGCGACCAGCCGTTCGAGACGCGCGAGGAAACCTCGAAATACACCGACCTCAAGCCCGACGGCAAAGCGCTGCAATTCAACTTCACCATGCGGGTGAAGTCCGTCATCACCCGCCCCTCGCCCGGCTTTCAGCTGAAGCAGACCGGCTTCCACGAGATCACCGGCCTCGCCTGGTCCGGCAACGGCCGCGTCACCCGGGTCGAGGTGTCGGCCGATGACGGCGAGACCTGGACCGACGCCGCGCTGCAGGCGCCGGTCATGTCGCGCTGCTTGACCCGGTTCCGCCTGCCTTGGTCATGGAGTGGCGGCCCGGCCGTGCTGCAAAGCCGCGCCACCGACGAGACCGGCGCGGTGCAGCCAACCCGGGCCAGCGTGCTGTCCGAGCGCGGTCCCAACTTCTACTACCACTACGACGCCATCACCGCCTGGCGGCTTGGCTCCGACGGGAGTTTCGCCCTTGCCGTCTAGGACGATGCTGTGCGTCGCCTTGCTGGCCGTATCCGCGTCAGCGATGGCGGACACGAAACCGCTCGGCCTCGGCCGCCCGCCCTCCGCCGAGGACCTGGCCGCGCTCGACATCGACGTGCGCGGCGATGGCGCCGGCCTGCCGCCCGGGCGCGGCACGGTGCAGCAGGGTGAGGCGGTCTACGCCCAAAGCTGCGCCGCCTGCCACGGGGCCGGCGGCGAGCATCCGATCTCGCCGTCGATCCGCCTGACCGGCGGCCAGGGCACGCTCGCCACCCAGAACGCGGTGCAAACAGTCGGCAGCTACTGGCCATATGCCACAACGCTGTTCGACTACATCCACCGGGCGATGCCATTCAACGCGCCGCAATCCTTGTCGCCCGACCAGGTCTATGCGGTGACGGCCTATGTGCTGCACCTGAACGGCATCCTGCCCGCAGACGCGACCCTGGACGCGACCAGCCTGGCCAAGGTGCGGATGCCGAACCGCGAGGGCTTCGTCCCGGCCGAGTCCGCAGGCCGATAAGAGGAGCCGGTCGGCGGCGACGTTGCCCAACGAATGAACGCGTTTCACAACGCCGCCCAACTTTGCTTCGCAACACGAGACGAGCGGTCCCAAGACCCTCATTCTGCTGACTGTGCAGACTGCCGGGGCTGTCGCTATTCGTTGCGAGTAAGCAAGGAAAGCGACGACCATGACCAAACTTCGAGACTTGTCGACGGCTGCCTCAACGATCGTGATATGCGCGGTGCTGGCCTTCGCGCACGGCGCCCAAGCGGTCCCGGTGACCCAGTCCACGACCCCGGCTGGATCGGATTCGTACTACTACGGCAACGGCTGGAACTGGCAGCAGCTGGGCAGCGTCACGCTCGCGACCGGGACCAACATCATTGACGCCTTGACCAGCACGGTGACGCTCAGGGACCAGGGCTTTGGCGGTTCCGACCCGACGAACGGCGTCCGGATCGACCTGCTTGATAACGGCACCAGCCTGTGGGCGCAGTATGTCGCCGGCGCCGGCCATACCTCGTCGACGCAGACCTACGATGTCACCGCCTTTCCCGCCGAGTTCGCCAGCTTGAACGCAGCCATTCAAACGGTCGACTGGTCAGCCGCGCCAACGGTTACGCTCACGATGAACGCCACGCCCTGGGCCTATCCCGGCTGGGAGCTGCACACCCAGAACGCGTCGTTCAGCGTGACGTCGGACGTGCCGGAGCCCATGTCGCTGGCCCTGTTGGGCACCGCCCTGGCCGGTGCCGGCCTGCTCCGCCGCCGCCAAGGCGTTTAGCCGCAAGCGGGTCCGCCCCTAGTCGCCTTCGATGCGCGATGCCTTCTTGGTGTCGCGCATCGTCGCGTAGATCAGCAGCGACGCGGCGATCAGCACGGTGATGTAATAGAAAAACCACTCCTCGTGCCCCTGGTCCTTGAATTGCAAGGCCACGTAGGGCGCCGAACCGCCGAACACGCTCGCCGCCACGGCATATGGCAGCCCCACGCCAAGCGCCCGCACCCCGGCCGGGAACAGCTCCGCCTTCACCACCGCGTTGATGCTGGTGTACCCGGACACGATCAGCAGCGCGAACAACAGCAACAGCAGCAAGGTGGTGAAGTCCTTGGTCGCCGCCATGGTTGTCATGATCCAAACCGTGCAAAGCGTACCCATGACACCGAACCATAGCAGCACCGGCTTGCGCCCGACCCGGTCGCTGATGGCGCCCAGGACCGGCTGCATCGCCGCGAACGCGAACAGGGTGAGGAAGCTGAGCTGATTGGCCTGCTCGCGCGGCAGCTTGACCGTGTTGGCGAGGAAGGTCGGCATGTAGGTGCTGAACGTGTAGAACGCCGCCGTCCCGCCCATCGTCAGCCCGAACACCAGCAGCAACTCGCGCGGGTGCCGGAACACGCCGCGCAGCGGGCTCTCGGTCCGGACCTTGGCCGCCGCCAGGAACTCCGCGCTCTCCTGCAGGTTGCGCCGGAGATAGAAGCCGTAGGTGGCGCACAGCGCGCCGATCAGGAACGGCACCCGCCAGCCCCAGCTCTCGAGTTGCGCCGGCGTGAACAGCGCCTGCATCACCAGCAGCACGAGCGCCGCCAGCACCTGCCCGCCGATCAGCGTCACGTATTGGAACGAGCTGTAGAAGCCGCGATGCTTGCTGACCGCGATCTCCGACAGATAGGTGGCGCTCGTCGCATACTCGCCGCCGAGGCTCAGTCCCTGCAGCAGCCGCGCGAACAACAGCAAGGCGGGCGCCCAAACCCCGATTTGCGCATAGGTCGGGATGACCGCGATGATCAGCGAGCCCGCGCACATCAGCATCACCGACAACGTCAGCGCTGCCCGCCGCCCTTGCCGGTCGGCGTAACTGCCGAGCAGCAAGCCGCCGATCGGCCGGATCAGGAAGCCGATCGCGTAAATGCCGAACACCGTCAGGAACTGCGCCGTCGGGTCGTTGCTGGCGCTGAAGAACTTCGCAAAGTAGAGCGCGAACGAGTTGTAGACGTAGAAGTCGTACCACTCGATCAGATTGCCGACCGAACCACCGAAGATGTTCTTGATGCGCCGGCCGACATCGGCCGGACGTTCGTCGCTCAGGGGGTTCAGGCTGGTGTGGCTCACCGGACATCCTCACTTTTGTAAATACCTGTCTAATAAGCTGGCCTCCGCCACGCAATCGCCGCGCACGATGCCGGGCGGCCGGAAAAGTGCCGCGCCGCAGCATGACGCCCGGCCGCGCCCGCGATACACTCCGTCGATGCCGGATCTCCGCGTCACCGACGCGCCCCCATCACCCGCCAGCAAGACCGCCGCCGCCGAGGGCGCGACGCCGACCATGGCGCAGTGGTTCCAACTGAAGGACGCCAATCCCGACGCGCTGCTGTTCCTGCGCATGGGCGACTTCTACGAGCTGTTCTTCGCCGACGCCGAGGCGGCCGCCGCCGCGCTCGACATCGCGCTGACCCGGCGCGGCGAGCACCAGGGCACACCCATTCCGATGTGCGGCGTCCCGGTGCACGCGGCCGAGGCCTACCTCGCCCGGCTCATCCGCCGCGGCTTCCGCGTCGCCGTCGCCGAGCAGATGGAAGACCCCAAGACCCGCACCGGCAAAGCGCCGCTGAAGCGCCAAGTGGTCCGCTTGGTCACCCCCGGGACGCTGACCGAGGACAGCCTGCTCGAGCCGCACCGCCCCAACCTGCTGCTGGCGGTGGCCGGCGCCGGCGCCGGGCTCGGCGCGGCCTGGCTCGACATCTCGACTGGCCTGTTCGAGACCGCGGCCGTCGCCGCATCCGACCTGCCGGCGCTGCTCGGCCGGCTGGAACCGGCCGAGATCCTGGCGCAAGCGTCGGTCCCGCTCGGCGACTGGTCCGACCGCCGCGGCCCCGACACGCTGCAGCCCAAGCCGGACGACGCCCGCCGCCGGGTCGCCGAGGCCTATGCGGTCGCGAGCCTCGACGCCTTCGGCAGCTTCTCCGACCACGAGGCGGTGGCCGCGGCCATGGCGCTGGACTACGTGCGCGTCACCGCCGCCGGGCAGCTGCCGCGCCTGTCGCGCCCCGAGCCCGCGGGCCTCGCCGGGCAGATGCTGCTCGACGCCGCCACCCGGGCCAGCCTCGACATCATTCGCTCGCGCGACGGCGACGCCGCCCACACGCTGCTGTCGGCGACGTCGCGTACGCTGACCGCGCCCGGCGCCAGGCTGCTCGCGACGTGGCTGTCCGGGCCGCTGCTCGACCCGCGCCGGATCGCCGCGCGCCAGGACGGCTGGAGTTGGCTGCTGCTCCAGCCGGCGCCGCTCGCCCGCCTGCGCGAGGCGTTGCGCGGCTTGCCGGACCTGCCGCGCGCCCTGGGCCGGCTGGCGCTCGGGCGCGCCGCCCCGCGGGACATCGGCGCCGTGCTCACCGCGCTGCGCACCGCCGCCGCCGTCGACGCGGCGCTCGACGGCGGCCCGTTCGCCCCGGCGCTCGACGGCGTCGACCCGGCCTTGGCCCACCTGCTGGGCGAGGCGCTGGCCGATCCCTTGCCGGCGCGGCTCGACGATGGCGGCGTGATCGCGACGGGCTACGATGGTCAGCTCGACGCCCATCGGGCGCTGCGCGACGACAGCCGCAAGGTTGTGGCCGGCCTCACCCTCGAATACGCGCAGCGCTACGGCGTGGCGGCGCTCAAGATCCGCCATCACGCGCAGCTCGGCTACGTGATCGAGGCGCCGGCAGCCGCGGTCGACAAGCTGCGCGCCCACCCCGATCTCACCATGCGCCAATCGATGACCAACGGCGCCCGGTTCAGCAACGCGGAGCTGGCGGCGCTCGACCGCCGCATCACCGAGGCGGCGGACGCCGCCACCGCCCGCGAACGCCTGGTCTTCGGGCACTTGCTGAGCGAGGTGCTGGCGCAGGCGGGCGCGCTGCATGACTGCGCGGCGGCGTTGGCCCGGCTGGACGTGCTGCAATCCGCGGCGCGCCTGGCCGAAGGCGGCCGCTGGTGCCGCCCGCTGGTCGCCGACGACGACGCGTTCTGCATCGAGGCCGGGCGGCACCCGGTGGTGGAGGCGGCGCTGCCCAAGTCGGTCGCCTTCGTGCCCAACCACACCGACCTGTCCCCCGCGCGCCGGGTGCTGCTGCTGACGGGCCCCAACATGGCGGGCAAGAGCACCTACCTGCGGCAGAACGCGCTGATCGCTATTCTCGCCCAGGCTGGGCTGCCGGTACCGGCCAATGCGGCGCGGATCGGCATCGTCGACCGCCTGTTCAGCCGGGTCGGCGCCGCCGACGACCTCGCCCGCGGCCGCAGCACGTTCATGGTCGAAATGACCGAGACCGCCGCCATCCTGAACGGCGCCGGGCCGCGCAGCCTGGTGGTGGTGGACGAGATCGGCCGCGGCACGTCCACGCTGGACGGCTTGGCCATTGCCTGGGCGGTGCTGGAAGCGCTGCACGGGGCCGTTCGCTGCCGTACGATCTTCGCCACCCACTTCCACGAGCTGGCGCGGCTGGCGGCGCAAATGCCGCGCATCTGCCCGCACACCATGCGGGTCAAGGAATGGCGCGGCAGCGTCGTGTTCCTGCACGAAGTCGCCGAAGGTGCCGCGGGCCGCAGCTGGGGCGTGCACGTCGCCGGGCTGGCCGGCGTGCCGGCGGCGACGGTCCGCCGTGCGGCGACGCTGCTGGCGGCTTTGGAGAAGCAGGGGCACGGCACTCCGGCCGAGTTGCCGCTGTTCGCCGCCCTCGAGCAGCCGGCCGAACCCGACCCGGCGCCAGACCCGCTGCACGCTGCGCTAGAAGCGCTGCAGCCGGATCAATTGTCGCCACGCGACGCCTTGGAAACCGTGTATCAGCTCAAATCTCTGTGGGCTGTATCCAAGGAACGTACGCCGGTAAGCTGAACGACGATGCTTAACCCTATCCCCTGGCCCGAGCGTCCCGAGGACGCGACCCAGTTGCTCGCTTCGGCGATCGAGGCGTTGCGCCCACCTGGCGACGACGCCGGCAAGCCGGTGTCGCGCGACGCCGCCCTCACCTCGTTTCGCCGCCATCTCGCCCGCGCCCAGCAGCACGTGCAGGACGGCTTCGAGGCCGGCACCTGGACCGGGTTGCAATCGGGCCGCCTGTTGGGCCGGCTGATCGACGGCGTCATTGCCGCCCTGCACGACTTCGCCCGGGCCCAGACCGCCGCCACCGGCCAGTTCGGCCCGCCCGAGCCCATGGCCGTCGCCGCGACCGGCGGATATGGGCGCGGCGTCCTGGCGCCGTTCAGCGACATCGACCTGCTGTTCATCACCCGCGACGCCCCTTCCCCCGGGACGCTCGCGACCGTCGAATACATGCTGTACTTGCTTTGGGACCTCGGCCTGAAGGTCGGCCACGCCACCCGTTCGGTTGCCGAGTGCATCGCCCAGGCCGACCGCGACCTCACAGTCCGCACCAGCATGATCGACGCGCGCCGGCTGTCCGGCGATCAGGCCCTGTTCGACGACTTCACCACCGCCTTCCTCGCCTTCTGCCAGGGGGGCGGCATCGGCGCCTTCATCGCCGCCAAGCAGGAAGAGCGTGACGCCCGCCACCATCGCTATGGCGAGAGCCCGTTCCTGGTCGAGCCCAACATCAAGGAAGGCCGCGGCGGCCTGCGCGACCTGCAGACGCTGTACTGGATGACCCGCTACGTGTTCGGGGTGCAGGTCATGGGCGAGTTGGTTGGCCCTGACAGTCCCGGCGGCGGCATCCTGACCGCAATCGAGGCCAAGCACGCCCGCCGCTCCTGGGACTTCCTATGGACCGTCCGCTTCCACCTGCATTACGTCGCCGGGCGTGCCGAGGACCGGCTGACGTTCGACATGCAGCCGGTGGTCGGCGCCCGCATGGGCTACACGCGGCATGGCCGTCAGGACGGCGTCGAGCGCTTCATGCGCCATTACTTCCTGACTGCGCGCGAGATCACCCGGATCACGGCGGTATTGGAGCCGGCCGTCGTGCGTGCGGCGCTCGGGCCGCCGGCGCTGGAGCTCAGCACCGATCCCGCCTTGCGCGCCGAGGGCTTCGTGCTCGCCGACGGCAAGCTGGTCTGCGCGCCCGGCCACGACTTCGAAACCGAGTTCGATCCTGATGCTGCGCATCCTGCAGGTGGCGCGCGACCGCGACCTGGAGCTGCACCCTTTGACCATCCGGGCGCTGATCCGCAACGAGCGCCAAGCGATCACGCTCCGCAGCGATCCGGCCGCGGCTGCCGTGTTCCAGGACCTGCTGTGCGGGCCGCCGCCGGGTCCGAACGGCACCTTCGACCACGGCTTCCTCGAGCGTGGCCAGGCCGAGGGCGCGCGCTGGCTGGCGGTGATGAATGAGACCGGGTTCCTCGGCCGCTACATCCCCGACTGGGCCCGCATCGTCGGCCAGATGCAGTTCGACACCTACCACGTGTTCACCGTCGACGAGCACACCATCGAGGCGCTGCGCGTGCTCAACGCGCTCGAGCGCCGCGACCTCACCGAAGTGGCGCCGATCGCCACGAGCCTGGTCGAGGACCTGCAATCACGCCGCGCCCTCTATACCGCGACGCTGCTGCACGACATCGCCAAGGGCCGCGGCGGCGACCACTCGGAGCTCGGCGCCGAGTTGGCGTTGCAGATCGGGCCCACCATCGGCCTGTCGGCGGAAGAAACCGAGACCGTCAGTTGGCTGGTGCTGCACCACCTGCTGCTGAGCCAGACCGCGTTCAAGCGCGACATCGACGACCCCAAGACCATCATGGACCTCGCCGACACCATCCAGTCGCCGGAACGCTTGAAGCTGCTGCTGGTGCTGACAGTCGCCGACATGCGGGCGGTCAACTCGAAGGTGTGGAACGGGTGGAAGGCGACGCTTCTGCGGGAGTTGTACTCGCGGGTTGCCGACGTCCTGGCGGGCGGCCTCGCAACCACCGAGCGCGACGTGCGGGTCGCCCGTGCCAAGGACGCGGCGTCGGCGCTGCTGTCCGACTGGCCGGCGCATGACCGCGAGTTCTTCCTCGGCCTCGGCTACCCCGCCTACTGGCTGAGCTTCGATCCCGACACCCACGCCCGCCACGCCCGCCTTGTGCGCGATGCCGAGGCACGCGGCGCGCCGCTGACGGTCGACACCCAGCCGCTGCCGGCGCGCGCCGTGACCGAGGTCACGGTCTACACCGCCGACCACGCCGGGCTGTTCAGCCGCATCGCCGGCGCGCTGGCGGTGGCTGGCGCGTCCATCGTTGACGCCCGCATCCACACGCTCACGAATGGCAGTGCGCTCGACACGTTCTGGATTCAGGACGCGGCCGGCGGCGCCTTCGACGCGCCGCACCGGCTCGCCCGGTTGCACGTGCTGGTCGACCAGGCGCTGTCGGGCCGGCTGGGTCTCGAAGGCGAGATCCGTCGGGCGTCGTCCGCGTTGATGGGCCGCCGCATGCGGGCGATCCACGTGCCGCCGCGGGTGGTGATCGACAACCGCGCCAGCAACACCCACACGGTGCTCGAGGTGAACGGGCGCGACCGCCCTGGCCTGCTGCACGACGTCACCGCAGCTATCAGCGAGCAGGGCCTGCAGATCGCGTCCGCGCACGTGACCACCTACGGCGTCCGCGCGGTCGACGTGTTCTACGTCAAGGACGTGTTCGGCCTGAAGATCGAGAACGAGCGCAAGCTCGCCGCCCTGCGCCATGCGTTGCTGGCGGCGCTGCAGCCGCCGGACGACGCCATCCCGACGACGCCGCGACGGACGTCCGCCGCGGCCTGACTGCCGGCCGGACGCGGGGTCAGTATGGCGGTGCCGCCCGCTCACGCTGGGCGCGCGCCGCTTCCGTCCACCAGGCCAGGTCGTCGGCGAACCGCGGAAAGGCACGCACGAGCGCGGAGCCGCCGTCGCCGGCCGGCGCGCCGGCCGCATCGAATGCCTGGCCGATGCCGCCCACGGCCAGCGTGCTCGAGACGACGACCATGCCCATCTCGGACAGGATGCCGTGCCAGGCGAGGCCCGCGCGCACCCCGGCGAGACGGCCGGCCGAATAGCTGACGACGGCGGCGGGCCGCCAATACCATTCCTCGAGGAAGTGGTCGGTCAGGTTCTTCAGGCCGGGCTGGACGCTCCAATTGTACTCGCCGGTCACGAACACGAAGGCGCCGGCCGACCTGATCTTCCCCGCCAGGGCTTCCAACGCCGGCGGCGCCTCCCCCTTCGGGTATTCCTTGTACATACGGTCGAGCATCGGCAGACCGACCGCCTTGGCGTCGATCAGCTCGGCGTCGGCGCCCCGCTCGGCGAAGGCGTGGACGAGCCAGTCGGCCAATCGGATCCCCTGCCGGTCCGAACGATACGAGCCGTAGAACACCAAGATCCGGTCGCCCACCGACGCCTCCTTTGCTTGCAAGGCCTGTGTCAGGCAAACGCGCGGGGCAGGCAACCACCCCGCGCGTCGCGTGCCGGCGACAAATCCGGCACGCTGTCAGCAGGCGGGGCCGTCAGGCAGCGTCGACGAGGACGATCTCGGCATCTTCGATCGCGGTGACGCGCAGCACCGCTTCATCGCTGATCGCCGCCCCGTCGCGGGCCTCCAAGCGGGTGCCGTTGACCTCGACCGTGCCGGCCGCTGGCACCATGTAGCCATGGCGGTCGGCGCCCAGCGGATACTCGGCGGTCTCGCCCGCCTTGAGCGTCGCGCCGACGATGCGGGCGTCGGTGCGGATCGGCAGGGCGTCGGCGTCGCCGGGGATGCCGCTGGCCAAGGTCACGAACCGGCCCGAGCGCTCGCCCTTGGGAAACGGCTTGGCGCCCCAGGATGGCGTTTCACCCCGCGTCTTGGGCTCGATCCAGATCTGGAAGATGCGGGTGGTGCCGGGTTCGCGGTTGTATTCGGAATGGCGGACGCCCGAGCCTGCGCTCATCACCTGCACGTCGCCGGCTTCAGTCCGGCCACGGTTGCCGAGGCTATCCTCGTGCGTGATCGCACCCTCACGGACGTAGGTGACGATCTCCATGTCGCTATGCGGATGCGGCGGAAAGCCGGTGCCGGCGGCGATCGTGTCGTCGTTCCAGACGCGGATCGCGCCCCAGCCCATCCGGGTCGGATCGCGGTAGCCGGCAAACGAGAAATGGTGCTTCGCGTCGAGCCAGCCGTGGTTGGCTCCACCGAGTTCGCTGAAGGGGCGGCGGTCGATCATGTTTTTCGGTCTCCCATGGGAGCGTGGTGCTCCTCGAACCGCAAGATGCGATCCCATCGGGCTTGACGGAATAGAAACGTTGGCATCTTACCGTTTCCATAAATGCCAAGACGACTCCCTGACCTCGAAGCGTGGGCAATCTTCGCCAGGGTGGCGGAGTTCGGCTCCTTCTCGCGCGCCGCAAGCGAGTTGGGCCTGTCGAACCCGACCGTGTCCAAGGCGATCGGGCGCCTCGAAGCGCGCCTCGGCTTCTCGCTGTTGGCGCGGACGTCGCGCCGCTTGTCGCTGACCGACGCCGGGCGCGCGGCGCTCGTGCGTGCAACGCGTATTCTGAGCGAAGGCGAGGCGGTCGAGGAGGAAGCGGCCGAGCAGTCCACCCTGCCCCGCGGCCGGGTCAGGCTCAGCGCGCCGCTGTCGTTCGGCGTCGCCTATCTCGGCCCGATGCTGCCGGGGTTCCTGCAAGCCTATCCGGAGATCAGCGTCGACATTGCGCTGAGCGACCGCAAGGTCGACCTGGTGGCAGAAGGCTTCGACCTGGCCCTGCGCATTGCCACCCTCGGGAACTCGTCCCTGCTGTCCCGCCGGCTCTGCACGGTGCGGCTGCTTCTGGTTGGCGCGCCCGGCTATGTCGCCACACACGGCATGCCGACCCACCCGGCCGAGCTGACCCGGTATCCCGCGATGGCTTACACCGGCGGCGTGTCACGGGGCGTGTGGCGGTTCTCCCATCCGGCGTTCGGCGACGAGGCCGTCGAGCCATCGGTCCGTATCTGGACCGACAATGCCGACCTGCTCAACCCGGCGCTGATCGCCGGCCAGGGGCTTGCCGTGCAGCCGGAGTTCCTCGTGTGGCGCGAACTGCGCGAAGGCACGCTCGTGATCGTCATGCCCGAGTGGCAGGTCGCCCCGCTCGGCATCCACCTCCTCACCCCCCCGAGCCCGCTCCGTCCGCTTCGGGTCCAGGTGCTGATCGACTACCTCGCCCGCGAGCTGGCGAACGCGCCGTGGGACGTCGGCTGACGCTTTGGACCAACGACATCCTGGTGCCGGGCCGGCGCATCTCCGAGGCGGCCGGGTTCCGCCTCATCGGCAAGGAGCGGCATCACAGCTTCGGCCACGACCTTGTCGGCCAGACCTGAGAGCTGGCCTTGTGACCGGAGTAAACGGACAACGGGTCAGCCGGCTGCTTGCCGCTTTCGAGACGATGGGGAGACGCTAGATGGACGCCAGCCCGGACATTGCAGGCCGAATCGAGCGGCGCATGGACGCCCTGGGCTTGCGGCCAGAGCAGGTGGACGTGCAAGTGGGCCTGCCGTCAGGAACCACGGAGCGCTTGCGGCAAGGCATCGGATTCATTCCCGGCGGCCGCTTTCTCCGAGGCCTCTGCGCCGCCCTCGACACCGACGAGGAATACTTGCTCGGCCTGGAGCCCGGCGACCTGGTTCCGGCCGAACTGCTGCTCGAGCCGCAAGGCGAGTTGGGCCTGCTCGCGCCGGACGAGGAAGCGCTGCTGAAGCATTATCGCGGCCTGTCCGTTCCGGTGCGGGCCGCCATTGCCCTGGTCGTCGCGACGGCTGCGGGCGCGGTGGCGCAGCAGGCGGAAACGCACGCCCTGCAGGCCGCGGCCGAGCCGCCTCGAACGCGCGACGACCGGAGCAAGCGCAAGGATCGCCAGGGCCGCTTCGCCGACCTCGTCCAACCGGAGCCGAGACAGCCGTGAGTTCGCCGCCGCATGCCGGATCGGCACGGCGTGGAGCCGCGATGTGCCGCCGGAAAAGGCCCGCCTGATCGCGCAGGCGGGCCTCCGTTAGACCGCTTCGGGAGCGGAAGCGGATCGTGGGTATCAAGAGCCACGGCCACCCGCTTCGCCAACGATCATACCTGAGAAACAGCGTCGAACGGCGGAGAAAGGCGGCCCGATCGTTGCCGACTGCGATTGCATCCGCACCCTGTGACCGGTCGGCAACATATTACGAGTACGGAATGATAAGCTCCTGGTTGCTGGCTTCTTGCCGCTCGCCGCAAACGGCGTCAGCCTGGTTCATTCTCAGCTGCCGCTCGACCCCGCGCCTGCTGTTGACGTCGCCCTGGCAGCCGTTTGCGCGCTCGGACGGCCCCGCGATTGCATGTGCCTGCTGTCCCACGAAAGGCCCGACCATGCGCTTGTCCCCGATCCTCGGCGTGCTGCTGCTTTCAGCCGCAAGCGCCTCGCTCACCCCGGCGCCGGCCGCAGCCGAGACGCTTCGCTGGGCGGCGTCGCGCGACATCGGCTCGCTCGACCCCGACAGTTTCGGCGACACCTTCACGCTGGCTTTCCTCAACCACGTCTACGAGGCGCTCGTTCGCTACGACGAGAACCTCAAGATCGAGCCCGCGCTCGCCAGCTCGTGGGAGATCGTCGAGCCGACGGTGTGGCGTTTCCACCTGCGCCCCGGCGTGCGCTTCCATGACGGCGCCGCGCTGTCGGCCGACGACGTGGTCGCCTCGCTCCGCCGGGCGACCGCGGACGACTCGCCGCTGAAAGGCAACCTGCCGGCGTTCAAGTCGGCCCGCGCGGTCGACCCCATGACGGTCGATATCGAGCTCAACTCCCGCTACCCGCTGCTGCTGAACGACCTCACCAACATCTTCGTCTTCTCCAAGCCTTGGCTGGTGGCCAACCACACCGAAGCCGCGACCGACGTCGGCCGCAAGGTCGAGGGCTATGCCACCAACCACACCAACGGCACCGGTCCGTTCCGGCTCGACAGCCGCGCCGCCGACAGCCGCACCGTGCTGCTGCGGAAACCGGATTGGTGGGACACGCCGCGGCACAACCTGGACCGGATCGAGTTCACGCCGATCAACTCCGACGCCACCCGTATCGCCGCGCTGATCTCGGGCGAGATCGACTTCACCAACGCCATCCCGCTGCAGGCGACGGCGCGGGTCGAGAACGAGCCGAAGGTCAAGCTGCTGCTCGCGACCGAGCTGCGGACGGTGTTCTTCGCGCTCAACTACAACGACACGCTGCTGAGCGGCGCGCCGAACCCGCTGCGCGACAAGCGGGTGCGGCAGGCGATGTACCAGGCGATCGACATCGAGCAGATGCGCCGCGTGGTGATGCGCAACCAATCCCGCGTCACCGGCGCGCTGGTCGCGCCCGCGATCCCCGGCTACCGGCCAGAGCAGGACCATCGCCTGCCCTACGACCCGGCCGCCGCGAAAGCGCTGCTGGCCGCGGCCGGCGTGCCGGAGGGCACCGCGATGACGATGCTGTGCACGCCCGAAGGCTACGTGAACGAGGAGCAGATTTGCCAGGCCGCGGTGGCCATGTGGGCGCGCATCGGCCTGAAGGTGGCGCTGCAGCTGTCGCCGCGGGCGGTCGCCACGCAGCGCCGGGTCGCGCGCCAATTCGACATCACCCCGCTCGGCTGGGCCAACGAGCCGGCGATCGACGCGCTCTCGCTGCTGGTGCAGGTGGTGCACACCAACACCGGCGCCAACGGGCTGTTCGATTGGGGCGGCTGGGGGACGGCGGCACTCGACAAGCCGATCGACGAGGCCGCGAACGAGCTCGACACGGCCAAGCGCCTGGCCTTGGAAAGCGGGGCGTTGCAGGCGGCCGGCGACGACATCCTGTTCCTGCCGCTGCATCAGCAGCCGATGGCGTGGGCGATGCGGTCGAACGTGGCGCACGTGCTGCAACTGCCTGACAACAAGGTGAGGCTGTGGATGACGCGGATGGGGTCCTAGCGCGATGGCCGATCTCCTGGTGCGCAACGTCCGGCCGGCGGGCGGCCCGGCGGCCGACCTGCTGATCCTGGGCGGCCGCTTCTCGAACGAACCGGCGCCGCCCGGCGTCGCCGAACTGGACGGAAACGGCCGCCTCGCTTTGCCGGGCCTGGTGGAGGCGCATACCCACCTCGACAAGTTGCTGCTGGGCCTGCCGTGGTACCGCAACGAGGTCGGGCCACGGCTGATCGACAAGATCGACAACGAACGGACGATGCGGCGGACGCTGCCGATCGACCCGCGGCAGCAATCGGCGCGGCAGGCGGCGCTCTCCGTCTCGCACGGCAGCACTTTCATCCGCAGCCACGTGGACGTGGACACCGAGTGCGGCGTGGCCGGCATCGAGGGCGTGCTCGCGACCCGCGACGCGGTGGCGGACCGCGTCACGATCGACCTCGTCGCCTTTCCGCAGAGCGGCCTGCTGATCCGCCCCGGCACGGTGGAGCTTCTGGAGCAGGCGCTGCGGCTCGGCGCCGAGACGGTGGGCGGGCTCGATCCCTGCGCCATCGACCGCGATCCGAAGGGCCATCTCGACGCAGTATTCGGCCTAGCCGAGCGGTTCGACCGCGGCGTCGACATCCACCTGCACGAGACCGGCGAGATGGGGGCGTTCTCGACCGAGCTGATCATCGAGCGCACGCGCGCGCTGGGCATGGCCGGGCGGGTCGTGATCAGCCACGCCTTCTGCCTCGGCATGCCGGAGCCCTCGGTCGTCGAGCCGCTGATCGACGCCCTGGCCGAAGCTGGGATCGCGATCATGACCACCGGGCCGGCCAGCCGACCGGCACCGCCGCTCAAGCGCCTGCTGCAGGCGGGCGTCGTCGTGTGCGCCGGTTCGGACGGGATCCGCGACACCTGGGGACCGTACGGCAATGCCGACATGCTGGAACGGGCGATGTTCATCGGCTTGCGCAACAACCTTCGGCGCGACGACGAGCTGGCGTTGCTGCTCGAAGTCGTGACGGAAGGCGGCGCCCGGGCGCTCGGCTTGCCCGATTACGGCCTGGCGCCGGGCTGCGGTGGCGACCTCGTGCTGGTCGCCGCCGAAACGGTGGCGGAGGCCGTCGCGCAACGGCCCGGAAACCGCATCGTGGTCAAGCGCGGAACCGTGGTGGCGGACGGCAAGGCGGCGCCGGAGGCCGCGTGATGCGTGGCCGCCGCACCCTGCTGACGGCCGATTGGCTGCTGGGGCATCGCGACGGCCGCCACTGCCTGCTGCCGGGCGGCGAGCTGGTGATCGAGGGCCCGCGCGTAGTGTTCGCCGGGCACGGCTTCCCGGGCGAGGTGGAGGAGCGCCGGGAGTACGGCGCGGCACTGATCGCCCCGGGATTCATCGACCTCGACGCGCTGTCCGATCTCGACACCACCATCCTCGGCTTCGACAATCAGCCGGCTTGGCGCAAGGGCCGGATCTGGCCGCGCTCCTACATCGAGCGCGGGCCGTACGAGATGTACACGCCGGACGAGCTGGCGTTCCAGAAGCGCCACGCCTTCGCGCAATTGCTGCGGAACGGCATCACCACCGCCCTGCCGATCGCCTCGCTGTTCTACCGGGAATGGGGCGAGACGACCGAGGAGTTCACGGACGCCGCAGCGGCCGCGGCCACGCTGGGGCTGCGGGTGTATCTGGGCCCGGCTTACCGCACCGGAAACTTGGTGGTCGAAGCCGATGGCCGCATCACCGCCGCGTTCGACGAGGCACGGGGCCTGCGCGGGCTGCAGGACGCAATCGGCTTCTGCCGGACGCAGGAGGGTCGGTACGGCGACCTCGTGCGCACGATGCTGGCGCCGGACCGGATCGAGACCTGCACCGCGGCGTTGCTGCGCGGCACCGCCGACGCGGCGCGCGAGCTCGACGTACCAGTGCGGCTGCACTGCTGCCAATCCCGGCAGGAGTACGAGCTGGTGCTGGCCCGGCACGGCATGAGCCCGCCGGAATGGCTGCAATCGCTCGGCGTCCTGTCGCCGCGAATGCTGTTGCCGCACGGAACCTGGGTGTCCGGCAGCCGCGGGGTGGAGCGTCCCGGCCGCGACCTCGAGATCATGCGCGACGCCGGGGCGACCCTCGTGCATTGCCCGCTGGTGTCGGCGCGCGGTGGCCGGGCGCTGGACAGCCTGGCCCGCTGCCGCCGCATGGGGCTGCGCGTCGGCATGGGCACGGATACGGCGCCGCCGGACATGCTGCTGAACCTGCAACTCGGGCTGCTGCTGTGCCGGGTCGTGGAAGGCGATGCGGCGGCGGTGCGGGCCGAGGACCTGTTCGACGCGGCGACGGTGGGCGGCGCCGACGCGCTGGGCCGTCCCGATCTGGGGCGGCTGCAGCCGGGCGCGATGGCGGACGTCGCGGTGTGGGATCTCGGCAGCGACCGGATCGGCCCCATGATCGACCCGGTGCAAACGCTGCTGATCGGCGGATCCGGGCGTGACGTGCTCGACGTGATGGTGGACGGCCGGTTTCGGGTGGAGGGCGGCCGGATCGTCGGCGTCGACGCCGCGGCCGACGCGCACCGGGCGCAGGCGCAATTCGACGGCTTGGTCCGTCGCTACCCCGAGCGGAGCTGGGCCCACCCGCCGGTCGAGGAACTGTTCTCCAGCAGCTATCCCGTCCTCCGGCCCGGCCACGCCGACGCGAGCTGACCGACGGAGGCAGCGGCGGCTTGACTCACCTGCGCAAACGAGAACAAATGCTGAACGAAAGGTTAATGGGGAGACGACAAAGTGTCTTATGCCATACAAGCCGGCGACCGAGTGTTCACGATTCGTCTCGAGCCGCCGGCGTGGGTGACTGCGACCCGGAGCCGAAGCCGGGCGGTCGCAAGCCTGATCCTGGGAAGCGTCGCGGGGGCGGTCGTCATGTGGTTGCTGCTGGCCGCGCCGGGCTTCACGACCGACACGGCCAGCACGGCGACCGCTTCGATCCGGATCGGCCGCTGAGGACGCAAGCGGGCGCGTCCGGCCGATCCGATCGACGGCCCGGCGGGACGCCGGGCCGTTCGGTTGATCAGTGCGCCTCGGCCGTGGATGCGCCGATGCCGGTTTCCGCTCGGACATATTGCTGTTCGAACAGCGACTGCTCCCGCCGCCCGCGCATCGACGTGTCGAGCTTGGAGAACAGGTAGATGCCGATGAACGCGACCGGCACCGAGAACAGCGCCGGGTTGTCGAACGGGAAGGCGGCCGTCTTGGCCATGTGGAACGTGTCGACCCACACCGCCTTGCTCAGCACGATCATCGCCACCGCCGACAACAGCCCGAGGAAGCCGCCGATCAAGGCGCCCGTCGTCGTGGTCCCGCGCCACAGGATCGACATCAGCAGCACCGGGAAGTTGCAGCTGGCCGCCACCGAGAAGGCGAGGCCGACCATGAACGCGACGTTCTGGTTCTCGAACACGTAGCCGAGCAGGATCGCGACCACGCCGATCGCCACCGCCGAGATCTTCGAGACCAGCACCTCCCGCCCTTCGGTCGCCCGCCCGCGGGCGATCACCGACGCATAAAGGTCGTGGCTGACCGCCGAAGCGCCCGCCAGCGTCAGCCCGGCGACGACCGCGAGGATGGTCGCAAAGGCAACGGCCGAGATGAAGCCGAACAACACGTTGCCGCCGACCGCCTCGGCCAGGTCGATCGCCGGCATGTTGGCAGCGCCACCGATCAGGTCGGCGATCTTGTTGTAGGCGCCGTTCGGCCCGACCTTGTAGTAGGTCGGGTCGTTCATCAGGAAGCTGATGGCGCCGAAGCCGATGATGAACGTCAGCACGTAGAAGTAGCCGATCAGGCCGGTGGCCCACAGCACCGACTTCCGCGCCGCCTTGGCGTCGGACACGGTGAAGAAGCGCATCAGGATGTGCGGCAGCCCGGCTGTGCCGAAGATCAGCGCGAGGCCGAGCGAGATCGTCGAGACCGGATCGGCCACGAACGCGCCCGGCGCCATGATGGCGTCGCCCTTAGGGTGGGTCTGCACCGCGGCGGCAAACATGGCGTCCGGGCTGAAGCCGAACTTAATCAGCACCATCAGCGCCATGAAGCTGGCGCCGCCCAGCAGCAGGCAGGCCTTGATGATCTGCACCCAAGTGGTCGCCTTCATGCCGCCGAACGCCACGTAGACGATCATCAGCACGCCGACGATGCCGACCGCGTACCCGTATGGCAGCCCGAACAGCAGCTGGATCAGCTTGCCGGCGCCCACCATCTGCGCAATCAGGTAGAACGACACCACCGTCAGCGTGCCGATCGCCGACAGGATGCGGATCGAGGTCTGGTCCAGCCGGAACGACGCCACGTCGGCGAAGGTGAACTTGCCGAGGTTGCGCAACCGCTCGGCGATCAGGAACAGCACCAGCGGCCAGCCAACGAGGAAGCCGATCGAGTAGATCAGCCCGTCGAAGCCGTTGGCGAACACCAGGCCGGAAATGCCCAGGAACGACGCCGCCGACATGTAGTCGCCGGCGATCGCCAGCCCGTTCTGGCTGGCCGAAATACCGCCGCCAGCCGCGTAGAAGTCCGACGCCGACTTGGTCGTCTGCGCGGCGCGGTAGGTGATGAACAGCGTCAGCACCACGAACACCACGAAGATGACGATCGCCGTCACGTTCAACGCCTGCTTCTCGACCGGCCCGCTGATCGCGTCGGCCGCCCAGGCCGCCCGCGTCCCGGCTACGCTCAGCAGGGCGGCAAGGGCCGCCGCCGCGCGGATCAACGCTTGTACTCCCGCACCAGCTGCGCGGTCAGGTCGTCGAACCGACCGTTCGCCCGCACCACGTAGACCGCCGTCAACAGGAACGCGCAGACGATGACCACGAGCCCGAGCACGATGCCGAGCGAGGTGGTGCCGCCGCCGATCTTGGTCGCCAGCAGGGGCTTGTTGAAGGCCACCAGGAAGATGAAGCTGAGATAGATCGCCAAGGTCACGATCGAGAGCCCGATCGCTAGGCTGTTGCGCTTCTTCACCAATTCCTGGAACTTCTGATCGCGCACGATCGCCTGCTGATCGGCGCCACTCATTCCGGCACCGAGCTTGGTGTCGAAGGCGGCGACTGTCGCCGTTTGTGAACTCATTGCTGCGGTGACCTCCCAGAGGACCGGTCGGAGCCGGCTTATTTGGGACGTTCTGCCACGCGAACGCCTGCTGCGGCAACAGCCACACGGCTTAATCCGTACGCACTATGGCGGCCGCCACGGTCGCTCGCCTCGTGCCACCGTCGGGCCATTGTCCCGCCGCACAGGGGCCGCGACGGCGGCGCTTCATCGTCAGGACCGGCAATGACGCCGGTCTGCAGGAACCCCATACCATGTCCAAGCTATCCAGCCTGACGCTCGCTGCCGCGCTGCTGTCCTCGCTCGCCGTGCCGGCGATGGCCCAGGGCACGGTCCACGCCCGCCCGGCCGTCCGGCATGCGCCCAAGCACGCCGTCCACAAGGCCGCCAGCACCACGGCCGCCAACCCCGGCAGCGCCGCCGCCGTCACTCCGGGCGCCAAGACCAACTGACCAACGTAAATCGGCGCCGGCCGATGCGACCGGCGCCGATCGCTGCCCCGCCCGGCTACGCCGCCAGGCGGCGGACGACCTCCTCGGGCGACAGCCGCACCACCGCCTCGTAATCGGACAGCAGCGTCGCGGTGACGGCTCCGGGGGTGTAGTGACGCCCGTCGATCTCGCGCACTGGGGTCACCTCGGCCGCCGTGCCGGCCAGGAACACCTCGCTCGCGCGGTCCAGGTCCTCGAACGGGATGTGCCGCTCGATCACCTGCATCTGGTGCTTGCGGGCGATCGCCATCACCGTCCGGCGGGTGATGCCGTCGAGGAAGCAGTCCGGCACCGGCGTATGCACGGCGCCGTCGATCACCAGGAAAATGTTGGCGCCGGTCGCTTCCGACACGAGCCCACGCCAGTCCAGCATCAGCGCATCGTCGAACCCGGCGGCTTCGGCGGCATGCTTCGACAACGTGCCGATCATGTACAGACCCGCCGCCTTGCTCGCCGTCGGCGCCGTTTCCGGGTGCGGCCGCTTCCACGGCGCCATGCCCAGCCGCACGCCTTTCATCCGGTCGGCCCCGAACAGGTTCGGCCAGGCCCAGCAGGCGATCGCCAGGTGGATCTTGGTCAGCTGCGCCGACACGCTGAGCTGCTCGGCGCCGCGCCACGCGATCGGCCGCACATAGCCGTCCGACAGCCCGTTCGCCGCCAGCACCGCCCGGCACGCCGCGTCGATCTCGTCGGCGCTGTACGGGATCTTGAAGCCGAGGATCGCCGCCGAGCCGATCAGCCGCTCCGTGTGCTCGCGCAGCTTGAAGATGTTGCCGCCATATGATCTCTCGCCCTCGAACACGCCGCTGGCATAGTGCAGACCATGCGACAACACGTGCAGCTTGGCATCACGCCACGGGATCATGGCTCCGTCGAACCAGATCGTGCCGTCGCGGTCGTCGAAAGGAATGAGCGCCATCGCCGTTCTCCACGAAACTTTGTTGCTTATTACCACGCCACGCTATAATCAACCATCGAACTAAGTCAACAACGCTGCCCTAAGCAGCCGGAAACCCAGCCATGCACAAAAGCGCCTCAGCCACCGTCGTGCGGGCCCCCGAGCAGAAAGGAGCGGCCGGCGTGGACCACCTGTTCCTGCGCGAGGAGCAGATGCGCCACGCGCAGGATCTCATGTTCTTCGCATACCGCGATTTCACCGCCGCTGCCGACGCAATCCTGGAACAGCTCGCCCTGGGCCGCGCCCATCATCGTGCCATCCACTTCATCGGCCGTCAGCCCGGCATCACCGTCGGCGACCTGCTCGCGATCCTGCGGATCACCAAGCAGAGCCTTGCCCGCGTGCTGACCACGCTGGTCGAGCAGGGCTTGGTGTCGCAGGCGCCGGGCCGCAGCGACCGTCGGCAGCGGCTGCTGACCTTGACCGAGGCGGGCTTGGCGCTCGAGCGGCGGCTGTTCGAAAGCCAGCGCGAGCGCCTCGCCGCCGCCTACCGTGAGGCCGGCGGCCCGGCGGTGGACGGCTTCCGCCGCGTCATGCGCGCCATCATGGACCAGGGCGCCCGCCAGGTGCTCGACAAGACCACCCCGACATGAGCGCCGCCGCGACCGACGCCGCCGACGCCCACGTTCTGGTGGTCGACGATGACGCCCGGCTGCGCGCCTTGCTGTCGCGCTATCTCGCCGAGCAGGGGTTTCGCGTCACCGTCGCCGCTGACGCCGGCGAAGCGCGCGACAAGCTGCGCTTCATGCAGCCCGACGCTTTGGTGCTCGACGTGATGATGCCCGGCGAAACCGGCCTCGACCTCACCACGAGCCTGCGCCGCGAGCGGCAGGACTTGCCGGTGCTGCTGCTGACCGCCCGCGGCGCGCCGGAAGACCGCATCGCCGGGTTCGAGTCCGGCGCCGACGACTATCTCGGCAAGCCGTTCGAGCCGTACGAGCTCGTGCTGCGGCTCCGCGCCATGCTGCGCCGCTCGGTCCCGGCGCCGGCCGCGCCGGAGCCGCCCAGCGGTCCGCTCCGCCTCGGCCCGCTCAGCTTCGACGTCGAGCGCGCCGAGCTGCAGGACGCGGCCGGCACCGTGGTCCACCTGACCGGCGGCGAAGGCGCGCTGCTGCAAGCGCTGGCGCGCAAGCCCGGGGAGGTGTTCTCCCGCGAGGCCATCGTCGAAACGCTGCAGATGGACGAGGCCGGCGAGCGCGCCATCGACGTCCAGGTCACCCGTCTGCGCCGCAAGATCGAGGCCGACCCGCGCGAGCCCCGTTTCCTGCACACCGTGCGTGGCCGCGGCTACGTGCTCAAACCGGGCGTATGACGCTCGTCCGGCCGCTCAAGCGCATGCTGCCGCGCGGCCTGCTGGGCCGCAGCCTGTTAATCGTGCTGGTCCCGCTGGTCGCGCTGCAGGCGGTCGCCTTCACCTACTTCTACGGCGTCCATCTCGACCTGATCTCCCGCCGGTTATCCGGCGCCATCGCCGGCGAGATCGCGCAGACGGTCGACCTGCTGCGCCGTTTTCCCGACGATCAGGACGGCATCCTGCGCAGCGCCTGGCTGCAGTTCGAGATCCCGATGCGGTTGGTGTCGGGTGCGCGCCTGCCGCCCAACACGCACGTGAACCAGCTCGGGCCGATGGATGACGATTTGGGCGCCGCGCTGCAATCCAAGGTCGGCCGTCCGTTCGTGATGGACTGGTCATCCGACCCGCGCAACGTTGTCGTGCGGATCCAGCTGCCCGACGCCGTGCTTGAGCTGGAGGCGCCGCGCAAGCGCCTCTACGCCAGCACCATCTACATTTTCGTCATCTGGGTGGTCGGCACGGCGCTGCTGCTGTTCGGCATCGCCGCGCTGTTCCTGCGCAACCAGGTCCGCGCCATCCGGCGCCTCGCCGAGGCGGCGGAAGCGTTCGGCATGGGCCGCGACCGCGAGCCGATCCGCCCCGAAGGCGCGACCGAGGTGCGCCAGGCGGCCGCCGCGTTCAATCGCATGCAGGCCCGCATCACCCGCTTCCTCGCGCAGCGCACCGAGATGCTGGCTGGCGTCTCGCACGATTTGCGCACGCCGCTGACCCGGCTGCGCCTCGCCCTCGCCGTGCTGCCGGCAACTCCGGAGCTGCGCGACGACATCGCCGAGATGACCGGCGACATTGCCGAAATGGAGCGGATGATCGGCGGCTATCTCGCGTTCGCGCGCGGCGAAGGCGCCGAGCAGGCGCAGCCGGTGGACGTCGCCGCCATGCTGGAGGATGTCGCCTCGGGCGCCCGCCGCGCCGGCGCCGACGTGACGTTGGACGCGCCGGCCGGGCTGATCGTCAACTTGCGCCCCGACGCTGCCCGCCGGGCGCTGACCAACTTGGTGGACAACGCCCGCCGCTACGCCCGGCGCATCCGGCTGGCCGCCGAGCGGCTGGACCGGGCGGTGCAGCTGATCGTGGACGACGACGGCCCGGGGATCGCACCCGACCGCCGGGAAAGCGTGTTCCGTCCGTTCGAAAGCAGCGCCGGCGGCGGCACCGGGCTCGGGCTGACGATCGCCCGCGACATCGTCCGTGCCCATGGCGGCGAGATCATGCTGGAAGACAGCCCCATGGGCGGCCTGCGCGCCCGGCTGCGTCTGCCGACTTGATTAGCCAAACCTGAACGCCGCTGACATTTCCTGTGTGACGGCCCGGCGGTCGCGCGGCTAGGCTCACGATCAATTGAACCGACGAGGCACGATGCGTCGCTTGGGACTGATCGCCGCCGCCCTGTTCGCCGCCACCTTGTTCGCCGTCTGGTCCGCCGCTTTGCCGGCAGCGGCGGCCGACGCGCCCGTCAGCCTGCGCCAGTATGCCAGCCACACCATCCTGGACCGCGACGGCAGCAGTGTGTCCAGCATCCATGTCGAAATCGCCGTCGACAACGACGCGGCGGCGCAGCGCGAAGCGCAGCAGCTGGCCGGGTTCACCGACGGCATGGACACGATGGAGCTGATCGAGGGCTACACGCAAAAGCCGGACGGCACCCGCCTGCCGATCCCGCCCGGGGCGGTGCGCACCCAGCTCGCACCCGGCGTGCCCAACGCCCCGGAATACACCGACCGCAAGCAGGTCGTGGCCGTGTTCCCCGGCGTCGCCGGTGGCGACGTGCTGGTGCTGACCTGGCGGCACACGGTGATGCGGACGCCGATCCCGGGCTTTGCCGCCTTCACCAATCTGTTCGCCGCCTCGTTGCCGTGGGACGACGCCAGCATCGAGATCGACGCGCCGGCCGACCTCGCGCTGCGAACCGAGACGCATGGCCCGACCGCGACCGACACCGAGCTCGATGGGGGCCGCCGGCTGTATCGCTGGCATTGGCAGGCGCCGGCCAAGCTGCAGGACTCGGCTGCGCTGCTCGGGCTCGACCGGGCGCCGCGCATGTTCGCCTCCATGTTCCCGGACTGGACCGCGTTCGGCCGCGCCTACGCCGCGATGGTCGGGCCGCGTTCGACGGTGACCCCGGCGATCCAGGCGCTCGCCGACGAGATCGCCGCGCCCGCCCGTGACCGGCGCGACGAGGCGCGCCTGCTGTACGAGTGGGTGGGCGCCCATATCCGCTGGGTGGCGATCTACGTCGCCAACGGCGGCTACGACCCGCATGCCGCCGAACAAACCCTCGCCAACCGGTTCGGCGACTGCAAGGACCAGGCCGTGCTGCTGACGGCGCTGCTGCGGGCCCGCGGCATTCCTGCCAACCCCGTCCTGATCCATTTGGGCGCCAGCTACACGCTCAGCGGACCGCCCACCTACACCGCGTTCAACCACGCGATCACCTACGTGCCGGAGTGGGATCTCTACGCCGACACCACGGCCGACGCGCCGTTCGGGACCTTGCCGCTCAGCGAGTATGGCAAGCCGGTGGTGCATGCGACCGCCATCGGCGCCGTGCTGCAAACCACGCCCGTGCTGCCCCCCGGGGTCGCGACCGAGCGGCTGGACACGGCAATGCAGCTCGACAGCGCCGGGCGGATCACCGGGACGACCACGACCACGGCGACCGGACCGTTCGCCACCGAATTGCGCGCCGCCCGCCGCCGGGCCCAAGCCTCCGGCAGCGAACAAGCCGTCGTCGCGCAGCTGCGCAGTTGGGGCCAACAAGGCTCCGGCGCCTTCGACCTGGCTGCGGCGCAGGGATCGGACGGCGACGCCAGCCTGTCCGGGCGATTCGAGCTCGCGCCCCAACCCGACTGGCTCGACGGCGACAGCTTCGTGCTGCCGACCGGCCTGCGCGTGGGGGCCCGGCCCGGCGATGGCTTGCTCGGCCCGCTTTACGTCCGCGACCTGCCGGCGTCCGAGCCGACGCCATGCTACGCCGGCACCCAGGAGGAACACCTCTCGCTCGGCTTGCCGCCGGGCTGGCGCCCGTCGGCGCTGCCGCGACCGCGCGCGATCGAAACGGCTGCCTTCAGCTATCGCAGCACGTGGACGCTGGAAGACGGCACCCTGCATGTGCGCCGGCGCTTCTCGTCCGCCATCGATGCGCCGCTCTGCACCGGCGCGCTGCGCGAATCGGCGGCGTCCGCCTTGGCATTGATCCGGCGCGACCTCGATGCGCGGGTGACATTGGAGGCGGTGGAGTAGCGCAAGCGCAAGGGCGCTGCCCTTGGCCCGGAAGGGATGGTCATCCCCTTCACCCCTGGTCGTGCGGCGCTCCGCGTGCCAGCCTGCGCGAAAAGCACGGAGGACGCCCATGTCACGCCCCCTCGCCGCCGCTGTGATGGCCACGCTGCTGCTCGCTTCTGCCGGGCAGGCGCAGACGCTTGCGCCGCGCGAGGCGCCGGCCAAGACCCTCCCCGTGCCCAACGACGTCAGCCCCGAGATGCAGGCGATCATTGCCCAGCCGCTGCGCACCAACTGGGACAAGCCGCCCACCACGCCCGATGGCTGGAAGCAGGTACTCGGACAGCATCGCGACCGCAGTGGCCCCCACCATCCCCGCCATGGCCGAGCGGCTGCGGGTCAAGATCGAGCCCGGCACGATCGACGGCGTCCGCGTCTACACCATCACGCCCACCGACATGCCGGCGCGCAACCGCGACCGCCTCGCCGTGCACGTCCATGGCGGCTGCTACGTGCTCAACCCGCGCGAAGCGGCGCTGCCGGAAGCGATGCTGGTGGCCGGCTTTGCCCGCATGAAGGTCATCGCGGTGGACTACCGCATGCCACCCGAAGCCTATTTCCCGGCCGCGCTCGACGACGGCATGACCGTCTACAAGGCGGCGATCAAGCAGACCGATCCGAAGAACGTGGCTGTGTTCGGCAGTTCCGCCGGGGGCGCGCTGACGCTGGAGATGATGCTGCGCGCGAAAGCCGAGCACCTGCCGATGCCGGGCGCCATCGCTCCCGGCACGCCGATGTCGGACGTGACCAAGGTCGGCGACACGTTCCAGACCAATGCGTTGGTGGACAACGTGCTGGTGTCGCCGGACGGGTTCTGCGACGCCGCGACCCGGTTCTACGCCAACGGCCACGATTTCCACGATCCGCTGCTGTCGCCGGTGTATGGCGACCTGTCCGGCTTCCCGCCCACCATCCTGACCTCGGGCACCCGCGACCTGCTGCTGAGCAACACCGTGCGGGTGAACCAGAAGCTGCGCCAAGCGGGGGTGGAAACGCGGCTGCAGGTGTTCGAAGGCCAGTCGCACGCGCAATTCTATCGTGACGACCGCATCCCGGAGGTGAAGGAGGCGATGACGGAAATTGCCGCCTTCTTCGACAAGAACCTCGGCGCCGGCGCGCAGTAGCCGGGTTCGACCCCGCAGCCGTTGGGCCGCAAACCGGCAACCCAGCGGTCTCGTTCCATGTCGCGAGTTTGTTGCGCCGAAGCCGGCAAAGCCCGACGCAAGACGACAATCGACGACAGTGGTAACGTTGACGGAACGATATCTCAGCGTTAATTGCTGCCTTGTTCCGAGCAACAGGGCGGCTCTCAATGTCGGTCGTTACGAATTATTCGGCTCTTTTATCCGGTTACACTTGGAACGGCGGTTCACCAGCACAGTCTGTCACGCTGACCTACTCGTTCTCGGCCTCGGCGACGCCGTTTGTGCAAACCACCAATCTCGCCGCGGCCCAAACCTTTTCCCCGCTGACCGAGGCGGAAAAGGCCGACGTGCGGCGCGCGCTCGACGAGTGGGCGGCCGTCAGCGGGATCAGCTTCCATGAGGTGAAGGCGACCCAAGGCGAACTGACGTTCGGCGCCTACAAACTGACCAGCTTGGGCATCGCCGCAAACGTCGTCGGTGAAGGATATTACCCCATCACCGGCACGACGCGAGACGCGTCCAACGTGCCGCACGTCCTGCCGGGCTTTAACAGCGTGGGCGGCGACGTGTACTTCGATACAAGTTATCTGGCCAACCCCGCATATTCCTACGATCTCCCCCATATCGCCGTGCACGAGATCGGCCACGCGCTCGGGCTGAAGCATCCCTTCGACACGCCTGGCAACACCCTCGCCGCGCCGCTCGACAACGGCGACGAGACGGTCATGTCCTACACCGGCGACCGCAACGGCACGCTGGGGCCGCTCGACATCGCCGCGATCCGCTCGATCTACGGCACTACGCCTGGCGCTGGTCCGATCGGCCAGGCGTGGAACGCCGCAACCGAGTCGGTCACGCTGGTCGGCAGCACCGGGGCCGACGTCCTGGTCGGGACCGGCGGCAACGACCTCATCTACAGCATCGGCGGGCATGACGCGGTGGCCGCCGGCGAAGGCGACGACACGATTTACGCGAGCGGCGCCCCGATCGAGGTGAATGGCGGTCCCGGCAACGATCTCGCCTTCACCGGCCTCACCTACTCACCGTCGATGGGGGTGTATGGCTCGACCTCGTCCACCACCGTCACATGCCCCGGCGGGGTGCAGACCTACGACGACGTCGAGACGCTCGCCTTCACCAACGGCACCTACAACACCGCGACCGGCGTGTTCACGGCCGCCGTCATCGGCTCGCGCGACGGCACGACCGGCGCCTCGGCCGCCATCAACCCGGCCGCGCCGGCCGCCGGGTCGCCCAATTACCTGCAATGGGCCTATGTCTACGCCGGCGGCGACGACGTCGCCCTCAGCACGCAGATGCCCAATGTGTTCCTCCATGCCGGAGCGGGCACGGACGCCATCCAGGTCAGCAGTGGACAGAACGTGCTCGACGGCGGGCTCGGCTCCAACTTCCTCACCGGCGGCAGCGGCCTCGACACGTTCTTCACCGACAGCCGCGCGCCGGGCACCGTCTGGAACACCATCCGCAACTTCCACGCCGGCGACGCGGCCACGTTGTGGGGGTTCACGCCCGGCGTCAGCACGTATCGTTGGGACACGGCCCTTTCTGGCGCCGCCGGGTCGGAAGGGGCGACGCTGCGCGCCAACATCGTCGGCGGCAACGGACGCACCGGCGACGGCATCGACGCGAGCATCACCTTCTCGGGCTTAAGCCTCGAGCAGGCGCGGCACCTGCAATTCGCCACCGGCACGCAAGGGGCCGGCTCCTATCTCTACATCGTCAACCCGGGGGTCTGACCCCCGCCGGACGGGGCCGCACCTGTTCGAACCAGGCTTCGGGCACACCTGTAGCGCTCGCTGCCACCTCCGGCGGCCAGGAGCCGCCGTGTGTCCAACCCGACCCGCTTGCTGATCGTCTACTATTCCCGCTCCGGCTCCGTGCAGCACCTGGCCGAGGCGGCGGCCGAGGCGGCGCGGGAGGCCGGGGCCGAGGTGCGGGTGCGCCGCCCGCGCGAGGTGGCCGGCGCCGACGTGATGGCAAAGGTGAAGGGCTGGACCGAAAGCGCTGCCCGGCAAAACGCGCTGTACCCCGAACCCTCCCACGACGACGCCGAGTGGGCCGATGCGATCCTGTTCGGCACCCCTTGCTATTTCGGCGCCATGGCGACGGAGCTGAAGAACTTCCTCGACCAGCTCGGGCCGCAATGGAAGCGCGGCGCGCTGGCCGGCAAGGTCGGCGGCGCCTTCGCCACCGCGTCCTGGCCGCATGGCGGCAGCGAGGTTGTGACCTTGTCGCTTTACGCCCCAATGGCCCATCTCGGCATGATCATCGTGCCGACCGGCTACACCGACGAGGCGATGCTGGAAGCCGGGTCGCCGTACGGCGCGTCGGCGATCGTCGGCGCCGAGAACCGCGACCCGGCGCCGGAAGACCTCGATGCGGTGCGGCACCAGGCCCGGCGCAGCGTCGCCATCGCCGCCGCCCTGGTTGCCGCGGGCGAGATGCCCAGCCGCAAGGGCTGAGGAGTGGGCTGACCGGTCCGGCCCAACGCCGGGCCTGATTGCCGTATCATGGCGGCGATGTCCGAGTCGGCCCTCTACCCCGTGGTGAAGCGGTTCTTCGCCGGCCGCGGCTATGACGTGAAAGGCGAGGTGTGCGGCTGCGACGTGGTCGGCCTCGACACGGCGGGCGGGGTGCTGATGGTGACCGAACTGAAGCTCGGCTTCTCGCTCGACCTCGTGCTGCAAGGTGTCGATCGCATGGCCTGCGCCGACGAGGTGTGGCTCGCGGTGATGGCCACGCGACGCGGCCGGGATCGCGACGCACGGGCGCGCAAGCTATGCCGGTTGCTGGGCCTCGGCCTCCTCGCCGTCCACCCGGCGCGCGAGCAGGTCGAGGTGTTGGCCGAGCCCGCGCCGTACCGCCCGCGTGCCAACCTGCGCCGCCGCCGCAAGCTGCTGGCCGAGCATGGCCGGCGGCGCGGCGACCCCTCCCCCGGCGGCACGCGCGGCGTGCCGATCGTCACCGCCTACCGGCAAGATGCGCTCGCCTGCGCCATCCTGCTGCGCGACGGCCCGCAGCCGACCAAGGCATTGGCCACGGCCACCCCGCGTGCCACGGCGATCGTCCACCGGAACGTCTACGGATGGTTCGAACGGGTCGACCGGGGCGTCTACCGGCTCAGTGCCGCAGGCGAAGCGGCGCTGCTCCAGTTCGCCGCCGCCTGATCCGCATCCTGTTCCGTACACGAACTGTTTAGTTAACCACTCGTTGACGTTTCCAAACAAAAAACTTAGTTCGGACCCGGACCAGAAGGGAGGGTCTAACCATGACGACATACCATTGGAGCAGAGCCAAGTCCGGATCCTGGAATAACGCCTTTAATTGGTCGCCGGCGGGCGGCCCGACCAATGACGGCCCGACAAGCAACACCGTCTCCGGCGCCTACTCGATCGATACCGCATTGTTCGCGACCGGCTCGCATCGGCCTTACACCGTCAGCGGCACCGGCGTCGGCCAGCACGTCACCGTCACCGGCGACGACGTCACCTTCCGGAACTTCACGATCAGCAACAACTTCAACGGCGTGTACTTGACGGTGAATGCCGGCGCCGACGTCACTGTCGCCGCGGGCAGCGTGTTCGATCTGACCGGGTTCTTCTACACTGCCACCGATGGCAGCCTCAGCCTCGACCATGCCGAGCTGACGGTGCACGGCACCGTCAAGAACGGCTTCTTGCAAATCGGCGCCAATGGCGTCCTGCGCGTCGCCGGGTCTGCCGCCACGGTGACCGGTATCAACGAGCACGGGGTGACGGGCGGCGGCAACGTCGATGCCACCGCAACGATCGAGGTCAGCGGCGGCGGCCACCTGACCAACACCTTTCTGAGCATGGACGGCACGATCGCCATCACCGGCGACGGCAGCACGTTCACCACCGACAGCCTCAGCTACGACAGCGAGACCGGGTCGACCGGGCGGATCGTCGGTTCGAACGGCGGCACCCTGGCCGGCCATTTGACCAATGACGGGATCGTCGAAGCCCGCCATGGCACGTTCCACGTGACGGCCGCAGTCGTTGACAACGTCGGCAAGACCAGCAGCACCGGGACGTTCCTGATCGATCCCCACGCC
Source organism: uncultured Alphaproteobacteria bacterium (assembly GCA_963752225.1). Lineage (GTDB taxonomy): Bacteria > Pseudomonadota > Alphaproteobacteria > Acetobacterales > Acetobacteraceae > JBBROS01. The sequence goes on along the minus strand of CAVVXS010000007.1, from coordinate 247,050 downwards.
ACGCTCGATCTCGGCGCCAGCAGCGATCAGGCGGTGCAGTTCCTGACGAACGCCACGCTGACCCTGGAGCAAGGCGTCAGCGAGACCGGGCTGCTGCGCGGCTTCTCGCTCCGCGACGCCATCGACCTGGTGGGCCAAAGCGTCACCAGCTTCACTGCGGTCGCGGCTGGCGGCGTGACCACCTTTACCGCCTATGACGGCGCCAATGCAGTCGACATGCTGAAATTCAGTGGCAATTACGCCGCCGCCAACTTCGCCACGGGGTCCGACGGCAGCGGTGGAACCCTGATCTCCTACCAGGCGCACGCGCCGCACCATCAAGTTTGACAGGTTCCGCTGACACGGGGCGGTCGGCGCTGCGGAAAGGCTACGCCGCCAGCGCCTGCGTCTTCACCAGCCGCGCGTACAGCCCGTCGACGGCCAGCAGCTCGGCATGCGACCCCTGCTCCACCACGGCGCCGTCGGCCAGCGCCACCACGAGGTCCGCGTCGCGCACCGTCGAAAGCCGGTGCGCGACCACGATCGTGGTGCGGCCGGCGCGCAGGGTGGCGAGCGCCCGCTGCACCGCCGCCTCGCTTTCGGCGTCGAGCGCGCTGGTGGCTTCATCCAGCAGCAGGATGCGCGGATTGCGAAGCAGCGCGCGGGCAAGCGACACCCGCTGCCGTTGCCCGCCCGACAGGCGGCCGCCGCCGGGTCCGACCCGGGTCGCGAACCCGTCCGGCAGGTCCCAGATGAACTCAGCCGCCGCCGCCCGCGCCGCCGCCTCGACCTCCGCCTCGACGGCGCCCGGCCGGCCCATGCGGATGTTGGCCGCCACCGTGTCGTCGAACAGCAGCGTGTCCTGCGCCACATAGGCGATGGCGTCGCGCAGGCTGGCCAAGGTCGCGTCGCGCACGTCGGTGCCGTCGATGCGGATGGCGCCGTGCAGCACGTCCTGCAACCGGGGGATCAGCGCCAGCGCCGTGCTTTTGCCGGCTCCGCTCGGCCCCACCAGCGCCAACGTCAAGCCCGGCGCCGCCTCGAAGCTCAGGCCATGCAGTCCGATCCGGCCATCCGGGTAAGCGAAGCCGACGTTCTCGAACCGCACCCGCCCCGGTCCGGGCGGCAGCGGCTCCGCGCCGGGCCGGTCGGCGATGCCGGGCGGCTCGTCGAGCACGGCAAACACGCGGACCAGGCCGGCCAGGCCTTCCTGCAGCGCCGCATTCAGCGAGCCAAGCGCCCGCAGCGGCTGCGCCGCCAGCAGCAGCGCCGACACGAAGCCGGCGAAGTTGCCAATGCCGCCGTCGCCCAGCGCCGCGCGCCAGCCGGCAAAGCCGATCACCAGCGCTACCGCGGTGCCGCCCAGCACTTCCAGCAGCGGATCGAGCCGCGACCGGTTGCGCGTCATCCGCATCAACGCCCGATACATGTCCTGGAACGCCTGGCCCGCCCGCGCCGTCTCGGAGGCTTCGAGCCGGTACGCCCGCACCGTGCGTGCCTGTGCGAAGCTTTCGTGCAGCAGCGCCGCGGTTTCACCGACCTGTTCCTGCATGCCGCCCGATGCGCGGCGGATGCGCTTTCCCAGGCGCTGGATCGGCACCGCCGCCAGCGGATACATGAGCGCGACGATCAGGCTCAACACCCAATCCAAATAGAACATGGCGCCCACCAGGCCGACGATGGTCACGGAATCACGCACCCCGTTCACGGTCCGGGTCAGCGCCTCGCGGATGATGGTGGCGTCGGTGGTGAACCGGGCCGCGAGTGTCGCCGGCGCTTCGCGTTCGACCTGGGCCAGGTCGGCCCGCACCAGGTGCGCGAACATTCGGTTCTGCAACTCCCGGATCACCAGCAGCACCAGGTTCTGCACCAGCACGCTTTGGCCGTACTGCGCCGCCGCCTTGGCCGCCGTGACGACCACCACCAGCACCGGCAGCTGGTACAGGATGCGCTGGTCGCGGGCGACGAACATCGAGATCGCCCGGTTGATCACCACCGGGTAGAGCGCCGTCAGCCCGGCCACGAGCGCCGTCAGCAGTACGATACCCAGCAGCCGGCCGCGGTGGTGGCGGATGTGCTCCCGCCAAAGCCGCCGCATCAGCGGTCCGGTGCGCTCGTCCGGCGGCGAGGAAGGCCGCTCCGGCGCGGCCGCTTCGATGTCCATCGGCGCCGTGTATCAGCGCGCGGGATCAGCGACCAGCCAAGCCCCCCGCACGCCGGCTGAGCTCGGCCCGGCACGCCGCCGCGTCCGCGACGCAGCCGCCCGCCATCCACCACGCGTGCACGGCCGCGAGCAGCGCACCGACCGCGGGTCCCGCCGGCACGCCGAGCCGGACCGCGTCGCGTCCCGCGAGCGGGAAGACGGGCGCCGGCATGGATGCGAGGCGCGCCCGCAGGGCCGCGGCGGCGGCATCGGCGCCCGCAGCCAGCCAGCTTCGCCCGATCAACGAAGCGGCCGGAGTCGCGACCAGCGCCCGGCGCAGCGCGTCGTCGTCCCAGGCGGGGTCCGGCGGCGGCCCGGCCAGGCCAGCAAGCGTCGCCGCCTCCGCCTTCGACAGCTTCAAAGCCTCGGCCCGCTCCGGCGCTCTCGGATCGAGCGCCATCAGCCGGAGCAGCGGGTCATCCGGCGCCCCCGCCGCGACCAGGCGCGCCAATGCCTCGGGGTCGCTGCCGCCGGGCAGGACGGCCTCGAGCACGCCGAGTTCGGCCATTAAGCGGACGGCGCCGGTGGGGTCGGGCGCGGCGAGGATCCGCTTGAGCTCGCTCCACACCCGCTCGCTCGACAAGCGGCGCAAATGCGGCACCGCGTCCCGCAACGCTCCCAGTGTCGCCGGGTCGGGTGGCAGCCGGGCATAGCGGGCAAGGAAGCGGAAGAAGCGCAGCACCCGGAGGTAATCCTCGGCGATGCGCTGCGCGGGCGCACCGACGAAGCGCAGCCGGCCGGCCGCGAGGTCGCCGAGGCCGCCGAAATAGTCGAACACCGCTCCATCCGGCCGCATCGACATCGCGTTGATGGTGAAATCCCGCCGCGCCGCATCTTCGCGCCAATCCGGCGTCCAAGCCACTTCGGCATGGCGGCCGTCGGTGCGCTCGTCGGTGCGCAGCGTCGTGACCTCGAAGCCACGGCCACCGCTGATTGCGGTCACTGTTCCGTGCTTGAGCCCGGTCGGCGCATGCTTCAGCCCGGCTGCCTCGAGTTGCCGGATCACGGCGTCCGGCGGGTCCGGCACGGCCAGGTCCACATCCGCGACCTCACGCCCGAGCAACGCATCGCGCACCGCGCCGCCGACCAGGCGTGCGGTGGGAAGTGCGGCCAGCACGGCTTGCAGCGCGGGGTCGGCGAGAAAGGCGGGAAGCGGCGCCATCACGTGCGCCGGGTCGTTCACTCGCCGCGCCCCGCCGCGTGTCCCGGGACGATCTGGCCGTCCACCACCTGCGCCGGGATGTAGCGCCCCGGCGGCAGGCGGTCGCGTTCCGCCATATAGATCAGCCCGGCGCCGAACAGCAGCAGCGCGACCGCCAGCATGGCCAACTGCCGCGGCTCCGGTCCGGACCGGCCGCGCGCCAGGGCAACGCGCCACAGCACGAAGGCGGCGATCGGCACCAGGAACGCGGCCAATTCGGCAAACCGGGCCATGCCCGGCCTACGCGCCTTGAGCCCGCAACCGGGCGGCCAGGTGCACCAGGATCGCGGCCGTCGCGCCCCAGATATAGTGCCGTTCGTGCGGCCACACCCAAAACCGCCGCTCGCGGCCGCGGAACTGCCGCGTGCGCCGCTCCGGCGCCGCCGGGTCGAGCAGGGTGGCGAGCGGAAGGGTGAAGATCTCGGCGACCTCGTCCGGGCTGGGCGTCAGCGCCAAGCCGCCGGGCAGCAAGGCGAGCACCGGCGTGATCAAGTATCCGGTGCCGGTGACATAGTCGGGCAGCCGCCCGGCCAGTTCCACATGGCCCGGCGCCAGCCCCACCTCCTCCTCGGCTTCGCGCAGCGCCGCGTGTTCCGGAGTTGCGTCGTCGGGCTCGATGCGGCCGCCGGGAAAGGCGACTTGGCCCGCATGCGCCTTCAGGTGCGATGTCCGCAGTGTCAGCAGCACGCCCGGCTCCGGCCCGTGCACGATCGGCACCAGCACCGCGGCAGGGCGCAACGTGCCGTCCATCAGGTCGTGCGCGTCATCCGAGGTTGCCAAGGCGGCAATCGCCTCGGGCGGTGCCGTATCGTCCGTAAGGCGGCGCCGCAGCGCCAACAGGTCCAACCGCTTACGCCTCCGTGCAGTCGGCCTCGGCGGCCTCGAGCTCCACGTCGGCGCAGCGCGGCACTTCGCCGAGCGAGAAGAAGCGGTTCTCGCTCCACACCCCGAGCACGTCGCGCCCGCACATCCGGCACGGCACCGCAAGCGCCACCAGCTCGTAATAGACGGCACGGCTGATCCGCGCCTCGAGCGGTGGGCCACCATTGCCATTGCGCACATGGATGTAGGGCACCGGCTCCTGGGTCATGCGGTCGGTGCACACCCGGATCGGGTGCTCCGGCCCGGCCGTCACCACCTGGTCCACGTTGGTGCGGAACGACAGCACCTGGCTGCAGCCGTCACCGCGCCAATCCATCTCGACCGCCATCCAGGGCGTGTCCTCGACCTCGATCCGCCCGCGCTCGGCCGGCGTTTCCAGCCAATACGAACCGTCGGCCTCGCGCTTGAGGACGCTGCTGAACAGACAAACGAGCTCGCGGCGGCCGATCGGGCTGCCGCGGTAGAGCCAGGTGCCGTCGCGCTTGATGACGAACGGAAGGTCACCACACTCTCGAGGTGAACGGCGCGGACGATCCGGCGTTGGAGATGAAGAAAGCGGCATGGCGCAGGGCGAGCGATCGATCATTGTGGCGGTCTGGCGTTCGGGCATGGCATCGTTCACGACAACGTCTCCGGGTTCGGCCGTGCTACCGTCCGGCTCCCGATATAGGGAGGCCACCCCTGGAGATGAAAGCCCTGTCACAAAGGGTGTTTGCTCCCGGCCACGGAAGGGGAACCGCGACGTTGCCTGAAAACCTCGCTTCGGCTGCCACGTCTACAACCGCTCCATCCGAGGCGGACCTGCTCGCCGGCATCGAGCGCCTCGGCAGCCGCGCCGTTGCAGCGCGGGCCGAGATCGGTCGCCTGATCTTCGGCCAGGCCGAGGTGGTCGAGCAGGTTCTCGTCACCCTGCTGTCCGGCGGCCATGCCCTCCTGGTGGGCGTGCCCGGCTTGGGCAAGACCTTGCTGGTGGAGACGCTCGGCACCGTGCTGGGCCTCGCGCCCAAGCGGGTGCAGTTTACCCCCGACCTGATGCCGGCCGACATCACCGGGTCCGAAGTGCTGGAGGAGGAGCCCGGCGGCCGGCGCTCGTTCCGCTTCGTTCCCGGCCCGGTGTTCTGCCAGCTGCTGATGGCCGACGAGATCAACCGCGCCAGTCCGCGCACTCAATCCGCCTTGCTGCAGGCGATGCAGGAGGGCCGAGTCGCGGTGTCCGGGCACGACCATCCGCTGCCGCGGCCGTTCCACGTCCTGGCGACGCAGAACCCGATCGAGCAGGAAGGCACCTACCCGCTGCCCGAAGCGCAGCTCGACCGCTTTCTGCTGCAGATCGACGTCGGCTACCCCGACCTCGACGCCGAACGGACCATGCTGCTGGAGACCACCGGCGCAACCCGCGCGGTCGCCCGCCCGGTGCTCGACGCCGGCGAGCTGGTGACCGCGCAGGGCCTGATCCGCCGCGTGCCGGTGGGCGAGCAGGTGGTCGAGGCGATCCTCCGCCTCGTCCGCGGCGGCCGCCCCGAAACCAGCGCCGCCGACTCCGTTCGGCGCCATGTCGCTTGGGGTCCCGGCCCGCGCGCGGCGCAGGCCTTGATGCTGGCGTGCCGCGCCCGCGCCGTGCTGGACGGGCGGTTGTCGCCCAGCCTCGACGACGTCGCCGCCCTGGCGCACCCGGTCTTGCGGCATCGCATGGCGCTCAACTTCTCCGCCCGGGCCGAGGGGGTCGGGCTTCCCGAGGTGATCGACGGTCTGGTCGGCCAGCTCGCTTGAACGCGGTTTTCCGAACCGCCCGCCGCGCCGAGGCGCTCGGGGCCACCTTGCCGCCGCTGCTGGTGGCGGCGCAGCGGGTCGCGTCCACGGTCGCGCAAGGCGTGCACGGACGGCGCCGGGTCGGGCAAGGCGACAGCTTCTGGCAGTACCGCCCGGTTGCCGCGGGCGATCCGCCGGGCCGCATCGATTGGCGGGCAAGCGCCAAGAGCGACCGCGCCTACGTCCGGCAAACCGAATGGGAAGCTGCGCAGACCGTGTATCTGTGGCGCGACGCCTCGCCCAGCATGGCCTGGCGCTCCGGTGCGGCCTTGCCGCTGAAGCAGGAACGCGCCGAGTTGCTGCTGCTGGCGTTGGCCGCCCTGCTTCTGCGCGGCGGCGAGCGGGTGCGGCTGATCGGCGGCCCGCTGCGGCTGCGCGGCGGCCGCGGCGCGCTGGAGGCGATCGCCGAGGCCTTGACCGAGCTCCCCGGCAGTGACGGCATGCCGCCCGAAGCGCCATTGCCGCGCCATGCTCGAGTGGTTCTGATCGGCGACTTCCTGGCGCCGCTGCCCTCGTTGCGGCAGGCAGTCGGCACCCTGGCCTCGATCCCGGTGCAGGGCCACCTGCAGCAGGTGCTCGACCCCGCCGAGGCGCTGCTGCCGTTCACCGGCCGGATCCGCTTCCAGGGGCTGGAAGCGGAGCGCGACCAACTCGTGCCGCGGGTTGAAGGTATCCGCGACGGCTATGCCGCGGCGTTGGAAGTGCAGTTGCGCGGCCTGCACGACCTGTGCACCGCCGCGGGATGGAGTTTCGGCACCCACCGGACCGACCACGCCCCGGAAGCGGCCTTGTTGTCGCTCTACGCCTCGCTGGCGCCGGCGTGATCTTCGCCTTTCCCTGGCTCCTGCTGGCGCTCCCTGCGCTGCCGTTGTTGTGGTGGCTGCTGCGGGTGACGCCGCCGGCGCCGCGGCTGCAGCGGTTTCCGGCGATCCGCCTGCTCGAAGGGCTGCGGGCGCCGGAGCGCACGGCCTCCCGCACGCCGTGGTGGCTGCTGGCGTTGCGGGTGCTCGCGGCGGCGCTGATCATCGTCGGCCTGGCCGGGCCGGTGCTGGACGCGGCCGGCCGGCTGCCCGGCAACGGCCCGCTGCTGCTGGTGCTGGACGACGGCTGGGCAGCGGCGTCGGACTGGACCGCGCGGCTGCAGGCGGCGGGCGGCGCGCTGGACCGCGCCGAGCGTGATGGCCGGCCGGTGCGGCTACTGACGACGTCGCGCTCCGAAGCCGACCAGCCGCCGCGCCTCACCCCGGCCTTACCGGTGACGGAGTTGCGCACCCGCCTCGCGGCATTGCGGCCGAAACCCTGGCCGCCGGACCGTGCCGACGCGGCCGCCGCGCTGAAGGGCCTCAACGTCGGCGCCGTCACATACATCGCCGACGGGGTCGCGTCCGGCGGCGACGACGCCTTTGCCGCCGCCCTGGCCGCGGCAGGTCCGGTCAATGAGCTGCGCCCTGAGCCGGTCACCGCCCGCATCGCCCGCACCCCCCGTTCGGAGGCCGACCGCCTGGTCGCACGGATCGAGCTGCTGCCGCAGCCGGCCGACCGGGCGCTGGCGGTGCTGGCGCAGACCGGCGACGGCCGCACCCTGGCGCGGGTCGAGGTGAACGTTCCGGCAAGCGCCGCGACGGCCGAGGCCGCCATCCCGCTGCCGCCGGAGCTGCGCAACACCCTCAGCCGGCTGGTGCTGGACGGACCCGGCTCGGCCGCCGGCACGGTGCTGCTCGACGAACGCTGGCGGCGGCGGCCGGTCGGCTTGCTCGCGCTGGACCAAGGCGCCGACACGCCGCTGATCGGCGACCTGTTCTACGTCACCCGCGCCCTCGCGCCGACGTCGGAGCTGCGCAACGGCTCGCTGGATACGCTGTTGTCGCGGGCGGTGAGCGTGATTGTGCTGGCCGACGTCCCGCTCGAAGGCGACGCGGCGCGGCGGCTGGACGACTGGGTTCAGAAAGGCGGCCTGCTGCTGCGCTTCGCCGGGCCGCGCATGGCCGAGGCGGGCGGCGACGAGGGCAGCCACGACCCGCTGCTGCCCGAGCGCCTGCTGGCCGGCGACCGCCAACTGGGCGGCGCGCTGTCCTGGAGCCAGCCGCAGAAGCTCGCCCGGTTCGAGGCTGCTTCGCCGTTCACCGGCCTGCCGGTGCCAGACGAGGTGGTGGTCAATCGCCAAGTGCTGGCCGAGCCGTCGGCGCAGTTGCCGCAGCGCACCTGGGCGACGCTGGCCGACGGGACGCCGCTGGTGACGGCGGCCGCGCATGGCGCCGGGCGGATCGTGCTGTTCCATGTCACCGCCAATGCGGACTGGTCGAACCTGCCGCTGTCCGGCCTGTTCGTGGACATGCTGCGCCGCCTGGTCGACCTGTCGGCCGGGGTCGCCGGCACCGCCGACGACGCGCTGCTCGGCCCAGCCGAAGCGCTGGACGGGTTCGGCGCGCTGGCGCCGCCGCCGCCGGCCGCAACCGGCATCACCGCCGCCGACCTCGCCAATCCCGTCGTGTCGCCGCGGCATCCACCCGGCCTATACGGTCCGGAAAGCGGCCGCCGGGCGCTCAATCTCGGGGCCGCCCTGCCGGCCTTGTCCCTGGCCGCGCCGGTGCCGGGCGCCTCCGTCGCCACCATCGGCGGCACCGTGCGGGAGCGCGCAATCGGCCCCTTGCTGCTGACGGCGGCCGTGTTCTTGCTTGCCTTCGACCTCATGGTCTCACTTTGGCTTCGCGGCCTGCTGCGTCCCGCCCTGGTCGGGCTCGTGCTGCTTGCGGCCGTGCCGGCGCGGGCCGCCGATGACCTGCCGGCGCTCACCACCCGGCTCGCTTACGTCGTGACCGGCGACGCGGCGGTGGACAACGTGTCGCGCACCGGCCTGTCCGGCCTCAGCGCCTACGTGAACCGGCGCACCGCGGCCAGCCTCGCCGATCCGACGCCGGTGGTGCCGGGCCAGGACGACCTGTCGTTCTACCCGTTGCTGTATTGGCCGATCACCGCCGACGCCGCGCCGGACGCGGGCGCGATCAATGCGCTCAACGACTTCACCAGCCGGGGCGGCATCATCCTGATCGACACCCGCGGCAGCGGCAGCGGCGAGGGCTTCGCCCCCGGCACCGACGCCGCGCTGCGCCGCATCACCCAGGGCCTGGCCGTGCCGCCGCTGGCGCCGCTCAACGGCGAGCATGTGCTGGCCCGGTCGTTCTACCTGCTGCAAGACTTCCCCGGCCGTTTCACCGGCGACACCGTCTGGGTGCAGCGCGACCAGGACCGCAGCAACGACAGCGTCAGCCCGGTGATCATCGGCGGCAACGACTGGGCCGGCGCCTGGGCGGTCGACGCGGGCGGACGCAACCCCTACAGCACGATCCCGGGCGGCGCCCGCCAGCGCACCCTGGCCTACCGGTTCGGGGTCAATCTCGTGATGTACGCGCTCACCGGCAACTACAAAGGCGACCAGGTGCACGTGCCGGCCATCCTGGAGCGGCTGGGGCAATGAGTGTTTCTGCCGTATCGGATCGCACGTCTTGGCCGGACTTGATCCGGCCATCCCTTCCCAGCGAGGAGCGAGGCGTCCCTGCGTGGCGAGATCCCCGGGTTAAGCCCGTGGATGACGGCCTGGTTGCTCGACGCGTGCGCAGCCCGTCATGAAGCTCGAGCAAGCCATCGCCGCCATCCGCTTCGACCCGGCCGTGCCCTGGTGGGCGCTCGGCTTGCTTGCCGCGCTATGTGCCCTGGCGCTGCTTCCCGCGCTGCTCCGCCGGGCACGCGGCGCCCTGTGGCGGGCGCTGGCGTTTGCCGTGCTGCTGGCCTGGCTGTGCGGCCCGCGCCTGGTGCGGGAAACCCGTGACACCCTGCCGGACATCGCGCTGCTCGCGGTGGACCATACCGCGTCGATGCAGGTGAACAACCGCGCCGCCGCCGCCGACGCGGCGCGGGCGCAGATCCAGACGCTGGCCGCGCGCATGCCAGACCTCGAGCTGCGCACCGTCGACGTGCCCGAAACCGGCCATGACGGCACGGCCTTGTTCGGCGCGCTCGGACGGGCGCTCGCCGACATTCCCCGCTCGCGGCTGGCCGGGATCATCGCGCTGACGGACGGGCAGGTGCACGACCATCCCGACCCCGAGCTCCCGGCGCCGCTGCACGTCCTGGTGCCTGCCGCCGGGGAAGAAAGCGACCGCCGGCTGCGCATCGTCGAAGCGCCCGCCTTCGGCCTAGTCGGCCGCAGCGTCACCTTGCGTTTCGCCGTCGACGACCTCGGACCCAACCGCGGCAGCGGCGGCAGCGCCCGCCTCGTCGTGCGCCGCGACGGCGACCGGCCGGAGGTGGTGAACGCGCCGATCAACGGGGAAACCTCGATCGAGGTCGCGATCCCGCGCGCCGGCCCGATCATCGTCGAGTTGCAAGCCGATCCGCTGCCCGGCGAAGCCAGCCAGCTCAACAACCGCGCCGTCGTGACGATCAACGGGGTGCGTGACCGGCTGCGCGTGCTGCTGGTATCGGGCGAGCCGCATGCCGGCGAGCGGACCTGGCGGCGGCTGCTGAAGGCCGACCCCGCGGTCGACCTGGTGCATTTCACCATCCTCCGGCCGCCCGAGCGCGACGACCTGACGCCGCTGAACGAGCTGGCGCTGATCGCCTTCCCGGTGCGCGAGCTGTTCCAGGTCAAGATCCGCGACTTCGACCTGATCATCCTCGACCGCTTCCAGAACCGCGGCATCCTGCCGCCGCTCTACCTGCGCAACATCGCCGACTACGTGCGCGCGGGCGGCGGCCTGCTGCTGAGCGCCGGGCCCGAGTTCACCGGCGCCACCAGCCTGGCGCCGACCGCGCTCGGTGCCGTGCTGCCGGCCCGGCCGGCCGACGTGGTGGACGGCGCCTTTCGTCCCCGTGTGACCGAGCTGGGCGGCCGGCATCCGGTGACCGAGAACTTGCCCGGCAGCAGTGCCGCCAACGGCGCCGCCGCGGGTCCCGGAGGCGCCGACCCGAGCTGGGGCAGCTGGTACCGGCACATCACCCCCACCGGCGCCGCCGGGCAAAGCTTGATGGCGACCCCGGACGGCAGCCCGCTGCTGCTGCTGGACCACGTCGAGCAAGGCCGGGTCGCGCTGCTGTTGTCGGACCAGATCTGGCTATGGTCGCGCGGCCACCAAGGCGGCGGCCCGCAAGCCGAGCTGCTGCGCCGGATCGCCCACTGGCTGATGAAGGAGCCGGCGCTGGACGAGGAAGCGCTGCGGGCCACCATCGAGGACGGCATCCTGCGCATCGAGCGCCGCACGGTGCAGGACGCGACCCCTGACGCGGTGACCGTCACCGCGCCCTCCGGCGCCGCCACCCGCCTTCCGCTCGCGCCCGCCGCGCCTGGCCGCGCCACCGCGCAAACGCCGGCTTCGGAAGCCGGGGTTTACGCCGTCGCCGACGGAGCCCGCACCACCTTTGCCGCCGCTTCGCTCGGCAACCCGCTCGAATATGCCGATCTGCGCGCTACCGGCACCGTGCTGCAGCCGGTCGCCCGTGCATCGGGTGGCAGCGTGCGCTTCGTCGGCGGCGACCCGGCGGCGCTGCACCTGCCCGAGATCCGCCGCACCGAGCCGGGCCGGGACGCGGCTGGATCGACCTGGATCGGCTTACCGCGCCGCCGCGACCACGTGGTGACCGGGCTGGACGCCATCCCGCTGCTGCCGCCTTGGGCCGCCTTGCCGGTGCTTCTGGCCCTTGTCGTGGTCGCGTGGCGCCGGGAAGGAAGCGGGTAGCACGCCGCCGCGGCGGCGCCGGTTGCGCGGATGCCCCGGTGGACCCAAGTTCAGTTGAACGCCGGAGTGCAGTGTCTTCCAGACGGTCGAGTCTCCTCATCGGCGCGCGCGGCGCGCCAGCCTCCTTGCCTTGGTCGGCTTCGTCGGCCTGAACCTGCTGGTGCTTGCGGCCAATGGCGCCGTCGCCGCGGGCGGCATGCACGGCTGGTTCCAATCGCTCGCACGGCCGCCGCTGGTGCCGCCCGACCGGGTGTTCGGTCTGGTGTGGGTTGTCTTGGATCTCATGCTCGGCGTGTCGGCGTGGATGGTGTGGCGGCGGATCGAGGTCGGCGCGCACCGCAAGCGCCGGGCCTTGCGGATTTGGGGGTGGCAGCTGCTGGCCAATGCGGTCTGGCCGGCTGCTTTCTTCGGGCTCGCCAGCCCGGGCCTTGGGCTCGGCGTGATCGCCATCCTGTGGGGCGCGATTGCCGCCACGATCCGCGCCTTCTGGCCACTGCATCGGGGGGCGGCGCTGCTGGTGGCGCCCCTCTTCGTTTGGGTCGGCTGCGCCGCCTACCTGAACCTCGGTTTCTGGTGGCTGAACCGCTATTAGCTTGCCGCGGCGGAGGAGCAACACCCGGCAAACATGTGACTTTGCCCGTTGATTCCGATTGATTCCCGGCCTCCCCACGCTATACGTCAGGCCATGAAAATCATCTTGCTCGCGGCCGTTTTCGCCACGGCCCTCGTTCCCGTCGCCATGGCGCAGAGCCCGACGCAGGTCGGGTCGCAGGGCGTGACCGCCCCGAAGCCGCGCGGGCCCGACAAGGTCGAGCCGCCCCCGCCGGCCCTGCCCGGCGCCCGCGCCGAGCAACCTGCCGCCGCCCCCGCGACCAAGACCGCCGCCGACCTGCCGCCCACGGAAGCGCTGTTCGACGCGATCAACCGCGGCGACTTGCCGATGGTCAAGGACGCCGTCAGCCGCGGCGCCGAGTTGAACGGCACCAACGTGCTCGGTCTGACCCCGATCGAGCTGGCCGTCGACCTCGGCCGCAACCAGATCTCGTTCTATTTGCTGTCGATGCGCGGCGGCGACGCAGGCCGCGGCGCGCCGCGCGCGCCCGTGGTTGCCGAGGCGCCGAAGCCGCCCACGCGGGCGGAGCGCGTTGCCACCGCCCGCGCCGCCAAGGCCGAGCGCAGCCGTGAAAGCCGCAGCGCCGTGGCCGACGCGACCCCCGCGTCACCGCGCACTGCCACCCTGTTCAGCGGCGACGGCGGGGCGCCGGTGCCGCAGGCCGGGTTCCTGGGGTTCAACGCCATCCGCTAACCCCGAGGCTGGAGCAACGGTGCCATGAGCGGGGCAGCGCCGTTGGCTGACGCCGTGCAGCAGGAGCTGCCTCGCGACCTCCGCCCGCGTGCGTCGGGCACGGTGCGGATTTATTGGCGCCTTGCCGGCGGCTTCTGGCACGGCCCCACGGCGCGGCGCGCCTGGCTGCTGACGGTCCTCACGATCGGCCTCGTGATCGCCAACATCGCCGTCCAATACGGCGTGAACCGCTGGAACGCGTTCTTCTTCAACGCACTCGAGGCGAAGAAATCCGACATCGTGCTGAGCGCGATCGGCTTGTTCGGCGTGCTCGCCGTTGCCTCTTCGGCGGTGTCGGTGTTCCAGCTGATCGCCCGCATGCGGCTGCAGGTGTTCTGGCGGAAATGGCTGACCGAGCGCCTCGCCAGCGGGTGGCTGGCCGACCAGCGCTTCTACCGCCTGACCATCGTCGCCCCCGATCTCGATGCGCCCGAGTTCCGCATCGCCGAGGACGCCCGGGTCGCGACCGAGCCGGTGGTCGATTTCGGCACTGGCATCATGAACGCGGTGCTGACGGCGGTCGTGTTTTTCGGCGTGCTGTGGACCGTGGGCGGCAGCACGACGGTCGGCGGCGTCACCATCCCCGGCTTCATGGTTTTGGCGGCGATCGCTTATTCCGGCGTGATGTCAGGGTCGATGCTGCTGTTCGGCCGGCCGCTGATCCGCCGCATCGAGGAAAAGAACGCCGCCGAGGCGCAGCTCCGCATCGAGCTTGGCCGGGTGCGCGAGAACGCCGAAAGCATCGCCCTGATCGGCGGCGAGGCGGACGAGACCCGCGGCCTGCGCCTGACGCTCGACCTGCTGGTCGGCGCCTGGATGCGGCAGATCCGCCAGCTCGCGCGGATGACGTGGCTGATGGGCAGCAATTGGGCGGTCGCGCCGATCTTCCCGCTGCTGCTGGAAGCGCCGAACTATCTGGCCGGGCAGATGACGCTCGGCAGCCTGATGCAGACGTCGGCGGCGTTCGTGCAGGTGCAGGTCGCGCTCAACTGGCTGTTCGACAACTATCCGCGCATCGCCGAGTGGCTGGCTTCGGCGGGCCGGGTCACTGCGCTGTGGACTGCATTCAGCAAGCTCGACGCGTCGGTCGGCACTGACGACACCGATCGGATCATGATCGAGGACAGCCCCGACGCCAACCTGCGCCTCGATGGCCTGTCGGTCGCCCAGTACAACGGCCGTATCATGATCGACGAAGCCGACACGATCATCGAGCCGGGCGACCGCGTGCTGCTGACCGGGGAAAGCGGCTCGGGCAAGAGCACGCTGATCCGTGCCATCGCCGGGCTGTGGCCGTGGGGCTCCGGCCGGGTGCTGCTGCCGCAAGGCGTGCAGGTCGCGTTCCTGCCGCAACGCACCTACATCCCGAACGGCACGCTGCGGATGGTGCTGCAATACCCCAAGATCCACGACGAGGTCGAAGACGAGGTTCTGGCCGCCGCACTCGAGCGCTGCGGCCTCGCACATCTGGTCCGGCGGCTCGACGAGGAGGACCGTTGGGACCGCCTGCTGTCCGGCGGCGAGCAGCAGCGGATCGGGTTCGCCCGCGTGCTGGTGCAGCGCCCCGGCCTCGTGATCATGGACGAAGCGACGGCGGCGCTGGATACGTCGAGCCAGGAATTGATGATGCGCCTGTTCGCCGACGAGCTGGCCGGCACCACGGTGGTCAGCGTCGGCCACCGGGCCGAGCTCGAAGCGTTCCACACCCGCAAGCTGACCTTACGGCGGCAGGCGATGTCCGAGGACGAGCCGTCCGAGGCAACCTCGCTGCGCCGGCGCAAGCTGGCCACGCTGCTGCGCCGCGGCCTGCGTCCGCGCGCCTCGCCGGACCCTTCGCGGCCGATCTCGCGCTGATCGTTTCGCCGCGCGAAACGCGGCCTCGGTGCATGAGACAGATCCTCTCCGGAAGGGGCGGCTCGTAGAGAAACTCTTCGTTCATCCGCGTGTCCGGAGCACGCGCGTCCAAACTGCCCCCGCTCCCTTGCCCGGGCTCGGCAGCCGCATTCTATCTACCCTCCTGACCGCTGGGACCTCGCATGACCGCCGCTCGCCTGCCCGACAACGCGCCCTTCGCACCCGACGCCATTGCACAATTGAATCGCGTGATCGGGCCGGCCACACCGACTCAGCGCGCCTGGCTGTCGGGCTTCCTGGCCGGGCTCGAGGCGGGCAATGCGCCGGCCGCTGCTGCGGCGGCGCCGCCGGCGGCCAAGCAGAAGCTGACGATCCTGTTTGCGACCGAGAGCGGCAACTCCGAGGCGCTCGCGATGGGTGCCAAGCGCGACGCCGGTCGGATGGGCTTCGCCGCCAAGACGCTCGATGCCGCCGACGCGACCGTGGCCGGGCTGGCCGGCGCCGGCACCCTGCTGGTGATCGCCGCCACCTGGGGCGAGGGCGAAGCGCCGCAGCGGGCGACCCGCTTCCTGGCCGAGCTGATGGACCCGGCGGCGCCCCGGCTCGAGGGGTTGCGTTACGCCGTGCTCGGCCTTGGCGACCGCGCCTACGCCCAGTTCAACGAAACCGGCAAGCAGGTCGACGCCCGCCTCGAGGCGCTGGGCGGCGTGCGCGTGGCGCCGTTGCTGGAATGCGACCTCGATTACGAGGAACCCGCCGCGGCCTGGCTGTCATCCACGCTGCCGGTGCTGCGCGAAGCCAAGGACGCGGCGGCCGGTGCCGGCGACGTCATCCACGTCGATTTCGGCGCGGCCGCGGCGAGCACGGTCAGCAAGTCCAATCCGTTTCCGGCCGAGATCACCGAGCGGCAGAACCTCAACTCGAGCCGGTCGGACAAGGAGACGTTCCACGTCGAGTTGAGCCTGGCCGGGTCCGGCATCACCTACCAGCCCGGCGACGCGATCGGCGTCGTGCCGCAGAACGACCCGCGTTTGGTCGAGCAGGTGCTGGATGCGGTGGGCCTCGCCGGCGACGACTCGCTGCACGCGGCGCTCAGCAGCCGGCACGACATCTCGACCCTGACCGGCTACCTGGTGCAGCAATTGGCCGAGAAGACCGGGGCCAAGGGCCTCAAGGACCTCGCCGCCGACAAGGATGCGCTCGCCGCCTACACGGGCGGCCGGCACGTGATCGACCTCCTGCACGACCATCCGGTCAAGCTGGCCGGCGACCAGTTGCTGCAGGTGCTGCGCCCGCTGCCGCCGCGGCTGTATTCGGTCGCCAGCAGCCAGCGTTTCGTGCCGGACGAGGCGCATCTGCTGGTCGCCGCCGTGCGCTACACAGCGCATGGCCGGGAACGCGGCGGCGTCGCCTCGACCTGGATCGCCGAACGCCGCGCCGTTGGCGACACGGTGCCGGTGTACGTGAAGCCGAACCCGCATTTCCGCCTGCCCGAGGACGGCGACGTGCCGCTCATCATGGTGGGACCGGGCACCGGGGTCGCGCCGTTCCGCGCCTTCATGCAGGACCGCGACGAGAGCGGGGCCAAGGGCCGCACCTGGCTGTTCTTCGGCGACCGCCGCTACACGCACGACTTCCTGTATCAGCTCGAGTGGCAGGATTACCTTAAGCGCGGGGTGCTGAGCTGGCTCGACGTCGCCTTCTCGCGCGACCAGGACGCCAAGACCTATGTGCAGCACCGTATGCTGGAACGTGCGGCCGAGCTGTATGCCTGGCTGCAAGATGGCGCCCGCGTCTACGTGTGCGGCGACCAGGCGCACATGGCCAAGGACGTGCACGCCGCACTCCGCACGGTCATTGCCCGCGGCGCCAACCTTTCCGACGAGCGTGCCGAAGCCGAGCTGACCCAGCTCCGCAGCCAAGGCCGCTACCTTTTGGACGTGTATTAATGGCCGACCAGCTTTCCAAGAACGAGGACATCAAGGCCCGCAGCAAGATGCTGCGCGGCGGCATCAGCGAAGGCTTGCTCGTCCCGCAGACCGGCGCGATCGACGACGACGACACGCAGCTGACGAAATTCCACGGCATCTACCAGCAGGACGACCGCGACCTGCGCCCGGAGCGCGGCCGCACCCGGATGGAGCCGGCCTACAGCTTCATGGCCCGGCTGCGCATCCCTGGCGGCCAGATCACGCCGCAGCAATGGCTGCAACTGAACGAGATCGGCCGTGAGCGCGGCAACGGCACGATCAAGCTCACGACGCGCGAGACCATCCAGTTCCACGGCATCATCAAGTCGAACCTGCGCCCGGCGCTGCAGGCGGTGCACAAGGCGCTGCTCGACACTATTGCCGCCTGCGGTGACGTGAACCGCAACGTCATGGCAACCGTGAACCCGTACGAGGGTCCCGCGCACGCTGCCGCGCTCAATCTCGCGCGCGAGCTTAGCAACGACCTGCTGCCGAAGACCCGCGCCTGGCACGAAATCTGGGTCGGTGAGGAGTTGGTCGCGGGCGGCCCCGCCGAGGAGGAGCCGATGTTCGGCCCCACCTATTTGCCGCGCAAGTTCAAGATCGTGGTCGCCGTGCCGCCGCACAACGACGTGGACCTGTTCGCCCACGACATCGGCTTCATCGTCCATGAGAAGGACGGCGTGATCGAGGGCTATGACGTGACGATCGGCGGCGGCATGGGCATGACCCATGGCGAAACCGACACCTTCCCCCGCACCGCCGACTGGTTCGCCTTCGTGACCCCGGAGCAGGCGGTGCGCACGGCGGCGGCGATACTGATGACCCAGCGCGACCACGGCAACCGCGCCGTGCGCAAGAACGCCCGCCTGAAATACACGGTCGAGCGCATGGGGCTCGAAGCGTTCCGCGCCGACGTGCAATCGCGGCTCGACTTTCCGCTCGCCGCGCATCGCGGTGCGACGTTCACGCATACCGGCGACAGGCTGGGCTGGTATCAGGCGGGCGGGCTCGACCATTTCGGCCTCTGGATCGAGAACGGGCGCATTCACGATGCCGGGGGACGCCGGGTCATGAGCGGCCTGAAGGCGATTGCCGCCGTGCACGGGGGATCGTTCATCATCACCGCGAACCAGAACATGCTTCTCGCCGGAGTGCAGGACCGGCCGGCGATCGAAGCGTTGCTGGCCGAGCACGGGCTCGACACCCTGCCGTCGGTGCTGCGCCAGGCTGCGATCGCCTGCACGGCGCTGCCGACCTGCGGCCTCGCCCTTGCCGAAAGCGAGCGCTACATGCCGAGCCTGTTGGGCGAGATCGAGGGCGTCATGGTGGACGCCGGGATTGCCGACGCCAACATCGTCATGCGCATGACCGGTTGCCCCAACGGCTGCGCCCGCCCCTACTTGGCCGAGATCGGGCTCGTGGGCCGCGGACCGGGCCGCTACAACCTCTACCTCGGCGCCGCCCATGACGGCACGCGGCTCAACAAGCTGTACCGGCGCGACCTGGACCATGACGGCATCGTGGCGGCGCTGACCCCGTTGCTTCACCAGCATGCGCGGGAGCGCGACGACGGCGAGACGTTCGGCGACTGGGTCATTCGCGCCGGCCATGTGCAGGCGACGACCGCCGGCAACCGCTTCCACCTCGATCTCGACCCTGCCCTGACAGGAGACGCCGCATGAGCATTCGCACCGCCGCCGTGTTCGGGTTCCAGCCGTCCGATACGGGACGCCGAGGCGTGTCGAACACCGCGCCCGAGCCGGGCCGGAGCGGGCCGGACACGCTGCCGGATCGCGAGTGGGGGTTGTCGGCCATCCAGGTGCTCGGCATCGTGGTGGCGATCGTCGCCGCGTGCGAGTTGTTCGGCTTGGTTCTCTAACACCCGGAAGCGGCGGGCGGTCAGATCCGCCGCACCGGCAAGGTCCACGCCAGCAGCATTGCCGCCGCGCTGAAGCAGGCGATCGTCAGGAACGCCGCCCGGAACGCCCCGGCAATTTCCACGCCCAGCCCGGTCCGTGCGCCGAGCGACAAGCCGGCCAGGACTGACGGGCCGCGCTCCACCACGTCGGCGAACAGCCGGGCGGTTTCGGGGCTGCGGAGCGACAGCACGGCGAACAGCACCGCGCCGACCAGGGCCGTGCCGAGCGCCGCGCCGATGGAACGGGTGAATTGCACCGACGCTGAGGCCGCGCCGAGGTTCTTCGACCCGGCTACCGTCTGCACCGTGATCTGCACCACCGGCATCGTCGTGCCAATCGACATTGACAGCAGCAGGAACAGCCAGGGCAACCGCTCTGTCGGCAGCCAGGACGCGCCAAGCGCCAGGAACAGCAGACAGGCCGTGACGCTTGCTTGGCCGAACGAGGGAAACACGGCCGTCCGTCCCGTCTTGCTGATCAGCTTGCCGGTGATCAGCGAACCGACCGCGATGCCGGCCGTCAACGGCAGCATCAGCAGCCCGACCCGGGCCGGATCGGCGCCCCGCACCACCTGCAAGTAGATCGGCATGAACGTGACGCTGCCGACGATCGTCGCCCCGACGCAGGCGCCCATCGCGTCGGCGCGCCAGATCGAGGCTTGCCGCAGCAGGTTCACCGGGATCAGCGGATAGCTCGAGCGCCGCTCCTGCCGCAACAGCAGCCACAGCGCCAGCCCGGCGAGGCCGGCCCAGAGCAGGATGCCCGGTAGCCCCGCCAAGGAGATGCGCTGCGCCTGCTCGAGCGCCAGCAGCAGCGGCACCACGAAGCCCGTGAACAGGCATAGCCCGAGCCAATCGAACCGCCGGCCGCCGGTGCCGGGCCGGGCCGGCAGGCGCACGGCCAGCACCGCCGCCAGCACGCCCACTGGCACGTTGACCCAGAACACCGACGCCCAGCCGAAATGCTGCGTCAGCCAACCGCCGGCGACCGGCCCGAACGTGCTCGACACCATGAACACCGAGGCCAGGTAGCCCTGGTATTTGCCCCGCTCCCGCCCCGGCACCACTTCGCCCACCAGCGCCTGCGACAAGGTCATCAGCCCGCCGCCGCCGATCCCTTGCAGAACCCGCGCACCGACCAGGAACAGCAAGGTCGGTGACACTGCGCATAGGATCGAGGCGACGATGAACACGGCGAGCGACACCAGCAGCAGCCGCTTGCGCCCCAGCGCATCGCCGAGCCGACCGTAAACCGCCGCCGCGATGGTGGTGGCCATCAAATACGACACCACCACCCAGGAAATCCGCTCCACGTCGCCGAGCGATGCCGCGATGTCGGGCAGCGCGGTCGCGACGATGGTGGTGTCGATCGAGGCCAGGAACATCGGCAGCACGATCGATGGGAACACGGTGAAGAACCGGCCGCGGCTCACCGGGGCGGCGGTGGCGATCGGCACGGATTGGTCAGGCGGCATGGGGCTCGGTTCCGGGTGCGGGTGGATGGCCTTGCAATCCGCCTGCCATCACGGCGCGCCCTGCCTCACAGCGCGGCCGCGTCCCGCCCCATGGCCAGGAACTTCTCCCGCCTGGCATCCAGCAACGCCGCCGGGGTGAGGTCCAGCAACGGCGCCAGGGCCGCCTCGACTGCGTCGCCCACGGTCTCGACGGCGACGGCGGGCATGCGGTGCGCGCCGCCGAGCGGCTCCGGCACGATGCGGTCCACGAGGCCGAGGGTGCGCAGGTCCTGCGCCGTCAGCCGCAGAGACTCGGCCGCGGTCGACGCCTGCGCGGCGTCGCGCCACAAGATGCTGGCGCAGCCCTCGGGCGAGATGACGGAATAGATGGAGTGTTCCAGCATCAGCACCCGATCGCCGGCCGCGAGCGCGATGGCGCCGCCGGAGCCGCCCTCGCCGATGATGGTGGCGACGAGCGGCACCGGCGCCTCGAGGCAGGCCTCGATCGAGCGGGCGATCGCCTCGGCCTGGCCGCGCGCTTCGGCGTCGATGCCGGGAAAGGCGCCGGCCGTGTCGACGAAGCTCAGCAGCGGCAGGCCGAACCGTCCGGCCAGCTCGATCAGGCGGCGCGCCTTGCGGTAGCCTTCGGGCCTGGCCATGCCGAAGTTGCGGGCGACCCGGCTTTCCGTGTCGGTGCCGCGCTCGGTGCCCAGCACCACCACCGGCCGGCCGCGGAAGCGCCCGAGCCCGCCGATGACGGCGGCGTCGTCGGCGAACGCCCGGTCGCCCGCGAGCGGCGTCCATTCCGTGATCAGCGCCGCGACATAGGCCAGCGCCTTGGGCCGTTCCGGGTGCCGCGCCACCTGTGTCTTCTGCCACGGCGTCAGCTTGCCATAGACCTGCCGGATCTGGCTTTCGACCTTCTCCTCGAGCTGCAAGACCTCGGTCTCGATGTCGATGCCGCCCATCGCCCTGAGTTCTTCGATCTTGCTTTCCAGCTCGGCCACGGGCCGCTCGAAGTCGAGGAAATGACGCATGGGCCGGGTCTAGCCTGCAATCGTCCGGAGTGAAACACCGCGGCCCCCGTTTGCCGCACCGGGCGGCAACGGGGCGCTAATCCGCGGCCTGCGCCTTGGCCAGCGGGTGATGCAGCGCCATCAGCTCGGCCAGCCGCTCGTGCAGCACGTGGGTGTAGATCTGCGTCGTTGCGATGTCGGCGTGCCCGAGCAGGGTCTGCAAGCTGCGCAGGTCGGCGCCGCGGGCCAGCATGTGGCTGGCGAAGCTGTGGCGCAGCACGTGCGGGCTGACCCGCGCCGGATCGAGCCCGGCGGCCAGCGCCACTTGCTTCAGCAGCAGCGCCAGGCCTTGCCGGGTCATGGCCTGCCGCGGGTCGCGGCCGGCGAACACAAATCGGCTGTCCGGGGCCGTGGCGATCAGCGCCGCCACCGCGTCCTTGGCCGCACGCGACACCAGCACCATCCGCTCCCGCCCGCCCTTGCCGCGCACGATCAGCACGTCCGACCGCGGCGTCAGCATGGCGCGTTGCAGCGACAACAACTCGGACACGCGCAAGCCGGTCGCATACAGCAACTCGAGCGCCGCGCGCGCCACCGCGCCTTGCGGCGGCGGGTAAGCGGCCGCGGCAGCGATCAGCTGCTCGACCTCGGCCTCGAGCAGGTTCCGCGGCAGCGTGACAGGCAAGCGCGGCGCGTCAAGCAGCAGGCTCGGGTCGTCGCGCCGCACGTTCTCGCGCGCAAGGTAACGGTAGAAGCCGCGCAGGCACGACAGCCGCCGGGCCGCGGTGCGGGCGGACACGGTCGCGGCGAGGCTGCCGAGATAGGCGCGCAACTGCTCGCTCGTGGCCTCGGCCGGCGCTACGCCGCGGCCGCGCAGGAAGGCGGCGGCCTCGGCGAGGTCGGCGGCGTAGGCGGCGATGGTGTTCCGCGCCGCGCCGCGCTCAGCCGCCAGCATTTCGAGAAACGCTTCCTCGTGGCGATCCATGAACGCTACTTCGGCTGGAACTGGTCGTTCGGCAGCACGCGCTGCACCTGTTCGGTCCGCGGATGCGGCGGGAACGCGCCCAGCACGACCAAGCCGATCACGCCCAGCAACAGCACCGCCCCGACCACGGCGATCACGACTCGATTCATCCACCACCCTTGGCCGACACGTCCGTGCCTGTGCTAGCCTTGTGCACCATGACACGCAACATCGCAGCCCTGCGCACCGCGGCCGCGTCGGAGCTGCCGCCGGCGCTGCAGGGCCGCAGCCTGGTGCTGATCGGCCTGATGGGCGCCGGCAAGACCAGCATCGGCCGGCGCCTCGCCGCCCGGCTCGGCCTGCCGTTCCGCGACGCCGACGCCGAGATCGAGCTGGCGGCCGGCTGCACCATTCCCGAGCTGTTCAACCGCTACGGCGAGCGCGATTTCCGCGACGGCGAGCGCCGGGTGATCCGGCGGCTGCTGGCCGGCGACCCGCTGGTGCTGGCAACCGGCGGCGGCGCCTTCATGGACCCGCAGACCCGCGACGCGATCCGCGCCGACGGGGTGTCGGTCTGGCTGCGGGTTCGGCTGCAGACGCTGGTGCGCCGGGTTTCGACCCGCAACAACCGGCCGCTGCTGCAGGACGGCGACCCGGCGGAGATCCTGGCCGGGCTGATGGAGCGCCGGCATCCGACCTACGCCGAGGCCGACTTGGTGGTCGATTGCGGCGACGAATCGCCCGACCACACCACGACGAAGGTGCTGGATGCGCTGCACGCCTGGCACCCGCCGCGGCGCCTGGCGGTGACGCTCAGCAGCACCGCCTACGACGTGGTGGTCGGCGACAACCTGCTGCCCCGCGCCGGCGCGCTGCTGGCGCCGGTGCTGCCGCAGAAGCGGGCCGTGGTGGTAACGGACGAGACCGTGGCCGCCCTGCATCTGCCGGCGCTGCTCGACGGCCTGGCGCAAACCGGGGTGCGCACCGACACGGTCGTGGTCGCCCCCGGCGAAGCGTCGAAGAGCCTGGACGGGTTCACCGGGCTGACGTCCGCGATGTTGGACCTTGGTGTCGAGCGGCGCACCGCCGTGGTGGCGCTCGGCGGCGGGGTCGTCGGCGACCTGGCCGGGTTCGCCGCCGCCGTGACCCTGCGCGGGCTGCCGTTCATCCAGGTTCCGACCACCCTGCTGAGCCAGGTCGACAGCAGCGTCGGCGGCAAGACCGGGATCAACACCGCGCATGGCAAGAACCTGCTCGGCGCCTTCCATCAGCCGCGCATGGTGCTGGCCGATACCGGCGTGCTCGGCACGCTGGCGCCGCGCGAGCTGCGCGCCGGCTACGCCGAGGTCGCCAAGGCCGGGCTGATCGGCGACGCCGACTTCTTCGATTGGTGCGAAGCCAACGCGCCGGCGCTGATCGAAGGCGACCACGATGCGCGCGCCGAGGCGGTGCTGCGGGCCTGCGCATTCAAGGCGTCGGTGGTGGGGGACGACGAGCGCGAGGACAAGCCGAACAACGGCCGCGCCCTGCTGAACCTCGGCCATACCTTCGCCCATGCGTTCGAGGCCGAGGTCGGCTACGGCGGCGGCCTGCTGCACGGCGAGGCGGTGGCCGTGGGCCTGGGCCTGGCATTCCGTTTGTCCGAGCGGCTCGGCCATTGCACGCCCGAGGACGCCGCGCGGGTGGCCGCGCATCTGGAGGCGGTCGGCCTGCCGTCCGAACCCGGTATGCTCAACCGCCGCTTCTCCGCCGCCCGGCTGATCGGCCACATGAAGCGCGACAAGAAGATGCGCGACGGCCGGCTGCACTTCGTGCTCGCCCGCGGCATCGGCCAAGCCTTCACCAGTCCCGACGTGCCGGAGCAGGCGGTGGTGGACCTGCTGCGCGCGGAAGGGTTGGAGGCGTGAGGCAGCGGCGCTGCGGCCGCCCGCTCAGCAGCCGGTGCAGACGATGGTCGTGAACAGGCCGGGTGCGTAGTTGGCGCGGCTGAACGTCGTTCCAAGCTTCGTCGAAAGGAACGACGTGAACAACGGCGTGTAGGCGTAGTTGGCCTGCACGACGACGACCTTGTCACCGGTCCGCGTCAGCAAAGGGCTGGCCGCCGTGACCGGGTCGGTGGACATGGTCCCGGTGGTTCCCGCACAGGCGGTGTCGGTGCGCCAGTTCAGCGTGGCCACGTAGGTGGTGTCGTTGGGATTGGTTTTGCCCTTGGCGGTGACGTAGGCGATCGACAGCGCCAACGGCGGCGATGTCGCCGCATTGGCGGCGTTGAACCGGTTCATCAGCAGGGCGGACGCCTTGCAAACGTCGCTGAGCGACGTGCTGGTCAGGTCCGTCATCTGGCCCACCATCTGCGCGGTCGAGCTCGATGCGATGTTCAACAGCGTCGCGGCACGGACCGCCCGGGCAATCTCGACCGTCCCGAACAGCAGCGTCAGGACCAGCACCGGAGCCATGAGCGCGAATTCAAGCGCCGCCACGCCGCGGCGGTCGGACCAAAGCAAGCGCGACACCGACATCACTGGTAGCTCCGGTAAACCGCGGTCGAGGTGATCGCCAAGCCCGGCAGGCTGATCAACCACACCGAAAACGGGCTGACGCAGGAGACCTGCACGACCGTGTACGGGGTGTACGGGGGGGCGGCGTTGTAAATACCCGGGTTGAACGTGGCCGGCATCGCCGCGGGAACCGGATACATCGAAGAGACCGAGGCGGCGGAATTGACGTAGATCTTCAGCTGCGCGGTGCAGCTCACGGCCAAGCCGCCCATCCGGTTGCAAACAAAGCTACGCAGGTTTCCGTCGCCGTTCCCCGTCGTACCAGCGGCGAGGGTGCCGAGCTGCATTTGCCGGGCCGCCTCGAGCACGACTTGGTCGAGCACCGCGGTGGTTAGGAACTGCAGGCTCAAACACACCAGCCCCACGATGAAGCCCACCAGCGGTCCGCAGATGAGCCCGAATTCCAGCGCCGTGGTGCCGCGGCGATCGGCGGCAACACGGCGGCGGAACAGCCGAGCGATGGACAGGATCACGTCGGCCTCAGTTGGACGGCATCAGGCCGGCGACAGAGTAGAGCGGCCCATTGCCTTGGCCGATGGTGCCGCCGTCCGTGTTGGTCACGCCGGGCTTGCAGGTCAGCATGTAGGAGATGTTCTGGTAGTCGAGGTCGTCGGTGGTCGCGCCCATGTCGTTCCACCAATACATGAAGGTGCGGCCGGCAATCTGGTTGCAGCTCAGGTTGGCATACTGGTAGCCCGACCGCGGGTCGTTCGGCGCCAGGCACTGCCCCGGATAGGGCGGCATGGTCGGCGGGTTGGCTGGGTCGAGCACCTGCACGATCTGCACGGCGCAGTTGGATAGGGTCGCGGTCTTCTTCGACGTGTAGGTCGTCTTGTAGTTCGTGGTCTGCGCCGGCAGGTTCAAACCGAAGGCGTAGTTCAGCAGGCCCACCGAACCGTCCGCGCCGCTGCTCGGCGCTGCCGGGGTCGAGAACGACAGGTATGCGGTGAAGAAGGCGACCATGTTGCCGGGGTCGGCGCCGAACTGGTTCGTGCCGTAACCGTTGCTGCTCGCGTTCGACATGCCGTTGTTTTCGTTGACGAACACCATCGCGATCGGCTGGTCGGGCGGCAGCGTGAACACCTTCGGCTGCGTGTTCGGGACGGCATGGCCGAAGGCGGTGTTGCAGCGGCTTTGCGACGTCCAGGCGCGATCGACGTAGGAGTTGCAGTTGCTGCCGACCTCCCAGTAGTTCGATGCACCGGACGGGATCTGGTTGATCTGGTAGATGCCGTTGCTGTCCTTTGGCACGCCGTAGAGGTAGACCGAGTTGAAGTCGAGCGCGGACGACTTGACGGCGCTGGCGTTCAACTGCGACGGGCAGCCGGTCGACTGACCGCACAGGACCTGCGACGTGAGCGTCGGGGAGATGCCGGCCACCGCCTTGGCCTGGATCTTCACCTGGCTCGAGTTGACGACCTGCAGCAGCGTCGTCGAGACGGTCGCGCTCGCGGTGACCGTCACGGCGTTGTAGCTGCTGCCGCTGTAGGTCGTCGGCGCCGCGGTGACGGTCGTTCCGGTGATCGTCATGCCCGTGGGCGCGAACTTGTTCAGATAAGCCTGGGCGACGGCCTTGGCCGTGTCGAGCTGGCTCGAATCGGTATAGGCGTTGGTGCCGGCCAGGGCCGCGGCGTCGACGACGTTCTGCAGCGCGGAATGCATGGCGACGCTGCGCGCCATGTCGGTGGCAACACCGATCGACACCAGCAGCGGGACGACGCCGACGGCGACCATAACGCTGACCGCGGCACGCTTGTTCGACCCGAACGCATGCACCTGGGCGGCTAACGTTTTCGACTTTCCAGTTGACGATTTGCGCATGGCGATACTCACCCGTTCTCCTGGGAGCGTTATTACCCATTCGCATTCGTAACGAAAGCGTTAATAAGCCGTGTTACGTCGATCCTGACAAGTCAGAATATTACCTGACAAAGGACAACAATGGTATTGACCGAAACGGTCCTCCATCGGCATAGGGCCTATTTACACCCGCCCACCGCGATTGAAGTTCCGATGTCAGAACAACTTTTCGTGGGCTGTGGCGCGTCCGCGGCGAAGTACCAGTTTACCCCGGCCGGCGCATGTCGAACCGGTTGTCCGGCCCGATCTCCGCATAGGCCGTCGGACCCCCGGCGCGCAGGATGATTCCGGCGCCGAACGTGTCGAACACCCCGTCCTTCAGCAGGGCGGTGTCGATGTGCACCGCAACCACCTCGCCCATCACCAGCCATGCCTCCGTCGCGGCGCCGCTTTGGGAGCGGAGGTTGACGATATCGGTCACCTTGCATTCGAAGTTCACCGGGCTTGCCGCGACCCGTGGCACGGCGACCACCCGCGACGGCGCCGCTTCCAGCCCGGCGAAGCCGAACTCGTCGGTGCCGTAAGGCAGCGACGCGCAGGTCTGGTTCATCTGCTCGGCCAAGGCCCGGGTGGCCAGGTTCCACACGAACTCGCCGGTTTCCTTGCAATTGCGCACCGTGTCCTTCGGGCTGGTGCTGGAGAAGCCAAGGATCGGCGGATGGTAGTTGAAGCCGTTGAAGAAGCTGTACGGCGCCAGGTTCACCGAGCCATCCGCGCCGCGGCTCGACACCCAGCCGATCGGACGCGGGCCGATGATGGCATTGAACGGGTCGTGCGGCAGGCCATGCCCCTTGGCCGGCTCGTAGAAGTGCGTCCTCGCGTCGTCGGTCACCGGCCGTCCTCCCCTGATCCGGAGAACACCTGCCTCAGCGCCGCCGGGGCGGCAAGCCCGAGCGGCGGTTCGGGCTGGGAGCGGCGGCATGGAGCCCGGCAGAGCGCGATCGGATGAGGCGCAGCCGATCAAACTGGAGCGGGTGAAGGGAATCGAACCCTCGTATGCAGCTTGGGAAGCTGCCGTTCTACCATTGAACTACACCCGCCCATCGCGGCGGCGCGGGCGGTTATACGAAGCGACCGTTGACGACGCAACGCCCCCCGCATACACAACGACCGCCGCCCTCGCGCGGCCCTCGTGATTTGTCCGGCCGGATTGCGGCGAGGTGAAACAAGCGCGCTAAAGAGGCCCGCGGCACCCGTGCCAGGCATGGGCGTCGACGGCCTCCACGGCCCGTCAAGAAGGCAGGTGGCATGTCCGACCCGAACCGCGCACAACAGTATCGCCCCGCAACCCAGCTGGTGCATGGCGGCGTCGCGCGCTCGCAGCACGGCGAAACGGCCGAGGCGCTCTACCTCACCTCGGGCTTCGTCTACGACAGCGCCGAACAGGCCGAGGCAACGTTCACCGGCGCCGTGCAGCACTACCAGTATTCCCGCTTCGGCAACCCCACCGTGACGATGCTGGAAGACCGGCTCGCCGCCATCGAGGGCGCCGAAGCCTGCCGCGCCACCGCCACCGGCATGGCCGCGGTGCATGCGGCGATGCTCAGCCATCTCAAGGCCGGCGACCGCGTCGTCGCCAGCCGGGCGCTGTTCGGCTCGTGCCACTGGATCGTCTCCACCCTGCTGCCGCGCTACGGCATCGCCAGCGAGTTCGTCGACGGCACTGACCTCGAAGCGTGGCGCGCGGCCCTGTCCACGCCGGCCACCATGGTGCTGCTGGAAACGCCGTCGAACCCGATGCTCGAGATCGTCGACCTGCGCGCGGTGTCCGACCTCGCGCATGCGGCCGGCGCGCTGGTGGTGGTGGACAACGTGTTCGCCACCCCGCTTCTGCAGAAGCCGTTCGAGCTCGGCGCCGATGTCGTCGTCTACTCCTGCACCAAGCATATCGACGGCCAGGGTCGCGTGCTGGGCGGCGCCGTGCTCGGCCGCCGCGCCTGGGTGGACGACACGCTGCAGCCGTTCATCCGCAACACCGGCCCCAGCATGTCGCCGTTCAATGCCTGGTTGCTGCTGAAGGGGCTCGAGACGCTGCATCTGCGCGTGGCGGCCGCCAGCGCGTCGGCCGCCCGGCTGGCCGCGCTGCTGGCCGATCACCCGGCAGTGCGACGCGTCTGGTACCCGTCCCGAACCGATCATCGGCAGCATGCGCTGGCGATGGCGCAGATGACCGGCGGCGGCACGATGGTCACGTTCGAACTGGCCGACCAGGCCGCCGCGTTCGCGGCAATGAACGGGTTCCGGCTCATCGCCGTGTCCAACAACCTCGGTGACAGCAAGTCGCTCGCCACCCATCCGGCGACCACCACCCATATGCGCATCGGTGCCGCGGAACGGGCCCGGCTGGGCATCACCGACGGGGTGATCCGGCTGTCGGTCGGTCTCGAGGATGTCGAGGACCTTGCGGACGACCTGCTCCGAGCACTCGACCGCCTCGGCCAAGGCCTGCAGGATGCGGCGGAGTGACCCGTTGAGCTTCTCGTCCACAACGCGCGGCATCCAGGTCAGCGTCACGGCGGTGTACCTGGAGGACCAGTCCGACCCGGACGCCGGGTCCTGGGCCTGGGCTTACCAGGTCCGGATCACCAACGGCGGCCGCGAGGCGGTGCAGCTGCTGCGCCGCACCTGGCACATCACCGACGCCCGGGGCCGTGTGCAGGTCGTGCAGGGCGACGGCGTCGTCGGCGAGCAACCGGTGCTCGAGCCCGGCGAAACCTTCGAGTACACGTCCGGCACCCCGCTCGAGACTCCGTCCGGCATCATGGTCGGGGCCTACCACATGGTCGTCGTGCTGACCCGCGAGCGGTTCGACGTCGAGATCCCGGCCTTCAGCCTGGACAGCCCGAACCAGACCCGCCTAGTCCACTGACCCGGCGCTCGCCGCTGTAAAGCTGGTTGTGACTGTAACGGTTGCAGCCTTGCCGCTTTCTGTTGCCGGGCCTACATGCCCGTTTCCGGAAAAAAGGAAGCGTTGTCTTGAACAGCATCAGCAAGCTGCCCATGCCGGCCCGATCGGGCGTCGCGCCGACGGAAGCGGAGGCGGAGGAAGCGGTGCGGGTATTGCTGCGGCTGGCCGGCGAAGACCCGGACCGCGAAGGCTTGCGCGACACGCCCAAGCGGGTGGTGAACGCCTACAAGGAGTTGTTCGCCGGCTATCAGGTCGACCCGGTGGCGCTGCTGGAACGGACGTTCGAGGAGGTGCAGGGCTATGACGAGATCGTCCTGCTGCGCGACATCCGGCTGGAAAGCTATTGCGAGCACCACATGGTGCCGATCATCGGCCGCTGCCACGTCGCCTACCTCCCGCGCGACCGGGTGGTCGGCATCAGCAAGCTCGCCCGCCTGGTCGACGCCTTCAGCAAGCGGCTGCAGATCCAGGAGCGGCTGACGGTGCAGATCGCCGACACCATCGATCAGGTGCTGCGCCCGCTCGGCGTGGCGGTGGTGATCGAGGCCGGGCACCAGTGCATGAGCACCCGCGGCGTGCACAAGCCCGGCGTGTCGATGGTGACCAGCCGCATGCTAGGCGCTTTCCGTGACAACCCGGACACGCGGCGCGAGCTGCTATCCATGCTGAGCCCGCGGCCGCCCAGCGCGTTCGAATAACCGAAGCGGGCCTGGGGCCGCCGGCCCCAGCGGGTGCAGGGCAGCGCCCTGCGCTCAAGCCGTTGCCAGCGCCTTGACCATCGCCACCGACTGCTCGCTCGCCCAATCGGCGCCGCCCTCGAGCCGCCCGCGCTCCTTGCCGTGCGCGTCGATCAGGATCGTGGTCGGGATGCCGCGGGCGCCCAGCGCCCGGGCCGCGGCCCCTTGCGGGTCGAGCACCACCGGCAGGTTCTTCACCCCGCGCTGGCCGTAGAAGCGCTCGACCGCGGCGACGCCGCCGCGATCGGACGACAGCGGCAGCACCACCACCCCGGCGCCGGCCACCGCCGCTGCCAGGCTGTCGAGCGCCGGCATCTCGGCCACGCAGGGCACGCACCACGTGGCCCACAGGTTCAGCACCACGCCCCTGCCGGCATAGTCGGCGATGGTCTGCGCCGTGCCGTCCTTCAGCGTCCAGGTGATGTCCGGCAGCGGCGTTCCCGCCGACTCGCGCAGGCGCCCCAGGTCGCGCGTCGGGTCCGGCGGAGTCGCCGTGGCGGCCCATGGTTTGCGCGCCAAAGGGGCCGAAGCTAGGGTCGCCCCGGCCGCCAGCAAGTGTCGGCGTCGGAGCGAGATCATGGGGCGGTCCAGGGCAAGAGCATGAGCAATTCGGTTCCTATCCACGGCGGGCCCGACGACAAGCAGTCAGGCGGCGGCCGGAACGCCGAAGCGAACGCCCAGTGGGGCGGCCGGTTCGCACGCGGGCCTTCCGTCATCATGCAGGAAATCAACGCCTCGATCGAGTTCGACCGCAAGATGTGGCGGCAGGACATTCGCGGCAGCCTGGCCCATGCCGCCATGCTGGCCCGCGCCGGGGTGATCGAGGTGTCCGACGAGACCGCCATCCGCGACGGGCTGGAGCAGATCGCCGCCGAGATCGACGCCGGGCGGTTCCCGTTCACCGACGCGCTCGAGGACATCCACATGAATATCGAGGCGCGCCTGGTCGAGCGCGTCGGCGAGGCCGGCAAGCGCCTGCACACCGCGCGCAGCCGCAACGACCAGGTCGCCACCGATTTTCGCCTGTGGGTGCGCGACAGCATCGACGGGCTGGACGCGCAGCTCGCCGACACGATGCGGGCGCTGGCCGACCGGGCAGCCGAGCATGCGGCCGATCCGATGCCCGGGTTCACCCACCTGCAGACCGCGCAGCCGGTGACGTTTGGGCACCACCTGCTGGCCTATGTCGAGATGCTCGCGCGGGACCGCGGCCGCTTCGCCGACGCGCGGCGGCGGTTGAATGAGTGTCCGCTGGGGTCGGCGGCGCTGGCCGGCACCTCGTTCCCGATCGACCGCGCCGAAACGGCCGCGGCGCTCGGCTTCGACCGGCCCACTGCCAACTCGCTCGACGCCGTGTCGGACCGTGATTTCGCGCTCGAGTTCCTGTCGGCGGCTGCGATTTGCGCGATGCACCTGTCGCGGCTCGCGGAGGAGATCATCGTCTGGTGCAGCGCGCCGTTCGGCTTCGTGCGCTTGTCGGACGCCTTCACCACCGGCAGCTCGATCATGCCGCAGAAGCGCAATCCGGACGCTGCCGAGCTGGCGCGGGCCAAGACCGGGCGCGTCACCGGCGCGCTGGTGGCGCTGCTGACGGTGATGAAGGGCCTCCCGCTCGCCTACGCGAAGGACATGCAGGAGGACAAGGAGCCGGTATTCGACGCCGCCGACGCCCTGTCACTGAGCCTCGCCGCGATCGCCGGCATGGTGCGTGACCTGAGGCCCGACACGGGGCGGATGCGCGACACGGCGGGCAGCGGGTTCTCCACCGCAACCGACCTGGCCGACTGGCTGGTGCGGGTGCTGCGGGTGCCGTTCCGCACTGCGCATCACGTGACCGGCCGGCTGGTGGCGGCGGCCGAAGCGCGCGGCGCCGATTTGTCTGCCTTGTCCCTGGCTGAGATGCAGCGCGAGGAACCCAGGATAACCGACGATATTTTCAGTGTTCTGACCGTTGATGCCTCGGTGGCAAGCCGCACCAGCTATGGCGGCACCGCCCCCGACAACGTCGCCGCCCAAGCGCGGCGCTGGCAGGAGGCGCTGGCGTGACCGGTGCCGGATTGAAGGCGGGGATGGCCGTGCTGGCGCTTCTGCTGCTTGCCGGTTGCGGCAAGAAGGGCGCCCCGTCCGCGCCCGGCCCGGACAGCGAGATCGTCTTTCCCAAGCAGTACCCGTCCCGGTAGGCAGCGCGCCCCGCCGACCATTCCCCTTCGTTGGGCTAGCGCGCACCCTACGACGACCCCTAATACCGCTCGATGCACGCCGCGATCCTCGACACCGATCCCGACCCGACCCTGGCCGAATTGATTGCGGCCCGGCCGCATCTGGCGATGGACGCGCATGACGGGCTGCTGATGGACGGCGTGCCGCTGCATGCCGTCGCCCGGGCGACGGGAACGCCGACCTGGGTGCTGTCCGCGACCGCGATCCGCTCCCGGCTCGAGGCGCTGCGTGCCGCGCTCGACGGCGCCGGCCTCCGCGCGGCCATCCACTATGCGGTGAAGGCCAACGATCACCTCGCCGTGCTGCATCTCGTGCGACAATCCGGGGCCGGCGCCGACATCGTCAGCGGCGGCGAGCTCCTGCGCGCCCGCGCGGCGGGCATTGCGGGCGAGCACATCGTCTTCTCCGGCGTGGGCAAGGCGGAGTGGGAGCTGCGCCTGGCCCTTGAAGCAGGGGTCGGCCAGATCAACGTCGAGAGCGCGGAGGAGCTGGCGATGCTGTCGGCCCTCGCGCATGGCATGGGCCGCACCGCCCCCGTGGCCCTGCGCGTCAACCCGGACGTGGACGCCGGCACCCATGCCAAGATCACCACCGGCCGCGCCGACAACAAGTTCGGTATCGCCTATGCCGAGGCGCCCGCGCTTTACGCCCATGCCGCCACGCTGCCCGGCGTCCGGCCCGTCGGCCTCGCGCTGCACATCGGCAGCCAGATCCTGACCACCCGCCCCTACCACGCCGCCTACGGCCGCGCCGCCGAGCTGGTGCGCGGCTTGCGCGCGGCCGGGCATGCGGTCGAGGTGGTCGATTGCGGCGGCGGCCTCGGCATCGGCTACCGCAACGAGCCGGCCGCGACCCCCGCGGCCCTGGCCGGAGCCATCCGCGGCGCGTTCGGCGATCTCGGCGTGCGGATCGCGGTCGAGCCGGGGCGGTGGGTGGTCGGCGGCGCCGGCGTGCTGCTGGCGGCGGTGCTGCTGGGCAAGCGCACCGGCGAGCGGCGCTTCCTGGTGCTCGACGCGGCGATGAACGACCTGCTCCGGCCGGCCATGTACGAGGCCTGGCACGGCATCGTTCCGGTTGGCCCGGCCGCGGCAGTCGCCCCGCTTTCGCCGGCCGACGTGGTGGGCCCGGTGTGTGAGACCGGGGACACGTTCGCGCGCGCTCGGATGCTGCCGGAGTTCGCCCCGCACGCGCTTGTGGCGATCCTCGATGCGGGTGCCTATGGTTCGGTGATGAGCTCAACCTACAACGCCCGGCCTCTGGCGGCCGAGGTCATGGTCGAAGCCGGGGTCGAAGCCGGGGTCGATGCTGGGCGGTGGTCCATCATCCGCCCACGCCAACCGCTCGAAGCGATGTGGGCGAACGAGCAGGTGCCGGACTGGCTCCGGTGACACAAGCCGGCCCGCCCGGACCGAAGCTGCCATCCGACCTCGGCCGCAAGCGCGGCCTGGCGCGGGCGATCCTCTGGTTCGAACAGCTTTGGCCCGCGGTCTGGCCCGCGCTGGGCCTGGTCGGCGCGTTCGCCGCGGCGGCGCTGCTCGACCTTCCCGCCTTTCTGCCGCCGTCGCTGCGGGTCGCACTGCCGGCCGTCGTGCTGCTGGCCGCCGCCGCCCTGCTGTGGCGCGGCTTGGGACACACGGTTCGGCCCAGCCCCGACTCCGTCGACCGTCGGCTGGAGCGGGCGACCGGCCTGTCCCATCGTCCGCTCGCCGCGCTGCAGGACCAGGCCGCGACCCGCAGCCCCGAGGGCGAGCGGGTCTGGGCGCTGCACCAGCAGCGGCTGCGGGCCCAGATCGGCCGGCTCCGCGTCGGCACGCCGCGGCCGGGTCTCGCGGGACGCGACCGGATCGCCTTGCGCATGTTGCTGGGCGTGGCCCTGGTCGCGACGCTGGTGATGGCCGGGCCGGACTGGTTCAACCGCCTCGCCGCGGCCACCTGGCCCGCTCTGCCGTCCGGCCCCGCGGCGCCGGGGACGGTGGTGCAGGCGTGGGTCACCCCGCCCGCCTATACCGGCCTGCCGCCGCTGTTCCTGCAGCCCGGCACGACCCCCGCCCCGGTGCCGACCGGCGCCCACCTCACCGTCAGCGTGACCGGCGGCAGCGGCAACCCGACGCTCGCGCTCGGAGCCGAGCCGACCGAGTTCCACGCGCTCGACGGCAGCAGTTGGCAGGCCGAGCGCGACATCACCGCCTCCGGGCGGCTCGCCGTCCGCCGCGGCCCGCTCGAAGTGGCCGGCTGGTCCATCGCCGTGCTGCCGGACAAGCCGCCGACGGCTGCGTTCACCGAGACGCCGGGAGCCGTCGGCGGCGGCGGCCGCGCGGCCGCCCGGGTCCGGCTGCCGTGGCAGGCGGACGATGATTATGGCGTGGCCGCGGTGCAGGGCGAGTTGCGCCTGCGCGACCGGCCCGACGCTCCCCCGCTGGTTGTCGCGGGCGCGCTGTCCGGCAGCCCGAAATCGGTGCGCGGCACCATCCTGCAGGATCTCACCGCCCATCCCTGGGCCGGCCTGCCGGTGCGCGGCCGCGTCGCGGCCAAGGACGCTGCCGGTCAGCGCGGCGAAAGCAAGGATGCCGAGTTCGCGCTGCCGGAGCGGAGCTTCGCCAACCCGGCCGCGCAGGCGCTGATTGCCATTCGCAAGCAGCTCAGCCTGACGCCGGATGCCCGGCAGCAAGCCCGCATGGCACTGGAGGAGCTCGGGGCCCGGCCCGAGCTGTTCGACAACTCGGCCAGCGTCGCGCTGCAGCTCCGCGGTGCCGGCGCCCTGCTGCTGCGCGGTCACGGGCAGCCGGCCGTGGACGAGGCGCAGGCGCGCATGTGGGCGTTGGCTTTGGCGCTGGAGGAAGGCGCCACCGACCGGACTGCGCAAGCGCTGGCCCAGGCACGCCAGGCCGTCCGGGATGCGATGGACGCCGCTCGGCAGAACCCCGAGGACAAGGCAGCCCACGCCGAGCTCGACAAGCGCATGGAGGAGCTGCGCGAGGCGATCCAGAAGCACCTCGAGGCGCTGGCCGAGCAGGCACGGCGTGAGCGGACCGAGATGCCGCTCGACCCGAACCAGCCGCAGATGAACGCCCGCGATCTCGATCGCATGGCGCAACGCGCCGAGGAAGCCGCCCGGGAAGGGCGCATGGACGACGCCAAGCAGCAGATGGCGGAGCTGGAGAAGCTGCTGGAGCAGCTGCAGAATGCGCGGCCCGAGCACGGCGAACAGCGCGAAAAGCGCAATGCCGAGCGCCGGGAGAAGGGCAAGCAGCAGATGGACGCGGTGCAGGACATGGTCCAGCGCGAAGGCGGCCTGCTCGACCGCAGCCGGTCGCGCACCGACCAGCCGAGCCCCAGCCCCAACGGGCAGACCGGCGCGTCCCCCCCGCCGCGTCCGCCGTCGCGGCCCGACGCGCGCCCGCCGGGCTCAGCCAACGCGACCAACCCGGACCAGCCAGGCCAGGATCAGCGCGGCAAGGACCAGCGGGCCCAGAATGCCATGCGGCGTGCCCTGGGCGAGTTGATGCAGCGGTTCGGCGATCTCACCGGCCAGGTCCCGGCGCCGTTGGGCGAGGCGGACACGGCCATGCGCGACGCCGGCCAGGCGATGGCCGAGGGCCGCGACAACGCCGCCGGCGCCGCGCAGCAGCGGGCGATCGAGGCGCTGCAGAAAGGCGGCCGCTCCATGAGCCAGCAGCTCGCCCGCCAGTTCGGCCGCGGCGAGCAGGAGGGCGAGGGCGAGGGGGAAGGTGACGAGGGCCAGGAGGCCAGCGAGGGCGACCAGGGCCAGGCGGGCCAAGGCGACAACGCCAACGGCAACCGCGATGGCCAAAGCGGGCAACGTCCCGGCGAGGCCCAACGCCGGCGCAGCGCCCGCCGCGACCCGCTCGGCCGGCAGCTGCCGCAGGACGTGGACGGGCGGGAGCAGGGCGTCGACGGCGCCGGGCTCGGCAGTCAGCCGGTGCCGACCGAGATGGAGCAGGCGCGCACGCGGGCTCTGCAGGACGAACTGCGCCGCCGCGGCGCCGACCGTACCCGGCCGCAACCCGAGTTGGACTACATCGACCGGCTGCTGAAGTCGTTCTGACCGGGAAGCCCGTTCGGCTTATGCGTGATGCGGCGGGACCAAACGGCCAAGCTCGCGCAGCATCTCCGACGGTCCATACGGCTTCTGCAGCAGGATGAACCCTTCGCCGGGTTGCCACTTCGTTTCGAGCACGTCCGGGCGACCGGTCGCGAGGATCACCGGCACGCCGGGGAAGCGCTCCCGCATCGCAGCCGCCACATCGAGCCCGGTGAGGCCGCCCGGCAGATGGAAATCGCTGAACAAGGCGCTGAACTCGGTCTCGCCCGCCGTGATCAAGCCGACGGCCTGCGGTCCGGTCGACGCCCGGATGACGTCATACCCGGCGTCCTCAAGCGTCTCCGCTATGATGTCGAGGATCAATGGTTCATCTTCGACGACCAATATACACAAACGCAAGGTCCTAACGCTGCCGGCTGCAAACGATAGTTCAACTCGAACCGGTCGCATTAGATGCCTCGGGAGGCAACACTGCTGCGAGAGGACGCCGATGCTTACGGCTGAGCCGCTCACACGCCCAGCGTTCCACAAGTGTAACTCGTCTCGCTGCGAGAGCAATAACCCGGGCGATGGTAGCAGCGGAGGGATTTGAACCCCCGACCAAGGGATTATGATTCCCCTGCTCTACCACTGAGCTACGCTGCCATCGGGCGCGGGGATATGCCGCACTCCCTGCGCCGCGTCAATCGCTGCCGAGCGGCGCCACGAACCCGCCGCCGAGCACGCGGTCGCCGTCGTAGAACACGCAAGCCTGCCCCGGCGCCACCAGAGTCGGCACGTCCAGCACCACGACAGCGCCGTCGCCCTCGGGCCGGACCGACGCCGGCTGCGGCGCCTCGCGTGACCGCAGCTTGACCACGCAGCGCAGCGGCTCCGGCGGAACCAGCCAGTTCGTCCCACGCAGCCGCAACTCGGTCCGGCCCGCCTGCCGCGGACCGACCACGATGCGACGCCGGGCGGCGTCGACCTGCAGTACCGCCTGCCGCGCGCCGCCGTCCAGCGCAGCGGCACCGAGCTTGCGGCCCTGCCCGACCGTGTAGCCCGCCACCCCTTTGTGCTGCCCGAGCACGCGGCCGTCGCGGGACACGATGTCACCGGCAACCGCGGCATCCGGACGCAGCCGGGTCACGAGGTCGGCGTAGCGGCCGTCCGGCACGAAGCACAGATCCTGGCTGTCCGGCTTGGCCGCGACCGCAAGGCCGAGGCGTGCGGCTTCCGCCCGCACCGCGGCCTTGTCCGGCATGTCGCCGAGCGGGAAACGGGTGAAGGCAAGCTGCTCGGCGGTCGTTGCGAACAAAAACCAGCTCTGGTCGCGCGCCGGATCCCGCGCCCGGTGCAGCTCCGGCCCGGCTGCTCCCTCAACCCGGCGCACGTAATGTCCGGTCGCGAGCGCCTCGGCGCCGAGATCGCGGGCAAGGCCGAGCAGGTCGATAAACTTTACCGACATGTTGCACTGGACACATGGGACCGGGGTTTGGCCGGCAGCGTAGCTATCGGCGAAGTCCTGGATGACAGCGCTGCGGAAGCGCGCCTCGCGGTCGATCACGTAATGCGCGATGCCTAGCCGGTCGGCCACGTCACGGGCGTCATGGATGTCCTGCCCGGCGCAGCATGCGCCGCGCCGGCTCGACGCTGCGCCGCTGTCGTAGAGCTGCAAGGTGACGCCGACCACCTCGTGCCCGGCTTCGGACAACAGCCCGGCCACGACGCTGCTGTCGACGCCGCCCGACATCGCGGCCACGATCTTCATCGGGCCAACGCCCGCCCGCTGTCTAGCCTTGAGCGTTGCGGGTGCCTTCGGGCAGCTTCACGACCAATCCGTCGAGCGCTTGCGTCATCACGATCTGGCAGCCCAGCCGGCTCGTCTGCTGCAGCCCGAAGGCGAGGTCGAGCATGTCCTCCTCGTCCTCGGTGGGCTTGGCGAGCTTGCTGAACCAGGCGGCGTCGACGATCACGTGGCAGGTCGAGCAGGCCAGCGAGCCCTCGCAGGCACCCTCGATGTCGACACCGTGCTTGTGCGCAATCTCCAGCACCGACAGGCCGAGCGGCGCATCCACCTCACGGGCAGTTCCGTTGCGCTCGACAAAGGTCATCTTGGGCATCTAGGCCTCGATACGTTGCAGGGCGGCGTCCGCCAGCCGGTCCGCGGCGAAATCCACATCGGCGGCGGAGGTAAAGCGTCCCAGCCCGAGGCGCAAGGTTCGTGCCGCCTCCGCGTCGCTCAACCCCATGGCGCGCAGCACATAGCTCGGCTCGATCGCCGCCGACGAGCAGGCGCTGCCGGTGGAGACGCAGAGATCCGGGACCGCCCGCATCAACTCCAGCGCCGGCG
Organism: uncultured Alphaproteobacteria bacterium; assembly: GCA_963752225.1. GTDB lineage: Bacteria > Pseudomonadota > Alphaproteobacteria > Acetobacterales > Acetobacteraceae > JBBROS01. Next base: position 208,042 of record CAVVXS010000007.1, on the reverse strand, counting down.
CCGGGAAGGTGATGTTGAGGTTGCCGGCAATGCGCCGCTCGGTGCTGCCGTTGATCCGGAGCCGCGGCAACCGCTCGCGCAGCCCGTGCAGCAACCGCTCGCGTAGCCCGGCGATGCGCGCCGTGTCGGCCGCCATCTCCGTCCGCGCCAGCCGGCATGCCTCGCCCAGGCCGACCACCAGCGGCGTCGGCAGGGTGCCGCTGCGCAATCCCCGCTCCTGCCCGCCGCCGGAGAACAATGGCTGCAACCGCACCCGCGGCCGCCGCCGGACGTAAAGCGCGCCGACGCCCTTCGGTCCGTACAGCTTGTGGCCGCTGAGGCTGAGCAGGTCGATGCCGGCCTCCACGGCCAGCGGGATCTTGCCCGCCGCCTGTGCCGCATCGGTATGGAACAGGGCGCCCGCCTCGTGCGCCTGGGCCGCTATGGCGGCGACATCCTGGATCACGCCGGTCTCGTTGTTAACGGTCATGACGCTCACCAGCAGCGTCGGCACCCGCAGCGCTTCGGCAAGGACTGCCGGGTCGAGCAGCCCGTCCGGCTGCACTGGCAGCAGCACCGGCTCGAACCCCTCCTCGGCCAGGTCGGACACGCTTTCGAGCACGCATTTATGCTCGGTCGCGACCGTGATGACCCGGCGCCGCGTCGTGTCGCCATAGCGGGCGGCCTGCCGAGCGGCGCCCTTGATGGCGATGTTGTTGGCCTCGGTGGCGCCCGAAGTCAGCACGATCTCACGCGGGTCGGCGTCCAGCAGCACCGCCACCTCGGCCCGCGCCGCCTCGACCGCCGCCTCGGCCTCGTGCCCCATGCCGTGCTCGGCGCTGTGCGGGTTGCCGAACTTCTCGTTGAACCACGGCAGCATGGCCTCGAGGACGCGCGGATCGCAGGGCGTGGTCGCCTGGTTGTCGAGATACACGGGACGGTTCGGTCGCATGCTCCGGATATGGCGCGGCGGGCAGAGCGGCGCTAGGCCGCCCGCCGCCGGAGCCGGTTCGCCATCGACCGGTACGCCGACGCGAACGCCTCGACGTCGGCGGCAGCGGCGTTCCACGGCAAGCTGACGCGGATCGCCTCGCCCGCCAGCGCGCCGAGCCCCATCGCGTCCAGCACATGGCTGCGCGCCACCTTGCCGCTGCTGCAGGCGGCGCCGGCGCTCACCTGCACCCCGGCCAGGTCGAGCGCGATCACCTGGGTTTCGGCCGCAACGCCGGGCAGCGCGAGGCAGGCGGTGTTCGGCAGCCGGTTGCGGCCGCCCAGGACAATCGCTCCCATTTCGACCGCCGCTCGCTCGACCGCGCTCCGCAAGCCCGGCAGGGTCGCATCGGCCGGGTCGGCCGCGCGAGCCGCGGCGGCGAACCCGGCGATGGCCGGCAAGGCGGGCGTGCCGCCGCGCCGCCCCTTCTCCTGGCCGCCGCCGGCAATCAGCGGCGTGATCTCCCGGCCCGGCGCCAGCAGCAGCGCCCCGGCCCCTTTCGGCCCGCCCAGCTTGTGACCCGACACCGCTAAACTGTCCGCGCCCAGCATGCGCAGGTCGACCGGGACGCGCCCGGCCGCCGGCACCGCGTCCACATGCAGCCAAGCGCCCGCCGCACGGCACAGCCGGGCCGCCTCGGCCACTGGCTGGACCGTGCCCGTCTCGTTGTTGGCAAGCATCAGGCAGACCAGCGCCGGCCCGTCGGCGAGGAAACGCGCGAGAGCCTCGAGGTCGGCGACGCCGTCCGCGTCGACCCGCAGCACCGCCCCGCCGGCGGCCGCGGCGCGGATCGCATCGTGCTCGACCGCGCTCACCAGCAGGCGGCGCCGGCCTCCGAGCGACGCGCCGGGCGCCGCGCCCTGTGCTGCGACGGCCAGCGCGTCCGCTTCGGTGCCGCCGGAGGTGAACACGACACCGCCGGCCAAAGCGCCGAACCGGTCGGCGATGTCGCGGCGCGCCTGCTCGAGCAGCGACCGTGCGCCACGGCCGGCGGCATGTACGCTCGAGGGGTTGCCGACCAGGTCCATCGCCGCGAGCGCCGCCGTTCGGGCCTCCGGCCGCAGCGGCTCGGTGGCGTTGGCGTCGAGGTAGGCCATCGGCTACTCGGCGGCGGTCGAGCGCTGCTGCTGCAGGTTGGACACGCGGGCCTCGAGCGCCAGCAGCTCGGCCCGCAGCGCTTCGATGGTGCAGACCAGCGGGTCGAGCGTGCCTTCGCAGGGTGTGCCGTAGGCGACGAAGCTGCCGCGCGGCGCAGGGGCGGTTGCCCGCTTGCTCGGGTCACGCTCCACCGGCCGGGCCGGGATGCCGACGACAGTCTCGTTGGCGGCGACCGGCTGCACCACGACCGCGTTCGCGCCGACCCGGGCGTTGTCGCCGATCGTGATGGCGCCCAGGATCTTGGCGCCAGCGCCGACGATCACGCCATTGCCGACCGTCGGATGCCGCTTGCCGCGCTCGCTGCTGGTGCCGCCCAGCGTCACCTGATGATACAGGTAGACGTCGTCACCGACCTCGGCGGTCTCGCCGATCACGACGCCCATGCCGTGGTCGATGATCAGCCGGCGGCCGATCACGGCCCCGGGATGGATTTCGATCCCGGTCAGCATGCGGCCGAGGTGCGATGCGAACCGTCCCGGCAGGCGGAGCCCGCGAGTCCAGAGCGCATGGGCGATCCGGTGCCACAGCGTAGCATGCAGCCCGGGGTAGCAAAGGAGGACTTCCAGATCCGACCGGGCGGCAGGATCACGCTGCCGATAGGTCTGAACGGCCTCACGCAGAAACATGAATGCCATGCGACATTTCCATTATGAAAACCACGGGGGGACTGACTATATTCTGCACACAGCCGGCAACCAGCGCCCACCCGGCTGCGATACGAAAGGTGCAGTTCGAGTGCGCTGACTTGCGGTCGTCATCGTCCGCTCCGTAACGGTAAGGCTAAGCTGGTTTGTGTCATGCGGTCAAATGGTCGCGCGGCACGTGGGGATCAATTGCAGTGCGCACGGCGTCCCGCCGGATAGCGACATGTGAACAAGAATGGAACGCCATGCCTGAGGTGATGTTTGCCGGTCCAGACGGTCGGTTGGAAGGACGCTACCACCACTCCAAGGAGCAGAATGCTCCCCTCGCCCTCATCATGCACCCGCACCCGTTGCACGGCGGCACGATGAACAATCGTATCACCTACACGATGTATCAGTCGTTCCAGAAGCTCGGCTTTTCGGTGATGCGGTTCAACTTCCGAGGTGTCGGCCGTAGCCAGGGCAAGTATGACGGAGGTTTCGGCGAGATCAGCGATGCGGCCGCTGCACTCGACTGGATGCAGATGGTCAATCCCAACTCTGGCGGTCTTTGGATCAGCGGTTATTCGTTCGGTGCGTTCGTCGGCATGCAGTTGCTGATGCGGCGGCCGGAGATCTCGGGCTGGATCAGCGTGGCGCCGCCGGCCAACCACTACGATTTCGGCTTCCTCGCCCCTTGCCCATGCGGTGGCCTGATGCTGCACGGCGACAATGACGACCTCGTGCCCGAGCCGGCTGTCCGCAAGCTGGTCGACAAGTTGAACACGCAGAAGAACGTGCAGGTCGACTACCGCGTCTACCCGGGCGCCGACCATGTGTTTGCGACCCACGCCGAGCATGTGGGTCTCGCGATCGAGGACCACGTCGGCAAGATCCTTGCCCGCAAGGCGATGGCGCTCGCCGCCGACTGACCGGTTTCGCATCGGCGCATCGGCCCCTGGTTCGGCAACGGACCGGGGGCTGATGCGTCTCCTGCCGTCACCGCTTGGACGCGCATCGCCGCCGTAGTAAGTGCGCGGGATGCCCAGCAACTCCTTCCTTGCCGAGGCCGCCGCCCGCGGTTTCGTCCATCAAATCACCGATGAACCTGCGCTCGACGCGGCACTTCAGGCCGGCGGGGTCGCCGGTTATATCGGCTTCGACTGCACCGCCGACAGCCTGCACGTCGGCAGCCTGGTGCAGATCATGCTGCTGCGGCTGATGCAGCGGCACGGACACCGCCCGGTCGTGCTGATGGGCGGCGGCACCACGCGCATCGGCGACCCGTCCGGCAAGGACGAGGCGCGGCAGATGCTCGGCGACGAGGCCATTGCCCGCAACATGGCCGGCATCCAGTCCTGCATCGCCCCGTTCGTGCGCTTCGGCGACGGCCCGGACGAGGCGATCCAAGTGAACAACGCCGACTGGCTCGACCGGCTCGGCTGGATCGACCTGCTGCGCGACGTCGGCCCGCACTTCACCATCAACCGCATGCTGACCTTCGACAGCGTCCGGCTGCGGCTCGACCGCGAGCAGCCGCTGACGTTCCTCGAATTCAACTACATGATCCTGCAGAGCTACGATTTCCGAGAATTGCGCCGCCGCTACGGCGTGCTGATCCAGATGGGCGGCTCGGACCAGTGGGGCAACATCGTGTCCGGCGTCGAGCTGGTGCGGCGGACCGACGCGCAGCAGGTGTTCGGGCTGACCACCCCGCTGATCACCACCGCAAGCGGCGCCAAGATGGGCAAGACCGCCGGCGGCGCGGTGTGGCTGCGCGCCGACCGCCTGTCGCCGTGGGACTACTGGCAGTTCTGGCGCAATGCCGAGGACGCCGACGTCGGCCGCTTCCTGCGATTATTCACCGACCTGCCGCTGGACGAGATCGCCCGGCTCGAGGCGTTGCCGGGTGCCGAGATCAACGAGGCGAAGAAACGCCTGGCGACCGAGGCGACCGCGCTGCTGCACGGCCGCGCGGCCGCCGAGACGGCCGCGGAGACCGCACGCCAGGCGTTCGAGGAAGGCGTGGCCGCAGACGCGCTGCCGACCCATACCGTCGCGGCGGCGTCGTTGGCCGCCGGCATCCCCGCTATCCGCTTGTTCGTCGAATTGGGCCTGGCCGCCAGCAATGGTGAGGCGCGCCGGCTGATCCGCGGGGGCGGTGCCCGCGTGAACGACGTCGCGCTCACCGACGAGGCCGCGCAACTCGGCGCCGCCGACCTCCGCCACGGCGCCATCAAGCTGTCGGCCGGCCGCAAGCAGCATCGCTTGGTGCGGCCGCAGTAAGGCCGGCCGCAGCCGCAGCGGGGCGGCTGCCGCCCCGCCCTGCTGTTACCCCACCAACGCCGCCGTCACCCGGCGCGCGAACGCGGCCGGGTCGGCCGGCAAGTCGCCGTCCTGCACCCGAGCCACATCCAGCAGCAGGTGCGCCGCATCGCTCATGTCCTCGCCGGCGTCGGCCCGCTCGGCCAGACGCCGCACCAGCGCATGGCGCGGGTTGATCTCCAGCGTCGCCGGCAGCGCGAACTGCTGCCGGCCGTGCCGCTTCAGGATCCGCTGCATCTGCAGGTCGGGCCCGAACCCGGCAGCGGCCAGCACCACCGCACTCTCCACCAGACGATCCGTGGTGCGCACCTCGCCGACTTCGCTGCCCAGCGCCGCCTTCAGCGCCTCGATCAGCTTGTCGACGTTGGCCGCCTCGCCCTCCGGCGCCGCGCCCGGCAGCTTCGCGAGATCGGCGGCGCCCTGCGTCACCGATTTCAGCGACTTGCCTTCGAAGGCGCCGAGGCGTTCCGGCCAGAATGCGTCGACCTGGTCGGTCAACAGCAGCACCTCGACCCCACGCGCTCGGAAACCCTCGAGCTGGGGTGATTTCGCCAACGCTTCGGCGTCGTCGCCGGCAAGGAAGTAGATCGCCTCCTGCTCCGGCTTCATCCGCCCGACATAGTCGGCGAGCCCGGTCCAACCCTCAACCGCCGACGACTTGAACCGCATCAGCGGCGCCAATTCCTGCCGGTATTCGGCGTCGTCCCACACGCCTTCCTTCAGGACGGCGCCGAACGCCTCGATGAATTTCGCGTAGTCCTCGGTTTCCTTCGACCGCGACTTCAGCTCGTTCAGCACCCGGCCGGTGACGGCCTTGCGGATGCGCGCCAGCACCGGCGTCGCCTGCAGCATCTCGCGGCTCACGTTGAGCGGCAGGTCCTCGGTGTCGACCACGCCCTGCACGAAGCGCGCCCAAGGCGGCAGCAGGTCGGCCTCGTCGGTGATGAACATGCGCCGCACGTGCAGCCGCACGCGGCTCTCACGCGGCCCCTCGACCGGCTCGAACGGCGGCATGCCGGGGATGAACAGCAGCGCGGTGAACTCGAGCGCCCCTTCGGCCCGCCAATGCAGGGTGGACCACGGCTCGTCGTAGGCATGGGCGACGTGACGGTAGAAGTCCTTGTACCTGCTCGGGCGTCACCTCGGACTTCGACTTGCGCCACAGCGCGGTGCCCTCGTTGGCCGCCTTGTCCGCTTCCTCGCCGCCTTGGGCGACCAGGATCGGCACGGTGATGTGGTCGGCCCACTTGCGGATGATCGTCTCGAGCCGCACCGGCTCGAGGAACTCGTCCGCGTCCTCCTTGAGGTGCAGCACGATCGTGGTGCCGGCTTCGCCGCGATCGGCCGGGGTCAGGGTGAAATTGCCGCCGCCCTCACTGGCCCAGCTCCAGGCCTCGTCGCTCCCGGCCCGGCGGCTGGTCACCTCGACCCGGTCCGCGACCATGAAGGCGGAGTAGAAGCCGACGCCGAACTGGCCGATCAGGCTCGGCTTGTCCGTGCCCTCGGCCGCCTTGGCGATCTCCGCCCCGAACGCGCGGGTGCCGGAACGGGCGATCGTCCCGAGGTTCTGCGTCAGCTCGGCCTTGCTCATGCCGACGCCGCTGTCGCTGATGGTGATGGTGCGCAACGTCTTGTCGGCGGCGACACGGATGGCGGCGTCGCCCGGCGAGGTCAGCGACGGGTCCGTCAGCGCTTCGAACCGCCGCCGGTCGGTCGCGTCGGCGGCATTGGCGACCAGCTCGCGCAGGAAGATCTCGCGGTCGGAGTACAGCGAATGCACCACGAGGTCGAGCAGACGCCCAACCTCGGCGCTGAACTCATGACGCTCTACGGTGGTGTTCTCGCTCATGGGGCCCCCTCGATTGTGGATGCCCGCGATATGCTGCGTCCAACGCCCGCCTGCAACGGGCGGCGCCGGGTCAGCTGCCCCGATAGGTCGTGTACGTCCATGGACTGACGAGCAGCGGCACGTGGTAGTGCGCCTCTGCCTCGGCCAAGCCGATCAGTACCGGGACTACGTCGTAAAAGGGCGGCTCCGCGAGCGGCAGCCCGGCGCGGGCGAAATACTCGCCGACATGGAAACGGATCTCATAGCGGCCGATCCGCAGCGGATCGCCGTCGGGGATCAGGCCGCCCGGAACGCGGCCGTCGGCGTTGGTGGTGCCGCGGATCACCAGCTCCGGCCCTTCCGGCTCCAGCACGAACAGTTCGACCACCACGCCCCCCGCCGGCCGTCCCTGCGCGGTATCGAGCACATGGGTCGAGAGGCCGCCGCCCACCGCCGGCATCCCCGGGCCGGACACCAGTCCGGCGATCCGGAGCCGGGTGATGCGGAAGATCTCCTCCAGCGCGGCCGCCCGTTCCGCGTCCGGTTCGGCCATCATGCGGCGCTCGAACTCGCGCGCGATCGACGCGCGGGTGTGGCGCCGGACGCAGATGATGAAGGGAAAGCCGAAGCGGGCGCGGTAGGCGTCGTTCATCGCCTCGAACCGGGCAGCGGCGTCCTCGTCCAGCGTGTCCAGGCCAAGCCCGGCCTGCTCGGACGCAGAGTGCTCGCCCAGGACGGCTGAACCGGCAAGATCCGGGTGGCCGTTGAGGAAATCGAGCAGCTCGTCCTCGTCAGCGTCGATCACCTCGTCGAACATTGCCTGGTGCAGCGCCGTCACCGTCGGAAAGGGCCGGACGTCCCAGGCATGCTCGGCCACCCACGCCGCATCCTCGAACACGGCGCCCAACACGGCGACGAATTCGGCGCGGCCCGCAGCATTGAGAGTGTCGAGGCTGATCATGCGCGCGACGCGCCGGACTGGGCGGAGTTCAGGAGTTCAAAGGACCATGCCATGGCAGAATCGACCCCACGTGGCGCGACTTGCGGCCAAGCGGAACGGCAGCACGGCGAAGCGGAATCTGTAAAGCCTCGTGACGAGCGTCGCCGCGGGGGCAACGTTCACGACCGCCGGTCATAGCTCGCGATCGGTTCTCGTCGGCAGAGTCGAAAGGTGGCCGGCGCTGGGCTTCAGCACCGGCCACGAAGCCGGAAGGTTACGGTCCGACGCGGCCCGCCGGTACTTGCTGGTCCATCATCGGCGCGCCGACGCCTGGGGTCGCCGCGCTGGTGCCGTTCTGGCTGCGCAGGCTGTCGAGTTGCTGCTGGTTGAGCTTCTCGACCTGGCTGTCGCCGGTGTCGCCGCCCTTATCGACGCGGTGGTCGACGTTGCGGTGCGGATGCCGCGCATTGGCTGCCAGAACCGGGGCTGCACTCAGCGCGGTGAACGCAACGGCGGCGATCAGGTGCCGCGCCAGCTTGCTTCGGGTCGTGAACTTAACTCGGGTCATCGTCATCCTCCTCGAGCAGACCGACGAGGCAACGCCGGGTCGGCGGCTGCCGATCCCATCTACAACAAATGGTGAAGACGCGGCCCCCACTGCGGTGCGCGCAGGGGGGCCGCTCCGCTCATTGCGTCAGCTATGCGTGCCCGGGGCCGTCCTCGATGCGGGCGCCGGGGTCGACGCGGCCGGGGCCGCGACCTGCTGCCGCTGCTCGGGCGTGGTTTGCACCATCACGCCGGACGCGTTCTCGGCTCCATAGCCGTAATTCTCGGTCGGCGCCGTGCCGCTCGTCACGCTGTCGCCGTTGCCAAGGCCGTTGCCGCGGCTGAACACGGGCTTCGGACCCGCGTACGTAACGCCGTCACCGTTGCCGGCGCCGTAGCTCCAACTCACCTTCGCCGGCGCCGGTGGCTGCGCCGAGCAGCCGGCCGCAAGAAGAACCGTTCCGATCAACAAGGTCTTGCGCATGGGGGAACTCTCCATTGCTTCATGATTACGTGTACAGCCGCGATATAACGGCGGACCGCGGTAATGGATCGGCCATGCACATCCCAATCGCCAATGATATGTCGTCACGCTGCTCATGAGCCTGCTTCATCCGGAACGGCTGCGGGCCGGTTGCCCGTGAGCGTCAATTTCTCGGCCATCGACCTGAACCTGCTGCGGGTGTTCGATGCGTTGCATGAGGAGCGCAGTGTCACCCGCGCCGGCTTGCGCTTGGGGGTGACGCAGTCAGCCGTCAGCCATGCCCTGCATCGGCTGCGCGACTTGCTCGGCGACGAATTGTTCAACAAAACGTCGGACGGCATGGTTCCGACATCGCGGGCGCGCGAGATGGGGCCCCGGGTCCGCGCCGCGCTGGCAAACTTGCAGGCGGCGCTCGCCGAGACCGGCTTCGACCCCGTCGTGGCGGAGCAGCGGTTCGCCATTGCCGCCGACCCCTATGCCCGCGCCGTGCTGCTGCCGGCCGTGGTCGCCCGGGTGCGCGAGCTGGCCCCGGCGGTGGAATTGCGGATCAAGCCCGGATTCGCCGGCGCCACGGAGGCGCTCAACTCCAGCCGGCTCGACCTCGCAATCGCCAGCTATCGCCGGGTGCCGGAACGTTTCGGCGTGCAGGATCTGCTGCAGGAGCGGCTCGTCTGGGCAATGCGCGCTGACCACCCGGCAGCGTCCGAGCCGCTGACCCTGGAACGCCTGGCCCGGCTGCCGCATCTGGTCCGGGTGCTGTCCGACGACGACGCGGATCCGGACCTGCCGGACCTGGGACGCGGGCTGGAGCGCCGGACCATTCAGGACGACGACGGCGCGCTACTGCGGGCCTTGGCGGCGATCGGGGAACCCTGGCCGGTCCGGCTGACGATCCCGGACAGCTACGCGGCGCTCGCGATCGTCGGCCGCTCCGACCTTGCCGCCCTGGTGCCGGAGCGGCTCGGGCGATCGCTGGCCGGGCATTTCGGGCTGCGCTTGTTCGATCCGCCTTACGAGGTCGCGGCGATCCCGATCTCGATGGTCTGGCACCGCGGCCTCGGCGCCGGCCCCGCGGCGGAGTGGCTGCGCGCCATCATGATCGAGGAAGCCTCACGGCTCTGACGCGGCGCGCACCGCCGCCACGAACGACTCGATCATCGCTGGGTCCTTCACGCCGCGCGACCGCTCGACCCCAGACGAGACGTCCACCACCGGCGCGCCGGTCCGGCGGATCGCCTCGGCCACGCTGGCTGGCGTCAACCCGCCTGCGAGCACCCAAGGCGCCGGCGCCTGCCAGTCGCGCAGCACCGACCAGTCGAACGCGGCCGCATTGCCGCCGGGCAACGTCGCGTTGGCGCCCGGCTTGCGGTCGAGCAGCAGGCGGGACACGCCGGACGCCTGCTGCGGGAGATCACCGGCGCCGTCGACGCCGACCGCGTGCCAGACCGGGACGCCGAAGCGGTTCTGGATCTCCGCGGCGCGGGCCGCCGACGCGTGCACCTGCAGCGCCGCGAGCGGCACGGCCGCGAGCACGTTGGCCACCTCCGCGTCGGTCGGATCGACAAGCAGCGCGACCGGCTTCGGACCGTTCGGATGGCGGGCGGCGAGGGCAGCGGCGTCAGCAGGCGGCAGGGAGCGGGGCGACGGCGGGAAGAACACGAACCCGACCCAGTCCGCCCCGGCTTCGGCGACCGCGTCCATCGCCGCAGCGTCGCGGATGCCGCAAATCTTGACCTCGGTCATCGGCGGCGATCGATCAGCCCGGCGGCAGCAGCGCCACTTCCCGGCTCGAGCTTGGAGCCTGATGCGCGCGCAGGTGCTCGATGTGGGTCTGCCGCATCGACTCGAGCTGCGCTTGCAGCTCCCGCGCATGCCGCTCGGCCCGGCGGGCCCGGCCGCGCATCGCCACCAGACCGGTCCAGGTCATGAACGCGCCGACCACGAAGAACAACGCCGCCGCCACCAAAACCGCCACCGACAGCGGCACATCGACCTGGATGTCGGTCGGCCAGATGCCGACCCGCACCGGCTGCTGGTTCGACAGCGCAAAGGCGATCAGCACGACGATCAGCGGAATGGAAATCAACGTACGGATCATCGGCGGCACATCCTCAGGCGCTGGCTCGTTCGGCCCGGAGGGCGGTGCGGGCACCGGCCTTCACCGGACCACGGTTGACCCGCTCGCGCAGGTCCTTGCCAGCTTTGAAGAACGGCACGGCCTTCTCGTCAACCGGGACCGCTTCACCTGTGCGCGGATTGCGGCCTGTGCGCGCGTCCCGGCGCTTCACCGTAAACGCCCCGAAGCCGCGCAATTCGACCCGGGCGCCCCGCGCCAAGGCGGACGTGATCTCGTCGAAGATAGTGCCAACGATCAGCTCGACGTCGCGGCTTGTCAAATGCGGGTTGGCGGCAGCGAGGTCGGCGATCAGCTCGGACTTTGTCATTGTTGCGTCTTCGCTGGTCTATTGTTGAGGCGACCATGCCTCCGCGCCGCCCGCGGCGTCAAGGAGAACAGGACCGACATTTGAGACGTCCAGAATAGGCGTTCGACTATTGCGCCGAGCCGCCCTGCCATAGCGCCCAGGCGCCCGCAGCTGGCGCCTGACCCCCGAGCAACCGCCCGGCGACCACATCGAAGACGCCGCTCATCGCGCTGCCGGCGGCCCGATCGAACACCGAGCCGGGCTTGAGGTCACGGATCGGCAAGCTGTCGGGAACGTTCCGCTCGGATTGCAGCCAGGCGCGCGCTTCGGGCTCGCCGCCGATCTGGTCCACGAGGCCCAGCGCCAGCGCCTGCCGCCCGGTATAGGCCCGGCCGTCAGCGAGCGCCTGCACCCGGGCCTTGTCGAGGTGGCGGGCGTCGGCGACCATGGACACGAACTGGTCGTAAAAATCCGCCACCAAGCCATCCAGGTAGGCGCGACCCTCGGCCGACAGCGGCCGGGTGAAGCTCGGCTGGTCCTTGAGCGGCCCCGAGGTGATGGCAGGGGCGCTCACCCCCAGTCGCTCCAGCAGGCCCGACGCTTCGGCCGTCTGCAAGATGACGCCGATCGAACCCGTCAGGGTGGCGTCCCGCGCGAAAATGCGGGCGGCCGGGAGCGAGACCATGTAACCCGCCGACGCTGCCGTGCCGGACATCACGGCCACGACCGGCTTGGCCGCCGCCACCCGGATCAAGGCGGCGCGCAGGCTTTCGCCGCCCGCGACCGAGCCGCCCGGACTGTCAACCGCCACAACGACGGCGCGCACGCTGCGGTCCTTCTCCAACGCCGCCACGGCGTCGAGCAACTTGCGGTCCTCGCTGATGACGCCGCGGACGTTGACCCGCGCCACATGCGGACCGCCGCCGCGCAAACCGCCCGGCACGACCGCGATCAGCACGGCGGCGATGAAGGCCACCACCGCCGCGATGCGCCAGAAGTTCAGGCGGCGCTTGAGGCGCCGCCTGTCCAGGAGGAGATCGGCGTCTAACGACATGGAAGGCCAGGGCGCTGCCCTGGACCCTCTGGACTTGGCAAGCTCGGTTCCAAAAGGCGGTCCTGCCTACCCTTCGCTGGCCTGGTTGCGACGGCGGATGGCGGCGCCAAGGATGTCGCCCAAGCTGGCGCCGCTATCGGCGGTGCCGAAGTCCTGGATCGCCTGCTTGTCCTCCTCCATCTCGCGGCCCTTGATCGTCAGGCTCAGCTTGCGCGCGGCCCGGTCGATCGCCGTCACCTTGGCGTCCACCTTCTCGCCGACCGCGAACCGGTCCGGACGCTGCTCGGACTTGTCACGCGCCAGCTCGGCCCGGCGGATGAAGCCGGTCAGGATGTCGTCCACCTTGACCTCGATGCCGTTCGCCTGCACCGCCGTCACGACGCAAGTCACCACGTCGTTCTTCTTGACGCGGCTCAGCACGTCGGCGGCCGGATCGTCCTGCAGCTGCTTGATGCCGAGGCTGATGCGCTCCTTCTCCGGGTCGATGTCGAGCACCTTGGCCTCGACCGTCTGGCCCTTCTCGTACTGGGCGATCGCCAGCTCACCCTGCTCGTCCCAAGACAGGTCGGACATGTGCACCATGCCGTCGATGTCCGGGGTAAGGCCGATGAACAAGCCGAACTCGGTGATGTTGCGCACCTCGCCCTCGATCTTGCTGCCGACCGGGTGCTCGTCCTGGAACTGCTCCCAGGGATTGCGCTGCACCTGCTTGAGGCCGAGCGAGATCCGCCGCTTGGAGCTGTCGACGTCGAGCACCAGCACGTCGACCTCCTGCGAGGTGGCGACGATCTTGCCGGGATGGACGTTCTTCTTGGTCCAGCTCATCTCGCTGACGTGCACCAGGCCCTCGACGCCGGGCTCCAACTCGACGAAGGCGCCGTAGTCGGTGATGTTGGTGACGCGGCCCGAATACTTGGCACCCGGCGGATACTTGGCAGCGACGCCTTCCCACGGATCGGCCTCGAGCTGCTTCATGCCCAGGCTGATGCGCTGCGTCTCCGAGTTGAAGCGTATCACCTGCACCCGCACCTGCTGGCCGATCTGCAGCGCCTCGCTCGGGTGGTTGATGCGGCGCCAGGCGATGTCGGTCACGTGCAGCAGGCCGTCGACGCCGCCGAGGTCCACGAAGGCGCCGTAATCGGTGATGTTCTTGACCACGCCGTCGAGGATCATGCCTTCCTTGAGGCCCTGGATCAGCTCGCTGCGCTGCTCGGCGCGCGTCTCCTCCAGCACCGCACGGCGGGACACCACGATGTTGCCGCGGGCGCGGTCCATCTTCAGGATCTGGAACGGCTGCGGCGTGCCCATCAGCGGGCCGACGTCGCGCACCGGGCGGATGTCCACCTGGCTGCCGGGCAGGAACGCCACGGCGCCGCCGAGGTCGACGGTGAAGCCGCCCTTGACCCGGCCGTAGATGGTGCCGTTGACCCGCTGCTGCGCTTCGAACGCCTTCTCGAGATTGGTCCAGGCCTCCTCGCGGCGCGCCTTCTCACGGCTCAGCACGATGGAGCCGTCGCGGTCCTCGTAGCGCTCGACGAACAGGTCGATATGGTCGCCGGGCTTGACTTCGGACGGCTGCCCCGGGGCACCGAACTCCTTCAGCGCGACACGCCCTTCGCTCTTCAGGCCGACATCGACGATGGCGTATTCGTCGGTCAGGCGGACCACCCGGCCGGTGACGACGGAGCCTTCGAAGCCGCTTTCGCGGGCCATGCTTTCGTCGAGGAGGGAGGCGAAATCTTCCATGCCGTGCCCGCGGGCGTCGTCGGCTGGGCGGTCGAGGAGTGCGGTCGAGGCTGATGCCATGTGGTGGGTCGGTTCCTGTGATCGAAGCCGGCGAACCGGCAACTTCGGAATGCGCATCCGGCCGCGAGCGGCGGAGGCGTCTACTCCCGGGCCGGGAAAGCTGCGGGAGCGGTTAAAACGCAATAACGCTCCGGCCCCAGGGACCGCAGCGTTGCGCCCAGACATACGATCCGCAGAAGCAGAGTCAAGCGGAACCGGTTCGGGCGCGGACGATTTCCATCGCGCGTGCAAATACGGCATCCGCATCGAGCGCGGTGGTGTCCAGCAGCACGGCGTCAGCCGCCGGGCGCATCGGCGCCGCGGCGCGCCCGCCATCCTGCGCGTCGCGCGCCCGCATCTCTGCCTCGACCTGTTCCGGCGGCACGGCGACGCCCCTGCCCTGCAACTCCAGCCAGCGCCGCCGCGCCCGCGCTTCGAGCGCCGCCGTCACGAACAGCTTCACCGGCGCGTCCGGGCACACCACGGTGCCGATGTCGCGCCCATCGAGCACGGCGCCCGCGGCCGCGACACGGCGCTGGAAGGCGAGCAACGCGGCCCGCACCGCCGGCACCGCCGCGACCAAGCTGGACGCCCGGTCGGCCTCGGGTCCGCGCAGGTCGCTGCGGGCGAGATCGGACGCGGCCAGGGCCTCCGCCGCGCCCGCGGCCGCGTCGGGATCGGCCGGGTCGAGCCCGGCATCGAGCAAGCGCCGCCCGGTGGCGCGATACAGCAACCCGGTGTCGAGATGCGGCAAGCCCAACGCCGCCGCCAACCGCCGCGCCAAGGTGCCCTTGCCCGCGGACGCCGGACCGTCGATGGCAACAACGAGCGGCGTCACCTTCCGACTCCCGTACGACCATCCCCGCGGGCCCCGTCGCCGGGCCGGTGGTCGGGACGCGCGGACCGTTCCACGTCGCCGTGGAGCATCGAACCGAACCGAACCGCTGGGACCGCCGGATCGCGTCCGACGGTGACGCGGGTGTGGCGGCGACGGCTACTCAATGCTTGCACCCAGGCCGCGCATCAGTTCGGCAAAGCGCGGAAAGCTGGTGTCGATGAAAGCCGCATCGTCCACCCCGATCGGCGCCCCGGCAGCCTGGCCGAGCACCAGCGCGCTCATGGCGATACGGTGGTCCATGTGCGTCGCAACCACGGCCCCGCCCGGCACCGGGCCGCCCTCCACCAGGAGGTCGTCACCCTCGACCGACACCGCAACGCCGTTCGCCGTCAACATCGCCGCCGTCGCGGACAGCCGGTCGCTTTCCTTGACGCGCAGTTCCGAAAGCCCGCGCATCCGCGTCCGCCCTTGCGCGGCCGCCGCGGCGGCCGCCAGCACCGGATATTCGTCGATCATGCTCGGCGCCCGCTCAGGTGGCACCTCGACGCCCCGCAACGGGCCGGCGGCCACCGCGATGTCGCCCACCGGCTCGCCGCCTTCGATGCGTTCGTTCTGGACGGTAAGATCGGCGCCCATGTCCCGCAGCGTCGCGAACAGCCCGGTCCGCGCCGGGTTGAGGCCGACACCCTCGATCAACACCCGCGAGCCCGGCACCAGCAGCGCCGCCACGATTGGGAACGCGGCCGAAGACGGGTCGCCTGGCACCACCACGTCAGCGGCCACCAGCTCCGGCTGACCCCGCAAGCGGATCACCCGGCCCCGCCCGTCCGGCTCGACCGTCACCTCGGCGCCGAAATGCCGCAGCATCCGTTCGCTGTGGTCGCGGGTCGGCTCCGGCTCCTCCACCGTGGTCCAGCCCGGGGCGTTCAGTCCGGCCAGCAGCAGCGCCGACTTCACCTGGGCCGACGCCACCGGCAGCCGGTACTCAATCGGCAGCGCGTCGCGTGCGCCGCGGATCGCCAACGGCAGCCGGCCGCCCTCGCGTCCCTCGAAGCGGGCGCCGCAGGCCGCGAGCGGATCGGTGACGCGGCGCATCGGTCGCCGGCGCAGGCTGGCGTCGCCGGTCATCACCGCGAACAGGTCGTGGCTGGCGAGGATGCCGCACAGCAGCCGCGCCGCAGTGCCGGAGTTGCCCATGTCGAGCACGTCGCCGGGCTCGGTCAGCCCGCCGATGCCTCGCCCGGCCACCCGCCAGCGGCCCGGCGCGTCCTGAACCACGTCGGCGCCCAGCGCGCGCATGGCGGCGGCGGTGCGCAGCACGTCCTCGCCCTCGAGCAATCCATCGATGCGGGTTTCGCCGACCGCGAGGGCTGCGAACATCAGCGCACGGTGGCTGATGCTCTTGTCGCCGGGCACGGTGATCCGTCCGGTCAGCGGGGCGGCGGGGCGGCGGCCGGTCATGGGTTTGGGCGCGGAGTGCATGCAGGGCTCGTTCGAAGGCCGGGCCGCTTACCATGCGCGCTTCCCGTTTGACAGGAGCAGCGTTTGACAGGAGGCAGCGTCGGTGGCATGGGCCGCGCCCTTCGCGCATTGCACGTCGCACGACCGTTGATGGGGACCTGATGGTTAAGGCTGAACTCGGCACCAAGCGCGTCTGCGTCTCGTGCAGCACCAAATTCTACGACCTGAGCAAGAGCCCGGCGATCTGCCCGAAATGCGGCACCGAGCAGCCGCTCGACCAGCCGCGGCCCAAGCGCGGCGGCGGCAACGTCGAGGAGAAGGTGCGGGTGAAGAAGCCGCCTGCCCCCGGCCTGGAGGATGGCGACGTCGAGGTCGAGCCCGCGGAGGACGAGGCCGAGGAAGACGTGCTGGAGGACACCAGCGACCTCGAGGACGACGCGGACACCCTTGGCGCTGACATCGAGGTCGAGCCGGAAAGCGACGAAAAGGACCTGTAGCGCCGGGCGCCGGTCCGCCCCCGGGCCGGCAGCGCGGCGGCCGTGCCGGCCCGTCAGACGGGCGGCGCGACCGCTTTCAGCACGCCGAGCAGCTTGCGGTCACGCTCGGCCGCCAGCTCCGGCACCGATTTCCCACCGACCTCGGCCGCGACCCCGTCGATCAGCGTGCGCTTGAACGCCTCGGTCATCGCCGGGGTGCCGAGGTCCGGCCACAGCCCGCTGACCGGGATGTGCTCCATCAGGTATGCGAGGCCGCCTGCGCCCCCGGCCAAATGGAAGGTGAGAATCGGCCCCATCAGCGCCCAACGCAGCCCGGGTCCCTGAGCGATGGCGGCATCGACATCGGCCACGTCCACCACCCCCTGCTCGACCAGGTAGGCAGCCTCGCGCCATATCGCCGATTGCAGCCGGTTGCTGACGTGGCCGGGCATCTCCTTGTTGAGACGGATCGGGTGCTTGCCGATTGCGCGGTAGAAGGCCATCGCCGCCGCGACCGCCTCGGCGGACGTCCGCTCGCCGCCGCACACTTCCACCAGCGGGATCAAATGCGGCGGGTTGAACGGGTGGCCCAGCAGCAGCCGCTCCGGGTGGATGCAGCGGGCCTGCATCGCGGTCGGCAGCAGGGTAGAACTGCTGCTGGCGATGACCGTGTCGGGCGGGAGCGATGGGCTGACGCGCTCGAACAGCGCGACCTTGACCTCGATCCGCTCCGGCCCGTTTTCCTGCACGAAGTCGGCCCCCTCGACGGCGGCGACCGGGTCGGCGTCGAAGCGCAGCCGGGCGCGGTCGGCGCCTGGCGCGAGGCCAAGCTGCTCGAGCGTCGGCCAGGCGTCGTCGACGAAGCGCCGCAGGAACGCCTCGCCGCCCGGGGCCGGATCACTCGCCGCGACGCTCAGCCCCTGCGCCAGGAAGTAAGCCGCCCAGCTTGCTCCGATCGTCCCGGTCCCGAGGACCGCGACGTGGTTCACCTGCTTCGACACGTTCCAACTCCTTGCCTGCCGGCCTCCGATCGGCCGCGTCCGAACCGTGCCACGCCGGCGTCCGCCTGTCTTGGGCCGGGTGTTGCAGCAGACCGACGGACAAAATTGTCCTTCGTTACAAGCAGTCAGGATTTCTCACGGAAACGTGTGGTTGTGAGTGCCGGTAATCGTGAGCTATCCGGGCCAACGTTCGCCGTCCAAATTGCATCTACAAAGAGTGTTCAACATGTCGAATTGTAAGTCATCTCCGTAGAACATGCTCAATTCGCAACGCTTGATGGCCTCGAAACGATCTCGAATATTGCTCTACATGCGTTAGCCTCCGCGATTGACGGCGCGAGGCGCATCGGTCCGTTACGAAATGTCAACAAGGATCGCGTTCGTTGCTTAACTGAACGAACAATTTAGACCTGCTTGTAGTACCTCACTTAAATGTGTTTTTTGACGATGGCCGGTGTCACCGGTCCGTCATGGAGAGGGTCGATATGCTTCAGGCCGCATTCAGCGACGCGATCGTCGCGGCGCGTGACGAGCTGCACGTTTTCGTCGCCCACACGCCCGAGCAGGTGCGGGACGCCCAACGGCTGCGCTATCGCGTGTACTGCGAGGAGCGCGGCTTCGAGCCTGGCGCCGACGGTCTCGAGCAGGATGCGTTCGATTGCCATTCGCGCCACGTCCTCGTGCGCAGCCGGCTGACTGGGGCCACGCTCGGCACCGTCCGCATCGTGCTGCCGACCGCCGGCGCCGGCCATGCGAGCTTCCCCATGAGCCGGGTCTGCGAAGACTACGTGCTGGCGCCGCTACCGGTCAGCGCGACCGGCGAGATCTCGCGCTTCGCGCTGACCCGCGAGCGCGCCGGCGTCAGCCCGGCTGCCGCCGCGCTGATGCGCCTGTGCCTGATGCAGGGCATCGTCGCCGTCAGCGGCCAAGCCAACCTCACCCATTGGTGCGCCATCATGGAGCGCAGCCTGATCCGCTTGCTCCAGGCGACCGCGATCCACTTCCAGCCGGTCGGGCCGACCGTCGAGTTCCACGGCGAGCGGCAGCCCGCCATCGGCGCGATCGGCACCGTGCTCGACCGGATCCACCGGGAGCAGCCGGTCGTGTGGAACTTCATCACCGGCGAGGGCTCGTTGTGGTCCGCCGACGTGGTCCGGCACGCCGCCCTGGGCTGACCCGACCAGCAGGTCCGCCAACGGACGGCGCACCGAACGCGGCCGGGGCATGCCCGCCGGCCGCAGCCCGATCCGGCCGAGGAAGCGTAGTTCGCCGACCGGCCCCAGCACCGCGGCGACCGATGCCGCCAGACGGTTCGCCCGTTCGGGCAGCCCGGCCGCCGCGCTGAACGGCGTCCCTTGAGCGCCGTGATCGGCAAAAATCACCGTCGCGAGGGCCGGCTGTACGCCTAGGCCCAACCGGGTCGCGGTCAGCCAGAACCGCTGCAGCCGCTCCCCGTCGCGGAGTGCCGCGAGCACCGGCTCGCCACGATCCCCCGCCCGGGCGCGCACGGAGAAAAACGCGGCGCTGCGCAGTCCCGGCAGCACGTCGAGCTGCAGCGCGGCGCCGCCGGTGCCGAGCAGGGCATTGAGCCGCCGCATGCGCTGCCAGCTCACCATTCCCCATCGCATGATCGACAGGGTCGCGCGGTCCAGGCCGACCGCCCGTGCCGGCAGGCCGGAGGCGCTGCGGGCATTGGCCCAGTCGATCACTTCGCGATGCACGGCGAAGGCTTCCGGCGCGCGCAGCCGGATCGCGGTCGCCATCGCGCCGAGCCGGGCCAGCGTCGCCCGCTCGCGCGCGGTCTCGTGCCAGGTGACGGACAGGTCGGGACCGAGCGCCTCGGCCAGCGCCTGCTTGGCCTCGGCGGTGAGGCGAGTGCGCCCGAGCGGCCGGCGCTCCACCGATCGCATCGGCAGCGCCGCCAGCAGCGGGCTCGGTGCCATCCCCGGCGCCGGCGGGAACTCGACTTCGATCAACCAGCGGCGCGGCGCCGGCTGCGGGGCGGAACGCCACTCGAACCCGCGCCCCTGCGCAGTGGCGGCGATGCGCAGGCTTTCCAGCAGCATCCCGCCGGCCAGCAGGATCGGTTCGCCGCCCCGGTACTGGTACGGGTTGTCGCCGGTGCCGCCCGCAAGGTGGATGCGCACCCGCGCGGCTGCCGCGTCCAGGATCTCGAACCGCCACGGCTGCACGTTGTCGCCGCTCGGCGCCCAGCGTGCGGCGTCCAGGATGGCGTAGACCGGAAGGTCGGGCAGCGCCGCCGCCGCCGGCGCCGGGCTGCGCGCCGCCATCGCCCCGTAGACCCGGCGCGCCACCGCGCGCTTGACCCGCTGCAGCGGCCCGGCGTTGCCCCAGCGCAGCCGGGTGCGGACCGCGCGTCCGAGGTAGGCGTCGATCGTGAGATGCACCGGCGCCGCCGGAACCTGTCCGCGTCCGAGCAGGATCTTCAGCGCCTGCGTCGCCACCATCCCCGCGCAGAACTCGCAGGCGGCCACCGTGGACGGACCGCGCCGGGCCGCGAGGTCGACCCGGGTGTCGTCGGCGAGATAGCTCCGATGCAGCCCGCGCGGCGCGACCCCCATCAGGAAGCGCAGGTATTGTTCCTGCTCCGGTTGTCCGTCGAGCCGAAAATACTGCTCGAAGGTTTGGCCGCCGGGTATGAAGGCAAGGAACCCGGTCCCCATGCCGATCGGCGCCGCGGTCACGGCGGGGATGCCGCGCGCGTAGGCACGGGCGAACAGCCGCGCCCGGATGTCGAGAACGAAGAAGTCGAGCCCGTCCACGAGCAGATCGCACCCGTCGAGGAAGCGGTCCAGGTTCTGTTCCGTCACGCCCTCGCCGAAGCGGGTGATCCGCAGTTCCGGATTGATCGCCGCCGCCTGTTCGGCCATCACGTCGACCTTGGGCCGTCCCATGCTCGCCGCGTTGGCGCCGGCCTGGCGGTTGAGGTTGACAACGTCGAAGGTGTCGAAGTCGGCGATGCTGAACGCGCCGATGCCGAGCCGGGTCAAGGCCAGGAGGTGCGATCCGCCGACCCCGCCCATGCCGGCGATCGCGACGCGCTTGGCGCGAAGGGCGGCCTGCTCCCATTCCGTGGTCCAGCCGAGGTTTCGGCTGAAAGCGACGTCATAGGAAAACATGGTCATCGCTCCGGGCGAATTCGGAACACGACGATGGGGGCGAGGGGGCCAAAAGAAAAGGTCTGCCTCCCCGATGGGAAGACAGACCTGTCGGACTTAGACCATGACGGCGAACTCAGAAGGCTTGGCGGCGGCTCCGGGCGAAGCCGGCAAACGCAAGGCCGGCGCCGAGCAACGTCAGGCTGACCGGTTCCGGAACGGGGGTCGGAGTGCCGACGAAGTCGGCTTGCCCGCCGCCCTGGAAGATGTTGAAGCCGGCGAGTTGACCGCCCACGTTAAAGAACGAAAAGCCTTGCGGCGTATTCGTGAAGATTGCCGACAGGTTCAGCGGATAGCCGCTGATCGAGGGATCGACGAAGAACGCAGACGCGGCGGCACTCGGCACCGGGGTGAACGTCGTCAGCACATTGGACCCTGGCGAGAACAGCCCACCGCCGTTGGTCGACCCGAACACCGTTCCATTCGTCAATGAACCCGTGGCCAACAAGGTGCCCGGCAAGGCCCCTGAGGTCGAGGTGATCCCGTCGATGGTCGGGGGAGTGGCCTGGGTCTGACTGGCGAACGAGGGCGTGAACGTCGGTGAACCCGCGACTTGGTAGAAGCCGAACGTCAGACTGTTGAAGTTGCCAAGCGTGCCGGCGTTGATTTGCGGCTGGTTGACGGTGCCAGTGCCGTTGAAGGCGAAATACAGCGTGTAGCCGCTCGGATTGGTGCTGGTGCCGTTGAAATTGAATTGGGAGATCGGCAGGAACCCGGTGTCGGTGAAGTTGACCGCGCCGCCAGCCGCCGGACCGGTAAATGCGACTTGTGAGAAGTCGCTC
Organism: uncultured Alphaproteobacteria bacterium; assembly: GCA_963752225.1. Lineage (GTDB taxonomy): Bacteria > Pseudomonadota > Alphaproteobacteria > Acetobacterales > Acetobacteraceae > JBBROS01. The sequence continues at coordinate 186,169 of CAVVXS010000007.1, read as the reverse complement.
ACCTGGAACGAGTTGAAGGTCACGTTTCCGGCCGGGGCCCAGGTCACGTCGGTCACGACCGCCGCATGCGCTTGGGTGGCGGCAAGGCCTAAGCCTGTGGCCACGACGGCGGCGCGGACGAAACTGAGCGTCTTGGCAGAGATCGGACGGGTCATTGGCGCCTCCAGCTTCGAACGTCGAGCCTTGTAGGTAACTAAATGCCTCATGAATTGATCCGCTGACAACAAAAAATTTCCTCGGCAGTCGGCGGGTAGTAACGCATAAAGCACACTGCTTACTGACCTATCTGCGTCGTCCCGGTATCGATATAGTAATGTTGACCGGTGAGCCAGATGAACGGCGATTATGCTTGTAGCCTGACATTCCATAACTTGTAATGCTTCGAGCAAAACACCCGTGAACAAATGGTCATGGTCATTGTAACTTCCGCAACCGGCCATGCAGGTCCGGGTGATGGCCTTCCCAGCCTCAAAGGACCTGGACCCGACGGAATCGTTTCTGACCCGAAGAGAGGGCTTGAGGGCGCGGCCTAGCGCAGCCTGGGGTCCAGCAATGCCTGCACCCCGTCCGCGACGGCGTTCGCAAGCACCACCAGCGCCGACGCATACAATACGCAGGCCATGACCATGGCCAGATCGAGGCTGCGGAGCGCGTCGAACGTCAGCCGCCCGATCCCGTGCAGGCCGAATACCACCTCCACCAGCACCGTCCCGCCGCCCAGCAGGGCGCCGAGATCAAGCCCCAGCAAAGCGATCGCCGGCACCGCCGCGTTCGGCAGCGCGTGGCGCAGCGCGATCCGCGGCTCGCCTAAACCTTTCGCCCGGGCCGTGCGGACGTAGTCCTGCCGCAACGCGTCACCGAGCGAGGTGCGCAGCACCCGGCCATAGATGCCGGCATACAGCACCGCCAACGTGAGCCACGGCAGCGCCATGCCGCGCAGCCAATCCGAAGCCGACGCCGGCGGCAAACCCGGGGCCGGCACCCAGGCGAACAGGCTCGCATGCAGCGGACCTTGGGCGGCCAGCATCACCATCTCGCCCAGCCAGAACGCCGGCACCGACACGCCCAGCAGCCCGGCCGCCACGATCAGCCGGCCGCGGCCCCGGTCGCCGGCGCCGCCCACCGCAAGCAGCGCGATGCCGAGCCCGGCCGCCAGCCAGATCACCGCCGCGCCGACCGCCAAGGCCAGCGTCACCGGCGCCGCCCGCAGCACCGCCGGCACCACGAGCTGCCCCCGGTTGACGAAGCTTGGCAGGTCGCGGGTCACAAACAGCCGCCGCATCAGCCCCGCGTATTGCACCGGCAACGGCCGGTCGAGCCCGTACTCCGCCCGCACCTGCGCCACCGTTTCGGGCGAAGCGCCGCGGCCGGCCAGGCGGGCCGCCGGGTCGGCCCCGGGGGTGGCGAAGAAGATCAAGAACACGAGTACGCTGATGCCGAACAGCACCAGCACGCCGCGGACGGCCCGCTGCAGGACCGCCCTAATCACCGCCGCGCAGCCCTTCGGCGACCGCGTTCAGCGCCAGCACCGTCGCCGCCACCGCAACGCCCGGCGCGATTGCCACCAGCGGCCGCTGGTGCAGCAGGCCCTGCCCGTCGGCGAGCAAGGTGCCCCAGCTGGCACCCGGTGGCTGCACGCCGAGCCCGAGCACCGACAGCGCCGCCTCGGTCAGCAGCATGATGGCGGCGACCACCGGAGCCAGCCCGGCCAGCAACGGCATCAGTTGCGGCAGCATGTGCCGCCGCAGCACGTGCCAGCGGCTGCCGCCGGTGGCGCGCGCCGCCTCGACGAACTCGGCCGAGCGCAGCCCGGCCAGCGCCGCCCGCACCGGCCGCGCCACATAGGGCGCATACACCAGGCCGAGGATCACGATCGGCAGCAGCAGGCTGTCCTCGGACACCACCAGCGGGCCGAGCCGGAGCGGCCCGGACAGCAGCACCAGCGCGAGCGAGATCGCCAGCAGCGTCACCGGGAACGCCCAAAGCAGGTCGAGCAGCGCCGACAGCCCCGCATCCACGATCCCCGCGAACGCTCCCGCTGCCACCCCGGCCGCGCCTCCCACGGCGAAGCACAGCACCGTCGCAGCCGCGGCCACCAGCAGCGACGTGCGGCCGCCATACAGCAGCCGGGCAGCGACGTCCCGGCCGAGCCCGTCGGCGCCCAGCAGGTAGGCGCCGCGCCAGCCCGGCCCGATCGGCACCGTGCCGAGCCCGGCCGGATCCTCGGCCAGCACGGCGTCGGCTCCCACCTGCCCGAGCACGTTCGGGCGGAACGGGTCGGTGCCGGACACGAACGTCGCGTAGAGCGGAGCCAGCAGGCATGCGGCGGCGATCAGCGCCAGCACCGCCACGGCCGCCCTCACGGCAGCTCCGCCCGCTGCAGCAGCCAGCGGAACGTCTCGTGGTAGGCGAAGCCGCCGACCCGCGCGGCGGTGACGTCGATGTAGCGCGGGCTGAACAGCACCACGGCCGGCACCGCGTCGGTGATCGCACGGTCGACCGCCTCGACGTCGGCGGGGCGGCCGGTGTTGAGCCGAGCGTCCAGCGCCGGATCGCAGAAGCCGGGGATGTTGGTCGAGCTGTCCGAGCCCGGCCGGAACGCAGCGCAGCCGAAATTGCCGGCCAGGATGTTGGCGGCCGAGGGATAGTCGGCATACCAGCTCGTCAGGCTGGCCTGGACCCGGTTGCGCGTGTTCTGGACGTAGGTGAACTGGATATTGGCCGACAGCGTCTGCAGCCGGGCGCGGTAACCGAGCTCGCCGAGCACGTCCACCAGCCAGGTGCCGATCGCGCGCGAGGTGGGGGCGTCGTCGGTGACCAGGGTCACGGCTTGCCCGGCCGTGCCGCTGGCCGCAACCAGGCGCCGGGCCGCGTCGGGGTCGAACGGGTTGGGGCAATAGGGCGCGTAGCCCGGCAAGCCCGGCGGCACCACCTGGCATTGCGCAACGGCCATCCGCCGGCCGCCGAACAGCCGCACGGCGGCGTCGCGGTTGACGGCCATGGCGAAGGCGCGCCGGGCGCGAATGTCGTCGAACGGCGGCAGATGGACGTTGAGCGGCACGAACCACAGCGCGGAGGCCGGGTTGAGGTGGACCAGTCGCGGATGCGACGCGACCTCGCCGAGCCGTTCGGGCGGCGGCGTGTCGAACATCCAATCGGCCTGCCCGTTGAGCACGGACGTGACCTGCGCTTCGGCGTCCAGCCCGAACTCGTAGCGTGCCCCGTCCGGCAGCGCCGCCGGCTGCGCGTCGGCGTTCCAGACCTGGAAGAACGGATTGCGCTCGAGCACCAGGGCGTCGTTCGGGTCGTACGCGGCGATGCGCCACGGCCCGGTGCCGGGCAGCGGCGCCGTGCCGACATCATGCGCGGGCGACGCGGCCGGCACGATGCTGGCATGCGGCAAAGCGAGTTTCTGCAAGAAGTCGGGGTCAGGCCGGGTCAGGGTGATGGTGATCGCGTCGCCCTGCGCCACGACGCCGGGCAGCGCGCAGCGGGCGGGCGCCTGCAGACACTCCGGCGCGCCGGCGATCGCGCCATAGAAGGTGTCGGCGGTCGGGCTGCCGGCGGCGAAGATGCGGCGGAACGAGGCGACCACGTCGTCCGCCCGCACCGGGCTGCCGTCGGAGAAGCGCAGGCCGGGCCGCAGGCGGAAACGATAGACAAGCCCGTCCTCCGGTTGCGGCACCGCGTCGGCCAGGTCCGGCACGATCGTGGTGCCGTCCGGTCCCGGCACTTTCTTGAATGCGACCAGCCCGTCATAGACCGGGGCGAACACCTGCCAGAACTGCGCGGTGTAGTTGATCTGCGGATCGATCGAGCCGGCCGCGCTGCCGGCCAGCAGCCGAAGCGTTCCGCCCGGCCGCTCCTGCGCCGTTGCCGCCCCGCCTAGCAGAAAGGCCAGCAACAGGCCAAGCAGGGGCCGCCCGGTCACCGCGCCAGCACGAACGCCGTCGCGTCCCACAGCCGAAATGGCCGCCCGCCATTATGGCCGACCCGCAGCCCCGTCGCCTTCGCCCACCCCGCGACGTCGGCCCGGTCGGCACCGGCGTCGTTGCGGTACGACAGGTTCAGGATGCACAGCGCGCCGTCCGACCGCAGCGCCCGGGCGGCGCCCTCGACATGCCGCGACGCCGTCGCGGCACCGGTCTGGACGATGTAGGGGAAGCTGTCGATCGCCAGCACCAGATCGAACGCGGCCGGCTCCAGCCAGTCGAGGTCCTCGCCGCCGGTGCGGCGGACCGACACGTTGGGCAGGGCCGCCAGCCGCCGCCCGGCCTCCTCGACCATGCCCGGCGACACGTCCACGCCCAGCACCGACCGGCAACGGGACGCAAGCGCGCCCGCCACCCGGCCGATCCCGCAGCCGAGGTCGAGCACGTCCGCGTCCGGCCGCAGCAGCCGTTCGGAGGCGAGCCAATCGACGATCTCCCGTGTGGCGGCGGCCAGGATCGTGGGGTCGCCCAACGAATAAAGCGCCACGCTGGCCTCGGGCGAGTGCTGCACCGCGCGGTCGAAAAAGGCGGCGATGCGGGCGACGCCCTCGCCGGGGGTGGCGCCGGCGGCATTATGGGCGGCCGCGGTCGCCGCGACCTCGGCGGCGAGCGCGTCCAACTGCCCGCGCCGGGCTGCGACCAAGGCGCGCATGGCCTCGATCTCCGGCGCGGCGCCGGCCCGGTCGAGCGCCTCGAGGATCCCGGCCGCATCCGAGCCCGCGAGCAGCATGCGCGCGACCGCCACCTGCGGCGAGATCCGCCCGCCCAGGCAGTCGTCGATGGCGGTCAAGCTGCTGGGTTCCGGTGGGCACGGACGCGCTCACCCGTGCGGGATGCCCGGATCAAGTCCGGGCATGACGTGTTGGGGGGACGAAGGGCGGGACACCGCACGCCAGCCCCGTCCCCAACGCCGTCATTCCCGGGCTTGACCAGGGGATCTCTCGCAAGCCCCGTCTCGGTCACGCGCCGTCCATCCAGCCCAAAGAACGCAGCCGCTCGGCGTCGCCCAGCCGGACCCGCTCGCCGATGTCGGCGCGGAAACGCAGATCCGGGATGCACACGCTTCGGGCCCGCCGCAGCGCTTCCGCCTGCGCGTCTTCCAGCGTGCCCCCGACCCCGGTCACCACCATCGCGTAGCCCGTCCGCCGCCCCGCGAACAGCTGTCCGCCGGCCAGCCGCATGTCGGAAAAATGGTAATGCGCGGGATCGTCCGGCGGCGCGTGGAACAGCACCGGCGGGTCGGTCTCCGGGTCGGCGCCGGGCCGCTCCTCGGGGAATGGCGGGATCGTCAGGACGATGCCGGCGCTCCAGCCCGGCGCGGTCGGAAACGTCCCGGCGCCGCCCCGCAGCATGCGTCCGAACAGATCGCCCCAGCCGGCGGTTTGCAGCGGCGCCAGAATAGCGAAACCCGGATTGCCGAACCGGCAGGTGAACTCCAGCGGCCACAATCCCCCCTCGTTGACGATCATGTTGAGGTTGACGTAGCCGACATGCCCGGCCGCGGCGAACAGCGGCGCCAACCGTTTGAGCGTCGCGCAAAAAATCGGACCGGCACCGCGATACGACAGGACGGTGCCCATCTCGCCGGTCATCTCGCCGATCTCGCCGGGGAAGAACCGCTTGTGCTCGAAATCGATGCAGGCCGGTTCGAGAAAGCCGGTGCCGTCGAAATAGGCGCCGACGCCGACCTCGACCCCCTCCAGCCGCGGCATCAGCAGCACCGCGCCCGCCGGCGCCCGGCCGAGCTGATACAACACGTCCTCCCCCGCCGCATGGTCGCCGACGAAGGTGGCCTTGGCGTTGTTGAAGTGCTTCAGCACCGTCCGCTCGGGATGCGCACGCAGCCAGTCGGCTGCCGCCGCCGCGTCGGCGAACTCGAACGCCGGCGCCGTCGTCAGGCCGATGTCGCGCAGCGCCTGTTGCCCGAAGGCGCGGTCGTATTCGAGCTGGTCGCCCAGCGCGCTGCCGCCGATCACCTGGTAGCCCTCGGCCCGCAGCGCGTCCTGATTGGCGCCCTGCCCCACCTTCTCGAACAGCACCAGGCCGTCGCGGCCCACCCAAGGCAGCGCGTCGCGCCAGCCGTCCTTGCCCGCGCCCGGCACCCGCTCGACGAGGCCGTCGAAGCTCGCGGCATAGGCCGGGTCGCTGGCATGCACCCGCACCTCGTGCCCGTCCCGCTGCAGCGCCAGGTAAAGGTCCCCGAGATCGACCCGCGCGCCGATCCCCAACACGCGCATGGGCTACTCCTCGGCCTCGAGGGCGGCGATGTCGTCGTCGCTGAAGCCGAAATGATGCGCGATCTCATGGATCAGCACGGTGCGCACCAAGCGGAACAGGTCCTCCCCGGTCTCGATCCATTCCAGCAGAATCGGCTCGCGATACAGGATGATCATGTCCGGCGCGTGCGGCACGGCGCTCTCGGCGCGCCCGAACGGCACCCCTCGGTAAAGCCCGGTCAGCTGCCACGCATTCTCCAGCCCCAACTCCCGCATCGTCTCGTCGTCGGCGGCGTCCTCGACCAGGATCGACACGCCGCGCACCTGCGCGCGCAGACGCGAGGGGATCGCCGCCAGCGCCCGATCACCCAACTCGGCAATGTCCTCAATGGCAGGCGGCAGGGTATAGCTCGGCATGGCGCAATCCGCCGCGAACCCGACCCGGAGGTCAAGCCCGCATGCAGACCCTGTCCGCCGCCGAGCGTGAAACCCTGGCCGGAACGCTGCCGGAGTGGCGACTGGTCGAGGGCCGCGACGCCATCACCCGCGCGCAGCGCTTCGCCGATTTCAGCGCCGCCTGGGGGTTCATGAGCCGGGTCGCGCTGCTGGCGGAGAAGCATGACCATCACCCGGAATGGTCCAATACCTACAATCGGGTGGTGATCACCCTGTCCACCCACGACGCCGGCGGCTTGACCCGCCGCGACGTGGCGCTCGCGCAGGCGATCGATGCAGTCGTGACGTAGAGCACCCGGACGCACCGAACGCGGGCGACCCGCTAAGCCGCGGCCTTTGGCTGCATCGAGCTCATCAGGCTGGCCAGCGTGGTTTTCTGCAGCGCGTCGTTCATCGCCCGCTCCACCGTCGCGAACGCCTGCCCCAGCACCGCATGCACGTCGCGCCCGATCGGGCAATCGAGGTTGGGGGCGGCGTGGACCGGGAGCACCGGGCCGCTGCGGCCGGTGTTCATGGCCTGCCAAACGTCGCACAGCGTGATCGTGTCCGGCGACCGCATCAGCTCCGCCCCGCCAGGCCCGCGCCGCACTCGCACGAGGCCGGCGCGGGCCAATTGACCGGTGATCCGGCGCACCACGACCGGGTTGGTGTTCACGCTTCGCGCGATCAAGTGGCTCGTCGCAGGTCCGCATCTCTGCCGGCACGCCAGCAGCAACAGGATGTGGATCGCGACAGCAAACCGCGTGGCAACCATGGTGCCTAAAGTCCCGCGCCCTCAGCGAGTTCCGAGAACGACTGAAGTGTTACAGCGGCTTGGCATCCGGGGGAAGCACGTGTACAAAACGTGAATGAACGTCGAGGCGCCGCCCCCCCGTCCCGCCCTGGCAGTGCCCGAGCGCTCATTGCCCGAGCCCTCATTGCCCGAGCGCTCACTCATGGTGCGCCGGGCGGCGTCGCGGCTTTGCTTGCATCTCGGCTGGGCGCCGGTGCACGAGGTGCCGCTGCCGAACGGGCGACGGGCGGATATCCTGGCCTTGCGCGGCGACGGCGGCTTCGCCTGCATCGAGGTGAAGTCGGGGGCGCGCGATTTCTTGTCGGACACGAAATGGCCGGAATACCGCGACTTCGCCGATGCGCTGTTCTTCGCCGTGGATGCCGACTTCCCGCTCGACCTGCTCCCGGAGGACGCCGGACTGATCGTGGCCTGCGACCGCGAAGCCGAGATGCTGCGCGACGCACCGCCGCACCCGCTGCCGCCCGGGCGGCGCCGGGCGCTCACCCTGCGGTTTGCCATGCTGGCCGGGCAGCGCCTGGCTTGCGCCGAGGATCCGGCCGGCGTGTTCGGCCTGCGCGCGGCGCTCCGCGCGGAGTAGCAACCGGGTTTGCCTAGCCGGCCTGGCTCTCGCTGCGCTCGGCGATCTTGCGCACGGTTGCCGTGGTTGAGAAACCGGGCAGCAACTCCGCCAGCCAGACCTTGCCGCCCCAGCCCTGCACCATGTCGGCGCCCACCACGCGGTCGATCGTGTAGTCCGCGCCTTTCACCAGCAGGTCGGGGCGCATCAATTCCAGCGTTTCCTCCGGAGTGTCCTCGTCGAAGATCACCACGAGGTCCACCGCAGCGAGGCTCGCCAGCACCGCCGCGCGGGCGGCTTCGGGTTGCACCGGCCGGGTCGGGCCCTTGAGCCGCCGAACGCTGGCGTCCGAGTTGAGGCCGACGACCAGCCGGTCGCACTGGCCGCGCGCCTGCTCCAGCAGGTGCACATGGCCGGGATGAAGCAGGTCGAAGCAGCCATTGGTGAACCCGGTTCGGTAGCCCTTGCGCCGCCAGCGCTCGACCTGCTCGGCGCCCATCTCGCGGCTGACGACCTTGCGCAGCGCGCCACCCTGCGGCGTGAGCGCGGCCAGCAGGTCCGCCTCGCGGGCGACCGCGGTGCCGATCTTGCCGACCACGATCCCGGCCGCCATGTTGGCGATCCGTGCGGCGACATGCAGGTCGAGCCCAGCCGCGAGACCGGCCGCGAGCGTCGCCACCACCGTGTCCCCGGCGCCCGACACGTCGAACACGTCGGCCGCCTCGGCCGGGAAATGGTGGGCGCCCGCCGCATCGACCAGCGTCATCCCATCTTCGGCCCGCGTCACCAGCACGGCGCCGAACCCGTGTGCCCGGCGCAGCGCGGTTGCCGCGGCCACGATCGCCGCCTCGGTGTCGACCGACATCTCGGTCGCCTCGGCCAGCTCCCGCCGGTTCGGCGTGATCACGTCGGCGCCGGCATAGCGCGAATAATCCGGTCCCTTCGGGTCGACCACCACCTGCCGCCCGGACTGCTTGGCCGCGGCGATGAGCTGGGCCGCCACGGTCCCGGACAGCACGCCCTTGCTGTAATCCGACAGCACCGCCACCGATGTCGCAGCGAGCGTATCGCCGGCAATCCGCAGCATGCGTTCGGCAAGCTTGGGCGGGATCGGCCCGGTTTCCTCACGGTCGGCGCGCAGCAGCTGCTGCCCGTTCGAGACGTAGCGGGTCTTGACCGTCGTCGCCCGGCCGCCCTGCACCAGCAGCCAGGGCTCGACCCCCGGCTGCACGCCCACCAGACCGGTCAGGTCCGACCCGGCCTGGTCGTCGCCCACCACGCTGACGAACGCGACCGCCGCGCCCAGCGCGGTCAGGTTGCGCACCACGTTGCCGGCGCCGCCGGGCATCGCCCGCTCGGTCTCGACGCTCAAGATCGGGATTGGCGCTTCGGGACTGATGCGCTCGACGGCCCCATAGATGTAGCGGTCGAGCATGACGTCGCCGATGACCATCACGCTCGTCCGTGCCAGTCGACGGACCGCACGGGCAAGCGCCGCGGTGTCCGGTGTCAGCTCCGTCTCCGCCGGCGCCGGCGCCGGGGAAGGCCCAGGGGACGGCCCGGAGCCATGACCGGATTCAGGCTCGGCGGGTCCTGGCGGGCGCGCGCCGGGCATCATGCTGTCCATGTGGAAATGGCTAGCCGTCCGCGGCAGCCGTGGCAAGAACCGCCTGCGGTTTAGCCCAAAGCGTGCCCGACCTGGAACAGGGTGACCTCGTCGCCCTCCAGGATGGCGCAGGTCAACGGGCCGCCCTTGCCGGCGCCGGTGTCCAACCCGATCCGGTTATGCCGCACCACCGGTTCGGGTTGCGGCGTGTGGCCGTGCACGATCACCTGCTCCGGCGCATCCGGCAGCATCACCCCGTCGTGGCGGAGGAAGCTGTCCCGGATCCACAGCAGGTCGGTGTCGCGCTGCTGCCGCAACGGCACGCCGGGCCGGACGCCGGCATGAACGAACGCATACCCGGCCTCGGCATAGTACGGCAGCAGGTCGCGCAGCATGACAAGGTCGCGCGACGGGATCGCTGCCAGCCAGTCGCGTTGCCGCCCGGTCGATTTCAGGCCCCAGCTCGCCAGTGTCGCCGCCCCGCCATTATCGAGCCAGTGCTCGACATGCTCCCGGTCCCCGGTCTCGAGCGCCCGCAGCATCATCCACTCATGGTTGCCCATCAGGTTCACGGTCGGCACGCCGCGCAACGGCGTGCCGCCCGAGAGCAGCCCGACGACGCCGGCGGAATCCGGCCCGCGGTCGATCAGGTCGCCCAGATGCACCAGCAAAGGCGACGCGACCGGCCGGGCGGTGAGGTCGGCGCGCACGTGCGCGTGAACCTGCTCCAGCTCCTCGCGGTGCCCGTGCACATCGCCGATCACGTAGATGCGGCGACCCGGCGGCAGCCGCGGCGCCGAGATCGTCGTTCCGGTTAAGACGTCGTCCATCATCTGTCCCTTACAATAGTGACGCATGAGCATGACCACGACCCAGAATCGCGCGATCGGTGGTCCGGCCGACGCACGGCCGGGCCGCGCCGCCCGCGGCGGCGCGTCCGACCACGCGGTCGCGCACGCCGAGCGGCAGCTGCTGGAGGGCGCCGAGCGCATCCTGCGGGCGCCGTCGGGGCGTGCGCTGGGCTGGGCGCTGCTGGCCCTGCATCTGTCGCGCATCCCGCCGCCCGGGCCCCGGGCGCACCACCGCCGCGTGGCCGCCGCCGTGCTCGACGACGCCGCGGCGCGCGGCAACGGGCAGCTCTTTGCCTTGGCCAACGGCGACATGGCGCTGTTGTTCCGCCCGGCCGATGAGGGCGCCGGGGTGCTCGGCGTCCTGGCCCGGCTGTTCAAGGCCGACATGCCGGACGCCGACGCCCTGCGCACCCTGTGGCCGCTGCCCGACGCGGGGGCCGCGGCGGTCGCCTGGATCAGGAGCCGGGTCGCGGAAAGTGATCGTGCGCCGCCGCCGCCCGAGCCGCCGTCGAGCACCAGCGCCATCGCGGCGATGGACGCGGTCGTGCAATCGGGTGCGCTGTCCGACCTCATGCACCGGCAAACCGCCATCCTGCTCCGCCCCGGCCGCGCCATTCCGGTGACACCGCTGTTCCGGGAAGTCTCGATCTCGACAGCCGTGCTCGAGGCCCGCATCGCCGGCGGCAACGCGACGGCGGATCCGTTCCTGTTCAACCACTTGGCCGCCCGGCTCGACCACCGGATGCTCGGCGCCCTGCAGCAGGACGTGCCGCGCGGCGGCATGCTGTCCACGGGGCTCGGCGTGGCGGCGCTGCACGTCAACTTGACCCTGGCAGGCATCCTGTCGCCGGAATTTGCCCAGTTCGCCTCGGCCTGCGCGCCGGCCATCGCGGCGGGGCGGCGGATCGGCGTCGAGGTGCCGTTCGTCGAGGCGTTCGCCGACGTGAACTCGTTCATCCTGGCGCGCGAGCGCCTCCGCCTCGCCGGCTTGCACCTGGTTCTCGACGGCGTCACCCATCAAGTCTTGTCGGTGACATCGCCCGCGGCGCTCGAGCCGTCGTTGGTCAAGCTGAGCTGGTCGCCGGCGATGGCCGAAGCCGGGCCCGAGCTGCGAGACGCGGTGGCCCGGACCGGACCGGACCGGGTCCTGCTGCACCGGGCCGACAGCGAGGCGGCGATCGCCTGGGGCATGTCGCACGGCATCATGCGGTTCCAGGGCCGCTACGTTGACGCCATGCTGGCCAGCGCCCGGCTGCGCGCCTGCCCGGCCGGCAAGGGCTGCACGGTGCGGCAATGCATCGAGCGCGCGTCCGCCACCGGACCGGCCGGGCGAGCCGGCTGCCGCAACCTGCCGCTGCTGGACCAGGGCGGGCCGATCGAAGTGCCGGCCGCGCCGCTGCGGCCGGTGGGCGCGGTCGCATGACGGACACCGCGCCCGCCACCGCCGGCCTCGGCGAGCTCATGACGCTGGTGCGCGACTGTTCGGTGTCGGGCGTCGGCCGCCGCGTGCTGCTGATCCGGACCGACCTGCTGCCGCCGCGCCTCGCGCAGCCGCACCACCTGCGCCTGGCCTACGAGGCGCTCGAGCCGCTGTCGGGCGCCGACCGGGCCCGCCGCCACGAGCTGTCGCGCGGGCGGATCGCCGTTAGTTGGCGCGGCGAGGCGGCGGGCCGCCTGCAGCAATCGCTTGCAGCGCTCGACCACCTTTTGCTGGACGCTCCGCTCGAGGCGCCGCCCATCGCCGAACTGGTGCGCTTGTTCGAGCTGCCCCGGGATGGCGCCGCGCTGCTCGCGATCGCCGACCGCGCGGGCGAAGTTGGTCCTGCGCCTGTGGCCGCCGCACCCGCGCCGGCAGCCGCACCGGCGCGGCCGCGGCGGCCGCTCGACCTGCCGATGATCGAGCTGATCGAGGCCCAGCTCGCGACCGCCAACGTCGCCCGCTTCGCCCGGCGCCGCTCCGTGTGCCAAGCCGGTCCCGACCAATTCAACATCGCCTGGGAAACCCGGTTCCTGTCCATCCAAGAGCTGATCGTGGCGCTGTGTCCCGACCGCAACCCCTATGCCGAACCGTGGCTGTTCCGGCGGCTGACGCGAACGTTGGACCGGCGCCTGCTCGCCTTGCTGTCGGCGCCGGCCGAGCTGCGCGACGCAGGTCCGCTCGGTCTCGATCTCAACGTCGGCGGCATGCTGTCGCCCGAGTTCCTGCGCTTCGACGCTGCCCTGCCGCCACGCCTGCGCGGCAAGGTGGTGCTGAACCTGCACCCGGCCGACGTCATGGGCGACCTGCCGAGCTTCCGTTTTGCTTGCGCCTTTGCCCGAGCCCGCGGCTACCGCATCCTGCTACGCGGCGCCGCAGCCCCGCTGCTGCCGCTGGTCGACCTTGCCGCGCTGGACGTCGACTATGTCGAGCTGCGCTGGTCGCCGACCCTGCTCGGCTTCGATCCGGCCGAGCTGCGGGCAGGCGCGGCGCGCTGGCTGCTGTCGCGGGCCAACGACGCCGACGCGATCCGGTGGGGCCGCACCGCCGGCATCGCCCTGTTCGCCGGGGACGCGGTGCGGGCGGGCGCTGGACTCGAACGGAGGCGCTCGGCAGCTTGAGGGCGCAACTCGACGGATGCGTGCCGATGCTTGGAGGTTTGCTGCTGCTGCTGGGCTGCCAGCTTGCTGGGGAGGCGATCGTCCGCGGCCTCGGCGTCGGCGTCCCCGGTCCGGTGCTGGGCATGGCGCTGCTGGCGCTGATCCTGCTCGCACGGCCCAAGCTGCACGCGACCGCGGCGCCCGTCGCCAACACGTTGCTCGCCAACCTGTCGCTGCTGTTCGTGCCGGCCGCGGTCGGGGTGGTGCAGGTGCTGCCGTTGCTGGCCGCCGAGGGCGTGGCCATTGCCGCCGCCATCCTGGTCTCGACGGTGGCGTCCCTGGTGGTGACCGCGCTGACGTTCCGGGCAGTCATGCGGCTGCGCGGCGAGTAGTCGATGCAAGACGTGGTCACGCTGTGGGTCTACCTGCGCACCTCGCCGTTGCTGTGGCTGACGGCGACGCTGGCCGCCTACCTGGCCGCCGACACGCTGCAGCGCCGGCTCGGACGGCACCCGCTCGCCAACCCGGTGCTGTTCGCCGTCATCGCCCTGGTCGTGCTGCTGCAGGTCAGCGGCACGCCGTATGCGACCTATTTCGACGGCGCGCAGTTCGTCCACTTCATGCTCGGCCCGGCCACGGTGGCGCTCGGCGTGCCGCTCGCCGCCAAGGCGCAGGATCTGCGACGAATGCTGCTGCCGATGCTGGTCGCCGTGATCGCCGGATCGGTGACGGCGATCGGGTCTGCCGCTTGGGTGGCCTGGATGCTGGGCGCCAGCCGGACGACGCTGCTGTCGTTGGCGCCGAAATCGGTGACGACGCCGATCGCGATGGCGATCGCCGAGCAGATCGGCGGCGTCCCGGCGCTGACGGCCGTGCTGGTGATCCTGACCGGCATCACCGGCGCCATCGTCGTCACGCCGCTGATGAACGCGCTCGGCTTGCGCGACTACGCCGCCCGCGGCCTTGCCGCCGGGGTCGCCAGCCATGGTATCGGCACTGCCCGCGCGTTTCAGGTCAGCGAGTTGGCCGGAACCCTGGCAGGGCTGGGCCTTGCGCTGAACGGCCTCGTCACCGCCGTTCTGGCGCCCGCCCTCGTCCATCTGTGGCGGGCACTGGGTTGACGGTGCGGGCTCGCGCGGGAGCGGCGTCTGTGCATAGTGGGGTCATGAGCTCCCCCTCCCATGCCGCACCGCTTGGCCGCCGCCTGCTCACGACCGTCGCGCTCCGCCGTGCCATCGTCATCGCGCTCAGCGGCGCCATCGCCGGCGCTGCGGTCGCACAACCCTCCCGAACGACTGGATTGACCATGACCGACCACAAGATCGGCACCGGCGCCGAGGCCACTGCCGGCCGGACCGTTGCCGTGCATTACACCGGCTGGCTGTTCGACCCCGCCGCCCCCGGCAACAAAGGCAAGAAATTCGACAGCTCGCGCGACCGCGGCGACCCGTTCCGGTTCCCGCTCGGCGGCGGCCGGGTGATTGCCGGCTGGGACCAAGGCGTGGCCGGCATGAAGGTCGGCGGCCAGCGTACCTTGGTGATCCCGCCGGAGCTCGGCTACGGCGCCCGCGGCGCCGGCGGCGTGATCCCGCCCAACGCCACGCTGATCTTCGATGTGGAGCTGCTCGGCGTCGAGTAGGCCTCGCGGGACCCGTTCACGCCAACGAGCGGGGCGGGGCTGGACGGCGCGCGAAGGCTGGCTTGGTGGAGCTGAGGGGAATCGAACCCCTGACCTCCTCATTGCGAACGAGGCGCTCTCCCAACTGAGCTACAGCCCCAGCCTTGCAGGCGGCGGACAATGCTGATCCCGACTCCCTCCGTCAACCCCAATCCTGTGCGGGAGGCGGTTGCGCCGGCCCCCCCGCGTGGCTAGGGTCCGCCGCACCCCGGGAGGCACAAACCCTTGATCACCGCGCTATTCGAACTATTCAACGCCGTGATCGGCCTGTTCATCTGGGCGCTCATCCTGTCCGCGGTGTTCAGCATGCTCGCGAGCTTCGGCGTGCTCGACACCCGCAACCGGTTCGTTTGGACGGTCGGCGACTTTTTGTATCGGGTGACGGAGCCGGTGCTGCGCCCGGTGCGCAATGTGCTACCATCGTTCGGCAATGTGGATATCAGTCCGATCGTGGTAATCCTGCTGCTGCAATACGTCGCCCGGCCGCTGCTCGGAACGGTCTACACCGGCATCGTGACCGGCACCTGGTCGGTGCTCTGACGTGACGGCCCGCATCATCGACGGGAAGGCCGTCGCCGCCGCCTTGCGCGACGCGGTGGCCAAGCGCGCCGCCGGCCTGCCCTACCAGCCTGGTCTTACCGTCGTGCTCGTCGGCGAGAACCCGGCCAGCACCGTCTACGTCCGCAACAAGGACCGGGCAGCGCAAGGCGCGGGGCTGCGGGCGACCACCATCCGCCTGCCGGACACCACGTCGCAAGCCGAGTTGCTGGCGACCATCGCCCGGCTGAACGCCGACGACGCCGTGGACGGCATCCTGGTGCAACTGCCGCTGCCCCCCGGCATCGCCGCACGGCCCGTGATCGAGGCGATCGACCCGGCCAAGGACGTCGACGGCTTCCACCCGCTCAACGTCGGCCGGCTGCAGGACGGGCTCGATGTGCTGACGCCGTGCACGCCGACCGGGGTGATGAAGCTGCTGGCCGCCGCCGGCGTGCCGCTGCGCGGTGCCCGGGCTGTGGTGCTCGGCCGTTCGGCCATCGTCGGCAAGCCGATGGCGGCCCTGCTGCTCGCGGCCGATGCGACCGTCACGATCGCCCATTCGCGCACCGCCGACCTCGCCGCCGAGTGCCGCCGCGCGGATGTGCTGGTCGCCGCGGTCGGCCGCCCCGAGATGGTGCGGGGCGACTGGATCAAACCGGGTGCTGCGGTGATCGATGTCGGCATCAACCGATTGCCGGACGGACAACTGGTGGGCGACTGCGCTTATGCCGAGTGCGCGGCCGTGGCAGGCGCCATCACGCCGGTGCCGGGCGGCGTCGGCCCGATGACGATCGCCTGCCTGCTCGAGAACACGCTCGACGCCGCCAACCGCCGACGGTCGCCGGCCGCGTGAAAGCGGCCATGGCGGCGGCGGCCGCGGGGCTGCCGCTGCTTTGCGGTTGCACGGCCGTGGACACGCCCGAGGCCTGCCGCCTCACCCCGGTCGCGGAGCTGCCGGTCCAGGTGGTGGCCAACCTGCCACTGCTGGACGTTACGGCCGACGGCAAGCCCGCCCGCTTCATGCTGGACACCGGCGCCGAGGCGAGTGCCATCAGCGAGGACGGGTTCGCCCGGCTCGCGCTGGAGCACGACTACCGGCTGCCGACCTACGCCACCGGCCTCGGCGCCCGCGGCAGCAACTGGGCCACGCAGCCGGTTAAGATTATACTCGGGAACGCCACGCTCGAGCCCAGCGCCATGCTGGTCATCCGCCTCGCCAAACAGATGCCGTTCGATGGGATGATCGGCAGCCTGGCCTTGTCGGCCTACGACGTCGACCTCGAGATGCCACGCGGCCGGCTGACCTTGTACAAGCGGCGCCGCTGCCCCGGCGGACCGCCCCCCTTCGCGCCGTCCACAACCTTGCCGGCCCAGGCGTCCGGCCCTTACCGGCTGCGTGTCCCGGTGACGATCGACAGCACGCCGCTATGGCTCGATGTCGATACCGGCGCATCCCGCACCGTCGTCGACGCCACGCGGATGCGGCTGGGCGAGCCCGAGTTGGCCGGCGATCCCGGCGGCCGCCTGGCCACGGCTGATCCGGTTGGCCTCCTCGTGCACCGCCATCGGTTCCGGAGCTTGACGGTCGGCGGCGAAACCATCGCGGCGCCGGCCATCATGACCGGCGATCTCCGGCGGACCGGCCACGACGGCCTGCTCGGCACGGATTACTGGCACAACCGGCGGATTTGGATTTCTTATGGCAGCCGCACCGTGACGGTCGGACCGCCGGAATAACGAGGCTGGCCGGATCACACCAGGCCGGCAACACTGGAGGAAGAGGGGAGCCATGACCGCCACAAGCACGCTGCGGCACCTGCTGCGCGGCGACCGCATGATCCGGGCGCCCGGTGTTTACGACGGCATCACCGCCAAGCTGGCCGAGCAGGCAGGCTTCCCGTGCCTCTACATGACCGGGGCCGGCACCTCGATGGCGCGCGGCTATCCGGATTTCGGACTGCTGACGCTGACGGAGATGGCCGCGAACGCCTCCACCATTGCTCGGGCGGTGGACGTGCCGGTGATCGCCGACGCCGATACCGGCTACGGCAACGAGCTGAACGTCACCCGCACCGTGCGCGAATACGAACGGGGCGGCGTCTCCGGGCTGCACATCGAGGACCAGGTCATGCCCAAGCGGTGCGGCCACCTCGACGGCAAGGAGCTCGTGCCGCGGGAGGAGTTCGTGGCCAAAATCCGCGCCGCGGTCGCTGCCCGCACCGACCCCGACTTCGTGGTGATCGCCCGCACCGACGCGTGCGGCGTGGCCGGGCTGGACGAGGCGGTCGGCCGGGTCAACGCGGCGCTGGATGCCGGCGCCGACGTTGCTTTCGTCGAGGCGGCGGCGAGCCTGGACGAGGTCGCGGCCATCCCTCGCCTGGTGCGCGGGCCTTGTCTGCTGAACATCGTCGTCGCCGGCAAGACGCCCGACATCGAACTCGGCGACGCCGAAGCGATGGGCTACCGGCTGGCGATCATGCCGAGCCTGCTGCTTAGCACGGTGATGAACGCCTGCGACGCCGTGCTCGAGGCGGTGCGGACCACCGACCGGCCGCCGTCCAGCGCCGGGCAGATGCGGGTCGCCGACCGCTTCCGACGCTTCGGCGCCGACGATTGGGACGCGCTGCGCACCCGCTTTCGCGAGCCGTCCGCAGGCAAGGCTGCCGCCGAGTAGGGCAACCGGCCGCCGATCAGGTCGCCAGCGGACACTTGCCTTCGGACAACGGCCGGAACGCTTCGTCGGTCGGCGTCGTCTGCACCACCCGGCACAAATCCCAGCCGCCGCGGCTTTCGGCCGGCGCCTTGACCTGCAGCAGGAAGGCCGGGTGGATGTGCCGGCCGTCCACCCGGATCGAGCCCGGCCCGTAGGCGTCGTCGTCGGACGGCATCGCCTTCATCGCCGCGACCGTGTCGGCGCCCGAGGCCTTGGCGCGCGCCGCGCCGAGCTGGTTAACCGCCTTCAGGTAATGCAGCGTCGCCGCGTAGTCGCCCGCCTGGATCTGGTTCGGGTAGTTGTCCGGCGTGCGCGCGACCGCCCGCTTGGTGAAGGCGCGGGTGCGGTCGTTGAGATCCCAATAGAAGCATTCCGTGTAGGTCAGCCCCTGCGCCGTCTCGAGCCCCAGCGCATGGATGCTGTTGATGAACGTCGCGGTGCCGGCCAGCCGCACCTTGGGTGGCTTGATGCCGAACTCGCGCGCTTGCTTGATGCAGTTGACGAAATCGCCACCGGCGTTCAGTAGCCCGATCACATCGGCGCCGCTTGCCTGCCCCTGCACCAGGAACGACGAGAAGTCGGTGGTGCCGGGGAATGGGTAGTAGACGGTGCCGAGCACCTGGCCGCCGGCGTCTTTCACGAACCGGGTGAGATCGGCCTCCATGGCATGGCCGAACGCATAGTCGGCGGCGATGAAGAACCACTTGCCGCCGCCCGACTTCACCGTGGCGACCCCGGTGGAGTGGGCGATCTCCCAGGTGTCGTAGGTCCACTGCACCAGGTTGGCGTTGCAAGCCGGCCCGGTCAGTTCCACCGTCGCCGCGCCGGTGTTGAGATGCACCTTGTTGCGCTGATGGCAGAGATTGCTGATCGCCAGCGCGATGGCGCTGTTGTTGCAATTGGTGACCACGTCGACCCCGTCGCGGTCGAACCATTGCCGGGCAATGCCGAGCGCGAGGTCCGGTTTGTTCTGGTGGTCGGCACGCAGCACCTCCACCGTCAGGCCCGGTGTCGCAGCCATCGCCTCGTCCACGGCAAGCTGGGTGCAGGCGACGCTGGTGGCGCCGGCGGTGTCGGAGTACTGGCCCGACAGGTCGGTCAGCACGCCGATGCGGATCGGAGCCGGCTGGGCGTGGCCGCTCCGGGCGACGGCCGTCGCGGCAACGGTGGTTTGCAGCAATCTCCGGCGTGCGATCGCCATGGCGCGTGGTCCTCCCAGGATTGTCGCCGACCACACCATCGGCGGCCGCCGTGGGCAAGGACAAGCTTTCCGGCGGTTCCCGCGGACGCGCCTGCTGCCCGCGTCTCGATCATGGCATCGTGACGGCGGCGGTGAATGCCCAATCGAGCCACGGCAGCAGCGCCTCGACGTCGGCCGTCTCCACGGTTGCGCCACCCCAGATCCGCAACCCCGGGCCGGCGTCGCGATGCGCGGCGATGTCGAACGCGACCCCCTCCGCTTCCAGCATGGCCGCCATCCGCTTGACGATGGCCCATTGCTCATCGGCGCCGGCGAGGCGGAACGGGCGCGCCACGATCTTGAGGCAGATCGACGTGCACGAGCGTGTGGCCGGATCTTCGGCGAGGAAGGCCGCCCAAGGACTCTGCTCGACCCAGCGCGCGACGGCCGCCAAATTGGCCTCGCTGCGCGCCACCAACACAGCGAGACCGCCCACCGCCTCCGCCCAGCGCAGCCCATCGACCGCATCCTCGACGCACAGCATGGACGGGGTGTTGATCGTGTCGCCTTGGAACAGGCCGGCATTGAGCCGCCCGCCGGCCGTCAGCCGGAACACCTTCGGGATCGGCCAAGGCGGGGTGTGGCTTTCCAGCCGCGCCACCGCCCGCGGCGACAGCGCCAGCATGCCGTGGCCCGCCTCGCCGCCCAGAACCTTCTGCCA
Source organism: uncultured Alphaproteobacteria bacterium (assembly GCA_963752225.1). GTDB lineage: Bacteria > Pseudomonadota > Alphaproteobacteria > Acetobacterales > Acetobacteraceae > JBBROS01. The sequence continues at coordinate 166,287 of CAVVXS010000007.1, read as the reverse complement.
CGACCAGGTCACCACATCGAGCCGATCCCACGGCAGCCGCATGGCGAACGCGGCCGAAGTGGCGTCGCAGATCACGAGCCCCTCGCGGTCCGCCGCGAGGAACCCGGCCCCCGGCATGCGCACGCCGGACGTCGTGCCGTTCCAGGCCAGCACCAGGTCGTGCGCCGGGTCGATTTGTGCCAAGTCGGGCAGGCGCCCGTATGGCGCCTCCAGCACGCGCGCGCGGTCGAGGCGCAATTGCTTGACGACGTCTTGCGCCCAGGTGCGCGAGAACGTCTCGAAGGCGAGGATGTCGACCGGGCGAGGGCCGAGCAGCGACCACAGTGCCATTTCGACCGCCCCGGTGTCCGATCCCGGCACCACCCCCAGGACCCAGTCCGCGGGCAGCTCCAGCACCGCCCGGGACCGCTCGATTACCTCCCGGATGCGCCCCTTCGGCCCCGCCGCGCGATGGCTGCGCCCGAGCCACGCCGCTTCCAGGGCCGCAAGCGACCAGCCGGGGCGCTTGGCGCAAGGTCCCGACGCAAATGCGGGATTGGCCGGACGCCGGGCGGGCATGGCAGCAGCATGATCCATGGTAAAAACTCCTCCTGCGCCGATCACTGCGTCCGATCCGGCGCCGCTGGCAAGCGCCCGCCCAGCCCCGGCACGGGCGGCGGTACTCGGCCACGTGAACCGGTCATTATAATTCCGCCACAATCCGCTTGAGAATTGGACTGGGCCAAGCGGGTCAGCCTTGTTTACCCGCCGAGCGAAGCCATTCATTGAGCCGATGAGTCCGACCACGTCCTACGAGCCGCCGCCGCGCACCGACCCGACCGACGTGCCAACCCCGCCACCGATCGACCCGAGCCTCGATTTCGAGCAAGCCCGCATCGCCGCCGAATTGCTGGGCGCCGGGGCCGGCACCGATCCATTCGTTTCGGCCGTGCGCGCCACGCGCATGCCGATGATCATCACGAACCCGCGTTTGCCCGACAATCCCGTCGTGTTCACCAACGACGCGTTCTGCCGCCTGACCGGCTACGGCCGGGATGAGATCGTGGGCCGCAACTGCCGGTTCCTTCAGGGTGCCGAGACCGACCCGGACACAATCAAGCGCATCCGCGCCGCGGTCTCAGCCGCCCGCCCACTCGAAATCGACATCCGGAACCATCGCAAGGACGGCTCGCCGTTTTGGAACCGCTTGCTGCTGGCGCCGGTGCGCGACTCTGCTGGGCAGCTCACCTACTTCTTCGCGAGCCAAGTGGACGTGACGCTCGAGCGCGAGCGGTTGGCTGGCCTCGAAACCCATAATGCCGCCTTGCTCGCAGAGCTGAGCGACCGGCTGCGCATGCAGGAGGAAAGCGAGGCCCGGCTGCGCTTCGCCACCGAAGCCGGGCGTCTCGGGGTGTGGGAGCTGGATCTGGTCACCGGGCAGTTCCAAGTCTCGGCCGGGCTCAAGGCGATGTTCGACCGGCAACCCGCCGACCCGTTCACCTATCGCGACCTGTGCGACGCGGTGCACCCCGACGACCGCGAGCGCATGCAGGCCGCCGCCGATGACCGCGTCCAGTCCTGCACCGATTATGCGATCGAGCTGCGGCTGCCGCGCGCCAACCTGTCGCCGCGCTGGGTCGAGCTGCGCGCCCAAGTGATGCGCGCGGCCGACGGCACCGCGTTGCGCATGGCCGGCACCACACTCGATATCACGACCCGCAAGCAGTCCGAGACACTGAGCCGCGCCTTGCTCGAGCTCGACGATCGATTCCGCTCGCTCGACGAGCCCAACGACCTCGCCTTCACCGCGGCCGAGATCCTGGGCCGCACCTTGCAGGTGAGCCGGGCCGGCTACGGCTCCATCGACCCGGTCGCCGAGACGATCACCATCGAGCGCGATTGGAATATGCCGGGGATCGCCAGCTTGGCCGGCACGCTGCAGTTCCGCGACTACGGCAGCTACATCGAGGACCTCAAGCGCGGCGAGACCGTCGTCGTCGCCAATGCGTACGACGACCCGCGGACGGCGGCGACCGCGGACGAGCTGCGCGCGATCAGCGCCCAAGCCTTCATCAACATGCCCGTCACCGAGCAGGAAGGCATCGTCGCTCTGCTCTACCTCAACCATGCGAGCGCCCGCGAATGGCCGGCCGAGGAGCTCGCCTTCGTGCGCGAGATCGCCCAGCGCACTCGCATGGCGGTGGCCCGGCGGCGGGCCGAGCAGGATCTGCGCACGCTGGCCAACTCGCTGGAAGCGCAGGTGGTGTCCCGCACCCGGGAGCTGATGGAAACCGAAGCCGCCTTGCGCCAATCGCAGAAGATGGAAGCGGTCGGGCAGCTCACCGGCGGCCTCGCGCACGACTTCAACAACTTGCTGACGGGCATCTCAGGCAGCCTCGAGCTGCTGAAGGCCCGGGTGGCGCAAGGGCGCACCGGCGAGCTCGATCGCTACCTCGGCGCCGCCCAGGGTGCCGCCAAGCGAGCGGCCGCCCTCACCCACCGGCTGCTGGCGTTCTCCCGCCGGCAAACGCTCGAGCCCAAGGCGACCAACATCAACCGTCTCGTGGCCGGTTTGGAGGATCTGATCCGCCGCACGGTCGGCCCGGCGGTCGATGTCGAGACGGTCGGCTCGGCCGGGCTGTGGAGCACGCTGGTGGACCCCAGCCAGCTCGAGAATGCGCTGCTGAACCTGTGCATCAATGCCCGGGACGCGATGCCAGACGGCGGCAAGCTGACGATCGAGACCGGCAACCGCTGGCTCGACGAGCGGGGCGCGGTGATGCGCGACCTGCAGCCCGGCCAATACGTCTCGCTCAGCGTCAGCGACACCGGCACGGGCATGCCGCCCGAGGTGATCGCCAAGGCCTTCGACCCGTTCTTCACGACCAAGCCGATCGGCCAAGGCACCGGGCTCGGGCTGTCGATGATCTATGGCTTTGCCCGGCAATCCAGCGGGCAGGTGCAGATCTACTCGGAAGTCGGCCAGGGCACGGCCGTGCGCATCTACCTGCCGCGTCATCTCGGCGAGGCCGAAGCCGCCGACGTCGTGCCGGAACTGGACGACGCGCCGCGCGCGACCCGCGGTGAAACGGTGCTGATCGTCGACGACGAGCCGAGCGTCCGCATGCTGGTGGCCGACGTGCTGGGCGAGCTCGGATATTCCGCGATCGAAGCCGGGGACGGCGCCGGCGGCCTGAAGGTGATCGAGTCGAGTACACGCATCGACCTGCTGGTGACCGATGTCGGCCTCCCCGGCGGCATGAACGGCCGTCAAGTCGCGCATGCCGCCCGCCAGGCTCGGCCCGACCTCAAGATCCTGTTCATCACCGGCTATGCCGAGAATGCCGTGCTCAGCCATGGCCATCTCGACCCCGGCATGCGCGTCCTGACCAAGCCGTTTGCCATGGAGCAGCTGGCGACGCGGGTCCGCGAACTGATCGGCAGCTGACGGCTTCGATCGGTCCGGTTAATGCGTCTGCACTAGTTGCCGCCCCGGATCGGCTGCCCTCGCGGCGGCGTGATCGCGCCATGTTTTCCGCCGCTTGGCGCCGGTTCTAGGTCAATCCGGGTAACGCAACCCGACTACGCCGCACAACCCGTTGATGGTTGACGGGGTAAGTCCCCGGCAAGCTAAATGCGCCAACGTAATCGCCGCAACGGAACGTGCCTGGAGGCCGGTTGAGCCTCTCCGTTTCGATCCCCGAACTGCGATCAGTATTGGCCCCGTCAATACTCGGTCACAACCATATTGTGGAACCCGTCGCAAGACTTGGGAGTTTATTGTCATGGCCGCCACGCCGACCCGCGCCGCCGATTTCATCCAGTCGATCGGCATTTGCGCCCACATCGACTCGACCGACTCGAGCTACGGCAGCAGCGACGTCGCCGGGCAGATGTCCTATCTGGGCATCAACAACATGCGCGTCATGGCGCCGGGCTCGAACCTGCAATTGTACACGTCGCTCGGCCAGAAAGGCATCAAGTTCGACGTCATCTCGAACGACTTCAACTTGCAGCAGGACATGAGCCTGTTCGACAAGATCGCGCCTTACGTGACGTCGATCGAAGGCGTGAACGAGCTCAACAGCTTCGCCTTCAACTATAACGGCCTGTCCGGCGCCGCCGGCGCCGACGCGTTCCAGGCCGACCTCTACAAGGCGATTCATGCCGACCCGAAGCTCGCCGGCGTGAAAGTGCTGCCGTTCTCGCTTTCGGTCGGGTCCAACATCAATGGCTGGGGCGACGTGTCGGCCTATGCCGACTATGGCAACGTGCACGGCTACGCCGGGCAGGGCGTGCCGCCCTATTACATGCTGAACTATGCGGTCAACAGCATCACCACGACGCCGGGTAAGCCGGCGATGATGACCGAGACCGGCTACTACACCCAGAATGACGGCAATTCCGGTGTCACGGAGGACGTGCAGGCCAAGTGGATGCTCGACACCCTGTTCGAGAATTCACACAACGGCGTCGTCAGGACTTACCTGTATCAACTCGAGGACGGTTACGCGACGCCATCCACCGATCTCGAGAACCATTACGGCCTCTACAAGGTCGACGGCACGGCCAAGGAATCGGCGACCGCGCTGCATAACCTGACCACCATCCTGGCCGACACCGGCGCCAACGCCGCGACCTTCACGCCGGGAACGTTGAACTACACCGTTAGCGGGTTGAACCCGGATTACGGGTTCCAGCACGTGCTTGCCAAATCCAACGGCAGCTTCGACATCGCACTCTGGTCCGAGCCGCAATTCTTCGACGCCGGCAGCTACAAGACGTCTGACGTGCCGGCCACCACGGTCACGGTCAAGCTCGGCGGGACCTACAACGTGGACGTGTTCGACCCGATCAAGGGCACCGGCGCCATCGCCCATTACCAGGGCGTGACGTCCGTCGACATGCAGCTGGCGACCGACCCGCTGGTGGTCGAGGTGTCGCCGGTCGGGACCGTGCCGCAGGCCGCCGCCGCCCCGGTGCCGGCGCCAGCCGTGACCCCGGTGACGAGGGCAGCCGTGACCCCGGTGCCGGCGCCAGCCGTCATCCCGGTGACGGCGGCAGCCGTGACCCCGGTGACGGCGCCAGCCGTCACCCCGGCGCCGGTCCCGGTCACGGCACCGGCCGTCACCTCGGCCGTCACCCAAGCCTCGGCGCCACCCGTCGCGCAGGTCACGACACCCGTCGATGCCACGCCGGCCAATGCGACCGGTGCACCCCTGTCGGTCGATCCAGCCCCCGCGCCGGCCCCGGCCGTCACGGTCGACACGCCGTCCGTCACGCCGGCCAAGCCGCCGGCGGCAGGAGCCAAGCCGGTCACCGCCGCCGCGGCCGTGACCCCGGTCGTGGCACAAACGGCCGATCCGGCCGCGCCGCCGCTTGCGAGCGTTGTCGCCCCCGCGCCCGCCCCGGTTGCGACGCCTGCCCCAGCCGCGGTTGCGGCCCCCCCGGCGGCCAGCCCCGTCACCGGGGGAACGCTTCCCGCTTCAACCCCGCCGTCGATCTCCGTCAGCTTCTTCAACGACGGCATCGGGGCCGCGGTCGAGGCGCTGCGCAACCCGGGCGCCGCTGCCCCGGCCGTCGCGACCCCGCCGGCCGTCACGGCCCCAACCACCACGCCGGCCAGCCCGCCCGGCGGCACGTTGAGCAGCATCACCGTTGGCGTCTCGATCGACGCCGGCCCAGCCGACGGCCACTTCACCCTCAAGGTGGATGGCGTCCAGGCCGGCGGCATCCAGGCAGTTGGCGCGTCGCACGCCGCCGGCCAAAGCCAGGCCATCACCCTCAACGGCCCGTTTACGGCGGCGCCCCACACCATCACCGTCACCTTCTTCAACGACGCCGCCGCCGCCGCCGGGGGCACCCCAGGCGCGGCGCCGGGGCCACGCCAGCTCTACGTCGATAGCGTCACCGCCGGAGGCGTCACGAAGGCGGTCAACATGGCAGTGCCGCAAGCCGACCGGTTCAGCTTCACCACGCCTACCGTGATCGGCTCGGCCAGCAGCGCCGGGCTGGCGACGCTCGGCAAAGTCGAAGCCAACGCCACCGTGGTCGATGGCGGCCAGACCGGCGGCCACACGGTCGCGGGCAGCAGCGGTCGAGACCTGTTCATCGTGCATGCGGGGGTATCGGAGGGCGACATCATCAGCAACTTCCAAGCCAACCCGGCGTCCGGCGACATCCTTCAGCTGACCGGCTATGGCGCCGGAGCGACCTTGACCCAGATCGACGCCACGACTTGGACTGCCAGCTCCGCCGGTGGCGCGGTGCACGACACCATTCACCTGAGCAACTCGGCCGCGCTGGTGCCGGCGAACGTCGTGTTCGCTTAGGGGCGACGCGAACCGGATCTGGCGAGCGCCGTCGGGGCGCATTGTGCACTGCAGCAAAAAGGAGTTGCATCGGTCGGTAGCGTGCCGTAAGACGCGCGTGCTGCACTGCAGCATCAGCAGAGACCAATGCGTCAGCCAAGGTCTCACAACGAAGGACCGCACCCCTAATGTCCAGCACCAACACCATGAATTCCGGCTCGCATGCCATCGAGCAGACCGTCGCCGACCTGAAGCAGGGCGTCGAGACGATGACGACCGCGCAAACCGCCGCTTCGCAGAAGGCGATGAAGGCCGCCCAGGACGTCGCCGCGTTCAGCCAGGGCAGCCTGCAGGCGTTCACCGAGGCGAGCCAGGCCTATGCCGCCGGGTCGCAGGACCTGTTCCGCCAGATGTTCGCCGCCAGCCAGTCGGCCTATGCCGAGGTGTTCAACAACGTCCGCGCGATCATGGGCGCCAAGACCGCCAAGGAGCGGCTGGAGCTGCAGGCCAACTTCGCCCGCACCAGCGCCGTGCGCGCCGTGTCCGAGGCGAGCCGCTTCGCCCAGGCCGGCATCGAGCTGACCGAGAAGGCGTCGGCCCCGCTGCTGGCCCGCGCCACTGTGGCCGCCGAGACTTTCGGCCGCATCTAAGCCCGCCGCGTGGGCAGGCGGACCCCGGTTCGGTCCGGGCCGCCTGCCCAACGCCTCGAGGAGACGTCCTTCACGCTGCCACAGGGCCCGCGCCGGCCCAATCGAAGGACGAGACGATGTATCAAGCCCAACTCAGCCGTGAAGCCCGGCTGATCGCCCGCGGCTACGCCGAGTATGCCCGAGACTTCGCTGCCGTTTGGGACAGCCTGCGCCGGCTATTCAGCTTCGGCACGCCCGGCCGGCGCTGATCGCCTCGGCCATTCGACCACCGCACCCGCAATTCAGTAGGCCAAGCGCGCCACCGACCGCAGCTCGTCCGCGGTGCTGGTGCCGAAGCCGAAGAATTCGAGGTAAGCGGGGATCATCTCGAACAGCATGTCGGCGCCGACCTGCACCGGGCAGCCCTTGGCGCTCGCGGCGCGCAGCAGCGGCGTGAACTCCTCCTTCATCACCACCTCGCCCACGAACGTGCCGGGCGCCACCCGCTCGATGTCCACCGGCAGCGGGTCGCCCGGGTTCATGCCCATCGGCGTCGCGTTGACGACGATGTCGTAGCCGGCCGGATCATTGGCGCCGGTGCGCAGGTCGAGCGCCGGGTAATGCGCGCGCAGCCGCTCCGCCAGCGCTTCCGCCGAGGCGGCATGCACATCGAACAGGCCGATCCCCGCGAGCCCCGCGGCGGCCAGCGAGGCGGCGATTGCCGAGCCCACGCCGCCGGCGCCGATCACCAACGCCCGCGCGCCCTCCACGCGAGCGCCCTTGCGCTGCACGCCGCGCACGAAGCCCGACCCGTCGAACATGTCGCCCAGCAGCGAACCGTCCGGACGCTTCAGCACCGCGTTGCACGACCCGGCGATCGTCGCCGTGGTGGTCAGCTCGTCCACCAGCCGGGTGGTCGTCACCTTGTGCGGCATCGTCACCAGCGCGCCGTGCAGCGTGGTGATCCGGAACAAGTCGCGGAACAGCGCCTCGTAATCCTCCGGCCGCACGCCCATCGGCACGACGACCGCATCCACGCCCTTGTGCTCGAACCAGGGGTTGTAGATCATCGGCGCTTTGAACGACGCCGTCGGGAAGCCGAGATGCGCGATCACACGCCCCTTGCCGGTGATCATGCGAACGGGCGGCGGGTTGGTGTTGCGGGCATGGGCACCTCCTCGGCCAGACGGTTCGCACTGTTCGCGAAGGTAGTCAGCCCGCCGCCGCTCCGCCAGACCGTGCCGGGTGGGGAGCCGAGTCCGGTCAGGCCGGCATGGCCGCCAGCCGCTCGGGGTCGTCGGCAAAGTGGCAGGCGGCGAAGTGCTCGGGCGCCACCTCGCGCAGGGCCGGCCGTTCGGCGGCGCAGACCTCCTGCGCCAGCCAGCAGCGAGTGCGAAACGGGCAGCCGGACGGCGGGTCGAGCGGGCTCGGCACGTCGCCGCCGAGCACGATCCGCTTGCGCCCGGTCGCCCGCTCGCTGCCCGGCGTCGCCGACAGCAGCGCCCGCGTGTATGGCATCCGCGGATCGTCGTACAAGCGCTCGGCGCTCGCCAACTCCACCAAACGGCCGAGATACATCACCCCGACCCGGTCGCTGAGATACTCCACCACCGCGAGATCGTGCGCGATGAACAGGTAGGTCAGGCCGAACTCGCGCTGCAGGTCCATCAGCAGGTTCAGCACCTGCGATTGCACCGACACGTCGAGCGCCGAGACCGGCTCGTCCGCCAGCACGAATTTCGGGCGCAGCGCCAGCGCACGGGCGATGCCGATCCGCTGCCGCTGGCCGCCGCTGAACTCGTGCGGAAAGCGGCCGAGGTGCTCGCGCCTGAGCCCGACCACGTCCACGAGCTGCTCGATGCGCTCGTCGCGCTCGTCGCGGCGCAGCAGACCCTGCACGATCAGGCCCTCGGCGATGGTTTGCCGCACCGTCATCCGCGGGTCGAGCGAGCCGTGCGGATCCTGGAAGATCGCCTGGATGTTGCGCCGAACCTGCTTCAGCCGAGCCGGCGGCAAGGTGAGCAGGTCCTCGCCCTCGAACAGGACCTGTCCGGATTGCGGCTGCTCGAGCCGCAGGATCGAGCGGCCCAGCGTGGACTTGCCGCAGCCGGACTCGCCGACCAGCCCGAAGGTCTCGCCGCGGCGGATGGTGAAGGAGACGTCGTCCACCGCCTTGACCACCGCGCCGCCGGGTTTCTTGAAGAACGTGCGCAGTCCACGCACGTCCAGGAGCGGCGTGCTCCCGTCCATCTCAGTACAGCCAGCACGCGACGCTGCGCCCGTCACCGGGGTCGCGGAACCCAGGGTCGGTCGCGCAGGCCGCCATCGCTTGCGGACAGCGCGGCTGGAACGGGCAGCCCGGCGGCATGCGCAACGGGTTCGGCACCGCGCCGCCGATCGCCTCCAGCCGGGCGCCGCGCTTGGCCCGGGTCGGGATGGAGGCCAGCAGGCCACGCGTGTACGGGTGCTTCGGGTCGGCCGTCACCTGCCCGACCGTGCCGCGCTCCATCACCCGGCCGCCGTACATCACCACCACCTGCTCGCAGATCTCCTCGACCACGCCGATGTCGTGGGTGATCAGCAGCACCGCCGTGTTCACCCGGCGCCGCAAGCCGCGCACCAAGTCGAGGATCTGCGCCTGGATCGTCACGTCCAGCGCCGTGGTCGGCTCGTCGAGGATCAGCAGCTCGGGCTCGTTGATCAGCGCGATCGCAATCGTCACCCGCTGCCGCATGCCGCCGCTGAGCTGGTGCGGGTACTCGTGCACCCGCCGCTCCGGCGCCGGGATGCCGAGCAGGCGGAACATCGCCACTGTCCGCTCCATCGCCTCGCGGCGGCGGACGTCGCCGTGCGCCTGCAATGCCTCCACCACCTGATCGCCGACCCGGTAGACGGGGTTCAGTGCCGTCATCGGGTCCTGGAACACGAGGCAGATCTGCCGCCCGCGGATGTCGCGGATCTCCGCCTCGGACAAGCCCATCATGTCGCGGCCGTGGAACAGGACGCGCCCGCCGGCGACGAAGCCAGGCGGCTCCAGCAGGCGCATGATCGACATCGAGGTGATGGTCTTGCCCGACCCGGACTCGCCGACGATCCCCAGGCTGCCGCCCGCCGCAACCGCGAAGCTCACCCCGTCCACCGCCTTGACCACGCCGGCCCGGGTGCGGAAGTGCGTGCGAAGGTCCTGCACCTCCAGCAGGCTGGCCGCCGCTCCGGTCACGCCGGACGTTGAACCCGGACGTCACCGCCCTGCATCACCAAACGCACGTCGGCCAGGCGCGACAGGTCGTCGAGCGGGTTGCCGGCCACCAGCAGCACGTCGGCGGCCATGCCGGGCCGCAAGGTGCCGACCCGGTCGTCGATGCCGAGCACCCGCGCCGCCAGCCCGGTGCCGGCGGTGATGGCGTCCAACGCCGACATGCCGCCCTGCTGCATCAGCTCGAGCTCGAGCGGCATCCCCTCGATGGTGGTGAAGCGCCAGCCGGCGTCGGTGCCGGCGACCCAAATGACGCCGGCCTCGCGCATCTGCCGGAACTGCGCCAGATTGTCGTCGAACATGCGTAGCCAGCGGTCGAGCGCGGCCTGGTCCTCCGGCGAGCGCCGCTCCATCGCCCGCAGCGCCCGCAGCATGAAGCCGCCGACCGCAAGCGTGCTGGTGCACGGGATGCCGGACCGGGCCACCTTCTCGGCCGTGCCCGGCACGAACCGCTGATGCCCGGCGCGATCGGTCAGGAAGCCGGCATGCTCGATGCCGTCGAACCCGGCCTCCACCACCCACTCCGTCGCCTCGGCGCACAGGCAATGCGCAGTGATCTTGCGGCCGAGCCTGTGTGCCTCGTCGGCCAGCGCCGCCAGTTCCGCGCGGCTATACGACGGCAGCCAGGACATGGTGTTCACGGTGCCGCCGCCGGTCGCCATCACCTTGATGAAGTCGGCGCCGAGCTTGGCCATCTCGCGCACCTTACGCCGCAGCCCGTCCTCGCCGTCTGCTTCCCCGCCAAAATACCAGGTATGGCCGCCGGTGATGGTGATCGGCTGGCCGCAGGCGAGAACGCGGGCGCCGTGCCCATGGCCCAGCTCGAACGCCCGCCGCGCGTCGAACACGGTGGCCCGCGCACCGCCGAGGTCGCGCACGGTGGTGATGCCGGCCGCCAAGGCGCGGGCAGCGCACAGGGTGGAGGTGGCAACCAGGGTGCCGTCGGTTTCGCGCACGGCGGTCTCGAGCGTAACGCCGTTGCCGGGCAGGTTGAGGTGGACATGGGTGTCGATCAGCCCCGGCAGCACGGTGCAACCGGGGAACCGCAGCTCGGCGGCGTCGGCGGGCACCCTGCCCTCCGGCGGGCGGCCCTGGAACACGTCGCCGATTGTGCCGTCCTCGATCAGCAGGACGGCGTCGGTAAGGGCGGCGGCGCCGGTGCCGTCGATCAGGCGGTCGGCATGGATCACGGTGGTGCGCATGGCGCTCACTTCGCCATCGACGCGGCGCCGAAATAGGCGAACCCGCCGCCCGAGTAGCTCAGCCCGGTGAGCTTCTTGCTGGTCATGATCAGGTCGATGTTCTGCCGGATCGGCAGCTCGATCGCCTGGTCCATGATGATCTTCTGCGCCTGCGCGTAGAGCGCGTTGCGCTTGGCCGGGTCGAGCTCCTGCTGTCCGTCGGCGATCAGCTTCGTCAGCGCCGGATCTGTGAAGTGGCTCCAATTGAAATACTGGTCCGGGGTGAACCACAGCCGCAGCGCGTCCGGATCGACGCCGATGTATTGCAGCGGCGTCAGCGACATGTCGCCCTTGATGTTGGCCGCGAGCCAGGCGGGGGTCGCCATCTGCTCCACGCTGGCGTCCATGCCGGCCTTGCGCAGGTAGCCCTGGATGGCCTGGGCCAGCAGCGGGTAGGAGGTCGAGGTGGAGATGGCGGTGATCTTGAGCGCGAGGCGCTTGCCGTCCTTCTCCCAAAACTCGCCCGGCTTGGTCCAACCGGCCGCCTTCAGCGTCGCCTCGGCCTTGGCCGGATCGAACGGATAGGCGTTCTCCAGCGCGGCGTCGTAGCCGGTCATGCCCTGCACCAGCGGCGTGTTGCTGACCGGGTAGGCCCCGGCATCGGCGAGCTGCACCACGCCCTTCTTGTCCACCGCATACTGGATCGCCCGGCGCACTGCGAGGTCGTCGGTCGGGAAGCTGCCGGCGTTGATCGGCGCGAAGATCCCCATGCCGGTGATCGGCATCGGGATCGCGTTGAACCGGTTCATCTTGCCCAGCGCGTTCCAGAACACGCCGGGCACGTCCTGGATCACCTCGGATTGCCCGGCCTGGAACTGGCTGACCCGCGCCTGCGGGCTGCTGACGATCTGGAAGGTGATCTGCGCGATGTCCGGCGGCCCGGTGAACTTGGTCGCCGGCGGGTTCCAGGCGTAGGCGTCGTTGCGCTTGATGACCAGGCTCTGCCCGGCCTGGTAACTGACGAGGCTGAACGGGCCGGTGCCGACCGGATGCAGCCCGAGGTCCGGCCCGAACTCCTTGATCGCCTTGGGCGACTGCATGCCGAGATAGGGCTCGCCGAGCTGCGCCAGAAACGGGGCGTAGGGGGCGCTGCAGCTGACCTGGACGGTGTATTTCGCCACCGCCTTGGCCGCGGTGCAGGAGCCGAGCAGGCTGAGCGAGATCTTCGACTGCGTCGTCTTGTCGCCGATGTAGTCGAAGTTGGCGACCACCGCGTCGGCATCGAACGGCGTGCCGTCGTGGAAGGTAACGTTTTCGCGCAACGTAAAGGTATAGGTCTTCTTGTCGTCCGAGATCTCCCACTTGGTGGCCAACCCGGAAGTGACCTGGAAGTCGGGCGTCAGCCAGACCAGCGTGTCGAACATGTTGACGTTGATCGGCCCGACGTTGCGGTTGCCGGTGGTGGCCGGATTCAGCGTGTCGAACGGCCCGGCCCAGCCGACGACGATCTTGGCGTCCTTGTCCGGCGCCGCCATCGCCGGCTGCGCCAGCAAGCAGGCGGCGAAAACAGCAATAAAACGGCCCATGGCGGATGCTCCTCATCGTCTGCGGATCCGGGGCCGCTGGCCCCGGCGGGTCGAGGGTGGAGCCCTCGTCTCCCTAGAGCATTTCCCGAGCCAACCGGCTCGGGAGTAGTGCTCTGAAACTAAGTCGGTAGAGCAACTTAATCCGACCGAACTGATCCGGTTCGGTCGGATGCTGCTCTAGTGGCGCGTCAACGTCGGATCGAGCTGATCCCGCAGCCCGTCGCCGATCAGGTTCACCCCGATCACCATCAGTGCGAGAAACATGCCGGGGAACACGGTGATCCACCAGGCGATCGTGATGTAGTTCTGGCCGTCGTTCAGGATCGCGCCCCATTCCGGCAAAGGCGGCTGCACGCCCACGCCGATGAACCCGAGTGCGGCGATCCACAGCACGGCGACGCCGAGCCAGGTGGTGGTCAGCACGATGATCCCCGGCGAAATATTGGGCAGGATGTGCCGCAGGATGATGCGCGGCGCTCCGGCCCCGAGCGTCACCGCGGCGTCCACGTACGGCAGGTGCCGCACTTCGGCGGTCGCCCCTTCGACCAGCCGCGCATAGATGGGCGTCAGCACCACGGCGACTGCGAGCACCCCGTTCACCAGCCCCGGCCCCAGCACCGCCGAAACGGCCAGTGCCAGAAGGATTCCGGGAAACGCCAGCAGCAGATCCACCAGCCGCATGATGGCGAACCGAGTCACGCCGCCGGCATAGCCTGCGATCACCCCAAGCGTCGTCCCGGCGAGGCCGCCGAGCGTCACCACGCAAAGGCTGGCCAGGATGGTGGTGCGGCCGCCGTGCAGCACCCGGGCGAACAGGTCGCGCCCGAACGCGTCGGCGCCCATCGGGTGCTCGGCGGAGGGCGGGGCGAAGCTCGCCAGCGGGTCCTGCAAGTTCGGGTCAGCCTGCGTCAGCAGCGGTGCGGCCGCGATCACCAGCAGCAGCATCGCCGTGATCAGCATCCCGGCGGCCAGGCTGCGGTGCCGCAGCGCGTCCCGCAGCCAGCCGTGCCGACCGGTTCCGGCGGCGAGGTCTGGCACCGCGGCGCCCGCCTGCTGGTCCGGCGTCACCGGTGTCCGACCCGGGGATCGAGCAGCGGATACATTACGTCGACCGCGAAATTGCACAGCGCATAGATGATGGCGATGATCAGTACCACCGCCTGCACCGTCAGGTAGTCCTTGGCCAGGATCGCCTGCACCAGCAGCCGGCCGATGCCGGGGCGCGAGAACACCGTCTCCACGATCACCGTCCCCGACAGCAGCTGCCCGACCTGCAGCCCGGCCACCGTCAGCACCGGCAGCAGCGCGTTGCGCAGCACGTGGCGGCGGAACACGTCGCGCGACCGCACCCCTTTGGCCCGCGCCGTCAGCACGTGGCGCTGGGTTTGCGCCTGCACCACGCTCGAGCGGACGAAGCGCGCGTTGAACCCGGCCGTGCCCAAGGCCAGCGTCGCGGCCGGCAGCACGAGGCCCTTCAGCGAGGCGCCGCCGACCACGTCGAACCATGGCAGCTGCACCGCGAACAACAGGATCAGCAGCAAGCCGAGCCAAAAGCTCGGGATCGACATGAAGGCGAGCGCGACACCCATCGCCGCGGTGTCGACCAGCCGGTTGCGCCGGATCGCCGCGGCGACGCCGATCGCCGAACCAAGCAGCAGCGACAGCGACAGGCTGGCGACCGTGAGCTGCACCGTGGCCGGCAAGTTCTCGCCGATCAGCGAGGCGACCGATTGCTGCTGCCCATAGGAGTAGCCGAAGTCGCCGTGCAGCACGTTGCCGAGCCAGACCAGGTATTGCGCCGGAATGCTGCGGTCGAGCCCGAGTTGCTGATGCAGGCGCTCGATCAGCGCCGGGTCGCCGGCATTGGTGCCGAGCATGACCACGGCGGGGTCACCGGGGATCAGCCGGATGATGAGGAAGACCAGCAGCGTGATCCCGAACGCCAAGGCGCCGATGGCGGCCAGGCGCCTCAGGATGTATCCGGTCATCGGTTCGAGCTTAGGGTGGTTCTTTGGGCGAGGGAACCAGGGCGCTGCCCTGGACCCGCCGGGGCCGGCGGCCCCGGACCCGCATATTCTATCCTTCTGCGGCGGGTTCGGGCATCGTGCTCACCTTGGCGACGCGGCGGCCGTCCATTTCCACAACCTCGAAGCGCCAGCCGGCGAAGACGATCCGGTCGCCCGCCTTCGGCACCCGCCGCAGCAACGCCAGCAGCAGGCCGCCCAGCGTGTGATAGCTGCCCTCCGACGGCAGATCCGGCAGTTCCAGCCGTGACTTGATCTCGTCCACCGGCATCGCCCCGTCCAGCAGCAGCGGCCCCGCCGTCGCATCCGGCGCCGACGGGTCGGGCTCCGGCGGCCGCGCTTCACCGACGATCGCCTGCAGCACGTCGGCCGCCGTCACCACGCCTTCGAAGCTGCCGTACTCGTCCATCACCAGCGTGAGCCCGACCTGGTCGCCCTTCATCCGCTCCAGCGCGTCGAGCGCGGTCGCGGTATCCGGGATCACCATCGGCTTCTGCAGCACCGCCGAGATCGACAGGTCGCCGCCGGCCAGCAGCCGGTCCAGCAGCAGCTTCGCCTGAACCACGCCCACCACGTTGTCGATGGCGCCCTCGCACACGACGAACCGGCTGTGCGCCGCTTCCCGCAGCGTGGCCACGATGTCGGCCTTGGGGTCGCGGCGGTCGATCCAGGCGAGCTCGTTGCGCGGCGTCATGATCGCCCGCACCGGTTTGTCGGCCAGACGCAGCAGGCGCTCGATCATCACCCGTTCCTCGGTCTCGAGCACGCCTTCCTGCGCGCCCTCGGCCAGCACCGCCTTCAGCTCCTCCTCCGTGACCCCAGGGCGGTCGCCGTCGTGGTGGCCGAACACGCGGAGCACCAAATTCGAGGACTTGCCCAGCACCCACACGATGGGGCCGCCGACCTTCGCCAGCCACGACAGCGGCCCGGCAATCGCCGCCGACACCCGCTCCGGCTGCCGCAGAGCGAGCTGCTTGGGCACCAGCTCACCGATCACCAGCGTCAGGTAGGTGGTCAGCACCACGACGATCGTCAGCGCCAGCGACTCCGCGAAGGGACGCATGACCGGGAAGGTTTCCAGCCAGGCGCTGAGCCGACCGCTGATCCGGGCGCCGCCGAACACGCCGGCCAGCACGCTGACTAAGGTAATGCCGATCTGCACCGCCGGCAGGAAGCGTTGCGGATCCTCCGACAGCAGCCGGGCGATGGCGGCGCCTTTGACGCCCTGCCGCTCCAAGACGATCAGCCGGGCACGCCGGACCGAGACCAAGGCCAGCTCACTCAACGCGAACACGCCGTTGAGTACGATCAACAAGAGAACGATGAACAGTTCGAAGCCGGCGCCCATGGCCGCACCCTATATCCCGAATGCCGGCCGATGGCACCGCCCCGGTTCCCTACCGGGCGGGGTTGCTCTACACCCGCGGCCATGCGCACCGTTCCGCTTATCGCCATCCTGCTCGGCGCCGCCGGGCTGATCCCGTTCATCGCCGGCAGCCTGGGTGCGACGATGCTGCAGGGCGAGGGCGCCACCCGCTCGCTGCTGGCGTTGCAGGGTTATGCGGCGGTGATCCTCGCCTTTCTCGGCGGCGTGCATTGGGGCCTCGCGCTGCAGGCCGGCACCAACCAGACCGAGCCGGTGCAGCGGTCGCGGTTCGGCTTGGGCGTGGTGCCGTCGCTGATCGGCTGGGCCGGGCTGCTGGTGACGTTCATCGGCCTGCCGCTGGTCGGGCTCGGCATCATGGCGGCGGGATTCATCGCGCTGACCATCGTCGAGGCGCGGGCCGATCAGGCTGGGCTGGTGCCGAAGCCCTACATGGCCTTGCGGTGGGCGCTGTCGATCCTGGTGATCCTGTGCTTGGTGTCGGTGCTGATCGTGCTGTCGTTCGGCGGCCACGTGGTGCTGTAGCCGGTCCGAACCGGCCGAGTTCAGGCGGCAGGCGGAAACCCGCGCACCGGCGCCGTGTCCGTTGTCGCCGCACCGGGGACCAGCTCGACCCGCAGCAACGCCCGCTCCGGCCCGGCGTGCCAGGCCCGCATCGCATCGGCGTCCGTGAACCGGCCCGGCGCCGGCAACGGACGCGCCTCCAGCTCCAAGGTCAACGTGCCGGCACGGAACAGCCAGGGGTGCAGGGAGAACCGGTCGCCGGCCCGATCGAGCCGGATCGGCCGCATGCCGCCGCTGCGGTCCGGCGCTTCCAGCGTCAGCGGCGTCGCCAGCTCACCGCACAACGCCAGCGACAGCGTATCCGACATGGCGACGAACCCGGTGTCGTGCGCCAGCGCTGCGTCATCGAGGCCGAGGCCGCGCGCCCAGCCGGCCTGCAACGCGGCCTGTGTCTCGAGGTAGTGGGTTGCGCCTGCGAAATCCGCCTCGGACATGCGGTGGCGATCGGTGAAGCGGGTGTAGATGACGCTGCCGTGGCGCGAGACCAGCAACGCGACCCGGCGCCCCCAAGCGCCCAACGCCCGCTCCACACCACGCGCCCACATCGGCGCGTGGATCGCCGCCCCCACGGCGCGGAACAGATGCGGCCGCCCGGTCGCGGGGTCGAAGCTGGGCGCGGTTTCCCAGTCGAGCCAGCCGATGTCGTGCTGCTCGGCGGCCATCAGCAGCGGTTCCGGCAACGGCTCGGCCCAAGCGCGCAGCAACTGGCCCGACAGCCAGGCATGGGCCGGCTGGCTGATGGCGAGCGCCGGCGCCGGGTCGTTGCGGAACAGCATGCCGGCTCAGAACACCGGCAGGTCGGGCATCGGCGTGCCGAACCATTTCTGCCACAGCGCGCCGAGCTCGCCGTTGTTCTTGGTGTAATAGATGAAGGTGTTGACCCAGCGGAGCAGGTTGAACTGGTCCGCCCGCATGGTGATGCCATTGGGTTGCCGCAACAGGATGAACTTCTTCTCGATCGGCGCGTCGGGATTCTGCTTCATCACGCTGTCGAAGGTGATGCCGGTTTCGGCCATCGCGTCCACCTGCCCGGTCAGCAGCGCCTGGTAGGTGCTGGGCGTGTCGTCGAACCGCATCATCTTGGCCGAGTTGCCGAGCGCCCGGGTCAGGATCACGTCCTGCACGGTGCCGCGCGGCACGCCGACGCGCAGGCCTTTCAGCTCGTCGATCTTGGCGATCGGCTTGCCCTTGGGGCCATAGACGGTGTTCTCGATGGCGCTGTAGGGAATGGAGAACAGGACCTGCTTGGCCCGCTCCGGCGTGATGCCGAAGGTGGCGACGATCAGGTCCACCTTGCCGGTGGTCAGGAACGGGATGCGGTTGCTGGAGGTGACCTGCACCAGGTTCACTTTCACGCCGAGGTATTGGCCCAGCAGCTTGGCGACTTCGATGTCGTAGCCGTCCGGCTCCTGCTTCTCGTTCAGCAAGCCGTAGGGCGGCAGGTCGATCAGCACGCCGATGTTGATGGTGCCGCGCTTGAGGATCTCGTCCACCGTCTGCGCCCGCGCCCGGCCGCCCAGCACGACGCCGAGCAGCAAGGCCGCCACGGCAAGCACAACATAGCGCACCCCACGCTTGATCCTCATTCGGTCGATCCCCCCTCATCGTTGATAGGCCGAGCCGAGCCGCTTCTCGAGGCGGCGGCTCAGCAGCGTCAGCGGCCAGCACAGCAGGAAATAGATCAGCGCGACAGCCCCGAAGATCGGGAACGGCCGGAAGGTGGTGTTGTTCAGCAACTGCCCGGCCCGGGTCAGCTCGACGAAGCCGATCACCGCGGCGAGCGAGGTCGATTTCACCAGGTTGACAAGGAAGCCGACGGTCGGCGCGGTGGCCACCCGCAGCGCCTGCGGGAACACCACCCGCAGCATCCGCGGCCCGTAATGCAGCCCGAGCGCGCGCGCCGCTTCGGTTTGCCCGGCCGGCACCGACTGGATCGAGCCGCGCCAGATCTCGCCGAGGAAGGCGCCGGCATTGAGGCTCAATCCCAGCGCGGCGCTGATCAGCGGATCGAGTGCCACGCCCAGCATGTCGCTGCCGAAGAACACGAGGAACAGCTGCAGCAGCAGCGGCGTGCCCTGGAACACCCGGATGTAGGCGATCGCCAACCAGCGCAGCGCCCGGCTGTCGGACACCCGCATCAGCGCAATCCCGGCGCCAATGATGCCGCCGCCGATGAAGGCCAGAAGGGACAGCACGATCGTCCAGCGCGCCGCATACGGCAGGAACCAGAGGTCCGCCCAGTGCAGTTGCCTCATCGGCTCGGCGTCCGGGCGAAGGCAAACCGCTCGACGCTGGCAAACACGCCGCTGAACAGCATCGACAGGACGAAATAAATAACCATCGCGACGATGTAGGCTTCGAAGCTGCGAAAGGTGCGGGACTGGATGTCCTGCGCGGCAGCGGTCAGCTCGTCGGCCGAGATCACCGACACGATCGAGCTGTTCAGCATCAACAGGATGAACTGGCTGCCGAGCGGCGGCAGCACCGCCTTCAGCGCTTGCGGCAGCACGATCAGGCGGAACGTCTGCAGCCGGTGCAGGCCGAGCGCACGGGCCGCCTCGGTCTGGCCGTGGCCGATGCTTTCGATCCCGGCGCGGACGATCTCGATCGTGTAGGCGCTGCCGTTCAGCACCATCGCCAGCACCGCGCACACGTCGGAGTCGAGCCGGACGCCCAGCGACGGCAGGCCGAAGTAGATGACGAACACCTGCACCAGAAACGGCGTGTTGCGGATCAGCTCGACATACGCGGCGATAAGCGCGCGCAGCCAGCGCGGGCCGCCGGTGCGCCCGAGTGCGCCGAACACCGCGACGATCAGGCTGAGCACCATGGAGATCCCCGACAGCTCGAGCGTGAGCACGGTGCCCCAGAACAGCTCCTCGCGGTTGGCCCAGATGTCCTCGAAGTGGAACGTGTATGGCACGTTTGTCTCCCCTGGGCCGGAGTTAGCCAGGGGAACGGGGGCCGGTCAAAAGCCCAGCGCCGCAGAAGACGCTTGCTAGCTCAGCAGCCCCGCGACGAACGCCGACAAGCCGGGCTGCCGGTCCCGGGCGCAGCGTGCGGCGTGCAGCACGGCCCGCACTGACGCCACCGCCTGCGGGAACACCCGGTTCACCACGACGTGGTCGAACTCTGCCCAGTGCCCGATCTCGTCCCGCGCGGCGGCCATGCGGCGGGCGATCTCCGCCTCGCTGTCGCCTTGGCGGCCACGCAGCCGGGTTTGCAGCGCTTCCAGCGACGGCGGCAGCAGGAACACGCCCAGCGTGTCGCCGGGCAGCGCGGCGCGGATCTGGCGGTGGCCCTGCCAGTCGATGTCGAATGCCACGTCCCGCCCCGACGCCAGCGCCGCTTCCACCGGCGCCCGCGGCGTGCCGTAGCTGCGGCCGAACACCGTCGCCCATTCCAGCAAGGCGCCGTCGGCCACCATGCGGTCGAACCCGGCGCGGTCGGTGAAATGATAGTCGACCCCGTCCCGCTCGCCGGGCCGCGGCGCCCGCGTGGTGGCGCTGACGGACAGGCTCAGCTCCGGCTCGTCGTTCAGCAGCGCGCGCAGGATGCTGCTCTTGCCGGTGCCCGACGCCGCGGCGAGCACCAGGCACACGCCGCGGCGGTTCGGCCTGGCCACCGGCGCGGCGTCACTCGACATTCTGCACCTGCTCGCGCATCTGCTCGATCACCGCTTTCAGCTTCAAGCCGGTGGCGGTCAGCGGCACCGAGGCCGACTTGCTGCACAGCGTGTTGGTTTCGCGCACGAACTCCTGAACCAGGAAGTCGAACCGCCGCCCCACGCCCACGCCCTCGTGCAGCAGTTGCCGCGCGGCGTCGATGTGGGCGGACAACCGGTCGAGCTCTTCGCGGATGTCGGCGCGGGTCGCGAGCATGGCGACCTCCTGCGCGATCCGCTCCTGCGGCAGCCCCGGCTGGTCGCGCAGCAGCCCGGCGAGGCTGTCCATCATCCGATCCCGCTGCAGCCGCGGCTGGTCGGCGGCCTCGGTCTCGGCCTGTCGGCGCAGCGCCGCGATCGTGTCGAGCTGGGTGCCGAGCAGCCCGGCCAGCCGCGCCCCTTCCTCCTGCCGCGCCGCCACCAGACCCGCCAGCGCGGCGGCGAAGCCCGACCGGACCGCGGCCAGGGCTGCCTCGCCGACACCGTCCTCGCTCGCAGCCGGCGGCCGCATTACGCCGGGGAGCGCCAGCAGCAGCTCGGCGCGCGGCGGCGGCGCCCCGGGGATGCGTGCGGCGATGGCGGCGGCCAGGCCCAACAAGTCCTCCAGCACCGCGGGGTCGGCCACCAGCCGCTGCCGCTCCTCGCGCTTGACCGCGAGGTTGGCGCCGACATTGCCGCGCCGCAGCGACCGCGACGCCAGCTCGCGCAGGGCGGGCTCGAGCGCGTCGAACCCGGCCGGCAGGCGCATCTTGAGGTCGAAGCCGCGCCCGTTGACGCTGCGCAGCTCCCACGCCCAGGTCAGCCCGTTCTCGACCCCCTCGGTCCGGGCGAAACCGGTCATCGATGCGATCGTGTGGCTCAATTCTGCATCGCCTTCTGTCCCAGGGCCGCCTTCTGCCGCTCGTACTCGCGCCAGCGGGCGACGTTGCGCTGGTGCTCGGCGTCGGTGCGCGCGAACACGTGGCCACCCTGGCCGTCAGCCACGAAGTACAACTCGTCGCCGGTCCAGGGCTGCGACACCGCCTTCAGCGACGCGAGCCCCGGCATGCTGATCGGACCCGGCGGCAGGCCGGCGATCTTGTAGGTGTTGTAGGGATCGTCGTGATCCAGCTCGGACCGAGTGATGCCGTGGTCGAGCACGCCGAGCCCGGCACTGGCGCCATACACCACGGTCGGGTCGGATTGCAGCCGCATGCCGCGCCGCAGCCGGTTGAGGAACACGGCAGCGACGCGCGACCGCTCCTCCGGCCGGCTGGTTTCACGCTCGACGATGCTGGCGAGCACCACCATCTGCTGCGGCGTTTCCAGCGGCGCCAGGTTGCCGCGGCGGTTTGCCCAGGCCTGCTCCACGGCACGCTCCATCGCCCGCTTGGCCCGCTCGACCAGCGTGGCCCGGGTGGTGCCGAGCTCGTAGGAGTAGGTTTCCGGCAACAGGCTGCCCTCCTCGGGCACCGGCGTGTCGCCTTCCAGTGCCGGGGCGCGGTCGATCACGGTCGTGACCTGCAGCGCCGTCAAGCCCTCGGGGATCGTCAGCTTGTGCTGCACCGGCTTGCCAGCCCGCAGCGTCGCCAGCACGACCCGCAGACTGGCACGCGCGGGGAACGCCAGTTCGGCGCTGCGCAGCGGCCCCTGCCCGCGTGTCGCGAGCGCCGCGAGGTGCAGCGTGACCGGATTGCCGATCACGCCCTCCTTGGCCAGCAGCTCGGCGATGGCTTCGATGCTGCCGCGCGGCACGACGATCGCCTTGTTCTCCCGCAGCGGGCCAGGCAAGTCGTAGATGTGCACGATGAGGAAGCCGCCCGCGCCCAGCAGCAGCGCCGCCCCGCACAGCACGGCCAGGATACGCAGCACGGGCATCAGCGTGTCCGAAGCGACGCAGCCGGGCGGAGCGGTGCGGCCGGGCTCACGCCACGCGCATCAGGCCGCCCGCATCAGGCGGCGCGCTTGAACAGGATGCTCGCATTGGTGCCGCCGAAGCCGAAGCTGTTGGACAGCGCGATGTCCACCCGCCGCTCCTGCGCCTGCAGCGGGACGCGGTCGATCACGCTCTCGCGGCTGGGGTTCTCGAGGTTGAGCGTGGGCGGCACCACGCCGTCGCGGATTGCCAGCAGCGAGAAGATGCTCTCGACCGCACCCGCGGCACCCAGCAGATGCCCGGTCGCCGACTTGGTGGACGACATCGCCACCGTCTTGCCCTCGTCGCCGAAGAAGCGCTCGACCGCCTGCAGCTCGAGGTCGTCGCCGAGCGGCGTGCTGGTGCCGTGCGCGTTGATGTATTGCACGTCGCCCGGCTGCAGCCCGCCGTTGCGGAATGCTGCTCTCATCGCCCGGAACGCGCCCTCGTGGCCTTCGGCGGGTGCGGTGATGTGATGCGCGTCGCCCGACATGCCGTAGCCGCACACCTCGCCGTAGATCTTGGCGCCGCGCGCCTTCGCGTGCTCGAGCTCCTCGAGCACCACGACGCCGGCGCCCTCGCCCATGACGAAGCCGTCGCGGTCGCGGTCCCACGGCCGCGACGCTTCCGGCGGGCGATCGTTGAACCCGGTCGACAAGGCCCGGCTGGCACAGAACCCGGCAATCCCGAGCTCGTTCACCGCCCCCTCGGCGCCGCCCGCCACCATCACGTCGGCATCGCCGAGCATGATCAGCCGCGACGCGTCGCCGATGGCGTGCACGCCGGTGGCGCAGGCGGTTACGGCGGAGTGGTTCGGCCCCTTGAAGCCATACTTGATGGAGAGATGGCCGGACGCGAGGTTGATCAGCGCCGACGGGATGAAGAACGGCGACAAGCGCCGCGCCTTACCCTGCGACACCATCACCGACGCTTCGTAGATGGTGCCGAGGCCGCCGATGCCGGAGCCGATCATGACGCCGGTGGCGCATTTCGCGTCTTCGTCCGGTGCCACCCAGCCACTGTCCTCGACCGCCTCGATGGCGGCCACCAGCGCCAGGTGGATGAACCGGTCCATCTTCTTGACGTCCTTGACCGGGATCCACTCGGCCAGGTCCAGGCCGCCTTCGGCCCGGGTGCCCGCCGGAACCTGTCCGGCGATCTTGGCCGTCAGTTCGGTCGTGTCGAACGACTGGATCGCCTTGATCCCGCTTTCCGCGTTGATCAGCCTTTTCCAGACGTGCTCGACGCCCACGCCAAGGGGACAAGCGATGCCCATCCCCGTCACGACCACCCGACGCATTGGCGCGCCCCCTACCCTGGTTAACCTGACCGTGCGGTCCTTACTCGGCCTTCTGCTTCTCGATGAAGTCGATGGCGTCCTTGACCGTGCTGATCTTCTCGGCCGCGTCCTCGGGGATCTCGACGCCGAACGCTTCCTCGAACGCCATCACCAACTCGACCGTGTCGAGGCTGTCGGCGCCGAGGTCGTCGATGAACGAAGCCTCAGGGGTTACCTTCGACTCCTCGACGCCAAGGTGTTCCACCACGATCTTCTTAACCTTGTCGCCGATCTCGCTCATGTTGACCTCGTTGCTATCCATCGTTGGCCGCCCTGCCGGGCGACGGGGGCCGACCCCGTACCGGAAGCGCGGCGCATATCACAGTTATCGAAACCCCGCCAAGGCAGCGGGTCGCGCTCAACTCATCGCCATTCCGCCGTTGACGTGGATCGTCGTGCCCGTCACCCAACCCGCCTCGTCGGACGCGAGCCACGCCACCGCCGCCGCGATGTCGGCCGGCCGGCCCATGCGGCCAAGCGGGATCGCGCCCAGCAGCTTGGCCTTCTGCTCGTCCGGCAGCACGGCGGTCATGGCGGTCTCGACGAAGCCGGGGGCCACCACGTTGACCGTGATGCCGCGGCTGCCGACCTCCTGGGCCAGCGACTTGCTCATGCCGATCAGCCCGGCCTTGGCCGCGGCGTAGTTGGCCTGGCCGCCATTGCCGGTGGTGCCGACCACGCTGCCGATGCCGATGATGCGTCCGGCCCGGCGCCGCAGCATGCCGCGCAGCGCCGCCCGCGCCAGCCGGAACGGCGCCGCGAGGTCGACGTCCAGCACGGTCGCCCAATCCTCGTCCTTCATCCGCAGCGCGAGGCCGTCCTTGGTCATCCCGGCATTATTGACCAGCACGTGCAGCGGGCCGGCCGCCGACTCGGCCGCCGCGACCAGCGCGTCGGCCGCCGCGGGGTCCCGGAGATCGGCCGGGCAGACATACGCCCGCTCGCCCAGTTCCCCCGCCAACGCCTCCAGCGCATCGCGCCGCGTCCCGCTCAGCGCAACGGCGGCGCCCTGCGCGTGCATCACGCGGGCGATCGCCGCGCCGATGCCGCCCGAAGCGCCGGTCACCAGCGCCGCCTTGCCGTCCAGCCGGAACATGCTCACAGCCTCCTCAGCACCGCTTCGATCTCGGCCGGGGTGCCTGCGGCGGCCGCGCTCGCGTCGGGCGCGATGCGGCGCACCAAGCCGGACAGCACCTTGCCGGCGCCGAGCTCGACGAAGCTGTCCACGCCCATGGCGGTTGCGGCCAGCATGCATTCCCGCCAGCGCACCGTCCCGGTCACCTGCCGCACCAGCAAGTCGCGGATCTCGCCCGGCGCCGTCGCCCGTTCCGCCGACACATTGGCCACCAACGGGACCAATGGCGGCCGCACGTCCGCCTCGCCGAGCGCGTCGCGCATGGTGTGGGCAGCCGGCGCCATCAGCGCGCAATGGAACGGCGCCGACACTGGCAGCAGCATCGCCCGCCGCACGCCGCGCTCCTTGGCCAAGGCAACCGCCCGCTCCACCGCCGCGGTGTGGCCGCTGATCACCACCTGGCCACCGCCATTGTCGTTGGCGGCCTCCACGACTTGCCGCTCCTCGGTCCCGTCCTCGTGCACCAGCACGGCGGCGTCGCGGCAGATCGCCTCCGCCTGCTCGAGCTCGACGCCCAGCAACGCCGCCATGGCGCCCTCGCCGGGCGCCACCGCCTGCTGCATCGCCGCTCCGCGCCGGCGCAGCAACGTCGCCGCCTCGGCCAGTCCGAACGACCCGGCGGCTGCCAGCGCGCTATATTCGCCGAGGCTGTGCCCGGCGACCAGCACGGCCTTGTCGGCCAGCTTGAAGCCGCCCTCGTGCTCCAGCACTCGCAGCGCCGCCATCGAGACCGCCATCAGCGCCGGCTGGGTGTTCTCCGTCAGCGTCAGCTCCTCGGCCGGCCCTTCGAACATCAGCTTGCTCAGCTTCTGCTTCAGCACCTCGTCCACCTCACCGAACACTTCGCGCGCCGGGGCGAAGGCGGCGGCGAGGTCGCGGCCCATGCCGGTGACCTGGCTGCCCTGGCCGGGGAAGATGAATGCGTGAACGGGCATGGGGCGACGTGTTCCTGGACCGAGCCCGCTTGGGCGGGCGTGATGCGCCGGGGGGAAGGGCGTTCGCCGGGCTAATGGCCTCCGGGGTAGAGCGTGTCAACGCCGCGACACTGCGCGTGCCGGATGCGCCGTCGATGCCCTGGGCCGCCGCTTTTGCTTGTCCGGCGCGGCACGCTCCCTGTAACATCTGCGTCATAAACCGCCTGGGGTACCGCATGTGCCGCTTCCTCGCCCACCAGGGCGAGCCGATCCTGCTGGAAACGCTGGTCACCGCCCCATGCCACAGCCTGATCCACCAATCCCTGCATGCCGCCGAAGGCAAGGCGGAGACCAACGGCGACGGCTTCGGCCTCGGCTGGTACGGTGAGCGCGAGACGCCGGGCCTGTATCGGGAGGTGCGGCCCGCCTGGTCGGACGAGAACCTCCGCAGCCTGGTCGCGCAGATCCGCAGCCGGACCTTCTTTGCCCACGTGCGCGCCTCGACCGGCACCGCCACCAGCCGCGCCAACTGCCACCCCTTCGCGCATGGCCGCTACCTGTTCATGCACAACGGCCAGGTGGGCGGCTGGAATCAGGTGCGGCGCCGGGTCGAGGCGCTGATCCCCGACGCGCTCTACACCGCCCGCACCGGCACCACCGACAGCGAGGCGATCTTCCTCGCCGCCATGGCGCGTGGGCTCGAGCAGGACCCGGTCGGCGCGGTGCGCGCCACCCTTTTGGCCGTCAAGGCGGCAATGGTGGAGGCCGGGGTGCACGAGCCGCTGCGCTTCACCGCGACGTTGACCGACGGCGACTCGGTCTGGGCGTTCCGCTGGGCCTGCGACGCCCGCCCCGCCACGCTCTACTACAAGCAGGACGCGAGCGGGCTGCGCCTGGTGAGCGAGCCGATCGACGGGCAGCGCGCCGGCTGGATCGAAGTGCCGCGCGGCTTCACCCTCACGTCGCGCCGCGGCGGACCGGTGCAGCTCGAAGCGTCGATGCCGGAGATGGCGCAGGCCGCCTGAGGCCCTGGTTCGACGCCCGGCCTGACGCGCCGCCCGACGCGGCCGGTCAAGCCGGGCTTGTCAGGCCAGGCAGAACCTGCCGAAACTCCCGCCTTGGCCGTCGCAGCGGGAGCGCGCATGAAATCTAGCCGGATGACCACCTGGATCCTGGTCGCGATGGTGCTCGGCATCGCCGCCGGCGCGCTGGTCCATGCGCAATTCGACGACCCGGCCATGCGCAAGCTGCTCGCCGGCTACGTGTCGATCGGCAGCATGATCTTCCTCCGGCTGATCAAGATGATCATCGGCCCGCTGGTATTCTCCACCTTGGTGGTGGGGATCGGCCACATGTCGGACGCGGGCGCGGTCGGCCGGGTCGGCGGCAAGGCCATGCTGTGGTTTGTCAGCGCCTCGCTGGTGTCGCTCACCCTGGGCTTGGTCCTGGTCGACATGTTCCAGCCCGGCGTCGGCGTGCACCGGGTCGCAGCCGGCGTCGCGTCCGGCATCGACTCGCATGCCATGACGCTCGACGGCTTCATCAAGCACGTGTTCCCCGACAGCGCCGTGCGCCCGATGGTGGACAACGAGATCCTGCAGATCGTGGTGTTCTCGATCTTCTTCGGCGTCGCCTGCGCGTCCATGGGCAAGCGCGCGAGCCTGGTGCTCGCAGCGGTCGAGGGACTCTCGCACATCATCCTGCGCGTCACCGGATACGTGATGAAGCTGGCGCCGCTCGCGGTGTTCTGCGCCATGTCCGCGACCATCGCCACCAACGGCCTCGGCATCCTGGTCAGCTATGCGAAGTTCATGGGCGAGTTTTACTTCGGCCTGCTGTGCTTGTGGCTGCTGCTGGTGCTGGTCGGCTTCCTGATCCTCGGCGCCAGCGTGAAGCGGCTCATCTCGCTGGTGCGCGAGCCGTTCCTGCTCGCCTTCTCGACCGCGAGCTCGGAGGCTGCCTATCCGAAGATGCTGGAACAGCTCGCCAAGTTTCCGATCTCGAGCAAGATCAGCTCCTTCGTGCTGCCGCTCGGCTACTCGTTCAATCTCGACGGCACGATGATGTACTGCACCTTCGCCAGCATCTTCATCGCCCAGGCCTACGACATCCCGCTCTCGCTCGGCACCCAGATTGCCATGCTGCTGACGCTGATGCTGACCAGCAAGGGCGTCGCCGGCGTCCCGCGCGCTTCGCTGGTGGTGATCGCCGCAACCCTGTCGCAGTTCAGCTTGCCCGAGGAGGGCCTGCTGCTGATCCTGGGCATCGACACGTTCCTCGACATGGGCCGGTCGGCGACCAACGTGATCGGCAACTCGCTCGCGACCGCGGTGGTGGCGAAGTGGGAAGGACAGCTTGTCACCGACGGCGAGGACCGCGAGATGATCGGCGAGATGGAGCCGCAGGCGGCGTGATCCGTCCCGCGCGCGCCCCCCTCGTCTGCGCCCTGGCCGGCTGCATCCTGCTGGGCGCCGGCCCGGCGCTGGCCGAAGACGGGCCGTTCCTGACGGGCACGCTCGCCAAGATCCACGACCGCGGCACGATCCTGGTCGGGCGACGCGACAACGTGGTGCCGTTCGCCTTCACCAACCGCGGCGGACAGCCGGTCGGCTTCTCGATCGACCTGTGCCGCGGCATCGCCGCCGACGTGGCCGCGATGCTGCAGCAGGACTTGCTGGAGCCCGACGCGCCGGCCTGGCAGACCGGCATCCGCATGGTCTACGTGCCGGTCGCGGCCGACGCCCGCTTGCCCATGGTGGTGTCCGGGACGATCGACCTCGAATGCGGCTCGACCACGGCGAACGAGGAGCGCGCGAAGTCGGTCGCGTTCTCGCCGGTGTTCTTCCTGGCCGGCACCAAGCTGCTGGTGCCGTCCGGCAGCGGTATCGCGTCCTATCGCGACCTCGCCGGCAAGACGGTCGCGGTCGGCGCCGGTACCACCAACGCCGACGTGGTGCACCGCCTGGCCGGCACGGTCACGCCGCCGCTGTCGGTGAAGGAGTTTCCGAGCGTGGACGCCGGGTTCGACGCGCTTGCGTCGGGCCAGGCCGGCGCGCTCGCGTCTGACGACATCCTGCTGGCCGGCGAAATACTGGCCCATGCCGGCAGCGAGACGTTCGCGATCGTCGGCGATTATCTGTCGTTCGAGCCCTACGCGATCATGTTCCGCCGCGACGACCCGGACTTCGCCGACCTGGTCCGCAGCAGCTTCGCCCGCATGGCGGCGGACGGGACGCTGCGCACGCGGTATCAGCGCTGGTTCGTCGATCCGCTGCCGAACGGCCGGTCGATGAACCTGCCGATGAGCGCGCATTTGGCCGAGATGTATCGGGCGCTCGGGCAGCCGGATTAGGCCAGGGCACCGCCCTGGACCCGCCAGGGCCAGCGGCCCCGGACCCGCCGGACTTGCATTCGGCGCCAGTTCGCGTATACGCCCGCGCTCCCTGCTGGGGTGGCGGCATCCGCCCCGGCTATGCCCATTCCCGGGCCGACACCAGCCATAGGGGTGACAATGCCGCTATATGAATGCGTGCTCATCGCACGCAACGACGTCACGCAACAGCAGGTCGAGAGTGTCGCCGACACGATCGGGACCGATCTCGAAAGCGATGGCGGCGCCATCCAGAAGCGCGAATACTGGGGCCTCCGCAGCCTGGCCTATCGCGTGAAGAAGAACCGCAAGGGCCATTACATGCTGCTCGGCCTCGACGCGAAGCCCGCCTTCATCACCGAGATGGAACGCCGGCTGAGCCTCAACGAGGACGTGCTGCGCTTCATGACGCTCCGGGTCGACGAGATCACCGAGGAGCCGAGCGCGATCCTGACCCGCAAGTCCGACGACCGTGAGCGCAGCTTCCGCGGGCCGAAGCCGGCCGGGCGGTTCGAAAGCGGCCGCAAGCGCGGCTTCGACGACCGCGAGGAGTTCCGTGCCCGCGATCCGCAAGAGTTCAGTCCCAGCCGCGACGGCGGGGAGGAGTAGACCATGTCCGATCGTTCCGAGCGTCCCGCGTCCGAGGGTGAGGAGCGCCGCGGTGGCGGGGGTGGCGGTGCACGCCGTCCGTTCAATCGCCGCCGCAAGAGCTGCCCGTTCAGCGGCCCGAACGCGCCCAAGATCGACTACAAGGACGTCCGCCTGCTGTCCCGCTTCCTGAGCGAGCGCGGCAAGATCGTGCCGAGCCGCATCACCGCGGTGTCAGCCAAGAAGCAGCGGGAGCTGGCGACCGCCATCAAGCGCGCCCGCTTCCTGGCGCTGCTGCCCTACGTCGTCGCCTAAGGAACCCGGATCATGGCAGCCATTGAACTGATCCTCCTGCAGCGCGTCGAGAAGCTCGGCCAGATGGGCGACGTGGTGAAGGTGAAGCCCGGCTATGCGCGGAACTTCCTTCTGCCGCAGAGGAAGGCGTTGCGCGCCAACAAGGGCAACCTTGCCCAGTTCGAGCAGCAGCGCGCCCAGCTCGAGGCGCAGAACCTCAAGCGCCGTGAGGAAGCCGAGCGCCTGTCCGAGCGGATGGCCGGCCTGCAGGTCGTGATCATCCGCCAAGCCGGCGAAAGCGGCAGCCTGTACGGCTCCGTGTCCGCGCGCGACATCGCCGACGGCTGCACCGAGGCCGGCATGACCACGGGGCGCAACCAGGTGATCCTCGACCAGCCGATCAAGACCCTGGGCCTGACCCCGGTCCGCGTCGTGCTGCACCCCGAGGTCAGCCTGTCAGTCACGGTGAACGTGGCGCGCTCAGTCGAGGAAGCCGAGAAGCAGGCCCGCGGCGAGCAGGTCGGCCAGGCGGCCGAAGAGGATGTCGAGCAGGAAAGCGACCTCGAGCTCGGCGCCGCCTTGGCCGAAGCCGGCGGCGACCGCGACCGCGACCGCGAGTAGCACGCCGAAACCCATCCAACGGCCGGTCCGCCTGTATATGGGCGCAGACCGGCCGTGTTCCCTTTCCATAAAGTCGTTGCCCTCCCGGTCTCGTGAGCGCTACCGTTGGTCGCGCAATCGACCCGGGAGCGAACCCGGGCATCCCCGGGGGACGACCATATGGGACTTTCACGCCGCGGCCTGATCGGCTCCGCTTCGGCCCTAGCCGCCTCGCCCATCCTGCCGGCCCGCGCGCAACGCGGAAAGATCCGCATCGGCGTGCTGAACGACCAGTCCGGCCCGTATCGCGACACCACGGGCGGCACCTCGGTGGTATGCACGCGGCAAGCGGCGCTCGACTTCGGCGATCACGGCTTCGACGTGGAGGTGCTGAGCGCCGATCACCAGAACAAGCCCGACCTCGGCGCCACCATCGCCCGGCAATGGATCGACAACGACGCCGTCGACGTCATTGCCGATGTGCCGACCTCGTCGGTGGCGCTCGCGGTCGCCGAGGTCTGCCGGCAGAAGGACAGGATCCACCTCAACGCCAGCGCCACCGCCGTCGCCCTGACCGGCGAGCAGTGCAGCCCGAACACCATCGTTTGGAGCTTCGACACCTACATGATGGCGGTGTCGTCCGGCGCCGCGGCGGTCAAGGCCGGTGGCGATTCCTGGTTCTTCGTGACCGCCGATTATGCCTTCGGCCACTCGCTGCAGGACCAGACCACGCTGCAGGTCAAGCAGGCGGGCGGCACGGTCAAGGGCTCCATCAGCTACCCGTTCCCGAACACCACCGATTTCTCGTCGTTTCTCACCCAGGCGCAAGCCTCCGGCGCCAAGGTGCTCGGGCTCTGCAATGCCGGCGGCGACACCGTCAACAGCGTCAAGCAGGCGTCCGAGTTCGGCTTGCCGCAGCGCGGCATGCGTATCGCGCCGATGCTGATGTTCATCACCGACGTGCATGCGCTGGGCTTCGAGGTGGCAAGCGGCCTGACCTTGACCGAAAGCTTCTACTGGGACCTCAACGACCGCACCCGGGCGTTTACCAAGCGGATCCTGCCGAAGACGCCGCGCAACTACCCGAACCAAGCGCACGCCAGCAGCTACTCGAGCACGCTGCACTATCTCAAGGTCGTGGCCGACATGGGCGTCGGCGAGGCCAAGCGCAGCGGCGCCGCCACGGTGCAACGGATGAAGCAGATGCCGACCGAGGACGACGCGTTCGGCCGCGGCAGCATCCGCGCCGACGGCCGCGGCCTGTTCCCCGCCTACCTGTTCCAGGTCAAGACCAAGGCGGAAAGCAGCGGCGAGTGGGACCTCTACAAGCTGCTCGCGACCACACCAGCCGCCGACGCCGCTCGCCCGCTGGCCGACACCGGCTGCAAGATGGTCAGGGCCTGACCCGCGGCGGCGGCGGCGCGAGGCGCCCCGCACAGCGATCAAACAGTCGAGAACGGCCGGGCTGCTCACGTCCGCACGCCTCCTGCGCTGACCCGCTGCACCAGGCCCGTCGCCGGATGTGGTCGCCCGGGCCGTTGGCGAGGCGGGAAACCCCTGGCCGGTCCCGGCCCGGATCGTGCACGGTTGCGCAGCAACGCCATCCAGGAGCAGCCATGCCTGTCCGCCTCGACCGCCGCTCGCTTGCCGCCCTCGCCGCCGCCGCGGCCATCGCGCCGGGCGCCGCCTTCGGCCAGGGCGGCGCCGACGCGCCCAAGGTGCTGAACGTCGGCACCGGCGGCGCCTTCACCTCGATCGATCCGCATTATCACAACCTGACCCCGAACAACGTGATCGCGTTCCACCTGTTCAACACGCTCGTCGGCCTCGACGGCAATTTCCGGCCCGTGCCGGAGCTGGCGGAACGCTGGACCGCGGTGGACGACCGCATCTGGGAGTTCAAGCTGCACCCAGGCGTGGTGTGGAGCGACGGCACGCCGTTCACGCCGGACGACGTGGTGTTCACCTTCGAGCGAATCCCGACGGTGGTGAACAGC
Source organism: uncultured Alphaproteobacteria bacterium (assembly GCA_963752225.1). Lineage (GTDB taxonomy): Bacteria > Pseudomonadota > Alphaproteobacteria > Acetobacterales > Acetobacteraceae > JBBROS01. The sequence continues at coordinate 133,578 of CAVVXS010000007.1, read as the reverse complement.
CCTGCGAGCTTTAACCAGGCGATCAAGCCGGTGGCGCGGATCGAGATCGTCGATCCGCTGACGATCCGCATGCATACCAAGAACCCGGAGCCGCTGCTGCCCTACTTCCTGGCCCAGCCGCGCATCATCAGCCGCAAGCACGGGTCCGGGATGACGACGGCCGACTACAATTCGGGCAAGGCGGCGATCGGCACCGGCCCCTACGTAATGGACAGCGTGGTGCTGGGCGACAAGATCGTGTTCAAGCGGAACGAGCGGTTCTGGGGCCCGAAGCCCTACTGGGACGTCGTCAATTACCGCCTGATCAGCAACGGCGCTTCTCGGACCGCGGCGTTGCAGGCGGGCGACGTCGACATCATCGACCAGGTGAGCACGCGCGACGTCGCACTCCTGCAGAAGGACCCGAAGCTGACGATCCTGGCGCCGGCCGGGCAGCGGCTGATCTACCTCGCGCTCGACACCCAGCGCGAGACGACGCCCTTCGCGCTCGACGCGTCCGGGAAGCCGATGGCGGAGAACCCGCTGCGCAAGCTCAAGGTGCGGCAGGCGCTGTCGCTGGCGATCAACCGGGCCGGCATCAAGTCGCAGATCATGGACGGGTTCGCCGCCCCGTCCGGGCAGTTGCTGCCGGAAGGCGCGGTCGGCTACACGCCGGATTTGAAGCCGGACCCCTACGATCCGAACCGGGCCAAGGCGCTGCTGGCCGAGGCCGGCTATCCGCAAGGCTTCCAGTTGACGCTGGCCGGAACCAACGACCGCTACGTCAACGACAAGCAAATCATCGAGGCAATCGCGCAGATGTGGACGCGGATCGGCGTCAAGACGGCGGTCAATGCCATTCCGGCCAGCGTGTTCTTTTCCGAGGTCGCGCGCGACCTGTATTCCGTCAACCTGGCCGGCTGGGCCAGCGACACCGGCGAGGCCAGCACCAGCCTGATCCAGATCTGCGCCTCGGTGAACCCGGAGAAAGGCCGCGGCGCCCAGCCGCGGCCGTCGCATTTCGCCCGCGACGACATCGACGCCGTGATCGAGCAGAGCCTCGCCACCTTCGATCCGGCGGCCCGGGAAGCGCTCTATATCAAGGCCGAGAAGATGACGATGGCCGAGCAGGGCTTCATCCCGCTGCACCACCAAGTGAACATCTGGGCAATGAAAAAACGCTACTCTCTGCGGCCGCGGCAGCAGGAAGGCATCCGCTCCTATGAGGTCGACTACAACGCGGACGCCTAGCGAGGGGTCACTACCGGTCTTGGACGACCGTCACGCCCTCGCTTCGGACGGACGAGATCCCCGGGTCAAGCCCGGGGATGACGTGGATGGCCGTTTACGCTGGGTGGCGGTTTCGGCGCTATCAGCGCTCACTGGCAGGCAAGGCACTCCTCGTAGTTCGCCGTCACCGGCGCCGTGGCCGGGGGCGCGACCGGGACGGCCGGCACGCCCATCAGCTCGGACGGGCGCACCACCTTCTCGCTGACGTTGTCGGCGCGCTGGATGGACAGGCTGCGGCAGTAGTAGAGCGACTTCACGCCCTTCTTCCACGCCATCATGTGGATTTGGTGCAGGTCGCGCTTGTGCACGTTGGCGGGCAGGAACAGGTTCACCGACTGGCTTTGGCAGATGAACGGCGTGCGGTCGGCGGCGTGCTCCACCACCCAGCGCTGATCCAGCTCGAACGCGGTCCGGTAGACCGCCTTCTCCGCCTCGGTCAGGAAGTCGAGGTGCTGCACGCTGCCCTTGTTCAGCGTGATCGAGGACCAGATGTCGTCGCGGTCCATGCCCTTCTCCGCGAGCAACTGCTGCAGGTGCCGGTTGCGCACGGTGAAGCTGCCGGACAGCGTTTTTTGTAAGAAAACGTTGGCGGCGATCGGCTCGATCCCCGGGCTGGTGTTGCCGGCGATGATGCTGATGCTGGCGGTCGGCGCGATCGCCATCTTGTTGGAAAACCGCTCGCAGATGCCGTACTCGGCGGCATCCGGGCAGGCGCCACGCTCCTCGGCCAGCATGCGGCTCGCCTGATCGGCCTGGGCGCGGATGTGCCTGAACATCCGCCTGTTCCACACTTTTGCGATCACGCCCTCGAACGGCACCTTCTGCGACTGCAGGAAGCTGTGGAAGCCCATCACGCCCAACCCCACCGAGCGCTCGCGCATCGCCGAGTAGCGGGCGCGCTCCATGCCGGGCGGCGCGCGGTCGATGAAATCCTGCAGCACGTTGTCGAGGAACCGCATGATGTCCTCGATGAACAGCGGGTGGTCCTTCCACTCGAACCAGGTCTCGAGGTTGACGGACGAGAGGCAGCACACGGCGGTGCGCTGCTGCCCATGCTGGTCGATGCCGGTCGGCAGCGTGATCTCGCTGCAGAGATTGCTGGTCTTGACCTCGAGTCCGGCCAGCTTCTGGTGCTCCGGCCGGGCATTGTTCACGTGGTCGGAGAACACGAGGTAGGGCTCGCCGGTCTCGATCCGCGCGGTCAGTATGCGAATCCACAAGTTACGCGCCGAGATCTTGCGCACCACGGTGTGGTCCTTGGGCGACAGCAGCGCCCACTGCTCGTCGGCCTCGACGGCGCGCATGAACGCGTCGCTGACCAGGATGCCGTGGTGCAGGTTGAGCGCCTTGCGATTCGGATCACCGCCGGTCGGCCGGCGCAGCTCGGAGAACTCCTCCACTTCCGGGTGCGAGATCGGCAGGTAGACGGCGGCCGAGCCGCGCCGCAGCGAGCCCTGGCTGATGGCGAGCGTCAGGCTGTCCATCACCCGGATGAACGGGATCACCCCGGAGGTCTTGCCGTTCTGGCCGACCTTCTCGCCGATCGAGCGCAAATTGCCCCAATAGGACCCGATGCCGCCGCCCTTGGAGGCCAGCCAAACGTTCTCGTTCCACAGGCCGACGATGCCCTCGAGGCTGTCGGTCGCTTCGTTGAGGAAGCAGGAGATCGGCAAGCCGCGCTGCGTGCCGCCGTTGGACAGCACCGGGGTCGCCGGCATGAACCACATCTGGCTGATGTAGTCGTAGATCCGCTGCGCATGGGCGTGGTCGTCGCCGTAATAGCTGGCAACCCGGGCGAACAGGTCCTGGTACTCCTCGCCGGGCATGAGATAGCGGTCGTCGAGCGTGGCACGGCCGAAATCTGTCAGCAGCGAGTCCCGCGTACGGTCCACACGAACCTGGTGGCGCCCCGGCATCTGCACTGCATCAAGCACGGCGTGGTCTCCTAAGGGATGATCGGGCATACCACGACCTTACAAGATGTTGTTGGCCGACGACAAGTTCGAATACAAGATGTTGATCCGTTAACCGGACCTTCGATCGGATCGGCGACTCCGGCAACCGACTCGCCGGCTCCCAACTTGGCCAACCGCCCCGTGCCGCGTCCAGCGGATTGCGCTTGCCGTTCACGCTGTGTTGCGATCGGGCAACAGAGACAACCGTCCTAGCGGACGTCCCGAGCCGGTCGGCCCGGGAACTCAGCTCGATCGAATGGTGCGCTAGCCCGCCAGCATCGCATCCAGCTTTTTGGACCGCTCCAGGGCGACGAGATCGTCACAGCCGCCCACGTGCCGGCCATCGATGAAAATCTGCGGCACGGTCGTGCTACCCCCGGCTCGTTGCGCGGCTTCCTGCCGCGCCGCGCTGCCGTGCGGCGCCTTGATCTCCTTGAACGGCACGCCCTTGTCGGTCAGCAAGTCGACCGCCCGCTCGCAATACGGGCACCAAGGCTGGGTATAGATCTCGATGTTCGGCATTTGTATCCTCCTGACGACATATCGCTCGCGGCGAGCCGTTTTCCAGATCCGAACGGGTCAGCCGGACTCCGGCCCAGAAACGCGCGCCACCGCAAGCACGTCGACGCCGCCGACCCCGGCCGCGAGCAGCACGCGCGTGCAGGCTTCCGCGGTGGCGCCCGTGGTCAGCACGTCATCGATCAGCAGCACGCGCGAATCGGCCAGGATCGCCCGCCGCCGCGGGTTGACGGCGAACGCGCCGGTCAGCGCCGCCTGCCGCTCGGCCGGCGGCATCGTGCCGAGCGGAACCGTCGCCCGCACCCGGCGCAAGGCGTCCAGCACCGCCGGCACGCGGGTGCGCCGCGCCAGCGCCCGGGCCAGCAGGGCGGATTGGTTGTAACGCCGCGACAGCAGCCGCCAACGATGCAGCGGCACCGGCACCAGCAGGTCGGCCCGCGCCAGCAAAGGGGCACCGGCCCGCTCCAGCATCGGCGCCAATGCCTGCGCCAGCTCGGTACGATCGCCGTATTTGAACGGCAGCAGCAAGCGCCGGGCTTGGTCGTCGTAGCGCAGCGCCGCCCGCCCCTGCTCCCAGCTCGGCGGCCGGGCGATGCATGCCTCGCATGCCATTGTGGTGCCCGAAGGGGCCGCCGCGAACGGCGCACCGCATGCCGTGCAGCACGGATCGGTGATGAACCCGACCCGGCGAAAACACGCCGAACAGAACTGGCCCGGTGCCGCCACCGGCTGCTCGCACGTCAGGCACTGCGGCGGCAGCAGGACGTCCAGCACCGCGCGTCCGCCGCGGCGCGCCGCGCGGGCGGCGACGTGGCGCCCGCTCGCCAGCAGGTTAGACGCCGAACGCAACCGTCCCGTCGCGCCGGATCTCGTCCACCAGCGCGACCTCCCAACTCAAGTAGGCGTGCATCGCCGCCTCGACGCCCGAGTTGCGGTCGTAGGGGCGCAGGTAAACGTCGACGCAATCCTCGTCCGGCGGAACCGTGCGGTCGGCGTCGAGGGCGCCCCCGGACGCCACCCAGGCCGCGGTGCCGCCCGCCAACACCTCCACCTGCGCCTGCGTCAGCGCACGCAGCTCGTCGACAGCCAGCGCCGCCAACACCCCGTCGGGCGAGGTCACCACCACCCGCTCGGCCGCTTCGAGCCGGCCGCGCAGCCGGTCGAGCCGGGTGCGGATGCCCCAGATCGCCCCGGGAATGTGGCCGGCGCGGAACTCGACGCTGCGGGCGAGGTCCACGACGGTCGCGCCGCGCACTGCGTCCGGTCCGACGCCGGCCACCACGGCGCGCGGCGGCGGCGGCGGCACGTCCTCGGTCCCGTCCAGACCGCCTTCGACCACGAACACGTCCTTGTGCCCCATCTGCCGGAGCCAGGCCGCCGCCATCCGGGCTCGCACGCCGTCGTCGTCCAGCACCGCGATGCGTGCGCCGCGAACGGCGATCCAGGCGTCGGTCGCCTGCACCAGTTGGCCGCCCGGCGCGTTGCGGCTGCCGGGCCGGTGCCGCATCGCGAACTCCGCCGGCGCGCGGACGTCGAGCGTATACAACGTCCGGTCCGGGTCGTCCTCGAAGCGCACGAAATCGAGCGGACCGATCACGCCGACGCCGGACTGCTCGGCAAACGCCGACGCCCGCTCGAGCGCCACCGCAGCGGTGTCCGGCCGGCCCGGGGCGTAGCTTGCGTCCTGGTTGCGCGCCACCTCGAGCCCGGCGAGCTGCCACCCCATCGTGCCGTTCCGCAGCGCCACCACCGGGTTCGGCACCCCGGCGCGGCGCAGGCTTTCGGCCCCCATGATGCTGCGGGTGCGGCCGGCGCAGTTCACCACGACCGTCGTCGCGGGGTCCGGCGCCAGGTCCGCTATGCGGTAGGCCAGTTCGCCGCCGGGCACGTTGACGCCGCCCGGGATCGACATGGCGCAGAACTCGTCGAGCGGACGGCTGTCGAGCACGACCATGTCGCGGCCCTCGTCCATCCAGCGTTTCAGTTCCGGCGCATCGACGCTCTCGGTGCCGTAATGGTGCTCGACCCACTCGCCGAACGCCTTGCTCGGCACGTTCACGCCGGTGAACAGGACAAAGCCTGCCGCCGCCCAGGCCTCGGTGCCGCCGTCGAGCAGATGAACATCGGTCGCGCCCATGCCTTCCAGCAGCGCCGCCAATCGTTCGGCCACGTCGTCGCGGCCGGAATCGACGCAGACGATCCGGGTCGCCAGCCGCGGCAGCAGGACGGGGATGCGCAGCTCGGCGCGCGACAGCGGGCACGGCACCGCCCAGAACAGGTGCCCGCCGCCGAACTCGCCCTCCTCACGGGCGTCGAGGATGGCCAGCTCGGCGCCGTCGCCGATCCACGCCCGAAGCGTTGCGGGATCGACCCGGCGCATCACCGGTTGGCGGTCTTGGTCATGAAAGCCTTGTTGTAGGGCTGCACCGTCTTGCTTTCGAGGTCGAAGCCTTGCCGCTCGTCCAGTCGCTCGAGCGCCAAGCCGTAGCAATGGAGATGGCGGGTGCTGGCGGTGCCTTCGGTGTGGATCGAGTGGATATCCTCCGGCATCAAGGCGATGCCGGCGCCGGGCTCGACCATCACCTCCCGCACCTGCTCGAGCTCGGCATGACCCGGCCGGCTGCCGTCGTCGACCCGGCGATAGACCTTGTTCAGCTCCTGCCCCTCGACGCCGGCGACGACGGCCCAGGTGGTGTGGTCGTGCGGCTTCGTGCTGTTGCCGGGGTTGAGCGCCAGCATATAGAGAGCGAACCGGCCATCCGCGTCCTCCTGCAGCAGGTAGCGCTTGGAGCCTTTCTCCCCCGGCGGCGGCGGGGGAAACTCGGCGGCCGGGAACAGCGCCTCGTGTGCGGCCAAGGCCAGCATCTCCGCCTTGATGGCGTCGAGCGCCGGCCGGGTGACGCCCAGTTCCCGCTCGATCGCCTTGACGCGGTCCATGGTGGCGGAAACGGCGGCTGCGCGGGCGGCGCTGACGGCGGAGACGTTCATGGCGGTTCTCCTGCGGATGGGATGGCGGCACGCTAATCCCGCGCCCCCCGGCTGGTCAAAGCGGACCGGCGACGGCACATGGGCCGCATGACCGCCACCGTGTTCGACCGCCGCGCCGTCCGCCTGCACCGCGACCGCGCCGCCGCCCGCGTCCATCTCGTGCAGGACCTCCTGCGCGACGCCGCCGAACGCCTGATCGACCGGCTGGACGACACCAAGCAGCGCTTCACCGAGGCGCTCGACGTCGGCGGGCGCGGCGTCGTCGCACCCCTGCTGCGCGCGCGCGGGCTCGATGTCGTCAGCTGCGACTTGTCGCCGCGGATGGCCGGGGTGAACGGTGGCCGGACCGTGGCCGCCGACGAGGAGCGCCTGCCGTTCGCGGCGCATAGCTTCGATGTGGCGGTCGCCAGCCTGTCACTCCACGCCGTCAACGACTTGCCGGGCGCGCTGATCCAGTTGCGCTTGGCGCTTCGGCCTGGTGGATTGCTGCTCGCCAGCCTGCCGGTGCTCGGGACCTTGGGCGCGCTGCGCAGCGCGCTGACCGAGGCGGAGCTGGCGCTGACCGGCGGCGCGTCGCCGCGGGTGTCGCCATTTCCCGAGTTGCGCGACCTCGCCGGGCTGATGCAGCGGGCCGGGTTCGAATTGCCGGTGGCCGACCTGGAAGAGATCGAGCTGGCGTATGCCGACCCGTTCGCCTTGCTGTCCGAGCTGCGCGCGGCTGGCGAAGCCAACGCCGTGGCACTGCGCGATCGCCGGGTGCCGCCGCGGGCGCTGTTCCCGATGAGCTTGGCCGCTTTGCCGAGGCAGGATGGGCGGGCGCGGGCGATGGTGCGGATCGGCACCGTGACCGGCTGGGCACCTGCCGCGCCGTAGCCGGGTGTCGTGACCGGACGGCCACACTTATTTGTGAAGGAAGATCTTTACAGCATCGTGAATTCACTGCACGGTCGTAAGAACTAGCCTGCACCCATGCCAAATCCGACCTCTCCAGACATGGCGGCCAAGGTGATCGACCTGTTGCTTGCACATTCGATCACCGCGGCCGTCACGGGCGGGTCGTGCGTCGCCGCCACCGGGCTGGGCGACACCCATGCCACGATGGCCCTGGCCGCGCAGGAACTCACCGAGGCCCGGATGCGCGTGCTGCAGCTGTGGCCGCCATTCGACGAGCGGCCGTTTGCCGAGCAATTTGCGACCGCGTGGTGCGCGTCGAGCTTGCCGGGCGGCAAACCGGCGGTTGCGGCTGGCCGGGCGGTCGCCGCATTGCCGACTGCCGCCTCGGAACCCTTCGCCGTGCTGGTGCACGACGCCCATCTCCTTCCGCACGCGACGCTCCGGCACCTGGATCGGATGGCGCGGACGTGGGGCTCCATGCGCTTGGCGTTCGCCGGCCGGCCCGAGTTCGTGCATGAGCTCGAGGCGGACGACCTGCCGACGCTCCGGAGCAAGGTCACGTCGTTCGTCAGCGTCCCGGCACCGCGCCCGGTCACGGCCCAGATGGGCGCATCCGCACCGCGCAGGCCGAGCCTGGCCGAGCTGGCCGCGGCGGAGGCGGACGGCGCCGCCGAGTGGTCCCGCCGGCAGGTGGCCCCGCGCGCCCTTGTTGCGGCCGCGCCGCCGGCGACACTGCGTGAGGCGCGGAATGGCGCGGTGACGGTCGTGGCCGGGCTTGTGGCCGCGGCCGCGGTGGTTTGGCTGGCCGCGGTTCCGTCCGCGTTGCCGCGGTTGCGCGCCTTCGTTGCCGGGCATGACGAGGACAAGTCGGCCGCGTCATTGCAAACGCCCGCCGCCATGCCGTCCCCGTCCGCTCAGCTTGGCACCATCAAGACCGCCGACCTCGAACCCGAGGCGGAGTCAGCACCGTCCTTGCCAAAGGCTCCATTGGCCGAGCCGGTCTCGCGCGCCCCTTCGCCGCACCCGGAGCCGGACGCGGTGTTCGTGCCGGCAGCGGCTGATCCCGAACCGAGTGCGGCCGATCAAGCGGCACCACCGTCACCCGCGCCCGAGACGGTCCAGCGGGAGGAACCCGCCCCGTTGCCGCCGCCGGCCCCGGACAAGCTGGGCGCAGCGGAGAGTGCCGAGCCGCCCGCCGAGGCGCGGGACAGCGAGCCGCCCCCCACCAACCGCGCCGCGAGCGAGGCGGAGCCAACGCCGCCGCCGGACGAGGTGCCATCACCCGCGGCGCCCCCTGCACCGGCTCTTGCGCCGGCCCCTGCGGCCGCCCCTGCGGCCGCCGCTGCCGATCCCGTCCAAACGCCGCAATCAGCCGAGCCGGAACGCCCGCCCGCCAAGCCGCCGCAGCCGGCCGCCGCCGCGCCGGCGCCGCAGCCGGTTCCCACTACGCCGGCACCGCAGCCGGTTGTCGCCGCATCGCCGCCGCCGGCCGCAAGCAGCCTGCCGCCGGCAATGGCCGACGCCATGGTGCGGCGCGGACGGACCATGCTGGAGCAGGGCAACGTGTCGGCAGCGCGGCTGCTGTTCGGACGTGCCGCCGAAGCCGGCTATGGCCCGGCGGCGCGCGCGATGGGCACCACCTTCGACGCCGCATCGCTCGCGCAGATCGGCGTGCTCGGCATCACCCCCGACCCGAAGGAAGCAGCGGCCTGGTATCAGCGCGCCTTGGCACTCGGCGATGCAGACGCGCGGGCGCCGCTCGAGGCGTTGAACAACCCTGGCGGCGCGTCCGCCGCACAACCCAAGGTCAAGCCATGAACACAGCATTCCGAGGGCTCGTGGGCTGCGCGTGCCTGCTGCTCGCGTCCGCGCCGGCGTTGGCGCAACGTGCGGCCGCGCCGCCGGCCCCGCCCGCTTCCGCGACCGCGCAAGCCAATGCCGGCACCGTCGGCCTCATTTCGGGAGCGGTCCAGGGCACCTATATCCGCATCGCCGCCGACCTCGCCTCCGTGCTCGACGACGGCAACCGGCTGCGGGTGCTGCCGATCGTCGGCCGCGGTTCGGTGCAGAACATCGCCGACCTGCTTTACCTCCGCGGCGTCGACGTCGGCATCGTGCAAGCGGACGTGCTGTCCTACATCGAGAAGGAAAAGCTGTTCCCCGGCGTCCAGCAAAGCATCCAATACGTCACCAAGCTCTACGACGAGGAGTTGCACGTGCTCGCCCGGGCCGATATCGGCAGCGTCGCCGACCTGTCCGACAAGCCGGTCAACGTGGACGGGCTCGGCAGCGGCACGGCGATGACCGCCTCGGTCGTGTTCGACGCGCTGGGCGTGAAGCCGACCTTGACGCACGACAACCAGGCGACCGCGCTGCAGAAGCTTAAAACGGGCAGTATAGCCGCCCTCGTCTACGTCACCGGAAAGCCCGCCGGCCTGTTCACGTCGGTTCCGGCCGATAGCGGCCTGCACTTCCTGCCTATCACCATGACCCAAGCGCTGCTCGAAACCTACCTGCCGGCGCGTTTGGAGCACTCCCAATATGCCGCGCTGGTCCCTGACAACGCCCCGGTCGACACCGTGGCCGTCGGTGCGGTGATGGCGGTCTATGCCTGGCCGCGTAACAACCCGCGCTACGAGCGGGTTGCCCGCTTCGTCAACGCGCTCTTTGCCAATATCGGCAAGCTGCGCGAGCCGCCGAACCACCCGAAATGGGGTGACGTCAACCTCGGCGCGCAGCTGCCGGGGTGGACGCGGTTTCCGGCGGCGCAGGAGCTGCTGCATCCTGCCGCCGCGGTCAGCGCACGCAAGTAGGCGCTACCCGCCCGTCAGGCTCATGTGGCGGGCGACCGACGGCGCCGTCGTACGGCGGTCGATGATGAAGTCGTGGCCCTTCGGCTTGCGGGTGATCGCGTCGAGGATGGCGGCGTCGAGCGTCGCCTCGTCGGCGCCGTCCCGCAGCACGCGTCGCAAATCGGCCGCATCGTCCTGGCCGAGGCACATGTAGAGCGTCCCGGTGCAGGTCAGGCGGACGCGGTTGCAGCTTTCACAGAAATTATGGGTCATCGGCGTGATGAACCCCACGCGGGCGCCGGTTTCCGCCACGTCGTAATAGCGCGCCGGCCCGCCAGTGGCGAACGAGGTTTCGGTCAGCGTGAACCGCTGCCGCAACCGGGCGCGAACGATCGACAGCGGTAAGTACTGGTCGGTCCGGTCGCCCCCGATGTCGCCCATCGGCATCGTCTCGATCAGGCACAAATCGTGCCCCTGCGCTCCGCACCAGGCAAGCAGGTCGGCGATCTCGTCCTCGTTCTCGTCCCGCAGCGCCACCGCGTTGATCTTCACGTGCAGCCCGGCCGCCTTGGCCGCGGCGATCCCGTCGAGCACCTTGTCCAGCTTGCCCCAGCGGGTGATCCGGTTGAACCGGTCCGGGTCCAGCGTGTCCATGCTGACGTTGACCCGGCGCACCCCGGCCGCCGCCAGCCCTGCCGCATACTTGGCCAGCTGCGTGCCGTTGGTCGTCAGCGTCAGCTCGTCGAGCCCGTGGCCCAACCGCGCGCCCAGCCGCTCGAACAGCGTCATCACGCCGCGGCGGACCAGCGGCTCGCCCCCGGTGATGCGCAGCTTGCGGACGCCTTGGCGGATGAAGGCGGAGCAGAGCTGCTCCAGCTCCTCGAGGCTGAGCACGTCCGATTTCGGCAGGAACGTCATGTCCTCCGCCATGCAATACACGCAACGGAGGTCGCAGCGGTCAGTGACGCTGACCCGCAGGTAGGTGATGGCGCGGCCGAACGGATCGATCATGGCTATAGTGTCGGTTGGAACCGCCGCCGGTTCAACCCGAGCGCCGATCACCTCTGTCAGTCGACGTCGAGGATCTCGAGCACGACCACCGCGGCGTTCACCAACACCTTGCCGCGGTGCTCGAAGTTCACCGTCACCCGTTCGCCGATCACCGATTGCACCTGGCCGACGCCCCAATCCGGCTGCTGCGGGTGGCACACGCGCATGCCGGGCTCGATGGTGCCGCTCATGACCGTGGCGCCCTGCTTAGGCGAGCGCGCCCCGGGCCGCGACCGGCCACAGGCACTCGACCCGGCCGCCGCGCATGCCGACATACCAGTCGAACCGGTCCACCGTCGGGTCGCAATGACCGGGGACCAGCCGCAGCTTGTCGCCGAGCCGCACGCCGTCGCCCTCGGTCCATTCGAGCTTGCCGTGCTCGTCCGAGGCGCCGGTGTAGGCGACGCCGTCCCGTTCCCAGACCAGCGGCAGGCCGCTGTCGATGGCGACCGCCTTGTGCCCCGCGTCCAGCACGCCGAGGCCGGGCCGCGACTGGCTCATCACGGTCGCCAAGACGAACAGCGCGTGCCGGAACCCGGCCGACACGCCGCCCTGGTTGCGGGCGTAATCGGCGTCCATGAAGCAATAGCTGCCGGCTTGAATTTCCGTGTAGACGCCGCTGGCCGCTTCCAGCTCGAACGTCCCGGTGCCGGCGCCGCCGACGACCGCGCAATCGAGGCCGCGCTGGCGCAACTGCTCGACCGTCCGCCTCGTGTCGTCCACCGCGGCGCCGATCGCCTCCTGCCGTTGCTCCGGGGTGCGGAAGTGCTGGGCGCGGCCGTGATACGCCTGCAGGCCGCCGAAGATGAGGTGCGGCGACGCGGCGATCCGCTCCGCCAGCGTCACCGCGTCCGGGCCCGGCGCGACCCCGGCGCGCACCATGCCGACATCGATCTCCACCAGCACCGTCAGCCGGCGGCCCGCGGCCGCGGCGGCGGCTTCCAGGCGCTCGACATGGTGCGGGTGGTCGGCGCAGATCGCGATCCGTGCGAGGTCGGACAGCGCCGCGAACCGGGCCAGCTTGCGGTCGCCGACCGCTTCGTTGCTGACCAGGATGTCGGGCACGCCGCCCCAGGCCAGCACCTCGGCCTCGGCGATCTTCTGCACGCATTGGCCGACCGCGCCGCGGCGGATCTGGTGGTGGGCCACCACGGGCGATTTATGGGTCTTGGCGTGGGCCCGAAGCTTGGCGCCGGTCGGCGCCAGCAGCGCGGCCATGCGATCGAGGTTATGTTCGAACGCGTCGAGGTCGAGCACAAGCGCCGGCGTGTCGATCTCGGCTTCGGACATGCCGGGCTCGGCAGGGGGATGTTGCATCGTGTGTTCTCTCCAGGGCTCCGCCCCGGACCCGGAAGGGGAGTGCAGACACCGTCCTTTGCCGGGGTTTGGGGCAGCGCGCCGAGCTTAATGCCCCGCGTTCTCGCCTGAGAAGTCCGGCGCAGCCAGCCCAGACGCCTCGAGCTGCTCGGCCAGCGCCGCCTTCAGCCGATCGAGCCCGGCCTCGTCGCGCGCTTCGGCCCGCGCCACCAGCACCGCCTGCGTGTTGGACGCGCGCAGCAGCCACCAACCGTCATCGGTCAGCACGCGCACGCCATCGACGTCGTTGACCGCCGCGCGGCGCGCGCGAAGCCGGGCCGCGACCTCCTCGACCACCTCGAACTTGCGCTTGTCGTCGCAATCGAAGCGCAGCTCCGGCGTGTTGACCACCTTGGGCAGCGCGTCCCGCACCGCCGACAGCTTGCCGTCCATGCGGGCGACGATGCCGAGCAGGCGGACCGCCACATACAGCGCGTCGTCGAAGCCGTACCAGCGGTCGGCGTAGAAGATGTGACCGCTCATCTCGCCGGCGAAGGGCGACTTGATTTCCGCCATCTTGGCCTTGATCAGGCTGTGCCCGGTCTTGAACATCAACGGCTTGCCACCGGCCTTGCCGATCTCGTCGTAGAGCACCTGGCTCGCCTTCACGTCGGCGATGATGGTCGCCCCCGGATGCGACTTCAGCACGTCGCGCGCCAGCACTACCATGAGCTGGTCGCCGAGCAGCATGCCGCCCTTGTCGTCGATGGCGCCCAAGCGGTCGGCGTCACCGTCGAAGCCGATGCCGAGATCCGCCTTAGCCTCGCGCACGGCGGCGATCAGCTGCTCCTGGTTCTTGGCGATGGTCGGGTCCGGATGATGCGCGGGGAAGCGGCCGTCGATGACCTCGTTGAGCACGCTGTGCTCGCCGGGCAGCTTCTTCAGCAGCTTGGTCAGGAGCTCGCCGGCGGCGCCGTTGGCGTTGTCCCACACCACGCGCAGCTTCCGGTCGCCGCCGTCCCAGTCCTGCATGACACGGTCGACGTAGGCGTCCGACACGTCCACCGGCTCGTCGCTGCCCGGCGCCGCCTCGACCACGTCCCCGGCAGCGGCGAGCCGGCCCAAGGTCTGGATGTCGGGGCCGAAGAACGCCCGCTTGCCCAGCATCATCTTGAAGCCGTTGTAGTCGGGCGGGTTGTGGCTGCCGGTCACCATCACCGCGCCATCGGTCTCAAGCGTGGTCGCGGCGAAATACAGCAGCGGCGTCGGCGCCCGGCCCACCAGCAGCACGTGCATCCCGCTGGCCTTCAACCCGTCGACCAGCGCCGCCGACAGCTCCGGCGACGACAGCCGCCCGTCATATCCCACCGCAACCCGCTTGCCGCCGCCGCGCGCCACCACGGTGCCGAAGGTGCGGCCGATGGCGAACGCATCGGCCGGATGCAGAGTGCGGCCGACCACGCCGCGGATGTCGTATTCCCGCAGCGAGGTGGGGTCGAAGTCATGCCGGAACGCCACCGCCGTCATCCGTTGATGTAGGTCGGCAGGAAGGCACGGACGTCGGCCGCCAGGTCTGGCCGCTTCAGCGCGAACGCGATCTGCGCTTCCAGGTAGCCGACCTTGTCGCCGCAATCGAACCGGCGGCCCTCGTAGCGCAGCCCGTGGAACGGCGAGTGGCCGATCATCTTGGCCATCGCGTCGGTCAGCTGCACCTCGTTGCCGGCGCCCCGCTCCATCGCGTTCAAGTGACCGATCACCTCCGGCAGCAGGACGTAGCGGCCGATCACCGACAGGTTGCTGGGCGCATCCGCCGGCTTCGGCTTCTCCACCAAGCCCATGACCTCGACCAAGTTGCCGTCCTCGGCACCGGTGCGCAGGATGCCGTAGCGGTTGGTGTGCTCGCGCGGCACCTCCGTCACCGCGACGATGTTGCCGCCGGTGCGGTTATAGGCCTCGGCGAGCTGCTGCAGGCATGGCGTTTCCGACAGCACGAGGTCGTCAGGGAGAAGGATGGCGAAGGGATCGTCGCCGATGAACGCCCGCGCGCACCAAATGGCATGGCCGAGGCCCAGCGGCACCTGCTGCCGAACGGTGGTGATCGACCCCGGCGGCACCTTCATGCGATCGAGCAGGTCGATCATGTCGGACTTGCCGCGCTCGCGCAGCGTCGCTTCGAGCTCGTAGGCCACGTCGAAATGGTCGATCAGCGCGGTCTTGCCGCGGCCGCTGACCATGCAGAATTGCTCGATCCCGGCCGCGCGGGCCTCTTCGATCGCATACTGGATCAGCGGTTTGTCGACGACCGGCAGCATCTCCTTCGCCATCGCCTTGGTGGCGGGAAGGAAGCGGGTCCCGAGGCCTGCGACGGGCAGGACAGCCTTGCGGAGAGGTTTGTTCACGAGAAAGGTTCCGTGCTCTGCGGTTGCATGGTCGGCGCGGGGCCGGGCGGGACAGTGGTGACAGGTCATCCGGGACCGGGCAAGGTGGCGCCGTTTGGAGGAAGGTTGTGGCGGGATAAAGGCGGGGCCGCGCTGCTCGTTGTCGCCGGGAGGACTCCATTGCGCATACATAACAATTAACCGGTCGTCAACACTCGCATGACATCTCTCGCTCTCGCGGCCTTGTTCTTCGTCGCAATCCATCTCGGCGTGTCCGGGACGACGCTACGCGACCTCCTGGTGCGGCGGCTCGGACTCCGGACCTACATGGTCGTGTTTTCGCTGGCCTCGGTGGCCGGGATGATCTGGCTGGTGCTGGCCTACCGCGGCGCGGAGTACTGGCCGACCTGGGGCATGCTCGGCGCATGGAAGCCCGTCATGCTCGTGCTGATGCTGCCGGCGTTCCTGCTGGTGGTGATCGGCCTGGCCACCCCGAACCCGACCGCCGTGGCGCAGGAGGGGCTGGTGGACCAGGCGCCACGCGGCATCGTGCGCATCACCCGGCATCCGTTCCTGATGGGCGTCGCGCTGTGGTCGCTGCTGCACCTGATCGGCAATGGCGACGTCGCCTCGCTGCTGTTTTTCGGGGCGCTGTTCGCCGTGGCCGCGGCTGGCCCGGCGTCGATCGACGCCAAGCGGCGGCGGACGCTCGGGCCCGCCGCTTGGGATGTGTTCGCCCGGCGCACCTCGATCCTGCCGTTCGCCGCCATCGCCGCCGGGCGCAACACGATGCCCGGCGCCGAGCTGGGTTGGGGCCGGCTGCTGGGCGGGCTGCTCGCCTATGCGCTGATGCTCGGCGGGCATGCCCACATCGTCGGCGTGTCACCCTGGCCGGGTTGACCCGAACACCTCCGGATTGACGGCGTGTGCCACGGTCGGCGTGCCGTCCAGCACGCCGAGGATGTTCTCCGCCGTCACCACGCCGATCGCTGCCCAGGACTCGGTCGTGACGCCGGCCATGTGCGGCGACGCGAACACGGTCTCCATGTGCAGCAGCGGATTGGCGGGGTCGGGCGGCTCCGGGTCGAACACGTCGAGCCCGGCGCCGGCAATATGGCCGGAGCGGAGCGCAGCGGTGAGCGCCGCCTCGTCCAAGATGCCGCCGCGGGCGGTGTTGATCACGCAGGCGCCTGGCTTGGCGCGGGCCAGCCGTGCGGCGTCGAGCAGGCCCACCGTGTCCGGCGTCTTGGGACAGTGCAGGGTGATGTAGTCGGCGCGCCCTAGCGCCGCATCGAGGTCCGGCGCCGGCTCGAAGCCGGCCGCGCGGATCGCCTCGGCCGCGACATAGGGGTCATGGACCAGAACCTCCATCTCCATCGCCTTGCAGCGTGGCGCGATCCGGCTGCCGATGCGGCCGAAGCCGACCACCAGCACGGTCTTGCCCGCGACTTCGCCGGGCAGGCCGGACCGGCGATCGTGACCCTCCCCGGTGCGCATGCGCCGGTGCATCTCGGCCGATTTCTTGGCGAGCGCGAAGATCAGGTGCATGGCGTGCTCGGCCACCGAGCGGGCATTGGCGGTCCCGGCAGTCAGCAACGGCACGCCGCGCGCCGTCAGCGCCGGCACGTCGACCGCATCGAAGCCCACCCCGAGCCGGCCGGCGACCCGCAGCAGCGGCGCCGCCGCGAGCTCATCGGCGCCGAACCGGGTGAACGACAGCGCGACCGCCGTCGCGTCCGCCAGCAGCGCGTGGAACTCGGCCGCGGCAAGCGCCGGGTCGTAGGGCGTGATCTGCAGCTCCGGCCGCGCGGCCAGCACGGCGAGGCCTTCGGCCGGCATGCTGGTCGGCACCAGGATACGTTGTTGGTTCAGCACGACGGGTCCTCCTGCAGCGCAGGAGGCTAAGGGGCCCGGGGGGCCCTGCCAAGCAACGGCCCGTCCTCTCAGGGATGCAGCTTGGCCCCCTTGGTGGCCTTATCCACGTCCTTTTTCGGCCCGCGCAGAGCGAGGCCGACCAGGTCCGGCGCGTCCGCCGGCTCGGCCCGGAACGCCGCCCGGTTCGCGGCGTCGTGCCCGGTCGCGAACATCGCCCGCACATAGACGGCCCGCGTCAGCTCGCGCTCGATCGCCTGGCGAAAGGCGCGCTGCAGCGTGGCGGCTTCGGCGGCGAATACCAGCATCGGCTGGACCATCAGCGGCGCATGCCGGCGCCCGGCGGCGTCCTCGTAGGGCTCGCCCATGGCGTCGGGCGTGGCAAAGGCGATGCCGCTCGCGAGAAAGGCCGTGACGTTCAGCTTCTGCCAGGTTTCCAGGTCTTCGAGCACCAGCACGGCGATCTTGGTCTCGAACACCATTCCAACTCTCCCCCGCATCGCCGCGGCCCAGCGCCCGTTGCCAAGTCCCGTCCGCCCTCCCTATCGTATCGAGTGATGCGACAACGCGCGCGCATCGCGCGATGCAGAGGCGCGCGCATGGCGCGATGCGACAAAACGCGTCACGGAGGTTGCCGGCCAGGCTCATGGATACGCATGTCGCTGCCACGAACGAGTTTACCGCCGGCATCGCCGGGTTCGTGGCCGGGCTGCGCTACGAGGACATCCCGGGCGAGGTCATCGACCGCATCAAGCTGCTGATCCTGGACAGCCTCGGCTGCGCGATCTACGCCGCCGAGCTGCCGTGGAGCCGGATCCTGCTCGACACGTTGCTGGCGGTGGACAGCTCCGCCTCGTGCACCGTTTGGGGCACCCCGGCACGGCTTTCGGCCCCGCACGCCGCGCTCGTGAACGGCACGCTCGTTCAAGGCTTCGAGCTCGACGACGTGCACCGTGTCGGCGTGCTGCATGTCGGCGCCGTCACCCTGCCCGGCCTGCTCGCGATCGCCGAAACCCGGCCGGGGCTGAGCGGGCGCGAGCTGCTGGCGGCTGCGGTCGCCGGCTACGAGATCGGGCCGCGGGTCGGCATGTGCATGGGCCAGGAGCATATCGGCCAGGGCTGGCATTCGGGCGCGACTGTCGGCGTGTTCTCGGCCGCCGCCGGCGCGGCGCGCGGGCTGCGGCTCACGCCGGAGCAGACGGTGCATGCGCTCGGCATTGCCGGCACCCAATCGGCCGGGCTGATGGCGGCGCAGTTCGGGGCCATGGTCAAGCGCATGCACGCCGGCCGCTCGGCGCAAAGCGGCTTGTATGCGGCGCTGCTGGCCGAACGCGGTTTCACCGGCATCGCCGACGTGTTCGAGAACGAGTACGGCGGCTTCTGCACCACCTTCTCACGCTCCACCGACCGGTTCGACCGCCGGGAACTGACCGCCGGACTCGGCAAACGCTGGGAAACGATGCGGATCGCGCTGAAGTTCTTTTCCTGCGTTGGCAGCAACCACACCACGCTGAACGCCCTGCAGGCGATGCTGGCCCGGCGGCCGTTCACCGAAGCGGAGGTCGAACGGGTCCTGGTGCACGGCTCCCGGGTGACGGTGGACCATGTCGGCTGGCCTTACGTGCCGCAGGGACTCACCTCGGCGCAACTCAACCTGCCCTATTGCGTGGCGACATTCCTGCTGGAGGGCGACGTGTTCGTGGATCAGTTCACCGAGGCGATGGTCGCCGACCCCGAGCGCATCCGAGTGGCCCGCAAAATCCGGGTGGTGGAAGACCCGACCATCACCGCCAAAGGCAAGACGTTCCGCCACATGGTTCGGGTCGAGGTTTCGCTGCGTGACGGGACGACGCTGGAGGAAACGGTCGAGGCACCGCGCGGCAGCGAGGATTCCTTCGCGGATGCCGACGAGGTCGTGGCGAAGTTCCGCAAGCTGGCGGGATCGCGGCTCCCCGCAGAGCGCGTCGAGCAGATCGCCGAGACGGTGCTGGCGCTCGAGCGCCTGGACGAATCGGCGACGCTGGTGCGCGCGCTGGCGGGCGCCTTGGCCGTGAAGGACTGACGCGATGCACCGCCGCACCCTGCTTGCCGCCGCCGCCGCACTCGCGTCCGCCCCATTCGCCGCCCCGGCCCGGGCCGAGCCGAGCTCCATCCGGCTCAGCCATGGCTATGGCATCCATTACCTGCCGTTGATGGTGATCCGCGACCAGGGGCTGCTGGAAGCGCGGATGGCGAAGGCCGGGCTGCCGAAGGCCGAGATCGTTTGGCGCACCCTGGACGGCGGCAGCACGATCAACGACGCCATGCTGTCCGGCGCGCTCGACATCGCCGGCACCGGCGCGCCGGGCTTCATCACGCTGTGGGCCAAGGCGCGCAACGCGCCCGCCTCGGCGGTGATCGGCCTGAGCGCGTTGGGCGGCGGCGCGCTGTGGCTCAACAGCAACCGCCCGGCGGTCAAGTCGCTGCGCGACTTCGGGCCCGGCGACAAGATCGCCGTCCCCGGCATCAAGACCAGCTTTGCCGCGATCGTGCTGCAGATGGCGTGCGCGCACGAGTTCGGGCTCGACAACTACGCCAGGCTGGACCCGCTGACCGTCAGCTTGCCGCATCCGGAGGCGTTCGCGGCGCTGACCTCGGGCAAGACCGAGATCACCGCACACTTCGCTTCACCGCCCTTCTCCAACCAGGAGCTCACCTTCGCGAACGTGCACCGGGTCATCAGCACGTCGGAGCTGCTGGGGCCGATCACCATCGACACCGTTTACGCGCCGCGCCGCTTTGTCGACGCCAACCCGGCCGTGATCGACGCGTTCATTGCCGCCATGGACGACGCCAACCGGTTCATTGCCGCCGACCGCAAGGGCGCCGCCGCCGCTTTCGTGCGGGTGTCGGGGGTGAAGATGCCGGCAGCCGAGATCGAGGCGATGCTGGCCGATCCGGAAACCCAGTTCACCACCGAGCCGCGGCGCGTCATGGCCTATGCGGACTTCCTGTCGGCCGCCGGGCTCATCAAGACCAAGCCGGCTGACTGGTCCGAGTTGTTCGTGCCGGCGCTGCATGGCCGGGCGGGGAGCTGAGCCGATGGCATCCACTTTCAATGCGCGCGACGCCGCAGTTTACGAGCGAAGCATGGGCCGGTGGAGCCGCCGCCTCGCGCCGGGCTTCGCCGGGTTCGCCGGCGTCGAGCGGGCGGCGCGGGTGCTGGACGTCGGCTGCGGCACCGGCAGCCTGCTGTTCGAGCTCGCCGACAACACGGCGCACCGGCAGCTGACCGGCATCGACGCGTCAGAGATCTACCTTGCGGCCGCCCAAGCTCAGGCGAATGCGCAATCGGCCGGTGCGCGCATCACGTTCCAGCACGGCGACGGCTGCGCCATGCCGTTCGCCGAGGACAGCTTCGACGCGGCACTGTGCCAACTCGTGCTGCAATTCGTGCCGCAGCCCGGCGAGGCAGTCGCCGAGATGCGGCGCGTGGTGCGCCCGGGCGGCATCGTCGCCGCGGCAGTGTGGAACAGCGGCGGCGGCATGCCGCATCAGCGCATGTTCTGGGACACCGCCGCGATGCTCGACCCGGCAGCCGACCGGCTGCGCGGCGAGACGTTCAGCCGGCCGATGACCAAGCCCGACGACCTGTATGGCCTGTTCGAGCGTGTCGGCCTGCGCGACGTCGCGGAATCCACCGTCACCATCCCGATGGACTTCGCCAATTTCGACGATTTCTGGTCGCCGATCGTCGGCGGCGAAGGGACGCTGGGCAAGTATGTGCTCGGCCTCGACGCCGAAGCGACCGCCCGTCTCGCCGGGCACCTGCGCGCTGCTTACGAGAGCGGGCGGCCCGACGGTCCCAGGCACTTCGCCTGCACGGCGTTCGTGTGCCGCGGCACCGTTTGAACCACCCCGGAGAAGCGACGATGAACTACGGTACCGAGTTCCGGTGCATCAAGGACGAGGTGAGCCCCGAGGAATGGGCCGCCCGGGTCGAGCTGGCCGCCTGCTACCGCCTGGTCGACCTGTACGGGATGACCGACCTGATCTACAACCACATCACCGTCCGCATCCCCGGAACGGAGCACCTGCTGATCAATCTCTACGGTCTGCTGTATAAGGAGATCACCGCCTCCAGCCTCGCCAAGATCGACGTCGAGGGCAACGTGATCTGGAAGCCCGACACCGATTACGGCATCAACCACGCCGGCTACGTCATCCATGGCGCGATTCACAAGGCGCGGCCCGACGTCGCTTGCGTCACCCACACGCACACCCGCGCCGGGATGGCGGTGTCGTCGATGGCTTGCGGCCTGCTGCCTCTCACCCAGACCTCGATCCGCTTCAACGGCAACATCGGCTACCATGACTATGAGGGCCCGGCGATCAACCTCGACGAACGCGAGCGGATCGTCGAAAGCCTCGGCAGCCACAATGCGCTGATCATGCGCAGCCACGGCTTGCTGACTTGCGGTCCCGATATCCCGCAGGCGTTCAACACGCTCTACCAGCTCGAGATGTCATGCCAGGCCCAGGTGGACGCGATGGCTGCGCGCACCGAGTTGCTGATCCCGCCCGCCGAGGTGCTGGAGCGCACCGTGCACCTCTACAAGCCCGGTGTGCGCCGACCGTACGGGGTGCTGGAATGGCCGGCGATGCTCCGCCGCCTGGACGCCGAGGGGCGCAACAGCGGGTATCCGCATTACGCGTCTTGATGCGGCACGTACTGGGCGTCGCGCAGACGCCACCCGAGCCTGCCCTGCCCGGCGGCGCCTGCGACTGCCACACCCACGTGTTCGGCCCGCCGGACCGCTTCGCCTTCGCGCCCGACCGCGTCTACACGCCCGGCGAGGCATCCGCGGACGCGTTGCTGGCGCACCAGGCGGCGCTCGGCCTCGAGCGGGTGGTCATCGTGCAGCCCAGCGCCTACGGCACGGACAACGCCTGCACCTTGGACGCCGTCGCCCGGCTCGGCGAGCGGGCCCGCGCCGTCGCGGTGGTCGATCCGGCGCTCGACCGCCCGGCCCTGCACGCGCTGCACGCACGCGGGGTGCGCGGCGTCCGCGTGAACCTCGAGACGACCCATATCGACGATCCGGTGCAAGCCGGCGTCCTGCTACGCCGCGCGGCCGAGCAGGTCGCGCCGCTCGGCTGGCACGTGCAGACCTACACCAACGTATCCGTGATCGCGGCGCTGCATGCCTCGCTGGCTAAGTTGCCGGCGCCGCTTGTGATCGACCACTTCGGCCGCGCCGTCCCGGCCGCGGGCCCGTCTGAGCCGGAGTTTGCGGCATTGCTCGACCTCGTCGCGTCGGGCAAGGCCTACGTGAAGCTTTCTGCGCCGCACCGGATCACGGCCGATCCGGACGACGCCGGACCGATTGCCCGGGCGTTGATCGCTGCCAACGCGGCACGGGTGCTTTGGGGCTCCGACTGGCCGCATACAGCCCCCCGGCACAGCCTCGCCGATGCGGCTGCGGTCGAGCCGTTCCAACCGATCGACGACGGCCTCGCCCTCAAACGGCTTCGTCTCTGGGCCGGCGATGTCGCCACGTTGAACAAGATCCTGGTGAGCAATCCGGCGCGCCTCTACGGCTTCACGACGGGTTGAGTTCCTGGACGACAAAGGTTTCGGTGACGGTCCAGTCGGAAACCAATCACGCTACGCATAAATGAGACAACTATCGTCGTAGTTGTGGTGCAAGACTGACTCACCCGCACAAAAAATAACAGAATTGTAGGTAAGTCGACCTATCATCAAGACAGACTATCCTGTAGCTAACCTCTGCTAGACTGATGTTAACAACGAGGCTACGCGTGGCTCAAGGCGACCATTCCCGAGAACACAGCGATATCCGGGATGGGAGAATTGAGCACGCGGCAGATACGCCAAACCGGGGTTTCACCGCGGAGACCGCGGCCTCGACGGCCCGGGCCCACGAAGCCATCGTCGGCAAGCCGGGGATTAAGGATCGCAACGGGGTGTTCTTTGCGGCGATCGAAATGACCCAGATGCCGATGATCCTCACCGACCCGAACTTGCCGGACAACCCCGTCGTCTTTGCCAACCACGCCTTCGGTGAGCTGACCGGGTACGAGCAGGACGAGGTCGTTGGGCAGAACTGCCGCTTCCTCCAGGGGCCGCAGACCGACCGGTCAAACGTGGCTGATCTTCGCGCCGCCATCGAGAAGCGGACCGCGATCTCGGTCGAGCTGCTCAACTATCGGCGTGACGGCACGCCGTTCTGGAACGCGGTCTATATTGCGCCGGTGTTCGACGCGGCCGGTCGATTATTATACTTCTTCGCGTCCCTTCTCGACGTCACTCGACGCCGCACTTCCGAGCAGGCGTTCCGCCAAGCGCAAAAGATGGAGTCGGTGGGGCAGTTGACTGCGGGCCTCGCCCACGACTTCAACAATCTGCTGCAGATCGTCGCCGGCAACCTCGAAGCGCTGAAGCGTCGCCTGACGGACGAGTCCGTTGGACGCTTCGTCGAGCGCATCGAGGCCGCGGCCGAACGCGGCACCAAGCTGACGCGGCAATTGCTCGCCTATGCCCGCAAGACGCGGCTCGAGCCCAAGATGGTCAACCTCAACAAGCTGATCACCGGCTTCGACGAAATGCTGGAAAGCACCGTCGGCGACCAAATCGAGCTGCAGGTCAGCCTGCGTCGCCGGCTGCCGTTCGTCAGGATCGACCCGAGCCATCTCGAGATGGCGCTGCTGAACATCCTCATCAACGCCCGCGACGCGATGCCGAAGGGCGGCACCGTCACGCTGAAGACCTCCGTCGTGCTGCTGGAGGAAGATGGCCAGCCCGGCGGCTACCACGTTGCCTTGTCGGTCATCGACGAAGGCGAAGGCATGCCGCCGCACATCCTGGAACGCGCGACCGAACCGTTCTTCACCACCAAGCCGCTCGACAAGGGCACCGGGTTGGGCCTCGCGATGACGCACGGCTTCGTCCAGCAATCGCTGGGCCGGCTGCACATCGAAAGCGAGCCCGGAAAGGGCACGACGGTCAGCATGCTGTTCCCGGCCGTTGCGGCATCGGCGGCAAAGCCCGGAGCGGACGACGCCCTCGACGCCGCCGAATCGGAGGAGGCGCTGCGCGGCGGCGAGGAAATGATCCTGGTGGTCGAAGACAGCGAGGATGTGCTCGGCGTCGCGCAAGAATGGCTGGCCGACCTCGGCTACCGGGTTGTGACCGCACGCAGCGGCAACGAAGCACTGGCCTGGCTCGACGACCATCCGCACACGACGGTCGATCTCCTGTTCACCGACCTGCTCATGCCGGGCGGGATGAACGGACTCGTGCTCGCCGAACAGGTGTCCAAGCGCGTGCCGGGCATCTCCGTCCTGCTCACCACCGGCTACCACGAGGATCTCATCCTCGAGGGTCCGCGCGCTCCGACGATGGACGTGCTCGGCAAGCCCTATCGTCGCATGGAGTTGGCCAGCCGGGTACGGGCGGCGCTTGCCAACCGCGCGCGCGGCGAGGCTCGAAGCACCGCTTCGGCCGGCAGCGAAGCCGGCCCGTCGCAGGAGGGATTGTCGGCGCCGGCGGGCGCCCCCGCGGCGGCGCCACCCCGCCTTGCGGGCGCACCGGCCCGGATTTAGGCTCGGCGCAAGCACTGAAGCGGGGGAACGATGCGCCGGCGCAGCCTGTCGCGGGACGGACAAACCCAGCGTGTCCCGGGAGCGCAAGATCGTGCCGAAGGCTGAGCCGATGCAGGCTGGCGGCTGGGAGGTGGACGTCATCGTCAGCGGCTTCCCGGGCAAGTCGGTGTGCCATGGCAGCCTGGGCTGGAGCACCATCGTCCTGCTGCGCGGGCATGGCCGGGTCGCGCTGGTGGATGTCGGCGCGTTCGGCATGCGCAAGCTGCTGATCGGCGGGTTGGAGCGCCGCGGGCTCAAGCCGGCCGACGTCACCGACGTCATCCTGACCCATTCGCACTACGACCACTCGATCAATTGGGTGCTGTTCCCGCACGCCCGCATCGTGATCGGCGCGACCGAGCTGGCCTGGTCGGTGAAGGAACCCTGGGGCGAGACGCCGGTCCCGGAGCTGTATGTCGAGAAGCTGGAGCAATGGCCGACCACGGTGCGGGTCCAGGCTGGCGCTGAAGTGCTGCCGGGCATGACCGCGCATTTGGCGCCGGGTCACACGCCGGGCTGCCTCGTGTTTCGGCTGCGCGGGGAACGCAACGACATCGTCTTCACCGGCGACGCGGCCAAGAACCGGGCCGAGCTGGTGTCCGGCGACACGGACATGACTTACGACGCCGCGGTCAGCGCCGCCTCGATCCGGATGATCTGGGAGCTATGGCGCGAACGGCCCGGCAGCGTCGTCATCCCCGGCCACGACCTGCCGATGCTGCAGGAGGATGGCGTCACCCGCTATATCGGCCGGCGCGAGGCGGCGATCCGCGCCTGGTACGGCGACGACATGGAGCAGACCACCACGGTCGACCTCGTCGCATGAACCGGTTGACAGCGGGGCGCCGGGCGGTGTGTCTCGGCGCCCTCGCCGCCCCGATGCTGGGCCGCCCGGCCCGGGCCGAGGTCGCGACGGTGCGGATCGCCAAGCAGTATGGCCTTCCCTACCTGCCCATCATGGTGATGGAGCACGAGCGCTTGGTCGAAAAACACGCCGGCCGCGCCGGCCTGCCCGGGCTCAAGCCCGAGTGGACCACCTTGGGCGGCACCGGCGCCATTGCCGACGCGATCCTGTCGGCGCAGGTCGATTTCGGCGCCGCCGGCGCCACCTCGCTCGCGACGATGTGGGACAAGACCGTCGGCACATCGCAGGAAGTGCTGTCGCTGAGCGCGGTGCAGTCCACCCCGTTCCTGCTGATGACCAGCAACCCGGCCCTCCGCTCGATCACCGACCTGTCCGACGCCGACCGCATCGCGGTGCCCGGCGTGAAGATCAGCGCGCAGGCGCTGCTGCTGGAGATGGCAGCGGCAAAGCAATGGGGCGAGGACCAGTACGACCGGATCGACAAGCTGACCGTCACCTTGCCGCATCCGGACGCCTTGGCCGGGCTGCTGAGCGGGTCCACGGTGAACTGCCACTACGCGGTGGCGCCGTTCTACCAGTACGAGCGGGCGTCGCCGAAGCTGCACCCGATCCTGAAATCCTATGACACGTTCGGCGGCCACCACATCAACGGCACGCTGATCGGCACCAGGCGGTTCCGCGACGCCAACCCGCAGGCGACCGGGGCGCTGCTGGCCGCGCAGATGGAAGCCAACGAATTGATCAACCGCCATCCGGAGCAGGCTGCGGCAATCTACCTCGAGATGGCGCGCGACACCCGCAGCACCGCCGCCGAGATGACCGCGATCGTCGCCGACCCCGACAATGACTGGACCACCGTCCCGGCCGGGGTGGAGAAGCTGACGGCGTTCATGGCCCGGGTCGGACGGCTGAAGCACCGGCCGAAATCTTGGCGGGACCTCTACATGCCCGAGGTGCATGGCTTGGCGGGCAGCTAGCAAGACGAGGGCGTTGCCCTCGACCCATTGGGGCCGCGGGCCCCAAACCCCGACTTCTAGGGTGAGGATTTCAAAGGCTTGCCTTTGATGGGGTTGAGGGGCAAAGCCCCTCAGCTGATCTCAAAGAGCGCACCTCACACGATGGCCTGGTTCGATCGAACGTACGACGTCGCCGTGCTCGGCGGCGGCAACGCGGCCTTGTGCGCCGCCATCACCGCGGCCGAGGCCGGCGCCAGCGTCGTCGTATTGGAGCATGCGCCGAAGCCGATGCGCGGCGGCAACAGCCGCCACACCCGCAACCTGCGCGCGATGCACACGCAGCCCACCTCGGTGCTGACCGAGGCCTATGGCGAGGACGAATACTGGGACGACCTGCTGCGCGTCACCGCCGGCGAGACCGACGAAGGGCTCGCCCGCATGACCATCCGCATGACGCAGGACGCGCTGCCGTTCCTCGAGCGCTGCGGCGTCCGCTTCCAGCCGAGCCTGACCGGCACGCTCAACCTGTCCCGCACCAACGCCTTCTTTCTCGGCGGCGGCAAGGCGCTGCTGAACGCGCTCTATGCCCGCGCCGAGCGCCTCGGCGTGCATGTGATGTACGACACCGAGGTGCAGGAGATCGCCCTCGACGACGGCTTCGTCCGCCGGCTCGCCGTCAGCGCGCACGGCTTCCCGGTTACGGTGCAGGCCAAGACCGTGGTGGCGTCCTCCGGGGGCTTCCAGGCCAACCTCGAATGGCTGAAGCAGGCCTGGGGACCTTCGGCGGAGAACTTCCTCATCCGCGGCACGCCTTACGCGAAAGGGAGGGTGCTGCGGAACCTGCTCGACCAAGGCGTGGGTTCCGTCGGCGACCCGACCCAGTGCCATGCGGTCGCAATCGATGGGCGGGCGCCCAAGTTCGACGGCGGCATCGTCACCCGGCTCGACTGCGTGCCGTTCTCCGTCGTGGTCAACCGCGACGCGCAGCGCTTCTACGACGAGGGCCAGGACGTTTGGCCCAAGCGCTACGCGATCTGGGGCCGGCTGGTGGCGCAGCAGCCGGACCAAGTCGCCTTCTCGATCATCGACGGCCGCAGCGAGCGCCTGTTCATGCCGTCCGTGTTCCCCGCCATCAAGTCGGACACCATTGCCGGCCTGGCGGAACAGCTCGGGCTCGACGGCCCGGCGCTGGAAGCAACGATCGCCCGTTTCAACGCCGCATGCGTCCCCGGGCCATTCGACAACCTCCGGCTGGACGGCGTCCACACCGAAGGGTTGGACGTGGAGAAAACCAACTGGGCGCGACCGATCGCGGTGCCGCCGTTCAGCGGTTACCCGCTGCGGCCCGGCATCACCTTCACCTACCTTGGCGTCAAGGTGAACGAGCGGGCGCAGGTGATCATGGATGACGGCCGCCCGACCGCGAACCTATTTGCCAGCGGCGAGATCATGGCCGGCAGCATCCTGGGCCGCGGCTACCTGGCCGGGTTCGGCATGGCCATCGGCACGGTGTTCGGGCGGATCGCGGGGCACGAGGCCGCCAAGCGCGCCAGCAATGACATCAGGGCTCTGCCCTGAACCCGCTGGGGCCGACCGGCCCCAGACCCGGCTTAGTGGCCGACCTCCGGCACGCGGCCGGCGCCGTTCGGACAGCCGGAGTTCTGCCCCAACCCGACGCTGGCCGCGGGGATCGGCCGCAGGTCCTTCGACAGCGTGATGCGGATCTCCTCGACCAGCGCCTCGCCGCCGCCCCTTGGATATCGGCAGTCGACCACGATCGCCGCCGCCAGAGCCGGGTCGTTGGCGCCCACGCTGCGCAGCAGCTCGTCGATCCGCAACATCCCGCCGGGCCGCACCGACGGCCCGATCGCCTCGTTGGCGGCGCGGGCCAACCTGGTCTCGGCACTGAAATAGCTGTCGGCGCTCATGCCCGAGCAGGTGCCGTGCTTGCGCCACTCGTACCGAGCGAGGCCCGGGCCGGCTGGCATGTAGCGGCGCAGCTCCGACTGCACGGCGGGTGACAGCTCGAACGGTGGCCCGTCGCAATCCTGCGGCTGCCGATTGGTGCTGACCCGCGCCCGGTTCGGCCACAGGCCGTGGATCGTCAGCGGCGTTTGCCGGACGTCGTCCGCGGTCAGCGTGCGGCATTCCCGCTTGGCGGCGTTGGCCGGCGACAAGGCGCAGAAGCTCGGGGCGACGCTGAGGCTGAGCAGGTAATAGTCGAAGCGGCCCGCCGCGTCCGCGTCGGAACGGCCGAACTCGGCCCGCCGAGCCTCGGCGGAGCTGGTGGCCAGCGCAAACGCGGCAGCGAGGGCCGCAAGCAGGACGCGAGACGTGGGCATGGCACCATGCTGACGCCGCGCCGGCGCATCGACAAGGGCTCTGGTTCTCACACACCGCCCGCGGATGAGCCGGCGGCATCCTCCGGCGCAACCCGGGCGTGGCTCGAATGCAGCAGTGCCGACAACTCCCGCCGCAACGCGTTGAACTCCGGTGATGCCACGTCGCGCGGCCGCGGCAGCGCGATCCGGACGTCGCGCACGATCCGCCCGGGCCCCGGCGACATCAGCACCACCCGGTCGCCGAGGAAGATCGCCTCCTCGATGGCATGGGTCACGAACACCACCGTCAGCCCGGTGCTCGCCCACAACGCGAGCAGCTCCTCCTGCAGCCGCTCCCGCGTCATCGCATCGAGCGCGCCGAACGGCTCGTCCATCAGCACCACGCGCGCATCGTTGGCCAGCACCCGCGCGATCGCCACGCGCTGCTTCATGCCGCCCGAAAGCTGGTGCGGGTAGGCGTCGGCGAAGGCGGCGAGGCCGATCATCTGCAGGAAGCGCTCGGTCGTGGCGGCGACCTCGGCCCGCGGCTTGCCGCGGCTTTCCGGGCCGAAAGCGATGTTCCGCCGCACCGTCAGCCACGGAAACAGGCCATAATCCTGGAACACCATGCCCCGGTCCGGCCCGGGTCCCTCGACCGCCTTGCCGCGCACCTCCACCCGGCCGGCGGTCACGCTCTCGAACCCGGCGACGATGCGCAGCAGCGTGGACTTGCCGCACCCCGACGCGCCGATCAGGCACACGAACTCGCCGGCCGCCACCTCGAGGGTCGCGTCCTGCAACGCCACCGTGTCGGCGCCCGGACCGGAGAAACGCTTGGTGACCGACTGCACCCGGATTGCGGCAGGAGCGGGCATCAGCGGTGCTGCGGGCTCCAGCGCAGCAGCCGGCGGCCGAGCGCCAGCACGGCCTGGTCGGACAGGTAGCCGACCGCGCCGATGGTGATCATGCCGGCAATCACGATCTCGGTCCGCGACAATTGCCGCGCATCCATGATCATCGCCCCGAGCCCGGTTTCGACCCCGGTCATTTCGCCCACCACGATCACCACCCAGGACAGGCCGAGCCCCAGCCGCAACCCGGTGAAGATCCCCGGCATCGACGCCGGCAGCACGACCCGCATGAACATCGCCGCCGGCTTGGTCCCGAGCATCGCCGCCGCCTCGAACAGCCGCGGCTCGACGCTCTGCACGCCGAACACGGTGTTGAGCAGGATCGGGTAGAAGGCGCCGAGGGCGACGAGGAAGAACGCGCTGCGCGGCCCGAGCCCGAACACGATTAGCGACAGGGGCAGCCAGGCGGTGACCGGGACCGGGCGCAGGATCTGCAGCGCCGGGTCGAACAGGGCGCGCACGAGGCGGACCCGGCCGATGGCCATCCCGAGCGGCAAGGCGATGGCCGCGGCCAGCAGGAAAGCTCCGTAGACGCGCGACGCGGAGGCCACGAGATGGGTCAGCAGCATGCCGCTGAACGCGTCGTCGTTGACCCCGCCGAAGGCGAGATCCCACATCGCCAAACCGACGTCGGTGGGCGACGGGATCAGGCGGTAGCCTTCGCCGCGGGTCGAGGCCCACCAGCCCAGCAAGGCCAGAACGGGAACGGCAGACGCAAGCAGCATCGAGGGCTGCCGCGGCGCGGTCATTCCACGTGCCACTCCGGCAGGCGGAGCCTTTGACCGCTCCGCCCTCGATTCGCTGAGGCTCAAGGCCCCGGACCCGCCGACCTTACGCAGACTGCGCCACCTCGTCCGAGAAGCGCGGATCGAGGAATGCAAAATCGGGCAGCGCCCGGATCTGCTTGGCTTCCAGCATGTGCTCCGCGTACGCCTTGCACTGCCCGATCATCTCCGGCGTCATCCGCCAGTTCAGTTCGACGTTGGGAAGAGAAATCGCGATGGCCTCGCGCTTCTGGCCGAGCTTGGCCACCGTCATCGCGATCATCTCGTCCGGGTTCGCCGTCGCGAACTCCGCCGCCTTCCGCTGCAGCAGCACCATCGTCCGCACGAGCTCGGGCTTGGACGCGACCGTGTCGTGGTGGGTCGCCAGGATCTGGTTCAGGCTGCCCATCGGCGTCGAGTACGGGTATTCGACGATCTTGCCGACGCCGGTGCTGATGGAGATGCCCGGGGCCGGCTCGGCGCCAACATAGGCGTCCACGTCGCCGCGGGCCAGCGCCGCGTGCATCTCGCTGAAGCTGACCCGCACCGCGGTGATGTCGCGCGCTGCCATCCCTTCCATACGCAAGCGGTCGTAGATGAACACTTCCTGGGTCGAGCCGGGCCAAATCGCGACCCGGCGGCCCTTCAGATCGTGCAGGCCGTTGATGTCGGAGTCCTTGCGCGCCACGACCGCCATGCCCTTGTTGCACACCGATCCCACCACCGCGAGCGGCTCGCGCGCTGCCGCGCCTTGGATCGAGGCGGCGATGCCGAAAGTGCCGAAATCGATCGACTTGGTCACCACGGCGGCCTTGCCGTCGGTCGGGCTTTCGAACGCGATCACCTCGACCCGCATTCCGTCCGGCACGAAGCGCTCGTAGAAGTAGGGCGTGATGGCGTGGATCAGCTTCAACGTGCCCATGCGGACCACCGTGTCCGCCCGCGCACGCCGGGCCAGGAACGGCGTAGCCAGGACCGGGACGGTCAAGCCGGCAACGAGGGTGGCGCGGCGGCCAAGGCGCATGACGGCGTCCTCCGGATCAGTTCGTCCCGATCAAAGCAAGCGGTGTGCCAACGGGTTGTCGTCTTGACCAGCGTCGAGTGGCCGTCGTCTCCGATGCAACCGCCGCAAGTCGGCCGAAGCGGTGCACCGCCCCCAGCGCGCCCTCGCTTGTCGAAACAGATATTTTCATATTACATTACCGGTTGTATACGAATTGGCACGCTTTGTTAACTGAAACCTACGGGAGGCGAGGCTGCACTATCACAGTCGGTGGGTCCGTCTGAGTCATGCGGTTCAGGCGGCGGCACTGCTTTTGCTCCTCGCCAGCGGCGGAATGATCCTGTTGTCCTATCCCCGCCTGCATTGGGGCCACTTCGGCTCGCATCTCGATTCGGCCGTGCAGCTGCCGCTGCCGATGACCAAGTTCCTCCTGGGGCGCGGCCGCTCCATCCACCTCCTGTGCGCCTTGCTGCTGGTCGGCAATGGGATGCTGTGGTTGCTGGGTGGCTTGGGCAGCGGTCGCCTCAAGCGCGTCCTGCTGCAGTCGCGCACGCAAGGCGGCATCTATTCCGGCATGCAACGGCTGGCCTATACGGGCCTGCTCCTGGTCTTGCTTCCGCTCGTGGTGCTGAGCGGCCTGACCATGTCGCCGTCCATCGTGGCCGATTATCCCGGACTGCCGGGCTTGTTCGGCGGCCCCGCGGCCGCGCGCACCGTGCACTTCGTCCTGGCGGTCGTCATCCTGCTGTTCACCGTCGGCCACATCCTGCTGGCACTCCGCTCGCGCCAGCATTTGGCGAGCATGACGACGCGCCGCTTGTCACTCGGAGCCGTGCCGTGACGGTCCATCTCCGCCGCCGCGGCCTGCTGACCCTGGCGCCTGCCGCCGCGCTGCTGTCCGGGTGCAACCAGCCCGCCTGGCACGAGCCGTTGAGCCGGGCATTCTCGG
Source organism: uncultured Alphaproteobacteria bacterium (assembly GCA_963752225.1). Lineage (GTDB taxonomy): Bacteria > Pseudomonadota > Alphaproteobacteria > Acetobacterales > Acetobacteraceae > JBBROS01. The sequence goes on along the minus strand of CAVVXS010000007.1, from coordinate 101,152 downwards.
CCGTCGATATGCTGACCTACAGGCTGCATCGCCTCCTGCTGCCGGGCACCGGCCTGGTGCAGGAATACCCGCGCTCCGCCATCAGCGAGCACTTCCCCACGCTGAACACCACCGACCCCGAGGACGCCACGCATCGGGCGCAACGCGTGAACGGCTTTGCCGACTGGCGGCTGAGCGTGACCGGCCTGGTCGGGCAGGAGCTTTCGCTGTCGCTGGCCGATCTGCACAGCATGCCGGTGCGGACCCAGATCACCCGCCACCAATGCGTCGAAGGCTGGATGGCGATCGGCGAATGGACCGGCGTGCCGCTGTCCCGCGTGCTGCAAGCCGCGCAGCTCAGCGACCGGGCACGCTACATCGTGTTCGATTGCGCCGACGGCTGGTGGGATTCGATCGACCTGGCCGACGGCCTGCACCCGCAGACGATCCTCGCCTACGGCATGAACGGGGACACGCTGAGCATCGCCCACGGGGCGCCGCTGCGGCTGCGGGTCGAGCGGCAGCTCGGCTACAAATCGTCGAAATACCTGACGCGGATCGAGGCGGTGGACCGGCTGGACAACTTCCGCAACGGCTACGGCAACAACCTCGACAGCTACCAGTGGTACGCCGGGATCTGACGAACCGGCCCTGACCCGGCGAACCGGTTCATCGGCCCGGGTCGACGCCGCCGTGGCGGGGCTCCTCGCCGGGGTTGGCGAGCGCCGCGTCCGCCGCCGGGCGCGGCACCGGGCCGCCCAGGAAGGCCCGCACAGCAAGCGGGTATAGCGCGTGCTCCTGCGCCAACACCCGCGCCGCCAAGACCGCCTCCGTATCGCCGGGCAGCACCGGGACCGCCGCCTGCGCCAGGATCGGGCCCTCGTCCATCACCTGCGTGACCTGGTGCACCGTGCAGCCGTGCAGCGCCACGCCCGCCGCGAGCGCCCGCGCATGGGTGTCGAGCCCGGGGAACGCCGGCAGCAGGCTCGGGTGGATGTTCAGCATCCGTCCGGCCCAGGCGTCGACCAGGAACGGGGTCAGCAGCCGCATATAGCCGGCCAGGCACACGAGCTCGATCTCGCGCGCTTCGAGCTCGGCTTGAATCGCCCGTTCATGCGCGGCCCGGTCGCGGCCGAACGGCCGGTGGTCGATGCACAACGCCGCCCCCCCGAGCGAGGCGGCGATGCCGAGCCCCGCCGCATCCGGCCGGTTCGCGATCACCACGGCCATCCTGGCGGGGTAGTCCGGGGCCGCCGCCGCCCGCAGCAGCGCCTCCATGTTGCTGCCCCGCCCGCTGATCAGGACGGCCGTGCGGGTCAATCGAGCCAGCCGGAAGGTGTCGCGACCCGCGCCGCTGCCGCGCCGGTGGTTTCGACGATGCGGCCGATCGCCACCGCCTGCTCCCCTTCGGCCAGCAAATGCGCCTGCGCCGCCGCGGCGTCGCGCACGACCAGCACCATGCCGACGCCGCAGTTGAACACCCGCAGCATCTCCGCGGCCGCAACCCCGCCGCTGCGCGCCAGCCAGCGGAACACCGGTGGCAGCGTCCAATTCGACGCGTCCAGCTCGGCCGCCAGCCCCGGCGGCAGCACCCGCGGCACGTTGCCCGGCAGGCCGCCTCCGGTGATGTGCGCCGCCGCGAGCAGCAGCCCGGCCCGGTGCAGCGACAGCACCGGCCGCACGTAGATCCGGGTCGGCGCCATCAGCACGTCGGCGAAGCTTTGCCCGGCCGCGAACGGCGCCTTGTCGTCCCACCGGGCGCCCGCGACCTCCATCACCCGGCGCACCAGCGAGTAGCCGTTGCTGTGTACGCCGCTGCTCGGCAGGGCGAGCACGGTGTCGCCGGGCTGCACCGCGCCGGGCAGCAGCGCATCCCGCTCGGCGGCGCCGACGCTGAAGCCGGCCAGGTCGTAGTCGCCGGCCGCATACATGCCCGGCATCTCGGCGGTCTCGCCGCCGACCAGCGCGCATCCGGCCTGCTTGCAGCCGGCGGCGATGCCGGCAACCACCGCCGCGGCCTGCTCGACCGCAAGCGCGCCGCTGGCGAAATAATCTAAGAAGAACAACGGCTCGGCGCCCTGCACCACCAGGTCGTTGACGCACATCGCCACCAAGTCGATGCCGACCGTGTCATGCCGACCGGTGTCGATCGCGACGCGCAGCTTGGTGCCGACGCCGTCCGTGGTGCTCACCAGCACCGGGTCGCGGAACCCGGCCGCGCGAAGGTCGAACAACGCCCCAAAGCCCCCGAGGCCGCCCATCACGCCGGCGCGCGCCGTCGCCTTCGCCAGCGGCTTGATCCGCTCCACCAGGGCGTCGCCGGCCTCGATGTCGACGCCGGCCGTCCGATACGTGATGCCGTTCTGGTCGGGGCTCGTCATAAGCGGTTCCTCGGATGCGGGCCGATCGGCTATGCTGTCCGGATGCGACGTCCGGACCTGTCCCGCGGACACAACCATGGCGGCGGAGCCGGAGCAACGCCCGCCCGCGCTCGGCCCGCGGCCGCCTCGGGGGCGCATGCCTGACACGGGACTGCGTTCGGAGTTGACGCCGCAATCCGAGCCGCCGGGCGCGACCCGCGGCCAGCGTCTCGGCCTGCTGATCGGGCTGGCCGGCACCATCGTCGTGGTGCTGTACTTCTTCTCGTCGATCCTGCTGCCGTTCGTGGCAGCGGCGGGCATCGCCTATTTCCTCGATCCGCCGACCACTCGGCTGACCCGGGCCGGGCTGCCGCGCGGCGCCGCGGCGATGGTGATGATCGTCGCACTGCTGGCTGCCTGCCTGATGTTCGCCTTGCTGCTGTATCCGTTGCTGGTGGCGCAGCTCGGCCTGCTGATCTCGCGGGCGCCAACCTATGCCGGGGCGATCTATGTCTGGGCCGGCGACCTGGTCGCCCGCATGCAGGAAACGTTCGGCCCCGAATACGTGGACGGCAAGCTGCGCGACCTGATCGGCAACCAGGCCGGGTCGATGCTGTCGTTCCTGGCGTCCGCCTTGACCCGCGTGGTGGGCGGCGGCTTTGCGCTGTTCAACGTCGTCTCATTGGTGGTGGTGACGCCGGTGGTCGGCTTCTATCTGCTGCGCGATTGGCGCCGGGCCGTGGCGCGGGTCGATAGCTGGCTGCCGCGCCGTTACGCCGGCGTGCTCCGGGCGCAGGCGCGCGAGGTGGACCGGATCCTGTCCGCCTGGGTACGCGGCCAGGCCTTGTGCTGCTTGGTGCTGGCCGGGTTCTACGCCTTTGCCTTGTCGCTGGTCGGGCTCGACCTCGGGCTGATCGTCGGCATCACGTCGGGGCTGCTGTCGTTCATCCCGTATGTCGGCAGCATCACCGGCATGGTGGCCAGCATCGGCCTCGCGCTGGCGCAGTTCCACTGGCAGGGGGTGGCGGTGGTGGCCGGCGTGTTCCTGGCTGGGCAGCTGCTCGAGGGTTATGTGATCTACCCGCGCTTCCTCGGCGACCGGGTCGAACTGCACGCCGTATGGGTCATTTTCGCCCTGTTCGCCGGCGGCGCCGCGTTCGGCTTCCTCGGCGTGCTGATGGCCGTGCCGGTCGCAGCTGCGATCGGCGTGCTGGCGCGGTTCTGGCTGCGTCGCTACCTCGTCAGTGCCTTGTATCTCGATCCGCCACCCGGCCAATGAGGGCGCCGCCGCCGTGACCGCCGCCGCCCAGCTCGCGTTGCGGTTCGCGCGCGCCCCCGTCTTCGCCGCCGCGGAGCTGCTGCCGAATGCGGCGCAAAGCGAGGCGTGCGCCTGGCTGGACGCGAGCCGGGACTGGCCGTCCGGCCGGCTGGCGCTGTGGGGCGAGCCGGGCAGCGGCAAGTCCCACCTCGCCCATGTTTGGGCGGCGCGGCACGGCGGCGTGGTGCTGCCGTCCGCACCGGCCGACCCGTGGCCGAGCTGCCCGGTCGCGATCGACGCCATCGACGCCGTTCCGGACGAGCCGGCGCTGCTGCACCTGCTGAACGCGGCGACCGGGACCGGGCAGCCCGTGCTGCTGGTCGCCCGCGTGGCGCCCGGGCGGCTGCCGGTCCGCCTGCCCGACTTGGCCAGCCGGCTGCGCGCCACCGCCGCCGTGCGCATCGACCCGGCCGACGACGCCTTCCTGGCGCTGCTGCTCGGGCGCCTGCTGGCCGAGCGGCAGATCCGGGTCGCCGAGCCCGTGCAGAGCTGGCTGCTCGCGCGTCTGCCCCGCACGCCCGCCGCGATCCGCGACGCCGTCGCCCAGCTCGACGCTGCCGCGCTGACCGCCGGGCGCGCCATCACCCGCAACCTGGCGAGGACCGTCTTGGCACTCGATGACAATCTCGCGGCAAACGAGCCGGTCCGCTCCCCAGCCACCCCGGGACCGGGCTAGACCATGCGCGCGCTGTCCCGGAGGAAGCCCGTGCTGCACGCCGCGCCCGTTATCGGCCTCGACGACCCGGATCGGTTCGTCAACCGCGAGCTGTCCTGGCTCGACTTCAATCACCGCGTCGTCGAGGAGGCGGAGAACGAGCGCCATCCGCTGCTGGAGCGGCTGCGCTTCGTGTCGATCTCGGCGTCCAACCTCGATGAGTTCTTTTCCGTCCGCGTCGCCGGGCTGATCGGCCAGGCGAAGGCCGGGCTCGCGGTGGTCAGCGCCGATGGCCGCACCCCGGCGCAGCAGTTGGGCGAGATCCAGGTCCGCGCCGCCCGGCTGATGGCCGAGCAGCAACGGGTCTGGCACGACCTGCGCGGCCAGTTGCGCGACGCCGGCATCGAGCTGTGCGAACTCATGGCGCTGTCCGATTCGGCCCGTGCCTGGCTCGAGGTCTGGTTCATGGACCGCGTGTTCCCGGCGCTGACGCCGCTTGCGATCGACCCGGCGCATCCGTTCCCGTTCATCCCCAACATGGGGCTGGTCAAGGTCCTCAAGCTGCAGCGCGACGTGGATGGTCAGGGCATGCAGGCGCTGATCCCGCTGCCGGCGCTGATCGAGCGCTTCGTCCGCCTGCCGGCCGAGCCCGCCAAGCCCGGCGCCAACGCGCCGCCGACGATCCGCTTCGTCCTGCTCGAGGACGTCGTCACCTTGTTCCTGCACCGGTTGTTCCCCGGCTACCACATCCTCGGCCAGGGCATGTTCCGGCTGATCCGCGACACCGGCGTCGAGTTCGAGGAAGAGGCCGAGGACCTCGTGCGCTCCTACGAGGCGACGCTGAAGCGCCGCCGCCGCGGGGTCGCGATCCACCTCAGCGTCGACGCCGCCATGCCGGACGACCTGCGCGCGCTGGTGATCGACGAGTTGGACGTCGAGCACAAGAACATCGCCGGCGAGGAGGTGGTGATCCAGCACGGCATCCTGGGCGTCGCCGACCTCAAGCAGATGATCGTGGACGACCGGCCGGACCTGCAGTTCACCCCCTACACGCCGCGCTTCCCCGAGCGGATCCGCGACTTCGCCGGCGACTGCTTTGCCGCCATCCGGGCCAAGGACATCATCGTCCACCATCCGTTCGAGAGCTTCGACGTGGTGGTGCAGTTCCTGCGCCAGGCCGCCGCCGACCCGAACGTGGTCGCGGTGAAGCAGACCCTGTACCGAACCAGCCGCGACAGCCCGATCGTCAAGGCGTTGATCGAGGCGGCCGAGGCCGGCAAGTCGGTCACCGCCCTGGTGGAGTTGCGCGCCCGGTTCGACGAGGAAGCCAACATCCGCCTCGCCCGCTCGATGGAGGCGGCCGGGGTGCAGGTGGTGTTCGGCTTCGTGGAGCAGAAAACCCACGCCAAGCTCAGCCTGGTGGTGCGCCGCGAAGGGCCGGTGATGCGGTCCTACGCGCATTTCGGCACTGGCAACTACCATCCGATCACGGCGCGCATCTACACCGACCTCAGCTTCTTCACCTGCGACCCTGACCTGACCCGCGACTCCGCCCGGCTGTTCAACTACATGACCGGCTACGCCCAGCCCGAGCGGATGGACAGCCTGTCGTTCAGCCCCCTCACCACCCGGAGCACGCTCGATGCGCTGATCGACGAGGAGATCGAGCATGCCGAGGCCGGCCGGCCCGGACAGATCTGGCTCAAGATGAACAGCCTGGTGGACGACACCCTGATCGACCACCTGTATCGCGCGTCGCGGGCGGGGGTGCACGTCAAGTGCGTGATCCGCGGCATCTGCTGCCTGCGTCCCGGCGTGCCTGGCCTGTCCGAGAACATCCGGGTCAAGAGCATCGTCGGCCGCTTCCTCGAGCACGCCCGCATCTACGCCTTCGGCAACGGCCACCGGCTGCCGAACCGTCATGCCAAGGTCTTCATCAGCAGCGCCGATTGGATGGCGCGCAACATGGACTGGCGGGTCGAAACGCTGGTGCCGATCCACAACCGCACCGTCCATCAGCAGGTGCTGGACCAGATCATGGTCGTCAACCTGAAGGATACGCTGCAGTCGTGGGAGCTCGGCGCCGACGGCACGTGGCGCCGGGTGGCGCCCGGGCCGAAGCCGGTCTCGGCGCACCACTACTTCATGACCAACCCGTCGCTGTCCGGCCGCGGCTCCGCCCTGCACGGGCCGGCCTTGGCGAGTGCCGCCGCTACCCCCCCGAAACGGCAAGACCGCGTAAGTCAGGACTGACCGTTGTCCGACCTCCCGAACACTCCCACGACGCGGTGCGCCGTCGTCGACCTCGGCTCGAACTCGGTGCGCCTCGTGGTGTACGAGGGCCGCAGCCGCAACCCGATCGCGATCTTCAACGAGAAAGCGGTGCTCCGCCTCGGCCGCGGCCTCGAGGCGACGGGCAAGTTGTACGAGGTGGGGGTGGCGCAAGCGCTGCGGGTCATGACCCGCTACGCCGCCGTCGCAGGCGCCATGGATGCGGCGCCGTTCGAGGTGCTGGCCACCGCCGCGGTGCGCGACGCCTCCAACGGCGACGAGTTCGTGGCCGCGTTGCAGGAACGGATGCCGGCCGCCACCATCCGCATCCTCTCCGGCGAGGAGGAAGCGTCGCTGTCGGCCGCCGGCATGCTGTGCGGCATCCCCGAAGCGGACGGCGTGCTGGCCGACATCGGCGGCGGCTCGCTCGAACTGGTGCGGCTCGACGCGTCCGGGGTCCGCCAGGCCGCGACCCTGAAACTGGGGGTGATCCGGCTGTCGGAGCGGGCCGAGCACGACCTCGCCCGGGCCCGCGCCATCGCCGATGCCGACCTCGCCGCACTGCCTTGGCTGCGCGAAGGCGCCGACCGCGACCTTTACTTGGTCGGCGGCGCCTGGCGCGCGCTGGCGCGGGTGCACATGCATGCGACCAACTACCCGCTCGGGATCGTGCACCATTACACGATCGACCACGAGGCGGCGCGGGCGCTGACCGCGATGATCCTGGAACCGAAACGCGGCCCGGACCGGCTGGGCGGCGCGCCGCGACGCCGCAGCGACGACCTGCCCTACGCCGCGACCGTGCTGCGCCGGCTGCTGCGCGCGTCCGGTGCGCGCCGGGTGGTGTTCAGCGCGAACGGCATCCGCGAGGGCTGGTTCATGCAGCAGGTCGCGCCCGACGTGCGCCGGCAGGATCCGCTGCTGGCCGCCGCGCGCGAGATGGCCGACCGGATGAGCCGTGATCCCGGGCTGCCGCCGGCGCTGATCGCCTGGACGGCGCCGCTGTTCCCCAATGAAACCACCACCACGCTGCGGTTGCGCCATGCTGCCTGCTGGATGTCCGACATCGGCAGCCACGATCACCCGGAATACCGGGCCGAGGAGTCGTTCGGCCGCGTGCTGCGCCAACCCGGCGTCGGCATGACCCATGGGACGCGCGCCTTCCTCGCGCTCGCCATCGCGCTGCGCTACGAGGCGGAGATCGGCGCCGCGTTTCTCGCCCCGGCGCGCGCGCTGCTCGACGCCGCCGACGTTGCCCGGGCTGTCACCTTGGGCGCGGCGTTGCGGCTGGCCTACGTGCTGTCGGCCGGCACGCCGGAACTGCTGGCGCAAGCCGCCCTGCGCCTCGACGGCGGCCGCCTCGTGCTGCGCCTCATGGGAGGAGGCGTATTCGAAGGCGAAGGCGTGCAGCGCCGGCTGGACCACCTCGCCGCCACGCTCGGGGTGACCAGCGCGCTGGAGTAGGCCGGGGGGCCGAGGTCCCGCCCCGCGGGGGCGAAGGTCCCGTGCTCAGTGGGCCAACCCCCGAAGGAACCGCCGGGCCAAGGCGCCGTACAGCGCCCGCCGGCACACCAGCCGTGAGGTCGCGTAGGCCAGCATCGACGTTGCCAGCAGCGGGATCGTCAAATGCTGGTTCTCGGTCATCTCCATGACGATGATCGTGGCGGTGATCGGTGCCTGCACCACGCCGGCGAAGTAGCCGACCATGCCGAGCAGCACGAGCGCGCCGACCGGCGCGCCGGGCATCACCACCGCGAGCGCGTGGCCGAACCCGGCGCCGATCGCCAGCGAGGGCGCGAAGATGCCGCCCGGGATGCCGCTCAGATACGAGGCCACGGTGGCGCCGAGCTTGGCGACGAAGAACCACCACGGCAGGTCGCCGGCGCCCGACACCAGGCTGCTGGCCTGCCGATAGCCGGTGCCGTAAGTCGCACCCCCGGACACCAAGCCCAGCAGCGCGACCACCAGGCCGCACAGGGCCGCGAAGATGATGGGGTGCGCCGCAAGCCACGCGCCGGCGCGGCCCGGCAACCCCGACGCCGCCCCGATCAGCAGCGTGCTGAACAGGCCGCCCAGCAGCCCGCCGCCGGCGCCGCACGCCACCACCGCGAGCCAGCCCGAGCCCAGGTCGACCGACGCCGCCGTGGAGCCGAAATAGGTGTAGTTGCCAACCAGGGCCAAGGTGCACACGCCGGAGATGATCACCGCCGTCAGCACGGTGCCGCTGGCCCGGACCTCGAACGAGTGGCTCAGCTCCTCGATGGCGAACACGATCCCGGCCAGCGGCGTGTTGAACGCCGCCGACACGCCGGCCGCGCCGCCGGCCAACACCAGCGCGCGTTCCAGGTCGGGCCGCGGCAGCCGCAGCAGCCGCCCCATCGCATGCATGATCGTGGCGCCGACCTGCACCGTGGGCCCTTCACGGCCGATCGAGGCCCCGCTCAGCAGCCCGAGCAAGGTCAGCATCACCTTGCCCGCCGCGATCCGCGGCGACAGCACGCGGGCGATCACCGCCGGGTCGGACAGGTGGATCGCCGCGATCACCTGCGGAATGCCGCTGCCCTGCGCCCCCGGGAACAGCCGCCGGGTCATGATGACGGACACCACCAAGCCGAGCGGCGCCACCATCAGCACGAGCCAAGGGCTTCCGCCGGCCATCCGCGCGAACAGGTTGGCAGCGGCGTCGGCCAGGGCGGCAAATGCGATCGCGGCCAGGCTGACGGCCACCGCGCCGGCCCAGAACACCGCGCGCCGGAGCCAAAGGCGCGGCGACACGAGTGGCATCCGCCGCAGCCGGCGCAGGCGTGCCGGGTTCGGCCGTAAACTCACCATTCCGAGAGCAACGGGTCAGACGCGGACCAGTTTCACCCGCTTGCCGTCGACCCCGAGCGTGATTTGGCCGGCCTTGAGCGCCAGCGCGTCGTTGCCGAACACCTCCCGCCGCCAGCCGCTGAGCGCGGGCACGTCCGGTTCGGCCTCGGTAGCCAGCCGGTCCAGCTCCTCCGACGAGGCCAGCAGCCGGGGCGCCACGTTGTGCTCCTCGCACTTGGCCGCCAGCAGCACTTTCAGGAGCGCCACCAGCGCGGGCGACGGCCGCGGGCCGTCCTTGCCGCGCGGCGCCGCGGGTAGCTGGCTGTCCGGCAGCGCCGCAGCCTCCCGCAGGGCCGCCAGCAGACCGCCGCCGCTGCGGCCCTCGGCGAAGCCGCGGGTAATGCCGCGGACCCGCGCCAGCTCCTCGGGCGTCTTGGGCGCCGTCGCCGCGATCTCCAGCAGGCTCTCGTCCTTCAGCAGGCGCTGGCGCGGGATATTCACCCGTTGCGCTTCCCGCTCCCGCCAGGCCGCGGTCGCTCGCAGCAACGCGAGCATGCGGCGGTTTCCGGACCGCGGGCGCAGCCGCTCCCAGATCGTGTCCGGATCGGCGCGGTAGGTGCCCGGCTCGTCCAGCGCCGCCATCTCCTCGGCGACCCATTCGAGCCGGCCTTCCTGGTCCAACCGGTCGCGTAGCCGCCGGTACACCTCGCGCAGGTGCGTCACGTCGGCCGCGGCATAGGCGAGCTGGCTCGGCGACAGCGGGCGAGCCGACCAGTCGCTGAACCGGTGCGCCTTGTCGATCTGCCCACCGGTCAGCGCCTGCACCAGCGCGTCGTAGCCGACCTGGTCGCCGAACCCGGCGACCATCGCCGCCACCTGGGTGTCGAACAGCGGCGCGGGCACGGTGCCGAACCGTTCGAGGAAGATTTCCACGTCCTGCCGCGCGGCATGGAACACCTTCAGCACGGCCCGGTCGGCCAGCAGCTCGCCGAGCGGCGCCAGGTCCAGCCCGGCCGCTTGCGCGTCCACGATGGCGACGTCGTCGGTGCCGGCGAGCTGCACAACGCACAACTCCGGATAGTACGTTCGCTCTCGCATGAACTCGGTGTCGATGGTGATCCAGGGCTCGGCGCGCAGCCGGCTGCACAACGCCGCCAGCTCGGACGTCGTGGTGACCAGGGAGGGAACCGGCGAATGTTCGCTTTTTGGGACGGCTCGCATGACGGGCATGTCATTCTTATGCCACACAGAGACTCAAACGGGAACATGCCGCTCGCCCTGCAACGTGCGCTGGCGCGGTGATTACCTGTCCTTATCGTTTGCGACGCCCGAACGGTGCTCGGCAAGGGATCTGCTGCCGCGGGCGTGCTTGACTTCACCGGGAGCGGGCGTTTGTTTGCGCCAGCCTCGAGGACGCCGGACATGCACGCCTACCGCACCCACACATGTGGCGCCTTGCGCGCCGGCGACGCCAGCTCCGAGGCGCGGCTGTCGGGCTGGGTGCACAGCAAGCGGGACCATGGCGGCCTGCTCTTCATCGATTTGCGTGACCACTACGGCATGACCCAATGCGTGCTGCCGGCCGGCTCCGACGCCTTCGCCGCCGCCGACGCGCTGCGGGTCGAGAGCGTCATCACCGTCACCGGCCTGGTGGTGCCGCGCAGCCCGGCAACGGTCAACCCGAAGCTGCCCACCGGCGAGGTCGAGCTCAGGGTCGAGACGCTGGTGGTGCAATCGGCCGCCGACGTGCTGCCGTTCCAGGTGGCCGGCGACCAGACCTATCCGGAGGAGTTGCGGCTGCGCTACCGCTTCCTCGACCTGCGGCGGGAGAAGCTCCAGCGCAACATGATCCTGCGTGCGCAGGTGATCGACAGCATTCGCCGCCGGATGATCGCGGGCGGGTTCAACGAGTTCCAGACGCCGATCCTGACCACCAGCTCGCCCGAGGGGGCGCGCGACTTCCTGGTGCCGGCACGGCTGCACCCGGGCAAGTTCTACGCCCTGCCGCAGGCGCCGCAGCAGTTCAAGCAGCTGACGATGGTCGCCGGGTTCGACCGCTATTTCCAGATCGCGCCCTGCTTCCGCGACGAGGCCGGGCGGGCCGACCGCACGCTGATGTTCTACCAGCTCGACGTCGAGATGAGCTTCGTCACGCAGGAGGACGTGTTCGCGGCGATGGAGCCGGTGATGCACGGCGTGTTCAGCGAGTTCGCCGCCGGCAAGGCGGTGGACGAGTATCCGTTCCGCCGCATCCCGTTCGCGCAGGCGATGCTCGACTACGGCACCGACAAGCCCGACCTGCGCAACCCGCTGGTGATCCGCGACGTCACCGCCCAGTTCGACGGCTCCGGCTTCGGCCTGTTCGCGCGGATCGCGGCCGGCGGCGGCACGGTGCGCGCCATTCCGGCGCCCGGCGCCGGGTCGCGGCCGCGCGGCTTCTTCGACAAGCTGAACGAATGGGCGCGGACCGAGGGCGCCGGGGGTCTCGGCTACATCGCCTTCGACGCGGATGGCGCCAAGGGCCCGATCGCCAAGAACCTCGAGGCGGACCGGGTCGAGGCGATCCGCGCCGCCTGCGACCTCGGGCCCGGCGACGCCGTGTTCTTCGCCGCCGGCAAGAAGGACGAGGCGCCCAAGTTCGCCGGCCAGGTCCGCACCCGCATCGCCAACGAGCTCGAGCTGATGGAGCGCGACGCCTACCGCTTCTGCTGGATCGTCGACTTCCCGATGTACGAGCTGAACGAGGAGACCGGCCGGATCGACTTCAGCCACAACCCGTTCAGCATGCCGGCCGGCGAGCTGGACGCGCTGAACAACCAGGATCCGCTGACGATCCCCGCCTACCAATACGACATCGTCTGTAACGGCTACGAAATGAGCAGCGGCGCCATCCGCAACCACAAGGCGGAGATCATGCTGCGCGCCTTCGAGATCGCCGGCTACCCGCCGGGCGCCGTCGAGGAGAAATTCGGCGGCATGCTGAACGCGTTCCGTTTCGGCGCCCCGCCGCATGGCGGCATGGCGGCGGGCATCGACCGCATCGTCATGCTGCTGGCCGACGAGCCGAACCTGCGTGAGGTCAACCTGTTTCCGATGAACCAGCAGGGCGAGGACCTGATGATGGCCGCCCCGTCCGAGGTGACGCCGGCGCAGCTCAAGGAGCTCAGCATCGCCGTCGTGATTCCGCCCAAGGTGGTGAAGTCGGCCTAAGTCCCAGCCGGAAACCCGCCCTACCCGAACCGGGCCAGGGCGAAGCTCGTCTCGGCGGCGGTGGCGCCGATGGCCAGGTCGGCCAGGTGTTCGCCGATCGCCGGGGAATGCTTGAAACCGTGGCCGGAGCAGGCCGAGGCGGCAATGACGCGGCCGTCCTCGTGCAGCCGGTCGAGCACGAAACCAGCGTCCGGGGTCACGGTGTAAAGGCAGGTCGCCGACTTCATGACCCGGCTGCCGACGCCGCGCAGCCGCCCGGCCACGTGGCGGTCGTAGGTCGCCTGGGCCTCGGCCGCGGACACGACCCGGTCGGTGGCGTCGGGCTCGACATGGCCGGGGTAGCGCTCGGTGGCCGCCTTCACGCCGGGTGCGCCGGGCATCAGCGGAAAGCCGTAGAGGTAGTCCGACTCGTCGGCACCGTGCATCCAGATGAACGGCGGGCAGCGGGCCGGGTCGTAGAGCGCCGGCTCGGACGCCTCGAACCACGTCAGCACCTGCCGATGCACCTGGGCGACCCGCGCCAGGTGACCGCCCGCCAGGCCCGGCAGCCAGGCGCCCGCCGCCAACACGGCGCGCCCGGCCTCGATGCGGCCGCGGTCGGTGGTGACGGCAACGCCGCTGCCGCTGGGCTCGATGCGCAGCACCGCCTCGTCCGTGCGGATGGCGGCCCCGAGCGCGCGGGCCAGCCGCAGCTGCACCGCCACGCAGCGTTCCACGTGCAGGATGCCGGCGCTCGGCTCGAAGTAAGCGCGCTCGGCGTCGGACACCTGGAACTGTTCGTAGCGGCGACGGATCTCGGCGCTGTCCAGCAGCTCGAACGGGATCGCGTGGTCGCCGGCGATGTCGATCGTGCGGCGCAGGAAGCCGTCATGGCCGTGGCTGCGGGCGCCGTCGCCCTCGCCGATCATCAGCAGGCCGATCTGCTCGAACAGCGTCTCGTTCGACTCCGCCTCAAGCTCGCGCCAGATCGCGTGCGAGCGGCGCACGAGCGGCACATATTCCGGCCCCTCGGCGACCGCGAGCCGGGTGATGCGGGTTTCGCCATGGGTCGAGCCGCGGTCGTGCGGCGGGTTGAACCGATCGATGCCGATCGCCCGCACGCCCGCGAGCGCTAGCCGGTGCAAGGTGGCGCTGCCGACTGCGCCCAGCCCGATCACCACCACGTCCGCGGTGGCAACCCCGGCCGTCATGCCCCCCGGCGCCGCTGCCTGCCCTGCCATCCGCTCCGTCTCCCAACGCCCGCCATCCGCGCCAGCAAGGCGCATGCCGCCGTTCGGCGCAACGGAAGATTGTCGGGCGCGGTGCTTGCATGGCGTTATGGCAGGGATCAGCGGGAAAGCGGCGGGATGGCGGCACTGTTCATGAACCGCAGCGACGAACCGGCATGCATGTGAGGTCAGCACGCCGGGCGGCGGCTGCGGGCTGATCGGGGTGGATAACGGCCCGGCGCCGCTGCTCCTTGTGGAGCAGGTGACCCGCAGCTTCTATGGCGTGCGGGCGCTGAACGGCGTCGACCTTCAGGTGGAGCCGGGGCGCATCACCGGGCTGATCGGGCCGAACGGCGCCGGCAAGACCACGCTGTTCAACTGCATCAGCGGCATCGTGCCGCCGTCGTCGGGGCGGATCGTGTTCGACGGACAGGACGTCACCGGCTGGCGCCCGGACCGCATCACCCGGCGCGGCCTGGTGCGGACCTTCCAGATCGCCCGTGCCTGCCCGCGGCTGTCGGTGCGCGATAATCTGCTCCTGTTCGGCCCGGCGCAGCCCGGCGAGCAGGTCCTGGCCGCGCTCCTGCGCAGCAGCCCGGCGCGCGAGCGCGAGCGCACGTTGCGCGACCGCGCCGCCGAGATCGCAGGCAGGCTGCGGCTGGGGCCCCTGCTCGACCGGCCCGCGGCGGCCTTGTCGGGCGGCCAGAAGAAGCTGCTGGAGATCGGCCGGGCGCTGATGACCGATCCGAAGCTCATCCTGCTCGATGAGCCGATCGCCGGGGTGAACCCGAGCCTCGGCGTCGAGATCGGCGAGCGGCTGCGCGAGATCGCCGCCTCGGGCGTCGCCCTGCTGCTGATCGAGCATCAGATGGACACCATCGCCCGGCTCTGCGACCACGTGGTGGTGATGGCCGAGGGACGCCGCTTGACCGAGGGCACGTTCGCCGCCGTTGCCGCCAACCGCATCGTGCAGGACGCCTACATGGGGACGCCGGCATGCGCCTCCTGAGCGTCGAACGCCTCGTCGCCGGCTATGGCGCGGCCGAGCACATCCTCAACGGGCTCGATTTCGCGGTGGACGATGGCGAGATCGTTTGCGTGATCGGGCCGAACGGCGCCGGCAAGTCCACGCTGCTGAAGACGATCGCCGGGTTGCTGGCGCCGCAATCGGGGACGATCCTGCTGCGCGGCGAGGCGATCGGCGGGCGCCGGCCGCGCGAAGTGACGGGGCTTGGCGTCGCCTACGTGCCGCAGGAGCACAACGTGTTCGCCTCGATGTCAGTGCGGGAGAACCTGGAGATGGGTGGTTTCGCCGACCCGCGCGTTGCCCGGTCGCGGCTCGACGGGGTGATGCAGCGCTTCCCGATGCTGGGCCGCAAGCGGCGGCAGCCGGCGCGGGCACTGTCGGGCGGCGAGCGGCAGATCCTGGCGATGGGCATGGCGCTGATGGTGCATCCGGCGCTGCTGCTGCTCGACGAGCCGTCGGCCGGGCTGTCGCCGGTGGCGGCGCAGGCACTGTTCCGCGAGATCCGGGCGATCCGCGACGATGGGGTGGCGATCGCTCTGGTCGAGCAGAACGTCAACGAGGCGCTGGCGGTATCGGACCGCGCTTACCTGCTGGTGGACGGCCGCAACCGAAGCGAAGGCGTGGCGCGCGAGCTGGCGGCCGATCCGGAGATCCGGCGGGCATTTCTTGGATTGGATCAAGGGGCTTTGGCCCTTGAACCCCAGCAAAGGCAGAGCCTTTGACATCCGTTTGCCGGGGGTTTGGGGCCTCTGGCCGCAACGGGTCCAGGGCAGAGCCCTGGCCTTGGAGACCATGATGACCCTTACCCGCCGCCTCGTCCTCGCCGCCCTGGCCGCACCCGCCATCGCCCGCGCCCAATCCTCGCCGCTGAAGCTGGGCGTGCTCACGCCGCTCACCGGCGCCGGCGGCTTCGACGGTCCGCGCATGCTGCGGGCGATGAACGCCGTGCGCGAGGAAATCAACGCCGTCGGCGGCGTGCTCGGACGCCCGGTCGAGTTCGCCGTCGAGGACAGCCAGACCAACCCGGAGGCCGCGGTGCGTGCGGCGCGCAAGCTGATCGACGTGGACCGGGTGCCTGTGATCATGGGCACCTGGGCGTCGGCGGTGACGACCGCGGTCGCGCCGGTGTGCTGGGAAAGCCGCGTGTTCCTCACCACGGTATCCGGCTCGGACACCATCACCCAGTTGCCGCATAACGGCTACCTGATCCGCACCCAGCCGAACACGCAGCTGCAGAACGGCAAGCATGCCGAGTTCATCGCCGCGCTGGGCGCCAAGCGCGTCTACATCATGGCGATCCAGGCGCCATTCGCCGTCCCCGGCCAGGCGCGGGTCGAGCAGGTGCTGGCGCAGCACGGTTCCAAGCTGGTCGGCGGCCTGATCTACGAGGGCGGCAAGACCAGCTACCGCTCCGAAGTGGACCAGGCGCTGCGCACCGATCCGGACCTCATCTATCTCAACGGCTACACGCCCGATTGCACGGTGCTGCTGCGCGAGCTCTATCGCGCCGGGTTCGATAAGCCGCGCTTCGCCCAGTCTTACGCGGTCACGCAGAAGCTGCTGGATTCGGTGCCGGCGCCGGCGGTCGAGGGCACCTACACGGTGCAGCCCTCGTCCGACATCGGCTCGCCCGCGTTCGAACTCGCCAAGAAGCGGCTCGGCGGCGAGCCAGACTCCTACGAGACGCAGGCGACCGACTGGATCAGCCTGGTGGCGCTGACGATCGCCCGCGCCAAGGAGGCGAGCGGCACGGCGCTGCGCGACACCGTGCGCCGGGTGTCGCAGGGCGACGGGCAGAAGGTCTATTCCGCGGTCGAGGGCCTGAAGGCGATCGCTGCCGGCATGGAGATCAACTACGAGGGCGCCAGCGGACCCTGCGACTTCACCGATATCGGCGATATCAAGGACTGCAGGTTCCGCTACCAGCGGGTCGAGAACGGCAAGTTCAAATTCGTGTCGATCGTCTGAGCGGGCGATTGATCCCGCTGCCGCAGGTCGTCCAGCTGGTGCTGAACGGGGCGATGTCCGGGGCGGTACTGGCGGTTCCGGCGATCGGCTTGACCTTGATCTACGCCGTGCTGCGCTTCCCCAACTTCGCGCTCGCTTCGCACGCCACCATCGGCGCCTTTGCCGGCTGGATCGCCAACGTGCAATTCGGCCTGCCTCTGGTGCCCTCGCTCGGCGTGGCCTTCATCGCGGCGGCCTGCGTCGGCGTGGTCTCGGACGAGCTTGTGCTGCGGCCGTTCCGGGCCGCCGGGTCGATCACCACGGCAATCGGATCCATCGCGCTGACGATCCTGCTGGAGAACGTCGTCCGTCTCGGCTTCGGCAACGAGCTGAACGGCTACGACCTGCCGATGCTGCGCGATTGGCGTTTCTGGGGCTTGCGGGTCGGGCCGCAGCAGGTCGAGAACGGCGCCGTGGCGGTGGTGGTGATGGCCGCCGTGTTCGCCTTTCTCGGCCTGACCCGCACCGGCAAGGCGATGCGCGCGGTCGCCGACAACCCGGCGCTCGCCGACATCAAGGGCATTGACGCCGCCCGGGTCGGCCGCATCGCCTCGTTCGCCGGCATGGGGCTGGCCGGCACCGGCGGCATGCTGATCGGGCTCGACACCAGCATCGACCCGCTGACCGGCTTTCGCGCCATCCTGTCGATCTTCGCCGCCGCGGTGGTCGGCGGCCTCGGCAGCGTGCCGGGCGCGGTGGCCGGGGCACTCGTGGTCGGCATCGGCGAGGAGCTGTCGCTGCTGGTGCTGCCGCCGTCCTACCGCACCGTGGTCGGCTTCCTGGCGATCCTGGTGGTGCTGCTGCTGCGGCCGCGCGGCTTGCTCGGCCAGCGTGCCTACTGACGGGGCGTACTGATGGAGAACTATCTCGTCGCGATGGGCGTCTCGGCTGGTATCTACGCGCTGATGGCGCTCGGCCTGAACGTCATGTGGGGCATGGCCGGAATGGTGAACCTCGGCCTAGTCGGCTTTTTCGCGGTCGGCGCCTACACCTCGGCGCTGCTCACGGTGAAGCTCGGCTGGCCGATCGCGGCGGGGGTTGCGGCCGGGGCGGTCATGGGCGCCGCGGTTGGCGCGGCGGTGGCGGCGATCACCGCCCGGCTGCGCGGCGACTACCTGGCAATCGTGACGCTCGGCTTTGCCGAAGCGGTGCGCATCACCGCCGGCAACGAGATCTGGCTGACCGGGGGCACCGACGGCATCTCCGGCATCCCCGGCCCGGAGCGCGGCGTGCTGCCGCCGGTTCAGTTCAACCTGCTGTATCTCGCCATCGTCGCCGCACTGGTGACGGTGGCGTTCGTCGTCGCCGAGCGGCTGAGCTACGCGCCATTCGGCCGCGTGCTGCGGGCGATCCGCGATGACGAGGGCGTGGCCGCGGTCGCCGGCAAGCGGGTGCTCGCCTACAAGGTGCAGGCGTTCGCGATCGGGGCGGGGGCGATGGGCATGGCGGGCGCGCTTTACGGCCATTACACATCGTTCATCGCGCCCGACATCTTCGTGCCGCTGCTGACCCTCTACATCAAGCTGTCGCTGCTGGCCGGCGGTGTCGGCAACAACCGGGGCGCGGTGCTGGGCGCCGTGCTGATCGTGACGTTCCTGGAGTCGACCCGGTTCGTGATCGCCGCCATCCCCGGCCTGACCGCGGTTCAGGGCGCTGCCATGCGCGAGATCCTGCTCAGCGCCGCCCTGCTGCTGATCCTGCGCTTCCGCACACGCGGCTTGCTGCCCGAAGCGACTGCCCACCCCTTGCCCATAGGACCCTGAGCATGCCCGAACCGATGCCGACCCTGGACGACGTGGCCGCCATCATGGCGCTGACCGCCAACGAAGGCGCTGCCGCCGCGTTCGCCGCGACCGACGCGCTGGCGCAGCGTCTGTTCGGCCACAACCTGTTCACCGTGACGCGCTCGCTGCACGATACGATGGAGGTCGAGCGCGCCTATTCCAGCAACCCCGCCGCCTACCCGCCCGGCGGACGCAAACAGAAGCAGGACACGCATTGGGGCCACGTCGTGCTGGACCGCGGCGAGATGATGGTGTGCGATACGCCGGATGACATCCGCCGGGTGTTTGCGGACCACGAACTGATCCTGAGCCTGGGCATCACCACCATGGTCAACGTGCCGATCCTGTATGCCGGCCGGTCGCTGGCGACGATCAACATCTCCCACGCAACCCGGCGCTGGGGGACGGAGACGCATCCGGGGCTGCGGATTTTGGCCGGGCTGCTGACGGCTTCGGTGATGTAAGACAGCGACGTAGGACAAGCATCGGGGGCCGCGCGCCCGGACCCGCATAGGAGGGGGAACACATGAGTGCCACGGCCATCCGGACCAACAGCGACATCGCTTCCGCCGTGGCCGACGCCCGCGACCGCTACGTGAGCCGGCGGCCGCGCAGCCAAGCGCTGCACGAGCAGGCCCGCGCCGTCATGCCCGGCGGCAACACGCGCACGGTGCTGTCCTACGGTCCCTTCCCCACCGCCATGGCCCGCGGCGAGGACTGCCGGCTTTGGGACGTGGACGGGCACGCCTATCTCGATTTGTGCGGCGAGTACACCGCCGGGCTGTTCGGCCACTCCGAGCCGCGCATCCGGCGGGCGATCGAGGCCGCGCTCGCGAACGGCCTCAACCTGGCCGCGGTCGGCGAGCCCGAGGTCGCGCTGGCCCGGCTGATCTGCAGCCGCTTTCCTTCAATCGAGCTGGTGCGATTCACCAACTCCGGCACCGAGGGCAACCTGATGGCGCTCACGGCCGCCCGCGCCTTCACCGGCCGCGCCACCGTGCTGGCGTGTCGCGGCGGCTACCATGGCGGGGTGCTGACCTTTCCGGTCTCGGGCCCGTCCAAGGCGACGCTGCCGCTGCCGGTCGTGATGGCCGACTACAACGACCCGGCGGGCGCCGTCGCCCTTGCGCGCGCCCATGCCGGCGACCTCGCCGCCATCATCGTCGAGCCGATGCTGGGCTCCGGCGGCTGCATCCCGGCCCATCCCGCCTTCCTCGCCGCAATGCGCGAGGTCGCGACCGAAACCGGCGCGCTGCTGATCTTCGACGAGGTGATGACGTCGCGCTCCAGTGCCGGCGGCGCGCAATCCCGCCTCGGCATCACGCCGGATCTGACGACGCTGGGCAAGTATGTGGCCGGGGGCATGAGCTTCGGCGCGTTCGGCGGCCGGGCCGACGTCATGGACCTGTTCGCGAACACGCTGCCGCATGCCGGCACCTTCAACAACAACGTGCTGTCGATGGCGGCCGGCAACGTCGCCATGGGCGAGATCTTCACCGCCGACGCCGCCGAGGCCCTGTTCGAGCGCGGCGAGGCGCTGCGGGCCGCGCTCAACGCCGCCTGCGCCGCGGCCGGCGTGCCGATGCATTTCACCGGCCTCGGCTCACTCGCTTCGCCGCACTTCCGCACCGGCCCGATCGACCGCGCTTACGTCCCGACGGCGGAGGAGGAAGGGCTGCGCGAGCTGTTCTTCTTCGACATGCTCGATGCCGGCCTCTATCTAGCCCGGCGCGGCATGGTGGCGCTGAGCCTGCCGCTCAGCCAACCGGACCTAGACCGCTTCGTCGCGGCGGTGGCGGAGTTCGCCGAAGCGCGGGCGCCGCTCTTTCGCCAGGCCGGCTCGAATCCCCCGTAGGGTGGGCAAAGCCCACCACACCCAAGCAGCCCCCGACCACCGCCCGTCAAAACTCCCGGAGCGTGTCCCGCAGCAGCGTGTGTTCGTAGTGCGTGCGCACCAGCCCGCGCCGCTGCAGCGCCGGCACCAGCCCCTCGGTGATCTCGACCACGACCCGGCGGCTGATGCGCTGGAACGGGGTGCTGACGAGGAAGCCGTCGCCGCCGATCTCAGCCATCGCCGCACCCATCTTATCCGCCACCTCGTCCGGCGTGCCGACCAGGCGCAGCCCGCCATCGTAGCGCTCGGCAGCGAGCTGGCGCAGCGTCTTGCCGCTGCCCCATTGCGCGAACTTGTCGAGCGAGCCCTGCTCGCCGTTGGTGGTCAGCCGCGGCAGCTCGGCGTCGAGGTCGAACTGGGAAAAGTCGATGTCGGTGACGGTGCCGATCGACGCGAGCCCGGCTTCGATGAAGGCGGGTGAGTTCACCATCCGCGCATACTTGGCCTCCGCGTCCTCGGTGGTTTCGCCCAGCACCGGATAGACCAGGAACAGCACCTTGATCTCCTCGGGGTCGCGGCCGGCCGCCGCCGCGCGGGCGCGGACGTCGTCGCGATACCACTTCATGCCCGACGCGCCGTTGGCGACCGCGATGATCGAATTGGCGTTGCGCGCCGCGAACTCCCGCCCGCGCGGCGAGCCGCCGGCCTGCACGTAGACCGGCCGCCCCTGCGGCGACGGCACCGTGTTGAGCGGGCCGCGCACCTTGAAATACTTGCCCTCATGATGGATCGGCCGGACCTTGGTGTGATCGGCATAGACGCCGCGCTCGCGGTCCATCACCACCGCGTCGGGCGCCCAGGAGCCGAACAGCTTCGTCACCACATCCACGTATTCGTCGGCCATCTCGTAGCGCTGCTCGCGCGGCGGAAGCACGTCCATGCCGAAATTCTGCGCCGCCGCGTCCTCGCCGGAGGTGACGATGTTCCAGCCGAACCGGCCGCCGGAGATGCTGTCGATCGTCGACGCAAGCCGGGCCAGCATGAAGGGCGGGTACGCCATAGTGCTCATGGTCGCGACCACGCCGAGGCGGCTCGTGTTGGCGGCGATGATCGCGGCGAGCGGCAACGGGTCGTGCTTGGGCGCTTGCAGCGCGTGCTTGAGCGTGGCTTCCGCGGTGCCGCGATAGGCTTCGGACACCATCAGCGTGTCCTCGAGCATGATGTAGTCGAAGCAGGCCCCTTCCATCGCCTGCGCCATCTCGACGAAGATCTTGCCGTCCCAGGGCGGCAGGCCGCTGGCAAACGGGTGGTTCCACTCGCCGGACGAAAAATTGCAGAACCAGCCGAGGTGGAAGCGATCGGGCATCGTGAAACTCTCCTTTGCGGCGCGGTCATGCAGCGGCCGTGCCACGGCGTTCCTGCTGGGGAGAGATGGCCGGGTCGAGCCCGGCCATGACGTTCCAGAACAGGGCGATTGCTGCTGCGGAGATTTCCTCCCCGTTATCCTTTTCCATCCACAGCCCAAACTGCCCCGATCGGGTATAATGACAGCCGCATGAACAGCATCAACTCGCCCCTGCTCGGCCTCAGCCAGCGCACGCCGCCCTCCAATGACCGCGCCGAGATGGCGCTGCTCGGCGCCCTTCTGGCCAACAACAAGGCGTTCGAGCGGGTGTCCGACTTCCTGCTGCCGGAGCATTTCGCCGACCCGGTGCATGGCCGCATCTACCAGGCGATCGCCCGCCGGGTCGAAGCCGGCCAACTCGCCGACGCCGTGACGTTGAAGGCGGAGTTCGAGCACTCGGGCGCGCTCGACGAGGTCGGCGGCACGCCCTACTTCGCGCAACTGCTGACGGCGATGATCGGCATCATCAACGCCGGCGAATATGGCCGCGCCATCCACGACGCCTGGATCCGGCGGCAGCTGATCGACATCGGCGAGGTGGTGGTCAACAACGCGTTCGGCGCCGACATGGCGATCGACGGGCGCGAGCAGATCGAGTTCGCCGAAAGCCAGCTGTTCACGCTCGCCACCAAGGGCGGCAACGATGGCGGCTTCGTCACCTTCGAGCGGGCGCTCACGGACGCGATCAAAAGCGCTGAACGGGCGCACAAGCAGGCCGGGCACGTCAGCGGCTTGAGCACCGGGCTGCGCGACCTGGACAAGAAGACCGGCGGCCTGCACCCGAGCGACCTCATGATCCTCGCCGGGCGCCCGGGCATGGGCAAGACAGCACTTGCCACCAAGATCGCCTACGGCGCCGCCAAGGCGCTGATGCGCAACGCCCAATCCGACGATCCGAACAAGCAGCCCGACGGCTCGGTCGCGATTTTTTCCCTGGAGATGAGCGCCGAGCAGCTGGCCACCCGCCTGCTGGCTGAGGAGGCGCGGGTGTCGGCCGACCGCATCCGCCGCGGCGAGATCGGCCAGCGCGACTTCAACCGCTTCGTCGAGGTCAGCCGCGAGATCGCCCAGCTGCCGATGCACATCGACGACACCCCGGCGATCTCCCTCTCCGCGCTGCGCACTCGCTGCCGGCGGTTGAAGCGCACCAAGGGCCTGAGCCTCGTCGTGGTCGACTACCTGCAGCTGATGCGCCCCAGCGTGGGCACGAAGCCCGAAAGCCGGGTCCTCGAAATCAGCCAGATCACCCAGGGGCTGAAGGCGATCGCCAAGGAGATGGAGGTGCCGGTGCTGGCGCTGTCGCAGTTGTCACGCGCGGTCGAGAGCCGCGAGGACAAGCGCCCGCAATTGAGCGACCTGCGCGAAAGCGGCACCATCGAGCAGGACGCCGATATGGTGCTGTTCGTGTACCGCGACGAATACTACCTGCAGCAGCGGGCGCCGAAGCAGATGGCCTACGACACCGAGGACAAGTTCCAGTCCGCGCTGGACAAGTGGCAGCGCGACATGGAGCAGGTGCACAACAAGGCCGAGATCCTGATCGAGAAGCAGCGGCACGGCCCGACCGGCATGATCCCGGTGCTGTTCGAAGGCGAGTTCACCCGCTTCGCCGATCTCGACGTGGCGCATGACGCCGGCCACTGAGGCTCCCACCGAACTCCGGATCGACCTCGCCGCCCTCGTCCACAACTGGTGCCTCCTACGCACCCGCGCGCCGGGGGCCGTCGCCGCGGTGCTCAAGGCCGACGCCTACGGGCTGGGCGCGGGGCCGGTGGCGCAGGCGCTGCACGCCGCCGGGTGCCGCCATGTCTTTGTCGCCCACCTGGACGAAGCGTTGGCGCTGCGTCCCTATCTGCCCGGCACCATGCTGGCCGTGCTGAACGGCCTGTGGCCCGGCACGGCGGGCCAATACGTCCGCCACGACATCCGGCCGGTGCTCGGCTCGCTGGCGGAGATCGGTGCATGGGGCGTTGCGGCGCGCGCCGCCGGGCGCGTCCTGCCCGCCCTGCTGCATGTCGACACCGGCATGAACCGGCTGGGCCTGGCGCCGGCCGACGTCGACGTGCTCGCCGCCGAGCCGGGGCGCCTGGCCGGCATCGGCCTCGACTACGTCATGACCCACCTCGTCTCGGCCGAAGACCCGGCCGACCCGGTCAGCGAGCAGCAGCGCCGGGCCTTTGCCGCGGCCTGCGGCCGCTTGCCACGGGCGCCGCGCAGCTTTGCCAATTCGTCCGGCTTGTTCCTCGGCGACGGCTTCGCGTCCGACCTCGCCCGGCCCGGCGCCGCGCTCTATGGCGTGAACCCGACGCCCGGCCGCCCGAACCCGATGCGCGCCGTGGTGACGCTGCTCGCCCGCATCCTGCAGGTTCGCGACGTGCCGGCGGGCGGCCGGGTCGGCTATAACGGGCAATGGACCGCACCGCGGCCGAGCCGCATCGCCACCGTCTCGGTGGGCTACGCCGACGGCTACCTGCGCAGCCTCGGCAACCGTGCCGTGGCGTGCTTTGACGGCAGGCCCGTCCCGCTGGTAGGGCGTGTGTCCATGGACCTGACCACTTTCGACGTGACCGACGTGCCCGGCGCCGTCCCGGGCGCCCCGCTCGAGCTGATCGGCCCGCTTCTGCCGGTCGACGCCGTGGCCGAGCGCGCCGGCACCAACGGCTACGAAATCCTGACCAGTCTCGGCCCGCGCTACCGCCGGACCTACCTGCCGGCATGACCGGGCCGCTCGACGCCGTCGCGACCGTCGGCCGCGGCGCGATCGGCGCCGTCCGCCGCACCGGCGCCGTCGCCCTGTTCGGCGCCGAAGGCCTGTCGCACCTCGTGCGGCCGCCGTTCTACGGCCGCATGTTCGGGCAGGCGTTCATCGAGTTCGCCTTCTTCAGCCTGCCGGTGGTGGCGCTGACGGCCGTGTTCTCGGGCATGGTGATCGCGCTGCAAAGCTATACCGGCTTCGCCCGGTTCAACGCCGAGAGCGCCACCGCCCAGGTGGTCGTGCTGTCGGTGGTGCGCGAGCTCGGACCGGTGCTGGCCGGGCTGATGGTGGCGGGGCGCGTGGGCGCGGCGATGGCCGCCGAGCTCGGCACCATGCGCGTCACCGACCAGATCGACGCGCTCGGCACGTTGTCCACCAGCCCGATGAAGTACCTGATCGCGCCACGGCTGCTGGCCGGGCTGCTCGCGCTGCCGCTCCTGGTGCTGGTCGCCGACATCCTCGGGGTCGGCGGCGGTTTCCTGGTCGCGACCGTCAAGCTTGGCTTCACGCCGCTCGCCTATCTCAGGGCGACCGCCGACATCCTGCGCATCAACGACGTCGTCGCCGGGTTGGCCAAAGCGGGCGCGTTCGGCTTCATCGTGGCGCTGATGGGGTGCTTCCACGGCTACAACAGCCGCGGCGGGGCGCAGGGCGTGGGTGCGGCGACCACCAACGCCGTCGTCACGGCGAGCATCCTCATCCTGGCGTTCGATTACGTGCTGACCGAGCTGTTCTTCGCACGATGAACGAGGTGGCGAGCGTGCCCAAGATCCGCATCCGCGGCCTGCGCAAGGCGTTCGGCGCCAAGCAGGTGCTGGACGGCATCGACCTCGATATCGCGCCGGGCACGTCCACCGTGGTGATCGGCGGGTCCGGCAGCGGCAAGTCGGTGCTGCTGAAATGCATCCTCGGCCTGATCGAGCCCGACGAGGGCACGATCGCGATCGACGGCCGCGACGTGCTCGCCTTGCCGGCGCACGAGGCCGAGCAGGCGCGGGCCGGAATCGGCATGTTGTTCCAGGGCGGCGCGCTGTTCGACAGCCTGCCGGTCTGGGAGAACGTCGCCTTCGGCCTGCTGGCCCGGCACACCGTCAGCCGCACCGCCGCCCGCGCGAAGGCCGCGGAGGTGCTGCAGCAGGTGGGCCTCGACCCGAGCGTTGGCGATCTGTCACCGGCCGAGCTGTCGGGCGGCATGCAGAAACGCGTCGGCCTCGCACGCGCGATCGCCGGCCAACCCGACATCCTGTTCTTCGACGAACCCACGACCGGCCTCGACCCGATCATGGGCGCCGTGATTGACGGGCTGATCGTCGATTGCGTCAAGCGCCTCGGCAGCACCGCGGTCGCCATCACCCACGACATGGCGAGCGCCACGCGGATCGGCGACCGTGCGGCGATGCTGTTCCGAGGCAAGCTCGTATGGCAGGGCGCCGCCGCGGAGCTGATGCACAGCGGCAACGCGATGGTGGATCAGTTCACCCATGGCCGCCGCGAAGGGCCGATCCAGATGGAGCTGCGGCGCTAGCCCGTCACGGCTGCGGCCGGTTCAGGTCCGACCTGGCGGACCGTCGGAACGGTCCCGCCACGCTATCAGCCATCGTTGCCGTTCCGCCCTTGGCGTTGCTGCGGCTGGGTGCCCTGCCGCGCCCGCGGCGGCGCCGGCGTGCGGCCATCGTCGACCCGGTCCTGCATGCCGGGCCCCGGGCGGCGATCCATGCCGGTTCCCATTCCCATGCCGGGCAGCCGATACCGGTCCATGCCCTGCGTCCCCATCCCTTGCGCGCCCATCCCTTGCGCGCCCATGCCCGGCGCCCCCATGCCGGGCGCGCCCATGCCCATGCCCATTCCGCCCGTGCCCATCCCGCCCATGCCAGGCCCGGTTTGCGCTCCGCCCAACTGCTGCGCGTTTGCAGTCCCGGCGAACCCGGCCAGCAGGCCGCATATGACAACCCATCCGATGCGGCGCTGCATGGTCCCTCCCGTGGTCGCGACGTGGCTCAGAGGATAGCTTGTCCGGCAAACAAGGCGAGCGCCAGGAATACGAGAAAAATAGCGATGGCGACGAAGAACAGGATCTTCGCGATGCCCGCTGAAGCCGCCGAAACGCCGCTGAAGCCGAAGAACCCGGCCACGATCGAGATCACGAAGAAGATCAGCGCCCACTTCAACATACCGGCAACTCCGCTTGACGACGCGGAACAAGCGCCCAACGGTGGGGAAAGTTCCCTGTTACCGAGGCTTGTCGCCCGCCAGGGTAATGCGGTGCATCAGCCGCCGGAACCCGTGGTAGTCGTTGACCGGGTTATGCTGGGCGGCGCGGTTGTCCCAGAACGCGATCGCGTTCGGCGTCCAGCGAAAGCGGCAGGTGAACTCCGGCTTCACCTGGTGCGCGAACAGGTAGTCGAGCAGCGGCGCGCTTTCCGCCTCCGTCCAGCCGGCGAAGCGGGCGGTGTGGGCGACGTTGACATACAGCGCGCGGCGGCCGGTCTCGGGGTGGGTCCGCACGGCGGGGTGCTCGGCGACGTAGTCCTGCTTGGCAGCATCCGCGCCGCTGTCCTTGACCCGGTCTTCGCGCGTCTTGCTCACGTCCGCCTTGGCCGAGGTGCTGACCGCCCGCAGGCCGGTCAGCGTTTCCTGCAACCCCGGGGACAGCGCCTCGAATGCCAAGTACTGGTTCGCGAACAGCGTGTCGCCCCCATAGGGCGGCAGTTCGCGGGCAAGCAGGATGCTGCCCATCGGCGGCTCCTGGAGGTAGGTGGTGTCGGCGTGCCAGATGCCGCCGAAATTGCTCCGCTCGTCCTCGCGCTTGAGCACCTGGATGATCTCCGGGAAGCCCTCGAGTCCGCGCACGAACGGATATTCGACCGGCGTTCCGAAGCAGGCGGCGAACTGCCGGAACCGGGCCGGGTCGAGGTCCTGGTCGCGGAAGAAGATCACGAGGTGGTCCAGCAGCGCCTGGCGGATCGCCCGCACGATCTCGTCGCCCAGCGGCCTGGACAGGTCCACCCCATGGATTTCGGCGCCGAGTGCCCCGGCGATCTTGCGGATGTCCATGCTGTGGCGTCCTCCCGGGCGCCATTGTAGCCTGCCGATAGGCCCAGCCAAGGGCCGGCCAATCGGAGGACGCGATGACCCCACTCTCCCGCCGCGGCGCGCTGAACCTCGCGGCTGGCGCCGCCCTGGCGCTGCCGGCCACGCTCGGCCGGGCGCAAGGCACCCCGCGGCTGCTGCGCATCGCCCACCAATTCCCCGGCAGCTCCGGCGAGACCGGCGACTTCCGCGACCGCATGTGCCACCGCTTCGCCGACCTGGTCAGCGAGCGGACCGGCGGGTCGCTGAAGTTCGAGGTGTATCCGAACGGCTCGCTGATGAAGACCTTCGCCCAGTTCAGCGGCTTGCGCAAAGGCGCGCTCGACATCGCCTTGATCCCGCTCACCTATGCCGGGGGCGAAGTGCACGAGTTCAACATCTCCTTCATGCCAGCGCTGGTGACGAGCTACGCCCAGGGCTACGCCTGGCGCAGCAGCCCGATCGGGCGCGAGCTGACGGCGCTGCTGGACAGCAAAGGCGTCGTGCTGCTGAGCTGGATGTGGCAGTCGGGCGGCATGGCGTCGCGCACCAAGCCGCTGATCGAGCCCGCCGACGCCCGCGGCATGAAAATTCGCGGCGGTTCGCGCGAGATGGACGAAATGTTCCTCGCCGCCGGCGCGTCGGTGTCGTCGATGCCGTCCAACGAGGTCTACATGGGCATGAAGACCGGGGTGATGGACGCCGCTTGCACCTCATCGAGCTCGTTCCTCAGCTTCAAGCTCGAGGAAGCGTCGAAATACATGACCACGCCAGGGGAACGCAGCTTCTTCTTCATCCTCGAGCCGATCATGATTTCGAAGGCGGTCTGGGACACGCTGACGAAGCCGCAACAGGAGGCGATGCTGGCGGTCGGCGAGGAGATGGTCCCGTTCAACCTGGCCGGCGCCAAGGCCGACGACGCCGAGCTGGGCCGGGTGTTCGCCGCGGCCGGCGTCGCGGTGACGCCGATGGGCAACGCCACGGTCGATCGCTGGCAGGCGGTGGCACGGTCGTCGTCGTGGAAGCAATATGCCGACAAGACCCCGCTGGCGGCCAAGATGCTGGGCCTGGCCGAGGCGGTGACGGCCTGAGGTCGAGGTCGGACGCCGGCCGCCCGGCTCAGCCGCGCACGTCGATCCCGCTCAACCCGGCTGCCAGCACCTCCAGCAGATCGGGCAGGGCCAAGGCGACGCAGCCCTCGGTGGGCGCGTAATCCGGCCGGGCCACATGTAGGAAGATGGCGCTGCCACGGTTCTTGGCGACCGGCGCGTCGTTCCAGCCGAGCACGCCGATGACGTCGTAGAGGGCATCCGAGCGCCAGAACGCCTCGTGCCGGCCTGCGTAGGGCAGCCGCACCGGCTGGTTGTAGGCGGGATCTGCCGGGTCGTCGCACCAGCCGTCGTGCGGCGCCAGCGGCAGCAGCGGCGCCGCCGCCCGGGGACGTCGCACGCGGTCGGCCCGGAACAGCACGCGCCGCAGCGGCAGCAGCCCGGCTGGGGTCGCCTCGTCGCCTTCCATCTTCGCCGCCCGGATCCCGCCGCGGCCGAGTGCGGCGCGATACCGCCGCCCCTCATGCTGCAGCAGCCCGTCCGAGCCGATCGTCGCGATGCTCATCCCCGCCTCCTCATGCCAGCCCCTTCTCCAGCAGCTCCGAACGCTGCCACTCCGCCGAGGCTTGCTGGTAGGCGGCGGCGCCGCGGCCCGGCTCGGCCGCCGCGAGCATGGTGCCGCCGCCAAGCCATTCCGGCGCCACGGTCGCCAGCGTGGTATAGGCGCCCGCCGTCAGGGTGCCCGGCGTCACCGGCTGCACCCCGGCCTCGGACCCCGTCTCGGACATGCCGGCCGGCACTGCCGGGCGCGACTGGTCCGGCTTCATGGCGATGATCGCCTCGAGCAGGCCCATGAACCCCGCGCCGAGCGCGCCGAGCGGGCCGCCGACGATCCCGGCGCCAAGCACCCGCATGGGCGCCGGGATCGTTTCGCCCGTGACGGCCCGGTAGATCATGCCGACCCCCGGCAAATGATGCAGCGGGTTGAGGCCGCGCATGAACTCGTCGTGCGTGATGGTGATGGGGGTCGGCCAAAGCTGATCGGGCCCGATCGGGCCCGCACCATCGGGCGGAGTGGCGTAGCCGAACAGTCGGGAGGCCGGATCGGGCCCGGGCGTGGGGAGGATCATGACCCAGCCTCTCGCAAGCCGCGTGCCATTCGTTACGGGCTCAGGATCAACCGATCAGGTGGCCGAACCGCCGCGCCTTGGTCGCGAGGTAATGGTCGTTGACCCCATTCGGCTCGATCACCAGCCCTTCCCGCCCGGCCACCACGATGCCGCACGCGGCGAGTGCGGCGATCTTGTCGGGGTTGTTGGTCAGCAGCCGGATCGCCGGAATGCGAAGCTGCTCGAGCATCGTGGCCGCCACGAGGAAGTTGCGCTCGTCGGCGTTCCAGCCGAGCGCGCGGTTGGCGTCCACCGTGTCGAGGCCGCGTTCCTGCAGCGCGTAGGCCCGCAGCTTGTTGACCAAGCCGATCCCGCGCCCTTCCTGCGCCAGATAGAGCAGCACGCCGCAGCGCTCCTCACCCATGCGGCGCAGCGCGCCACGCAGTTGCGGGCCGCAGTCGCAGCGAAGGCTGCCGAGCAGGTCTCCGGTGAAGCATTCCGAATGCAGCCGAACGAGCGGCGGCGGGCCGGCCGCGGTCGCGTGCTCGGGCTGGCCGATCAGGATCGCCAGGTGCTCGATCCCGGAATCCGGGGCGCGGAAGGCAACGATCCGGGCGTCGGGCGCATCCTCGAGCGGCACGTGCGCCTCGGCGACCCGCACGAGCCCGCTTGCCTCGCGATCGGGGTGCGACAACACGTCGGCGTCGGCCACCGACCAGAGCGCCCGCGCCGCAGCCGTTCGCGCGGCGCCCGGGCGAAGCGGCGCGGCCAGCACCGCCGGAAGCAGCCGTCCGATCTTCGCCAAGGCCAAGGCGGCCGGCGCCAGCTCCGGCGACGGTGCCAGCTCCGGCGGCTCACGCAGCAACTGCGCGGCGGTCGGATCGGCCAGGCCGCGCAACATCGCCGGGTCCGACAGCCCCGCGGTGCGCAGCGCCAAGGCGGGCGGCTGCGGCTCGACCGGGCGGCGCAGCAGGGCGGCGGCGCGGACCGGCGCCAGCAGCAGCAGCGGCGGACCGGACGTCAACGCTTCGAGATCGGCCAACCCGGCAGCGCCGGCAGTTTCGGCCGCCAGGATCGCCAAGGGCTGGCTGCCGGTCAGCAGCACCGGCGTGCCGCGGCGCAACTCGGCCGCCGCACGATGCACCGCACGCAGCCGGAGGATCCCGGCGTCGGGCGCACGTGCGGCTTCGGAGCGGCGTTGACCAGGTTCGGTTTGGGCTGAGTTGGGTTGGGGCAAATCGGGCGGCATGGGTCCGGGCCTTATGCGCGTTGGACGAGGCGGACGCAAAGCGCGCCGGGCGAAACGAGGCAATGAGGGATGTGGCGATGGAACAAAAACCCTTCCCTTCTCTCACGGAAAAGTGTGTGATGTGCAGCGCAGAAGTTGGATGGCTGCGCGTTGTCCCAAGCGGCACGGTCACATCACGATTTCATGTGAGATCCGTCCGGAGCTACCGGAAGCCGATACGGCTTCACTCGAGGAAGGGTTCTAAATGTCGGGCGAGCGTCCCATCCTGATCATCGACGACGACACCGCTCTGCGCGAAACGCTGGTCGAACAACTGGAAGTCGATGGCGAGTTCGCCGCGTCCGAGGCGGGTTCGATCAGCGAAGCCGAAGCCATGGTGACAGCGCGCGATTCGCGGTTCGATGCGCTGATCCTCGACGTCACCCTGCCGGACGGTGATGGCCGCGACCTGTGCGCCAACCTGCGCAAGGCAGGGCTGCGCATGCCGATCATCATGCTGACCGGTTCGGACGACGAGACCGACGTGGTGCGCGGGCTCGACGCCGGCGCCAACGACTATATCGCCAAGCCGTTCCGGCTGGCCGAGCTGCTGGCGCGGTTGCGGGCGCAGGTGCGGATCTTCGAGAACTCCGAAGACGCGGTGTTTACGATCGGGCCATACACCTTCCGCCCGAGCGCGAAACTGCTGCAGGAGCCGGTCAAGAACCGGCGCATCCGGCTGACCGAAAAAGAAGCCGCGATCCTGAAATTCCTGTATCGCGCCGGCACCCGTCCGGTCGCGCGCCAGGTGCTGCTGAACGAGGTCTGGGGCTACAACGCCAACGTCACCACCCATACGCTCGAGACCCACATCTACCGCCTGCGGCAGAAGATCGAGCCCGATCCCGGCAACGCCCGCCTGCTGGTGACCGAAGGCGGCGGCTACCGGCTCGACCCGACCGGCGTCGTCGTCGCCTGAAGGCCGCCGCCTGAGGTCACACGTCCAGTTCGACGCAAACTGGCACGTGGTCTGACCCGCGTTGCCAGTCGCGGGCTTCGACCAGGACCGTCATTGCCCGCAGTGACGGCACCAGGTCCGGAGTGACCCAGACGTGGTCGAGCCGCCGGCCGCGATTGGCTACCTTCCAGTCGCGGTTGCGGTAGGACCACCACGTGTAGAGTTTCTCGGCGGCCGGCACGAAGTGGCGCATGGCGTCCACGAACCCGGCACGCAGCCAGGCTTGCATGTGTTCGACCTCGATCGGCGTATGGCTGACGACGCGGAGCAGTTGCTTGTGGCTCCACACGTCCTGTTCGAGCGGCGCGATGTTGAGGTCGCCGACCAGCACGCAGCGCTCCGGACGGCGCGCGGTGAACCAGTGCGTCGCTTCGGCCACGAAGGCGAGCTTGTGGGCAAATTTCGGATTGAGCGCCGGGTCGGGGACGTCGCCGCCGGCCGGCACGTAGAAGTCGTGCAGCTCGATCGGACCGGTCGGCGCCTGCAGCCGCACGGCGATGTGGCGGCAATCGCCGCGCTCGCACCAATCGGGCGCCAGCGTGTCCGGTTCGATCGGCAGCCGGGACAGGATCGCCACACCGTTGTAGCCCTTCATGCCGCTGCGGGCGACGTAGGGGTAGCCGAACGCGGCCGGGCCCTCCTCGGGAAACAGCTCGTCGGGGACCTTGGTTTCCTGCAGGCAGATGACGTCGGGATCGAGCCCCGTCTTCAGCCGATCCAGCAGTGGCAGGCGTAGACGAAGCGAATTGATGTTCCAGGTGGCCACGCGCAGCCTCATGCCCGGTCGGTGCGCCGCCTTGCGCCGGCGTGTTCGATCCAGGCCGCGGGCAGCACCTCGGCCAGCAGGTCGGCCCAGCGCCGCTGCCCGTCCGCATCGCCGATCAGGTCCTGCCGGATCTCGAGCTCCAAGTACGGCAGGCCGCGCCGGAGGGCATGCACCGGGACGGTGTAGTCCCAGCTTTCCTCCAGCCGGTACGGCTCGTTGTCGCCCACCGCGAGCCCGGCTTCGCGCAGGAGCCGACCGACCGCGAGGGAGAAGCCGGGGTCGCGGTCGTACAGTACGCCGGCCTCCCATGGCCTCGACACGCCGCCGAACACCGGGGTGAAGCTGTGCAGCGCGATCACCGCGCAGGGCGCCGCGCCGCGCCGGTCGAGTTCGGCGGCGATCGCCGCGTGGTAGGGGTCGAACACCTCGCGGACCCGGGCGGCCGCGTCGCCCGCGCTGAGATCGACGTTGCCCGGGACCACTGTCCCATCGCTGACCGGCGGAATGGAGGTCGGATGTCCCGGGGCGCGGTTGCAGTCGATCACCAGCCGCGAATAGCGCTGCGCGATCAGGGTCGCGCCCAGCCGCTCGCCGAGCGTGACGCCGACCGGCGCAATGCCGATGTCGTAGGCGATGTGGCGGTCCATCTCGGCGGCGGCGACGCCGAGGTCGCCGAGGCGGCGTGGCACCGAACGGCCGGCATGGTCGGACACGAGCAGCAGCGGCGAGGCGCTGCCGGGGTTGCGGACCTCGGCCGCCGGCGGTTCGTCGGCCGCCAGCAGGGATAAAGTTTCAGCCATGCCTGTCGTGTTGCCCCGCGCTCTGAATTGCCTTTGGCGCGGGGTTAGTCGCACACTATGCGTTCGACGCAACTCAAAATGGTCAAATGCCGTTCCTCACGGTTCATCACACGACAACCTATCGCTACAAGCAGCCTGTCGCCTTTGGTG
This sequence comes from uncultured Alphaproteobacteria bacterium, assembly GCA_963752225.1. Classification (GTDB taxonomy): domain Bacteria; phylum Pseudomonadota; class Alphaproteobacteria; order Acetobacterales; family Acetobacteraceae; genus JBBROS01. The sequence goes on along the minus strand of CAVVXS010000007.1, from coordinate 67,339 downwards.
AGCACCGGGTCATGTTCCGCCCGCGCGACAGCTATGATCAACGGCTGCTCCACGCCTCGCTCGAGGTCACCCCGGAGCCGGCTTCGCTGCATTGGACGCACGACGTGTTCGGCAATTGCGTCGCCTGCGTTCGCTTCGACAAGCGGTCCGACGAGCTGCGGTTCGAGAGCCTGATCGAGCTGGAGCACTGGCCGGTGCAGGCGCTGGATTTCGCGATCTCCGAGCACGCGAAGCTGTTCCCGTTCAGCTACGACCAGGAGGACATGCCGGACCTGCTGCGCTCGATCGAGCGGCAGCACCCGGATCGCAACAACGAGCTGAGCGGTTGGGCCAAGGCATTCACCAAGCCGGGCCTGGGCGGCGGGCAACCGATCGCCACGCTCGAGCTGCTGTCCCGCATCACCGCGACCATCCGCCGCGAGTTCACCTATGTGCGCCGCGAGGAGATGGGCATCCAGGCGCCGCTGCAGACATTGAAGCTGCGCTCGGGGAGCTGCCGCGATTTTGCGTTGCTGATGATGGAGGCATTGCGTGCCCTCGGCTTTGCCTCGCGCTTCGTTTCCGGTTACTTGTACATGCCGAACGCGGACGGCAATCAAGTCGGCGGCGGCTCGAACTCACGCCTGGGTCCAGGCGTATGTGCCTGGCGCCGGCTGGCTCGAATTCGATCCGACCAACGGCGTCGCCGGCAGCCATAACCTGGTTCGCGTGGCAATCGGCCGCGACCCGGCTCAGGCGGTCCCGCTTTGGGGAACCTGGACCGGCTTCCCGGCGGACAGCTTGGGGCTGACCGTCGACGTCACGGTAACGGCCTCGCCGACGCCCACCCATCGGCCGCCCCCGGGCGCCGCCAGCCTCTACCCTCCGGTCGCCCTGGCCGGCGACATGAAAGGATAACGAGTGACCCGCATCCATGCCGGCTTTGAGATCGCGTTCGATTGCCTCGGGCCGACGCCGATGATGCTGCAGCTGACAATCCACCCGAGCCGCGCCGGCGACCTCGTGACCCCGGACCAGCTTCGGTTCGACCCGCCGATCCCGAGCACCAGCTACCTCGACGGCTTCGGCAACGTCTGCACCCGGATCGTCGCCCCGGCCGGACGCCTGACGCTCGCATCCGAGTTCGACGTGATGGATTCCGGCCTGCCCGACGTGGTCGAGCCCGGCGCGCCGGAGAACCGGGTCGAGGACCTGCCCGACGACGTGCTCGTCTACCTGCTCGGCAGCCGCTACTGCGAGACCGACCGCTTGAGCGACACCGCATGGTCGCTGTTCGGCACCGTGCAGCCCGGCTGGGCGCGAGTGCAGGCGATCTGCGACTTCGTGCATAAGCACATCAAGTTCGACTACCTGCAGGCACGCGACACCCGCAGTGCCTGGGAAGGCTACCAAGAAGGCGTCGGCGTGTGCCGCGACTTCGCCCACCTCGCGGTTGCATTCTGCCGCTGCATGAACATCCCGGCGCGCTATTGCACCGGCTACCTCGGCGACATCGGCCTGCCGCCTCCCTATGCCGCCGGCGACTTCAGCGCCTGGTTCGAGGCGTATCTCGGCGACCGCTGGTACACCTTCGACGCCCGGCACAACGTGCCGCGGATCGGCCGGGTGCTGATGGGCCGCGGACGCGACGCGACCGATTGCGCCATCTCCACCAACTTCGGCAAGACCACCCTGGCCGGCTTCCACGTGATCTGCGACGAGGTCGTCGAGAACGCGGCCGGCAAGCTCGAGACGCACCCGGTGCAGCAGCCCGCCTAGCGGTCCGCTCCTTCACCCCGGGCTGTGGTGACCGTCAAACGACATCAAACGCTCTGAAGAAACGTGCATATCTGGCATACCTCTTGCGCACAGGCGACCTAACGGTCGATTGTTGACACCGCCGCCGGCAAACGGCGGTGTCACGGAGGGCAGCATGGACGGGCGCGAACTTCAGACCCTCATCGACCGGGTGAAATCCGGCCGCCTGTCCCGGCGCGGCTTCGTCGCGCGCATGATCGGCGTCGGGCTGACGGCGCCGATGGCAACGCAGCTGCTGGCCCTCGGCGGCGTCGCCCATGCGCAGCCGGCGTCGCGCTACAAGCCGACCAAGGCCGGTGGCGGGGGCACGCTGAAGCTACTGTGGTGGCAAGGCCCGACCCTGCTCAACCCGCACTTCGCCACCGGCACCAAGGACCAGGACGGCTCGCGACTGTTCTACGAACCACTCGCCGCCTGGGACTCAAAGGCCGAGTTGCAGCCGATCCTCGCGGCCGAGTTGCCCAGCATCGCCAATGGCGGCCTGACCGAGGACGGCAAGACCGTCATCTGGAAGCTGAAGCAGGGCGTCACCTGGCACGACGGCCATCCATTCACGGCCGACGATGTGGTGTTCAACTGGGAGTACGCGCGCGACCCCGCGACCGCCGCCGTCACGGTCGGCAGCTACAACATGATCCGGGTCGAAAAGGTCGACGACCACACCGTCCGCATCCTTTCGGACACGCCGCTCACGTTCTGGGCCGATGCCTTCGTCGGGCCGCCCGGCATGATCATCCCGAAACACCTGTTCGAGGCTTATGCCGGCGCCAAGTCGCGCGAGGCGCCGGCCAATCTGCAGCCGGTCGGCACCGGGCCCTATCTGTTCAAGGAGTTCCGCCCCGGCGACCTCGTCTCCGGGGTGATCAACCCCCACTACCACCAGCCCAACCGCCCCTATTTCGATGCGGTCGAAATGAAGGGTGGCGGCGACGCCACGTCGGCTGCCCGAGCCGTGCTGCAAACCGGCGAATACGACTTGGCGTGGAACCTGCAGGTCGAGGACGACGTGCTTTCCCGCCTCGAATCCGGCGGCAAGGGCGCGGTGCGCATCACGCCCGGGGGCCAGCTCGAGTTCATCCAGGTCAACTTCACCGACCCGAACACCGAGGTCGATGGCGAGCGGTCGAGCATCAAAACCAAGCACCCGAGCCTATCCGACCCGGCCGTGCGACAAGCGCTGTCGCTGCTGGTCGACCGGGATTCGGTGCACAAGTACATCTACGGCCGGGCCGGCGATGCCACGCCGAACGTCGTGGTGAACCCGGAGCGGTTCCGCTCGACCAACACGCGCTACGAGTTCAGCATCGAGAAGGCGAACGCGCTGCTCGACAAGGCCGGCTGGAAGCTCGGCGCGGACGGTATCCGCGCCAAGGACGGCAAGCAGCTCAAATACCTCTACCAGACGTCGACCAACGGCCCGCGGCAGAAAACGCAGCAGATCGTCAAGCAGTCGCTGAAAAAGGCTGGGATCGAGGTCGAGCTCAAATCGGTCATCGCCTCGGTGTTTTTCTCGTCCGACGTCGCCAACCCGGACACCTACCCGCACTTCTACGCCGACCTGCAGATGTACACGACGGGGCCGACGCAGCCGGACCCGCAGCTTTGGATGCAGCTGTTCCTGTCGAGTGAGGTCGCGCAAAAGTCTAACAAATGGCAGGGCCGCAATATCTGCCGCTGGCAGAATGCCGAGTTCGACGGCGTGTTCAGGCAGGCGGCGAGCGAACTCGACCCGATCAAGCGCGCTGCGTTGCTGATCAAACTCAATGACCTCGTGATCCAGAACGTTGTGGTGATCCCGGTGGTGACCCGGCCCAGCGTCGCCGCAGTCGGCAAGCGGCTGCAGGCCGAGTTGAGCGGCTTCGACAGCTACATCTGGGACCTCGCGAACTACTACATGGAGGGCTGAGCCCGCTTGTCGCCGGCTCATCTGCTTCGCCGCATCCTGTTGGCGATCCCGAGCTTGCTGGGGATCAGCCTCGTGCTGTTCTGCGTGCTGGCATTGGCGCCGGGGGACCCGTTCTCCGAGCTGGTCAGCAACCCGAACGTGCCGGCGTCGGTGCAGGCCAATCTGCGTGCCCAGTTCGGGCTCGATGACCCGATCTGGCTGCGCTACCTCCATTGGCTGTTCGCGATGCTGCGGGGCGATTGGGGCTTCTCGTTCACGAGCCGTATCGACGTGGACCAGCTGATCCGGCAGCGCGTGCCGGTGACGATCGCCGTCATCGGCGCCTCGCAAGTGCTGGCGATCGCGGTGGCGATCCCGGTCGGCGTGCTCGCGGCGTCGCGGCCCTATTCGCTGTTCGACCAAGTGGCCAACACGGTCGCCTTCATCGGCTTCTCGTTGCCGACCTTCTTCACCGGGCTGCTGCTCATCCTGGTGTTCAGCATCACGCTGAACTGGCTGCCATTCGTTTACCGCACCGACCTGCAAGCCAGCGGACTCGCCTGGTGGTGGGAGGAAATCAAGCAATCGATCATGCCGGTTGCGGTGCTCGGCTTGTTCCAGGGCGCCTCGCTGGTACGGTTCGTGCGCTCGGCGGTGCTCGACGTGATCCGGCTCGACTACGTCACCACGGCGCGGTCGAAGGGCATCGGCGCCCGGCGCGTGCTGCTGCGGCACGTGGTGCGCAACGCGCTGATCCCGGTGGTGACCCTGGTGGCGCTGCAGATGCCCGTGGTGTTCGGCGGCGCCATCGTTACCGAGCAGATCTTTCGCGTGCCCGGCATCGGCTCTTTGCTGATCGACGCCATTCTCACCAACGACACGCCGGTGGTGATGGGGGTGACGTTCGTATTCGCGGCGCTGGTGATCCTGTTCAACCTTTTGGCTGACGTGTTGTATGGCTGGCTCGACCCCCGCATCGCTTTCCGCTGAGCTGCCCGCCGCCGCAGGCGCCGTTGCCGGGCGGCCGCGCCCGGCGGCCTCGCCATGGCGCGAAGCGTGGCGGCGCTTCCGCCGGCACCGATTGGCCGTCGTGAGCCTGGTCGTGCTGCTGTCGATGGTGGCTGGCATCGCGGCGGGGCCTTGGCTTTGGCCGGTGCCGATCGACGACATCGACTTTTCCGCCCAGCTCTCGCCTCCCTCCGCGGAGCACCCGTTCGGCACCGACGACCTCGGCCAGGATCTGCTGGCGCGGATGATTTATGGCGGCCGCATCTCGCTCGCGGTCGGGCTGGCGGCGATGGCGGTCGCGGTCATCATCGGCGTCTCGGTGGGCGCGGTGTCCGGCATGGCCTCGCGGCGGGTCGATGCGTTGCTGATGTGGCTGACCGACATGTGCCTGTCGCTGCCGCAACTGCCGCTGCTGCTGCTGGTGCTCTACCTTTTCCGCAACGCGCTCGCCCAGGCGCTGGGGCTGCAGGCGGGCCTGTTCCTGCTGATCGTGCTGGTGATCGGCGGGCTGCGCTGGATGCCGGTGGCGCGGCTGGTGCGGGCGCAGTTTTTCTCGTTGCGCGAGAAGGAGTTCGTCGAAGCGGCGCAGGCGCTGGGCGCGTCGCGCTTGCGTCTGGTGGTGCGGCACATCCTGCCGAACGCGATGGGCCCGGTGATCGTGGCCGGCACGGTCGAGGTGGCCAACGCGATCATCGCCGAATCGACCCTGTCGTTCCTGGGCCTCGGCTTTCCGCCCGACATTCCGACCTGGGGCCGTATCCTGTTCAGCGCCAAGGACCACCTCGACATCGCCCCGCACTGGGCGCTGTTCCCCGGTGCGGCCATCTTCCTGGCGGTCCTGTCAATCAACTTCATCGGCGACGGCCTCCGCGACGCCCTCGACGCGAGGCGGGTGATCTGATGCATGTGTGCGGGTCTGGGGGCGCCGCCCCCAGCGGGTCGAGGGCGGAGCGGTCCAAGGTTCCACCTGCCTCTCGGGCAGGTGGAATGACCGCGGAGGGAGCGCCCTCGTGGTAGAGTCCCTGCTCGAAATTCGGGGCCTGAAAACCTGGTTCGACACCGACGACGGCACCGTCCGAGCGGTCGACGGCGTCAGCCTGTCGATCGCCCGCGGCGAGACCCTTGCCGTCGTGGGCGAGTCCGGCTCCGGCAAGACCGTGACCGCGCGCAGCGTGCTGAAGCTGATCGACACGCCGCCGGGCCGCTACGCGGCGGGCGAGATCCGCTGGCGCGGCCGCGACATCCTGCCGCTCGGCCCGGCGGCGATGGACAAGATCCGTGCGCGCGAGATCGGCATGGTGTTCCAGGAGCCGATGACCTCGCTGAACCCGGTCTATCCGGTCGGCGCGCAGATCGTGGAATCGCTGCGCGCGCACCAGAACCTGTCCCGCCAAGCCGCCGCCGCCGAAGCGGTCGACCTGCTGCGCCTGGTGCAGATCCCCAACCCCGAGCGGCGGGTGCGCGACTATCCGCACCAGTTCTCCGGCGGCATGCGGCAGCGGGTGATGATCGCCATGGCGCTCGCCTGCAAGCCCGCGCTGCTGATCGCCGACGAGCCGACGACGGCGCTCGACGTCACCATCCAGGCGCAGATCCTCGAGCTGCTGGCCGAAATGAAGGACCGGCTCGGCATGGCGATCATGCTGATCACCCATGCGATGGGGGTGGTGGCGGAGAACGCGCAGCGGGTGGCGGTGATGTATTCCGGGGTGGTGGTGGAGGAGGCGCCGGTCGGCGAGCTGTTCGGCAACCCGCGTCACCCCTACACGCAGGGCCTGATCCGCTCGATCCCGCGGGTCGATGCGCGCCCGACCGGACGCACGCGGCTGGAGCAGATTCCGGGCAGCGTGCCGAACCTGCTGCATCTGCCGCCGGGCTGCCGGTTTTCGTCGCGCTGCCCGCAGGTGATGGACGCCTGCCGCGCGGCCGAGCCGGCGCTGCGCACCGTCGCCCCCGACCACAAGGCGGCCTGTATCCGTGCCTGACCCGGCGCCGCTGCTGGCCGTGCGCGGCCTGAAGAAGCACTTCCCGGTCCGCGGCGGCTTGTTGGCGCGCGAGGTGGACCGGGTGCATGCGGTGGACGGCGTCAGCTTCGACATCCGGCCGGGCGAGACGCTGGGCCTGGTCGGCGAGTCCGGCTGCGGCAAGTCCACCACCGGCCGCTGCATCATGCGGCTGCTGGACAGCACCGCGGGCGAGATCCGCTTTGCCGGCGCGGACGTCACCGCGCTGCAAGGCGCGCCGCTGCGCGCGCTGCGGCGGGAGATGCAGATCATCTTCCAGGACCCGTTCGCCTCGCTCAACCCGCGCCACTCGGTGCGCGGCATCATTGGCGAGGCGTTGCTGATCCATGGCCTGGCCCGCAACCGGCGCGACCTCAGCGACCAGGTGGTGGCGCTATTGGAGCTGGTCGGCTTGCGCGCCGACCACATGCAGCGCTTTGCGCACGAGTTCTCCGGCGGGCAGCGGCAGCGGATCGGCATCGCCCGGGCGCTGGCGGTGCGGCCGAAGCTGATCGTCTGCGACGAGCCGGTCTCCGCGCTCGACGTGTCGATCCAGGCGCAGGTGATCAACCTGTTGGAGGACCTGCAGGAGCGGCTGGGGCTGACCTACTTGTTCATCGCCCACGATCTGTCGGTGGTCGAGCACATCAGCGACCGGGTCGCGGTGATGTATCTGGGCCGGGTGGTGGAAATCGCCTCGGCGCGCGGGCTGTACGATAATCCCAAGCATCCCTACACCGAGGCTCTGCTGTCGGCGGTGCCCATTCCGGACCCGACGGTCAAGCGCCGCCGCATCGTGCTGCGCGGCGACGTGCCGAACCCGATCCGGCCGCCGTCCGGGTGCCACTTCCACACTCGCTGCCCGATTGCGGTGGCGCGGTGCGCGACCGAGGTGCCGGCCCTCACCGCGGATGCGGATGGGCATGCGGTGGCGTGCCATCTCCGGCAGTAGGCAGTTCCGCGGCCAGGGGCCCCAGACCCTCCGGACTTACTGACCCGGCTTGTAGATCTGGTCGAATACGCCGCCATCGCCGAAGTGCTGGCGCTGCACGTCGGGCCAGTTGCCGAACATCTCGCCGAGCGTGAAGGTTGCCAGCTTGGGGAAACGGTCGGCGTGGCGAGCGAGCACCGCCGGATCGGTCGGGCGATAGTAGTTGCGGGCCGCGATCTCCTGCGCTTCCGGCGTCCACAGGAAATGCAGGTAGGCTTCGGCCGCCGCGCGGGTGCCGCGCTTGTCCACGACCTTGTCGACGACGGCCACCACCGGCTCGGCGACGATGCTGAGCGACGGCGTCACCAATTCCAGGCGGTTGCGGCCGAGCGTGTTGACCGCGAGATTGGCGTCGTCCTCCCAGGCCAGCAGCACGTCACCCTGGTTGCGCTGCGCAAAGGTGATGGTGCTGCCGCGGGCGCCGGTGTCCAGCACCGGGACGTGGCGGAACAGCTCGGTCATGAAGGCCCGCGCCTTGGTCTGATCGCCCTCGTTGGCGCGCAATGCCCAGCCGAGTGCCGCGAGGTAGGTCCAGCGCGCCCCGCCCGACGTCTTGGGATTGGGCGTGATGACGGCGACGCCGGGCCTCACCAGGTCGCCCCAGTCGTGGATGCCCTTGGGGTTGCCGCGGCGCACCACGAACAGGATGGTCGAGGTGTATGGGACCGAGCGGTTCGGCAGCCGCTCCTGCCAGCCCGGCGCGATCAGCTTGCCCCGCTCGGCGATGGCGTCGACGTCGGGCTGCAACGCCAGGCTGACGACGTCCGCTTCCAGCCCATCGATCACCGCCCGCGCCTGCGCTCCGGAGCCGCCGTGCGAGGAGCGGACCATGATGTCCTGCCCGGTCTTGGCCTTCCAGGCCTTGGCGAAGGCCGGGTTGATCTCGGCGTAAAGCTCCCGCGTCGGGTCGTAGGAGACGTTGAGCAGGGTCGTCTCCGCCCGCAATGGGGCGGCAAGGGTCAGCACGAACAGGGCGGCCAGGGCTTGCAGGCGCATGGTCGGGTCTCCGGAAGCGAGGCTGTACTTTACCATTGGCCGTCAGCCCGGCGCCGCTTGACGAACGCGTGTACGCCGGGCGGCCGGTACGCGCGCAGCCATCGACGCTTGCCTCGCCCCCGGCTAGCCTCGCGCGATGACGTCCCGCTTCCGCGTGCGCCCCTTGGTGCTCGTCCTCGTGCTGCTCGGGGCCGGCGGCGGCGGCGCGTTCGCGATCGCTTGGCACCCGGCCATCGCCCCCGCCACCCCGCCCGACCGCGCCGCATTCGCGCCGGAGCGGATTGCCCGCGGCGCCGAGTTGGCGGCGATCGGTGACTGCGCGGTTTGCCACACCGCGCCGGGCGGCCGCCCCTATGCCGGGGGGCGCGCGGTGCCGACCCCCTTCGGCACCGTGCACGCCACCAACATCACGCCGGACCCGGCGTCAGGGATCGGCGGCTGGACCGAGGCGGCGTTTCGCCGCGCCATGCGCGACGGCATCAGCCGCGACGGCCACCACCTCTACCCGGTGCTGCCCTACCCGCACTTCACCCGCGCCAGCGACGACGATTTGGAGGCGCTCTACGCCTTCGTTATGACCCGCGCGCCGGTGGGGGCGGACACGCCCGCGAACCGGCTGCCGTTCCCGTTCAACCAGCGCGTGACCCTGGCCGGCTGGAACCTGTTGTTTCTCCATCCCGGCCCCTGGCAGCCCGACCCGGCGCACGACGCGACTTGGAACCGCGGCAACTACCTGGTCGAGGCGGTCGGCCATTGCGGCGCGTGCCACAGCGCCCGGAACACGCTCGGCGCCGAGCACGGCCCGGCGCTGGGCGGCGGCGAGGCGGAGAACTGGTATGCGCCGGCCCTGCAAGCCGCGTCGCCGGCGCATGCCGCCTGGGACGAGGCGTCGCTCGCCACCTATCTGCGGACCGGGTTCCAGGCCAACCATGGCGCCGCCGCCGGGCCGATGACGGCCGTCACCGACCAGCTTGCCCGGGTGCCCGACGCCGACGTTCACGCGATCGCCGTTTATATCGCCTCGCTGATGCCCCGCCCGGCCGCCGCGCCGGCCCCGCGCGACGACCCGGCGGCTTCGAACGACACCGAGGCGGCCGCCGTGTTCGCCGGGGCCTGCGGCAGCTGCCACGCGCCGGATGCGCCGATGACGCGCGCCGGCGCACCGGCGCTGGGGCTCAGCACCGCGGTCAATGCGCCGACGTCGCAGGGCGTGGTGCAGGCGATTCTCAACGGCATCCCGTGGCGGGACGGCCGGGCGCATCCCTACATGCCGGGCTACGCCGGCACGCTGACCGATGCGCAGGTCGCGGCACTCACCAACTATCTGCGTGCCCGCTACAGCGACCGCCCGGCCTGGAACGAGACCGAAGCCGGCGTCGCCAAGGCACGCCAAGCCGGAGCCACCTGATGAAGCTCAACGTCAACGGCCGGGACCACGAAGTGGACGCCGAGCCCGACACCCCCTTGCTCTATGCCTTGCGCGACGAGTTGGGGCTGAACGGCGCCAAGTTCGGTTGCGGCCTCGGCCAGTGCGGCGCCTGCACCGTGATCGTGGACGGCCGCGCCGTGTTCTCCTGCCTGACCCCAATCGCCGCACTCGGCGGCCGGGCGGTCCGCACGATCGAGGGGCTCGGCACGGTGGACAAGCCCAATCCGTTGCAGCACGCCTTCATCGCCGAGCAGGCGGCGCAGTGCGGCTACTGCATCGCCGGCATGGTCATGCGGGCGCAAGCGCTGCTGGAGCAGAACCCGCGCCCGACCGAGGCACAGATCCGCGACACCATGGCGGTCAATCTGTGCCGCTGCGGCACCCACATGCGCATCCTGGCCGCGGTCCGCCGCGCCGCCGCCGAAACGCAGCGGGCGGCGCTGTGAACGCCCCCGTCAGCCGCCGCAGCCTGCTCGGCGCCGGGAGCGGGCTGCTCGTCTCGGTGGTGCTGCCGCGGCCCGCCGAAGCGGCGCCGGACCAGGGCGGGGCGCCGCCGGCCAAAGCGCCGCTGCCGGGCAGCCTCAAGGAAACGCCGCTGCTCGACGCCTGGATTCGCATTGCCCCGGACGGCGCCATCACCGTGTTCACCGGCAAGGCCGAGCTTGGGCAGGGGCTCAAGACGGCGCTGCTGCAAGTCGCCGCCGAGCAGCTCGCGGTCGATCCGGCCGCGCTCACGCTCGTCACTGCCGACACCGGGCGCACCCCGAACGAGGGCATCACGTCGGGCAGCCACTCCATGCAGGACAGCGGCACCGCCCTGCTGCACGCCGCCGCCCAGGTGCGCGGCTTGCTGCTGCAGCAGGCCGCTGCCGGATGGGGCGTCGATGCCGCGCAGCTCACCGCGGCCGGCGCCGCGATCCATGCGCCGGACGGACGCAGCGCCGGCTACGGCGAGCTGGCGGCCCGCTTGTCGCTGCACGTCGAGGCACGGCCCGACAGCCCGCTGGTCGATCCGGCGGCCTTCCGGGTGATGGCGACGCCGATGCCGCGGGTGGACATCCCGGCCAAGGTGACGGGCGGGGCGGCCTACATCCAGGACATGCGCCTGCCGGGCATGCTGCACGCCCGTATCGTCCGCCAACCGAGCGCGGGCGCGGTGTTGCAGGCGTTCGACGCCGGGCCGGTGGAGCGGATGCCGGGGGTGGTGAAGGTGGTGCGCGACGGCAGCTACCTCGCCGTGGTCGCGGCCAAGGAGTGGCAGGCGATCAAGGCCGGGCGCGCCTTGGCGGCCGCCGCGCGCTGGACCGAGACGGCGTCGCTGCCCGAGCAGGCGACGGTGCTCGACACCATCCGCGCCCTGCCGACGCGCGACATCGCCGTGCTGAACTGGACCAACCCGGCCGGCGCACCGGTCACGCGGCTCAAGGCGCGGTACACCAAGCCCTATCTGATGCACGGCGCCATCGGCCCATCCTGCGCGCTCGCCCAGCTCGGCGAGGACGGCTCCATGACCGTGTGGTCGCACACCCAGGGCGTGTTTCCGTTGCGCGCCTCACTCGCCCAGCTTCTGCGCATGCCGGCCGACAAGCTGCGCTGCATCCATGTCGAGGGCTCCGGCTGCTACGGCCATAACGGCGCCGACGATGTGGCCGGCGACGCGGCGCTGGTGGCCCACGCAGTGCCGGGCCGCCCGGTGCGGGTGCAGTGGATGCGCGAGGAGGAGCACGCCAACGAGCCCTACGGCCCGGCGATGATCGGCGAGATCGAGGCGGCGATCGACGCCACCGGCGCCATCGTCGATTGGGATTACGGCGTCTGGAGCAACACCCACAGCACCCGGCCGAACGCTGGCGGGCTGATGCTGCAAAATGCGGCGCTGCCGGACAAGCTGCCGGTGCCGCCGCCGGCGCCGATCCCGATGCCGGAGGGCGGCGGCGAGCGCAACAGCAACCCGATCTACAAGCTGCCCAACGCCCAGGTGGTATCGCATTTCATCCCCGACATGCCGCTGCGGGTCTCGGCGCTGCGCTCGCTCGGCGCGTTTCTGAACGTGTTCGCGATCGAGAGTTTTTTCGATGAACTCGCCGACGCCGCCCAGGCCGATCCCGTCGCGTATCGTCTGCGCCATCTCGATGACGAGCGGGCCAAGGCGGTCATTACCGAAGCGGCCGACAAGTTCGGCTGGAACCCGGCCGCGCCGCGTGCGCCGGGCGAGGGCCACGGCTTCGCCTTCGCCCGCTACAAGAACCTGGGCGCCTATTGCGCGGTGGCCTTGTCGCTGCATGTCGAGCACGAAACCGGGCAGGTCCGGCTTGGCCGGGTGGTGGCCGCGGTCGATAGCGGGCAGCCGATCAACCCGGACGGCATCCGCAACCAAATCCAGGGCGCCATCGTGCAGGCCGCAAGCTGGACGCTGTATGAGGCGGTGCAGTTCGACCGCCGGCACATCACCAGCACCGATTGGAGCGGCTATCCGATCATCCGCTTTACCGCCGTGCCGCAATCGGTCGAGGTGCACGTGATCAGCCGTCCGGGGCAGCCGTTCCTCGGCACCGGCGAGGCCGGGCAAGGGCCGACCGCGGCGGCGATCGCCAATGCGGTCCGGAGTGCCACGGGCGTGCGGCTGCGGGATCTGCCGCTGACGGCGCAAAGGGTGAAGGACGCCATCGGGGTTTAGCGAAGTGCTGGGGGCGGGCGCCCCCAGACCCGCCGACGTTGACGGCGAAACGCGGCGGCTCTACACCGCGCCCTCGCTGTGGCGGTCGTAGCTCAGTTGGTAGAGCGCCAGGTTGTGGTCTTGGATGTCGCGGGTTCGAGACCCGTCGATCGCCCCAGCGTTTCCCCCCTGCCGCTCTGGCATGACGCGTGCTTCACTCCCGTCCATTCGGATCGGAGATGAGTGGATGAAGCGTCGCACCGCCCTGCTGCTGCCTGCCCTGTTGCTGTCGGCCGGCACCTTGGGCGCCGCCCCGGCGCGGGCCGCGGACGATATCGTGGTCGGCGCCATCTACCCGCTGACCGGCAACGCCGCCCAGATCGGTGCCGACGCCCGCAACGCCATCGACACCGTGCTCGAGGTCATCAACGGCACCCACGACCCGGTGCCGATGCTGATGGGACGCGGCGGCGGCCTCGACAAGCTGGGCGGCGCCAAGATCCGCGTGGTGTTCGCCGACCACCAGAACGACCCGCAAAAGGCCCGCGCCGAGGCCGAGCGGCTCATTACCCAGGAGCACGTGGCGGCGCTGATCGGCAGCTACACCAGCGCCACGGCGGCGACGATCAGCCAGGTGGCCGAGCGCTACGAGGTGCCGTTCCTGTCGATGGACAACTCGTCGCCGTCGCTCAACAAGCGGGGCTTGAAGTGGTTTTTTCGGACCAGCCCGCACGACGAGATGTTCACCGAGGCCATGTTCGACTTCTTCAAGGAGGTCGGTGCCAAGACCGGGCGCCCCGCCAAATCGGTCGCGCTGTTCTACGAAGACAGCATCTTCGGCAGCGACAGCAGCGCGGTGCAGCGCCGCCTGGCGACGGACGCGAAGCTGACGGTCGCCGCCGACATCAAGTACCGCGCCAACTCGCCCTCGCTGTCGGCCGAGGCGCAGCGGCTGAAGGCGGCCAATGCGGACGTGGTCATGCCGTCGAGCTACACATCCGACGCCATCCTGCTGGTGCGGAGCATGAGCGAGATCGGCTACAAGCCGCCGGCGATCGTGGCGCAGGCGGCCGGGTTCCAGGAGCAGGCGTTCCTGACCGCGGCCGGGCCGCTGGCCGAGGGCGTGTTCAGCCGCTCCTCGTTCGCGATCGACGCCACCAAGTCGCGCCCGGCAATATCAGCCATCAACGGCGCTTATAAAGCGAAGGCTGGCAAGGACCTCAACGACAACACCTCGCGCCAGGTGGTCGCGGTGCAGACGCTGGCCGACGCCATCAACCGCGCCGGCTCGGCCAAGCCGGACGACATCCGCCGCGCGCTGATGGCCACCGACATCCCGGGCGACCAGACCATCATGCCGTGGAAGGGCGTGAAGTTCGACGCGACCGGCCAGAACACCGAGGCGACACCGGTGATCCAGCAGGTGTTCTCCGGCTCCTACGTCACCGTCTACCCGGCCGCCGTCGCGGTGCGGGAGCCTGTGTGGACCGTCGGCCAATGACCGGCCTGCCACGCCGCGGCTTGGCCGCGACCGGGCTGCTCGCCGCGGGCTGGATCGGTTCGGCGCAGGCGCAAACGGCGACGCCGGCCGAGAGCACGTTCGAGCGGATCAACCGCACCAAGACGCTGCGCATCGCCGCCCTCCCGGGCGAGCTGCCGTACTTTCAGAAGGACCTTGCCAGCGGCGAGTGGAAAGGGGCGGCGATCGAGTTCGCCCGCGACATCGCCAAGGTCTTCGACGCCAAGCTCGACTACATCGAGAGCACCTATGGCGGCTCGGTGCTCGACCTGCAGAGCAACAAGATCGACCTCGCCTTCGCGCTCGGCCCGACGCCGCAGCGGGCGCTGTCGATCGGCTTCACCCGGCCGTTCTTCGTCCATCCCTATGGCTGCCTCGCCAAGAGAGGCTTCGATCCAAAAACCTGGGCCGACCTTGACAAGCCCGACGTCCGCATCGTCTGCGACCTCGGCTCCCTGCACGAGACCGCGGCCAGGCGCTATGCCCCGAAGGCGCAGATCACCGCGCTCAAGACCCGCGACGAGGCGACGCTGTTCTTCCAATCCGGCCGCGCCGATGCCTTTATCCTGGCCGCCATGCTCGGCCTGTCCACGGTCGCCCGCAACCGGCAGATGGGACCGTATCACCAGCTCACGGGCCCGCTGGTCGCGTTGCCGAGTTGCTTCGGTGTGCGGCGCGAGCCCGACCCTCGCTTCGTCGACGTCGTCAACGCCTGGATCGACTACAACCGCGGCGTCGGCCAGATCCGCGACTGGCTGCTCGGCGGCCTGGCGCTGACTGGCGTTACCCCGGACGACGTGCCGGCGGACGTCACGTTCTGACGCGCCGCGTTCGGGACCGTCGGCCGCAATACCCCACGGACGTCATCCGCGGACTTGATCCACGGATCCCGTGCCGTTGGGGCGCCGGGTCACGCGTCGAGAGATGCCCGGGTCGAGCCCGGGCATGACGTGGTGACGTCGCCGTCTGCGGAGCGTTGACGCATGGGCTACGAGTGGAGCTTCGGCTTCCTGCTCCGCTACACCCACCTGTTCCTGGTCGGCATCGGCTACACACTGGCCTACACGATCGGCACCGTGCTGCTCGGACTGCTGATCGGCCTCGTGCTCGGCCTCGCCCGGCTGTCGCGCTCGCGGCTGCTGAACATACCGCTGGTGGCCTTCATCGAAGTCTTCCGGTGCACGCCGCTGCTGGTTCAGATCGTCTGGTTCTACTATGCGCTGCCGGTCATCCTCGGCATCCAGATCCCGGCCGCCGTGGCCGCGACGCTGGTGCTGTCGTTCTACACCGGCGCGTTCTACGCCGAGATCTTCCGCGGCGGCATTCTGTCGATCGAGGCGGGGCAGTGGGATGCGGGCCGGGCGCTGGGGCTGCGCTGGGTGACGGCGATGCGCTTCGTCATCCTGCCGCAGGCGGTGCGGCGGATGATCCCGCCCTTCATGAACCAGTCGATCATCCAGTTGAAGAACACGTCGCTGGTGAGCACCATCGCGGTGCCCGACCTGCTGTACCAGGGCACGCTGATCACCGCCGACACCTACCGCCCGCTCGAGACCTACACCGTTGTGGCGATCATCTACTTCGTGCTGCTGTTCCCGGCGACCCGGCTGGTTCAGGCCTACGAACAGCATCTCGCAGGGCGTCGGTGAGGCAGGTCGCGAGAGGCCGGCACCGTTGCGGTGGTCGGATCGCACCCTCCTCGCGTTCCCGCGTCTGGCGCAGTTGCCGAACCGGGCCTATGTGCTGATGCAGCATTCCAATCGGAGATCCCTCAGCATGCGCATGCGCCTGCCCACCTCCACCATGCTGGCGCTGCTCACCACGTCGGCGCTCGCGCTGACCGGCCCGGCCACGAGCCATGCCACCAGCCGTGTACCGCCCGCGGCGCACCGCGCGCTCTATGACCTCAACCTCGAATCCTCGCGGGGTGGCGACGTGACCGCGGCCCGCGGCACCATGGCCTACGAGGTCACCGACGCGTGCGACGGCTGGGCGACCCGGCAGCGCTTGTCGCTGGTGATCACCAACCGCGATGGCCAGGACATCGAGACCGTCAGCGACTATGCCACCTGGGAAAGCAAGGACGGCTTGTCCATGCGCTTCCGCATGAAGCAGACCACCGACACGGCGGTGACCGAGCAGGCCGAGGGCGATGCCAAGCTCGACAGCCTCGGCGGCGCCGGCACCATCCACTACACCCTGCCCGACGACAACGAGATGCCGATGCCGAAGGGCACGGTGTTCCCGATGGCGCATACCGACGCCATCCTCGAGGCCGCCGAGGCCGGCCGCAAGTTCATCAGCCTGCCGATCTTCGACGGCACCGGCGACAAGGGGGCGCAGGACAGCTCCATCTCGATCATCAACTGGCAACCGGCGGGCCCGGCGCCCTACCCGGCCCTGGCGCCGCTCGACTCCGGGCGGGTCCGCATCGCCTTCTTCGACCGCTCCAAGACCGGTGCCAAGAGCAAGCCGGACGGCAGCCCGGATTACGAGGTGTCGATGAAGTACTGGTCCAACGGCGTCGCCGACGACCTGCACATGGATTTCTCCGACTTCGTGATGGGCGGCAAGCTGAAGGAATTCGCTCTCCAGCCGCCGCATTGCTGACCGCGCCTTCGGGGCTCGCAATCGTCACCGGGGCGACCGGCGGGCTTGGCTTTGAAACGGTGCTCGGCCTCGCCCGGGCCGGGCTGACCGTGCTGATGACCGGACGTGACCCGGGCCGCGGCGCTGCCGCGTTGCGCCGGGCGCAGGCGGCGGTGCCGGCCGGGTCGCTGCGGTTCGCCCTGCTCGACGTCGCCAGCCTCCGGTCCGTCGCCGACTTCGCCGCGACCGTGACCGAGCCGGTCGGGGTGCTGGTCAACAATGCCGGCGTCATGGCCCTGCCCCGGCGCGAGCTGACGCCCGACGGGTTCGAGCGGCAGCTCGGCACCAACTACCTCGGCCACTTCGCGCTCACCGCCCGGCTTCTCCCGCAACTGCGTAGCGGCCGGGTCGTCAACGTCAGCAGCGTCGCGCATCGCCGCGGCCGCATCGGCTTCGACGACCTGCAAGCGGCCCGGCGCTACGACCCTTGGGCGGCCTATGCGCAAAGCAAGTTGGCAATGCTCATGTTCGGCCTCGAGCTGCAGGAGCGCTCGGCCGCCGCCGGTTGGGGCGTGGCGGGCCTCGCGGCCCACCCCGGCTGGTCGGCGACGCAGATCGTGCATAACGGGCCCGGCGCTAAGGCGCCCGGCTTGCGCGAGCGCATCATGCAAGCGGGGTTCAACGCCCTCGGCCAATCGGCGGCCGACGGCGCCCGCCCCTTGCTCTACGCGGCGCTCGATCCCGGCGCGCGGGGGGGCGGCTATTACGGCCCCTGCTGCTGGGGCGAGACCCGCGGCCATCCGACCCCGTCCCGGATCATGCCGCAGGCGCGGGTGGCGGCGGACCAGGCGCGGCTGTGGCAAATGTCCGAGCAGCTGACCGGGGTTACCTACGGGGCGTGAACGGATCGGGGCGGAACTACCGCCCGAGCGCCTTCCGCAGGTCGTCCTTGGTCATCCGCGCCCGGCCCTTGATGTTCCGCTTGGTCGCCTCGGCGTAGAGGTCGACCCGCGTCGGTCCGCCGGATCGGCGCTCGTTGCGCACGGTGCGGCGTATGTTGCGCGCATTCGCCTCGGGACTTTCCCGGTTGGAGGCACCCGCCTCGCTCAAGCCGATGGCGATCGCCTGCTTCGGGTTGCGCACCTTGCGTCCGGCCGATTTAAGTTCGCCGTGCTTGAACTCATGCATGACCCGGCCGACGATCTCTTTTTGCTTCGGCGTTTCCTGAGCCATAGCACCCTCGTGATGAGCCCCGGCGTAACGAACGCCGAAGTCGGCGCGGGGTTTGCAAACGCGTCCTACACGGCTCCGCGCGTGTTCACATACAGCGCGTAGATCGACTGGCTCGCCGCCATGAACAGCCGGTTGCGCCGCCGCCCGCCGAAGCAGAGATTGGCGCAACGCTCCGGCAGGGCGATGCGGCCGATCGGTTCGCCGGCCCGGTCGAACACCATGACGCCGTCGAGCTCGGGCGTGCCCATGCCCCAGCCGCACCAGAGATTGCCGTCCTCGTCTACCCGGAACCCGTCCGGCGTGCCCGGGCCGGCGTTGATGTGCACCCGGCGGTTCGCGAGCCGCTGCCCGTCCACCACGTCGTAGGCCAGGATTTCGCGCGGGCTGGCCCGGCTGGCGACCACGTACAGCACCTTTTCGTCCGGGCTGAACGCCAGCCCGTTCGGACCCGGCACCTCGCCGTCCAGGACAATCGCGTGCCCGGTTGCCGGGTCGAGGCGATACACGTTCTGCGGCAGTTCCGCCTCGCCACGGTCGCCCTCGTAGTCGCCCGACAGGCCGAAGGGCGGGTCGGTGAACCAGATCGTGCCGTCCGACTTCACCACGACGTCGTTCGGTGAGTTGAGCCGTTTGCCCTCAAACCGGTCCATCAACACAGTAATTGTGCCGTCATGCTCCGTCCGCGTGACCCGGCGCCCGCCATGCTCGCAAGACACGAGCCGGCCCTGGCGGTCGCGCGTGTGGCCGTTGGCGTAGTTGCTGGGCCGGCGGAAGTCGCTGACCTGCTTGGTTTCCTCGTCCCATTTGACGATGCGGTTGTTAGGGATGTCGCTGACCAGCAAGTGCCGGGCGTCGCCGAACCAGACCGGTCCCTCGGCCCAGCGCAGCCCGGTCGCGAGCCGCTCCACCGCCGCCAGCGGGAGCCGATACTTCATGAACGAGGGATGCAGGACCTGGACCGCCGGGTCCGGGTAGAACGTCGCTGGTTGCCAGGTCATCCGGTGTCTCCTTCAGCGCTCGGCCGTGAACCGCTGCAGCGCGCGCGGATCGAGCGGGAGCCCCCACCCCGGCCCCTGCGGCACTGGCACGAACCCGTCCTCGATCGCCAACTCGCCGTCGTACAGCGGCGCGAACCACGGCATGTGCTCGAGCCATGTCGCGTTGCCGAGGGCGGCCAGGACCTGGATCGACATCTCCGGGAACAGATGCGACGACACCGGCACGTCGAACGCGTCGGCCATGTGCGCCACGCGCACGAACTCGGTCACGCCCCCGACCCGCTGCAGGTCGGGCATCAGCACGTCGGCCGATTTCAGCTCCAGCATCTGGCGGAACCCGTAGCGGGTGTACTCGGTCTCGCCGCTCGCGATCGGTGTGTCGAGTGCCGCGGCCACCCGCGCCACGCCCTCGAGGTCATAGGCCGGCAGCGGCTCCTCGAACCAGGTGAGGTCGAAGTCCTCGAGCATCCGGCCGAGCCGGATGGCCTGATTGACCGTCATCTGCTGGTTGGCGTCGGCCATCAGCGCGACGCCGGGCCCGATCGCCTCGCGCACCGCCCGCACGCGCGCAACGTCCTCGGCCGCCGTCGGCTTGCCCAGCCGCATCTTCATCGCCCGGAACCCAGCGGCGAGGAAGCCCTGCGCCTCGGCTTGCAGCTCGTCGATCGAGGAGGACAGCCACAGGCCGGCGCTGGCGTACGCCGGAACCCGGTCGCGGGCGGCGCCGATCAGCCGGTGGATCGGCAGCCCCGCCATCTTGCCGCGCAAATCCCACAGCGCGCCGTCGATGGCCGACACCCCCATCACGGGCACGCCCTTGTGGCCGACGAAGTTGATGTCGCGCCACGCGTCGGACCAGAATGCCGTGCTGTGGGTCGGGTCGCGCCCTTCCACGAGCGGCGCCAGGCTCTGCACCATCTCGTCGAGCACGCCGAGCCGCTTATTGTTCAGCGTGAAGACGAGGTTCTCGCCGACCACGCCGGCCTGCGTCTCGAGCTGCACGATCAGCACGCCGGCGGTGGTCAGCGGACCGAGCCCGCTCATGATCGGCTTTGGCAGCGGCACCACCAGCCGCGTGGTGCGAAGTCGCGTGACCTTCATGGCGCCCTCCATCCTGGGGGTCAGGCGCTCAGGCCATCGCTCCCGCGCCCAGATAAGCGTGCTCGAGCCGCCCCGCCAACCCCGGTTCCGACGCCGGCGCTTCCAGCACGATCCGCCCCTGCGCCAGCGCATAGGCGCGGTCCGCCACCGCCAGCGCCTTCTCCACCAGCTGCTCGACCAGCAGCACGGCGGTGCCGCCCCGGCGCAAGCCGTCCAGCACGGACAGGACCCGGTCCACCAGCACCGGCGACAGCCCCGCCGAGGGTTCGTCCAACAGCAACAGGCGCGGCCGCCGCACCAGGCCCTGCGCCACCGCCAGCATCTGCTGCTGCCCGCCGCTCAACGCGCCGCCCCGCTCGAGGCGCTTGGCGGCGATCTCCGGGAACCGCCCCAGCGCCTCCTCGACCCGGCGTGCCCGCTCGGCCCGTGGCAGGTCGTAGCCTGCAAGGAGAAGATTGTCCTCGACCGAGACCTGGGTGAACACCCGGTGTCCCTCGACCACGTGCACCAGGCCACGCCGGGCGCAAGCGCGCGGGTCCTGCCCACGCAGGCTGGCGCCGTCGAACACCGCCTCGCCCGCCGTCCACGGCAGCAACCCCGACAACGCCTTCAACAGCGTCGTCTTGCCGGCGCCGTTCGGGCCGAGCAGGGCGACGATCTCGCCGGCCCGGATCTGCAGATCGACCCCGTGCAACACGCCGATCTTGCCATAGCCGGCGTCCAGCCCGCGCACCTCAAGCAAGCTGGGTCCGGCCTCAGCGGCCGAGATAGGCATCGACCACCTCCCGGTGCGCCCGCACTTCCGCCGGGGTGCCGGTGGCCAGCACCTGGCCCAGATTCAGCACCGTCACCCGCTGGCAGATCGCGAAGATCAGGTCGGCGTGGTGCTCGACCAGCAGCACGCCGGTGCCGGCCCGCGCCACGCCTTGGATCAGCTGGCCCAGTTTCTCGATCTCGTCCGGCGACAGCCCGGCCGCCGGCTCGTCGAGCAGCAGGAACCGCGGCCGCGGCATCAGCGCCCGGGCGATCTCGACAAAGCGCAGCTCGCTGTGCTGCAGCCGGTCGGCGCGCTCGTCGGCCAGCGCCTCGAGCCCGACCGCATGCAGCGCTTCCAGCGCCCGCGACCGCAGCCCGGCCTCGTCGCGCCGGTGCCGCGGCAGCGCGAACAGCGCCTCGGCCATCGTCGCACGGCCGAGGATGGCGCCGCCCACCATGACGTTGTCCAGCACCGTCGCTTCGCCGACCATGCGCGGCGTCTGGAAGGTGCGGCCGATGCCGGCGCGGGCGCGGATCGCGGGCTTGCCCATCGGCAAGGCCTCGCCGCCGACCAGCACCGTCCCGGCTTGCGGCCGGACGAAGCCGCTGATGGCGTTGAGCGTCGTGGTCTTGCCGCTGCCATTGGGGCCGATCAGCCCGTGCACCTCGCCCGGCTGCACGACGAGGTCGAGCCCGTCGATGGCGCGGACGGCGCCGAAGCTCAACGAGATGCCGCGCAGCTCCACGGCGCCGCCGCGGGTGCGGCCCAGCAGCTCCGGCACCAGACCGGGCCGCGGCACCACGGTGCGCCCGGCCGCAAGCGCCCGGCGCGACCGCACGTCCAGCAACTCGGCAATGCCGCCCGGCACCAGCAGCACGATCAGCAGCAGCAGCGCGGCGTATAGGAAGGTGGACCAGGCGACCAGCGGCGCCGCGACCTCAGGCAGCGCCGTCAGCAGCAGCGTCGCCAGCAACGGCCCGAGCACGCTGCCGCGGCCGCCGATCAGGATGGCGATAAAGAACAGCACCGACAGGTCGAACGTGAAGGCGTCCGGCGTGATGTAGCTTTGCAGCGAAGCGAACAGCCCGCCCGCCACCCCGGCCAGCGCACCGCTGACGAGGAACACCGTCAGCAGCAGAGGCGCCTTGGCGATGCCGCTTGCCTCGGCTGCCACCTCGGCGTCGCGCAGTGCCACCAGGCCGCGGCCGAACCGGCTGCCGGCGACGTTCAGCGTCATCCAGGTGCAGAGTGCGGCGATGGCGACGCACAGAAAATAGAAGCCGGCGGCACCGTCGAACGGCGGCGGCAGGGTCGGGCCGGGCACGCCGATCCCCCCACCGGTGACGCTGGTCCAGGCCAGCGCCACCTGGGTGACGATGGTGGCGAAGCCGAGCGTGGTCATGGCGAAGTAGAAGGTGCGCAGCCGCAGCGCCGGCAGTCCGACGAACACGCCGGCCACCGCGCCCACCGCGCCTGCGGCCAGCAGCGCCGCCGCCGGGTGAACGCCCAGCTTCTCGGCGAGAATACTGGCCGTATAGGCGCCGAGCGTCAGCAGCGCCACGTAGCCGATCGCGAGTTGCCCGGCGAACCCGACCACCAGGTTCAGCCCGCTCACCAGCACCCAATAGATCGCCGCCCGTGTGGCGATGACGGTCCAGTAGTCCTCGCCCAGCAGCGGCAGCAGCAGGGCCGCTGCCAGCACGACGACGTACGGCACCGCCGCCCGCAGATTGGCCCGCACCGGCGCGCCTTTGGTCCAGTCCGCCGGCGTCGCCATCAGACCCGCCGCGCGGCGTTGCCGCCGAACAAGCCCTGGGGTGCGGCCAGCAAGGCCAGGATGAACACCGCGAACACGGCAACGCTCGCGAACACGCCGCCGACGGTGAAGTTGGCCGCCTGCTGGAACAAGCCGAGCGCAATCCCGCCCACGACGGCGCCGCGATTATTGCCGAGGCCGCCCAACGCCACCGGCACGAACCCGTAGAAATTGAGCATCGCCCCGTTGGCGAAGAACGCCAGCAGCAGCTCGCCGCTGCTGAACCCGGCCAGCCCGGCAATGGCACCCGCCATCGCGTAGCTCAGCAGCCGCAGATTGCGCTCCGGCAGCCCGAGCGCGCGCGCGGCGTAGTTGTCCTCGGCAATGGCAACGAAGGCACGGCCGACCAGGGTGCGCCGGGTCATCCACTCGAGGCCGACGATGACGACGACGCAGGCCAGCACCGGCAGCCAGAATTTCTCGTCGGTGATGCCGTTGCCGACGCCGATCAAGCGCGGGAATTGCTGCGGCTCGGTGCTCCATTCGATGGCCGCGAGCTGCTGGATCATGAGCGCCGCCGCCAAGGTGCTGAGCACGTAGAGGTGCTGATCCAGCTTCGCCAGCACCGGCCTGACCGCCACGATCTCGGTGATCACGCCGACTGCCGCACAAGCCACTAACGTCAAGGCGAGCCCTGCCAGCACCGGCAGGCCGAGCTTCAAAATAAACATCGAGCCGAACACGCCGCCCAGCATGCCGAGTTGCCCGGTGGTGAAGCTCATCACCCGGCTGGCCGAGAACATGACGTTGTAGGTGATGCCGATCAGCGCGTACGTCGCGCCGAGGGCCAATCCCGACGCGATGATCGACGCCAGCATTCAGGTGTAGCCGGGCGCCAGCGCGAAGGCGCCGTCCCGCTGCGAGTTGGCCCGCGACATCACCACGTCGTTGAGCGGGTACCCGTTATGGTCCGACGCCGTGTAGGTGTAGTCCCCGAACACGCCCGGATAATCCTTCAGCGTGTTCCAGTGTCCGACGATCGCCTCCCCGGTACTGGCGCCGGTCGCCTCGACCGCGGCGGCCACCAGGTTCACGGCGTCATTGCCGCAGGCGACCCACCACAGCGCGGTGTCGTTCAGGTCCACCTTCCCGGCCAGGCGGTGCACGAACTCCTCGCTGCGCGGCGGCAACTTGCCGTTGGCGTCGAACGAGCAGGTGCGATAGCCGACCGCGAACACGTTGTCCCAATTGCCGGGCTTCTCAACCAGGTTGCGGATGTCGCCGGAGCCGAGCGACGGGTGGCCGACGATCGGCACGTCCCAGCCCATTTGCGCCCGCGCGTTCATCAGCCGGGACAGCAGGCCGACGCTGACGGTCCAAACCAGGATCGCCTTGGCGCCCGCGTTGCGCGCCCGCAGCATGTCCGGCGTCACGTCGGGCTGGTTGGCGTCGATTTGCGCCTGGCTGACGACGGTTGCGCCATCCTTGCCGAAGGCCGCGACGCTGGCCGCGACCGCCGTCGTGCCATAGCCGGTGGTGTCGCCGAAGCACGTCACCTCGCGCACCTTCAGCACCTTGGTGATGTAGTTGCGCGCCGCGTCGTCCCACTGGCCATTGGAGGGCGCGATGCGGAAGGCGGTCGGGTATTTCGCCGGGTCGATCAGGCTGTCCACCACGCAGGGATGGATGTTCGGCATCTTGGCCTTCGCCATGATCGGCGTGACCGCCAGGCTCTCGCCGGAGTTGGTCGGGCCCCAGACGGCGTTGACCTTGGTGCGGCTGATCAGTTCCTGCGTGGCGTTCACCGCCTTGGTCGGGTCGCCCTGGGTGTCGCGGGTGACGATCTCGATCTTGCGGCCCTTGACGCCGCCTTTCGCGTTCAGCTCGTCGGCGGCGAACATGACGCCGCGGTTGAAGCCGATTGCGGGCGCCGACCCGGCCCCGGTGAGCGCCGCAAGCCAGCCGATCCGAATGGGTTCAGAGGATTGCCCGCGCGCCACGAACGGCAAAGCGAGCCCGGCGGCCGTGGCGCCAAGCAACACGGAACGGCGCGTTTGCAACATGTAGAAGTCCCTCCCGGAGACGTGTCGCCTTTCGGCGATCGATACGATCTACCTACGGTCCACGCGTGCCGCGCGTCAACTCCGAGCGGACGAGCCGCGCCCTGGACATCGGCCGCGCCATGGGGCGAACGCGGAGCCTTGCCTTACTCGGGCGCCGGCGTTTCCAGGAACGTCTGCACCGCGCCGAACAGCTGGAGCCGGTTCTTTTCCATGATGATCGTGTGCGTGCCCTCGCCCAGCAGCACGTATTGCTTCCAGGCGGCATGGGTCAGCTTCGGGAACAAGCCTTGCGACCGCGCGGGTGGCGTGTCCTGGTCCCACTCCGCCTGGATCATCAGAGTGGGCGCCGTGATCTTGGACGGGTCGAAGGTCGGCTGCCCGGCCGCCCAGTAGCGCCCGAAGTCGAGCGTCACGCCATTGGGCGCCCGCAGCACGGGCGGGCTAGTGCCGGCCGATTTTGGGTCGGTCGCCCATGTGGCGCTTTGCCAGGCGTCGAACCAGCCGGCCGGGATCAGGTCCGCCTGCTTGTCCGCCGGCACCTCCCGCAGCCAACGCTGCAAGGCCGCATCGCGGGTGACGAGGCGGTAGGCGCCGAGCTTGGGGGTGTCGGCGACCGGCGCCGGGGTAAGCGGCAGCCAGACCGGCGCGTACAGCACGAGCCGGTTGACCCGGTCGGGATGCTCGGCCGCATACCCGCCGGCGATGGTGGTGCCCCAGGACCAGCCAATCGCGTCCACCTTGTCGAGGTTCCGGCGCTTGAGCACCCAATCGACCACGGCGCCATAGTCCCGCACCGCCTCGGCGGTCGTCTCGACCGGCTGCCCCGCTTCGGGCGGCGCGTCCATCGCCGCGGGCCGGGTCGAGCGGCCATAGCCCGGCAGGTCGAGCAGGTAGACGTCGAAGCCGCGCCGGGCGATGTAGTCCATCCAGGACAGGCCGCCGAGCTCGAGGTCGAAGGCGGTGCTGGCCGGGTAGGTCGCGCCGTGCACGAACACCAGCGTGCGGTCGGGGGAGAAGCTGGTGCGTCCGGCCAGGTGCTTGTTGCGCACGAAGATTTTTACGCCGGGCTGCGGTGAGTTGACGGTCGCCTCCTCGGTCGTGAGCGCGAACGAGCCTTGCGCCTGGGCCGGCGCAACGGCGGCCAGCAGGCTGAAACCGAGGCCGGCGGCGATCGAGCGGTGCATGGCGTTCTCCCCGTTTTGTTAGCGCCAGCTTCCGCCGGACATCGGCCCCTGTCCAGCGTGCCCTGTCCAGTGAAGGCCAGGCCACGCCGTCCTTCACGTCGCCGCGCCGGTCCTGTATCCAGGCGTCATGAGCGAATTCACCGGACGACGTGCCGTCATCATGGGCGGCAGCCGCGGCATCGGCCGCTCCATCGCGCTCGGCTTCGCCCGCGCCGGCGCCGCGGTGGCCATCTGCGCGCGCGGCGCCGAAACGCTCGAAGCGACAAGGCGCGAGTTGGAAGCGGCGGGCGCCACCGCCTATGCCGCGCCGTGCGACCTTGCCGACCCCGCCGCCATCGCCCGCTTCATCCCGGACGCCGCCGCGGCGCTGGGCGGCATCAACATCCTGGTCAACAACGCCTCGGCCTTTGCCGGCGCCGACGACGAGGCCGGCTGGGCGGCGTCGGTCGACATCGACCTGATGGCGACCGTGCGCGCCAGCGCCGCCGCGCTGCCGTTCCTGGAGCACGCGTCCGAGGGCGCCATCGTCAACATCACCAGCATCTCGGCAATGCGCGCCGCCAAGCGCAACCCGCCCTACGGCGCCATCAAGGCGGCGGTGATCCACTACACCGCGAGCCAGGCCCGCAGCCTCGCCGGCCGGGGCATCCGGGTGAACGCGGTCGCCCCCGGCTCCATCGAGTTCCCCGGCGGCTTGTGGGAGCAGCGCCGCAGCGACGACCGCGCGCTCTATGACGCGACGCTCGCGCAGATTCCGTTCGGCCGGATGGGCGCGCCGGAAGAGATCGCCGAGGTCGTGCTGTTCCTTGCCAGCCAGCGCGCCCGTTGGGTGACCGGCCAAACAATTGTCGCAGATGGAGGGCAGCTTCTGGGTCCCTGAAGCCGGCCGGAGATCATCGACGTGCAACGAAGGACCCTGATGGGTGGCCTCGCGGCCGCGGGCGTGCTGGGTCAGGCCCGGCGGGCCGTGGCGGCGGACCCCACGCCGTTCGACGGCCAGACCGTGCGCGGCCTCGCCCGCGCCTTGGCCGCCGCGCCGTTCAAGGCGCCCGACAGCGGCCTGCCGGAGGCGCTGGCCAAGCTGGGCTATGACGACTACCGCCAGGTCCGGTTCGACCCGGCGCAGTCGCTGTGGCGCGGCGCCAAGCTGCCGTTCGAGGTGCAGTTCTTCCACCGCGGCTGGCTCTACAAGGACCGGGTGGATCTGTTCGAGGTGGTGGACGGCAAGGCGCGGCCGATCGAATACCGCCCGGAGATGTTCGACTTCGGCAGCCTGCCCCGACCCGAGCAGAAGGATCTCGGCTTCGCCGGCTTCCGCCTGCACGCCCCGATCAACCGGCCCGACTACTACGACGAGGTCGCGGTCTTCCTCGGCGCCAGCTACTTCCGCGCCGTCGGCCGCAACCTCAACTACGGCATCTCGTCGCGCGGCTTGGCGCTCAACACTGCCGAGGGCGGCGGCGAGGAGTTCCCCGCCTTCCGCGCCTTCTTCCTCGAGCGGCCGCAACCCGGCACCAACAGCATCGTCGTTTCGGCGGTGATCGACAGCCCGAGCTCGGCGGCTTCCATGCGCATCACGCTCCGCCCCGGCGAGGACACCGTGATGGACGTCGAACTCACCTTGTTCCCGCGCAAGGACCTCGACCGGGCCGGCATCGCCGCCGGCACCAGCATGTTCCTGTTCGACCCCAGCAACCGCGCCGGGCAGGACGATTGGCGCCCGGCGGTGCACGACAGCGACGGGCTGCAGATGCTGACCGGCCAAGGCGAGGCGTTGTGGCGGCAACTCGCCAACCCGCGCACCTTGCAAGTCAGCAGCTTCCAGGACGGCAGCCCGCGCGGCTGGGGCCTGATGCAGCGGGCGCGCGAGCTGCGCAATTACGAGGATCTCGAGGCGCGCTACGAAAAGCGCCCCGGGCTTTGGGTCGAGCCGATCGGCGATTGGGGCGAGGGCGTGGTGGCGCTGGTCGAGATCCCGACCAAGCTCGAGATCAACGACAACATCGTCGCCTTCTGGCGGCCGAAGAACCCGCTGCGCGCCAAGGCCGAGCACGGCTTCACCTACCGCCTGCATTGGTGCGCGCAGCCGCCGGCGCCGACCGAGCTCGCGCGGTTCGGCGTGACCCGCACCGGCGCGGCGCCGAAAGGCCGGGTGTTCGTGCTGACGGCGACCGGCGGCAAGCTGAAGGGAATGCCGCCGGACACCGTGCTGCAGGGCAAGGTCACGACCGACAAGGGCGCGATCGGCCCGGTCCTGGTGACGCCCGACCCGGAGCAGAATGCGTGGCGGCTGAGCTTCGACCTCGAGCCCGGCGACGAGAAGCTGTGCGAGCTGCGCGCGACCCTGATGCAGGGGGAAGCGCCGGTGACCGAAACCTGGCTCTACCGATGGACGGCCTGACCCCGCCATTCGAGGCTCTGCCGCCCGAAGCGCCGTTGGCGATGCCGGTGCAGTCGCTGCACGCCTCGCCGCCGCGATCCAAGCGCCCCGCCTCCTCGCCGCCGCGGATGGGCCTGCGCCGGCTGCTGGTGCTGGGCGGCGCCGTCGTGCTGACCGGGTTCGCCGCGCGGGAGATGCACCTCGTGCTCGGCGTCAACGGCGTCACCCCGCTCGAGGTCGCGATCCTGGTGGTGTTCGTCACCCTGTTCGCCTGGATCGCGCTCGCGCTCATCAGCAGCGTGGCCGGGTTCGTTGCCATGCTTCGCCATCCCCGCGCCGGCGTTGTCCCGTCCGACCCGCTGCCCCGGACCGCGCTGCTGATGCCGGCCTATAACGAGCAGCCGGCGCGGATCATGGCGACGCTTGCCGTCATCCACGCCGACCTCGCCCGGCTCGGCGCCGGCGCCGCGTTCGACCTGTTCATCCTGAGCGATACCACCGATCCCGACGCCTGGATCGCCGAGGAAGCCGCGTTCCTGGCGCTGCGCCGGCAGACCGGTGCGGCCAACATCTTCTACCGCCGCCGGGCCAAGAACGTTGAACGAAAAGCGGGCAACATCGGCGACTGGGTGCGGCGCTGGGGCGGCGCCTACCCGCAATTCATGATCCTCGACGCCGACAGCGTCATGACCGGCGAGTGCATCGTGGCGCTGGCCTCCGCAATGGCGGGGACGCCGGACGCCGGCCTGATCCAGTCCTTGCCGGTGATCGTCGGCGGGCAAACGCTGTTCGCCCGGATGCAGCAATTCGCCGGGCGGGTGTATGGCCCGATGATCGCGCACGGCATTGCCTGGTGGCACGGCGCCGATGGCAACTACTGGGGCCACAACGCGATGATCCGCACCCGCGCCTTCGCCGAGGCGGCCGGGCTGCCGCTGTTGCATGGCCGCAAGCCGTTCGGCGGCCACATCCTGAGCCATGACTTCGTCGAAGCGGCGCTGATCCGCCGCGCCGGCTGGGCCGTGCACATGCTGCCGGCGCTGCCCGGCAGTTACGAGGAGAGCCCGCCCTCGCTGTCCGACCTCGCGGTGCGCGACCGCCGCTGGTGCCAGGGTAACCTGCAGCACATCGCCGTGCTGCCGGCGCGCGGCCTGCACTGGGTCAGCCGGCTGCATCTGCTGATGGGGATCGGCAGCTACGTCACCGCGCCGCTTTGGCTGCTATTCCTGGTGATGGGCATCCTGATCTCGCTGCAATCCCGCTTCGTGCTGCCCGATTACTTCCCGGCGGGCCAGGCGCTTTTCCCGAGCTGGCCGGCGGTCGATCCGGTACGGTCGATGTGGGTGTTCATCGGCACCATGAGCGTGCTGCTGGGGCCGAAGCTGCTGGCCTGGATCGCGCTGGTGGCGCATCGGGAGGAGCGGCGCGGCTGCGGCGGCGTGGTACGCTCGTTCTGCAGCGTGCTGCTGGAATCCGTGCTGGCGGGCTTGCTCGCGCCGGTGGCGATGCTGTTCCAGTCCTCGGCAGTCGTGACCATCCTGGCCGGGCGGGACGGCGGCTGGCAGCCGCAGCGGCGCGACGACGGCCGGGTGCCGTTCGGCCAGCTCGCGCGCCAATACCTGCCGCACACGCTGACCGGCCTGGCGCTCGGCCTGGTGTCCTGGCTGGTGTCCACCCCGCTGCTGCTGTGGATGTCACCGGTCGTGCTCGGCCTCGCATTGGCGGCGCCTCTGGCCGCGTTCACCGGCAAGCGCAGCGCCGGCCTGGCGCTGCGCCGTTTGGGCCTGCTGCAGACGCCGGAAGAAGCGCGACCACCGCATGTGCTGCTGGAGGTGCAACGGCTGCAGCCGGCCATGGCCCTGCCCGATGCGGACGCGTTCAGCCGGCTGCTGGACGACCCGGCCCTGTTCGCGGCGCACCGCACCATGCTGCCGCCGCCGCGCCGCCGGCATGATCCGTTCGACCCGGCTTTGCTGCTCGGCCGCGCCAAGCTGGCCGAGCTGGACGCCTGGCCCGGACCGCACGACCTCACCCGCGCCGAGCGCGCCGCCGTGCTGGCCGACGCCGAAGCGCTGCAGCAGCTCGAAGCCCTCGCTGGTAGTCACCGATCCCTCGACGTGGCCAAACCGCAGCACTTCGCGGCTGACTAGATGTCGCGGCGTCGCTTCAGAACAGCAGGCCCTGCGCCGGCGCCTGCGCCGCCGCGGCCGCGGCCGCACTCGGGGCGCCGTCCTCCTTCTCGCCGCGTGCGACAACCTGCAGCATGCCGTCCGGCAAGGGGCGTTGCAGCGCCAACGCGTCGTCCAGCGGGGCGGACAGCCACAGGTCGAACTCCTCCGGCGTCGTCAGCAGCACTGGCATCGCCTTGGGATGGATCGGCGCCACGACGGCGTTGGGCGCGCAGGTCAGGAACGCGAACAGCTCGTGTCGGCCATCGACCTTGGCCCGCACGCCGGACCACGGCCGCCACAGCCCGGCAAATGCGAACAAGGGCCGCGTCGGGTCGAGCGCGAACCAGGTCGGCACCGCCGGCCGGCCCGGGGCGTACTCGCAAAACGACGTCGCCGGCACGAGACAGCGGTTCTCCGGCCGCATCCAGGCCCGCCAATAACCGGACCCGGTGTTGCGGATGTTGGTCACCGGCCGGTTCCCGGACACGCCGGGCGGCGCCGGGAAGCCCCAGCGCAGCATCGCCAGTTCCCGCCCGTCCCCGCCGTTGCGCACCACCGGTGCGCTTTGGTCCGGAAAGATGCCCGGCAGCGGCGGCAGGTTGCCGGTGCGGTCGGTCATGGCGCGGAACGCCTCGCGAATCGCCGCCTGGCCCTTCGTCACGCTGTAGAGGTTGCACACCGCTCAACGCTCGCGCAGCGGGGTGTAGGTCCGGTCGATCATCGAGGCTCCGTCTGCGGCAGGTCTTGCCGCCTGGAGCAAGTCTAGCAGGTTGAGTGAAGCGCGTGGGCCTGGGACGAAGACAAGGGGCTCTGCCCCTTTGAACCCCGTCAAAGGCAAGCCCTTGAAATCCCGGACTCGAGGTTCGGGGCGCCTCGCCCTAATGGAGCCCATCGTCTTCCCGCATTCTGCTAGGTCTCGCGACGGGCTGCACTCTCGTGCCAGCGATGCAGCAGCAGCCAGCTCAGCAAGCTGAACGCGGCGAAGATGAGGATCCCGGTGACCGACAGCAGCACCAGCGCCGCATACATGCGGGCAATGTCGAGCCGGTAGCCGCTTTCCAGGATCCGGTAAGCGAGCCCGCTGCCGGCGGTCGCGGTGCCGGCGGTGAACTCCGCCACGACGGCGCCGATCAGGCTGAGCCCGCCGGCGATCCGCAAGCCGCCCAGGAAATAGGGCATCGCGCCCGGAAGCCGCAGGAACCACAGCACCTGGCTGCGCCGCGCCCCGTACAGCTTCATCAAGTCGAGGAAATTGTGGTCGACCGAGTTCAGCCCGAGAGTGGTGTTGGACAGGATCGGGAAGAACGCCACCAGCCAGGCACAGACCAGCAAGGCGAGCGTCGTGTTCGGGATATAGATCAGGATCAGCGGGGCGATCGCCACGATCGGCGTCACCTGCAGGATGACGGCGTACGGAAACAGGCTCGCCTCGATCCAGCGTGACTGCGCGAACAGGATCGCGAGCCCGCCGCCGCCGACCACCGCGGCTGTCAGGGCCAGGAACGTGACCTTGAGCGTCACCAGCAGCGACGCCGACAGCGTGCCCCAATCCTCCACTAGCTTGGACGCGATGCGCAGCGGTCCCGGCAGCACGTAGACCGGGATCTCGGCGATGCGCACCGTCGCCTCCCAAGCGCCCAGGAAGGCGAGGCCCACCAGAAACGGCAGCGCGGCAAGCAGCAGCCGTTGGCCGAACGCAGACCGGGCCGCGTCAGCCGGCATGGACCGGCTCCCGCGCGGCAGCCGCTTCGCCCATGGCCGCCTTCAACGCCGCCGACACCCGGCGGCAGTCGTGCATGTAGGCGTCGCTGGTGCGGTACTCCTCGTCTCGCGCGACCGGCGCCTGCATCGGCAGATCGGCCGCCACCCGCCCCGGCCGCGGCGCCATCACCACGATGCGGCTGCTGAGGAACACGCTCTCGTACACGCTGTGGGTCACGAACACGATCGTCAGCTGCTCGCTTTGCCAAAGCCGCAGCAGGTCGTCGTTCAGCCGGGCGCGGGTGATTTCGTCGAGGGCAGCGAATGGCTCGTCCATCAGCAGGATCGCCGGCCGGGTCGCGAGCGCGCGGGCGATCGACACCCGCATCTTCATGCCGCCCGAGAGCTGCCGCGGATAGGACCGTTCGAACCCGGCGAGCCCCACCCGGGCCAGCGCCTCGGCTACGCGCGGCGCCGCCTCGGCGCGACGCACGCCCTGCAGCTGCAGCGGCAGGCGCACGTTCCCTTCCACCGTCCGCCACGGCATCAGGGTCGGTTCCTGGAACACGAAGCCGAGCCGGGCCGCTCCCCCCGCCGCCCGCTCGACCCGGCCGGTGGTCGGCTCGGTCAAGCCGGCCAGCAGCCGCAACGCGGTCGACTTGCCGCAGCCGGACGGGCCCAGCAGGCTCAGGAACTCGCCACGGCGCACCGCGAGGTCGACGCCCTCTAGCGCCACCGTGCCGTTGGAGAAGGTTTTCCCGACCTGGTGCAGGCCGGCCAGAGCGGATGGGGGATGAGCGGTCATGGGTCGCCGGGACCATACGCAAGCGGCGTGCCCCGACGGCCGTGATGGGGACGTGCGGGCCGATGCCGGGCGGACGCGCCCGTCACTCCATGCCGTAGCGCTTGTTCACGAACTGCAGCGTGAACGCGCGATGGAAGTCGAGGTCTGGCTTGTACAGCCCTTCCGCCGCCATCGTCTCGAACAGCGACTTCCAGCGTTCTTCGGTCATCGCCCCCAGCCCCAGCGTCTTCGCATCGCCGCCATCGACGATGCCATACTCCCGCATGGTCTTCACCGCCGCATCGAGCACGTCCTGCGGCATGTCGGGGTTGTCTTTGCGGATCAGCGCGTTCCCGGCTGCCGGGTCCTTCATGTAGTCGCGCCAGCCTTCGATCGACGCCTCGACAAAGGCACGCACGATCTCGGGTTTGTCGCGGACCATCTTGGATTGCACCAGCACGATGTCCGAGTAGTTGGCAAAGCCGGTATCGGCCAGCAGGTTGACCACCGGCTTGATCCCGGTCGCTTTCTCGATCTGATACGGTTCGGACGAGACGAGCCCTTGCTGGATCGCCTTCGGGTCCGCCAGGAACGGCGCCAGGGAGAAGGCGTATGGGCGGACTTGGTCGTCGGTAAAGCCGAACTTGGCTTTCAGGAACAGCCAGAACTGCTGCCGCGCCGCGGTCGAGATCATGACCGGCTTGCCCTTCATCGACGCGAGCGTGTCGTTGCCGGCGCCGGGATGGCTGATGAGCACCTGCGGGTCCTTCTGGAAGAACGCGGCGACCGCAACCACCGGGATGTCCTGCTGCGCCATCGACAGCGCCGCGAAGCTGCCGGACGACATCTGGAAGTCCACCACGCCGGCCGCGATCTGCTGCGGCGGGTTGTTCTGCGGCCCTCCCATCCGGATGGTCACCTCGAGCCCGTGCTTCTTGTACAGCCCGGTCGCCAGGGCTTGGTAGAAGCCGCCATGCTCGGCCTCGGCCAACCAGTCGGTTCCGAACGTGACCTTGGTTTGCGCCAGGGCCGAGGCGGTGCCGAGCGCGAGCAGGGCGGCCGCGGCAAGCAGGGATCGCAGGGTCATGTGCAGGCTCCTGATCGTTTCGACGCGCATCATGAGCGATTGTCGCGCAGGGTTGGAAGCGACGTGTTGCGAACGACCCGATTGGACGAACGGCTGCGCTGCCGCGGAGCGCGTCACACGCGTCGCGCTGGGCCGCGCTGGGCCGCGCTGGGCCGTCCAACAGTTCGTGACACGAACATCGTTATCGGATCGTTAAATTTCAGGTATTCATCAAGCTGTAACTACGGTGAAGAGTCGATGCCTGGGTCGGTTTTGATCGTCGAGGACGAAGATGTGGTGCGCAACCTGCTTTCGGAGCTCCTCGAGGAGTGCGGCTTTGCCGTGACGGTGGCGGCGGAGCTTGGTTCGGCGCGCGCGCTCATGCTCGCCGATGGCGACGAATTCGATTTCGTCGTCGTGGACACGCGGCTTCCGGACGGCGACGGCGTGTCATTCTGTGCGGAGTTGCGCGCCAGCCGCTTCGACCGCCCCGTCATCGTCGTGAGCAGCGCGTGCAGCGCGCAATCCCGGGCCGCCGCCGCCGGCGCGAGCGCCTGGATCCAGAAGCCGTTCACCGCGTCCGCCATCCTGGAACAGATCGAGGCGGCGCTGCTGCGGCATTGCCGGCCGACCTACGCGCGCCGTCCCGAGCCGATGTTCCGCCCCATCCCGATCTGCTGACCCTCCGGGCGCCACGGCGCCCGCCACGCGATCGCCAAGCGCCGGCGGCTGCGTCGCGCTTGACCTGGATCAACGCCGGGCGGTCGGTCGTGCCGCAGGTTGCTCCGGTGCAACGCGGGGAGACCGGTCGTGACCACCTCGAGCCTGAACCATCCCGCCGCCGACCCGCTCCCGGCGGCGGTCCTGTCGGGCGCAGTGCTCGACATCCTCCCCGCCGGCGCGCTGGTGCTGTATCGCCGCTGGTGGACCGTCGCCCTGCGCGGCGCGACGGCGGTGCTGTTCGGGCTGATGGCGCTGATCCTGCCGGTGCCGACGATCGGCACGCTGCTGCTGGTTGCCGCCGCCTACCTGCTGGCCGACGGCGTGCTGGCGATCGGGTCGGCGGCGCGCGCCGCCGTGCACCGCGAACGCTGGGGCTTGCTGGTGCTCGAAGGCGTGCTCGACTTGGCGCTGGCCGCGGCGCTGCTGCTGGCGCCGATCGAGACGGTGCTGGCCTTTGTCGCCCTTGCCGCCGCTTGGGCGTTCGTGAGCGGCGCGGTGGTGCTGGCGGCGGCGCTCGCGCTGCCCGCGGTGCGGGGCCGCGGATGGATGGCGCTGGCCGGAATGGCGTCGCTGCTGTGGGGCGCCGGGCTGTTCGCCTGGCCGGCTGCCGGCGCCGTGGTGCTGACCTGGTGGCTGGCCGCCTACGCCCTGCTGTTCGGGTTGGCGCTGATCGCGCTGTCGCTGCGGCTGCGCCGGGCGGCGGCGTCAGCGGCTTTGGCTTGATAGGGGGAGCAACCGATGAGCATCGAAGCATCCACGCTGATGACGCACCCGGTCGTGACGGTGACGCCGCAGGCGAGCCTCGCCGAGATCGCGGCGTTGCTGGCCGAGCGCGGCATCAGCGCCGTTCCGGTCTGCGAAGCCGACGGCACGCTGGCCGGGATCGTGACCGAAGCGGACGTGCTGCGGCCGTTCCGCGAAACGGCGCGGCAGCGGCGGGATTGGTGGCTGACGGCACTGGCCGAGGGCGAGGAGCTGTCGCCGGACTTCCTCGACTACATCCGACGCGACCACCGTACCGCCGCCGAGATCATGGCCCGGCACGTCGTCACCGCGACCGAACGGACGACCCTGCCCGAACTCGCCGAGCTGATGGTCAAGCATGCGGTGCGGCGCATCCCGATCCTGCGCGATGGCCGCGTCGTCGGCATCGTCAGCCGTGCCGACATAATCCGCGCCCTGGCACGGGCGCCGGCGATGCTGGTGTGAGCGCGGCCCTGCAACGGCGAGGCGTCCCATGATCGTCATCACGACCAAACCGGCCGCCCCGGCCCAAACGCCGAGCGACATCGACCTGGCGTTGAGCCGGACCTTGCGGCAGGCGCTGGAGCGGCAGCCCTGGAGTGCGGACGCCCCCGCTCAGCTGTTCGTCACCGACGGCGTCGTCACGGTCGAGGGCTTCGTCGCCGACGAGGCGTTCGCCGCGGCATTGTGCGCGGCGGCGCGCGACGTTGCCGGCGCGAACAACGTGCGCGACGCGCTGATCCGCGTCGACGCGGTGGCCGGGTGCGTGCTGGCGATGACGTGAGCCTTCGGCTCAGGAGCGGGTGCGGCGGTCGAGCACGATGCCGGCCTGGTGATACTCGCCGCCCGCCCAGCCCATCTCGTCCGGCCGGGGCGCCGGCAGCATCACCCGGATTGCCTGGCAGGACAGGGTGACGGCCACGGCGTCGAGCGCCTGCAGCATCGCCGTCATCACCGCCTGCGGGTATAACAGGTCGAGTGCCACCAGATGCTCCGCCGTCAGCACGGCGCCGGCTTGCGGGTCGGGATCGCGGCGGAAGCACAGCGCGCCGCACAAGTACGGCGTCCCGGATCGGCGCGCGACCAGGATCCCGGCCGGCACGTGTCGGCCGCTGCGCGCGACTTGCCGGGTGAAGCCCAGCCAATCGTCGAGAGTCAGTGCCGGCAGCGCCTGCAGCAGCAGCGGATAAGCGAGCCGCGCCCGCTCCGACGGCAGCGTCTCGACCACAAGCTCCGGCATTGTCGTCGGCTGGTGCATCCGGACACGTCGGCCAAGCCGGGCAGGAAGAGATTGACCTAAGTCAAACCAGCCGGGAAATCCGTGCCGACCCCCGCCAAGCCGGGATGGGATGATCTGGATCAAGGCGCTGCCTCGCGCGCTGCGCTGATCTGGTCCGGCATTCGTGGAGGCACATCATGCAAGCGCGCGACGTCATGACCCGCACCGTCGTTTCCGTCCCGCCCGACCTGCCGGTGATCTCGCTGGCCAACCTCCTGGTCGAGCGGGGTATCAGCGGCGCCCCGGTGGTGGACCACGGCCGCGTGGTCGGCATGGTCACGGAAGGCGATCTGTGCCGCCGGGCCGAGCTCGGCACCGAGCGCCGGCGCAGCCGCTGGGCCGAGCTGTTCACCTCGACCGCCAGGCTGGCGAGCGACTTCGTCCATGCGCATGGCCGCGTCGTGCGCGAGATCATGACCGAACCGGCCCTGTGCGTGCAGCTCGATACGCCGCTTGCCGACATCGCGGAGCTGTTCGAAACGCGCGGCGTGAAGCGCGTGCCGGTGCTGGACGCGGACGGCACGCTGGTCGGGCTGGTCAGCCGCGCCAACCTGGTGCAGGCGATCGCCGCGCACCGCACAGTGCCGCCGGACCGCGCGGACGCCGATGCGCGGCTGCGCGACGCGGTGCTGCACGCCTTCGCGCAATATCGCTGGGGCTTGCACTCCGACAGCAACGTGATCGTCGCCGACGGCCACGTGCACCTGTGGGGCATGGTCGGGTCGGAGGCCGAGCAGACCGCGTTGCGGATCGCCGCCGAGGGCGTGCCCGGCGTCAAGCGCGTCCAGGACCACACCTTCGTCGCCGACGGCCTGTCGGAGCTCGGCCCGTGGTCGAAGGCGAACTATCCCGCTTCGGTGGCGCCCACCTCCACCTTTCCGCTGGCCTGAGCGGCCCGCCATGGCCGGGGCGATCAAGACCGTGCTCGTGCCGTTGACGGGCCTCCCGGGCGACGCGGACGTGCTGCGCGGGGCGGTGGCGATCGCCCGCGGGTTCGGCGCCCATCTCGCGGCGGTGCACGTGCGGCCCGGCAGCGACGAGCTGGCCGCATCCCTGGTGTCGGCCGGCGCGCCGGGCGCGGCGGCGGTCGGCACCGTCATCGACGACCTGATCGAGGACAGCATCCGGCGCGAGGCGGCGGCCCGGGCGGCGTTCGAGCAAGCCCGTTCGGAGGCGGGTGCCGCGGCCGAGACAATGGAATGGCGGCCGCTGACCGGCAAGGCGGCGGCATGCCTGGCCGAGCATGGCCGGACGTCCGACCTGCTGGTTGCCGGCCGCGATCCGGGCCGCGAGGGGATCCCGCTCGGCATCCTCGAGCACGTCTTGCTGAGCGCCGGCAGGCCGATGCTGCTGCTGCCGGCAACGGCGGTCCCGGCGCCGGCCGGCACCGTCGTGCTGGCCTGGAAGAACAGTCCCGAAGCGGCCCGCGCCGTCACCGCCGGGCTGCCGTTCATCGCCGGCGCCGTTCGCGTGGTCGTGGTCGCGGTCACCGAGGGTTCGGCCGCCGACCTGTCCGGCGCGCGCCTCGTCGACAGCCTGCGCCGGCACAACCCGGCGACCGAGCTGGTGACGCTCGGGCACGATCGCACCCACGAGCCGGCCGAGGCGCTTCTGGCCGAGGCGGCACGGCAGGAAGCGGGGCTGCTGCTGATGGGCGCCTACGGTCATGGTCGCGTGCGCGAATTCGTGTTCGGCGGCTTTACCCGCCGGATCCTGCGCGCGCCGCCGCTGCCGACCCTCCTCATGCACTGATACGGCGGGCGCCGAGCGCCGCTGTCGCCCGCCAACCGCCGGATCGGCCGACCG
The DNA here is from genome assembly GCA_963752225.1 of uncultured Alphaproteobacteria bacterium. Lineage (GTDB taxonomy): Bacteria > Pseudomonadota > Alphaproteobacteria > Acetobacterales > Acetobacteraceae > JBBROS01. Next base: position 28,720 of record CAVVXS010000007.1, on the reverse strand, counting down.
TGCGGGCGCCGGCGGCCTTGCCGCCGAGGCGCTACGGGCCTGGACGTTTGCCCGCGTGCCGGGACAAGGTGCCCCCTCGGCATAGCGTCAGGACCCGAGCATGGCACGCGATCCTACCGAGACCATGTGGACGGAGGCGCTCGGCGCCCTCGTCCGGGCCGAGCGGCTGCACCGCGAGGTGTTCCGTCCGGTGTCGGCCGGCTGGGAGCCGCCGGTCGATCTGCTCGAAACCGACGACGCGCTGGTCATCGTCGCCGCCCTGCCCGGCGTGCAGGTGGCCGACGTCGAGCTGCTGATCGGCAATGGCGAGGTGGCGATCGTCGGGCAGCGCCGCCAGCCGGCCGGGCTGCGCGCCGCACGGGTGCACCGCATGGAGCTGCCGTATGGCCGATTCGAGCGCCGAATCCTGCTGCCGCCGGGCGCCTACGAACTGTCCGGACGCGACCTGCGCGACGGCTGCCTCGTCGTCACCTTGCGGAGGCTCGGCTGATGGCGGACGCGGAGACAGGGGTGGGCGCACCGGCCAACGACGTGCTGCTGGTACCGGTGCGCGAGATGGTGCTGTTTCCCGGTGCGGTGGCGCCGCTGGCGGCCAGCCGTCCTGCCACCACCGCGGCGCTGCAGGAAGCCGCCAAAGGCGAGCGCACGGTCGTCCTGGTGCTGCAGCGCGACGCCGCGGTCGAGCGGCCCGGCGCCGAGGACCTCTACCCGATCGGCACCGAAGCGCGGCTGCTGCGCTACGTCACCGGGCGTGACGGCAGCCATAACGCGATCGTGCAGGGCCTCGGCCGGGTGCGCCTGACCGGCGCGCCGGCCGGCGACGCGTTCGCGACGGTGCCGATCGAGCGCATCCGCGAGCCCGACACCTCCGGGCCCGAGGTCGAGGCGCGGCTGCTGCAACTGCGTGAGCGCTCGCTCGAAGCGCTCAGCCTGATCGAAGGCGTGCCGGCCGAGCTGGCGGCAACCGTGCGAGGGGTGGAGGCGCCGGGCGCCTTGGCCGACCTCGTCGCCGGCCTGCTCCCGTTGGCGCCGGCGGAAAAGCAGGAGATCCTGGAAACGGTCGATCTGCCGTCCCGCCTCGACCGCGTGCTGTGGCGCCTCGGCTACCGGCTGGAGGTCTTGCGCATGTCGGCCGATATCGGCCGCCGCACCCGCGAAACCATGGAAGGCCGGCAGCGCGAGTTCCTGCTGCGCGAACAGCTCAAGACCATCCGCAAGGAGCTCGGCGAGGACGAGGACGCCTCGCCCGAGCTCGAGGACCTCAAGCGCGCGCTCGAGGAAGCCGCGCTGCCGGAGGAGGTGGACCGCCAAGCCCGGCGCGAGCTGCGGCGGCTGGAGCGCATGCCCGACGGCAGCCCCGAGACCGGCATGATCCGGACCTACCTCGAATGGCTCACCGAGCTGCCGTGGCAGATCAAGTCGGACCCGCCGATCGACGTCGCCGAGGCCCGGCGCGTGCTCGACGAGGACCATTACGCGCTGGACAAGATCAAGCGCCGCATCCTCGAGTTCCTGGCCGTGCGCCGGCTCAATCCGGAAGGGAAAGGGCCGATCCTCTGCTTCGTCGGGCCGCCCGGGGTCGGCAAGACGTCGCTCGGCCAGTCGATCGCCCGCGCCACCGGCCGGCCGTTCGTGCGGGTCAGCCTCGGCGGCGTGCACGACGAGAGCGAGATCCGCGGCCATCGGCGCACCTACATCGGCGCCCTGCCCGGCAGCATCATCCAGGCGCTGCGCCGGGCCGGGTCACGCGCCTGCGTGATGATGCTGGACGAAATCGACAAGCTCGGCGCCGGCGGCTTCGGCGGCGATCCCGGCGCGGCGCTGCTCGAGGTGCTCGACCCCGAGCAGAACAGCACGTTCCGCGACGCTTATCTGGCGGTTCCGTTCGACCTCAGCCGGGTGCTGTTCATCGCTACCGCCAATCAGATCGACGCCGTGCCGGGCCCGTTGCGTGACCGCATGGAGGTGGTCCAGCTGTCCGGTTATACCGAGGCGGAAAAGCTGCAAATCGCCACCCGATACCTTGTGCCGCGGCAGCGGGTCGCGAACGGGCTCGGAGAAGGCCAGGCCGAGATCACCGCCGATGCGCTCGCTTCGATCGTGCACGACTACACGCGCGAGGCCGGCGTCCGCACCCTCGAGCGCGAGATCGGCGCCGTGTTCCGCTCGGTGGCGGTGCGGGTGGCCGAGCAGGCCGACCTCGAGCCGGTGCGGATCGACCGCGAGGCGCTGCCGGCCATCCTGGGCCCACACCGGTTCGAGGCGGAGGTCGCGAGCCGGACCGCGACCCCGGGCGTGGCCACCGGTCTGGCCTGGACCCCGGTCGGCGGCAGCATCCTGTTCGTGGAAAGCAGCCGGACCCAGGGGAGCGGCCGCCTGACCCTGACCGGACAGCTCGGCGACGTCATGAAGGAAAGCGCGCAGGCCGCGCTGAGCGTGCTGCGGGCCCGCTCGGCCACGCTCGGGATCGACCCGGCGGTGTTCGAGCGCACCGACCTGCACGTGCACGTCCCGGCCGGCGCCACCCCGAAGGACGGCCCCTCGGCCGGGGTCGCGATGTTCCTGTCGCTGGCCTCGCTGATGCTGGACCGCACGATCGACCCGGCGATCGCCATGACCGGGGAGATCAGCCTGCGCGGGCTGGTGATGCCGGTGGGCGGCATCCGCGAGAAGGTGGTCGCGGCCGCCAGTGCCGGCATCACTACGGTGATGTTGCCGGCGCGGAACCGCCGTGACTGGGACGACATCCCGCCCAGCGTGCGGGAGCAGCTCCGATTTGTGTGGCTCGACACGCTGGACGACGCCATGGCCGCGGCTTTGCCCTCGGGCGCCTGAGGGCGGCGGGCGCTTGGCTGATGCCACTTGGAAATGACGATCGCCATCGGGCCCGCCGTGCCTGCCGGCTTCTCGCCCACTCCGCGCCTGCGGTTCTCAGGCCGCCACCGCCGCTTCGTCGGCGTAGGTCCCCATCTCGGCGCTGAGGTCGGCGGCGTGCCGGAACGCCTCGCCGTCGATGACGTCGAGCCGGCCGCGGTAGAAGCGCACCACGTTCTGGATCCGCAGCGTTGCCAGGGTGCGACTGACGTGCTCGCCGGACAGGCTGGTGGCTTGGCCGATTTCGGCCAAGCTCATGGGCACGTCCAGCCGGTCGCCGCCGCGCGGCAGCCGGCGGCGGCTGCGCACGAACAGCTCCATCAGGAAATGCGCGACCCGGTCGCGGGCGGCGCGTCCGGCGATGTTGACGAAGTGGTCGCGCAGCCGGGCCTCGCGGCAGCGGGCCAGCGCGGCGAGGCGGCCGCCGAACGCAGGGTGCGACCGCACGAGCGCATCGAGCTTGCCGCGCGGCAAGACGCACACCGTCACGTCGCTGAGGCAGACGGCGGAATGGCTGGACGCCGCGCCCCCGTCGGGCATGAAGCCGAGGCAGGCGCCCGGCAGCGCCACGTCGGGCATCGGGCAATTCCCATCGGGAAGCGCCACGACCAGTCCGACCCAGCCGCCGAGGAGGACGGCGTAGTTCGGCGCTGCCTCGCCCTGGCGGTAGATGCTCGAACCCGCGGCGTAGCTGCGCTGCGATTGCCGGATCTGGCCCAACAACCTGCTTTCGTCGGCGGTCCAGAGACTGCAGAAGCCGAACTGCCGGCCTTCGCACCCGCCGCACCCGCGCCCGGCTTGTTGCCCCTGTGTCATCATCGCCTCCGGCGTTGCGTGGGATCGAGCAGGCTCGCGGCGGCCGGTTCATCCCGGATCGGCAAGGCGCCGCCTGGGATAACCAAGCGCGGCACCAAACGGTCCCGCCTTGACGCAGATCAAACGCACCGCCGAGCAACGGCCGCCGGAACCGCTGCCCGCCCTCTCCCGCGACCGGAGCCGGACATCCTCAGCCTGCGGCGGAGGGATCCACCGGCGTTGCGACGGGCGTGAGCACGGCCGGGTCGCCCAGCACGCGCACCATGTTCTTGCCGAGCCGGGTCAGCGCTTCGGCCCACGGCAGGACGGCGAACCGCGCGAGTTCCGGCAGCAGCCGTCCGTCGCGGGCGCGGAACATCGAGCTGCATCGGAGCGTCGCCGGGTCGGGCATGGCCGCCGGGTGCCAAGCGAACAGCGCCAGCCGCTTGCCCGGCAGATACTGATGCACGCCCAGCGGCGACAAGCCCTCCGCCTCGACCACGAGGCCGGTTTCCTCGCGCAGTTCACGCACAGCCGCCTCGGCCCAGCTTTCGCCCGGTTCGGCGATGCCCTTGGGAATGTCCCACCGCGGCGACCCGGTCGCCTGCCCGATCAGCAATCGGCGCCCCCGGTCCAGCACCAACACGCCGCACGTCACTCTTGCGCCCATCACGGAACGGGGTGCCGCACGCACAGAGCGGGGCGTGACTGTCCGCCCTTGCGTCCGAACGGCACCACGGGACGCGACCGATACCGCGTCCGCGTTTCAATCGGCGGGACAGGAATGGGACGGTGTCGGTCGCAAGGTTGCACGCGTTTCGTCTCCTGCCGCCATTGCAAGCTGACGTTTGCGTTGGACGGGACGAGACTAGCACTCCATTGGCCGTTCTTTGATCGAGGCCGTGGGCGCGCCACGGAACCGCCTATGTTGAAGGGAGGCAAGGCAAAGTACATCGGCCAGACCAGACCGCGCGCGCTCACGCCCCGGCGGAACGGCGCGGTGAGACCATAGCCCGCGTCGACCGGAACGGGCGGCAAGGTGACGTGTGCGAAGCCTCGGTATATGCATCCAGCGTGAATGCACGGGCTATCAAAGTGGGTCGAATAGAGGACGAGACGCAGGCCCGCCGTGGTCACGAAGCCATGCAGCGGGTGGTCGAGGCCAACCGGCGCAAGTTCGACATCCCCGACCCGTCCCCCGGCATCGCCGAGCAGCGTCAGCAGCAGACCGAAGCAGCCTTGGCAGCGGCGGAGGCGGAGCTCGAGGCGTGCCGGCACATGCTGCGGGCCTATGAGACCAGCACGAGTTGGCGCGTCACCCGCCCGCTGCGGTGGGCCGGCAACGCCCTGCAGACACTGCGTCCCGGGCTCCCCGCGGCGGCCGAGCAGCCCGGGCCGCCGGCCCGCCCGCGTCCGCTGCGCTACGAGGAATGGATTGCCGACGAGGAAGCCGCTTCCCGCGCTGCTTTGGTGGCGCCCGGTCCCGGCCACCAGCCGATGCTGGCGGCGCGCCTGGGCCTGGTGCTGCTCGACGGCGCCCTGCCGCCGGACGACCCGAGCGGCTGCTCGATCCTGCTGCTGCACGATCTGGACGCGGCCTGTCCGGCGTCTGCCGAGCAGCCGCAGGTGGTGCGGCGGGCGGTGTCGCCGGGCATGCCCCCGGCCGAGGCGGTTCGCCTCGCGCTCGAACTGCTCGATACCGAGCTGATCGGTTTCATCGGCGGGTCCGAGCGGTTGGCCCCCGGCGCCCTGGCGCTCGTGGCCAACGTCGTGGCGCAATATCCCGGCGTCGACCTGCTGTTCGCCGACGAGGACTGGCTCGACGCCGAGGGCCGGCGCGAGCGGCCATTTTTCAAGCCGGGCTGGAGCGCGGAGTTGCAGCGCGGCTGTGACCTGGTCGGGCCGTTCGCGTTTTACCGCACCGAACTCGTGCGGGCGGCCACGGTCGCCTCCGGCCCGGCCTGGCGCTACGACCTCGCCAACCAAGTCGCCGCCGCCAGCCGGGCGGAACGGATTCGCCACATCCCCGCAGTGCTGTGCCATCGCTCGGCGTTGCCGCCGGGCCACGCGGAGGCGATGCGGGGAGCGGCCGCGGCGCAGCTCGCCCGGGACCGGGTGGCGGCGCAGGTCGAGCCGGTGCCCGGCCGGCCCGGCTGGCTGCGCACCCGCTACGCCCTGCCCCGGCCGGAGCCGCTGGTGTCCGTCATCGTCCCAACTCGCGACCGCGCCGACCTGCTCCGGGTTTGTGCCGACGGCGTGCTGAACCGCACCGACTATTCGGCGCTCGAACTGCTGCTGGTCGATAACGGGACGACCGATCCGGACGCGGCGGCGCTGCTGGACGAGCTTGCCACGTCCGACCGGGTGCGGGTGCTGCGCCGGCCCGGCGCGTTCAACTGGTCGGCGCTCAACAACGCCGCCGCGGCGGAAGCGCGCGGCACGATCCTGGTGCTGCTGAACAACGACGTGACGGTGCTGCGGCCGGACTGGCTCACCGTGCTGGCCGCCCTTGCGGTGCAGCCGGGGGTAGGCGCGGTCGGCGCCAAGCTGCTGTATCCGGACGGGCGGGTGCAGCATGCGGGGCTGACGACGGACCAGGCCGGCATCCCGCGCCACCTGTTCCGCTTTGCCGCCGCGACCGCAGAGCCCGACGCCGCGGCCGACGCGTCCGGGTCGCCCGCGCTGCTCGGCCTCGCACGCGACGTTTGGGGCCTGACCGGCGCGTGCCTGGCCATTCCGCGTGACGCGTTCGAGGCCGTGGGCGGCCTCAACGAGGCGTTGCCGGTCGCCTACAACGACGTGGACCTCTGCCTGCGGCTGACCGCGCAGGGCTACCGCCTGGTCTGGACGCCATGGAGCGTCGTCGAGCACCGGGAACTGACGTCGCGGCCGCCCGACCACCTCGGGCCCCGGCGCGTGCAAGCGCAGGAAGAGCGGAACCGGCTGTTGCGCGACTGGGGCGCGCTGGCGCTGCACGACCCGTTCTTCAACCCCAACCTGCGCCTGGTGGACGAGCGGCCATGCCTGGGCCGTGTCACGGCGCGATCGGCGCGCGGCCATCCGGCGGCCGCGCTGTTGGTGCCGCTGGCCCGTGAGGACGAGGTCAGCGCCAGCCAGGCGCGACGCGACCGCTCCCGCTTGACCGCGGCGATTGCCGCCCTGCAGGCCTGCCGCGGCGTGTCCGCGCGGCGGACGATCGGCCGCATCCTGGCCCCGGTCCGTGGCGCGGGCCAACCCGGTCCGGCCGGGGCCGCTTGCGGCGCTGGAGCGGCTTCGTTGCGCGAGGCGCCGCCGCCCCGGGCCGCAGGCGCGCGAGGCGTGGCGCTGGTGATCGACGACCACTGGCCGCAGCCCGATCGGGATGCCGGGTCGGTCGAGATCGTGAACCTGGTGCAGGCCCTGGGGCGGCTGGGATTCGAAACGATCCTGGCGGCAGCCAAGCAACATGACGGCGCGCAGCCGTCGCGCGAACAGCTGCAGGCCACGGGTCTGCGCTGCCTCGCACCCGCCGACGCGGCCTCGGTCGAGCAGTTCATCGAGCGGCGGGGCTTGGCGATCGACCTGGTCGTGCTGTGCCGGGTGTTCTGCGGCGGCGCGTTCCTCGAAACGGTCCAGCAGCACTGCCTGGGTGCGCGGCTGGTGTTCAACGCCATCGATCTCAACTTCCTTCGCGAAGAGCGCAAGGCAGACGTGCTCGGCGACGCCGCGCTGCGGGCGTTGCTGCAGCAGGTGCGGGCGCGCGAGGAGCATGTGATCCGCCAATGCGACGCGACGATGGTGGTGTCGACGGCCGAGGCCGAGCTGCTCGGTCAGATCATCCCGGAAAGCTTCGCAGTGCAGATGCCGCTCGCCCGCCCGATACGGCCGCCGGCGACCCCGTTCGCGGACCGGCGCGGCATCGGCTTCATCGGCAGCTTCGTCCACACGCCGAACGTCGATGCGGTGCGGTTCCTGCTGACGGAGATCTGGCCGCTGATCGCCCGCGACCTGCCGGATTGCGAGCTGGCGCTGGTGGGGGCGGATACGCCGTCCGGGCTGCTGGACGGGTTGCCGGAGGGGGGCGGTGAGCGGGTGCGCCTGCTTGGCCACCTGCCGGACATCGAGCCGTGGTTCGAGTCGCTGCGTCTCACGGTGGCGCCGCTGCGGTTCGGGGCCGGCGCCAAGGGCAAGGTTGCATCGAGCCTTGCGGCCGGGGTTCCCTGCATCGCGACGCCGATGGCCGCCGAAGGCATGGCGTTGGGGGAGGCGGCCGGCGTGCTGGTCGAGGTCGACCCGGCGGCGTTCGCTGCGGCAACCGTGCGGGCCTACCGCGACGCCGCGCTGTGGGGCCGGCTGTCGGCCGGCGGGCTGGCCTATGCGGAAAGCGTGCTGTCGCCGGACGAGTGGCAGGCGCGGCTGGACCGAATGCTCCGGCGGATCGGCTTGTGACCCGATGAGGCGACTGGTGCTGCCGCCGGGCTTCCCGTTGCCCGGCGTGCAAACCGAGCTGGCGGACGGCGACACCATGTTCGACGGCCGCCACGAGCATTACCTCGGGGTCGGACTGTCGGCCCTCGCCTGTATCGAGGCGGCGCTGCAAGGGCGCACGCCGCACTCGATCCTCGACTTGCCGTGCGGTTTCGGCCGGGTCACGCGGATGCTGCGGGCGCGGTTTCCGGAGGCGCGGCTGACGGTGTGCGACCTCGACCGGGCCGGGGTGGACTTCGCAGCGCGGCAGTTCGGCGCGCGACGGGCCTACTCGGTGGCGGACCTCGGCTCGCTGCGGCTGCCGGAGCGCTACGAGCTGATCTGGGTCGGCTCGCTGGCCACGCACCTGAGCGAGGCGCAGACCGGCGCCCTGCTCGACCGGATGGCGGCGTGCATGGAGCCGGGTGCGGTCGGCGTGGTGAGCTCGCACGGCCCCTCGATCGCGGACGGGTTGAAGAGCTGGGGCTACGGGCTCGAGCCCGCGGCGGCTGCGGCGGTGCTGGACGCGTACTCGACCGGCGGTTACGGCCATGCCCCCTATGGCGCCAGCAATGGCTACGGGGTGGCCTTGACGGACCGGAGCTGGTGGGAGGCGGCGGTCGCCGGCCGCGGCCTCGAGCTCGTGTCGTATGCCGAGCAAGCCTGGGACGGGCACCAGGACGTGGTCACCCTGCGCCGGCTGGCGGACGGGGCACGGGCCACCCCGCCGCCCGCGGCGCCGGACCTGGCCCGGACGCGGGCGGCGGCGGCGGCTTACGACCCGGTCCTGCGATGGTTCGACCCGGCCTTCTATCTCGACGCCAACCCCGACGTGGCGCAAGCCGTCGCCGCCGGCGACTACACCTCCGCCTGGGACCATTTCCGCCGCCGCGGCCGCGCCGAAGGCCGGGCCGGGCGGCCGAAGCAGGCTGAGGCGCCCGCCTTCGACGAAGCCTTCTACCGGGCCGCCAACCCGGACGTCGACGCGGCGGTCAGCGCCGGCGCATTCCGGTCCGGCCGCGACCATTACGAGCAATTCGGCCAAGCGGAGGGTCGCCTCCCTCGCGCATCGGCGCAAGCCGGGCCCGACGCGGCCGCGGGGCCGATGACGGCGGAGGAGCGCCGCGACCGGGTGGCGGCGGTTTGGTCGGTGGACGCCGAGCAGGCGCCGGGCTGGTACTGGATGGCGCACCCGAGCGTGCGGGCCCGCCTCAATCGGCTGGTGTCCGGGGATCCCGAGATCGACAGCTACGGCCATCTGGTGGCCCTGCTGCGGGCCCGCGGAATCGCCGTGCCGATCGAGCGCGCCGTGTCGCTCGGCTGCGGCTTCGGCGGCCTGGAGCGCGACCTCGCCGCACGCGGCCTCGTCCGCGAGATCGACGCCTACGACATCGCCCCCGGTGCCATCGCCGAAGCGCGGCGGCTGGCGCAGGCGGGCGGCTTCACCGGGATCCGCTACCACGTCGCCGACCTGGAAACGGAGGCGTTGGCGCCGGGCCGGATCGACGTGGTGTTCGCGCATCAGTCGGTGCACCACGTCGAGCGGCTCGATCCGCTGTTCGCCGCGGTATCGGCCATGCTGAAGCCCGGCGGCATCTTCCATCTGCACGAGTTCGTGGGACCGATCCGGTTCCAGTGGACGGACGCGCAGATCGCCGAGGTCAACCGCTTCCTCGAAGCGTTGCCGCCGCGGCTGCGGGCGTTGCCATCGGGGCGGCCGCGGCCCTTGCAGGCCCGGCCCACGGTCGCGGCGATGATCGCCGCCGACCCGAGCGAGGCGATCCGGTCTTCGGACATCCTGCCGGCGCTGCGGCGGCACTTCGACATCATCGAGGAACGGCCGCTGGGCGGTGCGCTGCTGCATCTCGGCCTGGGTGGAATTGCGCAGAATTTTGTCCCCGGGTCGGACGCGGATCGAGCCGTGCTGGAGGCCTTCTTCGCCGCCGAGGACGAGGCCATGCGCGCCGGACGGGTGGGAAGCGATTTCGTCATCGTCACCGCGGTCAAGCGCGCGGCCGGTCAGGTTGATTAACAAAGATCGCCGGGATATGGGCCGCGATCCCAATCATGGGGCCGCGTTGGAGGAGGCCGGATGCCAGAGCTGTTGGCCGGATTGGACATCGGCGACGAGTTGACCTGGGAACCGGTGCGGATCGTGCCGCCCGATCCGTGGACCGGTCACCTGGCCTTCGCATTCTGGCTGATCAAGGCGCTGCGGCCCACGACGCTGGTGGAGCTCGGCACCCATTCCGGCAATTCCTACTTCGCGTTCTGCCAAGCCATGGCGGCGTTCGTGCCGTCGGGGCGCGCCTATGCGGTCGACACCTGGGTCGGCGACGAGCATGCCGGGCAATATGGCGAGGACGTGTTTACCGGCGTCGCGAATTTCAACGACGAGCACTTCCGCCCGTTCTCCACGTTGCTGCGCGGGACCTTCGACGAAGCCCGGCCTTACTTTCCCCATGGCGAGATCGACCTGCTGCATATCGATGGCATGCACACCTACGAGGCGGTGCGGCGCGACTTCGAGACCTGGCAGGACGCCTTGTCGCCGCGCGCCGTGGTGGTGTTCCACGACACCAACGTGCGCGAGCGCGGGTTCGGCGTTTGGCGGCTGTGGCGGGAGTTGCGCGAACGCTTTCCGGGGTTCGAGTTCGACCACTCGCACGGGCTCGGCGTGCTCGGGGTCGGGCCTGAGCAGCCGGCGGCGATGCGGGCGCTGTTCGCGCTGCCGGGCGATGCCGCAGGCGCGTTCCGCCGCCTGATCGCCGCCCGGGGCGAGGCGTTCCAACGCCAGGTGCAGGTCCTCAACCTGCGCACGGAGCTGCAATCGGCGGCGGCCTATGCCGAGAACCTCCTCGGGCAGATCAACGCGCACGCTGCGGCGGCTGCGGGCCAGCCAAACGAGCACGCCGCGCTGCAGGACGCGCTCGCCTGGCGGGAGTTGCTGCTGCAGGCCCGGGCCGAGGTGGTCGCCGCCAAGCAGGCCATCATCGACGGGCTGCACAACACCCTGGCGTCGCGCGCCGAGGCGCTGGCGTTCCGCGACCATATCATCGGCACCAAGGACGCCTTCGCGGCGCAGTTGCAGCGGGACGTGCGGGAAAAGATCCGGCTGATCGGCGAGGAGCAGCGGGTCCGGGCCGAGATGCAGGCGGGCTACGAAGAAGCGATCGCCGGCATCACGCTCGACCGCGAGCACCTGGCCCGCACGGTGGAGCGGGCGCAGCAGGAGGCGGCGCACTCGGCTCACATGGTGCAGTCGTTGATCAACTCGACGTCGTGGAAGCTGACCCGGCCGCTTCGCGCTGCCGTCCGGCTCGCCAGCGGCCGCGGCCTGCGGCCGGCTCCGCTCGCCGTTCCGGCGGCGCCGGCCGCCACCCCGCCGGCGCCCGCCGCCGAGGCGCCCCCGGCCGCCCCGGGCGCGGACGACGTCATGGCGCCGTCGGCGCTGAAGCAGGCCATGCGAGACGTGCTGACGGCACGGTTGCAGGCGTTCCTGGCCAGCCCCGGCATGCTGACGCTGCCGCACGCCGAGCGGCCGGACGTGACCGTGCTGCTGGTGCTGTTCAACCAGGCGGAGCTGACCTTCGCCTGCCTCGAGTCGATCGTGCAGACCCTGGCCGCGGCCCCGTTCGGGGTCGAGGTGGTGATCGCCGACAATGGCTCGACCGACGCGACCGGCGCGCTGCTGGACCGGCTCGAGGGCGCGACGGTCCTCCGCAACGCCGGCAACCTGCATTTCCTCCGGGCCGTGAACCTGGCCGCGCAATCGGCGCGCGGGGACGCGCTCCTGCTGCTGAACAACGATGCGCAGTTGCTGCCCGGCGCGGTCGCCTCGGCCTTGCGCACACTCCGCTCCGAGCCCTCGATCGGCGCCGTCGGCGGCCGCATCATCCTGCCGGACGGCACCTTGCAGGAAGCCGGGTCGATCATCTGGCGTGACGGCGCCTGCTCCGGCTACGGCCGCGGGCAGGATCCGTCGGGCGTCGACGTGATGTTCCAGCGCGATGTGGACTTCTGCTCGGGCGCCTTCTTGCTGACGCCACTGGCGCTGTTCCGCGAGCTACGTGGTTTCGACGAGCAGTTCGCCCCGGCCTACTACGAGGAAACCGACTACTGCGTGCGGCTTTGGCAGAGCGGACGCCGGGTGGTGTACGATCCGGACGCCACCATCATCCACTACGAATTCGGCAGCTCGACCCGCAGCGGCGACGCGCTGCGGCTGCAGGCGGAGCACCACGCGATCTTCACCGCCAAGCACCGGGCCTGGCTGGACGGGCAATTCCCGGCAAGCCCGCTGAACGTCTTGGCCGCGCGCTCGCATGACGAAATGCCGCGCATCCTGGTGCTGGAGGACCGGGTGCCCAAGGTCGAGCTCGGCACCGGCTATCCGCGGTCGAACCGGATGCTGCACGCATTCGTCGCGGCCGGGGCGCAGGTGACGCTGTTTCCGATGTTCGAGCACAAGGAGACGTGGCACGGCGTGCGCCGCGCGCTCGACAAGCGGATCGAGGTGCTGATCGGCGGCAACGCGACGCAGATGCGACACTTCCTGGCAGCGCGGCCGCAGCAATTCGACGCGGTCATGGTATGCCGGCCGCACAACATGGAGTCGTTTCTGGAGCAGATCGGGCCGGAACGCGACCTGCTGGGCGGGGCGGCCGTGCTGTACGATGCGGAGGCGCTGTTCGTCACCCGCACCCTGCAGCGCCGCGCCGCCGAGGGCGTGCCGCCGTCCGACGCGGAACGGCGCAAGCTGCTGGCCGGGGAAGTGTCGCTCACCCGGCTCGCCGACGCGGTGATTTCGGTCGCGCCGGACGAGCAGGAGCTGCTGGAGGAGTATGGTGCGCGCAACGTGCACCTGCTGGGGCACGCGATGGACGAACAGCCGCTGTCGGCCGGCTATGACGAGCGCGACCAGGTCGTGTTCCTCGGCGCCATCCAGGAGGAGGCGGCGCCCAATGCCGAGGCGGTGCGCTGGTTTGCCGGGTCGATCCTGCCTCTGCTGCGGGAAACGCTGCAGCGGCCGGAGCTGCGCCTGACGGTCGTCGGCCTGAACAAGGCAGCGTCCGTTGCGGCGATGGATGGCAACCAGCTCGACCTGATGGGCATGGTGGACGAGCTGCCGCCGGCGTTGGCCCGCGCCCGGGTCATGGTGGTGCCGAGCCGGCTCGCGGCCGGCATTCCGCTCAAGGCCTACCAGGCGGCGATGCTGGGCATCCCGATGGTCGCGACCGGCCTGATCGCCCGGCAGCTCGGCTGGACCGACGAGCGGGAGCTGCTGGTTGCCGACGACCCCGGCGCGTTCGCCCTGGCCTGCGCCCGGCTCTACGGCGACCGCGCGCTGTGGGACACGATCCGTGGCAATGCCTTGCGCCGCGTGCAGCAGGACTGCGCGCCGGCCGCGTTCGCCGCCAAGGTGCGGGAGATCGTCGCGGGCCTTGCGATCGTCCACCGCCGGCCCGAGGGCCGCCCGCCGCCGGCTGCGACGTCCTCCGTGCCCGCGGATCCGCCGACGAGCCGGCCGGCGGCCAGCGATTGGAGCGCCGCCGTGCCGTTCGGCTATCTGCCGACGCCGACTGCGCCGCGGATCGGGGTGATGTGCCACCTGTTCCACACCGAAGTCGCGCGCGAGGTGCTGTTCTATTGCCGCAACCTGCCGGCGCCGGCCGACCTGCTGATCTCGACCAATTCGGCCGAGAAGCAGGCGGCGCTGCAGCCGGTGTTCGCGCCGTGGGACAAGGGCGCGCTCGAAATCCGCGTGGTGCCGAACCGCGGGCGCGACATCGCGCCGAAGCTGGTGGGCTTCGCCGACGCGTACGACCGCTACGACCTCGTGCTGCACCTGCATTCGAAGATGTCGGATCACGCGCCGTTCCTGGCACCGTGGCGATCCTACCTGTTCGAAACTTTGCTGGGCTCGCCGGAGATCGTCCGCAGCATCCTGGACGCCTTCGCCCGGCTGCCGGACCTCGGCATGGTCGCGCCCCAGCATTACGAGGCGGTCCGGCGCTGGCTCGGCTGGAACGGCAACTATCCTGCCGCCCAGGCGCTCGCAGCGCGGATGGGGATCGCACTGCATTCGCACCGGGCGCTGGACTTCCCGTCCGGGTCGATGTTCTGGAGCCGGCCGGACGCGCTGCGCCCGCTGCTCGACCTCAATCTCGCCTTCGACGACTTCCCCGAGGAAGGCGCGCAGTTGGACCACACGCCGGCGCATGCCATCGAACGGCTGTTCTTCCATAGCTGCGAGCGCAGCGGCCATAGCTGGATCAAGGTGGCGCAGCCGGCGCTGTGCTTCGACACCGGCACGATCGCGGAGATCAACACGCCCGCCGACCTCAGCCGGTTCGTCGCCGAGCGCGGCGTCGTGCTGAGCGGCCCGGCGCCGGTGCCGACGCGCCCGGACCCGGCGCCGATGCTGACCCGGGTCGCGCCGGGCCTCGCGACCCGCCTCGCGACCCGGACCCTGTAGCCTTGCTCGGTTCGTTGTGGCGACGGGCAGAGGCGGCCCGGGTCGGGGTCGTCGTGCCGCTTTACAACCACGCCGCCTTTATCGCCGAAGCGGTCGACAGCATCCTGGCCCAGGGCGCCGCGGTGGCGGAGATCGTTGTCATCGATGACGGCTCCACCGACGATTCCGCCGCTGTCATGGAGCGGCTGGCCCGGCGCGACCGGCGCATCCGCTTCGAACGCCAGGCCAATCAGGGGGCGCACGCCACCATCAACGCGGCACTCGCACGCTGCAGCAGCGAGGTCCTGGCGATCCTGAACTCCGACGACGCCTTCCTGCCGGGCCGCCTGGCCCGTCTCCTCGCGGCGTTGGACGCAAATGACGGCGCCGACATCGCCGCGTCCGGGCTGCAGTTCATGGACGGCGACGGCGCCGCGATCCGCAACGAATGGCACGAGAACGCGCTGGACTATTACCGCGGCGGCGCCGGGCTCGCCCCGGCACTGCTGAACGGCAACTTCGTCATGACCACATCGAACCTGGTGTTCCGCCGCGCGATGACGGCGCGGGTGGGGCCGTTCGCCGCGCTGCGCTACGCCCACGACCTCGACTGGCTGCTGCGCGCTGTGGCGCTGGGCCGGCGGGTGCGGTGGGTGGACGAGCCCCTGCTGCGCTACCGCATCCATGCCCGCAACACGATCGGCGAGGACCATGGCGCCGTCCGCGCCGAGTGGGCGATGGCCGCGTCCGCCTTTCTCGCCACGTCGTGGGATCGGCCGGACGCCCCGCCGATCGACTGGGACGAGGCCGCATCGGTGCAGCAGGTGCTGCGCCGGCATGAGATCGACGGCGCGGTGCCGCCGATCATGGCCACGCTGCGCCGGCATGGCGCCGTGTCGCTGGACCGCTTCGCCCCGTTGCAGGACCCGGCGTTCACCGCATCGGTCAGGGCCCGGGTCTGATGCGCATCCTGGTGCTCAGCAACCTCTACCCGCCCAACGTGGTCGGCGGCTACGAGCGGCTGTGCTTCGAGGTGACGACGGGGTTGGCCGGGCTCGGGCACGAGATGGTCGTGCTGACCTCCCGCTACGGCGGCAAGGTTGCCGAGTATCCGCGGCAGCGCGTGCTGCGCGAGCTCGACCTGCTGACCGGGCCGGACATCTACACGCCATTCCCGGGCACGGCGGAGGACCGGGACGCGATCAACCGGTCGAACCTGGCCCGGCTGCAGCACGTGCTGGCCGAGGTGCGTCCGGACGTGGTGTTCGCATGGAACCTTTTTTTCCTGGATGCGAGCCTGCTTGACGCGCTGGAACAGAGCCGGATCCGCACCGTGGTGATGCTGACCGACAACTGGCTGTTGGTGATGCGCAACCCGATCTTCGTGCGCGACTTTTTCCAAAATGTCGTGCACGGCGGCCAAGCGTTCGAGCCTCCGCCGCAACCCAGCCTGTGGCAGCGTGCCCGGAACGCCCTCCGCGGCAAGCGCCCGGCGGGCCTCGAGGCGATCTTCGGCGCCGCGTTCGTGCGCGATCTGTATGCGGCCGGCGGCAGCCGGTTCGGCCGTTACCGCATCATCCACAACGGCGTGAAGCAATCCGGCCATGCCGACGCGCCGGCGGCCGACCGCAACCGGCTGGTCCGCCCCGGCACGCTCCGGCTGTTGTTCGCGGGGCGCCTGGTGGATCTGAAGGGGGCGCACACGGCTGTCGCCGCGCTCCCGCTGCTCGACCCCGCGGCGCTCGGCGTGGAACGCGTCGAGCTCACGCTGCTCGGCGATGCGCAGGACGCCGCCTACATGGCGCAGCTCGAGACGGCGATCGCCGCGAGCGGCCGGGCGGCGAACATCCTGCTGCGCCCGGCGGTGGCCGAGGACCGCTTGCCGGAGCTGTTCAATGAGTACCGACCTGTACCTGTTCCCCTCGCTGTACGAGCCGTTCTCGTTGACGCTGATCCATGCGCTGGCGCTCGGCATTCCCACGATCGCCTCGCGCGTGGGCGGCAACACCGAGATCGTGCGCGACGGCGAAAGCGGGCTGCTGTTCGCCAAGGGCGACGCGGCCGGCCTCGCTGCCGCGGTGACCCGGCTGGCGACCGACGGGGCGTTGCGCGCCCGGCTGGCCGACGGGGGTCGAAGCTCGGCGAGCCGCTTCACCTTCGAGCGCATGGTGGCGGAGATGGCCGAGTTCCTGGCGAAGTCGCGTTGAGCGCCCTGGCCGGCGTGCCGTGCCTGGTGCTGGGGGCCGGCGGCTTCATCGGCAGTCATCTGTGCCGGGCGCTGGTCGGCGCCGGTGCCCGCGTGCACGGGTTCGGCCGCCGCCCAGCCTTCGCCGACGCGCTGCCACCGATGCGGTTCACGGCCGCCGAGTTCACCGACCGGGCCGCGCTGGCGCTGGCCGTCGACGGCGCCGAGATCGTGTTCCACCTGCTGGGCGGCACCAACCCGGACGTCTCCAACAAGGACCCGATCGCCGACTTGCAGGTCAACACCGTAGCGTCGGTGCAGCTGCTCGAGCTGTGCCGCGCGGCCGGGGTGCGGAAGATCGTGTTCGTGTCGTCCGGCGGCACGGTGTACGGCATCCCGGCGACGGTGCCGATTCCGGAGACGGCCCCCACCGAGCCGATTTCCGCCTACGGCATCAACAAGCTGATGGTCGAGAAATACCTCCAGCTTTATGCCCGGCTCGGCGGTCCGACGGCGGTCACGCTCCGGGTGGCCAACGGCTACGGCCCGATGCAGAGCCCGTTCCGCCGGCAAGGCCTGGTGGCGGCGCTGATCGAAACGGTACAGGCCGGCCGGCCCGTAGAGATCTGGGGCGATGGGCACGTGGTCCGTGACTACGTGCATGTCGGCGACGTCGCGCAGGCGATGCTCGCCGCCAGCCTGTACGACGGGCCCGAGACGGTGCTGAACGTCGGCTCCGGCGTCGGCCGGTCGGTGCTCGACGTGCTAGAGTCGGTGTGCGCGGTGGTCGGGCGGCGCCCGCCCGGCGTGATCCACAAGCCGAGCCGGCGGGCCGACGTGCCGGCCAACGTGCTCGACACCGCGCGGGCCGCGCGCGCGCTTGGCTGGACACCGCAGATCGAGTGGATGGCCGGGCTGCAGGACACTGCTTCGTGGCTGGCGCGAACCGTGTTGCCCGGGCGAGGCTAAGCACCCACGCTTATTGGTCGGAGCTGCTGGCCCGGGAGCGTAAGCCGAGGGACATGATCCGCCAAGGCCGGGCCACGAGGACGCTCCGGTGGACGCCCTTGCTTCGGCGATGGTTGGATCACACTGCTTAAGCAGGTCCGCTCCGGGCCCGCTACTCTTTCCGTTTTACTCGAACCCGCGTTCTTCACGCTCAACACAGAATGCTGGTGCCGGCTCGCGGGATTGAACCGCGGACCTACTGATTACGAATCAGCGGTGACGTTCCGTCACGGGATGCCACACCACGCCAGCGGACTTTAGCGGACCTTCCCAAACACCTGTTTTCGCTGCGTTCCTGATTGCGCCTACTGACATAATACGTCATGGTCCGACAGAGCACGATGCTTGGCGAGGTCCGCTGGAGGTCCGCTAGCAGGTAGCCCAGACGGAGTGTTAGGTTGGGAACCAAGCTGACAGAGCGTGAAATCGGCCGGTTGGCCTGCCCACCTGGCAAGCGTGACTGCATGGTGTTCGACGCGGAGCAACGCGGCTTGGCCGTTCGGGTAGTCGCGTCAGGCAGCAAGTCCTATCTGGCGCAATACGTTGTGGCCGGGCGGAAGCGCCGAGTGCCGCTGGGCAGCGTAGACGCCATCAGCCTGGCCGCAGCACGCGCCGCAGCACGCGCCGTCATGGGCCAAGTTGCCGGCGGCAGTGATCCAGCGGCGGCGCGCAAGGCGGCTGCGGAGAACGCCAAGATCGAGGCCCAACGGGAGCGCATGACGCTCACCCGCTTGGTTGACGACTGGACTCGGCTGCACCTGTCCACCCGCAAGCCTCGTTATCAGGCCGAGGCGGCGGGCACCATCAAGCGAGTGTTCGCGGAGTGGCTGAACCGCCCGGCAGATCGGCTCACGCGCAAGGACGTGGTTCATCTACTGGATCGCCTGCCGCCCAGCATGGCCCGAGCTGCCGCCGCTTATGGACGGGCCTGCTTCGCGTGGGGTGCCAAGCGTGACAGCGTGGCGGGCAACCCGTTTGTGTCCCTCCCCGTCCAAGCGACGGCGAAGCGCGATCGAGTGCTGGACGATGCCGAGGTTGCGCGCGTGTGGAGGGCGACGGAGACAACCGCCGCCCCGTTCGGTCCGATCGTGCGCTTGCTGCTGCTGACCGGCCAGCGCCGGGAGGAAGTGGGTGGAATGGCATGGTCCGAGGTGTCCGCCGACCTCGCGACCTGGACCATTCCGGCAGAGCGGACGAAGAACGGGGTGCCGAGCGTGGTGCCGCTGTCCGAGCCTGCGCAAGCCATGCTGCGGGCGCGGTTGGCGGAAGTGCGAGAACAGCGCCGGGGGTTAGTATTCCCCGGCGAGGGCGGCAAGGTTCCCTTCGGGGGCTGGAGCAAAAGCAAGGTGAAGCTGGACAAGGGTAGCGGCGTGACCGACTGGCGTTTGCACGATCTGCGCCGGACTATGGCGACTGGGCTACAACGGCTGGGCGTTCGTCTCGAAGTCACGGAGGCCGTGCTTAATCATGTGAGCGGCAGCCGTGGCGGCATCGTCGGTATCTATCAGCGTCACGATTGGGCGGCGGAGAAGCGGACAGCGCTCGACGGCTGGTCAGCGCACATTTTGGCCGCGGTACAAGGCGCCGCCGCCGCGGCAAAGGTAGTGGCAATGCGGGGTGGCAGGCGAGCGGCCTAAGGTCGGACCAATCTGGTGGGTAGGAGGCAATCCAAGCGTCCACGTCATCCGTCTCAGCCCAAAGTTGAGATGAGCAATCAGGCGCTTGCGGTCGGGCTGCTCAACTCGGCTTTGACCAACTTAACAGCGACCCTCGTGACGCTCGCTGCCGAACTGGACAATGCCGCGCAGATCTTCGCCGAGGAGCAAGGGACTGATGGAGGCCGGGTCGGCTGCAAGGCCGCACTTCAAGCTGTCGTCGACTTTTGCGACCGCGCAGGGTTGGGGCCAGAGCGACGCACCCCGCTAATGCGACTGTACAACGCATTGGTCAGCGCGGAGAACGGCGCGCGCGACCCCCTTCTAAATATCAAGAGCAGGCCGAACGCACCTCCATTGACGGAGGCGGCGAAGCGACAACGAGGCCTCCTCGCAGCCGCGATGGAGGCACAATTCCGTGGAGGCCTGACGCTCGACAACGCAGCAAAGTGGGTAGCTGCGCGGTCAAAGAGGATGATCGCGGCTCAGCGCGGCAAGGCAACGCTCTGGAAACAAATCAAGTCCTGGCGGGTAACTGCGTCGGGCGGAGACGTAACGCGAGACCCAGACACTAACGCCTACCGCTTCGCATGCACGATGTTTGATGACGGAATGCCAGTCGGAACGCCCGGCGCCCAAGCATTCCTCAATCTCGCGGAACGTGAGGGAAGCATTTAAATAACCCCCCCGCTTTTTTGAACTTGAGGGTTGCCAAAACGAGGAGGCGCCGACTTGGCGCGACTTGTTTGGAGTAGGCAATGCCTGACGGCTCACCCATCCCCCTATCAGCAGACGCATCACCCGTAGATTTCGTGCTGACACATGCGGAGACAGCGCGAATGTTGCGCGTGTCAACGCGGTCCCTCGACCGTTTGTGTGAGACTGGCGAGGCGCCACCCCGCATCCAACTAACCGGGCGCCGCGTCGGATACTGGAAGCGCGACGTGCTCACTTGGTTGCAGGCTCGAACCTCCCCAGCCAAGCAGTCCGCCTGAACGACGAAACCCCGGCGCGGGCAGCACCGGGGCGGTTCGTCAGGCAACGCGGTCTCAACACCCGCAACTTACGCCGTCGCGCCGTTCCGTTCAACGCCTGGGTCCTTCTCAAAGGCCAACGATGAACAGATACTTTGCCCCGATATGCCCGGGCCGGATCGGGACCGCTGGCGGTCTCCGATTGGCTTCCCATCCCGCACGATGCACGATCCCAGCTGACCCGACTGCTGCGCTCTCATTCGCCTCAGAATGCGATCGAGAGGCCGAGCATGCCTGGGATGAAGGCCGGCTCAACGCCGCGGATTGGCTAACGGGACTGGCCCTAGAAGCGCGTTGTCGCGCGACGGGAGGCCGGGCATGATCGCTGCCGCCCTCGACACCATCACCGTGCTACGCGCGCCGGGCATGTGCCTTGCCAAGAGAATGAGCAAAGACGGCACGATCCATGGCTACGACCGCGCGCGCATCTTCGGCGTGAGCACGCTGCCAGTGAACGACTTGGACGGCATCGGCGAGGTGTTGGGCCGACTGCTGCCACTCGCGGATCGCTGCGTCATCCGCGGCGGGTTGATCGATGGTGAGACAGCGACCGGCGTTCGCCGACTTCTTCATCGTGATCCCGAGACGGGCGACATGCCTGTGTTCAGGGACGTGCCCCGCCGCTGGCTTGCGCTGGACGTAGAGGGCATCCCATTGCCTGAGACGCTGCAACCTGCCGACCTGGCCGGGTGCTGCTCTCTCGCCCTCACGCGGCTTCCTGGGGCCATGCAGGCCGCAGCCTGTATCGTCCAGGCGTCGGGGAGCCACGGGTTCAAGCCCGACATGCGGTTGCGGCTTTGGTTCTGGCTGAGCAGGCCGACCTGGGGCCACGAGTTGAAGAACTGGTTTCGCGGAACACCCGCCGACCCCAGCGTGTTCGGCGCCGTGCAGCCGATTTACACCGCCGCCCCGAGGTTGCCGGCGGAAATGTGCGACCCGCTGCCCTGCCGACTTTGGTTCAAGCCGGGTCAGGCCACGGTGGCGGTTGCGCCACCTCAGACACCGAGACCGAAGCCGCGCCCGATGACGCCCCGACCAAGAGCGTATCCGATGCCAACGGCAGGTTCCGCACGAGCCGAGCTGGAGATGGCCGCCGGGCGTGTCTGCGTGGCCGAAAAGCGCCATCCCACTCTCGTCGCAGAAGCCCGCAACCTTGCCCGGCTCGTGGCCGCCGAGTTGCTGTGCGAGGCGGACTTACGAGCCACACTGACCTACGCGGCAAAAACGGCCGGCAAAGATGACGCGGGCGAAATCGAGGCGTGCATCGATTGGGGGCTGTCCCATCCCTCGACCGATCCGCTGCCGGAGATGCAGGCATGAGCGCGTCACCAACGCCGGCCGAGGTGCAGGCGATCGGCAAGCGTATTGTAGATCAGGCACTCGGGTTCAAGCGTGACCGGAAACGGCCGCTGTTTCGAGCCGTGCCGCCAGCCGCCAGACTTCCCGATGACCGCGCTTGGTGAGCTACGGCTGGCTGCCGAAGCGATCCAGAACATCACCAGGGCGCCAGTCGGCGGTTTGCGCGCAATCTGTTCTGGCCGCGACGACATTGGCCGTGCAGGCGCATCGC
Source organism: uncultured Alphaproteobacteria bacterium (assembly GCA_963752225.1). Lineage (GTDB taxonomy): Bacteria > Pseudomonadota > Alphaproteobacteria > Acetobacterales > Acetobacteraceae > JBBROS01. The sequence goes on along the minus strand of CAVVXS010000007.1, from coordinate 6,696 downwards.
AACGTGGAACTCCCCGGCGCCGGCATACGACCGCTGACAGGCTTGTTCGTGTCGGTTCTCGAAAGTGGCGAGCGCAAGAGCGCGGTGGATCGCTTGGCTGTTCGTCCGGCCTACTTGGTCGAGGCAGGCTACCGCGACGCTGCGATCGCCGCTGCCGCCGCCTATGCCGATGACAAGGAAACGTGGGAACACGCTCGGGCCGAAGCCAAGAAGAAAACCAAGGACCGTGCGGCGCTGGCCGAAACCTTTCGCGCGATCGGTCCCGCGCCAACGCCGCCGGCACACCCGATGCTGTTGGTGGCGGACCCGACGCCCGAGGCGTTGGTCATGCATCTGACCGGGCGTCCCTGGGGCGGATTATTCACTGCTGAGGGCGGCCTGTTTCTCGGCGGCAGTGCGATGAACGACGAGAGCCGGATGCGGACCGGCGCGCTGCTGAACACGTTATGGGACGGCGATGCCATCCGCCGGTTACGGGTCACGACGGGCGCGGCCTATCTGCCTGGCCGACGTTGCAGCACGCATATCATGGTGCAACCGGCGATCGCGGCGGGGTTCTTTGCCGACGCTATGCTCGCCGGCATCGGCACATTGGCACGCACGTTGTTGGTCGCGCCGGAGGGCACAGCTGGCACCAGGTTTTTCTGCGATCCCTCACCAGCAGCGGCGGCAGCCCTTTCCGACTACGAGGCGCGTTTGACTGGTCTGCTTCGCAAGCCGCCCCGAACCACAGGTGACGATCCGACGATCCTCGACCCTCTTGCCGCTCTATCTCGATCAGGACGCGCGGGCCATGTGGATCGAGTTCCACGACGCTGTAGAGGCGGCACAGCAGCCGGAGGGCGCGCTTAGGCCGATCCAATCGTTCGCGTCTAAGATGGCCGAACACGCCGGCAGGCTTGCGGCAGTGCTGACCGTGTATGCGGACCCGGACGCCGTGGAGATTGGAGCGGAGGCGATGGCCGGCGGCATCAACCTGGCACAACATTATGCCAGCGAGTTGCTACGGCTGCATGGGGCAGCGTGCGTCTCACCTGACCTCGTGTTGGCCGCACGACTGTTGGAGTGGTGGCAGGCCCGCCCAGACCCGAAATGCCACCTGGCCGCCATCTACCAGCGGGGGCTGAATGCGATCCGCGACGCTGCCACGGCCCGCCGGATCGTCGAGGTGTTGGAAGAACATGGCTATGTGGATCCGCTGCCACGCGGAACCGAACTGGACGGGCACGCTCGAGCCGAGGCATGGGAGTTGGTGCCGTGACCGCGTTCGCGTTCGACCCGTGGGCGGCGTTGAAAGCGCATCGGGAGAGGGGGTGCCCACATAGGCGCTAAGATAGCTCTTGACCCGACGCGGGTTGGCTTGATTCTGAAGGCAGATGCGAGACACAGCATCTGTTTTGACCGACCATTTTGCCGATCTGCTGGCCCGTCTTCCCGCCGGTTTGGACCTTGATCGTCTTGCGCTGGAGACCCAGGCGATCCAGCGCAAGCGGGCGCTGGTCGGGGGCGCGGCGTTGTTGCGGATCGCGCTTGCCCGCGGACCTGGTGGGCTGTCGTTACGTCAGACTGCGGCCTGGGCGTCCATGCAGGGGATCGCTGACCTCAGCAACCCCGGCGTCAAATACCGGCTGGATCAGGCGACTGACTTCCTCGCCGTCCTGGTCGAACGACTGCTCGCGGCCAAAGCCCACGGCGCAGAGTTGCGCTGGCCCGGTCGCACATTGCGCCTGGCCGACGGCACCTGCGTCAGCAAACCGGGCAGCACCGGCACCGACTGGCGCGTCCATGGCGTGTTCGACCTCGGACGGGGTGGGTTCTCGCATCTCGAACTGACCGACCGACATGGCGCCGAAGCCCTCGAGCGTGGCGCTCCGCACCCCGGCGAGATCCGCATCGGTGATCGCAATTACGCCCGCGCGCCCGTGCTGCGGCGCTTTCGCGCCCAGAGCGGTGGCGCCGCCGACTTCATCGTGCGTCTGGGTTGGAATGCGCTGCAACTGACCAATCCGGCCGGCAAACCATTCGACCTGGTCGAGTATCTGCAATGTCTGCCGCCCGATGAGAACCCGCACGAGGTGAACCTGCGCGCGTCGGTGGGCCGCAACGAGCCCGCGTTGGCGGTCCGGCTGATCGTGCAGCGCAAGCCGCCCGAAGCGGCCGAAGCCACTCGGGTGGCGCTGCGCCGGAGCGCCGGCAGAACGGGCAAGACGCTTGACCCGCGCAGCCTGATTGCGGCGGACTTCATGATCCTGGCGACATCGCTGCCCAAAAACGGATACAGCGCGAAGGCCGTGCTGGCCGCCTATCGGCTGCGCTGGCAGATCGAGCTGGCCTTCAAACGCCTAAAATCCCTGCTGCAGATCGACCGAATGCCAACATGGACCGAGCGCGGATCGCGAAGTTGGCTCCACGCCCACCTTATCCTCGCTCTGTTGTGTGACGACCTCAGCCAGGATTTCCTGGAGTCTTCCCCCTGAGGACTTGCTCGACGCCGCCTACGTCCCGTCACTTTGGGCCGTGCAGAAGACCGTGCTGATGGTGTTGATCGGTATCGTCATCGGCCCACTCGCAATCGCCGACATCCTCGCACCCAGCCCTATCGTGCATCGACACCTCGCCAATGCACCGCGAACGCGAAAACCTCAGATCAGCTATCCCGTCCGGGACCTATTTTAGCGCTTATGGGGGGTGCCCAGCTAATCCACCTAATTCAGCTAATCGACCAACGTCTGACCCAGGCAGATTAGGTGGATTAGCCGGGTTAGGTGGGCGCCATGCATCTCACAGCGAAAAGGGAGGCGGTCCTGAGGTCGCCCCGGCTGGCGTGCCTGCTCGTTGGCGTGAGGGCATCGACCGATGCGCCGCCACATCGGAGCCGACGTTTGTAAGCCAAGAGCGATGGCGTCAGTTCGTCTCCGATTGCGAGACGATCATTGCCTTTCATGCCACCGAGTTGCTCAGCGCCGGATGGGATGACTTGGACGTGTTCGGTCTTCATAGATCGGTGCCCATGGCCCGCCCGGACTGCATGGGCCTTGCCTGGTTGATGAATGGTCGTCGGCTTGGATCCGTGACACCCGCCGATGCAGTCATCTTCACGTCCGATGACAAAGTGTTGCGGGCTTTTCGCCTCGTTAGGCAGTCCAGGCTTGTAGCCGATCCGGCGTGGCTTCTGAGCGGGTAAATCTTGGCGCTCGACGTGCGGCTCCGAGCTGACTGGCGTCGCACGGCTGACCCTGTGGCACTGACGACACCGGCAGTTGTGCAGCCGTTCGTTGCCGGTCAGGCGGTCGATCTCGGCCAGCCCAATTTCGAGCGTGGTCTGCGCCCTGCTCGCCGCCTCCGGCATGTCGCCCATGGCGCAACGGGGCGGGGTCATCGGTCGAGGATTCCTGAATGAGCAGCGCATTCCCCAAGACTAAGACAGACACTTCTTAACTTTTCGATACAAAATTTAACTCCGTTCATGTCCGTCGTTCCTGCATGTTAAAATTGTTTTACGCCGGACAATGAGCGTGGATGCAACGACAAGTAAGATTGAAGGAACGCCATCATGTATCTCGAACAATACAAGGATGCGAGCGATCGAGTGACCGCGACGGCAGCAACAGACGATAGTCACGGGAGTCTAGCAGTCGGCGTTATTGTCGCGATGCTACTTAGTCTGCCATTATGGTCATTGACTGCTTATATCTGGGCAGCCCTGCGTTAAGGTTTTCTCAAAAAGGTCGGCAGCCATTTGCCGCCTTTATGGGCGGACGATGTGCGGTTAAACAACCGCCAGGCTCACCATCCAATACTGCTCCTCTCCCCCTATGGGACCGCAGCTGACTGATTGTTTGCAGGGTGAACTTGGTGATAACCGTGCTGAAGCAGACGCAAATGGAACGATGCCGGATTATCAAGGCGTCGGAGATCGTCGTTGCTATGAACCTGTAAGTGGAGCGCTCGATGTCTCGGCGACCCGAATTCAGACAAGCGTGACGTCGCTTGTAGTCTGACAAGTCGCGCCGTGAAGTTGAATGCCACCTCTAGCCACCTTCCAATTGCATCGTCCAGTGGTAGTTCTGGGGCGAGTGAGGTTCCAACATGATCGTCACCGGCACGCATGACAGCGCTCTGGTGCTGCTGTCGATCCTGATTGCGATCGCTGCGTCTTACACGGCGCTCGATCTGGCCGGTCGGGTGCGAGCGTCCTTCGGATGGGTGCGGCATGTCTGGCTTGCCACCGCGGCGTTGGCGATGGGCGGTGGCATTTGGGCGATGCACTTCGTCGCAATGCTTGCGCTCAGCATGCCGGGCATGGATGTCATGTACGATCTAAGCCTCACCTTTCTGTCGCTCGCGATACCGGTCCTGGTCACCGGCCTCAGCTTTTCCGCGATCGCTCGCGCCCGCGCGTCGGCGCCGCTCCTGCTCGCCAGCGGGTTATTTATGGGGGTGGGCATCGCCGCCATGCACTACCTCGGTATGGCGGCAATGCAGATGCAGGCTGATCTCACCTACGACCGAGGCTGGGTTTTGACATCGGTGCTGATCGCAATTGGCGCGGCTACTGTCGCGCTCTGGTTGTCGGTCCTTACAAGCAGAATGATCGTGCGCCTCGTCTCCGCGATCGCAATGGGGGTTGCGGTATCGGGTATGCACTACGCAGCGATGCGCGGAGTGGCCTTCGCACCTCACGCCGGCGTAGACATGGCACATAACCGCGCGAACATCACGCAGGTGACGTTGGCGTTGGCGGTTGCGGTCTCCACCTTCGGCATTCTGTCACTGTCGCTGATCGCCGCCATGTTCGACCGGCGCTTTGCGGTTCTTGCGGAACGCGAGGCGGTCGCATTGCGGCAGAGCGAGGAACGGTTCCGGTCGCTATACCGCCGCACACCACTCCCGCTTTATTCGCTGAACCGGGATGGCTGGATTGAAGACGTGACGGACGCTTGGCTCGATCTCTTAGCCTATACGCGCACCGACGTGATTGGCCGGCCTTTAATCAACTTCCTGACCGAGGCATCGGCACGGCGGGCGGTGCAAATCGATTGGCCGATGCTGATGGATCGGGGCGAAATTATTGAAGTCGAGTATCAAGCCGTAACGAAGAATGGCGACTTCCTCGACGTGTTGGCCTCCGTTCGCGTCGAGCACGGTCCGGATGGGCATTTCGTCCGGGCGCTTGGCGGCCTTGCCGACGTGACCGATCGCAAGCGCGCCGAGGAAGCGTTGCGCCAGATGCAGAAGATGGAGGCGGTGGGCCAACTGACCGGCGGCGTCGCACACGACTTTAACAATTTGCTGTCCGTAATTATGGGCAACATAGAACTAGCGAGAAAGCGGCTGCCGAACGAGCCAAAGCTGCTGCGTTTTCTGGACGGCGCAATGCAGGGCGCACAACGCGGTGCGTCGTTGACGCAGCGAATGCTGGCCTTTGCTCGCCGACAGGCACTTGAGCCTGAGCCGGTCGATCTGCCGAAACTGGTCCGTGGTATGGCTGATCTATTGCAACGGTCACTGCATCCCGCCGTGCAAATTGATACGCAGTTCCCGCTTCATCTTTCCCTTGCGCATGTTGACGCCCACCAATTGGAGTTGGTGTTGCTCAATCTGGCCGTGAACGCACGCGACGCGATGCCGGATGGCGGGCGTTTGACGATTTCGGCAACCGAAGAGAGAGTTGGCCTGGCGAATCGGCAAAGACCGGACGGGCTGTCGGCGGGCGACTACGTCTGCCTGTCGGTGGCCGATAACGGTGTCGGCATGGACCCCGCGACCCTGACCCGCGCCACGGAGCCGTTCTTCACGACCAAAGGTGTCGGTAAGGGGACCGGACTTGGTTTGTCGATGGCGCATGGTTTGGCCGAGCAATCGGGCGGCCGTCTGGTGCTCCGTAGCAGGCTCGCAGTCGGGACGACGGTGGAACTGTGGCTACCAGCAATTCAGGTTGCTGCGCCGTCACTGATCGGCAATACGGCGGCGCCAGATCCGGCGAAGCCGATCGTGGCCCGTGCCGTAACCCCTATCATCATTCTGGTGGTAGATGACGACGAACTGGTTCTCGCCAATACCGCTGCCATGCTGGAAGACTTTGGCCATACCGTGCTGCAGGCGGGTTCAGCGCGCGAAGCCCTGACAGCGCTGCGCGACGGTCCGATGCCGGACATCATGGTGACCGATCATATCATGCCGGGCATGACCGGACTGCAGTTGGCTCAAGCCGTTCGCACCCAGCACACCAGCCTGCCGGTCCTGCTGGTCAGCGGCTACGCGGACGAGACGCCAGGGGCTGACCTAGACGTGCTGCGCCTGAGTAAACCGTTCACGCAGAGGGATCTGGCAGACGCCATCGATGCGACGCTGAACCGCGCTTCGTGCACATCGGTCATCTCGATGCGGGTTCGTCGTCCCGGCCGCTGACGGTGCTGGACGGTGGTATTTGCCACGCCAGCCTTTTTCACCGCACGGCAGACCATACTGGAGCGGCTATGTCGCAGCTTCTAATTGATCATCAGGACATCCGTGACAACGAAGTTTCCCGAGGCGATCGGACCCAAAAGGCCGACGAGGACCGGAGCTGGCTTCGCTTCAACATCTGCTGTGACGCGTCTCCGCTGCGGCGGCCCGCACGGGCGGCCGGTTGCTAGTCACGGCCGTCCGCTGTCTGAGGGTTAGTCCCGTCGCGGTGCTGTGAACGCTCCACCG
>CAVVXS010000006.1:0-38636 GCA_963752225.1 uncultured Alphaproteobacteria bacterium | reverse complement strand
AATCCCGCCGCCGGGAGCGGAGCGGATGACGATTGCCTGGTTCGCCGTGCTGACGTTTGCGGCCATGCTGCCCGCCTACTTGTTGCTGGCCGGCAGCCTGAGCTGGACGGAAGGCGTGGCCGGGGTGGCGGCGGCGGGCGTTGCGGCCGGGTTCATGACAATCGAATGGATGCGGGCCTCGCGGGCGGTCAGGTTGCCGGCGCCGCCGGGGCGGTGGGTCCTGGGCGTGCTGGCGAGCCTGGTGACGGATACGTGGCGCGTGGGGGTGGCGTTGGGGCGGGCGCTGGCGGGCGGCGCTGGCGGCACGGAGACTTGGCAGGCGTTTCATCCGGGTGGGGTGCGGCCGCGTGACGCCGGGCGCCGGGCGCTGGTGACGATCGGGACCTCAATGGCGCCGAACGGCTTCGTGCTGGATGTGCGGCCGTCCGCGTTGCCGGAGGCGGAGCACGCGCTGCTGCTGCATCGGCTGGCGCCGGCGCCGGCGCTGTCGGGCGCGGACTGGCCGGCGTGACGGCTTGGGAGCTGGCGGCCGTGGCGTTGGTCCCCGCCTTCGCGATCCCGGCGGTGGCGGCGTGCCGCGGCAGCACGGGCGACCGGTTGGCGGCGGTGCAGCTGGCGAGCAGTGTGTTCACGATCGTGCTTGCGGCCATGACGTTCGCGTTCGATCAGAGCTCGTTCATCGACCTCGCGCTCGCAGTGCCGCTGCTGACGGTGCCGGGCACGCTGGCGCTGGCGCTGTTCCTGGAACGCTGGTTGTGACGGTCGTGGTGGATGGGTTGCTTGTGTTGCTGGTCGCGGTGACGTGGCTCGGCTGCTTGGGGTTCGTGCGGTTGCGGACGGCGCTGGATCGGCTGCATTGCGCGGCCTTCGTCAACGTGGCGGCCGGGGCGGTGCTGGTGGCGGCGGCGTTCGCAGCGGATGGGCCGTCGGTGCGGGCCTGGAAGGTGCTGGTGACCGTGGCGGCGGGGGTGGCGGGCGGGGCGGCGCTGTCGCACGCGGCGGGGCGGGCGCTGCTGTATCGGGAGCGCTTCCGGCCGCTCGGGCCGCGGTGACGGTGTTGCTGGCCCTGCTGTTCGTCCTGGTGGCCGCGACCGGCACCGGGGTCGCGTTGTCGCGCACGCCGCGCCGGCAGGTGTTGGCCTTGTCGGCGAACGGGATGGCGCTGGCCTTGCTGTTCATGGCCCTGCAAGCGCCGGACGTGGCGTTCGCCGAGATCGCGGTGGGGACCGCGGCCGTGCCGCTGCTGTTCCTGGCGGCGCTGGCTTCGATCCAGATGGATCGCGGGCCGCGCGGAGGCGAGCGGGAGTGACGGCGGAGACTCCGCGCGGCATGAGCCCGCGGATCCGGTTGGCGCTGTTCGGCGTCGCCGTGCTGGTGGTGCTGCCCGGCGTCGTGCGGGTGGCCGGGCAGATGCCCGGTTTCGGCGTGCATCCGTTGCCGTATGGCGACGCGATCAACGCCGCCGCGCCCCCCGAGCGCCACGTCACCAACATGACGAGCGCGGTCAATTTCGATTACCGCGGCTTCGACACGCTGGGCGAGGAGTTCATGCTGCTGTGCGCGGTCACGGGGGTGAGCGTGCTGCTGCGCGGGGAGCGCGGCGAGCAGCGGAGCGCCCGGCCCGGCCGCACCGGGCACCGTCCGGTGCTGCCCCGCACGGACGCGACGGCGCTGATCGGCCGGTTGGGTGCGGGCGTGCTGCTGCTGTTCGGGCTGTATGTGGCGTTGCACGCCATGACGACGCCGGGCGGCGGGTTCCAGGGCGGCGTCATGCTCGCCTGCGCCACCCTGCTGGTGTTTCTGGGCGATGGCTATGCGGGCTGGCGCCGGCTGGTTCGGACGGCGGCGGCGGACGCTTGCGAGGGGCTGGGCGCCACGCTGTACGCGCTGTGCGGGTTTGCCGGCGTGCTGCTCGGCCTGCCGTTCGGGCAGAACATGTTGCCGCTCGGCACGTTGGGCGACCTGTTCTCGGGCGGCCTGATGCTGCTGGAGAATGCCGGGGTAACGCTGGCCGTGTTCGGCGGGTTCACCGTGGTGTTCATCGAATTCCTGGAGGAAACGCGGGTGGAGCCGGAGGAGGACGCGTCGTGACGGGAGCGGCCGAGGCGCTGCCCTGGGCGGTGGCCGCTTGGCTGCTGGGGGTGGGGTTGTATGGCATCATCACCAGCCGCAATGCCGTGCACCTGATCGGCTGCTTGTCGGTGGTGCAGGCGGCGACCTACGTGCTGCTGCTGTCGGCGGGGTTCCGGACCGGCGGGATCGCGCCGATCTTCTATAGCCGGCCGCCGGGCACGCCGGCGGTGGACCCGGTCACGCATGCGCTGGTGCTGACGGATGTCGTGGTGGGCGCGACCGTCACCGCGCTGCTGCTGGCGCTGGTGCTGCAGCTGCATAAGCGGCGCGGCACGCTCGACCCGGAGGAGTTGCGGCCCATGCGTTCGAAGTGACGGCGGCGATGCCGATACGTTCGAAGTGACGGCGGCAAGGCCGCCGATGCGTCCGAAGTGACGGCGGCGCTGCCGGGCTGGTTGCTGGCGGCAGTGCCGGCGTTGCCGCCGGTGCCGGTCGCGGGGCCGCTGGCGGTGGCGGGGCTGCTGCTGGCCGGGGGCAAGCTGCTGCCGCGCAAGGGACCGGACGTGGTCGCGGTCCTGACCACGCTCGCGGCGGCGGCCGTCTGCGTCCTGCTCGCGGTGCAGGCGGTCGACGGGCCGATGGTTTACTGGTTCGGCGGCTGGGAGATGCGGGCGGGACAGGCGATCGGCATCTCGTTCCGTGTCGACCTGGCGGGCGCGTGCATGTCGGCCTTCGTCGCCGGGCTGTTCACGACGACGCTGCTGTTCGCCTGGGGCTATTTCGATGAGGTGCACGCGCATTTCCACGTGCTGATGCTGCTGTTCATGGCGGCGATGATCGGCTTCTGCCTGACGGCGGACGTGTTCAACATGTTCGTCTGGTTCGAGGTGATGAGCGTCGCCGCGTTCGCGCTGACGGGGTACGAGCGGAAGGCGTCGCCGCTCGAGGGCGCGATCAACTTCACCGTGATGAACACGATCGGCTCCTACCTGTTCCTGGGCGGGATCGGGCTTCTTTATGCGATGGCGGGCTCGCTGGACATGGCGTCGATCGGGCGCGTGGTCGGGGGCGGCGGCAACCCCGTCGTGGCGGATGCGGCGTTCGTGCTGCTGGCGTCCGGGCTGCTGGTGAAGGCGGCGCAGGTGCCGTTCCATTTCTGGCTGCCGGACGCCCATGCGGTGGCGCCGAGCCCGGTTTCGGTCATCTTCTCCGGCGCGATGGTGTCGCTTGGCGTGTTCGGGCTGATGCGGCTGAGCTTCACCGTGTTTGCCGGCGATCCGGCCGTGGTGCGGGTGACCCATACGCTGCTGCTCGGCATGGGGGCGGCGAGCGTGGTGGTGGGCGGGGCCATGGCCCTGCTGCAGCGGCATCTGAAACGCATGCTCGCGTTCTCCACCGTGTCGCATACGGGCGTGCTGCTGATCGGCCTGGCTGCGGGCGACCGGGAGGGCGTGGCGGGGCTGCTGGCCTATGCGGTGGGGCATGGGCTGGTGAAGGCGGCGCTGTTTGCGGTGGCCGGCATCCTGCTCGCGACGTGCGGCGGCATCGACGAGATCGGGTTGCGCGGCCGGGGGCGGCCGATCTGGCCGGCGGGCGTCGTGATGGCAGCGGGCGGATTGCTGCTGGCCGGGCTGCCGGTCGGGCTGATGGATGACGGGTTTTCGGCCGTGGCCGGATCGGCGGCGGCGGCGGGCCACGCTGCCCTGCTGCCGGTGATGGCGTTCGGGGCCGCCACGACGGGCGGGGCGGTGCTGCGCGCGGCGGGCCGTATCTTCGCCGGGTGGGGCCCGGTGGCCGGCGAGGAGGAGCGGTCGCCGACCGCCGAGGAGCAGGAGAAGGCGGATCGGCCGCTGCCGTTGATGCTGGCGTGCGCGGCGGTTCCGGTCATCGTGGCGTTGGGCGCGGGCGGGCGCACGGATGGGTTGGCACGGCAGGCCGCCGATCAGGCCGGCGCCGCGGCGGGCGGCGCGAGCCATGCTCCGGGCGTGCTGCCTTGGGTGGCGGTCGGCTTGGCGCTGCTGCTGGCGGGGTTCGATCTGCTGCAGCCTCGCCTGCCTGGCCCGATCACAGCGGTGACCGGGCTGGTGACCCGGCCGTTGGGCGCCGGGCTCGGCTACCTGCATAGCGGGGCGGTGGGCGACTACGTGGCCTGGCTGGTGGTCGGACTGGCGCTGTTCACGGCGGCGTTCTGGCTGGTTTGAACGGTCCGCTTCGCGCCGGCGTCCGGTGCGGCGGACGGCGTGATTGCCGAGGGCGGCGCGCAGGGCTATCAGCGGGCGGGGTTGGGAGGCGGCGCAGGTGAGCGATCGGCCCGAGGCACAGGTCCGGATCGCCGTGGTCGGCGCCGGGACCATCGGCAAGCGCCACCTCGAGCAGGTGATCGCGCAGGACGTCGCGTCGCTGGCCGCCATCGTCGATCCGGCCGAGGCCGCACGCGTGCTCGCGGCCGAACGGGGCGTGGCCTGGTACCCGAGCCTGACCGAGATGCTGGCGCACGAGCGGCCGGACGGCGCGATCATCGCCACGCCGAACCAGGCCCATGTCGCGAACGGGCTCGAGATGGTCGCGGCCGGGGTGCCGGCGCTGATCGAGAAGCCGCTGGCCGACGACGTGGCGGGGGCCACGGCGCTGGTGGAGGCGGCGGAACGGGCCGGCGTGCCGCTGCTGACCGGCCATCACCGCCGGCACAATCCGGTGCTGCAAGCGGCCAAGGCGGCGATCGAGGCGGGGCGGCTCGGGCGGCTCGTTGCGGTGCACGGGACCTGCTGGTTCCACAAGCCGCGCGAGTATTTCGAGGTGGCGTGGCGGCGGCAGAAGGGCGCCGGGCCGGTGCTGCTGAACCTGATCCATGACGTGGACCTGCTGCGGTTCCTGTGCGGGGAGGTGTCCGAGGTGCTGGCGCTGCACAGCAACGCGGTGCGCGGCTACGAGGTGGAGGACAGCGCGGCGATCCTGCTGCGGTTCGCGAACGGCGTGCTCGGCACGCTGACGGTGTCGGACACGATTGCGGCGCCCTGGAGCTGGGAGCTGACGAGCGGCGAGAACCCGGGATTCCGGCAGACCGGGGAGGCCTGCTACACGGTCGGCGGCACGCTGGGGTCGCTCGCGGTGCCCTCGCTCGATGTGTGGCGCCACCCGGCGGAGCCGAGCTGGTGGGAGCCGATGGAGCGCGAGCGGTTTGCGGCGGTGCCGGCGGATCCGTTCGCGCTGCAGGTCCGCAACCTGTGCGCGGTGGTGCGCGGGACCGCCAAGCCGGTGGTGTCCGGCCGGGACGGGTTGGAGAGCCTGCGCGTGATCGAGGCGGTGGGGCAGGCGGCGGCTTGCGGGAGCGTTGTTCGGCTTAGATAGCAGGGCTCTGCCCTGCACCCGCCGGGGCCGGCGGCCCCGGACCCGCTTAACTCAGGGGCGCGGGGGCGGCCAGGCGTTCGGCGTATTCGATCGCTTCGACCAGGCTTTGCTCGTTGGCGATGCCTTGGCCGGCGATGTCGAAGGCGGTGCCGTGGTCGACCGAGGTGCGGATGATCGGCAGGCCGAGGGTGATGTTGACGCCCGAGAGGTCGTTCCACTTGCCCGTCGCCGGGTCGATTTCGAAGCCCAGCAGCTTGACCGGAATGTGGCCCTGGTCGTGGTAGTTGGCGATCACGGCGTCGTATTGGCCGGCCCGTAGCTTGACGAAGACGGTGTCGCCGGGCACCGGGCCGACCACGTCCATGCCGTCGGCCACGGCTTGCGCGATCACCGGGGCGGCGACGTCGATGTCGTGCCGCCCGAACAGCCCGCCTTCGCCGGCATGCGGGTTCAGCGCCGCCACCGCGATGCGCGCCCGGCCGAGGCCGAGCCGGGTCAGCGCGCCGTGGGTGAGGTCCAGCACGCGGCGCAACCGCTCGGGAGTGGCGCGCTTCGGCACGTCTTCCAGCGCGATGTGGGTGGTGACGTGGCTGACCCGCATGTTGCCGTGCGCCAGCATCATACAGGAGCCGCGCACGCCGGTGAGCTCGGCCAGCATCTCGGTGTGGCCGGGGTAGTGGTAGCCGGCCTGGTTCAGCGCTTCCTTGTTGAGCGGAGCGGTGACGATGCCGCCGACCCGGCCGGCCTGGGCCAGGCGGACGCCGCGTTCGACCGCCTGGAAGGCGAAGCGGCCGCCATCGGCCGAGAGCTGGCCGGGCACGATCGGCGCGCCTTCCGGCCCGGCCTGCAGCATCGCCAACGGGGGCCAGTCGGTGTCGGCGTCGGAAATCTCGGGGATCGCGAGGTCCGGGGTGAGCTGCGTGCGCGCCCGTTCCAGTGCCGGGCAGGAGCCGAGCACCAGCAGGCGCAGCCCGCCGGCCTCGAGGCGCGGGCGCAGCCGGGCGGCGGCCTTGGCGATGATCTCGGGCCCGATGCCGGCCGGATCGCCCATGGTGATGGCGAGGGGAAGGGGGGTCATGGAGCGGTCCTTTCGCGGTCGGGGAGGCGCAGCAGCTCGCGCAGCAAAGTGGGGTGGCCGAAGGCGCCGGACTTGGAGACGACGGTGACGCCGTCCCAGGCGCCGCCGCGCAGGATGGAGACGGGCACGCCCGGCAGCGCGCGGCCTTCCACTTCGAGGCTGGCGGCGCCGAGGGCGAGGCAGAGGCCGCGCAGGGTCTCGCCGCCGGCGACGGCGAGGGTGCCGGGCTTGGGCAGGCGGCCGACCAGGGTGCGGAAGGCCGTCTCGATCCGTTCGGCGGCGTCGGCGCGAGACAGGCCGGGCGGCAGGTCGTGGCTGGCGAGTGCGACGCCGTGGCGGTCGAGGGCTTCGGCGAGGCGGGCGGCGGCGGCGGCGCCGGCGTCGGGAACGGCGTGCCAGTGCGGGGCGCAGGCGGCAAGCTGGGCCGCGGTCACCATCTGGTCGCTGCCGAACAGGCCCAGCACCGGGCGCGGCAATGGCGGGGCGGCCGGGGGGGCGTCGCCGGCCAACGCCCGCGCCAAGCCGCCGGTGCCGCACCAGAGCACCGGGGCGCCGGCGCCGCCGGCGGCCGCGACGGTGGCGTCCAGCTCGGCGTCGGTGGTGGCGTCGAACAAGGTGACACCGGGCGCCAAGGCTGCGCCGGGCTCGGCCCGTTGCGCCGTGACGTTCAGGTCGCGGAGGGCGGCGATCAGGTCCGGGCCGACCGGGATCCAGCCGGCGCCCGAGCGCATGAATTGCTGCCCGTCGCGGGTGATCCGGCCCTGGAACGGAAAGGCGGGCGCCAGCACGGCATGGGTCCAGCGGCCGGCGACGAAGCAGGCGGCGAGCTCGGGCAGGGTTTGGCCGCGCATCAGGCTGTCGATCTTCTTGAAGGCGATCCCGGCGCCGTCGAGCACCGGCGCCGCGGCGCGGGTCGCGGCCACGGCGGCGTCGCGACCGGCTTCGCGGGTGCCGAGGTCGAGCGCGGCGTTGGCGGGCAGCGCGGCCGGTGCGGCGCCTTGCCAGAAGGCGTGGATGGGACCGGTGACGCCGACGAACTCGGCCGCGGTGTCGAGGGCGCCGGTCAGGTCGTCGGCAAGCAGGCGCAGCGTCGTCATGGGCTTGTCCCGGTCATCCGCCCCGCCCGGGCAGCGATCGGGAGGTGTGCGGCAGGGGCGGCACGGCTTTTGCGGGCATATCCGGTCGGCTCGGGACTCAAGGCCGCTGGGCGCCGCCGCTGTTGAGGTGGAGGGCATAGACCGAGGTGCTGGCGGTCATGAACAGGCGGTTGCGCTTCTTGCCGCCGAAACACAGGTTGGCGCAGCCTTCGGGCAGGTGGATCTTGCCGATCATGTCGCCGTCGGGGGCGTAGCAGCGGACGCCGTCCTCGGCCGGGTCGCTCCAGCCCATGCTGCACCAAACGTTGCCGTCGGTGTCGGTGCGCAGGCCGTCGGTCATGCCCGGGGCGAAGTTCTCGGCGAAGACGCGGCCGTTGGCGAGGTGCGGGCCGTCCACGTCGAAGACGCGGATGTGCGACGGGCCGCCATGGGTGATGCCGGTGTCGACGACGTAGAGGCGGCGTTCGTCGGGCGAGAAAGCGATGCCGTTGGGGCGGGTGAAGTCGCCGGCGACGACGGTGGCGGCGCCGGTGGCGGGGTCGAGGCGATAGACGTTGCAGGGCAGCTCGTGCGGGGCGGCGTGGCCTTCGTAGGGGCCGTCGATGCCGTAGCCGGGGTCGGTGAACCAGACGGCGCCGTCGGACGCGACGACGATGTCGTTGGGGCCGTTCAGCGGCTTGTTGGAGAAGGCGTCCATCAGCACGGTGATGCTGCCGTCGAGCTCGGTGCGGGTGACGCGGCGGGTGTCGTGCTCGCAGCTGACGAGGCGGCCTTGGCGGTCGCGGGTGTTGCCGTTGGTGTGGTGGCTGGGGGTGCGGAACACGCTGACGTGGCCGTCGTCCTCGAGCCAGCGCATCATGCGGTTGTTGGGGATGTCGCTCCAGATCAGGTAGCCGCCATCGGCGAACCAGACCGGGCCCTCGGCCCAGCGGAAGCCGGTGGCGATGCGCTCGACGGCGGCGTTGCCTTGGCGGGCGGTGAAGCGGCGGTCGAGCACCTCGATGCGCGGGTCGGGGTAGCGGGAGCCGGGCAGGTGGCCGAGCGGCAGGCGGAGGCCGTCGGTGGCCTGGTGGTTCATGCCGCCGTGGGCGTGTTCATGCATGCGGGCGTTTCCTTCGCGAAGGCGGGGGGCGGGGTCGGCGAACGCGGGCGCGCGTCATTGGCTGAGGTGGGCCAGGGCGTCGCGCATCGGGCCGCTGGGAACGGCGATGAGGCCGGAGAAGGGCGCGTCCATCTCCATGATGGCGAAGATGACCGAGGCGATCGCGGTTGCGGCCAGGAGAAGCGTCACCGCGGCGAGGATGTTGCGCGGGGCGATCAGGCCGAGGCTCGTGAACACGATCATGAGCCAGAACACCAGCACCCGGAAGAAGGGCAGCGGGATGGAGCTGTGGGCTTGTTCGAGCAGGGTCCAGCGGTCGTGCAGCAGTTGCTCGAACTGGCGGCTTGCGGTGGCGGCCAGGGAGGCGTGGAGCGGGTCGGTGGCGGGCAATTCCCGGATGGTGCGCCCGGCGCGGTCGAGCAGGGTGCCGAGCGCGGCGCTTTCCAGGCTCGAATGCGGGGCGTGGGCGGGCGCGGCGTCCGGCACGGGGGCGGCGCCGGCGGGCTTGGGCTCGTCCGGCCAGGTGGTGGCGATCGCGCTGGCGACGTAGCCGCGCAGCAGGGTGCGGGCCGGGTCGGCGTCGGGTCCGTACTCCCGGAGCGACTGGCTGAGCCCGATCAGCTCGACGGCGTAGGCGCCGAGGGTATTGCCGGCCCGGTTGTAGGATTGCACGACCGAGCTGGTGAGCAGGCCGAGCACGAGGGCGGCGAGGGTCACGAGCATGCCGGTGACGACTTGGGACAGCTCACGCATTTCGCGGGATTTGTGCACTTCGGCGGTGAAGCTCTGCACGAAGATGCCGGTCGCGGCGCTGGCGAGCAGGATGAGGAACACCTCAGCGGTCGTCCAGAAATCGGACATGGATCAGGGCCGCCGGGTCGCCGGGGCGGCAACGGGGGGCGTTCCGCCGGCGCCGGCGGGGTGCTGCGGGGGGTGGCGGCCGGCCAGGGGGCCGGGCGAGGAGATGGAGACGGGTGTCATCGTCGCGGTGCTCCCACGAGGCATGGGCCGGGTCAGGCGGGCGTCAGCTCGCGCGCGCGGAGGAGTGCGGCCGGGTCCGGTTCGCGGCCGCGGAAGGCGATGTAGAGGGCCATCGGGTCGCGTGTGTCGCCGGCGGCGAGGATCGTGCGCAGGCCGGCGGCGAGGCGGGGGTCGAACGGGTCGCCGGCTTCGACGAAGGCCTCGTAGCCGTCTTCGTCGAGCACCTCTGCCCAGAGATAGCTGTAATAGCCGGCCGCGTAGCTGCCGCCGTCGAACAGATGCTGGAAGTGGGCCGGGCGGTGGCGCAGGCCGATCTCGGCGGGCATGCCGATCCCGGCCAGGGTTTCCGCCTCGAACGCGTCGACGTCGATCGTGGCGGGGGCCGGGTGGCGGTGCAGGGCCAGGTCGATCAGGGCGGAGGCGGTGTAGGAGACGGTGTCGAAGCCGCCGTTGAAGTTGCGGGCGGAGATGAGGCGGGCGACGAGCGCGTCCGGGAGCGGCGCGCCGGTGGCGTGGTGGCGGGCGTAGCGGCGCAGCGTGTCGGGCAGGGCCATCCAGTGCTCGAAGATCTGCGACGGCAGCTCGACGAAGTCGCGGCGGACGCTGGTGCCGGATTGGGCCGGGTAGCGCACGCGGCTCAGCAGGCCGTGCAGGCCGTGGCCGAGCTCGTGGAACAGGGTGGCGGCGTCGTCGAAGCTCAACAGGGTCGGCGCCGATTTGGACAGGTTGTTGTTGTTGGCGATGATCGGCGCGACCGGGCCGTCCATCGCTTCCTGGTCTCGGTAGCTGCTCATCCAGGCGCCGGACCGCTTGTCCGGGCGGGCGAAGGGGTCGGCCAGGAACACGCCCATGTGGGCGTCGTCGGCGTCGCGCACTTCGAAGGCGCGCACGTCGGGGTGGTAGAGCGGCACGCCGGCGAGCGGCAGGAAGCGGACGCCGAACAGGCGGGTGGCGGTGTCGAATGCGGCTTGCTGGATCGACTCGAACTCGAAGAAGGGCTTCAGCTCGGCCTCGTCGAGGGCGTAGTCGGCGCGGCGCACCTTCTCGGCGTAGTAGCGCCAGTCCCAGGGCTCGATGGCGCCGTTGAAGCCTTCGGCGCGGGCGGCGGCGAGCAGGCGGTCGCGTTCGGCGGCGGCCTTGGCCTTGGCCGGCTCCCAGACGCGGTGCAGCAAGCGGTGCACGGCGTCCGGCGTCCCGGCCATGGTGTCGGCGAGCTTGAAGGCGGCGAAGTCGTCGTAGCCGAGGAGGGCGGCGCGTTCGTGCCGCAAGGCGAGGATCTCGGGGATGATCGGGCGGTTGTCGTGCAGGCCGGGATGGGTGCCGCGGGCGATCCAGGCCTCGTAGGCGCGGCGGCGGAGGTCGCGGCGGCCGGAGAAGGTGAGGAACGGCTCGATCAGCGAGCGCGACAGGGTGACGACGTGGCCGTCGAGCCCGCGTTCGGCGGCGGCCGCGGCGGCGCCGTCGCGCACGAAGCCGGGCAGGCCGTCGAGGTCGGCGCCGGCCAATGGCAGGTGCCAGGTGGTCTCGTCGTGCAGCACGTTCTGGCCGAACGCGGTGTGGAGCTGCGCGAGCCGTGCCGAGATGGCGGTCAGCCGCTGCTTGGCGGTCTGGTCGAGGGCGGCGCCGCTGCGGATCGCGTTGAGGTGGGCGCGTTCGAGCAGGCGCGCCTGGTCCTCGGCGAGTTCGAGCCGGTCGCGCGCTTGGAACAGGTGGTCGAGGCGGCCGAACACGCCGGGGTCGAGCACCACCTGCATGCGATGCTCGGCGAGGCGCGGCGCGACCGTGCGCTTGACGGCTTCGAGGTCGGCCCCGCCGAGGCTTGCGGCGAGGTTGTCGAACACGGCTTCGATCCGCGTGAGCAGGCGTCCGGAGCGTTGCAGCGCTTCGAGCGTGTTGGCGAAGGTGGGCGGCGCCGGGTCGGCGGCGACGGCGGCGATCTCGGCCAGGTGCTGCGCCATGGCGTCGGCGAAGGCGGGCTCGAAGTGCTCGGGGCGGATGCGGTCGAACGGGGGGATGCCGAACGGGGTGGTCCAAGGCTGCAACAGGGGATTGGTGCCGGTCATCGCGGCAGTGTAGGGCGGTGGTGGGGGTTGCTGAAGCGATCGTTTGGACCGGGCTACCGATTTCCCTCGATCAAGCGCAGCCCGATGTTCAGCGGCTTCGAGGCGGAGGGGGCGTGGGACGGGGCTGGCGGCCGATCGCCGGCGAGGCCGGTGCGGTTCCGGCCGGCGGCCTTGGCCGCGTAGAGGGCCTTGTCGGCGGCGGCAACGAAGTGGCGGACGTCATCGGCGGGCCCTGGCCGGTTCGAGACCGCGCCGACGCTGACGGTCATGCAGCCGGCGGGGTTGCCGAGATGCGGGATGGCGAGGCTCTCGATTGCCGCACGGATGCGCTCGGCCACGGCGACGACGCCGGCGTCGTCGGTTTCGGGGAGGAGGATGACGAACTCCTCGCCGCCGTAGCGGGCGGCCAGATCGCACGGGCGGCGGATGCCGCGCCGCATGCAGGCGGCGATCGCCTGCAGCGCCTGATCGCCGGCCGGGTGGCCGTACTGGTCGTTGAACGTCTTGAAGAAGTCGGCGTCGAACAGCAGCAGGGCGATCGGCAGCTCGTTGCGGACCGCGCGCCGCCATTCCCGCTGCAGCGCGTCCTCGAACACGCGCCGGTTGGCCAGGCCGGTCATGGCGTCGGTCGAGGCCAGGGTCGAGAGCCGCTCGGCCGAGGCCCGCAGCGCGCGCTCGACGCGCTGGCGGCGGCGGAGCTCGCGCCGGAACAGCAGGGACAGCGCCACGGTCGCGAGGCAGAGCGTCGCCAGGGTCGAACCGACCGCCGCAGCCTTGCTGCGCCAGGGGGCGAGGATGCTGTCAGTGGACACGTTGACGCTCAGGACCAGCGGCAAGCGGCGGAAGCGGCGGCAGGTGTAAAGGCGTTTGACGTGGTCGACCGCGGCCTCCGCGACGAAGTTGCCGGCGCCGATCCGGACGCAATCCCCGAAGGTCGGCGCGGCCCCGAGGTCGCGGTCGACGTCGCTTTCGAGAAAGGGGCTGCGCACGATGACGCGGCCGTCCTCGCGGAACAGGCTGACGGTGCCGTTCGGCCCGAGGTCGAGCCGTCCGAACATGCTCGAGAAGACGTCGAGGCGCACGGTGCCGACGACCACGCCGGCGAACTCGCCACCGGCGGTGGGCAGACTGCGGCTCAGGGCGATCACCCATTTGCCGGTGGTCTTGCTCTGGAACGGCCGGCTGATGAAGAGGCCGAGCTCCGGCTGCTGCCGGTGGACCTGGACGTAGTCGCGGTCGGCGTAGTTGAACCGCGACAGGCTGCCGGCCGAGGACTCGACGACGGTGCCGTTTGCGTCGATCACCGAGATCACGTCCAAATGCTTGGCGGCCGCCGCCCGGTCGAACAGCGCCGCACGGCGCACCTCCGGCGTCGCCGCGTCGATGCCCGGCAGCGCGAGTGCTTCGGCAGCACGCTGGATCGACAGGTCGATGATCTCGAGGTTGCGGGTGATGTCCTGCTCGAGCGCGGCGGCGAGGTTGCCGGACGCCTTTTCCGCTTGCGTCCAGGCGTCGCTGCGCAGGTCGATCAGGACGAGGATGCCGAGCGCCAGCGTTCCGGCCGCGAGGACGACCCCGGCGGCAGTCAGCCAGTGCAGACGCGATCGCGGCGCGGGTGGCTCGATCGATGGCGTCAAGTGGTCCGCTGCAGCCCGCACGTCATCGCCTCGATCGTCTCCCCGTCCGGCGATGATCGTTCAAGGGAGTAAGTTTTCGGTTAAGGCGGTCGGCCCAACGATGGGGGTCTGGGGCCCCTCGGCCCCAGCGGGTGCAGGGCAAAGCCCTGGGTTCGGGTGCAGGGCAAAGCCCTGAATTGGGGTGCAGGGCAAAGCCCTGCGTTCGGGTGCCTGCCCTAAGCCGCCGCATGCTCCAGAGCGGCCAGCGCCATGATCCGTTCCTCGGTCGCCTCGGCGTGGGACAGTTCGCCCATCATGCGGCCTTCGCGCATCACCAGCACCCGGTCGGAGATGGTCAGCACCTCCGGCAGGTCGGACGAGATGACCAGGATCGCGAGACCTTCGGCGGCCAGCTCGCGCATCAGCGCGTAGATCTCGGCCTTGGCGCCTACGTCGACGCCGCGGGTGGGCTCGTCGATGATCAGCACGATCGGGTGGGTGGCGAGCCATTTCGCCAGCACGACCTTCTGCTGGTTGCCGCCGCTCAGCAGGCCGATCACCTGCTCGGTGCCCGGCGTCTTAACCCGCAAGCGCTGGACGTACTTGTCCACCACCACGCGTTCGGCGGCGAAGTCGATCATGCCGGCCTTGGACAGGCGCCGCAGCGCGGCCAGGGACAGGTTGACGCCGACGCCGTGCATCAGCACGAGGCCCTGGCCCTTGCGGTCCTCGGGCACCAGGCCGATGCCGTTGCGCATGGCGGTGAGCGGGCGGTCCACCTGGAGCCGGCTGCCGTTGAGCCAGACTTCGCCGGCGTCCGGCGGCGGGGCGCCGAACACGCCGAGCGCCATCTCGGACCGCCCGGCGCCGACCAGGCCGGCGAGGCCGACGATCTCGCCGCGGCGCAGCTCGAACGAGATGTCGCGGTATTGCGGCGCCCGGGTCAGGCCGCGGATCGACAGCACAACGGGCTTTTCCTCCGGCGTCGGCGGCACGCGCTGCACGGAGGCGAGGTCGCGGCCGACCATCAGGCGCACGATCTCGTCCTGGTCGGTGCCGGCGAGCGGCATGGAGCGGACATGCTTGCCGTCGCGCAGCACGGTGACGGCGTCGCACAGGGCGAACACCTCGCGCATGCGGTGGGAGATGTAGAGCATCGTCACGCCTTCGCGCTTGAGGTCGGCGATGACGCGGAACAGCACCAGCGTTTCGGCCTCGGACAGGCTCGAGGTGGGCTCGTCGAGGATCAGCAAGCGCGGCTTGTGCACCAGGCTCTTGGCGATCTCGACCAGCTGCTGCTGGGCGATGGTGAGGTCGCCGAGGCGGGTGCCGGGGTCGAGCGTCATGCCGAGGCGGCGCATGACCTGGCGCGCCTGCTCGGCCATGGCCTTGCGGTCGACGAACAGCCTGGAGGCGCGCGGCTCCTGCCCCAGCACGATGTTCTCGGCAATCGACAGGTTGGGCGCCAGGTTCAGTTCCTGGAACACGATCGCGATGCCCTTCTCGTTGGCGTCGCGGGTGCTGGCGAGGTCGAGCGGGTTGCCTTCGAATACCAGCCGCCCGCCGGGGTCGGGGCGCTGCACGCCGGCGATGCAGAGCATCAGGGTGGACTTGCCGGCGCCGTTTTCGCCCATGACGGCGTGCACGGTGCCGGCGTCGACGTCGAACGACACGTCCTGCAGCGCTTTGACGCCGGGGAAGCTTTTGGACACGTGCTCCACGCTCAGCAGAACTGTCATGGCGGCCTCCCCGGTGCCCGGTTTCGGTGTTGCTTGCAGTGAGAGCCGGGCTTGCTCAGGAACTCGACTTGCCCAGGAACTGGTCGACGTTCTTGCTGTCGACGAGGTCGACGCCGGTGTCGATCACGGACTGGACCTTCTGCTTGTTCAGCAGGGCGTCGAGCGCGATCAAGGACTGCGCTCCCATGGCGCGCGGACGTTGGCCGACCAGGGCGGTGGCGAGGCCGGCTTTCAGCAGGCGCAGCTGCGGCTCCTGGACGTCGAACGAGACGACGACGAACTTGCCGGCCTTGATCGCGTCGGCACGGCTGCGGACCGCGCGGGTGTAGGCTTCGGGGGCGAACATCGGCCAGCCGCCGGAGAAGAAGAAGCCGGACAGGTTGGGATTCTTGGCCAGCACGTCCTGGACGATCTGGATCGAGCGGCTGCTGTCGTCCTCGCACGGGTAGGGCGAGCCGGAGACTTCCTTGAAGCCGTCGCCGAGACCCGCCTTGAAGCCGGCGATGCGGTCGTTGAGGTTGTCGGCGGCGAGGCCGCCGGTGACGATGGCGTAGGTGCCGCCGCCGGGCATGGCGGCGCGGAAGGCCTTGCCGCCGAGCTCGCCGCCGCCGCGGTTGTCGGTGCCGACGAAGGCGGTGCGCTTGGATTTGGGCGCGTCGGAGTTGAAGGTGATGACGGGGATGCCCTTGTTCTGCGCCGAGACGATGGCCGACGCCACCGATTTGGGGTTGTTGGGGGCGATGGCGAGGCCGGACACGTTGCGGGTGATGAGGTCGCGGATGACGCGCACCTGCTCGGCCTCGTCGACCTGGGTGGGGCCGGTGAACAGGCACTCGACACCCATCTTGGCGGCCTGCTCCTTGCAGCCGGCTTCGACGTCCGAGTAGAAGGGCACGCCGACCAGCTTCGGCACCATGGCGAATATCTTCTTCTGTTGCGCCATGAGGCCTTTCGGCAGGGCCGCGCCGAAACCGAGTGCCCCGGCCGTCAGCAGCAATTCTCTTCTGATCATGGTGTTTTCCCCCAATGTTGCTTGATGTTGCGGGTTGCGCATCAGCGCCGCCACAGGCCCTTGCGCAACTGGTCGATGAACACGGCCAGGATGATGACGCCGCCGACGAAGATGCCCTGCCAATAGGAGTTGGTGCCG
The DNA here is from genome assembly GCA_963752225.1 of uncultured Alphaproteobacteria bacterium. Lineage (GTDB taxonomy): Bacteria > Pseudomonadota > Alphaproteobacteria > Acetobacterales > Acetobacteraceae > JBBROS01. The sequence continues at coordinate 22,389 of CAVVXS010000006.1, read as the reverse complement.
AGCAGCACGAGCCCGTTGCGCAACACTTCCAAGATGACGGTGCCGACGAAGATGCCGAGCACGGTGCCCTCGCCGCCGGTGAGCGCGGTGCCGCCGATGACGGCGGCGGCGATGACGCTCAGCTCCTTGCCGAGACCCTGGTTGGCGATCGCCGATGACAGGTAGCTGACCTCGACGATGCCGGCGAGGCCGCCGAGCACAGCGGAGATCACGTAAACCGACAGCTTCAAACGGTCCACGTCGAGTCCGCTCAGCTTGGCCGCCCGCTCGTTGCCGCCGACGGCGTAGAGCTGGCGCCCGAACACGGTGCGGTCCAGCACGATCCAGGTGACGACCACGAGGGCGAGGAACAGCAGGAACGGGTTGGGCAGGCCGAAGGTGTCGCCGCCGCCGAGGCCGAAGAACATGTCGCCTTCCTCGCGGAAGTCGTTGATCGACTTGCCGCGGGTGATCACGAGCGCCAAAGCGCGGGCGATGCTCATGGTGGCGAGCGTCGGCACGAAGGGCGGCATGCGCAGCTTGGTGACGCAGAGTCCGTTGAACAGGCCGAACAGGGCGGCGATGCCGAGGCCGGCCGCGATTGCCAGGGCCGTGGGCCAGCCCTGGCCCATGAGGGCGGCGGTCGAGACCGCGGTCAGGCCCCAGACGCTGCCGACCGACAGGTCGATGCCGCCGGTGATCATCACCATGGCCTGGCCGAGTACCGACGATGCCGACGAAGGACAGGTTGCGGGCGTTGTTGAGCAGGTTGTCGGCCGTGCGGAATTCGGGCGACGCCAGCGCGAGCAACCCGACCATGATCACCAGCGCGACCAGGATGCCGGCCTCGCGCGATCGGAGCAGGCGCGCGCCGACGGTGGCGCGGGGCGCGGAAAGGGGTTGGACGTTGGTCGCGGTATCCATCCTGTGTGCTCCGTGCCTCTTGGGGTGGGACGGTATGCAATCGAGCCGAGCGTGGTGTTGCGGGCCGAGGGGTATCGGCGGCGCCCGGCCTCGCCCGACGGGCGAAGGCGGGCGCGGCCGCCCCGTCTCGATCGCTGCCGGGCGCCGCGCGATGCGTCCGGCAACAAGGATTTAGCCTCGACCGCCCCAAGGGCCGAGTCAAGCTCCGGTCAACGCTCGGCCGATGGGCGGGTGTGGCGCGGGAGCCGCAGGGGCGGCGCGGATGCAGCCGGGCGGCGGTCGCGATTGCGAGGCGCAGCCCGGCGGGCCGGTCCGGCGATCAGCGGTGGCCGGTCGGCTGGAGCGGTCGGGTTGGGTCTACTCGGGTCGGCGATCAGGGTTGGGGCGGGTTCACATGAAATGGTTGAGGAGGACGCAGGCGCCGAGGACGCCGATGGATTGCTCGGCGACCGCAATCAGGTCGCGGACGGTGAGCTTGCCTTCGTCTTCCTGGGCGCGGAGTTCGGCCCGCATGTGGCCGGTGCTGATCCCGTCATGGGTTGATTGATGCTGCATGGGTTACTCGCGAGGTCATCGGCCAGTTTGGCCAGGGTGAACGACCGTCGCGGCCGATGTGATCGGCCGGCCGGGATCGGCAATGTAGGCGCCGGGGCACGCAACCTGATCTGCTTGCGAGAACCTATGACTTATGCGCGGCCGTATGAGCTGGGACGGGTGGCGGGCCGAGCCGCCGTTGCCGGGTCAGGTTGGTCGCCGGGCGACGACGATGATCATGTTGCTGCTGTAGCGGGCGGGGAGGGCGCGGCCGAGGGCGCGGTTGATGCGGTCGGCGCGGGCGAAGTAGGCGTGCTCGACATACTCGAGCCCGGCGGCGCGGAGCGCTTCCTGGATGGCCGGGACGGTCATGAAGTGCTTGAGGAAGCCGAGGTAGCGCGGTCGCTTGATGACGCGGTGGACGAGCCGCACCGCCTTCCGGCTGAGCGAGTTGTGGTTGGACACGGAGAAGATCACGGTGCCGCCGGGGAGGGTGAGCCGGCGCACGAAGGCCAGCGCGTCGACCATGGAGGGCAGGTATTCGAGCGCGCTGGAGGAGATGACGAGGTCCGCCGGGCGGAATCCGGCGGTGTCGGCGACCGGCAGCTGGTGGCGCTGCAACTCGACGTGCGGGTAGCCGTGCTGGCGGACGGCATTGGCGGCGATGGCCAGCATCTCCGCCGAGCCGTCGATGCCGACGGTGGCGATGCCGCGCCGGGCGAGCTCGCAGACGAGGATGCCGGAGCCGCAGCCGAGGTCGTAGGCGAAGCGGGCGCCACCGGCGTAGCGGTCGAGGAAGCCGCGCCAGACCCGGACGCGCTCCAGCCGGTTGGCGTCGGTGGCGTAGCTGTCGTGAAAGGCGCCGGCGGCGTTGGAATAGAACGCCACCGCGTCCGTCATTGTCGTGTCCATGATGTGTATGACGCCTTCCGGTGACGCTGCGGCGTGGCCAATCGATCGCCGACCACAACGGATGCTAGGCGACGGGCGGCGTGCTGGCAACGTTGTCGCTGCTGGAACGAGCGGGGTGCGGGGGACAGGTTTTTCGCGCAGGTTGTGGGACGTTGCCGGGTCAAAAAGTTTAATTTAACGACTGTCGCCGGTCGTTTTGCGGAAGTCGCGAATTTTTGACGCCATCGTCACCGTTCCGGGTGGTTAAGTTGTGTAGGAGATCAGCAGTGCGAGGGGGTTAGCGGGGGGTCAGTCGGCGGAGCGATGGCGCGGGTGCTTGATGTGGGCAATTTGGTCCAGTGAATGGACTGTGTTGCGGCCAATAACAATAAGTTGGTTGTGAGCGGTTATGATTACGGGGATGTCGATTTATTGCCGGCGCGACCAGTAGCGGATATGTCGTGAATAGCCGGTCACAGATTTTGCTCGGGTAACAACTGGAAAGGCGGGCCTCGGTGCGATGAAGATCCAGAAGCTCGAAGGCCCCGATGCCGGCCTTTGTACTGTCTTACCGAGCTTGCCGACCCCCGTTACTAAGCCGAGCCAATGGTTCACCCCGAGAAACGTCCGGCTGGGTGTGGCAGCGGCGGATGTTGCGCAGACGGTGGGCGTCGGCGTCATCGCGCATGCGGCGGTGGCCGGCCATAGCTTGGGCTTGTGGAAGGTGTTCGTCACCGGGTCGGTGGTGGCGGTGATCGCGGTGGCGACGCGCCGCGCGGTTCGCGGCGCCGGCCCCGTCGTCAAGAGCTCCGTCTGGCCGTGGAGTGCGCAAGCCGCCGTCTCGACCTTGGCGTCGCTGTGCCTGGCCGCGGTGCTGTGCGGGCTGCTCGCGCCGCGGGCGACCACCGAGTTCATCGTCAAGTGGTTCGGTGCCTGGGCGTTGGTGTCGACCGTGCTGTCGGGCGGCCTGCGGATCGTTGCGAGCCTGTTCGAGCAGGCGGTGATCGGCGCCGTGCGCGTCGTGGTGGTCGGCCATCCGGATTATACGGTGCCGTTGGGGCACTCGGCGATGAGCAGCCCCAAGAGCCGTTGGCGGGTCATCGAGCAGGTCGACGTGCGCGAGCCGGACTGGCTGAGCCGGCTGTATTCGGCGGTGATCGAGCAGAGCGTGGACGTGGTCGTGCTGGCGCTGACGAGCCAAGGCGAGGACTCGCAGATTGCCGACATCTGCAGCGGGCTGGCCGATCAGCCGGTCCGGATCTGCTTGGCGATTGATTCGGTGGCGCTCGGCCGGCCGCCGAGCAGCCTCGAGCGGTTCGGCCGCGCCACCCTGATCGACCTGGTCGGCGACCCGCATGCGGGCCTCGCCGGCGCCGCCAAGCGCGCCATCGACATCGTCGTCAGCGCGGTGGCGATCGCGTTCCTGCTGCCGGCGTTCCTGATCATCACCGTGCTCGTGCGCTGGGAGTTGCCGGGGCCGGTGATCTTCCGGCAGAAGCGCTTTGGCCTCGGCGGCCGGGCGATCGAGGTCTACAAATTCCGCAGCATGTATCAGCAGGCCTGCGACGCGAGCGGGGCGCAGCGGACGGTGGCGCGTGACCCGCGGGTGACGCCGGTGGGGCGGGTGCTGCGGCGGCTCAGCCTCGATGAGCTGCCGCAATTGTTCAACGTGCTGCGCGGCGACATGTCGCTGGTCGGACCGCGCCCGCATCCGCTGCACATGCGGGTCGGTGAGGCGTATTATTTCGACGTGGTGCTGCAGTATCGGACCCGGCACGTGATCAAGCCGGGCATCACCGGATGGGCGCAGGTGAACGGCTCCCGCGGGGAGGTCAACAGCGTCGCGAAGGCGAGGCGCCGGGTCGAGCTGGATTTGTGGTATCTCGAGAACTGGTCGTTGATGCTGGACGCCGTGATCATCCTGCGGACGATCTGGGGCGGCTTCATCACCAAGGATGCCGATTGATCGTCGGCCGCCGGGCTTCAGCCGTGCGCTTGGCGTCCCGCTTGGCTTGGCGGCTGCAGCGGCTGCGTCGCATGGGCGCCGGCGAGATGGCCTGGCGCGCCCGCAACGTCGCCCTGCAACGGCTGTGGCATGCGCGGTACCGCGGCGGGTGGCGCACGCCTCCGGCGACGCCGCGATGGGCCGGCGGCGGTGCTTCGGCGAGCGGCGCCCCCGCGGCGGCGACCCGGCAGTTGCTGGAGCGCGCCGATGCGTTGCTGGACCGGGGGCAGTGGGCGGTGTTCGGCGCGGCGGCCGATCTGTCGGGGCCTGCACCGGACTGGTTCCTCGACCCGGTGACCGGCCGGCGGGCGCCGTCGGACGCGCCGTGGTTCGAGGTGCCGTATCGGGACGAGCGCCGGGTCGGGAACGTCAAGGCGGTGTGGGAGATCTCGCGGCTGCATCATCTGACGGTGCTCGCTGCCGCTTACCGCTGCTCCGGCGACGGCCGTTACGCCCGGCGCGCTTTGGAGCATCTGCGGTCGTGGCTGGAGGCGAACCCGCCGCTGCGGGGGATCCATTGGGTCAGCGGCATCGAGATGGGCTTGCGGCTGCTGAACTGGTGCTTCGTGCGGCGGCTGCTGGGGGGTTACCCGGGGGTCGAGGATTCGTTCGAACGCAGCCCGCAGTTCCAGATGCAGCTGCATGCGCACCAGCACTGGATCGCGACGTTCCATAGCCGCGGGTCGTCGGCCAACAACCACGTGATCGCCGAGATGGCGGGGCTGCTGGCGGCGAGCCGGGCGTTTCCGATGTTCGCGGCCAGCCGAGCCTGGGCGGCGCTGGCGGCGGCGCTGCTGGAGCGCGACATCGCCCGGCAAAGCTTCCCCGACGGGCTCAACCGTGAGCTCGCGTCCGAGTACCACGGCTTCACCAGCGAGCTGTTCCTCGTGGCCGCGGTCGAGGCGGATGCGTCGGGCGCGCCGCTGAGCGAGGCGTATTGGAGCCACCTTGCGCGGATGCTCGATGCGTTGGCGGCGAACCTGGACGGGCAGGGGCGTCCGCCGCGGCAGGGCGACGGCGACGAGGGCCGGGTGCTGGTCGCGGACGGGGGCGCGGTGAGCCAGACCGAGATGCTGCTGGAGGCCGGGGCGCTGCTGCTCGGGCGGGCGGAGTGGTGGCCGCGTCCGGCGGGCGGCAGCGTCGGCGCCTGGCTGCTGCGGGCGGCGTCGCCGGACGCGCCGCGCGCCGTTGCGCATGCGGCCACCCGGCCGAGCCTGTTTGCCGATGCGGGGGTCGCGATCCTGCGCGACCTGCAGCCCGGCGCCGATGAGCTTTGGTGCCGGTTCGATTGCGGGCCGCACGGGTTCCTGGCAATCGCCGCCCACGCCCATGCCGACGCGCTGTCGTTCGAGCTGCGGGCGGGGGACGCCGAGGTGCTGGTCGATCCCGGCACCTATTGCTACCACGGCGAGCCGGAGTGGCGGCGTTTCTTCCGGTCCACGGTGGCGCACAACACGCTCGAGCTGGGCGGCGCCGACCAGGCGCGGCAGGCGGGGGCGTTCCTGTGGTCGAACGCGCCGGCGGCGCGGCTGATCGCGGCCGCGGGGCTGACGGAAGGGCCGACGGCCACGGTCGAGGCGAGCCATGACGGCTACCGGGCCAAGCGCGGGGCGGTGCACCGGCGGCGGCTGGTGCTGGACCGGGACGCGCGCAGCCTCGCGGTGCACGATGTGGTGGAGGCGCCGGGTCCGGTCAGCGGCCGGCTGGCGTTCCACCTGCATCCGCGCATCGAGTGCCGCCTCCACGGCCACCGGGCGACGCTCGCGTGGAGCACGCCGGCGGGGCCGCGGCAGGCGGCGATCGTGTTGCCGGCGTCGATGCAGTGGACGCTGCACCGGGGCGGGACCGACCCGATCCTCGGATGGTTCTCGCCCGGGTTCGGCCGTAAGCAGCCGGCGCCGAGCCTGGTGGGATGCGGCCGGATCGAGCCTGGACGCGCCCTGCTGACGGAGATCGTGTTCGCGGCGACAGAGGGCCGGCCGGAGCCGGTCGGCGTCGTCGAAGCAGCATCAACCTAGGAGCCGATCTTGCCACTCGCCCCCCGGTGTCAGCGCCGCGTCCTGATCATCGTGCAGAACTTGCCGGTGCCGTTCGACCGCCGGGTCTGGCTGGAAGCGACGACGCTTGCCAAGGCCGGATGCCGGGTGAGCGTGATCTGCCCGAAGATGAAGGGGTTCAACGCGTCGCACGAGGTCATCGAGGACGTGGCGATCTACCGCTATCCGCTGCCGATCGACGCCCGGGGCGCGGTGGGGTTTGCGGCCGAGTTCGCCTGGTGCCTGGTGATGGCGTCGGCGCTGTCGGTGCGGGTGGCGCTGTTCGGGCGCGGCTTCGACGTGCTGCATGCGTGCAACCCGCCGGAAACGTATTGGGTGCTCGGGCTGTTCTGGCGGATGCTGGGGCGGGTGTTCGTGTTCGACCATCACGACCTGTCGCCGGAGATGTTCGCGGCCAAGTTCGGGCGCTCGTCCGGGCTGCTGCATCGCATGCTGCTGCTGATGGAGCGGCTGACGTTCCGGGTGGCGCAGGTGGTGATCACCACCAATGACAGCCATCGGGCGATCGCGACCGCGCGGGGCGGCAAGTCGCCGCGGGATGTCTATGTGGTGCGCTCCGGCCCGGACCTGTCCCGTTTCAGCGTGAAGCCGCCGCGGGCCGATTGGGCGCAGGGCAAGCCGTTCCTCCTCACCTATCTCGGCGAGATGTGCGCGCAGGACGGGGTCGATCACCTGGTGCGGGCGATGCGCATCCTGCGCGACGAGCGGGGCCGGTCGGACGTGCAGTGCGTGTTCGTCGGCGGCGGGCCGCACCAGCCGGCGATCGTGGCTTATGCGAACGAGATCGGGGTGGCGGATTGCTGCACCTTCCTGGGCCGGGTCAGCGACGATGTGCTTTGCGACGTGCTGTCGTCGGCGCATATTGGCGTCGATCCCGATCCGAAAAACGACTGGTCCGACAAGAGCACGATGAACAAGGTCGTCGAGTACATGTTCTTTGGCCTGCCGGTGCTGAGCTACGACCTGCACGAGACGCGCGTGTCGGCGGGGGATGCGGGGCTGTATGTGACCGCCAACGACGAGCGGGCGCTGGCCGCGGGGATCGACCGGCTGCTGGACGAGCCGGCCACCCGGCACCGGATGGGACAATCCGGCTACGACCGGGTCCGCCAAGTGCTGGCCTGGAACTACTCGGTGCCGCCGTTGCTGGCGGCCTACGACCATGCCTTCGGGCTGCGGCAGGCGCCGCGCCGGGCGTTGCTGCGGGGCCGTGGCAGAGCGGTCAACGACGCATGACGCCCTCGGGCCGGCAGGTGGAGCGGGGGCCGGCGCCGGTGCGGCGGGTCGTGCTGTATAGTCCCGATCTGAGCGCGGGCGGGGCGGAGCGGGTGGCGCTGAACCTGCTGGAGGCGCTGTCGGGTCCGGACCTGCAGGTGTCGCTGCTGGTCAACCGCATGGAGGGGCCGCTGCTCGAGCATCTGCCGCCTGGCGCGGCGGTGGTGAGCTTGGGGGCGTCGCGCACGGCGGCGGCGTTCTGGCCGTTGGTGCGCTTCCTGCGGCGTGAACGGCCCGACGTGCTGGTGTCGTTCCTGTCGTTCAACAACATCCTCGCGGTCTGGGCGAACCTGGTCGCCGGACGGCCCAGCCGGGTCGTGACCACGATCCATGCGCCGCTGTCGTTCGAGACGGCAGCGCCGCCGTCGCCGCAGTTCCGGCTGGTGCCGTGGCTGTACCGGGTGACGCTGCCGCGGGCGGCGGCGGTGGTTGCGGTGTCGCGCGGGGTCGGCGCCGACCTGTGCCGGACCTTGTCCCGCGAGATCGGATTTTCCGTCATCCACAACCCGGTCGTCACTCCGCGCCTCCTGGCGTTGTCGCGGCAGGAGGTGGACCATCCCTGGTTCGCCCCCGGTCAGGACCCGGTGATCCTGAGCGTCGGGCGGCTGCATGACTGCAAGGATCCTCGGCTGCTGGTGGAGGCGTTCGCGCTTCTGCCGGCGTCGTGGCGGGCGCGGCTCGTGATGTTCGGCGAAGGGCCGCTGCGGTCCGAGCTGGAGGCGCTGATCGCGCAACGCGGGCTGGCTGGCCGGGCGGTGCTGCTCGGCGGCACCGCCAACCCGTGGCGCTTCATGGCGCGGGCGCGGGTGCTGGTGCTGTCGTCGCGTCACGAGGGGTTCGGCAACGTGCTCGTGGAGGCGATGGCGACCGGGTTGCCGGTCATCAGCACCGATTGCCCGTACGGTCCGACCGAGATCCTGGGCGGCGGCAGATGGGGGCGCCTGGTTCCGGTCGGTGACCCCGGTGCGCTGGCATCGGCGATGGCGGCCGCCTTGGCCGAGCCTGCCGACGCGGCGGCGTTGCGCCGGCGTGCCGACGATTTCTCGGCCGCCGCCGTGGCGGACCGTTACCGCCGCCTGATCGCGCAGCTGCTGAGCGGCGCGCCCGGCGCGGTGCCAGCCGGCGTGCCCGGCAAGGACGAGGTCATCATGCCCGATCGAGTGGCGGTGCGGTCCCATGCTGCGGGCTGAGATGGTCCCGCCGCTGCCGCTGCGCGACATGGCGCCGGGCCGTCGTGCGGCGATCGCCCGCCGCGACCGGGTGCTGAGGATGCTGCGCGACGTGTTCGTGTTCCTGGGCATGGCCGTCTATGCCGGGGCGCTGATGCCGTCGCTGCGGAACCTGCGCGGCGCGCCGCACCTGCAAGTGGGCGAGACGGATCCGTTCGGCACCTTCGCCCAGGTGGCGATCCTGGTCGTGGTCGGCGTCTACACCCTGTGCAACTGGCGCAAGGTCCGGGCGACGCTTCGGCCGATGGCGCCGTTTCTCGCCATCCTCGCGCTGTGCGCCGTGTCGGCGTTCTGGTCGGATTACCCGTTCGCCAGCGTGCGGCGCACCGTGTCGTTCATGACCGGTTTCGGCTTCGGCCTGTTCTGCTACCTCGAGCTCGGCTTGACGGGCACCATCGCCGCGTTCGGACGGTGCGTGACGTGGCTGCTGGGCTTGTCGCTGGCCGCGTGGCTGCTGGTGCCCGAGGTGGGTTCGGAGACCTTGTCCGGCTATGAAGGGACGCTTCGTGGCTTGTTCTCGACCAAGAACGAGACCGGCACCACGATCGAGCTCGCAACCGGCTATTACCTCTATCTGATCGTGCGCGACCGCCGGTTCGGCTGGCCGGTCCTCGGCCTGGTGATGGCGGCGACGTGCCTGGTCCTGGCCCGGTCCAGCACCGCGGCGACGATCTGCACCGCGCTGGTCGGCGCCGGCGCCTTCGCGTTCTTTTGGCGGAGCCGGCTGATCGTGCTGCTGCTGTTCGTCGCGGTGTCGCTGGTCGGCGCGCTGGCGACGCTCACCGTCCTCGACCCGGCCTTGCCGTTCACCCTGCTCGGCCGCGACTCGAGCTTCACCGGACGGGCGCCGTTGTGGCAGGCGAGTCTCGAGGCGATCGCGCAACGGCCCTGGTTCGGCTACGGTTATTCCGGGTTCTGGAACGCCGATTCCCGCGTGGTGCAGCAGATCTGGCGGCAGGTCGGGTGGAATGCGCCGTCAGCCCATAACGGCTACATGGACACCGCGCTGCAGATCGGCCTGGTCGGGTTGGCGATGTTCCTGCTGGCGTGGGGGCGGATCATCTATGGCGCGTTGGCGGTGGCCTGGCGCGGCGGGATGCCGGAAGCGGTCTGGATCCTGTTGCTGATGCTGGACGACGTCATCCTCAACTTTTCCGAAGGCACGATGTCCTATCCCGACCCGTTCACGGTGATGATGCCGGCCGTCATCATCGGCCTCTACACCGTCCAGCGGGCGCACCGGGTGCGGGTGGCGGCGGAACGCCGACAGCGGCGGGCGGCGCCGTGGCAGGCGCTGTCGGGCGCCGCCGCCGCGGGGATGGCCGGCCGCACCCGGGGCGGCGCCGCTTCGTGACCAGGCGAGGCGCGGTCCGGACCGGGGTCGCGGCGTGCTGATCCAGCAAAGCGCCATCTACCTGCTGGCGCGGCTGCTGGTAGGGCTGATCGCCATGGCGACGACTGCGCTGCTCACCCGGCTGCTGACGCCGGTCACGTATGGGCAGTACGGGCTCGCGCTGGTGGTGATGACGTTCGGCTCGCAAACCCTGTTCAACTGGATCGTCGTATCCACCGCCCGGCTGTACCAGGCCCGGCGCGACGATCCGAGCACGCCGTCCACGTTCGCGCAGATCTGCGTCTTGACGGCGGCCGCGTCCGGGGCGGCGTTCCTGCTGGCCTGGGCCGGTGGCGCGGTGAGCGGCGAGACCGCGAGGATCTACGGGGTCGGCATTGTGCTGATGGCCGCCTATGGGTGGTTCGAACTGCTGTCGAGCTTCGAGGTGGTGAACTTCCGGCCGGGCACCTACCTCGCCATGTCGCTCGGCCGCGCCGTGCTGATCATGGCGGGCGCCGGGGGTGCGGCCTGGCTGACGGGCGACCCGGTCTGGACCGCGCTCGGCTACGGCGCCGGGATGTTCGGCGCCGCTGCGCTCGGGCGCACGCGCGACTGGTCGCTGCGCCCCAGCCGCTTCGACCCGGCGCTGGCGCGGCAGATCTGCCGGTTCGGGCTGCCGCTCGCGGGGTGCATGGCGCTGAGCGCGCTGTCGACCAGCGGAACCCGGCTGCTGATCAACCATCTCGATTCAGCCGAGGCACTGGGTTTGTTCACCGCCGCCTATGTGGTGGTGCAGAGCACGCTCGGCGTGCTGGCGTTCGGAGTGGTGGCGGCCGGGTATCAGCTGGCGGTGCAGGCGGTGGAGTCGGGCGATCCGGCGGCGGCGCGGCAGCAGCTCGTCGCCAACGTGTCGCTGCTGTTCGCGGTGATCGCGCCGGCCGCGCTCGGCATGGCGCTGACCGCCGACGGCCTGGCGCAGACGCTCGTGGGTGCCCGGTTCTCGGACGCGATGGCGCAGCTGGTGCCGTGGCTGGCGGCCGGGCAGTTCTTCGAAAGCCTGCGGTCCTGCTACTTCGACCACGCGTTCCAGCTCGGTCACAAGCCGGTCTACCTGGCCGGGATCATGGCGGTCACGGCGACGCTGTCGATCGGGCTCGGCGTGTGGCTGATCCCGCTCTACGGCCCGATGGGGGCCGCGATGGCGATGGCTGCGGCCGCGGCGGCGTCCTGCGGGCTCGATCTGGTGCTCGGCCGCTACTCGTTTCCGATGCCGGTCCCGTTCGGGGTGCTCGCGCGGCTGCTGGCGGCCTGCGGGGCGATGGCGGCGGTGGTGCTGTCGTTGCGCGGCGACGGGCCGGTGTTCCTGGTGCTGCAGATCGGCCTCGGCGCGCTGACCTATGCGGGGGCGGTGCTGGCGCTCGATGTGCTGGACGCGCGGGCATTCGTGTTCGGCCGCCTGCGCCGGATGACGGCGAGTCATGGGCGGGCCTGAAGGGGCGGCGCTGCAGGGCCGGCCGGCGATGTCGAACGGCGCCGCCAAGCGGCGGCCGGCGTTCCTCATCACCATCGACACCGAGGGTGACAATCTGTGGAGCGGCCCGGCCGAGGTCACCACCCGGAATGCCGCCTTCCTGCCGCGCTTCCAGGCGCTGTGCGAACGGCACGGGTTCCGTCCGACCTACTTGACGAACTACGAGATGGCGACCGATCGGCAGTTCGCCGTGTGGGCGCGAGGGGTGATCGACCGGGGCGCGGGTGAGGTCGGCATGCACCTGCACGCCTGGAACTCGCCGCCGCATCACGCCCTGACGGCGCACGACATGCGGTGCATGCCGTATCTCGTCGAGTATCCCGACGAGGTCATGCGGGACAAGATCACCACCCTGACCCGGCTGCTCGAGGACGTGTTCGGCGTGCCGATGCTGAGCCATCGGGCCGGGCGATGGGCGTTCGACGCGCGGTATGCACGGATCCTCGAGGAACTCGGCTATGCCGCCGATTGCTCGGTGACGCCGGGGGTGGATTGGCGCGGCTCGAAAGGCAAGCCGGACGGCGCGGGCGGCGCCGATTACCGCTCGTTTGCCGCGCGCCCTTATTTCCTCGACCTCGACGACATTGCCGTGCCGGGCCGGTCGGGCCTGCTGGAAGTGCCGATGACGACGCTGGACACGGCGCCGCGTTTGCTGCGCGCGCATGAGCGGCGGTGGGACGGGGTGGCCGCGGCCGGACGGCTGCGCCGGCGGGTCTGGCCGGTCGAATGGCTGCGTCCGAACGGGCGCAACCTCCACCGGATGCAGCGGCTGATCGATGCCTGCGTTGCCGAACGGCGCGACTACGTGGAGTTCATGCTGCACTCGTCGGAGCTGATGCCGGGCGGCAGCCCGACGTTTCCGACGGAGGAGTTGATCGAGGCGCTTTACCGCGACATGGACGCGCTGTTCGCCCATGCGAGGCCGCACTTCGAAGGGGAGACCCTGGCCGGCTTCGCCCGCGACTGGGCAGCCCAACTCAGGTGAGCGGGTCTGGGGCCGCCGGCGCCACCGGGTGCAGGGCGGAGCCCGGCTCGCCCCGCCACCGGTCCCACCGCTTCTTGGCACGATAGAGCGCATACAGCACCCGGCCCTTCGCCGTCTGGCTGCCGTGATAGCCGGACAAGGCGGTGCGGGCGTTGGCGAAGCGGAGCTTGTACGGCTGCTCCCCGCGCAGGTAGTCGATCTCGCGGATGCCGGCGTCGAAGGCCCACATGGCGTAGTCGACCATCAGGATGGTGCCCGGCGAAGCGCGCTCGAAGGCGAGGTCGTAGGCCGCGACGAAGGCCAGCATGCGCGGGCCGTCGAGGATGTTCAGGGTGGCGGCCACGACGACGCCGTCGACCTCGAGCACGAACAAGGCGAGGCGGCCGATGCTGGCGAGCGCGTCGCCGTAGGGGCGCAGCCCGGCCGCGGGGTTTGCCAGCAGCGGCCATCGGCTGCCGGTGGCGGCGACCCAGCGCGCCTTGAGCTCGAACAGGCGGTCGAGCACGGGGCCGGCCTCGTGCGGGTCGACCCGGCGCGAGGTGAGGTGGCCGGACTCGCCGAGGATGCGCTTGCCGCGGGTGTGGTTGTTGCGCCCCTTCTTGTTGAGGCTGCGGAAATAGGCGGCGCCGTCCGGCCAATGGTTGACCACCTGGAAGCTCAAGCCGCCGTCCTCGCGCAGGCCGAGACCGCGGTGACCGCCGGCCGGCAGCGTCAGCAGCGGCCGGATCTTGGCGTCGGGGCGGACCTGCTTGAGGTTGATCAGGTCGGCGCCGCAACCTTCCCGCACCTTGCCCCAGAGCTGCGCCAGCGCCTGATGGCCGGCCGGGTTGTCGGCCGCCAGGGCGTCGCAATAGTCGCTGACGGCCTCGCCGGCCCAGACCAGGACGCGGGCGCCGCGGCGCCGCTCGATCGCGAGCGGCAGGATCGCCACCGCCGCGTCGCGGTCCCAGGCGACGGCGACCAGCAGTTCGGCGGCGCCGACGCCGAGGCTCGCCCACCAGGCGGAGATCCAGGGATGGCTTTGGAACGCGCTGGCCTCGGTGCCGGACCACAGCGCGGCCCATGGTTCGGCGACCGCGGACAGGCGCTCGCCCGAGGTGACGAACTCGAAGCGGAGCGGGTTCATCTGCATGGCGGGCTACTTGTTGCGAACGGCCTGGTCCCGCCACGGCGCCTGGGCGAGCACGAGCCGGCCCAGGTTGGCGGCGGCGCGGTGCGACATGCGGGCCATGTTGATCAGCGGCAGGACGTAGAGCCCGAACAGGGTGTGGTACTCGCGGGATTCCGGGCCGCCGAGGCCGAACTGGAAGCTTTCGCCGGGCTCCGGGTCGATCATGGTGCCGAAGATGCGGTCCCATACCGACAGCATCAGGCCGTAATTCTTGTTCCAGTGGCGTTCGGCGACGCTGTGGTGCAGTTGGTGCGCGTGGGGCGACAGGATCACCCGGTCGAGCAGGCGACCGAACGAGAGCTTCAGGTGCGTGTGCCGCACGGTGTCCATCATGAAGATGTTGCGCAGGACGTAGACGTTGATGCCGAACACCAAGGCCTCGACCGGGTCGAGGACGAAGAACATCCAGATGCCGTAGGCGATGCCGGGGATGAAGCCGTCCCAGATCCGGTTCATCAGTTGGTCGAGCGGGTGGATCCGGGTCGACGTGATGCCGACCATGACCTCCGCCGAGTGGTGCACCTTATGCAGCTCCCACAGGAACGGCAGGTTATGCTGGAGCACGTGGTAGACGTAGTACGACAGGTCGTAGGCGATCAGCATCGTCACGGTGAACAGCACCACCATCGCCGGCGACATGCCCGGCGAGGGGTGCGGGGCCCAACCGGTCAGATGGATCAGGGCGGCGTTGACGGCCAGTCCGGTTGCGGCGGCGGTCAGCACGAAGGGGAAGACGAGCAGCGGGGCGGTTAAGCGGCGGCAAACCCAAAACAGCGCGTCCGCGCGGGCCGATGGGTGGCGCAGCACCTCGGGCGGAAGTGCATACTGGATGAACGCGCGCAACGAACGCCGTTCTTGCGTCTGCTGCAGGAAAGTAACGATTGCGGCCAACACGACGGTGGCCAAGAGCAAGAGGAGTGCGATTCCGTCGGGCCCTGAGTATTTCTCCCATTTTGCGGCCAAGAGATTAGTCAGGGTCGAGTGGATGTTCGCAGCATCAGCCACCATCGTCAGTTGTCTTTCTGCCCACGATCACACCCACGCCGTTACAGCATAGGCCATCTTTCGCCGGACATGGATGCCGAAACGACGTTGAGCGCATCACATAAAATCTAGTGCCGGGGTTGTGCAATTCGTAGGCGTAGGTGAACGGCGGACGGGTCTACGCCGTTGTTTTCGCCCGCGGCATGGCGGGGCGGGGCGGGGCGGCCGGTTGTGGGATCGGTGCGGGACCGGTTCGCGACCGATTCTGGGGAGAACTGACCGCGAAGCGGCGCCGGATCCGTGTTTTGTGCAAAATTTAGCTTGTAACGCACCTTTCGCTACCACTTACCGTCTGTTACCGTTCATGACACTTTCTGACTTCGCGCGGGGACATCCATGGTCCGTTACGCTTTGCCGTTGCCCCAAGACGTTGCAGCGCCGTGTTGCGGGTCCGCAGGCGGGGCTTTAAGCGGGGCCGTTCTGGCGGCGGGGCGGACCGTTCGCGTGCGAGCCGGGCGTGAGTGGAGTGCGGGCTCGTGAACATTCAGATCCATGACAAGAGCTCGGTGTTCATTTCGATCGACGAGCCGCTGTTCCGGGAGATGCGCGTCCTGCTGAGCGGCTTGTTGTGGATGATCGACCGGCACGGCGCCGTGGTGCTGCATTTGACGGCCGCGCATGGCGGGGACGGGACGACGACGA
Organism: uncultured Alphaproteobacteria bacterium; assembly: GCA_963752225.1. Lineage (GTDB taxonomy): Bacteria > Pseudomonadota > Alphaproteobacteria > Acetobacterales > Acetobacteraceae > JBBROS01. Next base: position 6,789 of record CAVVXS010000006.1, on the reverse strand, counting down.
TTTCGCGCGCGCTGGCCGCCTGCGCGGCACAGTCCAAGTGGTGCAAGGTCGCGCTGCTCGACGCCAACCGGTCGTTGGGTCGCGAGGTGAGCGGCGGGGAGGGGCCGTCCATTCCGCTGCCGGGCATGGTGGACGTGTTTGCCGAGACCGGGGAGGTGGCGATCCGCCGGCTCGACCTGGGCGGCGCGAAGCTCGGCGTCGGGCGGCTGCACAGCGCCGGGCCGTTCATGCCGCGAATGGAGTTGGTTCGCGCGCTGTATCAGCGGCTGCGGGAAGACTACACGCTGATTATCGTCGATGCGCCGCCGGTGCTGGAAGCGCCCGACGTGGCGGCGATCGCGTCGCTGGCGACCTGCTCGATGCTGGTGGTGGCGTCCGAGGAAAGCCGTTACGCCGTGGTGCAGCGCGCGCGGGGGGTGCTGGATCAGGTCGGCGCCAATATCCTGGGCGTGGTGCTCAACAAGCGAAAGAGCCGCCTGCCGGGCCTGCTGGCGGTTTGACGTGAGGCGTTCCGGCGCGCCGCCGCCGCGTCGTGCCGCTCCGGCCCGTTTTTGATCCCCTCCGCTCAAAGGTTGGACCGACATGCGCGACGCTGAATTGACCGGGATGCCCTCGCTGCACGAGATCGCCACGCTCGTGTCAATGCACAAAGTCAAGCTGCTGTGCGCGCTGCTGATCCCGCCGATGGTGGCCGTCGCGCTGTTCTTCGTGATGCCGCCGGTGTACCAGGCCGAGACCAGTCTGATCGTGAAAAACGGCCGCGAGTATCTGGCCCCGGATGACGGACGCTCGAGCAACGCGCCGGACACCACCAAGGAAGCCGGGATCAACTCCGAATTGGAGCTGGTGAGCAGCCGTGCGGTGATCGGTGAGACAATCAAGAAGCTCGGCATCGACACGCTGTACCCGGACCTGCGGCCCGGCTACACCGGGACGCTGACCGATGCGGCGATCGACCGTTTCAAGTCCGACCTCGCGGTGGCGTCGGTCAAGACGTCCAACGTGATCGACCTCGGCTTCAAGGGCAGCGACCCGGACAAGACCTCGCACGTGCTCGACACGCTCGTGCGCGTCTATCAGGACAAGCATGCGGAGGTGTTTTCGGGCGGCCGGTCGGAAGTCTACAAGGAGGTCATGGCGCGGCAGTTCGAGGAGATCAACAACCTCGAGCAGCAGCGGACCAAGATCAAGGTCGAGAACGGAATTTATGACATCGGGCAGCAGCGCAAGGCGCTGATCAACCAGCAGGTGGCGGTCCAGACTCGGCTCGAGGAGCAGACCAGCAAGCAGAATATCCTGCAGAAGCGGATCGCCTTTCTGCAAGCGGCCAGCCCCAGCATCCCGGCAATGGTCATGTCCAACGTGACCGACAAAAGCGACGAGATGATCCACGTCCGCGACTTGCTGACCGACCTGCTGGCGACCGAGGCGTCGTTGGCGGCGCGGTACGGCGCCAAGCACCCGGGCATCCAGCACGTGCGCGACCAGATCGCCATCATGCGGCAGCGGATGGCGGGGATGGGCGACCAGACGCTGCGTGTAACCACCCAGCCGGGCAAGCTTGCTCTGCAGGTGCAGGAGGACTTGGTGATGAACCAAGCCGAGCTGTCGCCGCTCGCGGGTGAGATCAAGCGGTCGTCCGAGCTGCTGGCGTCGATCGGCAAGGACCTGCAGCGGATGGAAACCGCCGATAGCGACCTCCGGGCGACCGAAACCCGGCTGGACGAGCTCAAGAACACCCTCGGCATCATCCGCACCCGCTACAACCAGGCGCGCACGGACGAACTGATGGACAACGCCAAGCTGGTGAGCGTGGTTCAGGTGGCGCCATCGATGACGTCGCATAAGCCGATCTTCCCGAAGCTGCCGAAATTTGCCGTGATCGGCGGGCTGATCGGGCTGTTCAGCGCCGGCCTCGTGATGGTGATCGCCACGCTGACGAACGGCACGCTGGTGACGGAGGAGAACGTGGAGCGGATGCTCGGCCTGCCGGTGCTCGTATCGGTGCCGCTGCTGACGCGGCAGCGCCAGCCGCTCGCGCTGCCGCGGGAGTGACGGCGGGCGTCAAGGGACGGACGTGCTGACCACCCGCCGCGGCGTTTTGCGCCGGGGCGCCGCGATCCCGGCCCTGTTCGCCGGGCCGCTTCTCGCGGCGAGGGCGGCGGCGCCGGAGAGCGCGCCGAGCTTGAAGGAGGCGGCCGCGGCGGTCGGGCTGGCCTTCGGATCCGACAGCGACGTCGATCTCGCGACCGTCCCGCCGGCCTATCGGGAGCTGTTCGTCCGCCAGTGCGGCTTATACGCCGGGCTGTTCGATTGGCGGGTGGATTGCGCCAAGCCCGGCGACCCATGCCGGTCCGACGGCGATCCCAATGTCGGCCCGATGCTGGCGAGCGGCCTGCGTCTGTCGGGCGGCCACCTGATGTGGCACACGAGCACGCCGGCCTGGCTGACCGAACTCGGCTCCGCTGCGCGGGCGACCGCGGCGACGGTCGACCACGTGACCGCGCTCGTGACGCGCTTTGCCGGCCAGGTTTATTCCTGGAACGTGGTCAACGAGATGCTCAACCCGCGCGAAGGCCGCCCGGAAGGGTTGCGGCAAACGCCGGCGCTGCGGGCCATGGGATCCGACTATTTCGATGCCGCGTTCCGCGCCGCCCGCGCTGCCGACCCGGCGGCGCTGCTGGTGGCCAACGAGTATGCGGTGGAGATGGCCACCGCGGACCATGAGGCCAAGCGCGTCGCCTTGCTGCGCTGGCTCGACGGCTTGCAGCGGCGCGGGACGCCGATCGATGCGGTCGGCATCCAGTCGCATTTGAAATTGGACGAGAGCCGGTTCGACCCCGAACGCTTCCGGCGTTTCCTCGGCGAGATCGCGGCGCGCGGTCTGCGCATCCTGGTCACCGAGCTCGACGTGCTCGACCTGCAGGCCGGGAGCCAAGCGGAGCGGGACGCTGCCATCGCGTCGCTTTACGGCGAATACCTCCGGACGGTGCTGGACGAGCCAGCCGTCAGCGCGGTCGTGCTGTGGGGCTTGTCGGACCGCTACACTTGGCTGACGCCGCAGTACGACAAGCGCTTCGCCCGCGCCGACGGGCAGGCGACCCGGCCGTTGCCGTTCGATGCCGATTTCCAGCCCAAGCCGGCCTTTTTCGCGATGCTGAACGCAATCGCGCACGCGCCGCAGCGGGCCGAAGCGGCGCCGGCGCGCCGGTAAACCCCCGAGCGACGCCGGCGGTCAGGCCCGTTGCCGCTGCGCGCCCGAGTTCGCGAGCGCGTCGCCGTAGAGCGCGCCGAGACCCGACAAGGCGGCGTGCGGCATGAAGCGGTGGCGGACGGTGTCGCGGGCCTTGGCGCTCACGTCGCGGCAACACTCGGGGTCGCCGGCCAGCCGGGCGATGGCGCCGGCGAGTGCGGCCGGGTCGCGGGCCGGCACCACGATGACGCCGCCGTCCGAGGCGATCTCCGGCACGGCGCCGACGGGCGTTGCGATCGGCGCCATGCCGGCCGCCATGGCCTCGATCAAGGAATTGGGGAAGCCTTCCCCGTGGGAGGGAAGCAGGAAGATGTCCGCGTCGCGCATGATGTCGAGCAGCTGCGCGTGCGGCACCGGTCCTTCGCGGGCGACCACGTTGGCGAGGCCGAGTTCGGCCACGCGGGCGACGAGCGCGGGCGACATCGCCAGCAACTGCAGCGTCGCCGTGCATCCCTGCGCTTGCAGGTGGGCAGCCGCGGCGAGCACCTCCTCGATGCCTTTGCGATACGCGTCCGAGCCGGCCACGAACAAGCAGACCGGCGGCCGATCGCCGGAGCGCACGCCGTCGTAGACCGGGCGCGAGGACCAGTTCGGCACCACGGTGATCCCGGACCGGCGCCCGGCGGCGACCAGGTACTGCTTGGCGAACTCGGATTGCGCGATGAGGCCGTCCGGGCTGCGCAGCGCCGCGGCGATCAGGCGCCGGGCGAACGGCCCGGCGTGGCCGTGGAAGTGGTCGAAGGCGCCGCCGATGCGCATGAGCACGATCCGTCCGAGCAGCCGCGCCAGCGCGGCGTAGACTGCGGACTCCCAGAATGCCTGGTAATCCGACGCCTGGATCTGAACGATGTCGACGCGGGCCGTCAGCACCGTGGCCGGGAACCGGGCGACGTTCCAGAGGGTGATGGCGGCGCCGAGCAGCACGCGACGCAGGCCGCCGCGGAACATCGCGCCGTAGCCGTAATTGTTGGTCACATTCCGCTTCGGCGGACGCGAGGTCGAGAACGGCACGAAGTCGAAGCCGTCGCGCAGGTGCGACGCCATCAGGTTGAGCATGAAGGTCGTGACCCCGCCGGTGGTCGGCGGCATGGGCCCGACGAGGAGGACCCGAGGCTTGCGGCCCGGCGCCCGCGCGGCCGCGGCGCCGTCCGGATGGTGCGTTCGCATTTCCGGGGGACGGTTGGGCACGGCGACGTATTCGGTCATTTCGCATTGTAACGGTGGCGGCGGCGCCGTCGCAAGCCGAGCGCGCGGTTTTCAGGCACGATGGGCGATCGAGCGCCGGCAGTCGGGCCAAGGGGTCTCACCAATACAATCATTGAACTAACAATTCATTATAGAGCCAATCCGTTTTCTGTCATTTCATGGTTTCAGACCGGCACAATCACGAAGTTATAAGCCCGTTCATATATCGTAACGGATGGGCAATTCAGATGACCATTTACTATGTCAATTCGAGCCTGGGCAACAACAACAACAACGGCACGTCGACCTCGACTCCATTCGCCACGATCCAGCAGGCCGCCGACCGGACGCAGCCTGGCGACAAGGTCGAAGTGATGGCCGGCACCTACTCCGCCGATGCGGCGACCGGCTACGTCCTGGCCACCGGCCATTCGGGCGCGGCCGGGGCTCCCATCGTGTTCGAAGGCTATAACGGCGCCCGCCCGGTCATCAGCATGCCGAGCGGCGGCGTTTCGGCCGTCCAGATCAACGGGTCCTACGTCACGTTCAGCGGGTTCGAGCTGATCGGCAACGCGCAGAACGTGAGCTTGGCGCAGGCGCAATCGCTGGCGGCGCAACCGGGCAGCGGCTCCAACCGGACCATCGCCGGCAGCGGCATCACGGTCAGCTGGAACGGCAACCCGACCATCGTCAACCACGTGTCGATCCTGAACAACGTCGTGCACGATTTTGCCGCCAACGGCATCAGCGCCGAGGAATCGGACTACATCACCGTCCAGGGCAACACCGTTTACAACAACGGCAAGTACGGCCCCTACGGCACCAGCGGCGTGAGCCTGTTCGGGTCGCACGACAGCGATTCGGCGACGGGTTACAAGAACTTCGTCGTCGGCAACGTCCTCTATAACAACCAGCAACTGGTCGGCAGCTACGCGATCGGGACCTCGGCCATCACCGACGGTGAAGGCTTGCTGATCGACAGCAACTCGAACTTCCAGACCGATGGGGTGCAGTACAAGGGTTCGACGCTCGTCGCCAACAACATCGCTTACGGCAACAGCGCGGTCGGGTTGGGCGCATACGCCAGCAGCAACGTCGATTTCATCGGCAACACCACCTACGGCAACGACCCGGCCGGGACGCATGGCGGGCAGATCGGCAGCAGCAAGCTGAACGGCGGCAAGTTTGAGAACAACATCGCGGTGGCCGGCCCGGGCGGGACCGCGTTCGGCATCGATGGCACGAACTCGAACGTGACGGAGGATTACAACCTCGTCTACGGCGGCAATGCCGCGACCGGCGGGGCGCACGACATCAAGGCGGATCCCAAGTTCGTCGACGCGGGCGCCGCGAACTTCCAGCTGCAGGCCGGGTCGGCGGCGATCGGCATTGCCAACCCGGCCTATGTGCAGCCGATCGACCAGGCGGGCAATGCCCGGCCGTCGAACGCGCCCGCCGACGTCGGCGCGCTCGAGCATCAGATCGGAACGGCGGCGCCGCCCAATCCGCCGCCCCCGGTCGTGGTGACGCCGCCGCCTCCGGTCGTGGTGGCGGCGCCGGTGACGCTGGGCTCGGGCAGCAGCAGCATCGTGGTCGGCGTGTCCGAGGACGCCTACCAGGGTGATGCGCAGTTCACCGTCTCGGTGGACGGCGCCCAGGTCGGCGGCACCCAGACCGCGACCGCTTCGCACGCCGCGGGCAAAAGCCAGGCGTTCACCCTGCTCGGCAACTGGGCGGCGGGCGCACATACCGTGGCCGTCAGCTTCCTCAACGACCTCTATGGCGGCGGCGGCACCGCCGACCGCAACCTGTATGTCGACGGCGTCACCGCGGGCGGCACCACCGTGCCGGGCGCGCCGCTCTACGGCAACGGCACCCAGAGCTTCACGGCGACGGTGCCGGCCCCGCCGCCTCCGGTCGTGATCGAGTTGCCACCGCCCCCGCCGCCGGTGTCGCCGGTGATGCCGGTGACGCTGGGCTCGGGCAGCAGCAGCATCGTCGTGGGCGTGTCCGAGGACGCGTTCCAGGGTGATGCGCAGTTCACCGTTTCGGTCGACGGCGCCCAGATCGGCGGCACCCAGACCGCCACCGCCTCGCACGCCGCGGGCAAGAGCCAGGCGTTCACCCTGCTCGGCAACTGGGCGGCGGGCGCGCATACCGTGGCGGTCAGCTTCCTCAACGACCTCTATGGCGGCGGCGGCACCGCCGACCGCAACCTGTATGTCGACGGCGTCACCGCGGGCGGCACCACGGTGCCGGGCGCGCCGCTCTACGGCAACGGCACCCAGAGCTTCACGGCAACGCTGCCGCCGCCCCCGGTCGTGGTGGTGCCACCGCCCCCGCCGACGGTG
>CAVVXS010000005.1:0-250417 GCA_963752225.1 uncultured Alphaproteobacteria bacterium | reverse complement strand
TGACCACCATGATGAATTAACGCGGCTAGAGAGCCGATTGATTGGAGGCGTTGTATACGGTCGGGACATGGACAGCTGATTTGACGCTATACCTTTGCTTGACACCGAACCCCCACAAATGTTCCCGTTCCGTTCATGTCGGCCCACCTCGCCCCAACCAGCCCGGAGAACCACCCCGGCCACCCCACCGCGGACGGCGTGGCCGAGGTACTACACCCGCGTCCTGCATGAGCTGATCGACGTCGGCGTCGAGATCGCCCGCACCCTCCCGGCCCAAGCCCGCGCCCAAGCCGCCGACGGCGCTCACGCCGAACCCGGCGCGGCAACCGCCGCACCCGGCCGCGACGAGCCGAAGGACGACACGCCTCCGGCCCCGACCGACATCGCCCTCGCCTACGACCGCATCACCCGCGCCGTCCGCCGCACGATCCTCCTCGCCCGCAAGCTGACCGAACCCGCGCCCGCCCCCGACACCGCCGCCGCCCAGGCCGCAGCCCGCCACCGCGTCGCCTCTCGGAAACGAATCATCCGCGAGGTCGAGGATGCGATCGGCCGCGCCACCCAGGGAAGTGCGACCCACACCCGCGCCGAAACCCTCCACGCCGAGCTGCTCGACCGCCTCGACGGCCCCGACCTCGACGAGGACATCGGCCACCGCCCGGCCGCCGATATCGTTGCCGACATCTGCCGCGACCTCGGCATCGCCGCGGCCTACGGCGCCAACCCCTGGCGCCGCCGAACCCCCACCGACATCGAAATCCTCTGCGCCCGCGCCGCCGCGCCCGCCGTCGCTGCGCGAACCACCCCCGCCGCCCAACCCGGGGGCGGCCCGAACCCCCCGGGCAACCGCCGGCCCCCGCGCGCCACCCCGCCCGCCGCCGCCGTCCCGCCCGCCTCGAACCCGGCCCGCCCCGGCCCCGCGCTTGCCGCCGCACCGGACCGGCTCCGCGCCCCGCGCGACCCGGCCCGCCTCCAGACCGACCCGGCCGCACGCCCCGCACCCGCCGCATCGACCGGCGCCGGCCTCGATCCGCCGCCGCCCCGACGCCCGCCCGGCCCGCCGGCCACCATCCTCCCCTACGCCGCCCGTCCGCCCGACCCCTGACCCGCCGCCGACCCGGCGGCGAGCCACGCGCCCAGCCCGCCCGCCGCACGAAACTCCGACCTCGTAACTATTCCTGAATCAGGCGGCCGATCCAAAAAACAGTGTTGACACCCCGGCTCCCGCCGTTTGTGGTGAACACGCCACCGCAACCATCCGGAGCCGCATCGTCTTCGGCGCGCTGCGGCCGCTCACCGCCCGGCACGGAACAAAGCAAACCCACACCGACACGCTCCAGAACGGAGGCTTGTGATGTCCGACCTCGCCATCCTACTCGCGCTCGCCCTCTCCCTCCTTCTCGCCTTCGCCGCCTCCGCGCCGCACGCGCCCGCAAGCCCGCACCACCCCGTCGCCGCCACCGGCGACTGGGCCAACGAAGGCTTCACCTTCCCCGCCGGCTGCGCCGCCGAACCGCCGCCCGCCCCCGACCTCGCCGCCGGCACCGACTGACCCCCGCACTGGCAACCCAGCCCGCCTTGGCCTGACCTATCCCGGCTTGAACGCCCCCCGCCGAACGCGCCGGCTCAGGAGCCCGGCACCCTCGCTGCCATCGAACCGCACCCGCCCCGGCGCAGCCTCTCAGGCCCGGATCTTGTCGCACTCCGCCGCGCACGCCTTGCACGACTGTGCGCACGCCGCGCACGCCGAGATCGCCGGGTACTTCTCGCATTCCTTCTGGCAGCTCACGCAGATCTCGCGCACCGCCTTGGCGAAACTGGGCAGATGCGTCGAGTTCGCCGCCGCCAACGTCTGCAACGCGCCGCACGCCGCCACCAGCTGATGCACCGAATCGGCACAGCTCGCCATGCTGACGTCGTTCATCGCGAACATGCCCATGCAATGCCGCAGGCAGTCATTGCCGGTCGCCACGCAATGGCTGCTCGCTTCCTCCAAGGCCTTGTACTTCGGCGGGTGCATGTCGAGCGTGCCCGTCGCCTGCGCCGCCGCCTCCGAAACCACCCCAAGCACGGCAGCCGCCGCCGCCAGCGATACGAAATGACGCCGATCCATCCGCATTCCCCTCCGGTAAGTACTCGATCACGCCTTCGACAGCGCCCGAACCCTGGCACGCCAGTGAAATCCGGACAACGCCGAACAGCCTGCGGGAAACCAGGCGGGACCGGGATCGCATCGTCGCCCGCCCCTTCTGGACGCCGCCCTTTGACGCAACCACCCCGCCGCGCGAAGTGTAGGCCGCAAAGCAACGGCCCACCCGGGGGATCCAAGTCCAATGGCCCAACACCTCAAGCATGGCGTCGAAGCCGCCACCGCCGCCGCCCACGACGCCGGCGTCCGCAGCACCGTCGAGACCCTCCTCGCCGACATCGCCAGCCGCGGCGACGCCGCCGTCCGCGAGATGTCGCAGAAATTCGACCGCTGGGACCGCGCCGACTTCCGCCTCACCGACGCGGAAATCAAGGACTGCATGGCCGAGCTCCGCCCCCGCGACCTCGACGACATCCGCTTCGCCCAAACCCAGGTCCGCAACTTCGCCGAGCACCAACGTGCCTGCATCACCGATCTCGAGGTCGAAACCCTCCCGGGCATCGTCCTCGGCCACAAGAACATCCCCGTCCAATCCGTCGGCTGCTACGTCCCCGGCGGCAAATACCCCCTCCTCGCCTCCGCCCACATGAGCGTCATCACCGCCAAGGTCGCCGGGGTGCCCTTCATCGCGACCTGCGCGCCCCCCTTCAACGGCAAGCCCGCGCCGGCCATCGTCGCCGCCCAGCACCTCGCCGGCGCCGACGTCATCTACTGCTTGGGCGGCGTCCAAGCCGTCGGCGCCATGGCCCTCGGCACCGAAACCATCCGCGCCGTCGACATGCTCGTCGGACCCGGCAACGCCTACGTCGCCGAAGCCAAGCGGCAGCTCTACGGCCGGGTCGGCATCGACCTCTTCGCCGGCCCCACCGAAACCCTCATCATCGCCGACGACACCGCCGACGCCGAGCTCTGCGCCACCGACCTCCTCGGCCAGGCCGAGCACGGCCCCACCACCCCCGCCATTCTGCTGACCAACTCCGAACCCCTCGCCCGCGCCACCATGGCCGAGGTCGACCGCCTGCTCACCATCCTCCCCACCGCCGAGATCGCCGCCAAAGCCTGGGCCGAATACGGCGAAGTCATACTTTGCAAAGATGAACAGGAGATGATCGCCGAAGCCGACCGCATCGCCTCCGAGCACGTCCAGGTCATGACCCGGGACCCCGACCTGTTCCTCGACGGCATGAAGAACTACGGCGCCCTCTTCCTCGGCGCCCGCACCAACGTGGCGTATGGTGACAAGGTCATCGGCACCAACCACACCCTCCCCACCGGCAAGGCCGCCCGCTACACCGGCGGCCTCTGGGTCGGCAAGTTCCTCAAAACCTGCACCTACCAGCGCGTCCTCACCGACGAAGCCAGCGCCAGCATCGGCGAATACGCCTCCCGCCTCTGCATGCTCGAAGGCTTCGCCGGCCACGCCGAGCAAGCCAACGTCCGCGTCCGCCGCTACGGCCGCCGCAACATCCCCTACGCCACCGCGGCCGAGTGATGCTCCCGCGCACTCCCTCCCTCCGCCTCGACAACAAGCGCGCCCTCGTCACCGGCGCCGGCCGCGGCATCGGCCTCGCCTGCGCCGCCGCCCTCGCCGAAGCCGGCGCCCAAGTCGTCTTGGCCGCCCGCACCGACCCAGAGATCGAGTCCGCCGCCCAAGCCATCCGCGAAGCCGGCGGCCAGGCGACCCCGGTAGCCGTCGACGTCACCGACCTCCCAACGATGCGCGCCGCCGTCGCGGCCGAGGGCCCGTTCGACATCCTCGTCAACAACGCCGGCGGCGCCCGCCACGCCCCCTTCCTCGAAGTCACCGAATCCGACTTCGACGCCGTCATGGCGCTCAACGTCCGCGCCTGCTTCTTCACCGCCCAAGCCGTGGCCCGCGGCCTCGCCGCCGCCGGGCGCCCGGGCAGCATCATCAACATTTCTTCCCAGATGGGCCTCGTCGGCGGCCCCCGCCGCAGCGTCTACAGCGCCACCAAGCACGCAATCGAAGGCATGACCAAGGCCGCCGCCATCGAGCTCGGCCCCTTGGGCATCCGCATCAACACGCTCTGCCCGACCTTCATCGAAACCCCCATGACGAAGCCCTTCTTCGAAGACCCGGCCTTCAGCCAATGGGTGCTGGGAAACATCCGCCTCGGCCGCGTCGGCCAGGTCGAGGACCTGATGGGCGCCGTCGTCTTCCTGGCCTCCGACGCCTCCGCCCTCATGACCGGCTCCGCCCTGGTGGTCGACGGCGGCTGGACCGCCGCCTAACTCATACCCCGAACGCGCTACTCGTCCTGTTTGCGATGCCGGAACAACACCCGTAAAACCCAACCGACACTGAACACGGCGGCACGGAATGACCCGAACCCTCCTCGCGTGGGCCTTCCTCCTCGCCGCGTCCCTGCCCGCCGCCGCCTTGCCCCGCCCGCAGCCGGCCGGTCCCACGCCGCTCCTCCTCCCGGTCCAGGCCGAGCCTGCCAAGCTGTTCCGCGGCACCGGCACCGTGACCGCCGTCGAACCCGCCGGCACCGTCACCCTCAACCACCAGCCCATCGAGGGCCTGATGCCGGCCATGGAGATGATGTTCAAGCTCGACGCCGCCGCCGCCGCCGCCGCCGCCCGCCTGCGCCCCGGCGACACCGTCGACTTCCGCATCGACGGCCGCACCTACGTCATCGCCGAGATCAAGGTGACCGGCCACCGCAAGTGACCTTCCGGAGACCCCGCCCCATGCTCCGCCTGCCCGCCGTTCTCGCGTCCTTGCTGCTGCCGGCCGTCGCCCTGGCCGCCGGCACCGGCCCGACCGTCGACCATGCCTGGGCGCGCGCCACCCCGGGCGCCGCCCGCACCACCGCCGCCTACCTCCGCATGCGCTCCGACACCCCCGACCGCCTCGTCGCCCTCGCCACCCCGGTGGCCGGCAAGACGGAACTGCACACCCATGTCGAGCAGAACGGCCTGATGCAGATGGTCGCCGTCGAGCACGGCCTCGACCTGCCGGCCGGCGCCACCGTCGACCTGCTGCCCGGCGGCCTCGTGCACGTCATGCTGACCGACCTCCGCCGCCCGCTGAAAGCCGGCGAAACCTTCCCGCTCACCCTGACCTTCGAACACGCCGGCCCGCGCGAGGTCGCCGTCCACGTCGAACGTCTGGGCGCCATGGGACCGTCCCAATGAGGCATACCCGCCGCGCTCTGGCCCGCCCCGCCGCCGCCCTTCTGGCCGCGCTGCTGCTCGCCCCGAGCCTCGCGCGCGCCGAGGACGCCGCCACCCGGACATTCACTCTCGTCGACGTCGACGGCGCAACCCGGACGGACACGGCGTTCCGCGGCAAGTGGCTGCTGGTCTACTTCGGCTACACCCACTGCCCCGACGCCTGCCCCACCGCCCTGACCAACATGGCTGACCTGGTCGATGGGCTCGACCCCGCCCGGCGCGCGACCATCCAGCCGATCTTCATCACCGTCGACCCCGAACGCGACACGCCGGCCGTCATGAAGGACTTCGTCGGCGCGTTCGAAGGCGCCGACATCATCGGCCTGACCGGAACCCCGGACCAAGTCGCCGCCGCCGAGCGCGCATTCCGGGTCCGCTCCAAGCGCCACGTCCACGGCGACGGGGACTACTCCATGAGCCACTCCTCGGCGATCCACGTCGTCGCGCCGGACGGCACCTTCGCCGGCTTCGCCTACCCGGACCGCTTGGCCAAGGACGTCGCCGCCCTCGTTCGATAGCCTCCGCTCAGCGTACGTTGCGCCCGCCGACATACGGCCCCGGCCCAAACTCCGGCGGCGGCGGGCAAGCGCACTCCTCGCCCAGCGGCTTCGCCTGCACGATCGGGCAAAAGACCCGTCGCGGCCCGTATTCCGAACGCAGGAAAGCCTCACAGTGCCGGCCGAACCGCACCCGCGGGACCGGCTCGTAATAGCGCGGCCCGTCGTAGCGCGGCTCGCCATACCTCGGTCCAGAATAATAACCCGGCGGAGGCGGCGGCGGGTCGGCATAGTACCTGCGCCTGAACCGGGCCAGCGAGCGCGACCGCCGCAAAAGCAAGGATGAACTTCATGGGCGCCTACCGAAACACGAAGCGAGGAGTTGCGCCATGGCAATCGCACGATGGCTGATCGCGTGCTTCGCCTCGGGCGCCATCTCCGCGTATGTCGCGGTCTGCCCGGCCGGCACGAACATCGGATCATAGCCGAACCCGTGCTCGCCGCGCGGCGGCCAGACCACCCGGCCCTCGGCCCGGCCCACGAACGTGGCCGTCGCGCCGCCCGGCCACGCCAAGCACAGCGCACACGTGAACCATGCCCGCTGGTCCGACGCGCCCTGCACCCCGTCCCACACCCGCTGCATGGCACCGGCAAAATCTTTGTCCGGACCCGCCCAGCGCGCGCTGAGCACGCCCGGCGCGCCGCCCAGCGCAGCCGCCGAGAACCCGGAATTGTCGGCCAGCGCCGGCAACCCGCTTTGCGTCGCCGCCACCGCCTTCAGCCGCGCATTGCCGGCGAAATCGGGCGCGGTCTCCTCCGGCACCGGCAGGCCGAGCGCGCCAGCCGACACCACCTCCACCGCCCAGGGCTCCAGCAGTGCCGCCAGCTCGCGGACCTTGCCCGGGTTATGCGTCGCCAGCACCAACCGGCTGCCGGGCTCGATGGACGGCGTCACGCCAGCGCAGCCCGCTGCGCCTCGTACAGCGCGCCGACACCGAGCCGGGCCAGGCGCATCAACTCGGCAAACTGCGCCTCGCTGAACGGCGCCTTCTCCGCCGTGCCTTGGATCTCGACGATGCCGCCCGCATGGCCGCCTTCACCGGCCGTCAGCACGAAATTGGCGTCCGCCTCGGCGGCACTGTCCTCCGCGTAATCGAGGTCCAGCATGGCGGCCCCGCCCACCAGCCCGCAGCTTACCGCCGCCACCTGCCCCATCACCGGCGAGCGCGCCAGCACCCGGTTCGCAACCAGCTTGTCGAACGCGAGCCGCAGCGCGACCCACGCTCCGGTGATGCTGGCGCAGCGGGTGCCGCCATCGGCGTTCAGCACGTCGCAATCGAGCGTCACCGTCATTTCGCCCATCGCCGCGCGGTCCACCACGGCCCGCAAGCTGCGCCCGATCAGCCGCTGGATTTCCTGGGTTCGCCCCGACTGCTTGCCGCGTGCCGCTTCGCGGTCACCGCGCGTATGGGTCGCGCGCGGCAGCATGCCGTACTCGGCCGTGATCCAGCCTTCACCCTTGCCGCGCAGGAAGCCGGGCACTCGGCCCTCCACGCTCGCGGTGCACAACACCTCGGTCGTCCCCATGCGGACCACGCACGACCCTTCCGCGTGGCGCGCGAAGCCGGTGGTGAACGAAACGGGGCGCAACGCGTCGGCCGCCCGGCCAGATGCGCGCGCAGCGGCAAGAACTGCTGTCATAGGGGTGTCCCGCGGTTGTCGCGTCCCTATAACGTATCAGCACGTGCAAGGAACCTCCGTGACCGCTTGCCTTTGCGTCCGCCCTGTTCCGCTCCGCAGCCGCCATCCGGCCGGTGACGCCGATGGTTGACCGATCGCGCGGCCTGCCGCCCAGCGTGCCGCCGGGTCTCGACAACCGCTCGGCCGCGGTGCTGCGGGAGATCGTCGAGCAATATGTGCAAACCGGCGAACCGGTCGGCAGCCGCACCTTGTCCCGCCGGCTGCCGATCGCGCTGTCGCCGGCGACCATCCGCAACGTCATGGCGGACCTGACCGAGGCCGGCCTGCTGTTCTCGCCGCACACCAGCGCCGGCCGGCTGCCGACGGATCGCGGGCTGCGGCTCTTCGTGGACGGCCTGCTGCAAGCCGGCAGCCTGAACGAGGAGGAGCGGGAAACCATCTCCCGCGCGCTCGAGGCCAAGGGCCGCAGCCTCGAGGACACCATGGCCGAAGCCAGTTCGATGCTGTCCGGCTTGGCCGGTGCCGCCGGGCTGGTGCTGGCGCCGAAATCAGACGGCGCCGTGCGGCACATCGAGTTCGTCCCGCTCGGCATGGGCCGCGCCCTGGTGATCCTGGTCGGCGCCGACGGCCAGGTCGAGAACCGCGTCATCGAGACCCCCAAGGGCCTGCCGCCTTCCGCGCTGGTCCAGGCCGGGAACTTCCTCAATGCCCGCCTCGCCGGGCTCAGCCTGGGCGACCTCCGCCGCACCGTCGCCACCGAGATGGCCGAGGACCGCAGCCAGCTCGACGAGCTCACCAGCCAGGTGGTCGAAGCCGGCCTCGCCACCTGGACCGGCGAAGGCCGCGGCGGTTCGCTGATCATCCGCGGCCAGGCCCGCCTGCTTTCAGACGTCACCCAGATCGACAGCCTTCGTGCCATCCAGGCCCTGTTCGAGCGGCTCGAGACGCAGGAAACCCTGTTGAAGCTGCTGGAGCTGGCGGAGACGTCCGACGGCGTCCGCATCTTCATTGGCGCCGAAAGCGGCCTATTCGGCGCCAGCGGCGTCAGCATGGTGGTGGCGCCGGCGCGCAACGAGGCCGACCGCATCGTCGGCGCCATCGGCGTGATCGGGCCCACGCGGATCAATTACGGGCGGATCATCCCGGTCGTCGATTTTACGGCACGGGCGATGGGGCGGCTACTGGGATAAGCTTGCGACTGGGATAGGCTGAGACCGGGACAGGCTGCGGCCCTGGCGTCCTGCGCCTGCCTTCCCAACGGTGTCGAGCCACGCCGCGGCGCTAAGCCTTCGTTCCCGCCACGATCCCTCCCGTCATGCGCACCAGTTCCGTCGCGGTGGTCCGAAACACGTGCCGCGGCGAGCCGGCCGCGGCCCAGAGCGGCTCGAGCCGCAGCAGGTCCTCGTCCAACACCATCGGCAGCTCGCGTACCAAGCCCACCGGCGACACTCCGCCGGCCTCGAACCCGGTTGCGTCCTGCACGAATGCCGCGTCGGCCACCAGCAACCGCAGCCCGAGCGCCTCGCCGGCCCGCCGCCGGTCCACCCGGTTGGCGCCTGAGGCAACCACCACGGCGGCCCCGCCGCCCGCCACCGCGAACACGATCGACTTGGCGATCTGCGCCACCGTGCAGCCGATCGCCGCCGCCGCGTCGGCAGCCGTCCGCGTGCCGTCGGAAAACGCCTGGATCGTGTCCGCATGCCCGCCCAAGAGCAGCGCCTGGCGTACCCGTTCGACGCCCTCCATCATTTCACCTCCGATACCGCACCCGCTCTGAACCGTGCATACTCGGGCGGCATGGATCAGACCAGCACACCCCTGCCTGCCGTCCCTCCGGTCAGCCTGCTGCGCCGGCTCGGCCCCGGCCTCGTCACCGGCGCCGCCGACGACGACCCGAGCGGCATCGCCACCTACAGCCAGGTCGGCGCGCAATTCGGCTATGCGATGGCCTGGACGATGCTGTTCAGCCTGCCGTTCATGATCGTCGTCCAGGATATCAGCGCCCGCATCGGCGCCGTCACCGGCCGCGGCATTGCCGACAACCTCCGCCGCCACTACCCGGCCTCCCTGGTGCGAGGGGTCGTCGGGCT
Organism: uncultured Alphaproteobacteria bacterium; assembly: GCA_963752225.1. Classification (GTDB taxonomy): domain Bacteria; phylum Pseudomonadota; class Alphaproteobacteria; order Acetobacterales; family Acetobacteraceae; genus JBBROS01. Next base: position 240,779 of record CAVVXS010000005.1, on the reverse strand, counting down.
GTTGCTCGCGGCCAACACCATCAACCTCGGTGCGGACCTCGGCGCGATGGGGGAGGCCGTTCGGCTGCTGGCGGGTGGCGACGGTCGGCTCTACACAGTCGCATTCGGCGTCGGCTGCGTGCTGGCGGAAATCTTCATCACCTACGCACGCTATGCCGGCCTGCTGAAATGGCTGACCTTGGCCCTGTTCGCGTACGTGGCCGTGGCATTCGCGGTTCATGTTCCCTGGGGCGAGGCACTGGCCGCCACCCTCGTGCCGCACATCACCTTCGACTCCGCGCACGCGCTCGCGCTCGTCGCCGTACTCGGCACCACCATCAGCCCATACCTGTTCTTCTGGCAATCCGCGATGGAGGTCGAGGAGCACCGCCGCAACGGCACCCCGCCGCTTTGCCTCAGCCCGGCCACGGCCGGGCCGGCCTTCGCCCGCATCCGCACCGACACCGTCGCCGGTATGGCGATCTCGAACCTCGTCGCGATCTTCATCATCGTCGCAACTGCCGCCACCCTGCACGCGACCGGCATCACCGACATCCAGACCTCCTCGCAAGCCGCCGAAGCGCTGCGTCCCATTGCCGGAGACTTCACCTTCGCCGTGTTCGCGCTCGGCATTATCGGCACCGGCTTGCTGGCGGTGCCGGTTCTGGCAGGGTCGGGCGCATACGCCGTGGCCGAGCTGTTCCACTGGACCGAGGGCCTGGACCGCCGCTTTATGCAGGCAAAGTGGTTCTACAGCGCCATCGCAGTATCGACGCTGGTCGGCGCCGGGCTGAGCTACACGCCGATCGACCCGGTGAAGGCCCTGTATTGGAGTGCCGTGATCAACGGGGTGCTGTCGGCGCCTTTGCTGGCCGTCATCATGCTGGTCTCGACCAACCGCCGGGTCATGGGCCGGCTGACCTTGCCGCCTTTGATGCGGGTGGGCGGCTGGCTGACCGCCGGCCTGATGCTGGCGGCCAGCCTCGGCTTTTTCCTGCTCTGAGCCGGGTCCTGCGCCGGGCGGCGCCCATATGGAGAGCATGCCGCCGCTCGCCCTCTACATCCACTGGCCGTTCTGCCTGAAGAAGTGCCCCTACTGCGACTTCAACAGCCACGTCCGCGACCGCATCGACCAGAACCGCTTCGCCCGCGCCCTGCGCGCCGAACTGGCCTGGGAGGCCGCCCGGCTCGGCCGCCGCCGCCTCGCCTCGATCTTCTTCGGCGGTGGCACGCCGAGCCTTATGCACCCCGACACCGTGGCGAGCCTGATCGAGCAGGCGACGGCCGTGTTCGACCCGGAACCCGACCTCGAGATCACCTTGGAAGCCAATCCCACCAGCGTCGAACGCGGCAAGCTCGAAGCGTTCCGGGCGGCCGGTGTCAACCGCGCCTCGCTCGGCGTGCAAAGCCTCGAGCCGGCCGCGCTGGCCTTTCTGGGCCGCGAGCACTCCGCCGGACAGGCGATCGACGCGCTCACCCACGCCCGCGCCACCTTCCCGCGAACGAGCTTCGACCTGATCTACGCCCGCCCCGGCCAAGACCGCGCCGCATGGCGCGCAGAACTCGACCGGGCGCTCCGCCTCTGCGCGGACCACCTCAGCCTCTACCAGCTTACCATCGAGCCCGGCACCGGCTTCGAGGCGCTGCATCGCCAAGGCCGCATCGCCCTGCCCGACGACGACACCGCCGCCGACCTGTATCGCGACACCGTCGAGACGTGCGCCGCCTACGGCCTGCTGCCGTACGAGGTCAGCAACCTCGCCCGCCCGGGCGCCGAAAGCCGGCACAACCTGGCCTATTGGCGCTACGCCGACTATGCCGGGATCGGACCCGGCGCGCACGGCCGCGTCACGCTCGGGGACGCGCTGGTCGCGACCCGGCGCCATCGCGCACCCGAGCCTTGGGCCGAACGCGTCGAGCGCGACGGCCACGGCAGCACCGTCGAAGAGGTCATCGTTCCGGCCGACCGCGCCCGCGAGATGCTGATGATGGGCCTGCGCCTCGCCGAGGGGATCGATCCCGTGCAGTTCGAACGCCGGACCGGCACCGCGCTCGGCGCCGCGCTCGACGGTGGCGTGCTGGACCAGGCGATCGAGGCGGACTACCTTGCCTGGGCCGGCGATCGTCTCGCGGCGACGTTGGAAGGACGGCTCCGGCTGGACGCATTGTTGGCTGCCCTTGTGGTCTGAGTTGCGCCGACGCGCCTTGTTCCGCGCCGCAAGGTACCCTACTTCACGGCGCATGAGCACTGATCCGCAACAAACCCCGCCCGAACTCGACCCGGCGCTCGATGGCGACGCGCGTGCCCATGCCAGCGCCGAAACCCTGCCGCCCGAAGGCGAGCCGCCGCTCCCCGAAAAGGCCGACCAGATCGCCAAGCTGACGGCCGAGCGCGACGACATGCGCGATCGATGGCTGCGCGCCGAGGCCGAGATTCAGAACGTCCGCACCCGGGCCAAGCGCGACGTGGACGACACGCGCCAGTATGCGGTGCAGAAGTTCGCCACCGACGTGGTGGAGGCGGCCGAAAATTTGCGCCGTGGCCTGTCCAGCCTGCCCGCGGCGTCGCCCGACGAGCCCGCCATCGTCACCAAGCTGCGCGAAGGCTTCGAGGGCGTGGAACGCGCCTTTGTCGGCATTCTCGAGCGCAACGGCATCAAGCGCGAGGACCCGACCGGGCAGCCATTCGACGCCAACCTGCACCAGGCGATGGCCGAGCAGCCCTCCGCCGACCATGCGCCCGGCACCGTGATGCAGGCCTGGACCCAGGGCTGGACGTTGCACGGCCGCCTGCTGAAGCCGGCCATGGTGGTCGTTGCCAAACCGATGCCCGGCCATGACGGGGCGGCGGGGGCGGCGAGCCATGCGGATCGTCCCTCGCTTGACGTTTCCGTATAAACTCTGACGTCACCAGACCTTGTCTGCGGCGGCGCGCAATTATACATCACGACGGTTCACCTAGGGCGATTTCCGGTGCTTCGGGCCGTATGTCGCCGCTGATAAGGAGCGTAAAATGAGCAAGGTCATTGGTATCGACCTCGGCACGACGAACTCGTGCGTGGCTGTCATGGAAGGCAGCACCGCCAACGACGTCCGGGTCATCGAGAATGCGGAAGGCGCCCGCACCACGCCCAGCATGGTCGCGTTCAGCGACAGCGGCGAGCGCCTCGTCGGCCAGAGCGCCAAGCGCCAGGCCGTCACCAACCCCAGCAACACCCTTTATGCCGTCAAGCGCCTGATCGGCCGCCGCTACGACGATTCGCTGGTCGAGAAGGACAAGGGCATGGTGCCCTACGCCATCGTACGTGGTGACAACGGCGACGCCTGGGTCGAAAGCCGCGGCAACAAGTATTCGCCGAGCCAGGTCAGTGCCTTCGTGCTCGGCAAGATGAAGGAAACCGCCGAGGCATACCTTGGCGAGAAGGTGACGCAGGCCGTCATCACCGTGCCCGCCTACTTCAACGACGCCCAGCGGCAGGCGACCAAGGACGCCGGCAAGATTGCCGGGCTCGAGGTGCTGCGCATCATCAACGAGCCGACCGCGGCGGCGCTCGCCTACGGCATGGACAAGAAGAACGGCGGCACGATCGCCGTATACGACCTCGGCGGCGGCACCTTCGACGTGTCCATCCTCGAGATCGGCGATGGCGTGTTCGAGGTGAAGTCCACCAACGGCGACACCTTCCTGGGCGGCGAGGACTTCGACAACCGGGTGATCGACTACCTGGCCGATGAGTTCAAGCGCGAGCAGGGCATCAACCTGCGCAACGACAAGCTTGCCTTGCAGCGGCTGAAGGAAGCGGCCGAGAAGGCGAAGATCGAGCTCTCCTCCTCCAAGGAGACCGAGATCAACCTGCCCTTCATCACCGCCGACGCCACCGGGCCGAAGCACCTCGTGATGAAGCTGTCGCGCGCCAAGCTCGAGAGCCTGGTCGACGACCTCATCACCAAGACGCTCGAGCCCTGCAAGGCGGCGTTGAAGGATGCGGGCGTGAGTGCGGCCGAGATCAACGAGGTGATCCTGGTCGGCGGCATGACGCGCATGCCGAAGGTTATCGAGCTCGTGAAGCAGTTCTTCGGGCGTGAGCCGGCCCGCAACGTCAACCCGGACGAGGTCGTCGCCATCGGCGCCGCGGTCCAGGGCGCGGTGCTGAAGGGCGACGTGAAGGACGTGCTGCTGCTCGACGTGACCCCGCTCAGCCTCGGCATCGAGACGCTGGGTGGCGTGTTCACGCGCCTGATCGACCGCAACACCACGATCCCGACGAAGAAGAGCCAGACGTTCTCGACCGCCGACGACAACCAGAATGCCGTGACCATCAAGGTGTTCCAGGGCGAGCGCGAGATGGCGGCCGACAACAAGCAGCTCGGCAATTTCGACTTGACCGGCATCCCGCCGGCGCCGCGCGGCGTGCCGCAGATCGAGGTCACGTTCGACATCGACGCCAACGGCATCGTTTCGGTCCAGGCCAAGGACAAGGCGACCGGCAAGGAGCAGCAGATCAAGATCACCGCCAGCGGTGGCCTGTCCGACGCCGACATCCAGAAGATGGTCAAGGAAGCCGAGGCCAACGCCGAGACCGACAAGAAGCGGCGTGAGCAGGTCGAAGCCCGCAACAGCACCGAGGCGATGATCCACCAAGTCGAAAAGAGCCTTCGCGACGGTGGTGAGAAGGTTCCGGCCGAAACCAAGACCGAAGCCGAGGCAGCCGTGGCCGAGGCTCGCAAGGCGCTCGAAGGCGACGACGCGGCGGCGCTGAAGGCGGCCGGCGAGAAGCTGACCCAGGTCGCGATGAAGGTCGGCGAGGCGATGTACAAGGCCGAGGGTGCCGCCGGCGCGGCGCCGGACGCCGCGGCTGCCGCCGGCGCCGGGCCCTCGGGCAAGGCGGGCGACAACGTCGTCGACGCCGAGTTCGAGGACGTGAGCGACCACAAGAAGGCGTCCTGATCTCTCGCAGGACGTGATGTGACGAAGGCGCCCGCGCTCATCGAGAGGCGGGCGCCTTCATCGTTTTATTCGACCGGCGCCTAGCTGAGGGCTGACGTGGCAACCAAACCCGACTTCTATACCACCCTAGGCGTGGCCAAGGACGCCAGCGCGGACGACCTGAAGAAGGCGTACCGCAAGATGGCGATGAAGTATCATCCCGATCGTAACCCCAACGACAAGGCGGCCGAGGCCAAGTTCAAGGAGGTGAACGAAGCCTACGACATCCTGAAGGACGATCAGAAGCGCAGCGCCTACGATCGCTTCGGCCACCAGGCGTTCGAGAGCGGCGGCGGGGGTGGCCCCGGCGGCTTTCCGTTCGGCGACGGGGCCGGGCTCGGCGACATCTTCGACCAGATGTTCGGCGACATCACCGGCCGTCGCGGCGGCCGCCAGCGCACCGGCGCCGATCTGCAAACCCAGGTTGAAGTGGATCTGGCCGAAGCCTTCACCGGCACCAAGCGGCAGCTTCGGGTGCCCGCCCGCGTGGCGTGTGACGCCTGCAACGGCACCGGTTCGGAATCGAAGGACACCAGCCGTAACACCTGCACCACCTGCGGCGGCGCCGGCAAGGTCCGCGCGCAACAGGGCTTCTTCCTTGTCGAGCGCACCTGCCCGACCTGCGGCGGCACCGGCCGGGTGATCAAGAACCCCTGCCGCGTGTGCCACGGCGCCGGGACGGTGCAGCGGGAGCGGACCTTGTCGGTCGCCGTCCCCGCCGGCGTCGAGGAAGGCACCCGCATCCGCCTGGCCGGCGAAGGCGAGGCCGGGCCGCAAGGCGCACCGGCCGGCGACCTGTACGTGCACATCGCCATCCGCCCGCACGAGATCTTCCAGCGCGACGGTGCCAACATCTATTGCCGGGTTCCGGTGCCGATGACGCAGGCGGCGCTCGGCGGCGAGGTCGAGGTGCCCGCCATCGACGGCACCCGCGCCAAGGTCAAGATCCCCGCCGGCACTCAGACGGGCGACCAGTTCCGCCTGCGCAGCAAGGGCTTCTCGGTGCTCCGCAGCGCCGTCCGCGGTGACATGTACATCCAGGTCGCCGTCGAGACGCCGCGTCACCTTACCAAGCGGCAGCGGGACCTGCTGGAGGAGTTCGAGGCCGAGGCCAAGAAGCACAGCGAAGGCAACCCGGAAACCGACGGCTTCTTCGCCAAGGTTGCGAAGTTCTTCGACGCCGGCTGAGCGGGCGGACTGCCGCCCGCCAGGCCTCGCCTATTTCCGGGGCGGCGGCGGCAAGTCCTCGTCCAGGATCGTCATCGTCAGCGAGTACGAGACCTCGCCGTCATCGTCGTCGCGGTGCAGCGTTGCGATGAACTCGCCATCCAGCGTCACCTCGACGGTCGCCCCTTTTCGCTTTGGCGCCGCCACCGCGATCTTCGGGTTGCCCAGGGTGCGGCGGAGATAGGTCTCCACCCGCGTGATGTCGATTGGCGTCATGCTTGTCCTCGGCCGGTGCGAAGTGCCGTTTAGCAGTGGCACGCAGCCGAGCCTACCCCGTTGCCAATCCCCTCGTTCACCGATCCGCGTCTACCGATCCCAAGGCAGGTGCGGCCGCCCACCCGGCCCGCCGCGCGGATCCGGCGTCGGCAGCCGCGGCGGCGGGGCGGGTGCAGAGGCCGGCCTGACAGCCGGACCCGGCGCCGGCGGCCGAACGGCAGCGCGGTCGAAGTCCGGTCGGCCGCGGCCCGGCTCGAAACGGCCCGGCTCGAAGTGGCCGGGCTCGAACCGTTCCCGCCCAAAAGTGCGCGGCTCGAACCGGCCGCGCGCCTGCTCCCGCTCGAACCGTTCCCGCTCGAACCGGTCGTGCTCGAAGCGCTCCCGCCGGAACCGGTCGCCGTCGAATCGGTCACGGCCGCCGAACCCGATGCCGACCCCGACCTGCGGCACGACAACCGGATCGACGCCGTAGGGCTGGACATAAACGGGCGCCGGGTAAGACCCGGCATAACCAGGGCCGACGTAACCGGGTTCGGCGTAGCCGCCGTCGATCGGCCCCGGCGCGCCATAGACCGGTCCGCTGTAAGCCGACCCCGGGGCCGTCCGGTACGGGACGGCGGCATAGTCGGTGGACTCTGCCGCGCAGCCGGCCAAGCCCGCCCCCGCGACCACAACCAGCCACAACCGCATGATATCCTCCCGTCCGTCTTGGCTTGCCGCCAAGCGACCCTTATCACTCGTAAACATGGCGGAACGGCGGCGGTTCCGCCCCACCATCCCCAACCCCGTCCCACCAGCGACCCGGAGACATCTCATGCCCATCAGCGGCGCCGGTCCCTACGACCCCACCAACATCTTCGCCCGCCTCCTGCGCGGTGAAATCCCGTCCCGGCGCGTGTACCAGGACGAATGGGCGGTGGCGTTCCATGACATCGCCCCGCAAGCGCCGCTTCACATCCTGGTCATCCCGCGCGGCCCGTACGTCGCCCTCAGCGACTTCGTGGCGACCGCGTCCGAGGCGGAGATCGCCGGCTTTTTCCGTGCCGTCGGCGCCGTCGCCAAGCAGGAGGGCCTCGAGCAGCCCGGCTACCGCATCCTGGCCAACATGGGCATGCACGCCGGACAGGAGGTGCCGCACTTCCACGTCCACCTGTTCGGCCGCGCCCCGCTCGGCCCGATGCTGTCCCGCGCCGCCGCCGATTGACTCCGGACAGCCGAGCGACGACCTTGCTGCCATCCGAGGGGTGTCCCGCTACGGGGCTGAGAGTCCGCCGGTCGAGGGCCGCAAGCCTGCGACAACGCGGTGACCCTGTGTAACCTGATCCGGGTCATGCCGGCGTAGGGACGGGACCGACACACGCTCCCTCCCCGCCTCATGACCGAGACCAACGAGGGACCTGTCCATGACCTACCAACAGAAGCCGAGTGCCGTCACCACCGGCCCCATCAACGGCTCCCGCAAGGTCTATAGCAGCCCGGCCGACCGCCCGGACATCTCCGTCCCGTTCCGCGAGATCGTGCTCGACCCTTCGGCGCGCGAGCAGCCGCTGCGGCTCTACGACACCTCCGGCCCCTACACCGAGGTCAACGCCGCGGTCGACCTGGCCGCCGGCCTGCCCGCGATCCGCGCGCCTTGGCTTGCCGCCCGCGGCTTTGCCGCCGCTTCTCCGCGGGACGTGAAGCCCGAGGATAACGGCTACGTGCCGGTCGACCGCCTCGTCCCCGCTTGCCCGGCGCCGCAGACCCTGCTCGAGGGCCGCCCCGGGCAGCCCGTCACCCAGTACCAGTTCGCCCGCGCCGGCATCATCACCGAGGAGATGATCTACGTCGCCCACCGCGAGAACCTTGGCCGCGCCGCCGCGCACGCCGAGGCCGCCGCCCTGATCGCCGACGGTGAAAGCTTCGGCGCCGAGATCCCCGCCTTCGTCACCCCCGAGTTCGTCCGCTCCGAGATCGCACGCGGCCGCGCCATCATTCCGGCCAACATCAACCACCCGGAGCTCGAGCCGCAGATCATCGGCCGCAACTTCCTGGTCAAGATCAACGCCAACATCGGCAACTCCGCCGTCACCTCCGGCGCCGCCGAGGAAGTCGAGAAGCTGGTCTGGGCGATCCGCTGGGGCGCCGACACCGTCATGGACCTCTCGACCGGCCGCAACATCCACAACATTCGCGGCTGGATCCTCCGCAACTCGCCGGTGCCGATCGGCACCGTGCCGATCTATCAGGCTTTGGAGAAAGTGGGTGGCGACGCCGACAAGCTCGACTGGGAGGTTTTCCGCGACACCCTCATCGAGCAGGCCGAGCAAGGCGTCGACTATTTCACGATCCACGCCGGCGTCCGCCTCGCGCACGTGCCACTGACCGCCAAGCGCGTGACGGGGATCGTGTCCCGCGGCGGCAGCATCATGGCCCGCTGGTGCCTCGCGCATCACAAGGAAAGCTTCCTTTACGAGCGCTTCGACGAGATCTGCGACATCATGCGCAAGTACGACGTGTCGTTCTCGTTGGGCGACGGCCTGCGCCCCGGCTGCAACGCCGACGCCAACGATGCCGCCCAGTTCGCCGAACTCGAAACCCTTGGTGAGCTGACCAAGGTCGCTTGGGAGAAGGGCTGCCAAGTTATGATCGAGGGCCCCGGCCACGTGCCGATGCACAAGATCAAGGTGAACATGGAAAAGCAGCTCGCCGAATGTGGCGAGGCGCCGTTCTACACGTTGGGACCGCTCACGACCGACATCGCGCCGGGCTATGACCACATCACGTCCGCGATCGGCGCCGCCATGATCGGCTGGTTCGGCACCGCCATGCTCTGCTACGTGACGCCCAAGGAGCACCTCGGCCTGCCCAACCGCGACGACGTGAAAACCGGCGTCATCACTTACCGCATCGCCGCCCACGCCGCCGATCTCGCCAAAGGCCACCCGGCCGCCAAGCTGCGCGACGACGCCATCAGCCGCGCCCGCTTCGACTTCCGCTGGGAGGACCAGTTCAACCTCGGCCTCGATCCCGACACCGCCCGGCTGTTCCATGACGAGACTCTGCCCAAGGACGCGCACAAGGTGGCGCATTTCTGCTCCATGTGCGGCCCGAAGTTCTGTTCCATGAAGATCAGCCAGGACATCCGCGCCGATGCGGAGCGCCTCGCCGGCATGGAAGCCAAGAGCGCCGAGTTCGCCGAGCGAGGCAAGACGCTCTACGTCCCCGCCGCGGCGGCCGCAGACGGCGCCGCCGGGTAGCCTGCCGGTGCCGAACCGCTTGGCCGGCGCCCGCGCGGCGCTGGATGCGATCGGGCAGATGCCGGATGTCGAGATCGACATCGCCGGCGCAGCGCTGCAATTCGCCCGCCTCGACGCGCCCGAGGCGGATTGGGAGGCGGCCGGTGCCCACTTGAGCGAGCTGGCGCGCGATGCGGTCGCGCTGGCCCGTGAGATGGCGGGCGACGATGTGGCGGCACGGGCCGGCGCCTTGGCCGGCCTGATCACCGGCCGCTACCGCTATGCCGGTGACACCGAAACCTACGACGACCCGGCCAATGCCAACCTGATCCAGGTCACCCAACGCCGCCGCGGCCTGCCGGTGGCGCTCGGTATAGTCTGGCTGCATTGCGCCCGCGCCGCCGGCTGGGGCGCGCACGGGGTGGACTTCCCCGGCCATTTCCTGCTGGTGCTCGAGGGCGTGGCCGGGCGCGGCCGGGTCAAGGCAGGGCCGCAGCAGACCGTGCTCGACGTGTTTGCAGGAGGCGTGCCGCTGGACGCCCAGGACCTCCGCAATCTGCTCAAACGCATCGCCGGTCCCGCCGCCGAGCTGCGGCCCGGCGTTCTGGCGCCGATGTCGGCCCGTCGCACCCTGCTGCGCCTGCAGGACGACATACGCTCGCGCCGGATGGCCGCCTCGGACGTCGAGGGCGCCCTACGCTGCACCCTCGACATGCTGCGGATCGCGCCCGACCTCGCCTCGTTGTGGCGCGAAGCCGCCTCGATGCACCAGCAACTCGATCAGGTCTCGGCCGCGCTGCGCTGCTACACGCGCCTGCTCGACCTCGTGCCCGAAGGCGACAGCGCGGTCCGCGCCCGGCTCGCGATCGAGCAACTCCGCTCCCGATTGAACTGAAGCGAGCGGCCGCCCGACGGCCGCGCTATTGCTGGAACGTGTTGCAGGACGCGACGGTGCCGGTGCGGAACCCGGTCCCGAGCCACTGCACCCGCTGTTCGGACGAGCCATGGGTGAAGCTGTCGGGCACGATCGCATGCCGCCCGGCCTGCTGCTGCAACCGGTCGTCGCCGATCGCCGCCGCGGTGTTGACGCCCTGCCGCAGGTCGTTCTCGTCGACGTTGTGGTGCCGGGCATTCATCTGATTGGCCCAAACCCCGGCCAAACAGTCGGCCATCAGCTCGGTCCGCACCGACAGGTCGTTCGCGACCCGCTTGTCCTCCGCCGCACGCTGCGCTTCTTGCACCTTCGGCAGGAGACCGAGGATATTCTGCACGTGGTGGCCGACCTCGTGTGCGATCACGTAGGCATAGGCGAAGTCGCCACCTCCGCCCATCCGCCGCTGCATGTCCTGGAAGAACGCTGTGTCGAGATACAGCTTGCGGTCGAGCGGGCAGTAGAACGGCCCCATCGCCGCTTGCGCGGTGCCGCAGCCAGAGTCGGTAATGCCCGAATACAGCACCAGCACCGGCTTGGTGTAGTCCTTGCCGGCCTGCTGCGGCAGCACCGTGGACCACACGTCCTCGGTTTCGCCAAGCACCCGGGCCACGAACGTGCCAACCTGGTCGTTCGGCGTCCCGGGCGCAGCCTGCTGGCTTTGCTGCGCCGGCTGGGAGCCGCCGGTCACCATTTCGGCGCCGCCGATCAGCAGCCGCGGGTCGATCCCGGTGGCCCAGCCGATCAGGCTGAGCACGACGATGGCGCCGATGCCGAGGCCGCCTTTGGTCGCGCCGCCCATGCCACGCCGGTCCTCGATGTTGCTCGAAGCCCTCAGATCGTCTTCCTGCACGGCCGCGCCTCCCATCGGATCCCAGCATCGAACGTCCACGATCCGATGATGTTCCCGGACAGCAATACTCCGTCTCGCTAAAAAGTTGATTAACCCGCCAGGGGTAGAACCGAACGATCACAGATCGCGGATCACCCCATGGCGACGCTTACGGTCGGCAAAGACCAGCAATACCGCACGATCGCCGCCGCCATCGCCGCGACCCATGATGGCGACACCGTCCAGATCCAGGCAGGCACGTATCTAAACGATTTCGCGACGATCACCCACAAGATCACGCTGCAATCGGTCGGTGGCCTTGCCGTGCTGCAGGCGACGCAGGCGCCGCCGAACGGCAAGGCGATCCTCACCACCGAAACCGACGTGATGGTGGACGGGCTCGGCTTCACCGGGGCGTTCTGCTCCGACAACAACGGCGCCGGCATCCGCTACGAGGGCGGCAACCTCGTCGTCCGCAACAGCGTGTTCTGGAACAACCAGGACGGCATCCTCGGCAACACGGACCCGAACGGCACCGTCCTGATCCAATCCTCCGAGTTCAGCCATAACGGCGCCGGCGACGGCTACAGCCACGGGATCTACATCAACCAGGTCAAGTCGCTGACCGTGCAGGACAGCTACTTCCACGACGTCCTTGCCGGCCACGAGATCAAAAGCCGCGCCTTGGCGACCACCATCACCGGGTCGCGGATCTTCGATAACACCCAAGGCACTGGCAGCTACAGCATCGACGCGCCGGACGGCGGCGTGGTCGTGATCGCCAACAACATCATCGAGAAAGGTGCCAACACCGCCAACCAGTTCACCATCCATTATGGCGGGGAGCATGCGGTGCCGGCCGGCTCCTCGCTCAGCGTCACGGGCAACACCGTCGTCAACGACCGCAGCAGCGGCACGCTGCTCCTCAATCAGAGCGGCCTGACCGCGACGCTGAGCGGCAACGCGCTGTATGGCTACGCGGCGGACCGCATCGCGACCGGCCCGGTCACGGCGTCCGGCAACACCACCGTGGCCACTCGGCCCACGCTCAACCTCGCCAGCAAGGCGCCGATCGTCCTGCCGCCGCCCGCTGTGCCGCCGCCGGTGGACCACAGCACCGGGACCACGCTGCGCAATTGGGGCACCACCGGCGCCGTCGTCCCCACCGGCCACATCCTGACCGTAGGCCCGACCGGAACGTTCCGCACCTTGGAAAGCGCGCTCGCCGTCGCGCGTGACGGCGACACGATCCGGGTCGCCGCCGGCACCTATGTCAACGACTTCGCCGACATCAACCACAAGGTGATCATCGAAGGCGTGGGCGGCATCGCCCGCTTCATCCAAACCAACGACCTGTCCCGGCAGCTTGGCATCTTCGTCGCCAACGCCGATGCGACGATCCGCAATGTCGAGCTCACGGGTGCGGCCAACTACAACGGCCATGAAGCCGGGCTCTACGTGACAGCCGGGACTGTCACCCTGGTCAACAGCAAGGTCGACGGCAACAACGTCGGCGTCGGCGCCGGCGACAACGCGGCAAGCAACCTCGCCATCTACAACTCGGATATCGGCGACAACTTCGCCATCGCCAAAGGCACCCACAACATCACCGTGGGCGCCATCAACAGCTTCACCATTCAGGGCAGCTACCTGCACGGCGCGGTGTCCGGGCATGAGCTATCGGATCAGGCGTTCAACACCGACATCGAGAACAACCGCATCATCGACGGTGCCAACGTCGGCGCCAGCTTCCTGATCGATCTCGGCGCCGGCGGCGCGGCGACGATCAAGAACAACTTGCTGGTCAAAGGCGCCCAGGCCGCCAACGGCCTGCTGATCCATGTCGGCGGCGAGGCGATGACCTACAGCAACAGCGGCGTGCTGGTCACCGGCAACACTTTGGTCACCCAGTATTCCAACCCCGGTCACCCCTATACCTACTTCGTGGTCGGCGATCCCAACAAGCCGATCGCCCCCATCACCGTCACCGGCAACACGTTCGTCGGCGGCATCGCCGGCAGCCGCTGGCTGACCAGCGCCACCGACGGCGGCAACAACCGCTCCGGCACGACGCCGACGCTCGACACCTCCTCGCCGGTCTCGACCGCCGCCGCTCCTTCCCTGTTCGCGCCGCAGTCCGGGCCCAATACGCTGAAGCTCGTCCTCGCCGAGCAACGCGGCGACCTCGACGCCAAGTTTGTCGTGACCGTGGACGGCGTCGGCGCCGGCGGCGGTACGGTGACCGCACCGGTCGGCAGCGCGACCCAGACCTTCAACTTCTCCGGCACCTGGACTCCCGGCGCCCACCAAGTGGCGGTCACGATCATCAACTCGCAGACCGGCAACGGCGGCGGCGCCTACGCCCTGTTCGTCAAAAGCGTCTCCCTCGACAACTCCACTGTTCAGCCGAACGTCGGCCTGAACCGGGCGACCTACACGACGACGCTGACCGCCTCGGCCCCGGCGCCGGCCCCGGCGCAGACCGGCGAACCGGCAACGCCGGCCGGCTTCGTGGCAGCATACTACCTGGCGCATAACCCCGACGTGGCTGCCGCCCAGGTCGATCCGCTGCAGCATTATTTGATCCGCGGCTGGCGCGAGGGCCGCGATCCCAGCGCCTTCTTCGACACCAACTGGTATCTGGCCCACAATCCGGACGTGAAGGCGTCCAGCATGAACCCGTTACTGCACTACGACATGTATGGCTGGCATGAGGGGCGCGACCCGAGCGCGCTGTTCTCCACCGCCGCCTATTTGGCGGCTAACCCAGACGTAGCGGCTGCCGGAACGAACCCGCTCGACGACTACCTCGAACACGGCCGGGCCGACGGCCGGCCCAACTTCATCGCCGGCAGCATGGCGACCTCCGACCCGTTGGTCGACCCCGCCTATCTCAACGGGCAGCTCGGCGACAACCTGCTGCCGACCAGCTCGGCCGCTGCCAAGGGGGTGCATTGGGTGTTCAGCACGGCAGAATGGCAGAAGGGCCTCAACCCCGACGCCTGGTTCGACACCAGGTATTACCTGGCCCACAACCCGGACGTCGCCGCCGCTCACACCGACCCGCTCACCCATTTCGAGACGGTCGGCTGGAAGCTCGGTCGCGACCCGTCCGCCGCCTTCAGTACCAGCAAATACCTCGCGGCCTATGCCGACGTGAACGCGGCCGGCGTGGACCCGCTCCTGCATTTTGTGCTGTTCGGGCAGCACGAAGGCCGCAAGGCATTCGCCGTGTGAGCCCGCTCATCGCGTCACGGTGCGGCCGGGTGCGGCGCGGCCAGCGCGGTCAGCACCACCCGGCGGCCGCGCGAGTAGTTGAAACCGGCGATGGCGTCGATCGCCTCGGCCGCCATCCCGCGGGCGCGCAACGCCGCCTGCACGGCTGCCAAGTCGCGCTCTCCCACCAGCAGCACGTTGACCTGCCCGCTCGCGAGTTCGGCCGCCCCGGCCTCCGGCGGCAGCCATCGCGTATCCGTCCCCGCCAGGAACATCAGGCTTGGCTCCGCGTAGCCGACCACGCCCAGCCGGCCGGCCGGCAATGCCGCGACCACCCGCGGGCCGATCCACAACGGCTGCAGCCGCGGTAGCTCGTAGCCCAGCACCGCCGCATACAACGGCACCGAAGCGGCCAATGCCGCCGCAGCCGGCACCCGTCCGCACCCGCTCCGCACGGCGAACCATCCGGCCAGCACCGCCGCCAGCACCGCTGGACCGCCAAGCCATGCATCGCCCTCGAGGAACCAAGGCGCCGCCAACGAGCCCGACGCCAATGCCGCCGCCACCAGCCCGGCCAACCCGGCGCCAACCCAACGCCAGCTGGCCACCCGCACCGAGGCAACCAGCCCGTGTGCCAGCAGCAAGCACACCGCCGGATACAGGGGCAGCGGGTAGTGCGGCAGCTTGGTCGGCGCGGCCTCGAACACCAGCCAAGCCGGAATCAGCCACGCCAGCAGAAAGCGCGTCGCCGCCTCGCGCCGGGTCAGCCAGGCGGCGGCAACCCCCGCCGGCAATGCCGCCGTCGACGGGAACAGCAGCACCGGCAGCAGCAGTGCATGCAACCCCGGCGGCCCCCAATGCGCGTCGTCCCCCGACGTGAGCTTCCGCCCTAAATCGCCCCCCACCGCGTCGCTGACGAACGCCCCGTGCGTCGCCAGCTCGATCGCCACGAACCACGGCAGCACCACTGCCAGCATCAGCGGTACTCCCCACCCCGCCCGCAAGCAGCGCAGCCATCCCGCGCGCCGATCCACGGCTGCCAAGGCCGCCGCCGCAAGGCCCGCGACCATCGGCGTGATCGGCCCCTTCAGCAGCACGCCCGCGCCGACCGCCAGCCAGAACACCGCCGCGTCCCGCCGCCGCACCCCGCCCGGATCGAGATACGCGCGGCCCAGCACCGCCATCGCGACGGTCGTGGCACCAAGCAGCGCCGCGTCTGTCTTGGCGATATGCACCTCGACCACCAGCACCACCGACCCGGCGAGCATCCCCGCTCCCAGCAGCGCCGCCCGCCGCCCCACCAGAACGCGACCCGCCTCGAAGCACGCCAGCACCGCCGCCAACCCGCCCAACGCCGAAGGGATGCGATACGGCCAGATCGGATTGTCGTGCGCCAGATCCAGCGCATCGGCCGCTGCCACGAACGGCAGCTGTAGCCAGTAGATGCCGATCGGCTTGCGGTTGCGCGCCTCGGTGCCGTTCATGATGCGCACGTAGTCGCCGCTTTCCAGCATCTGCTTGGTCGCTTGGGCGAACCGGCTCTCGTCCCGATCTCCCGGTGGCACCGTAAAGAATCCTGGTAGCCACAGCGCCACGCACAGCACCGCGAGCAGCAGCCGCGGGCGCCGCGTCTCCAGAAGGGTCGTCATGGACGGGCCCCTAGCACGCGCCCCCGATCCGCGCCATGAAGCCGCCCCATGAAGCCGCCCATCACGCCGAAACCCGCTCCACCCCCGCGGACAGCGCCGCCCAAGGACCCCACGCGGGAGATCGCCTACGACCTGCTCTGCGCCGTGCTCGACCGTCGCCGCCCGCTCGACGAAGCGCTCGACGCCGCTCCGGCCGCCGAAGGGCGCGACCGCGCCGCCGCCCACCGGCTCGCCGCCTCCGTGCTGCGCCGGTTGGGTTCGCTCGACGCCGTCATCGAGCCGTTCCTCACTCGCGCCCCGCCCGACGGCGTCCGCCACATCCTCCGGCTCGGCGCCGCCGGGCTGCTGCTGCTCGAAACACCCGCCCATGCGTCGGTCGGCACCGCCGTCGACCTCGCCCGCACCCGCAAGTTCGCGCCCTTCGCCGGGCTCGTGAACGCCGTGCTGCGCCGGGTCGCCGAGGCCGGCCCCGCCGCACTCGACCTGCTAGACGGCCCGCGGCTCGACACCCCGGCCTGGCTCTGGAGCAGTTGGGGCGCCGACGCCCGCGCCATCGCCGAGGCGCACGCGTTCGAGGCGCCGCTCGACCTCACCCTGGCGCCCGGCGTCCCACCCCCGGCCGGCGCCGAGCTGCTCCCCACCGGCTCGGTCCGCCTTCCCGCCGGCACCCGCGTGTCCGACCTGCCCGGCTACGACCAAGGCCAGTTCTGGGTGCAGGACGCCGCCGCCGCCCTGCCCGCCCGGCTGCTCGCGCCGCAGCCGGGCGAGCGCATCGCCGACCTCTGCGCCGCACCTGGCGGCAAGACGGCGCAACTCGCCGCGGCCGGCGCCCGCGTGACTGCGGTGGAACGCGACCCGCACCGCCTGCGCCGGCTGCACGACAACCTCGCCCGCCTGCAGCTCGAGGTCGACATCGTCCAAGCCGACGCCGCCACCTGGCGCCCCGACACGCCGTTCGATGCCGTACTGCTCGACGCTCCCTGCAGCGCCACCGGCACCATCCGTCGCCACCCGGATGCGCTGCGGCTGAAGCGCCCGCGCGACCTGATCGAGCTCACCGCCGGGCAGGATCGCTTGCTCGCCAACGCCGCCGCCCTGCTGCGCCCCGGCGGCCGTCTGATCTACGCGGTCTGCTCCCTGCAGCCCGAGGAGGCCGAGCCGCGGCTGGCCGACCTTCCCGCCTTCCGTCCCGCGCCGTTCACGCCGGACGAGCTGGCCGCGATCCCGGACGCGCGGACCGCGGACGGTTACCTCCGCACCCATCCCGGTTTCTGGCCCGAGCGGGGCGGCCTTGACGGCTTCTTCGCCGCTCGCCTGGTCAAGGTTTGACCGCCGCCGCCGGGTCGGCCCCCGCCGCGCGCGACGCCCGGTTTCCCCTTCGCCGCAAACGCACTAGAACCTCGGACATGCCCAATTCGACCGATGCAGCGTGGCCGCCGCCGAGCGCCCCCGTGCTGGCTCCTAGCCTGCTGGCCGCCGACTTCGCACACCTCGCCGACGAAACCCGCGCGGTCGAGGCCGCCGGCGCCGACTGGCTGCACCTCGACGTCATGGACGGCCACTTCGTGCCCAACATCTCGTTCGGCCCGCTCGTGCTGCAGGCGTTGCGGCCGCACACCCGCCTCCCGTTCGACGTCCATCTGATGATCGCGCCTGTCGATGCCTACATCGCCGCCTTTGCCAAAGCCGGTGCCGACCACATCAGCGTCCACGCCGAGGCCGGTCCCAACCTCCACCGCACCCTGCAGCTGATCCGCGAGCACGGCTGCCGCGTCGGCGTGGCGCTCAACCCCGCCACCCCGGCGTCGATGGCGGCGCCCGTCCTCGACGACATCGACCAGATCCTCGTCATGACCGTGAACCCCGGCTTCGGCGGCCAGTCGTTCCTGCCGAGTCAACTGCCGAAGATCCGCGAGCTCCGCGCCATGGTCGGCGGCCGCCCGGTCGTGATCGGCGTCGACGGCGGCATCACCGCCGAAACCGCCCCCGCCTGCATCGAGGCCGGCGCCACCATGCTCGTCGCCGGCACTGCCGTGTTCGGCCGGCCCGACCGCCGCGCCGCGCTCGACGCGCTCCGCCCCGCCGCCGGCGCCGAAGGGCGCGCGCCATGATCGACCCGCGCCGCTGGGCCCGCGACGCCCGCCTTGCCGTGTCCCGCATGCCGATCCGCATGGGCCGCATCCCCGACGCCCCCGCGCTCAGCGTGCGCGACCCCTGGCCCGGCGATTCCGCCCGCGGCGCCCGCATCCTCAAGGGCGAGCTCGAGCTGGCCGGCTCGGTCCGCAGCCTCGAACCCGGCGTCTGGGCCGACCGCACCGCACCCGAGCCGCTCCGCGTCCTTGCCCACGGCTTCACCTGGCTGCGCGACCTGCGCGCGCTCGGCACCGACGGCGCCCGCAGCCGCGCCCGCGCCCTGGTCGCCGATTGGCTGGCCACCTCCGGCCGCGATCGCATCGCCGAACGGCCCGACGTCGCCGGCGCCCGCATCACCGCCTGGCTCGGCCAATACGACTTCTTCGTCGCCAGCGCCGACGACGCCTTCCGCGCCAGCGTCATGGCCCGCCTCGTCACCGACGCGCGCCGTCTCGCCGCCGGCATTCCCGGCGAGGAAGTCGACGGCCGCGCCTTGACCGCGCTGAAGGGCCTGATCGCCGCCTCGGTGGCCCTGCCGACCCAGTCGACCTCGCTCACCCGGGCGATGCGCCTGCTGCCGCAGGAGATCGCCCGCCAGGTGCTGCCAGACGGCTGCCACGCCGAACGCAGCCCGGCGGCCCAGCTTGTCGCGCTGCAGGACCTGACCGAGATCCGCGCCTTGCTCCAGGCCGCGCTTGCCCAGCCGCCGGCCGCCTTGTCCTCGGCGATCGAACGGATGGCCCCGGCTTTGCGCGCATTCCGCCACGGCGACGGCGGCCTCGCGTTGTTCAACGGCGCCCGCGAAGAGAACGCGTCGCTGATCGAGCTCGTGCTGACCCAGGCCGGCCGCGGCGGCCGAGCCCCGGCCGGCCTCACCGAAAGCGGCTTCCAGCGCCTCCAAGCCGGCCGTACCACGCTCCTGATCGACTGCGGCCCGCCGCCGCCGCACGGCATCGACCGCTTCTCCCACGCCGGCACCTTGTCGTTGGAAGTTTCCGTCGGCCGCGAGCGCCTGATCGTGAACTGCGGCGCCGCGCCGCCGAGTGCCGGGCCGTGGCTCGACGCCGCCCGCTCGACCGCCGCCCACTCCACTCTGGTGATCGGCGACATCAACAGCTCCGAGCTGAAGCCCGGCCAGCTCGGACGCGTCCCCGCGACCGTTGACGCGCAGCGCCAGGAAGCCAACGGCGCCCATTGGCTGGAAGCCAGCCACGACGGTTACCGCCCGTTGAACGGCGCCGTCCATCACCGCCGCCTTTACGTCGCCGAAAGCGGCGAGGACATCCGCGGCGAAGACTCGGTCGAGGCGCCCGAGCCGCTGCCCTATGCCGTCCGCTTCCACCTGCATCCGACCGTCGTCGCGAGCATGCAGCAGGACGGCAAGAGCGTGGTGCTGCGTCTTCCGGCCGGCTCGTTCTGGAGCCTGCGCGCCAAGGGGGTCGAGATCACGCTGGAGGAAAGCGTCTACCTCGGCGCCGGCGAACCCCGCCCGACGCAGCAGGTCGTGCTGACCGGCACGCCCGAAAACCAGAAGGCCGAGTGGGCGCTGACCAAGGTCGGCTGACCGCGCCCGCTCAGCGTTCGACCACTCAGCCCAGCCGCCCCAGCACCTCCCGCACCGATCCCTCCGGGCCCACCCCTTCGAGCGCCGACATGACCCGGCGCACCTGCGCCCGCGTTGCGTGCAGCTGATCCAGCAGCGACAGCACCACCGGGATCGCCGACTCGCCCACCTCGAGCTCGTCGCGCAGCTCGACGATCAGCTGCACCCGCGCCACGTCGACCTCCTCGAACACCGGCCGCCCCGCTTCGCGCCGCGGCCGCACCCAATCATGCGCCACCCACACCTCGAGCGTCCGCTCGTCCACGCCCTGCACCCGCTCGAGCACCGCCGTTAGACCGATCATTCCGCCTCTCCCAATCCGGCGCGGACGTCCGTGCCCGGCGGTGGCAACCACCCCCGGAACAACGACTCGAGCGCCTCGTCCACCGGCCCCATCACCAGCCGCAGCGAAACGAACAGGTCGCCGGCCGCGGTGTCGCCATGCGCCGCCACCCCCCGCCCGCGCAGCCGCAGCCGCGTGCCGGCGTCGGACCGCGGCGGCACCTGCAGCGCCACCCGTCCGCGCGGCGTCGGCACGTCGACCCGGGCGCCCAGCAACGCTTCGCGCACCGTGACTGGCACCTCCATCACCAGGTTGGCGCCCTCGCGCTGATAGAGCGGATGCGGGAACACGCTGACCTCGATCAGTGCGTCGCCATCCGCCCCGCCCCGCACGCCGGGCTCGCCCTTGCCGCGCAGCCGCAGCACCTGCCCGTCCACCAGCCCCGGCGGGATCCGCACATCGAGCGACTGCCCATCCGGCAGCGTCAGCCGCTCCGTGGCCCCGTTGACGACGTCGAGAAACGGCACGTCCAGCCGGTATGTCCGGTCCCGCCCGCGCCGTGGCCCGCCCGCCGCCGCGCCCTGCGCCCGGAAGAACGACCCGAACACGCTTTCCAGGTCTTCGGGGTCGAGCTCGCTGGCATATCGCTCGTTCCCCGCACCGGCCTGCGCATAGTCGCGATAGTACCGACCGCTCCGGCGCTGCCGCCTGCCCTTCGGCGTCGATCTCCCCGCGATCGAACTTGGCCCGCTTGTCCGGGTCGGACAGGATGTCGTTGGCTGCGTTGAGCGCCTTGAATCGCGCCTCGGCGTTCTTGTCGCCGGGATGCAGGTCCGGATGGCTCTTCTTGGCCGCCGCCCGGAACGCCGTCCGGATTTGCTCCGCCGTCGCCGTCCGCTCGACGCCGAGAACCTTGTAGGGATCGTCCGCCATTCGCCTCCAGCCTCGTCGCTCACGCCGCTCATTCTAGCAATCTCGCCGCCGATCCGAACCCCCTTGCATCCCGCCCACTTGCGGCTTAGAACCCGCGCTCTCTGGAGTGCGGGCGTAGCTCAGGGGTAGAGCACAACCTTGCCAAGGTTGGGGTCGAGGGTTCGAATCCCTTCGCCCGCTCCAGGCTGAACTCAGCCGAACCTTCTCTGTGCTGTCCGACCACGCCCCAAATGCAGCTTTTCGCCGTCGGCAAGCTTGAGCTGGCCACCTCGGAAGAGCGCCATCGCAAGGTGCTCTTCCGAACGGCAGGTCGGAGCGAGGCTCGGCGCCAACCCCGACCGCGTGGACGAGAGATAGCCTTGCCTGCGTTCGGGAGCGCACCGCACCAGCGTGCGGTAAGCGTCGGCGAGCTCATGGGCTCGGACCTGAACCGACTGCCGTTGCGAGGTCGGCGTGGTCCGAAGTCGGTCCTTGAGGTTGACGAGGGTGATCGCGGCATCTCCCGGGTTGCCTCAGCTTCACCGCCCCGCGAGGTCGATCCCAGCCATGACTTGCTGCGAATTGTTCGCCGACGTGAACCGGGGTGTCACCGCTATACCGTCCGTCAGACCCCGCGCCGTTTCGCCAGCCGGCGGATCGCGATCAGCCCCGCCCCGATCGCCAGCAAGGAGACCGCCGAGGTCGCCGCGCCGAGGGCGTAGAGGACCGGGGAGGTGACGTTGGTGGTCATGCCGTAGATCTCGAGCGGCAAGGTGTTGTTGCTGCCGGCCGTGAGCAAGGTGCGGGGGAACTCGTCCCAGCTCAGGCTGAAGCCGAACAGCGCGATGCCGATGATCGGCGGCAGCAGGATCGGCAGCAGCACATAACGGAAGCTCTGCCAAGGCGAGGCGCCGGCGTCGCGTGCGGCTTCCTCCCAGGACCGGTCGAACCGGTTGAACACCGCGAACGCGATCAAGAGGCCGAACGGCAAGGTCCACGTCAGCTGCGCGCCGAACGCCGCGTTCCACCAATCGGCGTCGAGCCCGGCCTGGCTGAACACCAAGCCGACGCCGAGGCTGACGAGGATGGACGGCACGATCAGGCTCGCGAGCGCCAGCGTGAACAGCGCGCCGCTGCCGCGGAACGGCTGGCGGAAGGCCAGCCCGGCGCTGACCGACACACAGACCGTGGTCACGGCGACCATGACGGCGAGCATGGCGGTGCGGCCGAGTGCGGCGCCGAGGTTGCCGACCGCCTGCGTCGCGACCAGCTGGCTGAACCAATGCAGCGACATCCCTCGCATGGGAAACGTCAGCCCACTCTCCGGGCCGCCAAACGCCAGGATGACGATCGTCACCACCGGGCCGTACAGGAACAGCACGAAGGCGCCGAACAGGGCGGCCATCAGGATGCGGCCCGCCGTCAAAGCTGCGACCGGACTCGGGCGGCGCGCAGGATGGCGCCCACCAGCAGCAGCACGACGGCGAGCAGCACGACCGCGTTGGCGCAGGCGGCGGGGTATTGCAGCAGGCCGATCTGGTTCGAGATCATCAGCCCGACCGAGGCGCGCTGCCCGCCGCCCATCAGTCGCACGGTGATGAAATCGCCCATCACGAGCGCGACGACGAAGGTGCTGCCGATGCCGATGCCGGGCCGGCACAGCGGGATCACCACGTTCCACAAGGTGCCGAGCGCCGACGCGCCGCCGTCGCGCGCTGCCTCGATCAGGCGGCGGTCGATGCGCATCATGGAATTGAAGATCGGCACCACCATGAACAGCGCGTAGAGGTGCACGAAGGCGAGCACGATTGCGAAATCGGAGAACAGCAACTGCTCGAGCGGCCGGTCGATCGCGTGCACCCCGAGCAGCGCGCCGTTCACCAGCCCGTTGCGCCCCAGTGACGGCACCCAGGCGATCATGCGGATGATGTTGCTGGTCAGGAACGGGACGGTGCAGAGCAGGAACAGCGCCGTCTGCAGCGCAGCGCCCTGAACTTGGAAGGCGAGGAACCAGGCCACCGCGAAGCCGAGCGGCAAGGTGACGGCCCAGACGATCGCCGCGTACCAGAGCGTGTTGGCGTAGGTGCGCCAGGTGACAGCGGAGCCGAGCACGTCGGCGTAGTTTTGCAAGGTGAAGTCGGGGATGATGCGGACGCTGTCATAGTCCCAGAAGCTGACGACGACGATCGCCAGCAGCGGCACGAGCAGAAAAGCGGCGAGGATGAGCGCGAGCGGTGCGGCCTGTACGTAAGGGCGGAGGCTCATGCCGCGCCGCCGCCCTGCCGCCCGGCCTTCAAGCGGCGACGAACTCGTTCCATTTCTGGACCATGTAGCGGTCCTGGTCCATGACCGAATTCCAGCATGCGACCTTGCTCATGCGGTCGGTGAACGAGCCGCCGTCACGCTTGGCACCCGCCTTGTCGATCACCTTGCCGTCGGGGCTGACGATGTCGGCGGCCGCCGCCTTGCCTTCCATCCAATAGCCCCATTCGTCGGCGCTCATGTTCTGCTTCGCGGTCTCGAGCACGGCGCTGTAATAGCCTTGCCGGTTGAGATACGCGCCGACCCAGCCGGACAGGTACCAGTTGATGTAGTCGTAGGCGGCATCGAGCTCGATCCCGCTCAGGTGCTTGGCGATACCGAGGCCGCCGCCCCAGCCGCGGTAGCCTTCGGCCAGCGGTTGGTAGGTGCAGGCGATCCCCCGCGAGCGCACCGCGGTCACCGCCGGCGACCACATCGATTGGATCACCACCTCGCCGGACGCCATCAGGTTGACGCTCTCGTCGAAGCTTTTCCAGAACGCGCGAAACTGCCCGGCGCGTTTGGTCTCGATCAGGAAGGCGACGGTCTTGTCGATCTCTTCCTTGGTCATGTTGCCCTTGTCGGCGTATTTCATCGTGCCCAGGCTCTCCATCACCATCGCGGCGTCCATGATGCCGATACCGGGGATGTTGAGGATGCTGGATTTGCCCTTGAACGCCGGGTCGACGAGGTCGGACCATTTCGAAATCGGTCGGCCGACCAGGTCGGGGCGGATGCCGAGCGTGTCGGCGTTGTAGATGGTCGGGATCAGCGTCATCCAGCCGCTCTCGCCACGGGCGAACTTGTCGGACTTCGGCCCCTCGGCGAAGCTCACCGTATGCGGCGCGGTACCTTGGCCGACGGTACTGGTGGGCGTCAGCTTGCCGGTTGTAAAAATCGGGACGATGTTGCCGTATTGCTTGATCTTCTTCGTGTCGATCGGCTGCAGCACGCCGGCCGGGAACACCTTCTTACACAGGAAATAC
The DNA here is from genome assembly GCA_963752225.1 of uncultured Alphaproteobacteria bacterium. Classification (GTDB taxonomy): domain Bacteria; phylum Pseudomonadota; class Alphaproteobacteria; order Acetobacterales; family Acetobacteraceae; genus JBBROS01. The sequence continues at coordinate 216,306 of CAVVXS010000005.1, read as the reverse complement.
TCGATGTCGGCGACGTCGTAGGAGCGCGGTTGCGTCACCGCCTTCTGCGCGGTGGCGTCGGTGTCGAGCGCCGTCATCGAGAGGGTGAAGCCGAGGTCCTGCTTGACGCGTTCGGCGATCGGGTTCAGCGCCGAGACGCCGGTGCCGAACTGCCGCAAGGTGACGTTCTTGATGTTCTGCGCCCAGATCGTCGGAAACCCGGTCGGGAACGCGGCAGCGGCGCCGGCGGCCACGGCCGCGGATTTGACCAGCGAACGGCGTGTCGTGCTCATGGGTTGGCTCCTGATGCTTGTTGCTGCAGGCTACGCAAACGTTGTGCCGCCAGGACGACGCAGGCCTCGAACACCTCGAGCGAATCGAACGGCCGGTCCCGCCCGTCCGGCGGCACGGTGATCGGCCCGCCGCTGCCGTCCAACACCGCACCGGGGATCATGAGGTTGTCAGGGAGGCCGAACCCTTCCACCGCCAACCCCGCGATCGGGTCCGGCACGGCGACCATGTGCCGGCGGGAGCGTTCGGCGAACGGCGTGGCCGCGTTGGAGTAGCCGAACACCGGCCGGCCGCGCCCCAGGAACCAGCCGACCTCGATCAGCGTGCCGCTATCGGCCGACGCGCCGCGGAAGGGCGTGAGGTTGGCGATGACGATGTCGCACGCCTCCATCATCGCGATGTCCTTGCGGTAGATCGTGCGCCACGCCTCCTCCTCGCTCATCGCCGCCAAGGCGCCGGCGTCCTCGTTCAGCGGCGAGCGGCCGGTGATGCCGTGCGCGGCGCAGATGGCGAGCTTTCGCCGTGCGTGCTCGGCGGCATCGGGCAAAAACACGTCGGGCCCGGCGAGGTAGGCGGTGGTCACTGGGACAGGTTCTCCGGTGCTAGGTTGTCGGGGCCGAACGAGTTAGGCAGCAACGCGGCGAGCGTCGTGGTCAGCAGCGTCTCACCCTCCGGCCCCACCACGCGGACCGGCATGCTGGGCGCGCCGAACTCGCGCAGCTTCTGGCGGCAGCCGCCGCAGGGGGTGCAGGGCGGGCCGGGCGGGCCGGCCACGACCAGCTCGGCGATGCGCCGGCTGCCGGCCAGCACCATGGCGGCGATGGCGCCGGCCTCGGCGCAGGTGCCTTCCGGATAGGCCGCGTTCTCGACGTTGCAGCCGGCATGCACGGTGCCCTCCGGCGTGCGCAGCGCGGCGCCGACAGCGAAACGCGAGTAGGGCGCATAGGCCGAGCCGCGGGCGGCGAGTGCGGCGAGAACGAGCTGGTCCATGCTCAACGCTCCTTCACGTACGGCTCGCCGCTGGCCGCCGGCGCCACGGCGCGGCCGACGAACCCGGCCAGCAGCACCACCGTCAGCACGAACGGCAGCGCCTGGACCGCCTGGTCCGGAACCACGCCGAGTCCCGGGATCGGCACACCCTGCAACCGGATCGCCGCCGCGTCGAGCAGGCCGAAGCCGAGGCAGGCGGCGAGCACCGGCCAGGGCCGCCAGTGTCCCAGGATCATCGCCGCCAGCGCGATGTAGCCGCGCCCGGCCACCATGTCGCGGCCGAACCCGGCGCCCTGCGCGGTGGCGATCGAGGCGCCGGCGACCCCGCACAGCACGGACGCGATCAGCACCCCGGCGTAACGCAGCGGCGCCACCGCGATGCCGGCCGCGTCCAACGCCGCCGGATGCTCGCCGGCCGCGCGCAGGCGCAGGCCGAAGCGGGTGTGGCCGAGTATCGCAGCGCTCAGCGGCACCAGAAGCAGGGCGGCCACGGTCAGAACCGACTGGCCGCCGAACATGGGAGCAAATCGCGCCGCGAGCGGCAGCGCCGGGGTTTGGCCGCCCTCGTGGAACAGCGTCAGCGCGAGTGTCGCTGTCAGGCCCGAGGCGATGATGTTGATCGCCATGCCCGACACGACCTGGTTGCCGCGCAGGTCGATGCAGGCGACCGCATGCAGCAGGCCGAGGCCGCAAGCGGCGCCGACGGCGGCCAGCAGGCCGAGCGGAGCGCTCCCCGTGACCGCGGCGACGGCGGCGGCGGCGAAGGCGCCGACCAGCATCTTGCCCTCGAGCCCCACATCCACCACGCCCGAGCGCTCGGAAAACAACCCGGCCAAGGCGCCCAGCAGCAGCGGCGTCGCCAGCCGGACGGTCGCGGCCAGCACGGATAGGAGGTCGGTCACACCCGGCCCAGCACGCGGGCCAGGCCGGGCCGCAGCAAATTGCCCATCGCGCCTGCCAGCAGGATCACCAAGCCCTGGATCAGCACCACGATCTCGGTCGGCACGTCGGGCATGGCGAAGGCCAGCTCCGCCCCGCCCTGGGTGAGCGCCCCGAACAGCAGGGCGGCCAGCAGCACGCCGGCCGGGTGGTTGCGGCCCACCAGCGAGACGGCGATGCCGGTGAATCCGGCGCCGCCAGCGAAGCCCAGCAGCAGCCGGTGCTGCGCGCCCAGCAGCTCGTTGACGGCGATGCCCGACGCCAGCACGCCCGACAAGGCCATCACGCCGACCGTCATGCGCGCGGCGTCGATCCCGGCATAGCGGGCAACGTGCGCGCTCTGCCCCAGCACGCGCAGCGCGTAGCCCCAAGGCGTGCGCCAAACCAGCAGCCACACGCCGAACGCTGCCAGCAGCGCGAGCAGCAGGGCGACGTTGACCGGCGCGCTGCTCGGGAAGCCGTAGCCGGACAGCGCCGGCAGCGCATGGGCGAAGCCGCGCGTCTCGGTCGCCATCGAGCCCGGCGCGATCAGCACGTTGACCAGCATGTAGACCATCAGGGAGGCGGCCAGGATGTTGAACATGATGGTGGTGATGACGATGTGGCTGCCGCGCCGCGCCTGCAGCCAGCCGGGGATCGCCGCCCACGCAGCGCCGAACCCGGCGCCCGCCGCCATCGCCGCGGGGATCGCGACCGGGGCCGGCTGCCCGTCGAGGCCGAGCATGGCGAGGGCCACGCCCAACCCGGCCAGGCTGGCCTGACCCTCGACCCCGATGTTGAACAACCCGCCCTGGAACGCCACCGCGACGGCCAGCCCGGCGAACGCCATGTCGGTCGCGTAGTAGAGCGTGTAGCCGATCGCATCGACGGAACCGAGGCTGCCAACCGCCAGCGCCGCGAGGGCGGCGCCCGGGTCGCGGCCGAGCAGCAGCATCAGCCCGGCCGTCAGCGCCAGGGCCAGGACCACGTTCAGCAACGGGAGCGCGCCCAGCTCCGCCCAGGCCGGCAAGGCCCGTTCGGTCACGCCGCCCGGTCCCCCGAGACGCCCGGCCCGACGCCCGCCATCAGCAGCCCGAGCCGGCGCTCGTCGGCCGCCGCCGCTGCGACCTCGCCGGCGATGCGCCCGCCCGACATCACCACGATGCGGTCGGCGAGCGCCATGATCTCGTCCAGCTCGACCGACACCACCAGCACCGCGCAACCGGCGTCCCGTGCGGCGAGCAGGCGGCGGTGGATGGCGTCGATGCCGCCCACGTCGACGCCGCGGGTCGGCTGTCCGACCAGCAGCACGGCGGGCGCCCGGTCGAGCTCGCGCGCCAACACCAGCTTCTGCGCATTGCCGCCTGACAGCAGCCCCGACCGGACCCGCGGGTCGGGCGGACGCACGTCGAGGGCCGCCATCAGCCGGGCGGCGTGGGCCGCGACCGCCGGCGGCGACAACAGCCCGGCGCGCCGCAGCGCCGGGTCGGCCTGGTAGCCGAGCACCGCGCTCGCCGCAGCACTCTCCCGCCGCAGCAGCCCACAGCGCAGCCGGTCCTCCGGCACGTGCGCGACGCCGGCCCGGCGCAGGGCGGCGGCGTCGAAGCCGGCGCCGGGGAACACCGGCCGCCCCCGCAGCCGAATCTCGCCGCCGCTCGGCCTCAGCATCCCGGCCAGCGCTTCCAGCAACTCGCTTTGGCCATTGCCGGACACGCCGGCGACGCCGATGATTTCTCCGGCATGCAGCGCGATGTCCACGCTCTGCACCCGCACGGCGCCGGACGCGTCGCGCAGCTCGAGACCGTGCGCGGACAGCACGGCCGGGCCGCGCGCGTGTTGTCGCCGCGGTACCGGCGGTGCGAGACGGCGGCCGATCATCAGCTCGCCCAACTCGGCCGGCGACGTGTCGGCGGTGTCCCGCTCCGCCACCACGCGACCGCCGCGCATCACCGAGACACGGTCAGTGACCGCCATCACCTCGCGCAGCTTGTGGGTGATCAGCAGCACCGTGCGCCCCTGCCCACGCAGCGCGCGCACCACGCGGAACAGGTCGTCCGCTTCCTGCGGGGTCAGCACGCCGGTCGGCTCGTCCAGGATCAGCGTCTCGGCGCCGCGATACAACGCCTTCAATATCTCCACTCGCTGCTGCGCCCCGACGGGAAGGCTGCCGACGATGGCGTCGGGGTCGACCTGCAAGCCGTACGCGGAGCCGAGCCGGGCCAGCTCCGCCCGCGCACGCCGGGCGCCGCGGGCCAGCAGCGTGCCGCCTTCGGTGCCGAGGGTGACGTTCTCCAGCACGGTGAAGCGGTCGACCAGCATGAAGTGCTGGTGCACCATGTCGATCCCCCGCGCGATGGCGTCGCGGCTGTTGCGGAACGATACCTCCTGCCCGCCGACCCGGATCGCGCCGGCGTCCGGCCGGTGGAAGCCGTGCAGGATCGCCATCAGGGTGGACTTGCCGGCGCCGTTCTCGCCGACGATGCCGTGCACCGTGCCGCGCCGGACGGTGAGATCGACGTCGCGATTGGCGTCGATGGCGCCGAAGCGCTTCGAGATGCCCCGCAGCTCGATCGCGGGCAGTTCGGGGGCCGGCGGCACGCTCAATTCGGGCAGGCGCTGTCGCTCATGTAGTCGTGCACGCTGATCTTGCCCGAGGCGATGTCGGCCTTGGCCGCATCCACCCGGGCCCGCATGTCCGGCGTCACGATCGCGGCGTTGTCGGTGTCGAAGGCCAAGCCGACGCCGCCCTCGGCCACGCCCAGCACCAGCGTGCCCGGCTTCCAGGTGCCGGCGCGGGCGGCGGTCAGCGTGGTCTTGGTGGCGACGTCGAGCTCCTTAACCATGCTCGTGAGCACGTGGCCGGGGTGCAGGTGGTTCTGGTTGGAATCGACGCCGATCCCGTACTTGCCGGCATCGGCGGCGGCTTGCAGCACGCCGGTGCCGGTGGCGCCGGCCGCCTGGAACACCACGTCGGCGCCGCGCTCGATCTGCGAGCGGGTGAGCTCGGCGCCGCGCACCGGATCGTTCCAGGCCGCGGGCGTCGAGCCCGTCATGTTCTGCAGCACCTCGATCTTGGGGTTCACCGCGCGGGCGCCCTGCACGTAGCCGCAGGCGAAGCGGCGGATCAGCGGCACGTCCATGCCACCCACGAAGCCGAGCTTGCCGGTGCCGCTGCGCAAGGCGGCCAGCATGCCGGCGAGATAGCTGCCCTGCTCCTCGCGGAACAGGATCGACTGCACGTTCTGGCCTTCAACCGCGGAATTGATGATGACGAACCGCAGCGCCGGGAACTCGGCCGCCACCGCCTTGACTGCGCTCGCCTGGCTGAAGCCGACGGCGATGATCGGGTCCTGGCCACGGCGGGCGAAGTTACGCAGGCCCTGCTCGCGTTGCGCATCGGCCTGCGGCTCGAACTCGCGCACGGCGACGCCGGTGTCCTTGGTGAAGGCCTCGGCGCCGGTATGCACGGCCTCGTTGAACGACTTATCGAACTTGCCGCCCATGTCGAACACCACCGCCGGCGCGAACTCGGCGGCGGCGGCCGGCAGCGCTGCGAGAACGGCGAGCAAGGGGGCGAGCAGCGGCTTCATCGGGCGTCCTCCGGTGGGTTGCACCCACCCTACAATGCGGCCGGACGGGACGGAATTGGCGAAAAATGTGAAGAAATGCCGGCCCGTGTTGCGCCGGCGCAGCGCCGTTGCCACAGTCGGGGTTTGCTCCAGCGTCCACGAGGCCCCGGAATTCCCACCATCTCCGCCAGCAACCCCGCCCTCGCATGACCCGCACCGGCGACAACCAGCCCCGTCGAACGCCGCGCTCGATCGTGCTGACCTCGCACCCGCGCAACATCGTCCGCACCACGGCGCTCCGCTGGGGCGCCGCGGATCCGCGGCAGCGCGGGCCGCTGGTCGCCTCATTGAAATCCGAGGCGGACCGCAACGCCGTCGGCTCCCACGCCGGCGCCTATTCGCTGTATCGGGCGCTGGCGGTGGCGGCCGGGCAGCTCGACCCGAACCACCGCCCGGACCTCGCCAATACCCGGCCGGCGGTGCCGATCGGGCCGTTCCCGCAATGGGGCGACCCGGACGCGATCGTGTCGATGGACCCGTGGGGCCATATGCCGGCCGAGATCTTTGCCAGTGAGATCGCCGCCGGCATGGACGTGCGGCCGACGATCGCCGTCACCCGGGCGCACATGAACATGCCGGAGATCATCGCGGCGATGCAGGCCGGACGGCTGCGGCCCGACGGTGACGTGCTGACCGCCGCCGGCGACATCCGCGTGACCAAGATCGCGATCGAGCCGGTTTGGCACCTGCCCGGCGTCGCCCGCCGCTTCGGCATCGCGCCTGCCGACCTGCGCCGCACCTTGTTCGAGCACACCGGCGGCATGTTCCCCGAGCTGGTGACGCGCCCCGACCTGGACGTGTTCCTGCCGCCGATCGGGGGCACCACCGTCTACCTGTTCGGCGACCCAGCCAAGCTGGGCCGGACCGAAACCCGCATCGCCTGCCGTATCCACGACGAGTGCAACGGCTCCGACGTGTTCGGCTCCGACATCTGCACCTGCCGCCCCTACCTCGCGCAGGGCATCGAGGTTTGTGTCGAGATGGCGCAAGCGGGCGGCGTCGGCGTCGTGGTGTACAACCGCAAGGAAGGCCGGGCGCTGGGCGAGGTCACCAAGTTCTTGGTCTATAATGCGCGCAAGCGGCAGGAGGGCGGCGACCGCGCCGAGGCCTATTTCGAGCGCACCGAATGCGTCGCCGGGGTGCAGGACATGCGCTTCCAGGAGCTGATGCCCGACGTGCTGCATTGGCTCGGCATCACCCGCATCGACCGGCTGGTGTCGATGAGCAACCTGAAATACGCGCCCATCGTCGGCAGCGGCATCGAAGTCGTGGAGCGGGTACCGATCCCCGACTGGCTGATCCCGGCCGACGCGCAAGTCGAGATGGATGCCAAAAAGGCCGCCGGGTATTTTTCCAGTACGGTGCCGACCGAGGCCGAGTTGCGCCTTGCCAAGGGGCGCGTGCTGGATGCCTGACGACGCTGCGGCGGCTGCCTGGCTATGCAGCGCGGCGGCTGTGCGGGAGCGGTGCAATTCCGTGCTCGCGGCGGCGGAAACGGACGGGCTCCGGCATTTCAGCGTCCACCTGGACCGGCTCCCGGCGGCGGCCGACGTCACCGCCGCGGTGATCCGCCGCAACTACCCGTCGCTCGCCATCCCGCACCATGCCCGCTGGCGCCACTTCGCCGCGGGCGGCGTCGATCGCTGGGCGCGGCTGCGCGATAGGCTGGCACTGGACGATCCCTTCGCCGTGGCGCGCGTCCGGGTCGAGCTGTGCGTGGTGAGCGTCCTGCTCGACGCCGGCGCCGGGCCTGCGTGGGGCTACCGGGAGAAGGCGACCGGCCTCGAGCTGGCACGGTCGGAGGGTTTGGGGGTCGCGAGCCTCGACGCGTTCGGGGCCGGGCTGTTCTCGGCCGATGCCTCGCCCCGGGTGGATGCGGCGGCATTGGCCGGGCTTTCGGCCGAAGCGCTCGGCGCCGCCTTCCAGGCCGGGCCGGACAACCGGTTAACCGGGCTCGAGGGCCGGGCGGCGCTGCTGCGGCGCTTGGGCGAGGCGGTCGGACGCCGGCCCGACCTGTTCCGCGGTGGCCGGCTCGGTGGCCTGTTCGACGCGGTGCTGGCCGCCGGGCAGCCGGTGCGGGCGGCAACGATCCTGTCAGTGCTGCTCGACGGGCTGGGCGGAGTATGGCCGTCCCGCATCGTGCTGGCCGGGCGCCCGCTCGGCGACGTTTGGCCGCACCCGGCCGCACCGGGCGACGGGCTGGTGCCGTTCCACAAGCTGTCGCAATGGCTTGCCTACTCGTTGATCGAGGTGTTCGAGGAGGCCGGCGTCGTGGTCGCCGGCATCTCCGACCTCACGGGCCTGCCGGAATACCGCAATGGCGGTCTGCTGCTCGACACCGGCATCTTGCAAGTACGCGACCCAAGCCTCCCCGACCGGCCGCTCGCGCCCGGCGACGAACCCGTCGTGGAATGGCGGGCCTTGACGGTGGCGTTGCTGGACCGGCTGGCGCCATTGATCCGCGAGCGCCTCGGCCGGGACGAGGACGCGCTGCCGCTGTCCCGCATCCTCGAAGGCGGCACTTGGGCCGCCGGCCGCGCGGTCGCCGCCGAACGCCGGTCCGGGGGCGGGCCGCCATTGCACATCGTCAGCGACGGCACCGTGTTTTGACGCCCTCCCCCGAACCCGAGGCCGCGCGCATGGACAGTCCCCATCCCCTTGTCACCGTGCTCACGCATCCGCTCGTGCAGCACAAGCTGACCCTGCTGCGCCGGAAGGAAACGGCCACCGCCGACTTCCGCCAGATCGCCCGCGAGATCAGCCTGCTTATGGCTTACGAGATCACCCGCGACCTGCCGATCGAGCAGGTGCCGATCGAGACGCCGCTCGAGCCGATGGACGCGCCGTTCCTGTCGGGCAAGAAGCTCTGCTTCGTGCCGATCCTGCGCGCCGGGACCGGCATCCTGGACGGCATGCTCGACCTCGTGCCCTCCGCGCGGGTCGGCCATATCGGCCTGTACCGTGATCCGGACACGCTGATCCCGGTCGAGTACTACCTGAAATTGCCGGACGACCTGCCGGACCGGCTGGTGATCCTGGTCGACCCGATGCTCGCCACCGGCCATTCCGCCGCGGCCGCGCTGACCCGGCTGCGTCAGGCGGGCGCCACCCAGCTCCGCTTCGTTTGCCTGCTCGCCTCGCCGGAGGGGCTTGCAGTGCTGGCGGCCGACCACCCCGACGTTCCCGTCTACACCGCCGCGATCGACCGGCAATTGGACGAGCACGGCTATATCCGGCCAGGGCTGGGCGACGCCGGCGACCGGCTGTATGGGACGAAGTAACAAGATTAGGGAGAACGGCCCATGTTCCTGGGCATCGATCTCGGCACCTCCTCGGTCAAGGCCGTGCTGGTGGACGACGCCGACGCCGTGCTGGCGGAGGCGTCCGCCCCGCTGACGGTTTCCAGGCCGCATCCGAACTGGTCCGAGCAGGATCCGGCCGATTGGTGGCAGGCGACGCTGCAGGCGCTGGACGCGTTGCGCGCGGAGTTGCCGGCGGCGCTCGCGGCAACAAGGGGCATCGGCCTGTCCGGGCAGATGCATGGTGCGGTGCTGCTCGGCGCCGACCACCGCGTGTTGCGCCCTTGCATCCTGTGGAACGACGGCCGCTCGGCCGCCGAATGCCGGGAGTTGGAAGCGGCCCTGCCCAGCCTGCGCGCCATCACCGGCAACATCGCAATGCCGGGGTTCACGGCGCCGAAGCTGGCCTGGGTGCGCAAGCACGAGCCCGACCTGTTCGCCGCGACCCGGCTGGTGCTGCTGCCGAAAGCCTATCTGCGGCTGCAGCTTTGCGGCGAGGCGGCCGAGGATATGTCCGACGCATCCGGCACGCTCTGGCTGGACGTCGCCGCCCGCGACTGGTCCGACGCGGCGCTGGCCGCCACCGGGCTCGGCCGGGACAAGGTGCCGCGCCTGGTGGAAGGCAACGCGCCGACCGGCCGTCTGCGAGCGGATCTCGCCGCGCGCTGGGGCATGGCGGCGGCCCCGGTGATCGCAGGCGGCGCCGGCGACAACGCCGCGACCGCGATCGGCCTCGGCGCCACCGCGCCGGGCAGCGCGTTCCTGTCGCTTGGCACCTCCGGCGTGCTGTGGGCGACCACGGACCGCTTCCGGCCCAACGCCGCACAGGCAGTGCACGCCTTCTGCCACGCGATCCCCGCCACCTGGCACCAGATGGCAGTCATCCTGGCCGCGGCCGGCAGCCTCGACTGGTGGTCGGCCGCGTGCGGTACCCCGGCGCCCGTCTTGATCGAGGAACTCGGCTCGCCGCCCACGCAGCCGGCCGAGGCCACCTTTCTCCCCTACGTGTCCGGCGAACGCACGCCGCACAACGACGCCGACGTGCGCGGCGCCTTTCTCGGCCTGGGCTGGAACAGCGACCGCCGCGCCCTGACCCAGGCGGTGCTGGAAGGCGTCGCCTTTGCCTTCCGCGACGGGCTCGACGCATTGCGCGCCGCCGGGACCGAGGTGGAGTCCGCCGTCATGACCGGCGGCGGCTCCCGCTCCCGCACCTGGGTGGCGATCCTGGCCTCGGCGCTCGGCATCCCGCTCGCGCGTCCGGCGGCGGGCGAGCACGGCGCGGCCCTGGGCGCCGCCCGGCTCGGCCGGATGGCCGCCACCGGCGAAGACCCGGCAGTGGTCTGCCGTACGCCGGCGATCGCCGAGGTGCTCGAGCCGGAACCGGGCTTGGCGTCGGGCTACGCGGAACGACGGGCGATATACCAGTCGGCTTACCCCGCGATCAGCGGTCTCGGCTCGGGGCAGGGCGGGCGGACGTGACGGGAGAGCCTCGGCGGTTCAAGCGGCCATCGCCAGCGCCGGCGGATGCTTGAGAGTCTCCATCCAAGCCGCGGCGGCGCGCAGCGATGCCTCGTCCTGGGTCAAAGCCACGGCAATGACCCCGGACACGTGGCGCACGACGCGGGCGTCGATGATGCCGGGCAGGCCGGGCCACTCGATGCGCAAATCCTGACCCGGCTCGCCGACCCAGGCACACCGCAACGCGGCGCCGCCGAGCGAGATGTCCTGAACCGTCGCATCGACCCGCTTGCCGCGGCCGACATGCAGCACCACGGGGGCGTCGTTGCCCGGCAAGCGTTCGTACTTGCGCCGGAAGCCCTCGTCCGAGGTCATGGTTCCGAGGAAGTGGTCAACCTCCTGGCGGAGCCGATGCGTCGCCTCGCCGATATCGTTCGATGCCGCCAGCACCGATGCGCTCATCTCGCCGCTCGCCTGGGCTATCGACGCCACCTCGGTCATGGCCGCGGCGGCAGCCTGGCCATTCTGAGCAACAAGCTGCACGCTCGCGGCGATCTCGCGGGTGGTAGCGCCCTGCTGCTCGATCGCCGCGGCGATTGCAGCCGAGACCTCGTCGACCTGCCCAATCGCCGCGCCGACCTCTCGGATGGCCGACGCCGTGTGGTCGGTCGAGACCCGGATGCCGCCGACATTCTCGCCGATGCCGACCGTGGCTTTCGCCGTCTGGGCGGCAAGCGCCTTCACCTCGCTGGCTACGACCGCGAAGCCTTTGCCGGCCTCTCCGGCGCGGGCTGCCTCGATTGTGGCGTTCAACGCCAGCAAGTTGGTTTGCGACGCGATGCCCGAGATCATCTTGCCGTCGTTGTCGATACGCTCGGCCATCCCGACAAGCTGCTCGAAGGCCGTGGTCGTCTGGCCGGCACGCTCGACCGCCGTTCGGGTCGCGACGGTCGCCTGGGCCACCTGGCGGGCGATCTCCTCGACGCTGGCGGATAGCTCGACGGTGGCGGCTGCGACGGCGGCCAAGTCGCGCGCCGAGTCATTCGAGCCGTCCGCCGTCCGGATCGCGCTCTGATGGGTTCGGCGCGTGCCGTCCGTCATGCCTTCGGCCGTGGCCCGCATCTCCGAAGCGGCCCGGATCAGACGCGACAAGACGCCCGAGATGACTTCGGCGAAGTCTCGCGTATGCCGGTCCATGGCCGCTTGCCGGCGGTTGCGCGCAGCCTGCTCATTAGCGGCGGCGGTTTCCAGCCGCACCCGCTCGATCGAATTGTGCTTGAGCACGTCCAGCGCGCGGGCCAGCGAGCCCAGCTCATCGCCGCGCCGGATTGCGCCAATCTGCACATCCAGGTCGCCGTGGCTCAGCCGTTCCGTCACCAGCGTGAGCTCGCGCATCGGCTTGGCCACGCTCTTACCCAGCAGCCAGATCACCACGCCAACCAACCCGACCAGGGTCACCCCGATGACCGCCAGCTCCTCGGCGAGGCTGCGGCGGGCGGCGACGATATCATCAACGTAGACGCCGGTGCCGACGACCCAACCCCAGGGCTCAAACCCTTGCACGAAGGACAATTTGGGGACCGGCTGGTCCGAGCCCGCCCGCGGCTACAAGTAGTCGACGGTGCCCGAGTGGCGGGTGCGAACGACCTCGGCCATCTCGGTAAACAGCCGCTTTCCGTTCGGGTCCTGCATGTCGCCGAGGTCGCGGCCGTCCAGCTCGGGCTTGACGGGATGCATGATCATCCGCGGGCGCATGTCATTGACCCAAACGTATTCCTTGCCGGAGTAGCGGATCGCCCTGATCGCGGCCAAGGCCAGCTTCTGCGCCTGCTCCCGGTCGAGGCGGCCCAACCGTTCCTCGCTTTCGAACGCCGACGCGATGCCCGCGGCCGACTCCACCACGACACGCAGGGACGCCACGCGGGCATCCTGCACGCGGTCGCAGCCGACGACGTAACCTCCGGCAAGCAAGGCGCCGATCGCCAGCACGGCCGTCACGGTCGCCAGATGCAATCGCATCGAAATGGACAAACGTCCGAGCCGGCCCCGTATGTTGCGCATCGTTCACCCTCGTCGTTTGGTTGAACCGTAGCGCCGAATGGTAAAGAATGATTTGCTGACGCTCCGGATCCACTCGCCCGGTGGTGATCCCGCCGGGCGGAGCCGCGCGGCCTTACGGCACGCAGGGGCGAGGAGAACAGATTGAATGGGCGCAGCGCCGTGAGGTCCGATGTGCCGGACCGACCAGTCACGCCCGGCGAAAGCCGCGTTCCGCCATCCCCGATCCGCTGAGGCCCGCCACATGCCGCTCGACCCCACGCCGCTCGCCGGCCGCACCGCCGTCATCCTCGGCGGCTCCGGCGGCATCGGCGCCGCGACTGCCCGACTGCTGGCCGAGGCCGGCGCCCGCATCGCCGTCGTCGCTAGTGCCGACCCGGCCAAGGCGCGCGCGGTCGCGGACACGCTGCCCGGCGAGGGCCACACCGCGCATGCCTGCGCGATCGAGGACGGGGACGCCCTGCAGCGCCTGGCGGCCGAGATCGGCACCGCCGAGATCCTGGTCAACTCGGCCGGCTTCACCCAGGCGGTGCCGCACGCCGACCTCGACACGCTGACCGACGCGCTGTTCGACCGCGTGCTGCAGGTCAACACGCGCGGCGCCTTCTCGGCGATCCGGGCCTTCGCGCCGATCCTGCGCACGTCGGGCCATGGCCTCGTGGTCAACATCAGCTCGATTGCCGCCACCACCGGGACAGGCAGCTCCGTCGCCTACTGCGCCGCCAAGGCCGGAATGGACATCATGGGCGCCGCGCTCGCCCGGGTGCTGGCGCCGTCGATCCGGATCCTGACGGTCTCGCCCGGCGTGGTCGACACCGACTTCGTGCCCGGCCGCGACAAGGCGGCGCGCGAGAAGCAAGGGCTCGCCACCCCGCTCCGCCGCCTTTGCACGCCGGACGACGTGGCCCAGGTCGTGCTGGCCTGCGCCACCACCCTCGCCTACGCGACCGGGACGGTGATCCAGGTCGATGGCGGGCGGCACTTGTGAGCGGCGCCGGGCAACGGCTGCGGGTGCACGAGGCCGCCGCCGACATCGGCGCGCTGCGTTTGGCGCTCGAGGACGATTTGCGGCCCGACGCCGGCGCCGGGGAGGTGGTGGTCGAGGTCGCGGCCGCCGGGGTCAACCCGTCCGACGTGAAGGCGGCGCTGGGCGCCATGCCGCATGCGGTGTGACCCCGCACGCCGGGCCGGGATTGGGCCGGCGTGGTGGTGGACGGCCCCGGCGTCGGGTCCGAGGTGTGGGGCTCCGGCGGTGAGCTCGGCATCCGCCGCGACGGCTCGCATGGCCGTTTCCTGCGCCTGCACCGCGACGCCGTGGTGGCCAAGCCGGCCGCGGTCAGCCTGCTCGAGGCCGGGGCGCTTGGCGTGCCGTTCGTGACCGCCTGGGAGGGTTTGCGCCGGGCCGGGCTGCCGCAGGCGGGGGACGTGGTGCTGGTGCTCGGCGGCAACGGCAAGGTCGGCCAGGCCTGCACGCAGATCGCCACCATGCGCGGCGCCCGGGTGTTCGGCGTCGAGCGCAGCGGCGAGGCCTATGCCGGACATGCGTCGGCGCCGGTGCGGACCATCGACGCGTCGCGCGAAAACGTCGCCGCCGTCGTACGCGACGAAACCGGCGGGCACGGCGCCGACATCGCCTTCAACACCGTCGGTAGCCCCTACTTCGCCGCCACCAACCAGGCCGCGGCGATCGGTGGCCGGCAAATCTTCATCAGCACGATCGACCGGGCGGTGCCGTTCGACATCTTCTCGTTCTACCGGGCGCAGATGACCTATGTCGGGATCGATACGCTGGCGCTCGACAGCGTCGCCTCGGCCGCGATCCTGCGCGAGCTGCTGCCGGGCTTCGAAAGCGGCGCGTTGCAGCCGTTTCCGGTGCCGGACGGCGCCCGCTATGGTCTTGACCGCGCTGAAGAGGCCTATCGGGCTGTGCTGTCGGGTGCCCGCGACCGGGTCGTGCTGCAGCCTTAGCAGTGCTTTCCCTCCGCAGTCTTCCACGTGGCTCCAGACTGGCGGGTCTGGGGGCGCTCCCTCCGCCCCCAGCGGGTTTCAGGGCGGAGCGGTCGAAGGGTCCGCCTGCCTGTTGAAGCAGGTGAAATTACCGCGGAGGGGGAGCCCTGAGCGCCTCCTCATAGTAACTCTCGTCGAAGTACTTCGCCGGCTGGTCCAGCGTCTTCTGCGGCCGCCCATAGCGGCTGCGCAGCTCCAGCACCTGCTGCACGCCGGGCTTGTCCAGCGCCGCGTGGCGGGCGAAGCCATGCTCCGGCTCGACCAGCAGCGTGTAGGAGCGTTCGGCCAGCGGCTCGGTCATGTTCGGCAAATGCTGGCGCAGCACGGTGATCGCCGCCTGCTTGTTGGCCGGGTCGTAGAGCCAGTCGAGCCCGGCCAGGTAGCCCCGCAGAAAGCCGACCAGCTCGGTGCGGTGCGCGGCCGCCCAATCGCGCCGCACCCCGGTCACGAGCCCCTGGTAGTGGCCCAGCACGCGGCCGGCGTCGGCGAGGTCGTGGTAGCCCTTGGCGCCCGCGACCACCTCGAACGGCGACATCAGCAAGGTGCCGGCATGCTGGCCATCGAGCAGGGCGTTGAAGCGCTGCATAACACCGCCGGCGCGGACGAACTCGACGTCGCCGGGCTTCAATCCGCCGAGCTCGACTAGACGCTGCAGGACGAAGGCGAAACCGGTGGTCATCGCGTCCACCGACAGCGTCTTGCCCTTCAGCGCCGCAAAGTCCGGCACGCCGGGCGCGGTGACGAGGTGCAGGAAGCCGTTATCGCCGCCCATGACCGCGATCAGGTCCGGGGTGCCGTCCACCGGCGCCTCGCCCTGGCCCTCGTCGTAGGCGATGAGGTTGTCGATCGCGGTCACGGCGATGTCGAACTTGCCCGAGATCAGCCCGGTGAGCTGGAACACCGAGGACGGCGTATCGGTGACGTGGACCGCGACGCCGTTCCGGGCAAACGCGCCGCTGGCTTCGCCGGCCCAGATCGGCCAGTTGAAGCCGCCGGGAAACACGATCAGCTCGAGCGGCGCTTGGGCGCGGGCCGGCGCGGCGAGCAGCAGCAGGGCCGTGAGCAGGCGGATTTGTCTGAGCGGCATCGCTGGTTCTCCCCCATGCGGCCTCGGCGGCGGGCCGTTGCGCCGAACTTCCGGCATGGCGGCCGTCCTGTCGAGCCGGACCTCTTTGCCATGGTGACGGTCCCCTCGAGTGCGCTAGGCTCCGCCGCCACCGGACGGGAGGACGCGATGGAAGACCTGAACGAAACAACGGTCACCGAGGCCGTGCTGCAGCAGATGGCGACCACGGCCGACCCGCGCTTGCGCGAGATCATGGAGTCCGCGGTCAAGCACATGCACGCCTTCGCCCGGGAGGTGTCGCTGAAGCCCGAGGAGTGGCTTTACGGGATCAAGTTCCTGACCGAGGTCGGCAAGGCCTGCACCCCGTTCCGGCAGGAGTTCATCCTGCTGTCCGACACGCTGGGAGTGTCGCGCATGGTCAACATCCTGCACGACGGCCGGGCGGAAACGGTGGGCACCGAGACCAGCCTGCTCGGCCCGTTCTACCGCACCAACTCGCCGCGCATGCAGCTCGGCGACAGCATCGCCAAGGAGCCCGGCGGCGAGCAGATCGGCCTGTTCGGCGTCGTGCGCGACGAGACCGGGGCACCGGTAGTGAACGCCATGGTCGAGGTGTGGCAGACCGACCCGGACGGCGCCTACGACTTGCAGGCGAAGGACCCGTCGAACATGGATTGGCGCGCCCAGTTCCGCACCGACGAGCAGGGGCGCTACTGGTTCCGCGCCACCTTGCCGATGGGCTACACGATCCCGCTGGACGGGCCGGTCGGCCGCATGATCCAGGCGCAGGGGCGGCACGGCTGCCGCCCGGCGCACACGCACTTCCTGATCGGCGCGCCGGGCTACCGCGAGCTGGTGACGTCGATCTACTACGGCTCCGACCAGTACATCGACTCCGACACGGTGTTCGGCGTGTCGAAATCGCTGGTGGTGGAACCGAAGCCGGACCTGCCGGGCTCCCCGTTCCCGGGCCTGCGCTCGATCGAGTTCGACTTCGTGCTGGCCCGCGCGGTGGCGGGCGACGAGAACAGCCGGGTCGGCGCCGACCCTTCGGCGCTGCTCGCGGCGGAATAGAGGCGCGGCGCCGGCCGGGATCAGAGCGGCAGGGCGCCCTGCTTGCCGCCCGGTTTCGCCGGGGCGCCGCGCAGGTCGGCGAGCAGCTTGGTTGCCGCCTGCCGCGTCGTCGGCAGGGCGCCAGCCTTGGACGCCAGCCGGAGCCAATGCCCGGCCGCGGTCTTGTCCCCGCGCGAGACGGCGCTTTCCCCGGCCTGGAGATACAGGTTGGCCGCCTCCTGCAACAGCCCGGCCCGCTGCTTCGCGTCCGCGGCCAGCGCCAGGGTGTCGGCCATCGCGCGATAATTCAGCTCGGAGCGGTGGAGGTCGGCCGAGTGCTGCGCCAGCGCCGCCGCCTGCCCATACTCGCCGCGCAGGAGGTGCAGCCGGGCGGCGATCTCATCGCGGTCGGCTTGCCAATCCGGGGTAGGCGCCTTGGGCTGGCCGAAGCGGGCGAGCGCCGCGGCAATGCCGGCCGCATCACCGGTGGCCGCCGCCACAAGGCCGCGCACGAAGGTGGCGCGGGCGCGGACGGCCGGGTCTTCCGCGCCGGCCTCGGCCCGGGCGGCGAGCGCGTCGGCGGCGGCTTCGCGGCCCAACCGGTGCGAGGCAGCGGCCTGTACGAGGTCGAGCGGCGCCAGGGTGGCCACCCCACGCACGGCCAGCGCATCGCGCGTTTGCGTCGACGTGCGCACCGCGGCCGCCGGGTCGTTGCCGGCCAGCTCGACGACGGCAAGGTTGTAGCCGGTCGCGCCGATCGCCTGGGCGTCGTTCCGCGCGACCGCCAGCTTGAACGCTTCCCGGTATTGCTCCAGCGCCTGGTCCAAGCGCCCGAGGTCGAGTGCCTGCCGCCCGGCGTCGCCGGCGTTCTGCAACCGTCCGTCCTGCGGCTCGGTGCGCGCCTGCTGGCCGCCGCCGCAGCCGGCCACCAGCAGCAGGCACAGCGCCGCGGCCGCGGCTAGGACCGGCCGGATCACGGCCGCACCTCGCGCGGCGGCAGGCGCAGCGGGGTCGGCCGGGCCGACCCGCCGCTGCCGCCGAGCAGCCACGACCCCTGCAGCTGCACCAGCAGCCGGGACAGCTCGGCGGCGGCCGTTTGCGCCTGGGTCAGCAGCGCCGGCAGATTGCTGGTGCTTTCGGTCGCATTGCGCAGCAGCGGCGTGAGCTGCGGCGTGGCGCGCGCGAGGTCGCGCGTGGCCGACTGCACGTTGCCCAGGACGCCGTGGGTCTGGTTCAGCAAGCCCGGCACCGGTTCCAGCATCGGCCCGATCTGGGCAATCTGGCCCTTCAGCGTGCCGAGCGTGTCCTCGGCGGTGCGGAGCAGGCCGTTATCGGTCAGCAGCGCGCCCACCGTGCCCTGCCCCGACTTGATCCCCGTCACCACATCGTCCAGCGCCGCCACCGCATGCCCGGCCCGCTCCAGCACCGGCACCAGCTCGGCCGCGATCTTGTTCACGGTGGCAATCAGCGTGTCGGTGGGGTTCGGCTCCACCGTCGCAGTCAACACGGCGTATCTCCAATCCATCGGGTCCCCGCTGCCGCGGCCGATCTCGACAAAGGCGGCCCCGGCGACGCCATAACGCAGGCGGATGGTTGCAGTGCTGTCGCGGCGGATGAAATCCTGGGACTGCCGCTCGATGCTGGCCACCGCATACATCGCACCGGCTGGGTTGAGCACGATGCGCTTGATCGTGCCGGCATGGGTGCCGAGCACGTCCACGTCGCCGCCCGTCGCCAAGCCGCCGAAGCCCGATTGCGGCAGCACGATCTGCAGCTCGGCGTCGGGCGTCAGGAAGCGCCGCACCACGCCCGCCTCGAAGATCGCGCCGAGCCCGATCACGAGTGCCAGCAGCACCAGCAGCCCGACCCACTCATCCGTATGCCGCAGCCGCAGCAGGTGCGACGGGTCGTCCGGTCGTCGGCGCTGCAGCATCAGCCGTTCCCCATCGGCACCAGGCCCTCGTTCAGCAGCGCCAGCCGGTGGCTGACCGGGAAGCGCTGGGCGCGCCAATATGGCACGTCGCGGGTAAAGCAGATCGCGGCGGCGCCGCGGTCGAGCGCTTGCGACAGCAACTGCAGCAGCGGGCTCGTCAGCGCCGGGTCCTCCGGGCTGATCGCGTTCTCCAGCAGCAGCAGCAACGGCTCGCCGAGAAAGGCGCGGACGCAGGCCGCCCGCTGCAGGTCGCTGTCCGAAAGCCGGTCCGGCCGCGCCAGCGGCAGGCCGGGCAGGCCCAGGCGGCAGGCCAGCGCCGTGGCCGCTTGCGCCACCGCCGCCTGCGGCTCGCGGGTATGGTGCAGGCGCGGCAGGAGGATGTTGACGTGGGTGCCCATCATGGCGATCCAGGCGCCCTTGCCGTGGGTGCGGCCGATGCGGCCGCGCAGCGCCGCGGCGCGCTCGCGCCCGAGCTCGGCCCAGTTGAGGCCCATGAACGACGCATCGCCTTCGACCAGCCCGGTCATGCCGCTGCAAAGGTCGGCCAAGGCGGCGGCGCGGGCCGGGTTGGGCGCCTCCACCAAGGCGCAATCGCCGGCCCGCAGCTCGAGATCCAGCCGCACGTTCGGCAGCGCACTGCTCGCGAAGGCCGGCAGCGCCGCGGCCAAGTGCAGGACGGGCTGGCTGGCCGACACCGCTCAGGCCAGCAAGGTGAAGAGGATGCTGGTAACCATGATCGCCACGATGCCATGCACGAAGCCGCGCGGCATCAGGCTCGCGAGGTCGTCCTCGTCGCGCGCGCCCAGCCCGGTCAGGCAGGAGCTGACGCCCACCAGGAAGCCGATCGCCAGCAGCTTGGCGGGCACGACCATGTAGTCCCGCACCGTCAACGCGCCGACGACCCGATCGAGGAACGTCCACAGCGAGTTCCTGCACGTTGCCGATCCCCTCGCTGATGATGAACCCGACCACCAGGCCGATCGCCGCGAACCAGATGCCGAGCGTGAGGCTGGCGACCGCGTAGGCAAGCGTGCGCGGCAGCACCAGCAGCAGGAACGGATCGAGTCCGTGCGCCAGCAGGACGCGGATCTGGCCGCCGGTCTGCAAGGTGCCGAGCTCGGTCACGGTCAGCATGCCGCTACGCCCGAGCAGGATGAAGCCGACCAGCAGCGGGGCCAGCTCGCGAACCAGAACCGTGACCAGCAGCGAGCCGGTCAGCTCCGACTGCCCGGCGACGCCGAGCCAGGTACAGCGCTTCGTACACCATGGCGACGCCGGTCAGCGAGGCCGTGACGGCGGTGGTCAGGAAGGCGCCGGTCGCGGCCTGGTGCAAGGTGCGCATGAACTCGTGCCGCACGGTGCGGCGCCAGGACAGCGGCCGCACCGCTTCCCGCAGCACGCCCCAGCTGCTTGCCGCCATCATCAACGGAAAGGCGACCTGGATCCGCGTCGCGCGGCCGATTGCCGCCAGCATCGGACGCAGCGCGGCGACCCGGTTCATCGCCGGCCCGTTCGGGTGGCCGCGGTCCCTCTCATCGCCGGCCCGCCAGGATGAACGTGCGGGCGGTGCCGGCGCCGGGCACGAAGAACACGCCGCGCGGCCGGAACAGGAAGCCGCCCTGGAGCTGCTGGTAGGCCCGCTCGCTGACCTGGATCGAGCCGCCTTCGGCCGCGGTGCCCGCCATCAGCTCGGCGGTGCGGATCGCTTCGCCCCACAGGTTGAACACGCGCGGCCCCTCGCCCAGCGCGGCGCCGAGCGTCAGGCCGTAATCGATGCCGATGGAGAACACGGGCTCGACGCCGGCCGTGGCCAGCAGCCGCAAGCAGGCCTCGCGAGCCGCCAACGCCGCATCGGCCAGGCGAACCGCCGCCCCGGCGTCAGCCGCCGTGCAGCAGCCCGCCGCGGCGACCAGGTCGTGGCCGGTCAGCTTCATGTACGGCAGCGAATGCCGCACGGCGATCTCCTGCATCGCCCGGGCGATGTCGTCGGCGAGCGCGGTCATTCCTTGCTGGTCCGGCCGCGCCAGCGACACCGCGTCGTTGAAGCGAAGCACCATCGCCATCGTCGCCGGGAACACGGCGGCGGCGACATCGGCTGGGTCGACCGTTGTCGCGAGGGTGGAGCTGAACGCCTCGTCGCCCTCGGCCGCGACCGGGGCGGCGCCGGTCGGCTCCGGTGCCGGCTCGGCCGCGGCGCTGTCCTGCTGCTCGCGCACCTGCCGTATGGCGACGATGCTCGACACCGCCTGGGTGAAGCCGCCCGGCGGGTTCTCGACCCGGGGATCCTCGAGCGTCACCAGGCCGACCAAGCCGTCCGGCCCGTGGACCGGCCGCACCGACAGGGTGCGGCTGCCGAACGGACGCATCAGCAGCCGATGCAGCTCGGACGTCCGGGCGTCCACCGCCGCGTCGACCGCCTCGAGCGGCTCGCCGCCATCCAGGTATTCGAAGAACCGGGGCACTTCCGAGCGGGACAGCTCGAGGCCCTCGACGTGGCCGCCGCCCCGCTCGAACGCGTCCTCGCAATGCAGGATGCGGCCGTCGCCCGCCAGGCGCCA
This sequence comes from uncultured Alphaproteobacteria bacterium, assembly GCA_963752225.1. Lineage (GTDB taxonomy): Bacteria > Pseudomonadota > Alphaproteobacteria > Acetobacterales > Acetobacteraceae > JBBROS01. Next base: position 195,067 of record CAVVXS010000005.1, on the reverse strand, counting down.
GATGCTGGCGCGGCGGGCAGCGGTGATATCGGCCAGGCTTTCGGTCAGGCTCGGCGCCGGCTGGTCCGGGTCGAACAGTCCGGGACGGGCGGCCAGCGTCGCCAGCGCCCGGGTTTCGCGGGCGCCGCTTTCCCGCTGCCGGGCCAGCGCGCGGCGCATCTGGTCGGCGCGGCGGTTCTGCCGGATCAGCAGCAGCCCCAACAAGGTGGCGAGGAAGATGGTGATCAGCGACAACAGCAGGTTCTGCCGGCTGGTCGCGTCGGCGTAGTTGGTGAAATCGGCCTGCGGCACCACGATCAGCAGCACCCAATCCGCCCCCGCTGCCGGCAGGTGCGACGCGACCGCGACGAAGCGGGCGGCGCCCCTCGTGAGCGTGTAGTTGCCGAAGCCCTCCACGCGAAAGCGGTCATAGGCGGCTTGCAGCGCCGGGTCCTTCAGGCCGCCGCCATCGAGGCTGTCGGTATGGGTGGCGTCCGCCGCCGTCGCGGGGTCGGGCACCGCTTCCTCGCCCAGGCCCGGAACGGCGATCACCGCTCCGCTGCGGGTGACGATCGCGGCGCGGCCGGTGCGGCCGATCTGCAGCGAGCCGAGGAAGCTCGACAACGCTTCGAGCGTGATGTCGACGCCGAACACCCGATCCAAGCTGCCCGACTGCTTGAACCGGATCGACGCGGTGATGCCCGGCTTCTTGGTGGTGAAGAACACGTACGGCGACGACCAGTACACGCCGTCAGTGTCGAGCGCGCCCTTGAACCAGACGCGGGTGCGCGGATCGTAGGTGTCGGCCGTGTCGAAACGGCGGTCGAGCACGTGCCCGAAATCATCCAGGTGAGTGAACGAGACCTGGCGCGCGCCGGGCGCGTTGACGATCAGCTTGGTGTCGGTGCCCCCGGCGGGATTGCGCTGCACCATGGTGAAGTTGCCGTCCCCGTCGGCGACATAGAATGCTTCCAGGTTGGGCACCTGGTTCAGCATGCTGGCGGCAAACCCCTCGATGGCGACCTGGCCGTCGGTCACCGCGTTGCGCGCCACCATGTCGCGGGCGATCAGCGCCGCCTGGGTGGCCGGGCCGAGATAGGTGGTGACCTCACGCTCGATGCGCCCCTGCAGCCCGTTCAGCAACGCCTCGGACAGCATCAGCGCGCCTTGGCGGTTCGACTGGTAGCTGTACAGGGCAATCCCGAGGATAGAGGCGACCACCAGCACGACGCCCAGAATCGGCACGCCGACGCGCAGCAGCAATTGCTGGCGGCGCTCGACCCGGCGCCCGCTGACGTCGACGATCTCCTCCCCCCGCGCCGCCTTGTCCAATCGCCGCGTCCTCCGATCCCGCGTCCCGCAGCCTGCCACATGCAAACGCAAACGGCACCCAAATCCGGACGCCGCCGGGAGGCAGTTGCGGCGGCGGCGGGCTAAAATCGCCGACAATTCCCGACAGTAAAGGACGGACTTACATGTCCGTCCTGCTGCTACATCTGCGGTCGAAACCCGGCAACGACGTCGGGCTGGGTGTCGGACGACGGAAACGGCGCACGGCACCCTCGGCGTGGCTTCAACGATGACGTTCGACTGCCCGTCGATCGGGATTTGGAGGCGACTATCTCCACGACTGCGACATCCTGTCCCACCGCGCCCATCGGGGATGCTGGACGGGACCACCGAATCGAACCGCCCCGCGCGGGGCGAGAGGCGCGGTTTCCTGCCCCATCCTGGCCCGGCTTGGCGTTGCTGCTCGCGGCCATGCTCAACACCGTGCCGGCGCGCGCCCAAGACAGCGGGCGGCTGCTGGCGACGGCGGGCGTGACGCAGATCGAGGGCGCCGGCGGCGGCGGCCTGGCGCCGTGGGCGCTGATCACCGGCTACGGCACGCGCGACGCGGTCGGCGGCAACGCGCATTACACGCTGGTCTACCTGCCCGGCTTCACGCTGCACTCCACCGGCGCCAGCGTCGGCCTATACGACCGTGTCGAGCTGTCCTACGACCACCAATGGCTCGACACCCGCGACAGCGGCGCCAAGCTCGGGCTGGGCGGCGGCTACCAGTTCCAGATGGATGTGGTCGGCGCCAAGGTCCGGCTGTTCGGCGACGCCGTGACCGACCAGGACAGCTGGCTACCACAGGTCGCGGTGGGCGCGCAGTTCAAGACGAACAACCAGCACGCCACCCTGCGCGCCATCGGCGCCCGCAGCCCGAGCGGCGTCGACGTATACCTCGCGGCGACCAAGCTGTTCCTGGCGCAAAGCTTGCTGGTCAACGCCACCGTGCGGGCGACCGAGGCGAACCAGTTCGGATTGCTCGGCTTCGGCGGCGACCGCGGCGGCTACTCGGCCCAGTTCGAGGGCTCGGCCGCGCTGCTGCTGTCGCGCAATCTCGCGGTCGGCGCCGAAGTGCGGACCCGGCCCGACAACCTGCGCTTCGCCCGTGAGGACGTCGCCTGGGACGTGTTCGCGGCCTATTTCCTGACCAAGAACCTGTCCGCCACCGCGGCGCTGGTGTCGCTCGGCAGCGTTGCGCAGCAGAAGCACCAGACCGGGCTTTATTTTTCCCTGCAGGGAGGGTTCTGACCCATGCGCTCCCCGTTTGCCGCCGTGCTGCTGATCCTCGGCCTGTGCGCGCTCGCGCCGCGCCCCGCCGCGGCCAGCCTGTTCGACGATCTCGGCGGCGCCAGCGGAATGGACCGCATCGTCGACGGGGCGGTCGCAGCCTTCCTGTCCGACCCCCGCACCCGCGACGACTTCGACAACATCAACCCGGACCGGCTGCGCGCCCGGCTGCGCGCCTTCCTGTGCCAGATCGCCGACGGTCCCTGCCGCTACGCCGGTCGCGACATGCATGCCGCGCACCAGGGGCTCGAGCTGACGGAGGCGAAGTTCAACGCGGTCGCCGAGGAATTGCAGCAGGCGATGGAGCAGGCGGGCGTCGGATATTGGACGCAGAACCGGCTGCTGGCCCGGCTCGCCCCGCTGCGGCGCCAGATCGTCACCAAATGAGCACGCCTCGCTTCATACCCCGCCGGGCACCTCGGCCCGTCACCATGGCCGCGGCCCTGGTCGCAGCCTGCTGCGGCGCGACCGCGGTGCTGGCGGTCGGCCCGGTCGCGGTGGTGCAGAAAGGGCGGGCATTCGCCGCCCGCAGCCTCACGCTGCAGGCCGGCGAGATGCTGCGCTTCCTCAACGAGGATCAGTTCATCCATCAGATCTACGTCCAATCCGACCGCTTCACCTTCGACTCCGACGAACAGGAACCCGGCCGCGAGGTCGATGTCCGCTTTCCGGTGCGCGGCAGCTTCGAGGTCCGCTGCCATATCCACCCGAAGATGCTGCTCCAGGTCGACGTCCGCTGATGCCGCGCCGGGTCGGCCTTTATGCGTTCAAGACGGTCCGGGGGCAGATCCTGGTCGGCTGCCTCGGCTTGACCATGCTGACCACGGCCGTGGGCATGCACGCGCAACGGGCGGAGCAGCGGCTGGCACAGCTCGCAACCTCGATCTACGACGAGACGTTCATGGCGATGAACTACCTGCGCTCGGCGCAGGTGCAGTTCGCCGCCGCGCTTCGCGACGCCGGGCCGGACGGCGCCACGCGCCAGGCGCTCGACGGCGTGCTCGACGACCTCGGCGTCGCGCACGACCGGGCGATGTCGCCGCGCGGGCGACAGGAGATCGAGGCGCTGCAGCGGCAGCTTCAGTCCGCGTCGCCGCAGGAGCTGTCGGCGATCCCCGACGCGTTCGACAGCGCGGTCGAGATCTTCGCCGATGACGGGTTCCGCTACCGCCGTTCGGTCGGCAAGATGGTGCAGGAGCAGATCAACCGCACGTGGTGGGCGCTGGCGGCGTCGCTGCTGGCCGCGTTCGGCATCACCGGCCTCGTCGCCCACCGTATCGTGCCCTCGATCCTGCGCGCGGTCGGTGTCGCCCAGGCGATCGCTGCCGGCAAGCTTGACAACGTCATCCCGGTGACCGGGCAGGGCGAGACCGCCGACCTGCTGCGGGCGCTCTCGGTGATGCAGGGCAACATCGCCGCCGCCATGGCGCGGATCCACGCCTTGATGGCGGCGCAAGCGTCCAGCCACGAAACCGAGCTGCAGGCGCAGCACGTGAAGCTCGAGGCTGCGCTCGAGAACATGAACCAGGGACTCTGCTTGTTCGATGCCGAGGACCGGCTGGTGATCGCCAATGCGCGGTTCGCCGAGCTGTTTGGCGCCGCCCCCGCTGGCGTCGCGGCATCCAGCCTGCTGGCGGCGCACGGCCTGCCGGAGCTGGCTCGGGGCGCGGGCGGCGAGGCCGCGGTCCACACCTGCACGCTGGCCGACGGCCGCAGCATCGCCGTGACCCAGCGCGCGGTCCGCGCCGGCGGCTGGGTGTCCACCTACGAGGACGTGAGCGAGCGGCGCGCAACCGAAGCCAAGCTCGCGCACATGGCCCGGCACGACGAGCTGACCGGGCTGCCGAACCGCTTCGCCCTGCAGCAGGAGTTGCCGGAGCGCTTGGCCGCCGACGCGCTGCCGGGCAGCCTGGCGCTGCTGTGCCTGGACCTCGACCGCTTCAAGGTCGTCAATGACGTGCTCGGCCACGCCGCCGGGGACGCGGTGCTCCGGGTCGTCGCCGACCGGCTGCGCGAGTGCACCCGGGACACCGACCTCGTGGTCCGCTTCGGCGGCGACGAGTTCGTCATCGTGCAAGAAGCCCCGCACCAGCCGGCCGCGGCGGCGGCGCTGGCCGAGCGGCTGATCGCCGTGATGGGAGCGCCGATCGAGCTCGAGCAGCAGACCGTGACGATCGGCGCCAGCGTCGGCATCGTCGTGGCCGATGCGCCGGACAGCCGCGCGGACACGCTGCTGCGCTGCGCCGACACGGCCATGTACCGGGCCAAGAACGACGGCCGCGGCACTTTCCGCTTCTTCGACGCGGCCATGGACGCCGCCGCGCAAACCCGGCGGACGCTCGAGCTCGACCTGCGGCACGCGCTGGCGACCGAGCAGTTCGCCTTGTTCTACCAGCCTCTGGTCAACGCGATCGACGGCCGCATCGAGGGCTTCGAGGCGCTGATCCGCTGGCACCGGCCCGGCCAAGGCGTCGTCAGCCCGGCGACGTTCATCGCGGTCGCCGAGGAGATCGGCATGATCTCGGCGATCGGCGAGTGGGTGATCGCCCGCGCCTGCGCCGACGCGGCGCAGTGGCCCGGGGACGTCAAGGTCGCGGTCAACCTGTCGCCGGCCCAGTTCGCCCATGGGTCGCTGGTGGAGTTCGTGCAGGCGACCCTGGCAGCCACCGGCTTGGCGCCGAAGCGGCTCGAGCTCGAGATCACGGAGTCGATCCTGCTGGTCGACGACGGCACGGTGATGGAAAGCCTGTTCGCGCTGCGCCGGCTCGGCGTGCGCATCGCCATGGACGATTTCGGCACCGGCTACTCGTCGCTCAGCTACTTGCGGCGGTTCCCATTCGACAAGATCAAGATCGACCAGTCGTTCGTGCAGGGCATGAGCGGGCAGGAGGACTGCCGGGCCATCATCCGGGCGGTGATCGGTCTCGGCCGCTCGCTCGGCATCGCGGTCAACGCCGAGGGCGTCGAAACAGCGGAGCAGTGGGAGGCATTGCGGCTGGAGGGCTGCGATCAGCTGCAGGGCTACCTGTTCAGCAAGCCGCGGCTCGGGTTCGAAGTGGCGCCGATGCTGGAGAACGCCACCTCCGGGGCGCCATGGCCGGCCGGCCGGCCGTCGCCGGCGGTGCTGGCCGGGGTCACGCTCGCGAACTGACGCGGCTTCCGTCGCGGTTGTTGCATCGGGGCCCCGGCTTGCGGGAAGGTGGCCGGAAGCAATAACGGATGGGAGCCACGCACCATGTCGACCACCATCGCCCCGACCCAGCTCGACGCGCCGAGCCGCGCCGCCGCCGATTGGCTGGACCGTTTCGACGGGGCCTTGCGCAGCGGCGACGGCGCCGAAGCGGCCCGGCTGTTCGCGGCCGACGGCTTCTGGCGCGACCTCATCAGCTTCACCTGGAACATCAAAACCATGGAGGGGCGGGACGAGATCACCGCCATGCTTGACACCGTGCTGCCGCGTGTCGGTCCGAGCGGCTGGGCGCTGAGCGAGCCGGCAACCGAGGAGGGCGGCGTCGTGTCCGCCTGGTTTACGTTCGAGACGGCCGAGGCGCGCGGGCGCGGCTTCCTGCGGCTGCGCGACGGGCTGTGCTGGACGCTCCTGACCGCTATGACCGAGCTGAAAGGGTTTGAGGAGAAGCGCGGCCCGACCCGGCCAATGGGTGTCGCGCACGGGGTGACGCCGGGGCGGCAAAGCTGGCGCGAACGGCGCGAGGCGGAAACGGCGGCGCTCGGCGTGACCGAGCAACCCTACGTGCTGATCGTCGGCGGCGGACAGGGCGGCTTGGCGCTCGGCGCCCGGCTGCGCCGGCTCGAGGTGCCGGCCCTGATCGTGGACGCGCATGCCCGCTCCGGCGACCAGTGGCGCAGCCGCTACAACTCCCTCTGCCTGCACGACCCGGTCTGGTACGACCACCTGCCCTACTTGCCGTTCCCGGACCATTGGCCGGTGTTCGCGCCAAAGGACAAGATCGCCGACTGGCTGGAAGCCTACGAGAAGACGATGGAGTTGGCCGTTTGGCACTCCACCCCATGCACCGCCGCCCGCTACGACGAAGCCGCGGGCGAGTGGGTGGTCACGGTCGAGCGCGACGGCAAGCCGGTAACGCTGCGCCCGAAGCAACTCGTGCTGGCGACCGGCATGTCCGGCATCCCCAACATTCCTGCGATCAAGGGCGCCGACACGTTCAAGGGGGTGCAGCACCATTCCTCCAAGCACCCCGGCGGCGAAGCCTGGCGCGGCAAGACGGCAGTGGTGATCGGCTCCAACAACTCGGCGCACGACATCTGCGCCGACCTTTGGGAGAACGGCGCCGACGTCACCATGATCCAGCGCTCCTCCACCCACATCGCGCGGTCAGACTCGCTGATGGAGCTTTCCCTCGGCGGCCTTTACTCCGAACAGGCGGTCGCCAACGGGATCACCACCGACAAGGCGGACATGATCTTCGCCTCGATCCCGTATCGGATCATGCACGAGTTCCAAATCCCGGTGTACAAGCAGATGCGGGAGCGGGACGCCGATCTGTACCGGCGGCTCGAAGCGGCCGGGTTCATGCTGGATTTCGGCGACGACGACTCCGGGCTGTTCATGAAGTACCTGCGCCGCGGCTCCGGCTACTACATCGACGTCGGCGCGTCCGAGCTGGTGGCGAACGGCTCGATCAAGCTGCGCAGCCGGGTGGACGTGACCGAGATCCGCGAGCACTCGGTGGTGTTGAGCGACGGCACCGAGCTGCCGGCCGACCTGATCGTCTACGCCACCGGTTACGGCTCGATGAACGGCTGGGCGGCCAAGCTGATCTCGCAGGAGGTGGCGGACAAGGTCGGCAAGTGCTGGGGCTTCGGCTCCGACACGACCAAGGATCCGGGTCCGTGGGAAGGCGAGCTGCGCAACATGTGGAAGCCGACCCGGCAGGAGGCGCTGTGGTTCCACGGCGGCAACCTGCACCAGTCGCGTCACTATTCGCTTTATCTGGCGCTGCAGCTCAAGGCACGCCGCGAAGGCTTGGCGACGCCGGTGTACGGATTGGGGGAGGTTCACCACAAGAGCTAAGGCTGGGGGCGAGCGCCCCCAGGCCCGCGATTGATGGATTGCAAAGGCCCTGCCTTTGCTGGGGTCCAGGGGCAACGCCCCTGACCTTTCCGGGTTAACATCCGGCAGCGGGGGAACAGCGATGGCGACCGACCACTACGACATCATCGTCATCGGCAGCGGCCCCGGCGGCGCCTCGCTGGCCCATCGGCTGGCGCCGACTGGCAAGCGCATCCTGATGCTCGAGCGCGGCGGCTACCTCCCGCGGTCGCGCACCAACTGGGATACCAAGGCGGTGTTCGTGGACGCCATCTACCAGGCGCCGGAGACCTGGTATGGCAGCGACGGCCGCTCGTTCCACCCGGGCCTGCACTACTATGTCGGCGGCAACTCGAAGGTCTACGGCTCGGCCCTGCTGCGGCTGCGCGAACGGGATTTCGGCGAGCTGCGGCACAAGGACGGCGTGTCGCCGGCTTGGCCGGTCGGCTACGACGTCTTCGAGCCGTACTACACCGAAGCCGAAGCGCTCTATCACGTGCACGGCCAGCGCGGCGAAGACCCGAACGAGCCGTGGTCCAGCGCGCCCTACGCCTATCCGCCGGTCCAGCACGAGCCGCGCATCCAGGAGCTGAACGACCGGCTGACCGAGCACGGGTTGCATCCGTTCCACCTGCCGCTCGGGATCAAGCTGGACCAGAACCCCGACGGCTCCGCCACCACCTACAGCCCCTGCATCCGCTGCGACGCGTTCGACGGCTTTCCGTGTGCGATCAACGCCAAGGCCGACGCGCAGGTGATCTGCGTCGACCCGACCCGCGCCGCACATCCCAACTTCACCCTGCTGACCGGCGCCTATGTGACCCGGCTGCGCACCGACGCCGCCGGACGCAGCGTCACCGGCGTGCACGTCGAGCGCGACGGAAAGGTGGAAGAATACTCGGCCGACATCGTGGTCGCGGCCTGCGGCGCGCTGTCGTCGGCGCTGCTGATGCTGCGCTCGGCGACCGACAAGCATCCGAACGGCCTGGCCAACAAGTCCGGCCAGGTCGGCCGCAACTACATCCGGCACGACATGTCGGTGGTGATGGCGCTGCTGCGCGAGCCGAACCACACCGTGTTCCAGAAGACGCTGGCGGTGAGCGACTACTACTTCGGCGCGCCGGACTGGGACTATCCGCTGGGCTTGATCCAGATGTGCGCCACCTCGCACGGCGAGCAGATCCGCGGCGAGGCGCCCATGGCGACACTGATGTCGCTGGTCCCGGAGCTGCCGTTCGAGAAGATGGCCGAGCACTCGGTCGATTTCTGGCTGCAAAGCGAGGACCTGCCACGGCCGGAGAACCGCATCTACTACGACGGCGACCGGGTGGTGCTGGACGTCCACGAAGGCAGCCAGGAGGCGGCCACCCGCTTGAAGGCCAAGCTGAAGGACATGTTGGGCCCGATGAACGCCTGGCCCGCGCTGCTGGAACGGCGGCTCTACCTCGGCAAGAACATTCCGATCGGCGGCACCGCGCACCAGGCCGGCACGTTGCGCTTCGGCGCCGACCCGGCGCGCTCCGTGCTCGACCTCGACTGCAAGGCGCACGAGCTGGACAACCTGTACGTCACCGATGCGAGCTTCTTTCCCTCGATCGGCGCCGTGAACCCCACCCTGACGATCATCGCCAACGCCCTGCGCGTCGCCGACCGCATCAAGGAGCGGCTCGGCGCGTGATCCGGCACTGGAGCCTGGGTGTCGCGGCCGGCCTGGCGCTCGCGGCCACCCTCCGGCCGAGGGTGACGCGGGTCCTGCGCATCAGCCGGGTGGTGGCCGACCTCGACCGCGCCGAGGCATTCTACTGCGGCCGGCTGGGCTTCGCGCGCGTCACTGCCCCACCGGTCCCGCGGGATCTGCCGGCCCTGCTCGGCCTACCGGGCGCCAGGGTGGAGGAACGCCTGCTGCGGCTCGGCGACGACCACGTGGCGCTCCTGCGTTTCGACCCGCCCGGGCCGCCCTACCCAGCCGGCAGCCGCAGCGACGACGCCTGGTTCCAGCACCTCGCGATCGTGGTGGACGACATCGACGCCGCCTTTCGCCACCTTGCGGCCGGGCCCTTCACGGCCATCTCGCGGGGCGGTCCGCAGCGGCTCCCGCCCGGCAACGGCAGCGTGGTGGCTTTCAAGTTCCGTGACCCGGACGGCCACCCGCTCGAGCTGCTGCAGTTCCCGCCGGGAGGAGGCCGCGCGGTGTGGCGCCGTCGCCGGGCCGGACCGTTCCTCGGCATCGACCACAGCGCGATCGGCGTCACCCGGTCGGCCCGCAGCGTCGGCTTCTACCGGCGGCTCGGCTTCCACGTCACGGCCCGCAGCCTGAACGAGGGGCCGGCGCAGGAACGGCTCGACGGGCTCGACGGCGCCCGCGCCCGCATCACCGGGCTGCGCCCGCCGGCGCCGGCGGGGCCGGGGCTCGAGCTGCTGGCCTACGCGCCGCCGGGCCGGCAAATGCCGAGGCAGGCGGCCAATGCCGTGCTGACCGACTGGGTCACGCTGGCGATGACGGGTCTGCCCGGCGGTCGCCCGCTGCTGCTGCACGACCCCGACGGGCACCGCATGCTGCTGGTCAGCCCGGCGGCCCGATCGTCACCGGCGGCTAGAGCGACATCCGACCTATCGACTTAGTTTCCGAGCGCTACTCCCGAGCCGAACGGCTCGGGACGTGCTCTAGACCCGAATAGGCCTGACTGGAATCGCGAAAGCCTCTTCCGAAACGGCCCTGATGTGTGATTCGAGGTTCTCCGGCTTTGGTCGGAGACATCGAATGGCGTGGCAGCGTGGGCAGGCTTACGGACAGGATCTGCGCGACCGGGTGCTGGCCTGCTCGGAGCTGACGTTGCGGGAGGTAGCGGTGCGGTTCGGTGTCAGCGCCTCTTACGTGTCGAAGGTCAGAGCCCGACTGCGGTATCTTGGCGATGCCAGGCCAGGGCCGCAACGCAACCACGTGCCGCCGCGCTTGGCGTCAGTCGCCGACGCGCTGCGGGACCGGATCAAGGCTAATCCAGACGCGACCTTGCGTGAGCTGCGCGACTGGGTGGAGCGGCAGCACGGCATCCGCGTCAGCCACCCGGTGATGTGGACGGTCGTGGCCCGGCTCGGCCTGACACTCAAAAAAACACCTGCGCGCCGCCGAGCAGAATTGCGAGGACGTCGAGCAGGCCCGCAAAGCCTGGGCCGAGTTGCAGACCCAGCTCGATCCGCGCCGTCTGGTGTGCCTCGATGAGACCTGGGCGACGACCAACATGGCGCGCACGCGCGGCCGGGCACCAAAAGGCGAGCGTCTGGTCTGCGCGGTCCCGCACGGACATTGGCACACCACCACGTTCCTGTGCGGGCTACGCACCACCGGCCTGGTCGCGCCGCTGGTGTTGGATGGCGCGATCAACGGCGCGTCGTTTCGCGCCTACGTCGAGCAGTTCCTGGCGCCGACGCTCGAGCCCGGCGACATTGTCGTGCTCGACAACCTCAGCTCACACAAGGTCGGCGGCGTACGCCAAGCCGTCGAGGCGCGAGGCGCATCACTGCTTTACTTGCCGCCTTACAGCCCGGACCTCAATCCGATCGAACTGGTGTTCTCCAAACTCAAGCGTCTCCTCCGGGACGCGGCCGAGCGCTCGGTCGAAGCGCTCTGGCACACCATCGGCCGTCTGCTCAACCGCTTCACCCCAGCCGAGTGCGCCAAATACATGCGCCACTGCGGCTTTGCACACTCAGGCCGATAAAGGTCTAGCCGTTGAGCAGGAACGGCTCGACCGCCCCCACGAACCCCGCCGTGTCTTGCAGCTGCGGCACATGCGCCAGGCCCGGCAGCTCGCGAAACTGCGCGCCCGGCACCAGCTCGGCCAATTCGCGCCCCATGGCGGGAGGCGTCGCCTCGTCCAGCTCGCCGACCAGGACCAGCAGCGGCATCGCCAGCGCCCCCACCTCGCCGCGCAGGTCCAGCGTTGCCAAGTCGTCGCAGGCGCGCGTGAACACATCGAGGTCGGTCGCCAGGAAGCGCTCGCGCCGTGTGGCCACCAGGTCCGGGTTGGCGTCCTGGAACGCCGGCGAGAACAGCCGCCGCATCGCCGCGTCGGCCACCTGGGCCACGCCCTTGACCGCGGCTGCCGCGGCCATTGCCCGGAACGCCGCCCGCCCGGGCTCGGAGAACGCCGCGCCCGTCCCGGCCAGCACCAGCCGCGACACCAGCTCCGGCCGCCGCAGCGCCACCATCAGTGCCACGAAGCTGCCATAGCCGTTGCCGATCAGCGCGGCCGGACGGTGCTCGGCGGCGTCGTCCGCCAGCGCCGCCCCGACCCGGTCGGCCACTTGCGCCAGCCCGCCCGCGGCGCGGGAGCCGCCGAAACCGGGCAAGTCGGGCAGCACCACCCGATGCCGCCCCGCCAGCGCCCGCGCCAGCGGGCGGCAGCTGCCGGCGTCGGCCAGCAGCGAATGCAACACCCACACGCTGCCGCCCGAGCCGGTCACCTCGGCCTGCACCAGGCCGTCCGCAAACCGATCCATCATGACGAACCCTCCATTTGACGCCTTGCCGAAGCCGGCGCGATGGTCCGTTAACGCCACCAAGGGACGAGCGATGCCTGCACACGTGAACACCGGTCCGCGTTTGGACCGCCTGCCGCTGGCGCCGTTCCATTTTCGCATCCTGCGCCTGATCGGGCTCGGCATGTTCTTCGACGGCTTCGACATCTATCTCGGCGGCGCCGTGCTGGGGACGACCGTGCGCACCGGCTTCTCGACCTTGCCGCAGAACGCCGCCTTCGTTTCGCTGACCTTCCTCGGCATGATGCTGGGGTCGGCGCTGACCGGCTTCCTCGGCGACCGCTACGGCCGCCGCTTCACCTACCAAGCCAACCTGGCGATCTTCGGCCTCGCCGCGCTGCTTGCCGCGGCGGCGCCGGACATGGCGACGCTGATCGCGCTGCGCTTCGTGATGGGGGTCGGGCTCGGCGCCGAGAACGTGGTCGGCTACTCCACCATGACCGAGTTCATGCCGCCGCAGCTGCGCGGCCGCTATCTGGGCTATGTCGCGGTGTTCGTGGTGACCGGCCTGCCGGTTTCGGCGCTGGTGGCGTGGCTCGTCTCGGCGGCCGCGGTCGCGTTCGAGGCGCCCGACCTCGGCTGGCGCGCGCTGTTCGTGCTGGGCGGCGTCGGCGCGCTGGTGGTGTGGTATTTCCGCAAGAACCTGCCCGAAAGCCCGCGCTGGCTGGAGTTGGTCGGACGCACCAACGAGGCCGAGCGCCTGCTCGCGGCCATCGAGGCCGAGGTGGCGCAGGGCCGGCCCTTGCCGGCACCGCGGCCGGCCGGGCCGGCGCCGTCGCGCGCGCTCGGCACGCTGTTCCGCCCGCCGTTGCTGGGCCGGCTGCTGCTCGGCTGCATTTGCCTGGTCGTGATCAACACGCTGATCTACGGCTTCATCACCTTCCTGCCGACATTCTTCGCCAAGCAGGGCCTGACGGTCGCGACCTCGTCCGGCTACGGTTTTGTGATGGCGCTCGGCGCGCCGGTGGGCGCCTGGATCGGCGCCGCCACCGTGGACCGCTGGGGCCGGCGCCCGACCCTGGTCGCCGCCGCGACGCTCAGCATCCTGTTCGGCGCCGCCTACCCGTTCGTGCTGGACCCGGTGCTGCTGCCGCTGGTCGGCCTCGCTTTGACGATCCCGATCTACGTCATGGTTGCGATCCTGTTCGGCGTTTACATCCCGGAGTTGTTCCCGACCGAAGTCCGCCTGCGCGCCTCCGGCCTGTGCAACACGCTCGGCCGCGGCGCCACCGTGCTCACCCCGTTCCTCGTGCTGCCGCTGTTCACCGCCTACGGCGTCGGCGGCGTGCTCGCGCTGATGATCGGCCTGTTGTTGCTGCTGATCGTCACCGTGCTCGTCCTCGGCGTCGAACCCGCCGGGCGCCGGCTCGAAGACCTCGCCGAGGAGGGCGTGGAGGCAACCCCGCTGCCGGCCGCGGCGCGGTTCTGAGCCACGATGGGAGGTGTACTGCATACCCCCCACGCGTCCGCCCGACGCCGCCCGATGACCAACGCCCCCGCGAGCACGACCCGATGACGCCGGGCCGGCCGCCCCAATATACGACCGGCCCGATTGGAGACGCCGACGCATGACTCACGCCTACCGCGGACGCCGCGAGGACCAACGACTCATGACCGGCGCCGGCCGCTACACCTCCGACGTGTCGCTGCCGGGCCAGCTGTACGCCGCGTTCCTGCGGGCCGATCGCGCCCATGCCGACATCCTGTCCATCGACATGGCGGCCGCAAAGGCCGCGCCCGGCGTCCACCTCGTGCTGCTCGGCGCCGAAACCGAGGCGGCCGGATGGCATCGCACCCAGGCGCTGCTGCCATTCAAGGGCGTCGGCGATCGGCCGTTGCTGACGCCGCCGCGTCCGGCGCTCGCGACCGACCGGGTCCGCTTCGTCGGCGAGCCGGTGGCCCTCGTCGTCGGCGACACGCTGGCCGCGGCACAGGACGCGCTCGAGCTGATCGTGGTCGAGTACGCCGACCGCCCGGCGCTGGCCACCGCGGCGGCCGCGCTCGCGCCCGGCGCCGAGCAGATCCATTCGGGCGTTCCGGGCAATCTCTGCTTCGAATACGAGTATGGCGACCGTGCCGCGACCGACGCCGCCTTTGCCGCCGCCGCGCATGTCGTGCCGATCGAGCTGACCAGCGACCGCGTGGTCGGCAACCCGATGGAGCCGAAATCGGCGCTGGCGTCCTGGGACGGCGACATGCTCGACCTGTGGACCGGCACCCAGGGCATGAACGCCCTGCGCGACAGCCTGGCCGGGCTCACCGGCCTGCCCGCGGACAACATCCGGGTGCGCGCCCAGGACGTTGGCGGCGGGTTCGGCATCCGCGGCCCGGCCTACCCCGAGCACATGGCGCTCGCCTTCGCCGCCCGGGCACTCGGCCGCCCGGTGAAGTGGGTCGCGTCCCGCTCCGAAACGTTCCTGAGCGACTACCACGGCCGCGGCCTGTCGATGCGGGCCGAACTGGCGCTCGACGCGCAGGGCAATTTCCTCGCCATCCGCCACGAATGGCTGGCTGACCAGGGCGCCTTTCCCGTCGCCACCGGGCCGCTGATCAACACGCTCAACCCGGCGATGATGTGCACCGGCTGCTACCGCATCCCCGCCGTGCACGGCCACCATCGCCTGGCGCTCACCAACACCGTGCCGATCACCGCCTATCGCGGCGCCGGCCGCCCGGACATGGCCTATGTCGTCGAACGCCTGGTGGACGAGGCCGCCGTCCGGCTCGGCCTCGACCGGCTCGAGCTTCGCCGCCGCAATGCCGTGCCGCCCGAAGCGTTCCCGTATAAGCTGCCGACCCCCGGCCCGATGGCAGCGACCTACGACAGCGGCAGCTACAAGGCCTTGCTGGACCGCGCCGCCAGCGTGGCCGACTGGAACGGGTTCGCCGCGCGCCGTGCGCAGTCCGAGGCGGCCGGGAAGCTGCGCGGGATCGGGCTCGGCCTGTTCGTGGAGCCCTCGGGCGGCGTGGTGCCGAAGGATGAGGTCGCCATCACCTTCGGCGGCGACACCGCCGACGAGATCACGATCCACAACGTCACCGGTTCTTCCGGCCAGGGCCACGAGACCGTGTTCCCGGAGATCGTCGCCCGCGTGCTCGGCATCGACCCGGAGCGCATCCGGCTCAGCAGCGGCAACCCCGAAGGCCCGAAGCTGGCCGGCGGCGGCGCCTTCGCCTCCCGCTCGATGCTGAGCCACGGCGCCGCATCCCATTTGGCGGCGATCGAGGTGGTGGAGAAGGGCCGCACGCTCGCCGCCGAAGCGCTCGAGGCGGCCGAGGCCGACCTGGAATATGCCGACGGCGCCTACCGCATCGCCGGCACCGACCGCACGCTGGCCTTCCTCGACCTGGTCCGCCTGCATCCGCGCGCCGACGCTCACCCGCTCGACACCTTGACCGCGCTGCCGGCCGGGCGGGCCTACCCGTCCGGCGCCCACGTGGCCGAGGTCGAGATCGACCCGGCGACCGGCATGGTCGAGCTCGTAAGCTACACGGCGGTCGACGATTGCGGCACCGTGCTCAACCACACACTGCTGGAAGGCCAGATCCTGGGCGGGCTGATGCAGGGTCTGGGCCAGGTGTTCGGCGAGCAGGCCGTGTACGACGCCGACGGGCAGTTCCTGACCGGCAGCTTCATGGATTACACCATGCCGCATGCCGACCTGGCCAAGCGCGTGCACATCGAGAGCCTCGTCACGCCGTCGCCGAACAATGCGCTGGGCGTCAAAGGCGCCGGCGAAGCGGGCACCACCGGCGCGCTGCCAACGGCGATGAACGCCATCCTCGACGCACTCCGCTCGCGCGGCGTCCGCCACCTCGACATGCCCGCCAGCGCCTATCGCGTGTGGCAGGCGCTGCAGGCCGCGGCATGACGGCGCACGACTTCACCTTGCCCGCCTTGCGGGGCGAGCCGATCCGGCTCGACGCGTTTCGCGGCCGGCCGCTCCTCATCGCCAACACCGCGTCCTTGTGCGGCTTTACCGGCCAATATGCCGGGCTGCAGCAGCTGCACACGGACTACGCCGGCCAGGGCTTGGTGGTGCTCGCGGTGCCGTCGGCGGATTTCGGCAACCAGGAACACGCCGACCCGGCCAAGACGGCCGAGCTGTGCGATGCCCGCTTCCGCATCAGCTTCCCGGTCGCGGCCACGGCGCACGTCAAGGGCGCCGGGGCGACGCCGTTGTTTCGCTGGCTCGGCGAGCAGGCGGGACCGCTCGGCCGGCCGCGCTGGAACTTTTACAAGTACGTGATCGGACGCGATGGCCGCCTCGTGCAATGGTTCAGCAGCCTCGCCACCCCAGGCGGGCGCACGGTCCGCGCCGCCATCGAGCGCTGCCTGGCCGGCCCAGCCCCGGTCGCCCCGATTCCGATCGTCCCAGTGCCGGTCAATCGGTAACCGGCGTCCGGCGGGGACCGAACCAACGACGGATCCATGACCACGCCGTCTCAAACCTGCGCCATCGCCGTCATCGCCAAGGCGCCGCGCCCCGGGCACGTCAAGACGCGCCTGCAAAGCGTGCTGCAGCCTGACGAGGCGGCGGCGCTCGGCACCGCGTTCCTGGCCGACACGCTGGCCAACCTGGTTCACGCCAACCGCGCCGCGCCGATCGACGCCTTTGTGGCCTACGCGCCGGCCGGCCAGGAGGCACGGTTCGACGGTCTGCTGCCGCCCGGCGCCGAGTTGCTGCTGGCCGACGGCAGCGGCGGCGACGCTCCCGGGGTCGAGGGCTTCGGCCGCGTGCTGCTCGACACCACCCGGGCCTTGTTCGCGCGCGGCTACCGGGCGGTCTGCGTGCTCGGCGCCGACAGTCCGACCCTCCCGACCGAACGCTTGGTGCTGGCCGCCCGCACGCTGCTGCGTGGCGAGGCGGACGCCGTGCTCGGCGCGGCGGACGATGGCGGCTACTGGCTGCTGGGCCTGACCGGGCCGCACCCGGCCCCCTACGCCGGCATCACCTGGAGCACCGCCCGCGTCGCCGATGAAACCCGGGCGCGCATCGCCGCCGCCGGGCTTCGCCTGCGCGAACTGGGCGAGTGGTACGACATCGATGACCCGCCGGCGCTGGCGCGCCTGGTCGAGGAGGTCGGCGCGTGTGCCGGGCACGGGGCGTTCGGCGCGCCGCACACGGCCGCCGCGATCGGCCGGCTCGGGCTGGCCGCCCGCCTCGCCGGGCGCGCTGCATGAAGCGTCTGCCCTGGGTTCTGCTCCTGCTCGGCGCCGGCCTGGTCGGCGCCACGGCCGGCGGACTGGTGACGCTGCCGCCGGGGTCGTACGGCTACCTGGCGCGTCCCGACATCGTTCGCTACGTCGCCTGGGCCGGGCTCGCCGGGGCAGTCTACGCGGCCGGCGTTTGGCTGGTGCGCCGCGGCCCGGTGCCGCGCGGCGCCGTGCCGGTCATCCTTGCGGCCGGCCTGGCTGCCCGCCTCGTCGTGGTGGGGGCGCCGCCGGTGCTGTCCACCGATCTCTACCGCTACATCTGGGACGGCAAGGTGCAGGCGGCCGGCGTCAATCCGTATCGCTTCAGGCCGAGCGACCCGGCGTTGGCGCCGCTGCGCGATCCCGGGCATGTCGCGACCTCGATCTACCTCAACGTCAACCGGGCCGAGACCGCGCACACCATCTACCCGCCCGCGGCCCAGATGGTGTTCGCGCTGGTCGGACTGGCCGCGCCCAGCATCTGGACGGTGAAGGGGGTAATGCTCGGCTTCGACCTCGTCACCACCGGGCTCGTGCTGCTGCTGCTGCGCGCGGCCCGGCGCCCGGACGCGTTCGTGCTGATCTGGGCCTGGAACCCGCTGGTGATCTCGGAATTCGCCGGCGCCGGACACGTGGATGCGATGGCGGTGGCGCTGATGGCCGGCGCCATGCTGCTCGCGGTGCGCGCTCGCATGGGGTGGGCCGGGTTCGCGTTGACGCTGGCCGTGCTGACGAAGGTGCTGCCGGCTGCGCTGTTTCCTGCGATCTGGCGCCGTTGGGACTGGCGCATGCCGCTCATTGCCGCGTGCACCGGCGTCGCATTCTACGCCGTCTACGCCTCGGTCGGCTGGCAGGTGTTCGGCTACCTGCTGGGGTACACGCAGGAGGAGCGGCTGCAGGATGGTGGCGGCTTCCTGCTGCTTCGGCTGCTGGCTTTGGCCGGGCCGGTTCCGGCGTGGGCCGGCGCCGCCTATGCCGTCGCCGGGCTCGTCTTGCTTGCCGCGACCGCCCTGGCCGTCGTGCGGCGCCCGCTCCCGCCCGCGCCCGCGCCCCGCACGCTGGCGATCGCCGGCGGCAGTTTGGCGCTCGCCTCGGCTCTGCTGGCCGTCATGTCGCCGCACTACCCGTGGTATCTGACGATGCTGGTGCTGCCGGCGGCGGTGGTGCCGTTCTGGGCGGCGCTGTGGCCGACGGTCGCCGGGCCGCTGCTGTATCTCGATCCGTCCCACAACGACGTTCTGTGGCCCGCGCTGGTGTTCCTGCCGGTGCCGCCGATCCTGCTGCTCGATCTGCGCCGCAACACGACCGTCCGTGCCCCGGCACGGCTGGCCGAAGTGGAAGGAGGCCCCTGATGCCCGATACCAACCTCACCCCGGCGCCCGCCGATCTCGACCCTCGCCGCTATTTCGAGCGCGTCGCAGCCGGCGACAGCGTCGCCAAGACGCCGCCGGTCTGCCTGTACCTGGAGGTCACCAACCGGTGCAACCTGCTGTGCGAGACCTGTCCGCGCACCTTCGAAGCTCTCGAGCCGCCCGCCGACATGAGCATGGAGCTGTTCCGCCGCATCGTGGATCAGGTTCCGGACGTGCGCCGCGTCGTGCTGCATGGGGTCGGCGAGCCGATGCTGGTCAAGCACTTGCCGGACATGATCCGATACCTCAAGGCGCCGGGGCGGAACACGCATGTGCTGTTCAACACCAACGGCACCCTGCTGGCGCCGAAGAAGCACCGGGAGATCATCGCGACCGGCCTCGACGAATTGCGCGTGTCGCTGGACGCCGCCGAAGCGGGCATGTTCCTGAAAGTGCGCGGCAAGGACATGTTCGACCGCATCGTCCGCAATGTCAGCGCCTTCACCAACCTGCAAGCGGCGCTCGGCGTGGAAAAGCCGCTGGTGTCGCTGTGGCTCACCGGCCTGAAGGAAACGGTGGACCAGCTGCCGGCCTTCGTCAGCCTGGCCGCGCGCATCGGGGTGAAGGAGGTGCACCTGCAGCGCTTGGTGTTCGACGATCAGGGGTTCGGCATGGCCCGGCCCGACAGCTCGCTGTTCGAGAGCACCCGCGCCGACGAGGAAGCGATCATCGCCGAAGCGACCGCGGCCGGGCTCGCGCTCGGGGTGAAGCTCGACGCGTCCGGCGCCACCGAGCCTGGCTTGTCCTTGAAGAAGCAGGCAGAGGAAAAGCCTTGGTCGACCTGCCGCCGGCCGTGGTCGCTGATGTATTTCACCGCCCATGGCCGCGCGCTGCCGTGCTGCATCGCCCCGTTCAGTGCCCGCGGCTACGAGAACTACACGCTCGGCAACGCCAGCCAGACCGATCTGATGGAGATTTGGAACAGCCCGGCCTACCAGGATTTCCGGGCTGACCTGGTCAGCGATACCCCGCCCAAGCCCTGCCAAGGCTGCGGCCTGCGCTGGAGCCTCTGACCTCTCCCGCCGGCGGCCCGCCCGTGCTGCGCCGCGTCGCCGTCGTGATCCCCACCTGGAACGAAGCCGGCGCGATCGCGGCCGTCGTAGCGGAGGTGCTCGCCCAAGGCGTGGGCCAGGTGGTCGTGGCCGACGGCAGCAGCCGGGACGGGACCGCCGCCATCGCGGCCGCAGCCGGCGCCAGCGTGCTCGACGCTGGCCGCGGTTATGGCCGCGCCTGCCACCTCGGCGCCCAGGCGGTCGGCCCTGAGCACGACGTGATCGCCTTCATGGACGGGGACGGCGCCGACCGGCCCGACCAGTTGGCTGCGCTGTGCCGCCCCATCCTCGACGGCGAACAGGACTTCACCATCGCCAGCCGCACCCGGGGCGTGCGCGAGCCGGGCTCCATGAGCTGGCACCAGGTGCTCGCCGGCGCGGTGGCGGGTCGGCTGATGGGCGCGCTGTATGGCGTGCGTTACACCGACATGTGCGCGTTGCGTGCCATCCGCCGCGACGCCCTGGCCGCGCTCGACATGCAGGAGATGACCTACGGGTGGAACATCGAGATGCAGATGAAGGCCGCCCGCGCCCGGCTGCGGATCCTGGAGTTGCCGGTTCCGTATCGCGTCCGCGCCGCCGGCGACAGCAAGGTGGCCGGAAGCCTGCGCGGGACGTTGAGCGCCGGGTCGAAGATCGTGTCCACGTTCACCCGCGTCGCCGCCGGCGCCGCGTCGCCGCGTCCGCCCCCTACCAGATGACCCCGTCGGAAATGGTGTGCGGTGCCGGCACCTCGGCCGCGCCGATCGACTGCAGCAGGTCGATCTCGATCGTGCGCACGATGGCCGCCATCGGTACGTCGTGCACGCGGCCTTCGAACGGGTCTTCCAGATCCTGACCGATCCGGTCCAAGGCGAGGAACATGAACCCGATCACCGTCGACCCGACCGGGGTGAGCACGCCCAGGTCGGTCAGCAGCCCGACCGGCAGCAGCAGGCAATAGATCCGGCTGAACACCATCGGGAACTGCATGTATTGACGGGGCAGCGGCGTGTTCTTGATCCGCTCCAGCCCGCCCTGGGCATTGGCCAGCGCCGACATCGTCGTGTCGAGTGCCGACAGCCCGATGCTGCCCATGCCGCCCCGGCGCAGTGCGCCGGCCATCGCATCCTGGATTGCGACCGGGACGTTCGCCACCCCGCGCAGCCGTTCCAGCGTCTCGTCGGGCACGTAGCCCTCGATGTCGGTCCAGGGCGGCCGCTTGAGCAGATGGCAGCGCAGCGCCAGCGCATAGGCGACCTGATAACGCACGAGCTCACGCCGCAGCGCCGCGTCGGCCGTCAGCAGCTGCAGCCCGCGCGCCACGCTGCGGGAATTGTTCACCACGGCGCCCCAAAGCGTCCGCGCTTCCCACCAGCGCGCGTAGGCGGCGTTGTTGCGCAGCGTGATCACCAGCACCACGGCGCTGCCGAGCAGCGGCAGCGGCAGGTCGTTGATCGCCAGCCAACGCCAACCGAGCCCCACATACCCCACTGTCAAGGCGACGTCGTAGGCCAGCAGCGCGCCCAGCAGCGGCCCCACGTGCCGCACCAGCCGAGTCAGATCGAGGCCCTTGCGGACGATCATTGCGTCGCGGCCGGGAGGCTGCGTGCCCGGCCGGCCAGATGCCGCGGCCTCGTTCGCGTCACGCCTTGATGCGCCCCCGCGCCTTGTAGCGCTTCGCCTCCTCCCCCAGGGGCACCAGCTTGCCGGTGCTGCCCTCCATCACCTCGACCCCGCCCGACTCGATCCGGTACACCCAGCCGTGCAGCGACAGCGACCCGGTCGCCAGCCGCGCCGCCACCGACGGGTGGGTGCCGAGATGGGCAAGCTGCGTCCGCACGTTCTGCTCCACCAGCGCCTCGACGCGTTCGGCGTCGCTGAGCCCCGGCCGGGTCGCGTCGACCACGCTGCGCGCGGCTTCGGCGTTGCGGAGCCAGGACTTCACCGTCGGCATCGTCGCCAGCTTGGGATCGTCGGCCACCAGCAGCGCCTTCATCGCTCCGCAATCGGAGTGGCCGCAGACGATGATGTCGGACACTTGCAGCGCGGTGCAGGCATACTCGACCACCGCCGAGATGCCGCCCAGCATCTCGCCATAGGCCGGCACGATGTTGCCGATGTTGCGGCAAACGAACATCTCCCCCGGCCGGGTCTGGGTGATGAGCTCGGGGACGACGCGGCTATCGGCGCAGGCGATGAACAGGGTGTGCGGCTGCTGCCCCTCCGCCAGTGTCTCGAACAGGCGACGGCGTTCCGGGAATTCATGCTTGCGGAACCGCCGCACCCCGTCCGCCAAGCGGCGCATGCCGCTGCTGGGCGCGCGCGGCGGCTTCACTGGCTCACTCCGGACATCATCGGGCATCTCCGTTTTGTGCGGCGCAGCTTAGCGTGCCGGCACGGTCGCTGCCACCTGCCCGGCTGCGCCCGGGTCGCCCCGACTTCCGTTCTGCCCAGCCGCCCGCGGCGCTATGACTGCGGCGCTTGCTCGCGGTAGGCGGCCTCGGCTGCCTCCGGGCCGGCCAGGATCTCGATGAGCCGCACCCGCCGGGCCAGCGACAACGGCCCGGTATGCGGCATGGTCCGGAGGTTTTCGGCCGCGCCGGACAGCAACTGGTCGTAGGTTCGGGCGCCGCCCAGCTTGCGGGCCGCACGCTCGAGCGCGCGCAGGTTGCGTGTCGCGGCTTCGAGTTGCCGTTGCTGGCCGCCGCCGTCCTGCGCCAGGGCCGACGGCAGCGGCCCCATGATCTCGCGTTGCAGGCTGTCGGCAAAGCGTGCCTGGCAGGCTTGGCCGAGTTGGCCGCGGATCGACCGGATACGCTGGCGATGCTGGGGCGCCATGCCGTTCTCCTCGAGCGTCTCGAACAAGGTCACGATCCGGCGCATGTCGGTTCCCGCCTGTGCCAACTCGGCATGGCCGACTTCCCGGATGGAGCCGGACGGCGCTTCCATATGCGACAGCACGTGCTCGAGCGCTTGGTCGAGCGACTTGTTCACCCGGAGCCGCGCGGACGGTTCGAGTCGCGACAGCATGCGGCCGAGCAGCGCGGCGGCGGCCGGCAATTGCAGCAGCACCAAGCTGGTGAACATGGCGCAGCCTTCGGCGGTTTCGCGCTCCAAGCCTTCGACGAGCGGCCGCAACGCTGCCTCGTCCACCTCCGCGGCGCCCTGGTCCACGTCGCGCACCAGCAGACGGAACGTTGCCGACCGGCGCAGCACGGCGGCCACGGCCTTCGCCAGGATCGGGTAGAGGGCCGGTTCCAACCCGGTCTTGCTCCAAGCGGGCGGTCGTTCCGCGCCGTCCAGCACCGACGCCGCTTGCTGCCAGAGTGCGGCTCCGGCCTCGTCGATCAGGTCGGAGGCGTCGGTCTTGTGCCCGGCGACACGAGCCTCGATCACAGCCGCCCCGTCGCCCAACCCTGCGCGGACCACGTCCGCGATGGGCCCGATCACGGTCCGCGGCACGGTGGCGCCGCCCGGGCGCCAGGTCCGCGGCGGCACGATCAGCCGATCCAACGGATGGAACAACAGCCTGGCGAAACGGAGCGGACGGGCCGGCTTCAACGCCGCCAGTCGCGGTCGCAGCGGCGCCAGCAACGCCTCGGACGTGGCAGCGTCGCCGGTGTTGTCGAGCAGCGCCATCACCCGGCCGATCTTCGCGTCATCGGCGTCGAGCAGCTGATGCCGCACGGACTTCACCACCTCGGGCGACACCGCCGGATTTGCGTAATAGGTCACCTGTTCGCCTTTCGCACAAAGGACGGCAACGCCCACCCGTCATTCGAGCCATGCGCCGCCCCGGTCGCCTGCATCCGGCATGAGACGGCCCGGAGATGCTCGTTGCGGCCCACGCGCTCCATGTCGAACACGCCGGTGAGCCAGTCTTCGTGCAGACGGATGAACTTGCGGTGGCGCAGCATGTCGTTGTGCTTGTCCACGTCCCGGCACCAATCGCTCGCTTCCTTCGGCAGCACCGGGATCATCCCGGCGATTTCCGCCAGCGCCGCCCGGCGGCTCGACTGATCGTCGGCGTGCTTCCAGATCAGGCAGATCTGCTCCCAGCCATCGAGCATCCATTCCGGCCGGGCGAAGCAGCGTGACAGCTCGGCCGGCTCGTCCGCCCACATGCGGAGCGCCTTCACGACGTCGCTGGTCCGGGCGCGCGCTTCCGCCACCATCGCCGTCGCGGTCGACAGGGTCAGTTCGGCGAACGAGCCGACGAGAGCTGCCTGAGACTGGCACTCGGCATCCTGGCCGTGGCTCCAGGCGAGGAGGTCCGACCGCACCTCCGTCAGCAACGCGAGCAGGCGCGTGATCCGGCCCATGTCATCACCGCCCGCGCCGATTGCAGACATCGAGGCGGCCAGCCGCTCCAGCGCCAAGGCGGTCCAGGCGGTGGTCTGGCCGAGTTGCCGCGACACGTGGTCGACCGTAAGTTGCGCCCGGGCGGCCGGGTTGCCGGCCGAATCGGCCGGAACGGCAACCCGGACCTGGCTGATCAAGGTCATCAACAGCCGGTAGTTCGCCAGAACCTGCTCCCTCCCCTCCGACTGTTCGGCTGCGACCGCAGCTTCGCGCGCGTCCTCGCCCGCAAGCCCGGCAGCCGCCACCTCGCGCGCCGCACGCCGGATCGAGGAGGGCGACACGCTCTCCTCGTTCATGATTCGGCGGCTGAGCTCCCGGTCGTGCAGCGTCGGGCGGCACAGCGCCGGAATGCTCGCCCAGCGCATGACGTAGACGCCCTGGCTTCCCGACGGGCTCGGGATCACCAATTCCACCGAATGGGCCTCGTCCGGTCGCGCCCGCGCCCCGCCCAGCAAGGGTGTGGTGAACGGCACCGCGACGCCCCGGCGCATGAATGTCGCCGGACGATGCGCCACGACGGGCGGCAATCCTGCATTTGTTGCCGCAACCGGAGGCCGCAGCGGCACGTCGAGGGCGCTCAATCCGGTCTCCTTTCGCAGACGCCAAGCGAATGGCCGCTGCTTCGAGTTGACCGGCAGTCTAGGCGTTAAACGTTACTGCTTGGTTTCTTTGCTTGGGAAACGGCGGCGCCCGATCCGTCGTCGGGTGGTCCTTCGGCGGTGTTCCGGCTTGAACGCCCGTCCGCCCGCGCCTATGACCCCGGCATGACCGACACGCCGCCCGACCGGCTTTCCGCCAACCCGAAAAGCCCGCACCACGACGCCGCCCTGCTGCAGCGAGGAGTTGGCATCCGCTTCAAGGGCATCGAGCGCACCAATGTCGAGGAATACTGCATCAGCGAGGGATGGGTGCGCGTGTCCGTCGGCAATAAGACCGACCGCACCGGCGCCCCGCTCACGGTGAAGCTGCAGGGGCCGGTCGAGGCTTACTTCCGGGACACGCCGCCGGAATAGGCGGGGCCAGGGGTAACGCCCTTGGCCCCTGCCGTTCAGATTGCGTGGATGCCTTCCAAATTCATTGCCGTCGGGAAGTAGTGGTATCCGTCGCCGGCCTTGGCGACGTGCCCGGCGCCCGGCCAGGCGAAGTGGTATGCCAGGATCGGGATCCGGTTGGCGGCGAACATGTCCATCATCCGCACCCGGCTTTCGGCCGATTGCGCCGGGTCGGTGTCGTAAGCGAACTGCGTCCGCGGCCGTTCGAGCAGCAGCACCGGATGATGCGCGAGGTCGCCGATGTAGCAAAGTTTGCTGTTGCCCGAGTTGATCATGAACACCGAATGGCTGACGGTGTGTCCGGGCGCGGCCAGCGCGGTGATGCCCGGCAGAATCTCCTGCTCGTCCTTGTAGAAGGTGATCCGGTTCTTGAGCGGCAGCAGGTTCTTGCGCGCTTGGGCCAGGAAGTGCGCCCGCGCGGGATAATCAGACGGGATCTTCGCGTCGTCGGTCCAATAGGCGAAGTCGGGCTCGCCAATGTAATAGCGCGCGTTCGGGAAGTTCGGCTTGCCGCCGGCGCCGATCAGGCCGCCGCAATGGTCGATGTGAGCATGGCTCATCACCACCGCGTCCACGCTGGCCGGGCTGATCCCGGCCGCCTTGAGGCTCGGCAGCAGCTTGCCGGTGGTCTTGCCGAACAGCGTGTCGCTGCCCATGCCGGTGTCGAACAGCACCACCCGATCGCCGAAATTCACCACCAGCACGTTCTGTTCCAGCACCGCATTGTCGAGCGGCAGGAAGTTCGCCGTCAGCTCGCGGTCGATCTCGTCCCCGGTGGTGTTCTTGAACGAGGCCTTCGGGTCGCCGAGCGGCAACTGCCCGTCCGTCACCACGGTGCACTCGGCCGAGCCGAGCTTGAAACGATAGAAATACGGTACCTGCGCCTGGTGCATCGGCATCTTGGCGCGGGCCGCGCCCGGCATCGCCAGGCATCCCGCCGCACCGGCCGCCGACGCGATCAGCCCGCGCCGCGTTGCTCCAATCCCCTTGAACATGAAAGCTTCTCCCCCGTCTTGCTTGGGGCGCCTCCTCGGCGCCCGGGCGGAGCCTGCGCCAAACCGGCGGGGATGTTCAATGCCTTTTGGCCCGGGAACGTTACCGGATCACGACGCCGGCTCGAACCCGGCGGCGACGATGTCCGCTACCGCGTTGCCCTCGGCGCGCAGCCCGGCGACCACACCCTCGCGATCCACGGCCGGCCGGTTCTGGCTCATCTTCCACTTGCCCTGGACCGCCCGGATCGGCATCCGAAAGCCGACAATGCCCTTCAGCTGCGCGGCGACGAACGGCGGCGGCGCGTCCGACACCGTCCAAGGCTCCGCCCGCGCCGCCTCGTGCCGCTCCGTCAGCCGGGTCACGACATCGAGCAGCTCGGTCGCGTCCTCGAAGAACGACACCGGGCCGCTCGCATGCACGGTGATGTAGTTCCAGGTCGGCACCACCTTGCCGGTTTCGCGCTTGGTCGCATACCAGGACGGGCTGACGTAAGCGTCCGGCCCCATGAAAATCGCCAGCGCATCGATGGCCGGCGTTTGGCGCCATTGTGGATTGGCGCGCGCGAGGTGCCCGTAAAGCGTGCCGAACGGCCCATCCCCGGCGTCGAGCATCAACGGCAGCGGCGTCGCGAGCAGGCCGTCCGGCCCCAGCGTGACCAGGTTGGCGAGCCCGGTGCGGCGCATCGCGCCCTGCAACACATCGATCCGTTCCTCGGCAAATTGCGGCGGCACGTACATCGGCAACTCCGGTTCCGGCTCCGGATGGCATAGCACCTTGCCGGCCCGCGCTCACCCCGTTACCCATTTCCCGTGCCGCAACTCTCCTTCCGCACCTCGCTGCTCGACGTCCTTACCCTCACCGAGGAGGACGGCGCGCTGGTCGCGCTCGACTGGGGCTGGGGCCGCGACCAGGAAGAAACGCCGCTGCTGCTGCGGGCGCGCGAGCAGCTCGAGGAGTACCTCGATGGCGAGCGCCGGACGTTCGACCTGAAGCTGGCGCCGCGCGGCACGCCCTATCGGCAACGCGTGTGGCAGGCGTTGATCCAGATCCCGTTCGGCGAGGTCCGCACCTATGGCGAGCTGGCCGCGGCGGCCGGCGGGGCGGCGCGCTCGATCGGCGGCGCGATGGCGACGAACCCGCTGCCGATCCTGATCCCGTGCCACCGCGTCGTCGGCGCCGCCGGGCCGGGCGGCTACTCCGGGGGGGATGGGCTGGAAACCAAGCGCCGCTTGCTGCACCTTGAGCGCCGCACCGCCGCGGCACCGTTGGAATTGCCCCTCGCCCGGCGGCTGGAGGATCATTGACGATGTCGAAGGCAATCCGCATCCACGCCCATGGCGGCCCCGAAGTCATGAAGTGGGAGGCGGTCCCCACCCCCGAGCCCGGCCCGGCCGAGGCGCTGGTCCACCACACCGCGGTCGGCCTCAACTTCATCGACGTCTACTTTCGCACCGGGCTCTACAAGATCCCGACCATGCCGGCGACGCTCGGCATGGAGGCCGCCGGCACCGTGACGGCGGTCGGCTCGGACGTCCGCAACGTCAAGCCCGGCGACCGCGTCGCCTACGCCACCGGGCCGATCGGCGCCTACGCCACCGACCGCGTCATCGCCGCCGACCGCCTGGTGGTGGTCCCCGACGGGATCGACGACCGCACCGCCGCGGCGATGATGCTGCAGGGCATGACCGCGCAATACCTGCTCCGCCGCACCCACCGCGTGCAGCCCGGCGAGACGATCGTCGTGCATTCCGCCGCGGGCGGGGTGGGGCTGATCATGTGCCAATGGGCCAAGCACCTGGGCGCCACCGTGATCGGCGTGGTGGGCAACGAGACCAAGGCGCAGCTCGCCCGCGAGCACGGCGCCGAGCACGTGGTGATCGGCCATGCCTCCCTGCCGGGTGAGGTCAAGCGGATCACCGGTGGCGCCATGGTTCCGGTGGTGTACGACAGCACGGGCCGCGACACGTTCCTCGCCAGCCTCGACTGCCTGGCGCCGCTGGGCCTGATGGTCAGCTTCGGCAACTCGTCCGGCCCGGTGCCGCCGGTTGACCTCGGCAATCTGTCGGCCAAGGGCAGCCTGTTCATCACCCGGCCGAGTCTTGCGACCTATACCGCCAAGCCCGCCGACCTCGCCGCATCGGCCGGCGAGTTGTTCGACGTGGTCCGATCGGGCGCAGTCCAGATCCGCGTCAACCAGACCTTCCCGCTGCAGGACGCCGCCGCCGCCCATGCGGCGCTCGAGGCGCGCCAAACGACGGGCAGCACCGTCCTGATCCCTTGAGGGCAGCCACCCGCCAGGGAGTGCGGCGCTGACACCCCTTCCGCCGAAACTCGCCACGGCCGGACGCATCGACGCCCCGGCGATCGACCTTGGGGCGATCACCCCCGATCCGAGCCGCACCCGCCTCACCGCGCTGATCGTCGCCTGCGCGCTGTTCATGCAGAACCTGGACGGCACCGTGGTCGCGACCGCGCTGCCGGCCATGGCGCGAGCGTTCGGCTCCGACCCGCTGCACATGAACGTGGCGCTGACCTCGTACCTGCTCAGCCTTGCGGTGTTCATCCCGGTGTCGGGCTGGATGGCCGACCGCTACGGCGCGCGGCCGGTGTTCCGCGCGGCAATCGGCGTGTTCACGGTCGGCTCCGTGCTGTGCGGCGCGGCGCACGGCCTCGCCTTCCTGGTCGCGGCGCGGGTGGTGCAGGGGATCGGCGGCGCGATGATGGTGCCGGTCGGCCGCCTGGTGCTGCTGCGCAGCGTCGCCAAGTCCGAACTGGTGGCCGCAATGGCCTGGCTCACGGTGCCGGCGCTGGTCGGGCCGATCGTCGGCCCGCCATTGGGCGGCTTCCTTGTCACCTACGCCAATTGGCGCTGGATCTTCTACATCAACGTGCCGATCGGGCTGGCCGGCATCTGGCTGGTGTCCCGCTACGTGCACGACGTGCGCGAGCCGGCGCCGGGGCGGCTTGACGCCGTCGGGCTGGTTTATTCGGGCCTGTCGCTCGCCTGCCTGATGTTCGGCTTCGAAACCGCCGGGCGCGGCATGCTGGCGCCGCCGATCACCGGGGCCCTGCTCCTGGCCGGACTCGTGTTCGGGGCCGGCTATCTGCGTCATGCCCGCACCCGGCCGGATCCGCTGCTCGACCTCGGCCTGCTGCGGATCCCGACCTTCGCGGTCTCGGTCGGCGCCGGGTCGCTGTTCCGGATCGGCGTCGGCGCCATCCCGTTTCTGCTGCCGCTGATGCTGCAGCTCGGCTTCGGCCTGGCCGCGGTCGAGTCCGGGCTCATCACCTTTGCCAGTGCCGCCGGGGCGATCGTCATGAAGCCGGTGGCGCAGTGGGCGTTGCGCACGCTCGGCTTCCGCGCCGTGCTGGTGGGCAACGGCGCGCTCGCCGCGCTGCTGCTGGGCGCGATGGCGTTTTTGCGCCCGTCCTGGCCGCTGGTCGCGATCTACGCCCTGCTGGTCGCCGGCGGGTTCCTGCGCTCGCTGCAGTTCACCGCCTACAACACCATCGCCTATGCCGACATCCCGCGCGAGCGGATGAGTGCGGCGACCTCGCTCTACTCGACGGTCCAGCAGCTTTCGCTGACCCTCGGCATCACCGTGGGCGCCGCCGCGCTCGAGCTGGCGACGGCCTCGACCGGCGGGCCGACGCTGGGCGCGTTCACCGTGGCCTTCCTGGTGGTCGCCGCATTCAGCCTGCTCGCCTGCCCGCTCGCGCTGCGCCTGCGCGCCGACGCCGGCGCCGAGATGTCCGGCCACCGCAGCCGGAGCAGCGCCTGATGGCAGCAGGTCCGAAGCCCGCGGCGAAGAAGCCCCGGTTGCGCAAGACGCCGCCGATGAATCGGGTCGAGGTGCGCGCCTTTCTCGAGGCGCTGTCGCATGCCTACCCGGACGCCGCTTCCGAGCTGGAGTTCACCGACCCGTTCACCTTGCTTTGCGCCGTGGTCATGTCGGCCCAGACCACCGACGCCGCGGTCAACAAGGCCGGGAAGACGCTGTTCGCCGCCGCTCCCACCCCCGCCGCGATGGCGGCACTCGGCGCGGACGGGATCGCCGCGCACATCCGCTCCATCGGGCTGTGGCAAGCCAAGTCGAAGAACGTCGCCGCCTTGTCGCAGATGCTGCTCGACCGCCACGGCGGCGCGGTGCCGCGCGACCGCGACAGCCTCGAGGCGCTGCCCGGCGTTGGCCGCAAGACCGCCAACGTCGTGCTCAACGTGGCGTTCGGCGAGGCGACCATGGCGGTGGACACGCACATCTTCCGCCTCGGCAACCGCACCGGCATCGCGCCGGGCAAGGACGTCCGCGCGGTCGAGGACGGTCTCGTCAAGCGCATCCCGCCGGAGATGCTGCGCCCGGCGCATCACTGGTTGATCCTGCACGGGCGCTATCTGTGCAAGGCGCGCACGCCGGAGTGCTGGCGCTGCCCGGCGGCGGAGTGGTGCAGATTCCCGTATAAGGAAAAAGCCAAGGCGTCATAGTCCGTGCGGGTCTGGGAGCGCGCCTCCAACGGGTTTCAGGGCGGAGCCCCGTATGCTACGCGCACTGCATGCCCCTGCCTCTGCTCAGCTCCGAAACGGAACAGCGCCTGCGCGACTATGCGGCGCTGCTGGCCGTGTGGACGCGCCGCATCAACCTCGTATCCGCCGCCGACGCGGCACACATTTGGTCGCGCCACGTCGAGGACAGCCTGCGACTCGCGCCCCTGATCCCGCCGGGGACGGCGCGGGGGATCGACCTCGGCTCTGGCGCCGGCTTGCCGGGCCTCGTGTTGGCGATCGCCACCGGCATTCCGTTTGACCTGGTCGAGTCCGACCACCGCAAGTCCGCGTTCCTCGGCGAAGCGGCCCGGATGACCGGCGCGCCGGTCACGATCCATACCGCTCGGATCGAATCCGTCGCCATCGCGCCGGCCAGCCTGGTCACCGCCCGCGCCCTTGCGCCACTCGAAAAGCTGCTGGCTCTGGCCGCGCCGCATCTGGCCCCAGGCGGCACCATGCTGTTCCCCAAAGGCGCCCGCGCGACCGAGGAAATCGAGGCGGCGCGCGAGACTTGGCAGTTCGAGATGACCATCGTCGGCGCCGCCAACCCGGTGCTGGTCATAACTGACGCAGCACGTCGGGGTCTGGGGCCCGTGGCCCCAGCGGGTGCAGGGCAGAGCCCTGCCCTTCCCTCCCCAGCAGCCTAGCCCATGGCCCAACCCCCCTCCCTAGCCGG
Organism: uncultured Alphaproteobacteria bacterium; assembly: GCA_963752225.1. Taxonomy (GTDB): domain Bacteria; phylum Pseudomonadota; class Alphaproteobacteria; order Acetobacterales; family Acetobacteraceae; genus JBBROS01. The sequence goes on along the minus strand of CAVVXS010000005.1, from coordinate 163,581 downwards.
GCCGCCGCGCGGACGGCCCCGCGTGATCGCCATCGCCAACCAGAAGGGCGGCGTTGGCAAGACCACGACCGCGATCAACATCGCAACCGCGCTCGCCGCGTCCGGTCATGGTTGCCTGCTGATCGACCTCGACCCGCAAGGCAACACCTCGACCGGCTTCGGCATCCCGCGCGAGAGCCGTTCGCCGGGCAGCTACGCGGTGCTGACCGGCCAGGCGGCGATCGACGCGACGGTGGTGGGGACGATGGAGGGCGGCCCCGATCTGGTGCCCGCCGACCCCGACCTCGCCGGCGCCGAGATCGAGCTGGCGCAGGAACCGCGCCGCGAATACCGGCTGCGGGAGGCGCTGGAAGCGGCTTCCCTAGACACGACGGTGCTGATCGACTGCCCGCCCAGCCTCGGCCTGCTGACGGTCAACGCCCTGGTCGCCGCCGATGCCGTGCTGGTGCCGCTGCAATGCGAGTTCTTCGCACTGGAAGGAATCAGCCAACTCGTGCAAACCATCGAGCGTGTGCGCCGCAATCTCAATCCGCAGCTCGAGCTGCAGGGCATCGTGCTGACCATGTACGACCGCCGCAACAACCTGTCCGAGCTGGTCGCGGCCGACGTCCGCTCGGTGTTCGGCCATGCCGTGTACGACACCGTCATCCCGCGCAACGTCCGCATCTCCGAGGCGCCGAGCCACGGCCGGCCTGTGCTGACCTACGATCTCCGCTCGCCGGGCGCGCAGGCTTATGTGCGGCTCGCTGCCGAGCTGGTGCAGCGGGAGCGAGCCCGGCTGTGAGTAGCGCGCGGGCCGCCGCACGGCCGCCGGCGTCGAAGCTGGGGCGCGGCCTCGCCTCCCTGCTGGGCGAAGGCGCGCCGGCCGCAACCGCCGCCAACCGCACCACGCTGGCGGTCGCGCACCTGGAGCCCGGGCCGTTCCAGCCGCGCGTGGCGATGGACCCGGCGGCGCTCGCCGAGCTGACCGAAAGCATCCGCCAGCAAGGCGTGCTGCAGCCGCTGCTGGCCCGGCCCAATCCCGCCACCCCCGGCATGTATCAGATCATCGCCGGAGAACGCCGCTGGCGCGCCGCCACCGCCGCCGGGCTGCACGAGGTGCCGGTGCTGGTCCGCGCCCTCTCCGATTCGGAGGCGATGGCAGCGGCGCTGGTGGAAAACCTGCAGCGGCAGGACCTCGATGCGATCGAGGAGGCGGACGGCTACCACCGGTTGATCGACGATTTCGGGCTCACCCAGGACGCGCTCGGCGAGCTCGTCGGCAAGTCCCGCAGCCACATCGCCAACATGCTGCGGCTGCGCAACCTGCCCGATGCGGTGCGCGCCCATGTGCAATCCGGCGAGCTGACGGCCGGCCATGCGCGCGCGTTGCTGAACCATGAGCGGCCCGAGGCGGTGGCGAAGATCGTTATCGCGCGCGGACTCAACGTGCGGCAGACGGAGGCGCTCAGCCTGCGCCCCGCCACCGCCAAGCTGCCGCCGACCCGCGACGCCGAGCGCGAGGCGCTGGAGCGCGACCTGAGCCAGGCGCTCGGGCTCAAGGTCCGGCTGAGCCATGCCGGCGCCGGCGGCACGCTGCAAATCAGCTACCGCAACCTCGACCAGCTCGACGCCCTGATCGCCCGCCTGCAGCGGAAGTAGCGGCGCCGGCTCACCCCAGGCACAGGAACCGCCCGCCATGCTCGACCGACGCTCGGTCCTCCTCGCTTCGCTCGCAACCCCGCTGCTATGGTCGCGCGCCTTCGCCGACACGCCGCGTGACGCGCTCGTCATGGCCAAGCGCATCGACGACATCATCAGCCTCGATCCGCAGGAATTGTTCGAGTACTCGGGCAGCGAGGTCACCGGCAACATCTATGAAAAGCTGGTCACGCCCGCCGCCGCCGACCCGACCCGCATCGACCCGCAGCTCGCCGAGCGCTGGACCACCAGCGAGGACGGCCGCACGTGGACATTCACGCTCCGCGACGGCGCTACGTTCTCGTCCGGCAACCCGGTGACCGCCGAAGACGCCGCGTTCAGCCTGCAGCGCGCCGTCATCCTGAACAAATCGCCGGGCTTCATCATCGGCCAGTTCGGCTTCACCCCGGCCAACGTCGCCGAACGCATCCGCGCGACCGGGCCGCGCACCTTGGTGATCGAGATCGCCGAGCGGCAGGCGCCCACCTTCCTGCTGTATTGCTTATCGGCCGCAGTCGGCGGCGTGGTGGAGCGCGCGGCGGCGATGGCCCATGCCAGCGGCGACGACCTCGGCAATGGCTGGCTCAAGACCAACAGCGCCGGCTCCGGCCCCTACATGCTGCGCGCGGTGCGGGCGAGCGAGCTCGTGAACCTCGAAGCCAACCCGCATGCGAGCCCGGCGCCGCGCATCCGCCGCGTCGTGATCCGCCACGTCGCCGACCCGTCGGTGCAGATGCTGCTGCTGCAGCGGGGCGACGCCGACATCGCCCGCGACCTGCTGCCGGAGCAGATCGCGACGGTGCGCCGCGACCCCAATATCACCGTCATCGCGGAGCCCAAGGCGTCGCTGATGTACCTGTCGATCAACGTCAAGCACCCGCCGCTTGCCGACCCCCGCGTGCGCGAGGCGATCCGTTGGGCGATCGACTACAAGGGGATCGAGCGCAACCTGGTGCCGGAAACCTTCACCGTGCACCAGGCCTTCCTGCCGCGCGGCTTCCCCGCCGCGGTCACGGACACCCCGTTCAGCTTCGACCCGGCCCGCGCCCGCGCGCTGCTGGCCGAGGCCGGACACCCGGACGGCCTCGACCTCACCTTCGACCATGCCGGCAGCTCGCCACGGGCCGAGATCGCCCAGGCGCTGCAAGCGCAGATGAAGCAGGCCGGTATCAACCTCACCCTGTTCGCCGGCGAAGGCCGCCAGGTACTCACAAAAATCCGCGCGCGGCAGCACCAGCTCGCGATCAGCTTGTGGGGCAGCGACTACATGGACCCGCACAGCAACGCGCAGACCTTCTGCGTCAACGACGACAACGGCGACGCCTCGCGCAACCGCACCTCCGCCTGGCAGAACGGCTGGGCCGATCCCGACTTCACCGGCCGCGCGATGGCCGCCGTGCGGGAGCCCGACCCGGCCAAGCGCATCGCCGAGTACAAGTCGCTGCAGCGCGACCTGATGCACGCCGGGCCGTTCGCGATCATGCTGCAGGAAACCGCGGTCGCCGCGCTCCGGCATCCGGTGGCCGGACTCACCCCGGGGCCGATCAGCGACCGGACCCTCTACGCTCCCGTCAACAAGGGCTAGACCATGGGCACCCTGCGGCGCCCAAACCGCCGCGGCCGACGCCGCCGATGAACCATCTCTGGCCGCAGCTGACCGGCATCCCCTCCGGGGTGATGTATGTCGTCGGCATCGCGCTCGCGATCTGGGTGACGGTCCATATTCTGCTGCGCAAGGAGGAGGTTGCGTCGGCGGTCGGCTGGATCGGCCTCGTTTGGTTCGCGCCCATCCTCGGTGCGGCGACCTACGCCCTGCTCGGCATCAACCGGGTGCAGCGCCGCGCTCGCCGGCTACGCCCGCAAGATCGTGCCGGCGCGATCCGCACCCCGGGGCCGACGCCCGGCGTCGACGACCACCTCGACCCGCTGGCCCGCGGGGTCGGCCGCATCACCGGCCGGCCGCTGCTCGACGCCAACAACATCGCCATCCTTCACGACGGCGACGAAGCCTATCCGGCCATGCTGGAGGCGATCGCCCGCGCCCGGCGCTGCGTCGGCCTGTCCTCCTACATTTTCAAGGACGATAGCTGGGGCCGCCGCTTCGTCGAGGCGCTGGCGGACGCGAACAGCCGCGGCGTCGCCGTCCGCGTGCTGATCGACGGCGTCGGCGGCGGCTGGCTGACGACCCCCGCCTACCACCACCTGCGGCGCCGCGGCGTTCCGGCCGCGCGGTTCCTGCACGCGGTCATGCCGTGGCGGATGCCGTTCCTCAACCTGCGTTCGCACAAGAAGATCCTCGTCATCGACGGCCACATCGGTTTCACCGGCGGCGTCAACATCGCCGCCCAGAACGTGCTGGCCGAGCGGCCCAAGGAACCGGTGCAGGACACCCATTTCCGCATCGAGGGACCGGTCGTGCGCGAGCTCGCCCAATCCTTCGCGCAGGACTGGAACTTCGCCACCGACGAGGAGCTCGACCCCGCCGTCTGGTTCCCCGACATCCGCGACCGCGGCCACTCGCCGGCCCGTGTCATCGACAGCGGCCCCGACGAGGACGTAGAGAAGATCGAGTTCGCGATCCTGCAGGCGGTCGCCTGCGCCCGCGAGCGCATCATCGTGATGACGCCCTATTTCCTGCCCGACGAGCGGCTGCTCACCTCGCTGTCGATGGCGTCAATGCGCGGCGTCGCCATCGACATCGTCGTCCCGGAGAAAAGCGACCACGTGTTCGTCGATTGGGCGATGCGCGCCAATGTCGGGCCGCTGCTGCGCGACGGCGCCCACATCTGGCACTCGCCGCCGCCGTTCCGGCATTCCAAGGTGATGCTGGTGGACAATGAATGGGTGCTGGTCGGGAGCTGCAACTGGGACATCCGCTCGTTCCGGCTCAACTTCGAGCTGTGCCTCGAGGTGTTCGACGAGACGCTGGCGTCCGCCCTGACGGAGCTGGTCCGCGCCAACCAGGGCAAGCCGCTCACCCAAGCCGAGCTCGACGCCCGCTCCCTGCCGATCCGCCTGCGCGACGCCGCCGCGCGGCTCGCGATGCCTTATCTGTAGCGGGCTCGGCCGTCCGTCCGAGGCTTGCCTTGTTGCCCGCCCGGCGTCCGCGCCGCTATCCTCCCGCGAAATTCGGGGACACACGCCATGCTGAACCGCCGCACCCTGCTCGGCGCCGCCGCCGTACCGCTCATCTGGACGGAACGCTTCGCCCCCGCCTTCGCCGAAACGCCGAAGGACACCGTGGTGATGGCGCACCAGATCGACGACATCATCAGCCTCGACCCCGGCGAGAGCTTCGAGTTCAGCGGCAACGAGGTCTGCGGCAACATCTACGAAAAGCTGATCAGCCCGGACACCAAGGACCCGACCAACATCCGACCCGAGCTGGCCGAAAGCTGGGAAACCAGCAAGGACGGCCTGACCACCACCTTCAAGATCAAACAGGGACGCAAATTCGCGTCCGGCAACCCGGTCACCGCCGAGGACGTGGTGTTCACCCTCACCCGGACGGTGGCGATGAACAAGGCGCCGGCGTTCATCATCAACCAGTTCGGCTTCACGAAGGAGAACGCTGCCGAGACCATCACCGCCCCCGACCCGCAGACGGTGGTGCTGAAGATCAAGGAGCAGCAATCGCCGACCTTCCTGCTGTATTGCCTGTCGGCCAATGTCGGCGGCATCGTCGACAAGAAGCTCGTCTCGCAGCACATCGCCGGCGACGACTGGGGTAACGCCTGGCTCAAGAGCAACAGCGCCGGGTCGAACGCCTGGGTGCTGCGGTCCTGGCGGGCCAGCGAAAGCGTGGCGCTGGACGCGAACCCCAACCACCCGAACCCGCCCACGGTGAAGCGCCTGCTGATCCTGCACCGGCCGGACCCGTCGGCGCAGCTTCTGCTGCTGCAGAAGGGCGACGTCGACATCGCCCGCACCTTGGCGCCCGAGCAGATCAAGCAGCTCGAGGGCAACCCGGCCTTCACTCAGGTGAGCGCCAGCAAGGCCAGCCTCAACTACCTGGCGATGAACCAGAAGCACCCGATGCTGGCCAAGCCGGAGGTGCGGCAGGCGATAAAATGGGCGATCGACTACAAAACGATCGCCACCAACATCACGCCCACCGTCTACGAGGTGCACCAGGCGTTCCTGCCGAAAGGGTTCCCGGCCGCACTTGCTGACCAGCCGTTCCAGAAGGATGTGGACAAGGCCAAGGCGCTGATGAAGCAGGCCGGCGCCGAGGCGGGGTTCGAGGTCACGCTCGACCACCAGTCTACTGCGCCGTTTGCCGACGTGGCGCAGGCGCTGCAGGCCGACCTCGGCGCCATCGGCATCCGCGTGAAGCTGCTGGCGGCCGAGTTCCGGCAGGTCATCACCAAGACCCGGGCGCGGCAACACGAGCTGGCGATGCTGCGCTGGGGATCGGACTACATGGACCCGCACAGCAACGCCGAAACCTTCTGCATGAACCCCGACAACACCGACAATGCGACCAATCGCACCGTCGCCTGGCGTTCGAGCTGGCAGGACAAGGATTTGACCGAGCGCGCCGCCGCCAACGTCCGCGAGCTGGACGCCGCCCGGCGGGTGAAGGAGTACGAGCGGCTGCAGCGCGACCACCAGGAGCGCAGCCCGTTCGCCATCATGCTGCAGCAGGTCGAGGTGGCGGTGATGCGCAAGGGCACGAGCGGCTTCGAGATCGGCCCGTTGAGCGACCGCAGCGTCTACACCCGCATCCAGAAGGCCTGAGCGGTGTCCGGCGGGTCTGGGGCCGCTGGCCCCAGCGGGGTTCAGGGGCAGAGCCCCCGGCCTTGACGCGCCTCCGCACCCTGGCCGCCACCCTGGCCAGCATCCCGATCACCTTGTTCGGCCTGGTGCTGATCACCTTCCTGATCGGCCGCGTAGTGCCGATCGATCCGGTGCTGGCCGTGGTCGGCGACCGCGCGCCGCAGGACGTCTACGAGCGCACCCGCCGGGAGATGGGCCTCGACCGGCCGCTGCCGGAGCAGTTCCTGCGCTACACCGGCCAGCTCGCCCAGGGCGACCTCGGCCGTTCGGTGATGACCAGCAACCGGGTCGCGACCGACATCGCCCGGTTCTTCCCGGCGACGCTGGAGCTCGCCACCATCGCGCTGATCCTCGCCACGGTGGTCGGCGTGCCGCTCGGCGTCTGGGCGGCGGTGCGGCAGGGCAGTTGGATCGACCAGGCGATCCGCGTCGTGTGCCTGTCCGGGCATTCCATCCCGGTGTTCGTGCTCGCCTTGATCAGCTTGCTCGTGTTCTACGCCACCCTCGGCTGGGCGCCGGGGCCGGGGCGGCAGGACGTGCTGTTCCAGGACATGGTGCCGCAGGTGACCGGCGTCCTGCTGATCGATTGCATCATCGCCGGCGACTGGGACAGCCTGCGCGACGCCGCCGCGCATCTCGTGCTGCCCGCGCTGGTGCTCGGCGCCTTCAACATGGCCTACATCGCCCGCATGACCCGGGCCTTCATGCTGGAAGCGCTGCGCGGCGAGTTCATCATCACCGCCCGTGCGAAGGGGTTGTCGGCGGCCTCGGTGATCTGGCGGCACGCGTTCGGCAACATCCTCGTGCGTCTGGTGACGGTGGTCGCGCTCGCCTATGCCGGCCTGCTGGAAGGGGCGGTGCTGACCGAGACGATCTTCTCCTGGCCCGGCCTCGGCCAGTATCTCACCGGTTCCTTGCTCAATGCCGACATGAACGCGGTGCTGGGCGCGACGCTGGTGGTGGGCCTGAGCTACGTCGCATTGAACCTGTTTGCCGACCTGATGTACCGGCTGCTCGACCCGAGGGTCCGGTGAGCGACGCCGCCATCGGCCGCCGGGCCTGGCTGCTCACCGACACCCCCGCCTCACGCAGCCAGGCGGCTTGGGGGCGGCGCTACCGGCTCTGGCTGCAGTTCCGCCGCAACCCGCTGGCGATGGCCGGGCTGCTGGTCGCGCTGTTCCTGATCGTCGTCGCCCTGTTCGCGCCTCTGCTCGCGCCGCTCGACCCTGGTGCGCAGGACCTCGGCCAGCGCCTCGCCCGGCCATCGGCGAAGCACTGGTTCGGCACCGACGAGCTTGGCCGCGACGTGTTCTCGCGGCTGTTGTACGGCGGCCGCATCACGCTCGGCATGGTCGTTTCCGTCGTCGTGATGGTGGCGCCGGTCGGCCTCGCGGTGGGCTGCGTCGCGGGCTATGCCGGCGGCATCTGGGACCGGCTGCTGATGCGGGTCACCGACGTGTTCCTCGCCTTCCCGCGGCTGATCCTGGCGCTCGCCTTCGTCGCGGCACTCAAGCCCGGCGTCACCAGCGCCGTGGCCGCCATCGCGTTGACCGCCTGGCCGCCCTATGCGCGCCTGGCCCGGGCCGAGACCCTCTCCTTGCGCGGCACCGACTTCATCGCCGCCGCCCGCCTGGCCGGCGCCTCGCCGGGACGGCTGATCCTGCGCCACATCGCGCCCCTCTGCCTGCCGAGCCTGGTGGTAAGGGTGACGCTCGACATGAGCAGCATCATCCTGACTGCGGCCGGGCTCGGCTTTCTCGGCATGGGGGCGCAGCCGCCGAGCCCCGAGTGGGGCGCGATGATCGCCACCGCGCGCCGCTTCATTCTCGACCAATGGTGGGTGCCGACCATACCAGGCCTGGCGATTTTCGCCGCCTCGCTGGCTTTCAACCTGTTGGGCGACGGCCTACGTGACGTCCTGGACCCGAAGCAAGGCGGATAGCCGCACAACTCAACATTGCGTCATACCGGAACCGCGCGGGACGCTTGCCCCGATTCCGACCAGTTTGGTTCCATATAACCATCGCGACGTTTGCAGGAGCACTCATGCACGGCACAGCCATGCCGCCCTCGAGACCGGACGTGTTGCGTCGGCTGATCGTCGATGTCCTCGCAGGCGGCGACGTGGTGCTGCTCGCCGAGTCCGCCGAGGGCCGGGCGTTGCTCGACCAAGCGGCCGGTGACCTCGAGGAGCGGCGCAGCCGGGTCTGCCGGGTGGACGCCAGCGGGCCGGACGGGATCGGGCTCAGTAGCCTGCTCGCAAGCCTGCGGCAGCAATCCGGCGAGCACGGCGACACCGACCAGGTGCTCGAGCGGGACTTTGCCACCTTGACGGCGCTCGATCCGAGCTGCGACCGCATCGTGCTGCTGGTGAACGACGCGCACCGGCTGCAACCGGGCGCGTTGCGCTACCTGGACCTGGTGTGCCGCGCGAGCGCCGACCTGCGCCTGGTGTTTGCCGGCGCCCCGACGCTGCTGGAGGTGATCGACCAGCCGCAATACGCCGGTTTGGCCGACCGCCTCGCGCACACGCCTTTGGCAGCGGTGCCGGCCGGTTTTGCCGCGCCGGACCGCGTGTCCGCCCCTGGCCTGGCTTCTGGCCGTGCCCCTGTCCCTGCCCCTGCCTCGGCCCTGCGCCCGATCGAGCGGGCCGGGATGGCGGCGGGGATGCCGGCTGCGGCGGTCGAGGCGACGCGCCCGGCCGTGCGGGAACCGGCGTTGCGCGACCCGGCGTTCGGCGCCGACGACGATACGGTGGCCCCTTGGGAGTTCGCCGCGGCCGCCGGGCGCTCCGTCCCGGCGCCCGCCTTGCCGGTGCGCGGGGCGGAGCCCGCACCGCCGCCGCGTGCGACCCGTCCCGAGGACATCCGCCGTCCGCCCGCCGCCGAGGCGTTCGCGCGGCCGGCGGCGATCCGGCCCATGGCGCCGCGCCAGGTCCGGACCAGCAATCCCCTGCGCTTCGACCTGCAAACGGCCGCGGCGCTCGGAGCTATGGCGGCAGGGATCGCGATCTACTTCGTGTGGTCGGGCCAGCCGGCCAGGCCACCCGCCTTGGCGCTCCCGACCCCGATCGTCCAGCCGGACGCCTCGGCGAACGCGGCAGCGAACATGGCGCCCCCGCCCTTGCCGCCGTCACCGGCCTCGCCGCTGCAGAACGCGCTGACCGAGCCGCCGGCCAACAAGTCGCCGGGCGCCGCGCCGCCTGCGTTCCCGCCGGCCGCGGCGCTGCCCGCGCCGGGCGCTCCGCCAGCAAGCCCGGCCGCGCCGCGCCCCGATGGCCTCGCGACCACGCCAGCCCCGCCGCCCCCGGTGGCGAGCAGCGAGCCGCCGGCCGGATCGGCCGAGACGGCCCCGCGATTGCCGGTTCCGCCCAAGCCGACCCGCGTTCCGCGCGAGCGCCACGAGCCGGCGACCCGCTTCGCGTCCCCGGCGCCGGCGCCGTCGCGTCCGGCCCATGCCGCTGCCGCGCCGGAATCGCAGGCCTGGTACGACCAGTATGACGCCCGGGCCTACACGCCGCCCCCGCCGCCGCCGGTGCAGCGGCCTTGGCGCGACCGGCCGACCGAGCCGGACCCGTATAACGGCTGGAACCGGCTCGACAGTCCGCCGCCCTATATCGGCACCTACACCGCCGGGCCGAACGGGCAGCGCTCGTTCCGCTATGGCCAGTAGGTCGGCCCGTTGCCCGACCACTTGCTTGGGAATCCTGCCATGAAGCTCATCCGCTCGCTGTTCGCCGCCATGCTGATCGCGACCCCCGCGATGGCGCAGCCGTTCATCATCCCGCTCGGCAAGTCGGGCAAGTCCGATCCGGCGCCGCAGCCGTCGCCCGTGCCGGTCGCGCCGCCGCAGTCACAGCCGGCCGTGTCCGGTCAGCCAAGCGGCGGCGACGGCGGCGGGCGGACGACCGCTCCGAACGCCAGCCAGCCGTCGAGCGACGAGGATGCGACGCCGCAGCGGACCGAGCAGCCGCCGCGGTGACGTCGGCCGAATCCCGGCGCTACAGCCAGTGCGCCGGCACCCAGACGGACCCCGTCCCGCTTTCCTGCCAATAGCCGTCCTGCCACAGCGTGCCGTGGCCTTCGCGCTCGACCCATTCCCCTGGGGTCCATGCGTAATAGGTGCCCGACCAGTCCCAATGCCCCGGCTGCCAGATCATCACCGTGCGCGACGCCGGTGGCGCGGGCACCTGCTCCGTGCGGATGGGCGGGACCGGCGGGTGACCGCGTCCGCCTCCACAGCCCGACAGCAGCAGCACCGACACGGGCAGCAGCAACCGGGCCAAGGCCCTCAGGTCGTTCATCGCTTCACCTTAACCTTGCTCCACAGCGCTTGCGGGGGACAGCACGCCGCGCTCGCCGCAGCTTACCCGAACGGGCGCGGACGGGCACCGCTCGCGGCGAACCCGCATTGCGTCATCCCCATCCCGCGCGACACAATGCCCGCATGGCCGTTGCAATCCAAAATTTGCGCATCGCGTTCCCGACCCCGAGCGGGCCGAGCGAGGCCGTCCGCGGCGTCACGCTTCGCTTGGGCGCGGAAAAGCTCGGGATCGTCGGCGAGTCCGGCTCCGGCAAGTCGCTCACCGCACGGGCGCTGCTGCGGCTGCTGCCGCCATCGGCAATCGTCACCGCCGACACGCTCAGCTTCGACGGCATCGACATCCTGTCCGCCACCGAGCGCGACATGCGCCGGATCCGCGGCAAGCGCGCCGGGCTGATCCTGCAGGACCCGAAATACGCGCTCAACCCGGTCATGACCGCCGGGCGGCAAGTGGCCGAGGCGTGGCGGACCCACAAAGGCGGCAGCAAGCGGCAGGCGGCGGAAGCGGCGGTGGACCTGCTCGATCAGGTGCGCATCCGCGACCCGCGCCGGGTCGCCGACGCCTACCCGCACGAGCTGTCGGGCGGCATGGGCCAGCGGGTGATGATCGCGATGATGTTGGCGCCGGATCCCGAGCTGCTGATCGCCGACGAGCCGACTTCGGCGCTCGATGCCACCGTGCAGGCCGAGATCCTCCGGCTGATGGACGATCTTGTGACCCGGCGCGGCATGGGCTTGATGCTCATCAGCCATGACTTGCCGCTGGTCGGCCGGTTCTGCGACCGCGTCGCGGTGATGTATGCCGGCCAGGTGCTCGAGGAGCTCGACGCGGCCGAGCTCGCCCATCCCAAGCACCCCTATACGCGCGGCCTGCTCGACTGCCTGCCGGCCCTCACCCACCCCAAGACCCGGCTTCCCACCTTGCACCGCGACCCCGCCTGGCTCGATCGCGCGGCAGCCGGCACCGACGGCGTCGTGCCCGGGCGGGGACGCGACCCGGGGGCCGATCCCGGCATCCCGCAGGCGACGATCGCCAGCCCATGATCGTCCCATGATCGTCATAAACGACCTGCGGGTCCGTTTCGGCGCGGTCGAGGTGGTGCGGGGCGTGTCGCTGCAGGTGCCGACTGGCGGCTCATACGGCCTCGTCGGCGAGAGCGGCAGCGGCAAGAGCACTATCCTGCGGGCGCTGAGCGGGTTGAACCCGGACTGGACCGGGACGATGACGCTGGACGGCGTGCCGCTGCCGCCCCGGCGCGACAAGGCGTTCTTTCGCCGCGTGCAGATGGTGTTCCAGGACCCGTACGGCTCCCTGCACCCGCGCCAGACTGTGGACCGCGCGCTGAGCGAGCCGCTGCTGATCCACGGCATCGGCGATCACGATCGGCGGATCAACGACGCGCTGGCCGCCGTGGCACTGCCGGGCACCGCCCGCTTCCGCTACCCGCACCAGCTCAGCGGCGGCCAGCGGCAGCGGGTGGCGATCGCCCGGGCGCTGATGTCGGAACCCGACGTGCTGCTGCTCGACGAGCCCACCTCGGCGCTCGACGTGTCGGTGCAGGCCGAGGTGTTGAACCTGCTGCGCGACCTGCAGGCCGCCCGGCGCCTCACCTACCTTCTGGTGAGCCACAACCTGGCGGTGGTCGCCCATCTTTGCCCGACGATCGGGGTGATGCAGGCCGGGCAGATCGTCGAGGAGCTGAGCGCGGACGATTTGCGGGCCGGACGGACCCGGCATGCCCACACGACCGAGTTGCGGCAGCTCACGGAGGACCTCGAAGCGGCCACCTGATTGGGGCCAAGCGGCTCCGGTCCAGCCTCTCGATCGAGATGCTGGACCGGAGCGGCGATCGGTCAGGCCGCGTCGACGATACGCGTCTTGGCCGGCTTCTTGTGCTTCAGCTCGGTCATCTTCTCCTGCACGTGCCGGCTGAATACGTACTCGGCCGGACGCTGCTTGGAGAGGTCGATCTCGGGCGCCATCGGCCCCTCGAGCTTGGGCCCGCGCAGGGCGGTGACCATCGTCTTGACCGGGCTTTTGACCGCGTCCATCACCGCGGTGCTCTCGTAGCCCGAATGGACCATGCAATCGGCGCACTTCTCGTAGTTGCCGGTGCCGTACTTGTCCCAGTCGGTGGTCTCCATCAGCTCCTTGAAGGTCTTGGTGTACCCCTCGCCGAGCAGGTAGCAGGGCCGCTGCCAGCCGAACACGTTCCGGGTCGGCTTGCCCCACGGCGTGCACTGGTAATTCTCGTTGCCGGCCAGGAAGCTCATGAACAGCGGGCTTTGCGTGAAGCGCCAGCCCTTGCCGCGGCCGCGGAGCAGGATGTCGCGGAACAGCTGCTTGGTCTTCTGCCGCGACAGGAAGTGCGCCTGGTCCGGCGCCCGCTCGTAGGCGTAGCCGGGGGAGGTCATGATCCCGTCCACGCCCATGGCCATCACGTCGTCGAAGAACTTCGCCACCCGCTCGGGCTGGGCGCCGTCGAATAGGGTGCAGTTGATGCTGACCCGGAAGCCGCGGCGCTTGGCCTCCTTGATGGCGGCGACGGCACGGTCGTAGGTGCCTTCCTGGCTGACTGCCCGGTCGTGCATCTCGCGGTCGCCGTCGAGGTGCACGTCCCATGAAAAGAACGGGTTGGGCTTGTAGTCGTCCATCTTCTTCTCGAGCAGCAGCGCGTTGGTGCAGAGATAGACGAACTTCTTCCGCGCCAGGATGCCCTCGATGATCTGCGGCATCTCGCGATGCAGCAGCGGCTCGCCTCCGGCCACCGCGACGACCGGGGCGCCGCACTCGTCCACCGCCTGCAACGCATCGGCCACCGACAGACGCTGGTTCAGGATCTCGGCCGGATAGTCGATCTTGCCGCACCCCGAGCAGGCGAGGTTGCAGCGGAAGAGCGGCTCGAGCATCAGCACCAACGGGTAGCGCTTGTTTCCGGCCAGGTGCTGCTTGACGACGTAAGCTCCGACTCGGATCACCTGCTGCAAAGGAACAGACATTATGGACAAAAACCTTTCAGACCTGCCGGGCAATGCCGGCCACGCTGCGAACCTTCGCTGAGGCTTAACAGCCCCGGGAGCGAGGTGGGCATGCGAATGCCGCAGTGCACACACCATACTCGTCACATGGGCTTGTCCGGACCAAGGTTTCCCGCCGTCAAATCGAACCGGGTCCGACATGTGACTTAAAAGCCACATGCCGCCGCGTCTGCCGTGGCGGTATGGCAAGGGTGCTACGGAGCGATTACTCTTCCCCCACGTTAACGGTGACGATGTCGCCGCCTTGGCTCGCTTGCCTCCGGGTGACGGACGTGGTTTGTCCCGCCGTCTTTGGACCGCAACACCACGGGGCGGTCATCCCACGAGGCCGAAATGAACACGCCCTGGGCGCTTTGCCACGGCGTGGGGAGCAAAGAACTCACGATGAATGCTGGCATCCCGCTCCCGTCTCGCCCTGCGACGCCGTTGCTCGACCGGGTGCGCGTGCCCTCCGACTTGCGCAACTTCTCGGCCGAGCAGTTGCGGGAGATCGCCGACGAACTGCGCGCCGAGACGGTCGACGCGGTCAGCACGACCGGCGGGCACCTCGGCGCCTCGCTCGGCGTCGTCGAGCTCACGGTCGCGCTGCATGCCATCTTCGACACGCCGAGCGACCGGCTGATTTGGGATGTCGGCCATCAGGCCTACCCGCACAAGATCTTGACCGGGCGGCGGGACCGCATCCGCACCCTGCGGCAGCCGGGCGGCTTGTCCGGGTTCACCCGCCGGGCCGAAAGCGAATACGACCCGTTCGGCGCCGCACACAGCAGCACCAGCATCTCGGCCGGGCTCGGCATGGCGGTCGCGCATAGCCTGCTGGGCGAAAAGGACCGCCACGTCGTCGCCGTGATCGGCGATGGCGCGATGAGCGCCGGGATGGCCTACGAGGCCATGAACAACGCCGGCGCTGAGCGCAGCCGCCTGCTGGTGATCCTGAACGACAACGACATGTCGATCGCGCCGCCGGTCGGCGCGATGAGCGCCTATCTGAGCCGGCTGATGAGCAGCCGCTCGTTCCTCAACCTGCGCGACCTCGCGGTGCGCATGGCCAAGCGCTTCCCGAAAGGCATCGAGCGCACTGCCCGCCGCGCCGAGGAGTATGCGCGCGGTATCCTCACCGGCGGCACGTTGTTCGAGGAGCTGGGCTTCTACTACGTCGGCCCGATCGACGGCCACAACATGGACCACCTGCTGCCGGTGCTGCGCAATGTGCGCGACGCCGAGGAGAGCGGGCCGATCCTGCTGCATGTCATCACCAAGAAGGGCCATGGTTACGCCCCGGCCGAAAACTCGGCTGACAAGTATCATGCCGTCAGCAAGTTCAGCGTCGTCACCGGCGAGCAGGTCAAGGCGCCGCCGGGACCGCCGCAATACACGCGCGTGTTTGCCAATGCCCTGATCGCCGAGGCCGCGGTCGACGACAAGATCATCAGCATCACCGCCGCAATGCCGTCGGGCACCGGACTCGACCGCTTCGCGGCCCGCTTCCCCGAGCGCACCTTCGACGTCGGCATCGCCGAGCAGCACGCCGTCACCTTCGCCGCCGGCTTGGCGACCGAGGGCTTCCGGCCATACTGCGCCATCTACAGCACCTTCCTGCAGCGCGCTTACGATCAGGTCGTGCACGACGTCTGCATCCAGAAATTGCCGGTCCGGTTCGCGATCGACCGCGCCGGCTTGGTCGGCGCCGACGGCGCCACCCACGCCGGCAGCTTCGATCTCGCATACCTCGGTTGCTTGCCGGGCATGACGATCATGGCGCCGAGCGACGAACTCGAACTAATGCACATGGTGGCCACCTCGGCGCAGATCGACGACGGTCCGAGCGCGTTCCGCTATCCCCGCGGCGAAGGAACCGGCGTCGAGTTGCCGGAGCGCGGAACGCCGATCGCGATCGGCCGCGGGCGGATCATGCGCGAAGGGACGGCGGTTGCGATCCTGTCGCTCGGCACGCGTTTGGCGGACAGCATGAAGGCTGCCACCGAGCTGGCCGGCCGCGGCTTCGCCACAACCGTCGCCGACGCCCGCTTCGCCAAGCCGTTCGACACCGCGCTGGTCGAGCAGCTGGCCCGGCACCATGGCGTGCTGGTGATCGTCGAGGAGGGCTCGGTCGGCGGGTTCGCCGCCGCGGTGATGCAGCATCTGGCGTTGCGCGGGTTGCTGGACGGCGCCTTGCGGGTGCGCCCGCTGACGTTCCCGGACCGCTTCATCGACCACAACAGCCCGGCGGCGCAGATCGTCGAAGCCGGCGTGGGCGCGAAAGATATCGTCGCGGTCGCGCTCGCCGCACTCGGCAAGGATGACGGCCTCACCCTGCGCGCGGTGCCGTCCCCATGATGCTGCCACGGCGGATGCTGCTATGGGCGGCGCCGTTGGCCCTGCTCAGCGTGCCTGCCGGCGCCGCCGATCCGTCCGCCGCGGCTCCGATCGAGGCGTTGAACCAGGCGCTGCTGGCCGCCATGAAGCAGGGTAAGGGCAGCCCGTTTGTCCAGCGGTACAACGCGCTCGTTCCCGCCGTGGACCGCGCCTTCGATCTCACCGCCGTGCTGCAAGCCTCCATCGGCCCGCGGTTCGGCTCGCTGCCGGCCGACCAGCAGGCGAAGCTGCTGGACACGTTCCGCAAGTTCACCGTCGCCAGCTATGCCGCCAATTTCGATAGCTTCAGCGGCGAGAAGCTGACGGTGCTGCCCGATCAGCGCAGCGTCGGCGCCGACCTCGTGGTGCCGACCGAGATCGTGCCGGCGCAAGGCGAACCGACCCGGATCGACTACGTGATGCGCCGCGGCGCCCAAGGTTGGCGCGCGGTGGACGTGCTGCTGAACGGCAGCATCAGCCAGAACGCGGTCAAGCGGTCGGACTTTCGCAGCCTGGTGACGACGACCTCGGCGCAGCCGTTGATCGACAGCCTGCAGCGCAAAGTCGCCGAGCTGTCCGGGGGCGCATTGTCCTGACCGGAGGCAAGACTTCGTGCTCGCGGTAATCGACGCTGTCGCCATCGCCTTGGCGCTGCTGGCCGGCGCCGGCTTGGCGCAATGCCTGGCCGGGTGGCTGGCGCTGCGGCGATTCCGGGCCCGCGCGGCGCCGCATGCGCAGGCCTGGCCACCGGTCACCGTGCTCAAGCCGCTGCATGGCGACGAGCCCTTGCTCGAGCAGGCGCTGGCGAGCTGCTTCGAGCAGGACTACCCCGAATTCCAGCTCGTGTTCGGCGTGCAGGATCCGTCCGATCCGGCGTTGGCGGTGGTGCGGCGTCTGCGGCAGCGCTTTCCGCACGTGCCGGTCGAGGTGGTGGTCGACCGCACCACGCACGGGCTCAACCTCAAGATCGGCAACCTCATCAACGTCATGCCCTATGTGCAGCACGACGTCTTGGTGATCGCCGACAGTGACATGCACGTGGCGCCGGATTACCTCCGGTCCCTGGTCGCGACCTTGCAGCAGCCGGGCGTCGGCTTGGTGACGACGCTCTATGCCGGGCTTGCGACCGGCACGCTGACGTCGCGGCTGGGTGCCGCGCAGATCAACCATGCGTTCCTGCCCGGCGCGCTGCTGGCCCGCTCGCTTGGGCGGCAGGATTGCCTCGGCGCCACGATGGCCTTGACCCGGGACACGCTGGACCGCATCGGCGGGCTGTGGGCGCTGGCCGACCACCTCGCCGACGATGCGGTGCTGGGACAGCTGGTGCTGGCGCAAGGCCGCAGCGTGGCCCTGGCTGCCACGGTGCCGGCGACCACGGTGCCGGAAACGCAGATGCCGGCATTGTTCGAGCACGAGGTGCGCTGGGCGCGGACGGTCAAAAGCCTGGCGCCGGCCGGATTCGTGATGTCGGCCGTGCAATACCCACTCTTCTGGGCGGCGCTGGCGCTCGGGGTGTCGGGCGGCGCGAGCTGGGCCTGGGCGCTGTTCGGGGTCGCCTGGGCGGTCCGGGCCGCCACGGCCCACGCGCTCGACCGTGACTTGAACCTGACCGATCGTCTCACGATCTGGTGCCTGCCGTTCCGCGACCTGTTGTCGATGACCGTGCTGCTGGCGAGCTACCGCACCCGCCGGGTCGCGTGGCGTGGACACGTGATGCTGGCTACACGCCCGGGCCTGCTGCCCGGCAAGGGATGAGATCCGTTTGATGATGAAGACATTGTTCCTGCAGCCGCCGTCGTTCGGCGGCTTCGACGGCGGCGCCGGCTCCCGCTACCAAGCCAAGCGGGAGATCAAGTCGTTCTGGTATCCGACTTGGCTCGCGCAGCCGGCGGCGCTCGTGCCGGGCAGCCGGCTGATCGACGCCCCACCGGCCGGAATCGGCATGGCGCCGATCCTGGAGGACATCAAGCAACGCGACCTGGTGATCATCCATACCAGCACACCGTCCTTCGCGTCCGACGTGAAGGTGGCGCAGGCGTTGAAGGAGGCGAAGCCCTCGCTCAAGATCGGCTTCGTCGGCGCCAAGGTAGCCGTGCAGCCCAAGGAAAGCTTGGAGCAAGGCGCGCCGATCGACTTCGTGGCCCGCAACGAGTTCGACTTCACCTGCCTGGAGGTGGCCGAGGGGCGTGACTTCGCCGATATCGACGGCATCAGCTTCCGCGACGCAAATGGCGCCATCGTCCACAACAAGGACCGCGCCATCCTCGAGGACATGGACCGGCTGCCGTTCGTCACCGACGTGTACAAGCGCGACCTGCGCATCGAGGACTATTTCATCGGCTACCTGATGCACCCGTACATCAGCATCTACACCGGCCGCGGCTGCAAGTCGCGATGCACCTTCTGCTTGTGGCCGCAGACCGTCGGCGGGCACAAATACCGGGTCCGCAGCCCGGAACACGTCGCCGCCGAGATCAAGCAGGCGATGATCGACTTCCCGCAGGTGCGCGAGTTCTTCTTCGACGACGACACCTTCACCGACAACCTGCCGCGCGCCGAGGCGATCGCCCGCGAGCTCGGCAAGCTCGGCGTCACCTGGTCCTGCAACGCCAAGGCCAACGTGCCGCGCGAGACCTTGAAGGTGCTGAAGGATAACGGCCTGCGCCTGCTGCTGGTCGGTTACGAGAGCGGCAATCAGAAGATCCTGCACAACATCAAGAAGGGCCTGCTGGTCGACGTCGCGAAGAAGTTCACTCGCGACTGCCACGAACTCGGCATCAAGATCCACGGCACCTTCATCCTTGGCCTCCCCGGTGAAACCAAGGAGACGATCGAGGAAACCATCCGCTACGCCGTCGAGATCAACCCGCACACGATGCAAGTCTCGCTCGCGGCGCCCTACCCCGGCACGTTCCTGTACGATCAGGCGGTCGCCAACGGGTGGCTCGACGCCGAGCATGCGGAGCTGATCGACGAGCGCGGCGTGCAGATCGCCCCACTTCACTTCCCCGGCGTGCTCACCCACACCGAGATTTTCGACAGCGTGGAGGCGTTCTATCGCCGCTTCTATTTCCGGGCCCCCAAGATCGCCTCGATCGTCGGCGAGATGGTGCGCAGCCCGCAGATGATGAAGCGGCGACTGCGCGAAGGTGTGGAGTTCTTCCAATTCCTGCGGGAGCGCCACAAGGCCGCCTGAGCCCCGGCGCGGCATGCCGAACGAGGAGGCCCGCCACCTGCGCGAGCGGCGGCGGGTGATCCTGACGGCCGACGATTTCGGCCTGTCGGACGCCGTGAACGAAGGGGTCGAACGGGCCTGTCGCGACGGCATTCTCACGACGGCGAGCCTGATGGTGGCCGGCCCGGCGGCAGCGGACGCGGTGCGCCGGGCCAAGTCGCTGCCGAATCTGCGGGTCGGATTGCACGTCGTGGTGATCGAGGGCAGCTCGGTGCGTCCAAGCGCCGTGAAGGGCCTCGTGGACGCGGCCGGCGATTTCTCCAAGGACCAGCTCGGCGCGTCGATCGACTATTTCTTCAGCCCGAAGCAACGCAAGCAGCTGCGGTCGGAGATCCGCTCGCAGTTCACCGCCTTTCAGCGGACCGGCTTGGCGCTCGACCACGTCAATGCCCACAAGCACATGCAGATGCATCCGACGATCGGCCGGATGATGGTGCAGATCGGCACGACGTTCGGCTGCCCGGCGATGCGGATCCCGCGTGAGCCGACGGGCCCATTGCGCCGGGCCGGCGCCCGCATCGGGGTTGGCGGCCGGATGCTGAACCTGTGGTCCTCGATGCTGCGGGCGCAAGCGCGCCGGGCGGGCATGCAGGTGACCGACCACGTGTTCGGGATCGCCTGGACCGGTCACATGACGGCCGAACGGCTGGTGCGGCTGGCGCCGAACCTGCCGCCGGGGCTGAGCGAGATCTACTTTCATCCCGCGGCCAGGCGCGACTCGCGGCTCGCCACCCTGATGCCCAATTACGAGCATGAGGCGGAGCTTGCCGCCCTGCTCAGCCCGGAGGTGAGGCAGGCGTTCGAAACCGCCGGGGTGGAACGGACGACCTTCGGCGCCGGCTGAGCGGCGGCCGGCTCAGTCAGATTGGGCGGCGTCCGCCAGGGCGATCATGTGCGCCACCGCCTCGGTCCGCACGGCGGCCCAGCCCAGCAACAACGAGATGATGATCAGCAGCGTACGCACGACGGACATGAGCCCATAACTCCGATGCCGGCCGACCAGTTCAACCCGGCACCGTCGGTCTTTTCGCATAGCCGCGTGGTCGAATTGTGGCGAGCAAGGCCGGAACGAACACCAGGCTCGCAAGCAGGGTGCAGCCGAGGCTGAGCAGCAGCAGCGTGCCCATGCTGGCCGTTCCCGGATGCGCCGACAGCGCCAGCGAGCCGAACGCGGTTCCGGTGGTCAGCGCCGAGAACACCACCGCGCGGGCGGTCGGCGAGGCCAGCGGATTGCGCAGGCCGGCACGCCAGTTCATCACGAAGTAGATGTTGAACGACACGCCGACCCCGAGCAGCAGCGGCAGGGCAATGACGTTGGCGAAGTTGAGCGGCAGCGGCAGCAGCACTGCGACCAGCACCGTCAGCAGGCAGGACAGCAGCAGCGGCGCCAGCACCATCAGCACGTCGCCGACCCGGCGCAGCGCCAACGCCAGGATCACGACGATGGCCGCCAAAGCGCCGGCGGCGGCGCGGGTGAAGGCGAGGATGATGGTGTTGGCCGTTTCCACGATGGTGACCGCCGAGCCGCCCGCCTCCGGCACTGTGCCACGCACCTCGTCGCTGAACCGGCGCAACCCCTCGGCGCCGGTCGCGGCCGGCTTGGCCGACACCTGAACCCGGCGGCGGCCGTCCGGCAGCAGCCAGTCGCGGCTGATCTCGGGCGGGATCGCCGCCTCGTCCACCGGAGCCGCCTCGAGCGCCAGGCGCAACCGGCTGAGCTGCTGCGGCAGGAAGCGGGTCAGCGCGGCGTTGGCCGCGAGCAGCGCGGCGTCGGGACCTTGCGCGAGCTGCTTGATCTCGTCGGCCACGGAGGCGAGCGGATGGCCTGGCGGCAGCTTCGGCACCGCCTTGGCAAGCTGCGCTCCGGCGGTCTGCGCGGCGAGGCGGATGTCGGCTGCGGTCACCGGGGCGGCCGGCGCGCGTGGGGCCAGGGTCGGTCCGAGCAGCGAGGCGGCGTCGGCGATCAGCGCGAGCTTCGCCGGCTGGTCGGCCGGCACGAAGCTGTCGAGCGACACCACTTGCGCCACCAGCGGCAGGGTCTCCACCTTGTGCCGTACCTCGAGCGCCGCATCACGGTTCGCGGCCAGGATGTCGATCGTATACGGGTCCGTCAGCGGGTTGGCGGCGAGGTCGGCCAAGGTCCGCGTGGCCTCGGTGTTGGGGTCCTTGGTGTGCAGCGGGTCGCTGTCGAACGTCACGCGCGGCAGCCCGGCCAGCCCGGCTAGCGCCAGCACGGCAAAGACCAACAGGATCGGCCACCGCGCCCGGGCCACCGCACGATCGAGCGGCGCCGCCCAGGCGAACCCGGCCTCGCCGGCGAAGCGCGGATGGCGGCCGCGGAACAAGGTGATGAGAGCCGGCAGCACCGTCATCGTGCTGGCGAACGCGATCATCATGCCGACGCCGGCGATCAGCCCCAACTCGGCGACACCGCTGAAATCGGTCGGCACGAAGGCGAGGAACCCCGCGGACGTGGCAGCGGCCGCGACCAGGATCTGCCCGCCCGACCGCCTCGCGGTCGCGCCGAGTGCCGGCTCGGCGGCGGCATGGCTGCCCGCCATCTCCCGGTAGCGCACGCTGAATTGGATCGCGAAATCCACCGCGATGCCGACAAACAGGATCGCGAACGCCACCGAAATCAGGTTGAGCGGGCTGCTGGTGATGACCGCGAACGCGGTGGTGAGCAGCAGGCCGAACACCAGGGTGAGCACGATCGGCAGGATCAGCCGCCAGGTGCGGACCGCGAAGGCCAGCCAGACGATCACCACGAGGCTGCTGCCGATCAGCCCGGCGACCGCGCCTTTGGCGGCGGTCGCGAACTCCTCGTCGGACAGCGCGACCGAGCCGGTGATGCGCACATGCGCCTCGCCGTTGCGGACGAACTCCTGCGCCGCGGCTGCCGCCCGGATGGCGGCGGTCGCGGCGGCGCCCGGGGCGACGGCGCCGTAATCCAGCGTCGGTTGGATCAGCACGAACCGATAGGGACCACCGAGATCGGCGGCCGGGCCGGACAGCAGCCGTTGCCACGAGAGTGGCTTCGGGTCCCCGGCCACGGCGCTGCGCAGGGCGGCGTCGAACCCCTTCAGCGCCGGCGTGAATGCCTGGAGGTCGGCTTGACCGCGCTCGACCCCCATGGCCACCAGCCCGAGGGCGGCAAACAGGCCGCGGGCGCTGGGATCGGCGGCGAGCTGGCCCAAAAACGGCTGCGCGTCGATCGTTTGGTCGAGCAGCTTCTGCAGCGTGTCCGGGTCAAGGAACAGCAGCCCGTTGCGGTCGAAGAAAGGCGACGCGTCCGGCCGGCGGATGGTGCGGACATGCGGGTCGCGCGCCAGCGCTGCCTCGAGCCCGGCCGCGGTGGCGTCGGCGGCCTCGGGGCTGTCGGCGTCCACGACGGCCACCAGCAGGTCGGTGAACTGCGGCAACAGGCGCTTCAGCTCGTACTCCCGCTGCTTCCACGGCAAGGAGGCGGCGAACAGCCCGTCCACGTCGGTGGTGACGGCGAAGCGGGACACGGTCACCGTCAGCGCGGCGGCGGCCAGCAGCAGCGCAACCAGCAGCACGGCGAGCGGGCGGCGCGCTGCCGTCTGGACGGTGGCGACGAGGGGATTGGTCATGGCGTGGCTAAAGCCGAAGCGCGGACGGGCCGCAAGGCCCGTGTCGGGTCCGCCGCCTCCGCCCGGTCAGCCCTTCGGCCGCCGATCGATCACTCGGCGTGCCTTGCCCAAGCTGCGCTCGATGCCGCCCGGCGCAACGATCTCGACCGTCGCGGTCACGCCGACCTGCGCCTTGATCAACTGCGCGAGCGGGCCCGGCTCGGCCACGCCGAACGTGTCTGGCCGCGCCTCGGCCCGCACGTGCATGCAGTCCAGGCGGCCATCCCGGGTCAGCTCGATCTGGTAGTGGCCGGACAGGTCGGGGGTGGCGAGGACCAGCTCCTCGACCTGGGTCGGGAACACGTTGACGCCGCGGATGATCATCATGTCGTCGCTGCGCCCGGTTATCTTCTCCATCCGCCGCATGGACCGGGCGGTGCCGGGCAGCAGGCGGCTGAGGTCGCGGGTGCGGTAGCGGATGACCGGCGTCGCCTGCTTGGTCAGCGTCGTGAATACCAGCTCGCCTTCCTCGCCGTCCGGCAGCGGCGCGCCGGTGTCAGGGTCGACGATCTCCGGGAAGAAATGGTCCTCCCAGACATGCAGCCCGTCCTTGGTCTCGACGCATTCATTGGCGACGCCGGGGCCCATCACCTCCGACAGGCCGTAGATGTCGACCGCGTGCATGTCGAACGCGTCCTCGATCTCGCCCCGCATCCGGTTGGTCCAGGGCTCGGCGCCGAAGATGCCGCATTTCAGCGCCGTCGCGCGCGGGTCGACACCGGCGGCGCGGAAGCCGTCGAGGATCGCCAGCATGTAGGACGGCGTCACCATGATCAGGTCGGGCTCGAAATCCTGGATCAGCTGCACCTGGCGCTCGGTCTGGCCGCCGCCCATCGGGATCACCGCGCAGCCGAGCCGTTCGGCGCCGTAATGCGCGCCGAGGCCGCCAGTGAACAAGCCGTAGCCGTAGGCGATGTGGATGCGCATGCCCGGCCGTCCGCCACTGGCGCGAATCGACCGCGCCATCACGTCGGCCCAGACGTCCAGGTCGCCTTTCGTGTAGCCCACCACGGTCGGCTTTCCGGTGGTTCCGCTGCTGGCGTGGATGCGGGCGATCCGCTCGCGCGGGACCGCGAACATGCCGAACGGGTAGCCGGCGCGCAGATCGGCCTTGGTGGTGAACGGGAAGCGCCGGAGGTCGTCGAGCGTCCGAAAGTCGTCCGGGTGCACCCCGGCGGCGGTGAAGGCGCGCGCGTAGTGCGGGATGTTGGCGTGCGCATGGCGCAGCGTCTCGGCCATCCGGCTCGTCTGCAGCGCGGTGATCTCGTCGCGCGATGCGGTCTCGATCGGGTCGAGGTCGCCCGGCCGCGGCGAAAGGTCAGGCCTCATCGGGCAGCCAACGATGCGCGGTGGTGCGCGAATGGCCGCGGAACTCGGCCACGACCGCGTCGCCGGACGTGACCCGAACGTCGTAGAGGCCGCTGGGGCCTTCGCGGTGGCGCTCGAGCGCGGTCGCA
Source organism: uncultured Alphaproteobacteria bacterium (assembly GCA_963752225.1). Classification (GTDB taxonomy): domain Bacteria; phylum Pseudomonadota; class Alphaproteobacteria; order Acetobacterales; family Acetobacteraceae; genus JBBROS01. The sequence continues at coordinate 139,060 of CAVVXS010000005.1, read as the reverse complement.
ACCAACCGCTCCCCGGCGCGGACGGGGCGGAGAAAGAAGATCGAGCAGTGGGCCGCGACGCTGCCGACCCCATCGCTGTTGCAGGCGAAGGCGAAGGCGCTGTCGGCAAGCGCGAACACGAACCCGCCATGGCAGGTTTCGTGTCCGTTGAGCATGTGCGCATCGACCTGCATCGACAGCGTTGCCATACCCGGCCCGACATGATCGAGCACCATGCCGAGCCCGGCGCTGGCGCGGTCGCGGGCCCACATCGCCGCGGCGGCCGCCTCGGCGCGGGCGCTGGCAGCGTCTTGGATGGTCAAGCCGGGCGGCCGGTGAAGCGGGGTGGCCGTTTCTCCAGGAAGGCCCGGACACCCTCGGTAAAGTCCGGCGTGAAGCCCGCCTCGCGCTGCAGGTCGCGCTCGACGTCGAGCTGGGCGTCGAGGCTGTTGCTCGCCGACTGTTCCAGCGCCTGCTTGATCAGCCGCAGCGATTGCGCCGGCATGGATGCAAGCTGCCCGGCGATACGGGTCGCCTCCGGCAGCAGCGCCTCGTCGGGCACGGTGCGCCAGATCAAGCCCCAGCTTTCAGCCTGCGCCGCGGTGATCGGCTCGCCCAGCATCGCCATCGCGCGGGCCCGGGCGTCGCCGGCCAGTCGCGGCAGCAGCCAGGTGCCGCCCACATCCGGGATCAGGCCGATGCGGACGAAGGCTTGGACGAAGCGGGCGCTCTCGGCGGCCACCACGATGTCGCAGGCCAAGGCGAGATTGGCGCCCGCGCCGGCGGCCATGCCATGCACGGCGCACACGACCGGTTTCGGCAGTGCCCGGATCGATCGGATCAGCGGGTTCCAGCCTTGCTCGAGCGCCTCGCCGAGGTCGACGCCCGGGCCGACCTCCCCGAGATCCTGCCCGGAGCAGAAGCCGCGCCCGGCGCCGGTCAGCAGCACCACGCCCACGCCGGGATCGTCAGCCGCCAACGCCAGTCCGGCCGACAAGGCGTGCTGCAAGGTTGCGTTGAAGGCGTTGATCCGGTCGGGCCGGTTCAGCGTCAGGCGGAGGATCGGCCCCTCGCGCTCGACCAGCACGCTGTCGTCCACCGCCGCCTCCGCTATCGTTGCCGTCACGATGCGGGGCGGGGCGGCCGTGTCAAGCGCGATGCGTCAGGGTTTGAGGGCCTTGGCCTTGGGATCGTGCAGCGCCTCGCCGAGACGGCGGCTAAGATAGGCGGTAATGGCAGCCTCCTCCGCCGTCAGCCCGGATGCGGCACCCTCCTCCAGCATCTCGTCGGCCCGCTCCTTCAGCCCCTCGAGCAAACTGCCGTCGAGGTAGCCTTCGAACACCGCCGGGTGGATGTAGCACTTGCGGCAGATCGCCGGCGTGTTGCCGAGTTGCTTGGCGACGTGCTCGACCGCCTGTACGACGTTCTTCTTCGCCATCGTGGCGGAATCGAACCGTTCCAACTCCTTCAGCGCCGCCGCGGCCGCGTTGGTCCCGGCCCAGGTGCGGAAATCCTTGGCGGTGATTTCCTCGCCGCTGACCTCCTGCAAGTAGTCATTGACGTCGTCGCTGGTGACGTGATGAAGACCGCCGTCCTCGTCTTCGTATTGGAACAGATCCTGGCCCGGCAGGTCCTGGCACTTCGCCACCAGATTGGCCAGGCGCCGGTCCGACAGATCGATATGATGCTTGATGCCGTGCTTGCCCTTGAAATCGAACACCACGTGGCCGCCCTTCACCTTGGCATGGCGGGCCCGCAGCGTGGTCAAGCCGAAGCTGCCATTCTGCTTGGCATACTCCTCATTGCCGACCCGCATCATGGTCTTCTCGAGCAATGCCACGATGGCCGCGATCACCTTCGGCTTGGGCAGCCCCGGCCGGGAGAGATCCCGCTGCACCTGCGCGCGGATGGTCGGCAGCGCCCGGCCGAACACGAGCATGCGGGAGTATTTCGCCTCGTCGCGGGTCATGCGCCAGCGCGGGTGGTAGCGATACTGCTTGCGCCCCCGCGCGTCGCGGCCGACGGCTTGCAGGTGGCCGCGCGGATTCGGGCAGATCCAGACGTCAACGTAGGCCGGCGGGATCGCCAGCTTCTTGATGCGCGCGATCTCGTCCTCGTCGGTGACCTCGCTGCCGTCCGGCTTGAAGAACCGCCACGTTTCCCCGTCGCGTTCCCGGCGGATGCCGGGCTTCTTATCGGTGACGTAGAGCAGCTTGGCCGCTTTCGCGGCTTGCCGCGGGTCAAGGATGGGCTCGTCGGACGGCGCTGGCGCGGCAGATGTAGACATGTGTGGCAAACATCGGCTGCTCGCGACGGTTGCATCCATGGCAGGTTTGTGACCTTCGGCGCGACCTTGGGACTGAACCTCCGCTGCGGGATGGCCGTTGTCGTCCTATACTGGCCAGGTTCAAAGAAACGCATGTCTCGACCGCCGCCGCACGCTCCCATCGACCTGGTCTGTTTCTCCCACCTGAAGTGGGAGTTTGTGTTCCAACGCCCGCAGCACCTCATGACCCGAGCGGCGCAAACCATGCGGGTGTTCTTTGTCGAGGAGCCATCCTGGGCCGATGGCGGCGCGCCCCGGCTCGAGGTGCGGCGGACCGACGAGGGCGTCCACCTGGTGCAGCCCGTGCTGCCCAACGGCATCGACTGGGCCGAGTATGACCCGGCTCTGCGGCGCCTCATGGACCAGCTGGTCGCCGAGCACGGCATCTCGCTGCCGATCCTGTGGTTCTATACCCCGCATGCGCTCGAATTCGCCGGGCATCTGCAGGGATCGCTCACGCTGTACGACTGCATGGATGAGCTGTCGGCGTTCCTTAACGCCGATCCCGAACTGCCGGCGCGGGAACGGCGGTTGATGGCGCGCTGCGACCTGGTGTTCACCGGAGGCCAGAGCCTGTTCGAGGCCAAGCGCGATCGGCACCGGCATGTGCACTGCTTCCCGAGCGGCGTCGACGCCGACCATTTCCGGCCTGCGCGCGGTCCCCGTCCGGAGCCGCCGGATCAGCGCGGGATCGGCTCGCCGCGGGCCGGGTTCTTCGGCGTGCTCGACGAACGGCTCGATGGCGCGCTGCTGGCCGACGTGGCCGACCGGCGCCCGGACGTGCAGTTCGTGATGCTGGGCCCGATCGCGAAGATCGACGCCGCCGAGCTGCCGCGGCGGCCGAACATCCATTACCTCGGGCCGAAGCCGTACGCGGCACTGCCGGACTACGTGGCGCATTGGGACGTGGCGCTGATGCCGTTCGCCCGCAACGCGGCGACCCGCTACATCAGCCCGACCAAGACGCCGGAATACCTGGCGGCCGGACGGCCGGTCGTGTCCACCGCGATCACGGACGTCGAGCGGTGCTTCGGCGCGCTCGAGGCAGTGCACGTGACCGAGACCGCGGCTGGCTTCGCCGACGCGATCGATCGCGCCCGCATCCAGAACCAGGCGCCCGGCGCGTGGCGCGCCGAGGCCGACGCGGCGATCGCGCCGCTGGCGTGGGACGAGATCTGGCGCCGCATGGCCCGGCTGATCGGCGAGGCAAGGCAACACCGCATTGCACCGTCGGTGATACGCCAGGCCCGGCCTGAGATCATGACTCCTGGCGTCGCGGTAGCAGCGGAGTAGACCAATGCGGGCAGCAGTGCGGGGGACCGAGATCTACTTCGACGTCGAAGGCGCCGGCCTGGTGCCCGACGGCGGCGGCATGCGCGAACACCGGCCGGCCATGGTGATCCATGGCGGACCCGGCGGCGACCATAGCGGCTTCAAGCCGGCCTTCACGCCCATGGCCGAGCAGTTGCAGCTGATCTACTTCGACCACCGTGGCCAAGGACGCTCGGCACGCGGCGACCCGGCCCGCTACACGCTCGACGAGAACGTGGACGACATGGAGGCGCTGCGCCGCCACCTCGGCCTCGGACCGGTGGTCAGCATCGGCACCAGCTATGGCGGCATGGTGGCGATGGCGCACGCCGCCCGCTACCCGGACGCGGTGTCGCATCTCGTGCTGATCGTGACCGCGGCGCATGGCGGGTTCGTCGAGCGGGCGCAGGCCATCGTGCGCGAGCGCGGCACCCCGGAGCAGCGGCGCGTCTGCGACACTCTTTGGGCCGGCGGCTTTCAAACGCCGGCCGAGCTGCAGCACTTCTACGAGGTCATGGGACCGCTTTATTCCCGCAAATACGACGCCGCCGCCGCGGGCGCCATGCGCGGGCGTTCGACGCCTTCCCCGGAACCGCTCAACCGCGCCTTCGGCCCGGACGGGTTCCTGCGGACGATGGACCTGCGGCCGGAGCTGAAGCACGTCACCGCGCCGGCGTTGATCCTGGCCGGACGGCACGACTGGATCTGCGCCCCCGAATTCTCCGAGGAGATCCACCGGCTGCTCCCCGGCTCGCGGCTGCGCGTGTTCGAGGAGGCCAGCCATTCGATCCGCGTCGATGCGCCGGACGAGATGCGGGACGAGATCCTGCGGTTCGTCGCCGACGCCAGCTTCTGAAGGATTTTACGCGCCGGCGTGCTCGGGCCAACGGGCGCCGACGGCAGCGGGAAGCACGGCCGGGCCCGGTACCCGGGTGAGCCGGGCGACCCAGGCGAGCGCTCCCGGCCAGGCGCGCACCGCCCCGATCAGCGCACCGGGGTAAGTCAGGCCCAGGCGGTGCAGCGCCGACGCGCGGCGCAGTTGGCCGGCCAGATCCCGGCGCATCTGTTGGTGGTAGCTGTCAGCGCTGCCGGCGTGGGCCGCGGCGGCGAAGGCGGTGTGCAGGGCGATCGCCATGCCGTCGCCGCTGAAGCTCGGGATGACGGCCATCTGGTCGCCGAGCCGGAACACGCTGCCCGGATCGGCGGCAATGGGGCGGTGCAGGAAGCCGTAGGGCACGCCGGCGATGGCGGCCGGGCGAGCCATCTGCTCGCGGGCGCCGTACAGGCGCGCCGCCAGATGCGGGCTGGCGCCTTTGAGCGTGGCGATGACGCCGGGCCAAGTCGCTCCGGCGTCGTCGAATGCGCGTCGGCCGATCAGCAGGCAGAGATTGGCCCGGCCCCGTTCAATCGGCTGCAGCCCGGCATAGCCACCGGGGAACAGGACGATCTCGACGTGCCCGGCCAGTGCCGCCCGCTGCTCCGGCGCGAGCTCATAGGCCATCTTGAGCCCGATCAGCGGGGCCGGCGTGCCGCGGCGACGGCCGTCGCGCAGATCGTGCTTGCCCGTCGCCAGCAATACGCGCCCGGCTTCAAGACGTCCCATCCCGTCCACGTCGAACCCATGCGGCAGCAGCCGCCTGATCGCCGCTCCGCGCCGAATGGTGGCGCCGCGGCGAGCGGCCTCGGCCAGCACCGCTTCGTCCAGCACCCGCCGCGACAGCCCCATGCCGCGGCCCGGCAGCGCCGACCGCACCACGGTGCCGCCGTGCACCAGCCGGACTGCGTCGATCGGCGCCGCCCCCAGCGCTTCGGCGTCGACGCCCAGGCGGCGGAGCATGGCTTGGGCTTCCCAACTGATGAACTCGCCGCAGATCTTGTCGTGCGGCCCGGTTTCCCGCTCGATCAGCGTCGCCTCGGCGCCCAGCAGGCAGGCCGCGGCAGCACCGGCCAAGCCGCCGCCGCCGACCAGGACCATCATCGGCCGACGGAACCCGGCATCGTCACACCCGGGCGAAGCGGAAGGTTTCGGCGCATAATCCCGGACCGAACGCGATCGCCATGCCGGGACCGGTCGTCTCGCTCGCCAGCATCCGCTCGAGCACGAAGCCGAGCGTCGCCGACGACACGTTGCCGACGTCGTTGAGCACGGCGCGCGAATGGCTGAGCGCGTCGGCCGGCAAGCGCAGGCCCTGCTCGACCGCGTCCAGCACGGTCCGGCCGCCGGCATGCACCGCCCACAGCGCGAAATCCGACGGCTCGTCGCCGGCCAGCATGCCGCCGCGGTCGTTGCGCTCGGTCTCGAGCCGCAACGCCGCAGCGATGGCGCCCGGCACCTTGCCGCTCAGGTGCATGTCGAAGCCCTGGTCGCCGATGCGCCAGGTGATCAGGTCGCGCGTGTCCGGGATGGTGGTCGCATGGAAGGCGCCGAGCGCGATGCCGTGCGGCTCGGCCGTGACCAGCGCGGCGGCGGCGCCGTCACCGAAGATCAGGAACGAGAGCACCGTCTCGATGTCGTCGGTTTCCTGCAGGTGCAGCGTGCACAGTTCGAGTGCCACCACCAGCACCCGAGCGGATGGGTCGGCCTGTATCGCCTGCTGGGCCAGGCGCAACGCCGGGACGGCGGCGTAGCAGCCCATGAAGCCCACCAGCGTGCGCCGGATGTTGGCGCCGAGGGTCAGCCGCTCGGCCAGGATTTGGTCGATTCCGGGCGCGACGAAGCCGGTGCAACTGGCGACGATCAGGTGGGTGACCGGGCCGGGGTCGAGCTTCTCGACCGCCTGCAGCGCAAGGTCGGTGCCGGCCCGCTCATACGCCTGCATCCGCGCCCCGGTGCCCGGGAAGGCGCCGCGCCGGTAGAAGCCGGTGGTGTCGAGCGAAGGTCCATCGAACTCGGCCGGCACGAGGTGAGAGAACCGGTGGGCGACCCCGGACCGGTCGGCCATGCGGTCGAACAGGCGCCGGGCCCGCGGGTCCGTCAGACTGCCTCGGGCGAAGCTGAGGAACGCCTCGTGCACGTCATTGGCGGGGTTGGCGGTCGCAATGCGGTTCAGGTGGGCAATGTGCGGTTCGGTCAGGGCGTGTGCTCCCGTTTCAACGGACATGGGGCGCGGTCCGGACAAGCGAAAGGCGGCGCATCGCTGCGCCGCCTTCCTTTGTCTTCACGGGCGATCGACCCGAAGTTGCCGGCCCCGACTTACAGGCCCCGACTTAGAGGATCGGCGTACCGCGGGTCGTGGTGGTGGTGCTGCCCGGGGTGCCGAGGTCGGATGCGGCGCCGGCGCGGTAGGCCGGAGCGTCCTCGTCGAACTTGCTCCATCCCTCGGCGCGGTAGGCGTCGCCGCGCGCGCTGGCGTCAACCGGGCTGTGGGTGTCGAGGATGCGCTCGACCATGGAAGCCTGGTCGTCCTCGGCCTTGACCGTCACCAGGGTGCCGCCACGGCGGACGCCCTCGGCATAGACGTGCGCATCGGTTTCCGACACGCCGGCGCCAACCAACGAGCCGATCAGGCCACCCGACGCGGCGCCGACGCCGGCGCCCACCGCGGTCGCGATCAGCCAGCCGGCGGCCACGACCGGGCCGACGCCTGGAATGGCCAGCATGCCGAGTCCGGCCAGCAAGCCGGCGCCGCCGCCGAGCACGGTCCCGAGCGTCGCGCCCGTTCCGGCCCCGGTGCCCGCCGATTCGGCAGTGGGCGTGGATGTCATGCCCGCCGTGCTGTCGCCGGCCAAGGCGGGATCGCTGACCGCGGGATCGGCCATGGTGGCGCCGGTCGTAGCACCGCTCATGCCGCCCATCGTGGTTCCGGTCGTGCTGGTGCCGGCCGTGGTGGGGACGACGCTCGCATGGCGGTCGTCGGCGTTGTTCGCGACCAGGCTGATGGCACTATGGGCCACGCCGTTCTGCTCGAGTTCGGCAACGGCCATGCTGGCATGTTCATATGTATCGAACAGCCGGGTGATAATGGCGCTCATTGAATTGTCCTTTCGTTGGCGGCAGGCTCAGTTGCTGACGACGTTGCCTTGGTAGTCCAAGGCCACGGTCGTGGACTTGCCGTCCTTCATGGCGGTGGCGCGCCAAATCCCCTTGTCGTCCTTCTTCAGCTCGGTGACGTTGCCGAACCCCTTCTCCTCCATCCGGGCCCGCGCCTGGCCTTCGGTGTAGCTGTTGGCGCCGGGGACCGGGGCGGCCGTCGTGCGGGGATTGTCGGCCGTGCTGACGGCGGCCGGAGCGGTCGAGTTGCTCTTGGCGGCGGCGCCGTCGGTGGACGCGGTCGGGCTGGCCGTCGTGGCGCCGGGCGGCGAGGATGTGGCAGTGGGAGACGTGGACGTGGTCTGTGCAGCGGCCGCGCCGGCGAGAAGCAAACTGGCAGCGGCGGCAATCGGCAAAGCTGACTTCATGGCCTTCTCCTGTTATTCTTGGCCCGCCGGACCGCATACCGATCGATCCACGGGGATACAGGTAGAGCGCTGATTTCAAGCGATGGTTGCGGCCGACTCGCTTCAACGTGAGCATCAAATTACGCGGCGAACGCGGTCCGACCGTCTGCCTGGCCATTGGTGATGAAAGTGCAGCAATGGATCCACCCCGGCCCGGCGAACTTCGGCATAGGCAGCCAAGTATCTGGCCGTGCTGAACGACGCGGACGGGTTGCGGCCTTCCTTCCAGCCATGCGCCTCGAAATGCAGCAGCGGGTCGACATGCGCGGCCGCCACGTCGGGGTTATGCGCAAGGTAGTATTTGGTGTCGAACCAGGCGTCCGGGTTCAGCCCCGCCTGCCAGCCGCCGCCGGAATGGTAGGCCCGGGCGGCTTGCTGCGCCGCCGCAGCGCCGCTGGGGAGCAGCTTGGCACCCAATTGGCGGTCGTAGTAGCCGGCCACGACGAGCGGGTCGGCCGCCGCCAAGCCGCCGGCCAGAAACGTCAGCCGATGCTCCGCCTGGCCATTGTTGACGAAGTGGATCAGCGGATCGACGCCGGCGGCGGCGATGTCCGTATAGGCGGCGCGGTAGAGCGACGTGGAGAACAACAGGCTGGGATCACGTCCCAGCTTCCAGCCGGTCTGCTCGAAGTGCAGCAGCGGATTGATCCCAGACGCGCGCACGTCCGGGTTATGCGCCAGGTAGAACGACGGATCGAACCAGGCGTCCGGCGCCCGGCCCTCTTTCCAGCCATTCTGCGAGAAGTGCAGCAGCGGGTTCACACCGGCCTTCGCCACGTCTGGATTATGCGCCAGGTAGTAATTGGTGTCGAACAGGGCGTTCGGGTTACGGCCCTGCTTCCATCCGATCGTCATGTAATGCTGATACGGATCGACCTTCGACTTGGCCACGTCGGGGTTGTGCGCGAGGTAGTAGGCCGCGTCGAACAACGGGTCGGGCTTCGGCGTCGGCGGCGGCGCGGTCGTCACGGTCTCGGCTGCGTTCTGGGCGACGCCGCCCGCGGCGTCGACCACGGTGATGGTGAAATGGGCGGTGCCGTTGGCGGCGGGCGTGAACACCAGGGCCCGGGCCGCCGCCTGCAGCGCGGACAGCGTCCCGGTCATGGCGAAGGTGGTGCCGGACGCGTTGAGGCTGCCAGCCCCGGCCGTGCCGAGGCGGCCCAGCGAAGCATCCAGCAGCGTGACCGCTAGCGATCCGGTTTGGCCCATGTTGCCGGCGCCGATGACCAACCCGCCATACGGATGCACCGCGGTGCCGATGACCGCTTGCAGCGGCGATAAGCCCGACAAGGTGGGCGGCAGCGGCGGGACGACGACGCCGACGCTGCTGGGAACGGTCGCCGACCAGCGCGCGCCGGGGTTGGACGTGTCCACGGCGCTGATGCCGATCTGCAGCGTGGCGTTGCCGCTCGCGGTGCCGTCGGCGCGAACGACGACGCGGGCGGTGATGGTGTTGCCGCCGGCGCCGCCGCCGAAAGCGATGGTGCCGAAATGGATCGAGCCGTCGGCCGCGACCGACGGCGTCCCGGTCTGCAGCCCGCCGCCGACCGACAGCACTGTCGCGGAAACGATCGCCAAGGTGGAGGCGCCGGCCGCCGCCGCCGGGCTGAGCACGAAATCCTGCAGCACGCCGGCAGGGATCGCGACCGTCACGTCGAAGGCGACCGTCTGCCCCTTGGCAACCGCGGACGGGTCTGTCTCCGGCGTGACCAGCGGGACTGGTGAGGCGGTCACGACGGTGGTGCTCGCCGTCGCCGGGTTGCTGCCGGCGAGGTCGGGTCCGCCCGGCGCGGCGCTGTAGCCGATAACCGTCGCGCTCGAGGCGATCTGGGCGGATGGCCCGGGCAGCGCGGTGGTCGCCATCAGGCTGAAGGTGACGAGGGCGACGTTCAAGCCGGAGTTGGCGTCATAACCGGCAAGCGGGTCGGTCAGGCTGAGGCCCGCCGCGCTGAACAGGTCGCCGCCATACGCCAACTCCGTCCCGGCGCCGTTGGTGACGGTCAGGCCGACCCCCTCCGGCGGGACCGTGAAGCCGGGCGGCATGGTGTTGCGCAAGCGGACCGCGTAGGCGGCAGCGCCGGCCACCATATTCTGCACCGCGACGACGAACGTGACCTCGTCGCCGGCGGCCACGTTGTAGACGATATCGGCAAACGGCTCATTGGCGATGCCGGCGCTGCTGACGAGGCCGCCGAATTGGCCGGTGAACGGGCTGAAGCCGAACGGGCCGCCCGTCCCGGTGAAACGGCTGAGCGGGTTGGACGCGTAAAGGCTCGCCGTTTGCAGCGTCAGTTGGGGATTGGCGGCGGGCATGGGACGTTTCCCAACGAGAGACGCGTCAGCATGCCCCGTGGAGCTTTACGCCGGGTAAACACGGCCGCTGCGGCATCGCACGGCGCTGCGGTCGGCCACGCCAACCTTGCTCCCGTTACGGCCGCATAGGATACCTCGGGACGCAGTGTAGCAGTCGGGATAGGGTGATGCCGGTCAAGGACGTGAAGAAGGTGGTGCTGGCCTATTCGGGAGGGCTCGACACCAGTGTCATCCTGCGCTGGTTGCAGACCACCTACGGCTGCGAGGTGGTGACCTTCACCGCCGACCTCGGCCAGGGCGAAGAACTGGAGCCGGCCCGCCGCAAGGCGGAGATGTTCGGCGTCAAGGAGATCTTCGTGGACGACCTGCGCGAGGTGTTCGTCCGCGACTTCGTGTTCCCGATGTTCCGCGCCAATGCGCTTTACGAGGGGCAATACCTGCTCGGCACCAGCATCGCGCGCCCCTTGATCGCGCAGCGGCAGATCGAGATTGCGGAGATGGTCGGCGCCGACGCCGTGGCCCACGGGGCGACCGGCAAGGGCAACGACCAGGTCAGGTTCGAGGTCGCCTATTACGCGCTGAAGGCCGACGTGACGGTGATCGCGCCGTGGCGGGAGTGGGACCTCACCAGCCGCACCAAGCTGCTGGAATTCGCGCAAGCCAACCAGATCCCGATCGCGAAGGACAAGATGGGCGAGGCGCCGTTCAGCGTGGACGCCAACCTGCTGCACTCGTCGTCGGAAGGAAAGGTGCTCGAGGACCCGGCCGACGAGGCGCCGGAGTTCGTCTATCAGCGCACCATCCGCCCCGAGGACGCGCCGGACCAGGCGACCGTCATCAGCATCGATTTCACGAACGGCGACCCGACCGCGATCGATGGGGCGGCGCTGTCGCCGGCGGCCTTACTCACGAAGCTGAACGAGCTCGGCCGGGCCAACGGGATCGGGCGCCTAGACCTGGTGGAGAACCGCTATGTCGGGATGAAGTCGCGCGGCGTGTATGAGACGCCGGGCGGCACGATCCTGCTGGCGGCGCACCGGGCGATCGAGAGCATCACGCTCGACCGCGAGGCGGCACACCTCAAGGACAGCCTGATGCCGCGCTATGCCGAGCTGATCTACAACGGCTTCTGGTTCAGCCCGGAGCGGCGCATGCTGCAGGCGGCGATCGACGAAAGCCAGCGCAGCGTGAGCGGCCGTGTGCGGCTGAAGCTTTACAAGGGCAATGTGAGCTGCATCGGCCGGGAAAGCCCGAACAGCCTGTATTCGATGAAGACCGTTACCTTCGAGGAAGACCAGGGCGCGTACGACCAGTTCGACGCCCAGGGCTTCATCAAGCTGAACGCGCTGCGGCTGCGGCTCGCGGCGATGGCTGGGCGCAAGGGCGGGGCGTTGTAATCGGCGGGACTGCTGCGATCTCCATCGCTCGAACGCCGATGGAGATCGACCCGTGAGCGAGCAGTGGGACTATCAACTCCGCCTATACCTCACCGAGCCCATGACCGAGCTGGTTCGCAGCGGTGCCAGACCCCCCGCCTTGCAGCCGCTCACGGACGTGCTCGACAAGCATCGCGCAACCCTGGTGAGCCAATTCGACGCGTTCGAGGGCTACGTGCGCGAGGCCGAGCGAGAGGGGCCGGAGCACTACCCGCTTTATAAATGGACCAAGGCGACGGTCGAGAACCCGGCCATGCGAGCCAAGCACATCACGACCTTTGCGGTCCGGGTCGCGGACCAGGAACTCTACCCCAAGGACGTCGCGGATGCGCTCGAGGCCGAGCTCCGGCCATTCGCCGGCGGCGAGGTCGTGACGCGCATGACCCGGCACGACAGCAACCCCGCCAACAATCTGCCGATCCCCCCCGAATACCGCTGATGAAAGCGGGTCTGGGGCCGCCGGCCCCAGAACTTCACTTCACCCGGTTCTCAACCAGATCCGTCACGACCCCAGGATCCGCGAGCGTACTGGTATCCCCGAGCCCATCGGTCTCGTTGGCCGCGATCTTGCGCAGGATGCGGCGCATAATTTTGCCCGACCGCGTCTTCGGCAGCCCGGGCGCCCACTGGATCGCATCGGGCGAGGCGATCGGCCCGATCTCGCGCCGCACCCAGGCCACCAGCTCCTTGCGCAGTGCGTCGGTCGGCTCCTCGCCGTTGATCAGCGTGACGTAGGCGTAGATGCCCTGGCCCTTGATGTCGTGCGGGAAGCCGACGACGGCGGCTTCGGCGACCTTGGGGTGGGCGACCAGCGCGCTTTCCACCTCGGCCGTGCCCATGCGATGGCCGCTGACGTTGATCACGTCGTCGACCCGGCCGGTGATCCACCAATATCCGTCCTCGTCACGGCGCGCGCCGTCCCCGGTGAAGTAGAGGCCGGGGAAGGTGGAGAAGTAGGTCTGCAGGAAGCGGTCGTGGTCCTGGTAGACGGTGCGCATCTGGCCGGGCCAGGAGCGGGCGATGCAAAGGTTGCCCTCGGTCGCGCCCTCAAGCCGCTTGCCTTCGGCGTCCACCAGGATCGGCTCGATGCCCGGCAGCGGAAGGGTGGCGGAACCGGGCTTGAGCGCGACCGCGCCGGGAGTGGCGGAGATCAGGATGCCGCCGGTTTCGGTCTGCCACCAGGTGTCGACGATCGGGCAGCGGCCCTCGCCGACGACCGTGTTGTACCAGTTCCAGGCTTCGGGATTGATCGGCTCGCCGACGCTGCCGAGGATACGCAGCGATTTGCGCGAGGTCGCCTTAACCGGCGCTTCACCTTCCCGCATCAGACTGCGGATCGCGGTCGGAGCGGTGTAGAAGATGTTGACCTGGTGCTTGTCGATCACCTGCCAGAAGCGGCTGCTGTCGGGGTAGTTCGGCACGCCCTCGAACATCAGCGTGGTGGCGCCGTTGGCAAGCGGCCCATAGACGATGTAGGTGTGGCCGGTGACCCAGCCGACGTCGGCGGTGCACCAGTAGACCTCGCCGGGCTGGTAGTCGAACACCAGGGAATGGGTGAGGCTCGCCCAGACCATGTAGCCGCCGGTGGTATGCAGCGCGCCTTTCGGCTTGCCGGTGCTGCCGCTGGTATACAGCAGGAACAGCGGGTCCTCCGCGCTCATCGTTTCCGGCGGGCAGTCCGGCGACGCCTTGGCCATCAGCTCCTCGTAGCGGTGGTCGCGTCCGGCGTGCATCGGCACCTCGCCGCCGGTGACGGACACGACGACGACGCTGCGGATGGTCGGGCAGGACTGCAGTGCGGCGTCGGCATTGGTCTTGAGCGCGACCTTGCGGCCGCCGCGGCGGCCTTCGTCGGCGGTGATCAGCAGGCTGCTCTCGCAATCCTGGATCCGGTTGGCCAGGCTGTCGGGCGAGAAGCCGCCGAACACCACGGCGTGGATGGCGCCGAGGCGGGCGCAGGCGAGCATGGCCACCGCCGCCTCGACCACCATCGGCAGGTAGATCGTGACGCGGTCGCCCTTCTTGGCGCCGAGCGACTTCAGCGCGTTGGCGAAGCGGCAGACCTGCTCGTGCAATTCACGGTAGGTGACGCTCTTGGTGCAGCCGGGGTCGTCGCCTTCCCAGATGATGGCGACCTGATCGGGCCGGGTCGCGAGATGCCGGTCGAGGCAGTTGGCCGAGGCGTTCAGGGTGCCGTCCTCGTACCAGCGGACGCGCACGTCGCCGGTGAAGTCGCCGGTCTGCGCCTTGGTCGGCTTGTGGATCCAGTCGATGCGCTTGGATTGCTTGGCCCAGAACAGATCCGGGTTGTCGTGCGCCTCGGCGGTCCAGAGCTTGTGCTGCGCCTCGGTCAGGTTGGTGTGCGCGGCGATCTCGGGGCGAACCGGAAACAGCGCGGCAAGGGCGGGTTGGTCGTTCATTGGTTTGCTTCCTCCCGAAGCGGGTCGTTTTATGGACAAGCTATAGCCCGGCGTTCTCCGGCACCAGCACCCAGCCCTCTTCCAAGGTGACGGGAACACCCTCCAGATGGTCGCCTTTGCAGGGACCGTCCACGCATTCGCCGGTCTCGATGGTGAACAACGCGCCATGGGTGGCGCAGACGATCTGGCTGCGGTCGCGGGTCAGCACCTCGCCGGGCGTCCAATCGAGCGAGACCCCGATATGCGGGCAGGCGTTGACGTAGACGTAGGGGCCGCCGCCGTCCGACGGGCGCACCCCGAACAGGCCGGTGAAGCCGCCCGGCGCCGGGCCGAAGCCGCGCGAGGTGCCGGGCGGCCACTCGTCGAGCCGGCAGAGCCTCCTCATGCCTTGGCAGGCGGCTTCTTCTTGGCGAGGGCGTTGACGTGCTTCCATTCCTCCGGCGTCACCGGCCCGACCGACAGGCGCGAGTATTTCACCAACGACATAGCCGCCAGCGCCGGGTTCGCCTTGATCTCGATCAATGTGACGGGGCGCGGCAGCGGCGACACCGCCTTCATGTCGACGCAGACCCAGTCGCCGCTCTCCGCCGTGGGGTCGGGGTAGGCCTCGCGCACCACTTCCACGATGCCGACGATCTCCTTGCCGATGTTGGAATGGTAGAAGAACGCGCGGTCGCCCTTCTTCATCGCCGCCAGGTTGTTCTTGGCCTGGTGGCTGCGCACGCCGGTCCAGGGCTCGACGTCGTGCTCGACCTGGTCCTTCCAGCCGAACGCGTCGGGCTCGGACTTCACCAGCCAATAGGCCATTAGGGAAGCGCTTCGCCGTCGCGGAACACCTCGCGGAACGGGCGGATGATCGTGCTCTCGAACAGCCCGGCCTTCGCATACGGGTCCTCGGCGGCGAAGCCCTCGGCGGCGGCCCGGTCTTCGGCCTCGATGATCAGCAGGCTGCCGCAGGGACGGCCCTCGATGTCGAGCGTCGGGCCGCCGTGCACGATGCGGCTGGCATACATCGTGAGATAGGCGAGATGGGTGGGCCGGGTGGCTAGGCGCAGATCGAGCCCGCCCGGCCGGTCGGTGCAGATGATGGCGAACAGCATGCGCGCTCGGTCCCCCTGTCGTTGCGCTGCACAGTAAGAGAGTTCACGACGCCTTCAAAGCCACGGCAATGGTGCTATCTTGCGCAGGTGGACGCTCAAGCCCTGCCCGCGCGCCCTGCGCGCAACCTGCACCGGTTCGCCAACCCCGGCCGCTTCCTGCGCGTGGCCGCGGTGGTGCAGCCGTTCCTGACCTGGCCCGCCGTGCTGCTGCTCGGCGGAGGCCTGCTGTGGGGCTTGCTCCTGTCCCCGGCGGATTGGCAGCAGGGCGACAGCGTCCGGATCATGTATGTGCACGTGCCCGCGGCCTGGCTCGCCTCGGCCGGCTATGCGTCGCTCGCGCTGTGCGGGTTCGCGTCGCTGGTGTGGCGGCATCCGCTGGCGGATTTGGCGGCGGTCGAGATCGGGCCGGTGGGCGCCAGCTTCACCGCGGTTTGCCTCGCAACCGGGAGCCTCTGGGGCAAGCCGATGTGGGGCGCCTGGTGGGTGTGGGATGCGCGGCTGACCAGCGTGCTGGTGCTGTTCTTCCTCTACCTCGGCCACATCGCCCTGGTGCGCGCCTTCGACGACCCGGTGCGCGGCGCCCGGGCCGGGGCGGTAGTCGCCTTGGCCGGCGCCGTCAATCTGCCGATCATCAAGTTCAGCGTCGATTGGTGGAACACGCTGCATCAGCCCAGCAGCATCACGCTGACCTCCGCCCCCGGCATGCACAAGGACATGCTGCTGCCGCTGCTGGTGTGCGCGGTCGGCGCCACGCTGGCCTTCGCCGCCATCGTCGTGGCCCGGCTGCGTGCGGCAGTCATGGAGCGCCGGCTGCGCGGCTTGCTGATGGCGCAGGTGGAGCGGGCATGACCCACCTGCCTTACGTGGCGGCGAGCTACGCGCTCGGGATGGGCGTGCCGCTCGTGCTGGGCGTGTTGGCCTGGCAGCGGCTGGCGCAAGCACGGCGGCGGCTGGCGGCCGTGGACAAGCGGGGGATCGCGCGATGATGACGCGCAAGAAACGGCGGCTGTGGATCGTGGTCGCCTGCCTGCTCGGCTTGGGCTCGGCGACGGCGCTCGGCCTTAACGCGTTCAGCGACAACATGGTGTTCTTCGTGGCGCCGTCCGACCTGCACGCGCATACCGCCGGGCCAGGGCGCACGCTGCGGCTGGGCGGCCTGGTCGAGACCGGCAGCATCCATCGCGGTGATGAACGGGGTCGGCCGGTGGCGCAGTTCCGCATCACCGATGGCCGGGCGGCGGTCGACGTGACCTACTCCGGCATCCTTCCCGACCTGTTCCGCGAGGGCCAAGGCGCGGTGACGCTCGGCACCCTGCAGCCGGACGGCACGTTCCGGGCCTCCGAGGTGCTGGCCAAGCATGACGAAACCTACATGCCGAAAGACGTGGCCGACGCGCTAAAACGCACGGGGCAGTGGCACCCGGATCAGGGCCCGCCACCGCCGGCCGCAACCTGGAACACGCTCGAGCCGACGCAGAAAGCAGGCGGATGACCCCGAAGGACTTTACGTCATGATCCCGGAGCTGGGCCGGTTCGCCCTGGCGCTCGCCTGTGCGCTGGCCTTGGCGCAGGCGGTGCTGCCGATCTGGGGCGCCCACCGCAACGACGCCCGGCTGATGGCCGCGGCGCCGGCGCTGGCGCTTGGCCAGTTGATGGCGCTGGCGGCGGCCGCGGCAGCGCTCGTTTGGGCCAGCGTGGCGGACGACTTCACGGTGCTGAACGTCGCCGAGAACAGCCACACGCTGAAGCCGCTGCTCTACAAGGTCACCGGCACCTGGGGGAACCACGAGGGCAGTATCCTGCTCTGGGGCCTTATTCTCGCTTTGTGCGGCGGTTCCGTTGCCGTGTTCGGCCGCGGCTTGCCGTCGGCCTTGCGGGCGCGGGTGATCGGCGTGCTCGGCGGCAGCTCGGCCGGGTTCCTGCTGTTCTGCCTGCTGGCGAGCAACCCATTTAACCGCATCTGGCCGCCGCCGCTCGACGGGCGGGACATGAACCCGCTGCTGCAGGACCCCGGCCTCGCCTTCCATCCGCCGATCCTCTACGCCGGCTATGTGGGCTTCGCGGTGCCGTTCGCCTTTGCCGTGGCCGCGCTGCTGGAGGGCCGCATCGATGCCTCGTGGGGGCGCTGGGTGCGGCCCTGGACCTTGGCGAGCTGGTGCCTGCTGACGGGGGGCATCTCGCTCGGCTCTTGGTGGGCCTATTACGAGCTGGGCTGGGGCGGGTTCTGGTTCTGGGACCCGGTCGAGAATGCCAGCCTGTTGCCGTGGCTTACCGGCACGGCGCTGCTGCATTCGGCGATCGTGGTCGAGAAGCGCGAGGCTTTGAAGGTCTGGACGGTGCTGCTGGCGATCGCCACGTTTTCGCTCAGCCTATCCGGCACTTTTTTGGTGCGCTCCGGTATCCTCAACTCGGTGCACGCCTTCGCCAATGACCCGACCCGGGGCGTGTTCATCCTCGGCCTGCTCGGCTTGGTGATCGGCGGATCGTTGCTGCTGTTCGCGTTCCGGGCGCCGGTGCTGGCCGCTGGCGGCATCTTTGCACCTATCAGCCGCGAGGGCGCGCTGGTGTTGAACAACGTGCTGCTGTGCTCCATCGCTGCCGTGGTGATCACCGGGACGATGTATCCGCTGATCGCCGACTTCATCTTCGGGGTGAAGATCTCGGTCGGCGCCCCGTTCTTCAACGCGACCGTCATCCCGCTCGCGTTGCCGGTGTTCGCCGCCATGGTGGTGTCACCGCGCCTGGCCTGGAAACGGGCGCGGCTTGGCCCGGCGCTCCTGCAATTGTGGTGGGCGGCGCTGGTGGCGGTCGTGGTCGGGCTCGTCGCCGCCTGGGGGCCGATGCGTGCGTTGCCGGCGCTGGCCTTCGGCCTGGCGGCCTGGCTGATCCTCGGCTCGTTCGCCGAGATCGTCGAGCGCACCCGGCTGTTCCGGGTTTCGGCCCGCGACAGCCTGGCGCGGCTGGGCGGGTTGCGGCTGTCCACCTACGGCACCACGCTGGGCCATGCCGGCATGGGCGTGCTGGTCGCGGGTGTCGCCGGCATGTCGATGGCGAGCGAGCGCGTTGTGCTGCTGCATCCCGGCGAAAGTGCCGAGAGCGCCGGCTACACCTGGACCCTCGAAGGCGTGCGCGACGAGGCCGGGCCGAACTATGCGGCCCGCATCGCCACGGTGCGGATCAGCCGGGGCGATTGGTCGATCGAACTCGAGCCGGCCCGGCGCGCCTTTCCGGTGCAGCGCATGACCACGACCGAGGCGAAGATCCACACCACCGGCATGGCCGACATCTACGCCGTGCTCGGCGAGGAGCGGGATGGCGCCGCGCTGATGCGGCTGCACTACAACCCGCTGGCGCCGTGGATCTGGTTCGGTGGGCTGATCATGGCGTCGGGCGGGTTCCTGTCGCTGCTGGATCGGCGCACCCGGGTGGGCGCGCCGGCGCGGGCCAAGCTGCGGCCCGGCTCGGCGGTCGCCTGATGGTGCGCCGATGATCATCGACCGGCGGCGCGCCCTCCTGCTGGCGCCGTTCGGCTTCGCGGCCGTGGCCGGCGCCGGGTTCCTGACGGTGCTGGGGCGGATGCAGGCCGGGCGGTTCGACCCGCACGACGTGCCGAGCCAGCTCATCGGCAAGCGCGTCCCCGACTTCCAGTTGCCCGGCATGGGCGACGGTCCCGGCTTCGGCGCCGGCGACCTGCTGGCGCTGAAGCGGCCGTTGCTGGTCAACTTCTTCGCCAGCTGGTGCGTGCCCTGCGTCATCGAGCACCTGGAACTGATGGCGCTCGCCAAAGACGGCCTGCCGATCTGGGCCATCGCCTACAAGGACACTGCGGCCGCCGCCGGCGGGTTCATCGCCAAGCACGGCAATCCCTATACACGGGTCGCGGAGGACCGGCCGGGACGGGTAGCAATCGATTGGGGCGTTTACGGCGTGCCGGAAAGCTACCTGCTCGACGCGAACGGCGTGGTTCGGTGGCGCATGGCCGGGCCGATCACGTCTGATATCGCTCGCGAGCAGTTACGGCCCTTGCTGAAGGCGATGGCATGAGGCTGCTGCTCGTCCTGCTGCTGCTGAGCGGCCCGGTCTTTGCCATCAGCGACCCGGCCGAGATGCTTCCGGACCGGGCGCAGGAGGAACGGGCGGAGACGGTTGGACGGCAGCTCCGCTGCCTGGTGTGTCAGAACGAGAGCATCGAGGACAGCAACGCTGACCTGGCGAAGGATCTGCGCCACCTCGTCCGGGCGCGCATCGCGGCCGGCGACAGCGACGCCCAGACAACCGATTGGGTGGTGGCACGCTACGGCGACTTCGTGCGCTTGCGGCCGCCGATGAACGCGGTGACCGCCCTGCTGTGGGGGTCGCCGATCCTTGCCGTGGGCGCCGGGCTCGCGGCGGTGCTGCTGGCGCGTCGCCGCCGGGTCGCGGGGCCGGCGCCGCTGTCGGATGCGGAACGGGCGCGCCTGGCCGAGCTGACCGGACGCTAGGCTACAGGCATGATCTGGATTGCGATCGGCCTCCTGGCCGTGGCGGCCTTGGCGCCGCTGGCGGTCGCCCTGGACCGCCACCTTTCGGCCCGGGGCGCGCGCGACATGGCGGTGGCGCTGCACCGGTCCCAGCTTTCGGAGCTCGACCGCGACCTCGCCGAGGGTCGCATCCTGCCGGCCGAGCACGCGACGGCGGTGCTGGAGGTGCAGCGGCGCCTGCTGGCGGTGGCCGAACTGCCGGACGGCGGCACGCGGCTGGGCTCGCGGGCGCCGGTGTTGGCGGTGCTGGTGGTGGTGCCGGTGGTAGCCCTCGGCCTGTACTTGGTCGGCGGCCAGCCCGGGATGCCGTCGGTGACGCCCGGCAGCGACGCGGCGGAGGCGCAGCGGGCAACCGAGGGCGCCGCGCTGATCGAGCAGTTGAAGGAACGCCTGGCCGCGCTCGACCCGGCGACCGACCAGGCCCGGCAGGGTTATGTGCTGCTCGGCAACGTCGAGGAGGCCCGCGGCAACGACGCAGGTGCGGTGCAGGCCTGGCGAACGGCGCTGGCCAGCAAATTCGATCCGGTGCTGGCGGTGCGCACGGCCCAGGCGGCAGAACGGGCCGATGGCGGCTTATCGTCCAGCAGCGAGGCACTGTTGCGTCGGGCGCTTGCGGCGGCGCCGAAGGATGCGCCTTGGCGGGAGGCGGTGGAGGAGCGGCTGCGCTTGGCGCGGCCTTAGATCGAGGGCTCTGCCCTTACCCGCTGGGGGCGGCGCCCCCAGACCCGCATCACTGCCACCCGATTGCTTGGCGCAGGAAGCGGAGGCCTAGCGCGCTGAACGCGGCGACTTCGGCGTTGTTCTTGCCATAACCATGGCCGCCGGCGCCGGGTTCGTGGAATAGCGCGTCGTAGCCGAGCGCTTGCAGCTTGGCGGCCATCTTGCGGGCATGGCCGGGGTGGACGCGGTCGTCCTTGCGGGTGGTGGCGATCAGGATCGGCGGGTAGGGCCGGCCCGGCTCGGCTGCATGATAGGCGGAGAAAGCGCGAATGAACGCCCAGTCCTCGGGGCGGTCGGGGTTGCCGTACTCGGCGATCCAACTCGCCCCGGCCAGCAGCTTGTGGAACCGGCGCATGTCGATCAGCGGGATGGTGCAGAACAAGGCACCGAACCGCTCGGGAAAGCGGGTCAGCATGTTGGCGATCAGCAGGCCGCCATTGGAGCCGCCTTCGGCCGCGATGCGGCCCGGCCGGGTCACGCCGCGGGCGACGAGGTCGGCGGCGACGGCGGCGAAATCGTCGTGGCTGCGCGGCTTGTTGGCCAGCCGCCCGGCATCGTGCCACCAGGTGCCGAACTCGCCGCCGCCGCGCAGTCCGGCGGTGACCACGGTGCCGCCGCGCTCGAGCCACAGCTTGCCGAGCCGGGCGTTGTAGCCGGGCAGCATCGGGATGCGGAACCCGCCATAGCCGGTCATGAACACCGGCGCCTCGCCGGTCTCTCCGGGCGGGCCGACCTGGACGTAAGGGATGCGCTCGCCATCGGCCGAGACCGCCTCGTGCTGGGTGACGGCCGCCCCGTGCGGGTCGAAGGTGCGCGGCGCCCGCTTCAGCAACGCAGGCGTGGCGCCGGGCTCCAGCATCAGCAGAGCGGGCGGCGACACCGGGGTCGCAACCATCGCGAGCAGGGTGCCGTCCGCCTCGTCCTCGTCGGCGTCGAGCGGCCAAACGTTGACGGTGCCGATCGCCGGCAGGTCGTCGAGCGGCGCGATCGCCCAGTCCGCCGCCGGGCACGAAACCAGGTGGACCGGGCGGAGATTGTCCAGCATCGAGAGCACCAGCTTGCCGCCGCTCCAGTGCATCCCTTGAAGCGCCACCCGCGGCTCCGGCGTGAATAGCACCACGAAGTCGCGGTCGCCGGTGAGGAAGTCGGCGAGCGCGATGCCGAGCACCGTGTCGGGCTCATAGGTCTCGTCGCCGACGGTCCAGGGCGTGCGGGTGCGGATCGCGAGCCAGCCGCGGTCCCACGTCGCCGCGGCGTCGGACGGCACCTCGAGGCGCTGCGTCGGACCGGTGCGGTCGCCGATCCAAATCTCGGAGTCGTAGAAGCCGAGCTGGGCGACGAAGAAGAGCTGGTCATGGCTGCGGTCGTAGCCGCCCCAGGCGCTCATCCGGTCGGGCGTGACCTCGAACAGCACCGGGGCCGCGAGCGGGTCGGCGCCGCGCCGCCACAGCCGGACGGTGCGGGCGTAGCCGGACTCGGTCGCGTTGCCCGGCCCGAACGCCGAGACCAGCAGCAGCGTGTCGCGATCGATCCAGCCGGCGCCGCCCTTGGCCTCGGGAAGGTTGTACCCGTCCGGCACGAAACGGCCCGAAGCGAGGTCGAACTCCCGCAGCACCACCGCATCGGCGCCGCCGCGCGACAGGCGGACGAGGGCGCGGTCGTGCAGCGGCATCAGCGTCGCCGCTCCGCCCCAAACCCAGTCCTCGCCCTCGGCGGCCGCCAGCGCATCGACGTCGAGCAGCACGGCCCAGTCCGGCGCCTCGGTGCGGTAGGACGCGGTGGTCGTGCGCCGCCACAGCCCGCGCGGATGTTCGGCGTCGCGCCAGAAATTATACAGCAGGCCGCCGCGCCTGGTGACGTGCGGGATGTTGTCGGGCCGGTCCAGGATCGACGCGAGGGCGTCGCGGTCGGCGGCGAACCCGGCGTCCGCGAGCCGGGCCAGGGTCGCGGCGTTCTGCGCCTCGACCCATTCAAGGGCGGGCGCACCGTCCACCTCCTCGAGCCAGAGGTAGGGATCGTCGTCCGGGGCGTCGATCGTGGGGCGGAGGTCGGGCACGGGTTACACTCCTCCGAGGTAGGTTTGCACAACCCGCGTGTCCGATGCGAGGTCCGCGGCCGCCCCCTCGAGCGTCACCCGGCCGGTCTCGAGCACGTAGCCGCGATCGGCGATGCGCAGCGCGGCGCGGGCATTCTGCTCCACCAGCAGCACCGCGCATCCACGGTCTCGCAACCCGGAAATCATCGCAAAAACATCGCGCACGATCAGCGGCGCGAGACCAAGGCTCGGCTCGTCGAGCATCAGCAGGTCGGGGCGGCCCATCAGCGCGCGGCCGGTCGCCAGCATCTGCCGCTCGCCGCCGCTGAGCGTGCCGGCGTGCTGGGTGCGGCGTTCCAGCAGGCGGGGAAACAACGTGTATACGTCCTCCAGCGCCGCCTTGGCCGCCGCCCTGCCCTGCGAGCGGTGGCGGAAGAAGCCGAGGCGGAGGTTGTCCTCGACCGACATGGTCGGGAACAGCTCGCGCCGCTCCGGCACCAGGCCGAGCCCGGCGCGGACCCGGTCCTCGATCGACAGCCGGCCGAGGTCGCGGCCGGCGAAGCGCACCGTGCCACGGCCGGGATGCACGCCCATGATGGCATTGAGCAGAGTTGTCTTGCCGGCGCCGTTCGGGCCGATCACGGTGACGATCTCACCAGGCTCGATGCGCAGCCGAGCGTCGTGCACCGCCGCGATGCCGCCATAGGCGACGTCGAGGCCCTCCACCGCAAGCAGCGTCACGCCGGGGCGCCCAGATAGGCCTCGATCACCCTTTGATCGGTGCGGATCGCCGCCGCGGCACCCTCGGCGAGCTTGGTGCCGAACTCCATCACCACCAGCCGGCCGGCCAGGCCCATGACGAAATCCATGTCGTGCTCGACCAGCAGGATCGTGACACCCTCGGCCTGCAGCCGGCGCAGCAGCGCGGCCAGGTCCTGCTTCTCCGCATGCCGCAGCCCGGCGGCCGGCTCGTCGAGCAGCAACAGCGCCGGGTCGAGGCAGAGGGCGCGGGCGATCTCGACCACACGTTGCGCGCCGAGCGAAAGGCTGTCGGCCGGACGGTCGCGGTCGGACCCGAGGCCGGTGCGCTCGATCTGCCGCGCGACCTCGGCGAACAAGGCGGCTTCCTCGGCGCGGTCGAGGCGGAGCAGGGCGGCGAGCGCGCCGGCGCGGCCGCGGCGGTGGGCGCCGAGCGCCACGTTCTCCAGCACCGTCATGCCGGGCACCAGCTTCACGTGCTGGAAGCTGCGGGCGACGCCGAGCCGGGCCACCGCCCCCGGCGTGCCATGCGCGCCGAGGTCGTGGCCAAGGATGCGGATCGCGCCGGCCGCCGGCCGGGTGACGCCGGTCAGGAGGTCGAAGGTGGTGCTCTTGCCGGCGCCGTTCGGACCGATCAGTCCGACGATCTCGCCGGCGTCGAGGTGGAACGACACGTCGTTGACCGCGACCAAGCCGCCGAAGGTTTTCCGAAGTGCCGTCACCTGCAGCACATTCGTGCCGGAGGCCGGCAAGGCGCGGCGGGGAAGCGGCGGCGCGTCCGCGATCGGGCGGGGCCGGACGCGGACGCGGCGTCGGAGCAGCGGCCAAAGCCCGTCCGGTGCCGCTTGCAGGATCGCGACCAGGACGATGCCGAACACGATCGTCTCGTAATTGCCGGCGCTGCCGAACAGGCGGGGCAGGATGTTCTGCAGCTGGTCGTTCAGCACCGTGACCAGGCCGGCGCCGAGCAATGCGCCGGGCAGGCTGGCGGCGCCGCCGATGACCGCCATCAGCAGATACTCGATACTGGCGTTGAGGCCGAACGGGGTCGGGTTCACGCTCCGCTGCATGTGCGCGTAAAGCCAGCCGGCCAAGCCCGCCAGCACCGCGGCATAGGTAAAGGCGAGGAGCCGGGTGCGCGGCAAATCGACGCCGAAGCTCGCCGCCGCCCCGGCGCCGCCGCGCAACGCCCGAATCGCCCGGCCGGCGCGGCTGTCGAGCAGGTTGCGGGTCAGCAGCAGCGCAAGGCCGACCCCCACCCAGACCACGACGAAGAACGCCCGGCTCGACACCAGCGTCACCTCGCCCACACGAAGCGGCGGGATGCCGGAAATGCCGTCGTTGCGGCCGAACAAGTCGAGGTTCGCAAACACGTAGTAGAGGCTAACCGACCAGGCGATGGTGCCCAGCGCCAGATAGTGCCCGGACAGGCGCAAGGTGATCGCGCCGATCAGCAGGGCGGCGACCCCGCTCACCGCCAGCGCCACCGGCAGGCTGAACCAAGGCGACCACCCGGCCGACGTGGTCAGGAGCGCCGTGGTGTAGGCGCCGAACCCCATGAACGTGGCCTGGCCGAACGACGTCATGCCGCCAAAGCCGGTCAGCACCACGAGCCCGGTCGCGACCACCGCGGCAATCCCGGCGTAGTTGGCCAGCGTGATGGAGAAGTTCGGCACCGGCAGCAGCGGCAGGCACAGCCAGGCGGCGAGCGCCAGCGCGGGAAGCAACCGGGTCATTCCTCCGCATCCACCGGGGCGCGCAGCGAGCGCCACAGCAGGACGGGGATGATAACGGTGAAGACGATCACCTCCTTGAAGGCGCTGGCGTAGAACGAGGACAGGCTCTCGACGCAGCCGACCAGGATCGCGGCCAGGGCGGCCAGCGGGTAGCTGACCAGCCCGCCGACGATCGCAGCAACGAACCCCTTCAGACCAATCAGGAAGCCGCTGTCGTAATAAACGGTGGTGAGCGGGGCGATCAGGATGCCGGACAGGCAGCCGATGGCGCCGGCCATCGTGAAAGCGATGCGGCCCGAAAGCGCCGTCGCGATGCCGACCAGCCGGGCGCCGAGCCGGTTCACCGCGGTGGCCCGCAGCGCCTTGCCGGCGAGCGTGCGGTCGAAGAACAGCGCCAGCGCCGCCATCAGGGCGAGCGTCACGCCGACGATCCAGATCGCCTGCCCAGGAACCGTGAGCGGCCCCAGCGCGAACCGCGCCTCGGAAAAGCCCGGCGCCCGGTAACCTTCCGGGCCGAAGAACACGAGGCCGAGGCCGACGAGGGCCAGATGCACGCCGAGGCTCGCGATCAGCAGCACCAGCACCGAGGCTTCCGCCAGCGGCTGGAACGCCAGCCGATACAGGCAAGGCGCCATCGGCGTCACCACCGCCAGCGTCAGCAGCGCGGACACCAGCACACCGGGCTTTCCGGGTGCCAGGACCAGCACCAGCCCGGCGGCGACCGCGGGCACGGCCAGCGTCTCGACGGCCAGTTCCGCGAGGACGGACCGGCGCAGCGTGTGCCGTTCAGCGAGCAGGCCCGCCAGAAACGCGGCGAGGCCGAGCGCCAGCACGAGGACAATGCTGCCCGGGACGCGGCCATCGGCGATCGCGGCGTAGGTCAGCGCGCCATAGGCCACCAACTCGCCCTGCGGGATCAGGATCACCCGCGTCACCGCGAACACCAGCACCAGGCTCAACGCCAGGAGCGCGTAGATGGCGCCGTTCGTGATGCCGTCCTGCAGCAGGATCAGGAGGATGTCCGCGTCCATCGCGGCCGGTCACGCCGGGCCGGCCGCAGCGGCGCTCAGGGCAGCAGCTTCCAGGCGCCGTTCTTGATCTCGACCATCACCCGGGCGCGGTCGTCGAAGCCGTTATGGTCGGTCGGCGACATGGTGGCGACGCCGTGGGTCAGCACCACGCCATGCTCGTTCTCGATCGCGTCGCGCAGCGCCGAGCGGAACTCCGGCGTGCCGGGCTTGGCGGCCTTCAACGCGACCGGGATCGCCTGCTCGAGCAGGATGCCGGCGTCGTAGGCATGGGCGCCGAAGGTAGCGACGGTGCCGGTGCCCTGCGCTGCTTCGTATTTCTTCACGTAGTCGGACGCGATCGCCTTGATCGGATTGGTGTCCGGCAGCTGGGACGCGACCAGGATCGGCCCGGCGGGCAGCACGGTGCCCTCCACATCCTTGGCCCCGACGCGGAGGAAGTCAGCGTTGGCGATGCCGTGCGTCTGATAGTAGCGGCCGGCATAGCCGCGCTCATGCAGCGCCTTCTGCGGCAAGGCGGCCGGGGTGCCGGCGCCGGCGATCAGCACCGCGTCGGGCTTGGCGGCCACCAGCTTCAGCACTTGGCCGGTGACGCTGGTGTCGTTGCGGGCGTATTTCTCGACGGCCACGATCTGGATGTTTTTCGCCGCGAACGCCCGCTTGGCCTCCGTCAGCCAGCCGTCGCCATAGGCGTCGTTGAAGCCGATGAACCCGACGGTCTTCACGCCGCTGGCCGCCATATGGGCGGCGATCGCGTCGGCCATCAGGCTGTCGTTCTGCGGCGTCTTGAACACCCAATGCCGCGCCGGGTCCATCGGCTCGATCAGCCGGGCGCTGGCCGCGAGCGTGATCATCGGCACGTGCTTCTCGGCCGCGACGTCGATCAACGCCAGCGAGGCCGGGGTCGTGCTGCTGCCGATCAGCGCGTCGATGTCGTTCTCGTCGATCAGCTTGCGGGCGTTGGCGACCGCGCGGGTGCTGTCGGCGCCGTCGTCGAGCACGATCCACTCGATCTTCTGCCCGGCCACCTCGGTCGGCATGAGCGCGATCGAGTTGCGCTGCGGCACCCCGAGGCTGGCAGCCGGGCCGGTGGTGGAGATGGTGACGCCGATCTTGACCTGCGCCCGCGCGGCGGCCGGAGCCAGCACGGTCGCGGCAAGAAGCAGCATGGCAAGATGCCGGCGCATGGATGGTTTCCCCCAAAACCGTGTTGTGGCGAAGTGGTATGGCCGGGTCCACAGGGTGTCAACGGCGGGAGGGAGGAGCGGGCGATGCAACGGATGACGACGGCCGAGGCGGTGGTGGCAAGCCTCGTCGCGCACGGGATCGACACCGTTTACGGCGTCCCCGGCGTGCACAACGATCCGCTGTTCGATGCGCTGTACGGCGCGCGCAACCAGATCCGCATGCTCCACGCGCGGCATGAGCAGACCGGCGCCTACATGGCGCTCGGCGCCGCGCTCGCGACGGGGCGGCCGCAGGCGTTCACCGCGGTGCCGGGGCCCGGCGTGCTGAACGCGACGGCGGCGCTGCTGACGGCTTGGGGCATGGAGGCGCCGGTGCTGGCGCTGGCCGGGCAGATCCCGTCGCATGCGATCGAGCGCGGCTACGGCCACCTGCATGAGATCCCGGACCAGCTCGGCCTGCTGCGGCACTTGACCAAATATGCGGCGCGGATCGGCGGGCCGGGCGAGGCGAGCGGGCGGGTGGCCGAGGCGATATGCGCGGCGATGTCGGGGCGGCGGCGGCCGGTGGCCTTGGAATGCGCGATCGACGCCTGGACCCGGGTCGGCCCGGCGCCGATCGTGGCGCCGCTCCCGCCCGCCACGCCGCCGGTCGATCCGGAGGCGGTCGAGGCGACGGCACGCATTCTGGGCGCGGCGCGGCGGCCGTTGATCGTGGTCGGCGGCGGCGCGCAGGACGCAGCGCCGGAGGTGCGCTTGCTGGCGGAGATGCTGGAAGCGCCGGTGGTGTCGTATCGGCGCGGCCGCGGCGTGCTGCCGACCAGTCACCGCCTCGAGGTGCCGTTCCCGGTCGGCCAGCGTCTATGGGCGTCGGCGGATGTTGTGTTCGGCGTCGGCACGAGGCTGTACCCGCAGCAAAGCCAGTGGGGCACGGACGAGGCGCTGCAGATCGTACGGCTCGACATCGATCCCGACGAGCCCGGCCGCTTCCTCCCGCCGGCCTGCGCGATGGTCGCGGACGCGGCAGAAGGCTTGCGCGCCCTGCTGGAGCGGCTGCCGGCGCATAACCGGGTGCGGGACAGCCGCGAGGAGGAGCTGGCTGGGCATCGCGCCTGGTTGGCTGAGCGGCTCGGCCGGCTCGAGCCGCAGATGGGGTTCCTGCGGGCGATGCGGGCGGCGCTGCCGGAGGACGGGCTGCTCGTAGACGAGGTGACGCAGATGGGGTTCGCCGCCCGCCTCGCCTTCCCGGTCGAGGCGCCGCGCCGGTTCTTTTCCGGCTACCAGGACAACCTCGGCTACGGCTACGGCACCGCGCTCGGGGTGGCGGCGGCCTGCCCGGGCCGCGCGGTGCTGAGCATCGCCGGCGACGGCGGCTTCGGCTACCAGGCGTTCGAGCTGGCGACGGCCAAGCGGCACGGGTTGCCGGTTGTCGTGGTGGTGTTCGACGACGGCGCGTTCGGCAACGTCAAGCGCATCCAGCAGCAGGCCTGGGGCGGGCGCGAGATCGCCAACGACCTCGCCAACCCCGACTTCGTCCGGTTCGCCGAAAGCTTCGGGATCGCGGCCTATCGCGCCGACACCGCCGAAGCGCTCGAAGCCCGGCTGCGCGAAGCCTTCGCGCTGCGGGCGCCGGCGCTGGTGCACGTGCCGGTCGGCGCCATGCCGAGCGCCTGGGACATGATCCTGATGCCGCCGGTGCGACGCGGGGCCGTGCGGCCGCTGATGCCTTGAGGGCTCTGCGCTCGACCCGCTCGGGGCAGCGCCCCCAGACCCGCCTTCGCTGAGGCTTGCGGGCGCCGGCGGAACGGTTACACCGCTGAGATGACCCATCATCGTACCCAGGTCGGCATTCTCGGCGGCGGCCCGGCCGGATTGCTGCTGTCGCATCTGCTGGCCCAGGCCGGCATCGCCAGCGTGGTGCTGGAAAGCCGCAGCCGCGACCGGATCGAGCACCGCATCCGCGCCGGCGTGCTGGAGCAGGGCACGCGCGACCTGCTGGTGCAGTCGGGCGCCGGCACCCGGCTCGAGCGCGAAGGCATGGTACACGAGGGTTGCCTGATCCGGTTCGGGGAGGAGACCCGGCGGGTCGATTTCCGCGCGCTATCAGGTAAGGCGGTCACCGTTTACGGCCAGCACGAGGTGGTGCGCGATCTGATCGCGGCCCGGCTCGAGGCCGGCGGCGAGCTGCGGTTCGAGGCGCAGGCGACCGGGATCGACGACGTCGGCGGGTCGCCGGTGATCCGCTACACCGAAGCGGGCGCGGCGCGCACGCTCGCTTGCGACGTGGTGGCCGGATGCGACGGCTTCCACGGTATCGCCCGCGCCGCGATCCCGGATCATGCCGTGTACGAACGAGTGTACCCCTTCGGCTGGCTCGGCATCCTGGCGGAAACGCCGCCCGCGTCGCACGAGCTGATCTATGCCAACCACGAGGACGGTTTTGCGCTGCTGAGCATGCGCAGCCCGACCGTCAGCCGCATGTATCTGCAATGCCGGCACGACGAGGAGGCCTCGGCCTGGAGCGCTGACCGGGTGTGGGCGGCGCTGCAGCGGCGGCTCGGCGTCGCGCTGGCGCCGGGCCCGATCCTGCAGCAGGGCGTGACCGCGATGCGCAGCTTCGTCGCGGAACCGATGCAGCACGGGCGGCTGTTCCTGGCCGGCGACGCGGCGCATATCGTGCCGCCGACCGGGGCCAAGGGGATGAACCTCGCCGTGGGCGACGTGGCGTTGCTGGCACGGGCGCTCGAGCGCTGGTTCGGCGGGGGCGAGGATGCCGGGCTGCAGGAGTATTCGGATCGCTGCCTGCGCCGGGTCTGGAAGGTGCAGCGGTTCAGCTGGTGGATGACGAGCATGCTGCACCGGTTCCCCGACGCGGGCGCATTCGACCGCCGGGTGCAGGTGGCGGAACTGGACTACGTCACCGGGTCGGTCGCGGGCGCCACGCCGCTGGCAGAAAACTACGTGGGCCTGCCGTGGTAGACGTCGGGCGGGTCTGGGGGCGCCGCCCCCAGAATCTCAACTCGGGAAGCGCGGCAAAGCAGTGCCGTCCTTGGTCTGGTACTTGGCCGCGTTCAACTGCATCGCCAGGAACGTATAGTAGCCGCTGATCCCGACCATATCGACCACCGCCGGCTTTCCGAAGCGCGTCTCGGCGCGGGCGAAGGTGGCGTCGGACACCCGGTGGTTGCGGTGCAGCTCGGTCGAGAAATCGTAGACCAGCGTCTCGTCGTCGCTCATGCCCTCGGGGCGGCGGCCGTCGCGGATCGCGTCAACGATGGCCTGCTTGATGCCGGCCTTGACGGCGATGGGCGCGTGCACCGACCACTCGTAGTCCTGCCCCCATTCGCGCGCCGTCACCAGGATGACCAACTCGGAGAGCGTGTTGCCGATCCCCGACTTGTAGCGGAGATAGTCGCCCATCGAGCGGGCCAGGCTCATGACCTCGGGGCTGTACATCAGCGGCTCGAACGGCCCGAACACGGGCGTCTTGCGGGCGGCGAGGAAGTCGGCCGCGGCCTGCTTCTGCGCGTCGGTGTATTGGGCGGGCGGGATGGTCGGCAGCCGCTCCTGCGCCACGGCGGCGACCGGCAGCAGCAGGATGGCCGCGAGGCCCAGGGCGGTATGGCGCATCGTTTCCTCGTTCTTGCCGAAGCCAATGTAGCAGACGGCCACGGCAAGCCAATGATGCGCGCGTCCGGGGCCGCCGGCCCCGACGGGTCCAGGGCAGAGCCCTGACCTGCCTACCGCGCCAAAGCCACCCGCACGGCTTCCAACGCCTTCTTCTGCCCCCGCACCAGCCCCGGCCGCGCGCCCAGCAGGCCGCGCATGTGCCGCTGCATCCGCTGCACCTCGGCCAAATGCCGGTCGGCCGCCAGCCGGTGCGTCACGCTGCCGCCGTGCCGCCGGTGCACGTTGAGCGGCCGCGCCACGTAGGCGACCTCGCCCCCGGCCGCCAGCAGCTCGGCGTAAAGCCGCCAGTCCCCGGCCATGCGGAACGTCTCGAGGTCCGGCGCGCAGCGCTCCAGCGCCGCGAGCAACGCCGAGCGGCGCCACAGCACGGCGCTCGCGTTCAGGATCAGGTTGCGTTCCGACAGGCAGGCCTCGAGCATCGCGGCGGCCGGCACGACGCCGTCCTGGGCCAGCAGTGCGGTGCCGGACTGGCGATAGTACTCCTGGTGGTCAGGCCACAACGGCCGCCCCTCGGCGTCGATCGCCCGGCTGTCGGCGAATGCCATCACGGCGCCGGGCCGGTCGCGCAGCGTCCCGGCGAGGGCGGCGAGGAAATCCGGCTCGCACTCGTCGTCCGCCTCGGCGATCCACAGCCACTCCGATTGCACCAGCAGCGCGGCCCGATGCCACTGCCGAAACACCGAGCCGCTGTTGGCCGCCGAGCCGACCCAGCGCACCTCGCGACGGAAGGTGGAGGCGGTTTCGCGCACGACCGACTCGCTGTCGTCCTCGGACGCGTCGTCGAGCACGATCACCTCCGCGACGGGATGG
Source organism: uncultured Alphaproteobacteria bacterium (assembly GCA_963752225.1). Taxonomy (GTDB): domain Bacteria; phylum Pseudomonadota; class Alphaproteobacteria; order Acetobacterales; family Acetobacteraceae; genus JBBROS01. The sequence goes on along the minus strand of CAVVXS010000005.1, from coordinate 107,256 downwards.
GTTTGCGCCAGGATCGATTGCAGCCGGCCGGGCAGATAGCGGGCGTAGTTGTAGTTCGGCACCACCGCCGAAACGTCGAGCAGGCCCGGGTGCGCCAGCCGCAGCACCTGCCCGGCGTAGCGGCCGAAATCGAACTGCCGCCGGGCCTGGGCGGCGATCCGGGCGCGCACGGCGGGCCGGGTGCGGGCGGCGAGCGCACGCAGCTGCCGCACCATCGCCAGCACGTTGCCCAGCGGCACCGCCACCCCGGCGTCGCATTCGCGGAGCAGGTCGGGGGCGCCGCCGCTTTCCTCGAAGGCGACGGTCGGCAGGCCGGCCGACATCGCCTCCATCACCACGGTCGGCAGCGGATCCTCGCGCGACGTCAGCAGGAACACGTCGGCCGCCGTCAGCCAATCGGCGCCGTCCGGCGCGAACGGGATGTGGTGGAAGGTGCCGGTCGCCTCGGCCAGCGCCATCTCGCCACCGAGATAGGTGTGCACCGTCGGGTCGATGTCGCCGACCCAGAGCATGTGGACGGCGGGCATGCGCTCGCTGGCGATCCGCCACGCCTGCAGGAACAGGTCGAAACCCTTGCGCAGGTCGGCGTAGCCGAGCCCGATTGCCAGGATCGCGTCGTCGGGGATGCGCAGCTGCGCGCGCCGGGCCTTGCGACCGGTCGTGGTCACCGGGCGGTACAAGCCTTGCGGCAGCACCGCGGTCCGCTCGGGCGCGAGCGGCACCAGCTCGGTGAAGCGGTCGCGGACATGCGCCGCGCCAAACACCACCTGCGCGGCGGCTGCGGTGGCGCCGGTCACGGTGCCGACCAAGCCGCGCTCGTGGAGCAGCCGCGGCAGCTCGTGGATCAGCAGGGTGCAGGTGACGCCGGCGGCCACGAGCGGCTGGCAGGCAACGGCCGCGGCGCTGGTGTTGACGACGGCCGCGGCGAAACCCTGGCCGGCATAGCCCTTGGCGTAGCGGGGCAGCTCCGTGGCGTCCGCAAGCACGGTGGTGGGAGCGACCTCCCGATAGCGCGGCAGCAGCTTGCCATCGCCGAGCAGCAGGAAGGCGATGTCGACGCCCTGCGTTTCGCGCAGCGCCCGGCCGAGGTTCAGCAGCAGCAATTGCGCCCCGGCCGGAAAGGCGTCGTGGCCGACCAACAGCAGCCGGGTGCGAGCCTGGCGGATGGCGCGGATCGCGACCGCGCGGCCGGTCGCGTCGAGGAAAGCGGCGCCGAAATGCACGTCGGGCTCGAGATAGGCGCCCTCGCCCCATTCGTTCCAGGCGTTGATGCAGACGATCGCCTGGCCGCCGACCGGCTGCTCCTCGGCCGCCGCGATCAGCCGCTCCAGCCAGGCCTGGTACAATTCGGGGGTGGCGCCGTGCACCACCATGCCGGCACCCTGGCGGCGCGGGTCGTTGTCCCAGCCCGGCACGGCGGTGCGGATCAGCGGGTAAGGCGGCGGCGACAGGTCGGAGTTGGCGGCGAGCTCGGCGTAGTCGTAGACCTGCATCGTGGCGTTCTGATCGAGCAGGTGCAGGCGGTCATTGGCCAGATGAAGGCCGTCCACCAGCTTGTGCGGCGGAAATTCGACGGCCGCATCCATGCCCATCGGGCGCGGGTCGCGGTCGTGGAAGCTCTGCGCCATGACGAAGATCGGGTCCTCGCCTGCCGCCCGGAACAGCAGCCGCCAGCGCGCGACCGCCCCGGTCGGGATCAGCCCGGCGCGATACACCATCAGCACCGGCCGCCCTTCCAGCCGGATGTAGCGCGTGTCCGCGAAATGCCGCAGGAAGGTCGCGACCAGCTCCGGCTCGTCCTGCGGGCGGTAGGTTTGGGCGATCAGCACCTCGTGCTCGGAGCCGTCCCAACGCCGGGTCCAGTTCTCGTTGGCCCACATCAGGCAGAACGGCAGATCGATCGTCGGGTCGGCCAGCAGTGCCTCGAGCGGCGCGTCCAGCAACCGGCGGCCGTCGAACGAGTAGAAATAGAACACGAAGCCATGCAGACCGGCCGCACGCGCCATCTCGGCCTGGCGCCGCAAGGTGCCGGGGCCGTCGAGGCGGTAATGGCCGAGGTCGCGCGGGATGCGCGGCTGGTAGTGCCCGGCAAAGCGCGGCAGCGCGCGGGCGACGTTGGTCCACTCGGTAAACCCCTTGCCCCACCACCCGTCATTCTCCGGCACCGGATGGAACTGCGGCAGGTAGTAGGCCAGCAGCATCGCCCGGCGGCCGGCGCCGAGCGGAAGCGGCGTGATCTCCTCGAACAAGGGGCCCGGGCGCGTGTTGCGACGGACCTCCTGCGGGATGTCGGTGTCGTCCTCCGGCCGCCGCGGGAACACGCCCGGCTGATGGCGGTGGGCGAGGTAGTGCAGCAGCGGCACGGCGTCGGGGGCGTTCTGCAGGTAGCGGCTGCGGTAGAAGACCGGGTCGAAATCGGCCGACGGCCGCCGGTCCTCGGCGGCGCCGCGAACCAGATAGTGCTCGAACGGATCCATCCCGGCGGCCGCGACGTCGGGGTAGAGCTCCACGTAATAGGGAGCGTCGAACTCGGCGATCGGGCTGACGGCGCCGCTGGCGCGATGCTGCAGGAAGTGCGCGAGGCAAAGCGTGCCTGGCGGGACTTGGTAGTGCTGCCGATACCAGACCGGATCGAAATGGGCGATCGGGCGGCGGCCTTCGGCTTCGCCGTGCTCGGCGTAGTGCAGCAGGGGGTCGGTGCCGCGATCGTGTACGTCCAGATACTGCGCGACATACCAGGCCGGCTCGAAATACGCGTTCGGCCAGCGGTTCTCCTTCCAGCCGAAGCGGTGGAAATGGCCGAGCGGGTCGGCACAGGCCTCGGCGAGGTCGGGGTTGCGGGCGACGAACCAGGCGCCATCGAACAGTCCCGACCGTTGAAGGATCAGGATGTCGGCAAGATCGAAGCGATCCTGGGCCGCGTTCGGCGCGCCAATAACCTGCAACGGGTTGTCCTCGGGTGGACGATACGATGTCGTCGCAAGTTAACCGACCGGCCGTCAATCGATTTTACGCCGGGACGCGCCGGATCTATCTAATCGTAAAACAAGACGGAGGAAACTGACGTGAAACGACGGAAACTCATCCTCGCGGCCGGCGCAGCCGCCCTGGCCCGCCCCGCCCTCGCGCAAACCGAGCGCGCCCGCACCCTGGTCTTCGTGCCGCAAGCCAACCTCACCAGCCTCGACCCGATCTGGACCACGGCCACCGTCACCCGCAACTACGCCTACCTCGTGTTCGACACGCTGTTCGGCACCGACGACGCGCTGCAGCCGCGGCCGCAGATGGCCGAGGGGCACACGGTGGACGCCGACGGCAAGCGCTGGACGATCCGGTTGCGCGACGGGCTGATGTTCCATGACGGCACCCCGGTGCGGGCGCGCGATTGCCAGGCGTCGCTGGCGCGCTGGATGCGGCGGGACAGCCTCGGCGGGTCGATCGCCGCACTGATGGAGGCGATGGAAGCGCCGGACGACCGCACCCTGGTGATCCGCCTCAAGCGGCCGTTCCCGCCGTTGCTTCGCGCGCTGGCCAAGACGCAGCCGAGCCCCGCGGTGATCATGCCCGAGCGGTTGGCGATGACCGACCCGTTCAAGCAGGTGACCGAGGTGGTCGGCAGCGGGCCGTTCCGCTTCGTGCCCGACGAGTATGTGGCCGGCAGCCGGGCCATCTTCGCCCGGTTCGACGGCTACCGCCCGCGCGAGGACGCGCCCAGCAGCGTTGCCGGCGCCAAGCGGGCGCTGGTGGACCGGGTCGAATGGCGCATCATCCCCGAAGCCGGCACCGCGGTGAACGCGCTTCGCGCCGGCGAGATCGACTGGCTCGAGATGCCGATCCCGGACCTCATCCCCGCGCTGAAGGCCGACCGCAACGTGGTGGTCGGGCGGCTCGATCCGTACGGGCTGTATCCGGTGCTGCGCTTCAATCACCTGCAAGGACCGACCACCAACCGCGGCTTGCGCCAGGCGATCCTGGCGGCGATCGATCCGCGCGAGGTGATGCAGGCGGTGATGGGCGACGACGCGACCACCTACAACGCGCCGATCGGCTGCTTCCTGCCGGGCACCCCTTATGCGAACGATGCGGCGATGGACCGGGTCGGTGGCCGCAAGTCGAAATCCGACCTCCAGGGCATGCTGAAGGACGCCGGCTATGGCAACGACCGGCTCGTCCTGCTGCATCCGACCGACCAGCCCTTCTACGACGCGATGAGCCAGGTGTGCTCGGCGACGTTGAAGGGGATCGGCGTCAACGTCGACGATGCCGCGATGGACTGGGGCACGGTGGTGCAGCGGCGGAACAGCAAGGAGCCGCTCGACAAGGGGGGCTGGTCGCTGTTCTGCACCTCGTTCCCGGCGCTCGACTACACCGACCCGCTGGCCGCCCCTGGCCTGCGCGGCACCGGTGGTGCTGCGTGGTACGGCTGGCCGACCGACTCCAAGATCGAGGAGCTGCGCGCCGCCTGGATCGACGCGGCGGACGAGGACAGCCGCCGCCGGCTTGCATCCGAAATCCAGACCGAGGCGTTCACCGAGGCAATGTTCGTCCCGCTCGGGCAATACTTCCAATCCGCCGCGTGGCGCTCCAACATCACCGGGCAGCTCAAGGCGCAGCCGCCCTTGTTCTGGAACGTCGCGAAGGGATAGCGGTGGCGGCACTTTCGGCCTTGGTCCTCGCCGGCAGCGCGCTCGGCGGACTGGCCCGGTATTGGCTGGCGATCTGGGTCGGCTGGCTGCTGGGGCCGTCATTCCCGTGGGGGACGCTGCTCATTAACGTGCTCGGCAGCGCGGTGATCGGCGCCGCCGGGGCCGCCACGGATGCGCGGGAGCATGCCGCGGTCCGGGCTTTCCTGATGGTCGGGGTGTGCGGCGGCTTCACCACCTTCTCGTCATTCAGCCTGCAAACGCTGGAGCTGCTGCAGGATGGCCGGGCGCCGGCGGCGTTCGGCTATGCGGCGATGTCGTTCGCGCTATGCCTACTGGCGGTCTGGGCCGGCACCCTGCTGGGCGGTGCCGCTTGGCGCTGAAACGGTGGGTGGCGAGCCTCATGCTGACGCTGCTGCAGGGTTGCAGCGCGGCCAGCCTGCTGAACGCCACCGTGCCGGACGCGGGCGTCACCGTCACGCGCGACGTGGCGTTTACCGCCGGGTCGCCGTTGCGGCTCGATGTGTACCGGCCGGCCCAGGCATCGGGGCCGCTGGTGGTGTTCTTGTATGGCGGCAGTTGGCGGACCGGAGACAAGTCGATCTACCCGTTCGTCGCCAAGCCGCTGGCGGCACGCGGCGCCGTGGTGGTGGTGCCGAACTACCGGCTGTATCCGGAGGTGCAATTCCCGGCGTTCCTGGACGACAACGCCCAGGCGGTGGCGTGGTCGCTGTCGCATGCGGCGGCACTCGGCGCCGACCCGGCGCGGGTGTTCGTCGTGGGGCACTCCGCCGGCGCTTATAACGCGGCGATGCTGGCGCTCGACCCGGCGTTCCTGGCCCGGGCCGGGACGTCACGCGACCGCTTGGCCGGGGTGGTGGGGCTGGCAGGCCCGTACGACTTCCTGCCGATCACCGATCCCGACGTCATCCCGGTGTTCGCGCCGGTCGATGACGGGCCGGCGAGCCAGCCGGTCAGCTACGTCGATGGCCGCAACCCGCCCCTGCTGCTGCTGGCGGGCGACGCCGACACGACGGTCCGGCCGCGCAACACGGCCAGCCTGGCGCAGCGCGTGGCGGCGGCCGGCGGACCGGTCTCGAGCCGGATCTACCCGGGCCTGGGTCACATCGGCATCGTGACGGCATTCACCCCGTTATTCGCCGGGAAGGCGCCGGTGCTGGAGGACGTCTGGACGTTCATCACCGGCGGCGCGGCCGCGGCCGGCCGGGCCGTCAGCCACCGTCCGGCCGCCTGAACCATCCGCGACACCAGGATCGCACAGACGGTCGCACCGACCGCCAGCGTGATCATCACAACCACGGCGCCGAAAACTAAAGCACTGATTAACCTCGCAGCGACTCGTCCCCCGTGTTCCATCGCCTTCTCCGAACCGCCCATCAATGAGGAGTGAACGAAGCCGAGTTATGACAGTTTCGTATCACCGAGCCGCCTGGGCCGGCGGTATGCGCCGTGCTGGTGGCTCGGGCCGGCGTTGCGCGCCGGCGGGCTGGTCGCCCGGTCGAGGGCGTGTCAGCGATTGTAGACAAGGTGCGGCAAGCCCATCGCGATCCCTGGTACCAGCGCCAGGATCACCACCGCAATCGCCATCAGCATGACGAACGGCAAGGTGCCCCAGATGATCGGGCCCAGGCCGATATCGGGAGCGATCCGGTTGATGACGAAGATGTTCAACCCGACCGGCGGGTGGATCAGCCCCATCTCCATCACGACCGCCATCACAACGCCGAACCAGATGAGGTCGAACCCGGCTTCCCGCAACGGCGGCAGGATGATCGGCGCGGTCATCAGGATGATCGACACCGGCGGCAGAAAGAACCCGAGCACCACCACCAGCAGCAGGATCGCCGCCAGCAGCACCCACTTGCTGAGGTGCTGCCCGACGATCCAGCCCGCCGCGCCCTGGCTGATGTGCAGGTAGCTCATCACGTAGCTGTAAAGCAGGCTCATGCCGATGATCAGCAGCAGCATGCCGCTTTCGCCCAGCGTGCCGGCAAAGATCGGCCGGATGTCGGCCGGGCGGAACGCGCCGTAGACGACCGCGATCAGCACCAGCGCCAGCACCGCTCCGAGCCCGGCCGTTTCGCTCGGCGTGGCGATGCCGCCGTAAAGCGCCACCATGACTCCGGTCAGCAGGATAAGGAACGGCAACACCCGCGGCAGGGCGGCCATCTTTTGGCCGAAGCTGTATGTGTCCTGCCGCAGGATGGCGCTGCGCGCGCCGCCCCCCGCCTCGGCCGCCATCGCCGTCGCGAACTCGCCGCGCCAGCGGATCACGGCATAGCCGGAGAACAGCGCCACCAGCAGCAAGCCAGGGCCGATGCCGGCCAGGAACAGCCGGCCCAAGGACTGCTCGGCGGCCACCGCGTACAGGATCAGCACGATCGAGGGCGGCAGCAGGATGCCGAGCGTGCCGCCCGCGGCCACCAGCCCGGCGGCGAAGCCCGGCGAATAGCCGCGGCGGCGCATTTCCGGAATGCCGGAGCTGCCGATCGCGCTGCAGGTCGCGGGCGAACTGCCGGCCATGGCAGCGAACAGGCCGCAGGCGAGCACGACGGCGACGCCCAATCCGCCGGGCACCCGGTGCAACCAGGTATGCAGCGCATCGTACAGGTCCTTGCCGGCGCGGGACTTGCCGATCGCCGCACCCTTCAGGATGAACAGCGGGATGGTCAGCAGGGTGATGCTGGCCAGCTCCTCGTAGACGTTCTGCGCAATCGTATCGAGCGACGCGGACGGCATGAAGGCGAGCATGAACAGGGTCGCAACCCCGCCCAGCGCGAACGCGATCGGCATGCCGGAGAACAACGCCGCCAGCGTCGCCCCGCCATACAGCAAGCCGAGCTGCAGCGTGTCCATCAGTGCGGCGAGGGCGCGAGGTGCGCCGGCTGGGAAGCGGCGTGGCGGGATCCCAGCACTTGCAGCAGCAGCTGCACCGCGAGCAGCGCCATGCCGATCGCCATGCAGCTGTAGGGGATCCATAGCGGCGGTCCCCAGGCGGACGGCGTCGTCTGTCCGTCCTCGAGCGCCTCGGCCAGCAGAGCGAAGCTTTTCCAGGCGAAGAAGCTGACGAACACGAAGCTGAGCACGTCGGCCAGCCAGCGGCGCACGCGGTCGGCGGCAGGCGGCAGGATGGCAGCGAGTGCGTCGATCGCCACATGGCCGCGCCGCGCCTGCACCCAGGCGGCCGAGGCGAAGGTGGCGCCGATCAGCAGGAAGGTGCTCAGCTCGTCCTGCCAGTCCGACGGCACGGCGAAGAAGTAGCGTCCGGCCACCTCCCAGGTCAGCACGACGCCGGCGACGGCGATCGCGATCCCCGACAGCACCGCCATCACTCCGTTCAGCAACCCGACCACCGCCTGCGCCGCTCCGAGCACGCCCACGCGCGGCACGTCGGCCGCGGGGATCGCGCCGGATGCGGCGTCGATCCCGTGCGTGCTCAAGCCACCGCCTCGGCCAGCTTCAGCAGCGACGCGCAGCTCGCGTTGCGGTCGGCGAAATCCTTCCACGCCGTTGCCTGCGCCAGCACCTTCCACTTGGCGATCGCGTCCGGGTTCATCTCGCGCGCGGTCACGCCGACCTTCGCGTAGACCCTGGCGAGGTCGTCGTCGTCGGCCTTGGCCGCATCGAGGCCCAACTGCTCGAGATCGGCGCCGACCGCGGTGATGGCCTTCTGCTGCTCTGCCGGCAAGCTGTCGAACACCTGCTTGCTCATCAGCAGCGGCTCGAACATGAACCAGAAGCTGCCGGCCTTGCCGGAGGTGATCGCCTTGCTGATCTCCTCGAGCCTGAACGAGATCAGGCTCGTGCTGGAGGTGACGGCTGCGTCGAGCGTCCCGGTCTGCATGGCGGCGTAGATCTCGTTGGACGGCACCGAGCTGATGATGCCGCCGGCCTGTTTCAGCATGAGGTCCATCTCGCGCGAGCCGCCGCGGACCTTGAGGCCCTTGACGTCGTCCGGCTGCACCACCGGGGTCGAGCGGCTGGCAACGCCGCCGGCTTGCCACACCCAGGTGATGATCTTGACGCCGCGCTTGTCCAGCAGCGCCGTCAGCTCCTGCCCGATCGGCTGCTTCTTCCAGGCCATGCCCTGCTCGTAGGTCGTGACCAGGCAAGGCATGAGGCCGATATTCACCTCCGGCACCTCGCCGCCGGCATAGGCGAGCGGGTAGACGCTCATGTCGAGCGCACCCTTCCGCAAGGCGCCGAACTGGGCGACGGTCTTCATCAGCGACGAGCCCGGATAGATCTCAAACGCCAGCTCGCCGTTGGTGCGGGCCTGCACGTCGGCCGCGAACCGGCGGACGAGACGGTCGCGGAAGTCGCCCTGCTCGAGCGTGCCGCCCGGAAACTGATGGCTGATCTTGAGCGTGCGGGTGGCGGCACGGGCGCCCTGCAGCAAGGCTGGCGCGGCCAACATGGTCGCAAAGGTCGCTCGGCGGCTCAGACGCATAAATCCTCCCGTGAATTTTTCGCTTTGCGGCTAAATACGTTGCACACCTCATGGTTGCAAGCGGCGTTGACGCCGGGTTGACTACCCGTTTGGTCGGGCGAGCTGGAGACGCGTGTGAGTGGTCGCGAATATCCCCTACGGCCGTTGATCGGCCTCGGCGTCGTCCTGCTCAAGCACGGCTCGGTCCTGCTGGTGCGGCGCGGCAAGGCGCCGTCCGCCGGCACCTGGTCTTTGCCGGGCGGGGCGCAACGCGTCGGCGAGACGGCCGAAGCCGGAGCCCGGCGCGAGCTTCGGGAGGAGGCGGCGGTGGAAGCCGGGCCGATGCGGCTCGCGGCTCACGTGGACAGCATCCATCACGATGCGTCCGGACGCGTCCAATATCACTACACGATTCTGGATTTTGCCGCGGCGTGGCAGGCGGGCGAGCCGACGCCGGGCGGCGACGTGACCGACGCCCGCTTCGTCCCGCTGACGGAGCTTGCCGGCTACGATCTCTGGAGCGAGGCGCACCGGGTGATCGGCATCGCCCGCACCCTGCTCAACTGCGGCGGCGACGCGACGGCGACGGCTTGTCGAGACTGAAGGTCAGCGCCAAGCCGGTGGAGATCAGCCCGGCGCAGGCCGGCAGCAGCCATAGCGGCCGCTGCAGGAATGGCTGCTCCACCCAGTCCCACAGCCAGCTCACACTGTGCAGCTTGGCCCAGCCGACCATTCCGGCGTCGAGCCGCTGCAAGCCGTAGCCCAGAGTCATTCCCAGCGGCATTAGCGACGCGATGCCAACCGCTGCCACCAGGAAAGTCGCCGCCAGGACTGCGAAGATGCGTGCCGCCATCACATGAACAGCTTCTCGTTGCCGAGCCCAGAATACAACGACGCGACGAACTCGCCATAGCCGTTATAGATCTTGGTGGGCACGCGTTCATCCGTCCCGATCAGCCGCTCGGTCGCCTGCGACCAGCGGGGGTGCGGCACCTCGGGATTCACGTTGGCCCAGAACCCATACTCGGCCGGCTGCAAACCTTCCCAGAAGGTGGGCGGCTGCTTGTCCGTGAAGGTGATCTTGACGATCGACTTCGCCGACTTGAACCCATACTTCCACGGCAGGACCAGCCGGATCGGCGCGCCGTCCTGCTTCGGCACCGCCTTGCCGTACATTCCCGTGACCATGAAGGCGAGGTCATTGTTGGCCTCCGCCATCGTGCAGCCCTCGACATAGGGCCAGGTGAACTGGCTCGCGCGCAGGCCGGGCATCGTCTTCGGATCGGCGAGGGTCTCGAATGAGATGAACTTGGCCGCCGCGGTCGGGTTGGCAAGCTTGACCAGCGCGGAGAGCGGAAAGCCGGTCCACGGCACCGTCATGCCCCAGCCCTCGACGCAACGGTGGCGGTAGATGCGCTCCTCGAGCGAGACCTGCTTCAGCAGGTCTTCGAGGTTGAGCTTCCTTGGCTTGTCCACCAGGCCCTCGACGCTGATCGACCAGGGGCTGATCGGCAGGCGTTGCGCGGCCCGGTAGATGCTCTTGTCGGTGCCGAACTCGTAGTAGTTGTTGTAGCTGGTGGACGCGTCCTCCGCCGTAATCGCGCGGCCGCCATCGTATTTCGGATTGCGCGGCGCCCCTTGCGCCCAGGCGGCGCCGGGTGCTGCGATGCCGGCAAGTGCGGCGCCCCCCAACAACGTGCGGCGCGACAGCACCAGGTGTTCCGGCGTGACCTGGCTTTCAGCGATCTCCCAGCCCCGGCGCGTGACGACGTGCATGCGGCTTCCTCCTCGGTGATGCTGTCCAAGCCGGCCCGATGCCGCTGTTGGCAGATTAGCATCTGGGGAGCTTTCGCCCCAAGTCACCTGCCGGTTGCGGCAAAACCGCGTGCGGGCGCCGCCGCTCGCTCCCGCTCCAACAACGCCCGCTTGCGCGGCACGCCCCAGCGGTAGCCGGTGAGGTCGCCGTCCTTGCCGACCACGCGGTGGCATGGGACGGCCAGCGAGACCGGGTTCGTGGCGCAGGAGCGAGCCACGGCACGCACCGCCGCCGGTGCGCCGATCGCTGCGGCCACCTCGCTGTAGGTTCGGGTCTGCCCCGGCGGGATGGCGCACAGCGCGGTCCACACCCGCTGCTGGAACGCGGTGCCGCGCAGGTCGAGCGGAAGCGCGAGCGCCGCCTGCGGCTCCTCCAGGAAGGCGAGCACGGCCCGCAGGATCCCGGCCAGGCCCTCGTCGTCGGCGTGCAATTCGGCACGCGGGAAGCGGCGGCGGAGGTCGCCCATCAGCGCGTCGTCCGGCTCGGCGAAGCCGAGGAAGCAGACGCCGCGGTCGGTGGCACCCACCAGCAGCCGGCCGAACGGGCAATCGGCGAAGGCGGTGCGGATCACCTCGCCGGCGCCGCCCCGGCGCACCGCCCCCGGCGTCATGCCGAGCAGCCGGCCGGTGTTCTCGTAAACCCGGCTTTCCGACCCGTAGCCGGCGTCGATCACCGCATCGACCACCCGGGCGCCGCCCGCGAGCGCCGCCTGCAGCCGGCGGGCACGCACCCCCTCGGCGTAGGAGCGCGGCGTGACCCCGGTGTGGTCGCGGAACATGCGCAGGAAGTGGAAGCGCGAGTAACCGCTGCGCTCGGCCAACCGCTCCAGCGACGGGACGGCCTCCTCGGCTTCGATAAAGGCGCAGGCGTCCTCGACGACGGCCCGCGCCAGGGCGGCACGCTCGCTCTTGGGATCGCAGCGCTTGCAGGCGCGGAACCCGGCCTCTTCGGCTTCGAGCACGCTGTCGAAGAAGCGCACGTTGCGCCGCAGCGGCCGTGGCGACGGGCAGCCGGGACGGCAGAACACGCCCATCGTCGTGACGGCGTAAAGGAAGTCGCCGGCTTGCCGCTCGAGAACGGCCGACCAGCGCACCTCCTCGGAGGGGATGGCGACGGTGCTGTCCATGGTTTGGCTCTCCTGTTCGATGCGCACAGGATGCGGCGGACGGCGAGCAGCAGCCATCCGCGGCTTGCGCCGGCTAACCGAGGCTTTGCGTCATGCCGCCCATGGTCTGGGTCATGCCGCCCTGGCCCATGCTTTGTTCCGCGCCGCCGCCGGGTGCGTTGGCGTCGAGCTGCTGCTGCAGCAACGGCCGCCAATCCCGGAAGAACATGGTTCCCATCAACGAGGCGAGCCGGCTGAGATCGGTTTGCAGCCGGTCGAGAAAGACGTGCAGCCCGTCCGGCAGCTGCAGGTGCGACAGGTCCTGCAGCATGGCCTGCAGCTCGTCGATGCTGGCCAGCACCTGAGCGGTGTCGCGCAGGCCGTAGCGGCTGCGCAGGTGGTTGAGGTGCAGCACCATGGTCATGACGCACATGCCGACGCTCCGGGCGAAGGCGGTGCCGCCGAGCAGGAACGTCACCACGTCGCCGGGTTCGAAGCCGGGCTCGGCGACCCGGCGGAACGCATGATAGCCGGCCGCAGCCCGCAGCACCGCGTTCCATTGTGTCAGTTCGGCCACACGCCGCTCCTCGGCGGTGCCGCGGACCAGCAGGTGGTACTTGATATCCAGCAGCCTCGTGGTCTGGTCGGCGCGCTCGATCAGCCGGCCCAGCTCATAGAAGTGCCAGCCCTGGTCGCGAAAGAACGTCCCTTCGGTGATGCCGGTATGCGCCTGCACGCCTTCCTTGATCCGGCGGCACAGACGCGACAGGGCGGCGCCGGTCAGCTCCTCGGGCTCGATCGCCAGCACGTCGCGATGGAACACGTTGAGCTGCATCCACATCTCGGTGCTGATCAGCGGACGCAGCTTGCGCGCGTTGGTGCGTGCCGCTTCCATCGAGGCGGGAATCGAGGTCGGGTTGGCGTGATCGAGCAGGTAGAACCGCTTCACGCTGGGCCCGTCCGCCGCCAAGCCGCGCGCGGCCAACCCGGCCTCGTCGGAGTTGATGGCAACCAGCGCCGCCCAGGACTCGGCCTCCCGCCCCGGGCTCTCGAACGTCTGGGTGACGTCGATCAGCCGGGCGAGGTTCTCCACCCGCTCGAGGTAGCGCGCCATCCAGAACAGGCCTTCGGCGTCGCGCGTCAGCAGCGCGGTATCGTGCAGGCTCATTCGGCGAGCACCCAGGTGTCCTTGGAGCCGCCGCCCTGGGACGAGTTGACGATGATGCTGCCCTCCTTCAATGCGACCCGCGTCAAACCGCCGGGCAGGACCCAGGTGTCGCGGCCGGTGATGGCGAACGGCCGCAAGTCGAGATGGCGTGGCCGCAGCCCGGCATCGGTCAAGGTGGGCGCGACCGACAGGCCGATCATCGGCTGGCTGATCCAGTTGGACGGGTTCTTCAGCAGCGCCGCGCGCGCGGTCTCGAGCTCGGCGGCGCTGGCGCGCGGGCCGACGGTGATGCCGTAGCCGCCGCTTTCGCCGACCGGCTTGATCACCAGCCGCTGCATGTTGGCGAGCGTGTAATCGAGGCCGGCCTGCTCGCCGCAGATATGGGTGTCGACGTTCGGCAGGATCGGGTCCTGGTCGAGGTAGTAGCGGATGATGCGCGGCATGTAGGCGTAGATCGCCTTGTCGTCGGCGACGCCGGTGCCGACCGCGTTGGCGATGGTGACGTTGCCGCGGCGCCAGGCGCCGATCAGGCCGCGCACGCCCAGCATGCTGTGCGGCAGGAACACCGCCGGGTCGAGGAACTCGTCGCTGATGCGCCGGTAGATGGTGTGGACGCGGCGCAGTCCGCCGGTGGTGCGCATCCACACCTTGTCGTCCTCGACCACGAGGTCGGCGCCTTCCACGAGCTGCACCCCCATCTCCCGGGCCAGGAACACGTGCTCGAAGTAGGCGGAGTTGTAGATGCCGGGCGACAGCAGCACCACTTGCGGATCGGCGACGCCATCGGGCGCGATGTCGTTCATCGCCTGGCGCAGGCGGCGCCCGTAATCGTCCACTGGACGCAAGTTCATGCTCGCGACCAGGTCGGGAAAGGTGCGCAGCATCAGGTGCCGGTTCTCGACCACGTAGGACACGCCGGACGGGGTGCGGGCGTTGTCTTCCAGCACCCGGAACACGCCCTGCTCGTCCCGCACGAGGTCGATGCCGCAGATGTGGACGTAGGTGCCGAACCGGACCGGGAAGCCTTCCATCTCGGGCCGGTAGTTGCTGTTGCCGTAGACGAGTGCCGCCGGCACTACGCCGTCCGTGACAATGCGTCGGGCGTTGTAGATGTCGCCCAAAAACAAGTTCAACGCCCGCACCCGCTGCGCGACGCCCGCTTCCAGCACCGCCCATTCGCGCGCGGTTATGATGCGCGGGATGCAGTCGAACGGCAGGATGCGGTCGATCGCGGTGGCCTCGGAGTAGACCGTGAACGTCACGCCGAGGTTGACCAGCTCGTCCTGAGCAAGGCGTGCCCGCTCGCGCAGCGCCTCGAGGCCGATGGCGCCAATCCGGGCACGCACCTGATCGGACGCGCTGCCCGGCGTCGCCTCCCGGGTCAGCTCACAATAATATTCGCCCGCATCATAGGCACCGAATGGATCTGGCGCGTTTTGTGCAATTAAGTCGTTCATCTGCCCGACATACCGCATGCCGCCGAACTGCCATAGTCCCCCGTTCGCCTGGCCGCGCAACGCTCGGTGCGTTGTCGCGGTCACAACGCTCGGGGAACGATGTCAGAGACCGGTTTTGCGATTGCGTGCCGAGGGATAGACGGTCTACTTCATTGCCTAGGTAAACGGCGTCGAGCCACCCTGAACCTGGATTGTCCGGAGAACCGCACCCATGCGTTTGTTGCTGACCAGCCTCGTAGCCGCGAGCCTGCTGAGTTCGCCGCTGCTTGCCGCCGACTGTGCCCGACCGGCCGAGAACACCGCGCTCGACGTGACCGCGCTCAAGACGCAGTTGATGGTCATGGCGCTGACCTGCCAGGCGGACGACCGCTACAACTCCTTCGTCATGAAGTACCGGCCCGACCTGGTGCAAACCGACAAGTCGCTGAACTCCTATTTCAGCCGGGCCTATGGCCGGACCGCCGCCAAGCAGCGGGACGACTACGTGACGCAGCTCGCCAACTCGCAGTCGCAGACCGGGCTGCGGCAGGGCTCGCTGTTCTGCGACCGCAACCTTGCCACTTTCGACGAGGTGATGGCGCTGCGCAACAACGGCGAGCTGACCGAGTTTGCCGCCGGCAAGCTGGTGGCCGCGCAGCCGATCAACGTCGAGGAATGCGGCACCGCGCCGCAGCGTCCGGCGCGGACGCAGGTTGCGCGTCGCCGCCGTTCCTGAACGAACGCAGGCCTATTTGTGACAAGGGCCCCGATCGGGGCCCTTTTTTTGCCCGCGGCGACGCGGGTTAGTTGAAGACGATCTCCACCCGGCGGTTCTGCGGCTCGCGCACGCCGGGCCCGGTCGCGACCAGCGGATGGCTGAACCCGTAGCCCTGCGAGGTGATGGCGGCCCGGGGCACGCCGAGCCGGACCAGCTCGCCCGCGACCGTGTCGGCGCGCCGCACCGAAAGCCTCCGATTGTATGGCGCGCTGCCGGTGGTGTCGGTATGACCCGACACCACGATGCGGGTGACCTGCACGCGTTGGCTGGCCTGCGCGGCCTCGGCCACGACCTGCCGGGCGCGCTCCGTCAGGTCGGCCCGGTCCCAATCGAAGAACACTTGGTAGCTGCGCGCGGCCTGCGCTTGCGGCGGAGCGGCGGGCGGCGCCTCGACGGGCGGCGGGGCGACATTGAAGGCGTAGCGCAGGCCGACCAGCACGCTGTGGTTGTAGTTGTCGGTCGTGGTCTGCTTAACGGCGACGGCCCCGGCGCCTGTGCCCGAGGTGAAGCTGTTGCTGAAGCGATCGCCGGCGAGGGCGTAGAACCGGTATTCGGTCGTGAACGACAGGCCGACGACCGGCGGGATCGGAAAGGACAGGCCGGCGATCGCCTGATAGGCGAAGCTGCCGTCGGACGCGGTGGCGCCGCGCTCGCGGTCCTCGACCCGGCCGTAGCCGAGGCCGCCGCCGATGTAGGGGTAGATGTAGGGGCTGCCGACGTCGAGGTCGAACAGCACGTTCAGCATCGCCCCATACTTCTGCTCGCTGGCGCTGCGGATGTTGCTCGGCGTGTTGTAGCGGTAGTTGCCCTCGACCTCGACGCGGAGGCCGTTGCCGAAGCCGTAGCCGATGCTCGCTAGGCCAACATATCCGGCGTCGAACGGAACCTTTTGCGACGAGAAGGAGCGGCCCGTGGCCGACGTCGTGAGCACGTTGACGGTTTCGCGCTGCAGGAAGTTGCCGCCGCCGGCCGCGCCGATATACAGGCCGCTCACCGGTTGCGCCGCGGCGGTGCCGGGCAGGGCCGCGAAGGGAGCAAGCACCGTCGCGGCCAGCAGAAGTTTACGCGTCATCCAGAGTCTCCTGTCGGCCCGACCGGGCCGCGAGAACGTATTCGCCGACCGGGTCGCGAGAACGTATAATGGTCCACTTGGTCCGTAAGGTTACGCCCCACGCCGGTCGCGCCTAGGGTCCGCCGCGTTCTTCCCTGGATGTGGTGCACGGATGCCACAGCCCGACACGCAAAAGGCCGGCTCACATCGTGAACCGGCCCTTTCCGTCGTGGGCTGGCCGGCATGGAAGCCGGCCAGCTTGACCATCGCCGTTAGCGGAGGACGATCTCGACGCGGCGGTTCTGCGGCTCGCGCACGCCCGGCCCGGTCGCGACCAGCGGACGGCTGAAGCCGAAGCCCTGGGTCGTGATCGCGCTGCGCGGCACGCCGAGGCGGACCAGCTCGGCCGCGACGTTCTGCGCCCGGCGGACCGAAAGGCCCTGGTTGTAGCGGGCCGTGCCGGTGGTGTCGGTGTGACCCGAAACCTCGATCCGGGTGACCTGCACGCGCTGGGTGGCCTGCGCGGCCTCGGCGACGATCTGCCGGGCGCGGTCGGTCAGGTCGGCGCGGTCCCAGTCGAAGAACACCAGGTAGGTGCGTGCGGCCTGCTGCGGCGGCACGACCGGCGCTTCGGCGATGACGGGCGGCGGCGCCTGGTTGAAGGCGTAGCGGACACCGGCCATGATGCTGTGGTTGTAGTTGTCGTCGAACTTGACGCGGGCGCGGGTCGAGAGGCCCGGAGCCGGCGCGGACTGCAGGTACTGGTAGTTGTAGGTGCGGTTCTCGGCCAGGCCGAGGAAGCGATACTCGACCGTGAACGCAAGGCCGGGGACGGCCGCGATCGGGAACGCCGCGCCGACGATGCCCTGGTAGGCCGGAGCGCCACGGCTCTCGTTGGTGCGGAGCTGCGTGCTGATACCGGCCGGGAAGCCAGCGAGCGGGCCGGTGCTGCCGTAGAAGCGGGCATTGCGATCCTGCGCCCACACGTAGCCGCCGCCGACGCCGACATACGGCAGCAACGGGATGCCGAGCGAGGTCAGGTCGAAATCATACAGCACGTTGAACATCGCGCTATACTTCTGCTCGTCGCCACCGGCCGAAACCGAGGCGCCGCCGTTCTTGGCTTTGCTGAACTTGTTGGTCCGGTAGCCGCCTTCGATTTCGAAACGCAGGCCGTTGCCCAAGCCGTAACCGAGGCTGGCGACGCCGACGAAACCGGTGTCCAGCTCAACCTTGGACCCGCTGAAGGGCGTCGAGCCAATGCCTCGCTGCGGCAGCGACACATTCTTGACCGTCTCGTCCTGCATCAGGTTGGCACCGGCGCCGGCTCCGATGTAGAGGCCGTTGATCGCCTGGGCCTTTGCAGCCACCGGGGCGACCAATACGGTCGCGGCCAGGAGCGCGCTGCGGAGCTTCATGTCATCTCTCCTCGTTCATAATCTGCGGGTCGCGCAGCCGGGGGTGGTGGTCGGAACTCGTCCCCCGCCTCTCGGTGAACGCACAATAACACTCCTTGCGGCAAGCGCGAGATGCTTGCAGAGGTTTCCACGGTCGTTGTGGCTGAACAGCAACACCGGGCCACACAGAATGGTCACACTTTCTCGACGTAGGCGGAATGGTTCAGTCGACGATCCGCGCTTCGAACGGCGGCTGCAAGTCGGGCGCCTCGAATTCCAAGACCCACAAGTCGGGATCGCGCTTGACCTGCCGGTCCACGTAGGCGTCCGCGACCGACTGCTCCACGGCCGCCGGGCCTGTGCCGGCCATCCATGCAATGTCGCCTTCCCCGGCCCGCACCTGCGACAGCACGAGCAGGCCCGCCCGGCTGCGCAGCACGACCAGCACGCCGCCCGCGTCGGGGTCGCCGCGCCGCAGCACGGCCCCGGGCCGGCCGTTGCCGTCGCCGAGCCTCAGCGCCATCTGCACCCATAACTTAGCCTTAACCCGTGGCTCGCTCACCGCTTCGCTCCATGCCGCTTCGCGCGGTCCGCCACGCTTGATGCCGCAATCGGCGCCTGCCAGATAGGGTGCGGATGAGGGCTGGGTAGGACAGGGAAGCGATGGCAGCCGAGGATCGGATGAGCGCGGCGCAGCGGGCTTACGAGGCCAAGCGCGCCGAAAAAGCGGGAAAGTCGCTCGACTCCTGGCTGGCTGAGAAGCGCAAGCGTGAGGCGGCCGCCGCCAAGCCCGCCGCCGCCCCGCCGCCGGCGCCGAAGAAGCCGGGCCTGATCTCGCGGCTGCTGGACCGGGCGCACAAGCCGCTCTGATCGCCGCCCACGCGGATTGGAGCGTCGACCCGGCGAAGCGTTGGATGGCGGTCGCAAGCGGCGGCCCGCCGTCCTGGACGGTGTCGGTGGCGCCGGTCGGACCGGTCGGCACCCTGCTGCAGCGCCTGCTGCGGCAGGCCGCGGGCGCACCGGTCGCATTCGGCGTCGACTTCCCGCTGGGCCTGCCCCGCCGCTACGCCGAGCTGCATGCCGGGCCGGCGCGTGACTTCCCCGAGTTCCTGCGCGGCTTGGCCGGATGGCCGGGCTTCCTCGAGGTCGCCGAGCGGTTGGACCAAGTCGGGCCCGCCCGCCCCTTCTACCCACGGCATGGAACGCGCGGCATGACGCGCTTGTCGCTCGCGCTCGCGCTCGGGCTCGGCGACGCGGGGGGATTGTCGCGAGCGTGCGACCGGGCGACACCGCTTCGGCCGGCGGGCGCGCCGCTGTTCTGGACGCTGGGCGCCAACCAGTCCGGCAAGGCGGCGCTGTCGGCCTGGCGCGACCTGCTGCTGCCAGCGTTTGCCGACGCGGTGCCGCTGGCGCTT
Organism: uncultured Alphaproteobacteria bacterium; assembly: GCA_963752225.1. Taxonomy (GTDB): domain Bacteria; phylum Pseudomonadota; class Alphaproteobacteria; order Acetobacterales; family Acetobacteraceae; genus JBBROS01. The sequence continues at coordinate 87,997 of CAVVXS010000005.1, read as the reverse complement.
TGGCCGTTCGACGGGCCGTTCCGGGCGTTGCTGCGGCCCGGCGCCGTGGCGCTCGCCGAAACCTACCCGGCCGATGCGCTGCGCCAGCTCGGGCTGCGGCCGGTCGGCAGCAAGCGGCGGCAAGCGGACCGTCTCGCCCTCCTGCCTGGCCTGCGCCACGCGATGAAGGCGATCGGCGCCGCCCCGGACGACGCGCTCGAGCATTGCATGGCCGACGGGTTCGGCGCCGACGCGGCCGGCGAGGACCGGCTCGATTGCCTGCTCGGCGTGCTGTGCGTGCTGCTGGTCGTGGCGGGGCGCCGTCCCGACACGCCGCCGCCCGACCCGTGGCTCACCACCTGGGAAGGCTGGGTGCTGGGCCAGGCGGAATAAGCGGCTACCCCGAATACAGGCCCGCGGCGCGCGCCCGTGCCCGGGTCAGCGCGGCCAGCAGGTCCAGCGTCGGCGTCGCGACCCCGTGCGCCCGCGCCATGCCCAACGGGACGGTGTAGAGCGCGTCGATCTCCATCGGCCGGCCCAGTTCGAGATCCTGCAGGATGCTGGTCTTGTGACCGGACTTGGCGCCGTTGCGCACCTGCCCGTCGGCGTCGCCGGACACGCGGCAGCCGAGCGCGTCGGCCACCGCCGCGGCTTCGGCCACCACCTGCCGGGTCGCCGCCTGGCACGCCGCCTCGGCATAGAAGTCCTTGGGCGCGCTGGCGGTGAGCACGCCCAGCGGCCCGCTGCCGAGATTGAGCAGCAGCTTCGACCACACCACGTCGCGGATCCGCTCGCTGATCTCAACCGTGAGCCCGCCGGCCCGCAGCAGCTCGGCCAGCGCATCCAGGCGCGGCGACGGGCTGCCGTCCAGTTCGCCCAGCACCAGGCGATTGCCGCGGTGCTCCACTCGGACGACGCCCGGCTCGACCACGGTGCAGGCCGAATAAACGACGCCACCGATGGTGCGGTGCACGCCGACCGTCTGCCGCAGCACGCCGCCGGGATCGAGCAGCGGCAGGTCGGTGCCATCATCCGGCCCGCCATGGGCATGAAAATACCACCACGGGATGCCGTTGGTCGCGAACACCACCGGGGTGTCCGGTCGGAGCAACGGGGCGAGGCTGGAGGCGATCGCAGGCAGGGCCGGCGCCTTGACGGCGACGACCACCGCATCCTGCGGGCCCAGTTCGGCCGGGTCGTCGCTGACGGCGATGTCGGCGTACAGCGTCTCGTCGGGCGAGACCACGCGCAACCCGGCCCGGCGCACCGTCTCGAGCTGCGCGCCTCTCGCCACGGCCGATACCGCGGCGCCGCCTTTGGCCAGCCGGGCGGCGAGATGGCCGCCGATGGCGCCCAATCCGACCACACAGACCTTCATTCCACGCGATCCCGCATCCTTGCCCCTGCTGCGTGGGCCGGCGTCACCCGACGTCGCCGCATCATGCGGAGCGGACCCCGGCGGAGCAAGGTGTGCTGGACTGGCTAGGCGCGCAGACCTATACGGGCCCGCACGCGATCTAGAGGAATTGTGATGACGGGCCAAACTCTTGCGACGGCCACCGATGCGATCATCCCGGTGATCCTGTCGGGTGGATCGGGCACCCGCTTGTGGCCGGTGTCACGGGAAGGCTTTCCCAAGCAGCTCTGGCCGCTCGTTTCGGACCGCACCATGCTGCAGGAAACCGCGTTGCGCGGGGTCGGGCCGCGCTTCGGGCCGATGATGGCCGTCTGCAACAACGAGCACCGGTTCCTGATCGCCGAGCAACTGCGCAACGCCGGGGTCGAGCAGGCGACGATCGTGCTCGAGCCGGTCGGGCGCAACTCCGCCCCTGCGATCACCGCCGCCGCGTTGCTGGCGCCCTCCCCGGACAGCGTGCTTTGGATGATGGCCGCCGATGCCGCGATCGAGCGCAACGACGCGCTGCTCGAGGCGCTGGAGCTCGCGGTGACGGCGGCACGGGCCGGCAAGATCGTCACCTTTGGGATGCAGCCGCACCGCGCCGAAACCGCTTACGGCTACCTCGAGGTCGGGCCCGAGCTGCCGGAAGCGCCCGGGGTGCACATCCTGAGCCGCTTCATCGAAAAGCCGAACGCCGACAAGGCCGCGGAGCTCGCCGGCAGCGGCAAGCATCTGTGGAATTCCGGGATGTTCGTGTTCACCGCCCGGACCCTGATCGCGGAGATGGCCAAGTATGCACCCGAGGTGCTGTCCGCCGTCGAGCAGGCGGTGGCGGAGCGCACGCAGGACCTCGACTTCGTCCGGCTGGGCCCGAAGGCGTTCACCACCTGCCCGAATATCAGCCTCGACTACGCGGTGGCCGAGCACACCGACCTCGCCGCGGTGGTGCCGGCAAGCCTGGGCTGGTCCGACGTCGGCAGCTGGGATGCGTTGTGGGAGCGGCTGCCAAAGGATGACGACGGCAACGTCGCGGTGGGCGACGTGCTGCTGGAGAAGGCAAAGAACTGCTTCGTCCGCAGCGACGGGATCCTGACCGCGGTGGTCGGGCTCGAGGACGCGGTGGTCGTGGTCACCGGCGATGCCGTGCTGGCGATGCATCGCGACCGGGCGCAGGACGTGAAGCAGGTGGTGGACCGGCTGCGCGCGGCCGGACGGCACGAAGCGGTGGCGCACAATCGCAACTACCGTCCGTGGGGGTTTTACGAAAGCCTGATCAAGGGCGACCGGTTCCAGGTCAAGCGCATCGTGGTCTCCCCCGGAGCGCAGCTCAGCCTGCAGATGCATTACCACCGGGCCGAGCACTGGGTGGTGGTGAGCGGCAGCGCCGTGGTGCACCGCGACGGCGAAGAGAAGCTGGTGCGGGAGAACGAGAGCATCTACCTGCCGCTCGGCTGCGTGCATCGGATGTCGAACCCGGGCCGGATCCCGCTGACGCTGATCGAGGTGCAATCGGGCAGTTACCTCGGCGAGGACGACATCGTGCGCATCGAGGACACCTACGGCCGGGTCTGATGCGGGCCTGCCTGGTCGACGTCCGCTGCCTGCAGGACCCGCCGTTTCGGGAGCGCGGCATCGGACGGCACGCCCGGGCCTTGCTGAGCCGGGCGCGGGAGTTCCTGCCGGGGCGGCGTATCGTCGGCCTGGCGGACGCGGCGATGCCGGCGCTTCCTGCCGACGTGCGGGCGTTGCTCGATGAGGTCCGGACCAACGGCTCCACCGGCGCGCTGACCGACCGTTGTTCATTCGTCCAGCTTTCGCCGATGACGCACGATCCGCTGTTCGTCGCCCGGCTGCTAACCCATCCGGCGGTCGCATCGGCGGCGGTGGTGTACGACTTCATCCCGCTCGACGAGCCGGACCGCTATCTGGGCGACGCCGGCACGCACCTCGATTACCACGTCAACCTGCGCTGGCTGGCCCGGCACGGCCTGTTCCTGCCGATCTCGGCCGACGCGGCGGCTCGGCTGCAGGAGCTGCTGGAGGTCCCCGGGCGCCGCATCGTGGTCACCGGCGCGCCGCTCGACCCGGCATTCGAGACCCTGCCGCCCGGACGCCCGCGGCATGTGCTGGTGGTGGCCGGCGCCGACCCGCGCAAGAACCCGGACTGCGTCATCCGCGCCCACGCGGAGGCCGCGGCGCTGCAAGCGGCACGGGTGCCGCTGGTGATCACCGGGGCTTACGGCGCCGAATGGCTGGACGCGCAGCGCAACCGGGTGGCCGAGCTTGGCGGCGACCGCACGCTGCTGCTGGCGCCCGGGCATGTGGACGAGGCGGACCTGCTCCGCCTGTATGCGGATGCCTGGTGCGTGGTGGCGCCGTCGCGCGCCGAAGGGTTCTCACTGCCGGTGGTGGAGGCCATGGCCGCCCAGGCGCCGGTGCTCGCATCGGACATCCCGGCGCATCGCGAGCTGCTGCAGGAGGGCCTGTTCGAGCCGGACGACGCGGCGACGCTGGCCGGGCTGCTGGAGCTCGCGATGCAGCCGAAATGGCGCGCGGCGGCGCTGGCGCGGCAGGCGGCGGTCTGGCCGCGGTTCCGCGAGGTTCAGGTGGCCCGGCGGTTCTGGGCGGCGGTCGACCGCCTCGTGCCCGGCGCGCCACCCTCGACCCCGGCCCGCAAGCCGCGCCTGGCCTTGCTGACGCCCTTGCCGCCGGATCGGTCGGGGGTGGCCGACTACAGCGCCGCGACCTGTCCGGAACTGGGCAAGCGGGTCGAGCTGCACGTGTTCACCCCGACCCGCTCACCCGGACGGCCGGATGGGGCCGCCACCGTCAACCCGCTCTCGGCCCTGCCCTTGCTGTCGAATCGCTTCGACCGGGTGGTCGCGGTGCTCGGAAACTCGGTGTTCCATCTCGAGATCTTGCGCCTGCTGTTGCGGCATGGCGGCGCCGCCATCCTCCATGACGGGCGCATGCTGGACCTGTATGCCGGCCATATGGGCCTGGAGAAAACGGTGGCGATGGCGGAGGCCGAGCTCGGCCGCCCGCTGCCGCCGAACGAGATCTGGGCCTGGCTGGCCGGCGACACGCCGCCCGCAGCGCTGATCTTGTCGGAGATCGCCGCCGCGGCCGAGCCGTTGCTGATGCACTCCCGGGCCGGCATCGAGGAGGTCGGCCGCCGCTACGGCAAGCCGGCCGTGCACTTGCCGTTCTCGCCCTATCGGACGATGGCCGATGGCGAGCGCACGCCGGCGGCGCGGCAGGCCGCGCGGGCGAGGCTTGGGATCGACCCCGGCACGGTTTTGGTGGCGAGTTTCGGTTACGTGCATCTGTCCAAGGCGCCGGTCGAGTGCATATGGGCGCTCGACCTGTTGCGCGCCTGGGGCACGCCGGCAGCGCTCCACTTCGTCGGCGCGCCGCTGACGCCGCTGGAACCCCTCGCGGCGCTGGTCGATGGGCTCGACCTTGGCGCGCAGGTGGTCCTGCCGTCCGAGTTCGTGGACGAGCAGAGCTACCGCGACCACCTCATTGCGGCCGACCTCGGCATCCAGCTTCGCACCAGCGGCGCCGGCAGCGTGTCCGGAGCGCTCGCCGACTGTGTCGCGGCCGGCCTGCCGACGGTTGCGTCGGCGACGCTGGCGGCGGCGCTGGATGCACCGGATTTCGTGCGACCGGTGCCGGACAGCCCGAGCCCGGTGCTGATCGCCGAGGCGGCGGCGGCCTTGCTGGACCAGCCGGACACGACGGCGTCGCGACTGGCTTACGCGGGGTCGCGTGGCTTCGACCGCTACGCGGCGACGCTGTGCGAGGCGCTCGGCCTGGCGTGACGGTCCACCTCGATATCAGTCAATTGGTGCTCGATCCGCGCCGATCCGGCATTCAGCGGGCGGAGCGCGAGCTGATCCGGCATTGGCCCGGCCCGGCGCCGCTGGTGCCATGCCGGTTCGACGCAGCGAGCGGCGAGATGGTGGCATTGCCGGCCGAGGTGCTGGCGATCCTGTGCGCGGATGCGCCGCCGGGCGGCACGCCGGCCGAGTTGGCGCGGTTGCAGCCGCTGCTCGGCTCCGCCACCGTCGTGCGGCCCCGGCGCTTGCTGAATGCCGAGCTGTTCAGCGATCCGGCGCGGGCCGCGTTCTATCGCGCGGGCCGGCCGTCGTGCCGTCCGTTCTGGCTGGTCTACGATTTCCTGCCGTGGCTGCATCCGGAGTGGTTCAGCATCGGCTCGGCCGCGCGCCTGATGCCCTACCTGCACGCGATGCGGCAGGTCGCAAACCTCGCGTTCATCAGCGAGCGCACCCGGTCCGACTTCCTGCTCCGCGTCGGCCGCTGCGCGACCGATGGGCCGGTGATCCCGATGGGCGCCGACGGGCTCGGCTTGGAGCGGCAGCGGTTCGACCCGGCGCGCCGGAACTTCGTCATGCTCGGCACCATTGAGCCGCGCAAGAACGCCGCACCGGCGATGCAGGCATTCCGCACGCTGTGGCGGGAGGGCGTGGACGCCACGCTGACGACCATTGGCACGGCATCCCCGGATGCGACCGTGGAGCTCGAGCTGCTGCGGTCATTGGCGGGCGAGAAGCGGTTCCGCCACCTGGGCCAAGTGCCGGACGAAACGGTGCGGCAGGCGCTTCGGGGCGCGCGGGCGATGCTGTTCCCGAGCGAGGGCGAGGGCTTCGGCATTCCGCCGATGGAGGCGCTGCACGCGGGGATTCCGGTGATCGTATCGGCCGGACTGCCGGCGTTGGCAGGTCAACCGGGGTTGGGCCAGATCAGGCTCGAGCCGGTGACGAGCGACACGATCGCGGGGGCCATGCGGGTGCTGCTGGACGACGATCGCTGCCGCCGGTTGTGGGACGAAGCGGAAGGCATGACGACGCCGGGCTGGGCGGATTTCGCGTCGGGGGTGGCGCGTTGGGTGCAGTCCTGACGCCGCCGCCGGTTGGTTAGCGCTTCCCCACGGACCAGAGCATCAGCCAGCGGATGGGAAAGACCCAGACGACGCCGGCGAGGCCCCAGTAGACGGCCTCGACGGCCCAGTGCATGCGGCCGATCACGTCGGGTAGCGACACGGCGGCGGCGATATAGAAGAACACGAACGCGAGGCCGGCGACGACGGCGATGGATGGGCGGGACATGGCTGTCGCGTAGCCCAGCCCGACCCGCGGCGCCATAGTGCGGTCGGTTGCCGGTGCGGAGGGGACGCGGTAAGCCCGCCCGGCAATCCAGGGCGGCACGATGAACCTCAAGGACCACATTCGCGGGATTCCCGATTTCCCGAAGCCCGGCATCTTGTTCTACGACATCAGCACGCTGCTGCGCCACGCCGACGCTTGGCAGGTGGCGATGGGGCGGATGGCGAGCATGGTGCGGGGCTATCAACCGACGCTGCTGGCCGGGATCGAGTCGCGCGGCTTCCTGCTGGCGGCGCCCTTGGCGCTCAAGCTCGGCTGCGGGTTCGTGATGCTGCGCAAGCCCGGCAAGCTGCCCGGGGCGGTTACGGGGTTGGATTACGCGCTCGAATACGGCACGGACCGGTTGGAGATCCAGGCGGACGCGATCGAGCCGGGTGCACGAGTGGTGCTGGTGGACGACCTGCTGGCGACGGGCGGGACGATGGCGGCGGGCATCGATCTGCTGCTGAAAGCGGGCGCCGAAGTGCCGGCGGCGGTCGCGCTGATCGAGCTCACGTTCCTCAACGGGCGCGCCCGCCTGCCTGTCCCGTTCGGGTCGCTGCTCGCCTACGACGCGTAGAGCACGTCCGGAACGGCGGCGGTGAGCAGTCCTCTCGCACGGTGCGACTAGGGCCGCTCGATCCGGCCAACGGCTGCATTGGCTCGGTTCTGCTCCCGACTGCCCATGCCGCCGCCGGGGCGATCCCTGTGCGTCGATTGACTTCGACCGCGGGGAACGTCAGGGAGAGGGCCACGATCGCCAGACTTCGTGCAGCAGAGGTGTTGTCCATGGGTGACCGGTCGCGGTCCCGTCGTCGAGTCGTGCTAGGCGGGCTGGGCGCGGTGCTGACAGGGGCGGCCACGGCGGTGCCGCCCGAGCCGGAGCCGAGCGCGCTGATGATCGCGGGGCCACCCGGCGGCCGGCTGGACCGCTGGGCCGATATCCTCGTCCCGGCGCTGAATCGAGGGCTGGCCGGCCGGGTCCCGCTGGCGCGTCGCAACGTGGGCGGGATCGACGGGGTCACGGGCGCCAATCAGTTCGAAGCGTTGGGCGAGCCGGACGGCTCGACCGCGCTGCTGGTTCCGGGCGCGGCGGCCTTGTCTTGGCTGACGGGCGAGATGCGGGCGCGGTTCGATCCGGGCCGTTGGGTGCCGCTCTGGGCCGGGTTCGGGAGTGCGGTGCTGTTCAGTCGGGCGCCACTGTCGGCGGGGCGGCCGGTCCGGATGGCTGGAAGCGGCCCGGCTGGACTCGAGCTGCCGGCGCTGCTGGCGCTCGACCTGCTCGGCATCGATGTTGTCCTCAGCGCACAAGCCTCGGCGGACGCCGTCTTTGTCGCGAACCCGAGCCCGGCAGGCGCCGCAACCAGCGACATGCGGGCGGAATGGCAACCAGTGATGTCACTGGGGGTGCTGGGCGAAGATGGCGGCATCGGGCGTGATCCCGGCTTTCCAGCCATCCCGACCGCCCAGGAAATGGTGCGCAACCGCGGGCCGGACGAGCTGCTTGCGGCACTCCGGGCGGCCTGTGTCGCGTCACAGCTCGACGCGGGGCTTGTGCTTCCCGCGCTGACGCCAGCGTCGGCCGTCTCGGTCTGGCGGCGGGCTTGTGCCGGGTTGCTGTCCGATCCCACGGTGGTGCAGGAGGCGGCACGAACTAGGTCCCGCCTCGCCTCACCCGAGTTGGTCGCATACTGCACCAGCAGCTTGGTGGGGAACGCTACCACGCTGCTGACGCTGCGGCGTTGGCTGGCCAGCCGCTATGCTTGGCGGCCCACCTGAGGGCTGGCTTCTGTAACGGCGCTTAAACGCCGGCTAGGCCGGCGGCGATCTGCTCGTTGATACCGATCAGGAACTGCAGGTCCGGCTGCGGCTGAGCCGCCTCGCGCCGAACCGCGTGCCCCACGGACAAGACTGAAGCGCGAAGCGGCGCCGGGAGCTGGTTGGACGGGTCACGCAGCACATCCATCAGCGTGATCCAGAGCCGTTCGTTGTCGGCCAATGCCTTTGCCCGCGTGAGGCCGTCGGCTTCGAGGGCGCCGCGCAGGACCCCATTGACCCGCCGGAACACGTCGGCTTCCTGCTCCTTGACGGTGCGATGGGTTGCGGCCTTCTTGTAGGCCTGGGCTGCTGCTAAGCCGCGCATGCTGTTGGTCCTTCTGAGTCGGTGCGACCGAGCACGGCGTCCTCGTGGCGGATGATCCGCCGGGCCAGCTTGAGGGCGGCGTAACACTCGTCGTTCTCTGCTGCGGCGATGGCTCGGTCGAGGATCTCGCGGGCGAGCGGGGAGGTGGTGGCTTCCTTGAAACTGGCGCAAAGCTCGCGTGCCGTGGCAAGGCCAACCGGCCGCTCCTCGTCGGTGCCGATATAGGCGGATTGCAGGGCGAAGTAGATGCGGCGGGCGGGCGTGTTGGCCTCGTCGGGCGCCATGATCTGCTTGCCGAACAGGAAGCGGGCGTGGGCGGTGAGCTCGAGGCGCGTCTTGGTCCGGAAGCGGATCGGCGCGCCGTTGACGACCATCACCTCTCCCTGCCGCAGCTCCAAAATCAGGTTTGACATGGCTTGACCTCGCAGTCGCAGGACGAAAGCCGAAACGGCTGGCGGCGATCCTTGCCGCCAGCCGCGCCGGTTACTTGAACAGGCTCAGCAGCGCCTGCGGGGCCTGGTTGGCCATCGACAGAGCCTGCGTGCCGAGCTGCTGCCGGATCTGCAACGCCTGGAGGTTCGCCGATTCCTTGCTCAGGTCGGCGTCAACCAGGGAGCCGAGGCCGGCATTGAGGCTGTCGATCTTGTTGCTGTTGGTGGTGATCGTCGCGTCGATGAACTTGGAGTCCGCGCCGACTTGGTTCAGCTGGTTGCTGATGGTGGTGATGACGCCAGAGATGCTGCTGGTCGCACCCGTGCCACTGAGCGCCGCGGCTGCGGCCGTTTGATCCGCACCCCCAGTGGCTGGCGTCCAGGTGTCAGGAGAACCGGCCGTCCGGGAGAACGTGGCACCGATCAAGCCCGCCAGCGTCGAGGCCAGACCGCTGGCGTCTTCGCCAGTGATGGTGCTGGTCGCGCCGTTTTCATTGTTGATGACGGTCGTGTCCGCGCCGGCCGTGCCACCGGTTGTTCCGAGCAGCGTTTGACCGTTGTACGTCGCGCCATCGACCGAGTTGGCCACTCGCGTCACCAGCGACTTGTAGCTGGCGACGTTCTGGTCGCGCTGGGTCTGCGACACGCTGGCGTCAGCGATCGAGACCAGCAGTGACTTCGCCTGGTTCACGTAGCCGCTGATATCGGTCAAGCCGGATGTGGCAACCCCGACCAGGCCCTTGGCATTGCCAAGCTGCTGGTTGACGGTCGTCAGCGCGCCGACGTCGGAGCGAACCCGCTGAGCGATTGCGAAAGCCGCGCCATCATCGGTCGCATCCGCAACCCGGAAACCGGTGCTGATGCGCTTTTGCGTCGCCTGCAACTGCGAGTTGGTGTTGTTGAGAGACTGCAGTGCGACCTGAGCGCCGATGTTGGTTTGGACAGAGTTCATGGGCATGGTGTCTTACCTTTGTGCCGAAACGTGGAGATGTTTGCCCACGTTTTGCAGGCGTGAGGGCACTATGCCGGCGAGTGCTTAACGACCGGTAAACGAGCCGACGTTTTTTGCTTTGCGATCGCGACGCACCGCCGCATCGCCGTCGGGAGTGCCGCTTCCCCCAACCGCTCGACCGCATGCAGGAGCCCGTCGGCGCTGATCACCTCCACCCGGGCCACCATCACCTCGAGCCGAAGCTCGAAATGCGTAAACCCGTGCGTCGCCGTTCCGGCGTGGCGCCATTCGGCCGGCTGCGGCGCCTGCGCCAGCACCTCCGCTTCGGCCCAGGGCCGGTCACGCCAGTCGGTGCCGGGCAGCTCGAGCATGCCGCCCAGCAAGCCCGTTGGCGGCCGGCGGCGCAGCAACACGGCGCCGGCCGCATCTTCCAGCCAAAAGGCGGCGCCGTAGCGCACCGGCCGCAACCGCTTCGGCGCCTTCACCGGCAAGCGCTCCGGCGCGCCGGCCGCACGGCCGCGGCAGGGTGACCGCCACGGGCAGATCGCGCAGGCGGGCGTGCGCGGGGTGCATACGGTCGCGCCCAGGTCGAACAGCGCCTGGGTGAAATCGGCCGGCCGCGCCCGCGCGTCGGGGTCCTCGCCCAGCCGCGCCGCGGCGGCCGCCACGGCACGGCGTGCCACGGGCAACGGCGTGTCGATGGCGAACACGCGGGCCGCCACGCGCTCCACGTTGCCGTCCACCGGCACGACCGGACGCCCGAAGGCGATGCTGGCGATGGCTGCGGCGGTATAGGCGCCGACGCCCGGCAAGGCGCGCAGCCCGTCCAACTCGGACGGGAACGCTCCCAACGCCGCGACGTGCCGGGCGCACGCATGCAGGTTGCGGGCGCGCGCGTAATAGCCAAGCCCGGCCCAGGCGGCCATTACGGCGTCGGTGGAAGCGGCGGCCAACGCGTCCACGGTCGGGAACAACGCCAGAAAGCGCTCGAAGTAGGGGATTACGGCCGCAACCGTGGTTTGCTGAAGCATGATCTCGCTCAGCCAAACCCGGTATGGGTCTGCCGTCTGGCCGGCCGGGGCCCGCCATGGCATGGTCCGGCGATGCCGGTCGTACCAGCGCAGCAGGTCTGCCGCGGCCGGCACCGGAACGATCGTGAGAACAGCCATTGGGAGCCGATATGCAGGGAGCGCCGCCACCCGACAAGGAGCCGCAACGCTCCTCCTGGGGGCCGCGGCCGATTGCGGCCATGGTGCCGGCAATCACCCGGCCGGTGTTCCGCAAGCATGCGGCGGCGGCAGCGCAGCTGCTGGCGGACTGGCCGGCGATCGTGGGACCGGCGCTGGCTGCCACGTCGCGCCCGCGCCGCTTCGCCGCCGGCACCTTGACGCTGGGCTGCGCCGGCCCGCTCGCGCTCGAGCTGCAGCATCTGGCCGGGCCATTGATGGACCGGATCAACGGCCACCTCGGCAAAGCCCTGGTGCAGCGGCTGCGCTTCGTGCAGGAAGCGGAGCCCGCCCGCGCCGCGCCTGCCCCGGTCGCGCGCGAACGCCGGCCGGTCCCGGTCGCGAACTTCCCGGAGGGCGAGCTGCGCGACGCCCTGGCCGCGCTGGGTGCGGCACTCGGAGCCGATCCGACTTGACCTGAGGGATGCAAGCAGGCGCATAAAGCGTTGCACTGTTTCATCTGGCGAGGATTCGATGCCGCTCACCCGACGCTCCACCCTGGCCGGCCTGGCTCTCGTTGGTGTCGCCTCAGGAGCCCGCGCGCAGGTCGCCGACCGCATGAGCGAACGCGCGCTCGGACCTACCGACGCCAAGGTCGTGGTCAACGAGTGGTTCAGCCTGACCTGCACTCATTGCGCCGAGTTCCAGCGCACGACGTTTCCGCAGGTGAAGAAGGAGCTGATCGACACCGGCCGGATCCATTACGTTTGGCGCGACTATCCGCTCGACCAGGTGGCGCTGCTCGCGGCGATGGTGGCTCGCGCGCTGCCGCCTGAGCGATACGAGCCATTCATCTCGACCTTGCTGCTGACGCAAGACCGGTGGGCCTTCGCACGCGGCGTCAACAGCACCGACGAGCTGGCGAAGCTGGCGGCGCTGGCCGGGATGCCGCGCTCGGCGTTCGACGCGGCGGTGGCCGACGCCGACGTCCGCAAGGCCATCCTGGCGGCGCAGGACGACGCCGAAAAGAAGCTCGGGGTCAACAGCACGCCGTCCTTCATCATCAACGGCAAGCTGACCGCGGGGGCGATCCGCTACCCGGCTTTCCTTCAAGCCATCGACAGCGCCACCGGCTGAGGCCGGCATGGGGGCACGCTTCGTCCGGCTCGGGATCGCGGGGTTCAAGAGCTTCGCCGACGCCGCCGCGATCGAGATCCTGCCCGGCCTGACCGGCATCGTCGGGCCCAACGGCTGCGGCAAAAGCAACGTGGCCGAGGCGTTGCGCTGGGCGATGGGCGAGGCGAACGCCCGCAGCCTGCGCGGCGGCGAGATGGACGACGTGATCTTCGCCGGCACCGGCGCCCGGCCCAGCCGCAACCTGGCCGAAGTGTCCGTCACCATCGAGGACGACGAGCGCGGCCTGCCGCCGCCCTTTGCCGGCCAGGCCGAGGTTCAGGTGGTGCGGCGCATCGAGCGCGGCGCCGGCAGCGCCTATCGCGTCAATGGTCGCGAAGCGCGGGCGCGCGACGTGCAGACCTTGTTTGCGGACCTCGCCAGCGGGGCGCGATCCTCGGCGATGGTGAGCCAGGGCCGGGTCGGCACCTTGGTGAACGCCAACCCGGAAGAACGCCGCGGCGTGCTGGAGGAAGCGGCCGGGATCACCGGGCTGCACGCGCGCCGGGCCGAGGCGGAGATGCGGCTGCGGGCGACGGAAGCCAACCTGGCGCGGGCGGAGGAACGCCGGTTGCTGCTCGAGCAGCAACTCGCGGGACTGCAGGCGCAGGCCAAGCAGGCCGGGCGTTACCGGACGGTGATGACCGCGGCGCTGGACGCGGAAGCGAACCTGCTGGCGGTCGGGCGCGGCCGGGCGCAACTGGCCCGCGACACGGCCGCGCGAGCGCTGGCGGACGCTGCCACGGCGCTGGCGCAGGCGGGCCAAGCGGCCGCTGCGGCGACGGCGGAAGCGGAACGCTGCGTCGCGAGCCTGCCAGGCTTGCGCGACGCCGAAGCGGCGGCACGAACCGCCTTCGAACGCGAGCGGGTGGCGCAGGACGGCATCGCGGCCGAGGCGGCACGGGCCCGCGCCGCGCTGGCCACGGCCGAGCAGCGGCGGGCGCAGCTGGCGCGCGACCTGGAGCACGCGCTGGCGGCGGTGCGCGACGCCGATGGCGCCGACGCGCGCCTGGTGGCGGAGGCGGAGCGGCTGCGCGCCGAGAGCGAGGCGCATCCGGCGGCACTGGATGCGGCGCGGCGCGAGGCCGGCCTGGCCGCCTCGGCGTTGCGCGAAGCGGACGAGGCCGCGGCGCAGGCAGCCGCCGGAGCCGCGGAGGCGACGGCGCAGGCGGCGGCGGTCGCGCGCCTGCTGCAAGGGGCGGAGGAGCGGGCGCGCCGGGCCCGCGAAGGGCATGCGCGGCTGGCGGCCGAGCGGAGCAGCGCGGCGGCGCAGGCGGTCGATCCGGCGCGCCTCGAGGCGGCGGATGCGGCGCTGGTCGCGGCCGAGGCGGCAATGGCAGAAGCGCGGCACGGGTTGGAGCGGGCCGAGGCGGAGCGGGGCAAGGCGGTCGCGGCGGCCGGCAAGGCGCGCGAACGCCATGCCGCGCTGGACGCCAAGAGGCACAAGCTGGCCGCCGCCGTGGCGGCGCTGACCGAGGTGCTCGCGGTCAAGGACGGCGAGCGCTGGCCACCGGTGATCGACCGCTTGGCGGTGCCGACGGGGCTGGAAGCGGCCCTGGGCGCCGCCTTGGGCGAGGAACTCGGCGCCGCGGCGGACCCGTCGCGGCCGCGGCATTGGCGGCTGCTGCCGGAGGTCGCGGCCGCCGCCCTGCCCGGCCCGTGCCTGGCGGAAACGGTGCGCGGGCCCGACGTGATCGGCCGGGCGCTGGCGCATATCGGCTTGGTGGAGTCGGAGGCGGCGGGCGATGCGGCGCAGCCCGGCTTGCTGCCAGGCCAAAGCTTGGTGTCGCGCGACGGCGCGGTGTGGCGTTGGGACGGCTACACGGTGCGGGCGGGCACGCCGACGGCGGCCGGGGTGCGGTTGCAGCAGCGCAACCGGCTGCGGTCGCTGCAAGCGGAGCTGCAGGGCGTCACCACGGAGTGCGACGCCGGGCGCGCCGCCCGCGACGCCGCGAACACGGCCGAGCGAGCCGCCGCCGCGGCCGAGCAGGGCGCCCGCACCGCCCGGCGCGACGCGGAGACGGCCGCCGACCGCGCCCGCGGCGCCGCCCAATCGCTGCGCCACCAGGCGGACACGGCGGCAGCGCGGCTGCGGACGCTCGACGAGCAGCTGGCGCAGGCGCGACCGGAGTTCGACGCGGCAGCGGCGGCGCTGGAGGCTGCGCGGGCCGACCATGCGGCCCAGCCCGACCCGGCCAGCCTGCGTCGGCGCGCCGACGAAAGCCGCGCCGCGGTGACGGCGGCGCGCAGCCGGGACGCGGCGGCCAGCCGGGCGGTGGACGCGCTGCTGGCAGCCGAGCAGCAGCGGCAGGCGCGGCTGGGAACGATCGGGCGCGAGCGGGACGACCGGCGCATGCGCGCCCGCGACGCCGCGAGCCGGGTCACGGACCTGCAAGCGCGGTTGGCGGAAGCCGATGGCGAGCAGGAGCGACTCGCGGCCATGCCGGGCCGTGCGGCAGAGGACGCCGCCGCCGCGACCGCCCGGGTCGACGCCGCCGGAGCAGCGCGGCGTGCGGCGGCGGCGGCACTGGCCGAGGCGGAAGCGGCTGCCGCAGCCGCCTTCGCGCGGGCGCGCGCGACTGAAGCCGCAGTTTACGCCGCCCGCGAGGCGCGGGTGCGGGCCGAGGGCGCCGTCGAGCATGCCGAGCAAGGCTGGGCGGCGGCGCTTGAGCGGGTGGCCGAGCGGGAAGCGGCGCTGCCGCCGCTGCCCGTTCCGGCCGAGGTAACGGCGGTGGCCGAGGACCGCGCCCGCGCACGGTTGCAGCGGCTGCTCGCCGAGCGTGACGGCATGGGTCCGGTCAACCTGCGAGCCGAGATCGAGGCCGAGGCGATCGCCGCCGACATTGCGACCATCGGCCGCGAAAGCGAGGAGCTCGCGACCGCCATAGCCAAGCTGCGCGGCAGCATCGGCCACCTCAACCGTGAAGGGCGGGAGCGTCTGACGGCCGTGTTCCAGCAGGTGGACCGGCATTTCCAGGCGCTGTTCACGCGGATGTTCGGCGGCGGCCGGGCGCATCTGGCGCTGGTCGGCTCGGACGACCCGCTGCAGGCCGGGCTCGAGATCTACGCGCAGCCGCCGGGCAAGAAGTTGTCGGCGCTCAGCCTGCTGTCGGGTGGTGAGCAGGCCTTGACCGCGCTGAGCCTGATCTTCGCGGTGTTCCGCTGCAACCCGGCGCCGCTCTGCGTGCTCGACGAGGTCGATGCGCCGCTCGACGACGCCAATGTCGGCCGGTTCTGCGCCCTGCTGGCCGACATGGTGCGGGAAACCTCGACCCGGTTCCTGGTCGTCACGCACCACCAGGTGACGATGGCGGCGATGGACCGGCTGTATGGCGTGACGATGCAGGAGCGCGGGGTGTCGCGGCTGCTGTCGGTGGATCTGTCACGGGCCGTGGACATGATCGAAGCCGTAGCGGCCGAATAGCGGCGGTTGCCTTGACACACCCCGGACCCCCCGGTAGCTACCCCGCGCCGACCAAGCGGGAGGCGGACATCACAGACGGCGACGGATCGTTCGACGACCGGTTGCGGGCCGCGCAAGGCCGGCGACCGTCCACCCAACCGGTTCAATCCGGCCCGGGCGGCAGCACCAGCCCGATGGGCATCGGGGTGCGGGTCGGCGTTGAGTTGGTCGCCGCCATGGCGGTGGCGGTGGCGATCGGTTGGGGTCTCGACCGGTGGCTGCACACATCGCCTTGGTTGCTGGGCTTGTTCGTGCTGCTGGGCGGTGCGGCGGGTGTCGCGAATGTGTGGCGCTTGATGATGCCGCGGACGCATGGGCGGCCGCCGCGATCGGGTTGAGTGGGGAACGGGTTTGGCGACCGAATCGAAGATCAACGCGCTCGAACAGTTCGATCTGCATACCAGCCTCGGCGGGCTCGGCCGCTCGGTCAACTTCACCAACTCCAATCTGATGATGGTGCTGGCCGGGGCCTGCGTGCTGGCGTTGATCTACATCGGCATGCGGCCGCGCTCCGTGGTGCCGGGGCGGCTGCAATCGCTGGCCGAGATCTCCTACACGGGGATCCTGTCGATGACCGAGGGCAGCATCGGGCCCGAGGGCAAGCGGTTCTTCCCGTTCATCTTCACGCTGTTCTTCTTCGTGTTGTTCGGCAACCTGCTGGGGTTGCTGCCGTATTCGTTCACCTTCACCAGCCATATCGCCGTGACTTTCGGGCTGGCGCTGCTGGTGATCGTGGTCGTGACCGTGGTCGCGCTGCGCATCCACGGCATGCATTTCTTCAGCTACTTCTTTCCCGAAGGCGCGCCGAAGCTGCTGGCGCCGTTGATCATCCCGATCGAGGTCATCTCCTACCTGTCGCGGCCGGTGTCGCTGTCCATCCGTTTGTTCGCCAACATGGTTGCCGGGCACGTGATGTTCGAAGTGTTCGCGACCTTCGTCGTGTTGCTGGCCGGTGCCGGCGCCGTCGGCACGGCGATGGGCATCGTGCCGCTGGCGCTCAACGTCGTGCTGGTCGGGTTCGAACTGCTGGTGGCCGCCTTGCAGGCTTATGTGTTCGCGATCCTGACCTGCATCTACCTGCACGACGCGGTGCATCTGCACTAAGCGCCGACGCGGACCTGTTCCACCCCATCCCGTTCACCCCGTCCGATACACTCTGGACCATTCAGAAGGATACAAACATGGAAGTCGCTGCTGCTAAGGCCCTCGGGGCCGGCCTTGCCGTGATCGCGCTTGCGGGCGTCGGCATCGGCATCGGCAACATCTTCTCGGCGATGGTGTCGTCGGTGGCGCGCAACCCGTCGGCGCGTGACGCCGTGTTCCCGATCGGGATCCTGGGCTTCGCGCTGACGGAAGCGGTGGCGCTGTTCGCGCTGCTGATCGCGTTCCTCATCCTGTTCACCTGATCGGCTAGGCGGGACCGGTCCCCGGTCCCTCCTCCACCCTCGTCGATCACAGAAAGCGGACCGATGCCTCAGCTGGACTTCTCCAATGTTCTGACGATCTCGCAGGTCGTCTGGATGGCGCTGATCTTCGGGGCGCTCTACTACCTGTTGTCGTCCTACGCGTTGCCGCAGGTCGCGACCGTGCTCGACGAGCGGGCGGCGCGGATCAACGGCGACCTCCAGTCCGCCCGGCTCGCCAAGCTGCAGGCAGACGCCGCCGTCAACGAGCTGCGCGAGGCGACGCGCCGGGCCAGCACCGAAGGCCAGGCGGCGATTGCCGAAGCGGTGGCCAAGGCGAAGGCCGAGGCGGCCGAGCAAAGCCGGGCCGCCAATGAACGGCTCGAGGCGCAGCTGCACGAGGCTGAGCAGCGGATCGCTGCGGCCCGCTCCTCGGCCATGGGCGCGCTGCGCTCCGTAGCGGCCGAGACGGCGGGTGCGGTCGTCACCCGCCTGACCGGGCAGGACGCCAACCCGGCTTCGGTCGACGAGGCGGTCGGCGCCGCCATGGCCGCACGGGGTTAGGGCAACATGGAACATCACGAAGCCAGTTTCCTCGCCGACCCGCGGCTGTGGGTCGCGGTCGCGTTCACCGTCTTCTTCCTGATCTTCGGCCGCAAGCTGTTCGGTGCCCTGCTGGGGATCCTGGACAAGCGCGCCGTCGATATCCGCTCCGAACTCGATGAGGCCGCCCGGCTGCGCCGTGAGGCGGAAGTCATGCTGGAGGAGGCCAAGACGCAGCGCGAGGCAGCGCTGCGCGACGCGGAAGCGATGCTGAACCAAGCACACGGCGAAGCCGCCCGGGTTGCCGAAGCGGCCCGCACCGAGGCCGCGGCCAGTGCGAAGCGCCGCGAGCAGCAGGCGATGGACCGGATTGCCGCCGCCGAGAAGGCCGCCGTTACCGACGTCCGCCTGGCCGCCGCCGACATCGCCGCCCGCGCCGCGCAGCAGGTCATTGCCAAGGACCTTGGTGCCGAGGGTGACGCCCGTCTGGTGGACCAGGCCATCCAGGGCCTGCCGGCGGCCTTGGCGAGCCGCCGCGCGGCTTAGCGCGGCCAGCCGGCCGCCACGGAGGCTGACATCGAGGCCTGACGGGCGCGACCCATTGGCGCCCGATCCATCTTTCGCGATTCCGCCCGCGGGCGTACTGTCGCGAAACGTCCACCACCTTCGGGAGCCCTCATGCCAAGTAGAACCACGCTGCGAGCCGCCGGCCTCGCCGCGGCGCTGATGGTCGGCAGCGCGCAGGCCGCCACTTTCCGCTGGGCCAATGACGGCGACGCCAACTCGATGGACCCGTACACCCGCAGCGAAACGTTCCTGCTGACGTTCACGCAAAACATCTACGACCCCCTCGTGCGGCGCGACCGCGCGCTGAAGGTGGAGCCGGCACTGGCGGAGCGTTGGGAACAGCCGGACACCAAGACCTGGCGCTTCCACCTGCGCCACGGCGTCAAGTTTCAGGAAGGCCAGAACTTCACCGCCGACGACGTGGTGTTCAGCTACGGGCGGGCGACCGGGCCCGGCAGCCAAATCAACGCCTACTTCCAGGCGGTCAAGGAGGTGAGAAAGGTCGACGACTTCACCGTCGATTTCATCACCAAGGAACCCGACCCGATCTTCCTCGAGGAGATCACCGGGTGGGTGATCATGTCAAAGTCCTGGTGCGAGGAGCACGACGCCCGCGAAGCGGCCGACCTCACGAAGGCGACGGAGAACTATGCGACTCGGCACACCAACGGGACCGGCCCCTTCATCCTCACCCTGCGTGAGCCCGACCGGCGCACCACGCTGAAGAACAACCCGGATTGGTGGGACAAGCCGGAGCACAACCTGACCGAGGTGACGTTCAACGTCATCGGCAATGCAGCGACCCGGGTGGCGGCGCTGCTGTCCGGCGACGTGGACATGATCTACACCGTCCCGCCCCAGGACATGGACCGGCTCGGCCGCACGCCGAGCGTGAAGCTGCTGACGACGCCGGAGCTGCGGACCGTGTTTCTCGGCTTCGACGTGGCGCGGCCCGAGCTGCTGAAGTCCGACGTGAAGGGCAAGAACCCGTTCCAGGACCGGCGCGTGCGGCAAGCCTTCTACCAGGCGATCGACATCAACGCGATCAAGCAGAAGGTGATGCGCAACCAGTCGCGGCCGACCGGGCTGATGTACGGGCCCGGGGTCAACGGCTTCACCGAGGCGTCCGACGTCCGCTACCCCTACGACCCGGACGCGTCGAAGAAGCTGCTGGCCGAAGCGGGCTATCCGAACGGGTTCGGCGTCACCCTCGACTGCCCCAACGACCGCTACGTCAACGACGAGTCGATCTGCCAGGCGGTCACGGCCATGCTGGCCCGGGCCGGGGTCAAGATCACTTTGGCCGCGCAAACCCGGCTCAAATACTTCGCCGAGATCAGCAACCCCGACTACCACACGAGCTTCTACATGCTCGGCTGGACGCCAAGCACCTACGACGCGCACAACTCGCTATTCAACCTGCTCGGCACCCGCAACGGCATCCGCGGCGTGTTCAATGACGGCGGCTGGTCGAACAAGGAGTTTGATACGCTGCTCGACAAGATCGCGGTCGAGACCGACCCGGCGAAGCGGCAGGAGGAGATCCTAGCCGCCTCCAAGATCGCGCATGACGAGGCGGCGACCATCCCACTGCACCAACAGACGGTGGTGTGGGCGTCGAAGGCGAACATCGAGCTGCAACAGCTCGCCGACAACACCTTCCCGCTGCGTTTCGTCCACGTGAAGTGACCGGGTCGGCGCGTGCATCCGAACGCGCCTATAGGCGTCCGGGCGGCGGGCGAGCTACCGGGCGATCGTGACCGTCACGCGGCCATGCGGGACGCTGCGGTCGATCTGCACCGCCGGCGCCGTGCCACGGGCCAGCGCGTTGATCAGGCGCATGCCCAGACCCTTCGGCCCGGAACGTTCCGCGGCGGGGAAGCCGGGCCCCTCGTCCTCGACCGTCACCGCGAGCCTTCCCTCGCGCTGCCGCAGTTGCACGACGATCTTGCCCGCCCCGTGCTTGACGGCGTTGGTCACGAGCTCCGACACGATCAGTCCAAGCGGCGTCAGGTTGTCGGCCGGCAGCATGACCGGGTCGGCGTCGAGCGCGATGGTGCGGTCGCCCGCGATGTCGGCCAGCATCTCCTGCATGTCGTCCAGCAGACCGGTGAGGTAGACCGAGGCGTCTCCCTCGGCCACCGACCCGCCCTCGTAGAGCCGCTGGTGCACGGCGGCGACGCTCATGATCCGGCCCGCCGCCAAGTCGAGCTGTTCACGCACCTCGTCTGATGCAGTCCGCGACTGCAGGCCGATCATGGTGCGGACGAGCTGCAAGCTGTTCTTCACCCGGTGATGCACCTCGCGCATCAGCAGGTCCTTCTCCTGCAGCAGCCGGTCCCAGGCCTGCTCGTGCTCGACCCGGGTGAGGCCGGCGGCGAGCACATTGGCGAGCGCTTGCAGGAAGGCGACGTCGGCCTGGACGAAATCGTTGCGCCGCGTGCTGTCAACCTCCAGCACGCCGTAATGCGCGCCGTCCGTCTTGCCGATCAGCACGTTGATGGCGCTCTGCACCCCGTGCTCGGCCAGCAGGGATGGACAGCGGAACCGCTCCTCATGCGCGAGGTGGTTGCAAACCGTCGGCTCGCCGGTGTGCAGGGCGTATCCCGCCGGGCTGTCCACGCCGCTGCCGAGGGTGCGGATGCCGACGGTTCCGACATGCCAGCCCGTCCCGGCCTCGACGAGCAGGTCGTCGGCGTCGGGGCGGTAACGCAGCACTTTCGCCAGCGGCGTCCCGAGACCGCCGGCCGCTAGCCGGCACGCCTCGTCCAGCAGCCGGCCGAACGGACCCGGCGCGAGGGCGAAGACGCCGAACTGGGCCACGAGCTCCTGTTGCCGCAGCCGGAGCGTCAGGTCGTCCGAGGTCATTGAGTTCGCCACGACGCCCATACCGCCTCACCCGTTAACGTGGCCCGTCGCATAGACTGACACATCTTGCGGAATAAGTGCCAGACGCGAGGTGCGGCGACGATCCCTTCACGGATGTGCCGGCGTCCCCTCGCCGGTGAGGTAGCGGGCCGTCAGGTGCGCCTCGAAGAAGCTGGGGTCGAGAACCGATCCGGTGGCCTGCTGCAGCAGCGCGTTGAAGCCGAGCCGGCTGCCTTGCCCGTGCACGTGCTGCCGCAACCACGTGACCAGCGGCCGCAACTCGCCGCGACCGAGCGCGTCATCGACTCCGGGCTCGTCGCGCCGGGCGGCCGCCATCAGCTGCGCCGCCGCCATCGCGCCCAGGGTGTAGCTGGGGAAGTAGCCGAACGCGCCGTCATACCAGTGGATGTCCTGCAGGCAGCCGTTGCGGTCGTCGGGCGGCGCGACTCCCAGCAGCGCGTGCAGCCCCTCGTTCCAGGCGCCCGGCAGGTCTGCCACCGCGAGGTCGCCGGACACCAGCGCCTGTTCGAGCCGGAACCGCAGGATGACGTGCGCCGGATAGGTCATCTCGTCGGCATCGACGCGGATGAAGCCCCGCTCGACCCGGCGCCACAGCCGGCGCAAATTGTCCGGCGCATAGGCCGCCGCGTCGCCGCCGAAGGTGCCGGTGAGTTCGCCGCCCAGCCAGCCGAGGAATGCGTCGGAGCGGCAGGCCTGCATCTCGACGATCAGGGATTGGCTCTCATGCGCGGCCATGCCGACCGCCTGTCCGACCGGTTGGCGCGCGAACGCGGCCGGCAGTCCCCGCTCGTACAGCGCGTGGCCGGTCTCGTGCAGCACGCCGAGCATCGCCATCGCCGGGTCGCTCTCGTCGTAGCGGGTGGTGATGCGGACGTCGGTCGGGGTGCCGCCGCAGAACGGGTGGGTCGAGCGGTCCAGCCGGGCGTGGTTGAAGTCGAGCCCGGCGCGGGTGGCCAGCAGCCGGCACAGCCCTTCCTGGCGCTCGGCGGGAAAGACGCCTTCAAGCGGCACCGGCTGTGGCCGCGACGCCTGGAGCGCCTCGGCACGCGGCAGGGCGTCGGCCAGGAACACCTGGTAGCGGTCGAACACCGGCGTCACGTCGCTGCTGCCGATGCCGCGCTGGTAGCCGTCCATCAGCCCGTCGTACGGCGACAGGCCGAGCGCCGGCGCCAAGCAGGTCGCGCCCTCGCGCACCATCGACACCACTTCGACCAGGTACGGCGCGACCATGCCGAAGTCGCTGGCCGCGCGGGCCTCGCGCCACACCTTCTCGCAGGCCGAGTTGGCGCGTTCCTGCGCTTCCACCAGGTCGCCCGGCACCGCGGTCGCGCGGGTGTGGGCGTGGCGCATCAGCTCGAGATTGGCGGCGTCCCAATCGGTGCCGGGCGGGCTCGCCTCGGCCGCCGCGAGTTCGTCGGCGACCTCGGGTGCGACCATCAGCGCGTGGCCCAACCCGGCCAGCACGGCGAGTTGGTCGCCGCGCGCCTCGCCGCCGCCAGCCGGCATGACTGCCGCCGCATCCCAGCCGAGCATCGACCGTGCCTCGCCCAGCGTGGCGATCCGGGCGAAGCGTGCCTTGAGGTTGTCGTAGGCGCTCATGGCACCGGTCCTTTGCGGGTCTGGCGGGCAAAGACGAGGAACACGACGACGAGGATGCCGGCCAGGCTGAACCAAGTGATCGCGTAGGAGAGGTGGTCGTTGGGCGGCCGCGGCATCGCCTGGGCCGGTTCCGGGACGCCGCCCGGGGGCCCGAGCGCGACGAGGGTAAACGGCGCGACGTGGTCCAGCCCGAGCGCGGCGCCGATCGGCTGCGGATCGAGCGCGAAGAAGCGGCGCGCCGCCGGGTCATCCTTGGCGCCGAGCGAGGCGCCGTGCTCGGCCGGCCGGATGTAGCCCTCGACCCGGACCGTTCCAGCCGGCATCGGCGGGTCGGCCGCGTCGGGCGCCCAGCCGCGGTTCACCAGGATGGGATCACCTGTCGCAGGGGCGAGGGCGGCGACGACGTAGGACCCCATGGCCACCCCGGACGCGGTGCCCCGCACCTCGGCGCCATATCGCGCGACCCCGTCGAGGTAATGGCCGGACACGAACACCCGGGTGAACGGCGCCGGATCAGTCGGCAACGGGACCGCCGGGCTAGCTTCGCCGCGGTCAATCTCGGCGAGCAAGGCCGTCTTCCAATGCAGCCGCTGCACCTGCCAGACGCCAAGCGACACGGTGAGCGCCAGCATGGCCGCTGTCGTCAGCGCCGGCCATAACAGCCGGCGCGGGACGGATTGGTGCGCTACTCCGCGACCGCCGAGCCGGCGCCCCACAGGTAGATAGCGACGAACAGGAACAGCCACACGACGTCGACGAAGTGCCAATACCAAGCTGCCGCCTCGAAGCCGAAATGCCGTTCCGGGGTGAACTCGCCGCCCTTGGCCCGGAACCAGCACACGATCAAAAAGATCGTGCCGACAATGACGTGGAAGCCGTGGAAGCCGGTCGCCAGGAAGAATGTCGAGGGATAGACGCCGCCGCCGTTGAACTTGAACGGCGCCTCGGAATACTCGAGCGCCTGGAAGGTGGTGAACAGCATGCCGAGCATGATGGTGAAGCCGAGCCCCATGATCAGGTGCTTGCGGTCGCCATGGATCAGCGAGTGATGCGCCCAGGTGATCGTCGTGCCGGACAGCAGCAGCAGCAGCGTGTTCATCAGCGGCAACTGGAACGGGTTGAACGTGTGCACGCCGGTCGGCGGCCAGGCCGGGGTTTCGGTGCCGAGCACGTGTTGCGGATACAAGGCGAAGTGGAAATACGCCCAGAAGAAGCCGACGAAAAACATCACCTCGCTGGCGATGAACAGGGTCATGCCGTAGCGCAGGCCGAGACGGACGACCGGCGAGTGCACGCCCGCCGTGCTGCTCTCACGCAGCACGTCCCGCCACCACATCGCCATCACCCCGAGCACCATCAGCAGCCCGATGATCAGCGGGATGAACCCGCTGCCGTGCGCGGCGGTGACGATGCCGAACACCAGGATCCCACCACCGAGCGCACCGACCAGCGGCCATGGGCTCGGGTCGACCAGGTGATAGGGCTGCTTCAGGCCAGAGCTGTCCATGGCGTGCGCAGCGGGAGCATGTGTGTCGGGGCTCATCTGGTCCAATCCGAAAGCTGCGGCATCATCGCGAAATCGGTCCCGGGTTCAACCCCGAACCACCGGCGTCGGCGCGCGGCCCGACATGCGGACCGGCGTGGTCGAGACCGCCGTTGCGGGCGGCGTCATCGAGTGACCGGAAGAACGTATAGGAAAGCGTGATCGACTTCACGTCCCGCGTATTGGGGTCGGTGGCGATGGCGGGATCGACCCAGAAGCTGAGCGGGAACGAGGTGGATTGGCCCGGCGCCAAGGTCTGCTCGTCGAAGCAGAAGCAGGCGGTCTTGTGGAAGTAGGTGGCCGCCTTGTCGGGCGTCACGTTGTAGGTCGCGACGCCGGTCACGGCGCGGTCGGCCTGGTTGCGGCCGGAGTAGGTCGCAAGCCGCTCCTCGCCGAGCGGCACCGAAACCGCGCGCTGGTCGGCGGTGAAGCCCCACGGCAGGCTCGGGCTGGTATTGGCGTCGAAGCGGACCTCGATGGTCGTGCCGTTGGTGCCAGGGGCCACGGCGGGGCCGATCTGCGGCGTGCCGTTGTAGCCTGTGGCCTGGCAGAACATGCGGTAGAGCGGCACGGCCGCGAACGACAAGCCGGCCATGGCCACGATGCACCCGGCAAGGCTGCCCGCAACGATCGCGTTCCGTTTGGGCATCAGCTAACCTTAAACTTCACCATGCTGAGGGCGTAGAACAGCACGACCAGGCCGACCAGCACGACGAGCAGCATGACGTTACGGCCTCGCCGGCGGCGCTGGAATTCGGCGGCGTCGGTGGGCGACATCGGCGCGGGGAACCCATCATGGCCGTCGTTCACCACAGCAGGTGATCGACGGCGAGCATGAAGAACAGCGCGAACAAGTAACACAGGGAGTACTTGAACGCCTGCCGAGCCGGCCGATCGTTGGTCAGGCTGCGGCCGGTCTCGTCCTGCAAATCGAGCAGCACCCGCACAGCGGCCACGATAAAGCCGGCGCCGAGCACGACTGCCGACCAGCCATAAACGGCACCCGAATAGCCCATTGCCCAGGGTAGCAGGGACACAAGCGCCAGGATCACGGTGTAGACCAGGACATGCCACCGGGTTGTGGTAGCGCCGGCGCTGACCGGCAGCATCGGCACCCCTGCCCGCTCGTAATCGGTGTGCGCGTAGAGCGACAGCGCCCAGAAGTGCGGCGGCGTCCAGAAGAACACGATGGCGAACAGGAGGATCGGCATCACGTCGACACCGCCGGTGACCGCCGCCCAGCCGATCAACGGCGGAAACGCCCCGGCCGCTCCGCCGATGACGATATTCTGCGGCGTGCGCCGCTTCAGCCAGACCGTGTAGACGAAGACGTAGAACAGGATCGAAAGGGCCAGGATTGTGGCCGCGGCCAGATTGGTCGCGAGATACAGTACCAGCACCGAAGCCACCGCCAGGACCACGCCGAACCCGAGCACGGCGCCCGGCGCGACCCGCCCAGACGGGATCGGACGCTTGGACGTGCGGCGCATCACCGCATCGATGTCCCGGTCATACCACATGTTCAACGCCCCGGCGGCGCCGGCGGCGACCGCGATGCACAGCACGGCGGTCAAGGCGACAACGGGGTGGATCGAGCCCGGCGCCTGCATCAGGCCGATCACGCCGGTGTACACCACCAGCGAGACCACCCGCGGCTTCAGCAACGTCAGCCAGTCACGTGCTTCCGACGGCATGGCGACCGACGAAACCGGGGGAGCCATGGCTCCCCCGTGCTCGAGTCCTTGCGGCAAAGTAGTCATCAACGGATCCGCGGCAGTTCCTCGAAGGTGTGGAACGGCGGCGGCGACGTCACCGACCACTCGAGCGTGGTCGCGCCTTCGCCCCAGTAGTTGTCGGCGACAGTGACCTTGGAGGTGAAGGTGCGGAACAGGACGTAGAGGAACACCAGCACCGACAAGCCGCCAATATAGGCGCCAATCGACGCGACGAAGTTCCAGCCCGCGAAAGCGTCCGGGTAATCGGGGTAGCGCCGCGGCATGCCGGCCAGGCCCAGGAAGTGCATCGGGAAGAAGGTCAGGTTGACACCGATAAACGTCATCCAGAAGTGCACCTTGCCCCAGAACTCCGGATACTGCCGGCCCGACATCTTGCCGATCCAGTAGTAGAACCCGGCGAAGATCGAGAACACCGCGCCCAGGCTCAGCACGTAGTGGAAGTGCGCCACGACGTAGTACGTGTTGTGCAGGATCTGATCGATGCTGGCGTTCGACAACACGATGCCGGTGACGCCGCCCAGCGTGAACAGGAAGATGAAGCCGATCGCGAACAGCATCGGCGTCTTGAGCTCGATCGAGCCGCCCCACATGGTCGCGATCCAGGAGAAGATCTTGATGCCCGTCGGCACGGCGATGATCATCGTCGCGGCCATGAAGTAGGCGCGGGTGTCGACGCCGATGCCGGAGACGAACATGTGGTGCGCCCACACCACGAAGCCGACGACGCCGATCGCGATCATCGCGTAGGCCATGCCAAGATAGCCGAAGATCGGCTTCTTCGAGAAGGTCGAGATCACGTGGCTGACCATGCCGAAGCCCGGCAGGATCATGATGTAGACCTCGGGGTGGCCGAAGAACCAGAACAGGTGCTGGAACAGCACCGGGTCGCCGCCGCCTTGCGGGTCGAAGAACGAGGTGCCGAAGTTGCGGTCGGTGATCAGCATGGTGATCGCGCCCGCCAGCACCGGGATCGACAACAGCAACAGGAACGCCGTCACCAGCATCGACCACACGAACAGCGGCATCTTGTGCAGCGTCATGCCGGGCGCGCGCATGTTGAAGATGGTGGTGATGAAGTTGATCGCGCCCAGCAGCGACGAGGCGCCGGCCAGATGGAGCGCGAACAGCGTATAGTCCATCGCCGGACCGCTCATGTAGGTCGCCGACGACAGCGGCGGATACAAGGTCCAGCCAGGCCCGGCGCCGTCACCGGTGAACAGCCCGGCCATGATCAGCACAAAGGCCGGGACCAGCAGCCAGAAGCTGATGTTGTTCAGGCGAGGGAACGCCATGTCCGGCGCGCCGATCATGATCGGCACGAACCAGTTGCCGAACCCGCCGATCATCGCGGGCATGACCATGAAGAAGATCATGATCAGGCCGTGCGCCGTGACGGTCGCGTTCCAGTCGGTGCCCGACTTGAAATACGCCAATCCGGGATGGGCGAGCTCCATCCGCATGTGGATGCTGAGCGCCACGCCCACGATGCCCGCCACGACGGCGAACATCAGATAGAGCGTGCCGATATCCTTGTGGTTGGTGCTGAACAGCCACCGATGGACAAAGCCCGGTGCATGCCCGTGGCCGTGATCATGGCCGTGTTCTTGGGTGGTTGCCGACATCTTACCCGCCCTTCTCCGCGCTACCCTCGATCTGGGTCAGCGCCCTGGTTCCACAACCGCCGCCACGCGCTGACCGGCGCCTTCGGGCGCGGTCGTCTCGCCGGCGGCGAACTTGGTCTTCGCCTGGTCCACCCAGGCCGCGAAATTCTGCTCGGTCATCGCCTCGACCGAGATCGGCATCACGCTATGGTTCGTTCCGCAAATCTGGTTGCATTCGCCATAGTAGACACCGGGCTGGTCGACCTTGACCCAGGTCTCGATCGTCCGTCCCGGAATCGCATAACGCTGCACGCCCAGCGACGGGATAAAGAAGCTGTGGATCACGTCCCCGCTGGTGGTCAGGATCCGGACGTTCTTGCCTGCCGGCACGACGAGACGGTTGTCGACCTCGAGGTTGCGGAGCTGCCCTTCCTTCAACTGGTCTTCAGGAATGGCGTAGCTCGAGAAATCGATGCCGCCTTGGTCGGGATAGGTGTATTCCCAATACCATTGATGGCCGGTCACTTTGATCGTCAGGTCCGCGGCCGACGTCCGGTCCTCGAAGTAGACCAGGCGGAAGGACGGGATCGCGATTACCACCAGGATCAAAACCGGCAGCACCGTCCAGGCGACTTCCAGTGCCGTATGATGGCTGACCCGGCTCGCGACCGGGCTTCTTGACGCGCGATAGCGCCACATCACGAAGCCGAGCAACGCCGCGACGAAGATCGTCACCAGGGCCATGAGCCAGATCACCAGGCTGTGCAGCCCCTCGATGCTCTGCTGCACCGGGCTGTGCGGCGGCTGGAAGCTCAGCTGCCAGTCGTGCGGCGTTTGCGCCCAGGCCGAACCCGTGGCCAACAAACCCGCAACGGCAGGGAGACAACGCTTCAAAGCTTGCATAATCCGGTCCATTCCGCCTCGCACCCTACCCTCGTGCCGACACGCCGACCGGCTGTGTGCGGCGCAGCAGGCAGTATCGGACGTGGGTCCTGAGATCAAGGTCGCAAGAGGCTAATTCGGGAGCTGTACCAAGGTGAACAGCCCGAACGGCGGCACCGAGGCGAACCGTGCCGACCCCATATCGCCGGCGGGCAGCAGCGCCTCCCGCGAGAAGTCGGGATGCCAGCCGAGCTTGCGCGACGCCGGCGCCAACGCCCGCTCCGCCCACCAGCGCGGGCCGCGCTCGGCCGCGAAATGGTTGACGAACAGCAGATGGCCGCCGGGCCGCACCACGCGCCGCATCTCGGCCAGCAGCAGCCGGGGGTTCGGCACCACGGAGGCGACGAACATGGCCACTGCAATATCGAACGTGGAGTCGTCGAAGCCGGTCGCCTCGGCGTCGACTTCCAGCAGGGCGTTGACGTGCAGCAGTCGCTGGTCGCGCACCCGCTCACGCGCCAGCTCGAGCATTTCGGCCGAGAGGTCGATGCCGGTGATGCGCTTGCTGTCGTCGTAATGCGGCAGCGCAAGGCCAGTGCCGACGCCGACCTCCAGCACGCGCGTGCCGGGCAAACTATTCACCGCGGCGACGGCCCGGCGGCGGCCGAACGCGGACACACCGCCGAACACGAGGTCGTACACGTTGGCCCACCGCCGGTATGCGGCGCGCACTGAATCGGCGTCGAGCGCGGTGTGAGGGACGGCAGACGGACGTCGGCCTACGGCTTCTTCTAATGGTGGCATGCTGTCTCCGTAGGTTCCCCTACGCCCGACACCTCCGCCGATCAAGGCCACGAAACTGTCATGTCCCCGCAATGCGGGCCGGACGGGCTTTCAGGTCACGCCGCGTCCTCACGCCGATCCCGCACTTTGACATACGCGACCGCGGCATGCTCCGGGCAGTATGGCTTGCCGTGGATTGCGTGCTCGCTGCAGAAGTGGAAGTTCGGAGTGCCCGGCTCGCCGATGGGCCAGCAGCATGCCGTCAGCCGAGCGCCCGGCCGAGGGGTCGCCGGCACCACCCGCACCACCGGTGTCAGCTTCGGCTCGGCCAAACGCGGCGTGGCCGGTGTCACGGCGGGAGCGAGTGCGGCCACCAGGACGGGGAGCGTCGGTCCGCTGACGCGGCGAGCCGCCGCACGCCGGGGCGGACGGCCCTCGCCGGCGCCGCGGCGGATCGGCGACGGCCGCGCCGGCAGATTGAGCCGGTGCGCCTTGCCTACGACCGCGTTCTTGGTGATACCCAAACGGCGGCCGATCTCGGCCGTCGAGTGACCCTCGTCCCACAATTCACGCAACCGCGTGATCGTCTCCTCGGTCCATTCCATCGGCCAGCGCTCCCTAGCGGCATGAATGAACCGTAGAAGGTTGAGTCACCTACTGCTAGCTCGATAGGGGTTCGGAACCACAAAATGCTGTGGATAACCGCCATTCTCGTCAACTCAGGAACGATGTCAAGGGATCTGCGATTCGGCTAGAAAATAAGACCTTTGCGCAGCATCCCGTGCACGCCCTTTTCGCCGTTCACCGTCTGCGTGACATGGAAGTCGACCGCCAGGGAGCAGAACTGATAGGCCTCGTCGCGCGACAGGTTTTTGCGCGAACAGATGAACGCGATCATTTCCCGCAGCGCCTGCTTCATCGCCAGGTCGAGATCCTCGTTCATGCCCATCGAGATGTAGTGGGTGGCGGTCTCGCCGCGGGGAAAGCGCAACGCCGGGTCGCGGGCGCCGCCGCCTTTGTGCAGCACCAGGGTGAACGTGCCGTTGAGGCACATCTCGAGCGCGTTGATGCACACCTCCCCGTCGCCCTGCACGCCATGCCCGTCGCCGGCGGAGAAGTTTGCGCCCGGCACCCAGACCGGCAGGAACAGCACGCTGCCCGCACCGAGTTCCTTGTTGTCGAGGTTCCCGCCGTGCTCGCGTGGCTCCTTGGTGGACAGCGCACCGTAGGCGGGCTTTGGCGCGACGCCCATAACGCCGAAGAACGGCGACAGCGGCAGCTCGCCGCCCCACGGCAGCCGGCACGTGCGGGCCGCGCGGTCGACGGTGATGTGGCTCAGGAAGCGGTCCGGGAAGTCTTCCGGCAGGGTGCCGGCGAGCGGGCGGTGGCCGCAGAAGCCCCAATCGGCGCCGAGCTCGATGGCGTCGATCCGCACCTCGAGCATGTCGCCGGGTTCGGCGCCGCGCACCGCGACCGGGCCGGTCAGGATGTGCGGCCCGAGCCGGGGCGGGTTCGCGGCATGGATCGCGGCCAAGGCCGGCGGCACGGTCAAGCCCGACCCGGGTAGGGGCATCACGTCGGGCGCGCCGGACACGCATTCCAGCACCACGGTCTCGCCGCTGTCGACGGTGAGCACCGGCGGGTATTCGGCACTGAACGTGCCCCAATGGATCGTATCCGCGGTCGCGGCGACGTGGTGGGTGGTCATGGCGTGCTCCGGAGGTTTCGCCGATCCTCCGCGCTCGGGCGCCGACGTCAAGACGCTGAGGTCAAGACAGGGGCAGGTCTACCCGCATGCGAAACCGGCCTGCACGCAAACGGGGCGGCCGAAGCCGCCCCGTCAGTGCAGAGACCGAGCCGGCGGACCCGCGCCGGCTGAGGAAGAACCGGCGAGCTAGACCGGGCGGGCGGTCGTCGTTTCGCGGGTCGTGGTGGTCGTCCCGGTCGTGTGCGCGGGGCCGGCGATGTTGCCGGTCGGACGCTCGGCCGCCGTGGCTTCCATGGAGGCGTCGGGTTCGTCGGCCATGTTCTTCTTGAACGACTTGATGCCCTTGGCGAAGTCGCCCATTAGGTTGCTGACCTTGCCGCTGCCGAACAGCAGCAACACCACCAGCAGCACGACCATCCAATGCCAGATGCTGAAGCTACCCATCGTTCCTCCGTTGGGGCTGGGCCCCGACATTCACTGGCCCCTCATGTGGCGCGAAGCCGGGGCGCTTGCAAGCGCTTACCGCGCTGCCGGACCCGCAACGAATAATCCACGTGAACGCTCGCGACCGGGCAGGATGAAGCCGAACGTCGGGTAGACCGACGCCCCGAGCGCGCCGGCGGGCGCCCACCACACCCGCACTTCTGTCCAGTCGTTGCCGGGCGAGACGTCCAGCACCGGCTCGTCGCGGGTGACGCGGTGATGCACCCAGTTCGCCTGGGTGACCCGGATCTCGCGGTCCGACACGAGGCGGGCGACGACCGAGACGTGGCCCGACGGCAAGCGTCCGGAGCGGCGGAACACCAGAACGCCGCCCGCTTCGGGCTGCTCGGCCCGGCGGTAACGCCCGGCCGCCTGCTCCCACCACGACGCCGCGTCGCCGTATAGCTGGATGCCGGTCACGTCACGCGCGAAGGGTGCGCATTCCATCGAGCTGGCCGTGCCTGCCGTCGCGCCGGCCGTGCTTGCGACGCGGTGGCCGCAGCCGGCAAGCGGGACGGCCGCTCCTAGAAGGAAGGCCAGGGCGCTGCCCTGGACCCGTCGGGCGCGGCCCGCCCGAACCCGCCTAGCCAAAGGACCATACCGCCCAGGCGACAGCGGTGCCGCCCAGGATCGCCGCCGCCAGGCTCCGTGTCGCCACCATGATCGCGACGGTCGCGGCGGCACCGATCCATTGCTGCCGCCCGCCGGCGGCCAGCACCGGGACCACGTAGCTGATGAACAGCGCGCCGGGGACGTAACCCAGCGCGACCCGGACCGTAGGCGGCGTCGGGATCACGCGGAACAGCAGGTAGCCGCCGGCCCGCGTCACATAGGTTGCCACCGCCATGCCGATGATCGCCAGCAGCACCCAGGGGTCGAGCGTCACCGGCGCCGCTCCTGCAGCACGCCGACGCAAGCGCCGGTCAGGGCCCCGGCCACGATGTACCACGAGCCGTCCAGCAGCCGCGACACCAGAAGCGACACTGCGGCCGCGGCCAGCCAGGGCAGCAGGTCACGTCGCCCGCGCCACATGCCCGCGACCAGGGCGACGAACACCGCCAGGGCAGCAAAGAACAGCGGATGACCCGGCGGCGGCCGCACCGCCGCACCCAGCACGTGACCGGCCGCGGTGCCGAGCACCCAGGGCACCCACATCACCGCTCCGGACCCGAACAGGAACCCGGCGTCCCAGCGTCCGCCCTGCATCTCCTTCACCGACAAGGCCCAGTTCTGGTCGGTCATAAAGAACAGGCTGAGCCACAGCCGCCAGCCGCGGATGCGGTCCAGCCAGGCCCCAATCACCGGTCCCATCAACGCCATGCGCAGGTTGACGATGAACGCCGCAAAGGTCGCCGCCACCACCGGGGCCGGCGTGCTCCAATGGCTCAGCACCAGCAATTGCGCCGAGCCGGCATAGCAGACGGCGCTCATCACGGTGGCTTCGAGCAGCGACAGGCCTTGGCCCTCGGCGGCGATGCCGCACACCAGCGCGAACGGCACAACCGCCACTTGCAACGGCAGGGTGCGCTTGGCGCCGGCAATCACCGCGGCGCGGGAGAAACGGGGACGCTCGGACAGGGGATCAGCCTCGCTTCAGGGCCAGCACCAGGGCTTCGGCCTCCTCGACGGCCATCCGCAAGGCGCGCTCGGCGACGTCCCGGTTGAAACCGGCCCGGGCCAGGGCCGCCAAGTCGCGCATCCGGGTCGACGGATCCGCGTCGTCGCGAAACGGGCCGATGCGCCGCCGCCGGGCGAAGGCGAGGGCGGAGGGAAGCTCGTCGCCGTCGGCCGGCAGAACTTGTCCGGCCAGCTCGGCGTCCACGCCCTTGGCCGCCAGATGCGCGGCCACCACCCGGCGCGAGCGCCCGCTGCGCACCAGCCGGGCCGCCCGGGCGGCGGCGAAGGCCGCGTCGTCGACGGCGCCGGCCTCGGCCAAGGCGTGGGCGACCTCGCGCGACAGGCGGCGCGCATCCGCCAGCGCCGGCCCGACCGGTTGCCCCTCCGCTTCGGCCGCCCGCGCCCAGCGCTGCACCCGGCGCTCCAGCACGCGTGCCAGCCCCGCTTCGGTGGTGGCGAAGCGGGACAGGTGGCGCAGCGCCGCCTC
This sequence comes from uncultured Alphaproteobacteria bacterium, assembly GCA_963752225.1. Lineage (GTDB taxonomy): Bacteria > Pseudomonadota > Alphaproteobacteria > Acetobacterales > Acetobacteraceae > JBBROS01. The sequence goes on along the minus strand of CAVVXS010000005.1, from coordinate 54,282 downwards.
GCGCAGCGCGCTCTGGTCGGGGGCCGGACCGGCAGGTCGGATCGAACGCGGCATCGCCGCACGTTGCCATGCGCCGCTCTCGCCCGGAACCCGCCGCCGTCGCGGAACGTTGAGCCGGCGTTCTACACACACCCGCAAACCACACCCACCGACGGAGATCCCCGTGCCGAACGTCAGGACTTTCGCCGTCCTCTCGATGCTGTGCGTCACCCCTTGGCTGCCGGCGTTCGCCCAGCCGACGGGCACGCCGGCGAGCCCTTCCTCCGGCGCATCGCCGCCGCAACCGGACACCACGCCGCCCCCGTCCGGCAACGCTCCCCCAATCACGCCGCCCACTACCCCGGGCGTGGTCGCCACCACCAACAACCCGAATCTCGCCGTCGCCAACGTCAAGCTCGAGAACGGCGCCCGAGTCAGCAAGATCATCGGGCTGTCCGTCTACACCGACAGCAACGAGAAGGTCGGGACCGTCGACGACGTCGTGCTGACGGAGGGTGACAAGGCGACGGTGGCGGTGATCTCGGTCGGCGGCTTCCTTGGCATCGGCAGCAAGCTGGTGGCGATCCCGTTCGACCAGTTGAAGCGCGACGCCGACAAGGCCACCCTCCCCGGCGCCACCAAGGACTCGCTCAACGCGATGCCGGGCCTCGTTTATTAAGTCGGCCATCGTCCCGGCCCCCCTCGCAGGCCGTTGACTTCGGGGGGCGGGCTCGATCACAGTTCAAAACGCTGCGCGCGTCCGTCGAGCCTTCGCCGGGCGCGTAAGGCGTTTTCGATCCACGAGGTGCAAGACTTGTCATGATCTCCGCCCTGATGCCGACGTACAACCGCGCTGACCTCGCTTTCGAGCGGGGTGAAGGAAGCTGGCTGTTCACGACGGATGGGCGACGATTCCTCGACTTCGGCGCCGGCATCGCGACCTCGTCGCTCGGCCACAACAACCGGCATCTGGTCGAAGCGATCGCCGAGCAGGCCGGGCGGGTGATGCACACGAGCAACCTGTATCGGGTGCCGCAGGCCGAGCGCCTGGCGCAGCGCTTCGTGGACGCGACGTTCGCCGACAGCGTGTTCTTCTGCAACTCGGGCGCCGAGGCGAACGAGGGCGTCGTCAAGATGATGCGCCGGGCCATGAGCGAAACCGGGCGCGGCGAGCGCTACCGGGTGGTCTGCTTCGACGGCGCCTTCCACGGCCGTACGCTCGCGATGCTGGCGGCCACCGGCAATGCCAAGTACCTCAAGGGCTTCGGCCCCGAGGTGGACGGCTTCGACCACGTGCCGTTCAACAACATGAACGCGCTGCGCGACGCGATCGGGCCGCAGACGGCGGGCGTGCTGATCGAGCCGGTACAGGGCGAAGGCGGCATCCGCCCGGCATCGCTCGACTACCTGCGCGACCTGCGCGCGGCCTGCGACGAGTTCGGCATCCTGTTGGCGATGGACGAGGTGCAGTGCGGCATGGGGCGCACCGGCAAGCTGTTCGCCCATGAGTGGGCGGGCATCGAACCGGACGTGATGTCGGCGGCCAAGGGCATTGCCGGCGGCTTCCCGATGGGCGCGATCCTGGCCAAGGAGGCGGTCGCCAAGCACCTGGTGCCGGGCACCCACGGCACCACCTTCGGCGGCAACCCGCTCGCCTGCGCGGCCGCCAACGCCGTGCTGGACGTGGTGCTGGCGCCGGGCTTCCTCGACGATGTGGACCGCAAGGCCCGATTGCTGTGGCGCGAGCTGGGCACGATCGTGGCCGAGTATCCGCAGGTGCTGGCGGACGTGCGCGGCGCCGGGCTGATCCTCGGGCTGAAGGCGGTGCATTCCAACGCCGAGCTGCAGGACGCGTTCATGGCGGAAGGGCTGCTGAGCGTCGCCGCCGGCGACAACGTCGTGCGCCTGGTGCCGCCGCTCAACCTGACGGACGAGGACATCGCGGCGTCGCTCGAGATGATCCGCCGCGGGGTGCGCCGCTGCATCCCGTCCTCCCACGCCGCGGCCGCCAAATGAGCGGCGCGCTCCGGCGGGCGCAGACCACCGAGGAGATGGAGGTGCCGCCGCCGCGGCACTTCCTCGACCTGCGCGACCACGACAGCGCGACCTTGCGGCAGATGCTGGATGTGGCCAGCGGCTACAAGCGGTCGGCCGGCTCGCATGCGCGGCCGTTCGCCGGCAAGACCCTTGCGACCATCTTCGAAAAGCCGAGCACCCGCACCCGCGTCAGCTTCGAGGTGGCGATGAAGCAGCTGGGCGGCGAGGTGATCAATCTCACCGCGGCCGAGTTGCAGCTTGGCCGCGGTGAAACGGTCGCCGACACGGCGCGGGTGCTGTCGCGCTACGTGGATGCCATCATGCTGCGCACCGACACCGTCGCCCGGCTGCAGGAGATGGCGGCCAATGCGACCGTGCCGGTGATCAACGGGCTCACGAACATGAGCCATCCCTGCCAGCTCATGGCTGACGTGATGACGTTCGAGGAGCATCGCGGGCCGGTGGCCGGGCAGACGATCGCCTGGGTCGGGGATGGCAACAACGTCGCCTGCTCATGGATCGAGGCCGCGGTCCGGTTCGGCTTCACGCTGCGGATCGCGACGCCCGAGCTGCGCCGGCCGCCGCAGAAGCTGGTGGACTGGGCGCGGTCTCAGGGGGCGACGATCGAGCTGACCGACGATCCGGAGGCGGCGGTGGCCGGCGCCCGCTGCGTCGTGACCGACGTCTGGGTCAGCCTCAACGACGACCCGGCCGTCAACCGGCACAACCTGCTGGCACCTTACCAGGTGAACGGGCGGCTGATGGCGGCCGCGGCGCCCGATGCGCTGTTCATGCACTGCCTGCCGGCGCATCGCGGCGAGGAGGTCACCGCCGAGGTGATCGACGGCCCGCAATCGGTGGTGTTCGACGGCGCCGAGAACCGGCTGCATGCGCAGAAGGGCATCCTGGCTTGGTCCCTCGGCGCCATCCGATGAAGACCCGGCGCGGATGACCGAAGAGATCGCCTCCACGCCCGGGTGGGTGGACGAACGGCTCGACGAGCTGTTCGCCGGGCTGCCCGATACTCTCGCGGTCGCGGACGCCAAACGAAGCTATGCGGACTGCCTGGCAAGCCGCAAGGAGCCGGCCGCACCGTCCGACACGCTGGGAACCGAGTTTGGAGCGTGCCGCCGGGCGCTGCGCCGCGCCTTGCAGGCCGCCGATCTCGGCGCGGACCTCCCCGCGCTCGAGCCGAAGCTGGAAGCGCTCGAAGCCGAGCTCGCCAGCGACGGCTGACGGCATGACGAATCCATTGGCGGCGGCCTGGACCTGGGCCGCCCCGGTCGCGGCCGTTGCCTGCGTCGCGGCCGCGATGCTGCTCGGGTTGAACACCCCCGTGCTCGTGGCGTGCAGCGCCGTGCTGATCGCGACCGTGTTCGCGGCCGTGCACCATGCCGAGATCGTCGCCCACCGCATCGGCGAACCGTTCGGCACGCTGGTGCTGGCGGTTGCGGTGACGGTGATTGAGGTCGCGTTGATCGTGTCGGTCATGCTCGGAGGCGGCCCGGAGAAGTCCGCCTTGGCGCGCGACACGGTGTTCGCGGCGGTGATGCTGGTCAGCAACGGCGTGGTCGGGCTGTGCCTGGTGCTGGGCAGCGTGCGCCACGGCGAACAGGGCTTCCTGATCCAAGGCGCGAGCGGCTCGCTGGCGGTGCTGGCGGCACTCACGGTGTTGACGCTGGTGCTGCCGAACTTCACCTCGACGACACCTGGCCCGGAGTTCAGCGCCAACCAGCTCGGCTTTGCCGGCGTCGTCTCATTGGTCCTGTATGGCACGTTCGTGTTCGTGCAGACGGTGCTGCACCGTGGCGACTTCGTCGATGACGGGGACGGCCATGGGCATGAGGGGCCGCTCCCTTCCGCCGCCGCTGCCCTCGTATCGGCCGGGTTGCTGGTGATCTGCCTTGCCGCGGTGGTCGGCCTGGCCAAGGCGTTGTCGCCGGCGCTGGAAGGCGCCATCGCCGCCGCCGGGGCGCCGAAAGCGGTGGTCGGCATCGTCATCGCGGCCCTGGTGCTGCTGCCGGAAGCGGTGACCGCGATCCGGGCGGCGCGGGCGGACCGGCTGCAAACCAGCCTCAACCTGGCGCTCGGCTCGGCGATCGCCAGCATCGGCCTGACGATCCCCGCGGTTGCCGCCGTCAGCATCTACTTCGCGCAGCAGCTCACCCTCGGCCTCGAGCCGAAGGAGGAGGTGCTGCTGGTGCTGACGCTGTTCCTCGGGGTGGTCACGCTCGGCACCGGCCGCACCACCGTGCTGCAGGGCGCGGTGCACCTCACGATCCTGGCTGTGTACCTGTTCCTGGCCGTGGTGCCGTGACCCGCGCCGGACCTCGCTGCAGCCATTGGTGCAACAGGTAGACCGGCATCGTCAGCGCGGCGACGCCGGCTGCGGTCAGCAGCGCGCCGGCCGGCGAGCCGGCGCGGTCCGCGGCCCAGCCGAACACGCCGGGCAGCACGGTCCCGCCCAGGTAGTAGGTGGTGTAGAACACGCCCATGGCCGAGGCCCGGTTCTCCGGCCGTGCCGAGAGCGTGCCGATGCCGATGATCACCCCGGCATGGATCGACCCGAGCGCTCCGAACAGCACGCCCCAGATCAGCGGCCAATCGGCGAAGGCTGGCCCGGCCACCGAGACGACCGAGCCCAGCGTGCCGAGCAGCAGCACCGGCGTCGTGCCCCAGCGGGTGGCCATGATGCCGCCCAGGATCGTCGCCGGCAGGTTGGTCCAGGTGGCGACCGTCAGCACGGTCGCGGCCAGCGCCGGCGAATGCCCCTCATGCGCCAGCAAGGACGGCATGTACGACAGGAAGCCGTAATAGCCCGAGTTGTACGCCGTCCAAACCAGCCCGGCGACCACCACCAGAACGCATTCCGCCCGCGACGGCAGCGTCCAATGCCCAGCCGGCGCCGGCGGGTCCTCGACCGTCAGCAGGAACAGCAGCAGCGACAGCAGCGCGATGCCGGCGCCCGCCAGCAGGATCGCGACCGGCCCGGCCACCGCGATCAGCGGGTCCTGCACCAGCCCGACCAGGCCGACCCCGACCGGGAAGGCACCCACCAGCAATCCCATGACCGGCATGAAGCGCGGGCCGCCGAAGCGGTCGCTGATCATCTTGCCCTGCATCACCACCAGCATGACCGCCCCGGTGCCGGCAACGATGCGGCCGACGCCGATGCCGGCCGGACTGAACTGCACCGCGCCGAGCAAGCCTCCGGCGCACATCAGCGCGAGGCCGCCGCCCACCAGCCAGCGCGGCCCGAACCGCCGGCCGAGCATGCCGCCGGGCATCGACACGACGATGCCGGGCAGCATGTAGAGGCCGATCAGCGTGCCGAGCGCGGCGAACTCGAGGTGGAACCGCGCCGCAAGCTCCGGCCCCATGCTGGCGATCGTTTGGAACTGGAAGCCGAACGCCATCCGCGCCAGGGTGATGGCCGCAACGAACCCCCAATCCTTCATCGTCCCTCCCGCCAGAGTAGGCTAGGCGGTCGTTCCCGCGGCAAGAAGGTTCACGCGAGCAGGGCTGCTCCCTATGTTGTGGGCATGAGCGCCACCCCCGCCTTCCTCGACAGCAACCGCCCGGACGTGCCCGACATCGTCGTGCCGCGCGGCGTCACCCCGTTCCACCTGCCGGGCCGGCCGGTGCGCGGCCGCCTGGTGCGGCTCGGGCCGTTGGCCGACGCCTTGCTGACCCGGCACGAGAACCACCCATCCGTGACCGCGTTGGCCGGCGAGGCGCTGGCCTTGGCGGCGGCGCTGGCCACCGCGCTGCGGTTCCGCGGCTCGTTCAGTCTGCAAGCCAAGGCAGACGGCGCGGTGCCGATGCTGCTGGCCGACTGCACCGAATCCGGCGCGCTGCGCGGCTATGCCCGGGCCGAGCCGGAGCGGCTGGCGTCGGTGCTGGCGATCGAACACGACCCATCGGCGCGGGCGCTGCTCGGCAACGGCTACCTGGCGTTCACGGTGGACCAGGGCAACGACGCCGAGCGGCACCAGGGTATCGTCGCGATCGATGGCGAAAGCCTGGCCGACATGGCGCTGCATTACTTCGAAACCAGCGAGCAGATCCGCTGCAGCGTTCGCCTCGCCTGTAAGCAAGGCGACGCCGGCTGGCGGGCCGGGGCGCTGATCCTGGAGCGGGTGGCCGGCGAGGGCGGGATCGACCCCGAGCTGGACGAGGTGGCGCAGGACGAAGCTTGGCGCACCGCCACCGCCCTGGCCGCGACGTTGCGCGACGACGAGCTGCTGGACGACACGCTGCCGGCCGACCGGCTGTTGTATAACCTGTTCGGCCTGGAAGGGGTCGCGGCCGACCGGCACCGCGCGCTGGCCTATGGCTGCCGCTGTTCGCGGGCACGGCTTTCCGGCATCCTCGAGGGGTTCTCGACCGACGACCTGAACCACATGGCGACGGACGGCGACATCGTCATGACGTGCGAGTTCTGCAACCTGGATTTCCGTTTCGGCCGCGACGAGGTGCGTGGCCAGGCGGATTCGCAACCCGAAAGCTGATCCCGATGGCGATTTCCCGCCGGCTGGCGCTGCTGGCCCCGGCCTGGCTCCCCCCCATTTGGCTGGCCGCCTGCGCCGATGACCGGCGGCGCAATTTTCCCCCGCTGCGCTACGACTATCTGACCCGGCTCGAGCTGAACGTCGCCTCCATCGGCTATGCCGACCTGCCGCCGCCCGGGCCGCTGGACACGATGTCGCCGGTCCCGGCGGCGCCGGCGCTGCGGCAGCTGGCCGAGGATCGGCTGGCAGCCGGCGGCTCGAGCGGGCGGGCGCTGGTGACGATCGAGGAGGCCCGCGTCGTCCGCGTCGGCGACGGCCTGGACGGCGCGATGGCGATCCACATCGACGTGATCGCCGCGGATGGCGTGCGGGCCGGCTTCGCGGAAGCGCGGGTGGCGCGGCGCGCCAGCGGGATCGGCCGCGACGTGCGCGGGGCGGTCTACGACATCACCAAGCAGATGCTGGACGACATGAACGTGGAGCTCGAGTTCCAGCTCCGCCGCTCGCTGCGCGACTACCTCCAGACCGCCGGGGCCGCCCCTGCCCCGCCGCCGGTGCAGCGAGAGGACCTGCCGGTCGCGCCGTAATGGTCCGGCCTACAAGCTGACCTTGGCGAGTTGTTCCAGCATCTCCGCCTCGGTCAGGATCTGCGGCAGCACCACCGGCGCGCGCCCGCCCGTGGGATACATCACGTAAAGCGGCACGCCGTCGCGGGCGTGGTCACGCAGAAAGGCGGAGATCGCCGGGTCGCCGCGAGTCCAGTCGCCTTTGAGGTAGGTGACGCCGCGCTCGGCGAAGGCTTGGCGCACCGCGGCCGGCGACAGCGCGACCTTCTCGTTGACCAGGCAGGTGACGCACCAGGCCGCGGTCATGTTGACGAACACCGGCCGGCCTTCTGCCCGCAGCGCCGCCAGCCGGGCGGGGGTGAACGGCTCGACGCCCGCCGCCATCGCACCCGCAGCCGGGGGAGCGGCATTGCCGAGCCCGGGCAGCACGGCGAGCGCCAAAGCGGCGGCCACAGCGGCGACCGCGTATCCGAGCCGGCGTCCGGAGCGCTGGGCGAGACCGAAGGCCCAGGCGGCCGCGCCGAGCAGCACGAGCCCGGCGACCACGGCCAGCACGCCGTCCGGACCCGCTTGCAGGCTGATGACCCAGACGAGCCAGGCGGCAGCGGCATACATCGGGAACGCCAGAGCCGATTTGAGCACGTCCATCCAGGCGCCCGGCCGCGGCAGCAGGCGCGCAAGCCCGGGCAGCACCGCCAGCAGCGCATAGGGCGCGGCAAGGCCGAGCCCCATGGCCAGAAACACCGCCAGCGTCGCCGGGGGCGGGGCCGCAAGCGCCGCGGCAATGGCCGCCCCCATGAACGGCGCCGTGCACGGGGTGGCGACCAGCACCGCGAGCAGCCCGGTGAAGAAGCTGCCGGCATGGCCGCGCCGGGCCGCGAGGTCCTGTCCGGTCCCGGCCAGCCGGGCGCCGACCTCGAAGACGCCCGACAGGTTCAGCCCGACCGCAAACAGCACCCAGGCCATGACGGCCACGAACACCGGCGACTGGAACTGGAACCCCCACCCGGCCGCGCGTCCGGCCGCCCGCAGCAGAAGCAGCAGCGCCGCGAGCCCGGCAAATGCCGTCAGCACGCCGGCCGTGTACGACACGGCGTGGCCGCGCACCGCCCCGCGCTCGTGTCCCGAAAGGCGGGCCAAGGCGACCGCCTTCATTGCCAGCACCGGGAACACGCAGGGCATCAGGTTGAGGATGACGCCCGCCGCCACGGCCAGCAGCAAGGCTTGCAGCAGCGGCACGCCCGGAGCGGACGCCGGTCCGGGGGCCGCCGCAACCTGCAGCGAGCTCTGCTGCCCGCCGGGGTCGCGCAGCACGGCGACGCCGGCCAGCGTTTCGCCGGGCTTGAACGCCGACGCCGGCTTGAGCCCGATCCGCACCGCGCCCGGCTCGACCGTCACCGGCTGCGGCGCGGCTTGGTCGATCACCCCCGCCTCGGCCGGGAAGAACCAGGCGTCGCGCACCGTTGCCGCCGACAGCCCGGCGCCGAGCAGGCTGAGCGTGCCGTCCGGCGCCACCTCCGCCGAGAACGGCGACAGGCGCGGCTGCCGCGCGGCGCTGGCCGCAAACAGCGGCGCTTCGAGTGATGGCGACGGCGTTCCCGGCGGCAAGGACAGCGCGAATGTGCCTTCCTCCGGCACGCAGATCTTCTCGCACACCAGCCAAGTGGCGCTCGCGTGGATCTGGAGGGCGCCGGCGCCCGGCGTCACTGTCACCGGCAGCACGACCTCGCCGGTGTAGCCGTAGCTCATCAGCGGCCCTTCCGGCAGGCGCTCCGGCGTCGGCCACGCGATCGGGCCGGCCGTGGCGCCCTCGGGCAGCGTGAGCGTCAGCTCGGGCGGCGCGCCGGCGTCGCCAGGATTGGACCAGTAGGTATGCCAGCCCGACTTGATCCGCAGCCGCAGGCCGAGCTGCAGCGGCGCCCCGGGGCTGACCGCGTCGGCGTCGCTGACGAGGGTGGCGACGACGCGGTCGCTGCGCACGGGCGCACTCTCGGCCGCCCGCGCCGGCGCGGCCCAGCCCGCGACGGCGGCGTCGGCAACCAGCAGGGCCGCCAGCCCGAATAGCGCTTTCCCGATCATCCTCCGCTCTATATCGCCTCGGATCATGCCGACACCACCACCTTGGATACTCAATGCGCTGCCGGTCGCCGAGGCGCTGCCCCGGCTGCTGGAAGCGCTCGACGCCGGCAATGCGGTCCTGGTGGCGCCGCCGGGCGCAGGCAAGACGACGCTGGTGCCGTTGGCGCTGCTCGACGCCGCTTGGCGCGGCGACGGCACCATCGTCGTGCTCGAGCCGCGGCGGCTGGCGGCCCGCGCGGCCGCGACCCGGATGGCGAGCCTGCTCGGCGAACCGGTCGGGCAGACCGTCGGCTTTCGCACCCGCATCGACAGCGCGGTCTCGGCGCAGACCCGGATCGAGGTGATCACCGAGGGCCTGCTCGTGCGCCGGCTGATCGCCGACCCGGCGCTGGACGGCGTCGCCGCGGTGCTGCTGGACGAGGTGCACGAGCGGACGCTGGACGGCGACCTGGCGCTCGCCTTCTGCCTCGACCTGCAGCGCCTGCTGCGGCCGGAGCTGCGGCTGCTGGCGATGTCGGCGACGGTGGATGGCGCCCGGCTGTCGGCGATGCTCGGCGGCCCGGTGATCGAGAGCCAGGGTCGCATGTTCCCGGTCGCAATCGAGCATGCGGCGCGCGACGTGATGGATCCGCGCGACCTGCCCGACGCCGTCGCCCGGGCGATCCGCGGCGCGCTGGCCGCGCATGAGGGGGACGTGCTCGCCTTCCTGCCCGGCATGGGTGAGATCCGTCGCGCCGAGGCGGCGCTGGCCGGCTGCGGCGCGCTGGTGCTGCCGCTGCACGGCGAGCTGCCGGTCGCCGAACAGGACCTGGCGCTGCGCCCCGCCGACGGGCGCCGGGTGGTGCTCGCGACCAGCATCGCCGAGACGTCGCTGACGGTGCCCGGCGTTCGGGTGGTGGTCGACGGCGGCTGGCGGCGGACGCCGCGGCTCGATCCCGGCAGCGGGCTGACCCGGCTCGCCACGGTGCGGATCAGCCGGGCGGCCGCCGATCAGCGTGCCGGCCGGGCCGGGCGCGAGGCGCCGGGGGCCGCGATCCGGGTATGGACGCCGGCGATGGGACGCAGCCTGCCGCAGCACGACCGGCCGGAGCTGCTGGAAGCCGAGCTGTCCGGCCTGGTGCTCGACTGCGCCGCCTGGGGCACGCCGCCCGAGGAGCTTTCCTTTGCCGACCGGCCGCCGGCGGGCACGCTGGCCGCGGCCACCGCCTTGCTGGAGCGGCTGGGCGCCATGGCGGACGGAGCGATCACCCCGTTCGGACGCCGGATGGCGGCACTCGGGGCGCATCCCCGGCTGGCGGCGATGATGCTGTCGGCCGCCAGCCCGGGGCAAGCGGCCCGGGCTGCCGACCTCGCCGCCCTGCTGGAGGAGCGCGATCCGATCCGCGGCCGCGACACCCCGGCGGCGATCGGCCTGCGGCTCGAGGCGATCGAGGGCGGCGCCGCCGACGCCGACCGCGGCGCGCTGTCGCGCATCCGGAGCCAATCCAAGCAATACCGCCGCCGCCTGCGCACGGCGGCCGAGGCGGAGGGCGACCCCGGCGCCTTGCTCGCCGCCGCCTTCCCCGACCGCATCGGGCAGCGGCGCGAGCCGGGCAGCTTCCGCTTCAGCGGCGGCGGTGGCGCCAAGCTGCCGCGTGGCGACCGGCTGGCCAACGAGGCGTATCTGGTGGTCGCGACACTCGACCCGAAAGGCGCCGCGCTGATCCGGCTCGCCGCTCCGCTCGACCCGGGCACCCTGCCCGCCTCGGTCGCCGCCACCGTCACCGAAACGGTGGAAAGCGGCTTCGATCCAGCGACCGGCGCGGTGCTGTCGCGCCGCCGCCGCCGGCTCGGCGCGCTGGTGCTGGAAGACCGCACCCTCGAAGCCGACCCGGCCGAAACCGCCGCCGCCTTGGCCGAGGCGGCGGTGCGCAACCCGGCCAGCCTGCCCTGGACCGAGGCGGCACGGCAGCTGCAGCAACGGGCCGCGCTGCTGCGCTCGCTCGATCCGGACGTGCCCGACCTGGCCGATGCGGCGTTGGCGGCTTCGGCGCAGGACTGGCTGACGCCGCATTTGCACGGGATGCGCCGGCTGGCCGACCTCGCGTCGCTCGACCTCGTGGCGCTGCTGCGAGCGCGGCTGGGCTGGGACGCGGCGGCGCGGCTGGACCGGCTGCTGCCGACGCATGTGGCGTTGCCGGGCGGGCGGGCGGCGGTCGACTACGCCCAGCCGGTGCCGGTGGCGAGCGCGCGGGCGCAGCACTTCTACGGCCTCGACCGCACGCCGACGCTGGCGGACGGGCGGGTGCCGCTGCGGCTCGCGCTGCTGTCGCCAGCCGGACGGCCCATCGCCGTCACCGCGGACCTCGCCGGGTTCTGGCGCGGCGCCTGGGCCGATGCTCGGCGCGACATGCGCGGGCGCTACCCGCGCCACGACTGGCCGGAGAACCCCGCGTTGCATTGAAAAAGCGATGGAATGCGCCCATTGATGAGACACCTGGAGGTTTGTTGAATGCGTCGCGCCGCCCTGTTCGCTCTGGTCCTGCTGGCGTCAGGCTGCACGTCCCCCGCAACCATGGCCCAAGCGCCGGGCCCGGTCGCCGGGCCGGGCGCCGGATCGATGCGCGGCAACGCGCCGGGGAGCTTCGCGCCGCTGGTGAAACGGGTGGTGCCGGCGGTGGTCAACATCGCCGTAGTCGAGGGCGGCTCCGACACGGCCGCCAACATTCCGCCCGAACTGCGCGGCTTGCGCGACCGTTTCCGCGGCCGGCGCGACCCGGTGCTGGGCGCGGGCAGCGGGTTCATCATCGATCCGTCCGGCATCATCGTCACCAACACCCACGTGGTCGGCCGCGCCACGCAGATCGCCGTCACCCTCGCCGACGGCACCGAGCTGCCGGCCAAGCTGATCGGCAACGACGAGCTGACCGACCTCGCGGTGATCCGGGTCAGCAGCCCGAAGCCGCTGCCCTACGTGACTTGGGGCGACAGCAAGGTGGTCGAGGTCGGCGACTGGATCCTGGCCGCCGGCAACCCGTTCGGCGTCGGCATCAGCGTCACCGCTGGCATCGTCTCGGCGCGCGGCCGTGACATCGGCGCCGGCCCGTTCGACGACTTCCTGCAGATCGACGCCCCGATCAACCCCGGCAACTCCGGCGGGCCGACGTTCAACATGGACGGGCAGGTGATCGCAGTGAACACGGCGATCGTGTCGCCGACCGGCGGCTCGGTCGGCATCGGCTTCGCGGTGCCGAGCGAGATCGCCTCCAAAATCGTCGGCGACCTGCGCGACAAGGGGCGGATCGAACGCGGCTGGCTCGGCGTTTCGGTGCAGGACGCTCCGGGCGTCGGCGCGCGTACCGGCGTATCGATCGCTAACATCGACCGCAGCGGCCCGGCCGCCCGCGCCGGGTTGCGTCCCGGCGACGTGGTGCTGGCGATCGACGGCGCCCGGGTCGAGACCGCGCAGGGCCTGATCAAGGCAGTGGCGGCGACCCCGCCGGGCAACCCGGTCAAGCTGACGGTCCGCCGCGCCGGGCAGAACGTGGAGATTGCCGTCACGGTTGGGCGCCGGCCCGCCGAGCAGCAGGGCTGAGACGATGCGGGTGCTGGTCGTGGAAGACGACAAGGACGTGGCGGGCTTCGTGCTGAAAGGGTTGCGCGAAGCCGGGCACGTGGCCGAGCACGCCGATAACGGGCGCGACGGGCTGTTCATGGCGGCCAGCGAGACGTTCGACGCCATCATCCTCGACCGCATGCTGCCGGGCGGCATCGACGGGCTGCGGGTGCTGGAGACCCTGCGCGGGCAGGACAACCACACGCCGGTCCTGTTCCTGTCGGCGATGGCGCAGGTGGACGACCGGGTGCGCGGGCTCAAGGCCGGCGGCGACGACTACCTCACCAAGCCGTTCGCGTTTAGCGAGCTGCTGGCACGGGTCGAAGCGCTGGCGCGGCGCGGCCGCGGCACCGGGCCGGAAACGCGGCTTGTGGCAGGCGAGCTCGAGATGGACCTGCTGTCCCGCGTCGTCCGGCGCCAAGGCCAGAAGATCGACCTGCAGCCGCGCGAGTTCCGCCTGCTGGAATACCTGATGCGCCACACCGGCCAGGTCGTGACCCGCACCATGCTGCTGGAAGGCGTGTGGGATTACCATTTCGACCCGCAAACCAACGTGATCGACGTGCATGTCAGCCGGCTGCGGCAGAAGATCGACAAGCCGTTCGAGACGCCGATGATCCACACGGTGCGGAGCGCAGGATACATGCTCCGCCCGGATTAGCCCGGCCGGTCCCCGCCCCTTGGCAGCCCTGCCGCCGTTTTTCCGCTCGGCCGGCGTACGGCTGGCGCTCGGCTTCTCCGGGCTGTTCAGCCTGACCGCTCTCGTGCTGGTCTACGTGATCTGGTCCACCATGCTCGGCCTGCTGAACGGCCAGGTCGACGTTGCGATCGACACCGACGCGCTCGGCTTGTCGGAGCGCTGGCTCGACGGCGGCCCCCCGGCGCTGCTGTCGACGATCCAGGACCGCCTCGCCGACAACGTCGACGACGACGCGATCTACCTGGTCGCCGATCCGTCGGGGCGGAAGCTGCTCGGCAACCTGCAGGGCTGGCCCGAGGGCGTGACCGACACCGGCCTGGTTTACGAGCGGACCGTGACCCGCAACGGCAAGCAGCGGCTCGCCCGGCTGCGCCGTTTCAGCCTGGGCGATGACTACGCGCTGCTGGTCGGCCGCAACGTGCAGACCCGGGCGGCGCTGCGCGACCTGGTGGCGCATACCCTCGCCTGGGCGGTGCCGCTGATCGGCGGGCTGACGGTGCTCGGCGGCGTCGCGGTGCAGCGGCTGTTCCGGCGCATGCTGTTCCACGTGTCCGAGACCGCCGCGGCGATCTCCGCCGGCGACATCACCCGCCGGGTCCGCTTGTCGGGCCGCGGCGACGAGTTCGACCGCCTGGCCGAGACCATCAACGACACGCTCGACCGCATGGGCCGGCTGATGGACGGGGTGCGCGAGGTGTCCAACGCGATCGCCCACGACCTGCGCACGCCGATCACCCGCGCCCGCAACCGGCTCGAGGACGCCGCCGAGCACGCCTCCGGCCCCGCCGAGCTGCTGGGCGCGATCCAGCGGGCGATCACCGACCTCGACGGCATCACCGCGGTGTTCCAGGCCCTGCTGCGGATCAGCGAAATCGAGGCCGGCGCGCGACGCTCTGCCTTCGGCCTGGTCGATCTGGCGCCGCTGCTGCAGGACCTGGTCGAGCTTTATGGCGCCGTGGCCGAGGAGCAGGGCCTGACGCTCGAGCTGCATGCGGGTGACGGGTTGCAGATCTGGGGCGACCGCGAGCTGATCCAGCAGGCGATGGCGAACCTGATCGACAACGCGCTCAAGTTCTCGCCCCCCGGCGGCACGGTGCGCGTCGACGCCGAGGCGTCCGGCGGCGCGCTGCGGCTGCGGGTGCGCGACGAGGGCCAGGGGATCCCGCCGGCCGACCTGGCGCGCGCGACCGAGCGGTTCTACCGCGGCGAAACCGCCCGCCACACGCCGGGCTTCGGGCTGGGGCTGACGCTGGTGCGGGCGGTGGCGCAGCTGCACGGGGGAACGCTCGTGCTGGCCGACGCCGGGCCGGGATTGGAGGCGACGCTGCTGCTGCCGGCGTCGAAGGACAAGGGCGCCGCCCTCGACCCGCTGGGGGCTGGCGCCCCCAGACCCGCTTGAACGCCCTCGCTTGCCGTCTTCGCCAGGTCGCTAAATCACCGTCTCCCGCCGCCACGTCAGCACCAGAACGTCCCGGTGCGCCGGCCGTGAGGGGTCGAGGGGCTCGACCGGGGTGACCCCGTGGAACACCCGGTGGTCGTCCACCAAGGCCGCGTCCATCGGCGCCTCGAGCGTGAAGCTGCCGAGCAGGCCGCGGTCGAGGCCGTGAATGCTGGTCGTGCCCGAGGCGATGTTCTCCCGGCCGATCATCAGCACCAGCACCCAATCGACGCCGTCCTGGTGCATGCCCTCCGGCGTCGGCTGACCGGCTTGGCCGTGCCGCGCCTCGATGCGGAACTGGTGCGCCTCCACATGCCAGGCGGGCGCCGGGGTGAGACCGTCGAACAGCCCGGTGCACACCTGCAGGATGGCGGCGAACGCGGCACTCTCGGCGACCTCCGGCAGCACCGGCTCGAACCAGCGGGCGATGCCGCCGTTCAGCGCGTTGTAGTCGCGGCTCTGGTAGTGCGGCTGGTGCGGCTTGCGGACGATCGCTGTCGCGGTCGCGAGGAACGCGGCGTGCCGGCGTTTCCGGTAGCGGCCGCCATCGGCCATGTAGGTGTCGAGGCCGAGGTCGTTCCAGCTCGCCGCGAAGGCGTCCCAGCCGTCGAGGCCCGCCCCTTCCAGCACCGGCCGCATGTCCGCGCCGCGCACGAACACGAAGCCGTCCGCCCGCAAGGCGTCGATCCAACCGGTCATGCCGCGTGCTCCGTGGGTTGCGGTTCCGCTTCGGGCGCGTCCGCCGGGCCCGGCGTCGAGCTCAGCGCACGGTGGCTGGTGAACGGGCTCTCGATGCCCAGCTCGTCGAAGGTGACCTTGAAGCGGCGGTTCAGCTCGCGCGCGACCGCCCACCGGCTCGCCGGCTGCGTCTTCATGCGCACCCGCATGACCCAGGCCAGGTCGACGAACTTCTCGACGCCCATCACGTCCAGCGGCTCCAGCACGATGCTCTGCCAGCGCGGATCCCGCCGCAAGCCGTCGGCCGATTGCTTGAGGATGTCGACGATCCGCTCCGGCTCCTCGTTGAGGCCGACGCTGACGTCGATCACCGCATAGCCGTAATCGCGGGTCTGGTTGGTGACGGTGGTCACCGCGCTGAACGGGATGATATGCACCGACCCGTCCAGCGCGCGCAGCCGGATGGTGCGGATCGACAACGCCTCGACCGTGCCGGTGAGGCCGCCGAGCGTCACCACGTCGCCGACCTGCATGGCGTTCTCCAGCAGCAGGAACAGGCCGGTGATGAGATCCTGCACCAGCTTCTGCGAGCCGAAGCCGACCGCGATGCCGACCACGCCGGCGCCGGCCAGCAGCGGCGCGATGTTGACGCCGAGCTCGTCCAGCGACATCAGCGCGACCACCAGCACGATCAGCACCAGCAGCACGGTGCGCAGCATCGGCAGCAACGTGCGCAGCCGCCCGGCCCTGGCCAGCTGCGCCGACCGGCTCAGCCTCGCCAGATGCAGCTCGACCGCGGCGTTGACGCATTCCCACACCACCACGGCGAGGAACACGGTGGTGCCGATCAGCAGCAAGGCCGATACCGAGCGGCGGCCGAGGTTGTTGCCCTCGAACCAGGCGAACACGCCGAGCCCCCACACTTCCAGCAGGGTGATCGTCGTCGCCACGCTGATGCCCATCAGCAGGATGCTGCGCAGGATCGGGTAGTAGGCGGTCGCACGCTCCTCAAAGCCGGGGACGTTGAGCGCGAGGCCGGGCAGCCCGCGGGCGCGGTCGAGTCCGCCCAGCAGCACCATGGCCACCAGCCGCGACGCGACCAGCACGCCGGCGGTGACGACGAAGAAATGTACCAGCCGGACGTAGCCGTTGCGCAGCTCCACCGCCCAGACCAGCCAGAGCGCCACGATGTAGAAGATCGCGATCAGATGCCACGTGTCCGCCAGCCGGTTCAGCAAGATGGCCCAGGGTCCGCGGGCACTCGGCCGGGCACGGATCCGGCGCGCGACCGGCACGCGCGCTTCCAGCACCGCCACCACCAGGCAGGCATGCACCACGAGGGCGAACAGCTTCAGCAGCGCGTCATACGCGGTGCGATACATGCCGAATTGCAGCCCGACGCCGGCCACCGCATACCCGGTGATGCCGATCACGGCGACCCGGCGGATCCACCGGGTCAGGAACTCGGCCGCCCAGTCCGAGACGTGCAGCAAGCGAAGCTGCGTCCCGGCTGGCGACAGCAGCATCTCCGACAAGGCCAGCACCACCCGCGCCGCGACATAGCACTGCACCACTAGGAGGATGGCGCCCTTCGTGGTGCTGACGGTGCCGAACCAGCCGCCGGCCAGGATGTTGCCGACCACCGCGAACAGCGCGATCGGCACCAAGTCCAGCAGCAGCCGGCCGAGCAGGAGCGGCAGCCGCCGGATCGCATTCAGCGCACCGTTCAAGCGCCGGGCGCGGGCCGAGCGCTCGTGCTCGCCCGACCCGGCGGGGTCGAGCGCAAGGTCGGCCGGGTGATCCGCGGGGTTGTCGGGCGGGGGCGGCGACGCCGCCGTCGACAAGGCGGCCCGCGTCAGCGAAGCGCGCACGCGGCCAAGCAAGTGGCGAACGGCGAACTCGACGAACAGCCCGGCGCCCACCACCACCGCCAGCTTCCAGGACGCGTCGAACACCCGGGCGCGAGCGTCGGGGTCATTGACCTGGCCGACCAGCCAGCGCCACAGCAGCGGCAAGTCGTTGACGGCGCGCACCGAGTTCACGAGCTGCGACCCGGCGTCGGTCAGACCGGCGCTGACACTGGTGACGAGCTCGGCGCCGAGGCTGTCGGGCTCGAGCGGCAGCTTCGACAGCGGCTGTTCCGGCGCCGGCGTCCCAGCGGCGGCCGTCGTGCCTGCCGAAGGGCCGGCGTTGGCGATCGCCTCCAACGTCGTGATCAGCTCGCCGCGCCGCCGGTCGTCCCGCAGCACGTCGAGCGCTTGGCGGGCCTGCGATGGCGCGACCGCCGCGGGTGCGGCGCTCGGGGCGCTTGGGGCGGCGGTGGCCGCGGCGGGACGGGGCATCGCTTGGGCGGCTGCGACGGTCGGCGCCAGCCACGCCGCAAGGCCGGCCAGCAGCAGGAGCAGCAGGCGGGACGTTCGGGTCTGCATGCGGCGGACGAACACCGGCGGGTGGCCGGAGTCAAGCTGACGGACGGATCCGGTTCAGGGATGACAATGGCGCCGCAGAAACCATGTCCTACGGATGATCACCGTGCTCACCATCCTGACCGGCGCGGCAATGCTGGCGACGCTTGCGACCTTGTTCGCGGGCATGCTCGGCATCGTCCGTGGCAGCGGCAACCCGGGCCGGTCCAACGCGCTGATGCGGTGGCGCGTGCTGCTGCAAGGCGTGACGATCGGGCTGTTTGTCCTGTTGCTGCTGGCGCTGAAGTCGCAGTGAACGCTGCGCCCCGGCTGTTGCCGCCCTCTGGCCTTTCCGGATGGGTCGCGATATGGCAGGGGCGCGGTGCCTGAACCAGTTGCAAGGCGGGGCCGCCGTGCAAGAATAGAATGAATGGGCGCCACGATGAAGCTTCTCGTCCCCGTCAAGCGGGTCGTCGATTATAACGTGAAGGTCCGCGTGAAGTCGGACGGCACCGGGGTGGAAACCGGCGGCGTGAAGATGTCGATGAATCCGTTCGACGAGATCGCCGTCGAGGAAGCCGTGCGCCTGAAGGAGAAGGGCGTCGCGACCGAGATCGTCGCCGTCTCGATGGGCGTTGCGCAATGCGCCGAGACCATCCGCACCGCGCTCGCCATGGGCGCGGACCGCGGCATCCTGGTCGAGACCGACGTTGAGCTGCAACCGCTGGCGGTCGCCAAGCTGCTCAAGGCGCTGGTCGACAAGGAGCAGCCCGGCCTCGTGATCATGGGCAAGCAGGCGATCGACGACGACATGAACGCGACCGGGCAGATGCTGGCGGCCCTGCTCGGCTGGCCGCAGGGCACGTTCGCCAGCAAGCTCGCGATCGAGGGCGATAAGCTGACGGTCACGCGTGAGATCGACGGCGGGCTCGAGACGCTGTCGCTCGACCTGCCGGCGGTGATCACCACCGATCTGCGCTTGAACGAGCCGCGCTACGCCAGCCTGCCCAACATCATGAAGGCGCGGAAGAAGCCGATCGAGACGATCAAGCCCGACGCGCTCGGCGTCGACCCGGCGCCGCGCCTGAAGCTGGTGAAGGTGTCCGAGCCGCCGAAGCGGCAGGCGGGGGTCAAGGTCGGCTCGGTCGGCGAGCTCGTCGCCAAGCTGCGCACGGAAGCGAAGGTGATCTGACGATGGCATCCCTGGTTTTGCTCGACCACGAGAATGGCGAGATCAAGCAACCCTCGCGCAGTGCGGTCGCCGCCGCGGCCGTGCTGGGCGAGGTGCACGTGCTCGTCGCCGGCGAAGGCGTCGACGCCGCCGCCCAAGCCGCCGCCAAGCTCGCCGGCGTCACCAAGGTGCATGTCGCCGACAGCCCGGCGCTGAGCCACGCGCTCGCCGAACCATTGGCCGCGCTGCTGGTGCAGATGGCCGGGCACCACGACCACCTGTTCGCGGCCAGCACCGCCACCGGCAAGAACGTGATGCCGCGCGTTGCAGCCCTGCTCGATGTGCAGCCGATCAGCGACATCTCGGCCGTGGACGGCCCCGACACCTTCGTGCGGCCGATCTATGCCGGCAACGCCCTGGCGACGGTGCAGTCGAGCGACCCGAAGAAGGTGATCACGGTGCGGGCCGCGAGCTTCGACCCGGTCGCCGCCGAGGGCGGCAGCGCTGCGATCGAGAAGGTGGAGATGCCGGCCGGGGACGTGCATTCCCGCTTCGTGTCGGCCGAGCTGTCGAAAAGCGAGCGCCCCGAGCTGACCGCCGCCCGCGTGGTGGTTTCAGGCGGCCGCGGCATGCAGAACGGCGACAACTTCAAGCTGCTGAACCCGATTGCCGACAAGCTCGGTGCCGCCGTCGGCGCGTCGCGCGCCGCGGTGGACGCCGGGTTCGTGCCGAACGACTACCAGGTCGGCCAGACCGGCAAGATCGTCGCCCCCGACCTTTATGTCGCGATCGGCATCTCGGGCGCGATCCAGCACTTGGCCGGCATGAAGGACAGCAAGGTGATCGTCGCCATCAACAAGGACGAGGAGGCGCCGATCTTCCAGGTGGCGGATTACGGCCTGGTCGGCGACCTGTTCACCGTGCTGCCCGAGCTGCAGGCGGAGCTGGAGCGGTCGGCGTGAGCGAGGGGGCCGGCACGTCGACGATCGAGCACGTTGGGATCGTGGGCGCCGGACAGATGGGCGGCGGGATCGCGCACGTATGCGCGCTGGCCGGCCTGCAGGTCACGATGGTGGACGCCAAGGCCGAGGCGCTGGACAAGGCCCGCGCCACGATCGGGCGGAACATGGACCGGCAGGTCGCCAAGGGCGCCGTCGGCGCCGACGACAAGCAGGCCGCGCTCGAGCGCATCCACACCGGCTTGGACTACGCTGCATTCGGGAACGCCGACTTCGTGATCGAAGCGGCGACGGAAAAAGAGGACGTCAAGCGGGCGATCTACAAGGCGGTGATCCCGCATCTCAGGCCCGACTGCATCCTGGCCAGCAACACCAGCAGCATCAGCATCACCCGGCTCGGCGCCAGCACGGACCGGCCGGGCAAATTCATCGGCATGCACTTCATGAACCCGGTGCCGGTCATGAAGCTGGTCGAGATCATCCGCGGCATCGCCACCGACGAGCCGACGTTCCAGACGGTGCAGGCCTTGGCAACGCGACTGCACAAGACGACGGCGGTGTCGGAGGATTTTCCGGCGTTCATCGTCAACCGCGTGCTGGTGCCGATGATCAACGAAGCCGTTTATGCCCTGTACGAGGGGGTGGGCAGCATCGAGGCGATCGACAACGCGGTAAAGCTTGGCGCCAACCATCCGATGGGACCGCTGGAGCTGGCCGATTTCATCGGGCTCGACACCTGCCTCAGCATCATGCAGGTGCTCCATAACGGCCTATCGGACAGCAAGTACCGTCCCTGCCCGTTGCTGGTGAAATACGTGGAAGCCGGCTGGTACGGCCGCAAGACCGGGCGCGGCTTCTACGACTACACCGTCCAGCCGCCCCGCCCGACCCGCTGAGTTCAGCGGGTCTGGGGCCGCCGGCCCCAGCGGGTCGAGGGCAGAGCCCTCGCCTAACCCTTGAACCGCCCCTCGAACATCGTCTCCGCCAGCGGCTTGCGCGGGCTAGGCTCCTCGCGCGCCGCCATCTGTTCCGGCAAGCTCGACCGGTCCCCCTTGCGCCCGATGGCGATCGCCGCCTCGACCCGGTGCCCGGCCGGGAAGCCCAGCTCGGCGAAAGCCCGCTCCATGTCGAAGCCCACCATGCCGTGCGTGTGCCAGCCCATCTTGAGCGCCTGGAACGACAGACTGGCCCAGGCGGAGCCGGCATCGAACGAATGGCTGTGCGACGGCACCGGGTCGGTCTTGCCCGGCGGGATCATGGTGGAGCTCGACGCGATGACCACGAGCGCCGCGGCGTCCTTGGCCCAGCTCTGGTTGAACTCGATCAGCAGGCTCAGCATCGGCGCCCAGTGCGGCGTGTCGCGCCGGGCCCAGACCATGCGCCAGGGCTGCGAGTTGTAGGAGCTCGGCGCCCAGCGGGCGGCCTCCAGGATCGACATCAGCTCGCCTTCCGGGATCGCCTCGCCAGTGAACGCGCGCGGCGACCAGCGCTCGAGGAACATCGGGTCGATCTCATGCTCGGAGGTGCGGTTGCCTATGGTGGTCATGGCGCGCTTTCGGTTGTGACTGGGGCGGTTCTAACCGATCCGGCGACCCTGCACGACCCCTCGCGCTTCGGCTCACATGAACTTGGCAGCGCGCCTGCCCCATGGTTGGTTGTGCCGACTGCAACCGGATACCGATCGATGCAAGCTGCTGGGACAAGACCGTCCAACGAGGCCTATTGGTGGCAGGCCGCCCCGCTGACCACCGTGGCCCGGCGCCCGGTCGACCCGGCATGCGACGTCGTGATCGTCGGCGCCGGCTACACCGGGCTGTCGGCAGCGATCACCCTGGCCCGCGCCGGCCGTTCCGTGCAGGTGTTCGACAAGCAGCGGCCCGGCGAAGGCGCGTCGACCCGCAACGGCGGCATCACCAGCGGCAATCTGCGCCCGTCCCACGCCGAGCTCGGCAAGCGCTTCGGCAAGCCCGACGCGGACGCCATCATGGCGGAAGGCAAGGTGGCGCGCGACGACCTCTACCGGTTCATCGCCGAAGAAAATATCGAGTGCGACTTCGCCCTCGTCGGCCGCTTCGCCGGCGCCTTCGCCCGCACCGACTACGACCGGCTCGCGCGCGAAGCGGAGCGGCTGCACCAGACGCTCGGCATCGAGGCATTCGCGGTGCCCCGCGCCGAGCAGCGCCAGTTCCTCGGGACCGACACCTATCACGGCGGCGCCGTGCGGATGGATATCGGCGGCCTCGATCCGGCCAAGCTGCACGCCGGGATGCTGCGGGTGGCACTCGCGGCCGGCGCGGTGGTGCATGGCGAGACGGCGGTGACGGCAGTGAAGCCCGCGGGCGACGGCTGGTCCGTCGCTACCGCGCGCGGCACGGTCACGGCGCGCGACGTGTTGACCTGCACCAACGGCTACACCGACCACTCCGACCGCTGGCTGCGGCGCCGGCTGGTGCCGGTCCGCAGCCGTATCATCGCCACCGCGCCGCTGTCGCCGAACCTGATGGGCGAGCTGATGCCGCGGCGGATGATGTGCAGCGAGACACGGCAGTTGCATTACTACTACCGGCCGAGCCCGGACGGCACCCGCATCCTGTTCGGCGGCCGCGACGGCACCATCAGCGGCGACCCGGCTTGGCCGACCGAAGCGCTGCGCCGGGCCATGGTGGACATCTTCCCGGTGCTGGACGACGTCGCGATCGACCGGAGCTGGTTCGGCCACGTGGCGATGAACCGCGACATGATCCCGCGCATCTTCGCCCGTGGCGGCAAGCGCTACGCGGCCGGGTATTGCGGCAGCGGCACGGTCTGGGCGCGTTGGGCCGGGCAGAAGGCGGCGCTGCAGATTTTGGGAGATGCCGAGGGTGGACGGTCGGCGCTGGACCGGCGACCGCCGGCCGCGGTGCCGCTGTTCAACGGCAAGCCCTGGTTCATGCCGGCGGTGTTCGCCTGGATGTCGACGCAGGACCGGATGGCGGCGCGGCGGAAATGAGACGCCCATAAACGCATCAAAGACTGGGGCCGGCGGCCCCAGTCCCGCCTGACTTAGGACGGCGGGCGGTGCGGGAGCGACTGGAAGAATTCATTCAGGCGCGGGGCCCAGAGTTTGGCGGCGGCGAGCGTCCCGTGGCCGGCCGTTTCGGCGCTGCCCGGCACGATATAAAGCTGTCCGTGTTTCACCTCCTGCATCGCCCGTTCCGTGACACCGGTTTCGGGCGGGTTGCGCTCGTCATCGGCCGAGTTGATCAGCAGCAATGGCGCGGCGATCTTGCCGAGGCCGGGCTGCGGATCGTAGTCGGCCGAGGCGTTCCACTGCCAGATGAAGTCGTTGGCGTCCCCCGGCGGCGTCGCGGCGAGCAGGTCATCGACATACTTGTCCGCCTTGGCATGGGTGTCGCCGCGCGCTTGCAGCGCCAGCGTGCCGCCGTTGGTTGCCACCCCGAACATCGCGCTCGCCAGCCGCAGCGAGCTCGGCTGGGTTTTGTAGTTGCCGCCCTGATACTCCGGATCCTGTCGAATGCTTTCGATCAGCAACCGGCGCAGCATCCAATTGCGTGCCGCCATCGGCGTCGGCTGCGACGCCATCGGCACCAGCCCGTCCATGAAGTCTGGATGCGCCTCGCCCCACACCCAAGTCTCCATCCCGCCCATCGAATAGCCGAGCACGAGATGCAGCCGCTTCAGCCCGAGCCCCTCGGTGACCAGGCGATACTGCGCCTCGACCATGTCGGCGTAGTCATAGTGCGGGAACTTCGCGCGCATTCCATCCGACGGCTTGCTCGATTTGCCGGCGCCGATCGCGTCGGGAAGGATGACGTAATATTTGGAGGCGTCGAGCGGTTGGCCGGGCCCGAACAGCTCACCGCCGAAGCCGGGCGTCAGCAGACCGGGGCCGGTGCCGCCCGTGCCATGCAGCACCAGCACCGGCTGGCCGGACGGCTCGCCGACAGTGGTGTAGTGGACCCGCAGTTCCGGCATCACCTCGCCCGTGTGGAAGCGAAACTCGCGTGCCGTCCAGTCGGCTTGCTTTGGCGTCGGGAACTCGGCCGCAGCCAGCGGCCAGGTCGCCAGTGCCATCAGCCCCGCCGCCATGGCCCGCATCCCGTGTAAGCGCATGGTCATCGCCACCCCTCCACCCGATAACGACGCGCATCGGTTGAACAAAGCTTGGCGGGTTCAGGTGCGGCGGTCAACGGAACGACCGGACCGAGGCGTCAATCCGCCAGCGGACGAACCTGGTCGGGATCAAGCCGCAGCGTGACCGCGCTGCCGGCCGGCAAAATCTGGACGGTGGCGCGGTTGAGCACGTCCACCTTCAGCTCGACGCCGTGCGCCTGCACCAGGTAGCGCAACACCGGGCCGCCGACCCGCACGTCGACCACCATGGCGTCCGTGCGCAAACCACCCGGGGCTGCGACGGCGTCGCTCGTGAGGAGGTCGAACGCCTCCGGGTGCAGCGCCCAAGCCCCGGGCGCGGCGACGCCGAACACGCGCTGCACCGCCTCGGGCTCGAGCAGGTTGAAGTCGCCGATGAACCCGGCCACGAACCGCGTCGCCGGCCGGTCATAGACCTCGCGCGCGGTCGCCGCCTGCACGATCCGGCCGGCCGACATCACCGCGACCTGGTCGCCCAGGATCAGCGCCTCCTCCTGGTCATGCGTCACCAGGATGCCGGTGAAGCCGGTATCGCGCTGCAGCCGTTTCAGCTCGTCGCGCAGCCGCTTGCGGATCTGCGCGTCGAGCGCCGACAACGGCTCGTCCAGCAACAGCAGGCGCGGCTCCAGCACCAGCGCGCGGGCGAGGGCGACCCGCTGCTTCTGCCCGCCGGACAGGGCGTGCGGCCGGGCGTCGGCGCGAGGTCCGAGCTCCATCATCGCCAAAGCCCCGTCCACCTTATCGGCAATCGCCCGGCGCGGCAGCCGCTGCTGCTGCAATCCGAATGCGAGGTTCTGCCGCACCGTCATGTTGGGAAACAGGGCGTAGTTCTGGAACGTCATGGCGACGCCGCGGCGCTCGGCCGGCAGCATCGTCACGTCCTCCCCGCCGATCGACACCCGGCCGGCATCGGGCTGCACCAGCCCGGCAATCGAACGCAGCAAGGTGGTCTTGCCGCAGCCGGAGGGGCCCAGCAGGATGCACATGCTGCCCTCCACCACGTCCAGGTCGACGTCCGCGAACACCCGCGTTGCCCCGTACGATTTGGCAAAGCCGCGCACCACAACGAAGCTCACGCGGCCGGGTCTCGGCTGCGCAACACGGCGAGCGCGACGGCGGTCGCCAGCCACATCACGGCAAAATAGATCACCACGATCACGGCGGTGACCTGGCCGATCTTTTGCCGCTGTCCGAACAGGTAGATCGCGAGCGTCTGGAAGCCGCCGCCCACCAACATGTTGGCGAACACGAACTCGGCGAACGCCAGCGCGAACACCAGCGACAAGCCGACCACCAGTCCGGAGCGCACGCAGGGCAGGATGACCCGCAACGCGATCACCGGGGCCGAGGCTCCGACCAGGCGGCCCGCATCCAGCAGGTCCGCCACCGGCAAGGCCCGCAAATTGTTCTTGAGCGGCAGATACAGCAGCGGGAACGCGAGCGGCAGATAGGCCAGCAGCAGGATCCATGGCGTGCCGATCAGCACCAGCGGCGGCGCGGCGTAGATCTGCAGCAGGCCGACCACTAGCACCACTTGCGGCAGCGCATAGGGCAGGATCACCAGCCGCTCCATCCAGCGGTCGAGCCACGGCAAGGCGCAATGCGCCGCCAGCACGGCGGGCACCGAGATCACCAGCTGCAACACGACCGACCCGGCGCCGATGAACAACGAGCGGCCGAGCGCCGACTGGAACGCCGGCTCCGACAGCACCGCGGCAAACCAGCGCAGCGTCAGTCCGGCGGGCAGCAGGCCCGAGTACCAATCGGTGGCCAGCGCGCTGAGCGCGACCGCGATCACCGGCAGCAGCAGCAGGAGCGACACGCCGCCGATCAGGATGTGATCCGTTGTCAGCGGCAAGGGCGCCGCCCTTGACCCGCCGGGGGCGAGCGCCCCCGGACCCGCAATCGGTTCAGTCACTTCTGTGACGCAGCAGGAGTTGGTTCACCAGGATCGGTAGCAGCAGCAACCCGACGAGCAGCACAGCGAGCGCATTGGCGAGATTCGGGTCGGTGAACACGTCGCCCGCCACCAGCTCTCCGATGCGGATGGTGACCAGGTTGGCGCCGCCGCCGATCAGCGCGTAGGCAGTGGCATACGTGCCCATTGCGTTGGCAAACAGCAGGATGAACGTCCCGACCAGGCTCGGCGCCAGCACCGGCAGTCCGATGCGCAGCCAGAAGGTCAGCCGGGACGCGTCCATCAGCCGAGCCTGCTCGGACAGGTCGGCCGTCAGCACGCCGAGGCTCGGGAACACCACCAGCACGGCGAACGGCACCTGGAAGTAGGCGTAGACGAGCACCAGGCCCTGCAGCGAGTAGATGTTGAAACCCTGCACCAGCCCAGACCGCGTCAGCAGCAGGGTGACGACGCCGTTGACCCCGGCCAGGATGGTGAAGGCGAGCGCCAGCGGCACGCCGACGAAATTGGAAGCGACGTTGAACAGGGTGATGAACCGCCGCTGCACCGGGGCCGAGCGGCGATGCAGCGCAAAGGCGAGCGGCACCCCGACCGCCATGCCGATGGCGCTGGTGAGCAGCGAAACCGACAGGCTGGTGGTGAACGCGCCGCGGTAGAAG
Organism: uncultured Alphaproteobacteria bacterium; assembly: GCA_963752225.1. Classification (GTDB taxonomy): domain Bacteria; phylum Pseudomonadota; class Alphaproteobacteria; order Acetobacterales; family Acetobacteraceae; genus JBBROS01. Next base: position 27,435 of record CAVVXS010000005.1, on the reverse strand, counting down.
CGGCTGCCGAACAAGGTGGCGTAGTTGGCCAGCGACCACTCGCCGCCGCTGACGAGGCTGCCGAGCAGCACGGAGCCGGCCGGCAGGATCTGGAACATCAGCACGGCGGCGATGAACGGCGCCGCCCAGAGCGCCAGGAGGCGCCGGTCCATCGGCCGCGGCCTACATCTCCGTCAGTACCCGCTCCTGCCACAAGGCGGGCACCCGTTTGGCGCCGGCGCTCCAAGCCTGCGGATCAATCGGTCGCGCCTTGGCGTATTGCTCGGCCGGCAGCAGCTTCGCCTTCGCCGACGCCGGCAACGTGACGTGGTCCACCCGGATCGGCCGCGCATAGCCCTCGGCCAGGTTCACCTGCCCCTGGTCGCTGAAGATGAACTCGCGGACCAGCATGGCCGCATTCGGGTTCTTGGCGAACTTGTTGATGACGGTGGTGTAGCCGCTGGTCACCGACCCGTCCGACGGGATCACGACCGAGAACCGGTCGCCGCCCACCTTGTCGCGGTAGCTGAGGCCGTTGAAGTCCCACACCAGGCCAACCTGGATTTCGCCGCGCGCCATGTTCGCCGGCAGCACGTTGATCGTCAGCAGCCGCTTCTGCTTGGCGAGCTTGGCGAACAGGTCGATGGCGGGGTCGATCTTGGTTTCGCTGCCGCCGGCGGCGATTGCGCAGGCGAGCACGGCAGCGTTCGCCTGCGCCGCCTTGCCGACGTCGCCGCAGGCTATCTTGTAGCTGCCGTTCAGCAGGTCGGACCAGGATTTCGGCGGGTTCGGCAGGTCCTTCGCGACCACGAAGGCGATCGTGCCGGTATAGGCGAGCGCCCAGCGCCCCTCCGGGTCCTTGGCCCAGCCCGGCACCTGCTCCCAGGTGGTCGGTTTGTAGGCGGCGGCGAGGCCGCGCTCGACCGCGATCGCGCCGAACTCGAAGCCGACGTCGCCGATGTCGGCGGTGGCATTGGCGCGCTCAGCGGCGAACTTCGCCAGCTCCTCGGCGCTGCTCATGTCGGTGTCGGTATGCGTCAGGCCGTACTTGGCGGTCACGTCCTTCCAGGTTGTTTCCCAGTTGGCCCAGTCGTCCGGCATGCCGACGCTGTTGACGGCGCCCTCCTTGCGGGCCTTCTCGATCAGGTCGTCGAGCGGCGCCGCGACACCGCGGCCGGCACCGGCCAGCAAGGCCGCGGCGCTCAATACGGTCCGGCGAGTGATGCGCGCCATGGCAGGTCCTTTTGATCGGGAAGCGGCACGCTGCCGCCGGCGTCACGGCGTGTCAACGATCCCGTGAGGCGCCCGGGCGGCTTTCATCGGGTGATCACAAACCAACCGTTTCTGACTCTTCCAATCGTCAAAGGAGTATGAACTTTCGGCACAATACGGTCGCCTGATCCACAGGAGGCTGCCGTTCCTGATTCTTCGTCCGTTCTGCGACCCGACGGCCTCGCCACCTTCCTGGCGCGGACGGAGCGCCCGTCCGTGGGCGCACCGATCTCCCGCCCGGTCCTGGTCCTGCTGGTGCAGGCGATCGACCTGCTGCTGCTGCTGCTGGCGGGCTTCGCATCCACCTCGCTCTATCACATTGCCTTCGGGCATGTGCCGACCGGCGAGCTGGTGGTCGCGTCCGGCATTGGCGCCGCGGCCGCCTCCCTCGTGCTCCGCCGCCGAGGCGGCTACACGCTGCGGAACCTCGGGCAGCTGTCGGAAAGCCTGGTCCAGCTGATTCTGCCGTTGCTCGCCGGCGGCGTCGCCGTGATCGTGAGCCTGTTCCTGCTGCGCGGTGACGAGCTTCCGTCGCGAGCCTGGCCGTTCATGTTCGTGGCCTCCGGGTCCGTGCTGCTGGGCGCCCATCGCATCACCTTGCGGCAGCTGGTTCGGCGTTGGCGGCAGAACGGCCGCATGATGCAGCACGTCGCCATCGTCGGCGTGAACGAATTCAGCGCAACCTTCATCGAGCGTCTGGCCGCCGAACGCGACAGCTATGTCGTGACCGGGATCTACGAGGACCGGGCGTCGCGCATTCCGCCGCATCTGCGGCATTTCCCGATCCGCGGCGGCGTCGACGCGCTGCTGAAGGCGAGCCGGGACGAGCGCATCGACATGATCGTGGTCGCGATGCCGCTGACCGCGGTGGACCGGATCAACGACATCCTCGAGCAATTGAGCAGCTTGGTGGTGGACCTGTTCCTGACAGTGGACATCGCCGGGCTCCGGTTCGAGGGCGGGCAGTTCGCCGCCATCGGCCCGAACCCGGTGATCGGCGTGGGCGAGCGTCCGATCAAGGACTGGCAGGCGGTGAAGAAGGCCGCGTTCGACCGGCTGATCGGCGGCGCCGCCCTGCTGTGCGTCGCACCGCTGCTGCTGCTGGTGGCGCTCCTGATCAAGCTCGACAGCCCGGGCCCGGTGCTGTTCCGCCAGCCGCGGGTGGGCTTCGACAACCGCATGTTCAGCATCTTCAAGTTCCGCACCATGCACACCAACATGACGGACCTGCTGGCCGACAAGCAGACCACGCGCGACGACCCGCGCATCACCCGGCTCGGCCACTACCTGCGCCGCTACAGCGTGGACGAGCTGCCGCAGCTGCTGAACGTGCTGCAGGGCGACATGTCGCTGGTCGGCCCGCGCCCGCACGCGCCCAACACCAAGGCCGCCGACAAGCTGTTCGCCGACGTCGTCCGTCAATACGCCGTCCGCCATCGCGTCAAACCCGGCATCACCGGTTGGGCGCAAGTCAACGGCTGGCGCGGCGAAACCAAGACCGAGGACCAGCTCCGCAACCGCGTGCGCTTCGACCTGGACTACATCCAGAACTGGTCGGTGGGCCTGGATCTCAAGATCCTGTGGCTCACGGTCATGCGCGAGATCCGCAGCAAGACCGCGTTCTGAACCGAGTTAACGCTCGGCGATTTTCGCGTCCACCGGCCGGAACGCGAGCACGGTGCAGGTGAGGTCGAAGGAGTTGGGGGCGGTGCCGATCTTGTGCAGCGCCGGCTGGATCTGCAGCTCGTCGACGAACATCGCCGGCGTCGCTTCACCCACGTCGCGCAGCCACGCCACCAGCGCCGGCCACGACGCCGTCACCGCCAGCCGCAGCCGGATCCGCCGATACGCCCCGGCTTCCTCGCCCGCCAGCGTTTCCACCGTGTTCAGCGCCACCCCGTTCTGCATCAACCCGGCCTGCAGCCGCTCCTGCAGCAAGGCGCTCGCCGCCGAGTTGGTGCCGCCCGGCAGCAGCGCCGCCCCGCCCGACGCCGCACCCGCCGCCGCCGCCGCCTCCCGCCGCAGCTCCGGCAGCGACGCCACCAGTGCCGCCATCCGCCGCGCCAGCATCGCCTGCCGCGACAACGCCTCGGCCCGCGCCGCGTAGCCGTCGCACAACGGCATCACCACCCCCAGCAGCAGCGCCGCCACCGCCAGCAGCGTCAGCCCCGCCGCGCACAGCCGCCCCGCCCGCCCCGTTGGCAGGGTTATGCGACCTTGGGCGGCGCGGCTCATGGCGCGAGCTCCGTGCGGATGGTGAACGCTTCGGTGCCGGTCGCCTCGTCGCGCACCACCGCGGCGGTGAACGCCGGCGCCCGCAGCGCCGGCAACGCGGTCATGCTGCCGATCAGCTTGGCCGCCGAGGCGGCGCGGCCGGTGAGCGTCAACGTGCGCTGCCGGGCCGACAGCTGCGACAACACGGTGTCGTCGGGCAGCACGTCGGTCAGCACGGCGAGCGCCTGCATCGGCTGCCCGATCTGCCCCCGGGCCGCGGTGACGACGTCGGCGGTGCCGCGGCTGGCGGCGATCTGCCGGCGCAGCCGCTCGGCCTCGGTGAGCTCGGGCCGCAGCGCCGCGATCCGCGCGTCCAGCGCCGCCGCCGCCAGCGACTGCTGCACGAACGGCAGCGCGGCCGCGAGCAGCGCCAGTGCGGCACAGGCGCCGGCGGCCCAGGCTTGGGCGCGGCGCCCGGCCCAGGCCGGTGGCGGCCGCTCGGCGCCGAGCGCAATCGCCCCCGCCCCCGCATCCCCGGCCGCCACGATCCGCGCCGGCTCGAGCCCGGCCCGGCTCAGCGCCGCCACCGCCGGCTGCACCAGCCGGTGCGGCGCCAGCAGCAGGCGGACATGCAGCCGCCCGGCCTTCGCATCGCGCCGCTCGACCGCCGCACTCCAATACGCCTGGTCGGCCCGGAACGGCGTGAACCGGTCGAGCTCGAACGCAAGCAGCGCGCGAAGGTCCAGCTCCGCCGACAGCGGCAGCACCGTTCGGTGCCGGAGCACAGCATCCTCGGCCACCTCGACCGTGACCGCCCGGTCGGTGCCGGGACGCCGGGCAACGGCGTCGCCGAGCCCGGGGTCGTCCAGCGCGAACCGGCCCAGCTCGATGCGTCCGCGCCGGGTCCGGTGCACCAGGCTGACCGTCGACCCGGCCTCGTCGACCGACGCGACCAGGCCCGCCGGAACGGCGGGCCGGACACGCAACGACGCGGGCACGAGGTCCCGCATCTGCTCCGCCCACCAGGTGAATAGGTCTCTGATCATGCTGCCTGCCTCGTGCCGCCTCCCGGGCCGGAACGACGATCCGACCCGGGAGCAGCGATCAAACGAACTTGTAATCGGTGCCGGCGGTGAGCGTAATGTTGCCGGTGAGCTTGACCGTGTCCACCGTCACACCCGCGGTCTGCACGGCGTAGGAGGTCACCCCCCCGGCAACGGCCCCACGCACCAGGACCGAACCGCCGGCGTAGCCGGAGAGCTGGATCGTGTCGCCCTGTGCCCGGGTGAAGTCCGCGATCAGGTCGCCATTCGCTTCGCCCTTCGCCATGACGAACACGTCCGCACCGCCGCCGCCGCGCAGCGTGTCCGCCCCCCGGCCGCCCGCCAGCGTATCATTACCGGCGCCGCCGGTGATGGTGTTGGCTAGGTCGTTGCCGGTGCCGGTGAAGGCGCCGGTGCCGATGAAAGTCAGGTTTTCCACGTTGTTGGCTTGGGTGAGGAGGTTGTAGGTGTTGATATTGGCCCGGACCGTGTCGGTGCCCTCGCCTGACAGCTCGGTGATCACGTCAGCCGAGTTGGTCACGATGTAGGTGTCGTTGCCTTTGCCGCCGATCAGCGTGTCCGGTCCGCTCGGGGTGCCCACGATACCGCCGTCGTTCAGCGTGTCGTTACCGGCCGCACCGGTGATGACGTTGGCGAGCGTATTGCCGGTGCCGGTGAAACCGCCGACGCCGGTGTAGGTGAGGTTCTCCACGTTGGCGGTCAGCGTGTAAGTTCCGAGTGCCGTCTTGACCGTGTCGATGCCGTCGCCGGATGCTTCCGTCACAACGTCGGTGGCGTTGCGAACGATATACGTGTCGTTGCCTGCACCACCAATCAACGTGTCCCTTCCTCCGGCGCCACCATCGAGAGTGTCGTTGCCGTTACCACCGGTAATGATGTTAGAAAGATCGTTGCCGGTGCCGGTGAAGGCGCCAGTGCCGGCAAAGGTCAGGTTCTCGACGTTGGCCGACAACGTGTAGGTGTTTAGGAACGACTGCACCGTGTCGGTGCCGCCGGCACCCACCTCCGTCACCACGTCGCCGACGTTGCGCACCATGTAGGTGTCGTTGCCGGCGCCGCCGACCAGCGTATCCGGGGCGGCCCCTTTGGCATTGACGCCGCCGTCGAGCGTATCGGCGCCGGCGCCGCCGGTGATGACGTTGGCGAGCTCGTTGCCGGTCCCGGTGAACGGGGTGGCGCCGGTGTGGGTCAGGTTCTCCACGTTGCTGCCCGCTGCCAGCGTGTAGCTGGCGAGCGCGGTCCGCACCGTGTCGGTGCCGCCGCCGGCTTTCTCGGTGATCACGTCGGCGGCGACCGAGACGACGTAGGTGTCGTTGCCGGCGCCGCCGACCAGGGTGTCGACCCCGGCGCCGCCGCCGTCGTTGAGCGTGTCGTTGCCGCCGGCGCCGGTGATGACGTTGGCGAGCGCGTTGCCGGTGCCGGTGAAGTTGCCGACGCCGGTGTAGGTCAGGTTCTCGACGTTATCGGTCAGGGTGTAGGTGCCCAGGCTGGCCAGGACGGTGTCAGTGCCGCCACCGGCTGCCTCCGTCACCTTGTCGCCGGTATTGTCGACAACGTAAGTATCGTCGCCAGCGCCGCCGATCATGTTGTCGGCGCCGGTGCCGCCGTCGAGCAGGTCGTTGCCGGAGCCGCCGGTCAGCACGTCGTTACCGGCCAGGCCAAGGAGCAGGTTGGCGCCGGTGCCGGACGGACCCGGCAGCGTATTGGCGGCCGCCGTGCCGACCGCGACGCCGCCGGTGCCGCCGACGCCGGTGTTGCCGGCAACGTCGGTCGCGGTCGCGGTCAGCACATTCGAGAAGTTGGTGGTCGGGTTCGCGGTGACGTTGAGCGACCAAGTGCCGTCGGCCGCCGCCGTCGCGGTCCCGAGCGCCGCCGCGCCACCGTTGGAGACTGACACGAGGGCCCCGGCCTCGGCGGTCCCAAGGATCTTGTAGCTGGTCAGTGCCGTCGCGGTTGAGACGTAGGTGAAGCCGGTGACAACCGGCGCCGCCGGTGGCTTCGTGTCGAGGGTGAAAGTTAGCGAACCCTTGCCGATGTTGCCGGCCAAGTCGGGGGGGCTGGTCACGATGACCGTGTGCGTGCCATCGATCAGGCCTGCCTCGGGTACCGTGACGGTTCCGTCACCGGCGGTGACGGCCGCGGTGCTGGCGCCCCCATCGATGCTGACCTGCAGCGTGGTGTTGGGGTCGCTCGTGATCGCGAGCGTCGGGTCCTTGGTGATGTTGTCGGTCGCGGATGTGCCGGTATCATTCTTCAGCAGCACCTTGACCGGTGGCGGCGTGGTGTCGAGCGTGAAGTTCAGGTCAAACACCTGGGTTTGCCCGGTCTTGCCGTCGGTCTCGCTGACCTCGACCACGTGCGCGCCGTCCGCAAGCGTTCCCTTGGCAAAGGTGCCGGTCCAGACACCGGCCGCGTCGGCCGTGACCGGTGCCCCGGCGGCGTCCACCAGGCGGACCGCCGGACCGACCACCGTGCCGGGGTCCTTGATCGTGGCAAACACTGCCGCGCCGGCGAAGCCGAAGCCGGTCAGCGTCGGGTCGTTGGTGATCCCGTCGGTCAGGGTCGCAGGGGTGCCGTTGCCGGTGTCGTGGAGCAGCTTCGCGGAGACCGGCCTGATGAGCGGATCGACGGTGATCGTGACGGTCGCGGGATTGCTCGGCGTCAGGAACGAGTCATTGGCAACGTAGGTGAACGTGTCGATGCCGCTGAAGCCCGGCGTCGGCGTGTAGGTGAAGGTGCCGTCCGGGTTGAGCGTCAACGCGCCGTGCGCCGGGCCGGTCTTGAGGGCGGCAGTCAGCCGATCGCCAAGGTCCGGGTCGGTGTCATTGGCCAGCACGCCGACCGTGTTGGCGGGCACGGCGGTGGCCGCCGGCCCCTGCCGCGCCAGGGTGATACCGATGCTGCCGTTCTCGAGCACGGTGTAGGCGTCGTCCTTGGCGACCGGCGCCTGATCGGCCGGCAGGATGTTGATGAAGAAGTTGCTGGTGCCCGAGAGTGACTGGCCGGGGCCGTCGTCGGTCGCAGTGATCCGCACGGCGAGCTGGCCGGCGGATTGCGCCGTGAAGGTGCCTGTCGTCGGATCGGTAAAGCCGATCCCGTTCGGACCGCTCTTGAACTCGCCGCTGAGGACGTTGCTGATAGGGTCCAGGCTGGTCGTGAACGTCAGCCCGGCGTTGGTCAACGCGGAGCCGTCAGCCAGCGTCGCGGTGTAATGCAGCAAGGTCGAGGCCGTCTGCTTGTCGGTGAAGATCGACGACAGCGGCGAGAAGAAGTCGAACGGCGCGCCGACCAGCGCCGTCGTGTTGCCGACGCCATTGAACTGCTGCGCCACGACGATGGTGGGCGCCGTGTTGACGTTGCCCGGCAGCGTCACCGTCGCGGTTTGAGCCGATGTCACCGTCTCCTTGAAACCCTTGCCGTCCGTGTAGGTCGCCTTGACCCGCAGCCCGAGCGAGCCCTCCTGGAACGTGGTCGGCACGAAGGTTGCCGCGGTGGCACCGACGATGTTCACCCATTCGCCGCGCAGCACGTCGAGTTCCTGCCATTGCAGGGTGAATGGGGTGCTGATGCCGTCGGCGTCGGTGATGGTGGCGACGCTGGCCGTCAAGGTCTCGCCGACCGTCACCGTTGTTGCGGGGTTGAGGCCGTTGGTTTCGGTAATGGTCGGCGTGCCGACCGGGACGGCGTCGTAGTTGTTGTGTTCCGCGAAGAACGCGTCTCCCGCCTGATCCGAGTGGAAGCGGCCATCCGACGAGGTCAGGATGTTGCCCTGGCTGTCGATCGAGATGGTCAGGTCGCTGAATTGCAGCCGCTCGATGTTGCGGATCTTGTCGGTGCCGTCGTCGATGCCGCCCAACCCCTGCGGGTTGCCGCCGACCACGACGTTGGTGCCGGTGTGCTTGATCGTAAGGAAGCCTTGCGCATCGACCGGGGATCCGAAGCCACCGCCGACGAACAAGCTGAACCCGTCGCCGTAGTTCGCGAACACGTCGTTGAACACAGCCGTGTCCACGTTGGCCGCGTTGGGGTGGGCCGCGGTGTTGCCGTTCGGGTCGAACTGGATCGAGCGGATGATCTGGCCGCCGGCGCTGTAGCTGGTCAGCGCCACATGCAGGAACGCGTCGCCGTCGATGATGTCGTCGCCGCCGCCGCCAGTGATGACGTCGTTGCCGCCGCCGCCTAGGATGATGTTGCCGCCGCCGAACGACACCGGACCGTCTGGGAAGAAGCCGGCCAGGCCCGAAATCAGCGCAACGTTGTCGAGCGTGTCCTTGGTCGCCAGCAGGCGAGTGTCGTTGGTGCCGATGATGATGTCGTCGAACTGCGAGCCGCTGGCACCCTCGGTGTGCTGCCAAATGTCTCGGATCGAGTCCTCGGCGCCGTTGGGAGAGATGAACTCTTTGCGGTTCATGTCCTCGCTGACGCCGTGGGTGGCATTCTCGTACGAGCCCCAGTCGAAGCCGAGGCCGCCGATGAACTTGGTGAAGCTGCCGCCGCCGACCATGATGTCGTCGCCGGAGAAGCCCTTCATGACGTCGCCGCCGGCCACGCCGCCGATCATGACGTCGTTGCCGGAGTAGAGCGGCTGGCCGCCGGTCGGCGCGCCGGAGTCGCCGAACATCAGCTGGCCCTGACCGCCCTTGCTTTCGAGCCAGTCGTCGCCCTCGTCGCCGGTCAACTCGTCGGCGCCCTCGTTGCCGATGATGATGTCGTTGCCGAGGCCGCCCATGATGATGTCGTCGCCGCGGCCGCCCTCGATGTAGTCGTTGCCGTCGCCGCCGAAGATGTTGTCGATGCCGTCGCCGCCAAAGATGGTGTCGTCACCGGCGTCACCGTGCAGCGTGTCGTCGCCCTGGCCGCCGATCAGCTTGTCGTTGCCGTCGCCGCCATACAGGAAGTCCGCGCCGCCGCCGCCGTCGAGCGTGTCGTTGCCCTTGTCGCCCCACAACGTGTCGTCGTCCGCCGCGCCGGCCACGAGATTGTCGTTGCCGTCAGTGCCGCCGAGCACGATGGTGTTGCCGAGGAAGTTGTCGTCACCCAGGAACTGGACCTGGTGGCTGCCGTCAGGGAGGGTGTTGACGGTGACCAGCAGCTTGCCGGTTTGCGGATTGTGCAGCCACGACGCGCCGGTCGGGTCCTTGGTGCTGCCGTCGGGGTTCAGGTAGTCGGACGCCTCGATCGTGTATTCCGGCGTCAGGAACATGTTGCCGGGCAAGTGCTTGATGCCGGTGTTGGCAGCGATCAGCGAGGCGAACGAGTTGTCTTGCAGCGACTCCTCGTAGTCCATGCCCTCGATGCGCGGCAGGTAGTATAGCCGGTCGCCGTCCTGTAGCGCCTCCATCTGGCTGCGGAAAACATACTCGAAGGTCGAGCCGAGTTTGCCGCCGAACAGGCTCACCTTTTCGGCCAGACCGCCGATCCACATGTCGATGTTGTCGACGCCGGTGACGGAGCCCGTGCTCCAAGGCGCCGGGGTGCCGGCGATGTCGTCCGCCGTGCCGAGCACGCCGTCGGGGCCGGGCTGGGTCGCGGTGTGGATGGCGCGGGCGTCCTTGACGTTATTGAGGTAGGCGCCCTGGCTGTGCATGAAGTTGAAGGCGTCGGGATCGGCCGCATTGAACAACGGATCCCCAAGCGTCCCGGCGTGGACCAGGATGGTTGCGGCGTCGCGGCGTTCCTGCGCTGTCTTGTCGCGCAACTTGCTAGTCGTCGCGTCGACGATCTGGTCTGTAATGGTGTGGTGCGTGCCGTAAGCGGCGACGAAGTTGATCAACGAGGCCGGGTGCTTGAGCTGGCTGCCGAAATCCGCCCAGTTGGCGTAGGCCTTGAGCTGCGCCTCACCGGTCTGGGCGTAGAGCTGGTTGCGCACCAAGTTGAGCGGGGCGACGCCCGTGTCACGGCCGCGGGCGATGTTGAGCGCCGGCAGGTCGAGCGGCAGGCCGAGCAGGTTATTGCGCAACGACCCGGTGACGAACTCGTCGATCGAGTTGCTGACCTGGTTCACGCCGCCGAGGATCAGGTCGGCGGTCATGTTCGGGTCGCCGTTGAACAAGTCGGGATTGGTGAAAGCCTTGATCAGCCCATCCTGCGTCAGCACCGGCCTACCGTCGGCGCCGATCACCGGCCTGCCGTCGGCGCCGAGCTTGTAGACGTTGACGTTCTCGTCCAGCATCGAATGGCCGAAGCGGTAGACGACGTTTGCAAACTCGGAGGTTATGGCCGGGTCGATGTGGACGTTGACGCCGCCGAACACGTGGATTGAAGGCGCCACGTAGCGGGCGAACTCCTCGAACACCATGTGCTGATATTCGGTCTCAGTGCCGAACTTGGCCGCCTGGAACAGCCGCTCGCCGTTCCATTCGTTGGCTTGGATCTGGTGCGGTGCGAGGTTGGCGCCGGGCAGCAGCCAGTTGCCGGCAAAGCCGCTGTCGCCGGCATTGAGTTGGTCTTGGACCGTCTGCTTGATCTGCGCCAGCAGGCGGTCGTGCTCGGAATGGAAGATGTCCTGCACGGCCGTCAGGCCGATGTTTTCGTTGGCCCGGCCGTCACCGGCCACGTAGTGCCGGTTGAGCAGGTCCGCGTCATACGAGTTGGCGGGCGGCTGACTGCCGGCAAGGCCCGTGACAGGTTTCAGCGCGGCTCCGAAATCATCGGTGGGCGACGCAGCATGGGCCATGTCGTTGATGAAGGCATGGCCGGTGCGCAACGCGGTTACCGGGACCGCGACAGGGCTGGCGAGGTTGCCTTCGAGCAGGGTCGTGGTGCCGTCGGCGTTGCGGATCACAAGCTGCGGCAGCCCGGTCGCGCCGGGGATGAAATTGCCGTAGTCGTCGGTTGCAAGCAGCGGCACGTTGCCGACGTCGGCGTCAGTGAGCAGGATGCCGAGCATCTTTGCCGCTTGCGCCTTAAGATCGCCCCAGTTTGCCATGCCGTCCTTACCGTTGGCTTTGGCGTGGCCGAGCAGGGCGCCGGTCGAGTGCAGCTTGCCGTCAGCCCCGATCATATATTCGCGCAGGAAAACCTGGTGCGACGGGTCCGAGGCGTAGGTCTGGCTCTGGTCGATGAATGGCGAGGTCTGATTTGTGAACTGGTGAACGTCGTCCGCGGTGCCGAGGATGCCATCCGGGCCGGGCAGGTTGGTCGCCCGAGTCAAGATCATGAAGTTGGAGTGGCCGTTGGGCACGTACAGGGGATCGTCCGGCGTCAGTGGGATGAACACCGAGCCGCTGCCGCCCTTGTCGACCATGTCGAGGCCGTGGTCGAAGAACTGGCCGAAGAAGGTGAACCAGCTATTTGCAGGGGCCGACAAGCCGTTGTCGGGCGTGACGTTGTTGATGAACATGCTCTGCGCCAGGCCCGGTATGCCCTGGGTGCTGGATGACGCGTCGGTCGGCGTCGCAGGGTTGCCGAAGGTGGTGATAGTGGTGGTGATGTCGTCGGCGGTGCCGAAGATGCCGTCCGGGCCTGGCCCCGTGACGTTAGTAAACGTCTTGGGCAGGTCGTCGGCGGTGCCAAAGATGCCGTCCGTGCCAGCCTGAGTCGTGTTCTGATAACCGGCACCGAGGAACGACAGCTCCTGCGTCTGCGCGGCGATCGCCGCCGGGTTGGCGGTGGTCTGATCGGAGATCAGATTGCTGATCAGCCGCGGCTGCGCGTCGGTCACCAGGCCGCTCGTCGAGGCGTAGGACGTGTTGCCCTGCGCATTCTGAAACAGCGGGTCGGTGATGGTCGGAAAGGTCTGGTCGGTGGAGCCAAACTTCGTCTGGCCCGGCACCAAGTTGTTGCCGGTGCCGCTGACGGTGCGCAACCCGAACGACAGCAGCGGATTGACCGGTGGTTGCCCCGCTTCGGCCATCTTGATCTGCGTCAAGATGTAGTCGAGGTCGAGACGGGTAAATTTAACAGCCATAGTCTGCCGCTCCCAGAACAGAATTCAGCGTGACGTCGTTACAACCGGTCTAAGCACACGCCAACCTGTTCCGCTCCTGTTATTTGGACAGGGAGCGACGGTAAGCCCTCGACAGCCAATTTACTTACGGTGTCTTGTGTGAGCCCTGCCACTTACGAACGTCATCACCCATAAACGTTGCAGGTGCGCGCGCTAGCCGCAACGAGCCGCGCTAGTGGCGACGCATTAATGGAGATGGACTACCAGTTTCGGACTATCCGGCCCGCGTCCCCCGGCCGCACCGAATCGTGCATCATGACCCATGTCGAAACCGTAATTATCTGGAGATGTCGCGATGGCCGACCCGCAAATGGGCGAGATTCTGTATCCGCAATCCTGCCGGATTGGCGCATCGGCGGACGGCAAGCAGGTCGCGTTGACGTTCCAGGTGCAGGACCGGGAACCCATGACGATCGTGCTGCCGTTGATGGGTGCGGTCGGGCTGCTGCAGCGGGTGGGCCAGGTGCTGCACCGGCTTGGGGTGCGGGCCAAGCCGCGCTCGACGCCGCCGGCCGCCGTCGCCGCCCCGGCGGAGCAGGCCGCGGCCTGAATCGCGTCAACATGTGAAGCCGGCGCGGCCGTCTAGGCCGCGCCGGACCCGGCGCCCATCGCGGGCGCCACCTCGCCGGCACGGCGGCTTTCCGAGAAGATGGGGCCGGTCCGGCTCGCACGCCGCTGCACGGAAAAGCGCCGGACAATTAGTCAGAATATATTACCGCATGAACGCTAAGGGCGTCTGTTGAACGGCGGGAATAATCGTCGCAATTTCGGATCGTTACTGGAACCCGCCGACAAGACTGATTGAACGGAGTTGCTCAGGCTGGCGCCTCGTAGAGCGATCAACGCCACGGCTTGCCCGAACCTCGCTTTTTTACTTTAACGTAATGGATGGAGAGTGACATGACCAGTTGGAAAGACAAAGTACAACTTCAGGCGCAGAGGAACCGGCAGGAGATCGTCAAGGCGAAGCTCGACCGGCGCGAGATGATGCGCCTCGGCCTGTTGACGGCGGGCGGCAGCCTCGTGGTCAAGCAGGGCCTGAGCGGCCGCGCCTTCGCCGATCTGAAAGATGTGGACACCACCCTCGCGCACAACCCGGCCAGCCCGCCCGTGGCGCCTTGGACCCAGGAGTTGCCGCGGCTGCCGGTCAAGCAGTCGGTCGACCCTCACAGCATGCTTGGCGGTGAGCCGGACGGATTTACCCCGATCGACGGCGGGACCAAGCGCATTCAGCACCAATACTGCAGGTACGACCCGAACACCAAAACTTACGGCGGTGGTCCTGCCGGCAATTTCGCGCCGCAGAAGTTTTACGAACTGACAATGGCGGAGGGACCCTGGACGTTTGCTTCCAACTACTCTCCGAGCACGATGTGGTTGTTCGACGGCAACCTGCCCGGGCCGTTGATCCAGGCCAACTACGGCACGCCGATCATGGTCCGCTTCCACAACCACCTGCCCTCGGTCAAGTATCCCCAGGCGTTCGGCATCGCCGAAATGACGACCCACCTCCACAACGCCCACACCCCATCCGAAAGCGATGGCAATCCGGTCAACTTCTTCAACTCGGTCAACGACCCGGGTCCGGTCGACAAGACCACCGGCCTGCCTGTCACCCCGGTCGAGAAGAACGGATTCAAGGACCAGCACTACCCCAACGTTCTGGCCGGCTTCACTGACCTCAAAAATTTTGGGTCGACCGGCAACCCAGCCGAGGCGCTGAGCTCTTTGTGGTACCACGACCACCATCTCGATTTCACGGCGCAGAACGTCTATAAGGGGATGTTTGGCTGCTACAACTTGTTTGACGACAAGGACACCGGCATCCCGGGCACCGGCCTGAAGCTGCCGGCGGCGCAGTACGACATGCCGATCTTCTTCTCGGACACCTTGTTCGACCAGAATTGCCAGCCCGTGTTTGACCTGTTCGACCTTGATGGCATCCTCGGCGACCGCTTCTGCGCCAACGGCAAGATCCAGCCGTTCCTCAATGTCGACCGTTGCCGTTACCGATTTCGCTTCTACGCGCCGGGCCCGTCGCGCTGGTGGGAACTCTCATTTTGGGACGGCACCAACTTCTACCCGTTCTGGCAAATCTCGAGCGACGGTAACCTGCTGCCGCAAGCGATCAAGGTCAGCAGCGTCCGCCTGGCCGTTGCCGAGCGGGTGGACATCGTCGTCGACTTCAGCAAGCTGCCATCGGGAACAAAGCGCCTCTACATCGTCAATCGTCTGGAGCAGGTCAACGGCCGTGGCCCCACCGGCCGCGTGCTGAGCCCCGGCCAGCCGATCGTGCAGGTGAACATCGGCGCTCCACCAAAGGACCGCGATCCGAGCGCCGACATCGACGCTAACCAGCCCTTCCTGATGCGTGCGCTACCAGACGTGGACTTCCCAACGCTCGTCGCCCGCGCCAACAAAGCGCCGACCCGCACGTGGCGGTTTGAGCGCGGCAACGGGGCATGGCAGGTGAACGGCAAGTTCTTCGACGAGAACGTCGTGAATGCCGCCATTCCGATGAACACGGAGGAAACCTGGATCATCCAGAACCCCGGCGGCGACTGGCGCCACCCGGTGCACATCCACTTCGAGGAGCACCGCACCATCTCGCGCAACGGCAAGCTGGTGCAGCCCAACACGCAGTTCAACGCGTCGGTGGACTACGCCCGCAAAGACGTCATCGAGCTCAACACCAATGAAGAAGTGAAGATCTTCATGCGCTTCCGCGACATGAAGGGCCGCTACGTCATGCACTGCCACAACGTGGTGCACGAAGACCACGCGATGATGGTGCGCTGGGACATCGTCTAGCGCGCGCCCAGCCGACCCGCAGCCCGCCCGCCGCACCTCCGGCGGGCGGGTGACCGGCCAACCCGAACGAGAGAAACGATCATGCAACGACGCAGTTTCCTGGCGGGCGCGGGCGGCGCCGTGTTCGCCGGCGCGCTCGCCGCCCGGCCTGCCCGGGCCGAAACCCTGCACCAATCCGGCGCGGACTGGTTCACCAACGTCGAAGTCACCAGCCAAGACGGCCGCACATTCCGTTTCTATGACGATCTGATGCGTGATAAGATCATCATGGTGAACTTCTTCTATACCAGCTGCAACGAGCTCTGCCCGCTGATGACGCAGAATCTGGCCGCGGTCACCGACCTGCTCGGTGAGCGCATGGGCCGCGACGTGTTCATGTACTCGATCTCGCTCGACCCGACTTTCGACACGCCCGAGCGGCTCGCCTCCTATGCGAAGTCGAACGGGGTCGGCCCCGGGTGGCTGCTGCTGACGGGCAAGCCCGACGATATCGAGCTGCTGCGGCACCGGCTCGGCTATGTCGACTCGGATCCGCTGCAGGACGCCGACCGCGACCAGCACTTGGGCGCCGTCCGCATCGCCAACGTGCCGTTACACCGCTGGGTCATGAGCCCGGCCCTGGTGCCCCCGGCGGCGATCATCCGGACGCTCAAGCGCGCCATCCCCGAGCCGGCCTAGGCGCCATGCTGCCGGCCCCGGCCATCGCCGCGCTCACGCTCCCGCCCGCGGCGCTGCTGGCTGTGCTGGTGCGGCTGGCCGGCGACCGGGGCCTCGCCGCCGCCATCGTCGAAGGGCGTGACGAAGCGCCGGGTCAGGGCGGCGGCACTCGGCGCCCCGCCAAGTCATGAGCCGGGCCACGAACCGGGGCGCCGTCGCGAGCCGGCGCCCGGCCTCCCGGCAGCGCGGCTTCACGCTGTTGGAAGTGCTGGTCGCGCTGGTCATCGCGACCATGGGGCTGATGTCGGTGTTCAGCGCGTTCGGCGCCAGCGCCCAAAGCATGGCGGCGACGGTGCAATACCAGGAAGCGCTGTCACGCGCCCGCTCCCGCCTGGAAGCCGTCTGCGCGACGGCGGCCGAGAGCGAGAACGGCGGCGACGATGGCGGCGGTTTCCGGTGGCGCAGTTCGGTGCGTCCGCTCGGCTCGACCGCGCGGCCCGAGGAGCAGGGCCCGGTCACGACGCTATATGCCGTCACCGTTTGGGTCAGCTGGGGGGAGAACGGCCGCGCCCGCTCGGTCCGGCTCGACACCGAGCGGCTGCGCGTTTCGTTGCCGGGCGCGGGCGGGGTGTGAGATGCGGCGGCAAGCCGGCTTCACCCTGCTCGAAACGCTGGTCGCGGTCGTGGTGCTCGGCCTGCTGATGACAGGGCTGTCGCAAGCGCTACGGGTCGGCGTCACGGCGTCGCGAGGGCAGTTCGAGCGGGTGGATCATCGCAGTGACCTCGAGGCGGCCGAGCGGGCGCTGCGGGCGATGGTGGAGCGGATGGAGCCGGGCGGGGTCAGCGGCCGCAACCCGCTATTTGTCGGCGAGGCGGCGGCGATGGCCTTCACCACGACCTTGCCGCTTGGCGCCGGGCCGCCAAACTCGCCGCCGGTGGACGTCCGGCTCGAGCTGGACCGGGCCGGGCAGCTCGTGCTGCTGTGGGCACCGCATTGGGAGGTGCGGCTGCAGCCGGCGCCGGCGCCGGCGCGCGTGGTGCTGATCGAGGGCGTCGCGCGGTTCGAGCTGGCCTACTGGGCCGCGGAGGCCGGCGCGTGGCAGGCGCCCTGGACCGGACGGGTGCTGCCGAAGCTGATCCGCATCCGGCTCGGCTTCGCGCCGGGCAGCGGACGCCGGGCGCCCGACATCGTCGTGGCGCCGATGCGGGACCGGTGGCGGTCGTGATGCGCGAACGCGGCTTCGCCCTGCTGACGGTGCTCTGGACGCTGGCCTTGCTGGCGCTGGTGGCCGCCCAGCTTACCACCAACGGGCGGGCGGCCGTGCGAGCGGCGACCAACCTGCGCGCGGGTGCCGTGGCCGAGCTCGCCGCCGATGGCGCCATCCATCACGCCATGCTGCTGCTCCTGCGTGGCGAATGGGTGCCGGACGGGGTGCCGCGGGAGCTGCGGGTCGGCGGTGCGGTCGTCGTGCTGCGGGTCGTCAGCGAGAACCTTAAGCTCAACCCCAACGCGGCGACGGTCCCGGCGCAGGCAGCGTTGCTGCGCCGGCTCGGCGTCGACGACGCACGTGCGGTCCAGCTCGCGCGCGCCATCGTGGATTGGCGGTCGCCTGGGCTGCGCTCGCTGGCGGGCGGCGCCAAGGCCGCGCAATACCGGGCCGCCGGGCTGCCTTATGCGCCGGCCAATCACGGCTTCGACTCGATCGGCGAGCTCGGGCTCGTGAATGGGATGACGCCGGCGATCCTGGCGCGCTTGAAGCAGGCGCTGTCGATCTACCAGGAAGGCGACACGCCCGACCTGGACGTGACCGCGATGTCCCCGGCCGAGTTGCAGCGGGAGACGGCGAAGAACCCGTGGTCGTTCGGCGCCAGCGGCCGGGTGATGGTGGTGGCGATCGAGGCGGTGGCCACGGGCGAGGCCGGCGGCCGGTTCGCGCGTCGTGCCGTCGCCCGCTTGCGCGCCGACCCGTCTTTGGACCAGGCACCCTACGAAGTGCTGACCTGGGACACGCTCGACTGAGCCGTGGCGGCCCGGCGCCGTTGCCGGATACCCCGTTCCGGTTATCGCAGCGACGTCACGCCTGGCCGCGACAGGCGTAATCTGCGCTTCACGGCAAACGGCCCATGGTGATGCATGGCGTCGCAACCGGAAAACTGTTACGTTTACGCAGTATGTTGCAAGGGCCGCCGCCATGTCCGCCACGCTCGAGCCGTCGAACACCCTGCCGGCGCCGCTGGACCGCCTGGCGCAGGTCCTGATCGACGCCGGCCAATGCGACGCCCGGGCGGTCGAACGCGCCCGCCGGGTCGCCGGCGAGACCGGGCAGCGGTTCGACGCCGCCCTGCTGCAGCTCGGCCTGGTGTCGGAGCGGGGCATGGCGACGGCCTACGCCGCGCTGCTCGGCCTCGAACTGGCCGAAGCCGGACGCTACCCGGCGGACCGGCCATTATGCACCGACGCGCTCTCGGCGCGCTTCCTGCGGCATGTGCGCGCGGTGCCGGTGGCGATCGAGGACAACCTGCTGGTGGTCGCGATCGCCGACCCGCTCGACGAGTTCGTGCCGGCGGCCATCGAGGCGGCGACGGGGCTCGAGGTGGATCTCCTGGTCGCGATCCCGGTCGAACTCGACGCCGCGTTGAAGCGGCTTTACCCCGCCGATGCGGCCGATGCGGGCCCGTCCGACGCCCCGGCCGAGCCGCTCGCCGACGACACCGAGCGGCTGAAGGACCTCGCCAGCGAGGCGCCGGTGATCCGTCTGGTCAACCAGCTGTTGAGCCGGGCGGTGGAGACCCAGGCCTCGGACATCCACATCGAGCCGTTCGACGACAGCCTGCGCATCCGTTATCGCTACGACGGCATGCTGCACGAGATCGACGCGCCGCCCCCGGGTTTGGCCGCCGCGATCACGTCGCGCATCAAGATCATGGCGCGGCTCGACATCGCCGAGCGGCGCATGCCGCAGGACGGGCGCATCAAGTTCCCGGTGCGCGGGCAGGACGTGGATTTCCGCGTCTCGACGGTGCCGTCGCTGCATGGCGAAACGGTGGTGCTGCGCATCCTCGACCGCTCCTCGGTCGTGCTGGACTATGAGCGGCTGGGCCTGTCCGACCGGCTCACCGCCCGGTTCCGCACCGCGCTGGAGGCGCCGAACGGGCTGGTGCTGGTGACCGGGCCGACCGGCAGCGGCAAGACCACTACGCTCTACACCGGCCTGCTCGGGCTCAACGCGGTCGTGCGCAAGATCGTCACCATCGAGGACCCGATCGAGTTCCAGCTGCACGGCATCAACCAGATCCAGGTGCATGGCCAGATCGGCCTCAGCTTCGCCGCCCTGCTGCGCTCGATCCTGCGGCAGGACCCGGACGTGATCATGCTGGGCGAGATCCGCGACGGGGAGACGGCGCAGATCGCCGTGCAATCGGCGCTGACCGGGCATCTCGTACTGTCCACGCTGCACACCAACTCGGCCGCCGCGGCGATCCCCCGCCTGCGCGACATGGGCGTCGAGGACTACCTGCTGACCGCCGTGCTGCGCGGCGTGCTGGCGCAGCGCCTCGTGCGCCGGCTGTGCACCGAATGCCGCCGGCCGGTCGCCGCACCCGCCGAGCTGGTGCGCAAGCATGGGCTGGATCGGCGCTGCGACGGCCCGGTCACGCTATATCGGGCCAACGGCTGCCCGGCCTGCCGCCAAACCGGCTATCGCGGCCGCATGGCGATTGCCGAGTTCCTCGAGCTCGACCCCGAGATCGTCGACCTCACCCTGGCCCGGGCCGACACCGCGCGGATCGAGCGGGCGGCGGTGGCCGGCGGGATGGAGCTGATGTTCGACGCCGGGCTCGCAGCCGCGCTGCGCGGCGACACCACGATCGAGGACGTGATGCGCAGCATCCGCGCCGACGGCTGACATGCCGTCCTTTCAGGCTGACGGCTGACATGCCGTCCTTCCAGGCTGACGGCTGACATGCCGTCCTTCCAGTTCACCGCCATCGGACCCGGCGGCGAGGTGCAGCGCGGCACCATGGACGCGGCGACGTCGGCCGAGGTCATCGCCCGGCTGCAAGGGCGCGGCAGCATGCCGATCCGCGCCGACCTGGCCAAGCCGGGCGCGTCCACGGCCGCAAAGCGGGCCCTGTGGTCGTTCGACCGCGACCGCCTGCGCAAGCAAGAGGTGGCCGACCTCATGCGGGACCTCGCGACCATGCTGGGCGCCGGGCAGGACCTCAACAACGCGCTGCGCGACGTGGAGGCGACCTCGCCGAGTCCGCGGATCCGCCGCCTGCTCGGAACCGTGCGCGGCGCCGTCCGCGACGGCTGCCCGCTATCCGTGTCGCTGGGCCGGCACCCGGGCAGCTTTGGCCGCCTGCACATCGGCCTGGTCCATGCCGGCGAGGCCGGAGGACAGTTGTCGACGGCGCTGTCCGGCCTGGCCGAGCTGCTGGAACGGCAGCGCCATCTGGCGTCGACCATCCGCTCGGCGATGATCTATCCCGGCCTGTTGCTCGCGGCGTCGGTGGTGTCGGTGGGCTTGCTGCTGACGCACGTGCTGCCGCAATTCGTGCCGATGTTCGAGCAGAGCGGCGTGCGGCTGCCGCCGTCGACCCAGGCGCTGATCGATCTGGGCGACGCGGTGACCAACTACGGTCCGTTCGCCGCACCGGCCATCCTGGTGGCGATCTTGGCCGGCCGTGCGCTGCTGCGTCGGCCCGGCCCGCGCCGGCTCGCCGACCTGGCGCTGCTGCGGGCGCCTCTCCTCGGCGGCCTGCAGCGCGAGGTCATCGCCGCACGGTTCACCCGGGTGTTCGGCACGCTGCTGCAGAACGGAGTGCCGCTGATCGCGGCGATGGAGGTGGCGCGCGAGAGCGTGGACAACACGGTGGCGTCCGCCGTTTTGATCCAAGCCGAGGCGAGCGCACGCCGCGGCGGCGGCCTGTGCGATCCACTGGCAGCTGGCGGCGTCGTGCCGCTCCGCACCGTGCAGTTGCTGCGCCTGGGCGAAAGCAATGCCCGGCTCGGCCCAATGGCGTTGCGCGCCGCCGACATCCACGAGCAGCAGGTGCGGATCACGACGCAGCGCTTGGTGGGCCTGCTCGTCCCCGCCATCACCGTCGTGATGGGCGTGGTGGTGGCCGGGATCGTCGCCGCAGTGATGACGGCGATGCTGGGTCTGAACGACCTCACATCCGGCTGATTCCGGCGCCGGACACCCTCGGCG
The DNA here is from genome assembly GCA_963752225.1 of uncultured Alphaproteobacteria bacterium. Lineage (GTDB taxonomy): Bacteria > Pseudomonadota > Alphaproteobacteria > Acetobacterales > Acetobacteraceae > JBBROS01. The sequence continues at coordinate 6,277 of CAVVXS010000005.1, read as the reverse complement.
ACGGCCAACGGAATCATACTTGGCCCGGAATATTTCCGACAAAATGAGACCTTCGTAATCAAATTTCGCTATGTCTGAGAGCGATAACGGAATTTTAACATCTCGATTTTTGAACATGTTATGGAGCAAATTGCACACGCGGGGGTCAGATTGGATGGGTCAAGCGTGAACAAACGCTCTCATTTCCGTGAAAATCGACGTTGCAGAATTCCGTTGCTCGGAGCATCATAACGATACGAAAAGGTTTTCAAACGGAGCCGGCTAACCGGCTTGGGTTCGTTTCGATCCTGTCGCGCTTGGATGTCAACGTGTGGCCCGGAGGTTTGACGAAAATGTCGAGCGTAGAATTGCAGAGTGCCCGGGCTTCCAGCATCGCATTCAGGGGTGGCCTGGGCGTTCCAGAATTGCCCCTCGCCGCCTTGGGGATCGAGGACGAGTCGCTTCCGCACATCCTGGTGGACAACGACGTTGCGGACCGGATTTTCCGCGCCGGCGTGCTGGTGATCAATGAGAAGGGGGAGATCCGGTTCCAGAACCGGCAGGCGACGGCCATGCTGGATGGTGAGGGCGTGATCGGCGTGCGCAATGGCCGGCTGCTGATCGACCGGGCCAGCGTGCAGCGGTCGTTCGAGGCGATGGTGCAGCGGGCCTTGGCCGCCCATGCCAAGGGCGAGCGCTTGAGCGAGATCCTCGGCGTTCCGGATCGGAGCGGCGTCGTCCGCTACGCGTTGCGCGCGATGGCTGTCAGCAAGCGCGAAGGGCGCACGGAGATCCTGCTCTCGGTGGTCGATTTCATCGACAACCACGGCCCGTCCCGCGACACGTTCTCAGCCGTGTTCCGGCTGTCGGACCGCGAAGCCGAGCTGGCCGAATTATTCTCGAAGGGTTTCTGCCTCGAGGAAATCGCCGCACTGATGGGCGTGGCCCTGAACACCGCGCGGGTCCACCTGCGCCGCATCTTCCTGAAAACGAACTGCTCGGGGCAGATCGCGCTGATGCGGCTGCTGAGCCGCCTGGCCATCATCGACTGATCCGGACGCGAGCCCTTGCCGGGAAAAGCCCGGCGTTCGGCTTCTCGCAGGGAGGAACGGATATTCTCAACGCCGTCCTGAGCCGGTTGCGCCCTCGCCGTTTGCTGGCGGACTCGCCGGCCGAGGACGGAGTGACCCTGGCCCCATTGCGTTGGCCGCCGTTCCGGCCCGGCACCGGGCACAACGCGGACGACGCTGCCGAACGCGATCCGGGCTTCGACCCCGGCACGGACGAGGCGGCCCTCGCCTCCGGCCGCGGCGCACCGGTCGACGCGTTCGCGGCGAACACGGCCGATGATGATCCAGAGCGGGCCGCCGCAATGCAGGTGATGCTGCGCAAGGTCCGCGTGACGGTCGATCGCCTTCCGGCCGGGCAACGCTCGGCGCTTCTGCTCGTCTGCCGCCACGGCTTGAGTTACCGGGACGCGGCCGACGTCTTGGGAGTGCCGATCGAGGCCTTCGCCGAACAGCTGCGGCAAGCGCGTGAAGCGGTCCAGGCCGGGCTTCAGCCAGACATGTGTTGGCCCGACGACGCGTCGTCGGGCCGCTACGAGAACGGAGCACTCGATGAAGATCGATGACGCCACCCTGATGTCCTACGCCGATGGTGAGCTGGGGCCAGATGCGGCCCGGCAGGTTGAGGCGGCGCTGCGTGCCAGCCCTGCGGCGCGGGCGAAGGTGGCGATGTTCCGGCTGACCTCGAAGCTCGTGCGCTGCAATGGCGCCGAGCGGCTGTACAAGTTCGGGATCGAGCTCAGCGCATTACGCCTTGCTGCTATCCCATGATGCACGCCGCCGGCTGTATCGTGCCGCCGCCGTGGCCTGCCTGCTGAGCGCCGGGGCCGGCTTCGCGGCTGCGCGCCACATCCCGCCGTCGTCCTTGGCCCGCGACGAGCTGGTGACCGAGGTCGCCGAATACTTCAAAGTCTATTCACAGGAGACGACCCACCTGGTGGAGGTGGGCGCCGACCGCAAAGCCGAGATCGTCGCTTGGCTGAGCGCCCGGGTCGGCCGCCACATCGAACCGCCCGCCTTGGACCTGTTCGGTCTGACCTTTGCGGGCGCGCGCATGCTCGTGGTCGACAGCAAGCCGGTGGCGCAGCTGGTTTACACGCGCCGCAACGGACCGCCGATCGCGCTCTGCCTGACACCGTTCGAAAGCAAGCCCGGGCTGCGCCGGACCGACCGGCAGAACGACCAGGACGTCGTCTCCCTGTACGACGGGCAGTTCGCCTACCTGGTCGTCGGCGACCTCGAGCCCAGCTCGGCCATCGAGATCGCCTACATGGCGTCGGAGCGCATCTGACCCGAGATTAACGGGTAGCTTCCCTCCGCCTCGCCCGGGATCGTCCGGCGCGCGGCCGCCTCCCGCGGACAGCCGCCTCGAAGCGGACGCCGCACCGACTGAATAACACGTTGCCCGCCGCGCCGCGCGGTGGCGTTCGCGGTGCGATGGCACGCCGGCTCGCGGTGCGCTCGGGCGTGTCGCTGAGAAGAATTATGCTGCTGCGAACACGTTACGCATGTCTGGTCATCGATGGCGCAACTATCACGGGATGAAAACCAGGAGTCAAAGCGTCTAGAAGGTGATGTCCGATTTCTATCACCGAGGATCAAGCTCATGATGACCCCGTGCCGCCGACCGCTCACCACCCGCCCGCCGCTTCAACGGTCGATCCGGGTGGGGCGAGCCCATGCGTGACGGGCGTGCCGAAACACCGGGCAAACATGCTCCGGTCAGCCTGGATGACGGCTATGCCGACAGTTCCCGGCGCTCGTCCGACGCCCAAGCGGTCGCCAAGGTGCGCGACCTTTGGATCCGCCGTGGCCTTCCACGCAGCGCGGCGGCGACGCTTGCGCAAGCCGGCGTCTGGACGGTCGGCGACCTGCGGCAGTTGCGCCTGGCAGAGCTGGTGATGATGCCGGCATTGACTGCAGCCGGCATGGCGGCGGTGCTGCGATTGCTGGCGAAATCACGGCGGCGGGCGCAGCACCGGATCGAGGCCAATGCGGCGACCCAGATCGTCACGATTGGAACTCCGGGCGGAGCTCACCGCGCGCCGTCCTGAGCCCGGCCCGGCATTTCGGTCGGGCCGCCTGCCCAGCTTGACGCCAAAGGTTGGCGAGCGCGGGTAAATCGTCCATTGACCGTTTGCGTGCAGCGGAGCGGACGATCATGGCAGGCAGGTATCTCGTGACAGGCGGCGCCGGCTACGTCGGCAGCCACGTCGTATTGGCCTTGCGCGAGCAGGGCGCGGAGATCGTGGTCATCGACAACTTGCGGCAGGGGCACCGTGCGGCCGTGCCGAATGGGGTCACGCTGGTCGAGGCCGACCTGGCCGACGCCGCCCTACTCGACGCCCAACTCGCCCGCGGTCCCTGGGACGGCGTGCTGCATTTCGCGGCGCTGTCGCTGGTCGGCGAAAGCATGCGCGAGCCGATGCGCTACCTGACCGACAACGGCGCCACCGGGATTCGGCTGGTCGACGCCTGTATCCGCCACGGCATCAGCCGGTTCGTGCTGAGTTCGACGGCGAACCTGTTCGGCGAGCCCGACGAGATCCCGATCACGGAGGACGCCCGGATCGCGCCCTCCTCGCCCTATGGCGAAAGCAAGCTGATGATCGAGCGGGCGCTGTTCTGGGCCGACCGGCAGCATGGGCTGCGCAGCGCCTGCTTGCGTTACTTCAACGCAGCCGGCGCCGACCCGAACGGACGGCTTGGCGAGGACCATAACCCGGAAACCCACCTGATCCCGATCGCGATCGACGCGGCGCTGGGCCGGCGGCCGCCTTTGACCGTCTTCGGCACGGATTATCCGACGCCCGACGGCACCTGCATCCGCGACTACGTCCACGTCACCGACCTCGCCGACGCGCACGTGCGGGCGCTCGCCCAACTCGACCGGCGCAGCGTCACCTACAACCTCGGTAATGGCGCCGGGCACTCGGTGCGCGAGGTCGTGGAGTCGGTCGGACGGGTGCTGGGACAGCCGGTGCCGGCCGAGTACGGCGACCGCCGACCCGGCGACCCCGCAATCCTGGTGGCGTCGTCGCAGCGGATCCGCGACGAAGCCGGCTGGACCCCCCGCTACGCCGCTTTGGACGACATGGTCGGCACCGCCGCGGCCTGGCGGCAGGCGCACCCGAACGGCTACGGTTGACGCCCGCCGCGCCGCGGCGCTCGGCAGTCCAACACGTCGAGATGGGGCCGCGACGATCCCGGCCCGGTGACTAGCCGGATGTCGATCGCGGCGTTCATCACTGGGTTCGGCGACGAGGCGGTGCTGTTGCCGCTGGCGCTCGGCGTGGGCTTGCTGCTGGAAGCATCGGGGTGGCGCCGCGGCGCGCTTGCCTGGGCCGTCGGCGTCGGCGGCTGCATGGTCGTGGTGTTCCTGCTGAAGATCGCGCTGGTCGCATGCGGCGTGCTCCCATCGCTGCCGTCGCTTCGCAGCCCGAGCGGCCACACCGCTGCGGCGACGGCGATCTATGGCGGCCTGCTGGCACTTGCTGTGCGCCGGTTTGGCGGCTCGATGCGGTTGATGCTGGCGTGCCCGGTCCTGGTCGCGATCGTGATCGGCGGAACCCGGATCGTGCTTCACGTGCACACCTCGGCCGACGTCAGCATGGGCGGCTTGCTGGGGTTGACCGGTGCGTTGCTGACGGTCCGGCTTGCCGGGCCGCCGCCCTCGTCGTTCCGGCTCCGCTGGGTCGGAGAGCTCTGCCTGGTGGTGTTTGTTTTGCTTCACGGTGTGCAGTTGCCGGCGGAGGCGTTCATCAGGATGACAGCTAGTCATGTCTGGCTGTTTGCGGTCTGCCGCTAAACAAATCCAGGCACCTGAAGCAGTCCATGACAGCCAGCCAATCATCATTTGATCCGGTCTCGAACAGAGCCGTTTGAGACCATAGTTTTTGAGAGTATCAGTACTAAAGTTACGATCTGTATGAAATGTTTGTCATGACCTGACCAACGGAAGCCGACATTTGGCGACAGTCTATTAATCGACAGCTTACCCGGCGAACGTGCATTACAAATGCATCACGTTTTCGGGAGCATCTTTCATGTCAGCATCAACGATGCGCGCCGCCGATTTCATCGAATTGATCGGCGTCAACGCCCATATCGACCAAGCCGGTTCGACCTACGCCAAGTCCGACGTTATCGGTCAGATGCGGTATCTCGGCATAGACAACATGCGCGTGCTCGCGCCTTACGATCAGGCCGGAACGCTAAGCACCTACACCTCGCTCGGCCAGCAAGGCATCAAGTTCGACGTGGTTCCGTTCGTGAACCACGGGGCCGCGATCAGCCTGGCCAACGACATGAGCTTGATCGACAGCATCGCGCCGTATGTCCGCACCGTCGAAGGTCCCAACGAGATCAACACCGACCCGCTTGCCAACTACAACGGGCTGAGCGGCGTCGACGCAGCCATCGCGTTGCAGAAGGACCTCTACGCCGCCGTGCATTCCGACGCCCGGCTGAACGGCGTCAGCGTGCTTGGCTTCTCGCTGAGCGTCGGCGGCAGCGTCACCGGCTTCGGCGACATCAGCCAGTATGCCGACTACGCCAACGTGCACGGCTATGCCGGCCAGGGCGTGCCGCCGTACTACATGTTGGACTACGCCCGGACCAGCATCACCACCGTCACCGGCAAGCCGGTGATGATGACCGAAACAGGCAATTACACGGATTTCGACGGCAATACGGGCGTGACCGAGGACGTCCAGGCCAAGTGGATCATGGACAGCCTGCTGGAGAACGCCTCGAAGGGCGTCGCCAAGACCTATGTCTACCAGCTCGAGGATAACGGCTTCGACACCGGCGCGCCGTACTCGGAGAACCACTACGGCATGTTTAATAACGACGGCACCGCCAAGCAGTCGGCCGTCGACGTGCACAACCTGACCACCATCCTGGCCGACACCGGCAGCAACGCAGCCACGTTCGTGCCCACGGCTCTCAACTACACCGTGAGCGGTGTCAACACCGACAACACGTTCAACAGCTCGTTCGCCAAGTCCAACGGCGTCCATGACATCGCGCTGTGGTACGAGCCGCAGTTCTACAACGCCGCCACCGGCCAGGCGAGCGGTGTCGCGGCCCAGAACGCGACGGTCGCGCTCGGCGGCACCTATAATGTCAAGGTGTTCGATCCGGTCGCGGGGACGACGGCGATCGCCAGCTACCAGAATGTCAGCTCGGTGAACGTGGCATTGGGAACCGACCCTCTCATCATCGAGGTG
>CAVVXS010000004.1:0-9212 GCA_963752225.1 uncultured Alphaproteobacteria bacterium | reverse complement strand
CCGATCCGTGGCGGCGCTGCTGCTGATCCCGCCGGTGTTCGGGGCGCAATGGGTCGGCGCCATCCCCGTGGTGCAGGCGATGAGCTTCGTCGCGCTCACGATGCCGTTCTGGACGTTTCCTGGCAGGCGCCGTCGGCGCTGGGCCATCCCGACGCCTTCGCCCGCATGGCGTATTTGGCAGCTCGGCCTCAATTGCGTGGTGCTGCCGGTGGCGGCCCGGTTCGGCGCCGTCGCCGTTGGCTGGAGCTGTGCGGTGCTGTCGGCGTCGATGGCGCCGATCTCCTTACTTGCTGCGGCAGGCCTGCGGCTTTCCCGCCGGTCCGCTGCTATCCGGCGGCGACCGCATCGCGTTGTGCAGCGTCTCCGTGGCGGCTGCCGAGCTGCTGCTGCAGGCCGTGCTGCCGGCGGGCGTATTGTCCCTGGCAGTGGCGGGGCTGGCGGGCTTGGCGGTGTTCGCGGCGGCGATGGATCGCTTGCTGCTGCCGGGCCATCTCGCACGACCGGTCGCGTTGGCGCGCACGGCCATTCCCACCAAGCTGGCTCCTACCGTGGCGGTCCCATGATCCCGAAACGCATCCATTACGTCTGGGTCGGCAGCCCGCTGCCCGACCACCAGCGTCGCAACATCGACGCGTGGCGCGCCTCCAACCCGGATTTTGAGCTAGTCCAATGGGATGAGAGCAACATCGACTTCTCCCACGCCAAACTCAACGACGCCTATAAGCGGCGGCTCTGGGCCAAGGTCGCCGACATCAGCCGCCTCATGGCCCTGCAGCGACATGGCGGCTTCTACCTCGACGTGGACTTCCACCTTTACCGCTCGCTCACGCCGCTGCTCGAGCATCCCTGCGTGCTCGGCTTCCAGACAAGGGAACGCTGCGCCGACTGGGTTTCGAACGGCATGCTGGCGGCCGAGCCGGGCCACTGGTTCATCGAACGGGCGCTGGCGCGCGTGCTGTCCATGCGGGCGGCGCCGCTCGGGTTCGACCGGCCGACCAAGTACGGCCCAAAGCTGATCACCCGGCTGCTGCTTGAGGACGGGCTCGACCGTTACGACGACGCCGGGTTGACGCATCGCGACATCCACATTTGTCCGACCGAAGCTTTCTTCCCGTGGCCGTATGGCGTGGCCTACCAGGACGGCTTCCGCAGCCGGGCTCTGTATGGAATGCACATGTGGGAAAAATCGTGGGAGCTCGACGTGCCGATCTGGATCCGCGTGGCGAAGGCGGCGTTGCACAGTGCCCGCCGCACGCGGCAGATGCTCAGCCTGTAGTTCAAGCGCCGGCGCTGCTCCGGCTCGACCGCGTGTCGCTCGGGTCGCCATTGGGGCGGCGTATCCGGGCAGAACCGGACGGGCTGATCCGGCTGCAGTTTGCGGAGGCTTGCGCGCCGCCGCATCGCCGCTGGCGCCGCGCGGCGGCCGGGACGTCGCTGCAATGGTGGGGTGGGGACGGTTCTGTCTCCCACCCGCGACCGGACGGGCTGCGCTCCGGGGAGACGGTGGCGCGTCGTCGATGCGGCCGGTGCCCCGTTGCTGCAGTCCTTCCATGCACTGCACGCCTGCGGGCGGGCGCCCTTCGTCGCCTCGCTGCTTCTGCTGGAAAGCGACGAGTTGGATCGGGATGGGCGTGTGCTCGCGGAGTGGCATCTTTCCAGCGCTGCCGGCTACCGGACGGGACCGCCGCCCGCCTGCCGCTTGCCGCTGGCACGTGCCGGCGAGGCCGCCGCCCTGCGCTGGGTCGCGGCGCGGGTCGGCGGCGACATGTATGGGATCGCGGTCCTTCCGCGTCCGGCCGCGTCCTGTCTCGAGGACGCGATCCTGTCCCCGCCGCAATGGACGACGATCCCGACGGCGGACGGCCTCGTCGCCGACCCGTTCTTCTGGCCCGGCCGCCCGGACACGGCACTGTGCGAGGCCTACTCGCACCGCACCGGGTTGGGCCGGCTCGCGAGCATGCCGCTGCCGGATCTTGGTCCGGCCGCTTGTGCCCCGGACACGTTGCGGACGGTGCTGGATAGCGGCCGACATCTGTCCTACCCGTTTGCCTGGGCAGACGGCGAGCGCGTCCTGTGCCTACCGGAGATAGCGGCGGCCCGGCGGCAAGTCCTCTACGAGCTCTGCCCGGGCGACCCGATGCGGCCGCTGTGCACGGTTGCCGAGAACGTGGTCATGGCCGACCGACTCTCATGCGGGAAGGTGGACTTTACTGGATCGCCTACGCCGACGCCGACATGGGCGCGTTCGACACGCTTTGCCTTCTATTTGCCGAGCGCCTCGAAGGGCCCTGGCGGCCCCATCCCGCAATCCCGTGAAGATCGATGTCCGGTCGTCGCGGCCCGGCGGCACGCCGTTCCGGGTGGATGGCCAGCTTTACCGTCCTGCCCAGGATTGTTCGCGCACCAATGGCGGCGCGCTGGCCATCAATGCGGTCACGGAATGCACGCCCGTCCGCTATGCCGAGAACGTGGTCGCTGTGCTGCGTCCGGACCCGGACGGACCGTTTCCGGACGCAATCCATACCTTCACGGCCGGCCTCGGCGGAATTCTGATCGATGGCAAGCGGGTGTCGATGCATCCCGCCATCCTCTGGCACAGACTCCGGCGGCGAACGGGAGCTCGTCAGCCTGCCGCCGCGGCGCTTTGACGCCTCAAGCCCAGCCTAACGGGTCGCTCGATACACATTCTTTTTTCTGAGATTTTTCGTTTGTTATCGGTAACGCATCGTGATATCCACTTTATCGTGGAACAGGAGCACGGGCGTTCTGACGCGCTGACCACCAACGAGGGGCGGACAGGCCCGCTGTACATGCTGTCGGCCATGGGGCTGCCGGCCCGGCGCCGACATGGCAAGCATACGCAGCCTGCCACGTGATATCCGGACGAATGAGGATCGCATGGCAATTGTCGTGACCAGCAAGCTGCGCTTCGTTCGCGATGCGCTTTGTGCCCTCGTTGCGGCAAGCGGCTATCCTGGTCCGGTTGACGCGATGGAACTCGCGCCATCCTCCTGGTCTCAGCTCCGAACTTCGCCGCGCGTCCTGTTCGTCCTGTCCGAAGCCGGCGAAGGGATCAGGCAGGTGGCCGAATTCCGCGCCTCGCACCCGGGCACGCGCATCGGCGTGCTCGCACTCGGGGACCGCGACGAGGATTTCGTTGCATGGGCGAGGGTCGGCATTTCGGGCTACCTCGAGCCCGACGCCAGCGCCGCCACGATCGTCTCGATGCTCATGCGCGTCGCGGCTGGCGAGGTCGTCTACCCAAGCAGGCTTTCGGCCCTGCTACTCAACCAGTTCGCCAGCCGGCCGCATGCCCAGGACCGCCAGGTCGGGATCGATGTGCTGACGCGGCGCGAGATCGACGTGATCGAGCTGCTGGCCGATGGCCGAGCCAACAAGCAGATCGCCCGGCGGCTGGGGATCACCGACGCCACGGTGAAGAACCACGTGCACAACATCCTCGAGAAGCTCAGCCTGCGCAGCCGCGGCGAGGCCGCTGCGTTCTACCGCCGGGCCATTGCCAGCCACGCGCCACTCGGCTTCGACGTGTCGCATCTCGGCCCGCTCGGCATCCCGGTGCCGTTTCCGCCCGATCATGGCGCCGACAAGTCGTTCGATGCGGTGACGACGGCGCCCGCAGAGTGAGCGTTGGGCTGTCTGCCCGCCTCGGCCGGGCGATGGCGGAGGGCGGCGCGGCGTGGCGGCGGTGAGCCAAACCCTGTTCAACGCGGCCGCAGCCCGGCTGTCCGGGCCGAGCGGGGCCGCGGCCGGGCTGCTGCTGGCCTCGATCGTGGTCTCGGCGCTGATCGTGTTCCTTCGCTCGGAGCACCCACGCACGCCGCGCGGCGTCCTTGACTTTGTATTCCCGCGGGCGGTCCTGACGCATCCCTCGGCCCGCGCCGATGTGTTGTTCTGGATCACCCGCAAGCTCGTCATGTGGCCGATCGCCCTGCCGGCCGGCATCACCGTCGCCGCCGCGATCGGCTCGGCCACCAACACTGCCCTGCGCGCCGCGCTGGGGCCGTTGCCGTTTCCCAAAGCCGACCCGAGCCCTTGGCTGCTGGTCCTGTTCACCCTGTCGATGCTGCTCGTCTACGACCTGTCCTATTACCTCTACCACACGCTGCAGCATCGGATTCCGGTGCTGTGGGAGCTGCACAAGGTGCACCATTCCGCCGAAGTCATGGTCGGCACCACCAAGGATCGCGTGCACCCGCTGGACGAGGTCATGAACAAGATGTGGGACGGCCTGCTGACCGGTCCGATCTACGGGATCTGGCTGTTCTTCGTGTTCGACCCGGTTGAGCTCACCGTCCTCGGGATCAACGTCTACGTGCTGCGCAACATCCTCATGATGGACTTCGTGCGGCACACCCACTTGCGGATTTCATTCGGGCGCGTGGTCAACGCCGTGCTGCTGTGCCCGCACTATCACCAACTGCACCACAGCACCGACCCGCGGCACTACGACCGCAACTTCGGCCTGATGCTGTCGGTGTGGGACCGGCTGTTTGGCACCCTGGCCGTGCCGGAACCCAACGAGCGCTTCGCGTTCGGCCTAGCCGACCGCGAGGCGGACGATTATCAATCGTTGCGCGGATTGTATCTGCTGCCGGTGTCGCGCATGGGCCGGCACTTGTCGTGGCGCCGCCTGCTGCCAATTCAGCGGCCGCTTCCCGCGCCCGAGCGGACTGCCGGGCGGACGTGAGCCTCCGCACCGAGATCGTCACGAGCGCGGCGCGGTTCGACGCGCTCGGTCCAGCCTGGGACCGTTTGTGGCGCGGTACCGGGCGGAGCGTGTTCCAAAGCCATGGCTGGATCCGCGCCTGGTTGACGGCGCAGCCTCCGGGCGAGGGTCCCGACCTGCTGGTCGGCTTGTGCTGGGACGGCGACGATCTCGTGGCCGCCATCCCCGGGGCCATCAGCCGGCGTCGCGGCCTGCGGGTGCTGGAATGGGCGGCCAAGGCCTGCAGCGACTATTGTGACGCGCTGGCCTGGCCGCCGGGCGGGCCCGGCCTAGCAATGGCGTGGCGCGCCATGGCCGGGGCCGGCGACTTCCATGTCGCCTATCTCAGCCACGTGCGCCCCGGCGCGACCATCCGGCTTCTGGCCGGCAGCGGCAGCGACCGTCCCGTGCCGTTGCGGCCCAGCCGGCGTGCCGACCAGACATTGCAGGTCCGCTCGCGCGGCCTAACCGGAGCGGCGTGGTTCCGCACGCTTAACAAGAAGGCACGCAACAATCATACGCGCGGCAAGCGCATCATCGGCGAGATGGGCGCGTTGTCGGTCGTGATCGGCGACGGCCGGAGCGGCCGCGACGACGCCATCTTCGAACGCATGATCGAGCTGAAACGCCAATGGCTGGCCGCCACCGGTCAGCGCAGCGTGGTGCTCGACCACGACGCCTGCACGTTGCGCCACCTGTTCGATTATTTGCGATCCTGCTCGTGCCTGCAGGTGTTTCGGCTCGAATGCGACGGCGTTCTGGTTGCAGGCCTCGTCAGTGTGGTGCAAGAGCGCCAGGTGGCTGCATTCTTTTCCGCGTTCGACCCCCGCTTCGACCGCGCTTCGCCGGGCACCCTGGCGATCGTCGAGCAGTTGGTGTGGGCGTTCGACCGCGGCTTGCCGGAGGTGGACTTCCTGTGCGGCGACGAACCCTACAAGTTCCGCTTTGCCGACGCCCGGACCGAGTTGGCGTCCTTTGTCGGCGCCCGCACCCTGCTCGGCCGCGGCGCCTTGCTGGCCGGCGAGCAAATGGAGCGGTTGCGGGGCCCGGCCGGTGCCGCCGTCTCGGATGCGGTCGTGACGGTGTCGGCGTGAGCGGCTCGATGTCCCGCCCTGGCCGCGGCATGGCCGGCCGGCACCGGCGCGTGGCGCATTGATGCACGCGCACGGGCTAGCCGATATCGTCCGCAGATCGGCCTGGCAGCAGGGACCACCGCGGCCGATCCAGTTTCCGTCCTGGGTCGCAACCTGCGGCCACCTGGTCTTGGCCATCGCCAACGGGCCCGGGCTGATCCTTCTGGCCGGCGGCGAAGGATGCGGCAAGACCTACACGCTGGTCGCGGTCGCCACCGGCATGCGGCGGCGAGAGACCGCGATCCGCACTCCCGGCGAAGCGATCCGGCCCGGCCTCGCGATCGACATGGTTGACGACGTCGAGGCTGACGCGATCGACGGCCTGCTCGAGCCGCCGCTCGAACTCGTCCGCGTCCTGGCGGTCCACCCCGACCTGGTCGCCGTGATCCGCACCCGGCGCCCGGACACGCGCGTGGTGCCGGTGCAACCGATGAGCCGGAGCGACGTGCGCGCCTTTGTCGAGGTGCGCCGGTCCGAGCTGCCGGCGCCGGTAGACGCGTTCGTGCTGCGGGCGATGGCGAAGCTGCCCGAGAGCGGGGCCCGCACACCCGGGATAGCGGACCGCCTGATCGAGCGAATCTGCGACGAAGCCGCGGCGGAACGGTTACGCCGCGTCGTCTCGCCCTGGCGCGGCCAGATCGAGGCGGATGCGTGGGCGCCGCTGCACGGGCACGACGCAGCACCGCCGTTCGGCCGGGGCAGCGCCGAGCCAGGCCCGGCCCGGCGAGCGCCGGCGCCCGCCAAGGCTGCCGCCACTCCGGTCGCCGCCGGCGTCCGCGCTCCGTTCGAGGCGCCCGCATCCAAGTTCCGGCGCGGCGTCGGCGCGATGCGCCGGCGCAACCTGCCGCACCAGGCCGAGCCGATCTTCGATGCCACCTCGTGGGACACGCTGCAGACCGTGCCCGCCGTCATCGAACAAGTGGGGCCGTCGCTCCGGGCCCGGCGCCGCGCTCAGCTGATCGGCGCCGGCGCGTTGGTCCTCGTGGCGAGCGTCGCGCTCATTCTCGTGGGCCGGCCTGACCTCCGCACCGGCGTGAACGGGCTTCGTAACGGCAGCGGCTTGCACACGGCCTGGTCCGGTCCCGCCGCCGCTCCCCACATCGCGACCTTGGCGGCGCTGCCCGTCGATGATCCGCAACCAGACGTGGCGGAGTCCGGTCCGGTGCTGGCGGTTAACGTGCAGCCAGTGGCGGCCGCCGCCGCGAGGCCGCCGGTTGCCATGGCGGCGCCGGCGAACGGGCCGACGCCAGTCGCGATCCTCGCCCGTGCGGAGACGGCGGCCGGGATGTTGGATCCGGTTGCGGCGCCGCCGGGCAAAAAACCGACGCAAGCGGCAGATCAACCGTTCGTGGCGCTTCCGGCCCCGGTCATCGCTGAGCCGTCGGACACGCGCGTCGCCGCTGTGACGGCCGCGCCTCCGCACCGGCCGGCGCCGGACGCCACGCGCGGCGACCCCGTCGCTTCGGCCCGGCTGCTGCGCCTGGGCCAGATGCTGCTGGCGATCGGGCAAGAGGCGGACGGCCGCAAGCTGCTTAAGGCCTCCGCCGAGCACGGCAACTCGGAGGCCGCCGGCCTGATTGCGGCGCATGGCTGGGCGCGGCCGACCCGTTCGGCGTCGCGTGCCGCAGCGCGCTCCCCGTCGCCGGCGGCGCGCTGATCACAGCCCAGGAAGCATGGGCAAGGCCGCCGGCGCCGCCCGCTGCCGCGCTGTGCCCGCCCGGGCCGTCGGCCGCTCACTGCCCGCGACTTGGCTGCGCAGCCGCAGCAACTCGTCCACCAGGCGGTCGAAGGTCTGCCACAGTGGCTCGTTCCCGCGCCGTTCCGCCAGCACGACCCGGTGGGCGGCCAAGGTGACGTTGAGCGTCCCGCGGGTGGTTTCTGGACGCGGCATGCGCATCTGCACCAGCGCCTTCTCGACCTCGTCGAGCGGAAAGCCGAGGGCGGCGGCAATGGCGTCCGGCTCCTGCCCGGCCCGGCGCATGCGCCGGGCTAGCTCCACTTCGCGCGGGCTCAACATGATCGCGGGCCGCAATTGCTCCGTGCGCCTGGACATGTCGCCCGCCCCGCTCCCGGGCGGCTTGCCTTTGAACGCCATCCCAGCCTCCTTGCGAATGTGCTGACGGGCATGTGTGACGCGGAGCGGGGCGCAGCAAGGGCGCAGGCAGCGCAGCCGCGCCGTGTGCGGGCCATACGTTGCCATTGGCGCGCGGACCGTCAGAGTGATATCAGCAGCTTCATGCTCTGACTTACATCCAGTTTCGCCTTGCGATGGATCGGATGCGTGCGGGCTGTTCGGTCAGGGCGTTCCAGGGGTGGCAGCAGGCGTCGAGGATGGCGTCGTAGGTGGCGAACACCCGGTTGCTGAGATAGGTTTGGCGCAGGAACTGCCAGATGTTCTCGACCGGGTTCAATTTGGGCGAGTAGGGAGGCAGCGTCAGCAAGCTGATGTTGTCGGGTAGCGCAACGCGCCGCCCAGTTTGTGCCAGCCTGCACCGTCGAGCACGAGCACGGCATGCGCGCCCGGCGTGACCGTGCGGCCGATCTCGACCAGGTGTAGGTTCATCGCTGCGGTGTTGGCGTGTGGCAGCACCAGGCCTGCGCCGCAGCCGCGCTCTGGGCACACCGCACCGAACAAGTAGGTCCACTCGTAACGTGTGTCGCGGGGCCGCGGTGCACGGCTGCCCCGTTCCGCCCAGACGTAGGTCAGGCTGCCCTGCTGGCCGACCCTGGCTTCATCCTGGCACCAGACCTCGATCGGCTTGCCGCGGGCGCGGTCGGGGATTGCGGCCGCGACCAAGTCGGCGAAGTTTTTTTGTGCGTCTCCTGGGCCGCCAGGTCCTGCCGGGGATGCTGCGGCCGGGCCGAAAGGCGCCGGAACCCAAGCCTGCGTAGCAGCGTGCCAACCGTGCGCTCGGCGACGCTCACGCCGAACTCGGCCTGGAGGACCCGTGCCAGGTCCACCCGCCGCCACCGCACCACGCCGTGCTCGGCCGGGTCAGGCCCTTGGCGGACCAACTCGGCCAGCCGCTCCGTTTGCGGCGCGCCCAGCAGTGCTTTGCGGCCGCCGCCCCAGTTGTTGGCTAGACCCTGCAGGCCCTGTTCGTTGTAGCGGTGCACCCAGTCGCGCAACGTTTGCCGATCCATGCCGGCCGCCTGCGCCGCCGCAGCACGCGAATGGCCATCCAGGATAAAAGCCAGGCCAGCATACGGCGCGAGGCTCGGCTGTCCTTGCAGCGCGAAGCCGCTAGCGGAAGATGCTCCGCTGTGTGCTCGTCACGGGTGATCTTGATCGCGCCTGGCATGACAAACTCCGTCGCGGCGCAACACCGACCGAATCACGCTACTCGTGACCG
>CAVVXS010000003.1:0-104729 GCA_963752225.1 uncultured Alphaproteobacteria bacterium | reverse complement strand
TGGTTCGCGGACAGATCGCCGACGATCTGATTGGGGCGATTGGTATCCGATGATCGTTCGCCAGTCCTCGTTCGTCCGCCCTCTGGCCCCTGATGTATCAGCCGCCGCCTCGGATCGAGGACTGTGAGCAGCGTGCGCGAATTAGCGGTAGCTAGCACTGGCAGTATGGCTGCTTTCAACCGCGCCGAGCTAGATTACGATCTGGCATCGGAGGGCCAGTGCCGTCATCGACGTCCGTCACTGTCGTGGATCCGGACCGTTGGCCGCGCCGGCTGATGGTGATCTTGCATGCCGATATGGTCGGCTACAGCCGCCTGATCGGCCGTGACGACGCTGGCACTTTCCTCCGCCTCCGCCTGCTCCGCCGCGATATCATCGACCCGGGGCTCGCGGCCCATCAGGGCTTTTCTGCGCAACGCTGCCGGCGATCCCTCCTCATCACCTTCGACAGCATCGACCAGGCGATGTATGCCGCCATCGCAATCCAGCAAGGCGTTGCCGAGCACGGAGCCCACCACGACGAGCAAATCCAATTCCGCATAGGGCTGAACATCGGCGACGCGACCGTCGACGAGCATGACATCTATGGCGACGGCATCAATGTCGCCGCCCGGCTGCAGGCTGTCTGCCCGCCTGGCCGCACCTGCGTTTCTCCGCCATCCGCGATCACGCTCGCCAGCCCGCGACATCCGCTTCGAAGCCCTGGGTCCGCTCGCGCTCAAGAACATCGACAAGCCTGTCGACGCCTTCGTTGTCGTGCCGCAAGCCCCTGCCAGTGCCCCCGCCTGGCTTGGCGCCAGGTCGGTGCTCTTGTTCCAAAATGGCGCGTCAGGAAGGCCTATGCCGCCATTGCCGCCTTCGTTCCGCTCGCCACCGCGCTGGGCGTCGCTGGCGCTTACTACACCGATTTTGGCGCCTCGCGCGCAGCGCGAGCAGTTGGCCGCCCTGACCGCCTCCCAACGGTCGATTGCCGAAGCGATCGCTCGCGACAAAGGCGTGCCCGTCTCCGTTGTCGCCCGCATCCTCACCCGCATCGAGGAAAGCGCCGCGGTTCCTCGCCCGGAGGGCAGCGAAGAGCTTGGCAACCTACAGCAACGGCTGGAAGCCAAGGCTGACGAGTTCGTCGCCCTCCGCCACCAGCTTCAGATGCTCAACGGTGACGGTCCAGCCATTGCCGACCGCCGCGCCCAGGCGGACACGGCGCTTAGTAAAGGCGACTTGCCGCTGGCGCAGAACAAGCTTCGCGAAGCTGCGGCCTTCGAGATGGCCACGACAAACATGCTGGTCGACGCGCCCGCACCCGGGCCGTCGCTGCCGCCGGGCTGCTCGAAAAGAGCGCTCAGCTCGCCGTGGTGACGCTGCACTACCGCGACGCCGCCGATGATATCGGCAGGGCCGCGGCCATCCTCGCACCGTTCGACCGCCGCGAACAGTGGCGCCTCGAGATGCAACGCGCCGACACGCTCCGTATGCAAGGGGAAGCATTCGGCGATCACGACGCCCTCACCTCCGCGGTCGACCGCTACCATTTCGCTCTGTCCCTTGTCTCGGAAACTGGCGACACGTTGGACTGGGCGCAAACTCAGAACGATCTCGGTTTAACTTTGACCGCACTCGGCGACTCGAGTGGGGCACCGGCCTGTTGCAGCAGGCCGTCGTGGCCTACCAAGCCGCGCTCACCTATCGCACTCGCGACATCGCCGCCACACGTGGCCAAAACCCAGGTCAATCTCGGCGTTACCCTGTGAACTCTGGCGAACGCGACCCCGACACGCGACACCTCGAGCAGGCGGTCGCAACCCTTAAAACAGCGTTGCAGGTGCTCGACCGTGCCGCCCATCCCATGGGCTGGGCGCGCGCGCAAACCGCTTTCGGCGCCGCGCTGCTCAGTCTCGGACAGCGCGAAGCGGGTAATGAAAGGCTGGAGCAAGCCCTTGCGGCCCATCCCTGGCCAATGAGGAACTAACGGCACGGCCACTCGGCCGCTTGGGCCCGCGCACAAAACGATATTGGTGCTACCCTGAACACCCTTGGCGAACGAGGTTCGGGCACCGCGCGCTTCGTGCAAGCCGCGTTAGCCTATCGCCAGGCTTTGACTGTCCGTACTCGCGACCAAGTCCCGCTCCGTTGGGCTTGGACGATGAACAACCTGGGCTATACGCTTCTGCGGCAGGGTGAACGCGAGGACGGAACGGCCCTCCTCGAGGAGGCGACCGCCTCGTTCCGCGCTGTGCTCGAGGAGCGCACAGCCGCTCGCAGCCAGCGCGACCGGGCAGTAACGCTGTCAAACCTTGGCGTGTCCCTGCTCGCGATCGCCGAACGGCCCGAACGGCGGGCCTGCGCGAGGCCGTCACCGCCCTGCGGGAAGCCGCCGCCTCCAAGCGGCGGGATGTCGAGCCGCTTGCATGGGCGAGGGCGCAGCACGACCTGGGCAACGCGCTCACACGCCTCGGCGAGCGGGAAAGCGGCAGCGCCACACTCGAAGCCGCCGTCCTCGCCTACCGCTATGCGCTCGCCGAGCGACCGCGCGAGAGGACGCCGGTCTTGTGGGCGATAACCGAGCAAGCGCTCGGCTGGGCCCTGGCGCGGCTCGGCGAGCGCGAAAGTGAGACGGCCCGGCTCGACGAGGCGCTGGCGGCGGAGCGGTTGTCGCTTGAGGAAAGCCCTAATCGCACCGGCCGGAGGTGGGCGCTCGCGCAAAATGCCGCCGGCGCTATCCTCATGCATCTGGGCCAAAGAGAGAGTGGCACGGCCCGGCTGCACGAGGCCGTCGCAGTATACGAGACCGTGTTGGCCGAGTCGCCTGACTGGCCGGCACCCATGTTCAATCTCGGCGTCGCCCTGCGGCTGATCGGCGAACGCGAGGACGACACCGCCGCGCTCGAAGCCGCGGCCACAGCGCATCGAGCCGCGCTGCTGAAGATCCATCGCGAGCGCTCGGACTACTACTGGGCCCGGGCCCAGTGCTATCTCGGCCTCGACCTACTCCGGCTCGGCGAGCGCGAAGCCGGCACCGGCCGTCTCGAAGAAGCCAACGCTGCTTTCGCGGCCTGCTTGCCCATCCTCGCCCCCGAGAGCACCGAGCCTCTGATGCGTGAAGCTGACCAGGGCCGTACCTTCGTCCGGTCCGAACTTGCGCGCCGCCGCATGCTGCGCCCATAGCGCCGCAGGCAACGTCAACGCTTCCTGCGGGTTGTGTCAGATATCGCGTCAGCAAGCGCTGGGTCCATGCACCAGCGCCCAGCAAACTGACATCCGAGCACCCGCCGTTCTGGTTCGGAACTGCACCGACGCTCCTGTGAGCCAGATCACTGCAGTGCCGCACCGTAATGATCAAGGTGCGGCTCGACGGACAGATTGCCTGACCCGTCAAACGCAATCAGAAAGAGCGCAATAATGTATGCACGTTCCATGCTCGTTCCCGTCATACTGGTTCTGTCCTGGGCGGGCGCACACGCCGAAGGCGGCGAGGGCAATAACCTAGCCGCCGCGGAGATCCCTGGCAGCACTGGTATCTACAACCGGATGGTCGGTCCGCAGTCACTCGGCACGGCCGACGTCGAATGGTTGGCAGCTCCACGCCAGATGCTGCCGCACGGGGTCAGCACCGCCGACGTCGAGTGGTCGGCGCCGTCCTATCAGCCGATGACCGAGCCGAAGTCCGTAGCCACCGTCACGGCCCCGGTTACGACGGCCGCAGCTCGTCCTCTGACGCGCCGGTGAGCATTCGAGGCGAGGACAACGGCGCACCCTGCGGAGAATCACAAGCCCGCAGGGGGCTGGCCAGCCTCCGCCGTTTGCCGCGGTTATGGCTGGAACTGTGGCTAACAACAACGCCTTCGAGAGCAGCCATCTCAAGTGCGGCATCACATACTGACGCCTGGTAACGCATGCTCCTGACGTTTAGTATTGGTGCCGAGAATCGCTGATCCCGGAGTGAACATTGACGCCCCGATCTGGCCGCGGCAGCTTGGCGGCATGACGCTTCCAGCCCCCCTGCCCTCCCCGAGTGACGCCGCGGCCGACGATGTGGCGCTTCAGGGTCCGGTGCTCGCCGCGAGCGAGGTTGCGGCGGTTCGGGCTTACGCCGATGCCAGCCGTGCTGCGGCCACGCTGCACGCCTATGCCCAGGATTGGCGCCGGTTTGCGGTCTGGTGCAGCGAGCGGGACGCCGTCGCCTTGCCTGCCGCGCCAGCTCTGGTCGCGGTGCATCTCTCGAGCTTGGCGTCCCGGGGGCTTGCGCCCCCGAGCATCGGCCGCGCCCTGGCTGCTATCGCGCACGCGCACCGGCGGGCGGGCCTCGTGCCGCCGCATCGCGCTGAGGGCGGCCAGGTGATCGGAGATGTCGTGGCCGGCATCCGGCGCGGCCGCAGCAAGGCTCCGGACCGCAAAGCGCCCGCCGACGCCGACATTATGTTCGTCATGCTGCAGTCCATCCGCGGCGACGGCTTGGCGGTGCTGCGCGACCGCGCCTTGTTGTCGCTCGGCATGGCGATGGCTGCACGCCGCTCCGAACTGGTCGCGCTCGACGTCGCCGACCTCGCATGGGAGGAGCGCGGTCTGCGCGTCACCGTTCGCCGCTCCAAGACCGACCAGGAAGGCGAAGGGGCCATCATCGCCGTGCCCGAAGGCCGCCGGCTCACTCCCCTCACCCACCTCCGCGCTTGGCTGGCGGCCGCCGCCATCACCGAGGGCCCGGTGTTTCGGCCGTTGTGGAAAGGCGGGCGCCCGCGCCCTGGCCGGCTCTCGGGCCACGCCGTCGCCCGCATCCTGCAGGCGCGCGCCGCCGGAGCAGGTCTCGACCCGGCGCTTTACGCCGGGCACTCGTTGCGGGCGGGCTTCATCACAGCCGCGGCACGCGCCGGCGCCGACGTCTGGAAGATCCAGCAGGTGAGCCGGCACAAGAGCATGCAAGTGCTGTCGGGCTACGTTCGCGACGCGCGCCTATTCGACGACCACGCCGGCGACCCGTTTCTCTGACGGGCGTCAGAAGCCGCGCTGTTCCAGCCATTCGCCGAGCGCTTCGTCGACGATCGCTTGCTTTTCCCGGCGGGTGCGGAACGCCGCCTCGCGTAGCCGTTCCTGCGTCGTGAGCGGCAGCCGGACCGTCAAAGCGGTGCGGGGCTCCTCGACCGGCGGTGGCGCGGTCTCCGGCCGCCTCACCCGGGCGGGCGGCGCGGCCGGAGCGGGCTCGGGCGGCGGAGGCGCGGGTTCGGCCGCACGCGGCACGTCGCCGGCCGGTGCGGCGGCGCCTTTCGGGACGCCGAGCAGCGAGGCATGAAGCGGGGCGGGAGCGGCTTTAGCCATTGACGGCTCCATCGATGCGGGCGGCGAGATAGGTCCAGAGTGCCGCCACTTCCGCGGCGGACCGGGAATGCGGATCGAGCTCACCTGCGGTCCGGCCGTCGGTCATCGATGTGGCGAAGTCGACCCGGCTCGCGAGCATGCTTGGTGCGACGGTCCCGTGCTGCGACAGCGCAATGGCGGCTTCGGCGGTGATCTTCGCCCGTGGCGTGACTTGGTTCACCACGAAGACGAGCTTCTTTTTGGCCCGGCTGACCAGTTCGACGGTGCCGCCCACGGCGCGGAGGTCGTTCGGGCTGGGGCGGACTGGCACGACCACGAGGTCGGCGTAGCCAATGACGGCCGAGATGGTTTCAGTCACGCTGGGCGGGGTGTCGACGAACAGGACGTCGACCCCCCCTGCCCTGCAAGCTTTGATGGCGGCCGGCAGACCGGCGCCGACGTCGACGAACACCGGCGTTTCGGCCCGGCGGGCGTTGAACCAGGCCGCCAAGCCGCCTTGCGGATCGGTATCGGCCAGGGCGATTGTCCCCGCGCCGGCTCGTTCAGCTTCGACCGCGAGGTGGCTGGATAGGGTTGTCTTCCCTGCCCCACCTTTCCGGCTAGCCAGCACGATGACTTGCATGCTTTCGGGACGTCCTTCCGCTCGTATGTGCCTACGGCTGGCTGTATAGGTCGCCTTGCGGCTGCGCTTCAAGCTGTTCGTTCATCTGTCCGGACTTATGGCCTTCCGGAATTCCGTCCGCTCGCTCGCACAGCCGCGCGTCGGCTTGGCTGGCTTGGTGACTAGGTCGCTGGCCGTAAGTCTGTCCAGGCGGCAACGCGGTTGGCCGGCCTTACTGCTGTTTCTTCATATGGTCGTCCGGACTGGCTGCCAGCATCGAGGCCACGTTGCCAGATGTCTTTACAGCCAGCTTGCCAGAAAGCCGGCTGTTCGAAGCGGCTTTGCCCGATTTTCTTAGCCAGGAACAGGCCGTGGCCCAAGGAAGCAGCGCGAACCGCCGGCCGTGCTCCTGCATGCATGGAAACCCAGATGTCCAGCAAGCTGGCTGTCTGGCAATCAGTCCGCAAGGCCTTTCAGTCGGCCGATCAGCTTTTGTTCGTTCAATCGCCAACGGAGGCAGGGCGAACAGCCCTGTCTGGCGCCGCATTCCCCAATCCCACAGTGCAGCCAACGCGCCCGCAACAACCGACCCACCCTCGCCACCGCGCGCCAAGTCACACCGAGACCGGAAGGGGAGGGGAGGGGCGTCGGCGGAGGCGGATGGGAATCGAACCCACCACTCGCTTTGAGGCGAGTCTCTGGTTTTGAAGACCAGGGAAGCCACCAGACTCCAGTCGCCTCCAGCACCGCACACATTAGGGCGCGGCTCAACACGAACAAGCCCGTCCCGATTGCAGTCGCCGCTACTTCACCGAGCCGAGCGCCATGCCGCGCAGGAGAAAGCGCTGCAGCAACGCGAACAGGATCGCAACCGGTGCCGTGGCCAGCAGCGTCGCGGCCATGACATGGTGCCACTCGATCTGATACCGGCCGCCGACCTGGGCGAAGATCATCACCGGCAAGGTGTACTTGCCCGATGAGCGCATCAGGGTCAAAGCGAGCACGAACTCGTTCCAGCTGTTGATGAACGTGAAGATCGTGGTCACCACGATCGCCGGCACGGCCAGCGGCAGGAACACCCGGAGCAGGCTCACGACCGGCGTCGCGCCGTCGATCGCGGCCGCCTCCTCGAGCTCGACGGGGACCGTGTCGAAGTAGCTGCGCAGCATCCAGATCGTGAAGGCCACGTTGAACGCGGCGTAGGTCAGCACCAGCGCGCCGAGGTCGTCCACCAGCCCGGCCGCCACCACCAGCCGGAACAAGCCGAGCACCAGCACGATGGGCGACATCATCTGCGTGATCAGCAGGAACTGCCGATACAGTCCCTTGCCGCGGAAGCGGCACCGCGACAGGGCATAGGCGGCCGGGATGCCGAACGCGAGCGCTACCAGGGTGGCGCCGATGCTGACATAAAGGCTGTTGAGCAACGCGCCCCCGAACCCGACCTTCTCCCACATCTCGGCAAAGTTGGCCCAGCGGAACGCGCTGAAGGTCCAGGTTGGCGGGTAGGTGAACAGCTCGTCGCGCGGCCGAACCGCCGACACGAACATCACCGCGAACGGGAACAGCACCACGAGCAGGAGCGGCGACAGCAGCAGCCAGTAGAACAGGCTCCGGGCCCGGCGGGACATCACTCGGCCCGGCCGGCGTCGTCGCTTCGGTCCTCCCCACGCACGACCAAGCGCACATAAACGATCGTGAAGGCGAGCAGCATGCCGAACATCACCAGCGACACCGCCGACGCCTTGCTGAGCTGCCCGAACCGGAACGCCAGCTTGTAGAGATAGGTGACGAGGATGTCGGTCCCATTGGCCGGGCCGCCTTCGGTCATGACCCAGATGATGGGGAACGAGTTGAACACGTAGATCACGTTCAGCACGACGGCGATGGTGATGAACGGACGCAGCAGCGGCAGGGTCAGGCTCCGGAACTGCTGCAGGCGCGTGGCGCCGTCGACGCGGGCGGCCTCGTAGATCTCCGGCGGCAACGACGACAAGCCGCCCAGCAGGATCGTCGTCGTGAACGGGATCGAGACCAGGATGCCCACCAGGATCTCGACCGTGAACGCCATGGGAGCGGTGGCGAGCCACTCGATCGGCTCCCGTAACAGGCCGAGATCCATCAGCGTCGCATTCACCAGCCCGTTGCGCCCGTTCAGCGCCCACCGCCACACCACCGCCGTCATGGTCAGCGAGACCGACCACGGCAACATGACGATCGTGCGGGCCAGGCCGCGGCCGATGAACTCGTCGTTCAGGATCAGCGCGACCGGCATCGAGATCAGCAGGGTGCCGCCCACCACGGCACCTGTCCACACCAGCGTCCGCAGCAGCGAGTTTAGGAACAACGGGTCACCGAGCAGCGCGCGGTAGTTGTCCAGCCCGGAAAAGCCGCGCAGCTGCCCGAACCGGCTGACCGCATGGAATGAGCTCCAGGCGAGGTCGACCACGGGGTAGAGGATGATCACCGTCGTCAGCGCGAAGCTCGGGAGGATCAGCCAAAGGGGCTTTGCCCCTTTGACCCCCGTCAAAGGCGGCGCCTTCGAGATCCGCTTCTACATCCCTTGCGCATCAGCGAGCGCGGATCTGGTCCACCTTGGCCGCGGCTTCCTGCAACGCCGCCTCGACCGGCTGCTGGCCCAGGTAGATCCGCTGCAGCGCCTGAACGGTGGTGTCGGCGATCTCCTCCCAATCGGCGATCGTCGGCGCGAATTTGGCATACGGCAGCCCGGCGGCGAACGCCGCCACGTCCTTGTTGGTCTTGTAGTAGTCCTCGGCCGCGTTGGCCCGCAGGATCGGCAGCAGGCCCTCGCCGCGGTCGAACTTGTCGCGCCACTCCGGCTGATACGAGAACTGCATGAACGACCAGGCGGCGTCCTTCACCTTCGACGAGGAGAACATCATCAGCGTGTCGGTGACGCCGTAGGTCGCCTGAACCGCCTTGACCGGGAACGGCAGCACCGCATACCGCATCTTGGGCGCTTCCGCCTTCACCTGCGGGATCAGCATGGGGAAGGTGAAGATGATGCCCAGCTTGCCCTGCTTGAACAGGTTGAACACGTCCTCGCGGTTGTAGTTGGTCGGCGAGGGCTGAGTGAGCTTCTCGTCCACAAGCTTCTTGTAGAACGCGGCTGCTTCGATCGCCTGGGGCGTGCGCAGGCCGCTTTTGCCGTCCTTGGTGAACAGGTCGCCACCGAAGGTCCACAGCGCGTAGTCGAAATAGGCGTCGGTCTCGATCTCCTTGCCCTGCAAACCGAAGCCGAACGTGTCCGGCAGCTTGGCGATCTTCTGCGCCGCATCATGCAGCTCGTCCCAGGTCTTGGGCGGCGTCGCTCCGGCGCGGTCGAACAGGTCGAGGTTGACCATCATCGCCCGGGCCGACGCCGCCACCGGCAGGCCCATGGTCTTGCCGCCGATCACCGACGGCGCCATGAACACGTCGATGAACTTGCTCTTGAGGCCGGGGGTCAGATAGCCGTCCAGCGGCTCGGCCACCCCTTGGGATGCGAAATCCAGCAGCCAGCGGGTGCCGATGATCGAGAGGTCGGGCGCCGTCCCGCCGGCGATGTCGGTCGTCAAGCGCTGCAGCAGGCTGTTCCACGGCACCACCTCGAGCGCGACCTTGATGTCCGGGTGCGCCGCCTCGTACGCTGCGGCGAGCTGCTCGTAGTAGGGTTTTGTGAACGAGCTGTATTCCGCGATGGTAACATGCAAGGTGGTCGCCGCGCGGGCGGGCGACCACGGAGCGGCCAGGCCGGTCATCGACAGCCCGATTGCGGCGAGCCTTCTCGTCAGGGACAACGTCATCCATCGGCCTCCATGCTGGGTGTTCGAAGCGACGTCTTCCCGGCGCCGACGATGCTGTGGGTGGTCGGCAGCTCCGGCGCTCCTTCGCTCGCATTCGATTATCGAACCATAGGACGCCGGCGCCGCCCTTGGCGACTGCGAATTCCCACGACCCGGCGCCTCATTCCGTCTGGCAAACGGGGCACCAATACAGCTTGCGCCCGGCCATCACCTCCATCCTGACCGGGTTGCCGCAAATGCGGCAGGGCTCGCCGCCGCGGAACGCGACATAGGACCGGGCGTCGCGCCGCATGCGACGGCCCACCACCGGAACGCCGGGCGAACGGTCCTTGGGCCGCGTGGTGATGATCGCACCGTCCCGCACCCCGTCGCGCAGCAAGGCGCGGGCGTCGCGCCACAGCGCATCCCACTGCGCCCGGGCAAGGGCGCGGCCCGGCCGGTGCGGGTCGATCCGGGCACGGAACAGCAGCTCGGCGCGATAGATATTGCCGATCCCGCCAACCACCTCCTGCCGCATCAGCAGCTGGCCGATCGGCTGGCTCGAGGCGCTGATGGCCGACCACGCCCGCCCCGGCCGGGCCGCGGGGCGCAGCGGATCGGGGCCGATCCCAGCCACCGTCGCCGCCTTCTCCGCCGGGCTTTGCAGCGCACAGATGGACGGCCCGCTGAGGTCGCCGAGATGGGTGGCGCTGGCGAGCCGCAGCCGGACGACGCCGCGGGGGAGGGGGCGGCCGTCCTCGTCCTCCTCCTCCGGCGCCGCGCCCCTTGTGCGCCGGCCGATCCCCGCCAGGCCGGGCCCGGCGAACCGCCACATGCCGTACATCCCGAGATGCACGCGCAGCCAGACGTCGTTGTCGAACAGCAGGAACATCTGCTTGCCCCACGCCTCGGCGCCGAGCAGCCGGCGTCCGTCCAGCACCGCCGCGCCCTCGGTGAACCGCCCCTGCGGACTGCTCGCGCGGAGCGTGTCGCCGACGAAGTGCGCCGAGAACGCGTCGGCGAGGCGGTGGACGGTATGGCCTTCGGGCACGTCGCGGTCCTGATCGGTGATCGTGGAACATGGGGCCGACCGCTCCGATGGACAGGATCCGCGTCGCCCTGGCCAGTTCCTGCCAGGCCGCTGGCGCGAAAGGCAGCGCCCAGCGGGCGCGCAGAGCGGCCGGCTGCCTACTCAAAAGGGAGCGGCCGCGCGAAATACGACGGTCGATCTTCGACCGGGCCTGACATACTGCCAGATGGCCAGCCATCCAGCTTTTCGGCAAGCTGTGTTCAGAAATGACGGCCGGGTTTCTCACGTGCGACGTGAACCGACCTTGGCTAGGATCGAGCCATGGCCGAGGCGCAAGGTTCCGATGAACGACCGAGGCCGGTCTCGCCTGCGTCCGTTGCGCCCGGCGCTCGAGAGCCGCGAGGCGATCCTGCAGGCGGCCGGCGTCCTCATCGAGACCGGACCGCACAAGCACGCCGTGCAGCAGACGTTCTTCCTCTACGCCTGGGAGCCCGGCGGCAACCGGGTCGAGCTGGCGAACGCCGCCGCCCGGCTGGTGCTGGCGCCCGACTGGAAGCCGATCACCTGGATCGAAGCCGAACGCCGCAAGGGCCAGGTCTGGGGCCTGCAGACCATCGCCAGCTTCCACACCCATGGCACCCCGCCGCTGGCCGAACCAGGCGAGCACGCAAGCCAGGACCACCTCGCAGCGAAAGGAATCGCATCATGAGCGGCACAAGCGGGCGCACCGCGCTGGTGGTATCGGCGCATTCGGCAGACTTCGTGTGGCGCGCCGGCGGCGCCATCGCGCTGCATACGGCAAAGGGCTTCGCCGTCACCGTCATCTGCCTGTCCTACGGCGAGCGCGGCGAGTCTGCGAAGCTCTGGCGGCAGGAGGGGATGACGCTCGGCCGGGTCAAGGCGGAGCGGCAACGTGAGGCGGAAGCGGCCGCCCGGCACCTCAGCGTGGCCGACATCCAGTTCTGGGACCTCGGCGACTACCCGATCACGCTGAACGAGGAATTGCTTTATCGCCTCGTGGACGTTTACCGCGCCCTCCACCCGGCCTTCGTCCTGTCGCACTCGAAGGCCGACAGCTACAACCACGACCACCCGGCCGTCACCGACTTCGCCCAGCACGCCCGGATCGTCGCTCAGGCGCACGGCCACAAGCCGGGCCAACGCGTGCTCGGCGCCCCGCCGGTGTTCCTGTTCGAGCCGCATCAGCCGGAGCAGTGCGACTGGAAGCCCGGCGTGCTGCTCGACATCACCGCGGTGTGGGAGAAGAAGCGCGCCGCCATCGAGTGCATGACCGGGCAGGAGCATCTTTGGGAGTACTACACCCGCGTCGCGCAGCAGCGCGGCGCCCAGGCGGCCCGTAACTCCGACAAGACGATCACCTACGGGGAGGGCTACCAGGCCGTGTTCCCGCACGTCGTGGAGACGCTGGCATGACCGCGCTCGTCCTCACCGATCCGCCCCGCGTCGACCCCGACGTCGCGGCGGCCTTCGCCCCCTACGGCGTCGCCACCGTGCACGAGGCGCAGGGTCGCACCGGCCTGCTCGCCTCCCACATGCGGCCGATCTACCCGGGGGCGAAAATCGCCGGCGCCGCCGTCACCGTCTCGATCCCGCCCGCCGACAACTGGATGCTGCATGTCGCGGTCGAGCAGTGCCGGGCCGGCGACGTGCTGGTGGTGGTGCCGACATCGCCTTGCGACACCGGCTATTTCGGCGAGCTGCTGGCCTGCTCGCTCGCGGCGCGCGGCGTCGCCGGTCTGGTGATCGAGGCCGGGGTGCGCGACGTCGCGGCGCTGACCGCCATGCGCTTCCCGGTCTGGACCCGCGCGATCTCCGCCCAGGGCACCGTGAAAGAAACGCTGGGTTCGATCAACGTCCCGGTTGCCTGCGCCGGGCAGCTCGTGCGGCCCGGCGACCTCGTGGTCGCCGACGACGACGGCGTTGTGGTCGTGCCCCGGCGCACAGCAACCGACGTGCTGCGGCTGAGCGAGGCGCGCGAGCGGAAGGAGGCGGGCACCCGTGCCCGGCTGCAATCGGGTGAGCTCGGCCTCGACATCTACGGCATGCGCGGGCGGCTGGCGGAGAAGGGTCTGGTATATCGCCCCTACGCCGAGCCCGAGGCCTGAGCAATGGCGGATGACCCGGGCGGGGCGCCGGTATTGCGCGCGGCCCTTGGTCGCTACAACCACACGCAGCCGCTCTTCTCGGGCGAGGTCGTGTCCGACCGCTTGCGTCTCGACTTCACCGACGTCTCGCCGATCAGCCGCGCCTTCGCGCCGATGGTGCGGGACGGCGCGTTCGACGTGTCCGAGATGGCGATCGCCACCTTCCTGCAAGCCAGGGCATGGAACAAGCCGCTCGTCCTGCTGCCGCTGACGATGGCGGCGCGGTTCCAAGAGGCGGCGCTGCTTTGCCGCGCCGACAGCGCCATTGCCGGCCCCGCCGACTTAGCCGGTCGCCGAGTTGGGGTGCGCGCGTACAGCCAAACGACCGGCCTCTGGCTGCGCGGCATCCTCGCCGACGACTACGGCGTCCGCCCGGAGGCGGTGCGCTGGACCACGTTCGAGGACGCGCACGTCGCCGAATACCGCGACCCGGACGGGGTCGAGCGGGCGCCGGCCGGCCAAGACATGCTGGCGATGCTGCATTCGGGCGTGCTGGACGCGGTGATCGTCGGCAACGACGTGCCGGCCGACCCGCGCTTGCGCACGGTGTTCCCGGACCCGGCCGCCTCCGGTGCCGCCTTCGTCCGGCGCCACGGCTTCGTTCCGGTCAACCACCTCGTCACCGTCCGGCGCGAACTGGCCGAGCGCCGCCCCGACCTCGTCACCGAGCTGCTGCGCCTCTTTCGTGACGCCCAGGCCGTCGCGCCCGGCGGCGGCGCGCCACTGCCAATGAGCCGGGATGGGCTGCAGCCGGCGATCGACCTCGCCCGGCGTTATGCGGCCGAGCAGGGCCTGCTGCCGCGGCCGCTCGCCGCCGAGGAGGTCTGGGACGGGTTGCCGGCCGATGCGTGACTGGACTCTGCGACCCCGAGGTACCCTGCCGGGCAGGGGCTGGACTCTTGGGATGCACTGCGGGCCGGAGGCTGGACTCTTGTGACGCGGCACCCTCCGCAGGCTGGACCGCCCAGCCGTTCTCGGCCGCCCCGAGTCGCCGCCGGACCACCGCCTGGACTGCTGCGATCCGCAACTGGACTCCTGCGTCCAGCGTTTTCCGTGCATCAAGGACTTAGCGGGTTATCCACTGGACTCATGCGAGCATACTAATAGAGTTCTACTAATATCCTCCCTAGTACTTCCGATCGCTAGAGTCCAAGTGGACGCCGCACAAGCTTCTGTGCAACCTCGCAACCCATGAGAAGGCGCTCTGTTGCGAAGGGGTGAGGACGTGGCCGCGGTTCACAAGCTGATCGCCGAACTTGGCACACGGGGCGCATTGCTGGCCGCCGAAACCGACGCCGACCGGAGGGCCATCGAGGTCGCGATCGCCTATATGCAGGACGAGGACGCCGGCATCGGCTTCCTCTACTCCGGCTGGTGCCAAGCCGCCCTGCCACACAAGCGCCTGGCCGACGATGCGGTTTGGAAGGTGCAAACCGAACGCGTCACCCTCGTCGTCGAACCCGGCCGCCGCAACCTGCCGGGCCTCGACACCGAATTCTGCGGCGTCCCCTACGGCTCGCGGGCCCGCCTGATCCTGCTTTATCTGCAATCCGAAGCCTTGCGCACCAACAGCCGCGACGTCGCGCTGGGTCGCTCGCTGCACGCCTGGCTGGGCCGTCTTGGCATCCCGATCGGCGGCAAGAGCTTCCGCGACGTGCGCGAGCAGGCGGACCGGCTGTCGCGCTGCCGCCTGACCTTCCATGTGCAGCAGGGCGGGCGGGCCGGGCTGATCAACCAGAACATCGTCGACGCGGCGATGTTCGTGGACGATTCGAGCAACCAGGGCAGCCTGTTCGTCGAGACGGCAAGGCTGTCCGAAACCTTCTTCGAGCAGCTGAAGCGGCATCCGGTTCCGCTCGAGGAAGCGGCCATCCAAGCGATCTCGAACAACTCGCAGGCGCTCGACGTGTATTGCTGGTTGGCGTATCGCCTGCACGTCCTGCCGCAAGCGCGCACGGTATCGTGGCCCGCGCTTTATGCCCAGTTCGGCGCGTCATACAAGAAGCTCGCCCATTTCAAGATGCGATTCGTGGAGTCGCTCAAGGTCGCGACGGCCGTGTATCGCGACGCCGACGTCGAGCTCGACAGCAAGGGCCTGATCCTCCGTCCATCGCGGCCGCCAGTTGCCCCCCGCATCGTTGGCGCCGGACGGCCCGGCATCGCAAGAGTCCAGGGCTAGCTTCAACCCGTTGGACTCTTGCGATTCACCCCGACAGGCTTGAGCGCAAGAGTCCAGTCGAACCAAGCAGCTCGGGATGCGCATGCCTGAACCAGATCGCTCGGCACAAACGGACGAGGCGGCGCTTCGCCTCGCCATCGTCGAGGCGGCGCGGAGCATGAACGCGCTCGGCATCAACCAGGGGACGTCCGGCAACATCGGCGTCCGCTGTGGCGACCGGATGCTGATTACGCCGTCCGCCACCCCGTACGAGTGCATGCGCCCCGAGGACGTGGCCAGCATGATGCTGGAGGGGAAGCGCGGCGTTTGGACCGGTCCGCTTAAGCCCAGCACCGAATGGCGCTTCCACCTCGACATCCTGCGCGGCCGGCCGGATGCCGGGGCGGTGGTGCACACCCACGCCCCGTACTGCACCACGCTCGCGATCCTGCGCCAGCCGATCCCGGCGGTGCACTACATGATCGCGGTGTTCGGCGGCGACGATGTGCGTTGTGCCCCGTACGCAAAGTTCGGGACCGCCGAACTCGCGGCCCACACCTTGACCGCGCTCGAAGGACGCAACGCTTGCCTGCTCGCCAACCACGGCATGGTCGTGGTCGGCGCGAACCTCGACAAGGCGATGTGGCTCGCGGTCGAGTTGGAGACGCTGGCCCGGCAGTATTGCCTCGCGCTGCAACTCGGGGAGCCGTACCTTTTGACCGCAGAGGAGATCGCCGACGTCACGGGGGCGATCGCCAGCTACGGCTTGCAAGACCCGAAGCCGGTCGACTGAACGGCCGCCCCCCGGGCCTACTCGGCGGCGACCGTTCTCGCCGGGGCACGCGTGGCGCCGGGACGGGCATGGGTCGAGTAGAGCATCAACCCGGTGAAGGCGATGCCGCCGACGATGTTGCCCACCAGGGTCGGGATCTCGTTCCAGATCAGGTAGTCCATGAGCGAGAAATGGCCGCCCATGATCAGCGCCGACGGGAACAGGAACATGTTCACGATCGAATGCTCGAACGTCATGAAGAAGAACACCGTGATCGGCATCCACATCGCGATCACCTTGCCCGGCACCGAGGTCGAGATCATGGCGCCGATCACCCCGGTCGAGACCATCCAGTTGCACATGACCGCGCGCACGAACAGCGTCAGCATCCCCGACGCGCCATACTTCGCGTAGCCGAGGGTGCGCGCCTCGCCGATGCCGGCAATCACCTTGCCGACCGGGCTCGGCTCGGTGGCAAAGCCGAAGGTGAACACGATCGCCATCATCACCGCGACCGTCAGCGCGCCGGCGAAGTTGCCGACGAACACAAGAGCCCAGTTTCGCAACACCCCGGCGACAGTGACGCCGGGCCGCCGGTCGAGCCACGCGAGCGGGGTCAGCACCACCACCCCGGTCAGCAGGTCATAGCCGAGCAAGTACAACATGGAGAACCCGACCGGAAACAGCAGGGCGCCGACCAGCGGCTGCCCGGTGGATTGGTTGATGCTAACGGCGAAGGCGGCAGCGAGGGCCAGGATGGCGCCGGCCATGTAGGCCCGGATCAGGGTGTCCTTGGAGGCCATGAACACCTTCGACTCGCCAGAATCGATCGCCTTCTTCACGAACTCGCTGGGGGGAAGATACGCCATGCTGCACTCCAATGCGCGTCGCCGCACACGGCAAGCACATCTCGTACCAGTCCGGCCGTACCTCCCCGCAGACGCCACCGCATCACTCCGCCGCGGCAGGCGGCGAACCCTGGGGGAGGGTGGCGAGGATCTCGTTCTCATGCTCGCCGAGATGTGGCGCGCGCCGCCGCAGTGCGCCCGGCGTGCCCGACAGGCGCGGCACCACGGCGTGCATCGGGATGCTGCCGAGGTCGTCGTCCGCCATCTCGACCAGCACGCCGCGGCCTTGGACGTGCGGGTCCGCTTCGAAGCCGCTGGCGTCGTAGACGGGGCCGACGGTGGTCTCCGCCGCTTCGAAGAACCCGAGGTTCTCGGCCAGCGTACGGGCGCCCACGAAGTCGCCGATGATCGCGTCGATCTCGCCGACATGGGCCAGCCGGTCGGCGTTGCTGCGGAAGCGCGGGTCGTCGATCAGCTCGGGCCGGCCGATGGCGCGGAACAGGCGCTCCGTCATTGCCTGGGTCGAGGCCGACAACGCCACCCAGCCGCCATCCGAGGTCGCGTAGATGTTGCGCGGCGCGGTGATGGAGGCGCGGTTGCCGGAGCGCGGCGGGATCCGGCCGGTGATGCGCCACGCCGCCGCATCCGGGCCGAGCACCATATGCAGCGGCTCAAGCAAGGAAAGGTCGATCACCTGGCCGCGCCCGCCGGGACGCGCCGCCTCACGCAACGCCACCATCACTGCGAACGCGCCCTGAATGCCGGCCACCATGTCCGCCAAAGCGAGGTTGGGGAGCGCCGGCGGCTTGTCGGCGAAGCCGTTCTTGGCGGCAAACCCGCTCATCGCCTCGACCAGGCTGCCGAAGCCCGGCCGCTGCGCATAGGGTCCGGTCTGGCCGAACCCCGACACCCGCACGAACACCAAGCGCGGGTTAAGCCGGGCCACCTCGTCCGGTCCGAACCCGGCCGCCTCCATGCTGCCCGGGCGGAAGCTTTCCACCAGCACGTCCGCGGTCGGGATCAGTCGCGCCAGCAACCCCTTGCCCTCGGCCCCACGCAGGTCGAGGCGGATGCTTTTCTTGTTGCGGCCGTATACCTTCCAGTAAGCATCGACGCCGTCCTCGCGCCAATGCCGCAACGGGTCGCCGGACGCCGGCTCGAGCTTGATCACCTCGGCGCCGAAATCGGCCAGCTGCACCGTCAGCATGTTGCCGGCCACCAGCCGGGAGAAGTCCAGCACGCGCAGGCCGTCGAGCGGGCAGGGCCGGTCTTGCTGAAAGGGTAGGGGCGCAGGCATCGCGTCAGACCGTCGCGACGGGGGTCGCCGGCGACCCGACCGCACCCGGCAAGCGAAGCGGCGGCGCGGTCAGCAGGAAACGGAACCGGCGGTGCGCCCGCAACCAGTCGGCAAGCGGCGTCAGATGCCAGATCTCGCCGAGATGGACGCCCAGCTTGAACAGGCAGTGCTCGTGCAACGGCAGGGAGGCGCAATCGTCGCCACCGGGCTCGGCTGGCGCGGCCTCGACCGCGTAGTTGTCGGCGATCAACGCCACCAAGCCGCTATCGGTGATCCATTGCAGCAGCTCATGATCGCGGCCGTTCAGCACCGGGCAGGAATGGTGCAGCGCATGCGGATCCGGCGTGCCGCCCGCGTCCAGCAGCATCTGGCCGAAGCCGGTGTGCAAGCACACCATGTCGCCGGGTTCCACGGTGACGCCGTCCGCGGCCATCACCTGCATCAGCTCGGCATAGCCGACCAGCTTGCGCTCACGGCCGAAATGCGCGTGCAGGTCGATCATGACGCCGCGGCCTTGGACGCAGGCGGTTGCCATGTTCTCGATCCCCAGCGCGCCGGCCCGCGACGTGCTGCGGCCGCCGGGGCCGTTCGGCACTCCGGCGTCGGCGGCGTCCGACGGACCGGTGATGTGCTCGCCGCCGCGGAAGCCGTTGTAGAACACCCGCTCGCGGCGGCCGTCGCCGTCGGCGTCGAACAAGCTGCCGACATGCGCGAAGCTGTCCCATTGCGTCGAATATTGCAGGTACAGCACCGCCAGATCGTCGCACACGACATCGGAATGACCGCTCTCGGCCAAGTCGCACACGAAGTTGGGGGTGGCGTCGCGCAGCGTCGGACGCAGCACCGGCGGGAAGCGGCGCGGGTTGAGCGCGTTGCCGCCGGGCAGGTCAAGCGGCAGGCTCAAGCAGAAGGTGCGGCCTTCGCGGACCTCGGCGACCCCTTGCAACACCTTCTCCGGCGTCAGCAGATTCATCCGGCCACGCTGGTCGTCGGGCCCGAACTCGCCCCAGTTCGAACCGGGCGGGCGGCGGGTCCAGCGCGGGCCGGAGTGGGTGGTGGTCATGGCGGTCGCTCCCTGGCGTTCAGCGGAGTTCTATCGTCCTCCGCGACCCCGCCGGGACGCAATGGGTTGCGACGCCGTGTCAGCGCTCTACCAGCCGTCCGGGCAGCCGGCCTGGTACGCGTTCGTATAACCAGACGCTGCGCCCGGGAAACTGCTCCCGCAGCGCGTGCACGGTGCGGTCGGTCTCCGCCGGC
The DNA here is from genome assembly GCA_963752225.1 of uncultured Alphaproteobacteria bacterium. Classification (GTDB taxonomy): domain Bacteria; phylum Pseudomonadota; class Alphaproteobacteria; order Acetobacterales; family Acetobacteraceae; genus JBBROS01. Next base: position 85,509 of record CAVVXS010000003.1, on the reverse strand, counting down.
GTGATCGGGCCGTCGAACATGCGCGGGCCGTGCGCGTAGATCACGTCGCCTTCCAAGGTGAGGCCGTTGCGCGCGAGGTCGCTCGGGTCCATCGCCCAGAGCTGCCCCGGCCCGGCGGTGACGAGCACCACCGCGTCATGCAGCCCGGCCTGGGCAACCTGGAAGCGGATATCCTGCAACTCCTTGATCAGTTGCTTCGACCGGAACACGAACGTCGGCAGTTGGGTCAGCGAGACCAGGACCGAGATCGCCAGCAGGTGGGCGAGAGCCGCCGAGCGCCGGTTGCGCAGCATCCAGCAGGCTTGGTCGGCAACCGCGAGCGCCATGAACGGGAGTGCCGGGAAGATGTAGCGCGGCCCCCAGCGATAGCCGCCATCGGACCATTGCAGCCAGTAAGCAGCCAGGAACAGCGGCCCGTAAAGGTCGTAGAACGCCAGCCGGCGCTGCCGCAGCTTCTGCACCAGCGCCCAAGCCAGGGCGGCCACGAATGGAACCGACACCCACTCCGCCAGTTCGACCACCCGCTTGACGCTGATCGCCGTCACCCGCGTCAGATGCCAATAGGCGCCAAGCAGTCCGTCATTGGGGTCGCGCAGTGTCTGCGGGATGGTCCAAAGCGTGCCAGTTGCGCCCCAATAGTACAGCACCAGCGCGGCCAGCAACGGCAGGGCCGCGGCAGCCGCGAGCGGCGCCAAACGCCAATGCCGCACAGTTCCGCGGCGCAGCATCTCGATCGCGACCGGCAGGGCGAACACGAGCGCGTCGAAATGGCGGGTGACGGCGATGGCCGAGAACCACACGCCGAGGCCGAGCGCGGGCCCCACACGGGGCCGGTCGAGGAAGGTGGCCGCCGAACCGACAAACACCACGCCGAGCAGGGCCACGAGGCTGCCATTGTAGAACGAGGCGGAGTTGAGCAGGAAGAACGCCGAACCCGTCATGACCAGCGTGGCCGCAAGCGCTGCGTCGGCGCCGCTGCGCCGGACCGCGAATTGCCACAACGCCAGCACCGTCAGCGCAGCGACGATCGGGTTGACAAGCGCATAAGGGATTTCGGCCTGGCTCGCCGCCGTCAACACCGCCGCCCAGCCCGGCGGATACTGCGAGATCAGCTTATCGCCGGCCTGGAACACGTACATCTGGGCGAAGAACGGCCGGACCGGTGCGGGCGCCAAATCGGCCGAGACCCGCCCGTGTGCCAACATGTCGGCTTGCAGCACGTAGGTGTGCTCGTCGCCCGACATCGGCACGGCGTGCAGCGCGGCGGTGGCGATCAGCGCCGCGAGCGCGAAGGCGAACAGGGCCAAACCGGCCTGCACTCGCCGCGTCGGGCGGCGGAGCGCCCAAGCGAACCCGCTCCGTGTGTCGGACCATGTCCAACGTCGCGCCGCGAACAGGAAGCCCGCCGTCACCGCCGAGACCGCGAGCAGCAGCACGACGCGTTTCGGCCAGTAGCCGGCGACCGGCAAGGCATCGAGCCGAAGCGGGTATGCCACGGCGCTGACGGCCGCGAGCAGCAGGGCCAGCAACAGGTAAGCGCGGACGACCGGGGATCTCCCACCGGACCGCCGTGCCGCGGAAACGACCGTCCTGGCGTCAGCGGCAGTGGTCACCGGCGGGACACTGCCTCGAGACGCGGGGCGGGAGATGAAACCGGCATGGCGAGCCTCCGTGAGGTCGTGCGACGACCTGCGCGAGGCGTCGAGGATCGTGTGCTGATGTTTGGATCTCGGGATCCAAGCAGTCTGCGGCCGAACGGGGTCATGCGATCGGGGAAATGTCTCTCCTCTCTGAAGATGCGGAAGCATCTCGAACGCGCCGATTGGCCGGAACGTGCTCTAAGCGACGCGGTCACGGCTAGGCAACCCTCGTGCCTCGGGGCTCAACATCGTCCAGCATCACGTCTCGTTGTGGTTAACTGGTGCGGGCGGGAGATGCCCGGCTCACTTGTCCAGCCGAACCCCATCCAGCCGAATGATGCCGTCCGCATAGGCCTTGAAGCCGCGCAGCGACGCCGTGTGCGCGAAGATCCACTTCGCATGGTAGAGGTAGAGCGTCGGCCGGTCGGACAGCAGCACGCCGACCGCCTCCTTGTAAGCTGCTTGGCGGCGGGCCGGGTCGGCGGTTCCGCGCCCTACAGCCAGCGCTGCATCGAGCGCCGGGCTGCAGTAACCCCCGTCGTTGCCGGCCGCGCCGCAGGACAGCATCGGGGTTATGTTGAGGTCGGGGTCGGGGCGCCCGCTCCATCCGACCAGGTAGGCCTGGAACTCGCCGCGCTTGCCGTGGTCGAGCAGGGAGATCAGCTCCATCGCGCCGACCCGCACCGTGATGCCCGCTTCGGCGGCCATCGCCTGGATCATCTGCCCGACCTGCTGCCGCTCCGGGTCGGTCGGCACCAGCAGTTCGAGGGTGACCGGACCGATTCCGGCCAGCTTGGCCTTGGCCCCGGGGAGGTCGCGGCCCGGCACCGGGTGGGTCCGGTCGTACCACGGGCTGTCCGGCGGAAACGGCTGGTTGCCCGGTTCGGCGCGGCCGGCGAAGGCGACTTGGTTGATGGCGTCGCGATCGAGTGCGAGGTCCAGCGCTTCCCGCACGGCCGCCGTCCGGGCCACGGCGGCATTGGCCCCGGGACCGGCCATGTTGAAGGTCAGGTTGTAGTAGCCGAGCCCGGTCGCCGCCTCTACGGCGAAGCGCGGATCCCGCTCGGTCTCCGCGACGTCGTTGGGGCCGAGCCGCTCGATCAGGTCGAGGCTGTCGGACCGCAGGTTCAGCAGCCGCACCGTGCTGTCCGGCATCGGCCGGAACACCAGCCGGTCGATGCCGTACTCGCCTGCCCGCCAATGGGCCGGGAACCGCTCCAACACCAGGCGATCCTGCGGCCGATGCTCCACGAACCGGTAGGGGCCGGCGCAGACCGGGCGCTCGCCGAACGCCGCCCCGGCCGCCTCGACCGCGGCCGGCGACACCATCATCCCGGCCCGGTCGCTGAGCGCCGCCAGCACCTGCACCGACGGGGTCTTCAGAAGCAAGCGGACCTGCAGCGGATCGACCACCTCGACCCGGTCGATCGCGTCGATCTCGGCCCGCCGGCGCGAGCCGCGCAGTGTCAGGGCGCGCTCGAGGTTGAAGCGCACCGCGGCCGCATCGAAGCGGCTCCCGTCATGGAACTGCACCCCGTCGCGCAGGTGCAGCGTCAGGACCTTGTCGTCCTCGGACCAGTGCCACGAGGTGGCCAGCATCGGCACGATCCCGCCCTGCGGATCGAGGTCGACCAGCTTGTCACACAGGGATTGCAGCACGTGCCGGCCGACGAACGTCCAGTTCAGCACCGGATCCAGCGAGTCCGGATCGTCCTGCAAGCCGATCCGCAGCTCGGTCGAGGCATGCGCCGGGGGTGCGAGCACCAGCGCCATCGCGCACGACAAAAGCAGCAGCAGATAGCGCATGGTCTCTCCGATCGAGGGGCTTGCCGTCATGCCCGCACTGGGGCAAGCGGCCCCGCCGCGCGATGCACCAAATCGTGATCGGTTGAATTTGCCCGCATCTCTTCCGCCTCGATCGACCATTCGGCCGATTCCGGAGAACAAGCAGGCGTCCGGCGCGTCATCATCAATGCAGCCACGTCGCCGCGCGCAACCAGCCGAGGACTTCGATGACCCACCGACACCAGCTCAGCCGAGTCCTGATCGCCGTCATCGGCCTGACCGGGATGGCGGTGGCCCAGCCGGCGCCATCGAACCAGCCCGGGCCGGCGCGGCTTCGGGGCACCATCGAGACGGCCAGCGCCACCGAGCTCACCCTGGTGACCCGGCGCGGCGGCAAGGAGCATGTCATGCTGCCGCCCGTCCTGCGCACCACCTACGTGGTGGCCGCGAAGCTGAGCGACATCCAGCCTGACAGCTACATCGGTACCGCGGCAGCGCCGCAGCCCGACGGCACGCTGAAAGCGCTCGAGGTGCACGTCTTCCCGCCCAGTATGCGCGGCAGCGGCGAAGGCTTCCGCCCCTACGACCTCGACGGCGGCGGCTCGACCATGACCAACGGCACGGTCGGCAGCCTAGTCGGCACCAACGGCCGGGTCGCGACGGTCAAGTTCGCCGAAGGCGAGAAGAAGGTGCTGATCCCCGATGACGTCCCCGTGGTGATGTTCGAGCCGACCGGGCGCGACGCGATCAAGGCCGGGGCGAAGGTCGTGATCAACGGGCAGCGCGTCGCCGACGGGACGGTGACAGCGGCCTCGGTCAATATCGGCAAGGACGGCCTCACGCCGCCGATGTAGGGATCATGCGGCAGCAGGGCCTCCATCTCGACCGTGACGCCGAACCGCGCATCATCCATTCCGGGACGGTGCGGCTGACGCATTGGGTCAATGCCGCGGCCGTCACCGGGATGGTCATGAGCGGGTGGGCGATCTACGATGCCAGTCCGTTTCTTGGCTTCGTCATCCCGCGCCCGCTCACGCTCGGCGGCTGGCTCGGCGGTGCGATCGCCTGGCATTTCGCTCTCATGTGGCTGCTGGCGGCCAACGGCTTGGTCTACATCCTCCATGGTCTGCTGAGCGGACATTTCGGCCGCCGGCTGCTGCCGATCGGACCGCGTGCGGTCTGGCGCGACCTGCACGCCGGGTTGCGGTTCGCGCTCGAGCACCGGCTCGGGGTCTATAATGCGGTGCAGCGGCTGGCCTATGTCGTGGCCTTGCTGCTCGGCGTCGGACTGGTGCTGTCCGGCCTCGCGCTGTGGAAGCCGGTACAGTTCCAGTCCCTCGCACTCCTGCTTGGCGGCTACGAGGCGGCGCGGCGGGTGCATTTCGCGGCCATGTCCGGCCTGGTCGGCTTTGTGGCGTTGCATCTGCTGCTTGTGGTCCTGGTGCCGCGGACCTTGTTGCCGATGATCACCGGTCGAGCCCGGCCAGGGGCGGAGTTGCCATAGCCATGTCACGACGCACCATGCCCGCCGTCACCTTGGCCGATTGGCGGCCACGGCTCCGCCAGCTCGAACGGCGCGGAATCCTGCGCGGCGCCGTTTCCTTGGGTGCGGTCGGCCTGCTGACCGGATGCAGCCTGCGCGACGGCGACGCCGTGGACCGTGCGCTGTGGGCGATGTCGCGCTTCAACGACCGGATCCAGGCGCTGCTGTTCGACCCCAACCGGCTGGCGCCGACATACTCGGCGGCCGAGATCACCGACCCGTTCCCCTACAACGGCTTCTACCCCGCCGACGACACGCCGGAGATCGATGCGGCCGAGTGGCGGCTCGAGGTGTCGGGGCTGGTCGAGGACCGCTCGCCATGGACGCTCGAGCGGCTCGGCACCCTGCCGCAGGCCGCACACATCACCCGGCACATCTGCATCGAGGGCTGGAGCGCGATCGGCGCCTGGTCGGGCGCGCCGCTGCGCAGCCTGCTGGAACGCGTGGGCGCCGACCTGTCGGCCCGCTACGTCGGGTTCAAGTGCGCCGACCGCTATTACACCAGCCTCGACATGCCGTCAGCGCTGCATCCGCAGACGATCCTCGCGACCACGTTCGGGGACCGCCCGCTGCCGACCGAGTTCGGCTTTCCGATGAAGGTGCGGGTTCCCACCAAGCTCGGGTTCAAGAACCCGAAATTCGTGCACGCCCTGTTCGTGACCAACGACTATCCGGGCGGATACTGGGAGGACCAGGGCTACAACTGGTTCAGCGGCTCCTAGGGCAGGCTGCGAACATGCGGTTCGGGGGTTTGCAACCTACTCCGCTCCAACCGTTCCGGTCGGGGTGGATGTCGCTCGGGGCCGGGCGGCCATGGCTCGCCGCGCGAGGTAGGCGAAGTTGATCGCGTGCTGCTCAGGCCGCCCGAGGTTGTCGCGCAGCCGGGCCACGTCCTCGGCCGGGAAGTCGGGCGCGTCGATCCCGGCCGCCTCGGCCAGCAGCTGGATCTCCGCGGCCTCCTCCAGCATCACGCAGCCGATCACCGCCTCGTCCAGCGTGCGGCCGGTCATGGCGACGCCATGCGCCCGCATCAGCACCGCCTGATGCGGGCCCAGCGCTTCCGCAACCGCGCGGCCGGTCGCCTCCGAGCGGATCAGATCCATTGTGGCGGTGAACACCGGCAGCCGGCCAGCAAACACGGCGCCGCCCTGGCAGAGCGGCCGCAGCGGGCGCCCGGTGGCCGAGAACGCGATTGCATGCCGCGGATGGGTGTGGATGACGGCGCCCACGTCCGGCCGGGCGCGGTAGATCTCGGAATGGATGAACACCTCGCTGTGCCGCCGCGCCGAGCCTGCGACCACGGCGCCGTCCATCCCGATCGTCAGGATATTGTCCGGCGTGATCTCGTCCAGGCCGACGCTGTGCGGCTTCATCAGGAATAGCTCCGGCCGCTCCGGCAGGCGAACCGACACGTGGCCCCGGGTCATGTCGCCCTGGCCGATGAAGGCGAGGATCGCGCCGGCCTCGATCAGTTGCCGTCTCGCATCCGTCTCACCTGCCGCCATCGTTCGCCTCCCTGCGTCAACTCATGACCGTTTCTGACGAAGCGGCCGCGCCGGCCCGGTTATAACCGGCAAGGTCCGTTTGGACCGTAGTCTGATCCTGGGCGGGGTGACTGTGGCCTTTTTTCTCACCTCGGAACCGGTGGCCGACCGCACCGCCGCCGCCGGGCACCACCCCGGCAACAACCATCTCCGGGCGCTGCTGAACGGCATGCCGGTCGGCGTGCTGACGTTCGAACTCTTCGCTGCAGGTCCTGTTCACCAACACCCGGCTCGTGAGCGCCTTGGACCTCAAGCCGGGGGTGCGGACCGAGTTTGCCTCGGTGATCGAGCTGCTCCGTACCGGCGGCCTGTTCGGGGAAGCCGAGTTGGAACGCCTCGACGCGCTGCTGCGGTCCGCCGTGGACGGGTGCGAGGCGTCATCGAGCCTGGTGCTGCGCAGCAACGCCGTCGTGCCCCGGTTCTTCGCGGTGCAGGTCGCCTTTCTCGAGGACGGGCAGTGGAGCGCGTCCTTCGACGAGGTCACCTCGCGCCGCGCGGACGAGGCGCAGGCCGTCGAACGAGCGATGCGGGACGCGCTGACCGGCCTGCCGAGCCGGCCGTTGTTTGAGAAGCGGGTGCTCGCGGCACTCGGCGCCGAGCCGTCGGCCTGCGACGAGACTGACGCCGCCCCGCTGGAACCCGCCCGTCCCGACGCAATCGGGCCCGCGCTGATGATGATCGACCTGGACCGGTTCAAGGCAGTCAACGACACGCTCGGCCATCCGGTCGGTGATGCGGTGCTGCGCGTCGTGGCCAAGCGGCTGCAATCCGTGGTGCGTCCGGCCGACGTGATGGCCCGGCTGGGCGGCGACGAGTTTGCCTTGCTGACATTGGAGATGCCGGAGCGGGACGACCTCGGTCGCATGGCGGCCCGGATCGTCGACACGCTGGGCCGCCCTTATCTGATCGATGGCCACCTTATCAACATCGGCGCCAGCGCCGGTCTTGCGGTGGCGCCGGACGACGGTGCGGACTATGCGCAGCTGTTGCGCAGCGCCGACCTCGCTTTGTATCACGCCAAGCAGTCGGGCCGCGGCACCTTCAGTTTCTTCAAGCCCGACATGGACCGCCGGGCCCGGGCCCGCCGCGCGCTCGAAATCGACCTGCGCCGGGCCTTGGCGCTGCGCGAGTTCGAACTGCATTACCAGCCGCAGATCGATCTCGACACCAACTCCGTGGTCGGGTTCGAGGCACTGCTGCGCTGGCGCCATCCCGAGCGCGGCCTCGTGTCCCCGGCCGATTTCGTTCCCCTCGCCGAGGAGATCGGGCTCATCGTGCCGCTGGGCGAGTGGGTAATGCGCGAGGCGTGTTGCGAGGCCATGCGCTGGCCGGCTGCCGTCTCGGTCGCCGTCAACGTGTCGTCGCACCAGTTCGGCGACACCGCCCGGCTCGTCGATGTCATTGCCCGTGCGCTGGAGGTGTCCGGCCTGCCGGGTCACCGGCTCGAGATCGAGATCACCGAAAGCGTCCTGCTGCGCGACGATCAGTCCGTGCTGGAGACGCTGCACCGCCTGCGAGAGATGGAGGTCCGGGTGGCGATGGACGATTTCGGCACCGGCTATTCCTCGCTCAGCCAACTGCACAGCTTCCCGTTCGACAAGATCAAGATCGACCGCTCGTTCGTCAAAGACCGCGGCGACGTCGCGAGCCAGAACGCCATCATCCGCGCCATCACCGCGCTAGGCCTCAGCCTGGGCATCTCCACCATCGCCGAAGGCGTCGAAACCTCGGACCAGCTTCGCCGCATTCGCGCCGAAGGCTGCACGTCGGTGCAGGGTTACCTGTTCAGCAAGCCGGTTCCGGCCGACGAGGTCGCCGCTGTCTTGGCGGACTTCGTGTGTCAGTGAACTCTCCGTGGCGCGACTTGGGGCAACGCCGAAAGGACCTCCGACCATGACGCAGCTGTTTCGCGTCCTGTATTGCAGCCGCAGTCGGCTTGCCGCGAACTCGGCGCCGCATGCGATCGCCGAGATCCTGGCCACGTCGCGGGCGAACAATGCGCGCGACCAGCTGACCGGCGGCCTGCTGTTCAGCGACGGATGCTTCGCCCAAGTGCTCGAAGGCCCGATCGCCGCGGTGGAGCAGGCGTTCGAGCGCATTCAGTGCGATCAGCGGCACAGCGACGTGACGGTGCTCCAGGCCGGACCCATCGCCGCGCGCGAGTTCCCGACCTGGTCGATGGGGTTCGCCGGCGCCGGTTCGGCCGATGCCGGGCTGCCCGGCGTTACGCTCGCAGACGCGTTCTCGAACCAGTCCAGCGCCGGCACCGAGTTGCTGGAGCTGCTGCGTTCGGTCGTCGTCCGTGAAACCGAGTGGTTGGCCCCGCTGGCCGCTTAAAGCGGCCTCGCGTCGTAGCCCTCGGCCTGCACCGCTGCCGCCAGCCGTTGCGGATCGGCCTGGCTGTCGGTGCTCACGGTCCCGGCGGGCCGGTCCACCTGCACCGTGGCGCCCGGGTCGACCGTAAGGATCGCCTCGGTCACTGCGCGCTCGCAATGGCCGCAGGTCATGCCATCGACTTTGAAGCGTTGCATCGCGTTCTCCTGGTCTGCGCGCCTGGTTCCGGCCGCAGGATCGGTCTGCCTCCTTCCAAGCTGGCAAGGTCAAGCGGCGCCCACCCCTTGACCTTCCCACCGTGGGAACCCCCATCTCCACGCCCGATGGTGCGAGGATGAACGACATGGACCAGATCGTCGCGCGGCCGGTCGACGGCTGCCTGAGTGCTGCGGCGACGGCGCGGGTCGACGTCCAGGTTGGCGGCATGAGTTGCGCCGCCTGCGTGCGCCGGGTGGAACGAGCCGCCGCAGCCGTGCCTGGGGTGGAGCACGTGGCGGTGAACCTCGCCAGCGAGCGGGCATCGGCCGACGTGGCGCCCGGCTTCCAGGCAGCGGAGCTGGCCAAGGCGCTGCAGGCGGCGGGCTACCCGGCCCTCGAGCAAATGACGGACCTCGCCGTGGACGGCATGACCTGCGCGTCCTGCGCCGGCCGGGTCGAGCGGGCGTTGCTGGCGGTGCCGGGCGTGCTGGCAGCCGAGGTAAACCTTGCCACCGAGCGGGCGCGGGTCCGGGCCTTTGCCGGCTCGGCCGAGGCTGCCGCGCTGCTGGCGGCGGTGCGCCGGGCCGGCTACAAGGCGAGCCCAGTGGTCGCAGCAGCGGCCCCCTCGGTTCAGCCGGCCGGCCGCGACGGCATGCTGGCGGCCGCGGCCTTGGCCTGCGCCGCACCGTTGTTGGCGCCGATGCTGCTGATGCCGTTCGGCGTGGACGTCGCGCTGCCGCCTGCGGCGCAGGTGCTGCTCGCGACCGTGGTGCAGTTCGGGTTCGGCGCCCGGTTCTTTCGCGGCGCCTGGAAGGCGTTGCTGGCCGGAACCGGCAACATGGACAGCTTGGTCGCGCTCGGCACCGGCGCCGCCTACGGCCTGAGCATCTGGGAGCTGGCCGCCGGGCATGGCGGCCACCTCTTTTTCGAGGCGTCGGCCGCCGTGATCGCCCTGGTGCGGCTGGGCAAGTGGCTGGAAGCGGGCGCCCGGCGCCAGGCCGGCGAAGCCATCCGCGCCTTGCAGCGGCTCCGTCCGGATACGGCCCGGGTGCGGCGGGACGGCACCGACCGCGACATCCCGGCGGACGAGCTGCGCGTCGGCGACCTGCTGGTGGTCCGGCCCGGCGAGCGCATCGCCGCGGACGCGACCGTGCGGGACGGCACCGGCAGCGCCGACGAGAGCCTGCTGACCGGCGAAAGCCTGCCAGTGCCGAAGCGCCGCGGCGACCGGCTGGTCGGCGGTGCGGTGAACGGCGAAGCGGTGCTGCTGGCCGAGGTATCGGCGGTCGGCGCCGAAAGCCAGCTTGCCCGAATGGTGCGCCTGGTCGAGGACGCGCAGGCGGCCAAGCCGCCAGTGCAGCGCTTGGTGGACAGGGTCAGCGCGGTGTTCGTACCCGTGGTCGCGGCGATCGCCGCGGTGACGTTCGTCGGCTGGTGGGTTGCCGGCGCGGGCGTGGAAGCGGCGGTGGTGAATGCGGTCGCGGTGCTGGTGATCGCCTGCCCGTGCGCGCTGGGCCTCGCCACCCCGGCCGCGATCATGGTCGGAACCGGCGTCGCCGCCCGGCACGGCATCCTGATCCGCGACCCTGCCTCGCTCGAGCGCGCGGGCGCGATCCGCACCCTGGTGTTCGACAAGACCGGCACCTTGACCGAAGGCCGGCCGGAACTGATGGCGCTGCTGCCGGCCGCCGGCGTCGAGGCGGACGCGGCGCTGCGTCTCGCCGCCGCGCTGCAGGCGGGCAGCGAACACCCGCTGGCGCGCGCCGTGATCGAACGTGCGGCCCGGCTGGATGGGGCGCCGGACGAAACGCGGGCCGAGGAGGTGCGCGCGCTGCCGGGGCGCGGGCTCGAAGGCCGGGTGGCGGGGCGGCACTTGCTGCTCGGCAATGGGAGGCTGATGGCAGACGCCGGCGTGGACGTCGCGGCAGTTCAGGCCGACGCCGGCCGTCTGGCTGCCGACGGACGCACCGTGTCCTACCTAGCCGATGGTGGCCGGCTGCTGGCCGTGCTCGGGTTCGGCGACGCGCCGAAGGCCGGAGCCGCTGCCGCGGTGGCGCTTCTGCGCGCGGCCGGAAAGCGCGTCGTGCTGCTGACCGGCGACAACGCTGGCGCCGCAGCGGCCGCTGCCCGTGCGCTCGGCATCGACGAAGTTCGGGCCGAGGCGTTGCCGGCTGACAAGGCCGCGGTCGTGACCGCCTTGCGCGCCGCGGGTCCGGTGGCGATGGTCGGCGACGGGGTGAACGACGCCGCCGCCCTTGCCGCGGCCGATCTCGGCCTGGCGATGGCGACCGGCACCGACGTCGCCGCCGCGGCTGCCGGCATCACCCTGATGCGCGGCGACCCGATGCTGGTTCCGGCCGCGCTCGACATCGCCGCGCGCACCGGCCGGCGCATCCGCCAGGGCCTGTTCTGGGCCTTCGCCTACAACCTGGTCGGCATCCCGCTGGCCGCGTTCGGGCTGTTGAGCCCGGTGCTGGCCGGCGCCGCGATGGCGTTCTCGAGCGTCAGCGTGGTCGGTAGCGCGCTGCTGCTGCGGCGCTGGCGCCCGGCGGCCGCCGTGGCGGAGGCACCCCGGTGAACATCGGCGAGGCGGCCCGCGCCAGCGGCGTGTCGGCGAAGATGATCCGCTACTACGAAAGCGTCGGCCTGCTCCCGGCCGCCTCGCGCAGCCAGGCCGGATACCGCCGCTACGCCGACGCCGACATCCACACGCTCCGCTTCGTGCACCGTGCCCGCGATCTCGGCTTCTCCATGGCGGAGATGCGGGAGCTGCTGGCGTTGTGGCGCGACAAGCATCGGGCCAGCGGGGACGTGAAGCGGTTGGCACTCGCCCACGTCGCCGCGCTGGAAGCCAAGGCGGCGGAGCTGCAAGCCATGAGCCGCACCCTGCGCACCCTCGCCGACGCCTGCAGCGGCGACCATCGGCCGGACTGTCCGATCATCGACGAACTCGCCGAACCCGGCCCGGTCGCCCGGCCGGTGTGACGCGTCGAGCTCAGGACTCCCCTGCGGCCGGGCTGGCGGCGTAGGCGACGAGGCCGGCCCCTTCCTGCGCCAGTCGCAGCGTCCCGTCCCGGGCGAGCTCCAGCGTCGCCGCGAATGTCCCCGCCACCGCCGCCCGGCAGCGCAGTGGCCGATCCGCGACGTCCCGCGGCAGCCGCGGCAGGAACGCCTCGAACGCGCCGCCCCGCTCCCCCAAGCCCGGCAGCAGAGCCCGGATCCGCGCCGCCGCTTGCGGCATGGTCCATAGCGGCGGGCGCGGCCGGAAGATCTCCTCGGCATCGTCCGGCACCCGCAGCGCGACCAGGCACGCCCGGAACAGCGCGGTAACATCGCCGACCCGCGCCGCCGCGTCGGCCGGGCGATCGCCGGCGCCACGCCCGAACACGTCGCGCCCGAGCTGCGGCCGCCGCTCCAGCCACGCCGCGGCGGTCGCGATCTGCTGGCGGTCGAGCAACTGCCGGCGCAACGCTTCCGCCTCGACCCGGGCGGCGTCGGACGCGGCGCGGTCGGCCGGCAGCAGCAGGCGCGACCGCAGCAAGGTGAGGGTCGACGCCATCACCAGCCAGTCGCCCCATGCCATCAGCCGCAGCCCGGCCGCCTGCTGCCGCCCCAGCGCCGCCTCAAGGGCGTCGGCGAAGGCCTCCACCAAGGCCAGGATCGACAGCCGCGCGAGGTCGATTTTGCGGGCCCGGGCCAGGTCCAGCAGCCAGTCGATCGGCCCCTCGAACCCGTCGATCGCCAGCACCGGCGCGTCGTGTCCGGTCGGCTGGCGCAACGGCGCCTCCTCCCAGGCATCGGCTTGGCCGGGCAAGGGCGGGGCAGGGGCGAGGTCGGACGGCATCACACCGGGTCGTAGATCGGCCGCACCACGAACCGCAACGCCGGCCAGGCGCGGCGCAGCGTCGCGAACGCGGCCCACGGCGTCCAATCGGCGGCCCAGAATGTCAGGCACCAGGCGGCCTGGCCGTTGTCGAGCGGCAAGCCGGCACGCTCGGCCGCCGCCTGATCCTCAAACACGTGCCGCAACGCCGTCGTGGTGCCCCAGTGCCGCCACAGCCAGCCGATCGCGTCGGGGTGGTCGGGACCGAGCCGCAGCACGTCCGGGGGAACCGGAAGCAGCGCGTGCAGGTCGAAGGCGCAGGCTCGGCTCCGCCCGACCCGGGCGTGGGCCAGCGCGTGCCGCCGCTCCACCGCGTCGCGCAGCTGCCCGGCGAGCACGCGGGCGCCGGAGAGCGACAGCGTCCGCCCGGCCGGGGCAAGCAGCCGATGCAGCCAATCCTCTTCCAGCACGTCGAGGTCGAGCTCCCAGGGGACGAGCCCAGCGCCGGAAGCAGCCTCCCGCAGGGCGGCCAGCTCGGCTTTGGGGCCATCGACAGCGAGGCGGTGCAGCAGCCAATCGGTGTGGTCCGGCACCGGGCGCGTGCCCGGAGAGGCCGCTGCGCGCGGCGCGGCCGTCGTCGCCGGACCGCCGGGATCGACGCCCGGTGCGGGGCTGTTCTCGGCCGGTTCCGGACCGGCGCCGCTGTGGCCGGTCAGCCAAGCGTCCAACGCGTCGGCCGCCTGCACCGCCTTGCCGGCCGCCGAACGGCGTGTCACCGCGCCCCGCCTGTCACGCGGTCCGCCTTGCGACGATCCGGCGCAGGCCGTCGGGGCCGAGCCCGGCATGCTCCACGTTGCCCCAGCGGTCCACCTTGCGGAACACCGGACCGAATTGCGTGTCCGACGCGCGCATCCAGTGCTCGAGCGCCCGCACCGGGCAGCCGGCCGGCGTGGCCGCCCGCGGCACCGTCACGACTTCCTGCACGGACCGGTCGTCACTGCGCGGGTGCAGCACGAGCGTCGCCCCCGCTTCGACGAAGCGCACGTCCTCGGCGTCGAGCCGGAGCAGCACCGCGACCGGCATCTTGGCGCTCGGCCGCCGCCCCGCGGCCGCCAGCAGCAGCACCGCCCGATCGCGCAGCCCGGCGAGGTCGCCGGGGCAGCGCGCCGCCAACTGCACCAGGCGCGCCGCGGTGGGCCGCGCCGAGCCGGGTCGGGCGGCGGCCGGAGCCCGGGCGCGGCGCAAGGCCCGGCGCGCGGCGGCGTCGAGCACCGGCACCGGTTGCGCGGCCGCGCGATGGGCGGCGGCGATGGCGGCGCGCCGGCGTGCGAGCGCCGCACGCCCAAGCCCGGGCGCGCGGGCGAGCAGAAAGGCGGCCACGGTTTCGGCGCAGGCCGGCAGCGGGGCGACCCGTTCCGCCCGGCACCACTGGCAGAAATCGGCCCAGTCGGCCGCATACAGGCGCCGCGTTTCCGGCGCCGGCGCTGCGGTGATGCGGCCCACCGTGCGGCCCGGGGCCACCGGCTGCTCGGGCGCGGCCGCCTGGCCGGGGGGCGCTGGCTGGGATGCGGGTTCGATGATCGGCATGCGTCCCGCAAACTCGCCGGTTGCGCGTGCCGGGACAAGCGATTCCCGCGCTACCCCGGCGGCGCTTCCGCCGAAGCGGGCGCGGCGATCACCCGGCGATCCCTGATGCGGCGGGTGAAGCGGATGGCGTCGAGGTGCTCGAGCAGCGGCACGGAGAACTTGCGCGAGATGCCGAGCACCGCGCCGGCCTCGCCCACCAGCAGCCCCGGCGGGCGCGACAGATGTGGCCGTAAGCGCGCCTTGGCGGTCTCGACCGCGTCGCGGTGGAACACGACGTCGCGCTTCTGCACCACATCCACCGTGCGCACGGCGAGGCCTTCGCGGATCAGACGGTTGACCAGCCGCTGGGACTGCTTGTCCGGGGCCAGCGCGCCGAGGTCGGGCGGCGACAAGCCGGCGCGGCGCAGCAACTCGGCCAGCTTGGCCGCGGCAGCCGCCTCGTCCCGGGCGGCGTCGCGCTCCTGGTCCGGACGCCGCAGCTGCACGGTGCCGCCGCCGCCGCTGCGCAACACCCCGCGCTGGCCGAGGATGGCGAGTGCGGCGTCGAACACCGCCTCGCCGACACCCGGCAGCAGCGACGGCAGCCGCTCGCGGGCCACGCCGTCCGGCCGCCGTTCGAGCGCACGAGGCAGGGCGCGGACCACCTCGTCCAGCCCGGACCGGGTCACCGCCGCCGTGCTGCCGAGGATCGCGACCGGCGCCGCCGCGAGCAGCATCGTGGCGCGCGCCTTCGACACGCCCGCCCATTGCGACGCTCGTGCGAGGCCGACGCCCTCCATCCCCGCCCTGTCCACCAGCATGCTCAGGATCCCGCCGGGTTCGGCGTCCGCCATCAAGGCCAGGCGCCCGAGTTCGGCGCTCGGCGGCGTCCCCGGTCGCAGCCGCCGTAGCCGAGACGCGTTTGGGTCGAGGATGCGCCCGCCGGCGACCGTCTGCGCCGGGGACGGGCGGCGCAGGATGAAGCGCTCGCGGGCCGGTGTCGCGATCGGCGCCGCGCCGTGCAGTTGGGCGATGCAGCGCTCGCCCGCCGACAACACGTCGCGGTCCAGCAGCCGCAGCCGAACCCCGATCTCCGCCGTGCCCACTAGCAGCATCAGCAGCGCGCCGTCGCGAAGCTCGGGCGCACTTGGCACCGCCTCCAACATCGCGCTCAACCACGTCGCGGCATGCAGCACGCCGGGCGCGCAGAGCGCCGCGCCGCGCGGCACCTGCAGCGGCTCGATGTCGCGCAGGTTGGCCGCGACTCGCTGACCCGGCACGGCCACGGCAGTTCGGGCGCCGTTGACCTGCAGCGCGCGCAGCCGCAGCCGCCGCCCGCCCGGCTCGAGCGCAACCTCGTCGCTGACCGCAAGCGGTCCGCGCCGCAGCGTGCCGGTGACGACGGTGCCGTGCCCGGTGATGCTGAACGCGCGGTCGATCGGCAGCAGGAAAAACCCGTCATCGGCCGGCGGCGCAGCCTCGCCGGCGGCCGTCGCCAAGGCTGTGCGCAGCGCCTCGATGCCTTCCCCGGTCGTGGCCGAGGTCACGACGCTGCCGGCCACGGTCATGCCCCGACGCCGCACTTCGGCCACCGCCGCCCCCTCGGCAGCGACCGCGCCTGCCGGGTCGAGGTCGGCCTTGCTGATCGCCACCACCACGCGCCGGACGCCGAGCAGGGCGGCGATGTCGAGGTGCTCGCGGGTCTGCGGCTTGATGCCCTCGTTGGCCGCGACCACCAGCAGCGCCGCCGCTATGCCGGTGGCGCCCGATACCATGGTCCGCACGAAGCGTTCATGGCCCGGCATGTCGATCAGGTCGATCGTGCCGCCGGGCACCGCGAAATGGGCGAAGCCGAGCGAGATGGAGATGCCGCGGCGCCGCTCCTCGGCCAGCCGGTCGGTTTCGGTCCCGGTCAGCGCCCGCACCAGCGCCGTCTTGCCATGGTCGACATGGCCGATCACGCCGACGACGAGCCTCATGCCTCGAGTGCCGCCCGCACCCCGGACGCAAGCGCCGCCACCTCCGCATCGGCGACCGTCAGCAGGTCGAGCAGCAGGCGCCGGTGCGCGATGCGGCCGATGATGGCCGGACGCCCCTGCCGCAGCCGGGCAGCGAGCGCTTCCGCGTCGCCGTCCACGGCGACGGCCGCACTCGGGATCGGCGCATCGGGCAAGGTGCCGCCCCCGGCAAAGCCGGACGTGTCCTCGACCCTCGCTTTATCGCCGATCAGCCCGGCCAAGCGCTCGGCCCGCGCCCGCACGGCGGCGACACCCTGTCCCATCATGCGCAACACCGGGACCTCGCTTGCGTGGCCCGCGGCGTAAAGGCGCAAGACCGCCTCCAGCGCGGCGAGCGACAGCTTGTCGAGCCGCAGCGCGCGCAGCAGGGGATGCCGGCGCATCGCGTCCACCGGCCCGGCGCGGCCGACCAGCAGCCCGGCCTGCGGTCCGCCCAGCAGCTTGTCGCCGCTGAACACCACCAGGTCGGCCCCGGCCGCGACCGATTCCCCCACGGTCGTCTCGGCGAGCGGGCCGAAGCGGCGCAGGTCCACCACCGCGCCGCTGCCGAGGTCGTGCACCAGGTGCAGCCCGTGCTCGCGCGCCAGTGGCGCGAGCGCCGCGACCGGCACCTGCTCGGTAAAGCCGGTCATGCGGAAGTTGCTTTGATGCACTTTCAGCAACACCCGGGTTTCGGGCCCGATCGCCGCGCGGTAGTCGGACAGCCGGGTTTTGTTGGTGGTGCCGACCTCGACCAGTCGGGCACCGCCTTGCCGCACCACGTCGGGGATGCGGAAGCCGCCGCCGATCTCGACCAGTTCGCCGCGGGACACGACGACCTCGCCGCTGCCGGCCAGCGCGGCGAGCGCCAGCAGCACGGCGGCGGCGGCGTTGTTGACCGCGAGCGCGGCCTCGGCGCCGGTCAGCTCGCGCAGCAACGGCTCGACGCCTTGCGTGCGGCTGCCGCGCGACCCGGCGGCAAGGTCGAATTCGAGGCTGCAATAGCCGGCCGCCTCCGCCACCGCGGCAATCGAAGCGCCGGGCAGCGGCGCGCGGCCCAGGTTGGTGTGCAGGATGACGCCGGTCGCGTTGATCACCCGCACCAACCCGCGATGCGGCGCGGCATCGAGAAGCCGCTCCGCCTGCGTGAGCAGTGCGTCGAGGCCGGGCGAGGCGGCGCCATCGCGCAACGCTGCGCGCGCCTCCTCCAATGCGGCCCGCAGCGCGCCGACGACGGAGGCGCGGCCACAGCGGTCGATCAGGCGCGCCGCGTCCGGCTGCTCCAGCAGGCGCTGTACCGACGGCAGGCCGCGTCGTCGTTCCGGAACCGGTCCGTCCATGGTCCGCCTTCTCACCTTCGCGTGACGCCAACGCGGGCGGCGGTCCCGGGATGCGAGCGCCTCAACGCGACCGGGGGTCTCGACATTGTGCGTCGTTGAAGGGTGGAGCGCGCCGAATGCAGCCTGTAGTTGGGAAACCCGTCAGCGCCCGGGGACTTTAGGCGCCGAGTTCGCGGGAGTGCCTCCGATGAAGAAACTGCGTCGCAGCTTGACCGACCGCATCACCGGCTTTGTTGAGGACTGGTCGCTGCCGCGGCAATTCGCCGGCGGCGACCCGCTGCGCAAAGCCGCCGAAAGCGCCACCTCGCGCGCGCTGCGGCCGCGGCTCGAAGAAGCCGACACGATCGGGACCAGCATTTGCCCATTCTGCGCCGTCGGCTGCGGCCAGTTGGTGTATGCGAAGAACGGCAAGCCGATCCACATCGAGGGCGACCCGCGCAGCCCGGTGAACCAGGGCACGCTCTGCCCCAAGGGGGCCAGCACTCTCGGCGTGCTGCTGTCGCCGCTGCGGGTCAACACCGTCCGCTACCGCGCGCCCCGCTCCACCGAATGGGAGGACAAGCCGCTCGACTGGGCGATGGAGCGGATCGCGCAACTGACCAAGCGGACGCGTGACGAGACGTTCGTCGAAACGCTGCCGGACGGCCGCACCGTGAACCACACGACCGGTCTGGGCTCGCTCGGCGGCGCGACGCTGGACAACGAAGAAAATTACCTGATCAAGAAGCTGTTCACCGGCGGCCTGGGTATGGTGAACGTCGAGAACCAAGCCAGAATCTGACACTCCTCTTCGGTGCCCAGTCTGGGCACCTCCTTCGGACGCGGCGCTGCCACCATGGCCCTTTGGGACGTGGCGAACTCCGACGTGATCGTGAACATGGGCTCCAACATGGCGGAGAACCATCCGATTGCGTTCCGCTTCGTGGTGGAAGCGCAACGGCGCGGTGCGACGTTCATCCATATCGACCCGCGACTGACCCGCACGGGCGCCATGGCGGACATCCATGCCAGCATACGCTCGGGCAGCGATATCGCGTTCCTGGGCGGTCTGATCCATTACATCTTGGAGAACGATCTCTGGTTCCGTGACTTCGTCATGGCCTATACCAACATCGCCCACATCATCGAGGACGGGTACGAGGACCCGGAATCCGATGATGGCATCTTCTCCGGCTTCGACGCCGACAGCCAAACCTACAAGCAGGACACTTGGCAGTACAAGGGCAAGAACGTGCCCTCCTCGGTTGCCGAACACCGGGTGCAAAGCAACGACCAGAGCACGCCGGGCAACTTCGAAAGCATGGCGGACAGCCCGCCGCCCACCGACCCGACGCTGCAGCACCCAAACTGTGTGTACCAGATCATGCGGCGTCACTTCGCCCGCTACACGCCCGAGATGGTCGAGCAGGTCACCGGCTGCAGCAAGGAGACGTTCCTTCGCATCGCCGAGGTGCTGACCCGCAACTCGGGCCGGGACCGCACGGGCGCCTTCTGTTACGCGGTCGGCTGGACCCACCACACGACGGGCGTGCAGATCATCCGCGCCTGCACCATCGTGCAAGGCTTACTCGGCAATGTCGGACGGCCCGGCGGCGGCATCATGGCGTTGCGCGGCCATATCAGCATCCAGGGCAGCACCGACATCCCGACGCTGTACAACATGCTGCCGACCTACCTGCCGCAGCCCAACGCCTTCCACAAACACGCGACCCTGGCCGATTACCTCCATAGCGAGACGCCCGCCACGGGTTGGTGGCACAACTTCCCCAAATACATGGTCAGCTTGCTGAAGGCCTGGTACGGCCCGGCGGCGAAGCCCGAGAACGAGTGGGGCTACCAGCATCTACCCAAGCTGACCGGCGACCTGTCGCAATTGCCGATGACGCTGTCGATGGTGGACGGCGTGGTCAAGGGGCAGTTCATCCTAGGTCAGAACCCGGTGGTGGGCGCCGTCAACTCGGACCTGGTCGAGCGCGGGATGGCCAAGCTGGACTGGCTGGTGGTGCGCGACTTCGCCATGACCGAGACCGCGAATTTCTGGCAGAAGGGCAACATGGTCGGGCGTGGTGAGATCCGCCCCGAGGACATCGAGACCGAGGTGTTCTTCCTGCCCGCCGCCCTGGTCGCCGAAAAGGATGGCAGCGTCACCAACACCACGCGCCTGGTGCAATGGCACGACGTGGTGTGCCAAGCACCGGGGGACAGCCGCTCAGACCTATGGTTCATCTATCACCTGGGCCGCCGACTGAAGGAACTCTACGCCGACAGCACCGACCCGCGCGATGCGGCGATCCAGGCCCTGACCTGGGAGTACTCGGAGCGCGGCGAGCGGCGGGAGCCCGACGCTGAGGCCGTGTTGCGCGAGATCAACGGCTACAGCGTCGCCGACCGCAAGCAGGTCGAGAACTACCAGGCCCTCAAGGACGACGGCAGCACCGCCTGCGGCGGCTGGATGTACTCCGGCATCTATCCCCGCGACGGCCACAACCAGGCGCGGTCGCGCAAGCCGGACGGACCGGGCGGCCCGGACAGCCATCTCGGCTGGGCCTTCGCCTGGCCGTCCAACCGCCGAACGCTGTACAACCGCGCTTCGGCCGATCCCGAGGGCAAGCCGTGGTCGGAACGCAAGAGCCTGATCTGGTGGGACGAGCCGTCGGGCCAGTGGACCGGCCGCGATGTTCCGGATTTCGTGGCCACCACGCGGCCTGATTACCGCCCGGATTGGAGCAAGCACCCGCACGGCATGGACGCGCTGGGCGGGGACAAGCCGTTCATCATGGAAGCCGACGGGAACTGCCAGTTGTTCGTGCCCAGCGGCCTGATGGACGGCCCGTTGCCGACGCATTACGAGCCGGTCGAGAGCCCGGTCCGCAACCCGCTCTACCGGCAGCAGCAGAACCCCACCGCCAAGATCTGGCGGCATCCGGGCAATGAGCTGCATGCGCCGGAGGACCCGCGCTTCCCTTATGTATTCACCACCTACCGGCTGACGGAGCTGCATTGCGGCGGCGTGATAGGCCGGGTCACCCCGCATACGGCGGAGTTGCAGCCCGAAGCCTTCGTCGAGATCCCGCCGGAGCTGGCCGGGGAGCTCGGCATCCGGCACCGCGATTGGACCGTGCTGTCCACCGCGCGTGGCGAGATCGAGGTGCGCGCCATGGTCACCGAACGGGTGCGCCCCTTCACCATCGCGGGCAAACGCGTTTACCAGATCGGGATGCCCTGGGTGTTCGGCTGGGAAGGCTATGCCAGAGGCGCCATCGCCAACGTGCTGCTGGGCATCTACGGCGACGCCAATACCAGCATCCACACTACCAAGGCGTTGACCTGCAACCTGCGCGCGGGTCGGCTTGCCGCAGCGGCCGGACCGAAGCATGGCTGACACCCCCGGCCACGAGGCGCTGCGCCACATCGACCAGGTCCTCGCCCGGCGCCCGGACAAGGACGACCACGCCCTTTCGGCCGCGACGGTCTGTCTGACTCGGCTACGGGACGGCATGATCCGGGCGCACCGCGACGGCGCCGGCACGCCCGGCTCGCGCGAACGGCTGGCGCACGTGAACGGCGTCATCAGCGCGGTGATGGGCATCCACTACCCGCTGGGTTCGGTCCCCTGGCCGGAGTTGGACAAGGCCCGCGAATGGCTGGCCTGCATCGTCCGCCAGGAAGAAGAAGGCTAGAGGCGATGGCGCAAACCATGGAGGGTGTCGTGACCCTGGTGCAGGAAAGCCGGTTCCAGCTGACGGACGATGGCGGGGTGTCGCACCTATTCTTGCTGGACCACAATGCCGCCGCCGAGCCGGTCCAACTGACCCCGCTGCAGCACCGTCAGGCGCGGGTGCGGGTGCGCTACACGCCCGCCCGCAACCTCATCGGCAACATCGCCACCGCCATCGTCCTCGTCTGAAAGGTCGCCGCCATGGACATGCACCCGCGTGCGCTGGAGGAAGGGCGGTCGGAGTTCCACCACGTCATCCCGAACGAGTTGGAGTTGACGGCCGGGGTTCTGATCGAGCCTGGGAAATCCTACGGCTTCTTCACCGACACCACCGTCTGCATCGGCTGCAAGGCGTGCGAGGTGGCGTGCAAGGAATGGAACAACCTGCCGGCCGACAATATCGGCATGACCGGTCAGAGCTACGACAACACCGGCTCCTTGTCGGCCAACTCCTGGCGGCACGTCGCCTTCATCGAGCGGACCGGAACCGAGTCCGGCGTCCGCGCCGACATGCAGAAGCCGTTCCAAAGCGGTTGGCTGATGATGAGCGACGTGTGCAAGCATTGCAGCAACGCGCCGTGCCTGGAAGCCTGCCCGACCGGCTCGTTGTTCCGCACCGAGTTCGACACGGTCGTGGTGCAGCAGGACATCTGCAACGGCTGCGGCTACTGCGTTCCGGCCTGTCCGTTCGGCGTGATCGACGTCAACGTCATCGACGGCAAGGCGCATAAATGCACGCTTTGCTACGACCGGTTGAAGGGCGGGCTGGAGCCGGCTTGCGCCAAGTCGTGCCCGACCGACTCGATCCAGTTCGGGGAAGTTTCGGTGCTGCAGGCCCGGGCGCGCGAGCGGGTCGAGAAGCTGCACGCGGTCGGCGTGGACACGGCTTATCTGTATGGCGTGCCGGACTTGCCCGGCGCGACCGGCGGCCTCGGCCATCTCAACGCGTTCTTCCTGCTGACCGAGCGGCCCGAGGTTTACAACCTGCCGGCCGCGCCGACCCGGGCCTCCCGCCGGGTCAAGCCGTCGCTGGTGTCCGGCCTCGCAACCGTGGCGGGTTTGGCGCTGGGCGCGCTCGCCCTGTTCGCGCGGCAGGACCGGGCCTGATGCCGGGCGAGCAGGTCACGGCGCACGGTCCGGGGCACGACCCGGACGAGAAGCCGATCCGGCCCGCCGATGCGCACGACACCGTTGCCGGGCGCGACGGCTGGGATGGCCCCACCTATTACGGCCGTTCGCAGTTGAAGGAAGCGCCGTTCGAAAACTGGGTGGTCGGCGGCTACATCTTCCTGGCCGGCCTGTCCGGCGCGTCGTCGCTGATCTCGGCGGCGGCCGACGTCACGCGCGGCCGGCGCGCCGGCAACGTCGTCCGGCGCGGGCGTTATCTGTCGCTGCTGGCGCCCACGATCGGATCGGTGCTGCTGATCTGGGACCTGCACACGCCGAAGCGCTTCTACAACATGCTGCGCATCGCTAAGGCGACCTCGCCGATGTCGATTGGCACCTGGATCCTGATGGTGTTCAGCGGTTTCGCAATGCTGAGCGGTGCGGCGCAGTTCGTCGCCGACCGCAGCCGCCGGTTCGGCTGGCTGCGCGGCGTAGCGCGGGCGACTCATCTGCCGGCCGCGGTGGCCGGCGCCGGCTTGTCCACCTACACGGCGTCGCTGCTGTCGGCCACCAGCACGCCGCTCTGGGCGGCCGCACCCCGCTCGCTCGCGGTCCGGTTCGGCGCATCCTCGGTCGCGACGGGCGCCTCCGCGCTGTCGTTGGGCGAGCGCCACGCGCCCACGCGGCGCACCCTGGACGCGATCACGCTCGCGGCGTTGGCAACCGAGCTTGCGGCCGCCCGGGCGTCCCATGCGACGTATCGGCAAAAGGGTGTTGCTGCGGCGTTGGATGGCACCTGGGGCACGGTCGAACATGTCGGCGCGACCTTGCTCGGCAACGCGGCACCGCTCGGGCTGCTCGCCATCTCGGCGACGCTGGCGCGGCGGCACCCCGGGCCGCTTGGCACGGTGGCCTCGCTCGCGACCCTGGCGGGCAGCCTTTTGATGCGGGTCTCGGTAATGGCGGCCGGCGACAAGTCGGCCGCCGACCCGAATATCAGCATGCGCTTTGCACAGCCGGAGAACCTGCCGCGCTGACTTGCGGTCCTGCGCGCGCCGGCAGGCGATGCACGCGGGGCGCACACGGGGTGCGACGGGATGCCACCCTGGCGCGTTCCCTCGGCGTGCACATCGTCCGGCGGTATCGAATCCATGCCAGCAGCAGCTTCCGAAACCGATACGACCGACGGCGCCCCCCTGACGCCCGGGCTGCTGCGCCGCCGCGAGCTGCCGGCCGCAATCGTGCTCGGCCTGCTCGGCGTGTTGGCGTTCGCGGGTGACCGGCTGGATCAAAGCCGGCTGGCGGCTGGGCTGGCGCGCGACAACGGCGTGCTGATCGGGTCGGAGCGACTGCTGTCGGCGATGAAGGACGTGGAAACCGGGCAGCGCGGCTTCTTGCTGACCGGCGACGACGCCTATCTCGAGCCGTATCGGGCGGCCCTTCCCGTGGTACAGCGGGAGCTGGCGTCGCTCGGCGCCCTGTCCGCGCCGCTGGGCGGCCTGTCCGAGCTGGTGCGTGCCCGCATCGAAACTGCCGACGCCGGCATCGCGCGGCGCCGGGCACAGGGCCTGGCCGGCGCATCAAGTGAAATCGGCAGCGGCCGCGGCAAGGAGCTGATGGACGGGGTTCGGTCCGAGGTCGCCTCCCTGCAAGCCATGGCGTCGGAGGCGGCTGCGGCCCGCATCGCGGCGGCACGGTGGCGGTCGCTGTGGACGAACGGAGCGGCCGGCTTTGCGATGCTGGGCGCCGTCGCACTGGTCGCGCTGTATGCGCTGCGGCGGCGCCGGGAGGCACGGTCGGCCGCGGCGTTGCTGGAAAACGTGCTGGAGAACGCGCCGGTCGGACTCGGCTTGCTCGACCGTGAGCTGCGGGTGCGGCACATGAACCGGTCGCTGGCCGCCATGAGCGACCGCGCGCTCGGCGTCAGCATCGGCAGCGGCATCTGGGACGTGATGCCCGACCTGCGCGAGGCGCTGGCCGACAAGCTCGAGCGAGTCGTCGCCGGCGGCCGCGCCATTCCCAACATCGACGTCACCGCCGCCAATTCGGCCAGGCCCGACCAGGTCCGGCAGTTCCAGGTCAGCTTCTACCCGCTGGCGGCCGGCCCCGACGCGGGGGACGAGGCCGTCCGGGGCGCCGGCATGGTCGTGACCGACGTCACCATCCGCAACCGGCTCGAACGCCGCGTGCGCGACAGCGAGACCCGCTTCCGCACGCTTACGGAGAACAGCGCCGCGATCATCTGGACCACGTCCGCCGCGGGCGACTTCATTGCCGAGCAGCCGCAATGGATGCAGTTCACCGGGCAATCGGCCGAGGCGGCGTCCGGCAGCGGCTGGCTCGACGCGGTCCACCCCGACGATCGCGCATTCACCGCCGAACTCTTGGCGCCGCACGGTGGACGGGAAGCGACCATTCACGGTCGAGCACCGGCTGCGCCGCGCCGACGGCGATTGGCGCAACATGGCGGTGCAGGCCGTTCCCGTGCTGGATGAGGACGGCGAGCTGCGTGAGTGGGTCGGCATGCACACCGACATCACCGAGCGGGTGCTGGCGCAGGAGGCGCTGGCCGCCGCCCGCGACGCGGCCGAGGCTGCCAATCGGGCGAAAAGCACCTTCCTCGCCAACATGAGCCATGAGCTGCGCACGCCGCTCTCCGCGGTGATCGGCTACAGCGAGATGCTGGAGGAGGAACTCGAGGAGCTGTCGGAGCCGCATCTCGTGTCCGACATCCGCAAGATCGAGAGCAACGCCCGGCATTTGCTCAGCCTGATCAATGACGTGCTCGACCTGTCCAAGGTCGAAGCCAACCGCATGACCAGCTACGCCGAGGATTTCGACGTCGCCAAGCTGGCGCAGGAAGCGGCCGCGACGGTGGACGCGCTGGTGCAGAAGAAGGCCAACACGCTGCGCCTCGAGCTCGGGGAGGGGCTGGGGGGCATGCACAGCGACGTGGTGAAGCTGCGCCAATGCTTGTTCAACCTGATCAGCAACGCCGCCAAGTTCACCGAGAACGGGCAGATCACCCTGGCGATCCGCCGTTTCGCCGACGCCGGCGCCGATTGGCTCGAGTTCCGCGTCGCCGACACCGGCATCGGCATGTCCGAGGAGCAGCTCGGACGCCTGTTCCAGCGTTTTGCCCAGGCGGACGAGAGTACGACGCGCAACTTCGGCGGCACTGGGCTGGGCCTCGCGCTGACCCGGGCCTTCTGCCGGCTGCTCGGCGGCGAGATCGCGGTCGAGAGCCAGCTGGGGCAGGGGACGGCGTTCACCATGCGCCTGCCGGCGATCATGCCGGAGCAGCACGCGCTGGATGAGGGCGAGGTGCACGCGCCGGCCACGACCGCCGACGGCAAGCACATCGTGCTGGTGGTCGATGACGACCCGGCCCAGCGCGAGCTGCTGACCCGGTTCTTGCAGCGCGAGGGCTTTGCCGTGCGCACCGCAGCCGACGGCCGTGCCGGCCTCGAGATGGCGCGCAGCATCCGGCCGCGCGCCATCCTGCTCGACGTGATGATGCCGCAGATGGACGGCTGGTCGGTGCTGCGGGCGCTGAAGGCCGACCCCGAGCTGGCGGCGGTCCCGGTGGTGATGGCGAGCTTCGTGCACGAGCCGGGTCTCGCGAGCGTGCTGGGCGCCGCCGACTATGTCGTCAAGCCCGTCGAGTGGGACCAGCTCAAGGCGGTGATGCAGCGTTTCCAGGCGGCCGAGGGATCGGTGCTGGTGGTGGACGACGACCCCGACGCCCGCGCCCGCATCCGCGCGGTGCTGGAACGCAACGATTGGGTGGTGACGGAAGCCGCCAATGGCGAGGAGGCGCTGCTCGCCGTAGAACGGGCGGCGCCGCAGCTCATCCTGCTCGACCTGACGATGCCGGTGATGGACGGGTTCACCTTCCTCCATGCGTTGCGGGAGCGGCCTGGCGGCAAGGAGATCGCTGTCGTGGTGCTGAGCGCTCGCGACCTCAACGAGCGCGACCGGGCCCGCCTCAGCAGCGCCGACCGCTTGATGCGCAAGGGCGACATCGACCTGCGCCACCTGCCGGAGCAACTCGCGGACATCCGTCATGTCTCGGAGTAACCCAGGGCTCCATCCCCGGCCTGTTGGGGGCGACAGCGTCAGCCCCGCATTTGTTGGAAGGATCAACGCATGACCAACCATCCCGCCGTTCAAGCTGGCCGGGTCGCCGTGGTGACCGGGGCGGCCAGCGGCATCGGGCTTGCCGCAGCCCGGCGGTTCGCGGCGCTCGGCATGCGGCTCGTGCTGGCGGACCTCGGCGGCGAGGCGCTGGACGGGGCTGCTGCCGCGGTCGCCGATGCCTCGACCCTCGGCACGGCCGGCGTGCGCGCGGTGCCCACCGATGTGAGCCAAGTCGAGGCGGTGCAGGCCTTGAAGAACGCCGCCTACAGCGAATTCGGCGAGGTGGCGGTGCTGATGAACAATGCCGGCACCGCGCCGGGCGGCGGACCCTACGAGCACATCGACCGCTGGCGGAGGGTGCTGGAGGTGAATCTGTGGGGCGTGATCAACGGCGTGCAGGCGTTCAGCCCGGCGATGCTGGCCCAAGGCACGGACTGCGCCATCGTCAACACCGGCTCGAAGCAAGGGATCACCTGCCCGCCCGGCGACACCGCCTATAATGTCAGCAAGGCGGGGGTGAAGGTGCTGACCGAGGCGCTGGCGCATAGCCTGCGCAACGAGCCCGGTGCCCGCATCTCCGCCCACCTGCTGGTGCCGGGCTCCACCTTCACCGGCATGACCCGCGGCAACCACACCGAGAAGCCGCCCGGCGCTTGGACCCCGGACCAAGTGGTCGACATGCTGCTCGACGGCATGGCGCGCGGCGATTTCTACATCATCTGCCCCGACAACGAGGTCACGCGCGAGGTCGACAATCGCCGGATCCTGTGGGCCGCCCAAGACATTACGGAGAACCGGCCGCCCTTGTCCCGCTGGCACAAGGATTACAAGGCGGCGTTCGAGCGGTTCCTGGCCGCCGACTCCTGACCGCCGGATCACGCAGTGCCGCTTGCAATGCGCACCTCCAATGCGCATTGTCGCTGCACGGATAATCCCGGAAGGCCATCTTGCCCCGTCTCGCGCTCGAAGCTCGCCCGGCGGCACCGCGCCGCGCCACCAATGTGACGCTGCCCGAAGCTTTGCTGCAGGACGCGCGGGAGCTCGGCATCAACCTGTCGCAGGCGTGCGAGCGGGGGCTTGCGACCGCGGTTGCTGACATGCGCCGGCAGCGATGGCTGCAGGAGAACGCGACGGCGATCGAGGACTGGAACGGCCACGTCGCGGAGCAGGGGTTGCCGCTCGCCGCCTACCGCCAATTCTGATGCCGCGCCTGGACGTCCACCCGATGCCGGGTGCGAACCGGGCCGGGTTCGTCGTCGATGTTCAAGCCGAGCTGCTGTCCCACCTCGCCACCCGGACCGTCGTCCCGCTGCTGCCGCAACGGAGCGCGCCCAAGCCGATCAGCGAGCTGAACCCGGTGTTCGACATCGCCGGCGAGCCGCACGTCATGGTGACGCAGGCCATCGCCAGCATCCCGGGCCGTGAGCTGCGGCGCGCCGTTGCCTCGCTGGCCGACCGGCACGACGAGGTCACCCGCGCCCTCGATACTCTGCTGCTCGGGTTCTGAGCCCAGGACGATCACTCCTCACGCCAGCAGTTCGGCCCGGCGGAAGCAGTGCGGCGCGTGGTCGTTGGCCATCCCGGTCGCCTGCATCCAGGCATACACGATCGACGGACCGACGAACTTGAAGCCGAGCCGCTTCAGCGCCTTCGACAGCGCGACCGACACCTCGGTTTCCGTCGGCACCGCCACGCCGTCGCCCAGGATCGGGATGCCGGCCACGTGCGACCATGCGAAGGCGGCGAAATCCTCGCCCCGCTCCCCCATGGCAAGAAAGATGCGGGCGCCGGCGATCGTCGCCTCGATCTTGGCCCGCGACCGCACGATCCCGGCGTCATCCAGCAAACGGAGGATATCGGCCTCACCGAAGCCAGCGACCTGAACCGGGTCGAAGCCGGCGAAGGCGCGGCGGAACGCGTCCCGCTTGCGCAGGATGGTGATCCACGCCAGCCCGGCCTGGAACCCCTCCAGCATCAGCGCTTCCCACATCCGCCGCGGGTCCCGCTCCGGCACGCCCCATTCGCGATCGTGATAGGCCTGCATCAGTGCATCCCGCCCGACCCAGGCGCAGCGCGGGCAGTCGGCGGGCGGCTCGGGGGCGGACGGGCTCACCGCCTCCTCATCGCGCCGCGGCTGGCGCCCGGTCAAGCCGCGGCACTCGCCGTCGGCGGCGGCGAGGGGGTAAGCCGTCGCTCCAGCATGTGCTGCCCGGCCATCAGCACGGTGGTGAATGCGAGGTAGTAGACGGCCGCCGCGGACAGCGCCTCGATGTAGCGGAATGTTCCGGACGCCGACTGCTCGGCCGCCAGCAGCAACTCGCGCACCCCGATCACGCTGACCAGCGAGGACAGCTTCAGCATCCCGATGAACTGGTTGCCGATCGGCGGCACGACGATGCGCAACGCTTGCGGCAGCACTACCAGGCGCATCACCCCCCATTCTGACAAGCCCAGTGCTCGCGCCGCGTCGCGCTGCCCGGCGCCAACCGCACCAAGCCCGCCGCGCATGATCTCGGCCATATACGCCGCCTCGTGCAGGCCGAGTGCCAGCACGCCGCAGGCCGGCCCCGACAGGATCAGCCCGAACCCCGGCAGCACGTTGAACGCGAAGATCACCTGCAGCAGCACCGGGGTGCCGCGGAAGAGCCACAAATATGCCCAAGCCAGCACCCGCACCACGCGCCAACGCGCTTGCTGCAGCAGGGCCAAGGCCAGGCCGCCCACCATGCCCAGCAGCAGCGACGCGACGCTGACCCAGACGGTGACAAGGGCGGCGCCGGCGAAATCGAACCCGAGCAGGTCGTGCAGGAACACGTCGAAGCGGAAGCTCATGACGCGAGCCGCGCGTCAGAAGATGCTACTGGACGGCGGCAGGCCCCATTTCTTGATCATCGCGTCATAGGCACCGTCCGCCTGCATCGCCTTCAACGCGTCGACCAACCCGTCGCGCAGCGCCGGGTTCTCCTTCGCGACGCCGATTCCGAGCCGGGATTCGGTGTTGAACGGCTCGCCGAGCGGCTCGAACGTGCCCGGCGCGTTCTCCATCATGGCCGCGATCACCGAGGTGGAGCTGATCGCCCCCTCCGCCCGATGTTGCGCCAGCGTAAGCGCCACAACCGCGCTGGTTCCGACCGCGAGAATCTCGATCGCCGGCTTGCCGGCGGTGATGCAGGCGTCGCTCAGGCTGTGGGCAGTCTTCTCGTAAAGCGTGTTGAGCGCGACCGCGATCGGGTGCCCGCACAATCCATCGCGGCCGGACAAGTGGGCCGGGTTTCCCGCAGGAACAACCATTTGGTCGCCTATCTTGAGGTATGGAATAAAATCCAGCACCTCTTGCCGGGCGGCGGTGATGTACATGCCGCTGGCGACCGCATCGATGCGCTTGGCCTGGACCGCAGGGATGATGCCGACGAAGTCCATGCCCGACATCTGCGATCGGAGCCCGAGACGCCGGGCCAGCTCCGCCATCAGGTCCACGTCGAAGCCGACCGCGTGGCCATCGCGCTGGAACTCGAACGGCGCGAAGGTCGGGCTGGCGCCCCAGGACAGCGTCCCGGGCGTGACCGTCGGCGGTTCCGCGGCCCAGGCCAGGGCGGGCCACGCGACGGCGGCCGCGGCGAGGAGATGCTTCAGAATGGTGCTACTCCGCTCGTTGGGTGGGCTTGCCGCGCACCGGCCGTGGCAGGCCGAGATGCTCGCGCAGCGTCTTGCCGGCATATTCGCGCCGCATCAGCCCGCGCCGTTGCAATTCCGGGACCACCTGCTCCACGAACATCTCGAGTCCGCGCGGCATGATGTGGAACTGCAGCATGAAGCCGTCCGCGGCGCCGCCGGTGAACCATTCCTCCATGACGTCGGCGACCCGGCGCGGCGAGCCGGTGATCGTCTTGCGGCCGCGCTCGTAGCGCAGGTAGACCTCCCGCAGGGTCGGCTGGCCGTCGCGGATCAGCCGCAGGATGTCATCGAAGAACCCCTTGTGGAAGTTGGCTCCCTGCGGGATGCGGTCCTCCGGAATCGGCTGGTCGACCGGCAGGTCGGACAGGTCCGTCTCAAGGTCCATGCCCAGCCGGAACCGGCCGACATCGGGGTGCACCAGCTCTTGCAGATGCGCATAGGCGTCGGCCGCCTCGGCGTCGCTTTCTGCCAGCACGATCGGTAGTCCGGCCAGCACCTTCAGCTCGGACGGCGCCCGGCCGTAGCGGGCCATGCGCGCCTTCAGCCCTTCGGTAAAACGCCGGGAATCGGCCGCGGTCGGGTTGGACGAGAACACCAGCTCCGCGGTGCGCGCTGCCAGCTCCTGCCCGGTGTCGCTGGCGCCGGCCTCGATGATCACCGGGTGGCCCTGTGGCGGCCGGGCGATGTTGAGCGCCCCGTCCAGCTTGAAGAACGGGCCGTCGTGGTGCACCGGATGCTGCCCGGCGGGATCGAAGTAACGGCCGCTGGCGCGGTCGAGGACGAAGGCGTCGTCGTCCCACGTGTCCCAGAGCGCCCGCACCACGTCCACGAACTCGCCGGCGCGGCGGTAGCGGTCGGCGTGCGGCGCCAACTTGGCGTGGCCGAAGTTGCGCGCGGCATAGTCGTTGGCCGACGTCACCACGTTCCACGCCGCTCGCCCGCCGCTCAGGTGATCGAGCGAGGCGAACTGCCGGGCCACGTTGTAAGGCTCGGAGAAGCTGGTCGAAACTGTCCCGCCCAGCCCGATCTGGCTCGTTGCGCCGGCGAGAGCGGTCAGCAGGGTGACGGGCTCGAGCACGTTTATGAACAGCGGGAAGCGCGACCATGCGTGCAGGTTTTCGGTCCGCGCCGCCGGCGTGTCGGCGATGAAGAACAGGTCGAACAGACCGCGCTCGGCGGTGCGGGCGGCGTGGACATATGACGCGAGGTCGGTCGGCGCCCCGGTCTGGGCGTCGGGATGCAGCCAGCTTGCCGGGTGGGAGCCGGCGGCGCCGAATAACAACGCGAGCGACATGGGGCCGCGGTCGGGCATGGCAGGCGGGTCCTCCGGCGGCAGCTGCCGACCAGCCCGCGCCGGCCCGGCCGCTTGGCAGGCCTGGCCGCCGGGTGCAGTCTGCTCGGCACGATAGACGAGGGGAAACGATGGCGGGTCGGACGCTGTTCGACAAGATCTGGGAGCGGCACGTGGTGGCCGACCTCGGCGAGGGCTGGGCGCTGCTGCACATCGACCGGCATCTGCTGCACGACCTGTCGGGCGGGCGCGCGCTGGAAACGCTGGAGGAGCGGGGGCTGCGCGTCCGCAACCCCGAGCTGGCGTTCGCGACCCCGGACCATGCCGTGTCCAGCGCACCGGGCCGCACCGCTGCCAGTTACGGGCCGGGCGCCACCTTGCACCACGGGCTGCGGACCCGGGCGCGGGCCAGCGGTATCGCCTTCTTCGACCTCGGCGAGGACGGCCAGGGCATCGTGCACGTGATGGCGCCGGAGCTCGGCATCGTGCTGCCCGGCACCACGCTGATCTGCGGCGACAGCCATACCTGCACCAACGGCGCGCTGGGCGCGCTGGCCTTCGGCGTCGGCTCCTCCGAGCTGACCCATGCCTTGGCGACGCAGACCTTGCGGCAGCGCAAGCCGCGGCGGATGCGGCTGCGCTTCGAAGGGACGCCGGGCCGGCATGTCGGGCCGAAGGACCTGATCCTGCACGCGATCGGCGAGCTCGGCGCCAAGGCCGGCACCGGCTATGCGGTGGAATATGCCGGGTCAGCAGTGCGGGCGATGACGATCGAGGAACGGCTGACGCTGTGCAATCTGTCGATCGAGATGGGCGCCAAGATGGGCCTGATCGCGCCCGACGACCGCACCTATGAATTCCTCGCTGGCCGCCGTTATGTCGCCGCAGGGCGCCGCTTGGGACGAAGCGGTGGCATCTTGGAAAGAACTGCCGAGCGACGAGGACGCGGTGTTCGACCGCGAGGCGGCCATCGACGCCGCCGAAGTCGCGCCGACCGTCACCTGGGGCACCAGCCCGGAACACGCGATGCGGATCGACGGGACGATTCCCGATCCGGACGCCGCCGATGACGAGGGGAGCCGGACGGCGCGGCGGGCGGCGCTCGACTACATGGGGCTCGAGCCGGGCCGGCCGATTGCCGGCACGGAGGTGGATTGGGTGTTCATCGGCTCCTGCACCAACGGAAGATTGTCCGACTTGCGCCAGGCGGCCGCCGTGGCGCGTGGCGGCCAGGTGGCGCCGGGCGTCACCGCCTGGGTCGTGCCGGGCTCCGAGCGGGTGCGGCGCGAGGCCGAGGCGGAAGGGCTCGACCGTGTGTTCCGCGACGCCGGCTTCGCCTGGCGCGAGGCGGGCTGCAGCATGTGCGTGGCCGCCAATGGCGAGCGGGTGCCGCCGGGCGCGCGGTCGGTTTCCACGTCCAACCGCAACTTCGTCGGCCGGCAGGGGCCGGGCGCACGCACCCACCTCGCGAGCCCCGCCATGGCCGCGGCCGCCGCGCTGCGCGGGGCGCTGACCGACGTGCGCACGCTGTGAGCGGCGACCGCTTCACCGTGCTGGCCGGCGTCGCCGCGCCGCTGATGCGCGCCAACATCGACACCGACACGGTCATCCGCATCGAGCGGCTGAGCAACACGAAGCCGCCCGACACCGCCCGCTATCTGTTCGAGGCGCTGCGCTTCGGCGCCGACGGCAGCGAGGACCCCGGCTTCGTGCTGAACCGGCCCGAGTTCCAGGACGCGCCGATCCTGCTGACCGGTGAGAACTTCGGCTGCGGCTCCTCGCGTGAGGGCGCGGTGTGGGCGCTCAAGTATTCCGGCATACGCTGCGTCATCGCGCCCAGCTTCGGCGACATTTTCGCCAATAATTGCTTCCAGAACTTCGTGCTGCCGGTGGTGCTGCCGCCCGAACAGGTGGCGCGTCTCGCCGAGCAATGCGCGAGCGGCAATGCCCGCGTGACGGTGGACCTTGAGCGGCAGCTCGTTGTGTCGCCGCATGGAGAAGAAATGCCGTTCGCCATCGAGGCGATCCGGCGCACGGCCCTGCTTGAAGGCCTCGACGAGATCGGGCTGACGATGCAGCACGAGGCGGCGATCGCCGCGTTCCAAGCCAGGGACAGAGGCGAACGGCCTTGGGTGTGGCAGGTCTGAGGGCCCCCTCGACGATCATCCCACCCGCCAGAACGGCGGTTGGAACCTTGGATCGCGCCGTCCTCACTCGCTGGGGGCGGCGCCCCCAAACCCCCCGACATTTCTGCTCACGCGCAGCATGGCGGCGTTGGCCACGATCGCGAAGACCACGATCACCAGCACCACCGCCGTCGAGAGCTTGACGTTGTTCTGCGCCAGGCCGCTGACGAGCAAAAAACCGAGGCCGCGCTGCGATGAGAACATCTCGCCGATCAGCACGCCCAGCAGGCTCAGCGAGAACCCGAGCCGCAGCCCGGCGACGATCTGCGGCAGACAGGCGGGCAGCAGCACCCAGCGCATGGTCTCACCGGGCGACAGGCGCAAGGAGCGCGCCGCCCGTGGCAGTACCGGCGGCAAGGTGCGGATCGCCGCCACCGTGAACAGCGTCACCGGCACCAGGCCGTGCATCACCCCGAACGCCACCTTGGCGCTGATGCCGAGGCCGAACAGCAGCAGCACCACCGGATACAGCGTCACCTTGGGGATGGTGTAGAAGCCGGCCAGCACCGGCTCCGCCACGTCGCCCGCGAAGCGCCACAGCCCGAGCAGCAGGCCAAGCAGCAGACCGCACGCCGCCGACAGCACGAAGGCCATCATGAAAGCGAGCAGGGTCGCGGCGGCATTGTCCCAGAACCGGGCGGTCAGCAGCAGCTCGCCGGCATAGGCAAAGGTCGCCGCCGGGCCGCTGACGGCGACGCCTTCCGTCCAGGTGCCGACCACCTGCCACAACAGCAGCGCGGCCGCGATCAGCAGCAACGGATCGAGCAGGCGCAGGCGCGCCCGGCCGGACAGGGCGGCAGACGCCGCGGCACTCATCCCGGCCGCCGCCGCCGCGCCAGCCGGCCTTCCCACATGTAAAGCAGGCCGTTGGCCGTGATCGCCACCAGCAGCACGAACAACATCAGCCCGTACATCGTTGATGTTTCAAAACTCTGGTAGGCGAACGAAATGGCGTAGCCGAGGCCGCTGCCCGACAGGATGAACTCGCCGGCAATGACGCCGATCAGCGCGTAGCTGAGCGCCAGCTTGACGCCGCCGAACAACGCCGGCAGCGCCGCCGGCAGCACCACGGAAAGAAGCGTCCGCACCGGCCCCAGCCGCTGCACCCGGGCCACACGGCGCAGCACCGGCCGCACGCTGTCGAGCCCAGACAGGGTGCCGATCATCATCGCCGGCGCTGCCGACAGCACACCTAGCACCACCAGTGGCGCCATGCTCAAGCCGAGCAGCTCCACCAGCAACGGGTAGAACACGAAGGTCGGCACCGAGTAGTAGGAGGCAAGCACCGGCTCGATCGCCCGGCGCAGTCGCGGCAGCGCATGCACCAGGGCACCCAGCCCGGTCCCGATCGCCACCGCCAGGACGAACGCCGTGCCGACGGTGGAGAAGGTCCGCAGGGTCGGCTCGGTCGCGTCGCCGGACGCCAGTACCGCGACCATGGCGGCGACCATCCCGCTCGGCGGCAGCACCGCAGCCGGGTCCACGACGCCGGTGCGGCACAGCACCTCCAGCAGCAGCACCGCGGCCGCAAGCAGCACGACCCGCGTCCACAACGCCGCGCCGCCCTTCACGCCACGCGGCCCATCGCCCGCATCGATTCCGCCCGCAGCGAGGTCCACAGCCGGGCGGTGAGCTCGCCGAAATGCGGGTCCGACACCACCCGGCTGTCGCGGTCACGCGGCCAGCCGGTCTCGACCAGGTCGATGAAGCGCCCGGGCCGGGCCGACATCACGCCGACCCGGTCGGACAGCATCGCCGCCTCGTCGAGCGCATGGGTGATCAGCAGCACGGTCGCGCCGGTTTCCCGCCACAGCCGCAGCAGCTCGTCGCCCATCAACAGCCTCGTCTGCTGGTCGAGCGCCCCGAACGGCTCGTCCAGCAGGATCAACCGCGGCTGCTGCACCAGGGTGCGGGCGATGCAGACGCGCTGCCGCATGCCGCCCGAGAGCTGCGCCGGGTAGTGCCCGGCGAACTCCGCGAGGCCCATGAAGCCAACCGCGTGCTCGACCCGGCGGACAATCTCGGCGCGCGGCAGGCCGGAGCGGCGCAGGCCGAAGCCCACATTGTCGCGCACCGTGAGCCACGCGAACGAGGAGTCTTCCTGGAACACCACTCCAACGCCGTCCGGCACACCGCGGACTTCCTTGCCCTCGAACATCACGCTGCCCTCGGTCGGACGGCCGAGGCCGGACAGCACGTCGAGCAGGGTGGACTTGCCGCAGCCGGACGGGCCGACGACGGCGAAGAACTCGCCGCGCGCCAGATCGAGGTCGATCGGCCCCAGCGCATGCACCGGCGGCTTGCCCCCATAGGTCCGCACCACGCCGCGCAGGCTGGCATGCGGTTCCCCGGTAGTCTGGTCCATCAGCGTGCGGCGTGCTGGTCCGCGCCGGGCAGGAACGAGGTGTCCACCATCTTGGCCCAGTCCGGCGACTCCTTGAGCTGGCCGGTGATCTGCAGGCCCTCGACCATGTGGTTCATGCCCTCGTAGTCGAACCGGCCGTCGCTCCAGTAATCGATCCCGACCAGCTCCTTCATGTGGCTGCGGAACAGCGCCGCGTTCGGGTTGCTGTAATCCCGCGCCAGGATGTCGGCCGCCTCGTCCGGATGCTGGCGCACGTAGTCGAGTCCTTCCGCGCGGGCGGCGATGATGCCGCGGACGATCTCCGGATGCTCGTGCGCGAAGGCCGTCGTGGTGATGCAGACGGTCTGCATCATCTTGGGCGACATCACGTCCTTGACCCAGAACACCGGCTGCACCAGCGTCTCGTTCTGCCCGTAGATCAGCGTGTCGCTGAACCCGGCCTCGATCGCGCCGCTGGTCACCGCTGCCAGGTTGGCGCCGAGGTCGCCGGCCGGCACCAGCTTGACCTGCTGCGCCGTCATGCCGTTGGCCTTCAGCGCCATCAGGATGATCATGTTGGACACGGAGTTGGGCGAGGTGTAGCCGATCCGCTTGCCGGCGAGGTCTTTGATGCCGGCGAGCGGCGAGCCCTTCTTCGCCACCCAGACCTGGTCACCGACGCTCTGCGTGCCGGCCGAGACGATGACCAGTTTCTGCCCGGAATTGATCGCCTGCACCGCGGCGGCGAGCGACACTTCTCCAAATGGGATGCCGCCGGCCAGCGTGTTGCGCACCGCGGTTCCGCCGCCGGGCGCGGTCAAGAAGCCCGTGACGTCCACGCCGTGCTGCTTGAAGAAGCCCTTCTCTCGGGCCACCGCGTAGGGCGCTCCATAGAACTGGCCGCCCCAATGCGTGACCGTGATCGTTTCCGCGTCGGCCCGGCCTGCGGCCAACGCCACCAGGGCCGTGCCGGCCAGCAACGCACGGCGCAGCAGATTTGGCATCGACATCGCGTTCTCCCTTTTTCCGGCCGTTGCCGGGCGTCATGTTGGCTGGGACGCTAGCACGCTTGAAGCTGAGCCGGAACGCGGTGGTTCAGGCCCGCGCGTCGGTCTGGCCGTGCCGGCGCTCGAAGTCGTGCACCGCCGGGAAACCCATCAGCCGGTTCATCTCGGCGAACGGCAGTAGCCGCGCCTCGCCGCCGGTGCCGATGCCGGCCTGTTTGAGGTGCGCGTAGGCTGTCTGCAGCGCGGCGGCCGCGGCCAGGAAGCCGGTGGCGGGAAACAGCGCCACGGCGAAGCCGAGCCCGGCCAGCTCCGCGGTTCCGAGGTACGGGCGTGCGGCCGCCTTCGACCATGTTGGCCAGCAGCAGCGCGCCGCGGAATGTCTCGCCGACCCGGCGCAGCTCCTCGAGGCTCTCGGGGCTTTCCACGAACAGGATGTCAGCGCCGGCCTCGAGGAACGCCTCGCCGCGGCGCAGCGCCTCGTCCATGCCGTGCGCGTAGCGCGCATCGGTGCGGGCGACGATCAGGAAGTCCTTCGACGGCCGCGCCTCGACCGCGACGCGGACTTTGGCGACCGCGTCCGCCATCGGGATGACCCGGCGGAACTCGGTGTGGCCGCACTTTTTCGGGAACTCCTGATCCTCGAGCTGGATGCCGGCGGCACCCGCTGCGGCATAGCCGCGCACCGTGCGGTCCACGTTCAGCAGCCCGCCATAGCCGGTGTCGCCGTCGGCCAGGAACGGCACCGAGACCGCGCCGGCGATGCAGCGCACCCGCTCCAGCATCTCGCTGTAGGTCGCGATGCCAGCGTCGGCGGCGCCGAGCGCCGACGCGACCGCGCCGTAACCCGTCATATAAAGCGCCGGGAACCCGATGCTGTCCGCGACCCGCGCGGAGATGCCGTCGAACACACCGGGCAAGGCCAGGCAGGTGCCTTGCTGCAACAAATGCCGCATCGTGGTGTTCCCTTGCTGTCTCGCCTGACCATCGCGCGTCGGGGCGGGCTTGCAAAGAGACGCCGGGTCGGGCTGCCTGCGCCCGTTGCGACCGATCGAGGAAAGCACGCATGAACATCGATCTCTCCGGCAAGACCGCCATCGTGACCGGCTCGACCGAGGGCATCGGCTTCGCCGTGACGCAAGGCCTGGCCCGAGCCGGCGCTGCGGTGGTGGTCAACGGCCGCACTCAAGCGAAGGTGGACGCGGCGGTGGCGCGGCTGGGCGGCTCCGCGCGCGGCGTCGCCGCGGATCTGGGCGACGCGGCCGGCTGCGCGGCGCTGGCCGCGGCGGTGCCGGCCGCCGACATCGTGGTCAACAACCTCGGCGTGTTCGAGCCGGCCGACTTCTTCGACGCCGACGACGCCACCTGGGAGCGGCATTGGCAGGTCAACGTGATGTCCGCCGTCCGCCTCGCCCGCCTCTATTTGCCCGGCATGGAGCGCGCCGGTTGGGGACGGTTCATCACCCTGGGCTCGGAATCGGCGTTCAACATCCCGGTCGAGATGATCCACTATGGCGTGAGCAAGACTGCCGACGTGGCGCTCGCCCGGGGCCTCGCCAAGCGCATGGCCGGAACCGGCGTCACGGTGAACTCGGTGCTGCCGGGCCCCACGCTGTCAGAGGGTGTCGCGGCGATGCTGAAGGACGCCGCGGCGCAGTCGGGGCAGCCGATCGAGGAGGCCGCGGCGGCGTTCGTCCGGCAGCACCGGCCGAGCTCCATCATCCGGCGCGCGGCGACGGTCGAGGAGGTGGCCAACATGGTAGTCTATGTCGCCTCGCCGCTCGCCTCCGCGACCACCGGGGCCGCGTTGCGGGTCGATGGCGGGGTGATCGACACCCTGATGTAGTGGTTAAAGCGTGCCTTGGCCGAGCTTGGCGCGCAGGGCGGCGAGCCAGCTTGCCACGCGCTTGCGGTTCACGCCGAGGTCGGAGTGGCCGTGCACACTGCGCGACCACAGCACTAGGCTCGACCGGCCCGGACCGGCTTCGGTGACCTGCAGCGTGACGAGGTCGGGGAACCCGAACACGGCGCTGCGGGCCACGAAATGCGCCTGCAGCCGGTTGTCGTAGCGGATCAGAGGGAAGGTCCGCGGATTGGCCAGCGCGACCGCGACGGCATCCCGGTAGAGTTGCTCCGCCGGGACGTCGAAGGGTGCGGTCACGATATCCGGCGCCGGCGTGAACTCGGCCGGGGCCGCCAGCGCCGTGTTGGGCGTGGACGGACGGACGATCGCCGCCATGTCCATCGGCGGCGGCACGGGGATGCCGTCCACGCCGGAGCCGCAGCCGGCGAGGAACAACGACATCAGTATGGTGACGGGTCTCATCGGCGGCGGTCCTCGTCGCGGGTCAGGGCTCAGGAATACAGCTTGGCGATGCGCGCCGGCGACAAGCCCGCATACCATAGGCCGAGCAAGGTGATGTTGCGGCCGGAGCGGCGATACCAGCCGTCCCGCTCCCATCGCGCGGGCGAGGTGATGGCGTCGGCGTCGAGCAGCCGCAGGCGGCGCCGGCCGAGCCGGTGCACCAGGTCGACGTCCTCCATCAGCGGCAGCGGCCGCACCCCGCCGACCGCTTCCAGCAGCGCCTTCGAGATCAGCAGCCCCTGATCGCCATAGGGCAGCGCCAGCACCCGGCAGCGCCAAGCGACGGCCCGTTCCAGCCGGCGCGCACGGGGATCCCCGCTGTCGAGCCGGAACCGGAAATAGCCGGCTTGGTCCGGCCGGGTGCGGCAGTGGTCGGCCGCCGCCGCCTCCCATCCGGGCGACAGCCTGGTGTCCGCGTGCAACAGAAGCACCCAGGATCCCCCGGCCGCCGCGACCCCGGCGGCGATCTGCGCACCACGGCCGGGCGGCCCGGACAGCACGCGGGCGCCGGCCGCCAGGTCCTGGGTCCCGTCGGTGCTGCCGCTGTCGGCGACGATGATCTCGTGCCCGTCGCCGAGCGCGGCCAGGGTGGCTGGCAGGAACCGCGCCGCATTCAAGGTGGGGATGACGATCGACAACGACGCTGGCAGTTCAGCCTCCCGCAGCCAGATAGAAAGCCTTCGCGTTTGCCTTCCGACGACGTAATCCCAACCTTCCCCGACTGCGAAAGCTGCTCCATGCTGGACCGCCGTTCGACGCTCGACCCGCAAAAGTTTCGCGACCCCCACGTCACCGCTGCCGGACAAGACCGTGCCGTGGTGGCCCCGTGCGGGCTCGAGACGCTGTGGTTCAACACCGGCACGCTGTGCAACCTCACCTGCGCCACCTGCTACATTGAAAGCTCGCCGCGCAACGATCGTCTGGCCTATTTGACGGCGGCCGAGGCGGCGCGGTTCCTCGACGAGGCCGGGCGCGACTGCCCGGCGCTGCATACGGTCGGCTTCACCGGCGGCGAACCGTTCATGAACCCCGACATGGCGGCGATGCTGGAGGACGCGCTCGGTCGCGGCTACACGGCGCTGGTGCTGACGAACGCCATGCGGCCGATGATGAAGCTGGCCGAGCCGCTCGCCGCCCTGCATCGCCGGTTCGGGGCGCGGCTGCGGCTGCGGGTCTCGCTCGACCACTACACCGCCTCCCTGCACGAGGCCGAGCGCGGTCCGCGCAGCTGGGCGCCGGCCATCGAGGGCCTATGCTGGCTCGCCGAACAGGGCATCGCGACCGACGTCGCCGGCCGCAGCTTCGCGGGCGAACCGGAACCCGCGATGCGCGCCGGCTACGCCCGGCTGTTCGCGGAACTCGGCGTCGCCATCGATTCGCACGACCCGGCGGCGCTGGTGCTGTTCCCGGAAATGGACGCCTCGGCCGACGTGCCGGAGATCACCGGCGCCTGCTGGGGCATCCTGGGCAAGTCGCCCGACAGCGTGATGTGCGCGACGTCGCGCATGGTGGTGCGCCGGCGCGAGTCCGACCGGGCGAGCGTGGTCGCCTGCACGCTGCTCCCTTACGCGGCCGAATTCGAGCTGGGCGCCACGCTGGCCGAGGCGGCGCGCCCGGTCGCGCTCAACCACCCGCATTGCGCGCGCTTCTGCGTGCTGGGCGGCGCCGCCTGCAGCCGCTGACGGAGCACTGAGATGGACGCCCCGGCGCCGGGCCGGCGGCCGCGGGCGGGGCTGCCGTGGCCCGCGGTGCTCGCCGGCGCCGTCCTTGCGGGGCTGGTTGCCGCTTGGGTGCTGCTGCCGCTGCAATCCTGGGTCCAGGCCTTTGTCGCTGCCGTCGGAAGGCTTGGAGCCTGGGGTCCGGTGGCTTACACGGCTGCCTATGCCTTGGCCCTGGTCGTGCTGGCGCCGGGCGGGCCGTTGTCGATCGGCGCCGGGCTGGCGTTCGGCCTGGTCGGCTTGCCGGTGGTGCTGGTGGGCGCCACGACCGGCGCGTCGCTGGCGTTCCTGGTGTCGCGCCACCTGCTGCGCGCCCGGGTGCGCGGCCTGATCGAGCGGCGCCCGGTCCTGTCGGCGGTCGATCGGGCGGTGGCTGACGAAGGCTGGCGCGTGGTCGGCTTGCTACGGCTCAGCCCGTTGGTGCCGTTCAACCTGCAGAACTACTTCTTTGGCGTCACCCGGGTCGGGTTCTGGCCCTACACGGCGGCGACCGCGGCCGGTATCACGCCGGGCGCGGCGCTCTACGTTTATTTGGGCATGCTCGGCCGTACCGCCGGCCAGGACGCCGGGCCGCTGCGCTGGGCGCTGCTTGGCGCCGGCCTGCTGGCCACCCTGGCCGTTGCCGCCGTGATCGGACGCAAGGCGCGCCGAGCCCTGCTGGAGCAGGTCGCCGTCACGGACCGGCGGTTGTATCGTCCGTAAGATGAAACCGTCGGCGGCCCGAAACGTCGTGCAGTAACGACATCGGGCCGCTGTTGGACAGGCGGCGCATTCCTGGATCATTTGATCCAGTTCGATTGATGCCCGTCCCCTGATACTATGGTCCATGCCGAGTTTGACCG
This sequence comes from uncultured Alphaproteobacteria bacterium, assembly GCA_963752225.1. Lineage (GTDB taxonomy): Bacteria > Pseudomonadota > Alphaproteobacteria > Acetobacterales > Acetobacteraceae > JBBROS01. The sequence continues at coordinate 43,349 of CAVVXS010000003.1, read as the reverse complement.
TCGCTGATACGTGTCTCTCGCAGCGTTTGTGGGCGATAGTATGGCGACGACGAATAGTGCCGCCCTGAGTAGCCAGACGGTCGGCGACACGGACGAGCAACACGGATTTGCTGCCCTGCCCGAGCGGGAGGGCGGCGTCTCGGGCATGCCGCGGGCTGGCGCGGCGTCCTCGTTCGAGCAGGCGACGCCGCGCTTGGGCCGGGACCGCATAGGCCTCGTGCTGACGGAGTCGGTCGGGGTTCCGGTCCATGCCATCCTGGCGCCGGGCGCGCCGGCGCCGGACGCGGTGCTGGACCTCCTGCTGCGGGTCGGGAATGGCGAGGCGCTGGTGACGTTCGCCAATCCCGGCACGACGCTGCTGGCGCGCCGGTCGGCCGCGTTCTACCGCGACCTGCACGTCTTCGACTTGGTGCTGCCGGACGGCATCGGCATGTGCCTGGCCGTGCGGCTGCTGCACGGGTTGCCGGCCCAGCGCGTCAGCTTCGACATGACGTCGCTGGCGCCGACCGTGTTCGAGCATGCGCGCCGGTTTGGGTTGAGCGTGGCCCTGGTCGGCGGTGCGCCCGGCGTCGCGGCCCGGGCGCGCGACCGCTTGCTGGCGCATTTTCCCGGGCTGCTGGTGACCGGTGCGTTCGACGGCTACGGCGACGTGGCGGTCACTGCGCGCGACGTGGTGGCGCTGGCGCCCCGCATCCTGATCTGCGGCATGGGCGGGGCGGCGCAGGAGGCGTTCCTGTTGCGAGCCCGGGCGCTTGGCTGGCGCGGCCTCGGCTTCACCTGCGGCGGCTTCCTCGACCAGCTGCAGGAGCGGGTGAACTACTATCCGCGCTGGGTCGACCGAACGAACCTGCGCTGGGCCTACCGACTCGTCAGCGAGCCGGGTCGGCTGTGGCGCCGCTACCTGCTCGATTATAGCCGGTTCGCCGCGACCCTTTGCGCCACCATGGCGCGGAGGTAGCGCCGTGCCGCGGCAACTGCTCCGACCCCGACCGGCCGACCGGCCGAGCGCGTCGGCGGCTGCCTCCGACAACGACCACCGACCGAGGAGCTGCTTGGCCCCATGAACTCGTTAGTGAGAGGGGAGCTCGGGCACGGCGCCGCGGACCCGTTCGGGGCCGGCGCCGGCGCATCGGCGGCGGCGAAGCCTGCTCGAGGGTTCGACCTGTGGGGCGGCCTGCGGCGGCGCAAGCTGATGATCGCTGCCGTCTCGGGGTTGCTGATGCTGGGCGCCGGAGCCGCCGTGATGGCGCTGCCCGCGAGCTACCAGGCGAGCAGCGCCGTCATATTCCAGGGCGACCGTCCCAGCGCGGTGCGCGGCGACGACGCGTTGCGCGACGCGAGCTTCGCGCCCGACACGCTTGCCAACGAGATCGAGCTGATGCTGTCGGAGGAGGTGCTGTCTTCCGTCGTGACCCGGCTCGACCTGGTGCATGACCCCGAATACGCTCCGAAGCCCGCATCCGGGCTCGCGCTGCGGTTGGAAGCGCTGATTCCCCAGTTGCCGGAACGTTGGCGGCCGGCCGCCGAGCGCCTGCTCGGCCGCACCACGGACGACGACGCGGCGGACCGGCCGGGGCGCGATGTCGCGGAAACCGTGACCGCCCTGCGCTCGAGGCTGTCGGTCAACCCGGTCGGCGTATCGCGAGTGATCCGCATCGTCGCGCAATCGCGTGACCCCGAAACCGCAACGCGCATCGCCAATGCGGTTCCCGAGGCCTACCTCGACGCGCTGACCAGCGCGAAGACGGTCGCGGTCGCCGCGGCGCATCAATGGATCGAGCAGCGTGTGTCGGAGCTGCGCGACCGTGCGAGCCGGTCCGCTCTGGCGTATGAGGAGTTCCGCCACGCCAACGGCCTGGTGCGCGGCAAGGACAGCACCATCAGTCAGGAGCAGATCACCCAGATCAGCATCGACCTGACCAAAGCTCGGCAGGCGCGGCTCGAGACCGAGCGGATCCTGTCGGAGACGGACGGCAATTACGGGGCCGAGCTCGACCAGCTCAACTCGCCCAACGGCCCGCAATTGCTGGCCCGGCTGCGCGAGCAGCTGGCGACCGCGACCGCGCGGCTGGCCGAGCTGCAGGCGACCGGCGGCGGGCTGATGCCGGGCGTGCTGTCGATCGCGGGCGCAGGTTGCGGACCTGACCCGTTCGATCACGCTCGAGCGGGAGCGGATCCGCCAGACCCTGCGCAAGAAGGCCTCGGTCGCGCTCGCCACCGAGCAGCGGCTGGAGTCGACGCTGGCCGACCTGGTGGCCCGGGTCGAGGCGTCGGAAACCGCGAACGCCAAGGCCCAGGCGCTCGAGCGCGACGCCAACGCCGACCGTGAGGTCTACACCAGCTTCCTGACCCGCGCGCGCCAGACCGACCCCGAGCTGACCTACCAGACCCCGGGGGCGCGCATCCTGTCGAGCGCCGTGGTGCCGCTGCGCCCGTCATCGCCGAACCGGCGCGTGCTGCTGCCGGCGGCGCTGGTGCTGTCGCTCGGCGTCGGCATGGTGGCCGGGCTGGTCCGCGACACCATCCGGCGCGGCGTGCACAGCCTTGCCGACCTGCCGGGCGGTCCACGCACCCGGCTTGGCATGCTGCCGCGGGTGCCGCGCGGCAACCGGCGCCTGGCGCGCGCCTTCGACGAGGCTGCGGCGCAGGTGCTGGCGCGGGTGATGCTGCCGCGAGACGGCATGACCCCGGCCAGCATCGTGGTCACCTCTTCCCTGCCGCGCGAAGGCAAGACGCGGGCGGCGATCGCGCTGGCCAAGGTCGCCAAGGACCGCGGGCTGCGCGTCCTGCTGATCGACGCCGACCTGCGCACGAGGGGCATTTCGGCGGCCTCGAGCCTGCTGAACTGCGAGCGCAACTTGGTGCGCCTGCTGCGCGACGAGATCTCGGCCGACGAGGCCGACATCTACAACGGCATCTGGGGCCTTTCGGTGCTCCCGGCCGGCACCGCGGAGGGCAGCCCGATGCGGCTGCTGGCGACCGGCGCTTGGGAAGTGGCGCTGCGCGAGCTGGAATTGCGGTTCGACCTGCTGATCATCGACACGCCGCCGGTGCTGCTGGCGGGCGACGCCTGGCTGCTGGCGCGCCCGGCCGACGCCACCATCCTCGTCACCCGCTGGGGCTCGACGCCGCTGTCGGCGGTCGAGCTGGCGCTGGAGCAGCTCGTCACCGCCAAGGCCAAGGTGATCGGTTTCGTGCTGACGATGGTGTCCGATCGCGAATATGCCAGCCACGGCCACGACGACGCGGTGATGTTCTCGCCCAACCTGCCGCGCTACCACGACGCGCAGGGCCGGTTGCAGTGACGGCGGACGAGGTCAAGTAGCCGGCACCACGATCGCGAAATGCGTCGTGCCAGCACTGAACATCGCGGCGGCGCCTCCGGACAGGGCATGGCCAGCAACTTCGACGCTGTTGACGAACAGGTTGCGGTCGGTTTGCGACGTTCCGCCATACGCGTCATTGAGAAAAGTGATTGCGAGATCATGCACGCCCGGCGTGAGCTGGGGCTGCAAGGTCGCGAATTGCACCTGGCCGGCGGCATGCGACGCGGTTACCGTCTTGGTCGTCCCGACCGCGGCGCCGTCGATCGTCACCCCATACTGAGCGTCGCCGTTCCACGCATCCTCGGACAACCCGATACGCAGCGCGGTGCTGACCGGCGTGATGAAGCTGGCGGTGCGCGCGTCATTAAGCGTCACCGGTCCGCCAACCGCTTGGCCGTCGTACAGGACGGCATCGATGAACAGGTTGCGGTCGGTTTGCGGGGTTCCGCCATAGGCGTCGTTCAGGAAGGAGATGTCGACCCGGTGCGGCGCGGCCGCCCACGTGCCGGTCAGCGCAACGGTTTGCGACTGGCCCTGCGCGTGGGATGCGGTCGCGGTGCGGAGTCCGCCGATCGTCTTGGCGTCGACGGCGATGGTGGACTGGGCATCTCCCTGCCAGGCGTCCTCCGACACCCGCACAGTTAAGCTGTGCGTGGGGGCGGCGCCGGAGGCCGGCGCCGGTGCGGCCACTGCAGGCGACGTCGCCTGAGATGGGAGCCGGCGCACCGTTATACGCCACGTAGCCAGCCTGGGGGGTCACCGCGACGGCGTTCGGAAGGCTTGAGTAAGCACGGACGTAATCCACCTGCATCTGCGCGGTCTCGCCGGGTTGCGGCCCACCGATCCACGACCCGGCCACGCCTGCCAGGATGTCCAGCAGCAGATACATCGGCTTGTTCATGCTGGCAGGCGTCGCCTGCTGCGCCATCTGCACGCCATCGAAATACCAGGTGATCTTGTCTGGCTCCCAGTCGACGCCGTAGCGGTGGAAGGCCTTGGAGGCGTCCGGGATGGTCGCCCAGCGCGGGGTTGCCACGTCCTGGCCGCCGACGTTGTCGTGCGCCGTCATGACCAGCGTCGTCGGATCGTTGCCGAGCACCTCGACGGCGTCCAGTTCTGGCGGCCACGAACCATCGGCCGGTAACAGCCAGAACGCGGAGTTCAGGCCGGCCGCCGCCGGCATCTTCACGTTGGCCTCGAAATAGCCGTACAGCTGCGCGAAGCTCTGCTTGGTGGTGATCTGGCCGGACAGGAAGGGTTTGCCGCCGACATCCAGCGGCGCCACGTCGGCCGGGGTCGGCTTGACCGCGATCGTGGTGACCCCGTTGCTGTTCGAGTAGACGTTGGCATCGGCCGCCGCCGTTCCGCTCCAGGCCGGGTTCACCAGCCAGGAGCTCATGCTAGGGTCGGACATGCCGTTCGGCGCCCACGAGTAGGCGGGCTGCCACGTCCCGGCGCCACCGCTGCTGAGCGAAAGCGTGTTGAATTCGTCGTCGAATGTCAGCTTGAACTTCGAAAGATCCAGCATGCTGTCTCCTGACACTTAATTCCGGTCACAGAAATCTTCGAAATACCTATCGAAACCGCGGCAATGGCTCTCGATCATCCATCCCGCGCAAAATGACGGATGGTGCCAAGGCCGGACAGAAGCTGTCTGGTCTTGGCATATCCAGCAATTCGGTAACTCTATAGATGGCGTTTCGGCAAAATGGGCTGTCAGCAATTGTCGTTACAAGTGCAATAACGTTTTGCCTTTCAGTCGTCCGATGCTCGTTCTGCCGAGGATGTCGCGTCGAGTTGCGCCGCGCGGGGGCCTGCGCTATCCATTGCACGCAAGACAAACCGTCCTAAACGTCGTTTGATCGCAGCAGGCCAGGCGGAGAGACGTTGAGCAGTGCTGGGAGCATAAGGTGACGGTGGGCCAACTTGAACGCGGCGCACTTGGCGCTGAGCAGACCGGCAGCCGTCCGGGCGCGTCCGGGCGTGTCGCCGATCCGAACCCCGCGCCCGCCCTGTTCGAGCTCCCGCTCGACCGCGCGGTCGTTCTGGCGCTGCGGTGGCAGGCCTTCGCGCTCGTCTGCCTCGCCTGTCACATGGTGCTGGTCCGAGAGGTCGGCGTGCTGTGCTTCCCGCTGATCCTAGGCTGCCTGCTCGCGGCCGCTTGCCACAGCACCCTGGCAGGCCTGGTCGTCTACGCGCAGATCCTGTTCTACCAGAACGTCGCCATCAGCCTGTTCTCGACGACGATGAGCCGGTCCGACTACACGCTCCTGTCCGGCACGTCGTTCGCCGCGGCGATGCTGCTGGCGCTACGGCCGGCGTGGCGCCGCTTGCGCACCGGCCGGACGTTCGAGACGCTGGATCCCGCCCTCGCCCGGACGGCGGCGACGGCGGCAATCGCGGTCGGCGTTGCTGCGGCTTACAGCGCCTTGGGTGCCGCCGTCGCGGGGCCGACCGCAGCCGCGGTCGGCTTCCGCAATGCGAGCGCCCTGCTGCTCGCCATCGTGATCGGCCTCGACGTCGGCGACCGCTGGAGTTTTCGCTCGTCGCAACCTGCCTTGCGGTGTCAGTCCTGCCCGGGCTTCTGCTCGCTTGGGTCGAGATCGCCGATCCCGCCTGGTACCTTTCGCTGATCAACGCAACCGAGTTCAGCAACCTTAAATACCCGGCGACCGAGATGTCGCAATATTTCAGCGTCCGCGACGTGATCGACCGCGCGACACAGGCGCCGTTCAACACCGACCTGCTGGCCGACATCCTGCCTGGCCAGGCCTACCGCTTCGGCGGACCCAACATGCACTCGATCAGCTACGGGTATGTCCTGGCCGTCACCGAGTTGATGCTACTGGCGCTTGGCTGGTGGATGCTGGTGCCGCCGCTTTTGTGCTGTCGGTCCTGGCCGGCGTGAAGGGCGCGGCGATCCTGTTCTTCGCGTCCGGCCTGCTCTACGGCGTTTGGAGCATCACGCGCAGCCGCGTCGTCCTGGTCGCGGCCGGGTTGCTGTTCGGCGCCGTCTATGTCTCGTTTGGCATCGTGTCTGGGCTCAGCCACGGCGACTTCCACGTGATCGGCTTCCTCGGCGGCGTGAACGGCTTCCTCAAGAACCCGGCCGGCCACGGCGTCGGCGTCGGCGGCAATCTCAGTGTCGGCAGCTTGACCCTCGCGAAGTGGCAGGAAATCCAGCACGCCGGTGCCGCCGACGTCGGGCTCGAGAGCGCGGTCGGCGTGCTGATCTATCAAATGGGGCTCGGCTGCCTCGCGCTCGTGGCGTCAATCGCCGCCTTGCTGCGGGCGGCCCCGTTCGGCGCCGGCGGCCGAGCACGGCCGACCGACATCCTCTTCCTCGGCCTTTGCGTCGGCTTGGTGAACGGCGTCTTCCAAGAAGAGGCGTATTCGCCCTACGCCGCCGGACTGCTTTGCCTGCTCTGCGGCGTGCTGGTCGCCAACGGCCGCCGCGCCACGGTGGTCCCGGTCCGGCGCTAGTGGCTCGCCCCAGAAGTTTGGCGGGCTTCAGGCTTGGGACATCGGGGATGCGGCGCATGGTTTATGCGGCGGCATTGCTCTCGCTTGGGTCGACAGCCGCAATGTCCGCGGCGGGGCCGCCGCTGTCCCGTTGCGCCGACCACGCACCAAGCGCGGCGGCCGATCCGGTCCGCTCCGGCGTCCTGTCGCGGGGCGTGAACATGACGGACGCGCTGCGCCCGGCAGTGCCCATGGCGCAGGTCCGGCGGGACTTGGCGGCGGTGCGCGGCCTCGGCCTGCGGCACGTGCGGTTGCCGGTCAGCCCGAGCTGGGTGCTGGAATGGCCCGGCGCCGGGCTGCCCGACGCGCGGCTGCAGCGCCTGGACGCGGTGGTCTGCGCCGCCGTGGCGCAAGGCCTAGCCGTGATCCTGGACGCGCACCCCGAGGACGAGCTGGCCCTCAACGACGCGGCCGGACCTGCGGCGATCGATGGGCTTGCCGCGGCCTGGACGCGCCTGGCCGAGCGCTATGCGGTAGTGCCGCCGGGGCTGATGGTGTTTGAGGCGCTGAACGAGCCGGGCCTGACCGACGCCGGCCGGTGGGCGGCCGACCGGCGCATCCTGCTCGACCGCATCCGCCGCGCCGCGCCGCGCCACACCGTCCTACTCACCGCGTCGCCGTCCAGCACGGCAGCGGCGCTGGCCGGTTCGGAGCCGGAAGACGACCGGCGGGTGGCTTACGTCTTCCACTTCTACAGCCCGATGGTGTTCACGCATCAAGGCGCCGAGTGGGCGGACCCGGACCTTTATTCGATCCGTGGCTTGGCCTATCCGGCATCCGAGGCCAACGTCGAACGGGCGAGGGCAGGGGCCGTCCCGCCGCTGCGGCCGGCGCTCGACCGCTACGCCTTCGCAGATGGCAGCCCCGAGGCGATCCGGGGCCAGATCGCCTTGGCCGCGCAATGGCGGCCCGTCCGGCGTGCCGCTCGTGGTCACCGAGTTCGGTGTGTTCGGGACCGCGGATCGCGAGTCACGGCGCGCTTGGCTGCGCGACGTGCGCAGCGCCCTCGAGGCGAGCGGCATCGGGTGGACGATATCGGAGACCGCGGCGGGTTCGGGATCGATGCCGGCCTAGTCCGCCCTTGTTCCGACAACGGCTCGACGCGCATCGCGCTCGGCCTCTGCCCAGCAGCGCCGCCTTCGCGTTAACTTCTGCTGTAATCTTGCGCGAGCCTGGAAACTTCCGCGCATTTCGTTTCAGAAGTGACATCTGGCGGCATGTTCGTTGGGTCGGCGATATTCGCTCCACGCCCGACGTGATGTGGCGATACCACCCACCATTATGCATCTTTTGATCTAGATCCTTTGGCGGCAGCCGCTCGTCCGTGCGGCTCATGCAGCCTAATGACTGCGCTGTCATTTTGCTCCAGTGACAAATAGGACCGTTCTCGACACATGGAGACCACGCACGAGAGGCTGACTGCGCCATGCATCGTGCTGACGGATTGCGTTGGTCTTCCCGTCCACGCCGTTACCGCGCCAGGCGCCGCGGCGGCGCTTGCCGCGGTCATCGTCCGGGTTCCCGCCGTTTCGCAAGAAGCGGCGCTGATCACCTTCGCCAACCCGGTGACCGCCCGGCTGAGTATGGCGCCGCATGTTGCTGGTTTGGGCGGTGACACGAAAGACGCCGTATGCTCGGGCTGACGCGTAAACCTCGCCCGGAGCGGCTGCGGATCGATCCTGCCGCGGCATCCACACGCGACCCGAGCGACAACGCCACGAACGAGACCGAGTACAGCATGGATCCCGGTGGGGCGTCCCATCCTACCTCGGCTGGCGACAGCCTGCCGGCGATCACCGTGGCAGCGCGCACGCCCGGCGGTTGGGATGTCGCGGCGTTCCTCCGGCGGCGGAAATGGCTGATCCTCGGCGTCGCTGCGCTGGCGAGTGTCGGCTTGAGCGGCCTGATCATGCTTGCTCCCGTGGGCTACCAGGCGAGCAGCTCGGTGATCTTTCAAGGCGACCATCCCAGCGCGGCGCGTGGCGACGACGCCTTGAAGGAGCCGGCGTTCGGGCCCGACACCCTGGCGAACGAAGTCGAAACGCTGGTGTCGGAAGAGTTGCTCGGCACGGTGGTGACGCAGCTCGACCTCACGCGCGACCCGGAGTTCGGCCCCAAGCCCGCCGGGCAGGCCATCGATCTGGGGGCCGCGGTCGGATGGCTGCCGGACGTGTTGCGGCCGGGCGTCACAAGGGCGCTGGATCGCCTCGGCGCCTGGCTTGAGCCCGTCGAGGGGCAGGCTGACCGCGTGAGGGCGGAAACGGTCGCCGCCTTGCGCAGCCACGTCGCGGTCGGGCCGGTCGGCTTTTCGCGGGTTCTGCGCATCACCGCCTATTCGCGCGACCCGGACAGGGCCGCGCAGATCGCCAATGCGATGGCAGCCGCCTATATCGCGTCGTTGACTCGCTTCAAGGACGCGTCGACGGCGGAAGCACATCAATGGATCGAGCAGCGTGTGTCGGAGCTGCGCGACCGGGCGAGCCGGTCCGCTCTGGCGTATGAGGAGTTCCGCCACGCCAACGGCCTGGTGCGCGGCAAGGACAGCACCATCAGCCAGGAGCAGATCACCCAGATCAGCATCGACCTGACCAAAGCTCGGCAGGCGCGGCTCGAGACCGAGCGGATCCTGTCGGAGACGGACGGCAATTACGGGGCCGAGCTCGACCAGCTCAACTCGCCCAACGGCCCGCAATTGCTGGCCCGGCTGCGCGAGCAGCTGGCGACCGCGACCGCGCGGCTGGCCGAGCTGCAGGCGACCGGCGGCGGGCTGATGCCGGGCGTGCTGTCGATCGCGGGCGCAGGTTGCGGACCTGACCCGTTCGATCACGCTCGAGCGGGAGCGGATCCGCCAGACCCTGCGCAAGAAGGCCTCGGTCGCGCTCGCCACCGAGCAGCGGCTGGAGTCGACGCTGGCCGACCTGGTGGCCCGGGTCGAGGCGTCGGAAACCGCGAACGCCAAGGCCCAGGCGCTCGAGCGCGACGCCAACGCCGACCGTGAGGTCTACACCAGCTTCCTGACCCGCGCGCGCCAGACCGACCCCGAGCTGACCTACCAGACCCCGGGGGCGCGCATCCTGTCGAGCGCCGTGGTGCCGCTGCGCCCGTCATCGCCGAACCGGCGCGTGCTGCTGCCGGCGGCGCTGGTGCTGTCGCTCGGCGTCGGCATGGTGGCCGGGCTGGTCCGCGACACCATCCGGCGCGGCGTGCACAGCCTTGCCGACCTGCCGGGCGGTCCACGCACCCGGCTTGGCATGCTGCCGCGGGTGCCGCGCGGCAACCGGCGCCTGGCGCGCGCCTTCGACGAGGCTGCGGCGCAGGTGCTGGCGCGGGTGATGCTGCCGCGGGACGGCATGACCCCGGCCAGCATCGTGGTCACCTCCTCCCTGCCGCGCGAAGGCAAGACGCGGGCGGCGATCGCGCTGGCCAAGGTCGCCAAGGACCGCGGGCTGCGCGTCCTGCTGATCGACGCCGACCTGCGCACGAGGGGCATTTCGGCGGCCTCGAGCCTGCTGAACTGCGAGCGCAACCTGGTGCGCCTGCTGCGCGACGAGATCTCGGCCGACGAGGCCGACATCTACAACGGCATCTGGGGCCTTTCGGTGCTCCCGGCCGGCACCGCGGAGGGCAGCCCGATGCGGCTGCTGGCGACCGGCGCTTGGGAAGTGGCGCTGCGCGAGCTGGAATCGCGGTTCGACCTGCTGATCATCGACACGCCGCCGGTGCTGCTGGCGGGCGACGCCTGGCTGCTGGCGCGCCCGGCCGACGCCACCATCCTCGTCACCCGCTGGGGCTCGACGCCGCTGTCGGCGGTCGAGCTGGCGCTGGAGCAGCTCGTCACCGCCAAGGCCAAGGTGATCGGCTTCGTGCTGACGATGGTGTCCGATCGCGAATATGCCAGTCACGGCCACGACGACGCGGTGATGTTCTCGCCCAACCTGCCGCGCTACCACGACGCGCAGGGCCGGTTGCAGTGACGGCGGCCGAGGCCGCGCCCGAGCCGGGGGCGGGCGGGATCGACGGCGCGATCAAGCAGAAGGTCGCGCGCGCCACGTTCTGGGCGGCGCTGGAAACGGCGGGCGCGCAGGGTGCGGCGTTCCTGTTCTTCGTGGTGTTCGCGCGGCTGCTGTCGCCGACCGAGTTCGGCGTCTACGCGCTCGGCATGGCGATCGTCGGCGCCGTCAACATGATCCTGTTCCAAGGCTTCGGCGACGGGCTGATCCAGGCCGAGCGGCTGGACGACGCGGCGACCTCGACCGCGTTCTGGACCAACATGCTGCTGGCCGCGGGGATGGTGGCGGGGTTGCAGGTGATCGCCGGGTTCGCGGTCGTGCTGTTCCATGAGCCGCTGCTGGAACCGGTGATCCGCTGGCTGTCGCTCTTGTGCATCCCGCGCGCGCTTGTGAGCGTCCATTCGGCCTTGTTCCGCCGCACCCTCGACCTGCGCATTTTCGCGATCCGCACCATCCTGGGCAGCGTCGCCGGCGGGTTGGTGGGCGTGGGCCTGGCGCTGACCGGGTTCGGCGTTTGGGCGCTGGTGATCTCGCAGTTCGTCCAATCGGCGCTGATCGCCGCGATCATGTGGCGCTCGACGGCCTGGCGGCCGCGCCTGCTGTTCTCGGTGCCGGCGTTCCGCGCCCTGCTCGGGTTCAGCCGGCACTTCATGGCGGCCAGCGTCATCTCGTCCTGCATCGACGACCTCGGCAGCGTGCTGGTCGGGCTCAACATGGACCTGGTCGCGGTCGGGTATTACGCGGTCGGTTTGCGGGTGATCCGGGCGCTGATCATCCTGGCGATGACGCCGCTGCAGCTGGTGATGATGCCGGCCCTGCGCCGCATCGCGCATGACCGGACCCGCTTCGCCGCCGCCTATACCGAGATGGTGCTGATGGCGAGCACCGCCTGGCTGCCGGCTGCGGCCGGCCTTGGCTTGGCGGCGCCGCTGCTGATCCCGCCGGTGTTCGGGGCGCAATGGGTCGGCGCCATCCCCGTGGTGCAGGCGATGAGCTTCGTCGCGCTCACGATGCCGTTCTGGACGTTTTCCTGGCAGGCGCTGTCGGCGCTGGGCCATCCCGACGCCTTCGCCCGCATGGCGTATTTGGCAGCTCGGCCTCTATTGCGTGGTGCTGCCGGTGGCGGCCCGGTTCGGCGCCGTCGCCGTTGGCTGGAGCTGGGCGGTGCTGTCGGCGTTGATGGTGCCGATCTCCTTACTTGCTGCGGCAGGCCTGCGGCTTTCCCGCCGGTCCGCTGCTATCCGGCGGCGACCGCATCGCGTTGTGCAGCGTCGCCATGGCGGCTGCCGAGCTGCTGCTGCAGGCCGTGCTGCCGGCGGGCGTATTGTCCCTGGCAGTGGCGGGGCTGGCGGGCTTGGCGGTGTTCGCGGCGGCGATGGATCGCTTGCTGCTGCCGGGCCATCTCGCACGACTGGTCGCGTTGGCGCGCACGGCCATTCCCACCAAGCCGGCTCCTACCGTGGCGGTCCCATGATCCCGAAACGCATCCATTACGTCTGGGTCGGCAGCCCGCTGCCCGACCACCAGCGTCGCAACATCGACGCGTGGCGCGCCTCCAACCCCGATTTTGAGCTAGTCCAATGGGACGAGAGCAACATCGACTTCTCGTCCACGCCATATGAACGACGCCTATAAGCGGCGGCTTTGGGCCAAGGTCGCCGACATCAGCCGCCTCATGGCCCTGCAGCGACACGGCGGCTTCTACCTCGACGTGGACTTCCACCTTTACCGCTCGCTCACGCCGCTGCTCCAGCATCCCTGCGTGCTCGGCTTCCAGACCAGGGAACGCTGCGCCGACTGGGTTTCGAACGGCATGCTGGCGGCCGAGCCGGGCCATTGGTTCATCGAACGGGCGCTGGCGCGCGTGCTGTCCATGCGGGCGGCGCCGCTCGGGTTCGACCGGCCGACCAAGTATGGCCCGAAGCTGATCACCCGGCTGCTGCTCGAGGACGGGCTCGACCGTTACGACGACGCCGGGGTGTCGCATCGCGACATCCACATTTGTCCGACCGAAGCTTTCTTCCCGTGGCCGTATGGCGTGGCCTACCAGGACGGATTCCGCAGCCGGGCTCTGTATGGAATGCACATGTGGGAAAAATCGTGGGAGCTCGACGTGCCGATCTGGATCCGCGTGGCGAAGGCGGCGTTGCACAGTGCCCGCCGCACGCGGCAGATGCTCAGCCTGTAGTCCAAGCGCCGGCGCTGCTCCGGCTCGACGGCGTGTCGCCCGGGTCGCCATTGGGGCGGCGTATCCGGGCAGAACCGGACGGGCTGGTCCGGCTGCACTTTGCGAGCCGCTCACGCGCCGCCGCATCGCCGCTGGCGCCGCGCGGCGGCCGGGACGGCGCTGCAATGGTGGGGCGGGGACGGTTCTGCTTCCGACCCGCGACCGGACGGGCTGCCGGTCGACCTGCATGGTCGCGGCGGTCCGGGACGACGGTGGCGCATCGTCGATGCGACCGGCGCCCCGTTGCTGCAGTCCTTCCATGCACTGCACGCCTGCGGGCGGGCGCCCTTCGTCGCCTCGCTGCTTTTGCTTGAAAGTGACGAGCTGGACCGGCATGGGCGGGTGCTTGCGGAGGCGCATCTTTCCAGCGCTGCCGGCTACCGGACGCTGCTCGATGGGCTGGGCAAGACCGCCGCGCGCCTGCTCCGCAAGGGGCTGCAGCCGGCTGGCCGGCCGGTCGCGGCTTGGCGCCCGGATCCCCGCCCGCCCGCCCGCCGTTTGCCGCTGGCACGTGCCAACGCGGCCGCCGCCCTGCGCTGGGCCGCGGCGCGGGTCGGCGGCGACATGTATGGGATCGCGGTCCTGCCGCGTCCGGCCGCGTCCTGTCTCGAGGACGCGATCCTGTCCCCGCCGCAATGGACGACGATCCCGGCCGCGGACGGCTTCGTCGCCGACCCGTTCTTCTGGCCCGGCCGCCCGGACACGGTCCTGTGCGAGGCCTATTCGCACCGCACCGGGTTGGGCCGGCTCGCGAGCATGCCGCTGCCGGGTCTTGGTCCGGCCGCCTGTGCCCCGGACACGTTGCGGACGGTGCTGGAGACTGGCCAACATTTGTCCTACCCGTTCGCCTGGGCAGACGGCGAGCGCGTCCTGTGCCTGCCGGAGATGGCGGCAGCCCGGCGGCAGGTCCTGTACGAGCTCTGCCCGGGCGAGCCGATGCGGCCGCTGTGCACGGTTGCCGAGGACGTGGCCATGGCCGACCCGACCCTTATGCGGGACGGTGGGCTTTACTGGATCGCCTATGCCGACGCCGACATGGGCGCGTTCGACACGCTTTGCCTGCTATTTGCCGAGCGCCTCGAAGGGCCCTGGCGGCCCCATCCCGGCAATCCCGTGAAGATCGATGTCCGGTCGTCGCGGCCCGGCGGCACGCCGTTCCGGGTGGATGGCCGGCTTTACCGTCCGGCCCAGGATTGTTCGCGCACCTATGGCGGCGCGCTGGCCATCAATGCGGTCACGGAATGCACGCCCGTCCGCTATGCCGAGAACGTGGTCGCCGTGCTGCGTCCGGACCCGGACGGACCGTTTCCGGACGGCATCCATACCTTCACGGCCGGCCCCGGCGGAATCCTGATCGATGGCAAGCGGGTGTCGATGCATCCCGCCATCCTCTGGCACAAACTCCGGCGGCGAATGGGAGCCCGTCGGCCTGCCGCCGCGGCGCTGTGACGCCTCAAGCCCAGCCTAACGGGTCGTTCAATTCGTATTGTTTTTTAGATTTTCGTTTGTTATCGGTAACGCATCGTGATATCCACTTTATCACGGAAACAGGAGCACGGGCCGTTCTGACGCGCTGACCACCAACGAGGGGCGGACAGGCCCGCTGGACATGCTGTCGGCCATGGGGGCTGCCGGCCCGGCGCCGACATGGCAAGCATACGCAGCCTGCCACGTGATATCCGAACGAATGAGGATCGCATGGCAATTGTCGTGACCAGCAAGCTGCGCTTCGTTCGCGATGCGCTTTGTGCCCTCGTTGCGGCAAGCGGCTATCCTGGTCCGGTTGACGCGATGGAACTCGCGCCATCCTCCTGGTCTCAGCTCCGAACATCGCCGCGCGTCCTGTTCGTCCTGTCCGAAGCCGGCGAAGGGATCAGGCAGGTGGCCGAATTCCGCGCCTCGCACCCGGGCACGCGCATCGGCGTGCTCGCATTCGGGGACCGCGACGAGGATTTCATTGCATGGGCGAGGGTCGGCATTTCCGGCTACCTCGAGCCCGACGCCAGCGCCGCCACGATCGTCTCGATGCTCATGCGCGTCGCGGCCGGCGAGGTCGTCTACCCGAGCAGGCTTTCGGCCCTGCTACTCAACCAGTTCGCCAGCCGGCCGCATGCCCAGGACCGCCAGGTCGGGATCGATGTGCTGACGCGGCGCGAGATCGACGTGATCGAGCTGCTGGCCGATGGCCGAGCCAACAAGCAGATCGCCCGGCGGCTGGGGATCACCGACGCCACGGTGAAGAACCACGTGCACAACATCCTCGAGAAGCTCAGCCTGCGCAGCCGCGGCGAGGCCGCCGCGTTCTACCGCCGGGCCATTGCCAGCCACGCGCCACTCGGCTTCGACGTGTCGCATCTCGGCCCGCTCGGCATCCCGGTGCCGTTTCCGCCCGATCATGGCGCCGACAAGTCGTTCGATGCGGTGACGACGGCGCCCGCAGAGTGAGCGTTGGGCTGTCTGCCCGCCTCGGCCGGGCGATGGCGGAGGGCGGCGGGGCGTGGCGGCGGTGAGCCAAACCCTGCTCGACGCGGCCGCAGCCCGGCTGTCCGGGCCGAGCGGGGCCGCGGCCGGGCTGCTGCTGGCCTCGATCGTGGTCTCGGCGGTGATCGTGTTCCTTCGCTCGGAGCACCCACGCACGCCGCGCGGCGTCCTTGACTTTGTATTCCCGCGGGCGGTCCTGACGCATCCCTCGGCCCGCGCCGATGTGTTGTTCTGGATCACCCGCAAGCTCGTCATGTGGCCGATCGCCCTGCCGGCCGGCATCACCGTCGCCGCCGCGATCGGCTCGGCCACCAACACTGCCCTGCGCGCCGCGCTGGGGCCGCTGCCGTTTCCCAAAGCCGACCCGAGCCCTTGGCTGCTGGTGCTGTTCACCCTGTCGATGCTGCTCGTCTACGACCTGTCCTATTACCTCTACCACACGCTGCAGCATCGGATTCCGGTGCTGTGGGAGCTGCACAAGGTGCACCATTCCGCCGAAGTCATGGTCGGCACCACCAAGGATCGCGTGCACCCGCTGGACGAGGTCATGAACAAGATCTGGGACGGCCTGCTGACCGGTCCGATCTACGGGATCTGGCTGTTCTTCGTGTTCGACCCGGTTGAGCTCACCGTCCTCGGGATCAACGTCTACGTGCTGCGCAACATCCTCATGATGGACTTCGTGCGGCACACCCATTTGCGGATTTCGTTCGGGCGCGTGGTCAACGCCGTGCTGCTGTGCCCGCACTATCACCAACTGCACCACAGCACCGACCCGCGGCATTACGACCGCAACTTCGGCCTGATGCTGTCGGTGTGGGACCGGCTGTTTGGCACCCTGGCCGTGCCGGAACCCGACGAGCGCTTCGCCTTCGGCCTGGCCGACCGCGAGGCGGACGACTATCAATCGTTGCGCGGATTGTATCTGCTGCCGGTGTGGCGCATGGGCCGGCACCTGCCGTGGCGCCGCCTGCTGCCGATTCAGCGGCCGCTTCCCGCGCCCGAGCGGACTGCCGGGCGGACGTGAGCCTCCGCACCGAGATCGTCACGAGCGCGGCGCGGTTCGACGCGCTCGGTCCGGCCTGGGACCGTTTGTGGCGCGGCACCGGGCGCAGCGTGTTCCAAAGCCATGGCTGGATCCGCGCCTGGTTGACGGCGCAGCCCCCGGGCGACGGTCCCGACCTGCTGGTCGGCTTGTGCTGGGACGGCGACGATCTCGTGGCCGCCATCCCCGGGGCCATCAGCCGGCGTCGCGGCCTGCGGGTGCTGGAATGGGCGGCCAAGGCCTGCAGCGACTATTGCGACGCGCTGGCCTGGCCGCCGGGCGGCCCCGGCCTGGCGATGGCGTGGCGCGCCATGGCCGGCGCCGGCGGCTTCCATGTCGCCTATCTCAGCCACGTGCGCCCCGGCGCGACCATCCGGCTTCTGGCCGGCAGCGGCAGTGACCGTCCCGTGGCGTTGCGCCCCAGCCGGCGTGCCGACCAGACATTGCAGGTCCGCTCGCGCGGCCTCACCGGGGCGGCGTGGTTCCGCACGCTCAACAAGAAGGCACGCAACAATCATACGCGCGGCAAGCGGATCATCGGCGAGATGGGCGCGCTGTCGGTCGTGATCGGCGACGGCCGGAGCGGCCGCGACGACGCCATGTTCGAACGCATGATCGAGCTGAAACGCCAATGGCTGGCCGCCACCGGGCAGCGCAGCGTGGTGCTCGACCACGACGCCCGCACGTTGCGCCACCTGTTCGATTATCTGCGATCCTGCTCGTGCCTGCAGGTGTTCCGGCTCGAATGCGACGGCGTTCTGGTTGCAGGCCTCGTCAGCGTGGTGCAAGAGCGGCAGGTGGCTGCATTCTTTTCCGCGTTCGACCCCCGCTTCGACCGCGCTTCGCCGGGCACCCTGGCGATCGTCGAGCAGTTGATGTGGGCGTTCGACCGCGGCTTGCCGGAGGTGGACTTCCTGTGCGGCGACGAACCCTACAAGTTCCGCTTTGCCGACGCCCGGACCGAGTTGGCGTCCTTTGTCGGCGCCCGCACCCTGCTCGGCCGCGGCGCCTTGCTGGCCGGCGAGCGAATGGAGCGGTTGCGGCGGCCGGCCGCTGCCGCCGTCCCGGATGCGGCCGTGACGGTGTCGGCGTGAGCGGCTCGACGTCCCGCCCTGGCCGCGGCATGGCCGGCCGGCACCGGCGCGTGGCGCATTGATGCACGCGCACGGGCTTGCCGATATCGTCCGCAGATCGGCCTGGCAGCCGGGACCACTGCGGCCGATCCAGTTTCCGTCCTGGGTCGCAACCTGCGGCCACCTGGTCGTGGCCATCGCCAACGGGCCCGGGCTGATCCTGCTGGCCGGCGGCGAAGGATGCGGCAAGACCTATACGCTGGTCGCCGTCGCCACCGGCATGCCGCGGCGAGAGACCGCGATCCGCACTCCCGGCGAAGCGATCCGGCCCGGCATTGCGATCGACATGGTTGACGACGTCGAGGCTGACGCGATCGACGGCCTGCTCGAGCCGCCGCTCGGACTCGTCCGCGTCCTGGCGGTCCACCCCGACCTGGTCCCCGTGATCCGCACCCGGCGCCCGGACACGCGCGTGGTGCCGGTGCAACCGATGAGCCGGAGCGACGTGCGCGCCTTTGTCGAGGTGCGCCGGTCCGAGCTGCCGGCGCCGGTAGACGCGTTCGTGCTGCGGGCGATGGCGAAGCTGCCCGAGAGCGGGGTCCGCACGCCCGGGATCGCGGACCGCTTGATCGAACGGATCTGCGACGAAGCCGCGGCGCAACGGTCACGCCGCGTTGCCTCGCCCTGGCGCGGCCAGATCGAGGCGGATGCGTGGGCGCCGCTGCAGGGGCACGACGCAGCACCGCCGTTCGGCCGTGGCAGCGCCGAGCCAGGCCCGGCCCGGCGAGCGCCGGCGCCCGCGAAGGCTGTCGCCACTCCGTTCGCCGCCGGCGTCCGCGCCACGTTCGAGGCGCCCGCATCCAAGTTCCGGCGCGGCGTCGGCGCCATGCGCCGGCGCAACCTGCCGCACCAGGCCGAGCCGATCTTCGATGCCACCTCGTGGGACACGCTGCAGACCGTGCCCGCCGTCATCGAACAAGTGGGGCCGTCGCTCCGGGCCCGGCGCCGCGCTCAGCTGATCGGCGCCGGCGCGTTGGTCCTCGTGGCGAGCGTCGCGCTCATCCTCGTGGGCCGGCCCGACCTCCGCACCGGCGTGACCGGGCTTCGTGACGGCAGCGGCTTGCACACGGCCTGGTCCGGTCCCGCCGCCGCCCCCCACGTCGCGACCATGGCGGCGCTGCCCGTCGATGACCCGCAACCGGACGTGGCGGAGTCCCGTCCGGTGCCGGCGGTTGACGTGCAGCCAATGGCTGGCCGCCGCCGCGTGGCCGGCCGCTGCCATCGCGGCGCCGGCGAAGGGGCCGACGCCAGTCGCGATCCTCGCCAGCGCGGAGACGGCGGCCGGGATATCGGAGCCGGTTGCGGCGCCGCCGGGCAAAAAACCTACGCAAGCGGCAGATCAACGGTTCGTGGCGCTTTCGGCCCCGGTCATCGCTGAGCCGTCGGACACGCGCGTCGCCGCTGTGACGGCCGCGCCTCCGCACCGGCCGGCGCCGGACGCCACGCACGGCGACCCCGTCGCTTCGGCCCGGCTGCTGCACCTGGGCCAGATGCTGCTGGCGATCGGGCAAGAGGCGGACGGCCGCAAGATGCTTAAGGCCTCCGCCGAGCACGGCAATGCGGAGGCGGCCAGCCTGATTGCGGCGCATGGCTGGGCGCGGCCGACCCGTTCGGCGTCGCGTGCCGCAGCGCGCTCCCCGTCGCCGGCGGCGCGCTGATCACAGCCCAGGAAGCATGGGCAAGGCCGCCGGCGCCGCCCGCTGCCGCGCTGTGCCCGCCCGGGCCGTCGGCCGCTCACTGCCCGCGGCCTGGCTGCGCAGCCGCAGCAACTCGTCCACCAGGCGGTCGAAGGTCTGCCACAATGGCTCGTTGCCGCGCCGTTCCGCCAGCACGACCCGGTGGGCGGCCAAGGTGACGTTGAGCGTCCCGCGCGTGGTTTCCGGACGCGGCATGCGCATCTGCACCAGCGCCTTCTCGACCTCGTCGAGCGGAAAGCCGAGGGCGGCGGCGATGGCGTCCGGCTCCTGCCCGGCCCGGCGCATGCGCCGGGCTAGCTCCACTTCGCGCGGGCTCAACATGATCGCGGGCCGCAATTGCTCCGTGCGCCTGGACATGTCGCCCGCCCCGCTCCCGGGCGGCTTGCCTTTGAACGCCATCCCAGCCTCCTTGCGAATGTGCTGACGGGCATGTGTGACGCGGAGCGGGGCGCAGCAAGGGCGCAGGCAGCGCAGCCGCGCCGTGTGCGGGCCGTACGTTGCCATTGGCGCGCGGACCGTCAGAGTGATACAAGCCCAGTGAGTCAGAGCTCAAGGCCCCTGGTATAACTGCTCGGCGCCGACCTTTGCGCCCGCCAGGACGAGACGATGATCACTGCCCTTCATCGATGGTATTCGGACCGCGCCCGCCTCCGCCGCGGCCGGTTGTTCCAGGAGCGCTTACGTCCGACCCCGGACGACACCATCCTCGATCTCGGCGGCGGCGACGGCTCCCATATCGCGGCGCTCTGCGGCTGGACAAAGAACATCACCGTCGCCGACGCGTCCGCCCCGGACCTAGCGGCGGCCGAGCGGCACGGGTTTGCCGTCAGCCTGCTCGACGGCACCAAGACGCTGCCGTTTGCGGATAAGTCGTTCGACATCGTGTTCTGCAACTCGGTCATCGAGCACGTGACCGGCGACAAGGATGTGGTGCGGACATGGACGGACGGCGCAGCCTTCGTGCGTCAGGCCGACGGGCTGCAGGCACAGTTCGCCGCCGAGATCGACCGGGTCGGGAAGGCATATTTCGTGCAAACGCCGTATCGTCACTTCCCGGTCGAGTTGCATACCTGGACGCCAATCGTGCTCGAATCGCTGCCTCGGGGGGTCCGCCTGCGGGTGCACCGGATGTTGCGCGACAGCCGTTGGTGGCCGCGTCACGTGACCAACGTCGACTGGCGCCTGCTGACGATCCGCGACATGAAACGCATGTTCCCCCGCGCCGAGATCGTCACGGAGCGCTCGTTCGGGCTGGTCAAGTCGTTGATCGCCGTTAAGGCACGCTGAGCGGCACGCGTCAGAACACGGCATGATCGCCACGCTCGGGCGCCGGGCCGCCGGCGGCGAGCATGCGGTAGAAGTCGAACAGCGTCTCGGTCCCGGTGGACGGGGTAGCGTCGGCGTCGTAGCGGCCGGTCGCGGGGTTCAGCAGCAGCATTGATTCGGTTGCGTAGTAGCGGCCGATCCGCGCCAACTCCGCCTTGTCCGCCATGGACGGCGCGACCCGGCCGGCCGCGCTCAGCACGCCGACGATCCCGTCCAACAGCGCCAGCGGCACCTCGCGGAACCGCGGCGTGCGGCCCAGCAGGGCGAACAGCGCCTCGCCCTGCTGCCGCGGGGTGATCGCAGCACCCGGCCCGCCGATCGGCAGCACGCGATTCCAACACCGGTCGTCCTCGAGGCAGCCGGCGAGGAAGTCGGCGAGGTCGGCGTCGCTGATCGGCTTGCAGGACGTCAGCGTGCCGTCCCGGAACACCAGGAACGGCTTGCCCCGCCGCACCCGCTCGACCTGACCGGACAGCGACTTGAAGAAAGCGGTCGGCCGCACGATCGAGTAGCTCAGGCCCGACTCGCGCAGCGCCGCCTCGAACGCCAGCTTGGCGTGCTGGAACGCCAGCAGCGGCTTCTGCACGCAAATGGCCGAGAGCAGGACGAAGCGGCCGCACCCGGCGGCACGCGCGGCGCCCAGAACGTCGAGGTTTGCCCGGTAGTCGACCGCCCATGCGTCGCGGGGCACGCCGCTGCGGGACGCCATGCACGACACCACGGCGTCGAAGCGCTCGCCGCGGAAGCCGTCGCGGGCGATCGATGCGGGGTCGGCCAAGTTCACGGTGCGCAACGCGGCGCCGGTCAGGGAGCGCGCGCGGCTCGGATGGGGCCGGACGAAGCACACCACCTCGTGTCCGCGCCGGGTCAACGTCTGCAGCGTGCTGGCGCCGATGGTGCCGGTGGCGCCGAGCAGGCAAACGCGGAGGGGCGGGGAGTTGGTCATCGTTCGCATCGTCGTCGCATCGGGATCGGCGCTCAACGTCCATCCTTCGTGCTCTCCTCTGCGCCGCACCCGATCACGCGGCAATGAGGCGTTCGTGGAACCGGCGCCCGGCGCGCGCATTATGGCTGGCAGCCGAGTTTGCACGAAGGGCTGAGGGAGTCCCGACCGACAGCAGGATCGATGTTGCTCGCCGACCCGGCGCCACGCCGACCGATTTCGACGGGTTGGCGTTGCTGGCTGCAACCGGGTAGACCCCGGTCGGGCGCCGTAGCCCCGAGTGGCAAGGGCCCGAGCCGCAACGCCGGGCGCAGACCCTCCCTTGTCGTTCCATCGTGCCATTTGAAGAGGATCGCAGAATGTTGGGTGTGTCGGACTACCGGTTTGTGGTCGCGGGAAGCGGTTTCTTTGGGGCGGTGATCGCCGAGCGCATCGCGACGATTCTCGAACAGCCGGTGCTGGTCGTCGAACGGCGGGATCACTTCGGGGGCAACTCCTTCTCCGAGCGCGATGCCGAGACCGGGATCGAATACCACCGCTACGGCAGCCATTTGTTCCACACGTCGAACGACGAGGTTTGGGACTGGGTCAACCAGTTCACCAAGTTCAACAACTACCGCCACCGCGTGCTCAGCCGGCATGGCGGGCGCATGTTCACGATGCCGATCAACCTGATGACGTTGAATTCGTTCTTCGGCACCGACTTGAGGCCGGACCAAGCGGCGGCGTTCATCGCCGCCAAGGCCGCGGCCGAACCCTATCCGAACCCGGCGAACTTCGAGCAGAAAGCCGTGTCGCTGATCGGGCGTGACCTGTACTCAGCCTTCATAGAGGGCTATACGGCAAAGCAGTGGGAGACCGATCCCAAGCTGCTTCCGGCTGAGATCATCTCCAGGCTGCCGGTTCGCTTCAACTACAACGACTTCTACTTCAATGATATCTATGAGGGCCTGCCGCTCGACGGCTACCATGCCATCTTCGAGCGCATCTTCAGCCACCCGCTCATCACCGTTCAGTGCGGGTGCGACTTCTTCGATATCCGGCCGCAGCTTCATCCCGAGGCGGTCCTGATCTACACCGGTCCGATCGACCAGTATTTCGGCTACCAGTTCGGACCGCTCGGCTGGCGCACGCTCGACTTCGAGATCGAGCGGCCGCATGTGGAGGATTACCAGGGGGCGTCGGTCATCAACTACCCGGACCGCGACGTGCCGTTCACCCGGATACACGAGTTCCGGCATTTGCACCCTGAGCGGCGTTACCGCGCCGACCGCACCCTTGTGATGCGTGAGTTCTCGCGCTTCGCGACGATGGAAGACGAGCCTTACTACCCCATCAACACCGGGTCCGATAAGCGGCTCTATGACCAGTATGCGGCTTTGGCCCGTGCCGAAAAGAACGTGATCTTCGGCGGCCGGCTCGGAACCTATCGCTATCTCGACATGCATCAGGCGATCGGCGCCGCACTGAAGTCGTTTGAACTGGTGCTGCGGCCGATGGTGGAGACGATGCGCAGCCCGGTCGGGGCCTAAGGCCGGCTGCTGCCTTCGATTCGGTACCCGCAATGGAACGCAAGCGTGCCATCGGCGCGTTCGCCGAAGCCTCGCCAAAGTTGAGAGTGGAACTGAATTGTCGCCGAATGCACCAAAGCCTCGATTGATCGTCCTTGCGCCGACCAATCGCATGGAATTTTCCGGGACGCCCTACGCGCTCTGCAAGGCGTTGGGCGAAGCGGAAAAGTCTCCGTTCCAGTTGACACAGGCGCGTTTGGAGACGCCGGCGAAGTTCCGGCCGGGGCAGCTGGTCTATGCCGCCAAACAAGCGCACTGGAACGCAAAAAACGGGTTCGGCTTGTCGTCGGAATACATGTCAGCGGCGTGGACACGGTCGGGCGTCACGCTGCGGCACGGCGACGTCGTGGTCGTTTGCCATCCCGTCTCGCCGCAACAGGTCATCGCCGCGTGCCGGCGCGGGACGGCTCGGGTGATCAACTACATCGACATGCCTCTCAGCAACTACTTCGAAAGCTACGATCTGAGCGGCCGGATCCCCACCATCACGAGACGGCGGCTAGTGCAGCAGGAAGCGGAAAGCCTCTCAGCGAGCTCGCGCATATTGACGCTCGATGAGGAGGGCGCACGCGAGATCAGGCAAGGTGTCGCTGGCCTCGATCCCTCGAAGATCATGTCGATCGGCCGAGGCGCCAACATCGAAACCGATCAGCTCGAGACGATCAGGCAGATGCGGGGCGCCCGGAGGAAGAACGATCATCTGGAGATCCTGTTCGTTGGCAAGGACGCAGCCCGCAAGGGCCTCTACGAAGCCATCGAGGGCATCGAGCGCCTGCCTCAAGCGATCAAAGACCAAGTGAAGCTGCACGTCGTGGGGCCAGACAAGGCCGAGGTGCCTGATCATTCGTTTGTCGAGAAGTACGGCCTGTTGAACCGCGACAAATCACCGGAGGTATTTGCGGCTTTGCTCGCCCGTGCCGACCTGGGATTGCTGCTGTCCAAAGCGGAGGGGAATCCTGGCTCGATTGCCGAGTTCCTGTCCTGCGGCGTGCCGTCGATCGCATCCGGGCTTCCGCGACTGACCGAGATCTTCAAGGGAGCGGCCGTCGAGTTCGTGCCCATGAGCGACATGGCCGGTCATTTCTCGAAGCTGGTCGCGTCGATCGTCGCGCAGCCGGCCATGCTTGCGGGCTTGACCGAGCACGCCGAACGGGAATGGGACCGGTTCACCTGGAAGCCAGTTGTCGAACGGATGCTGCAGAGCCTCCAACGAGTATAGGCGGCGGAACACGAAGGAGAGACGGTGGGCGTGTCTGGTTGCCGCCTCGTCCATGATGGCGGGATGTGGAATCCCATCATCGAGTGAACCGCGCAACTGTTGAGAACCGGCTGACGGCTGGTTGGAATTGAGAGCTGCCCGCGCTCGACGGCAGAGACGTTGCGGGGATCACAATGCGAGGAAGTCGGCACTATCGATTTGTGCATTGCGGCAGGGCGTGGCACGCACTCGCCACCCGGCAAAACGCAAGCGATCGGCCTTACTTAGAAGGTAACAACTCCTACGCGTTCGTTCGGCACATCGTTGCCGGGCGGTTCGAAGTTGCAGGGGCGGTGCTTGGGTGAGCCAGGGCGCGCGCACGCATGATTGATCGAGAGGTTCGGCTACCGATGGCAATACCCCAAAACGGCCTCGGGCGCGACCAGGCGAATGGGACGGTCGATCCGCAGCAAACGGCGGCGGGTCACGGCCCGGCGTCGCGCGGGGAGATCGTCATTGCCCGCTATGCCGAAAACCTCGATTGGGTTCGCGAGATCCCCCCCGGCTTCGATGTGGTGATCTACAACAAGGGTGCCGAGATCACCTCGCCCGCCGTGCTGAAGCGGGCGCAGCGCGTGGTGCCGCTCAAGAACAGCGGGCGCGAGTCCGATACGTTCCTGCGCCACATGCTGGCCAAGCAGCAGTTTACCGATGGCTACACGGTGTTCCTGCAAGGCGGCCCGTTCGAGCATAGCCCCGACCTGTTGGGCTTGTTGCGATCGTCCCAGCATTGGAAGGAGCTGCAGCCGCTGTCGTGGCGTTGGCTCGCATCCCGGCAACTTCCCCCGCCGCACGTGCTGGCGTCGGACACGGGCGGCTTCGTGGACGGCCTGCGCGTCCGTCCGGAGCCGTTCTCGCTGCATACTTGGGGCCAGCTGCAGTTCTTCGACTCGGGCACCAAGTGGCTGAGCACCGCCTATCGTGAACAGCACGGCTGTCCCGAAGGGATCAATGTCGCCGCGCATTTCCTCAATCGCTGCGAATGGACGGAGCTTGCGGACCGGGCCGACCGACACCTGGTCGGCAGCTTCTCCTACGGCGCGCTGTTCGCGGTGCGGCAGCACAAGCTGCAGCATCTGCCGCGACGCAGCCTGGAGCTTGCGCTCGAAGCGGCCAACAGCCACGAGATCTACGGCTATGTGCTCGAGCGGTTGTGGCTGCACATGCTTGGCGAGCCGTTCCAGGTTGAGACCTCTGCCACGCCGTATGCCGACGAGGTGTCGGCGCATAAGGTCCGCTTCGTCCCGCCGACGCCGAGGCCGCCGCTGCATCTTCGGGTGGTGCCTCGCATCAAGCGGCAGCTCTCGTCCTGGGTGCAAAGCTGACAGCGCTGCCCACCCCGGTGCCGGGCGAATACGGCGTCGTGCAGGAGGCACCGCCGGCGCCCGGCGCAGAAGCCCCCGGCGCGTTGGGGCGGCGAACCACGGCCGGCGTGCTCTGGTTGCTGCTGCAAAGCCTGAGCGGGCGGGCCGCCGGGTTCGTCAGCCAACTCGTGCTGGCCCGGCTGCTGCTGCCCGAAGCATTCGGCCAGGTCGGCCTCGCCTACACGGTCACCGGACTGGTCGGCGCCTTGATCAGCTTCGGCGTCGACGACGTCGTCCTGCAGCGTTCGGCTCGGCTGCAGCATTGGCTCGCTCCGGCGTTCTGGTGCAGCCTGGGCCTCTCGGTCGTCGGCACGGCACTGTTGCTCGCAGCCGCCCCGCTCGCCGCGCACATTTACGGCAGCCCCGGCCTGACCGGGCTCATCGCCGTGGTGGCCCTCACCCTGCCGCTGGGCGCGTTGGCAACGGTGCCGACCGTCAAGCTCCGCGCGGCAATGGATTTCCGCTTCATCGCCGCCTATTCGAGCCTCGAGATCGTCGGCGTGCAGCTCGCGTCCGTGCTGTTGGCCGCCGCCGGGTTCGACGCCTACAGCTTCGTGCTGCCGCTGCCGGTCGCCGCCGCCGTCAAGCTGGTCGTGTTCTGGCGCAAGGCGCCGACGCGGATCACTTGGCGCTACCGCGTGGCGCAACTCGCGCACCTCCTGCGCAGCGGCTTGCTGATCCTGGCGACGCGGATCATCAACGAGACGGTCAACCAGGGCGACTACATCATCCTCGGCATCATGACGACCGACGCCGTGGTCGGCGTCTACTTCTTCGCGTTCCGCCTGGCCGCCCAGCCGCTGCGCATGCTCGCCGGGAACTTCGGCGCGGTCCTGTTCCCGGCGCTGACCCAACTCGGCGCCGACCCGGCGCGGCAACGGTCGGCGGCGCTGCAGGCCGCCCGCATCCTGGTCTACGTCGTCACCCCCGTCTGCTTCCTGCAAGCCGCCCTGGCCGCGCCGACGCTGCATCTCATGTTCGGAACCCGGTGGGACGGCGCCATCCCGCTGATCCAGATCCTCAGCCTGGGGCTGCCCGGCGACGCGGTCGCGTGGATCGGCGGCGCCTTGCTGGTGGCGCGCAAGCAGTTCCGGCTCGACCTGGTCTACCTGCTGATGTTCGCACCGCCGTTCTTCGCGCTCGTGTTCGTCGGCGCGCTGCTCGGGTCGTCGCTGGGCGTCGCCGTGGGCGCGTCGCTCTACTATGCGCTCGTCAAGCCGGTGAACGCTTGGCTCATGTTTCAGCCGGGGATGCGCCGCGGCGACGCCGTCCGACTGTTCGTGCAGCCGTACCTGGTGGCCGGGCTCGCGATCGGCGCCTGCTACGCGGTCGCCCAGTTGCTGGTCGCGCCCGAGCACCCGCTCGGGCAGCTCCTCCTCATCGTCGGCGCCAGTCCGTTTGCGTATGCGGCGGCGTTGCGCCTGTGCGTGCCCGACGTGCTGCGCGAACTGCTGCAGCGCTTCCCCGTCGCTCGGCTCGCCGGACGGGCCGTGCGCCGCCTGCGCATGCGGCCAGCCTGATACGCGCCGGGACCCATTCGACATCCACATCCGCAACCGTTTGGAAGTGCCGCATCTGTGAAAGTCTCGGGCAAGCCATTTCTTTGTATCGGCGACGTCATGCTGGATCGCTTCGCCTATGGCGACATGGACCGGATCTCGCCCGAAGCACCGGTTCCCGTGCTGCGCCTAAAGAATGTGCGCGAGACGTTGGGTGGGGCGGGCAACGTCGCCAATAACATCGCCTCGTTGGGCGGCGAGGCGGTGCTGATCGGGCTGTTGGGCGCCGACGCGGCCGGTGACCGTGTACGCCGCCTGCTGGCCGAGCAGCCGGGCCTCGTTTCGGGCTGCCTCGTCGGCGACGCGCGGGTGACGACCTGCAAGACGCGCTACATCGCGGTCAACCAGCAGGTCGTGCGCACCGACGAGGAGACGTTCGCGTCGCTCACCGCGGAGGAGGAGCATGCGCTGCTCGCCGCCGGCCGGGACTGGATCACCCGGGCCGGGGCAATGGTGTTGTCCGACTACGGCAAGGGCGTGTTGTCGCCCTTGCTGATCCGCGAGCTGATCGCCGCAGCCCGGGAACGGGGCGTGGCGGTGTTTGTCGATCCGAAGTCGCTGGATTTCGGCTTATACCGGGGCGCGACCTGCATCACGCCGAACCTCAAGGAGCTGGCCGCGGCGTCGGGGATGCCGGTCAACACGGACGCCGCCGTGGTCGCCGCGGCGCGACATGTTCTCGCCCAAGCGCAGGCGGACGCCATCCTGGTGACCCGGTCCGAGAAGGGCATGATCCTGGTTGAAGCTGCGGGGGGTGTGAGCTCCGTGCCGGCCCGGGCGCGCGAGGTGTTCGACGTGTCGGGCGCCGGCGACACCGTCATCGCGACCATGGCGCTGCTGCACGCGGCCGGCCGTTCTCTGGTTCAGTCCATGCACGTGGCCAATGCCGCGGCGAGCGTTGTGGTGAGCAAGCTCGGGACCGCGACCGCTGATATGTCGGAGGTCATGCACGAGCTCGACGCGCAGGACCATGCACGCGGCCTGCCGTCGCCCGCCGTCCAGCCGATCGAGGCCGTGCGCAACCTGGTGCTGCGCTGGAAGCAGCAGGGCATGGTGGTCGGCTTCACCAACGGGTGCTTCGACCTGCTGCATCCCGGGCATGTCTCCTTGCTCGCCCGCGCCCGGAGCGAATGCGACCGGCTGATCGTCGCGCTGAACACCGATGCGAGCGTGAGCCGCCTCAAAGGCCCCACCCGCCCCGTCAACACGCTGGAGGCGCGGGCCCTGGTGATGGCCGCCGTGCGTTACGTTGATTGCGTGGTGGCGTTCGACGACGACACGCCGCTGGAGCTGATCAAGGACCTGCTGCCGAACGTCTTGGTGAAAGGGGCCGATTACAGCGTCGCGGAGGTGGTCGGCGCCGACGTCGTCCAGGCGGCCGGCGGCCGCGTGCTGCTGGCAAACTTGATGTCCGGGCAGTCCAGCACCGGCACCATCGCCCGCATGCAAGCCATGGTCCCGTCCTGAGCACGCAGCCTTCCGGTTCGCTGCGGACCGCGCCGCCGGGGTTCGCGGACGCGGCTGATGTCGCATCGGCCGCCCAAGCCTTCCGCGCCTGGTTGTTCAACGACGCGCTGCCGTTCTGGCGCGACGTCGGCCATGAAGGCCCGGGCCGGGGCGCCTGCGAGCACCTTTCCCTGGCCGGGTCGCATGGCGGCGCGGCGTTCAAGCGCCTTCGGGTGCAGGCGCGCCAGATCTACGTGTTTTCCCATGCGGCGCTGATGGGCTGGGCCGACGGCGAACGGCTTGCCCGCGAGAGTTACGACTTCATTACCCGCCACGCCAAGCGGCCCGGCGGAGGCTGGGTAAGCAGGCTGTCGCCGGACGGAACGACGGTGCTGGACAGCAGCGCCGACCTATACGATCAGGCCTTCGTGCTGTTCGCGCTAGCTTGGTATGCCCGGCTCACCAACGAGGCGGAGCCGCTGCGTCTTGCCCGGCGCACCTTGGATTGGGTGAAGGCCCACATGGCCGCGGCGCCAGGCGGGTTCGAGAACGTCCTGCCCGTCGTGCCCGGCCATCGCCTGCAGAACCCCCACATGCACATGCTGGAAGCGGTCCTTGCGCTGCACGAGACGTCGCCCCACGACGACGTCCTTTCGGTCGCCAGCGAACTCGTCGACCTCTTCCGGTCCGGCATGTTCGACCACTCCGCCGGCGCCATCCGGGAATTCTTCGCAGCCGATTGGTCGCCGGCTCCGGGACTCGCCGGCGACGTCGTCGAGCCCGGACACCAGTTCGAGTGGGCTTGGCTGCTCGACCGCTACCGGCGTCAATCCGGAACCGGAGCAATGGCGGAAGCAGGCCGGTTGTATCGGTTCGGCTGCGAGCACGGAACGGACGGCCACAGCGCGATGGTGTGGGACGAGGTCAGCGCCTCGGGCGAGCCGCGCCGCCGGTCGACCCGGCTTTGGCCGCAGACGGAAGCGCTCCGGGCGCATGCGATAATGGCCGAGCACGACCCGCGAAGTGCCGCCCTGGCGGTGCAGGTGGTCCGCAACATCGGCACCCGGTTCCTTGCGGGTTGCCCGCCCGGCACGTGGATCGACCAGCTCGACGCCGGCGGGCAGCCTGCGTCCGACAAGATCCCGACCAGCTCCTTCTACCACATCGTCACGGCTTACGCCGCGCTGGAGGACCTGGCGCGGGCGAGCGGTCCCCACCCGCCCGCCGTCGTCGCCGTGCATACTGCCATGGAACAAACGTTGTGACCCCAAGCATTCCGGCGCGCGTGCGCCGCCGCATTCGCCGCAACGTGCTCGCGAACTCCGGTCCGCTGGCTCGGTGGATGCTGTTCCGCGACCGGTCGCGCGCCCCGGCCCGGCAACGCGTCGTCGACGTCGCGCGCGACGCGGGCATCGGCGACGTCATCATGTGCACGCCGGCGCTGCGGGAGTTGAAGCGGATCAATCCGCAAGGCCGCATCCGGTTCTACACCAATTTCGGCGAGCTGGTCCGAGGGCTGCCGTACATCGACGAGGTCTTGCCGTTTAGCGAACGCCCCCCCGAAAGCATCTTCGTCGAATATACCGACATCATGCCGTCCCGGGTGCACATTGGCCGGCTGATCGGCGACCGGCTCGGTGTGGCCGTTACCGACGTCCAGCCGGATTGCGTGGCGCAGCCGACCATCGCCAATGCATTCCGCCGCAGTTGGGCCGACCTGCCGCAGCCGCGTATCGTCGTGCTGCGCCGGGCTAGCCGGTTCACCCCGAACAAGGATTGGCCCGACGCGTCGTGGGCCGAACTCATCGCGACGTTGAGCCGATTTGCCACTGTCATCGAGATCGGCGTCAAGGACGGCGCCTCGCCCTCCTCCTCGGCCGGCCCGACCTATGTCGATCTGCGGGGCGACACCTCCATCCCGGAACTGGTCGGCGCAATCGAGGCGGCTGACTTGTATGTCGGTCCCGTGTCCGGACCGATGCACATTGCGGCGGCGCTGGGCGTGCCGTCCGTCGCCATCATCGGCGGCTACGAGCATCCGGACAACTCGCAATACCGCGGCAACACGACGTTCTACACCGAGCTGCCGTGCTCGCCGTGCTGGCTGCGGGAGCCTTGTCCGTTCGATCTCCGGTGCCTGCGCGCCATCTCGGTCGGGCAGGTCGTGCAGGCCATCAAGACCACCTGGAGCGCCCATTCGAAAACCCTGGCCGCCGTCGACTGAACGGGCGGGATTCGTGGGCTCGCGCGGTCGAGTACCGGATCACTGCAGCACGTAGATCCAGCACAGCAGCGTCGCGCAGGAGAGAAGCGTCGTCATGGAGACGGTAGCGGCGACCAGGTCGTGTTCTACCGCGTATTCGCCGGCGAGCACATACGCCGTCTTGGCCGTGGGAACCCCGGCGCAGACGACGGCTGCGATCGTGTGGAACGCGCTCAGGCCGCACAGAACGGCGATGGCCCAAACCACCCCGGGCACGACGACCAGTTTCACGGCGCTGAGCGTCAATGCGGCTCGCCAGTCGTGGCGCAGGCCGGCCGGAGAGAAGCCCAAGCCGATCGAAAACAATGCGCAGCCGGTCAGCGTGTCGCCGAAGATGTGCGCCAACCTGCTGATCGGCTGCGGCAGCGGGACGCCCGACAGCGACCAGGCCAGCCCGAGCACCGTCGAGATGATCAGCGGATTGACCAAGATCATCCGCAGCAATGCGCCGGCGCCGCGGCGGCCGCCGGCCGAGCTGCGGTCCCGCTCGAGCGCTCCGATGAGGGGCGGAAACATCAGCACCGCCACGAGCACCGTCGCGACCGCGGCGGCCAGCACGCCGCGCGCCCCATACAGCGCGTGCAGCACCGGGAGGG
Source organism: uncultured Alphaproteobacteria bacterium (assembly GCA_963752225.1). Taxonomy (GTDB): domain Bacteria; phylum Pseudomonadota; class Alphaproteobacteria; order Acetobacterales; family Acetobacteraceae; genus JBBROS01. The sequence continues at coordinate 11,582 of CAVVXS010000003.1, read as the reverse complement.
CGACGAAGCCGGTGTTCGTCATCGCAGCGCTGGCGCCGATGAGCGCACTGGCTCCGGCGGCACGACGGCCCACGGTCCGTGCCGCCGCGTATGCCGCGCCGAAGCACAGCATGGAGCCGCCGCCGAACGCAGCGATGAACCCCCATTCGAGCAGCGCCCCGAGCTGCTCTTCGGCAATGGTGGCGAAAACGAGGGCCGGCATCGCGACGTTGTAGGCGAACTGCACCAGCGGCCCGGACAGCGACGTGGGCAGGTAGCCGCTTGCCCCGGCCAGCCATCCGGCCACGATGACGGCAAACACTGGCAGGACCAGGACGGCAATGGTCATCGGAGCAGCGGCCTCGACATGGTTCGAAGCCGGCCGGACCCGGCGTGGCGACGAGCGGACGGCGACCGCCTTTAGGCTAAGTTAGATCCCGACGCTACATGTTCGCGCGGCGGACGGAAGCCGGAACACCGGAACCGAGCCACCGCTGCTACCCGTTGGAGGTTCAACCGTGACAATTGCTTCATAACCACGACGCGCCGCCGACTGGAGCAGGATCGGAACATCGGTGCCATGACCGCCAGCCGGACACGTTCTGCCGTCCGGGCAGCGGTCCGCCGCTCGTCACCGCTGTTTTGGCGCGCTCTGGGCGCGTGGTGCTTGGCCGGCGCTTGCTCCGTCGCGAGTCACGCTGCCGGCCGACGTTGTCGCGCGCGGCACCGTTTAGCGGTGCGAGGAGGGAGGGCGATGGCCTGCTCCGTCGGCGCCGACCTGCCTTGCGCCAGGCTTGATCGACCTCGTGCGGTCGGTCGCCGAGCGCGAGCGGGAAGCCAGCCGGAACACCGGCGTCCTGCTCGACACCGCGGACGACGCCGACGTGTTCGCGGCGGCGATGGCCCGGGCGATCGCCGCGCGCTCGCTGCTCGCGGTCACGCCGATCGTGGTCGAGTGCGGGCCAGCGGCCGCGGCCGCGGTTGCCGTCAACGCCGGCCGGCTGCGGAACCCGCTCACGAGCTTTCTCGAGAAGGCCGCCGTGGGCGTCAATGGGCGTCCGGTCGAGGTCTTGATGGCCCGCGGGGTTCGCGGGATTCAGGTGGCAATCCGATGCGGCCGCGACGATCTGGCCGCCTTCGTCACCCCGGGGCAGGGTCGACTGTATCACCGGCTCATGAGCGGGATGGGCGGCAAGTTCGGCGTTAGCTCGAACGGCTTCCTATTAAGTGTCCAGGCGATACACGCCGCGTGAATGCTGCTCGTCTCGCCCGTTGAGGGTGGCGTTTTCGGCCAGGCAGTCCCGGGACTTTGGTCAAAATCGCTTCTGTTTATTACGATTGGAAGTCATTTGAGCTCGGCTGTAGCTCAGTTGTGATCGCCGCAGTGCACAATCTGCAGCGCCGTTGCGTTATGAAGCCGCGCGTTTAGCGGCTTACCTGACGGGCTGTTTGGTGTGGATGAACGACAGAATAGGCAGGGATACCTGAATGCTTGTGGCTCAAGAGCTTGATGGCCATCCGGTCCAGTCCGACTACGTCATCGTCTTTCGCGTTCATTTTTGGGATGATTACGCCCGGCGTCAGTTTGCGCGCCTGCAGGCGCACGCCGCCGGGGCGGACATCTACATCCTCGTGGACGAGACGAATGGCGCCGCGACCGGCATCGAGCACGACAAGATCGTGCGCATCACCGAGCAGGACGTCGTCGCGCAAGGCTTCGCCAGGGCGGGCGAGGGGGGGTTGTTTTGGTTCAACGGCGACTACCCGCTCTATTATTTCCGCCAGCTGTGCGGGCAGTATCGCTACTATCTTTGCCTCGAGTACGACGTCGTCCTCAACGTCGCGATTGATGCGTTCATGCGCGCGGTCATGGCTGACGGCACGGACTTCGTCGGCCTGACCAAGGGGGACCCGCCGCCGCAATGGCTGTGGTCCAAGACCTGCCTTGACACCTATCGGCTGGAGGACGTGCGCAGCCAGCTGATCTCGCTCAGCGTGTTTTCCGGCCGGGCGCTCGATCTACTCGCCGAGCGGCGGCTGGAGCAATCGCGCGCGCGTCGCGAAGGGGACGAGTGGCCGTATTGCGAAGGGTTCGTGCCGACCGAGCTTGCCCTGAACGGCATGACCATCACCGAACTGTCGCGCTACGGCAGCACCGACGGCTACGACCATTGGCCACCGTTCCTCGAAACCGAGCTTGCGACCTTGTCCGGCTACCCGTTCGTGCACCCGGTGCTCGATCAGGACCGCTACGTCGCGAGCATGCTGAAGTGGCCGATCGGCCTGAAGAACTTCCTGAACGTGAACAGCCTCGTGCACCGGAAGCTGCGCCGCCTGCCGTTGCCCCGGTATGTCGGCGCGATCAGCTCCGGCTTTTCCACGCGGGTGGCGCGGAGAGTGCAACGAGCCCGGCAGGCGATCGCAGGCGGCCGCTTGAGCCACAGCCGGTCGGCATAGGGCTTGGCTTCGCGCTGAGGCGGTATTCGGCGGTGCCGACGGCCAACGTAGCGCGAATCGGTGGACTTGGCCGGAGAGGCCAAGTCAAGTCGAACGAGGAACTTTCGTCGCCCGACTCAATGTTCCGAGACGTCAATAGATCTTTCATTGCGGATTGGGACAGATGAGCGCAGAAAAGCCCTGAGTTGGTTTGAAAAGGGCGCGAATCGCGGCGCGAGACATTGCTCCGCCTCTCGCAACAACTTTTCGCGACGGGATTGTGATACGAACCCAGATGATAAATCGTGGTTTCGATTGCGATGTTAGGCGGTCGAAGCGGACGCGGCACAGGATGTCGAGTGGCGCGTATGGGGCCCGGTTGCAACCGCCCGCCTGTTTCGGCTGGGGGCCGATCGCTTGATTTGGGGGTGGTAGGATGAGAACCGACAGCAAGGGTCGCGCCGAGACGGTGTCGTATTGCACGACCTGCAAGGGCCGGCTGGAGCACTTGAAGAAGACTCTCATCGCGAACATGGAAGCGGAGCAGGGCAACCCGAATGTCGAGTTCGTGGTGCTGGACTATGGCTGCCCCGACGGAACGTTCGATTGGCTGAGGCAGCGCTTTCCCAGCGAGATCCGGTCTGGCCGGCTGCGCTGTGCCCGCTACAGCTCGGCGCCTACCTTTGAACATGCGCACGCAAAGAACATGGCCCATCGATTGGCGACCGGCAGCATCCTATGCAACGTGGATGCCGACAACTTCATCGCCCCCAACTTCTCGCAGTGGCTGGCGCAGACGTTTGCCGCCAACCCGGCGACGATCGTGCTGAACATGCCCGTCACACTCGGCCGGGAACTGGAACAGAAGATCGTCTGGCGCCTGCTGCGCAAGCGCCTGCCGACACACGGGCTCGCCGGCCGCATCGCCATTGGGCGCACGGACTTCGAACGGCTCAGAGGTTATGACGAGAACTCGTTCTCCGGGTCGGGTGGGGAGGACATCGACTTCGGCCTGCGCTCCCGCGAGTTGGGTCTGCGGGCGGTGAGGATGCCGCACCGGCTCTGGGGCGACGTGATCCGGCATGACGACGACGAACGGGTCAAGTTCTCGTCCGAGGAGAACCGGATGGTTTTGGCCAACAGCCTGCGGACCTCGCGGATCCAGCAGCTGATCTCGGGCATCCGCGTGGTGCGGGAGCAGCGGGACGTCTACGTGAACCGGACTGGTGGGGTCGGGTGCGGGACGGTCTATGTAAACTTCGACACGAAGCCGACCGTCCTCGGCCCGTTCGACGGGATAGAGCAGAAGGCGGCCTAATTGGAAAGCCGCGCCGCGTCGGCGCGTTCGTCGACGGCGTAAGCCGTGCGCTGCTGGACGCGCACGTGAGCAACGAGGCGTTTGGCCGGTCGTGGAAGCCCCGCCCGCGTGCAGCGCGCCTATGGCGATGACGCCCGTCAAGCCTGGGGCGGCGGCGCTGACCTGAATCACCCCGCGAGACGCCGGCGGCTGCGGCCTGGGGTCAGGGGGGGATTGTCGCGTAAGCCGTATCTTACAGCTACGGTTGTGATATCAGATGAAGCGCGTCCCACGCGAAGCCTGTCATTCACGCCGTGCACGACCTGCCGACGCATCCCACCGAGACGCGAGTCGCGCGTGTGCTGGCCCTCGTGGCGGCGTCGCCGGAGCGGCGGTGGCGCTTCACCGCCGCTCTCGTGCTTGTGCTGGCGGCGTTGCTGCTACGGTTGGCGCTGAACGGCCCGCTGCCGCCAGCCGGGGTCGCGTTCCTGACGTTCTTTCCCGCCGTGACACTTGCCGCGCTGTATGGCGGGCAGGGGCCTGGCCTAGTTTCTGTCCTCCGGTCGATGCTTACCGCGAAGTGGTTCTTCGTGCCGCGCCTTTCACTCGCTCCTGCCCGCGACGAGCCAGGATGCCATCGCCGCTGCGGTCTTCGGCAGCCTCGCGCTGCTGGAGGTGAATTTTCCAGCTCGTGCGTCATGCCCAGGCCCAGGCCCAGGCGGCCCAATCGCGCGGTCTGGAGCTCGCGGCGGCATTGCAAGAGCGAGAGGAGACGCTCGACCTCACAAAGGTCCAGATCACGTCCCGGCCGAGGGTGTGACGCGCACCCTGGATGCGCCGCTGAGCGAGATCGTGGCGCCCCAGCAGCAAGTGCCGCTGCTGCGCGTGGGCGCCAGCATCCGGGCCGCCGACTGACGAGCGCCCGACGGCACCCGATCAACATCCGCCCGAACCGGATCGGCTCGGGCGGGTCAAGTTGCTATATGTCCTAAGTTCGATAGCACCACTGCCGAGCCGATGGCTCGGGACGTGCTCTAACCGGCGGCGTCGAAGCTCATCAGGTTCGCACCCTCCTCGACCAGCTCCCCCGCTTGGGCGCGGACGGCGGCGACGGTGCCGTCGCAGGGCGCGGTGAGGCGCATCTGCACCTTCATCGCCTCAAGCACCAGCATCACCTGGCCGCGGTGGACCTGGGCGCCGGGCTCGGCCTCCACGCTGACGACGCGGCCGGGCATGGGGGCGATCAGCCGGTCGCCGCCCGCGCTTTCCGTCCGCGGCGGCAGCAGCGGATCGATCAGTTGCAGCGGCCAGGTCGCCCCGTCGAGCAGAACGAACAGCATGTCGCCGGCGCGCGCCACCGCGGCCCGGCGGCGCACGCCGTCCACCACCAGCGCAGCGTCCCCCGGCCGGGACACCCGGACGCGTCGCCCGTCCACCTCCAGGTCGAACGAGCCGTCCGGGTGCGGAAAGGCGCGAATGCGATGGTCGGCGCCGGCGTGGCGCAGCACGAGGTCCTGGTAGCCCACCCCGTTCAGCCGCCAGGCCGTGGCCAGCGCCCAGGGAGAGTAGACGTCCGTGCCGGTCCGCGCCGCCTGCTGCGCCGCGCGCAGCCGCTCCGCCAGCACCTCGGCCGCCGCCGCGGACAGTGCATCGAGCGGCGGCTCGGCTGCGGCGGTGGCCAGCACCTCCGGGTGATGGCCGAGGAAGCCGGTGTCCAGTTCCCCGGCGAGAAAGGCGGGATGAGCGGCCACACGGCGGAGCAGGTCGAGGTTGGTTTGCACCCCCGCCACTTGGTACTGCATCAGCGCCGCGTGAAGCCGCAGGGCGGCGGCCGTGCGGTCGCGGTCCCAAACGATCAGTTTGGCGATCATGGGGTCGTAATGGACCGTGATCGCATCACCTCCCTGCACCCCGGTGTCCACCCGCACGTGCGGCCCCGTCTCGGGCGGGCGCAGGTGGTGCAGCACGCCGATGCTGGGCATATAGCCGCGGGCCGGGTCCTCGGCGTAGAGGCGGACCTCCATGGCGTGACCGACGATCGACAGCTCGCCTTGTGCCAACGGCAAGGGCTCGCCGTCGGCGACGCGGAACTGCCACTCTACCAAGTCCTGACCGGTGATCATCTCCGTCACCGGGTGCTCCACCTGCAAGCGGGTGTTCATTTCCATGAAGAAGAAGGCGTCGCCTTCGGCGATGAACTCCACCGTTCCCGCGCCGACATAGCCGACGGCGCGGGCGGCGTCGCAGGCGGCTTGGCCCATGGCGGCGCGGCGCGCGTCCGTCATCCCCGGCGCCGGCGCCTCCTCCACCACCTTCTGGTGCCGGCGCTGGATGGAACAGTCGCGCTCGAACAGGTGGACGACGTTGCCCTGCCCGTCGGCGAACACCTGCACCTCGATGTGCCGGGGCTTGGTCAAGTAGCGCTCGACCAGAACCCGGTCGTCACCGAACGACGCGCGGGCCTCGCCCCGGGCCAGCTCCAACGCCTCCCCGAACCCCGCGGCGTCGGTAACGACGCGCATCCCCTTGCCGCCGCCCCCGGCGCTGGCCTTGATGAGCACGGGGTAGCCGACCCGGCCCGCTTCCCGCGCGAGCAGCGCCGGGTCCTGGTCCTCGCCGTGGTAGCCCGGCACGAGCGGCACGCCCGCCTGCTCCATGAGCGTCTTTGCCGCGGACTTGCTGCCCATGGCGCGGATGGCGCTGGCGGGTGGGCCGATGAACACCACCCCGGCCGCGGCGCAGGCCTCGGCGAACTCGGCGTTCTCGGACAGGAAGCCGTAGCCAGGGTGGATCGCTTCGGCGCCGGTATGCCCGGCCGCCTCGAGGATGCGGTCGATACGCAAGTAGCTGTCGCGCGCCGGCGCCGGGCCGATCGGCCGCGCCTCGTCCGCCATGGCGACGTGAAGCGCGTCGCGGTCGGCGTCCGAGAACACCGCGACGGTGCGGATGCCCAGGCTACGCGCGGTGCGGATGACGCGGCAGGCGATCTCGCCGCGATTGGCGATCAGGACGGTGCGGAACATTGATCTCCCCTCAACGCAGCCGCCAGGCGGCCGGCGGGCGCCTGACGTTGGACGGCGTCGGGCCGGTCCGGCGGGTGAGGGGGACGGCGCCGCGCGCATCCGAAGTCTCGGTGAACATGGCCAACGCCTTACATCCGGAACAGGCCGAAGCGCGTCGGCTCGAGCGGTGCGTTGAGACTGGCAGACAAAGCGAGGGCGAGCGTCATGCGCGTGTCCTCCGGCGCGATGACCCCGTCATCCCACAGCCGGGCGGACGCGTAGTAAGGATGGCCCTGTTCCTCGTATTGCGCCTCGATAGGCGCGCGGAAGGCGGCTTCCTCCTCCGCCGGCCAGGTACCGCCGCGCGCCTCGATGTTGTCCCGCCGCACCTGGGCGAGCACGGACGCCGCCTGCGTGCCGCCCATCACCGAGATGCGCGCATTCGGCCACATGAACAGGAATCGCGGCGAGAAGGCGCGGCCGCACATGCCATAATTGCCGGCGCCGAAACTGCCGCCGATGATGACGGTGAATTTCGGCACCGCCGCCGTCGCCACCGCCGTGACCAGCTTGGCGCCATCCTTGGCGATGCCGCCCGCTTCGTACCTGCGGCCCACCATGAAGCCGGTGATGTTCTGCAGGAACACCAAGGGAACGCCGCGCTGGGCGCAGAGCTCGATGAAATGCGCACCCTTCTGCGCGCTCTCGCTGAACAGGATGCCGTTATTGGCCACGATGCCGACCGGGTAGCCCCAGATTCGTGCGAAGCCGGTGACCAGGGTTGGCCCGTATAACCGCTTGAACTCGTCCAACTCGCTGCCGTCGACCAGGCGAGCGATCACCTCGCGGACGTCGTAGGGTTCGCGGAAGTCGGTAGGGACCACTCCGCCGATCTCGGCAGGGTCGTAAAGCGGGGGCCGCGGCGGGCGCAGGTCGAGTTCGGGGTGCTTCATCTGGTTGAAGCTGCCGACGATCTGCCGGGCGATGCCCAACGCGTGCTGGTCGTTTTCAGCGAGGTGATCCACCACGCCGGACGTCCGCGCGTGCAAGTCGCCGCCGCCCAGGTCCTCGGCGCTGACGACCTCGCCGGTGGCCGCCTTCACCAGCGGTGGGCCACCAAGGAAGATGGTGCCCTGGTTGCGAACGATGATGCTCTCATCCGACATGGCGGGTACATACGCGCCGCCGGCGGTGCAGCTGCCCATCACCACCGCGACTTGGGGAATGCCGGCCGCCGACATCTGCGCCTGGTTGAAGAAGATCCGCCCGAAATGGTCACGGTCTGGGAACACGTCGTCCTGGTTCGGCAAGTTGGCGCCGCCGCTGTCGACGAGGTAGAGGCACGGCAGCCGGTTCTGCTGCGCGATCTCCTGCGCCCGCAGGTGCTTCTTCACTGTAACCGGGAAGTAGGTGCCACCCTTCACCGTCGCATCGTTGGCGACGATCATGCACTCCCTGCCCATCACCCGGCCGATGCCGGTGATGATCCCCGCGGCCGGGATGTCGCCGCCGTACATGCCGTGTGCGGCAAGCTGGCTCAGCTCAAGAAACGGCGAGGCGGGGTCGATCAGCGCCCGGACGCGGTCGCGCGGCAGCAGCTTGCCGCGCGCAAGGTGCCGCTGCCGGGCGGTCTCGCCGCCGCCGGCGCGGACGCGGTCGACCTCGCGGTGCAGCCCGGCAACCAGCCCGTCCATTCGTTCGCGATTGGCCCGGAATGTCGGCGTCCCGGCATCGAGGGCTGTTTCGATCGCTGGCATGAGCCTAGGCCATTCCCCGCTCGGGACGTCCGCGCGTCCGAGTGCGCGATGCAGCTTGAGGCAGAGATGCAGCGTCAGTCAAAGCCTTCCCCCGTGCGACCGTCGCTCTACCTGCTGGGTGAACCGGGGCGCGGTCAACTCGTGTCGAGGCTGCGCGTGTGGTTGCCTCCGATCATGGGCACCGCCCGATGCATCCTTTTGTCGTTGAAACCGATCGCTTCCTCATTGAGCTTGTGTTCTGCGATGTGACGCTTTCGAAGCAATATGCCGACAGCTCGCACATTCGGCGTTTCACCGCTCCGTTGAAGAGCCAGTAGATGGCTGATCGCGTACCCGTTCGAGGCGGCGGTGGATGGCTTGAGTCGTTCGGTGGATTCATCGGAGCGACGGCGCTTTTGCCGAGTGCGACGTGGTCCTTTCTCGTTCCCTTATGCTCTTGTTCATCATGGACGGCCTGGCTTCGGGCAGCGTAATCTGCAGACGGTCTGGGTCGTCGTTCCTCGACGCCCGTCGGGTAATGGCCGGTTGGGAGGACGGGCCAGGGTGCACTCGTGACCGACATCTCGGGTTCTGCGCACGTCTCTACCGGCGACCTCGACCTGGGGCGCCCGCCATTGGCTTCGTGATCGATCGCGCTGGCGCCCAACGCAGCGTGTAGAAGACGGCGCATGCTGCGATCGGCACCAATCGGAGGTTTCCCGAATGGCTCTGGATCCCCTGTTCCTGTCCAGGCTGCAATGGGCTTGGGTGATCGGCTGGCACATCCTGCTGCCGGCCTTCACCGTCGGCCTCGCATCCTACATCGCGGTGCTCGAAGGCTTGTTCTTCTTCACCGGCAGCGAGGCCTGGTTTCGCATTTCGCGATTCTGGACGCGCGTCTTTTCCGTGTCGTTCGCGATGGGCGTGGTATCGGGGATCGTGATGCCGTTCCAGTTCGGCACGAACTGGTCCCGCTTTTCGGACGCCGCTGCCAACGTCATTTCGCCCATGCTGGCGTACGAGGACCTGATGGCGTTCTTCCTGGAAGCGACGTTCCTGGGCGTGCTGCTGTTCGGTCGGCAGTTGGTGCCGAAATGGGTGCACTTCCTCGCCGCCTGCATGGTCGCGGTGGGCACGCTGTTCTCCTCTTTCTGGATCCTGTCGGTGAACAGCTGGATGCAGACCCCGGCCGGCTTCGAGGTGCATGACGGCCGATTCTTCCCGACCGACTGGCTGGCGATCGTCTTTAACCCGTCCTTCCCCTACCGCCTCGCGCACAACGTCAGCGCCTTCTACGTGACGACCGGGTTCGTCGTGCTCGGGGTCGGCGCCTATCTGGTCCGGCGCGGCGCGTTCGCCGCGGACGGGCAGCGCATGGTGCGCATGGCGCTCGGCTTCCTGACGGTGTTCGTGCCGTTGCAGATCCTGCTGGGCGACATGCACGGGCTGAACACGCGGGAACACCAGCCAGCAAAGCTCGCCGCCATCGAAGGACGGTGGGACAGCGCGGCGCCGTCACCCTTGACGCTGTTCGCCATCCCGGACGAGGCCGGTGAACGCAACCGCTATGCGGTCGAGCTGCCCTACTTTGGGAGCCTGATCCTGACCCACTCGCTCGAGGGCGAGATCAAGGGATTGAAGGAGTGGCCGGCTGACCAGAGGCCGCCGGTCTGGCCGGTGTTCTTTGCTTTCCGAATTATGGTCGGCATCGGCTTCGCCATGCTGGGCACGATTGCCTTGTCCTGGTGGCTGCGCTGGCACGGCCAGTTGTTCAAGACGGCGTGGTTCCTGCGCCTGTGCCAGTGGGTGGCGCCGCTTGGCTTCGTCGCGGTGCTTGCCGGCTGGACCACGACCGAGGTCGGGCGGCAGCCCTGGACGGTTTACGGCCTGATGCGCACGGCGCACTCGGTGTCGCCGTCACTGACCGGGGCCGACGTGGTAGGGTCGTTGCTGGCCTACATGGCGGTCTACCTCGTCATGTTCCCGGCGGGGATCGCCGTGATGGCCCGCATCGTCCGGCAGGGGCCGCGGGACGAGGCCATGGCGGAAAAGCCCATCGAGGGCCTGCAGCCCCGCGCGCCCATCGCCGGTTCCCCCGTTCCTGGCCCGGCGGAGTAGCCGCGGTGGGAGCCATGCTCGACCTCGTGCTGATCTGGACGGCGATCATCGCCCTTGGCGTGTTCCTGTACGTGCTGCTCGACGGCTTCGACCTGGGCGTCGGCATCCTGTACGGCTTTGCGCCGGAAGCGGAGCGGAGCCAGGTCATGAACTCCATCGCCCCGGTGTGGGACGGCAACGAGACCTGGCTGATCCTGGGCGGCGTCGCCCTACTGTCCGTGTTTCCCGTCGCCTTCGCGATCATCATCCCGGCCGTTTATTTCCCGGTGCTGCTGATGCTGCTGGCCCTCGTGTTCCGCGGCGTCGCATTCGAGTTCCGGTTCGAGCAGCCTTGGCTGCGGCGCTTCTGGTCGCACGGGTTCTGTGCTGGCTCCGGGCTTGCGGCGTTTGCGCAAGGCGCCGTGCTTGGCGCGTTCATTCAGGGTTTCGCAGTGCAAGGCCGGAACTTCGCCGGCACATCGTGGGATTGGCTGACGCCGTTCTCGGTCATGACCGGGGTCGCGCTGATGTTCGGCTACGGCCTCCTCGGTGCCGGCTGGCTGATCATCAAGACCGAGGGCGGGTTGCAGCAATGGGCGCGCCGGGCCGGACGGATCTGCTTGCTCGGCGTGCTCGCCGCCATCCTGGCTGTCAGCATATGGACGCCTCTCGTCGACCCGGCCATTGCACATCGGTGGTTCACCTGGCCGAACCTGCTGTTCCTCGCTCCCGTGCCCCTACTCACCGCGGTGACAGCCGGGGCGGCCTGGCGTGCGCTGGCCGGCTGGGGCGGCGACGGTGCGCCGTTCCTTTCCGCCATGGGGTTATTTGCACTTTCCTATACCGGCGTCGCGGCCAGTCTGTGGCCGATGATCGTGCCCGGCCACTTCACCCTCTGGCAGGCGGCCTCCTCGGAAAGTACCCAGGCGTTCCTGCTGATCGGAACCCTGCTCCTGCTGCCGGTCATCCTGATGTACACGGCATGGTCGTATTGGGTGTTCCGCGGCAAGCTGCGGGCCGGCATGGGCTACCACT
>CAVVXS010000002.1:0-17625 GCA_963752225.1 uncultured Alphaproteobacteria bacterium | reverse complement strand
GTTCCGGTAACGTTCGATCGAGAGCTCCGGCGCCCTGGTGGACGTGATGTTCCATGAGCGACGCAACGTAGCCGCCGCCAAGGCCTTCTTCCGGTCAGCACGGATGGTGACCGGCATCACGCCGGATCGGGTCACGATGGACGGCCACGACAGCTATCCCCGCGCGATCGCCACGGAGTTGGGCAAGAGGGTTCGACACCGGACCAGTCAATAAATGAACAGCCGGATCGAGCAGGACCACCGCGGCATCAAGGGCCGATACCGGCCCATGCGCGCTCTAGCTGTCCGAGATCCGCAGCGCGGTCGTATCGAGGATACGACGAGCTGCGTAACTTCCTCCGACCCCGCTCCTGTCACAACCAGCACGTTTCCGCCGATCGCCGCCGACTACGCCTTCTCGGCAAACCACGACAATGGTGACTATCTTGGCAGCGGCCTGACCGAACCTCGCGCTGGCATGGCCGCCAAGCAATGCTTGCTGGCGTGAGCGGGGACAGAACCGTCCAAACGCCCGATATAGGGCAGGGCGGGCCCGCGTGGAGTTTTACCCCGTGGAACGTCAGGCACTCGGCACGGTGATCGCAAAATGTGCCGTGCCAGCACTGAACAGCGCGGCGGCGCCTCCGGCGATGGCGTGGCCAGCGACCTCGACGCTGCTGACGAACAGGTTGCGGTCGGTTTGCGGCGTTCCGCCATAGGCGTCGTTGAGAAAGGTGATGCCGAGATCGTGCACGCCCGGCCTGAGCTGGAGCTGCAAGGCCGTGAATTGCATCTGACCGGCGGCACGCGACGCGGTGACCATCTTGGTTGTCCCGACCGCGGCGCCGTCGATTGTCAGCCCGTATTGGGCGTCGCCGTTCCAAGCATCCTCGCACAGTCCGATACGCAGCGCGGTGCTGACCGGCGTGGTGAAGCTGGCGGTTCGCGCGTCATAAAGCGCCACCGGTCCGCCAACTGCTTGACCGTCATATTGGACGGCATCGATCAACAGATTGCGGTCGGTTTGCGGCGTTCCGCCATAGGCGTCGTTCAGGAAGGCAATGTCGATTCGGTGCGGCCCGGCCGCCCACGTGCCGGTTAGCGCAACGGTTTGCGACTGGCCCAGCGCGTGGGATGCGGTCGCGATGCGTGTGCCGCCGATCGTGGTTCCGTCGACCGCGATGGTATAGCGGGCATCGCCTTGCCAGGCGTCCTCCGAAACGCGAAGTGTGACAGTGTGGGTGGCCGGGGCGACCGTGCTCGCCGGGTCGGCCGGCGGCGGGGAAGAGACCGGCGGCGCCGCCGGCGCGGCCGCAATATGCTGGGCAACCATTCGGCCGAAATCCGTTAAGCTCGTGCCGTTGCTCGTCAGGGCGTCAGTCCCGGCGTTAAAGGCCCAGGCGATCGCACCATAGCCGCTGTCGTGGACCGCCTGCACGACCTGCAGGCCGTTCGCGTCATAGTTTCCGCTTCCGGTCGTGCTCGGTCCGTATTCGCCGATCACCACCGGCACGACGCCGTCCGCGCTTCTCACCGTCTGCGCGTTGGCGATCTGCGCCTTCAGACCGGCCGCGATGGTTGAAGCATTTGTGCTGTAATTTACCACCCAGCCGTAGAAATGGGTGTCCCATGCGACGTTGGTCATGCCGGCGTAAGTGGCGGCGGATTGCAGGGCGGCGTCGTTGGTGAACCCGCCCCGCATCTCCAGCAGGGTCATCGCCGTGCTACCGGTTCCCCGGATGGCGCGGTAGATGGCTTGTTCCTGGGTGACGACCGCTTGCGGATCGGCGGTGTTGTCCGGCTCGTTCGCCGTCCCAAACCAAACGAAGGGATTTTTCTGGTACTTCGCCGCAAGACTGGCATACCAATTCGCTTGGCTGGCCAAGGCGGTCCCGGACAAGGTGTTCGGATTGCCGCCGCTAGACGAATGGTCCTCGATCTCCACGACGATCTTGGAGGCCGTGAGGCCTTGCACCAGGGTATCGATGGCGTTCGGGTCGGCGCCCGGCGTGGTCGCCAGCCGGACCATGTTGATGCCCGGGAAGGTCCGCACGATCGTGGCGGTATCGGCCTGCCCCAGGAAGACGTTGATGCCGCGCGCGATGAAGGTGCCTCCGCTGGGATCAAGGATGGCGCCATTTGCCACGGCGAATTGGCCAGTTCCGTTCAATGACTTTCCCCTTGAAAACCGGCCTTGACGGCGAAGTCTAGCGGCCACACCGCCGCCCGCTACAGTCAGTAATGACCTATACTGACTGATCTATAGTGAGTAGCTGTCCACCATGACTGCGGGTGATTTAGAGCATGCGTTCGTGTTCGATTGAACCCAAATTTGATTTGAAAATGTCTAGAAACTTTCGCTGCGAACTCCGGATGCTCTCGTCTGCTCTTGGCGAGATCCCTGAACCATGCTACTCGGCAAGCGGCTGGTTCGTAAGCGAACGGCCCTGTTCTTGAGGTCGATGGGCAATGCGGCAGACTACACCATGGCGCCTCGGATGGGGCACGGCTTGCACTTGCGGCGACTGCCCGCCGTGCTTCTCAGGCCGAAATCACGACCTCGGCCTGACCAGCCGCCGGCCACAACACGATGCAGCCGTCGCGGCCGCGAGTGGCCGAGCGGAATGATCAGGGCGGCAGCGGTTCGATACGTTGTACTTGTGTGTGTCGTTCTGATTATCCTGGCGTCGATCGAAACTTACAACATCGCCTTCTCCGGGTTGACCGAAGACGAGGCGGTGCAGCAGGCCGCCGACCTGCGCCCGCAGATCGCCTCCTTGAGCCTGTGGCTGCTGCTCACCGTGCTCTCGTTCCTGCCTGGCACCGCAAAGCTGACCCTGCCACTGCGGCGCATGAAATGTCCCGCGATCTTGCTTCTGTGGGTAGTCGCATCCGCGGCCTGGAGCGACAATCCCATGGACACGATGCCGAAGGCCGCCGCTGTCTTCATCACCTGCTATGGCGCTTGGCGCACGACGTCGATGGTGACGACTGAGGAAATGTTCGCCTGCGTTTACTACGGTCTCGGCGTCCTGCTGCTGGCCTCCGCGCTTTTGGTGGCCTTTGTGCCGACGGTCGGGATCGTGCAACGCGAATGGCAGCACGTCGGCAACTGGCAAGGCGTATTCGCCTCTAAGCAAGGCCTGGGCATGGCGTCGGCGATGTTTCTCGGCATCGCGTCGCTGCGGATCGCCGAACGCTGCACGTGGCGCGACGCGGCACTGGGAGTGCTCGGCCTAGCCTGCCTGCTCGGCTCTGGGTCCCGCGGCGCCGGCGTGATCGCCCTGCTCGCGGTCGTCAGCCTGGTCGTGGCTCGGCGCTACCCCCGGTTGGCTTTCATTGTCATCAGCGTATTCTGGATCGACATCGCCTTGGCTGTTGCCAACATTTTGTATTTTGCATGGAGCGGAAGGCAGTCGATCGAGATTTTGGACTATGATCTCAACTTCACCGAACTGTACGTTTATCTGGCAGTTTGCGTTGGGGATGTGGCGAGATCGCCCACTTCTTGGCTACGGACTGAACGGCTTCTGGACCAATCCAGACATATACTACTCATACTTCCGCTTGCATGGCTGGGTGCTGGACAACTACCACGACGGCTACGTGGCGATTATCATGGAAACCGGGATAGTCGGCCTGACCCTATTCACCATCACAGCGCTGAAACTCACTTCGCGCCTGCACTATCTGCTCGCAGTTACGCCGAGAGGTCAGCGGCTGAGTGTCGAGATGACGATCGTGTTTATGGTCATGTTCTTCACCATCAACCTGACTGAGACTTACTTTCTGCGTTCGACCAATTTCCTGTCGGTGCTGTTTGCGTTCCTCGTCGCAAAAGTATTCACTGCGGCCGAACCACGGGACCAGTGCGTGACGGTGCGGCCGCTGCGTCTGGCCCCGGGCTGAGCCAAGCGGCGTGCCCACTAGGCGAAGCTTGCTGCTGGGCGGCGGTGCGGCGCTCGTGCCGGACCGCCCTGTCGACATCACGGGGACGGCGCAACACGCCGCTCCGTTTCTGCCGGCGGCCCGCGGCGGCTTCCTGTTGCCGCGCGGCTGGCTGACCACGCGCGGCAGTTCGCTCGTCGACGCCGCTGGCCGGCCAGTGCGGGTCGCCTCGATCGGCTGGAACGGCACCGACGGTCCGGCCGGCCACGCCCTGCATGGCTTGTGGGCGGCCAGCTACCGCGCGATCTGCGAAAGCATCGTCGACGCCGGTCTCAACACCGTCCGTATCCCGTGGTCCGACGTCAACCTGGACGCGCAACCGCTGAACCGGGTCGAAAGCGGCACCATCGATTTTCGGCGCAACCGCGACTTGGTCGGTTTGACGACCTGGGACATCTTCGGCCGGATTGTCCGCTACGCCGGCTCGATCGGCCTCAAAGTCATTTTCGATCATCACACCAACGATGGCGGCGGCGGCCAGCAGCCGAACGGGCTTTGGTTCGACACCGGCCCGGGCTCGGACGGAACCGACGGCGCCGGCAATCGCGGGACCGTCACAGCGGCCCGCTTTAAGGCGAACTGGCTCCGTTTCGCTAGGCGTTACGCTGGTGACCCCACCGTGATCGGCTTCGACCTGCACAACGAGCCGCACGGTGCCAACTGGGGCGAAGGCGGTCCGACCGACATCTGGGCGATGTACGTCGATGTCGGCAACGCCATCGGGGCGCTCAACCCAGGCGTGCTGATCATCTGCGAGGGTCTGCAAGACGTCCGCGGGGACGCGCCGGAGGGCGATCTGCGCCCGGTCTTGGCCAAGCCGGTCGATCTCCGCACGCCAGGCAAGGTCGTCTATTCCGTCCATGTCTACCCAACCGAAATTGGCGCCGTGTCGCCGGACAGCGGCCCGGCGGCGACTGCCCGCTACGAGGCGGGCTGGGGCTTCCTTGCCCGCCGCGGCATTGCGCCGATCTGGATCGGCGAGCTCGGTGCTAGCAACCCCGGTCCCGGCGGCAGCGCCGAGGCGTGGGCAGACACGCTGCTCGACTACATGAACGGGTTTGAGCCACCGCTTTCCGGCTCCTGGTGGACGATCGGCAGCGAAGCCGAAGACGCCAACCCGAACGGACTGCAATCGGCATGGGGGCGCGGTCGTTACCGCCCGCAGCAGATCGTCGCCACCGACCGACTGCTGTTTCGCCCGCAGATCGGCCGCTGATTAGGTCCGAAGTGGCTCTTTGATCGATCCTTTGATCTAAATCAGTTGGTTTGGCCGAACGAATGGTTTGGTCCATGTGGCACGCCGCCGCCGCTGATAGAGATACTGCGACAACGAAACGTGGACGACCACATGGCGATATTAGATACCGCCGCCTTTCAAAACAAAACGGGCAGCGATTCTGCGCGTTCCGATCGGGAGATGGCGCGGTTGTTACCTGGCCGATCCCTAGTAACTTCGGACCACCTTTCGGATTCGGCGACGCACGACGTGGCGATACCACGTTTTGGGCGCGATCGGATCGGTTTGTTGTTAACCGAGGCGGTCGGCATCCCGGTGCACGCGATGCTCGCACCGGGTTGCCCGGCCCCGGAGGCCGTGCTGAGCCTGTTGACCCGGGCGGGCAAGGGCGACGCGCTGGTGACCTTCGCCAATCCGGCCAGCACGCTGTTGGCCCGGCGGTCGGCCGCGTTCCGCCGCGACCTGCACGTGTTCGACCTCGTGCTGCCCGACGGAATCGGCATGTGCCTGGCGCTCTTCCTGCTGCACGGCCTGCCGGCCCGCCGCGTCAGCTTCGACATGACGTCGCTCGCCCCGCTCGTCTTCGAGCACGCGTGCCTGCATGACCTTGACGTCGTACTGGTCGGCGGCGCCCCCGGGATTGCAGCCGGCGCGCGCGACCGTCTGACCGCGCATTTTCCCGGCCTAATAATGACCGGCGTGTTCGACGGCTACGGCGACCTCGAGTTCACGGTCCAGCAGGTCGTGGCCCTGCGGCCTCACATCCTGATCTGCGGCATGGGCGGAGCGGCGCAAGAGGCGTTCCTGCTAAAGGTTCGAGCCCATGGCTGGCGCGGACTCGGCTTCACCTGCGGCGGGTTCCTCGATCAGCTGCAGTATCGCCTAGAGTACTACCCGCGCTGGGTGGATCGGATGAACCTGCGATGGGTTTACCGCCTCGCCAGCGAGCCGGGGCGGCTGTGGCGCCGATATTTGCTCGACTACGGCTGGTTCGCCGCTAGGCTGTGCGCCACGATCGCGAAACGGTAACACGATGCCGGCAATCCAGCTTGGGGCTCTACCCGATTGTGAGCTCAGGGTGCCGGCTCCTTCCCGACCTCATAGGAGCGGCACGGCCCCATGGACTCCCTAGTACGCAGCGGCAGCGTCGCCTACGACGGCGCCGACCCGGCAGGCGGTCGCGTCACGGAAGTCAGGCTGAGGCCGTCACCGGCTTGGGACGTGTGGGGTTGCTTGCGGCGCCGGACCTTGCTGATCGGAGCGGTGTCAGCGCTCCTGATGGCGGCCTCGACCCTCGCCATCCTTACCATGCGCCCGACCTACCATGCCACGAGCGCAGTGATCTTCCAGGGCGACCGTCCCAGCGCCGCTCGTGGCGACGACGCGTTGCGCGAGGCCACGTTCGGGCCGGACACGCTCGCGAACGAGGTTGAACTGCTTCTCTCTGAGGAGGTGCTGTCCACCGTCGTCAACCGCCTCGACCTCGTGCACGATCCCGAATACAGCCCGTGGCCCGGCCTCCAACTCGGCCTGAGGCTGGCTATGCTGATCCCGTTTTTGCCGCAGGGTTGGCAGTTGGACGCCGCGCGGTTGCTCGGCCAGCCCGGCACCGACAACGCCGTGCTGGCCGGGCCCCACCGCAAGCGGGCGGAGACCGTCATGGCCCTGCGCTCCCGACTCTCGGTGAACCCGGTCGGCGTGTCGCGCGTGATCCGTATCGTTGCGCAGTCGGGCAATCCGGTGACCGCCGCGCGGCTCGCAAATGCGGTTGCCGACGCCTATCTCGAAGCCTTGACCAGCATGAAGGACGTGTCGACCGCCGAGGCGCACCGCTGGATCGAGCAGCGCGTGTCGGAGTTGCGCGATCGCGCCACCCGTTCCGCCCTGGCCTACGAGCAGTTCCGCCACGCCAACGGGCTGGTTCGCGGCAAGGACAGCACCATCAGCCAGGAGCAGGTCACCCAGGTCAGCATGGACCTGACCAAGGCCCGGCAGGCGCGGCTCGAGACCGAGCGCATCCTGTCGCAGACCGACGGCAATTACGGAGCCGAGCTGGACCAGCTCAATTCGCCCAACGGGCCGCAATTGCTGGCCCGGCTGCGCGAGCAGTTGGCGACCGCGACCGCGCGGCTGGCCGAGTTGCAGACAACCGGCGGCGCGTCGATGCCGGGCGTGATGTCGGCGCGGGCGCAGGTGGCAGACCTGACCCGCTCCATCGACATCGAACGCGAACGGATCCGGCAGACGTTGCGCAAGAAGGCCTCGGTGGGGCTCGCCACCGAGCAGCGGCTGGAAGCGACCCTGGCCGACCTCACCAACCGGATTGGGGCGTCGGACACCGCCAACGCCCAGGCCCAGGCGTTGGAACGCGCCGCCAGCGCCGACCGAGAGGTTTACGCCAACTTCCTCACCCGCGCCCGCCAGACCGACCCCGAACTGACCTACCAGACCTCGGGCGCCCGCATCCTGACGAGCGCGGTCGTGCCGCTGCGCCCAGCCTCGCCCAACAAGGCGGTGCTGTTCCCGGCCGCGCTCACGTTGTCGCTCGGGCTCGCCACGCTGGCGGCGATGATCCGCGACAGCGCGCGTCGCGGCGTGCACAGCCTCAACGACTTGCCGGGCGGTCCGCAGACCCGGCTCGGCATGCTGCCGCAGGTGCCGAAAGGCAACCGCCGCCTGGCACGCGCCTTCGACGAGGCCGCGGCGCAGATTCTGGCGCGGGTGCTGCTGCCGCGCAACGGCATGACCCCGGCCAGCATCGTGATCACCTCGGCCTTGCCGCGCGAAGGCAAGACGCGGGCGGCGATCGCCTTGGCCAAGGTCGCCAAGGATCGCGGGCTACGCGTGCTGCTGGTCGATGCCGACCTGCGCACGCGCCGGATCTCGGCAGCGGCGGGGCTGCTGAACTGCGATCGCACCCTGGTTAAGCTGCTGCGCGATGAGATCCCGGCCGACGAGGCCGACACCTACAACAGCATCTGGGACCTTTTTATGCTGCCGGCCGGTACGGCCGATGGCAGCCCGATGCGGCTGCTGGCGACCGGCACCTGGGAGGTTGCATTGCGCGAATTGGAGAACCGCTTCGACCTGCTGATCATCGACGCGCCGCCCGTGCTGCTCGCCGGCGACGCCTGGCTGCTGGCGCGCCCGGCCGACGCCACCATCCTGGTGACGCGCTGGTGCTCGACGCCGCTTTCGGCGATCGAGCTGGCATTGGAGCAGCTCGCCACCGCAAAGGCCAAGGTCGCCGGCTTCGTGCTGACGATGGTGTCTCACCGCGAACACGCCCGCTACGGCCACGACGACGCCGTGATGTTCTCGCCCCAGCTGCCGCGCTACCACGACGTGCAGGGCCGGTTGCAGTGACGCCCGCCCAACCGGGCTCGGGGCCGGGCGGCCTCGGCGACGCGGGGCACGGCGCGATGAAACAGAAGGTCGTGCGCGCGACCTTCTGGGCGGCGCTGGAAACGGCGGGGGCGCAGGCGGCGGCGTTCCTGTTCTTCGTCGTCTTCGCGCGCCTGCTGTCGCCGGCCGAGTTCGGCGTTTATGCGCTTGGCATGGCGATCGTCGGCGCGGTCAACATGATCCTGTTCCAGGGTTTCGGCGACGGGCTGATCCAGGCCGAGCGGCTGGACGACGAGGCCACCTCGACCGCGTTCTGGACAAACATGCTGCTGGCCGCCGGCATGGTCGCGGGGCTGCAGGTCATCGCCTCTTTTGCCGTCGAGCTGTTCCGCGAGCCGCTGCTCGAACCGCTCATCCGCTGGCTGTCGCTGCTGTGTTTGCCGCGCGCGCTAGTCAGCGTGCATTCCGCCCTGTTCCGCCGCACGCTCGACCTGCGCATCTTCGCCATCCGCACCATCCTGGGCAGCGTGGTGGGCGGCCTCGTAGGTGTGGCGCTGGCTTTGGCCGAATTTGGCGTTTGGGCGCTGGTGATCTCGCAGTTCGTGCAGTCCGTGCTGATCGCCGGCATCATGTGGCGCTCGACGGATTGGCGGCCGCGGCTGCTGTTCTCGATGCCGGCGTTCCGGACCCTGCTCGGCTTCAGCCGGCACTTCATGGCCGCGAGCGTCATCAGCTCCTGCATAGACGATCTTGGCAGCGTGCTGGTCGGCCTCAGCATGGACTTCGTCGCGGTCGGCTACTACTCGGTGGCGCTTCGGGTGATCCGGGCGCTGATCATCCTGGCGATGACCCCACTGCAACTGGTGATGATGCCGGCGCTGAGCCGCATCGCGCCCGACCGGCGGCGCTTTGCCGCCGCGTATACCGAGATGGTGCTGATGGCGAGCACGGTATGGCTGCCGACCGCGGCCGCGCTCGGCCTCGCCTCGCCGGTCCTGATCCCGCTGGTGTTCGGTCCGCAATGGGTGGGCGCGGTGCCGGTCGTGCAGGCGATGAGCTTCGTTGCGCTGAGCATGCCGCTATGGACGTTCTCCGGCCAGGCGCTATCCGCACTCGGCCGGCCGGACGCCTTCGCGCGGATGGCCTACTGGCAGCTCGGCCTGTATTGCATCGCCTTGCCGATCGCAGCCCGGTTCGGGGTGGAGGCAGTCGGCTGGTGCTGGGCGGTGCTGTCCGCGCTGATGGTGCCGATCTCGCTGCGGATGCTGCAACGCCTGGCCGGGCTCGACGTCGGTCCCCTGCTCGGCGGCAGCCTGCGCATCGCCTTGTGCGGCGCCGCCCTGGTCGCGACCACGCTGGCGCTGCAGGCGGCCATGCCTGGCGGAATACAGTGGCTCGCGCTGGCCAGCCTCGCCGGGAGCGCCGCGTTCCTGGTGACGATGGATGCGCTGCTCCTGCCGGGCCATCTCGGGCGCCTGCTCGGGCTCGCCCAAACCGCGCTGCCTGCCCGGCCGATGCGCCAGGAGACGGCCCAATGATCCCTAAGCGGATTCACTATGTGTGGGTGGGCAGTCCGCTGCCCGACCAGCAGCGCCGCAACATCGACACCTGGCGCACCAGCAACCCCGACTTCGAGCTCGTGCAGTGGGACGAGAGCAACATCGACTTCTCGGCTCCGCAGCTTCGCCAGGCCTACCAGCAGCGGCTTTGGGCCAAGGTCGCCGACATAACCCGGCTGATGGCGCTCAGCGAGCAAGGCGGCTTCTACTTCGATGTCGACTTCCACCTCTACCGCCCGCTCACCCCGTTGTTGGACCATGGCGGCGTGCTCGGCTTCCAGACCCGCGAGCGCTGCGCCGACTGGGTGTCGAACGGGGTGCTGGCCGCGTCGCCCCGCCACTGGTTCATCAAACGTGCGCTCGACCGCGTGCTGTCGCTTCGGGCAATGCCGTTCGGCCTCGACCGGCCGACCCGGTATGGCCCGAAGCTGATCACCCGCCTGTTGATCGAGGACGGCTTGGACCGTTACGAGCCCGCCGGGGTGCAGCACCGGGATCTGTTTATCTGCCCGACGGAGGCGTTCTTCCCTTGGCCCTACGGCGAGGACTACCGGGCCGAGTTCAAGACCCAGGCGCTCTACGGCATGCACATGTGGGAGAAGTCGTGGGAGCGCGACGTGCCGCTCTGGATTCGCGTCGCCAAGGCGGCGTTGCAGCAGGCCCGGGCCACCCGCCGGGTGCTGAGCCTTTAGCCGCCGCGACGGCGGGTCGCGCCGTCGAGAACCGGCATGCCGTTACGGCGGGTAAGTCAAACCAGAGCATGTGGGAATGGAGAGTGGCCGTACATTTTGGACTTCGTCTCTATTTCTGGATAACGGCCCGTGGTAGCTCAAAGTGGTAACAGCAAAGGGGGGAACTTGGTTACGCATCATTAATGCAACGTTGCAATCGTGGCCGCGCCAGTTCCTGGCGGCGTATGGGCAGCACCTGGCCCTATTCGGCCCGGCGCACGGTCGAGCAGGTGCGACAGGTCCAGCCGCCGTCCGCCACCGCATCACACGGGATCCGATGAAAATTCTGCTGATCAGTAAGGTCCGTTTCACTCGAGAAATGCTGCATGGTCGGCTGGTCGCCGCCGGCCACCGGCAAGTCGTGGCGGTGGATTTCTCCAGCTCGCCCTTGAAACAGGTCAAGCAGTTGCCCCGCCTTCTATTCTTAATTTCGGACCCGAGCGACGGCATTCGCACGGTGCTCCAGTTCCGCACGGTCCATCCCGCAACACCGATCGGCGTCTTGGCGCAGGGTAACGGCGACGACGAGTTCCTTGCCTGGACCCGGCTCGGCATCTCCGGCTATGTCGAGCCCGACACCGATCTCAACGGCATCGTTGCCGCGATAGGCCGTCTGGTCGACGGCGAGATCGTCTACCCCGCCCGGCTGTCCGGCTTGCTGCTGCAGCACTTCGCCAGCCGCGACGCGGACAGTCATCGGGAGCTCGGCCCGGATCTCCTAACCCCGCGAGAGTTGGAGGTGATCGAGTTGCTGGCCGACGGCAAGGCTAATAAGCAGATCGCCTGCCGGCTCGCGATCACCGGTGCGACGGTCAAGAATCACGTGCACAACACCCTGGAGAAGCTGAGCGCCCGCAGCCGCAGCGAAGCGGCCGCCATCTACCGCCGCCGCGGTCTGGCCCGGCTCGACGGCCGTCCGTCCGGGCGGACCAGGCACGTCGTGCCGGCCGCGCGCTCGCTCTTGTCGATGGAGGCCGATTAATCGCCGATGGAGCGCGTCAATGTCACCGCCCGGCTGAGCGGCCCGACCTTGTGGGCGACCGGGCTGCTGCTCGCGTCGATCGTGGTATCGGCCTGCGTCGTGTTCCTCAGGTCCGAACATCCGCGCACGTTGGGTGGCGTCCTCGCGTTCGCCTTCCCGACGGCGATCCTCGCGCATCCGTCGGCCCGCTCCGACTTCCTGTTCTGGATCAGCCGCAAGCTGGTCATGCTGCCGCTCGCCTTGCCGGCCAGCGCCGCGGTGGCGGCGGCCATCGGCTACGCGACCAACGCCGGTCTGCGCGCGCTGCTGGGCCCAGTCGGCGTGCCGAAGGGCGATCCGAGCACCTGGCAGCTTGTTCTGTTCACCGCCTCGATGCTGCTTGTCTACGACCTGTCCTACTACCTGTACCACACGCTGCAGCATCGCATCCCGATCCTTTGGGAACTACACAAGGTGCACCATTCCGCCGAGGTGATGGTCGGAACCACCAAGGACCGCATCCATCCGCTGGACGAGGCCATGAACAAGCTCTGGGACGGGCTGCTGACCGGCCCGCTGTATGGGCTGTGGCTGTTCTGGGTGTTCGATCCGGTCGAGCTGACCGTGCTGGGCATCAACATCTACGTGCTGCGCAACATTATCATGATGGACTTCGTGCGCCACACCCACCTGAAGATCTCGTTCGGGCCGGTGATCAACGCCGTCCTGCTCTGCCCGCACTATCACCAATTGCACCACAGCACGGACGAACGGCATTTCGACCGTAACTTCGGCCTGATGCTTTCGGTTTGGGACCGGATGTTCGGAACACTCGCCGTCCCCGAGCCGAACGAGAGCTTCTCCTTCGGCCTGACCGGCAACGAGGCAGCAGACTACCAATCCTTACGCGGCTTGTACCTGCTGCCGCTCTGGCGCATGGCCCGGCATCTTCCGCTGCGCCGCTGGCTGTCGATGCCGTCGCCGAGCCAATCGCCCACCCGGTCGGAGGTACGCTTGCGCGCTGAGGTGGTGACCACGCCATCCCGTTTGGACACCGTTGCAGCGCCCTGGGAACGGCTGTGGCAGCGGGCCGGGCAAAGCCTGTTCCAGCGCCATGGCTGGATCCGGGCGTGGTGGATGGCGCAGGAATGGAGCGACGGGCCGCAGCTCCATGTCGGCCTGGTGTGGGACGGGGACGAGCTCGCGGCCGTCATACCCTGCGTCATCCAGCGACATCGCGGCATGCGTGTGCTGGAATGGGCTGCCAAGGAATGCAGCGACTATTGCGATGCGCTTGCCGCGCCACCGGATCGGGCGGCGCTCGAGCTCGGCTGGCGCGCGATGGCCCAGGCCGGCGGCTATCACCTCACCTATCTCAGCCATGTCCGCCCCGGCGCCGCCATCCGGCTGCTGGCCGGCAAGGCCAAGGGCGACCGGGTCGCCTTGCGGCTGAGCCAGCGCAGGGAAACGACGCTGCAGGTTCGCAGCCGCGGCCTGACCGGCGCCGAATGGTTCCGCACGTTGCCAAAAAAGGCCCGCAACAATCATACTCGCGGCAAGCGCATCATCAGTGAGATGGGCGCGCTGTCGATCAAGGTCAGCGATGGCAGCAACGACGCGGCCAAGCTCGACCGGATGATCGAACTGAAACGAGACTGGCTGACCGCAACGGGAAAGCAGAGCTCCGTCCTCGAGCATGACGGCCGCACGCTGCGCAGTCAGATCGCTTACCTGCAATCCTGCGGCGCGCTACAGTTGTTCAGCATCGAGTGCGACGATGCGCTCGCCGCCGGCCTGGTCAGCATCGTGCACAACAACCACGTCGCCCCCCTGTTCTCCGCGTTCGATCCGCGCTTCGAGCGGTCCTCGCCGGGCAACTTGGTGATCGTCGAACAGCTCATGTGGGCGTTCGACCGGCATCTGCCGGAAGTGGACTTTCTTTGCGGCGACGAGCCGTACAAGTTCCTTTACGCCGACGCCCAAACGGATCTTGCCGCCTTTGTCGGCGCCCGAACCTTGGTTGGACATGCCGCCCTGATGGCAGGCCAGTGGCTGGACCGGGCGCCGCGCCGCGCCGCTGCCGGCAAGATCGAGCGGGCCGGCGGTTTCGGCCTGGCCGGTCGCGGCCATAATAACCGTTACACGCTGGCCCGGCCCTGATGGCGGGATTGTTGCGCTGAGAGGAACGAGACGTCTGCTCTTGACCTCGGTTGCGGAAGGGGGGCGCTGATGCCTTTCATCGAGGTGCTGCCAAAGCCGGATAGCGTGTACTTTCGCGCCAAACTCCTGGAGCCGGTCCGGTTTCCGTCCTGGGCGACGACCTGCGGCCGTCTCGTCGCGGCGATCGCGGCCGGGCCGGGCCTGGTCGTGCTGGTCGGCTCCGAGGGCAGCGGCAAGACCTATACGCTGCTCGCCGTCGCTACCGGCGGCGGCCGGCGGTCCACAGCCATTCGCCGGCCGCACGAGGCGATCGAGCCAGGCGTGTCGGTCGACATGGTCGATGGTGTCGAACCCGGCATGCTTGACGAGCTTGTCAACCCGCCGCCCGGCATGGTGCGGGTGCTGGCCGTCCGTCCGGATCAGCTGCCGGCCATCGATGACCGCCGTCCGGACCGGCGGGTGGTCGGCGTGCAGCCAATGACCAAGCGCGATGTGCGCGCCTTTCTCGAGGTGCGCCGGGCGCTGCTGCCGCAATCAGTTGACGCCTTCGTGCTCAGGGCGTTTGCGAAGCTGGCCCTCTTTACCGTCGACCGGCCCGCCGTGCTCGACCAGCTGATCGAGCGGATCTGCCACGAGGCGGCACGCGAGCGCCCGCATCGGGCCGCTGCCACACGCGAGCCTGGGCAGGACATTGGCGACCCAATCGGCCGGACAGGGTTCGAGCGGCACAGGCCGACCTTCGCATCCACGTCCTGGGACATGCTGCAAACAGTTCCGGTCGAGATCAAACAGGCCGGCCAGATCACGTTTGGCCGCCGGCGCCGCCAAGGCGCGGGCGGCGGCGCGATGATCGCGGCTGGCGTTCTCGCAGTGAGCCTGGTGGTCAACCCGCAATTCCGAGCCACGGTCTTCGGCATCCCCGACACAACGGTGGCCGTGGCCGCCCCGCCCGATCCGGCGCCGGTCCCCGATACGGGCGCAAACGTGCCCGCGCCGGCCGCGGAGGGCCGAGCCGTCGTCGAGGTCGAACTGAGCCCGTCCGAGCCCGCTCCGCCGCGAGCCGCACTGGTTGGGCTCGCTTTGGCCGAGATGCCCGTCACGCACGTCGAACGCTTTGTGCCACGCCCGGTCGCCCCCGTGGCGCCGGTGGTGGCTTCGGCCGCACCGATGGTGGTTTCGGCCGTACCGGCGGGCGCCGCGGTCCTGACCGAGCTGCATTCGACGAGCGGGAGGCTGCGGCCGCCGGCCCGGCCGGGCCCGAAGCGTTCGAGCCGGACCCTGCGATGCCGGTGAGCGCGGGTCGACCAGCGCCACCGATTGCACGGCCGTCACCGATCGCCGCCGAACCACAAGAAGTTGCTGAAACGAGCCGCTTGCTGCAGCTTGGCCGCATCATGCTGGCGGTCGGACAGAATGCCGTCGGCAGGAGGATGCTCAAGGCCGCGTCGCAGCGCCGCAGTGCCGAGGCGACCAAGCTGATCGAGGATCATGGCTGGGGCAAGCGGACCCGCACCGCCGCGCGCGGGTCGCATGACGGCGAGCCATCCACACGTCCCGCTGATCGGGCTCGGCCGGGCGTTTTGGGCTGACCGCCCCCCCTTTTTGGAATTGGTCAGAAACCGGGGCGGCGGAGCCGCCGCCAGAGCTTCTGCCATGCGATCACGGGATGCTTCGACACCCGCTTGCCATCGATCAGTACGCCGGCCTCGCCAACCGCCAGCGTATGCACCCCGTCCGGAAACCGCCCGGCCGGATCGGGCCGAAGTATGGCAACCACCTCTTCGGCGTAACGCGTTGTGGTGCACTCGAGGACCATGTTGATGGCCAGCGCACCGCCATAGGTACGGGAACAATCCTGGGCCGGACGGTAAAGCCGGCGGCCGACCCGGAACGGCGTGCCGCCCGGCCGTGACGAGCGGACGTCGGTTTTCACGGGATTGCACGGGTGGGCGCGCCATGGCCCTTCGGGACGCTCGGCGAACATCAGGCACAGGTTGTCGTAGGCTCCGATGTCGGCGTCGGTGTAGCCGAGCCAGTATAGCCCGCCCACTTGCATGATGGTCGGGTCGGCCATCGCAATGTTCTCGGCAACCAGGCACACCGTCCGCATCTCCTCGCCCTCGACGATCTCGTAGAGGACCTGCCGCCGGGCCGCCGCCATCTCCGGCAGGCAGAACACGCGGTCACGCTCGGCCCAGGCGAACGGGTAGGACAGGTGGTGGCCGAGGCGCAGCAGATCGACGGTGCGAGTGTCGGACGCAGGGCCGGGACGCGCGATGCTTGCAAGGCGGCCCAATCCCGTCCGGTGGAAGTAGGCTTCGCACAATATGGCGTCGCCGCGTCCGGGCCAGAAGAACGGATCGGCGATGAACCCCTGCGTAACCGGGATAGTCGTCCATTGCGCCGGCGACAGCACAGTGTCGGCAAGGAAGGCCTCGGCGGGCTCGTCGAGGAGCGCGACGCCATACATGTCGCCGCCGAGCCGGCCCCCGAGCCAAGCGGCGGCGCCCAGCACGCCGGCGCGCGCGAGGGGCAGAAGCGGAAGAGCCGGCATCGGCTCCGGGGTCCAGCGCCGGACCGGTTGGCCGCCGCGTTGCAGTCCCTGGCGAAGCACGTGCGCAGCCGCCTTGCCGAGGCTGTCAAGCAGGGTCCGATAGCCCACGGCGCTGGACAGATGCGCCTCGGCAAGCACCAGGTCAGGCTGGCCCTCGTCGCACTCCACCAAGTAGATTGAAGCGACGAACGGCGCTCGCCGGCAGGTTTCGAGCGCATGGAATGATTGCAGCAACGGTGCGCCCGATGCGCTGACGATGCGCCACCGCCTCCCGCTATGGCCGGTTCCGTGCAGGTCCACGGTTTGCGCCGACACCGGCACGTCTTGCCCGGAATTGTCCTCGACCCACCATCGCAGGACCGATCGGGCGACGGCACGGCGCCACCGGCGATCGGCGGGCCGCGTGGCTGGTCCCCAATGCAGGTCGACCAGGCCGTCCAATTGGGCCAGCATGCATCGCCCGAGCGGCGACGCGGCCGACACTCCAGCGAGCCTTATGGCTGCCGGCCGAGTGTTGAGCGACTCGGGATCTGGCAGGTTGGGTGGCCCCGGTTCGATCGCCTCGACCTTTCAATCCAGCTTGGCTGCTCTCGGCGGATCGGTGCTCGGGCTCAACCGCCGCGCCCGGCCAGGTTTGTTGCCGACGCAGGCCGATTTCGGCATGGCATATAAACTGCGGATGAGCATTCACCAACATGCTCGGCTCGTCCAGCCGGGCGGTCGCAAACGGACCCGACGGGCCACCTTTCTTGGCCGTCGGGCGCCAGCGGGTTCGAGGGGACGGATCGGCGCGGGTGCCCCGAGTCTCCTGTAACGTTCCTGCAGATGCGCCCTGGCCCTCGATCATCCACTCATTCCGGCTTTGCAGCAGGCCGGTGAAGGCGCTCGCGTGCGCGACGGCTTGGGCGAAGGCTGTCATGAGCGGGGCGAGCCGATGCTCGGGCATATTGGGGATCAGTTCGTAGAGCATGCAGCCTTGGCGAAACAGCGAATGGCTTCGCGTCTTCGATGTGTTGGACTTGAGCATCCGGCGCATGCCGAGACTTCTCGCCGACCGCGCCGAGCATGGTCAGCAACGCCATGCCCCGGCCAAGCCGGGCGAGGGTTGGATCACCCTCGTCGATCGGGCTGGCCCGAACGACCGCGGACGG
>CAVVXS010000001.1:0-75119 GCA_963752225.1 uncultured Alphaproteobacteria bacterium | reverse complement strand
TTGCGGACATCTCAATGCAGAGGGCCACCGTTGGGCGCTGAGGCGACATGAGGTACGTAGAGCAGGGAATTCCAGCATGACCCGCCGGGCCGCGTATTGCGTCTGGGAGATCCGACTTTTATGCCAGCGGGACGTCAGTCCTAGGATTACAGAACGATGCTAGTTATGAGGTCGGCTGAGGAAGGTTCCGTTTCCGTGCTCTTGATGAGTGCCACCTTCAAGGGTGAGGAGACGACTACATACGTCCATGAGATAGAAGACGGGATCCTGTCGATCGCGCCAAATGCGTTCTGCGTGATGATCGCGAAACCAAATCCGGGCGTGCCCCGCATTGTCGGCGGGCTCATCATGCAGTCCAGCCTAAAAAGGGAAAACCCCACCTTCCAGGACGCTGTAGAGTCGATGATCGCCCTCAGCCCCCCACTGCGGCAGTGGGCGGTGAAGCCCAAGCGAATGCTTCCGGCCAACCTGCACGTTCCCGGGAATGAGCCACTGAGTGAGCAGGAATGCGCCCGGATCCTCACCAGCCAGTTCTTCAGCCTCGGCAACAAGGCTGGGCATGCCTAAGGCTAGTAGGCCCAGCGGAGTTGGAAGGCGGGCAGCCTGGGGCTTCCTGTTCGGCGTAGTCATCAGCCTGGTGACACCCGAGACCAGAGCCGGGCTGGCGGCGGGTGGTGACCGGACAATCCAGGGCATTATCGGCTTGCTGATCACAGGGCTGATGGTCGCCGCGGCGTTCGGGTTCATCCAGGCCGTCGTCAACGCAATCAGAGGGCGCGGGCGCCGGTGACTGACCCCACTATGCCTCGTCGTTAGTTCGAGCGCCGCCGCCTGATCAAGGGTAGCTGGCCGAATGGCAATGTGGGCACTCTGAATTTGCACACGCTTGAACCCAGGTGGATCGCGGTGGACGGTATCGAATAGTTGCCCTCCTCCGACTTTAGTCGGTTGGGAGAGGTGAACGTGACCTGTCTGACATGCTCACACCCGGAGGCCTTGCAGACGTCCCACGAGAGTGTCTTGAAGCGCGGCAGCCCTCCGTCCACGCCGTTGGCCAGCAAGTGGAAGTGGTGGTCGTCATACTGGTGCAGGTTCATGATGATGATGGCCGGGCGCCTTTTTGAGAACTGATGCCGGGCTGAGTTTTTCATCTCACTTACCAAGTGCCTGGCCGGGTTGTACATCTTCTTGCTCTCGAACGTCAGGAGCGCTTTTCCAGCATCTCCGCGAACGATCCACGGGCGGCCAAGGTTTGTGTCGCCCGCAATCAGCTCATTTGGCGTTGCCTCATCCGGGATCGGTATGTAGGTCTTGCATATCTCTCCGATCCTTTGGCCCGATTCGTCCAAAATCTCCTGGGTGCCAACCCTCCCGTCCGACATCATCTGCAAGACTGTCTTCACTATGGCCTTCTGCAAACCAGGTAATCGTGGCGCATCGCCATCAAAGATCATTCGGATCT
This sequence comes from uncultured Alphaproteobacteria bacterium, assembly GCA_963752225.1. GTDB lineage: Bacteria > Pseudomonadota > Alphaproteobacteria > Acetobacterales > Acetobacteraceae > JBBROS01. The sequence goes on along the minus strand of CAVVXS010000001.1, from coordinate 73,657 downwards.
TGGGGTAGGTAGATGCGGAGTTTGCTCCAAGTTGCGCCTTGATGCCCGCTTGGCAGAACCTGCAAACCAGCTGATACAGCACCTGCGAATTGATCGGATTGTCGGTATCGATCGAGATCGTCTTGCTATCTACCTCGTATTCTATTCCGTTGAACGTCACCAGATAGTCAAAAGTGTAAGGTGACGCCTCGAGCAGATCGTTTGGCACGATCTGTATGTTTGAGGCGTCACTTATCTGATAGAAGCGCAGTTCGTTCGAGATCTCGAACAGGCCGCGGCCTTTGTTCAGGCCATCCCTAATCTTGCCTTGCAGGTTGAACTTGCCTTGCGGGGTTATGTCGCGCGCGAGCCGGATCGCATCGCGCACGAACTCAAGGGCGGCGATCCTGGGCAGCAGATCGATCTGCTCGCTTATCGACGGGTTTTCCAGAGACTTTTCCAAATGCACCAATCCTACCTCGATCGGATAACGCTCCTGGATGACGCGGCGGAAATCCGGGTTGGAGAAGCGATCTTCGAACGCCCGGAGTTTCGCCTTGTATGCCTGCAATGGCGGCTTCCAGCTGGCGCCCCTCTTCGGGGCTTTCTTCGTGGACTCCACACTCATGAGTGCATGGAACTCGTCGACCACGTCCTTGTAGTCGTAGGTCATCATGACGCGTTCCATGAGTCCGTCCGCACCTTGCATATTCAGGGACGCGTCAAGTGGTAGCACCTCGGCCTGATTTGAAGACCTTAGTGCCTGGCCATCATCAAGGAAGTGGGCTGCTGAACCGAAAGCCGCCGAACTCCCAGGGAGAACGGAAGGTGCCCAGTTACCACACTCTTGCTCGCTGCCTGTGCCCCAGTTTGTGCCACCAAGCTGTGCCGTTTTCGCGTTCTGTTCATCTCCACGAGCCGCCTAGCATATATCTGGCAGCGGACTTAAAATCCGATGTCCGTGAGGGCTTGCCGGTTCGAGTCCGGCGGCGGGCAGTTTCGATGGGCGGCTCGGGCCGCCGACGCAGGACCGAGGGAACAAGATGGCCGACCAACCCGTAACGCCGCCGCAGCTTGAACCGGGGGCGATCCCCGCGGAGCCGCTGTCGCGGGCGAAAGAGCCGGCCGGGTTGCGGTCGGCACGTTGGTTCGGTCCGGCCGACCTGCGCTCGTTCGGGCACCGCAGCCGGGCGATGCAGATGGGCTACGCGCCGGAGGAGTGGACGGGCAAGCCGGTCATCGCGATCGTCAACACGTGGTCGGACCTGCAGCCCTGCCACGTGCACTTCAAGCAGCGGGTCGAAGACGTGAAGCGCGGCGTCCTGATGGCCGGCGGATTCCCGGTCGAGCTGCCGGCACTGTCGGTGTCGGAGAGCTACGTGAAGCCGACGAGCATGATGTATCGCAACATGCTGGCGATGGAGACGGAGGAGCTGCTGCGGTCGCATCCGATCGACGGCGCGGTGCTGATGGGCGGGTGCGACAAGACGACGCCGGGGCTGCTGCTGGGTGCGACCAGCATGGACATTCCCGCGATCTTCGTGCCGGCCGGGCCGATGCTGCGCGGCAACTGGCAAGGCAAGACGCTGGGTTCGGGCAGCGATAGCTGGAAGTATTGGGACGAGCTGCGGGCCGGAAAAATTACCGACCAGGATTGGCTGGGCGTCGAGGGGGGGATCGCGCGCAGCTACGGCACCTGCATGACGATGGGCACCGCCAGCACGATGACCGCGATCGCCGAGGCGGTTGGGATGGTCTTGCCGGGGGGGTCGAGCATCCCGGCGGCGGACGCCGGGCACATCCGGCTCGCATCCGAGAGCGGGCGGCGGATCGTCGACATGGTGTGGGAAGATCTGAAGCCGAGCCGCATCCAGACGCGGGCGGCGTTCGGCAACGCGATCGCGGTGGCGATGGCGATGGGGTGCTCGACCAACGCCATCATCCACCTGATCGCGATGGCGCGCCGGGCCGGGCAGGACGTAGGGCTCGAGGATTTCGAGCGTTACAGCCGCCGCGTCCCAGTCATCGGCAACGTGCGGCCGAGCGGCAATCAGTATTTGATGGAAGATTTCTACTACGCCGGAGGCATCCGGGCGTTGATGCAAAACATTCGGGACCACTTGGACCTGTCGTGCTTGACGGTGACGGGGCGCACGCTCGGTGAGAACATCGAAGGAGCACGAGTTTACAACAGCGACGTGATCCGGCCGCAGTCGAACCCGATCTACGGCGAGGGATCGCTGGCGGTTCTGCACGGCAACCTCGCGCCGGATGGCTGCGTGATCAAGCCGGCGGCGATGGACCAGCGCTTCTTGAAGCACTCCGGCCCGGCGATGGTGTTTGACGACTATCCAAGCCTGAAGAAGGCGGTCGACGACGAGAGCTGGGACATCACCGCGGACCACGTGCTGGTGCTGCGCAATGCGGGACCGCAGGGTGGGCCGGGAATGCCGGAATGGGGCATGCTGCCGATGCCGAAGAAGCTGCTGAAAGAGGGGCATCGCGACATGCTGCGCTTGTCGGACGCGCGGATGAGCGGCACCAGCTACGGCGCCTGCGTCCTCCATGTGAGCCCGGAGAGCTGGATCGGCGGTCCGCTCGCGCTGTTGCGGACCGGCGACGTCGTCAGCATCGACGTCGATGCGCGCACGATCAGCATGGACGTGCCGGCGGACGAACTGGCCCGGCGCCGTGACGCCTGGACGGCGCCACCACCGCGCTACGAACGCGGCTACGGGTTGGCGTTCAGCAAGCACGTCCAGCAGGCCAACGAGGGCTGCGATTTCGATTTCCTGCGCACCGACGCCGGCGCACCCGTCCCCGAACCGGTTATCTTCTGACCATGAACGACGACACCCGAACCAAGCTCGAGCGCGTCAGCACCGCAACGATCGCGACGGCTTTGTTCAAGCGTGGTCTGCGCAACCAGATGATCCAAGGCGTGCTGCCGCTGGGGCCACTCGACAAAAGCATGGTCGGGCCTGCGTTCACGCTCCGCTACATTCCGGCGCGCGAGGACCTCAATACGATCGAGGTGTTCAAGAACCCGGCGCATCCACAGCGGGCGGGGATCGAGGCCTGTCCGCCGGGACACGTGATGGTGATCGACAGCCGCAAGGATGCGCGGGCGGCGTCGGCGGGCAACATTCTCGTGACTCGGCTGATGGTGCGGGGGGCGGCCGGCATCGTCACCGATGGCGGGTTCCGCGACGCCGCCGAGATTGCGGCGCTGGGCTTTCCAGCGTTTCACCAGCGGCCCTCGGCGCCGACGAACCTGACGCTCAACCAAGCCATCGACACGAACGTGCCAATCGGCTGCGGCGACGCGCCCGTATTCCCCGATGACGTCGTGGTCGGGGATAGCGACGGCGCGATCGTCATCCCGGCCGCGATCGCCGACGAGATCGCGGCGGAGACGACCGAGATGACGGCCTACGAGGATTTCGTAGCCGAGCGGGTCAAGGCGGGGGCGACGATCGTCGGGCTGTATCCGGCCACCGATCCGAAAAACTTGGATGCTTTTGCCGAGTGGAGACAGCAGCGAGGGCGTTAAGCCGAACCGCCTATCACTCTGGCGCCGCCACGAACGACTCGATGCGCGAGGCTTCGGCACGCTCTCCGGCGGTGTCGGCGGCGATCCGTTGGTAGAACTCGGCGACCCCATTGAAGATCGCGGCACCAGCCGGGTCGTCACCGAGGAAGGCTGCGATCTCCTGCATCTCGGCGACCCATCGGTAAGCTTTGGGAAGCATATCCGGCAGGCTGGTGCCGAAGCGGGCGAGCAGTTGCGGCTGGCTCGACGCGAGTTCCGCCCGCAATGCTGAGCCCGCGCCGGCCCGCTCGGCACCCAGGATCATGATCGACGCGATCGCGGCCAATCCCTTCGTGATCCCGGCATAGCTCATCTTGAGGGCCGACGCCGCACCGTTCGGACCATCCATGGCCTGCACCTTGAGGCCAAGCGGCGCAAGAATGAGAGCCGCCCGCTGGGCCTCAATGCCGGACAAGTAGAAGGTCGGACCGATTGTTCCGGACTTCGGCGGCAGGCCAATAATCCCCGCGTCGACGAACGGCGCTCCCGCCGCAGTGATCACACTCTCGATGCCCGTTGCGGTTACGACATCGATTGCGTTACAGTCCACATAGATCGGCTTGTGAACCGACTGCTGCAGCGCCGGCGCCAAGGATTGGGCGAGGCTGACAGCGTCGCCGGGCGGCACAATGGACAGGATCATGTCCGCAGCAACGAGCCCAGCCGGGTCCGTCCCTTTCATGCCGGCGGCTTCGGCGCGGGCCTGGGTGGCCGGGCTGCGTCCCTGCAACAAGGTCACAACGTCCGCGCCTCGCTCGCGCAGGCGACGCGCGACCGCGCTGCCCATTGCACCCGGTGCCACAATCCCGACGGTCGTCATCCCGCGTTCCCTTCTTGGAAGCTCGCATGCTGGCAAGAGATTGCCAGGATGACGCAGACAAGCACCAGCCAGTTGGCCCGGCTGAAGTTGCCGAACCGCTTAGCGCCATGGCACGTTGGTGTGACCTATGGTGAGTTGCAGACATGCCTGAGCTGTTCGGCCAAATGCCATCCGGGGAGCCAGTCTACCGTGTTGCGCTCGGAGGAGATCAAGTTCGGGCCCAAATCCTGACCTACGGAGCAGCCGTGCAGATGCTCGAGGTGCGCGATCGTGCCGGCGACTTCGCCAACGTGGTTCTCGGGTTCAATACCCTGGCAGAGTACCTGGCCAACGGCGGGCATTTCGGCGCCGTGGCGGGGCGGTACGCCGGCCGTATCGATCACGGCCGGTTTATGCTCGACGGTGTCTCGTATCAGCTTGCGGTCAACAAGCCGCCGCATACGCTGCACGGTGGTGTGCAAGGGTTCGGGAAGCACAACTGGACGATCGCCGGGCATCAGCCGGACCGCGTGACCTTGGTGCTGGAACGTCCCGATGGCGACGAGGGCTTCCCCGGCGCGATCAGGATTTAAGTCACATACACGATCGTGGGACAGGATCTCCGGATCGAGTATCGGGCCGAGAGCGACCGCCCCACCATCGTGAACCTGACCAACCACAACTACTTCAACCTCGCTGGGGAGGGTCAAGGCGACATTCTCCGTCACCGGGTCACGCTCGATTCGGGTTTCTACTTTCCGATCAGGCCTGACGGCATCCCGACCGGGGAGATCCTGACGGTCGACGGAACACCTTTCGATTTTCGCTCCGAACACGCGATCGGGGTTCGGATCCATGTTGCCAACCAGCAGCTCGACAACGCCCTCGGCTATGATCACGCTTTCATGCTTCGAGGGGCTGGGTTGCGCGAGGCCGCGCGGCTTGTGGAGCCGACCAGCGGCCGCACGCTGACAGTCAGCACGACCGAGCCGGTCATGCACTTTTACACCGGCAACAATTTGACGGGCGCTTTCGCCGGCCGCTCCGGCCAGCTTTATAGTAAGTTTGCTGGCGTTTGCTTCGAGGCGGAGCACCCCCAGGACGCTCCCAACCATCCGGCGTTCCCATCGACCGTCTTGCGGCCGGGAGCACCCTACACTGCGACCACAACGTTCCAGTTCGGATTGGTGCCGACGCCCTAAGCTCGACACAGCGTCACGTCTTGGCTCAGACGCCCGCGTGTGGCAGCAACGCGCCCAGGGATCGTCAGGAGTGCTTCCTTGAACAAACATCTGATCGCGATGACCGCGACCGCCGCCGCGGTTGTGGGCTGCGCGCCGCAAAGACCTGCTGCACCGGCCGCAACCGCGGACCTCAACGTCGGCATCGCTAAGACCTGCACTCCCTCGTCGATCGACCCGGCCTCGGGTTCGAGCGGATCGGCCACGATCAGCATGACGAACGACGGATGGTGCGCGGTCCGGACGAAGGACAAGGACGGCAAGCCGTTCAAGTTCGGGCTGGTCAAAGCAAAGTCTCAGCACGGCCGGATTCTGATCCAGAAAATTGGTGGCGAAACACGCGTGGAGTACACGCCCGAGAATAACTACGTCGGCGCCGACCGCTTTTCTGTTGCCCTTGCCTCCAACGAGCCGAACACGCCCGACTCGACGATCCAGGTCACGGTCAACGTAAGTCTCGGTGAGGGCATGACCCCACCTGCACCCGTCGCCTCAACTCCTGCCCGTCCGGCACCGGCCCCCGCGCGATCATCCGCGACCCGCGCGTCGGCGCCGGGCCGTAATCGCTAGAGCACGTCCCGAGCCAATCGGCTCGGGACGTGCTCTAAAACTAAGTGGATAGAGCAACTTAATCCGACCGAACTGATCCGGTTCGGTCGGATGTTGCTCTAGCAGATGTCCCGATCAGGGTGACGGACCTCGTCACCCTCGATCGGCCAATGTCGCGAGCCTTGCATCTTTCCGTGCTGAACCGGCGCTGCTGCCGACCCAGTAGCCGACCACGCTGGTCGCCATCGCTCCGAGCGTCCCAAGGAGAACATTAAGCACCGGCTCGGCTCCCGGAGGCATCGCGCGCGTCAGGGTGATCGAGACGACACCACCGAAGGTCACCAGCACGACAAGGCTCACGACCGGTGCGCCCCAGGCGATGGTGCTTCCCGCCTCGGCCAGTCGCAACGTCGTCGCTCGAGCATTCGCGATGTCGTTCAAACGCGCGACGAGCGCCGCCTGCGCGGCGTTGGCGGCAGCAATCTCCTGCGCCGCGGCGATACGCGCCAGTTCGATCCGCAGCGAGGCGGCCTTCGCGGGATCGGACAGCGCGGCCGCTTGCCGACTAGGTTCTCCGGTTCCGGTTACATCGGCCACCGCGCTCTGGACTGCGGAGACGACCGGCTCGGCGTCTGGCCCGAACAGCCATCGACCCACTTCGGGAGCGAGATCGAGCACGATGCTGCCGACGGCGCCCAGTGCCGTGCCGATGCCGGGCACGATACTGCCTGCCGCCGCCCCCTTGACCGCATCCGCCGCCACTTGGCTAAACTCCATCGCGCGTCCCCATCTCCAACTCACCCATTTTGACCGCCTCATAAGGGAGGCGACAGAGCCGTCGCGCCCAGCCTAAGCCGAACGTGCGCCATGTCGGCAGCCCGGCCATGAACGCCATCCGCTGTGCTTGGAACTCGGTCAGCAAGGCCGCCCCCTCACCCGATCGAGCACGCACTGCCGCCAGAGTGGCGTCGCCAACCATGCCGTCCGCCGCCGTCCCGACTGCAACCTGCAGCCACCGAATGGCGCGCCCCACGCCGTTGTTGACGGCCGCATCAAACACGAGCAACGCGAGCGGCGGTGGAAGCGCGTCACCTTTGACACGGTCCCAGAAGTCTCGCCTTTAAATCGCCTGGGCGTCAGCGATCGTGAGTTCTCGGACGTCGACGGCCGGGTACGATGCGGCCGATATCCCAAACTTCGTCCCGACGCATCGTCCGACGCCGCATTGCCCTCCGGTCCAGTTGCCGGGGTCGGCAGCCAGTTCGGTAAACCCACCTTCCTCCCCGACGACGATCCGGAAGGCTGTCGAGAACGCATCGCCGCTCATTCGATTGGATCCTCCAAACCCGCAACCGTCATGTCCGGCCAGACCGGAACAGGAACGTCGTCCCGTGCGCAAAAACCGGCTACAATCGATTGCGCGTTCAAGCCAATATGGCGCAACTCGTGCGCTCGACGATGCCAATGCCGCGCCAAGTCCCAGCCGATTTCGCGATCGCGTTCGACTTGGCTCAGTCGGGCCTGGCACCGCACCAGTTCAGCACGGATACGGTCGAACAACTCGGCCTGTTCTCTGGACAGAGCGGTACGCTGAGCCTCAATCTCGCGTCCAAGCCGCTCCTCCCGGCTGGAGGCGCCCTCGGCTTGCCGGTCCATCCGCTCGACCCACCACCGCCAAATGACCCAACCGCCGCTTAGCACCGAGGGAAGCGACGCTGCCGCGACGACCCACCACGGCCCGCCTATGACGTCGCCCATTCAGGACCTGAGCCCAGTTCCGGCCCGCAAGGGCCGCAGCAGCCGCAGCACGGAAAAGACATTGCTCACGCACCACCCGGCATAGACGGCGACGGCAGGCGACCACGGCGTCGCCGCCCACATGCCAAGTGTCAGCACACCCCAGAACCAGCCCTGTGCCAGCGCCATGGCCCACCGCCACCATCGTCGATCGCAGGCCAGCGAGACGATTTGGCAAAAACCCAATCCAAACCCCAGCAAATGCCAGAACCGCTCGTCGCCCAGTTCGAGCAACAAGCGCATCGACGGCCAGTCCTGCAGACGGGCGGCGCCTGCGTAGGACAAGCCCGCCCACAGAACAGCGGTCGACGCTGACCAGAACTCTGCCCACCAAGGTTCGAGGGCCAACACCCGTTCCGCACCACGACGGAAAGCATCTCTCACCACAGCCCTCCTGGCCAAGCTTGTAGTTGGGAAGCAAGCGCCGGACGCGGCGTGCCTGACGCGTCGACCATCCCGAAATTCGCGACATCTTCGCTTCGCCCGGGGGCAGCGCTGGTATCGGTTGCTCCCCACAGAATTGAGCCAAGGCAATCCGGCGCCGCCGCGACCGAGCCATTTCCCGCCAGCCACGCCGCTTGCGCCACCGCCCCTCGTGAGCTTGGCATGCCGGTCTCGCCAACGACGAAACGGCCCAGATACCAAGGAGCGGACCGGAGTGCTACGAAGTCCGACGGCGTCGGCGCCGATGTTCCGCTTTGCTGATACTGGTAGGTATGAATGTTGTGGAAGTCCGACAGTGCGGCGTAGGTCTGCGTCCAAGCTCCCGCAATGTCGGCGATGGACGTGGCGCCAACTGAGACGGTAACCGGGATCGCTCCCAATACCTGGCGGATCGCAGCGACAAAGATTGTCATGTCGCTGAGCGCCTGCCCTCCGGGCCCAGTCCAGCCAGGACCGCCGTAGAAGTTCACCTCATTCATTGCATCGACAAAGCAGACGTTCGGCTGCTCCGCGAATAGCCGAGCCATTTGAGCTGCCGTCATCGCCGCGACGGTCACACCCGCCGCGAAGCTATGACTCGGCTGATAGCCGAGCTGTGGGTTCAGCATCATACGCCTCCCGGCGGCAAACGACGCTAGCTGCCCAATACGGCGCCGCATCGTCGACATGTCGGGATGTGCGACGCCGTTATCGGCCAGTCCTGTCGCTGTCACTTGCAAGCAGTTGACCCCTACTGCGGCAAGCGCATCGATTGTTTGCGTAATCGTTGGCCAATCCCAATCGCGCCAGAACTGCGCCCAGAACGGCCACTGGCCGGGGGCTTGAAGGATCGCCGCACCTTTGAGCTTTACGGCGGCGCCAGCAACCGGGATTGCACCGTAAGGCCGTGAGCCTGCCAGCATCAAACATACACCACGCCCGATTGGCTGTATCCGAAACCCTTGCTATCGGTCGTGTTGCTCGCCGTTGCGACGGGATTGGTTACCAATGCGCCCGCGATGTAGAAACGCGCCTCATAGAACCGGCCGAAAAACTGTTCGGCCGCGGGCCCCGCGGACGCGCTCGCATTCGCTCCGATGACGAAATAGGGCAACGCGGACGGTGTATAAACCGAGGCAAAACCACTAGCTGTCTGTGGGCTGCCGAGCCCACTCCAACTGCTGCCATCGACGGACGTGTAGAACGTCACCAAACCCGAGTTGGGGATGACAGCAGCCCTCAGCCACAGATCGGTGCTCCCGGCCGCCGCAATCGCAGCATTCGACACCGCCGTTACACTGGTGCTTGCCCCAATCGCCCAACTCGCCCGTAGCCGGCCGTCAGTCGTGACGCCAAACCGCCACAGCCGCTTGGCCACCGCGACATCCCAGCAGCCGAACAGATTGGTCTCCACACTGCCGCCGCTGGCCCAACTCGCCATCCTGATGCGCACTTGCATGTCGAATGCCGCGGAGCCTGGGTTTAACGTGCTGCTCGGCGGGGCGTAGATGACGGAGTTGGCCGCTGTGAAAGAAGCATAGTGGGCGCTCCCGGCGAACGGCGTAGCGGCGCCTTCAGGCGAGGCCTGACCGGTTCCAACCCCGTTTACTGCGGCAACGGTATAATAGTACGGAGTGCCTGCCGTCAGACCGGTATCAATCCACGGGAGCGACACGTTGGTCGCAACTGGCACCGCTGCTTCCGCTCCCGGCGCCAACCCGCGACGAACCGTATATCCCGTGACGGCGGGCGTGGCCACGACGGCCGCCGCACTGATCGTGTTCTGCGTTGCGCCGGGGGTCACCACGACCAATGCCGGAGCCGGCGGCACACCGACCGGTGCCGCTGGAGTTGCAGACCCTTCACTCGACGATGGGCCCTCGCCCAGACTGTTCACGGCCGACACTTTGTAGAACCGAGGCACGCCTGCCGCCAGGCCGGTGTCGACAAATGGCAACGCGACCCTGCTTGCGATGGGCGCGACGGCCTCGTTGCCCGCCGTCGGCCCGGCGTAAACATTGTATCCCGTGACGGACGGGTAGGCGGTGACCGAACTCGCCGTGACCGTGTTCTGCAAAGTGCCGGCCGACACGCTGATACTTGCAGGGGCTGCCGGCAAAGCGGCCACTAAGGGCGCTCGCCCCATGCTCACCGGCCAACCCATCACGTCGCCGGCGATCGCTCGGACCTGGATCGTGTCACGCTTGCCGGCCGCTGTGTTGAAGCCCGGCGCTACTCCAGAAGCCCAGGACACGTTGGTGAAGGTCGGCGCAAAGCCGCCGGCGCCTCCTTGGACTAAGTCGATCGTCATGACCTGGTCGAAGCCCGGGGATCCGTCCCCGATCGTAATACTGCTGCTTTGGCTCAGTGTGACCGTATAGCTCGTCTCACGCGCGCCGGCTTTGAAGTTGAGCGTCTGCGCAGATGTCGAAACGGTGACCTGTTGCGGCACGACGCTGGCCTGCGGAGCGGCTGAAATGACGCCGCCGCTGATCAAGATGCTGGTGCCATCCGGCTGGACCACCCCGGCCGAGTTGCTCGTCGCAGTCGGGACGTTCGAGCTGATGGGCAAATATGCCATTAGATGATGCTCCACTCGACGCCGTTGAAGACCAGGCAAATGGCCGCGTAATTGGCGCGGAGGACAAAATTGGCTTGACCGTCGATCGTACTCGTCGCCGATTGTACAGTGATGTTGTTCAGCCCCGCATCGCCTCGGGCATCCTTGATGACATGTGTCGCGCCGATCGCAGGTGAGGAATACAAGGTCACAGTGGTTGGACTGCCGCTTGCCTTGTTGATGAAAACGGTTCCGTCGGACGGATCGAGCGCAACAGCCGACGTTGAAGCGGTGCGAGCTGCTTTGGAAACGAACCCGGCGGCGACAAACGCGGTTGACGCAACTTGCGTCGTGTTATCGCCCCGCGCCGCAGTAGGCACAGTCGGCACGCCAGTGAAGCTTGGATTCGCGAGCGGTGCGTAAGTCACGTTGGCAGCGGCTGTTGATAAGTAGGCGCCTAGTGCGACCTTGAACGGGAGCGCCGTCGACGCCGTTGGGACAGCGACGAGCAATTGAGCTGACGCAGCTTGACCCGCGGGCAAATCTGGAAGGTTCAGTAGTTCGGTCATGCCGACTCCTCAGCTGCACAGCGGAAACATCAGCGGCGCTCAGGCTGATCTCTTGCACAGCCCAGCTGTGCCGTCGGACGCAGCAACTCGCCTCAGCGAGCCTCGATCGTCTCGATTTCCGCAACATAGTGGAGCGCCGTGGTGGCGCCTGTTGTTACCGTGAGCGCGACCCGCCCTCCCGTTTTGTCCAACACCAAAGCCAATCCGACCGGTCCCGGTGAAGCGCCCAACTGCTGATCAAGGGTGAGCACGATCGACGCCGGCGATGACGCAAGCGACGAGGCAGCACTCCCACGCGCCACTAGAACGTCTCCGACATGATACGTTGCTGCGAAGCCGGTCGCCGGTCCAAAGACCAGAAGCCGCATGTTCTTGATCACCAGCGACGAGTTCGCATCCGGCGTGATCGTGTTCGTCGCACTCGGGGCGCCACCGTCGTCGGTCATCTCGACTTGCCCGGCACCGTTTGAGGACGCCGTCAGCACTCGCTTGCGTGCGGTCCCGATGCCGCCGCTTCGAATGGCAGCCTCGCGTGTCAGCCCTCCGGACCCATCGCGCGCGATCCAAGCGAGGTCGGCGCTGCGGCTGGACCCGTTCGGCCGCACCGACAACGCGTGCGCGCCCGGATCGATCGATTCCTGCTGAACCACGACCCCGTCCTGCCAAGTCGTGCCATTGCCGCTGGTAACCAGTGCGGCGGTGCTGCTGCTGTTCCCGTAAGCCACCACGTGCACGCCGATCTTCGACGTTGCGGTGCCAAGCGTGCCCGCCGGCGAACCCGAGTAAGACTGAACACCGAACTCGCCCCCGACGGCGTAGCCATCGGCACCCACGCCTGGCCCGACACCGGTGTTGATGCCCCAAATACGCCCGGTGAGGGTGCCCGCCTCGATCAACCCTTGCCCCTCGAACGCGACGAGATCTTTCAGTGCTCCGGTTCCATAAGTCGAAGGGTCGTTCTGGATTAAACTGACAATCACGCCCGATTTCTCATATGGCACGCTCCCGGCTGTCGGAGCGGCGCGAGCGGTGACAAACAGTCCATGCTCGTTGGTGGTCGAGGAGTACAGCCGGGCCAGGCTGAGACCGCTGACGTTCAGCGTTGCGCTGTCGGCAACCGCATCAAGCTGTCCTCGTCCGGTTACCCGCGCACCGTGCTCGAACAGCCACGTCACGTTTCCGGCGGTGTAGACATTGCTGTTCAGCGCGTATAAGCCCGGGCGAACCCTGACCGTTCCGCCGGCGTGACCTTGCCGATAGTTTTGCGCCGCCTGAAAAGCGCCTGTGTCGACCGTCGAACCGTCTCCCGCAGCTCCGAAGTCGGTCGTGCTCAGTGCGTCACCTGCGCGATCACCCAACGTGCGCGCAACCATGCCACCTGTCGGCATGACCCACTGGTTCGAAAGCCGACCGGCACTGTCCAGCGCTGCCGGACCGTTGGCTTGGTTGAGCGCCGAAAAAGGAATCGGGCCAACGTCGCGAGCCTGAACCGACCCAGCCACGAAAGGGCAGCATAGGCTGGCTACCAGAATCGTTCGCATGCAAAGGTCCTTCAGATCGCGAAGTAGGCCATCGTATCGGCCGTAACGAACGTGGCCGAAGCTCCGGACGGAATTTGCACGGCCGTGTCCGCTGTCCCACCCTCAATGGTGCCGCCAGGCGGCGGAAAAACCTTCAAGGGGTTTCCCCCGCGGTTGATCACCACGGTCGTCTGCTGGGCCGTTAGCCGCACGCCAGTCCCGGCCGGAACGATACCAAGAATGTTCACCGCTGACACCACGGAGGGAACGTCGCTCACGCCTGTGCCGGCTGCCGCCATAACTGCCACTGCGCTTGGCGTGATGACGGGTGACCCTCCGATCGTAACGGCGTTGGCGAGGGCCGCTGCCACCGCGCCACCATCAGCGACGGTGCCGGCTGTCGTGCCGAAGTTTGCTACGGCAGCGTTGCCCAAGCCGAGATTTCCGCGAGCGGTTACGGCGGTCGTGGCCCCCGTGCCACCGCTCGACATCGCAACCACTCCGGATACGTTGGCGGCGACGCCGCCTGCGATGAGCGAATTGACCTGCTGCGCGGTCTGATAGGTGCGAGACGCATCCGCACCTGTCAAATAGGTCGTCGCAGCCGCCGTTGCCGAAAGCGCGCCGGCAATTCGCGGATCGTCCCCGGCCGCGACACTCCCGCTCGTCGTCCCAACATCGAGACCGGCAGCTTGGCCGAGCGCCGGGCGCTCGGACAGGTCTCCGTAATTACCGCTGAGCGCCACTGTCGAAAGCGCGTTGCGGAACGCCACCACGGCGGGATCTGGCGCGATGGTGCCGGAGTCCGAGACAATCAAACCCGGGCCGATTTTGACGCTGCCCAGCGCGTCCGTTGTTGCGGGCCCGGTCGCCGAACCGCCAAATGCCGAAACGACCCCCTCGCTGTCGATCGAAACACCGCTGCCCGCCCTGAACAACGCTCGCAGCATCGCCGACGGCAAACGTTTTGCGGCTCCATCTGTATTGACGATGACTTCATCGGCGGGGAGCAGCGCCGTCGCTTGCGGAAGTGTCAAGTGATCGACGGCAGTCGCTGCGATCGAACCAGCAACGACTGCCAGTCCTGTTCCCAAGCCGATCGGTTCAGGGCCACCCGCCGTCTGCGAGACCCGGCCGAGCAGCTTGCCGGACGCAAGCGAGATTGCGGCCTGTGTCGAGGACAGTAGTCCTCCGATCGTCAGCGCTCGGGTTGCTCCACCCTGACTTACGGGCAGCAGGTCCGTCGCCTGGATCGCCGTCGCCGCCGGCAACTGCTTGATAGTCGGCATGAGGTCTCCCTGACGTTTGGTGCGGTTGGCTCGAGGGTAATTGACCGCCGGCTAAGCGACGGCCACCCAGCCTGAAGCGGCGGTGCCAAGTCGCTTCACCCAAAGCGTGTTGCCTGCTCCGCCGTCGAGATTGCGGTAGTCGCTTCCCGGCGGCGCGTTCACCACACCTTCGGGTCCTCCGCGCCCGAGGAGAGTGGCGAACCCGACCGGCTCGGACTCGGAACTCACCCGTACACGGCCGGCCCCGGCCGGGCGGACGACGACATCTCCGGTCACGCTCCGCAGCACCAAACTGCCGTCTCCCGCAGGGGAGACATAATCGGCCATTGGAAACCCGACCGCTTGCCAGCCACCCCAGGCGCCGACCCATTCGACCACCGTCGCCGAGGGGACCAAGATGTCGGTCCCGGTCCAGTTGTCCTGGAATGTGTACGTGCTCTTCGCCGAACCCGGCGGCAGCAGCAGCATCAGGCGGTCGCACCGTCCCGCCACCAGCCCCTCCAACTCCTCGATGATCAGCTTGTGGTGCCGTGCCGGCGCAAACCCTTGCGAAGCCAGCGCCAGCTTCGACCAGTCCCCCAGACTATCCCGCACCCTCCGGCGCAAACGGCGCTCCGCCGAAACCAAGTCCATACCCGTCGAGTTCGTCATCCGGTACCCCGGCTATATCCCCGCCCGGCCGAGCCGACGGCGCCCGGCCATGCAGGTACGGCGCGGCGACCTTCGCCAGCGCGACCGCCCCGTCGAGATCGCCCGTATCCCAACGCCGCTTCATCACTGACAACAACACATGCAACGGCGAGAGCTCGGTCATACCGTCCCCATCAGGCCTCGAGAATTGCGGAACCACCCAGATCGCCGCCCCCGCGACAACCCTGAGCATGCCCCAACTAATACCGAAAACTGGGGCGCTGCACAAGCACATTTTCCTATTGTCACGCACATTTTTTCCTAAGCACGCGAACGTGCTCGCCGCCCCTCCACCGTAGATCCCCCGAGCTAGCGACCGCCTTAAATCTGCCACGACCGATGCGTATATGAAGCAGCGATGGGGAATGGACCCCACCCGTTTTTCACCAGGTGCACCATGGCCCGCTTCGCCGCTAAGCTCCTCGCTGCCGCTATCGCCGTCCCGATGGCTGCCGCCGCTCTCGCGCCAACATCGGCACATGCCGAATACTACCGTGGCGGCTACGGCTATGGCCGAGGCTACGGATACCACCATGGTGGTGGATTCGGCGCCGGCGCCCTGGTCGGTGGCGCACTGCTCGGCCTCGGGGTGGGCTCGCTGCTCGCAGCCCCCTACTATGCACCGCCGCCGCCGGTCGTGTACGCACCCCCGCCGGCTTACTACGCGCCTCCGGCTTACGCTTACGCGCCGCCGCCAGCCTACTACGCGCCGGCGCCGTATCCCTACTACAACCGCTGACCGCGTGATCGCCCCGGGCCTCAGGCCCGGGGTCCCGTCACACGATCCGGACTCGCAACTCCGGAATGCCTGCAACCCGCCCTTCGAGCAGGTCGCCCCGTTGCGCGGCCGCCACCCCCTCCGGCGTTCCCGTGAAGATCAGGTCGCCTGCTTCCAGCCGAACCAGCTTCGACAGGAAAGCGATTGTCTCGGCGACGGTCCAGATCAGCTTCGACAAGTCGCTGCTCTGCCGAACCTGACCATTCACCCTCAACTCGATCGACCCCTTTGTCGAATCGATTCCCGCCGCCGGCACCATGGTCCCGATTGGCGCCGAATGATCGAACCCCTTCCCCATGTCCCACGGCCGGCCAAGCTTCTTCGCCTCGCCCTGCACGTCCCGCCGGGTCATATCCAGCCCCGCCGCGTAGCCCCAAACGCACCCGAGCGAGTCGGCCTCCGCGATATCGGTCCCGCCTGACCCCAGCCCGACAACCAGTTCCATCTCGTGGTGCAAGTCCGAGGTGCCCGGTGGATACGGCATGTCCGCCCCGCCGATCACCAGCGCATCGGCCGGCTTCATGAAGAAGAACGGTGCCTCCCGGTCCGGATCATGCCCCATCTCCCGCGCATGCTCGGCGTAGTTTCGTCCCACGCAGTAGATCCGCCGAACCGGAAACCGTCCCCCGCCCTGCACCGGCACATACGCCTGCACCGGGGCGGCAATCACGAACTCTGACATCCACACCCTCACCACTTCAGCCGCAACGCGGCCCCGACACTTCCTAGACCATCTCCGGCCGCGCCGAACAGACCACCTGCCCCTCGCCAAACCCCCACGTATCCGCTAAGCGCACCCGCACGGGAGCTCTGCAACGATGACGATAACCGGGTCTAAGTCCCTCTACATTCAGGTGCTCGTGGCCGTCGTGGCCGGCGCACTTCTCGGCCACCTTTACCCCGACATCGCCGTGCAGATGCAGCCGCTTGGCGACGCCTTCGTGCGTCTGGTCCGGATGATCATCGCTCCGATCATCTTCCTCACTGTCGTCGTCGGCATCGCCAAGCTCACCAACACCGCCGGCGTTGGCCGCATCGGCATCAAGGCCATCATATACTTCGAGGTCCTCACCTCGGTCGCCATGCTCGTCGGCCTTGCCGTCGGCCACCTCTACGCCCCGGGCGCAGGCGTCAACGCCGACCCGAAAACCATCAGCACCGCTTCTGTCGCCCGATACGTCGACCCGAAAAGTCACCAATCCGTCCAGGACTTCCTGATCGCCATCATTCCCGACCAGGTCGTGAACGCCTTCGCCAAGGGCGACATCCTCCCCGTGCTGTTCTTCGCCGTCATTTTCGGGATCGCTCTAGCCAAGATCGGCGAACGCGCCGCGCCGCTCGTCCGCATCCTCGACCTCGCCAGCAGCGCCTTCTTCGGCGTCGTCGCCCTCATCATGCGCGTCGCCCCGCTCGGCGCGTTCGGCGCCATGGCCTTCGCCATCGGCCGCTACGGCGCCGGCACCCTGGTCAACCTGCTTCAGTTGATGCTCGCCTTTTACACCACCTGCGCCGTCTTCATCTTCGTCGTGCTCTCGCTGGTGATGGCCTATTGCGGCCTCAACCTGCTTCAGCTTCTGCGCTACCTCAAGGAAGAGTTCTTCATCGTCCTCGGCACCAGCAGCTCCGAAAGCGCCTTGCCCACCTTAATGGAGAAGCTCGAGGCAATGGGATGCTCCCGGCCCCTCGTCGGCCTGGTCGTCCCGCTCGGCTATGCCTTCAACCTCGACGGCACCAGCATCTACTTCACCATGGCCATCGCTTTCATCGCCCAGGCGCTCAACATCCCCCTTTCCGCAACCGACTGGGTGACCATCCTCGGCGTCCTGCTGCTGACCTCCAAAGGCGCCGCTGCCGTCACCGGCGGCGGCTTCATCACCCTGGCCGCGACTCTGGGAACCCTGTCCGGCAAGATTCCCGTCGAGTCGATCGCCCTCGTCTTCCCGATCGACCGCTTCATGTCCGAAGCGCGCTCCATCACCAACCTATTCGGCAATGCCGTCGCGACGATCTTCGTCGCAAAATGGGAAGGCGAACTCGACCTCGCCAAAGCGCGGGCCACCCTCGCCTCGCACGTGGCGCCGGAACTGACCGTGACGTGAGCAACCCGCTCGGCATCGCCGCCCTAGCTCTTCTTCTGACAGCATGCGCCCGGTCGGACGGTCCGGACGGCTTCTATGCCGGTCCCGTGACGCCAGACCAGCCGAGCCCCAGCTGCACCCCGTCCAGAGGCACCCTGCAACTCCGCCGCGAGGTGGCAACTTTCGTTCCAGACGAGGGCACTTGGGTCCTCCAAGGCCCGCTCGGAGCCGACGGCGCCATCTGGGCCGACCGCTCCCAAGTCGGCGCCAACAAGCAGGTGCACGACACGACCTTCGAAGGCCGCCGCACCGGCGACACCGTCGCCGGCACCTACACGACCCCGAAATGCCACTTCAAGGTCGCGCTGACCCGGCGCTGAGAGGCTACTTCGGCACCACGCCCTTCTCTCCGCCGGCCGTGCCGGGCGGCGGGATGACCGGCATCGAGCCGGTCGCCGGCGGACGAATGACCGGTGTGGTGCCCAGTCCCGACACCGGCGGCGCAATCACCCCGCTATCCGGGATCGGCCTCGTTGTCCCACCAACCTGCGGGTCTTCGCTCCGCGGCTGCGTCATCGTGCTCCCATCGTTGCCGCGCGGCAGTGTCGGCGTATCCGTCCGCGGCCGCACGACCTCCGGCAAGGTCTGATCCGGCGCGGGCGTCGCCGTTCCCGTCTGCGCCAGACTGGGCATCGCCGCCGCCGCGGCCGCAAGCGTCAGCAGCAGCAACACCCACCAATCCGTCGCGAGCCTGCCCGGATGAACGGCCGCCGTTCCCCGTGGCCGGCGCATCGAATGCATCATTTCGGTCTCCCGTCCCTGTGCAACCCGAACGCGCACCCGCGGCAGGCTTTCCCCCCCAAGCACGGGAACGTGAAACTACAAAGCCGCCCGATACTCGTCCGGCAACCGCCACAGCATGTCGCCGGACAATGCGAGCTGCTCCTCGCCCGCTCTCCAGCCGTCCCACATCCGGTCCATCCAAGGCTTCACCAGCGCTCCGTCCGGCGCCAGATCCCCCTCGGTCCGCGGCAGCCTCGCGATTGCCCGCACCATCGTCTCGAACGCCTGGTCCGGAACCCGCTGGTGCGGGTTCGTGTCGGGCCGCGCGAACACCTGCCCCCGCGTCCGCGCCAGCCGCGCCAACCCGGCGTCCAGGTCGGCATAGCGCAGGTGCACCAGGTACACTGCCCCTGTGGCGCGCGGTGCGTCGCATGAATGGAACCCCGGCGCCCAGCGCACCGGCCGCCGCACCAACGCCGGCTTGCACATCGCCGCGCTGAACCGCACGAACGCCCGCTGCACCCCGATCGGCCGCCCCGGCTCCAGCGCCGGCTCCTCGTCCGGCAAGTGCTGCAGATCGAGCCCAACCGCCGTCGTCACCTCGGCCGCATCCGCCGCATAGGCACGCAGATCGGCATACTGGGCCGGGTCCGCGATCAGCAGCTCGTCCGCGTCGGAGTGCACCACCGCGTCGTACCGGCGCAGCAGCTCCCCCACGCAATCCGACACGAGCGCCGCCCGCGCGTCCTCATCGAGCGCCGACCGCCGCATCCGCTCGACCGCAACCCCCAGCCCCGCCGTGCTTCCGTCATCCGAGCCGTGATCCAGCACCAGGCAATTCTCGGCCCCCACTTGGTGCGCGTAATGCCGCACCCAGACCGGCGCCCAGAGAGGCTCGTTGTAAACCATCGTCACCGCCGCCACGCGCATCGACCGCTCCCCAAAGCCTCGCTTCGCGCCGTCCAACTCCGCCGCTATAAGGCCTCGACCCTTCCAAGCCGCCACGGACCGGAGTTCCAGCCATGGCCAACGACAGTCACACCATCCTCCGCAACGTCCTCGGTGCCAACCTGCAGACCGGCGCCCTCCGAGCGATTCTCCTCCTCGCCGCCTTCGCCTTCGTCGGCGCCCTGCTTGCCTATCTCGTGATCTGATCCGCGACCCGGGCCATATTGGCCGAGCGCCGCGCCATGGCCGGTGGGCGGCAGCGGCCATGCGTCCAACGGCCCCGACCGGCCGGACCACTGTTCGCCGATCGCCGGTAGTATATGGTGCGCCTCGCGATGCTCACCGACCTGCCCAATCTTCTGACGCTTTCAAGGATTGCGGCGATCCCGCTGCTGGTCCTGCTGGTCGCGCTGCATACGCCTGCCACCAACTTCGGCGCCTGCGTCGTCTTCGCCTTGGCCGGGATCACCGACTACTTCGACGGCCGCCTCGCTCGCGGCCGGCGCCAAACGTCCGATTTCGGCCGCATGCTCGACCCGATCGCCGACAAGCTCCTCGTCGGCGCCTCGCTGATGCTGCTCGCCGGCCAAGGGCGGCTATCCGCCTTGGGCCTCTACCCCGCCATTGTCATCATGCTGCGCGAGATACTCGTCAGCGGCTTGCGCGAATACCTGGCCGGGCTTCGCGTCGGTCTCCCCGTCACTGCCCTGGCCAAATGGAAGACCGGTGTGCAGATGGGCGCCCTCGGCACGCTGCTGGCTGGCGACAACTCGGCAACCCTCCTCCACATCGGCTTCCTGCCGGTCTCCACGATCGGCGAAATGATGCTTTGGCTCGCTGCAGCCCTCACCCTCTGGACCGGTTGGGATTACCTCACGGCCGGCCTGCACCATGCCGTCCGGCCCGCGGTGGCCACGCCCCGGCCCCCAGCCGCACCCCGTGCGGCGACCGATGCTTGAGCAATCCATTTTGACCGGGCAAGATTCAAAGACCGGCCGCGTGGCCACTTCAGGAGCCCTCATGCGGCGTACCACACTCTCAGCCTCGATCCTTGCCCCCCTCCTGCTTGGGGGTTGCACCGGATTCGGCACCTTCCTCGATCATGCCTTCTCGCTTCCCGGCACGAACCCCAACATTCCCATGACCGACAGCGAGAACGTCCGCCGTGTCCTCGGCCAGGCCCCCGACCCCACCCCGCTGCAACCCGAAGCCGGCAATGTCTGGCCCGGTCCGCAGGGTCCGGAGCCGACCCTCGCCGACATCCAGAACGGCGACAACCAGCGCAGCCAGCCCCAATCCACCGTGCCCGGCGCCCAACCCAACTACCCCGCCGGGCGGCAGCCCCGCCCGCGCGGCAGCGACACGCCCCCGGGCAACGTGCCGGGCAACCCGCAAAGCGGTGCCCCGTCCGCCAGCATCCCGCCGCTCGCCCCGGCACCCCGCTCCGGCCCCGGCCCCGGCCCGCAAGGCCAGGTCATCCAGACCCCGAGCGGCCCCGCCGTCGACGCCGGCGGCACCAACTCCTACCGCCAGCTCACCACCCCCCAAGGTCCGGGCGCCATCATCGTCCCCAACGGCAACGGCACCAGCACCATCATCAACCCCAACGGCTCCGTGCAAACCATCCCGACCCCTCGCTGATGCTCGAGCTGCTCTACTTTGCCTGGCTGAAGGAACGCATGGGCGTCGCCGGTGAGCGCCTGCCCCTGCCCGACGGCGTCGCCACGGTCGGCGACCTCGCCGCTTGGCTGCAGGCCCGAGACGATCGCGGCGCCCGCGCCTTCGCCGAACCCACCGTCGTCCGAGCCGCCGTGAACCAGGATTTCGCTTCCCTCTCCACCCCCGTGCAGGACGGCGACGAAGTCGCCTTCTTCCCCCCGGTCACCGGCGGCTGATGGCGACGGTCCGCGTCCAGGACGCACCCTTCGACACCGGCGCCGAGATCGCCGCCCTCCTCGCCGGCCGCGTCGACATCGGCGGCATCGGCTGTTTCGTCGGCACCGTCCGCGGCACCGCCGCCGGACGCCCGATCACCGCCATGACCCTCGAGCACTACCCCGGCATGACCGAGCGCGCCCTCGAACGCATCGCCGCCGACGCCGAAGCCCGGTGGCCGCTGCTCGGCTGCACCATCGTGCACCGCACCGGCCGTCTCGTCCCCGGCGATCCGATCGTCCTCGTCGTGACCGCGAGCCCCCACCGCCAGGCCGCTCTCAACTCGACCGCCTTCCTCATCGATTGGCTCAAAACCAAAGCCCCGTTCTGGAAACAGGAGCAGTTCGCTTCCGGCGAAACCGCCTGGGTTGCGGCCAATCATGCCGATAACGACGCGACCGCCCGATGGGACGGCAAACAAGCCAAGCCTCTTTGAACGCCATCAAAGGCGGGGACTTTGCCATCGCAGCTTAAGTCCGGGACGTCAGGCCTCAACCTGCTGTCCGTCGCCGGCAGCGCCGTTCTACTCCTCTGGCCCGCCCTCCTGAACCGCTATCCAATCGTGTTCAGCGATACCGGCGGCTTCCTCGAACAGGCGCTGCTGCCCGACGCCGGCTGGGACAAGCCCTGGGTCTACGGACCCTTCCTCACCCCATTCCACGTCGGCCTGAGCCTCTGGCCCGCCGCCTACGCGCAATGCCTCATCCTTTCGGCCGCACTCTGGCTTACCCAGGCCAGCCTCGGCCCGCCCCAGGCCACTCGCCATCTCGCGCTCTGCGCCATCCTGACCGCCGGCACCGCGGCACCCTGGTTCGCCTCCCTCCTGATGCCCGACATCCTCGCCCCGATCACCGTCCTGGGCCTGTTCATCCTCGCCCGCCGCCGGGTCGGACCCGTCACCCTCGCCGCGACCGCCATCCTGACGACGATCGCGATCGCGTCTCACCTCGCCCACCTCATTCTCGCCGCGGCCTGCATCGCCGTGCTCACCATGGCCGACTGGCGCAGCTCGCGACGGACCGTCACCCCCCTTGCGGCGGCCCTGCTGTTCCTGCTCGCCTCCAACTGGATCGCCTTCGACCGGCTCGCGATTTCCCCCTACGGCGCCGACTTCGCCCTCGCCCGCCTGGTCGCCGACGGCCCCGCCCGCGCCACCATCCATGACGCCTGCCCCGCCGCTGGCTGGCGCACCTGCGCCTGGCGCGACCGCCTCCCCACCAATGCCGACGACTTCCTGTGGGACCCCTACGGCCCGGTCTGGGCCGACGGCTACGGCCCCACCCGCATCGCCCCCGAGGCCGCCGTCATCGTCCGCGCCACCCTGCTCGCCCACCCCGCTGCCGTGCTCGCCGCAGCCCTGCGCAACACCCTGCAGCAGCTCAACCTCGTGCAGGTCGGCGACACCCTCGTGCCCGACCACCTCGAGATCGCCGTTCTCCCGCGCATCAGGCTGTTCTTTCCCGCAGCCGAAGCCGCCCGGCTCACGGCCAGCCGCCAATACCGTGGCAAGTTGGCGCTGCTGGCTACCCCGCTCCGCCCGCTACAAACGACCCTGCTCGTGATCGCCGCCATCGGCACGGTGGTCGTGGCCGCGCGCTGGCGCGCCGACCGTCCAGCCGCCCTGCTGGCCACCCTCGTCCTCGTCGCCCTGCTCGCCAACGCCGCTGCCACCGGTGCCCTCTCCGGGCCGCATCTCCGCTACCAGGCCCGCATCGCCTGGCTCACGCTCCTGCCCCCGCTGCTGGCCACCCGCCGAGCCGGCTCAACTGCCGGCAAGCATGACGCCCCAACCGGCGAGGGCCAGGCAGCAACCGAACGGTAACGGCGTCGTCGCCCGCACATCCCGGCCGCGCAGCACCATCACCAGCGCCGCCAGCAATCCGATCAGCGCGGCGACCACCACCACCGGCGGCAAACCTTCCAACCCGACCCAAGCCCCCAGCGCCGCCACCAGCTTCGCGTCGCCCTCGCCGATCCCGTCCCGCCCGCGCAGCCGCCGGTAACCGAGCGCCAGCAGCATCACCGCCGCGTATCCGAACGCCGCGGCCAGCGCATGCTCGGTCGCCAGTTGCGCATCCTCCCACCACGTCACCAGCAGGCCCGCCACCACCAGCGGCAACGTCAGGACGTCGGGCAGCAGCATGCAATCCCAATCGATCCACGCTAGCGCCAGCAGCGTCCACCCCAGCCCGCAAACCGGCCATATCGGCTCGGCCTCCAGCAGGACCGCGCTGCCCGCCACCGCAACCGCCGCCACCTCCACCTGCCAGTGCTGCGCCGCAATCGACGCGCCGCACGCGCGGCACCGCCCGCGCAGCCGCACATAGCTCCAGATCGGCACCAGGTCCGCCAGCGCGATCGGCGTCCCGCACTGCTCGCACGCCGACCGCGCCGGATGGAGCAGCCGTCCCTGCGGCAGCCGCCGGATCAGCACACCAACAAAGCTTCCGGCGAACGGGGCGAGCAGCAACGGCCAGATCCAATCCATGCCTTCACTCCCACCCCGCCTCGCGCCCATGTATAATGGGATGAGAAACACCCACAACTGATGGCTGGCATGGACGTCCAAGGCTCCGACGCCGCAACCCGTCCCGACCCGATCGAGGCCTTGGCGGCCTTGCTGATCGCGCGGGACCATTGCGACGCCCGCACGATCGACCGCGGCCGCCGGGTCGCCGCCGAATCGGGGCAGCGCCTCGACAAGGTCCTGATCCAGCTCGGCCTCGTCAGCGAACGCGGCCTCGCCGAGGCCTTCGCCGACCTGCTCGGCCTCCGCGTCGCCACCCCCGCCCAATACCCGCAAGACGAGCCGCTGTTCGGCGAGCGCCTCACCGCACGCTTCCTCCGCAACGCCCGCGCTCTGCCCGTCGAGCGCGACGGCAACCGCCTGCTGGTCGCCGTCGCCGACCCGCTCGATCCCTTCATCCCCGCCGCCATCGCCGCCGCCACCGCCACCGAGGTCGCCCTCTTGGTCGCCGTCCCCATCGAGCTCGACGCCGCCCTCGACCGCCTCTACCCCGACCCCAACCGCATCCCGGCACCGGGCGAGGCCGAGCCGCACGGCGACGCCTCCGAGGACGACGCCGAACGGCTGAAGGACCTCGCCTCCGAAGCGCCAGTCATCCGCCTCGTCAACAGCCTCATCGCCCGCGCCGTCGAGACCCAGGCGTCCGACATCCACATCGAGCCCTTCGAGGACCGCCTCCGCGTCCGCTACCGTTACGACGGCGTGCTGCACGAGGCCGACAGCCCCCCCGCCCGGCTCACCGCCGCGATCACCTCGCGCGTCAAGATCATGTCGCGCCTCGACATCGCCGAGCGCCGCTTGCCGCAGGATGGCCGCATCAAGCTCGCCGTCCGCGGCCAGGAAGTCGACTTCCGCGTCTCCACCATCCCCTCGCTGCACGGCGAAACCGTCGTGCTGCGCGTCCTCGACCGCAGCGCCGTCGCCTTCGAATACGGCAAGCTCGGCCTGCCGCCGGCCGTCATCACCCGTCTCGACGCCGCGCTCGCCTTGCCCAACGGCATCGTCCTCGTCACCGGCCCGACCGGCAGCGGCAAGACCACCACCCTCTACACCGGCCTCCTCTCGCTCAACTCGGTCGACCGCAAGGTCGTCACCGTCGAGGATCCGATCGAATACCAACTCCCCGGCGTCAACCAGATCCAGGTCAAGCCGCAAATCGGCCTCAACTTCGCCAGCCTCCTCCGCTCCATTCTTCGCCAGGACCCCGACGTCATCATGGTCGGCGAGATCCGCGACCTCGAGACCGCGCAGATCGCCGTCCAGGCAGCACTCACCGGCCACCTCGTGCTCAGCACCGTCCACACCAATTCCGCCGCCGCCACCATCTCCCGCCTGCGCGACATGGGCCTCGAGGACTACCTCCTCACCGCCGTCCTCCGCGGCATCCTCGCCCAGCGCCTCGTCCGCCGCCTTTGCCTGCACTGCCGCAGCGAAACCGACGCCGCCCCCGAGCTGATCGAGCGCTTCGACCTGCACCGCCACACCGCCACCCGCCCGGTCCGGGTCTGGCACGCCGTCGGCTGCCCCCAATGCCGCGGCACCGGCTACCGCGGCCGCATTGCCATTGCCGAGTTCCTGCAGCCGACTCCCGCCATCGAACGCCTGATCTTCAGCCGCGCCGAGCACACCGAAATCGAGCGCGCCGCGGTCGAAGCCGGCATGGTGACCATGTTCGACGCCGGTCTCCACGCCGCCCTCGACGGCCAAACCACCGTCGAGGAAGTCGTCCGCAGCATCCGGGCCGAGGCCTAACCGCCATGCCCTCCTTCCGCTACGTCGCCATCGACCCGGCGGGTCAAACCCAGCGTGGCCTGATGGAGGCCGCCACCGACGCCGAAGTCGTCGCCCGCTTGCAGCGCGCCGGCAACATCCCCATCAGCGCCGCCCCCGCCGGCGGCGGTCTATCCCGCTTGTTCGACCTCCGCCTCAGCCGCCGCGGCATCGGCCGCCAAGCCGTCACCGACCTCACCCGTGAGCTCGCCGTCATGCTCGGCGCCGGCCAGGACCTCGACCGCAGCCTCCGCTTCCTCGCCGAAACCGCCCCCAACCCGCGCGTCCTCGCCTGCGTCGAGTCGCTCCGCCGCACCGTCCGCGACGGCGGCGCCCTGGCCACCGCCCTCGCCGAGCAGCCCGACACCTTCCCCCGCCTCTACGTCGGCCTCGTCCGCGCCGGCGAGGCCGGCGGCACCCTCGCCGCCACCCTCGAGCGCCTCGCATCGCTGATGGAGCGCGAGCGCGCCCTGGCCTCCACCGTCAAGTCGGCGATGATCTACCCCACCCTGCTCACGATCGTCGCACTCGGCTCGATCACCCTGCTGCTGACCGAAGTGCTGCCCCAGTTCGTGCCGCTGTTCGAGCAGAACGGCGCCGTCCTGCCCCGCCCCACCCAACTCCTCATCGCCGCCGGCGACGCCGTCTCCAGCTACGGCCTCTACGCCCTGCTCGTGCTGGCCATCCTCGGCCTGCTGCTGCGTCAAGCCCTCCGCCGCCCCGGCACCCGGCTGCAGGTCGACCGCTTCCTGCTCCGCATCCCCGTGATCGGCGGCCTCGCCCGAGAAGTCGTCGCCGCCCGCTTCACCCGCACACTGGGCACCCTGCTGATCAACGGCGTCCCCTTGATCGGCGCCCTCAATATCGTCCGCGACGCGGTCGGCAACCTCGCCGGCGTCGCCGCCATCGACCAGGCCACCGTCAGCGCCAAGGGCGGTGCCGGGCTTGCCCGCCCCCTGCGCGAAAGCGGCATCTTTCCGCTCCGCACCACCGACCTGCTCCGCCTCGGCGAGGAAACCGCCCAACTCGGCCCCATGGCCCTCCGCGCCGCCGAGATCCACGAGGAAAAGACCCGGCTCGGCGTCCAACGCCTCGTCGCCCTTCTCGTGCCGACGATCACCGTCGTCATGGGCGTGGCCATCGCCGGCATCGTCTCCTCGCTCCTCCTCGCCATGCTAGGCCTCAACGACCTTGCCGCCGGCTGACCTTCACGCACCGTGACCCACGCCACGCCATCCCCAGCCCCAATGACGTCATCCCCGGACTTGATCTGGGGATCTTGCCCCAGCGCGCGGCTCCGGCCCCGCGAAGCCGGCTTTACGCTCATCGAAATGCTCGTCGTGCTGACCATCGTCGGCCTGATCGGCGGCCTCGTCCTCGCCCGTGGCCCGGCTCACAGCGCCGCCTTGGACATGCGCGCCGCCACCACGACCGTCTCCGGCGCCCTCCGCCTCGCCCGCACCCGCGCCATCGCCACCAACCGGCCCGTCATCGTGCAATTCGATCCCGCCCACGCCACCCTGCGCGTTGGCGCCGACCCGGTCCGCGGCCTTCCCGCCGGCATCGGCTTCTCCGTCATTGCCGCGGAGGACCAGGGCGCCGCCATCCGCTTCCTCCCCGACGGCAGCTCCACCGGCGGCCGCGTCGAACTCGTCGGCCAGGGCCGCGCCGCCCAGGTCGGCGTCGATTGGCTGACCGGCCGCGTCAGCCTCGCGCCCTCGTCTTGATCTCTTGATCCTCACCGCAGGCACAGGCACGGCCCGTCCACGCGGCTTCACCCTGCTCGAGGTCGTCGTTGCCTTCCTCATCGCCGCCCTCGCATTGGCCGCCCTGCTGCAAGGCTCGACTGGCGGCCTGCAGAACGCCCGCACCGCCGCCCACTACGGGGAAGCCATCGCCCGCGCTCAATCCCGCCTCGCCGCGCTCTCGGCCACCCTGCAGCCGGGCGAGCAGAGCGGCGACGACGGCGGCGGCTTCACCTGGCGCGTCGTTGTCCGCCCCGGCCCCTCCGTCGCCGTTCCCCGGCCGCCCGCCGCACCGCGCCCCGGCACCGCGCTGCCCGTGAACCGGCAGCCCAACGGCGCTGTCGACCGCACCGTCCTCTACGATGTCAGCGTCGCCATCACCTGGCGCACCGACGGCGCCGCACGCCAGGTCGCGCTGTCCACCCGCCGCCTCGGCCTCGCCCCGCCCGAGCCGCCATGACGAAACGCCACGCCGAATCCGGCTTCACCCTGCTCGAGTTGCTCGTCGGCATCGTCGTGCTGGGCTTCATCCTCGCCGCCCTCGCCGGCGGCACCCGCTACGGCCTGCGTGCCGGCGACGCTCAGTCCCGCCTCGTCGAAGGCAGCGGTGAGCTCGACGCCGTCGACCGCACCTTGCGTCGCCTGCTGACCGAGGCCGACCCGGGCACCACCCGCGACCCGCCCACGTTCCACGGCGCGCCGGCCCGCCTCGCCTTCACCTCCACCCTGCCCGAAGCCGTCACCGGCGTTCTCGGCCAGCCGGCCGACCTCGCCCTCGGCCTCGACCCGGGCCGTCGCCTCGTGCTGCGCTGGACCCCCCACCTCCACGCCCGCCGCATCGGCCCGCCCCCGCCCCCTCGCGAAGCCGAGCTGCTGCGCGGGGTGGACCGCCTGGAACTCGCCTATTGGATGGACGGCTGGCAAACGACCTGGGACGCACCCTCCCTGCCGTCACTGGTCCGCGTCCGCCTGCTGTTCGCGTCCGGCGATCCCCGGCACTGGCCCGACATTGTCGTTGCGCCATTGCGAGGAAAGATTTTATGAACACGCAAGATCACGGCCCGGTGAGCCTGCCCAACAGGGCGCCGATGCCCTACTAGACGCGTCCATGGTCGGAGACTTTCTTGCATGGTGGGGCCAGCAGCTTCTCTCGTTGAGCCCCGCACAGGCGCGGGCGGGGCACGAGGACGCGGTTTTGGCCAGCCTGCGGCGTTCTGGTCCGGATGCCGGCGCCGGGTCGGTGGATGTCGCCGTACGCCGCCGCACCAAGGCCACCCCGCTCGGCGCCTTTCCGCTGACTGAATCTGGAATGGCCGCCCTGCGCAACGCGCTTGGCTCCCGCCGGCCGCATGCCGAGCTGGTTCTGCCCGCCGGTATGGTGCTCGAGCATGCCGTCACTCTCCCGCTGGCCGCCGAGCGCGACCCCGAAAGCGTGCTGCGCTTCGAGATGGACCGGCTGACCCCATTCGCCGCAAACGAACTCTACTGGACCTGGGCGGCCGACCGTCGCGACCGCGCCCGCTCGCAGCTCCATCTCCGCCTCGTGCTGGTCCTGCGCGCCCAGGTCGACGCCGCGCTCGGCATGCTGCGCCTGGCCGGGCTGCATCCCTCTGCACTCGCCGACGCCGGCGGCCGCCGCATTCCGCTCGACCCCGCCCGCACCGGCGCCTGGCGCCGCCGCCTCGCCGCCGTGCTGGCCGCCGCCTGCGTCCTGCTCGCCCTCGCCGCGATTGCCATCCCCTTTGCCGGGCAATCGCGCGACGCGCGCCGCATCGAGCAGCAGATTGCCGCCCTGCGGGCGCCGGTCGACCGGGCCGAGGCGCTCCGCCGCAGCATGAGCACCGCCGCCGCCGGCGTCGACGTGCTGGCGACGGAGCGCGCCAAGCGCGGCGACCCGCTCGCCATCCTCACCGCGCTCACCGACATCCTGCCCGATGACACCGTCCTGACCGACCTCACCCTGCGCCAGCGGGTCATCACCATCACCGGCCAGTCCGCCACCGCCGCCCGCCTCATCGCCGCCCTGGCCGCCGACCCGGCCATCCGCAACCCCACCTTCACCGCCCCGGTGACCCGCAACGAGACCGCCCACGCCGACGTCTTCTCCATCCGCGCCGAGGCCGCTTCGCAGGCTGAAGCCGCCTCGGCCGCCCAGGCCGCCACCCGCCGGGGCACGCCATGAGTGGCGCGCTGACGGCACGCCTTCCCACCGGCCGCATCGGACAGGTGATCGCCGTCCTGCTGGTCGTGCTGCTGCTCGCCGCCGCTTGGGCCGTCATCGCCGCCCCGCTGCTCGAGTGGCACGCCGAACGGGCCGAAGCGATCAGCCGCCGCGCCACCCTGGCCCACCGCATGGCCCAGATCGCCGCCGACCTCCCCGGGCTCGAACGCGACGCCGCTGCCACGGCCGGGTCCGGCCCTGCCCCGATCGCGGTGCTGAGCGGCGCCTCCGACGCCGTCGCCGGCGCCGACTTGCAGCAGCGGCTGCAGGACATGGCCGCCAAGGCCGGCACCGCCTTGTCCAGCACCGAGGCGCTGCCGCCGCAGCCGCTCGGCGCTTATCGCGCGATCGGCGTCCGCATGACCATTAACGCCCCCTGGCCCAACCTGGTCCGCTTGCTGCAGGCCATCGACACCGCCCGGCCGCAGATGCTGGTCGACGACCTTCAGGTCCACGGCGCGTACGGCTTCATCCGTGAAGGCAGCGCGCCGCTCAACGCCTCGCTGTCGGTGATCGGCTTCCGCTCCGAAGCGCCGCAGCCATGACGCGAGCCGCCCCCTGGCTGCTGCTGTCGTTGCTGGTCGCATTGTCGGCAGTCGTCGCGCTTGAATTGCAGCCGCGCGGCGGGGATGAGGACAGCATGACCGAAACGCCCGCCCGGGTCGCCACCTTGCCGGCTGCCCCGGCGCCGCCCGCCGCCAACAACCACACGCAAGAATGGGTGGAAACGATTTTGGCTCGACCGCTCTTCGCCCCCAACCGGCGGCCGCCCGCCAACGCGCCCGCAGCCCCCGCCGCCGCCGCACCGCCGCTGCCGCGCGTCACCGGCATTCTGATCGACGGCAACAGCCGCAACGTGATCTTCGCCAATCCCGGCGGCCGGCCCGTGGTCGTCCCCGAGGGCGGCAGCATGAACGGCTTCCGCGTTCAGTCGATCGAGACCGGCCAGGTCATCCTGTCCGGTCCGGACGGCCCGCGCACGCTGCGCCCCAGCTTCGACCCGCAACCCGCCTCCCCCTCGTCGCCACCGCCGCCGGGCCTTCCCGGCCTGCAAGGCCTGACCGGCATTCCCGGCCTGCCGATGCTCGGCGCCCCGCCCAATCCCCCGTCAGGTCCGTCCGCCCGATGAAGCGTGCACGATTTCTGCTGCTCCTTGCCGCCCTGGCCGGCTGCGCACGCCGCGAACCGCCGGTGCTCGAAGCGCTGCCGCCGCTGGGCGGCAACGACGCCCGCGCCGCGCCGCGCATCAACGGCCCGGTCGGGACCACCGACGCCCACCCCGCGGCGCAAATCACCATCGGCACCGGCCGCTCCGTCGCCTTGCCGCAATCGGCGACGCCGGAACCCGGCGACATCTCGTTCAACTTCGTCGATACCGACATCCGCGAAGTCGTCGCCCAGGTCCTCGGCACTGTTCTTCGGGTCAATTACACGATCGACCCCGCCGTCCGCGGCACCGCCACCCTGCGCACCGTCTCCCCGATCGGCCGCTCCCAGGTCCTTCCCGCCCTGAGCGCGGTGCTGGCGCAGAACGGCGCCGCCATCACCCAGAACGCCGGCCTCTACCGGATCGTCCCGGCCGCCGCCGCGGCCGCCTCCGCAGGCCTCGCCGGCGGTCCCGACCTCGCCGGCGGCGCCGTCATCCCGCTCCGCTTCGCCTCGGCCGAGGACCTCGCCAAGGTGCTGCAGCCGTATGCCGGACAAGGCGGCAAGATCATCGCCGACCCCGGCCGCAACGCGCTCATCATCAACGGCGATCCGGCCACCCGCGATGCCCTGATCAACCTCGTCGCCGCGTTCGATATCGACGCCCTCGCCGGCCAATCCTACGGCCTGTTCCCCGTCACCAGCGGCGGCGCCAAGGACTTCGCCGCCTCGCTGACCGAAAGCTTCCGCAGCGGCCAAGGTGGCTCCCTCGCCGGCGTGGTCCGGGTCGTACCGATGGAACGCATCAACTCCGTGCTGATCGTCTCCAGCCAACCTCGCTACATCGAAGAAGCCCGCCGCGTTTACGGCCTGATCGAGCGCCAGCGCCGGCAAACCCTGCGCGGCTGGAACGTCTACTACCTGCAGAACAGCCGCAGCAACGACATCGCCTACGTGCTGCAGCAGGCCTTCACGCCCGGCCGGGTCACGGCCCAGCCGTCCCAGCGAGGCGTCGGCTCGATCGCACCCGGCCGCAACGGTCAGCGCTTCGGCGGCGGCGGCGGATTGGGCGGCGGCGGCGGCCTGGGTGGCGGCGGCTTGGGCGGCGGCGGCGGCGGGCTCGGCTCCGGCGGCGGCCTCGGCGGCGGCGGATTGGGCGGCGGTGGCCTGGGCGGCGGCGGCCTCGGCGGTGGCGGCTTGGGCGGCGGCGGGCTGGGCGGCAGCAACGGCGCCGGCAATCAGCCGATCGACCCGTCGCAGAACCCGGCCAATCCGCTGCTCGGCGGCCTCGACCCGACCGGCGGCGCATCGGGCGGCGCCGGCGGCAGCCCCGAAGACGCCAACTCCATCCGCATCATCCCCAACGCGCAAAACAACGCGCTCATGATCTACGCCACCGCCCAGGAGCGTGACACCATCGAGGCGATGCTGCGCAAGATCGACATCCTGCCGCTCCAGGTCCGCATCGACGCCACCATCGCCGAGGTCACCCTCAACGACAATCTCAGCTACGGCACCCAGTTCTTCTTCAAGGCCGGCGGCATCAACGGCGCGCTCAACTTCAGCCCCGCCGGCACCGCCGCCAACGTGCTCGCCAGCAACTTCCCCGGCTTCGTGCTGAGCGGCCCCAACAACGGCAACGCCGCGCTCAGCGCACTGCAGGCCGTCACCACGGTGAAGGTCCTGTCCTCACCGCAGGTGCTGGTGCTCGACAACGAGGCCGCTCGGCTCCAGGTCGGCAACCTCGTCCCTTACCTCACCACGAGTTCGCAAAGCACGCTGACCAACGGCTCGCCGATCATCAACTCCATCGACTACCGCGAAACGGGCGTCATCATGGACGTGACCCCCCGGGTCAACAGCGGCGGCCTTGTCACCCTCGACATCTCCCAGGAGGTCAGCGACGTCGACACCGCCGCGACCAGCAGCAGCACCATCGGCTCTCCGACCTTCCTCGAACGCAAGGTCAGCTCCCGAGTCGTCGTCCAGGACGGCCAAACCGTCGGCCTCGCCGGCCTGATCCGCGACAGCTCGTCCCGCGGCAACTCCGGCATCCCGTGGCTCAAGGACATTCCGCTGCTCGGCCTCCTCGCCGGCCAGCAAAGCAATGCACGCGCCCGCACCGAGCTGCTGGTGCTGATCACCCCGCACGTCATCCACGACCAGCGCGATGCCCGGGCGCTGACCGAGGACCTGCGTGACCAGCTGATCAACGCCGCCAGCGTGCCCGGCGAGCTGCAGCGGCAAGGCCCGGGCGGCTCCCCCGACCCGCAGCGCCGCATCCGCCGGAGCCTGCGCCTGGAGAACTGACGGCGTGCCCCGGGCGCCGCTGCTCCAGCCGGCCCGGCGCCGCCAACGCGGCTTCGCGCTCGTGATCGGTACTGTGGGCGATCGTGCTGCTGACCTTGATCGCCACCCAGCTGACCGCGTCCGGCCGCGCCGAGATCCGCCTGGCCGGCAACCTGCGTGGAGCGGCGCAGGCCGCCGCAACCGCCGACGGCGCCGTTTACGCCGCCATCATGCGGCTGCTGCAGCAAACCGAGGGGCCATGGCCGCCCGACCCGGCGCCGCTGACCGAACGCTTCGCCGACGCGCGCGTCGTCGTCCGGCTCGGCAGCGACGACGGCAAGCTCGACCTCAACAGCATCTCCGCCGACGTCCTGGCCGCCTTGATGCGAGCCGTCGGCGTCGACCGGTCGCAGGCACAGCGCCTCGCGATCGACGTCGCCTTATGGCGATTTCCCTCGGCCGACAGCACGTCGCGCGCGGCCGCTTACGCGCAAGCCGGCCTGGCTTACGGTCCGCCCGGCGCCGCCTTCCAATCCATCGCCGAGCTTTCACTCGTGCTCGGCATGACCCCCGACATCTTCGCCCGCCTGCGCCCGCACGTGACCGTCTACCACGACGGCGACCCGGACCCGCGCGCGGCCGACCCGATCGTCCTCGCGCTGATCGGCGGCCCGGCCGCCGCGTCGGCCGCTCGCCGGGCCCCGCCCCGCCCTGGCCGGGTCGCCGTCATCGACGTCGAGGCCGCGATGGACAACGGCGGCCGCGCAACCCGGCACGCCGTCGTACGCCTCGGCGCCGACCGTGGCGGCTGGAGCATCCTGCTATGGGAATGAGCGCCCGGTGAGGAACGGGCTCCAGCGCAGCGCGCGAA
Source organism: uncultured Alphaproteobacteria bacterium (assembly GCA_963752225.1). Taxonomy (GTDB): domain Bacteria; phylum Pseudomonadota; class Alphaproteobacteria; order Acetobacterales; family Acetobacteraceae; genus JBBROS01. The sequence goes on along the minus strand of CAVVXS010000001.1, from coordinate 39,558 downwards.
GCGTCACCTTACGAAACAGCCCGCTTGTGGGATTCCTCGACCGGGTGCGACAGGGCCGGGCGCGACGGGGCCGGGTGCGACGGGGTCACTCGGCAGCCTCCGGTGTGGTCGAGTGGGGGTGGGTGAGCATCGGCGAGAACGTTGCATAACGCGAACACAAGAACAGCGTCGCCGCCACGCCGAGATAGCCCACCGCCACCTCCGGCGACCGTCCGAAACCGAGCTGCTCGTTGTGAATGAAGCCGAACAGCGTGAGCCCGGCTCCGGCCAGCGCGAATGCCGCAGCCTTGTCGAACTCGCGATCGATGATGAACACCGTGATCGCGCCCAGGATGATCCCGGCAAGGGTCGCGCCGCCACCCAGCGTCTCGAGCCCGCCATACAGCACCCCCACCGACGCGAGCTTGCCGAGGCCCAGCGCCGACGCGGTCGTACCAGCCGCGCCGAGTGCATTGTCGATCTGCGTTTTACCCCAAGCCGCAATCTGCGGCAGCAGCGCCAGCACAACCGCCGGGGCGTGCCGGTGTGGCGTTTCCTGGAACGCCTGCGATCCGATCAGCATGCCGATATAGAGCAGGATCGGCAGGATCGCGATGACCGGGATCAGCGCCGATAGTACGGCAATGATGCCAAACCACGTCAGCAGCAGCACCACGACTCCCGTTGCCGCCGAGTAGCCGATCCGTCCGCCCATCGCCTTCCATCCGGGATGCCCGATATAGACGGCGTTGATGAACGGGTTGCCCAGCAAGCAGCCGATAAGACTGACGACGCCGTCGGCCGTCAGCACTTGGATCGTCGGGTAGCCGTCGCCCGCCGCCGACGCGCTCTCGACGTTGTCGAGCGCCTCGATCAGGTCGTAGATGCCAAACGGGATCGCGGTCACCAGGATGACGCCCAGATACTTGAAGCCGCCGAACACGTGTTCCGTGGCCGGCATCGGCACGGCGAAGCCGAACGTCGAGAACGAGCCGGCGAGGTTGCCGAGGCTGAGCCCGCCATAGCCGAGCCCGAGCGCGGTGGAGACCCAGGCGATCACCGTCCCCGTCGCAATCGCCACCAATCCGCCCGGCACACCGCCGAAATAACGAACGCCGCCGAACCAGCTCGCCAGGATCACGACAAAGCACACCACCCCGATCACCGGAGTGGCGAACATCTGCGCGGCCGGGCTCATGGCGATGAACGTGATCGAGATGCCAGCAAGCGACCCGAGCAAAGCCGCGCGCGGGGTGATGCGGCGGATCGCCGGCCCCACGAACCCGCCCAGCATCAGCACGAAACTCTGCACGAACACCCAAGTCAGCCCCGCTTCCCAGGCCTGCACCGGGTCGCCTGTCGCGACCTTGATCGACAGCATCACCACGAACGTGACGACGAACATGTGCGGCACGCTGATCCCCGACGGCAGCGCGCACACGTCGCTCCGGCCGCTGCGCCGGGCCAGCCGCCAGGCGAGAAAGGCGTAGTAGCCGGTGCTCAAGCACAGCATCACCCCAAGCGCGGGCAGGATCCGGTGGAACACGATGTCGCCGGGCATGCCGATGACGAACCGCAACAACCCCGTCAGCACCAGCACGTTGACCAGAATGTTGGTCCCGAAGCCGAACAGGGCGTTCCAGTCGCCGGGAACCCAAAGCTTCGGCGAGGCGCCCTTCATCGAAGCACTCATGACGCGGCTCCTGCGGTGAGAAAGGCGATGACGCTGGACGATGTCCCGACCCAGCCAAAAATGCCGCCCTGCGCGGCGATCATGCGCAGCCCGGCCTCGTGCAGCTCGGGGATGTACGAGCCGCAGCAATCCTCCAGCACCAGGCAGTCATAGCCGCGGTCGTTTGCCTCGCGCACAGTCGTATTGACGCAGACCTCGGTGGTGACGCCGGTCACGACCAGTTGGCTGATCCCGCGGTTCTGCAGGATCGCGTGCAGGTCGGTGGCGAAGAAGGCGCCTTTGCCCGGTTTGTCGATCACCGGCTCGCCGTCGCGCGGCTGCAGCTCGGCAATGATCTCATGCCCCGGCGCGCCGCGCACCAGGATGCGTCCCATCGGTCCCTCGTCGCCGATGCGCAAGGCGGCACGGCCCCTTACCCGTTTGGATGGCGGCAAGTCGGCGAGGTCTGGCCGATGTCCCTCGCGCGTATGAATCACCGCCAGCCCGGCTTGCCGCCAAGCGGCGAGCAGCGCCTGATTCGGCGCGATGGTGCGCCGGAGCCGCGAGACGTCGTTGCCAAGCGCCGCCCCGAAGCCGCCCGGCTCCAGAAAGTCCCGCTGCATGTCGATCAGCAGCAGCGCGCAATGGGCGGGGTCGAAGGCGAACGGATACGGCAGAGCATCGAGCGGCGCCGGGTGCTGCGTCACATCATCCTCCGTTACGAGTTCGGATCGCCCTCAATCCGGTGCAAATCTGTGTGCAAAACTTGGGCCAGAATGGGTCAGGCGCGGGCCGCTTCCGCGCCATCCCGTCACCCTCGGTAGCGCCGCCCCAGCGGAGCCGCTACGGTTCCGGCTCGATCAGAAAGGAACCATCCCATGCAGGCGATCAGCGACACGGCGCATGCGTTCTTCGACGCGTGCGAAACGGGCCAGGGTTGGGCCGCCTGCCGCGCATTCTGCACCGCCGACGCGACCTTCGCCGCCCAGGCCGAACCGCTTTCCGACGTCACGACGTTGCAGGCCTACACCGAGTGGATGAAGGGCCTCCTGACCGTGCTGACGGACGGCACCTATGAGGTGAAATCCTTCGCGACCGATGACGAGCGACAGAACGTGTCCGTCTATGCGGTGTTCACCGGCACCCACCTCGCCGGCGGACCGATGCCCCCGACCGGCAAGAAGACCGTGACCGACTACGTCTACGTCATGCAATTTCGCGGCGACAAGATCGCCCACATGACCAAAATCTGGAATGCCGGCCTGGCCCTCAAGGAGTTGGGCTGGGCCTAGAGCGCCCGCGCCCGCACCGTCCCCGGCACGGCAAGCAACGCCTCCAGGATGCAGCCGGAGTCGGCGCCGAACGGCCCCGGCTCCGCGTCCACCACCACGTAACCGGTGTCGCCGTCCGTCTGCAGGTGCTGCGCCACCACGTTCAAGCCGGCCGCCGACAGCACCGCGTTGAGCCCGCCCAGCACGCCCGGCACATTGCGGTGCACATGCGCGAACCGCAGCGCGCCCGGGCGGCTCGGCGGCGGCTGCACCTGCGGGAAGTTCACCGCGCCCTCGGTTGCAGCCTTCAACGCGTGGTCCACCAGCTTGCGCGCCACCTCGGCGCCGATCCGCTCCTGCGCCTCCTCGGTGGAACCGCCGACATGCGGCGTCAGGATGACGTTCTCGACCCCTTGCAGCGGGGTCTCGAACCGTTCCCCGTTCGACGCCGGCTCCCGCGGGAACACGTCGATCGCCGCCCCCGCGAGGTGGCCGGAGCGCACGACGTCGGCCAGCGCCGCCAAGTCCACCACCGAACCCCTGCTGTTGTTGATCAGGTAGCTGCCGGGCTTCATCGCCGCCAGCTCGGCTCCGCCGATCATCCCCGCCGTTTCCGGCGTGTCCGGCACGTGCAGGCTCACGACATCGGCCACCGCCAGCAGCGCCCCCAAGGTCGCGGCCGGCTCGGAGTTGCCGTGCCGAAGCTTGTCGGTGCGGTCGAAATAGATCACCCGCATGCCCATTGCCTCCGCCAACGTCGAGAGCTGGGTGCCGATGTTGCCGTAGCCGACGATCCCCAGCGTCTTGCCCCGCACCTCGTGCGCGCCGATCGCCGATTTCACCCACCGCCCCGCATGCGCCGCGGCCGAGCGCGGCAGCACCTGCCGCATCAGCATGACGATTTCGCCGATCACCAACTCGGCCACACTGCGGGTGTTGCTGAACGGGGCGTTGAACACCGGGATGCCTTTGGTGCGCGCCGCCTCGAGATCCACCTGGTCGGTGCCGACAGAGAAGCAGCCGACCGACAGCAGGCCGATGCTCGCCCGCGACAACGCCGCCGCATCGAGCTGCGAGCGGGAGCGGATGCCAAGCAGGTTGACGCCGTCGGCCAGCGCCCGCGCCAGCGCGTCGGAGTCCATCGCGCCCGGCAGCCGGGTCACGTCGAAGCCGTTCGCCTGCAGCAGGCTCACGGCACTGTCGTTGACGCCCTCGAGCAGGAGGGCGCGAAGCGGATTGTTCAAATCGGCCATGGTGCATCCGTCATGAGGCAGCGCGCGCTACCGGGTATGGTAAGTCGGAGGTAGCCGGTCCCCGTCATGGCTGACCCTCGAGCCGCGTCACCGCATCCCCGAGCCGCACCGTGCCGCCCGACACGACCCGCGCCGTCAGCCCGCCATGCCCCCGCACCGCATTGTATCCGCCGGGCCCCAACTCCTCCTCCATGCGCGAGCACGGATGGCACTGCCCCGTCACCTCGAGCATGGCGTCACCGACCCGCACGTGGCGGTCGCGCACGGCCAGCAGGTTGAGCCCCGACACGACCAGATTGCGCCGCAGCTGCCCCGGCATGACCGCCGGCCGCCCCAGAAATGCGCCGATCGCCACGAAATGCTCGGCCTGCATCAGCGTGACCTGGCGGTTGCCGGTGCGGCCCGCATACCGGTCGCCGACCACGCCCTGCTCCGGGTCGAGCTGCGCCGCCTCCACCGCCTCGATGGCCCCGCGCCGGGCAACCCGCAAGCCGATCCAGTCGACCCGGCCCGCCCGCATCGGCGCCCGCAGCAGCCGGGCAATGGTCGACGCCGGATCCATTCAACCGATCGCGGCAATGACCGCATCGGCGAACGCATCCGTCCCGGCACTGCCGCCCAGGTCGCGCGTGCGCACCCCCGCGGTCAGCAGCGCCTGGTCGATGCCGCCGCGCAGCCGGCTCGCCAGGTCCTGCCGCCCACAATGGTCGAGCATCAGCCCGCACGCCATCAGCACCGCGAGCGGGTTCGCCACTCCTTGTCCGGCGATGTCGGGTGCCGAGCCGTGCACCGCCTCGAAGATCGCCGCATGCGCCCCGATATTGGCGCCCGGCGCCGTCCCGAGCCCACCGACCAGGCCCGCCACCAGGTCGGACAGAATGTCGCCGAACAGGTTGGTCGTGACGATCACGTCGAACTGCCAGGGGTTCAGCACCAACTGCATCGCGCAGGCGTCGACGATCCGGTCATCCACCGCCACCCGCCCCTCGTAATCCTTGGCCACGTCGTACGCGGTCTCAAGGAAGATGCCGGTCAGCGCCTTCAGCACGTTCGCCTTGTGCACCACCGTCACCTTCTTGCGCCCGTTGCGCGCCGCATACTCGAAGGCATAGCGGGCAATCCGCCGCGACCCCTCCCGCGTGTTGACGCCCGACGACAAGGCAACGCCATGCGGATCGTCACCGACCGGTATGTAATGCTCGAACCCGACGTAGAGTCCCTCGAGGTTCTCCCGCACCACAACCAGGTCGATGTCGTCGTAGCGCCCGCCGGGGATCATGGTCCGGTTGGGGCGGACGTTCGCGTAAAGCTGGAACTCCTCCCGCAGACGCACATTCACCGACCGGAACCCGCCGCCCACCGGCGTTGTCAGCGGCCCCTTCAACGCAAGCTTGGTCCGCCGGATGCTGTCCAGCAGCGCCGGCGGCAACGGGTCGCCCACCGCGGCGATCGCCGCCAACCCGCCTTGCTGCACGTCCCATGCGAAGGGCTGGCCCAACGCATCGAGCACGCGCACGACCGCCCCGGTGATCTCGGGGCCGACGCCATCGCCGGGAATCAGGGTCGCTTCGATCTGGGCCATCGGCACCTCGGGATTGCTGCAGCGCGGCATAGCACAGGTGGCGCCGATGCTGCGCTCCCGCAAGGAAGCCGCTACGCTGACCAAAAACGGGAGTGGACGACATGACCATCTACGGCGGCCCGGTGTTCGCGATGGCGCAAAGCCAGTTCCACACCATTGCCGACTACATCGGCTTGCCCGAGGACGAGCGCGACCGCCTGCTCTACCCGAAGCGGGCCATGACGGTGTCCTGCCCGATCCATCTCGACAGCGGCCGCACCGCGGTGTTCCAGGGCTACCGCGTGCAGCACCACCTTTCGCTCGGCCCGACCAAGGGCGGCACCCGCTTTTCCCTCAGTGTCGACATGGGCGAGGTCGCCGCGCTCGCGATCTGGATGAGCTGGAAATGCGCCTTGGCCGGACTGCCTTACGGTGGCGCCAAGGGCGGCGTCACCGTCGACCCGGCTGCACTCAGCCCGCACGAGCTCGAAGCGCTGTCCCGCCGCTACATGCAGGAGATGATCCCCTTCGTCGGTCCGCAGATCGACGTCATGGCGCCCGACATGGGCACCAATGAGCAGGTCATGGCCTGGTTCATGGACACCTACTCCATGTATCAGGGCAAGACCGTCACCGAAATCGTCACCGGCAAGCCGGTCGCCTCCGGCGGCACGGTCGGCCGGCGCGAGGCCACCGGCCGCGGCGTCGTGCACTGCGCCATGCGCGCCGCCGAGAAGGCCGGGCTCACCCCGCTCGGCGCCACCGCCATCGTCCAGGGTTTCGGCAATGTCGGCTCGGTTGCCGCCACCGAGTTGGCCGAGCGCGGCATCAAGGTCATCGGCGTCAGCGACCACAGCGCCTGCTACTACGACGCCCGCGGCCTCGACGTGCCGGCCCTGGTTGCCTGGGCCGCCGAGCACCGCGCCCTCGCCGGCTTCAGCAACGAGCTCGCCGCCGACCCCGCCTCCCTGCTGACCCAACGCTGCGACATCCTGGTGCCCGCGGCGATGGAGCGGGTGATCGACGGCGCGACGGCCGAGAAGCTGCAATGCCGCATCCTCGCCGAGGGCGCCAACGGCCCCACCACCCCCGACGCCGACCGCGTCCTCGAACGCCGCCGCGACATCACCGTCATCCCCGACATCCTCTGCAACGCTGGCGGCGTCATCGTCAGCTATTTCGAATGGGTGCAGGACCTGCAGCAATTCTTCTGGGAGGAAGACGAGGTCAACACCAAGCTGCGCCACGTGTTGGACAAGGCCTTCGACCGCGTGTTCGCCCGCGTCGCCCGCGACGAGGTCAGCGAGCGCACCGCGGCCATGGCCATCGGCGTCGAACGCGTGCGGGACGCGAAGGCCACCCGCGGCCTGTTTCCGTGACGCTTCCGCTTGCAAAGCCCGCCCTCTACGTACATGTTGCTGTACTCGGGAGATCGACATGAGCCAAGTATCCTACACCGACCTGCGCCAAAACCTCGCCCGCTACATGGATGAGGCGGTCGACAGCCACGCGCCGATCCTCATCACTCGGCAAGGCGGCAAGGGCAACGTCGTGCTGCTCTCCGAGGAGGAGTTCGCCGGCTGGCAAGAAACGGTCCACCTGCTGCGCAGCCCGGCCAACGCGGAATGGCTGCTGGATTCGATCCGCTCTGCCGATGCGGCCGAGACAGTCGAGCGGACCCTGGTCACCGAGGAGGTGCCTGCCGACCCGGCGTGATCGTTCAGTTCACCCCGAAAGGCTGGGCCGATTATCAGCACTGGGTGGAGAACGACCGCGATGTGCTGCAGCGCTTGAACACCCTCATCGAAGATTGCCGCCGCAACCTGTTTAAGGGCCTCGGCAAGCCTGAGCCGTTGAAAGGCGACCTGCAAGGCTGGTGGTCGCGGCGTATCACCGGTGACCACCGCCTCGTCTACCTGATCAAGGGCTCGGCAAGCTCGGACCAGCGGGTCGTCATTGCCGGCTGCCGCTACCACTACGAGCGTTAAAGCGGCTTTGCTGGGGCAGGATCGTGAAGCGATCCTCGGTCGAGGTGCGGCGCCAGACAATGGCCTCAGGCGCTGACCGCCTCCGCCCGCACATCCTTGATGTCGCGGAACGTCAGCCCCTCATTCTGCTCCGCCGCCCGGCGCATCATGAAGGCGCTGCTCGCCAGGAACACGGGGTCGCCGTCCACGTCGTCCGCCATGCCCGTGCGGTTCTCGCCGATGAACCGGTCCAGCAATGCCCGGTCCCCGGTCACCCAACGCGCCAGTGAATAAGGCACCGGCTCGAACCCGATCTTCACCCCGTACTCGCCCATCAACCGGGCAATCAGCACGTCGAGCTGCAAGGTGCCGACCACGCCCACGATCGGCTGGCTGCCGTCCTGCGGCCGGAACAGCTGCACGACCCCCTCTTCGGCCAACTCCTGCAGCGCCTGCCGCAGCTTTTTGGCCTTCATCGCGTCGTCCAGCCGAACCCGGCGCAGCAGCTCGGGCGCGAAATACGGCACGCCCACGAAGTTCACGTCCTCGTCCTCCGTCAGCGTGTCGCCGATCCGGAGCGTCCCGTGGTTCGGGATTCCCACCACGTCGCCGGCAAACGCCTCCTCGGCGATCTGCCGGTCGCGCGCAAAGAAGAACTGCGGCGCATGCAGCGGGATGGTCTTGCCGGTCCTGACCTGGCGCAGCCGCATGCCGCGCTCCAATCGCCCCGAACACACCCGCGCAAAGGCGATCCGGTCCCGGTGGTTCGGGTCCATGTTCGCCTGAATCTTGAACACCAACGCCGTCAGCTTGTCCTCTGTCGCCACCACGACCCGCGTGTCGGCCGGTTGCGACCGCGGCGACGGCCCGAACGCGACCAGGCTGTCGAGCAGGTCGCGAACCCCGATCTCCTTGATTGCCGACCCGAAGAACACCGGCGTCAGCGTGCCCTGGTCGAACGCGTCACGGTCGAATTCCGGCAACGCCGCCTGCACCAGCTCAAGATCCTCACCGAGCTGGATCATGCGCGGATCGCTCTGCTCCAGCGGGTCGGTCAAATGCAGGTCGCGGGTACGGACGTCATACGTGCCGGCAAACGTCGCCGCACGCCCGACCGGCCACGTCACCGGCGCCGTGTCCAGCGCCAGCGTGCTCGCCACCTCGTCGACGATCTCGAACGGATCGCGCGCTTCCCGGTCCATCTTGTTGATGAAGGTCAGGATCGGGATATCGCGCAGCCGGCAGATCTCGAACAGCTTGCGCGTCCGCGCCTCGATGCCCTTGGCGGCGTCGATCACCATGACCGCGCTGTCCACCGCCGTCAGCGTCCGATACGTGTCCTCGGAGAAGTCCTCATGCCCCGGCGTATCGAGCAGGTTGAACACGCAGCCGCCGTACTCGAACGTCATCACCGAGGTTACGACCGAGATGCCGCGATCGCGCTCGATCCCCATCCAATCCGACCGCGTCCGCCGCCGCTCGCCCTTCGCCCGCACGTTGCCGGCAAGCTGGATGGCGCCACCGGCCCGCAACAGCCGCTCCGTCAGCGTGGTCTTGCCGGCATCCGGATGCGAGATGATCGCAAACGTCCGCCGCCGGGCGATCTCTTCCTTGGGGGTCATGACGCTTTCTCGCTCCAGCCACCCCCTCCTACGTCATGGCCGGACTTGATCCGGCCATCTGTCGCGAGCGGGGCGGCCTAAGGGCCACACGGGCGAAAGATGCCCGGGTCAAGCCCGGGCATGACGTCAATCTCAAGTCACATGGGCCGTTACCGCGAGTAGAACTCGACCACCAGGTTCGGCTCCATCGTCACCGGATACGGCACGTCGTTGAGCTTCGGCGCCCGGCCGAACCGGCCCTTCATCGCCCGATGATCGACGTCGAGGTAGTCCGGCACGTCCCGCTCGCCGCTCTGCGTCGCGTCCAACACGACGGCAAGCTGCTTGGACTTCTCCCGCACCTCGATCTCGTCATTGTCCTTGACGAGGTAGCTCGGGATGTTCACCCGCTTGCCGTTGACCATGACATGGCCGTGGTTGACGAACTGCCGGGCTGCGAACGGGGTGATGGCGAACTTCATGCGGTAGATCACCGCATCCAGCCGGCGCTCCAGCAGCTCGACCAAGTTCTCCGACGTGTCGCCCTTACGACGAACGGCCTCGTCGTAATACTTACGGAACTGCTTCTCGCTAATGTTGCCGTAATAGCCCTTGAGCTTCTGCTTGGCCATCAGCTGGATGCCGAAATCGGTTGGCTTCTGCTTGCGGCGCTGCCCGTGCTGGCCCGGACCATACTCACGCTTGTTGATCGGCGACTTCGCCCGGCCCCAAAGATTGACGCCGAGACGGCGGTTGATCTTGTACTTGCTTTCAACGCGCTTGGTCATGCGCGGCACCTCATTCTATGTGCCTGCGGCCCCCTGCTTGATGCATAGTGAGCTCGTCATGGCTTGTTGCACCGGTAGGCCTTGCCCCGAATAGGCAATGGCGGGCGCAGGCCCCGAAAGCCCGTCCACGTTCCCGGCAGTGAGCGGGTGCTACAAGTGCCGCCCGCGCTTGTCAAACACCAAGCGGCAGCTACGTTCCCGGCATGATCACACGCGGCGAAATTCTTTGGCTCGGCATTGCGGCCGGCACCACCGGCGGGCTCATCGGCGGCCTGATGCTCGGCGTCGGCATGGACCTCGCCGTCAACGGCCAGCCGCTCGGCCTGATCCTGGTCTGCATCGGCGGCCCCGCCTCCGCCATCATCGGCTGGCTGATGGCCCGCCGCCTCGCCGCCCAGCTCACAGATCAGGGCTAGGCAGTTCGTCCTCGAACCGGCCCAACCGCCGCCGGCCGAGCGCCAGCCCGGCCACCACGCCGTGCAAGGTGCGCAACTCCTGCTCCGTCACTTCGCCGCGCTGAAACAGGTGCCGGATGTTCCGCACCATGCCGGGCCGCTTCGGCGCGTTGCGCAGGAACCCGCAGGCGTCGAGCTGATCCACCAGATGGGTCAGGAACTGATCCAACTCGCCCTTGGTCGCGACCCGCGTGCCATGCGTCGCGAGCCGCGCCGGCGGCGTCGTCTCGGCTGCCGTCCACCACTCGTAGGCCATCACCATCACCGCCTGCGCCAGGTTCAGCGAGTCGAATGCCGGGTTCAGCGGGTAGCGCACCAGCGTGTCCGCCTGCGCCAGGTCCTCCGCATCGAGCCCGGCCCGCTCCGGTCCGAACAGGATTCCCGTGCGCAACCCGCGCGCCTCGGCCGCCCGGACGTCACCCGCCGCCGCGCGCGCCGTCATCACCGGGATCACCACATGCCGCGGCCGCGGACAGGTCGCATACACGCGCTGCAGATCACGCACCGCGTCGGCCACCGTGTCGTGCACCGTCGCCGCGTCGAGGATCCGGTCGGCGCCCGACGCCAGACGCCACGCCCGCTCCTGCGGCCAGCCGTCGCGGGGCGCTACCAGGCGCAGGTGGAACAGCCCGCCATTGGCCATGCAGCGGGCCACCGCGCCGATATTGTCCGCCAACTGCGGCCGCACCAGGATCACCGCCGGGCTCGGCTCGATCGGCGTTAGCTCGGCGCCCCCCTCCCGCCCCGTCACAACAGGCCCGTCACCGCAGGGCCGTCATGCCGGTTCGGACACCCGCCGCCACAACGTCGTCCCGTCCGGCTTGTCTTCGAAGGCAATCCCCCGCGCCAGCCACTCGGCGCGGATCGCATCGGCCCGGGCAAAATCGCGGGCGCGTCGTGCGGCCAGCCGCTCGGCGATCGCCGCTTCCACCACCGCCGCATCGACGCCGCCCTGGAACCAGGCCTCCGGCGATTGTTGCAGCAGGCCCAACAGCGCGCCCGCTGCCTTCAGCCCGGCGGCCGCTTCCGCGTCGCCACGCATGGCCCGGTCCGCCAGCCCGTGCATCGCCGCAAACGCCTCGGGCGTGTTGAGGTCGTCGCACAACGCGTCGACCACCGCCGCCGGCGGCGGCCCCTCGCCGCCCGGCGTCCGCTGCAGCGCCCGGTAGAACCGGTCCAGTTCCCCCCGCGCCTCGCCCAGCGCCGCCGTCCCGAACTCCAGCGTCGATCGGTATTGCGCCTGCAGCATCGCCGACCGCACCGCCTCCCCCGGCGCCCGCGCCAGCGCATCCTTGATCGTCGTGAAGTTGCCGAGCGACTTCGACATCTTCTCGCCTTCGCTCAGCAGCATCCCCGCATGCAGCCACACCCGCGCGAAGCCGCTGCCCGGCAGCGCGCACAGGCTCTGCGCCCGCTCGTTCTCGTGATGCGGAAAGATCAGGTCGCCACCGCCGCCATGGATGTCGAACGTCTCGCCGAGGTAGCGCCACGCCATCGCGCTGCACTCGATGTGCCATCCCGGCCGGCCCCGCCCCCACGGGCTGTCCCAGCCCGGCAACTCCGGCGGCGACGGCTTCCACAGCACGAAATCGCCGGGATGCCGCTTGTATGGCGCGACCTCCACCCGGGCGCCGGCCAGCAGCTCGTCCGGCGACCGTCCCGACAACGCGCCGTAGCTCGCGAAACTGCCGACCGCAAACAGCACGTGGCCTTCGGCGGCGTAAGCGTGCCCGCCCTCGATCAGCCGCCCGATCAACGTCAGCATCTCGGCGATATGCGCCGTCGCCCGCGGCTCCTCGTCGGGCGGCAGGTTGCCGAGCGCCGCCATGTCGGCCGCGAACTGCGCCCCGGTCCGCGCCGTCACAGCGGCGATCGACTCGCCAGACGCGGCCGCCCGCGCGTTGATCTTGTCGTCCACGTCGGTGATGTTGCGCACGTAGGTCACGCGCGGGAACAGATGCCGCAGCAGCCGCGCCAGCACGTCGAACGACGTGATGGTGCGCCCGTTGCCGACATGCGCGAGGTCGTACACCGTCGGCCCGCAGACATAGAGGCGCACGTGGTTCGGGTCGAGCGGCACGAACACCTCGCGCCGCCTCGTCATGCTGTTATGGAGCGTCAGCGTCGGCATGGCGCTTTCTGCGGCTCCGGGCGCACCAAATCAACAGGCGCGAGCGGCCCGCGGCGCGGAGCCGCATTGCCGGCACCCCGGTTCACGGCTAGGAGTTGCGACCAGTTCGCAACCCTGGACATCCCTTGAACGCCCTCGCTCCACCCAAGCGGCTGTCCCGCTACGTCTCCGTGTTCGGCCCTGGCCTTGTCGTCATGCTCGCCGACACCGACGTCGGCAGCATCATCACCGCCGGCCAGTCCGGGGTGCAGTGGGGCTACCGGCTGCTGCTGCTGCAGCTGGTTCTGGTGCCGATCCTGTTCATGGTGCAGGAGCTGACGGTGCGGCTGGCGATCTTCACCGGCCGCGGTCATGGCGAGCTGATCGCCGAGACGTTCGGCCGGGGCTGGGCCTGGATCTCGGTGCTCGGCCTGACGGTCGCGACCATGGGCGCGTTGATCACCGAGCTCTCGGGCGTCGCCGGCGTCGGCGAGCTGTATGGCGTCCCGCGCAAGCTCAGCCTCGCACTGGCCGCCGCTTCGCTGCTGGCCGTGGTGCTGACCGGATCGTACCGGCGGGTGGAGCGGGTCGCCATCGCGCTCGGACTGTTCGAGTTCGCCTTCTTCGCCGTCGCCTGGATGGCTCAGCCGAGCTGGGCCGACATCGCGACCGGCGCCGTCAGCATTCCATTTGGCAACAAGGACTACGTCTACCTGGCCGCCGCCAACATTGGTGCGGTGATCATGCCGTGGATGGTGTTCTACCAGCAGTCCGCGGTGGCCGATAAAGGCCTGCGTCCCGAGCACCTCAAGGCCGCCCGCTGGGACACGGCGATGGGCGCCGTCATCACCCAGCTGATCATGGCCGCCGTGCTCGTCGCGACCGCCGCAACCATCGGGCAGACATCCCCCGACGCCAGCCTGTCCACCGTCGGAGACCTCAGCCAGGCGCTGACGCCGTTCCTCGGCGCCGGCCCGGGCCGGCTGGTGTTCAGCCTCGGCGTGCTCGGCGCCGGCATGGTCGCCGCAGTGGTCGCGACCTTGGCGCTGGCCTGGGGCGTCGGCGAGGTCGCCGGCTATCGTCGCTCGCTTGAGCTGCGCCCGACCCAGGCCTCGTGGTTCTACGGCATCTATGCCGCATGCGTCGTCGGCTGCGCGGTTCTGGTGGCGATCTGGCCGGACCTGGTCGCGCTCAACGTCGGCGTGCAAATCATGAATGCGCTCATGCTGCCGCTGGTGTTGGGCTTCCTGATCGCGCTGGCCGTCCGCGCCCTGCCGCCAGCCTACCGCTTGCGGGGCTGGTATCTCTGGCTGGTGACGATCGTGGTCGGGATCACCACCGTCTTGGGCGTGTTCGGCGGCCTCTCCGGCGCCGGCCTCCTATGAAGGCCCGCAGTCTCGCTTCGAGGGCTTAGTACAGCCGCTCGCGGTAGGCCGCTTCGATCCGCGCATCCGCATCCTCCGCGGTCCAGCCCGTCTGTTGGTCGGCGATGATGCGGCCCAAGCTGGGGAACGCGCTCCGCTCGACCTGCGCCGCCGGATCCCACAACCGCGAGCGTTTGAGCGCCTTCGCACAGTGGAAGAAAATCTCCTGCGCCGTGACGACCACGCCCGTCTTCGGCGTCCGGCCATTCACCTCCGACCCGGCCAATGCCGCGGCGTCGGTGGTGACCGCTGCCGTCCCGTTCACCCGCAGAGTCTCGTCGATGCCGGGCACGAAAAAGATCAGCCCGACGCCCGGGTTGGCGAGGATGTTCGAAAAGCTGTCCACCCGGTTGTTGCCCGGCCGGTCCGGCAGCAGCAGCCTCGTGTCATCCAGCACCCGCACGAAGCCCGGCGGATCGCCCCGCGGGCTCGCATCCACCCGCCCGTCCCGGTCGGCCGTCGCGATGACCAGGAACGGCGACAGCTCGATGAACCGGCGGCAATGCCCGTCCAACCTGTAGATCACTTTCTTCTCGGCCATCGGACTGATCTGGCCGACATGCGCCTGCAGCGCCGCGCGATCCGGAATATCGTTCATGTCCGCATCCTGAACCCGGCAGGGCGCCCGGCGCAACGCCTCAAGCCACCGCCAGCGGCCGCCGGGCCGTGCCACGGCCGATAAACGCAACCAGCACGCTCGCCACCATGCACAGCGCGCCGGCCGCCATGAACGCCGCCACGTAGCTGCCGGTGCCGACCCGGGTCAACCCCGCAAGCCAGGCAGCACTCGCCGCACCCGCCTGGTGCGCCGCTGCGATCCACCCGAACATGATCGGCGCGTTGCCCTCGCCGAAGCATTGCGCCGCCAGCCGCACCGTCGGCGGCACTGTCGCAATCCAGTCGAGCCCATAGAACACCGCAAAGACCGCAAGCCCGGCATAGCCAACCGTCCCGCTCTCGAGCGCAAACGGCAGGAAGATCAAGCTCAGCCCGCGCAGCCCATAGTACCAGGCCAGCAGGATGCGGTTGTCCCAACGGTCCGACAGCCAGCCCGACAGCGTCGTGCCGACCATGTCGAACACGCCCATCGCCGCCAGCAGCCCGGCAGCCGTCACCTCAGGGATCCCTTGATCGACGCAGGCCGGGATCAGATGCGTGCCGATCAGCCCGTTGGTGCTCGCGCCGCACACGAAGAAGCTGCCGGCCAGCAGCCAGAAGTCGCGGTTGTGCACCCCGGCGCCGAGGGCCCCGATCGCCCGCCGCGCCGGGTTCACCGTCGGCGCCACGCGGGGCACCACCGCCGTCCCGCCATAAGGCGGAATGCCGCGGTCGCTCGGCCGGTCCCACATGAACGCCGCCACCGGCAGGATCATCAGCGCCGCAATGCCGGATATCGTCAGGCTCACCGCACGCCAGCCGAACGTCTCCGCGAGGTAGGCGAGCAACGGCAGGAACACCAGCTGCCCCGTCGCGGTGCTGGCCGTCAGCAGGCCCATGACCAGCCCTCGCCTATGGCTGAACCAGCGCGACGCCACGGTCGAGGCCAGCACCAGCGCGACCACGCCACTGCCGCTGCCGACCACCACGCCCCACAGCATCACGAGGTGCCAGGCTTGCGTCATCATCGGCGTCAGCGCCACACCGAGCGCCAGCAACGCCAGCGCAGAGCCGACCGTGCGCCGCAGCCCGAACCGTTCCAGCAGCGCCGCCGCGAACGGCCCGATCAGCCCGTACAAGAGGATGTTGACGGCGACGGCGAAGCTGATCGTCGCCCGCGACCATCCGAACTCCGCTTCCAACGGCACGATCAGCACGCCCGGTGTCGCCCGGGTGCCTGCCGCGACCAGCAGAACGGCAAAGGTGCAAGCGGCAACGATCCAAGCAGGATGCAGGCGTCTCATGAGGGGGGATCGCTCCAATACGAGCCATCACGATAGGCGCATATGCACCTATCTACAAGGGCGCCCGAAATCGGCCGTCCAGCAGGGTCCTACCGCCGGCGTCGCCGAGCCGGGCGGTGCTCGTCCCGCAACGGCGTGCGAAGCGCGGGCGTGGCCGGCCGATAGAACGCCGCCTTCAGCCGGGTCGCGGCGTAATTCTCCGCCGCGGCTGCTTCCGGCACCTGCGCGCCGAGGCCGAAGAAGTCGTGCGTTGTGCCGGTAAACAGCTTGGCGTCGGTCGGCACGCCGGCCGCCGACAGCTTCGACGCGAGCGTTTCCCCGCCCGAACGGAGCGGGTCGATCTCCGCCAGCACGATCGTGGTCGGCGGCAGCCGGGCCAAGTCGTCGCGCGCGACCACGTCGATGCGCGGGTCATCGAGGTGATGCCTGGCATAGGTCCATTGCGCCCAATCCACCGTCGCACGCGTGAGCGGCCGGCTGTGGCCGCTTTCGCTCATGCTGGGCGTACTCGAGCTCGGTCCCGACGACCGGCGTGATCAGCAGCAGGTGGTCCGGCGCCGGCGTCGGCGACCCGGCATCGGCCCGGTCCCGCGCAAGCAGCGCCGTGCTGATCGCAAGGTCGGCGCCGGCGCCCTCGCCGGCCAAGGCGACGCGCGTCGGATCGGCACCCCATTCGCGAAGATGCGCCCGTGCCCACTGATACAGCGCAAACGCGTCATCGTGCGCCGCGGGGAACGTCGCTTCCGGCGCCAGGCGGGTCCGCAGGCTCACGACCACCCAACCGGTCCGCGCCGACAACTCCCGCGCCGTCTCGTCGTAGGTGTCGAGCGTGCCGGTCACCCAGGTGCCGCCCACGAAATACAGGATCACCGGCGTGTCTTTGGCCAGCGCCGGCCGGTACAGCCGCGCCACGAGCGGGCCCTCCGCTCCGCTCCCGACCAGTTGCTGCATCTGCGGCACGTCGGTGCCGCTGGCCGGCAATCCCTGGACGTTCGGGATCGCGCGTGCCGCATCGGTCAGGCTGGGCACGTCACGCGCTTGATCGAGCGGAAGGTCGGACGCTCGCCCGCATGCATGTTCTGCCGCTCCTGCAGCACGAGCGTCATCGCGGGGCTGGGCTGGTAGGGTGTGCGTCCCTGCGGCGGCCCGTCTGCGCAGGCGGACAACAGGCTAAGCAGCAGCAGAGGAGCAAGGCGGCGCATGCAATCGTCCCGGAAACGATGAGGGTGCAAACTGCCCGCCCCGGCGCCAATGAACAAGTCCGCCGACTGCATCGGAGGTCACATGCCCCGCATCGGAACCGCCCTCGTTTGCTTCCTGCTGCTCTTTGCCACCCCCGGCGCGGCCGCCAGCTTGTACGGCGGCTCGGTGATCGTCACGGGAATGGACCTGCGCTCACGCCCTGACGGCTTCGAGCGCGCCTTGCGCCAAGTGCTGACCAAAGTGTCCGGCAACCCCGCTTGGCTCGACGACGACCGGGTGACCGCCGCAGCCGCCGCGCCGCTGGTGGCGAGCTTTGCCTACTTGGATCGCGAGTCGGACATTCCCAAGCACGATGAACAAGGCTCGCGCGACCGGCCGTACGACCTTCTCGTCCGGTTCGACCCGGCCAAGATCGACGGTCTGCTTCGACGCTGGGGCGACCGCCCGTGGTCCGCAGAACGGCCGGTCATTGTGGCCGACATCGAGATCGTCACGCGCGGCCGTGACCGGTTCCCGATCCGCGCCGACACCGACACCGACGAACGGATGCGCGGTGCGTTGATCGCCGCGTCCAGGCGCTTCGGGCTCGAGGTGACAATTCCTGCCACACTCGCGCCCACGCCCGATCTCAACCAGGCTCCGCGTCTCAGCGGCCGGCTGACATGGAACGACGCCAGCAGCAGTTGGGACGGGTCCTGGATGCTGACGCAAGGCACCAACAGGACTGGCTACATAAGCCGGAGCGACAGCTTCGACGAAGCCTTCCGGGCGGCCATCCTCGGCGCAACGCGGGTCCTGTCGGGACACTGACCCACCCGACGGCCGCATTAACCACTCGTTAGTGAACAGGTCACATTATGCGACCATGATCACGCCGCGAAACAGCTTACATACGGGCCGGGGTTGGTGTCGGCATCGGATCGCCGTCGGGCGGCACCTCGAGCGGGGGCACGTCGTCCGGCATCGGATCCTGGATCGGCACCGGGTTCGGCTGCGGGATGGGATCGGGCATCTGCATGAATTGGTTCATGCCCACACAACGATGCACCGCGGGCCGGGATGCCTGCACGCACGAAAAAAGCCGGAACTCCCGTCCCGGCTTTTCCCGCTTAGCTCAGCCTGGGCTGTGGCGTCAGACGAAGTTGCTCGAGCTGAGATTGGTGACGCCCGAGAAGGTGACCTTGGTGCCGTCGGACAGCGTGACAACAGCGCCCGCCTGGTTCGGCAGCCCGTTGTTGCCAACCGCCGTCGCCACGGCATTGGTCGCCTCGCCCGCGCCGTAGCCCAGCAGCTGCACGCGGTCGCCCTCGGCCGGCCGGAACCCGACGAGGAGGAGGTTGCCGCCTGCCTTGCCGTTGGTGATCTGGAACGTGTCGGCCCCGGCGCCGCCCTTCAGCGTCTCGTTGCCGGTCGCCGCGGCGATCGTTGTCGCCCCCGTGCCGGCCGAGTTGACGCCGCCGGCAACCAGCAGGTCGCCGTTGCCGCCCGCCACCAATGTGGAGGCAACGTTGGACACGCCGCCCACCAGAACGTTCTGCCCGTTCGAGCCACCCTGGATCGAGCCGCCACCGGCGCCAGCGAACACCGTCGCACTTCCAGTGCCGCCGACGGTGGACACGGAGCCGGCCGTGCCGGCGCCGTTGAACAGGTAGCTCTTGGTGCCTTCGATGATCAACGCCCGGCCGGATCCGCCGATGATGGTGTCCGTGCCTTGGCCGGTGCCGCCCGTGACGGTGATGTTGCTGGCATTGGCAAAGATCAGGTCGCTGGCAAGCGTCCCGGCGCCGCCAGTGCCGATCAGGTCGTTGCCCGACCCGGCACTGATCGTGTTCACGCCGGAGAACGAGGTGACGGTATCGCGGCCGGCGCCCAAGAAGATGGAGAAGTTGCCACCGCCCACCGCGGGCACGCCAACCAGGTCGTTTCCGTCACCGGTCACGACGATGCCTGAACCGCCACCCGAGAAGTAGGTCGTGTTGGTGTTGTCGATCAGCACCTGCTGATTCTGGCTGCCGGCGCCGACCACAGTCGTGGAGCCGCCGCCCTGGGTCACGACCACAGAGCTCACGGCAACCGCAAGATTGGTTTGTTGGCCCGGGTTGTTGATCGTCGCAATCCCCGAGCCGGTCGTTGGATTGATGCCCGGCGTCGTCGCATGCAGCGTGCCATTGGCGAGTTGCGCGCTGATGGCGCTCGTCACGCTGGCGGAAATGCCACTCGAGTCATTCGAGCCTTCGTTGAACGTTATAGTTGTGCCGCCGCCTGAAATAGTCGCCATCGGAAACCCCTGGTCTGTTTAAGCTCAGCCCCGCCAAAGCCGACGCGGCGCCGTTGCCGGACAACAAGAACTCGATCTAGTGCTACGCAACATAGCTGACGCGCCGACACTCTGTAAATGATTCGACCGTTCGTTGCACGATGCCGCACATCGCTCGCCCGGGGCAAACTCGATACCCAAACCGTTCGAATGAAGCAAGCGCGATCACGCGCCCGACCAATTCGATGTAAGGACGCAATTTACGGTTGACGGCGCAGGCGTAGGAAAATTAGCCTCAATACCTGAACAAAACCGGAACACGTGCGATGCCTCCCAACCGCGCCTCAACCGTCCAGCAAAACAAGCCGCCAGCCCACATCGTCTACCGCGTGTGCGGCCGGCCCGGCCACAACGACCGGCCGCCTCTGCCCGCCGGCCACCCGGTCTCGTGGCAACTGCTCACCAACGGCACCAGCCTGGAAGGCGCGCGCTATCCGTTTCCCGTCTTCAATCTCGCGTCTAACTAGGACCTAAGTCACAGTGACCAGTTGGTCACACATCGCGGCCAATTTTTCTGGCCCGCGCTAATCCTAACCGAACCAAACTGTTGTTGAAGCGAGTTGACAATGTCAGTACGTAACGAAGCTGTTAATCATGGCTACTTCGTCGATAGTAGATTTGTCATGAATCGTTTGGAAGAAGCCGGTCGAACGCTGCTGGCTCTGCCGAATACAGGACCGAGCACCCGGCTCGTCCAAAGCGGCCTCGAATGGGTCCGCGACGCCTCCGAGCAGTTCGCACCCCATCGCGCCCGCCTGCGCCCCGCCATTCCAGATGCCGCCTGCATCTCTCGGATGGACCAGGCGCTAGCCTGGATCCCGCTGATACCGGCGGACAAGTATGTGTTGCGGCGGGTGGTCGGCGCACGCAGCCTCATCAACCCGATGACCGGGCGTCACCTATACACGTGGCGGCGCGTTGCCCTCGGCATCGGCGCCGACCACAAGGCGGTGCAGCGCTGGCATCGCCAAGGCATCGACATCATCGTTGCCCGGCTGCTCGATGCTCCCGCCGCCGCCCCGTTCAGGGGCGCACGGCCAATCCCGTTTGCCGCAGCCGCCCCGTCATGATCGCCGCCCCCGTCCCGCACAGGATCAGCGCGGCGACCCAACGCCCCTGGTCCCCCGGCCCGGCATCCCCGACCAGCAGGAAGAACACCACCGCAACCGCCACGATCGCGCCCCGGGCGCGGCCGCCGCGCCGCGCCACCGCGAGGGCAAGGGCAAGAAACGTCACGAACAACCCGATCGAGAGCGCCCGCACCGCGTCGCGCGCTGTCGCCGAAAGCTGCGCCACCGCCTCGCCGATGCGCCAGAACGCCACGTGGACCGCGTCCAGCAGCCGGAACATGAATTGATCGGGCCCGACCAGGAACACCAAGGCTGCCAGCGCCAATCCGGCCACCCAGGCCACCAGCACGGGATCGCGTCGCGTCATCAAGCCGAACCCCCGAGAAAACCGCCGGCCGCTGCCGGCCCTCCCATAATCGGCATGGCGCCGGCCGGAAACAACCCGCCTACTCCTTCACCGCTCCGGTCAGCGAGCTGACATAGTACTCGACGAAGAACGAGTACAGCAGCGCCACCGGGATCGACCCGAACAGCGCGCCCGCCATCAGCGGCCCCCACTGATAATCGTCGCCCTGCACCAGCTGCGTCAGCACCGCGACCGGAACCGTCTTCTTCTCCGACGACTGAATGAACGCCAGCGCGTAGATGAACTCGTTCCACGACAGCGTGAAGGCAAAGATCCCCGCGCTGATCAGCCCCGGCACCGCCAGCGGCAGTGTGATCCGGCGCAGGATCTGCAGCCGGGTCGCGCCGTCGATCAGCGCGCATTCCTCGAGCTCGTACGGGATCGACTTGAAATAGCCGATCAGCAGCCAGGTGCAGAACGGGATCAGGAACGTGGGATAGGTCAGGATCAGCGCCCACGGCGTATCGAACAGCCCGAGCTTGAACACCATCGTGGCCAGCGGGATGAACAGGATCGACGGCGGCACCAGGTAGGCCAGGTAGATCGCCAGCCCCACCCAATTGCTGCCGCGAAAGCGCAGCCGCTGGATCGCGTAGGCCGCCAGCACGCTGGCAAAGATGCTGATGCAGGTCGCCGCCGCCGCGATCCCCATCGTCGTCATCAGCCATTGCGGATAGTCGGTGTCGAACAGCAGCTTCTTGACGTTCTGCAAGGTCGGCGAGCGGACCCAGAACGGGTTGAACTCCTTGTAGTTGTACAGCTCGTTGTTCGGTTTGAACGTGGTCACCGCCATCCAGTAGAACGGGAACAGCAGCACCAGCACGAATGTCGCGAGCGGGATATACAGCGTCACCACCCGGCGCGGGATGCTGTCCCAGTTCATCGCCCCCTGCCGTTCCGGGGTATTGTTCGGGGCGACCGTGGCTTCGGTGGCGGCACTCATCTCAGTCGTTCCCCTCGCCCTGCTGCCACTTGCGCCGGGCCAGGCCGAAATAGCTGCACAGCGTCGCCGCCACCAGGAACGGGATCATCGCCACCGCGATCGCCGCCCCCTCGCCAAGCTGCCCGCCGGGGATGCCGCGCTGAAAGGCGAGCGTCGCCATAAGGTGCGTCGAGTTCACCGGACCGCCGCGGGTGATGGCATAGACCAGCTGGAAGTCGGTGAAGGTGAACAGCACCGAGAACGTCAGCACAACCGACAGTACTGGCATCAGCATCGGCAGGGTGACGTTGACGAACCGCTGCCACGGCGTGGCGCCGTCCAGCATCGCGGCCTCATATAAGGATGGCGAGATCGTCTGCAGCCCGGCCAGCAGGCTGATGGCGACGAACGGAATGCCGCGCCAGATGTTCGCCGCGATCAGGCTGAGCCGTGCGTGCCAAGGCGTGCCGAGGAAGTCGATGTTGCTGTCGATCACCCCCATGCTTTTCAGCACGTAGGACACGATGGAGAACTGCGGGTCGTAGATCCACCAGAACGCAATCGCCGACAGCACCGTCGGCACGATCCACGGGACCAGCACGATGGCCCGGATCAGCGACTTGAACGGGATGTTGTTGTTCAGCAGCAACGCCAGCCACAGTCCCAGCCCGAACTTCCCGACCGTCGCCACCGCCGTGTAGACCAGCGTGTTGGTGACGCTGAGCCAGAAGATCCGGTCGTCCCACAGGCTCTCGAAGTTCTCCAGCCCGACCCACACGCCGGCCCGGCCGATCTTGGTGTCGGTGAACGCCAGATACATGCCGAGCCCGAGCGGGTAGGTCAGGAACACCAGCAGCAAAGCCAGCGCCGGGAACAAGCACAGCGCCGCCAGGAAGCCGCGGTGATCGAACAGCCGGATGAGCCAGGTGTCGCCGGGCGGCGACCATCGCCAAGCATGGGCCGCGTGGGCGGGCGTTCCCCCGGCTACGGCAACATTCTCACCCATCGTTCCCCCAACGCTGCCACGCCCGATTGGCGCCCGGTGGCGCTTCTTGCCGAACGATACCCAAGCCGCACCGCTCACGCCAGCGACAACCCTCCGTTCACGTCCCCTCGATTGGCAGCGTATCCGCCGCAACTCGTGCGTAACTGGGACGTGGGCGCGCCCCCGCGTTCGGCCCCGAGGATAAACTTGTGCGATTGAAACCTCTTCCGCTGCTCGTGGTCGCGGCCGTTCTCCTTGGCGGCGGGTATGGCGCATGGCGCTACACCGGGTCCCACGAGGCCAAGCCGCCCGCCGCAACGCCGGACGTTCCCGTGACGGCCGCGGCGGCGAAAATCGACGCGGTGCCGATCTACCTGCGCGGCATCGGCACCGTTCAGGCGCTGAACGCGGTCGAGATCCACCCGCAGGTGGGCGGCGTGCTGATCGACGAGCCGGTTAAGGAAGGCCAGGACGTGAAAAAGGGCGACGTGGTGGCCGTGATCGACCCCCGTCCGCTCAAGGCGGCGCTGGACCGGGCGCAGGCGCAGCGCCTGCAGGATCAGGCCAACCTCGACAATGCCCGCCTCGACGCCAACCGCTACGAACAGCTTGCCACCAAGGATTTCGCCTCCCGCCAGCAGCTCGACACCCAGAAATCCACGGTGTCCCGTTACGAAGGCGTGGTTGCCGCCGACGACGCCTCCATCGAGGAGGCCACCATCAACCTCGGCTACGCGGTCGTGAAATCGCCGCTCGACGGCCGGGTCAGCCTGCGCCGGGTCGATCCCGGCAACCTGATTCAGGCCAACGCGTCCGGGCCCGGCATCCTGTCGATCGCTCAGGTGCACCCTATCAGCGTGGTGTTCACGCTGCCCGAGACCGACCTGCAACGGGTTCGCGACGCCATGGCCCGCGGCACGCTGCCGGTGCTGGCCGACACCACCGACGGCGCCAACGAGCTGGCCCGGGGCGAGCTGCTCACCCCCGACAACGCCATCAACACCTCGACCGGCACGATGCAGTTCAAGGCCATCTTCGCCAACCAGGACGACCGCCTCACGCCGGGCCAGTTCGTGTCCGCGCGCTTGCAAGTCGACGTCGCGAAAGGCGTGGCGATCCCGCACGTCGCGGTCCAGCATAGTCAGGACGGTCTGTTCGTGTTCGCGGTCAAGCCCGACAAGACCGCCGACCGGCGCGACATCAAGGTCCTGTACGACAACGGCGTCGACACCGTGGTCAAGGAGGGCGTGTCCGAGGGCGAGCAGGTCGTCACCGCCGGGCAAAGCCGGATCGGCCCCGGCACTCGCCTGGCACTCGGCAAGGCGGGCGACCCAGACGTGATCCCGGCCAACCAGAGTGCCAGCCGATGAACCTGTCCGCCCCGTTTATTCGCAAGCCGATCGCCACCTCGTTGATGATCGCGGCCATCGTTCTGGCCGGCATCGCCGCTTATCCGTTCCTGCCGGTGGCGCCGCTGCCGGCAGTCGAGTTCCCAACCATCAGCGTCACCGGCCAGTATCCCGGGGCCAGCCCGTCCACGATGGCGACCGCGGTCGCGACGCCGCTCGAGACGCAGTTCGGCCAGATCCCGGGCCTGGCGCAAATGACGTCCGTCAACGTGCTCGGCAACAGCCAGATCACGCTGCAGTTCGACCTCAGCCGCAACATCGACGGGGCCGCGACGGACGTTCTGGAGGCGATCAACGCCGCCGGCGGGCAGCTGCCGAAGGACATCCCCAACCCGCCGACGTTGCGCAAAACCAACCCGGCCGACGCGCCGATCCTGATCCTGGCCGCGCGCTCCGAGACGCTGCCGCTGACCGACGTCGACCAGGCCGCCGAGAACATCATCGCCCAGCAGCTCAGCCAGGTCACCGGCGTGTCCCAAGTCCTGGTCGGCGGGCAGCAGACCCCCGCCATCCGCGTCCAAGTGGACCCGGCCAAGCTCGCCGGCCTCAGCCTGACGCTCGAGGACGTGCGCAACGTGCTCGCCAACTCGACAGCCAACGCGCCCAAGGGCACGATCGACGGCAAGAACCAATCCTACACCGTGTACTCCAACGACCAGCGCATGACCGCGCAGGAGTACAACGACGCCATCATCAACTATCGCGACGGCGGCGCGGTGCGCATTCGCGATGTCGGCAACGCGGTGTCCGGCCCGCAGAACCGCGAGCTGACCGCCTGGCAGGACAACAAGCCCGCCGTCCTGCTGCTGGTGTTCAAGCAGCCCGGCGCCAACGTCATCGAAACCGTCAACGCCGTGCAAGCCAAGCTGCCGGCGCTGCTCAAGAACATCCCGCCCGACATCAAGGTGGACGTCGTCAGCGATCGCACCCAGACGATCCGCGCTTCGGTCAGCGACGTCGAGTTCACCCTTGCGATGTCGATCTGCCTGGTCGTCTCGGTAATCTTCGTGTTCCTCCGCAACGCCTGGGCCACCATCATCCCGAGCGTGACCATCCCCGTGGCGCTGATCGGCACCCTCGGCGTGATGTTCGTGTGCGGCTTCAGCCTCGACAACCTCAGCCTGATGGGCCTCACGATCGCCGTCGGCTTCGTGGTCGACGACGCGATCGTCATGCTGGAGAACATCGTCCGCCACGTCGAGGAAGGCGAGACGCCGATGCAGGCGGCGATCAAGGGCGCCGGCGAGATCGGCTTCACCATCCTCAGCATCAGCATCAGCCTCGTCGCGGTGTTCATCCCGCTGCTGCTGATGGGCGGCATCATCGGCCGGCTGTTCCGCGAGTTCGCGGTCACCGTCTCGATCACCATCGCCGTCTCGTGCCTCGCCTCGCTGACGCTCACGCCGATGATGGCGTCGCGCTTCCTGACGGCGGAGAAGAAGGAACACGGCCGCTTCTACAAGTTCGTCGAAAACATCTTCGACGCCATCCTGGGCTTCTACGAGCGCACCCTCGACCTCGCGCTCCGCTTCCGCTTCCTCACCTTGATGGTGTTCTTCGGCACGCTGGTGCTGACCGGCGTCCTCTACACGCTGATCCCGAAAGGCTTCTTCCCCAGCCAGGACACCGGCATCATCATCGGGATCACCGATGCGGCGCAGGACACCAGCTTTGCGCAGATGACCGTGTTGCAGAAGCAGGTCAACCAGATCGTCGGCGAGGACCCCGCCGTCGCCGGCGTCACCAGTTCCATCGGTGCCGGCTCCGGGGGCCAGACCGCCAATAACGGCCGCATTTACATCTCGCTGAAACCCTGGAGCGAGCGTGACGTGGACGCCCGCGGAGTTATCGCCCGCATCAACAGGCGCATGCAGGACGTGCAAGGCATCCGCTTCTTCATGCAGCCGGCGCAAGACGTGCGCGTCGGCGGCCGCTTGTCCCGCACCGAGTATCAATACACCCTGTCCGACCCCAATGCGGCCGAGCTGAACCAGTGGGCGCCGAAGATCCTCGACAAGCTCAAAACGCTGCCGCAGCTCGCCGACGTCACCTCCGACGCGGCCGGCGCCGGCCTGACCGCGACGCTCACCTACGACAAGGACGCCGCCGCCCGTTACGGCATCCAGCCGGGCACCATCGATGCGACCCTGAACGACGCCTTCGGCCAGCGCCAGGTGGCGCAGTACTTCACCGACCTCAAGGCCTACTACGTCATCCTCGAGGTCACGCCGAACCAGCAGGGCGACCTCAACACGCTGCAGCAGCTTTACGTCCGCTCCGGCAGCGGCCAGCCGGTGCCGCTGAGCACCTTTGTCCGCATCGACACCGCGCCGGTGCAGCCGCTGGTCGTCAACCACCAGAGCCAGTTCCCGGCGGTGACGATCTCCTACAACCTCAAACCCGGCTCCTCTTTGGGCGACAGCGTGACGGCCATCCAGGCGGCGCAGGCCGAGCTCGGCGTGCCCGCCACCGTGCAAGGCCAGTTCCAAGGCACCGCCCAGGCCTTCCAGGCGTCGCTCAGCAGCCAGCCGGCGCTGATCGCCGCCGCCCTGGTCGCCGTCTACATCATCCTCGGCATCCTGTACGAGAGCTACATCCTGCCGCTGACGATCCTGTCCACCCTGCCCTCGGCCGGCGTCGGCGCGTTGCTGATGCTGTTGGCGTTCGGCTACGACCTGACGGTGATCGGCATCGTCGGCATCATCCTGCTGATCGGCATCGTCAAGAAGAACGGCATCATGCTGGTCGACGTCGCGATCCACCTCGAGCGCAACGAGGGCGTCGCGCCGTTGGACGCCATCCGCCGGGCCTGCCTGTTGCGGTTCCGGCCGATCCTCATGACCACGATGGCCGCGTTGCTGTCGGGCCTGCCGTTGATGCTGGAGGGGGGCGCCGGGTCGGAGCTGCGCAAGCCGCTCGGCTTTGCCATGGTTGGCGGTTTGGCACTCAGCCAGATGCTGACGCTCTACACGACGCCGGTGATCTACCTCTACCTCGACAAGCTGCAGAGCTGGCTGGTGCCGGCCAAGAAGAAGCAGATGCCGCGGCTGGCCGGCGCGCTCAACAATGGGGAGCCGGACGCGGCGCCAAGCCGGGCATAAGCCACGGGCGTCAGATCGGCTCCAATCCCTTCGCCGCGATCAGCTCGCGGGCCGACGCGATCGCTCGCAGGAACGCGTCGGCCTGCGCGGCCGGATCGGCGCCCGCGACCACGCCGCCCGTGAACACGCTGTCGCCACCGAGCGCGGCCGGGATCCGGCCGACGATCTCGACGCCCGGTACCACCATCAGCTCGCTCACCTGCTGCAGCGCGAGTTCCGCCCGGCCGCTCGCCGCCAACTCCGCGGTGTAGCCGGTCTCGATCACCATCGCCTTTGCCGCGATCGCGTCGGCGATGCCGAGCCGCGTGAACAGCGCCGAAAGGAACAGCCCGCTTGCCCCCTGCCGCGACAGGCCGACCGAGCGAGCCGCCAGCAGCGCGGCGATGAACGCGTCCGGGGTGGAGATGTCAGGCTTGGGCGCGCCTTGCCGCACCGCGACGCCGACGAACGAGCGGGCCAAATCAAGGACGCTGTCGGCCCGTACTCGGCCCTCGCCCACCAACGCCGCCATTCCGTCGGCGGTCAGGATCGCCGCATCGGCCGCCTCGCCGCTGCGAAGCCGGGGCATCAGCACGGCAGTCGGCAGGAACGTCGCTTCGACCGGCACGCCATGCCGGGCCTCGAACGCCGGCGCGACCTCACTGACGACGCCGGAGAGGGCGAGCGTGCAAAACAAGCGCAGCGAGGGCAGAGGCATGACCGACCATGCGGGAACCGCCAAAGCGGTGCAACCTCAAGCGGCGGCGGCTTGGATGAGCTGCCGATCTAACGACACGAGGGGCGCCCGCAAATGACGCGACAGCCACAGGTAGCTGGCGTCGTAGGCCGTCAACCCGGTCGCCTCCGCGAGCGGCACGACCTCGTCGGCGTTGACCGGGTGCTCAGCGAGCTCGAACAGATGCCGGGCCGCATAGGTGGCCAGGATCACCTGCCGCTGCTCCGGCCGGCGGCGCAGGATCTTCCAGCACACATTGGCCAACTCGTATTCGATCAAGGTAGGCGCCGCGAGCCGGTCGGAACCGACCGCCTGCAACACCGTCTCGGCATCCGGCTCCCCGAACACCAGGGCTGCGAAGGCCGACGCGTCGATAACCTTAACGGTCACGATCCTCGCGCACCATTGCGGTCGCTTCGGCGGGCATCCGGAACCCGAGCGCTCGGACGGCGGCGAACGTCTCGGCAACCGAGCGCCGGACCGGTGTTTCTTCAGCCGCACGTTCGATGATCGCCATCAGCTCGCCCTGCAGCGAGCGATGGTTGCGGTTGGCCCGCTCCTTCAAGCGTTCAACGATAGGTTCGGGCGCATTCTTGATCGACAATGTCACCGGCATGGTTCCATATTGCCTCCAATCTGGAGGCAATATGGATGCGTTCGACCCTGCGTGCAAGCGTAGCGTAGCGTTCCGAACCGAACCACGGTTTTAGGACGGCCGCAGGCAGCGCCGTGCTGCAATCCGCCCGCCAGTTCGGCTTGGAAAGGACCGTGTCGAAGGACCCCTGGGAGGGCTGGACGGACGCCGCCAAGCCGCTCCCGACTGGCAGAAGCTAGCGGTAGTAGCGCTTTGCCCGCCGTTCGGCTTCCTTGGCCGCCTCCTCCGGCGTGCTGGCGCCGGTCGCCGCCGCGGCCACCATGTCCACCACCACGTAGTCCGCCACCACCGCCCCCGACGCCTCGGTGATCGCCCCGGGGTAGGCCAGCCAGCGGCTGTCGGCCATGGTGTCCTTGTAAACCGCGACCTTCGGGTCGTTGGTCCACACCGCGCTGCTTTCGTAGGCCCGCAGCGGCTGGCCCCAATAGCCAAAGCTGTCCGTCAGCCAGCGGTCGTATTGCGGCCCTTCCATCATATAGGTCAGGTACGCCTTGGCCGCGTTCGGCGCCTTGGTGTGCTTGAAGATCATCGCGTTGATCGCGTTGGCCAATTCCGCGCTCTTGCCCGACGGTCCAATCGGCATCCGGGCATGGTTCATGTCGGCGGCGATCTTCTGCAGCGACTCGTCCTTGCTGTTGCGCGCCGAGAAGTACAGCGAAACGCCGTTCTGCGTGGCCGCGAGCTCACCCGACAGCATCGCCTTGTTGTTGCTCGGATCGAGCCAGGAGTTCGTCCCGGGGATCCAGGTCGGATACAACGCCTTGACGTATTTCAGCGCCTCGATCGTCTCCTTCGAGTTGACGACCACCTTCCCGTTCTCGTCGATCAGGTTGCCGCCGAACGCCCACATCAGCCAATAGCAGAACGCGTTCGCATCACCCACCGCGTGGCCGAGCGCGAACCCGGCCGGGTGACCCGACTTCTGCAGTTTGCGGCACAAGTCGAGCAGGCCGTCGGTCGTTTTCGGGAACTCCTCGAACCCGACCTCCTTCAGCCAGCTGATCCGGTACACCGCCGGGCCGCCGCTGGCGCCCATCGGGATCGCGATCCACTGGTTGGTCTTGTACTTCTTGCCGTACATCTCGGCCAGCGGGTACCAGCCGCCATACTTCTTGCCCAGGTACTCGGCGATGTCGGTGAGGTCGAGCAGCTTGTCCGAATAGAGGTGCGGGTCGTCGGTCCAGCCCACCACGACATCCGGCCCGGCGCCGGTGTTGGCCGTCACCGCCGTTTGCGGCCGCAGATCCTCCCAGCCGGAATAGTCCACCTTTACGGTGCACCCCGTCATTTCGGTGAACTTCTTGGTGTTCTCGTTCCAGATCCGCTCGTCCGGATCGACGAACTTGGCCGGGCGCAGCACGCGCAGCGCGGCCCCTTTCTCGATCGGCAGGTTCGGCGCCGGCACATCGGCCGCCGGGATCGCCGCCCGCGCACCGGATCCGATCAGCCCGGACGCGGCGGCCGCCCCCACTCCCAGCCCGAGCTGGCGACGGTTCAAATCAAGCATTGTTCGTGTTTCCCCCTTTGGATTGTTCGAGCGCGTTCAGGCGACCAGGCGCTGCCCGGTCTCGCCGTCGAACAGGTGCACGAGCGCCGGGTCGGCGGTGACGGAGATGGGTTCACCGGGTGCCGCGGCCACCCGCTCGCGGAACGCGCCCATCACCGGCAGCGGCCCGAGCCGTCCGTGCACCTGCGTCTCCGATCCGGTCGGCTCCACAACCTGAACCATCAGCTTCACGCCGTCGTCGTGCAGCCGCAGGTGCTCCGGGCGGACGCCGTAGATCGCTGGGCGGCCGTTCTGGTTGGCGCCGTTGGCCGGCAGCGGCCACAACGAGCCGCCCTCCGCGCGGAACCCACCGGCTTCCACTAGGCCGGGGATGAAGTTCATCGCCGGGCTGCCGATGAACCCGGCCACGAACTGGTTGGCCGGCCGGTCGTACAACTCCAGCGGGCTGCCGATCTGCTCCACCCGGCCACCGTTCATCACCACGATCTTGTCGGCCATCGTCATGGCCTCGATCTGGTCGTGCGTGACGTAGATCGTCGTCGTCTTGAGCCGCTGGTGCAGGTCCTTCAACTCGGCCCGCATGCCGACCCGCAATTTCGCGTCGAGGTTGCTGAGCGGCTCGTCGAACAGAAACACTTGCGGGTCGCGCACGATCGCCCGGCCCATCGCCACCCGTTGCCGCTGCCCGCCACTGAGTTGCCGCGGATACCGGTCCAGCAACGCACCGAGCCCCAGGATCCCCGCCGCCCGGTTCACCCGCTCATCCATCGCCGCTTGCGGCGCCTTCGCGAGCTTGAGGCTGAACGCCATGTTGTCCCGCACCGTCATGTGCGGGTACAGCGCGTAGTTCTGGAACACCATCGCGATGTCGCGCTGCTTCGGCGGCACCTTGTTGACCACACGGCCGCCGATCGCGATCTCGCCCTGATCGATCTCCTCGAGCCCGGCCAACATGCGCAGCAGCGTGCTTTTGCCGCAGCCCGACGGTCCGACCAGCACAGTGAACTCGCCGTCGGCGATCTCGATGCTGACGCCATGCAGGACGGCGGTGGACCCGAAGGATTTCCGCACCCCCCGGATCGAAACTGTGGCCATGCGGACGTCCCTGTTCTAAGGTCGGCCGTCAAGCAGCCGTTATGGGATCATACCCAGGTCGGCGCACGTTGGCTATATCGCTGTCGTAGCGGTTGCCGCGGTCCGGCGCCTCACGATGAACTGTCCGCGTGTCACGCTCCATGAGACACGATTTTATCTGCCTGTTCACCAAACCTATGTAACGTCCCGCCCGGTGACCCGAACTGATCTGGACAACTGTGCCGAACCGAACCGCGGACCCGAGCCTGACCATCCTTCTCGTTGACGATGATGTCATGGTCCGCGAGGCAACGGCATGGATGCTGGCCGACGCCGGGCACCGCGTCCACGAGGCCGCGGACGGCGTCGCCGCGCTCGAATACCTCAACAGCCAGGGTCCGGTGGATCTCGTCATCACCGACATCAATATGCCCCGGATGGATGGGCTGCAGCTCGCTCAGCATACCAGGGCGCGCTGGCCGCGGCTGCCGGTCCTGCTCGTGAGCGGGCGCCCGCAGCCGCCCGGCACGCAGGAGTACATGCCGAAGCCGTTCGGCTGGGAAACGCTGATGCAGGCGGTCTCGCGCATTGTTCAGGCCGATCCGCACGCCGGGGCCTAGAGCAGTTCCGAACCGGGTTTGATTCTGCCGCCACCCGTCACATATGCCCGGACTCTTGGCGGAGGACTGATATGGCGATCGAGCGTGTGACCCTGGGCGGCGGCTGTTTCTGGTGTCTCGAGCCGGTGTTCCTGGCGCTTCGCGGCGTGCGGTCGTCCACGTCCGGCTATGCCGGCGGCCATGCCGCCAACCCTACCTACGAGCAGGTCTGCGGCAAGCGCACCGGTCATGCCGAAGTCGTGCAGCTCGAGTTCGATCCGGAGCAGATCGGCTTGGCCGACATCCTGCGCGTATTCTTCACGATGCACGATCCGACCACGCCCAACCAGCAAGGCGCCGACATCGGCCCCCAATATCGCAGCATCATCCTGACCGAGAACGACCAACAGGCGCGGATCGCGGCCGAGGTCCGGGACGAAATCGACCGGAGCGGGGCGTGGGACCGCCCGATCGTCACCGAGATCGTGCCGCTCGAGACGTTCTGGCGGGCCGAGGACGAGCACCAGGACTACTTCGCCCGCAACCCCTGGTCCGGCTATTGCCGTGCCGTGATCACGCCCAAGGTCGCCAAGCTCCGCAAGCTGTTCAGCGACCGCCTGAAAGCGCCGCAAGCCGCCTGACGTCAGGCGACGCTCCCGCGAGGTCCGTTCACCCCGCGGCGACGCGGGGTCCCACCGCACGCTCGGCCGCGATGATCGCCCGGCCGATCATCGCGGCGTTGGCCGGCACGATGGCATTGCCCAGGCAGCGGATCCGGTCCACCCGACCGGGAACCCCATCACCCATTCGACAAACGCCGGGTTCAGCCTGCCACCAACCACGTCGTTCAACGGGCAGGCGCGCCGGCGTCCCCGCTGCGCACTGCTCCCGCATTTCCAGTCCCGCGCCCGCGGGGTCGGCAGCAACGGACCGCGCCACGATCCACACCCGCTGCCGCCGGTGCGGCGCGCCGGCATGGACAGCACCCACCACGACCGGCCAGCAGGCGTAGCCGATCGCTTCCAGCCCGTCGCACACCCGGTCCGCACCCCGCACTCGCAGGCCAGGAACGTTCTCAACCACCACCCAACGCGGTCGGCACTCGGCGACAAGCCGCTCCATCTCGGTCCACAACCCCGACCGCGCGCCCGCAAGCCCGGCGCCCGCGCCGGCGGCGCTGACATCCTGGCAAGGAAAACCGCCGACCAGCAGCTCGGCCCAGCAAACGCCGTCGCGCCGCAAGCGCTCGGCGGTGAGCCGTCGCACATCGCCGTAGACCGGCACCCCGGGCCATCGCCTTTGAAGGATGGCTGCCGCGAACGGGTCCTGTTCGCGGAACGCCACCGTTCGCATGCCGGCCCAGTGCAGTCCCAGCGCTGCCCCGCCGATCCCGCTGAATAGGTCAAGGACGCGCATCGGCCATGCGAATTTAGGTATAATTTCCCGCGTTGCCGGTCAACGCCGCCCTCGGCTACGCTGCTTCATGGCCAATCTTCGTATCGCCATTGCCGGCTATGGCGCGATCGGGCGGGCGGTCTCGGCCGGCATCCTGGCCGGCATCCCTGGCATCGAGCTGATCGCGGTCGGCGTCCGCACGCCCATCGAGCCCCCGGCGCCCGGCGTTCTGGTTTTGCCCTCCGACGCCCTCGCCGAAGTCGCCGACATCGTCGTCGAGTGTGCGCCGGCCGCCGCCCTTCCGGCCATCGCCGAACCCGTCCTACGCGCCGGCCGCACCTTGGTGGTGTTCAGCTGCGCGGCGCTGCTGCGGCATCCGGAGCTGACCGACCTCGCGGCGGCCCGCGGCGGCCGTATCCTGGTGCCGAGCGGAGCCCTGCTCGGGCTCGACGCGGTGCTGGCCGCCGCCGAAGGCACCATCCACGGCGTCCGCATGATCACCCGCAAGCCGCCGGGCGGCCTGGCCGGCGCGCCGCATCTGCTGCAACACGGAATCGACGTGTCCGCGCTGACGGAGAAGCTGCTCGTGTTCTCGGGCTCGGCCCGCGAGGCGGCGGTCGGCTTCCCCGCCAACGTGAACGTGGCCGCCGCGCTCTCGCTGGCGGGCGTCGGCCCCGACCGCACCACGATTGAGATCTGGGCCGATCCGGCCATCGATCGCAACATCCACCGCATCGAGGTCGAAAGCGACTCCGCCCGGCTCGAGATGCAAATCGAGAATGTCCCGAGCGAAAACCCGCGCACCGGCCGGATCACCGCGCAATCGGCATTGGCGCTCCTGCGCAAGCTCCGCGCGACCTTGGCCATCGGCACCTGACGCCGGGCAACGAACGCGCAAACATTTCTTCGCAACCGGTTTCTTGCTTTATCCGCAACGATACCGATAGTTGATCCGTCCGGACGGCACGCATGTGGCCTCATCCGCTTCGGGGCGTTGGTCTTGATAGACGTTGGCTGGACTTGACTGCCAGGGGCCTGCAACTCCGCTGACGGATCATAGCACCGGCAATGCGTTCGATCTTGTTCACCAACATCGTCTTTTCCGAACGCACCGGAACGGAAGTCGCGACGCTCGAACTTGCCAGCGCCATGCGCGCGCGCGGCCACCGCGTCGCGATCTACAGCCCGACACTGGGCTCCACCGCCACCCGCGCGCGGATGCAGGGCATCGCCGTCACCAGCCGGATCGAGTCGATCGGCTACGTGCCCGACGTCATCCATGGCAGCCACAACGTCGTGCTGGCGCTGGCAATGGTCCGCTTCCCAACCGCCCCGGCGCTGTTCACCTGCCATGACACGGCCAGCGTGTTCGACGAGCCGCTGTTGTGCCCGCGCATCGGCTGCTTCGTCGCGGTGGACGCCGCCTGCCGCGATCGGTTGCTGCTCGATGGCGTCGACCCCGCCAAGATGGTCGTGCTGCCCAACGGCGTCGACCTCGAGCGGTTCACTCTGCGCGACGAGTGGCCGGAGCGGCCCCGGTCCGCCCTGCTCGTCGTCAAGCAGAATGCCGGGCACGTCGGGCTCGTGACGGAAGCCTGCCGGCAAGCGGACGTCCCGCTCGACATCGTGGGACCCGGCGTTGGCGTCGTGGTGCCCGACCTCGCGGAGCGTTGCCGCCGCGCCGACATCGTGTTCGCCCATTCCCGCAGCGCCGTCGAGGCGGTCGCGGTCGGAGCGTCGGTGATCGTCATCGACGAGTTCGGCTTCGGCGGCCGGTTCGGCCCCGAGCAGATCACGGATTGGCCCGACACGTCCCTGTCGCGCCGCATGCTCGGCCCGATGCCCACGGCCGAGAGCCTTGCCCGGCTGATCCTCGACTATGACCCGGCCGCCACCCGCGCCGTGTCGGTCATGCTGCGGGACCGCGTCGGCCTCGCCTCGCTCGCCGCACAATGGGAAACGCTGCACGACCTTGCCATCCACCGTTCGGGCCGCCAGCCGGGCCACCGGGCGGAGGCGCCGGACGCCGACGCCGCCCCGCTTGCGGCGTTCCTGGCCCGCCATCTGCCGCGCGCCGACCAGATCACCGAGGCCGCTTACGCCGAAGACCGGGTCAGGACCCAGCAGCGCAACGCGCAAACGGTCGTCGACGCGATGGGACACGGAACCGGCCGCGAGCTGACGTCCCTCGTGTTCCGCCCGGGCTCGCTGGGCCAGCTGCTGCTGGGCAGCGGCTGGCATGCGGCGGAGGAGTGGGGCGTCTGGTCGGCCGCGGAGCGCGCCAGCCTCTGCTTGCCGGACCGGATCATCGAGCAATGGCGCGACGGGTTCGACGTCGTGCTCAGCCGCTACATCCCCCCGGAGACGGTCGAGCCCGGCGCACGCACGATTACCATCTTGCTCGACACGGTTGTCGTCGGGACCTGGTATGTTCCGCCCGACGAGCCGGTCGGACCCATCGCCATCCGGATCACGCCGCCCGAGTCCATGCGGCCATCGCCGGGTCACTCGCTCCTGTTGAGCTTCGTGATCGACCGCCCGGTCGCCCCGGTCGAGGCCGGCGATGGCCCTGACCGCCGGCGCCTCGGCGTTCGGCTGACGGCGATCGAGTCGGCTGCCGGCCGGCCGGCTCTGGCCTCGCCTGCGCCGGCCGACCCGGCCATCGAGACGGCGGACGCCTGCACGGCTGGAGGAGCTTGATCCGCCGCTGCCGAACGGCCGTGCTCTGTCACTCGGTCGATGGAGCAACTTGATCCGACAAAACTGATCCGGTTCGGTCGGATGTTGCTCTACCGCCCTCTCACGACGTCGATCACCGCCTTCGCCGACAGCACCGCCATGCCGCCCAGCGCCGCGCCGGCGCTGAAATGCACGGCCGCCAAGACGGGCAAATAAAGCAGCGCGATCATGCGCGCGCGCGCCGGCCGAACGCATGCGCGGCCAGCAGGGCCGAGACCACGCCCGCGCCGAACGCCACGCCGCCGGCGACGGACAGCATCACCACGGCGCCGGTCACGAGACCCGGCGGGGACAACAATCGGATCACAGGAACCTCCTTTGACCCCCCGGACATGGTCAGCCGCCCGCAACCCGCAACCGGAGCGCGGGCGCCGCCGGCTCAGGCGAGACGGATCCCGTAATCCGTCTCGTTCATGATGTTCGGCGCGGTGTTGTTCAGGTGCTCCGGGCTTTCCGAAAAGCCCACCATCACTTCGGCCCGGGTGGTGCCTGCGTTCAGCATGTTGACCCAGTAACCGGCGCCGCCCGGGTCGGCGGCGCGGTGCAGCGTGTTCTGGTAGACCGTGCCGACAAAGGCGGAGTTGTCAAGCGCGCCATACGTGGCGGTAAACTCGGCGCTGCCGACGAACGCATTGGCGAGGTCGAGCAGCGGCGCCCCTCCCTTGATGTCGCCCGTCCAGTAGGTCAGTCCCGGCCCATCCGGCAACCGTCCGAGCGCCGCATCGTAGAGGCGAGCAACGCGGGCGGCGGTCTCGTCAAGGTCCCAGATCCCGGTCGCCACCGCGGGCGCCGTTGCGGCCTTGTTCTCGGCGCTTTCGGAGATGCCGGCGAGCATCTGGGCGCGGGTGGCCGTTCCGTTGTCGAGGTTGCCTTGCCAGAACGCCAGCCCGGACGCGTCCGGCGTGCGGCCCAGCACGTTCTGGTAGATGCGGGACACGTAGTCGGCATTCGGCAGGTCGCCACCGAACCGGGTGATGAACTCGGGGCTGGACTGGAACCCGTTGGCGAGGTCCGTCAGCGTCGACCCGTGCGCCAGCGCGTAGGACCAGTAATGCAAGCCACCCTGGTCGGGCGCGCGCCCGAGCGCCGCCTGATACAGGCGCACGATGCTGGCCACCGGGTCGTTGGCGTCGAACACCTCGCGCCCGTCGATGAAGTCGATCTCTTTGAGGCCATACAGCGTGTCCGTCTTGCCGCCATGGCTGAACACCACGCTGCTGTCGCTGTTGAGGCCAAAGCCATCCCCGCGCCGCCCCTCGTTGACGGCGACCGTCGGCGTTGGGGTTGGGGCGACCACCGCCGCCGGCGGTGTCGGCAGAGGCGGAAGTGTCACAACGGGTACCGGGGAATGGTCGACGAAGCTGACCAGCGACCCGCCGGCGCCGTCCTCGCCCAGTGCCAAGTCGTTCAGCGAGTAGTCGCCGCCCAGCTTGAACGAGACGGAGAAGCCGAACGGTTGCCCGGTTGGCGTGCCGCTGGCGGTCACCGTAGTGACCCCGTTACGGTCGGTGGCGGTCAGCGTTGTGGCGCGCAACTCGGTCAGATCGACCGAGTCGCCCACGCCGAAATTCAGCAGGATACCGTTATCCTGCACCGCATTGCGCAGCAGCAAGCTGGCGTTCTGCTGAAAAACGAGATCGTTGTTGACCGTGATATTACGGGACGGCGAGAGACCCGGACCGCTGTTCGTATACAGCGTGCCGCCGCCGCCATAATCGGTGATCGCCAGCTTGGCACCGGCGGCAATGGCGAGATGGCCGGTGCCGGCAATCGATTGAGTTTGGATGGTGAACAGCCCGGCGGTCGCGGCAATCACCCCGTCATTGGCGATGTTCCCGAGGTAGTTGTAGTTGAGTCCGGTCAGTACTCCGCCGTTGCTGCCGTTGACGATGCCGGTGCTCTGGATGGCGCCTCCCGGCGCGGTTGCGCCGTTGATGTTGAGGGTGCCGGCCATTCTCGCGAACGGTGCGTTGACCGTGCTGCCGGCTTCGACGTTGAGGATGCCGCCTTGTTCGACCACTGCGAGCGGCATCGGACTATGGTTCGTGACCGGCGAGTAAAAGCGACCCCCATTGCCAACCGTCAGCACGCCGCCTGCCTGAAGATCGAGGGTAGCGTCGAGTGAACCCAGCACGTTGACGCTGGCATTGTTGATCACCAGCGGGCCATCGACGCTGTACGGATAGCCGACCGTGTCCACGGTCGACATGGAAGCGCTAGCGTTGACCGTTACGGCGGCGCCATTGCTGACGTTGATCGCCGGCTCGGGCACGGTGTAGCCGCCCGAGTTGTTGTTGAAGGTGAAATTCGAGAATGTGACTTGGTCATGTTGCACCGAGATCGACGCGGCGTGGGCATCGCCGGTCACGGTATAGGCGCTGGCCGATCCCGTGTTGAACACCGCATCGTCCGCAGCAAAGGTGTAGTATGCGAAACCATTCGCGATCGAGGTCGGCGGCGGCCCGTTCGGCAGCCACAGCAGAGGGTTGTTCCACGAACCGCTGACGGCTGACTTCCAGTTATAGCTTGCCATTGGACGTTCCCGGCCTCGAGATGCTTCACTGCAAGCCTATTCGGATCGGGAACGGCCGACAAGCCTGGATTAACGATTATCTACCGGCAAACAAACGACTGAGCTCTGTTGAGTTGACGGACTGTTCCATCGACAGAACACCCTTGGGGAACAGGAACGACCACGGACGTCCGAGAGGGCCGTCGAAACACCTGGTTCGTCGTGAAACCAGCGGCCAAGAGGCTGCTTCTGCGAGTGCACAGACAAAAGGCTACGCGCGACCCGTACGCCGAACCCTGATGAGCCGGAATGACAGCGCTGGTGGAGGGGGCTGGATTCGAACCAGCGTAGGCGTACGCCAGCGGATTTACAGTCCGCCCCCTTTAGCCACTCGGGCACCCCTCCACGGAGCGATTGTCCAGGAAACCATGGGGCCCATACACTTCTGTGGGCGGCCGTAAGGCAGGTTCAGAACGCGAACACTGGCATGCCGGTGGCACAACTAGGGGCACAGGCAGCTAGCATCATCCGTCTGCCTGTGCCCTGTGTGTTCTCGTGATCTGAAGACATGCCGTCATGTCGACGGATCATCTTGGATACCTGAGGCGCAACCAGAGTGCGTAGACCCACTGCGCGATTAGCAAGTAGGCGATGAAGCCAATCATTGCGAATGCCAAACCAAATACGATCGACTGACCGGCAGCAAGCATCGAGGCGTCCGGGCCCGGCCAGAGACCATGGCGGACTTCCGGAATGTGCAGCGATACGGCCATGCCAAACATAAAACCTAGGCATCTGCAACTCCGGCTTGGCTACCAAGCGTGAACGGTCGAGGCCTCGGCCTTTGTGTTTCCATGTCGTACACCCACGAATCACCTTGTTAAGGCGAGCCTAGCACGACCACTGCTGAGTCAACGCTTTCCGAAACCACCCTTCTCTGGTTGCTGCGCGAGTTGGGGCACCCAAA